>NZ_JTAN02000018.1 GCF_000949135.2 Burkholderia sp. USMB20 | reverse complement strand
AGATCGAAGCGGCGGCGGACGCCGGCAAGTCGCAGTTCGTGAGCCGTGAAGTGACGAAGCTGGACCGTCCGGAACTGACGTCGGCGAGCATCATCGTGTCGGGTGGCCGCGGCCTGGGCAGCGGCGAGAACTACACGAAGGTTCTCGAGCCGTTGGCCGACAAGCTGAGCGCCGCGCTCGGCGCATCGCGCGCGGCAGTCGACGCCGGCTACGTGCCGAACGACTATCAGGTCGGCCAGACCGGCAAGATCGTCGCGCCGCAGCTGTACATCGCGGTCGGCATCTCGGGTGCGATCCAGCATCTGGCCGGCATGAAGGATTCGAAGGTGATCGTCGCGATCAACAAGGATCCGGAAGCGCCGATCTTCAGCGTGGCCGACTACGGGCTCGTCGGCGATCTGTTCGCGCTCGTGCCGGAGCTCGTGAACGAGCTGGGCTGACGCTGCGTGACTTGATGCTTCGGCAGCAAGTCGTACGAAAGGGGCGCGATGAGCGCCCCTTTTTTTGCGCAATGGCAGAAGGGGCGGGGACGCATCTGTCTTCGATGCAGCGCATCGCCATCGCACCATGCCGTACGGAACAGTTTTTGTGCGAGCAGGTGGGACCGAAGCATCGATCGCCGGAGCGAAGGGGCAATGCGCGTGCGCGTTCACGCAAGCCCCTTTCCGAGCCGGTATCGCATGCGCTGAAACGAAAAAGGCGCCCTGACGGGCGCCTTCTCCACTGATACCGACCGGCCTGCGTCGCCGCGGGCCGTCCCGACTTATGCGTATGCCGGGCGCGTCTGGCCGGCCACGTCCTTCAGGTAGCGATGCACCGACAGGTCGTCGGCCTGGATCGCCGGCTTCTTGCCCGAGATCAGGTCGGCGAGCAATTGGCCCGATCCGCACGACATCGTCCAGCCGAGCGTGCCGTGGCCGGTGTTCAGGAACAGGTTCGAGACCGGCGTGCGGCCGACGATCGGCGTGCCGTCCGGCGTCATCGGGCGCAGGCCCGTCCAGAAGGTTGCCTTCGACGTGTCGCCGCCGCCCGGGAACAGGTCGTTCACGCACATTTCCAGCGTTTCGCGGCGCGCTGCGCGCAGGTTCTTGTCGAAACCGACGATCTCCGCCATGCCGCCGACACGGATGCGCTGGTCGAAACGCGTGATCGCGATCTTGTAGGTTTCGTCGAGCACCGTCGACACGGGGGCGGCCGTCTCGTCGACGATCGGCGCGGTGATCGAATAGCCCTTCAGCGGATAGACCGGAATCTTCATCAGGTTCGAGACGAAGCGGGTCGAATACGAGCCGAGCGCGACGACGTACGCATCCGCGCGCACCGTCTCGCTGCCGCACTGCACGCCGGCAATCTTGCCGCCCGCGATCGCGAGCGTGTCGATCGGCGTGTTGTAGCGGAACTTCACGCCGAGCGATTCCGCGAGCGCCGCGAGGCGCGTCGTGAACAGCTGGCAGTCGCCCGTTTCGTCGCCGGGCAGGCGCAGGCCGCCGGTCAGCTTGTGCGACACGGCGGCGAGCGCCGGTTCGGCATTTTTCAGTTCGGCCGGCGACAGCAGTTCGAACGGCACGTTCGCTTCCTGCAGCACCGCGATGTCCTTCGCCGCGCCGTCGAGTTGCTGTTGCGTGCGGAACAGCTGCAGCGTGCCGCCCGTGCGCCCTTCGTACTCGATGCCCGTGTCGGCGCGCAGCGCCTGCAGGCAATCGCGGCTGTATTCGGCGAGGCGGACCATGCGGCCCTTGTTGACCGCATAGCGCTCGGCCGTGCAGTTGCGCAGCATCTGCCACATCCACTGGAGCTGGAAGCGCGTGCCGTCGAGGCGGATCGCGAGCGGCGCGTGCTTCTCGAACATCCACTTGACGGCCTTCAGCGGCACGCCGGGCGCGGCCCACGGCGCCGCATAGCCGGGCGAGATCTGACCTGCGTTTGCGAAGCTCGTCTCGAGCGCCGGGCCGGCTTCCCGGTCGATCACCGTGACTTCATGACCGGCGCGCGCGAGGTAATACGCGCTTGCCACGCCCACCACACCGCTGCCCAGAATGACGACTCGCATAGCTGCTCCAGATGGAAGGGATCAGGTCGAGGCCGGGCGCACCTGCGTCTCCGTGTAACCTCTAGCTGATCTAGTTTTTTGCGCTATGTTATTGTCGAATGTGTAGGTTTTGTTATCGTATTTTTCAGGTTTTCAGCATAAACAAATGAGAACGCAACGCCAGCCAGTACGCTCGCTCGACAAGCTCGACCGGCGCATCCTGAAACTGCTCCAGGACGACGGCCGGATGGCGATGAAGGACCTCGCGGAACAGGTCGGACTGACCGTGACGCCGTGCATCGAGCGCGTGCGGCGCATGGAGCGCGACGGCGTGATCACCGGCTACCACGCGCGTGTCGATCCTCACCAGCTGGATGCCGCGCTGCTGGTGTTCGTCGAGATCACACTTGGCCACAAGGGCGGCAACATGTTCGAGCAGTTCCGCCGCGAAGTGATGAAGATCGACGAGGTGCTCGAATGTCATCTCGTGTCCGGCGACTTCGACTACCTGATCAAGGCGCGGATCGGCGAAATGGCCGACTATCGCAAGCTGCTCGGCGACATCCTGCTGCAACTTCCCGGCGCGGTGCAGTCGAAGAGCTATGTCGTGATGGAGGAAATCAAGGAGACGCTGACGATTTCGGTCGGCGAATGAGCGCGGCGGGGGCCTGCTGCCGGCCCCGCTATCTCGCCCTTGGCATGCTGCACCCAATACTGTATAAATATACAGTATTGGGTGCAGGCGAATGGGTGAGCACATGGACGGTCGGTCCGACAACGAATTTCCGATAGCGCCGCCGGCGCCCCGCAAGGGGCGCGGTGCGGTCGACAATCTCCAGGGGCGGTACGAAACGGCACTGCGCGAAGCGGTCGACGACGGCTGGACGCACGAATCGGACGACACCGATCTGCCTGCTCCGCTGCGCACCCAGGTGTTCGAGGAGCGCGCAAAGAGCATCCTGACGCACAACCAGTCGCCGGACATTCCGTTCAGCGTGTCGCTCAATCCGTATCGCGGCTGCGAGCATGGCTGCATCTACTGCTTCGCACGGCCGACCCATAGCTATCTCGGCCTGTCGCCGGGACTCGATTTCGAGAGCCGAATCTATGCGAAGGTCAACGCGGCCGAACTGCTCGAGCGCGAGATTTCGCGCAAGCGCTACGTGCCGGAGCCGATCGCGCTCGGCGTCAACACCGATGCATACCAGCCGGTCGAGCGCGATCTGCGCATCACGCGCAGCGTGATCCAGGTGATGCACGATCACGGGCTGCCGTTCGCCGCGATCACGAAATCGTCGCTGATCGAGCGCGATCTGGATCTGCTGGCCCCGATGGCCGAGCGCGGGCAGGTGATGGCCGCAGTCACGATCACGACGCTCGACGCCGATCTCGCGCGCACGCTCGAGCCGCGTGCGGCGACTCCGGCGCGCCGGCTGCGTACGATCCGCGCACTGCGCGACGCGGGCGTGCCGGTGGGTGTGAGCATTGCACCGATGATCCCGTTCGTCACCGAGCCGGACATGGAGCGTGTGCTGGAAGCCTGTGCGGAAGCCGGCGCGACGCACGCGAGCTACATCATCCTGCGGCTGCCGTGGGAGGTCGCGCCACTGTTCAAGAACTGGCTTGCCGCGCATTTCCCCGATCGAGCGGAGCGCGTGATGAATCGCGTGCGCGACATGCGCGGCGGGAAGGACTACGACTCGGATTTCTCGAAACGGATGAAGGGCGAGGGGATCTGGGCCGACCTGTTGCGGCAGCGTTTCCGTCAGGCCGTGAAGCGGCTCGGGTTGAACGAGCGCAGGAACGGCATTCTGGATCTGTCGCAGTTTCGCGGTGCGCCGGCGGCCGGGGTGGCCGCGCCGCGCACGGTGAAGGGCGCAACTGGCGCGAAATCGCGCGACGACTTGCAGATGAGCCTGTTCTGACCGACCCGCGTCGGCAGCTTACTGCGAGATTTGCTTCGCCGCTTCGACTTGCGACTCGAAATACGTCTGGAACGACAGCGCGAGCGCGGTCATCAGCAGGAACGCGCCAATCAGCAGCGAGAAGATCACGATGAAGATCACCGTCCAGCCTGACCGGCTGTGCTTGCCCGTGTCGGCATTGAATTGCGCGTCCCATTTCTCGTCGGGGCGCAGGCCGTAGACGAGCGCGGCGAGGAACGCGGCCAGCAGCGAGATCGCACCCGGCACGGCGAGCCACCAGCCGAGGCCGGCACTGCGCTGGGTCGCGGCGAGCAGCAGGAAACCCGGGATCCCGACGATCGTCGCGAGCAGGTGCGCCCAGCCGTACACGTCGCGCAAGCCGTACAGGTAGAAGCGGTGCGCGCCGAGCGAACCGAACAGGAACGCGAGGGCGGCGGTGAGCGTCTTGGAGCGGAAGCGGCGGGGCGATGCGGTGCTGCTGGACATGGGTGGCGGCGGATTATCGGTGGCATGGGCGGCCGGCAGGCCGGCGCAGGGCGCTCGGGCCCGGCACGCATTCTACGATGCCCGGTCGGGCCCGGTCACCCCTCGGCTGCGTCAAGGTGCCGCATAGGTGACACGGTAGATGGCGCCCGCGTAGTCGTCGCTGACGAGCAGCGAGCCGTCCGGTAGCGGCAGTACGTCGGCCGGGCGTCCCCACACGCTGCCGTCCGCGCGCAGCCAGCCCGTGATGAACGGCGTCTGGCGCGTATGACTGCCGTCGGCCGACACGACAGCGCGCATCACGCGGTAGCCGACCTTCGTGCTGCGATTCCACGAACCGTGCTCGGCAATGAAGATGTTGTTGCGATACGACGCCGGAAACATCGGCCCCGTATAGAAGCGCATGCCGAGCGCCGCGACGTGCGCGCCGAGTTTCAGCGCGGGCGGCGCGTAGCGCCGGCACACGTCGGGGCTCCCGAATTCGGGGTCGGGCGTGTCGCCGCCATGGCAGTACGGAAAGCCGAAATCGAGGCCCGCGCGCGGCGCACGGTTCAGCTTGTCGTCGGGCACGTCGTCGCCCATCATGTCGCGCCCGTTGTCGGTGAACCATAGCTCGCCCGAATCGGGGTGCCACGCGAAGCCGACGGTATTGCGCACGCCGCGGGCAAATACTTCGCGGTTGCTGCCGTCGGCGTGCATGCGTGCGATGATCGCGTATCGGCTGCGATCGGCGAGGCAGACGTTGCACGGTGCGCCGACCGGCACGTAGAGCTTGCCGTCGGGGCCGAACGCGATGAATTTCCAGCCGTGATGATGATCGGTCGGCAGCGCGTCCGTCACGACCGCCGGCGCGGGCGGCCTGGCGAGCCGGTCGTCGATGTGGTCGAGGCGCAGGATGCGCGACACGGCGGAGATATAGAGGGCGCCGTCGCGATATGCGACGCCGACGGGCGTGTCGAGCCCCGACGCGATTACATGGCGGGCAGTGATCCGGCCCTCCTGCATCACGAAGGCATGTACGCGGCCTTCCTGCGAGCCGACATACAGGATGCCGCGCGGCGACCACGCCATTTCACGGGCGGTCGGCACGGCGTTGGTCAGCACGTCGACATGGAAGCCGGGTGGCACGACGAGTTCGTCCACCGGTGGTGCGGCGCAAGCCGCGGCGGATGCGAGACAGGTGACGAGGCCGGTCAGCAAGCCTGCGAGGCGGTGCTGCGCGCGGCGCGCCGAGGTGACGCGAAATAGCGGCATGGCGGCGGGGAGCGTCGTGGACACGACGATTGTATGCCCGGCGAACAGGGCGTCTGCGGAATTTTTGCGCGTAAGTGTTTGTTGTGGCTTTGGTTTCCGGCTATAATCGCACGTTTCAGTAGTTTCGAACCCGGTTTTCCCGAAGGATTTCATATGGTTATCATCCGTCTGGCTCGCGGCGGCTCGAAGAAGCGCCCGTTCTACAACATCGTTGCTACCGATTCGCGCAACCGTCGTGACGGCCGCTTCATCGAGCGCGTCGGCTTCTACAACCCGGTCGCCACGAAGGGCGAATCGCTGCGTATCGCTCAGGACCGCCTGACGTACTGGCAAGGCGTTGGCGCGCAACTGTCGCCGACCGTCCAGCGTCTCGTGAAGGAAGCGCAAAAGGCGCAACCGGCTGCCTAACATGGCGCGGTGTGCCGGTCGTGCCGGCTGCAAGGAGCATTGATGTCCGGTCACGATTCCGGTAACGCAAGGCGCGGGCGAGCGTCGTTTGGCGCATTCGTCCGCAAGCCGGTCGAGCGCGACACTGTCGCGAGCGCCGGTACGGCTGCCGAGCAGGGCAGTCTCGAAGCGGTGCAAGCCTGGCCCGACGATGCTGTCGAGGTCGGGGCAGTAGTCGACGCCTACGGCCTGAAAGGCTGGGTCAAGGTGGCGACGCATGCCGACGCCGGTCGCGGCGGCGATGCGCTGCTCACGGCGCGCCGCTGGTGGCTGGAACGGGGTGGGGAGCGGTTGTCCGCCCGCATCCTGCAGTCGAAGACGCACGGCGACACGGTCGTCGCGCATACCGCGGGTGTCAGCGACCGCGATGCCGCACTGGCTTTGCGCGGCTTTCGCGTGTTCGTGCGCCGGGAAGATTTCCCGGCATTGTCCGCGGACGAATTCTATTGGGTCGACCTGATCGGCCTCGAGGTCGTCAACGAGCAATCGGTGGCGCTCGGGACGGTGAGCGGGATGATCGACAACGGCGTGCATTCGATCATGCGCGTCGAGTATCCGGCAGTCGGCAAGGATGGTCGGCCGACCACCGACGAGCGGCTGATTCCGTTCGTCGGCGTCTACGTCAAGACGGTGGATCAGGCGGCACGTCGCATCGTCGTCGACTGGGAAGCCGATTACTAATGAATCAGGTTACGGAGAGCGCGGTGCAGTTCGACGTCGTCACGCTCTTTCCCGAAATGTTCCGCGCGCTGACCGACTGGGGAATCACCAGCCGGGCCGTGAAGCAGGAGCGCTTCGGGCTGCGCACCTGGAATCCGCGTGATTTCACGACGGACAACTACCGCACGGTCGACGATCGCCCGTACGGCGGCGGTCCGGGCATGGTGATGCTGGCCAGACCGCTCGAGGCCGCGATCGGTGCTGCGAAAGCCGCGCAGGCGGAGCAGGGCGTCGCGAGCACGCGGGTGGTGATGATGTCGCCGCAAGGTGCGCCGTTCACGCACGAACGTGCGGTGCGGATGGCGCAGGAGCCCGGTGTCATCGTGCTGTGCGGTCGCTACGAGGCGATCGATCAGCGTCTGCTCGACCGTTGTGTCGACGAGGAAATCAGCCTCGGCGATTTCGTTCTGTCCGGCGGCGAACTGCCGGCGATGGCGATGATGGATGCCGTCGTGCGCCTGTTGCCCGGCGTGCTGAACGATGCGCAGTCGGCCGTGCAGGACAGCTTCGCCGACGGGCTGCTCGATTGCCCGCACTACACGCGCCCCGAGGAATACGAGGGAATGCGCGTGCCGGACGTGCTGCTCGGCGGGCATCATGCCGAGATCGAGAAGTGGCGGCGGCGGGAAGCATTGAAGAATACGTTGCGGAAGCGGCCGGACCTGATCGTCCGGGCGCGCCGCGAGAAGTTGCTGAGTCGCGCCGACGAGGCGTGGCTTGCGAACCTCGCACGCGAAGCGAAGAACGCCTCCTGAGGCGGCGTCGCGGACGGGAAATGGCGGTGCCGTGCATGTGTGTGCGGTGCCTGATGTGAATCCATCCTCTATCGGGGCCAGGCCTGGAAACGGGCGGGTGCAAACGCCGACAAGATGGCATAAGGAGTCAGTAATGAATCTGATCGCAAAACTTGAGCAGGAAGAGATCGAGCGCGCGCTCGCCGGCAAGACGATCCCCGATTTCGCCCCGGGCGACACGGTGATCGTGAACGTGAACGTGGTTGAAGGTAACCGCAAGCGCGTTCAGGCTTACGAAGGCGTCGTGATCGCGATTCGCAACCGCGGCCTGAACTCGAACTTCATCGTCCGCAAGATCTCGTCGGGCGAAGGCGTCGAGCGTACGTTCCAGACGTACTCGCCGCTGCTGGCGAGCATCGTCGTGAAGCGTCGCGGTGATGTGCGTCGTGCGAAGCTGTACTACCTGCGCGAGCGTTCGGGCAAGTCGGCTCGTATCAAGGAAAAGCTGGTGTCGAAGGATCGCGCCGCAGCAGCTTCCCAAGAGTAAGAGCTGTAAGGAAAAAGCACCCACCCGGGTGCTTTTTTCATTCTGGCGCGACAATATGCTCGTTATGTCACGAACACGAGAGCCCCATTGAATCGCCGCCCCATCATCGATCCCGAAGTGCTGCCGGTTGAAGGCACCGGCGCGGGCCTGCCGTCCATCGAGTCCCGCCTGATGACGCCGCCCGGGCTGCGCGAGCGTTTTGCGCGCACGCTCGAATGGAGCGTCGAGCCCGGCGAGGCGCGGCTGCAGGAGGGCGTCGACCCGCGCAGCGCCGCCGTCCTCATCCCGCTCGTCGTTCGCGAGAGCGGCCTCACCGTGCTGCTGACCCAGCGCGCCGATCACCTGAACGACCATGCCGGGCAGATCAGCTTCCCCGGCGGCCGTCGCGAGCCGTTCGATCGCGATGCGACGGCAACCGCGTTGCGCGAGGCGAAGGAAGAAATCGGACTGGCCGCCGAGCCGGTGGAGATTCTCGGTGCGCTGCCCGACTACCTGACGGGGACCGGTTTCTGCGTGACGCCCGTCGTGGCGCTCGTGCATCCGCCGTTCACCGTGCAGGCCGACACGTTCGAAGTCGCCGAGATTTTCGAGGTGCCGCTCGCGTTCCTGATGAGCCCCGCGAACCACCAGGTGCGCGTGTTCCGCTGGGAAGGCGGCGAGCGTCGTTTTTTTGCGATGCCCTATCCCAGTGGCGAATCAGCCGGGCATTACTTCATCTGGGGCGCAACTGCCGGCATGTTGCGCAATCTCTACCGCTTCTTGGCAGCCGGCTGACTTCCCGCGCTGTGCGGCGCGCGCGGCCGGCCGCCGGGCGATCGCATCGTCAGCCATGCGTCGCTTACGCTGTGCTATCGTTATGCAAAAAATGACATAACTCCGAAGACGGCGCACGCATGACTTTCTTTTCGGTTCTCCTCGCTCTCATCATCGAACAGGTCCGCGCGTTGTCGCCGAGCAATCCGGTGTTCGCGCTGTTCCAGTTTCACGCGGAAACCGTCGCGCATGGCCTCGACGCCGGCAAGCAAAAGCATGGCGTGCTCGCATGGCTCGCGGTCGTGCTGCCGTGGGTGCTGATCGTCGCGCTGATCTACTTCCTGCTGTACAAGGTGAGCTTCGTGCTGGCGTTCATCTGGAACGTCGCCGTCGTGTATTTCACGCTCGGTTTTCGCCAGTTCAGCCACTACTTCACCGATATCCATCTCGCGCTCAACAACGACGACGTGCCGCGCGCGCGTGAAATCCTGCACGAGTGGACGGGCCTCGATACGGTCGACATGCCGGTCGGCGAAATCGTCCGTCATACGCTGATTCATGCGGTCGTTGCGTCGCATCGTCACGTGTTCGGCGTGTTCTTCTGGTACGTGCTGCCGATCGGCCCGGCCGGCGCGGTGCTGTACCGCATCTCCGAATATCTCGCGCGCAGCTGGTCGACGCCGGGCGACGATCGCACGGCCGCGTTCTCGACGTTCGCGCAGCGCGCGTTCTTCGTGATCGACTGGATTCCGTCGCGGCTGACCGCGCTCGGTTTCGCGATCGTCGGCAACTTCGAGGATGCAATCTACGCGTGGCGCAATCACACGCGTCAGTGGCCCGACCCGAACGACGGCGTGCTGCTCGCGGCCGGCAGCGGCGCGCTCGGCGCGCGTCTCGCGGGGCCGCTCGCGGAACCATCGAGCCTCGACGCGCTGGCGGTCGGCGACAGCGGTCCGTTGACGGTCGGTGACGATTGCACGCCGCGCACGCTGCAGTCCGCAGTCGGCCTGGTGTGGCGCGCCGTGATCCTGTGGATGATCCTGCTGTTGATGCTGACGCTGGCCGTCTGGGTATCGTGACGCGGCAGCGCAATGCGCGATGAAACGAAAAGGCCGGCTTCATGCCGGCCTTTTTGCTGTGCGTGACCCATTCGCTCAATCGTCGAGCGGATCGCGTATGGCGCCACATTGCCAGCAGGCGGTGAACTGGGCCTCGAGCGCCTCGCCGCACTGACGGCAGCGCCACGGCGCGGCGCCGGCCGACGGGCCGTGCGACGCGGCATCGAGAAGCCGCCGCGCGAGCGCATCGTCGCGCTCGTCGTCGAGCCACAGCTCGGGCGTGCACGCGTCGGCGGGCAGGCCGCCGAGCGCACCGGTCGCGTAGCAGTTGTGCAACTCGCAGCCGATGCCGGCCACCTGCAGCACGTTCGCCCAATGCTGCGCGGTGGCGAGATCGGGGGCCTTGAAACGCATCGCGGCTCCTGTCGGTGAAGGCCGGGCGGGGCACCGGCCGCCTTCTGCCCGCCGTGCGGTCAGCGGACGATCTGGCTTGCCTCGTGCACGAGCTGCGCGTAAAGCGCATGCCGCGACGGTGCAATGCGGCCGTCGGCGACGGCCTCGAGAATCGCGCAGCCCGGCTCGTGCAGATGATGGCAATTATAGAAACGGCAGTCCGCGAGCAGCGGGCGGAATTCCGGGAACGCGCGCTCGAGGCGCCCTTCCGTCAGGTGGTAGAGGCCGAATTCCTGGAAACCCGGCGAATCGATCAGCGCGCCGCCGCCGTCGAGCGGGTAGAGGCGCGTGAACGTCGTCGTGTGGCGGCCGCTGTTGAGCGCGGCCGAGATTTCGCGGGTCGCGGCCTCGGCATCGGGCACGAGCAGGTTCACGAGCGTCGACTTGCCCATCCCGGACTGGCCGAGCAGGATGGTCGAATGGCCGGCCAGATGCGGCATCAGCTGCGCACGCGCATCGTCGGGCGCGCCCTTCACCGACAGCTCGAGCACGTCGTAGCCGAGCGCGCGGTAGGGCGCGAGGCGCTCGCGGGCGACCGGCAGCGCGGCCTCGACGTCGATCTTGTTCAGCACGACGAGCGGCTTCAGTTCGTTCGCTTCGGCCGCGATCAGTGCGCGACCGAGCAGATCCTCGCTGAAATAGGGCTCGGTCGCGAGCACGATCAGCAGCTGGTCGAGGTTGGCCGCGAACAGCTTCGACTTGAACTGGTCGGAGCGGTACAGCAGGTTGCGCCGCTCGCCGATCTCGACGATCACGCCCTGGTCGGCCGACGCCTGCTCGTACACGACGCGGTCGCCGACCGCGATCTCGCTTTTCTTGCCGCGCGGGAAGCACTGCAGCATCGGGCCGCCGTCGTCGGGCGCGACGATGTAGTGGCGGCCGTGCGCCGCGATCACGCGGCCTTCGACACGCGGCGCGCCCGACGCGCGCGGGGCCGGCTTGCGGGAGGTCGGCCGGCTCATGCGTGCTGCATCAGGCGGTCGATCCGCTGCGACGCGGGCGGATGCGAGTAGTAGAAGGCCGTGTAGACGGGGTCCGGCGTGAGCGTCGACGCGTTGTCCTCATAAAGCTTCACGAGCGCGCTGACGAGATCCTGCGCGTCGGTCTGGCTGGCCGCGAACGCGTCGGCCTCGAATTCGTGCTTGCGCGACGTCAGGCTGCTGAACGGAGTTGCAAAGAACAGGAACACGGGGATCGCGAGGAAGAACAGCACGAGCGCGGCGCCCGCGTTGCTCGTGTCGAGCGACGGCGTGACGCCGAGCCCCGTATAGAACCAGGTGCGCTGCGCGAGCCAGCCGAGCAGCGCGAGCAGCACGAGGCTCAGCACGAACGACACGAGCATCCGCTTCATCACGTGGCGGCGCTTGAAGTGGCCGAGCTCGTGGGCGAGCACGGCCTCGATTTCCTGGCCCGTCAGCCGCGCGAGCAGCGTGTCGAAGAACACGATCCGCTTCGATGCGCCGAAGCCCGTGAAGTACGCGTTGCCGTGCGCGGAACGGCGGCTGCCGTCCATCACGAACAGCCCCTTCGCCGCGAAGCCGCACCGTTTCATCAGCGACTCGATGCGCGCGCGCAGCGCTTCGTCCTTCAGCGGTTCGAACTTGTTGAAGATCGGCGCGATGAAGGTCGGATAGATCAGCAGCACGAGCATCTGGAACGCGACCCAGACGATCCAGGTCCACAGCCACCACAGGCTGCCGGCCTGGTTCATCAGCCACAGCACGACGAACAGCAGCGGCAGGCCGAGCACGGCGCCGAGCAGCGTGTTCTTCAGCATGTCGGTGAAGAACAGGCGCTGGGTCATCCGGTTGAAGCCGAACCGCTGCTCGATCCCGAACTGGCGGTAATACTCGAACGGCACGTCGATCACGCTCGTGATCGCGAGCACGGCGGCGACGAGCGCGACCTGCTGCCCGTAGCCGCGGCCGAACCAGCCCGTCAGCAGCGTGTCGAGCGCGCCGACGCCACCCAGCAGCGTGAGGCCGACCAGCACGGCCGCGCTGACGACGATCTCGAACATCGCCAGCCGGGTGCGCTCGACCGTGTAGTCGGCCGCACGCTGATGGGCAGTCAATGGAATGGTGGCGCTGAACTGCGCGGGCACGCTGTTGCGATGTGCGGCGACGAAGCGGATCTGCCGCGATGCGAGCCACAGCTTGGTGACGACCATCGCGAGCACGGCGATCGCGAACAGCAGGGTGAACGAAAAGGGTGACATCGAAGGCGCCAAAGGGTTCTATGCGAGAATTATATGTTCTTGCGGACCGGGCCCGCTCACGCGATGCCGGCCGCCCGGGCGGCGCCATGCGCCGTCCGCCATTTTCCAGGATGACTCATGACCGATACCGCCGCTTCCGCCAGCCAGCCCGCGCTCGTGCGCAACGAGTTGAACCTCGTCTGGCTCGACATGGAGATGACCGGCCTCGACCCGGATAACGACCGCATCATCGAAATCGCGGTCGTCGTGACCAACTCGACGCTCGACATCGCGGTGGAAGGCCCCGTGTTCGCGATCCACCAGAGCGACGAAACGCTCGCGAAGATGGACGACTGGAACAAGTCGACGCACGGCCGTTCCGGGCTGATCGACCGCGTGCGCGCGTCGACCGTGACCGAGGCGGACGCCGCCGCGCAGTTGCAGGCGTTCCTCTCGCAGTACGTGTCGCCCGGCAAGTCGCCGATGTGCGGCAACTCGATCTGCCAGGATCGCCGCTTCATGGCGCGCTGGATGCCGGAATTCGAACGATTCTTCCACTACCGCAACCTGGACGTCAGCACGCTCAAGGAGCTGTGCCGCCGCTGGCAGCCGGCGATCTACAAGGGCTTCCAGAAGCGTGCGATGCACACGGCGCTCGCGGACATCCACGAGTCGATCGACGAACTGAAGTACTACCGCGAGCATTTCCTGATTCCGGCCGCGTCGGCGCCGGCAGGCGAGTCCGCGCCGGCCGCCTGAGCGGGCCGGCACGCGCTCAGCGTGGCGCGCGCTGCGCGCTCTTCGGCCGGAACGCCGCGACCACCGCGGCGTCGGTCTCGATGTACGGGCCGCCGATCAGGTCGATGCAGTAGGGCACCGCCGCGAAGATGCCGGGCACGGTCGACTTGCCGTCGGCGTCGCGCAGCCCTTCGAGCGTTTCCCGGATCGACTTCGGCTGGCCGGGCAGGTTGATGATCAGCGCCGCGTGGTCGGCCGTCTCGCGAATCACCGCGACCTGCCGCGACAGGATCGCGGTCGGCACGAAATTCAGGCTGATCTGCCGCATCTGTTCGCCGAATCCCGGCATTTCCTTCGTCGCCACGGCCAGCGTGGCTTCCGGCGTCACGTCGCGCCGCGCCGGGCCGGTGCCGCCCGTCGTCAGCACCAGATCGCAGCCGGCGACGTCGACGAGTTCGGCCAGCGTGGCGGAGATCGTCGGCGCGTCGTCCTGGATCAGCCGGGTTTCGGCGCGCCATGGCGAGCGCAGCGCGCCGGCGAGCCATTCCTGCAGTGCCGGGATGCCCTTGTCCTCGTAGACGCCCGTGCTGGCGCGGTCGCTGATCGACACGAGGCCGACCACGAGTTCGTCCGGGTGGTTACGCTTCGTCGTCATGGTCGTCTCCGGCGTCGTCCGGCGCTTCGTCTGCCTCCGCCTCGTCGGTACCGCTCGCGGTCTTGATCCACTGGAACAGCTCGCGGAAATAGCGCGGCGGCTTGCCTTGCTGCGCTTCCTTGCGCGCGTTGCGGATCAGCGTGCGGCCTTCCTGGATGTCGGCTTCGGGGTGCTGGCGGAGGAACTCGGTCAGCGCGTCGTCGTTCGCGAGCAG
This sequence comes from Burkholderia sp. USMB20, assembly GCF_000949135.2. Classification (GTDB taxonomy): domain Bacteria; phylum Pseudomonadota; class Gammaproteobacteria; order Burkholderiales; family Burkholderiaceae; genus Burkholderia. The sequence goes on along the minus strand of NZ_JTAN02000018.1, from coordinate 470,919 downwards.
CTGTTCGCGCGTGCGCTCGATCCAGTGCAGGCGGGCGGTCGCGGCCTTGTTCACGCCTCGCTGGGCGTCGAGCGCGGTGCGCAGCGCGGCCGTTTCGTCGTCGGTCAGCGAGCGCATCACGCGGCCGACGTACTGGAGCTGGCGGCGCTTGCCTTCGTGGTCGGTGATCCGGCGTGCCTCGCGCACGGCGTCCGCGAGGTCCTCGGGCATCGGCATGCGCTTGAGCGCGTCCTTCGGCAGGTCGACCAGGGCCTGGCCGAGCTCCTGCAGCGCGTGCATCTCGCGTTTCAACTGGGATTTGCTGGGGCGATCGTAGCCATTGCCGGCGTCGTCGTCGGCGTGCTCGATCGGCTGGATTCGGGTTTTGCGTGTCATGGGCGGCATTGTATCGCGGCGCGGACGCCCCAAGCTTGTCGGTATATGGCCCCGGACCTTGCTATGATCGCGGGATACGCAACATTTTGACCATGCGGGCGGATCGCCCGCCACCGGATAACACGACGATGGCAGCCAATCTCGACGTACAAGCGCGCTATTTCCCGCACACGCAGGACCAGCTCAAAGAAATTGCCTCGGACATCCTTCGCCATGCGAAGGCGCTCGGCGCGACGGACGCCGCGACCGAAATCTCCGAAGGCGACGGCCTGTCGGTGTCGGTGCGCCGCGGCGAGGTCGAGACGATCGAACACAACCGCGACAAGATGGTCGGCGTGACGGTGTTCATCGGCAAGAAGCGCGGCAACGCGAGCACGTCGGACTTCTCGCCGGCCGCGATCAAGGATACCGTCGCCGCCGCGTACAACATCGCGCGCTTCACGGCCGAGGACGACGCGGCCGGCCTCGCCGAGGCCGAACTGCTCGAAACCGACCCGCGCGACCTCGACCTCTATCACCCGTGGGCGCTGACGGCCGACGAGGCCGTCGAGCTCGCCCGCCGCGCGGAGGACGCCGCGTTCGCGGTCAGCCCGCAGATCCGCAACTCGGAAGGCGCGAGCGTGTCGGCGCAGCATTCGCAGTTCGTGCTCGCGACGTCGCGCGGTTTCCTCGCCGGCTACCCGTACTCGCGCCACTACATCGCGTGCGCGCCGATCGCGGGCACCGGCCGCCACATGCAGCGCGACGACTGGTATTCGTCGAAGCGCAGCGCGGTCGATCTCGCGGCGCCGGAAGCCGTCGGGCGCTATGCGGCCGAGCGTGCGCTGGCGCGGATGGGCGCGCGCCGTCTCGACACCCGCAAGGTGCCCGTGCTGTTCGAGGCACCGCTCGCGGCCGGCCTGCTCGGCGCATTCGTGCAGGCCGTCAGCGGCGGCGCGCTGTACCGCAAGACGTCGTTCCTCGTCGACAGCCTCGGCAAGCCGGTGTTCGCACCGCACGTGCAGGTCGTCGAGGATCCGCACGTGCCGCGCGCGATGGGCAGCGCGCCGTTCGACGAGGAAGGCGTGCGCACGCGTGCGCGCAGCGTCGTCAACGACGGTGTCGTCGAAGGCTACTTCCTGTCGACCTATTCGGCACGCAAGCTCGGCACGCAGACCACCGGCAACGCGGGCGGCTCGCACAACCTCGCGCTGCGCAGCTCGAACACGCAGCCGGGCGACGATTTCGACGCGATGCTGAAGAAGCTCGGCACGGGCCTGCTGCTGACCGAGCTGATGGGGCAGGGCGTGAACTACGTGACCGGCGACTATTCACGCGGCGCGGCCGGCTTCTGGGTCGAGAACGGCGTGATCCAGTATCCGGTCGAGGAAATCACCGTCGCGAGCACGCTGCAGGAGATGTTCCGGCATATCGTCGCGATCGGCGCGGATTCGATCGTGCGCGGTACGAAGGAAACGGGCTCGGTGCTGATCGAGCAGATGACGATCGCCGGGCAGTAAGCGGCGCGGCATCGGCCGCCAGGAAACGAAAAGCCCGACCGGCGTTCATGAGCCGGTCGGGCTTTTTTGTCGCGTGCCGCGTGCCGAGTGTCAGCCGCGCTTGCGCTCGTACACGACGAACGCATAGCCGAACGTATTGGGCGTGGCGGCCTGGTGCGGGTCGCGCGAGACTTCGCGCCAGTGCGCGGGATCGGGCGCCGGGAACGACGCATCGCCGTCGAAGTCGGCATCGATCTCGGTGACGACCAGCTTGTCGGCGAGCGCGAGGCCTTCCGCATAGAGTTGTGCGCCGCCGATCAGGAATGCTTCGGGCGCGCCGTCGCGCGCGGCGAGCGCGAGCGCGTCGGCGAGCGACGTGACCGTGTCGCAGCCGTCGAAGCGGCGCGCTGCGTCGCGCGTGACGACGATATTGCGGCGGCCCGGCAACGGCCGGCCGATCGACTCGTGGGTCTTGCGGCCCATCACGATCGGCGCGCCCATCGTCGTGCGCTTGAAGAACGCGAGGTCCTCGGGAAGTTTCCAGGGCAACTGGTTGTCGCGGCCGATGATGCCGTTGCGGGCGCGCGCGACGATCAGGGTCAACGTCGTCATGAAGGTCGGGGGAAGAGGAGAATCGGAATGGCGCCGATTCTACCGGAATGGCGGCACGCGACCGCGCCGGGGCGGATGCGCGGGCGTAGCTGCGGTTTCCGGCCTTTGCTCCGTGATGTCCTCGATAAAAAGAGTGCCCGCCGGGGGACGGACACAAAACACGGTTCGCGTCGCGAAGTCGACGCTGCAGGAAGCGACCTGCGCCGTTCAATTAAGTCTGCAATCCTAATCGATCGAGCGACATGATGGAGGCGTGTGCGGATTATTGATGCATGCGGTTCCCTGCGGTTCCTTCCATCGCATGCTGCGCGTTGCCGGGGAGCGCCACGGGAATCGGTATCGGCAGCCGGGCCGGCGGGACGAGTTCGTCCCAAAGCGTCACCGACGACTTGTCTGACGAACGCGCTCGCGGCGCGGCGACGGGCACGATGCGGAAGCGGTGGTCCTGTTGCATGCGCGGCGCGTTATCGGCAAGCGGCATCGCGCGTTCGGGCCTCGTGCTTTCTTCCGAGCGTGCCGGCATGAAGTGGCAGGCGAGTGCGAATGCAATCGTCATCTGCACACAAGACTGCAAAAAAATTGTTCGCATGGCCGCCTTCTCCCGATCCGTTACGCGTTCAGCGAAATGCATGCCATCGGGCGAGGCGCATTGCCGCGTCTGCGATTTGCGGGGAAGCGTCGTGACTGGCGATCGAAAACGCCGGGAAATGTTTCAGGCGTGAAACGAGGGGGCTCGGGAATACTGCGGATTCAATCGATACGCTTCAAGGATGAAAATTTGCGCGTGTGTCGATGCAGGTACGCGTCGCTGCGCGTTTCTATTTGCAGACGATTGATCAACGTCGACCACTGAGCGATTCGACCGTTCGCTCATCCGCGCTGCAATCGGTTTGTCGTATTCGGCGCCTATAACTAAGCTGTCTTGATCAAAAAAATAACTGGACGCGAGATGAGCGCCATCATGCGAGGCCTGTCGTCGCCGCGCATCGGCATGGCGAATCGAGCCGCTTCGGCTGACCCGGTTCGATCCTTTTGCACGCGACTTGGCGTGTACGGCAATCGTTAGACGGTTGATGAACGGGGTGAGCATATGGGAGCCGAGCAGCGGCATGTGATCTACTTCTCGCGCGAGCCGAACGACGCGTTGCGCGGGCATTTCGACGAATGCGGGTGGCGCGTCGATCTTGCGGAAAGCGCACGCGACGTGCGGCGTGTCGTGCAGCACGGCGTGGCAACGGCCGGCCTGCTCGACTTCTCGCCGGGCTTTCGACCCGCGGATCTGCGCGAACTCGAAGCGTGTCTGAGCATCCAGCACATCGGCTGGATCGCGGCGACCCGGCGCGGCCAGCTGCAGGACGCCACGCTGCGGCATCTCATTCGTGACTATTGCTTCGACTACGTCACGATGCCGTACGAGGCGGCGCGCATCGTCGAGACCATCGGCCACGCGCACGGCATGATCGCGCTGACCGAGCCGGTAGCCGCACCCGTCGGTGCCGGACGCGCCGAAGGCGAGATGGTCGGCACCTGCGACGCGATACTCGGGCTGTTCAGGACGATCCGGCGCGTGGCGACGACCGATGCGCCGGTGTTCATCTCCGGCGAATCGGGTACCGGCAAGGAACTGACGGCCGTGGCGATCCACGAGCGCTCGGCGCGCGCGCAAGCGCCGTTCGTCGCGATCAATTGCGGTGCGATTCCGTCGACGCTGCTCCAGGCCGAACTGTTCGGCTATGAGCGCGGCGCGTTTACGGGCGCGAACCAGCGCAAGATCGGCAGGGTCGAGGCCGCGAACGGCGGCACGCTGTTTCTCGACGAGATCGGCGACCTGCCGCTCGAGAGCCAGGCGAGCCTGCTGCGGTTCCTGCAGGAAGGCAAGATCGAACGGCTCGGCGCGCATGTATCGGTGCCGGTCGACGTGCGCGTGATCTGTGCGACGCACGTGGACATGGAAGCGGCGCTGCGCGAAGGGCGGTTCCGCGAGGACCTGTTTCATCGGCTGTGCGTGTTGAAGATCGAGGAGCCGCCGCTGCGCGCGCGCGGCAAGGATATCGAACTGCTGGCGCGCCACATGCTCGAGCGTTTCAAGGGGGATGCGCATCGCCGCCTGCGCGGCTTCTCGCCGGACGCGATCGCCGCGCTGTACGGCTATTCGTGGCCGGGTAACGTGCGCGAGCTGATCAATCGCGTGCGCCGCGCGATCGTGATGTCGGAGGGCCGGATGATTACCGCGGCCGATCTCGAACTCAACGAATTCGCGGTGCTGGCGCCCGTCTCGCTCACCGAGGCGCGCGAAGCGGCCGAACGGCAGGTGATCGAGCAGGCGCTGCTGCGTCACCGCGGCCGGTTTGCCGACGCGGCGCGCGAACTCGGCGTGTCGCGCGTCACGCTGTACCGGCTGATGTGCGCGCATGGCATGCGCGATCGCGGCGACCCGCTGGGCGGGTTTTCGGCGCCGTTGCCGGAAGTTCGGCATCACGCTTGCTAGAATTGGCGGGTAACGGTCGCCCTCGCGGCCGAAGGAACCCGCATGAAACAGTACCTCGACCTCGTTCGCACCATCCTCGACACCGGCACCTGGCAGGAGAACCGCACGGGCATCCGCACCATCAGCATGCCCGGTGCGATGCTGCGGTTCGACCTGCAGCAAGGTTTCCCGGCGGTCACGACCAAGAAGCTCGCGTTCAAGTCCGCGATCGGCGAACTGGTCGGTTTCCTGCGCGCATCGCGCAGCGCGGCCGATTTCCGCGCGCTCGGCTGCAAGGTGTGGGACGCGAACGCGAACGACAACGCGCAGTGGCTCGCGAACCCGTACCGCCAGGGCGTCGACGACCTGGGTGACGTGTACGGCGTGCAATGGCGCCAGTGGCCCGGCTACAAGGTGCTCGACGCGGGCGCCGAGGCGCAGATCGCCGACGCGACGCGCCGCGGTTTCCGGATCGTCACGCGTTTCGACGAGGACGGGGTGCCGAAGGTGCTGCTGTACAAGGCAATCGACCAGCTGCGCCAGTGTCTCGACACGATCATGGAGAACCCGGCCGACCGCCGCATCCTGTTTCACGCATGGAATCCGGCCGTACTCGACCAGATCGCGCTGCCTGCCTGCCATCTGCTGTACCAGTTCCTGCCGAACGTCACGAAGCGCGAGATTTCGCTGTGCCTGTACATCCGCAGCAACGATGTCGGGCTCGGCACGCCGTTCAACCTGACGGAAGGGGCCGCGCTGCTGTCGCTCGTCGGCCGGCTGACGGGCTACACGCCGCGCTGGTTCACGTACTTCATCGGTGACGCGCACATCTACGAGAACCAGCTCGACATGCTGCAGCAGCAGCTCACGCGCGAGCCGTACGACAGCCCGCGGCTCGAAATTGCCGAGCGCGTGCCGGACTACGCGAAGACCGGCGTTTATGCGCCCGAATGGCTCGAGCAGATCGAGCCGTCGGATTTCTCGCTCGTCGGCTACCGTCACCATGAGCCGCTGACCGCGCCGATGGCGGTCTGAGCCCGGCCTGCGACGGCGGCGGGTGACGCGACCCGCGCCAGGCAGCATGAAGAAGGCCCGACCGGCACTCGCCGGTCGGGCCTTGTCGTTTCAGCGGTCGCGGTTACTGGTGGCGCCGCTCGTCGTGGCCGCCGGCCGGCGGATTGCCCGGGTGCGGCGCCTCGACGTGCGGTGCCGGTTGCGGCCGCGGTTCCATGCGCGGCGCGGGCATGGACGGCCGCGGTTCCATGTGTGGCGCGGGCATCGACGGCCGCGGCTCCATGCGCGGGGCCTGCGGCTGCGGTCGCGGCATGTCATGCGCGGCGGGCGCGGGCGGACGGTACTCGTTCACGTGCGCCGGCGCGACTTCGCGGCGCGGTGCCGGTTGCGCGAATTCGGGGCGCGGTTGCGGTGCCGGAGCGGTCCGCTCGGGCCGCGGCTGCGCATGCTGGGCCGGTGCCGCGAATTCGGGGCGCGGACGCTGCTGCGGAATCTGCGCGGTCATGTCGAGTCGCGGTTGCGGCAACGCGCGCGGCGTTTCCTGCCGACGGGCGGGCTGCGCACCGGGCGTGGCTTCCGGATGCGGGACCGGCGCCGCGCTGCGCACGGGCGGCAGCGCGTTCTGTCCGGCTGCGTGGAGTGCCGTCGGCGGCGTCGGGCGCTGACGCTCCATCGGCGTGTGCGGCTGCATCCACGCGGGCGCGGGCGCCGCGGCCGCATGCGTGTTGTCGCGCCCGGCCGGCTCGTTGGCGGCCGCCGGCGGATGCGGGACGCCATTTCCGGGGCTCAACGCCTGATGCGGAGCCGGATTGCCCTGCGCCTGGGGCATCGCACCGTTGGCGAAGCGCGGCGCATTGGGGGCTTCGCCGTTCGTCGGTCGTGCGCCGTCCGCCACGACCGGCATCGGCGCACCAGGCCGCGCGACCTGGGCCGGTGCCGGCTGGCCGTCGCGTACTGTGTGCGCCGGTTGCACGACCGGACCGTGCGGATTCACGAGCTGCACGTTGCGCATCGCCCACGCACCGGCTTTCGGGTTGCCCGGAACGCGGACCGGGCGCGCCTGATAGTCGGCCGGCACGCTCGTCCTCGCGACCGGTGCGCCTGCGCCCGGCACGTGCTGGCCCTGCCGTGCGAGATGCGCGGCCGCCTGGTCACGATAGGCGGCCGGCACGGCCGGATTGCGCGTCGCGACGAACGTGTGCTGTCCGAGCGCCGCCGGCGGACGGTAGCTGGCCGTGCGCAGTCCGCCGGTCAAGCTCTGGCGTACCGGCGCAATGCCGGGCGTGCCCGGCATCACGTGCGCGTTGCGCCACTGCTGCGGATCGACGCGTTGCGCGAAGTGCGCGACCGGCTGGCCGTGCACGAACGCGGACGCCGGCACGGCCGTGATCGCATGCGGCGCGCGGAAATTCACGTACGTCTTGTTGATGTTCGTGATGTTGGTGATGTTCGTCACGTTCACGGTCTTGTTGACCGTCACGTTGTTGACCACGATGTTCCGGTTCACGCGATCGTAGTAATGCGGGCTCCAGCCGCCCCAGCCGGGATGCCAGGGTTCGCCCGGGCCGAGTGCGAACCATGCGCAGCCGGCCGCCGCGACGCCGCCGACCGTCAGCGCGACGCTCCAGTCGGGACCGCCGCCGCCGCCCGCGAAGGCGACGAGCGCCGGCGCGTAGACGGGCGGCTGGCTGACGACCATCGGGCCGGGCACCCACGCCCAGCTGTCGTCGACATAGGCCCAGCGGCCGTAGTGATACGGCGCGAAGCCCCACGGCGCATCGTCGACCCAGGTCCAGCCCCACGGCGCCTGCCAGATCCAGTGACCGTCGTGATACGGCGCCCAGTCGGCGGGCGTGTCGTTCGGCACCCAGACCTCGCCGTAATTCGGGGTTTCGCGCCACGTGCCGTTCGCGTCGAGATCCTGATAGCCGGGCACGTCGCGCGATACGTAGCGGGCCGACACCGAGCGCTGCTCGGCCGCATCGCGGCCGGCGGCCCACTGGTCGAGCGCATCGGGGGCCGGCGCGGCCGATTGCTGCGCGACCTGCAGGTCGGTGCCGGTGAACACGACCTGCTGTCCGGGCGACAGCGGATACTGCCCGTTGCTGCCGTAGACGGTCGCGCTGCCGCTGCGCACGGTGACCGTCGTGCTCGCGCCGTTCGGTGCGACGTCGACGCGATAGTCGCCCGGGCCCGAGATGCCGAGCGCGAGATTGGGCGTGTCGATTTCGTACGACCCGCCGGACGGCAGATCGCGCACGTGCGTCGATACGGTGCCGAGCCCGACCTTCAGCTGCGTCGTGGCGTCGTCGAGGTTCAGCACCGACAGGCTCGTCGATTCGCCGAGTCGCACGGCGGTCGAGCCGATGTGCAGTTCCGAGCGCGCGCCGGCATCGTTCCACAACTGGTCGCCGGTCGTCAGCGGCCGGTTCACCGCGGCGTACGACCACGTATCGGTGCCGGCGGGCTCCGTCGTCACGGCACCCGACTTGTAGTTGAGCCGGGCGACGCGGCTCGGCGGATCGCCGCCCGGTTGCCGGGCGGCGGCCGCATACGCGGCGGCCTCGGTCGTTTGCGCGAATGCGGTGGGCACGGTCGCCAGCGCGGCGAACGCGAGCAGCGTGCAGCGGGCGGTTCGCTTGAGCGTGAACAGGGAAGCCATGGTGAGCGTCTTCGTCGTTATCGCGGCGCGTCGATTCGTGCCGTTGAATTCACGATATCCGCTCGGCCTGTTTCAGTGCTCGGTGTTTTGTAAGTCGGATGGCACGCGATGTAACAAAACCTGTCCATCGCGCGCCGTTGTCGTCCCGTCGCAATGTACGCGTCAAGCGGACGTAAGCCAGTCGTCGAAAACCTGCTGTCCGGGCACGGTGACGCGCAGCACGCGCGGCCGTGCGGTGCGCTCGATCCAGCCGTGGGCGCAGAAGCTGTCGAGCAGTGCCGCGCCGAGCGCGCCGCCGAGATGGGGGCGGCGCTCGCTCCAGTCGAGGCAGCCGCATGCGAAGCGGCGGCGGCGCGTGCGCTGCTGCGCGACGTCGATGCCCCAGCGCGCGAGCGATTGCGTGCCGAGCTCGGTGGCTTCGATCGCATCGCCGTCCGCCTGCAGCCAGCCGCGTTCGGTGAGCCCGTCGAAGATGCGGACCGCGAGTTCGCCGGCCATGTGGTCGTAGCAGGTGCGCGCGTAGCGCAGTTCGGCCGGCACCGCGCGCGACGGCGGCGGCACCGGACGGTTCGGCGCGGCCGCGCGGGCCACGTTCGCGAGCGCCTCGAGCGACGCCGCGATGTCGGCCGACGCGAGCCGGTAGTAGCGGTGCCGGCCGCGCACGTCGAGCGCGAGCAGGCCGCCTTCGGTCAGGCGCGCGAGGTGCGCGCTCGCCGCGGACGGCGACAGCCCAGCGATCATCGTCAGTTCGCCGGCCGGCCGCGCGCTGCCGTCCATCAGCACCCACAGCATCGCGGCGCGCCCCGGATCGGCGATCAGTGCGCCGATTCGGCTCAGGCCCGGAAAGTGGTGGTCGTCTTGATCGATCATCGTCGTGTCTCGTCAGGCGGAATGACTGCAGTGTAGGTGCTGCGCACATTCGATGTTTCGTGTTCGGGTGAAATGTCGGATGCGGCGGGGCGGTGCGCGACCCGCGGTCGCCGGCCGCGCACGCGTAGAATGGCCGGACGCGGCGGCACTGGGCCGCCGGATGCGACACGATGCAACGATGAAGACGATTTTCTGCCTGTTGGCCGCCGCGTTCCTTTGCGCGGCCTGTGCGCAGGGCGGTGCGGGCGCCGCCGGCGAGCGGGGCGGCAGCCTCGAGATGTACGGGACGATCGATCAGGGCATCACGGTGCGCCGCTGACGGACGTCGATCGCCGGTGCCGATGCCGGCTCGGCGCACGGCCGCGGCCGGCCGTGCGGCGGGCGCTGCGACGTGTTGCCGCAGTGCAACGTATAATGCGCCGATTGCCGTACCCCCGCCGCCTGGAGCTACCACGATGTCCCAACCATCCCCCGTACCGGCCGCCCTCGACCGCACCGAAACCGTATTCCGCTTCCTCGCCGAGCCGTCGTCCGTGAACTTCGGCGGCAAGGTGCATGGCGGCGCGCTGATGAAGTGGATCGACGAGGTCGCGTATGCGTGCGCGGCGGTCTGGTCGAGCCGCTATTGCGTGACGGTCAGCGTCGGCAACATCCGCTTCCAGCGTCCGATCCTCGTCGGCAACCTGGTCGAGCTGAAGGCGCGCGTCGTCGCGACGGGCCGCACCAGCATGCACATCCATGTGTCCGTGCACGCCGGCGATCCGAAGGGCGGCGTGCTGCGCCAGACGACCGACTGCCTCGTCGTGTTCGTCGCGGTCGACGAGAACGGCAACCCGGTGCCGGTGCCGCCGTTCGTGCCCGAGACCGACGAGCAGAAGGTGCTCGCGAAGTATGCGGCCGACGTGCGCGCCGCGCTCGACAAGATCGTCGAGATGAAGCCCGAGGAAGTGGCGAAGGGCACCGTCTGACGACAACGGGCGCGGCGTTCGCGCCGCGCCCGTCGCATCATCGCGTCGCCCCCGCGATTACCGCGATCCGATCATTTCCTCGGGGCGCACCCACGCGTCGAATTCCGCCTCGGTCAGGTAGCCGAGCGCAAGCGCGGCGGCCTTCAGCGTCGTGCCTTCCTTGTGCGCCTTCTTCGCGATCTGCGCGGCCTTGTCGTAGCCGATATGCGGGTTGAGCGCCGTCACGAGCATCAGCGATTCGTTCAGCAGCAGATCGATGCGCGCGCGGTTCGGCTCGATGCCCGCCGCGCAGTGGTCGTTGAAGCTCTGCGCGCCGTCGGCGAGCAGCCGCACCGATTGCAGCACGTTGTGCGCGATCATCGGCCGGAACACGTTCAACTCGAAATTGCCGCTCGCGCCGCCGACGTTCACCGCGACGTCGTTGCCGAACACCTGGCAGCACAGCATCGTCACGGCTTCCGACTGCGTCGGGTTCACCTTGCCCGGCATGATCGAGCTGCCCGGCTCGTTTTCCGGAATCGACAGTTCGCCGAGCCCGCAGCGCGGCCCGCTCGCGAGCCAGCGGACGTCGTTGGCGATCTTCATCAGGCCGGCCGCGACCGTCTTCAGCGCGCCGTGCGCGAACACCAGCGCGTCGGCGGCCGCCATCACCTCGAACTTGCTCGGCGCGGTCACGAACGGCAGCGTCGTCAGCCGGCCGATCTCGTCGGCGACGCGCACAGCGAACTCCGGATGCGCGTTCAGCCCGGTGCCGACGGCGGTACCGCCGAGCGCGAGTTCGTACAGGTGCGGCAGCGCCGATTCGACGTGCCGAATGCCCTGGTCGAGCTGCGCGACGTAACCGGAAAATTCCTGCCCGAGCGTGAGCGGCGTCGCGTCCTGCAGGTGCGTGCGGCCGATCTTCACGATATCGGCGAAGGCCTTCGACTTCGCGTCGAGCGTCGCGCGCAGCGTGCGCAGCGCGGGCAGCAGATGGTTGACGATCGCGTACGCGGCCGCGACGTGCATCGCGGTCGGGAACACGTCGTTCGACGACTGGCCGCGGTTCACGTCGTCGTTCGGGTGCACCTTGCGTGCTTCGCCGCGCTCGCCGCCGAGCAGCTCGCTCGCCCGGTTCGCGATCACCTCGTTGAGGTTCATGTTGGTCTGCGTGCCGGAGCCCGTCTGCCACACCGCGAGCGGGAATTCGCGCGGATGCTTGCCCGCGATGATCTCGTCGGCCGCGTCGATGATCGCGCGCGCCTTGTCGTCGGCCAGCACGCCGAGCGACTGGTTCACGGCGGCCGCGGCGCGCTTGACGATCGCGAGCGCGTGGATCAGCTCGGGCGACTGCTTCTCCGTCGAGATCCGGAAATTTTGCAGCGAGCGTTCCGTCTGCGCGCCCCAGAGCCGGTTGGCCGGCACGGCGATCTCGCCGAACGTGTCGCGTTCCATCCGAACTGCTTCGTTCATGATGCACTCCTCTTGGGAAGGGGAAAGGCCGCGCGTCGCGCGGCGTCTGGCGTATCGTGAGGCAGTCGCGCCGCTGGCGCGACGTGTTGGGTCTTCAACCGACAAGCATAGCGCCGGCCGCGATTTTGCGTCGTGTCGTCGCGCTCAGCGGCTCGATGCGACGAGCGATGCGCTCTTCAGATGGAAGCGCCAGGCCATCAGCGCGGCGACGCTCGCGAGGCCGGCCGCGAGCCCCCACCACAGGCCGCGTGCGCCGAGGCCTGCATGGAATGCCAGCCAGTAACCGGTCGGGAAGCCGATGCCCCAGTAGCCGAGGGTCGCCGCGAGCATCGGGATGCGCGTATCGCGCAGTCCGCGCAGCGCGCCCGAGCCGACGGTCTGCATGCCGTCGACGATCTGGAACACCGCGGCAATGCCGAGGAGCGACGCCGCCAGCGACACGGTCGCCGCGTTGGCCGGATCGTCGAGCTGGAGGTACAGGCCGACGATCGCATGCGGCACGACGATCAGCACGAGCCCCGACAGCGACATGAACGCGACGCCGAGGCCGAGCGCGACGAAGCCCGCATGCCGCGCGGCGACCGGCTGGCCGGCGCCGACCCAGTAGCCGACCCGCACGTTGGCGGCCTGGCCGATCGCGAGCGGCACCATGAACGCCACCGACGCGACGTTCAGCGCGATCTGGTGCGCGGCAAGCGACGTCGCGCCGAGCACGCCGATGGTCAGGCCCGTGGCGAGAAACAGCGTCGATTCGACCCCGTACGTGATCGCCACCGGCCAGCCGATGCCGATCAGCTCGCCCATCATCGGCAGTTTCGGGCGGGCGGCGGTCACGAAATGGCGGAACCGCTGGCGGCCGTGCAGCAGCCAGATCAGCGCGAGCGCGGTGAGCCAGATGGTGATGGTCGTCGCGACCGCCGAGCCGAGGAAGCCGAGCCGCGGCAAGCCGAATGCGCCGTGGATCAGCCCGTAGTTCAGCACGCCGTTCACGCCGACCCCGCCGATCGACACCCACAGCAGCCGCCGTGCGGCGCCGATCGCCGGCAGGAAGGCGCGCATCAGCCCGACGCCGATCAGGCTGCCGAGCGCCGCGAACCGCAGGATGCCGGTGTACTCGCCGACGTGACGCGCGAGCGTGGGCGGCTCGTGGAACATCAGCAGGATCGGTTCGGACAGCGACAGCGCGACGATCGCCGGAATCGCGAGCAGCACGGACAGCACGAAGCCGGTCCAGTAGATGTGCGGCACGCGGTGTTCCGCCTGCGCGCCGCGCGCATGCGCGACGCTCACGCTGACCGACGACAGCACACCCTGCAGCACGGTCACGATGACGAAGAAGAAGTTCGCGCCGAGGCCGCCGGCCGCGAGTGAATCGGGGCCGAGCGAGCCGAGCAGCACCGTGTCGGTGACGCTCATCGCCATTTGCGAGAGTTGTGCGATCGCGAGCGGCGCGGCGAGGCGCGCGGTATCGGCGGCATGACTGGACAGCGACGGCGGCGCGGCGGCCGTCCGCGTAAGACCGGAATGCGACATGGAATGGGCGCTCGCGCGGGTGCGGGCCCGCGCTGTCTGTATTTATTTTGAGAGACGGCTAGCTTACGGCTTTATTCGAACGGTGTCGAACGCGCGCGCCGATGGCCATGTCACGGTCAGGGGGAACCGCTATGCGTCGTGAACCGCGATCCGCGTATCGCCGAACAGCACGACCTGGCCCGCGCGGATCTTGCAGGTCTTGCGCAGTTCGACCACGCCGTCGACTTTCACCGCGCCGGACGCGACGAACATCTTCGCGGTGCCGCCGCTGTCGGCGAGGCCGGTGATCTTGAGAAGGTTGTGCAGCTCGACGTATTCGCCGGTCAGCGTGAAATCCAGGTTGGGCATGACGAAGGAGGCGCGCGATGCGCGGGAGGAATCGCCCCGCATCATACGGCACCGCGGGCCCGCGCGCGAGTGCGGCCGCGCGCGCATGTTTGCGCCCCGTAGCTGTTAAGGACTGTGAGCGATTCGTCAGCAAATGAAACGGTGGGTAACAGTCTGAGAGATTCGAGAACCGGCCGTGCCGCCCGCGGGTCTTTCATCGTACCTGCTGCGTGTCGCGGCAGGGGACGCGACGGAGCGTATCGATGCGCTCCGCGCCCACAACTTCTTGAGGAGGATTGTCATGTCCAAGATTCGTACGATGCTGATCGGTGCCGCGCTGACGGCGTTCGCCACTTCGGCCGCATTCGCGCAGACCGGCGTCGCGGCGCAGGGCACCGCAGGCGCCGGCGTGCAGACGCAGGCGCCGGCAGCGGGGGCAGGCGCAGACGCGGGTATGCAGGGTGGTGCCGGCGCGAATGCGTCGGGCAACGCGGTCGGCGGCGCAACCGATGCGGTTGGCGCGGCAGCCGACGGCGCGAAGGATACGGCGGCGTCGTCGGTCCACTCGACCAAGAAGCACGCGAAGCATGCGGCGAAGTCGGCCAAGCATCACGCCGGCTCGGCGAAGTCGAAGGTGGGCGACGAAGCGGTCGAAGGCAGTGCGTCGGCCGGCGTGCAGGGCGGTGCATCGGCCTCGGGCGTCGCGCAGTAAGCGGCACCCCGACGTCGCACGACGCTCGCCCCGGACGGCGCGTCGTGACGGCGATCGACCGGCGGCCCGGTTCGCTTCGCGCGAACCGGGCCGTTCTTCATGCGTGGACGCGGGCCGTCACGGCCGGCGCTGCTCCGGCCCCGGTCCGTGCGCCGGTCGTGCCGCGGACGGGGTAAATACGCTGCGCAGCCACGCGGCGAGCCGCGTGAATACGTCGTATGGCTCGTCGACGAAGATCTCGGGCTTCAGCAGCCGCAGGTATTCCATGATCTGCTGCGCTTCCTGTTTCTGGAACGAGCCGTGCGCGAGCCCGAGCCGCAGCAGGCCGCGCAGTTCGCCGAGCTTGTCGCGCGCGGCGCTGCCGACGCTCATCTCGCACGCGAGCTTCGCCTCGTAGATGCGCTGGCGCAGCGATTCCGCGAGCCGCCACGCGGGCGTCTGCATCGATTCCTCGAGCGCCTGGATGTCGTGGACCGCGCTCTTGATCTGCGCCGCGAGCGGATCGACCAGCGACGCATCGCCCTGCGCTTCGGCGACGATCGCCTTGGCCCAGTCGCGGCACGCCTTCGCAAGCTCGTCGGGCGTCCATTCGGAGCGCGACGCGAAGCCGAAGCCGAATTCGCCGGCCTGCCGCATCAGGATCGCGACGACGTCCGGGAATTCCTTGTCGAGCGTGCGCTTCGCCCACGCGTACTGGCCGCCCTCGAGCATCCGCTGCACGGCGTGCTCGGTCAGCGGCACCATGTTGTCGAGCAGCTTGGCGCGCAGGAAATCCTCGAACGACGGCGTCGCGAACTGCGGGTCGAGTTTCAGCGACACGCGCACGAACGCGTCGTAGTCCTTGCGCAGGGACGCAAGCGTATCGTCCTTGAGGGAAAGGGTGATCTGGCCCATGAATCGTCTCGATGGCGGCCCGCGCGGGCCGGCGGCCGACATCGCGCACCGGTGCGGGCGCGGCGTCGACGGACCGGTTCGCGCCGAGGCCGATGGCGGGTCTTCACTTCCTATATCGGCGCGCCGGACGGAAACTTGAGCGCGGCCGGCGAGGTCCGCTCAGGCCGGCAGCCAGTGCGGCATCACGACCCCTTGCCAGAAGAAGAACACCGCGAGCCCGACCGCGATCGTCACGAGCGGCCGGCGTGTCGTCGCCGACACGAGCACGGCGGCGAGCGCGCCGACCAGCTGCGGATTGCGCCAGGTCAGCTCGGCCGTGCCGCCGTGCGGCGAGACGGTCATCGGCACGATGATCGCGGTCAGCACGGTGACGGGCACGAAGCCGAGCGCGGTTCGCACGAGCGGCGGGAAGGTCAGCCGCTCGCCGAACAGGAACAGCGTCGTCCGGATCGCATAGGTGATCACGGCCATCCCGAGGATCAGCAGCGCGTAGCTCACGATGCGGCCTCCGTGCGTGAAGCGGTGCGCGAACGCTCGTGCAGCAGCGTGAGCGCGACGCCGACCACGACGCCGGCGGCGACCGCGCCCAGCAGCCCGAGCTTGTACGGCCAGCCCTGCCAGAAGTACGCGAGCGTGCCGGCCGTCGCGGCGGCCGCCAGATAGCGCAGCGTGCCGAGCTGCGGGACGACGATCGCGATGAAGGTCGCCGCCATCGCGAAATCGAGGCCGAGCGACTGGAGGCCCGGAAAGGCCGCGCCGAAGCCGATGCCCGCGAGCGTCCAGACCTGCCAGTTCAGGTACATCGCGAGGCCCGAGCCGAAGAAGTAGTGCGGGCCGATCGCGCCGGGCGGGAAGTGGCGGTAGTGCGCGTAGGCGACCGCGAACACCTCGTCGGTCATCAGCGCGCCGAGCGTCGCGCGCCAGCGCAGCGGCAGGTGCGCGACATACGGCGCGAGCGTCGCGCTGTACAGCAGGTGACGCAGGTTCACGATCAGCGTCGTCGCGAGCACGACGACGAAGCTCGCGCTGCCCGCGATCAGGCCGAGTGCGATGAATTGCGCGGAGCCCGCGAACACCGCGAGCGACATCAGCGCGCCGTGCCATGCGGCGAGCGGGCCGCCGCCGACGAGCGTGCCGAAGATCACGCCGAACGGTGCCGCGCCGATCATCATCGGGATCGTGTCGCGTGCGCCGTCGAGCCATTCGTTGAGCGGGCGGCGAGGCGGGGGCGTAGGTGTGGGTGTGGGGTTCAAGGGGCGCGTCTCCATGAAATGGAGGATAGCGGGGCGATGCAGCGGCGGCTTGTATGTTCTTGCGCCCGCACGGGTGCCGACGGCGCTGCGTGCGTGCGGGTTGCCGTCCGTCGTCGAATGCAGGGAGCGGCGTCAGCGCGCCTGCCAGCGTCCGGGCGGCACGCCGAACATTCGTTTGAAATGCCGCGTGAAGTGACTCTGGTCGACGAAGCCGCTGGCCGCGGCGACATCGGCGATCGGCACGCCCGCGCGCAACGGCGCAAGCGCGCGCTGCAGCCGCAGCTGGTTGCGCCACGCATGTGGCGGCATCCCGGTCGTGCGCGTGAACAGGCGCGCCGCGTGAAACGGCGACAGGCCGGCGGCCTGCGCGACGTCGTCAAGCGTGACCGTGCCCGTGAGATCGGCGGCGAGCCGCTCGCGCATCGCGTCGACGCGCGGTTCGTCGGCCGCGAGCGCCGCCGGTTGCAGCCGCGCGTCGGCATGGCGCGCGATCAGTGTCGACAGCGCATCGAGCATCGCCGTTTCGGCGGCGAGCGGATCGTACGCGCGCTGTGCCGCGGCGGCCGGATCATTGGCGGCCGGCTGCTCGTGGGGGTGGAACGGCGGCATGCGTTCGCTGCCGGCCTCCATCATCCGGTGGGCCAGCGCGAGCCGTGCCGCGAGATCCGTGTCGCGGATCACGTCGGACGGGAACCATGGCGCATCCTGCGGCCGCCCCGCGATCGCGCTCGCGAGCGCGCGAATGTAGTCGACCGGCACGTAGCTCACGCGATAGCACCAGCCTTCGTCGGTCGCGCGCGAGCCGGTGTGCACTTCGCCGGGATTGATCACGGGCACGGTGCCCGTTTCGGCGACATGGCCGCTGCCGCGACAGGTGTAGCGCTCCGCCCCCTCGAGGATCACGGGGATCGTGTACGCGTCGTGCCAGTGCGGCGCGAACGTATGGTCGCGATAGGTGGCGGTGAGCAGATCCGCGTCCGGCAGCAGCGGCGTGCGCCAGTAACGTGCGGAGTCCGGAAGAAGGCGGGGGGCGGACATGGTCGGGCGCGAGGGCGGTCGAATCGACAGTGTAGCGCTCGCGCGCCCGGCCGGCGCGGGCTTACTTGACCGGAATCGTCGTGCCGGCCGGCATCGGCACGGCGGTCACGGCGTTCTTCGGGCTGCCGCTGACGATGCGGTCGCTGTAGGTCAGGTAGACGAGCGTGTTGCGCTTCTTGTCCACCACGCGCACGACGTGCAGCGTCTTGAAGATGAACGACATCCGTTCGCTGAACACGTCGGTCTGCTGCTTGAGCGGCTCCTTGAAGCTGAGCGGGCCGACTTGCCGGCACGCGATCGACGCTTCGCTCGGATCCTCGGCGACGCCGAGCGTGCCCTTGATCCCGCCGGTGCGCGCCCGCGACACGTAGCAGGTGACGCCCGTCACGAGCGGATCGTCGTACGCTTCGACGACCACGCGGTCGGAGCCCGTCACGCGGAAATGGGTGTTGACGCTGCCGACTTCCTCCGCGTGCGCGAGCGGCGCGGTGGCAAAGGCGGAGAGCAGAAGGGCGAGCGACGCGGCGGAAAGGAGGCGGTGCTTCATCGACGGAACCGGATGCGAATGCGGGACAGAAACTCTAGCATGCGCGGCGGTGACCGGCGGGCGCCGGAAAAACAAAAGGCCCGTCGAATGACGGGCCTTTCGCTGTCTGGCTCCCCGACCTGGGCTCGAACCAGGGACCTACGGATTAACAGTCCGGCGCTCTACCGACTGAGCTATCGGGGAATAAATCGGTACATCTGCTTGCGTGTTCGGTAACCAACAAAAAACCCGTCCACTTTCAACGGGCTTTTGTTTTTTTGGCTCCCCGACCTGGGCTCGAACCAGGGACCTACGGATTAACAGTCCGGCGCTCTACCGACTGAGCTATCGGGGAACAAACAACAACAGCAGAGAAACGAGATTGTATGGAGTGTTCGCTAACCTGTCAACACTTTTGAGCGGCGGCGCACCAAAAATTTTTTCCGGCGCCGCTGCGCGATCAGCGCTCGAGCAGGTGCAGCTTGTCCTGCACGTCCTTCCACTCGTCCGCGTCGGCCGGTGCCGGCTTGGTCTTCGTGATCGACGGCCAGTCCTTCGCCAGCTCGGCGTTCAGCGCGGTGAACTGCTGCTGGTCGCCCGGAACGTCTTCTTCGGCATAGATCGCATTGGTCGGGCACTCGGCGACGCACACGGCGCAGTCGATGCACTCGTCCGGATCGATGGCGAGAAAGTTGGGACCTTCACGGAAGCAATCCACCGGGCACACATCCACGCAATCCGTGTATTTGCACTTGATGCAGCCTTCGGTCACAACGTGAGTCATTAAAACGCTCCTGCTTGGCGGTATATATGGGGTGGCGTGTGCGCCAAAAGCGGCATTGTAACTGAAGCGCAAAACCCGCATGGCGTGGTCGGCTTTCCGGCTTATATCGTTTCGTGATTAGTTTATGGGGCTGGCGGCGGGCGCGGCGCGTGCGGCCGTGCGCCCGGCGCGTCGGGCAGGGTGGTTTCACGATGGTCGGGCCCGCATTCGGGTAACATGGCCGACAGACCGGGCGGCGCGCGGTGCGCCGGGCCTGTCACGATATTGGCGGTGCCGCAAACATGATCATCACTTCGCTGCTCGACACGGATCTCTACAAGTTCACGATGATGCAGGTCGTCCTGCATCACTTTCCTGCCGCAAACGTCGAGTACCGGTTCCGGTGTCGCACGCCCGGCGTCGATCTCGTGCCGTACATCGACGAGATCCGCGACGAGGTGCGCGGCCTGTGTGCGCTGCGCTTCACCGACGAAGAACTCGACTACCTGCGGCGCATGCGCTTCATCAAGAGCGACTTCGTCGACTTCCTCGCGCTGTTCCACCTGAACGAGAAGTACATCTCGATCACGCCTTCGCCGAAGGGCAACGGCGAGATCGACATCGTGATCGAAGGGCCGTGGCTGCACACGATCCTGTTCGAGATCCCGGTGCTCGCGATCGTCAACGAGGTCTATTTCCGCAACACGCAGCGCGAGCCCGACTATCGCGAAGGCCGCGAGCGGCTGGGCGAGAAGATCAAGCTGCTCGGCGCGAAGCCCGAGTTCGCCGACTGCAAGATCGCCGACTACGGCACGCGCCGGCGCTTCTCGAAGGTCTGGCACGAAGAGGTCGCGCTGACGCTGCGCGACGGGCTCGGACCGCAGTTCGCGGGCACGAGCAACGTGTTCTACGCGATGAAGCACGGCCTGACGCCGCTCGGCACGATGGCGCACGAATACCTGCAGGCCTGCCAGGCGCTCGGCCCGCGGCTGCGCGATTCGCAGACCTACGGTTTCGAGATGTGGGCAAAGGAGTATCGCGGCGACCTCGGGATCGCGCTGTCGGACGTCTACGGGATGGACGCGTTCCTGAACGACTTCGACATGTACTTCTGCAAGCTGTTCGATGGCGCGCGCCACGATTCGGGCGACCCGTTCGAGTGGGGCGAGCGCATGCTGCGCCACTACGAGGCGAACCGCTGCGATCCGCGTACCAAGGTGCTCGTGTTCTCGGACGCGCTCGACATCCCGAGGGTCATGCAGCTGTACGAACGGTTCCGCGGCCGCTGCAAGCTCGCGTTCGGCGTCGGCACCAACCTCACGAACGATCTCGGCTACGTGCCGCTGCAGATCGTGATCAAGATGGTCCGCTGCAACGGCCAGCCGGTCGCGAAGCTGTCGGATACGCCGGGCAAGAGCATGTGCGACGACAAGGCGTATCTCGCGTACCTGCGCCAGGTGTTCGGCATCGCGCAGCCGGCCGACGACGCATCGCAGTAAGCGCCGGCCATGCGGCCAGGTGCGTCGCGGCGGGGGCGGCCGGTATAATCCGACGGTATCGCACGCCAACGTCACGAGGACCGTTCATGGACACTTCCGCTGCCCGTCGCCAGATCCTCGCACGCATTCGCGCGGCGCAAGGACGTGCGCCCGAGCCCGATGCAGCGGAGCTCGACGGCGTCGCCGACTATCTTGCCCGCCATCCCGAGGGGCCGCGCCCGCCGATGCCGGCCGACCTCGTCGCCGCATTCGTCGATGAAGCGGCGCGCCTGTCGACGACGGTCGACGAAGTCGCGACGCTGGCCGACGCGCCCGCCGCCGCTGCCCGCTATCTTTCCGCTCACGGCTTGCCGATGCAGGCCGTCGCATGGCGCACGCTGGCCGAGCTCGACTGGGCCGGCGCCGGCCTGTCGGTCGAATGCCGCAAGCCGCGCGACGGCGACCTCGTCGGCCTCACCGGCTGCTTTTGCGCCACCGCCGAAACGGGCTCGCTGGTGCTGCTGTCCGGCCCCGACACCTATGCATCGGCCGGGCTGCTGCCGGAAACCCACATCGCGATCGTGCCGGCGTCGCGGATCGTCGCGGGCCATGAAGACGCATTCGCGCTGATTCGCGCGGAGCGCGGCGAATTGCCGCGCGCGGTCAATTTCGTATCGGGCCCGTCGCGCACCGGCGATATCGAGCAGACCATCGTGCTGGGCGCACACGGCCCGTACCGCGTTCACGCGATCGTCGTGCGCGGTGCATGACGATCGCGTCCGATCGATCCTCACTCGACTCACTCGCACAAGGAAGTTCTGCATGAAACGACATGCCGCCTGGGCGGGCATGGCGTCGGGAGCCGCGCTTGGCGCCGTTCCCGCGCTCGCATCGGCCGCCACGCTCGACGGTGCCACGCTGTCCGCACTCTGGGGCATTCCGTTCGCCGGGGTCCTGCTGTCCATCGCGGTGTTCCCGCTCGTCGCGCCGGTGTTCTGGCATCACCACTTCGGCAAGATCGCCGCGGCGTGGGCGATCGCGTTTCTGGTCCCGTTCGCGGTCGCGTTCGGCGCGGGCACGGCGTTCGGAACGCTGGTGCACGCGCTGCTCGAGGAGTACATCCCGTTCATCGTGCTGCTGACCGCGCTGTATACGGTCGCCGGCGGCATTTGCGTCAACGGCAACCTGCACGGCACGCCGAAGCTGAACACCGCGATCCTCGCGCTCGGCACGCTGCTCGCGAGCGTGATGGGCACGACAGGCGCCGCGATGCTGCTGATCCGGCCGCTGCTGCGCGCGAACGACAATCGCAAGCACGTCGTGCACGTCGTGATCTTCTTCATCTTCCTCGTCGCGAACGCGGGCGGCTCGCTGTCGCCGCTCGGCGATCCGCCGCTGTTCCTCGGCTTCCTGAACGGCGTGAGCTTCTTCTGGACGACCACGCATCTCGCGCTGCCGATGCTGTTCATCTGCGCGGTGCTGCTGACGCTGTTCTTCGTGCTCGATACGTACTTCTACCGGAAGGGCGGCGAGGAGCGGCCGGTCGTGCTCGACCCGACACCCGACGATGGCGCGCTGTCGATCGACGGCAAGGTCAACTTCGTGCTGCTCGCGGCCGTGATCGGCCTCGTGCTGATGAGCGGCATCTGGAAGCCGGGCATCGCGTTCGACGTGTGGGGCACGCACGTCGCGCTGCAGAATCTCGTGCGCGACGTCGCGCTGGTTGTCGTGGCACTCGCGTCGCTGGCGCTGACGCCGCGCTCCGCGCGCGAAGGCAACGCGTTCAACTGGGCGCCGATCGAGGAGGTCGCGAAGCTGTTCGCGGGGATCTTCGTGACGATCGCGCCGGTGATCGTGATCCTGCGCGCGGGGGCGGACGGTGCGTTCGCGCAGATCGTCCATCTCGTGACGGGGTCGGACGGCAAGCCGATCGATGCGATGTACTTCTGGGCCACCGGCCTGTTGTCGTCGTTCCTCGACAACGCGCCGACCTACCTCGTGTTCTTCAACCTCGCGGGCGGCGACGCGCAAGCGCTGATGACGGCGGGCGCGACGACGCTCGCCGCGATCTCCGCGGGGGCCGTGTTCATGGGCGCGAACAGCTACATCGGCAACGCGCCGAACTTCATGGTGAAGGCGATCGCGGAATCGCGCGGCGTGAAGATGCCGAGCTTCTTCGCGTATCTCGGTTGGGCGCTCGTGATCCTGGTACCCGTATTCCTGCTGACGTCGTGGATCTTCTTCCCGGCGTAGGCTGACGATTTTCAACCAAGCGCGGACGGTTCCGGCGGCGCACGATGCGCCGCGTTCCGGCCGCGGCATGCGGAGATGGCGATGCAGAAGATCCTCGTCGCACGTCCGATCTTTCCGGACGTGATCGAACGGCTTGAGCAGTATTTCGAAGTCGACTGGAACAACGGCGACGCGCTCGCCCCCGATGCGCTCGCCGCGCGTCTCGCGGACAAGGACGGCGCGCTGACGGCGGGCGACCCGGTCGGCGCGGCGGCGCTCGCGGCGGCGCCGCGCCTGCGCGTCGTGTCGAACATGGCGGTCGGCTACAACAACTTCGACATGGCCGCGTTCAACGCGGCGAACGTGCTCGGCACCAACACGCCCGACGTGCTGAACGAGTCGACCGCGGATTTCGGCTGGGCGCTGATGATGGCCGCCGCGCGCCGGATCGCCGAATCCGAGCACTGGCTGCGCGCCGGGCACTGGCAGAAGTGGGCGTACGACGGTTTCCTCGGCGGCGACATTTACGGCTCGACGCTGGGCGTCATCGGCATGGGGCGCATCGGCCAGGCGCTCGCGCGCCGCGCGCGCGGCTTCGGGATGCAGGTGATCTATCACAACCGGTCGCGGGTCGCGCCCGAGATCGAGGCCGAGCTGAACGCCGAATACGTGTCGAAGGATGCGCTGCTGGCGCGCGCCGATCACGTCGTGCTGGTGCTGCCGTACACGAAGGAGAACCATCACACGATCGGCGCGGCCGAACTCGCGAAGATGAAGCCCACCGCGACGCTGACCAACATCGCGCGCGGCGGCATCGTCGATGACGCGGCGCTGGCCGTCGCGCTGCGCGACGGGACGATCGCCGCGGCCGGCCTCGACGTGTTCGAAGGCGAGCCGAGCGTGCACCCGGCGCTGCTCGAGGTGCCGAACGTCGTGCTGACGCCGCATATCGCGAGCGCGACCGAAAAGACGCGCCGCGCGATGGCGAACCTCGCGGCCGACAACCTGATCGCCGCGCTGGGCGAAGGGCCGCGCGCGGGGCAGCCGCCGAATCCGATCAACCCTGACGTGATCGGGAAGCCGCGCGCATGACGACGATGTTGTTGCTGGCGGCGGTCGTCGTGCTGGCCGTCGCGCTGGCGGTGGCGATCGTCGCGATCGTGCGCGGCGGCGGCCGCCACGACGACGCGGCCGTGCTCGGCGACCAGATCGAGGACGCCGCGCACGCGCAGGCGCTCGCGGTCGAGCGGCTCGAACGCGAGCTGCGCGGCGAGATCGTCGAGAACGCGCGCGGTTCGCGCACCGAGCTGGCCGGCAGTTTCTCGCAGCTTCAGCAGACGCTCGCGACGCAGCTGACGAGCATCGCGACCGTGCAGAACAACCAGATCGACGGTTTCGCGCAACAGCTCGGCAAGCTGGTCGCGGGCAACGCGCAGCAGTTCGACGCGATGCGCGAGAGCGTGCAGCGCCAGGCGCAGCAGGCGCGCGAAGAGCAGACGGTCGCGCTGCGGCTGTTCGGCGACACGCTGAACCGGCAGCTCACGCAACTGACCGAGGCCAACGATCGCCGGATCGGCGAAGTGCGCGCGACGCTCGAACAGCGATTGAAGGAAATCGAGACGAACAACGCGGCGAAGCTCGAGGAGATGCGCCGCACCGTCGACGAGAAGCTGCATGCGACGCTGGAGCAGCGGCTGGGCGAATCGTTCAAGCTCGTGTCGGATCGGCTCGAGCAGGTGCACCGCGGGCTCGGCGAGATGCAGACGCTCGCGGCCGGCGTCGGCGACCTGAAGAAGGTGCTGACCAACGTGAAGACGCGCGGCACCTGGGGCGAGGTGCAGCTCGAAGCGTTGCTCGAACAGATGCTCACGCCCGATCAGTATGCGAAGAACGTCGCGACGGTGCCGAAGAGCAGCGAACGCGTCGAATTCGCGATCCGGCTGCCGGGCCGCGAAGCCGGCACGCGCGACGCGCCGCCGGTGTGGCTGCCGATCGACGCGAAGTTTCCGCGTGAGGACTACGAGCGGCTGATCGATGCGCAGGAGCGCGCCGATTCGGTGGCGGTCGAGGAGGCGGCCCGTGCGCTCGAGGCGCGCGTGCGGATGGAGGCGCGTACGATCGCCGAGAAGTACGTCGCACCCCCGCATACGACCGATTTCGCGCTGCTGTTCCTGCCGACCGAGGGGCTTTATGCGGAGATCCTGCGCCGCCCGGGGCTGACCGACCTGCTGCAGCGCGACTATCGCGTGACGGTGGCGGGGCCGACCACACTGACCGCGTTGCTGAACAGCCTGCAGATGGGCTTCCGCACGCTCGCGATCGAGCAGCGCTCGAGCGAGGTGTGGCAGGTGCTCGGTGCGGTGAAGACCGAATTCGGCAAGTTTGGCGACGTGCTCGCACGCACGAAGGCGCAGCTCGAGACGGTCACGCGTTCGATCGAGGCCGCCGAGCAGCGCACCCGCGTGATGAACCGCAAGCTGAAACAGGTCGAGGCGTTGCCGGGCGAGACGGCGGCCGGGCTGCTCGGCGCGGAAGCCGCCGACGGCGCCGATGCGGACGACGCATGACGCATCCCGCATGATGCGCGCAGCCCGAAACCGGCTGGAACGAAAAACGGGCGCCGCGGCGCCCGTTTTCCTTTGACACGGCGACCGGCGTAGCCGGCGCGCGTTCAGCGTGCGGCGAGCGCGTCCAGTGCGTCGCCGGTGACGCGTACGATGCGCCACTCCGGCAGCACGGTCGCGCCCATCTTCTCGTAGAAGTCGATCGCCGGCTGGTTCCAGTCGAGCACCGACCATTCGAAGCGAGCGCAGCGGCGCTCGACGGCGAGTGCCGCGAGGTGCTGCAGCATCGCGGTGCCGAGGCCCGTGCCGCGCTGCGACGGCTGCACGTACAGATCCTCGAGATACAGCCCGCGACGGCCGAGGAACGTCGAATAGTTGTGGAAGAACAGCGCATACGCGACGATCGCGCCGTCGCGCTCGGCCACCAGCGCTTCGGCGGCGGGGCGTTCGCCGAACAGCGCGTCGGCCAGGTCGGCGTCACTCGCGACGAACAGGTGCGTGAGCTTTTCGAACTCGGCCAGCTCGCGCATCAGCGCGAGGATCGCGCCGACGTCGCGCGTTTCGGCCGCGCGGATCAGCGGTGCGCCGCTCACGCTTCCTCCGGCGGATCGGACAGCACGATCTCGATGCCGCCGAAGCGCGACGCGACCCAGTTGTACGCGTGGCAGGCGATCCACAGCAGTACGAAACCGAGGATCGCGTTCAGCAGCAGCGCGCTCAGGATCGTGCTCAGTTCGACCATCCCGTAACGGATGTACGCGACCAGGATGCCGAGCAGCACGATCGGCACGCTGAACGTCAGGTAGACGAGGATCAGCGCCTTCGCGGTCTGCCCCGCGGCGATCGACGAGATTTGTTTCTTCATGTGCGGATTGCCCCCGTAGAAATATACCGATTGGAATTCAGATCAGGCCGTCGAGCGGCAGGATGTCGACCGGGGCGCCCGCGTCGACTGCCGCGGAATCGTGGCCCAGGACGATGAAACAGTTGGCGGCCGCAAGGCCGCTCAGCGATGCGGAACTCTGCGAACCGGCCGGCGCGACGTCCCACTGGCCGTCGGCGGCGCGCGTCGCGATCGCACGCAGGTATTCGGTACGGCCCGGACGCTTTTTCAGCGCCTGCGTGCTGCGTGCCGTGTACATCGCCGGCGGCGGCGTGTGCGCGCCGGCCAGCGTCAGCAGCGCGGGGCGCACGATCGCGTAGAACGTCACGGCGGAGGCGACCGGATTGCCGGGCAACCCGAAGAACAGCACATGGCCGTCGCCCGTGCGCGCGAGCGTGCCGCACGCGAGCGGCCGGCCGGGCCGCAGCGCGAGGCTCGCGAAGGTCACGTCGCCGAGCCGCGCCATCACGTCGCGCGTGAAATCGGCTTCGCCGACCGATACGCCGCCGGACGTGATCACCGCGTCGGCCTGTGCGGCGATCGCATCGTGCAATGCGCGTTCGAGCGCGGCGGGATCGTCGCGGACGATCCCGAGATCGAGTGCGTCGATGTGCAGCCTTTCGAGCATCGCGACCAGCATCCCGCGATTGCTGTCGTACAGCGTGCCGCGGCCGAGCGGCTCGCCGGGTTCGCGCAGTTCGTCGCCGGTCGAGAACACGGCGACGCGCACGCGGCGGCGCACCGTGACTTCGCGCAATCCGAACGATGCGAGCAGGCCGAGATCGGACGGGCGCAGGATGCGGCCGGCGGCAAGCGCGCAGGCGCCGCGCGCGAGATCCTCGCCGGCCCGGCGGCAGTTTGCGCCGCGCGCGACCTCGTGTGCGGCGAAGCGGATGACGTCGCCGTCGACGCGCACGCGCTCCTGCGGAATGACCGTGTCGCATCCGGCCGGCATCGCCGCGCCGGTCATGATGCGGATGCACGTGCCGGGCACCACGGCCCCATCGAACGGATGGCCGGCGAGTGCCGTGCCGGCGACCGTCAGCGCGATGTCGGCGGCCGCTGCCAGCGCGAGTGCGCTGCCGTCGAATGCGTAGCCGTCCATCGCCGAGTTGTCGTATGCGGGAATGTCGAACGGCGCATTCACGTCGGCCGCGAGCACGCGGTCGAGGGCGTCATGCAGCGGCACCGTTTCGCACGCGTCGACCGGCACCGCGAACCGGCACGCGAGCGCCTGCGCATCGGCGAGCGACAGCGGGGCCGCGGAATCGGGTGCGGTTCGGGAGGCGGGCGAGGATTGCGTGATCATCAGTCGGACTGCGCCGCAAGGCGTATCGGGTTCGTGGCCGGTGGCGCGCGGAGGGCGCCGAAGCGCGAAGGCGCATGCGGCGGGCGGGAACGGATGCCGGTGCCGTCAGCGGCGGGCAAGCGCGGCGAGTTCCTGCCAGGAATTGGCATTGTAAAACGCACGCTCGTCGCGAAACTCGACTTCGACCGTCTTGTGGCGTGCGTACCACGCACGCACCTTGCGCTCGCCGGCCGCGAGCCTGGCCGCGAGATCGTCGGCGAGCGACGCGCGCAGCAGCGCGAAGGTCGGCTGCGGCGAACGCGCGTGGTGCGCGTCGACGGTCACCGCCATCGCGATGTCGGCCTGCCGCGCGTCGAGCGCAGCGTGCAGCCGCGCGACGAGGTCGGCCGGCAAATAGGGCGTATCGCACGGCGAGCACACGACGAGCGGTGCGCGCGCCGCGCGCATGCCGGCGAGCAGGCCCGCGAGCGGGCCGGGGAAATCGGGGGTTTCGTCCGGCACGATGCGCGCGTCGAACGGCGCACCGAGTTCGGCGTAGCGCGCGGCGTTGCGATTCGCGCTGATCAGCGTCTCGTCGACCTGCGGTGCGAGCCGGCGCAGCACGTGCAGCGCGAGCGGCGTACCGTCGAGCAGCTGCAGGCCCTTGTCTGCACCGTCCATGCGCGTCGCGCGCCCGCCCGCGAGCAGCAGGCCGGTGATGGAAGGCGAGGCGGAAGCGGACATCGCGGGAAAGTGGGACGGGCGGCGCGCGTCAGCCGCCGATGTACGACATTTCGACGCGCTTGCCGGCGCCGTCGGGCGCGGCGTCGGCGGCCGCGCTGCCGCGCAGCTGCGAGTAGCGGTCGGTGCGGGCCTGCCAGATCCGGGCGATCGCGGTCGCGATCTCGGCGTCGCTCGCGCCGCCGCGCACCAGTGCGCGCAGGTCATGGCCGGTCGACGCGAACAGGCACAGGTACAGCTTGCCTTCGGTCGACAGCCGCGCGCGCGTGCAGTCGCCGCAGAATGCCTGCGTGACGCTCGAGATCACGCCGATTTCGCCGCTGCCGTCCGCGTAGCCCCATCGCTGCGCGGTTTCCGCCGCCGTGTGCGGCTCGAGCGGCACGAGCGGGAACTGCTCGGCGATCCGTGCGACGACGTCCGCGGACGGCAGCACTTCGGTCATGTTCCAGCCGTTCGACGTGCCGACGTCCATGTATTCGATGAAGCGCAGGATCACGCCGGTGCCGCGGAAGCGCTCGGCCATCGGCAGGATCTCGCCGTCGTTGGTGCCGCGCTTCACGACCATGTTGACCTTGACCGGCGCGAGGCCCGCGGCCTGCGCGGCGAAGATGCCGTCGAGCACGTCGGCGCTCGCGAAGTCGGCGTCGTTCATGCGCTTGAACAGCGTGTCGTCGAGCGCGTCGAGGCTGACCGTCACGCGTGTGAGGCCGGCATCCTTCAGCGCGCGCGCCTTGCGCGCGAGCAGTGAACCGTTGGTGGTCAGCGTCAGGTCGAGCGGGCGGCCGTCGTGGGTCGTCAGGCGCGCGAGGCGCTCGATCAGGAATTCGAGGTTCTTGCGCAGCAGCGGCTCGCCGCCGGTGATCCGGATCTTTTCGACGCCGTGTGCGACGAACAGCCGTGCCACGCGCTCGATCTCTTCGTGCGTGAGCAGGGCGCTGTGCGGCAGGAACGGGTAGTCCTTGTCGAACACGTCCCGCGGCATGCAGTACACGCAACGGAAGTTGCAGCGATCCGTCACCGAGATGCGCAGGTCGCGCAGCGGCCTGGCGAACGTGTCGGCCAGGGCGCCGTCAGGGGTATGCGCGACGCCGGAGATATCCGGCATCCCGCTGACGTCGGCGAGGGGAATGATGCGTCGGGACATGTTGAAAGAAGTGCGAGCCAGTCTTCTATTTTAGCCGCAAGCGGCCGGCCGGGCCGGTGGGCGGAAACCCGCAGCGCGGACATGAAAAAGCCCGCCGGAGGCGGGCTTTTCCTGGTCGGGCGATGCGCCGCTTAATGGTGCGACGTCTCGACCTGCTGCATCGGGGTCGTATCGACCGGCGGCAGCGCCTTGCGCTCGCGCGGCACGCGGGCCGGACGCGGCAGGCGCGACGCGGCTTCCTGGGCAGCGCGGAACTTGTCGGCATCCGTGTTTACCCACACGAGGCCGGCTTGTTCCAGCACGACGTCGAGGCTCGCCGAAGCGGGCGCAGCGGCCGGTTCAACCGGCGCCGGCGCGGGCGCGGCAACGGCTTCGACCGGGGCCGGTTCGACGGCTGCCGGCGCGACCGGTGCTGGGGCGACCGGTGCCGGTGCGACTTCAACCGCGGCGACCGGTGCCGGTGCGGCTTGCTCGACGGGCGCGGACTGCGGCGCTTCGACGGCAGCCGGCACTTCGAACGCATCGGTCGGCGACACCGCGACCGGTGCCGGGCCGGCTTCCGGAGCAGCGGCCGGCGCGACCGGTACCGATTCGGCGACCGGTGCAACCGGGGCGGGCTCGATCGGCGCGACCGGCGTCGCTTCGACGCGAACCGGTGCCGGTTGCGGCTCGACCACGGCCGGCTCGACCGCTTCGGCACGCTGTTCGACTGCGGCCTCGGCTGCCACGGCGCCCGCTGCGGCGACCGCTGCCACGGCGACCGGTGCGGCCGTATGGGCCGGCTCGACCGCGCGCGGGGCTTCCGTCGTCACAGCTTGCACGGCTTCGCCGTCCGCGCCTTGCTCGGCGTGGTCGACGACTGCGCCTTCGTCCTCGCGCTCGCGACGACCGCCGCGGCGACCGCGGCGGCGGCGACGACGTTCCTCGCCGTCACGTGCGCCGGCTTCCGCGTCGGCTGCGACATCGGCGCCCGGCAGGGCGACGGCTGCGGCCTGGTCGGCTTCCGCTTCCGGATGGTTCTCGCCACGGGTGACGGTCTCGAGCGTAGCCGCGTGTTGCGTCGGCTTGCGGCGCTCACCGCGCTCGCGACGTTCGCCGCGTTCCTGGCGCTCGCCGCGGCCGGCTGCCTCGACGGCTTCCGGCTGCTCGGTGCGCTCGCGCGGTTCGCGGTTCTCGCGCGGTTCGCGCGGCTCACGGCTTTCACGCGGCTCGCGCGGTTCGCGGCCTTCGCGCGGGCCACGGCCCTCGCGACCT
The DNA here is from genome assembly GCF_000949135.2 of Burkholderia sp. USMB20. GTDB lineage: Bacteria > Pseudomonadota > Gammaproteobacteria > Burkholderiales > Burkholderiaceae > Burkholderia. The sequence goes on along the minus strand of NZ_JTAN02000018.1, from coordinate 440,391 downwards.
TCGCGGCCCTCACGACCTTCACGGCTTTCGCGCGGCTCGCGGCCTTCACGCGGTTCGCGACCCTCGCGCGGTTCACGCGGCTCGCGCGCTTCCTTGCCTTCGCGCTCCTGGCGTTGCGACTGGCCACGGCCTGCCGCTGCCTGGTCGCGACCACCCTGAGCCTGCTGGGCGCCGCCACGACGATTGCGGTTGCGATCGCCGCCGCGCTGCTCGGTCTTCTCGGTCCGCTCGCGGGCCGGACGGGCAGCCTGTTCCTTGGCCGGTGCCGGTGCGACCGGCGCGGGCGCCGGAGCCGGCGACATGCCGAACAGACCCTTCAGCCAGCCGATGAAGCCGCCGCTCGCCGCGGCGACCGGTGCGGGTGCCACAACCGGCTCGACCGGGCGCTGCGGTGCCGGGCTCGGCGCCGGACGCTCGGGCGTGATGCCCTTGACCGCCGCTTCCTGCTTCGGCTTCACGTCGGCCGCGCGCTTGCTGTAGCCGGTTTCCGACTCCAGTTCGCGGGCGGCTTCCTCGGCCATCTTCCAGGACGCGCGCGGATCGTCGAGGCGCGCGTCGTCATGGCGCAGGCGCTCGAGCTTGTAGTGCGGCGTATCGAGGTGCTTGTTCGGGATCAGCACGATGCCGACCTTGAAGCGCGACTCGATCTTGTTGATTTCCTGGCGCTTTTCGTTGAGCAGGAAGGCGGTCACCTCGACCGGCACCTGGCAATGGATCGCCGCGGTGTTTTCCTTCATCGCTTCTTCCTGAATGATCCGCAGGACTTGCAGCGCGGACGATTCGGTATCGCGGATGTGGCCCGTGCCGTTACAGCGCGGGCACGTCACGTGGCTGCCTTCCGACAGGGCCGGACGCAGGCGCTGGCGCGACAGTTCCATCAGGCCGAAGCGGGAGATCTTGCCCATCTGCACGCGCGCACGGTCGTGCTTGAGCGCGTCCTTCAGGCGTTGCTCGACTTCGCGCTGGCTCTTCGCCGACTCCATGTCGATGAAGTCGATGACGATCAGGCCGCCGAGGTCGCGCAGGCGCAGCTGGCGGGCCACTTCGTCGGCCGCCTCGAGGTTCGTGCGGGTCGCCGTTTCCTCGATGTCCGCGCCCTTGGTCGCACGCGCCGAGTTCACGTCGATCGCGACGAGCGCCTCGGTGTGGTCGATCACGATCGCGCCGCCCGACGGCAGCGGCACCGTGCGCGAGTACGCGGTCTCGATCTGGTGCTCGATCTGGAAGCGGGAGAAGAGCGGCACGTCGTCGTGGTAGCGCTTCACCTTCGACACGTTGTCCGGCATCACGATGTCCATGAACGCACGGGCCTGATCGTAGATCTCGGTCGTGTCGATCAGGATTTCGCCGATATCGGGCTGGAAATAGTCCCGGATCGCGCGGATCACGAGGCTCGATTCCAGATAGATCAGCATCGGCTGGCCGGCATTGCCGCTTTGCGACGCCGCTTCGATCGCGCGCCACAGCTGCAGCAGGTAGTTCAGGTCCCACTGCAGTTCCTCGGCGCTGCGGCCGATGCCCGCGGTGCGGGCGATCATGCTCATGCCGTCCGGAATCTGCAGCTGCGCCATGGTTTCGCGCAGTTCCTGACGCTCGTCGCCTTCGATCCGGCGCGACACGCCGCCGCCGCGCGGATTGTTCGGCATCAGCACGAGGTAGCGGCCGGCGAGCGAGATGAAGGTCGTGAGGGCGGCGCCCTTGTTGCCGCGCTCTTCCTTCTCGACCTGGACGATCAGCTCCTGGCCTTCGCGCAGGGCATCCTGGATGCGCGCGGAGCGCATGTCGATGCCTTCCTTGAAGTACTGGCGGGCGACTTCCTTGAACGGCAGGAAGCCGTGGCGGTCTTCGCCGTAGTTGACGAAGCACGCTTCGAGCGACGGCTCGATGCGCGTGATGACACCTTTGTAGATATTGCCTTTGCGCTGTTCGCGCCCGGCTGTCTCGATGTCGATGTCGATGAGCTTCTGCCCATCGACGATGGCGACGCGCAGCTCCTCCTGCTGCGTCGCATTGAACAGCATGCGTTTCATGAACGACTCCAGGCGGCTCTGCTGCCGGCGCCTCGCGGTTGTCAGTCGCGAGGGCGGGAACGACGGCAGGCCGCGCCTTGTTGTGTTGTCACAAGCACGCTGGAGCGGGAAGGATGGCGGGGAGAATTGCCTGAAGAGGCGCTTGGGCCCGAAAGACGGGGCCGGCGGCCATAGGGCACCTGCGAACACGGCTTCAAAGCACGGCGTCCACACACCGCACGCTGCGAAAGCGCGCTAAGCCTGAGACCGGGGCACTGCCACGGGGCGCGCGCAATGCGTCGCGCGCGCCGACGGGCGGCAGATGCTGCGGCTTGGGCCGCAGCGGGGAGTATCGAATCCAGCCCGACTTTCCCGCCTGGGGTGTACTTCCCTGGTTTGACGTCGCCAAGCCCCGCACGCTTCGCGGGGCCAAATCGGGCGCAACGCCGTAATTTTCGCAACCGGCAGCCTGCGGACGCACCTCGCGCCGTCGGGCTGCCGATCAAATTCTTTTCAACCAACTTTCCGTTACCGCGGCGCCTGGTCGACCGAATCCGCCTGTGGGCGCGATCCTTGCCGACGGCCGGCGCCGTGCGTGCAACTTGCTGCATCTCTTTGATTAGGGGCGAGCAGCAGACCCCCGGCGCAAGTAAAATAACGGTTTGCGCTTGCGCCTTGCCCGATTCCGTCGGGACCGGCCTGTCAGGCCACCCTCAACGTCAGGCTGGGCAAAATTATATTCAGTATGAATGAGTTAGGCAAAATATCCCAGAATTCAGTCGCAAGCGGCCAGGTATCGATGATCCAGATCGACGAAAACTCGGCCGGTCAGCGGATCGACAACTTCCTGTTGCGCGTCTGTAAAGGCGTGCCCAAAAGCCATATTTACCGGATCCTGCGCAGCGGCGAAGTCCGCGTGAACAAGGGTCGGGTCGACGCCCAGTACCGTCTCGCGTTCGGCGACCTCGTCCGCGTGCCGCCCGTGCGGGTGGCGGCGGCCGACCTCGCGCGTGCCGACACGCCGATCGTGCCGCCCGCGCAGTTCGAGGTGCTGTACGAAGACGACGCGCTGCTCGTCATCAACAAGCCGGCCGGCGTCGCCGTGCACGGCGGCAGCGGCGTCGCGTTCGGCGTGATCGAGCAGATGCGCCAGGCCCGCCCGCGCGCGAAATTCCTCGAACTCGTGCACCGGCTCGACCGCGAGACCTCCGGGATCCTGATGCTCGCGAAGAAGCGCACGGCGCTCGTCGGCCTGCACGAGCAGATCCGCGAGAACCGGATGGACAAGCGCTACTTCGCGTGCGGACACGGCGAATGGCAGCCCGACTGGGGCCGCCGTCGCGTGGTGAAGGTCCCGCTGTTCAAGTATTCGACCCCGGAAGGGGAGCGGCGCGTGCGCGTACAGGACGATGGCCTGCCGTCGCACACGGTGTTCAACCTGATCGAGCGCTGGCCGGACTACGCGCTGGTTGAAGCGGAACTCAAAACGGGTCGGACCCATCAGATCCGGGTGCACCTCGCGCATCTCGGCCTGCCGATCGCCGGCGACGCCAAGTATGGCGATTTCGCACTGAACAAGGCGCTGGCGCGCGCGAACGCGCAACCGTCGCTCAAGCGGATGTTCCTGCATGCGCACCGGCTCAAGCTCGCGCATCCGCTGACCGGCGAGGCGCTGCAGTTCGATGCGCCGCTGCCGGACGAATGCCGGCGCTTCCTCGATCAACTCAGCGCTCTGCGCGATACCGCCTGACTCGCATGGCCCGACAGCAATTTGATCTGATCGTCTTCGACTGGGACGGCACGCTGATGGATTCGACTGCGCACATCGCGCACAGTATCCAGGCCGCCTGCCGTGATCTCGGCCTGCCCACGCCGTCGGACGAGGCGTCCCGCTACGTCATCGGCCTCGGCCTGCGCGATGCACTGCAGATTACTGCTCCGACCCTCGATCCGTCCGACTATCCGCGGCTGGCCGAACGCTACCGCTATCACTACCTCCTGGACGATCAGCGCATCGAGCTGTTCGCCGGCGTGCGCGAACTGCTCGCGGAATTGCGCGATACCGGCTACCTGCTCGCGGTCGCGACCGGCAAGGGCAGGGTCGGGCTGAACCGCGTGCTCGACCAGTCGAAGCTCACGAGCCTGTTCGATGCGACGCGCTGCGCCGACGAAACGTTCTCGAAGCCGCATCCGGCAATGCTGCACGAACTGACCCGTGAATTGGGGCAGGATCTCGCGCGTACCGTGATGATCGGCGACACCACGCACGACCTGCAGATGGCCGCGAGTGCGGGGGCGGCCGGCATCGGCGTCGCGTACGGCGCGCACACGGCCGATGCGCTGGCCGCGTTGACACCGCGCTTCGTCGCGCCGGACGTCGGCGCACTGGCCGCGTGGCTGCGGGAGCACGCATGAGCGCGGCGCCGGATGCCGTGCGCGTGTGCGCATCGGACGCGCTGGCCGACGGCGGTGCCGGCGTGCGCGTCGATGCGACGCTGCGCGGCGAGCAGGCGGTCGTGTTCTTCGTGCGCTACGAAGGCCGTGCATACGGCTACCTGAACCGCTGCGCGCACGTGCCGATGGAGCTCGACTGGGCCGAAGGGCAGTTCTTCGAGTCGTCGGGCCTGTACCTGATGTGCGCGACGCACGGCGCGATCTACGCGCCGGATACCGGCAAGTGCGTCGGCGGCCCGTGCCGCGGCGGCCGCCTGCGGCCGGTCGAGGTCGACGAGCGCGACACGCCGGACGGGCGTGCGGTATTCTGGGTACCGGATGCCGACCTGGGTCCCGCCGCTCCCCCTCCCGCCACGACCGACTGACGACACCACTGCATGGCCGACCAACCGAACCTTCCTGATTCCTCGTCCCGTCCCGACAGCCGCGAACCGAACTGGGAGCGCGCGGCGCTCGAGCGGATCGCGCTTGCGGCCGTCAAGGAACAGCGCGCCGCGCGGCGCTGGAAGATCTTCTTCCGCTTCGCGTTCCTCGGCGTGTTCGTGCTGCTCGCGTTCGCGCTGATCGATTTCTCGAGCGACTCGAAATTCTCGGCGAGCGGGCGCCACACGGCGCTCGTGACGATCGACGGCGAGATCGCGGCGGGCACCAACGCGAACGCCGACGACATCAACACGGCGCTGGATACCGCTTTCGACGACAGCGGCACGGCCGGCGTCGTGCTGCGGATCAACAGCCCGGGCGGCAGCCCGGTGCAGGCCGGGATGGTCTACGACGAGATCCGCCGGCTGCGCAAGAAGTATCCGGACAAGCCGTTGTACGTCGTCGTGACCGACATGTGCGCATCGGGCGGTTATTACATTGCGTCCGCCGCCGACAAGATCTTCGTCGACAAGGCGAGCATCGTCGGCTCGATCGGCGTGCTGATGGACGGGTTCGGCTTCACGGGCCTGATGGGCAAGCTCGGCGTCGATCGCCGCCTGCATACGTCGGGCGAAAACAAGGGCTTCTACGACCCGTTCTCGCCCGAGACGCCGAAGATGGATGCCCACGCGCAGGCGCTGCTCGACCAGGTTCATGCGCAGTTCATCAAGGCCGTGAAGGACGGCCGCGGCAAGCGGCTGCACGAAACGCCCGACATGTTCTCGGGCCTGTTCTGGACCGGCGAAAAGAGCGTCGAGCTCGGGCTCGCCGACGGCTACGGCACGACCGACACGGTCGCGCGCGACGTGCTGAAGGCGCCGGATCTCGTCGACTATACGGTGAAGGAAAGCCTGACGAACCGCGTCGCGCGCAAGTTCGGCGCGGCGGTCGGCGGTGCCGCGATGAAGGCGCTCACCGCGGGCGGCACGTCGTTCAGCCTGCGCTGAGCGGCGGCCGGCCGGCGCCGCGGCGAACGGGGCAGGGCGCCCCGGGTCGCGCGACCGCCGGCTTTAGTTCGCGAGCAGCAGGAAGATGGCGGGGCGCTTCTGCAGATTCGGCGGAGGCGTCTTTTTCCAGTCCGCCACGGAGCGGCTGGCGATCGTCTCGGTCTCGAGGGTCAGGTCGGCCGCGACGCAGATCTGCGTCGACGGCGCGCAGGTCGCGATCAGCGTATCCAGCATCGCCTGGTTCCGGTACGGCGTCTCGATGAAGATCTGCGTCTGGCGCGCCTTGCGTGACAGTTGCTCAAGTTCACGCAAGCGCTTCGCACGCGCGGCCGCGTCGACCGGCAGGTAGCCGTTGAACGCGAAACTCTGGCCGTTCAGGCCCGACGCCATCAACGCGAGCAGGATCGAACTCGGCCCGACGAGCGGCACGACCTTCACGCCGCGTTCGTGCGCGCGGCGCACCAGCAGTGCGCCCGGATCGGCGACGGCCGGGCAGCCGGCCTCCGACACGAGGCCGGCGTCCGCGCCGGCCAGTATGGGCGCGAGCAGCCGGTCGATGGCGCCGGCCGGCGTATTGACGTTCAGCTCGCTGATCTCGATTTCCTGGATCGGCCGCGTCGTGCCGATCTTCTTCAGGAACGCGCGGGTCGTTTTCGCGTTTTCGCCGATGTAATAGCCGAGTGTGCCGGCGCGCGCCTGCACGGCGGCGGGCAGCACGGCGGCGAGCATCGATGCGTCGCCCTCGCCGAGCGTGTTCGGGACGAGATAGAGCGTGCCGGCGGTCATGCGCGGTCTCCTTGGGGTGCGGCGAACAGCGGATAACCGACGGCGCGCAGCATCCGCGTGAGCGCGATCAGCGGCAGGCCGACGAGCGCCGTCGGGTCGTCGGAGTCGATGGCATCCAGCAGCGCGATGCCGAGCCCTTCGGACTTCGCGCTGCCGGCGACGTCGTACGGCGTTTCCGCGCGCAGGTACGCATCGAGTTCGGCTTCGGGCAGCGAGCGAAAGCGCACGTGCGTGACGACGTCCTCGCTCTGCGTTTCGCCGGTGCGGCTGTCGTAAAGGCTGAGCGCGCTGTGGAATTCGACGTCGCGGCCCTGCATCGACAGCAGCTGCGCGAGCGCGCGCTCGTGCGTGCCGGGCTTGCCGATCTGGTGGCCGTCGAAGGTCGCGACCTGGTCCGACCCGATCACGAGCACGCCGTCCGGTGCGTCGATCGTCGCGGCGACCGCGCGCGCCTTCGCACCGGCGAGGCGCAGCGCGGTCGCGGCCGGCGCTTCGTCCGCGAGCGGGGTTTCGTCGAGGTCGGGCGACACGACGTCGAACGGCAGGCCGAGGCGCTCGAGGAGCGCGCGGCGGTAGCGGGAACTGGAGGCGAGAATCAGCCGCGGCGGGCGGCAAACGGTATCCGGCATGGTCGGTTGGGTCGGTGAGTCGTCGGGTGTGGCGCGGTGTTGCAAGGGCGCAAGCATAAGTGATTGACCGCAAAAGGTAAAACAGGTATGCTTTCCCGCTTTTCGTCGGCAGGCTTTCCGCAGTGGTGGCGCCTGCCGGGTCTTCGGAAGTAAAGTACGTAATCGTGCGAGGCGTACGCGGCGTAGATCGCGCACGTGGGCGGCGCCAGGTGAGCAGCGCCAGCAAGCCGGATCCCGCAAGTCAGCCTGTAGGCAGGAGCGCAACATGAACACTTCTTCTGGCAAGCCTGCGGCAGCGCTTGATCCGCACGCGGTCGACCTGTTCGAATTCGCCCGCAGCGGGCGGCAGGCAGCGGGTGCCGTGCGCCTGTCGCAACTGCCGCGCATGCTGAACGAAGTGCCGGCGGACGCGCCCGATCGCGACACGGTCTTCACGTGGCAGGCCGAAGGGTTCACCCAGAAAGAGTTGCAGGACGACGGCGCCGATGGGCAGCAGCCGTATCTGCGCCTCGCGGTGCACGGCCATGCGTGGCTCACGTGTCAGCGCTGCATGACCCCGTACGACCAGACGTTCGACGTCGACATGACGTACCGGGTCGTTGCGACCGAAGAAGAAGCTGAAGAATTTCCGCTCGACGACGATGAAGCCGATGTGATCGTGGGCTCACGCCAGTTCGATCTCGTCGACTTGATCGAAGAGGAATTGCTGCTTTCGTTGCCGCTCGTGCCCAAGCACGAGGTTTGCCCGGCAGTTCACGAAAGCCTCGTGTCGGGTGCGAGCGGTCCTTCGGAAGACGCGGACGACGAGTCCGCCGAAGACGAGGACGAAGGCAAACGGCCGAATCCGTTCGCAGCGCTGGAAGCGCTGAAGAAGGACGGGGACGGCAGCAAGAAACACTAAGCAGTTGTGGCGCGGGAAGGCGTAAGGGCTTTGGGCCAGGGTAGTTAAGCGCCGGATCGGGCTGTGTTAGAATCCGGAAAATTATTTAGGAGTTAGTCATGGCAGTCCAGCAAAACAAGAAGTCGCCGTCGAAGCGCGGCATGCATCGTTCGCACGATTTCCTGACGGCAGCGCCGCTGGCAGTCGAGCCGAGCACGGGTGAAGTGCACCTGCGTCACCACGTCAGCCCGAACGGCTACTATCGCGGCAAGAAAGTCGTCAAGACGAAGAACGACTAAGCGTCAAGTCACGCGTTGCGCGCTACGATCGCCGTTCGCGTGACAACTGGTTCGCTTGACACTTTCCTGGCGCAACAAAAAGGCGGCATTCAACTGCCGCTTTTTTGTGCCTGAAATTCGTCGCATTCCATGACCGTAAAGCTCACAATCGATTGCATGGGAGGCGACCACGGCCCGTCCGTGACCGTTCCCGCGGCAGTCAAGTTCGTCCGCGCGCATCCCGATGCGCACCTGATGCTCGTCGGCATCGAAAGCGCGATCCGCGCTCAGCTGAAAAAGCTGAAAGCCCTCGACGATCCCGCGCTGACCATCGTGCCCGCCACCGAAGTCGTGGCGATGGACGACCCTGTCGAAGTGGCGCTGCGCAAGAAGAAGGATTCTTCGATGCGTGTCGCGCTCAACCACGTCAAGGAAGGCGCGGCCCAGGCCTGTATTTCCGCCGGCAACACCGGCGCGCTGATGGCCGTTTCCCGTTATGTGCTCAAGACGCTGCCCGGCATCGAGCGGCCCGCGATCGCGTTCGCGCTGCCGAACCCGACCGGCTACACGATGATGCTGGACCTCGGCGCGAACGTCGACTGCGAGCCGCAGCACCTGCTGCAGTTCGCGGAGATGGGGCACGCGCTCGTCGCCGCGCTCGAAGGCAAGGAGCGTCCGACGATCGGCCTGCTGAACATCGGCGAAGAGGTCATCAAGGGCAACGAGACCATCAAGCGCGCCGGCGAACTGCTGCGCGCCAGCACGCTGAATTTCCGTGGCAACGTCGAAGGCAACGACATCTACAAAGGCACGGTCGACGTGATCGTCTGCGACGGCTTCGTCGGCAACGTCGCGCTGAAGACGTCCGAAGGGCTCGCGCAGATGCTGTCCGACATCATCCGCGAGGAGTTCGGCCGGTCGCTGATGTCGAAGCTGATGGCGCTGCTCGCGCTGCCGGTGCTGATGCGTTTCAAGAAGCGCGTCGATCACCGCCAGTACAACGGCGCGGCGCTGCTGGGGCTGAAGAGCCTCGTGATCAAAAGCCACGGTTCGGCCGACGCCTACGCGTTTGAGTGGGCGATCAAACGGGGTTATGATGCCGTCAAAAACGGCGTGCTGGAGCGCCTCACGCGTGCGATGGCGGACAATTCGGTGTCGCTCGGCGACGGCGAACACGACGCGGGCGGCGCGGGCCCGACGAGCCCGGCCGCAGGCCACCACGCCGAACCTTCCGCTGCGCAATCCTCTAAAGCATAAATGGCCCAATCGACTCTCTATTCCCGCGTGCTCGGCACGGGCAGCTACCTGCCGCCCGACCGGGTCACGAACCAGCAGCTCGCCGACCGTCTCGCGAAGGAAGGCATCGAGACGAGCGATGAGTGGATCGTTGCGCGCACGGGCATCCATGCGCGCCATTTCGCCGCACCGGACGTCACGACGAGCGATCTCGCGCTCGAAGCGGCGCGCCGTGCGATCGAGGCGGCCGATATCGATCCGCAGTCGATCGACCTGATCATCGTCGCGACTTCGACCCCCGATTTCGTGTTCCCCAGCACGGCCTGCCTGCTGCAGAACAAGCTCGGCATCAAGAACGGCGGCGCGGCATTCGACGTGCAGGCCGTGTGCTCGGGCTTCGCCTATGCGATGGCGACGGCCGACAGCTTCATCCGCAGCGGCCAGCACCGCACGGCGCTCATCGTCGGCGCGGAGACGTTCTCGCGCATTCTCGATTTCAAGGACCGCACGACCTGCGTGCTGTTCGGCGACGGCGCGGGCGCGGTGATCCTGTCCGCGTCGGAAGAGCCGGGCGTGCTCGGCAGCGCGCTGCACGCGGACGGCAGCTATTCGAACATCCTCTGCACGCCGGGCAACGTCAATCGCGGTGTGATCGACGGCAGCGCGTTCCTGTACATGGATGGGCAGGCCGTGTTCAAGCTCGCGGTCAACGTACTCGAAAAGGTCGCGATCGAGGCGCTCGCCAAGGCGAACCTCGCGCCCGAGCAGGTCGACTGGCTGATTCCGCACCAGGCCAACATCCGCATCATGACCAGCACCTGCCGCAAGCTCGGCCTGCCGCAGGAGCGCATGGTCGTGACGGTCGACCAGCACGGCAACACGTCGGCTGCGTCGATCCCGCTGGCGCTCGACGCCGCGGTGCGCGACGGCCGCATCCAGCGCGGTCAGCACGTGCTGATCGAAGGCGTCGGCGGCGGCTTCACGTGGGGCGCGTCCGTCTTCCGCTACTGATCCGCGGCGCGCAACTGCTGCGCGCGGATCCCGAACCGGCGCGCCGTTCGCGCGCGCCGTCCGAATCGATTCAATTGGGGACGATATGAAATTCGCATTCGTTTTTCCGGGGCAGGGCTCGCAGTCGGTCGGCATGCTCAACGCATTCGCCGATCTCGCCGTCGTGCGCGAGACGCTCCAGGAAGCATCCGATGCACTCAATCAGGATCTCGGCAAGCTGATCGCCGAAGGTCCGGCCGAAGAGCTGAATCTGACCACCAACACGCAGCCCGTGATGCTGACGGCCGCCTACGCGTGCTATCGCGCATGGCAGCAGGCCGGCGGTCCGGCGCCGTCGATCGTCGCGGGCCACAGCCTCGGCGAATACACGGCGCTCGTCGCCGCGGGCGCGATCGCGTTCAAGGACGCGGTGCCGCTCGTGCGCTTCCGCGCGCAGGCGATGCAGACGGCCGTGCCGGTCGGCCAGGGCGGCATGGCGGCGATCCTGGGTCTCGATGACGACACGGTGCGCGCCGTGTGCGCCGAAGCCGCGGAAGCGGGCATCGTCGAAGCGGTGAACTTCAACGCGCCGGCGCAGGTCGTGATCGCGGGCGCGAAGGCGGCCGTCGAGAAGGCCTGCGAGATCGCGAAGGCGAAGGGCGCGAAACGCGCGCTGCCGCTGCCGGTATCGGCGCCGTTCCATTCGTCGCTGCTCAAGCCGGCGTCGGACCAGTTGCGCGACTATCTGGCGAACGTCGACGTGAAGGCGCCGCAGATTCCGGTCGTCAACAACATCGACGTCGCGGTGGTCAGCGATCCGGCCGCGATCAAGGACGCGCTGGTGCGCCAGGCCGCGGGCCCGGTGCGTTGGGTCGAATGCGTGCGGCACATCGCGGGCACGGGCGTCACGCACGTGATTGAGTGCGGTCCGGGCAAGGTGCTGGCAGGCCTGACGAAGCGCATCGACGGCAACCTGGTCGGCGCATCGGTGTTCGATCCGGCTTCGCTCGACGAAGCACTGAAGCTGGCGACCGCCTGACGCGGCGCCTTTCCTCAAGAGACGGATATTCGATTCATGGAAAAGACTCTCGATAAACAGGTCGCGATCGTGACCGGCGCATCGCGCGGCATCGGCCGGGCGATCGCGCTCGAACTCGCGCGCCTGGGCGCGACGGTGATCGGCACGGCGACGAGCGAATCGGGCGCTGCCGCGATTACCGCCGGGTTCGCGGAAGCGGGCGTGACGGGCCGCGGCGCGGTGCTGAACGTCAACGACGCGGCGGCAGCCGAAGCGCTGATCGACGCGACCGTGAAGGAATTCGGCGCGCTCCACGTGCTCGTCAACAACGCGGGGATCACGCAGGACCAGCTGGCGATGCGGATGAAGGACGAGGACTGGGACGCGGTGATCGACACCAACCTGAAGTCGGTGTTCCGCCTGTCGCGCGCGGTGCTGCGCCCGATGATGAAGGCCCGCGGCGGCCGCATCATCAACATCACGTCGGTGGTCGGCTCGGCCGGCAACCCGGGCCAGGTCAACTACGCGGCCGCGAAGGCCGGCGTCGCGGGCATGACGCGTGCGCTTGCACGTGAAATCGGCAGCCGTGGCATCACGGTGAACTGCGTCGCGCCGGGCTTCATCGACACCGACATGACGAAGACGCTGCCGGAAGAACAGCAGGCCGCGCTCAAGACCCAGATTCCGCTCGGCCGCCTCGGCAGCCCGGCAGACATCGCCCATGCCGTCGCGTTCCTCGCATCGCCGCAGGCCGGTTATATCACCGGCACGACGCTGCACGTGAACGGCGGCATGTACATGTCGTAACGGTTTTCGTTTACCATCCGCGCCGTATCCCGTTTTTCAGGCGGATCGGTGCTGGATCGACCATCAAGCCAACGCGCGTTTTGCCGTCAGCAAACCTGATAAAATGCGCGCACTTGTAAATCTGAACTTTCCCTCGGAGGGGTAATGGATAACATCGAACAACGTGTCAAGAAGATCGTCGCTGAGCAACTGGGCGTCGCGGAAGCCGAGATCAAGAACGAAGCATCGTTCGTGAACGATCTGGGCGCGGATTCGCTCGACACGGTCGAACTGGTGATGGCTCTGGAAGACGAGTTCGGCATGGAAATCCCGGACGAAGAAGCAGAGAAGATCACGACCGTTCAGCAAGCGATCGACTACGCTCGCGCAAACGTCAAGGCGTAAGCGCCTTTCGCGCTTGTCCGCCACGTCGCCGCGATCTTCGCGATTGACGCGCCATCCTGCCGGCTTCGTGCCGGACGGACTAACAGCCACAGGGCTCGCAGGGCTGGTTCCTGTGGCCACTGTGGCTTTTGTTTTTGTCATCCAATAATGGAAAAGAGGTTACCGTGAGCCGCCGTCGTGTTGTTGTTACAGGCCTGGGGCTGATTTCGCCTGTTGGCAATAATGTTGCCGACGGCTGGGCCAATCTCGTCGCCGGCAAGTCCGGTATCGCCACCGTCACGAAGTTCGATGCGTCGAACCTCGCCTGCCATTTCGCGGGCGAAGTGAAGGGTTTCAGCGCCGAGGAGTACATCCCGGCGAAGGAAGCCCGCAACATGGATACGTTCATCCATTACGGCATCGCAGCCGGCGTCCAGGCGATCCGGGACAGCGGCCTCGAAGTGAACGAAGCCAATGCGGAACGCATCGGCGTGCTGGTCGGCTCCGGTATCGGCGGCCTGCCGATGATCGAAGACACGCACCAGACCTACGTCGATCGCGGCCCGCGCCGGATTTCGCCGTTCTTCGTGCCGGGTTCGATCATCAACATGATCTCGGGTCACCTGAGCATCATGTTCGGCCTGAAGGGCCCGAACCTCGCGGCCGTGACGGCCTGCACGACCGGTCTGCACAGCATCGGCCTCGCGGCGCGCCTGATCCAGGCCGGCGACGCCGACGTGATGGTCGCGGGCGGCGCCGAATCGACGGTGTCGCCGCTGGGCATCGGCGGTTTCGCGGCCGCGCGCGCGCTGTCGACCCGCAACGACGATCCGGCCACCGCGTCCCGTCCGTGGGACAAGGACCGCGACGGCTTCGTGCTGGGCGAGGGTGCAGGCGTGATGGTGCTCGAGGAATACGAGGCGGCGAAGGCACGCGGCGCGAAGATCTATGCGGAAGTCTCGGGCTTCGGCATGACGGGCGATGCGTACCACATGACCGCGCCGAACATGGACGGTCCGCGCCGCTGCATGGTCGCGGCACTGCGCGACGCCGGCGTGAACGCGGACGAGGTCCAGTACCTGAATGCGCACGGCACGTCGACGCAGCTCGGCGACAAGAACGAGTCCGATGCGGTGAAGGCGGCATTCGGCGAGCACGCGTACAAGCTCGTGGTGAACTCGACGAAGTCGATGACGGGCCACCTGCTGGGTGGCGCGGGCGGCCTCGAGTCGGTGTTCACGGTGCTGGCGCTGCACAACAACGTGTCGCCGCCGACCATCAACATCTTCAACCAGGACCCCGAGTGCGATCTCGACTACTGCGCGAACACCGCGCGTGACATGAAGATCGACGTGGCCGTGAAGAACAACTTCGGCTTCGGCGGTACCAACGGCACGCTGGTGTTCAAGCGCGTCTGACGCTGAAATCGCTTGACGAGTCCATTCGATGCTCCGGCCGGGCGTCCGCAATGCTTTGCATTGCGGGCCTCGGCCGTGTCGTATGTGGTGCTGGCCGCGTTCGTCGCGGCGGCGGCCGCCTCCGCGTACCTGTTCTGGGCGCCGCGGGCCGGTGCCGCCGCCGGCGCGTGCGTGTCGGCGGCGACGGCCGCGCTGCTTGCCGTGTGCGCCGCGCGGGCCTGTGCCCGCCGGCTGCCGGCCGAGTTGCGGATCGATGCATTCGGGGAGATTGCGGCGTTTGGCCGCACCGGGCGCTTGCTGGCCCGGGGCCGCGTGACGGGCCATGCGCACTGGAGCAGCCTGCTGCTCGTGCTGTCGGTCGGGCAGGGCGCCCGGCGCGCGCGGCCGTTGCTGATTCCGGCCGATGCGCTCGACGCCGCGTCGTTCAGCGCGCTGTCCGTGCTGGCGCGTACCGCCGGCACGGCGGGGCGGGCATGACGGCGGCGCGGTTACCAGCCGTAACCAGCGGCCGGCGCCGGAACGCTACAATAACGCTCCGCGTTGCATCCCTAGTTAACGGATTTGTCAGGTGAGTGAAAAAGAAATCGATCAGGCTCTGGTCGAGCGCGTACAGAAAGGCGACAAGGCAGCGTTCGAACTCCTGGTCTCCAAATACCACCGCAAGATCATTCGGCTGATCTCGCGCCTCGTGCGGGATCCCGCCGAGGTCGAGGATGTGGCCCAGGACGCGTTCATCAAGGCGTATCGTGCGCTGCCGCAATTTCGCGGCGAGTCGGCGTTCTACACGTGGTTGTACCGGATTGCCGTCAATACGGCGAAGAACTACCTTGCGACGCAGGGCCGGCGGGCACCGACCTCCACCGAGGCCGATGCCGAGGAAGCGGAAACTTTCTCCGACGCAGACCAACTAAGGGATATCAACACGCCTGAGTCGATGTTGATGAGCAAGCAGATTGCCGAGACGGTCAACGCTGCAATGGCCGTCCTGCCCGAAGAGCTGCGCCAGGCGATTACGCTGCGCGAGATCGAGGGCTTGAGCTACGAAGAGATCGCGGAAATGATGGATTGTCCGATCGGGACGGTCCGGTCGCGGATCTTCCGGGCGCGCGAGGCAATCGCTGCGAAATTGCGTCCGCTGCTCGATACGCCCGAAGGCAAGCGCTGGTAAGCGCGACGGGCGCAACGACGCGGGTCGGGGTCTATTACGGATAGAGTCGTGAAATCACGACGGGGTGTGTGCAAGATGGGGAGCATCATGGGGTCGGTCAATACGCAGTCGCAAGCGTGCTCGCGCGGCGAGCGCCTTTCCGCTCTGGTCGACGGTGAACTGTTCGACGGCCCGGATCACGGGCAGTTTCTGGCTGAGCTCGACCGCGCGGATCGCGCTGCGTGGGCCCATTACCACCTGATCGGCGATGCGCTGCGCTCGGACGAGCTCGCGCTGTCGCCCGCGCTGAGCGTCGC
Source organism: Burkholderia sp. USMB20 (assembly GCF_000949135.2). Classification (GTDB taxonomy): domain Bacteria; phylum Pseudomonadota; class Gammaproteobacteria; order Burkholderiales; family Burkholderiaceae; genus Burkholderia. The sequence continues at coordinate 424,689 of NZ_JTAN02000018.1, read as the reverse complement.
GTTCACCGCGCGCATGTCCGCCGCGCTCGAAAGCGAGCCGCACCTGCTCGCGCCGGCCGCCGCGCCGGTCGCGAGCAAGCTGCTGTCGCTGCGCCGGCGTGTCGTGCCCGCGTTCGCGGTGGCCGCCGCGGCAGCCACGCTGACGTGGATCGTCGTCCCGCAGATGCAGACGGCCGGTGTGCCGGGCGCCGTCCAGGTCGCATCGGCAGGCGCGCCGCAAGGCGGCAACCTGCAGCGCGTGACGGTTGCACAGGCATCCGCGCAGCCGGGCCTGCAGGACGTCAACATCATCCGCGACGCAAGTCTCGACCAATACCTTGAAGCGCATCAGCAATTCGCGCAGCAGCCCGTCGTCACGGGCTCGATGCCGCTGATCCGCGCTGCCGTGACCACCACGCCAGGCCAATAAACCCGATGCGGACATTGCAGTTGAATCACGCCATCTCCGGATGGAAGCGGCTGCCGGCTCTCCTGCTTTGCGCAGCCGCCCTGTTGTCCGTTCAATCCCTGCCTGCCAGCGCCCAGCAACCGGACGATCCCGTCGCGACCCGCAAGGGTGCGGCGGACTGGCTCGACCGCATCCAGCAGGCGGCGCAGCAGCAGAGCTACGAGGGTACGTTCGTCTACCAGCGCGGCGGGTATGTCCAGTCGTCGCGCATCGCGCATGTGGCGTCCCGCGACGGCGAGTTCGAGCGGATCGAGTCGCTCGACGGCAAGCCGCGCAAGGTGCTGCGGCATAACGACGAGCTGTACACGTTCGTGCCCGAGCGCAAGCTGTGCGTGGTCGAGCGCCGCCAGACGCGCGATTCGTTCCCCGCGCTGCTCGGTGCCGGCGGCGAGCACGTGATGTCCGTCTACGACGCGAAGCTGCTCGGCAAGGACCGTGTGGCCGGGATCGACGCGCAGGTAGTCGAACTCGTGCCGAAGGACGCGTACCGCTTCACCTACAAGCTGTGGGCCGACGCCCGCACCGGGCTGCTGCTGCGTTCGCAGACGCTCGATGCGAGCGATCACGTGCTCGAGCAGGTCGCGTTTTCGCAGCTGCAGACGGGCGGCGCGACCGGTGACAAATCCGCGATCGCGGCCGGCATGCGCAACCTGAGCGGCTGGACGGTGGTCCGCCCGCCGGTCGCGGCGGTCGACATGGAGGCGCAGGGCTGGCAGATCGCGCCGACCATCGCCGGCTTCCGGAAGATTCGCGAGGTGCGCCGGCCGATGGCCGCGCGCGACGCCGGCGATCCGCCGATTCCGGTCGATCAGGCCGTCTTCACGGACGGCCTCGCGACGATCTCCGTCTTCATCGAGCCGGCCGAAAAGAATACGCGCAAGGAAGGCGCGGGCAGCACCGGCGCGACCCACGTGCTCGTGAAGCGTCGCGGCGACTACTGGATCACCGTGCTCGGCGAAGTGCCGCCGGCCACGTTGCAGCAGTTCGCGTCTGCCATAGAATACAAGGCTTCCAAGTAACGCTACGGCTTCCGACATGACGAAACTCACGCTGCGCAAAGTGTTCGCGGCGGCGGTGCTGTGTGCCTGCCTGCCGCTCGCCCCGCATACCGCGGCCGCGGTCACGCCTCCCGCTGCCAGCCTTCCCGATTTCGCCGATCTGGTCGAAAAGGTCGGGCCGGCTGTCGTGAACATCCGGACCACCGCGAACGTGCCGACGCCCGGCCCGCGCGGCGTGCTCCCGCCAGGCTTCGATAATGGCGACATGTCGGAATTCTTCCGGCGCTTCTTCGGCATTCCGCTGCCGCAGGCGCCCGGCAACGGTGGTGGCGGCGGCAATGGCAATCCGAAGAACGCGCCGGCGCCGGACAATCCGCCCGACACCGAGCAGAACCGCGGTGTCGGTTCGGGCTTCATCGTGTCGGCTGACGGCTACGTGATGACCAACGCGCACGTCGTCGACGACGCGGACACCATCTACGTGACGCTGACCGACAAGCGCGAATTCAAGGCGAAGCTGATCGGCGTCGACGACCGCACGGACGTCGCGGTCGTCAAGATCCAGGCGTCGAACCTGCCGGTCGTCGCGATCGGCGATTCGAACAAGGTGCGCGTCGGCGAGTGGGTCGTCGCGATCGGTTCGCCGTTCGGCCTCGACAACACCGTGACGGCCGGCATCGTGAGTTCGAAGAGCCGCAACACGGGCGATTACCTGCCGTTCATCCAGACCGACGTCGCGGTGAACCCCGGCAACTCGGGCGGCCCGCTGATCAACATGCAGGGCGAGGTGATCGGCATCAACTCGCAGATCTACAGCCGCACCGGCGGTTTCATGGGCATTTCGTTCGCGATCCCGATCGACGAGGCGATGCGTGTGGCCGACCAGCTGAAGGCGACCGGCAAGGTCACGCGCGGCCGCATCGCGGTGGCGATCGGCGAGGTGACGAAGGACGTGGCCGACTCGATCGGGCTGCCGAAGGCGGAAGGCGCGCTCGTCAGCAGCGTCGAACCGGGCGGTCCGGCCGACAAGGCCGGTATCCAGCCGGGCGACATCATCCTGAAGTTCAACGGCCGGCCGGTCGATACGGCGTCGGATCTGCCGCGCATGGTCGGCGACACGAAGCCGGGCACCAAGGCGACGGTCAGCGTGTGGCGCAAGGGTCAGGCGCGCGATCTGCCGATCACGATCGCCGAGACGCCGGCCGAGACGACGGCGAAGGCCGAGCAGCGCAAGAGCGCGCCGCAGAAGCCGCGCCAGGCGAATTCGCTCGGCTTGACGGTCAGTGACCTTTCCGCGGATCAGCTGAAGTCGCTGAAGCTGAAGAACGGCGTGCAGATCGACGGCGTCGACGGCCCGGCGGCCCGAGCGGGGCTGCAGCGCGGCGACATCGTGCTGCGCGTCGGCGACACCGACATCACGAGCGCGAAGCAGTTCGCCGACGTGACCGCGCAGCTCGATCCGCAGAAGGCAGTCGCGGTGCTGGTGCGGCGCGGCGACAACACGCAGTTCGTGCCGGTGCGCCCGCGCGCGGTTCAGAAGTAACGCGCCGATGTTTACGCTCTACGGCCGCGGCTGGTGCCATCTGTGCGACGACCTGCGCGATGCGCTGGCGCCGGTGGCGGCCGAATTCGGCATCGCGGTCGACTACGTCGACATCGATGCGGATCCGGCACTCGTTGCGCGTTACGACGAGGACGTGCCGGTGCTGTTGCTGGACGGCACGGAAGTGTGCCGCCACCGGTTCGACGAGGCGAGGGTGCGCGGCGCGCTCGCGGCCCGGCGCTGAACCCGGCTCCGCTGCCGGCCGGCCGCGCGTTGCGCGGGGCTTCCGGCGGCGGACCCGCCGGCCAGGGCCTCCGGCGGGGCGTCCCTGGCGGGGCGTCCCAAATTACCGCCCGGCAAAGGCCTTTTCGGCTAAAATAAGCCGTTTTTTCACCGACTTACAAGGCGTGCTCCGCAGTCGTCGAGCGCGCCTTTTTCGCTTGATCGGCACTGAATGGATCATATTCGCAATTTCTCGATCATCGCGCACATCGACCATGGCAAGTCGACGCTCGCGGATCGCATCATCCAGGTATGCGGCGGCCTCGCCGACCGTGAAATGGAAGCGCAGGTGCTCGACTCGATGGATATCGAGCGCGAGCGCGGCATCACGATCAAGGCGCAGACGGCTGCACTGAGCTATCGCGCCCGCGACGGCAAGGTCTACAACCTCAACCTGATCGATACGCCGGGGCACGTCGACTTCTCGTACGAAGTCAGCCGTTCGCTGTCCGCGTGCGAAGGTGCGCTGCTCGTGGTCGACGCGAGCCAGGGCGTCGAGGCGCAGACGGTCGCGAACTGCTACACGGCGATCGAGCTCGGCGTCGAGGTCGTGCCGGTGCTGAACAAGATCGACCTGCCGGCCGCGAACCCCGAGAACGCGATCGAGGAAATCGAGGACGTGATCGGCATCGACGCGACCGACGCGACGCGTTGCAGCGCGAAGACGGGTCTCGGCGTCGAGGACGTGCTCGAAGCGCTGATCGCGAAGGTGCCGCCGCCGAAGGGCGATCCGGCCGCGCCGCTGCAGGCGCTGATCATCGACTCGTGGTTCGACAACTACGTCGGCGTCGTGATGCTCGTGCGGATCGTCAACGGCACGCTGCGTCCGAAGGACAAGATCAAGATGATGGCGACCGGCGCGCAGTATCCGGTCGAGCACGTCGGCGTGTTCACGCCGAAGTCGCGCAATCTCGACTCGCTGTCGGCGGGGCAGGTGGGCTTCATCATCGCCGGCATCAAGGAACTGACGGCCGCGAAGGTCGGCGACACCGTCACGCACGCGACCAAGGCGGCCGCCGAACCGCTGCCGGGCTTCAAGGAAGTGAAGCCGCAGGTGTTCGCGGGGCTGTATCCGGTCGAGGCGAACCAGTACGACGCGCTGCGCGAATCGCTCGAGAAGCTGAAGCTCAACGATGCATCGCTGCAGTACGAGCCGGAAGTGTCGCAGGCACTCGGCTTCGGTTTCCGCTGCGGCTTCCTCGGGCTGCTGCACATGGAAATCGTGCAGGAGCGACTCGAGCGCGAGTTCGACATGGACCTCATCACGACCGCACCGACGGTCGTCTACGAGGTCGTGCAGAGCGACGGCTCGACGATCATGGTCGAGAACCCGGCGAAGATGCCGGAGCCCGGCCGCATCGCCGAAGTGCGCGAGCCGATCGTCACCGTGAACCTGTACATGCCGCAGGACTACGTCGGTTCCGTGATCACGCTGTGCGAGCAGAAGCGTGGCTCGCAGATCAACATGCAGTATCACGGCCGCCAGGTGCAGCTCACGTACGAAATCCCGATGGCCGAGATCGTGCTCGACTTCTTCGATCGCCTGAAGTCGGTGTCGCGCGGCTACGCGTCGATGGACTACGAGTTCAAGGAATACCGTTCGTCGGACGTCGTGAAGGTCGACATGCTGATCAACGGCGACAAGGTCGACGCGCTGTCGATCATCGTGCACCGGTCGCAGTCGCAATACCGCGGTCGCGAGGTCGCCGCGAAGATGCGCGAGATCATTCCGCGCCAGATGTACGACGTGGCGATCCAGGCCGCGATCGGCGCGCACATCGTCGCACGCGAGAACATCAAGGCACTGCGCAAGAACGTGCTCGCGAAGTGCTACGGCGGCGACATCACGCGAAAGAAGAAACTGCTCGAGAAGCAGAAAGAAGGTAAGAAACGCATGAAGCAGGTGGGTTCGGTCGAGATCCCGCAGGAGGCGTTCCTCGCGATCTTGCGCGTCGAAGACAAATAACAGGACTGATCCTTTTATGAATTTTGCGCTGATTCTTTTTGTGCTCGTCGTCGTGACGGGCGTAGCGTGGGTGTTGGACAAACTGGTGTTCCTGCCGCAGCGGCGCAAGGCGGCCGACGCGGCGATCGAGGAGTTCGATCGTCAGCAGTCGCGTATCGACGAGCGTTTCGCGGACGAAAACGCGGGGCAGACGCGTTCGAAGCTGCGCGACGAAAAGCTGCGCCAGCCGTGGTGGCTCGAGTACACCGCGAGCTTCTTCCCGGTGATCCTGGCCGTGTTCGTCGTGCGTTCGTTCATCGTCGAGCCGTTCAAGATCCCGTCGGGCTCGATGGTGCCGACGCTGCTGGTCGGCGACTTCATCCTCGTCAACAAGTTCGAATACGGCCTGCGCATGCCGATCACGAACACCAAGATCACGCAGGGCAGCCCGCTGTCGCGCGGCGACGTCGTCGTGTTCCGTTATCCGAAGGACGAGTCGGTCGACTACATCAAGCGCGTGATCGGCCTGCCGGGCGACACGGTCGCTTACCAGGACAAGCAACTGACGATCAACGGCCAGCCGGTGCCCGAAACGCCGCTGCCGGATTTCTTCGACGACGAGCGCCAGAACTATGCGAAGCAGTTCGAGGAAACGATCGGCACGAAGAAGAACGCGATCCTCAACAATCCCGCCGTGCCGCCGTTCGTGATGGGCGCCTACGACTATCCGTATCGTGACAACTGCACGTACAACAGCCGCGGCGTGATCTGCAAGGTGCCGGCCGGTCACTACTTCATGATGGGCGACAACCGCGACAACAGCGCGGACAGCCGCTACTGGGGTTTCGTGCCGGACAACAACATCGTCGGCCGCGCGTTCTTCATCTGGATGAACTTCGGCGACCTGAAGCGCATCGGTTCCTTCAACTGACCGTATTCGACTCGCACGCAATATGCGACGCACGGGCCGCGTCGCGTATTGCCGAACTACTTTAAGAACCGGCGGCAACACCGCCCCGTCACGCCTTTTCGCGTCCGGCCGTGCCGTTTCGGCCCGACCGGCGCCCGCGTTATACTCCTGCACATGCCCCTATCCCAGTTGGAAAGCCGGCTGCGCTACGAATTTCGCAATGCGGAATTGTTGCGCCAGGCTTTGACCCATCGCAGTCACAGTGCCACGCACAACGAACGGCTCGAGTTTCTCGGCGATTCCGTTCTGAATTGCGCGGTGGCCGCCCTTTTGTTCCAGCGTTTCAGCAAGCTGGACGAAGGCGACCTGTCGCGCGTGCGCGCCAACCTCGTCAAGCAGCAGTCGCTGTATGAAATCGCTCAGGCCCTGAATATTTCCGAAGGGTTGCGGCTGGGCGAGGGCGAGTTGCGCAGCGGCGGCTTCCGTCGCCCGTCGATCCTCGCGGACGCGTTCGAAGCCATCATCGGGGCGGTATTCCTCGATGGCGGCTTCGAAGCCGCCCAAGGGGTCATCAAGCGCCTCTATATCCCGATTCTCGACCACATCGATCCGCGCACGCTCGGCAAGGACGCGAAGACGCTGCTGCAGGAATACCTGCAGGGGCACAAGATCGCGCTGCCGACCTACACGGTCGTCGCGACCCATGGTGCGGCGCACAATCAGCAGTTCGAGGTCGAATGCACGGTGCCGAAGCTCGACGTGAAGGTGTCGGGCTCCGGCGCGAGCCGGCGGGCGGCCGAGCAGGCCGCCGCGAAGAAGGCGCTCGACGAGGTGCTGGCGGCCGCGCCGATGCTCGCTTCGAAGCCGAAGCGTTCGAAGAACGCACGCGGGTCGAAGCATGTCGAGCCTGAAATCGTGCCCGGCGTGAAGGGGGTGCAGGAAGCGCTCGACCTGCGTTCTCCGGAACGCAAGGAGCGTGCGGCGGCGCGCGACGCGAAGGCGGCCGCTGCCGCGTCCGCAGCGGCCGATGCCGGCGCACAGCCGGGCGACCGGCCGGCGCAGGCGCCGATGGCCGCGATTCGCGCGGCGCATGTCGATACAGCCGCGGACAAGGCCGACCGGCCCGCGAAGCCGACGGCCGACAAGCCTGCCGAGAAACCTGCCGACAAGGCGACCGACAAACCGTCAGACAAGCCCGCGGATCGCAGCGAACCCGGCGCGCGCGCGGCGGACAAGCCTGCCGAACGCGCCGACAAGCCAGCCGAAGGCGCGCCCCGCGCAGCCGACAAGCCGGCGGGTCAGGCGACCGATCCGGCTGTGTCGTCCGCCGACAAGCCTGCTGCCGGTGCCGACGCCGCTTCGCGCGCGACGCCGCGCGCCCGCGACGCCGCGGCACCCGACACCGAGACGCCGCAGGGCGGCGCCAGCCTCGCTGCCGCGCAGGCGCGCGTGGCCGATGCCGATCACTGAATTGCCCATCGATCGTGCCGCGCGTCGCGCGGCCGTTTCCGAACCTGTCTCCCAAACGATATGAACACTCCCGCTCCTACCGGTTTCCGTTGCGGCATGATCGCGATCGTGGGCCGCCCGAACGTCGGCAAGTCGACGTTGATGAACGCACTCGTCGGCCAGAAGATCAGCATCACGTCGCGCAAGGCGCAAACCACGCGCCATCGCATCACCGGCATCAACACGTTCGACGACGCGCAATTCGTGTTCGTCGACACGCCGGGCTTCCAGACCCGTCACAGCACCGCGCTGAACCGCTCGCTGAACCGCGCGGTCACGTCGACGCTCACGTCGGTCGACGTGATCCTGTTCGTGATCGAGGCCGGCCGCTTCGGGCCCGACGACCAGAAGGTGCTCGACCTGATCCCGCCCGGCATGCCGACGCTGCTGATCGCGAACAAGATCGACCGCGTGAACGACAAGGCCACGCTGTTCCCGTTCATGCAGAAGGTGAGCGAGCTGCGCGAATTCACCGAGCTCGTGCCGCTGTCGGCGCAGAAGCCGGAAGACATCAAGCGCCTGCTGGACACGATCAAGCCGTACCTGCCGGAAGGCGAGCCGATCTACGGCGAGGACGAGCTGACCGACCGCAGCTCGCGCTTTCTCGCGGCCGAAATCCTGCGCGAGAAGGTGTTCCGCTGGACCGGCGACGAACTGCCGTACACGAGCACCGTCCTGATCGACAAGTTCGAGGAGGAAGGGCGCCTGAAGCGCATCTTCGCGACGATCCTCGTCGAACGCGATTCGCACAAGGCGATGGTGATCGGCAAGAAGGGCGAGAAGCTCAAGCAGATCAGCACCGAGGCGCGGATGGACATGGAGAAGCTGTTCGACGGCCCCGTGTACCTCGAGACCTTCGTGAAGGTGAAGAGCGGCTGGGCCGACAACGAGGCGGGGCTGCGTGCCTATGGGTACGAATGACGCGCTGACGTCGACCGAAGATGCGGTGACCGCCGGCGCGAACGACGCGCCGTTGCCGGCACCGCCCGAACCGCCGCGTCGCAAGGCGCGGCGCGCGACCTCTCGCACGTCCGATTTCCGCGTCGCCGAGCAGCCGGCGTTCGTGCTGCACAGCTATCCGTACCGTGAAACGAGCCTGATCATCGACGTGCTGACGCGCGATCACGGCCGGCTCGCGCTCGTCGCGAAGGGCGCGAAGCGCCCGCACTCCGCGCTGCGCGGCGTGCTGCAGACGTTCCAGCCGCTGCTGCTGTCCTGGTCGGGCAAATCCGAAGTGCGCACGCTGACGGGCGCCGAATGGGTCGGCGGGATGCTGCCGCTCGGCGGCGACGGGCTGCTGTGCGGCTTCTACGCGAACGAGCTGCTCGTGAAATTCTGCGCGCGCGAGGATCCGCAGCCGCCGCTCTTCAATCATTACGTGCTGACCTTGACGCGCCTCGCGCACGGCGAGCCCGCGGTGCAGGTGCTGCGCTCGTTCGAGCGCGTGCTGCTGCGCGAGACCGGCTATGCGATGGCGCTGAACCGCACGGTCGCGCGCCGGGCGGTCGAGCCCGATCGCCGCTACGTGTTCGATCCCGAGCGCGGCGTGCGCAATGCGGACGACGACGTGCCGTCGCACTGGCCGGTGATTACCGGACAGACGTTGCTCGACATGGAGCAGGACGATTACCATCGAGCCCAGACGGTCGCGCAAAGCAAGACGCTGATGCGCTTCCTGCTGAACACCTATCTCGGCGGTACGCCGCTTGCCACGCGTCAGATCCTGATCGACCTGCAAAACCTATGAGCTTCTTCCTGACAACGCCCACCGTCATCGACCTCGGCGTGAACATCGACCACGTCGCGACGCTGCGCAACGCGCGCGGCACGGCCTATCCCGATCCGATCCGCGCGGCGCTCGCCGCCGAAGAGGCCGGTGCGGACGCGATCACGCTGCACCTGCGCGAGGACCGCCGCCACATCGTCGACGCCGACGTGCGCACGTTGCGCCCGCTGCTGAAGACGCGGATGAACCTCGAATGCGCGGTGACGGCCGAGATGCTCGACATCGCATGCGAAGTGCGTCCGCACGACGCGTGCCTCGTGCCCGAGAAGCGCGAGGAACTGACGACCGAAGGCGGTCTCGACGTCGCCGGCCGCTTCGAGGCCGTGCGTGCGGCATGCAGGCAGCTCGCCGACGCCGGCGTGCGCGTGTCGCTGTTCATCGATCCGGACGAAACACAGATCCGTGCCGCGCACGAAGCCGGCGCGCCGGTGGTCGAGCTGCATACCGGCCGCTATGCCGATGCGCACGACGAAGGCGAGCAGCAGCGCGAATACGAACGCATCGTCGCGGGCGTGCAGGCCGGCGCGCAACTGGGCCTGAAGGTCAACGCCGGTCACGGACTGCATTACACGAACGTGCAGCAGATCGCCGCGATCGACGGCATCGTCGAGCTGAACATCGGCCACGCGATCGTCGCGCACGCGATCTTCGCGGGCTGGGACAACGCGGTGCGCGAGATGAAGGCGATCATGGTCGCCGCGCGCGTGGCCGCGCTGCACGGCGGCGCGCGCTGACGATGCATTCCGTGCGCGCGCGCTTCGCTCGTCACCCGGCGTCGTCCGTGCGTCACGGCGGGCGCTGACATGGCGATCTACGGCATCGGTACCGACATCGTCCAGGTGAGCCGCATCGCGGCCGTGCTCGAGCGCACGGGCGGCCGGTTTGCCGAGAAGGTGCTGGGCCCCGACGAGCTGCGCGTGTTCCATGCGCGCCGCGCGCGCTCCGAGGCGCGCGGCATCGCGTTTCTCGCGACGCGCTTTTCCGCGAAGGAAGCGTTCTCGAAGGCGATCGGGCTCGGCATGCACTGGCCGATGACGTGGCGCGCGCTGCAGACCCTCAACCAGCGCAGCGGCGAACCGTACGTCGTCGCGTCGGGTGAACTGGCCGACTGGCTCGCCGCGCGCGGCATCACGGCGCGCGTGACGGTCAGCGACGAACGCGACTACGCGGTGTCGTTCGTGGTCGCCGAGACCGACGCAGCGCCGCCTGCACCCGCACCTGTTTCCCGAACCACTCCCTGACGGACTTTCCGATTCGATGAAAACGACTCCCGGCCCGGTCATGCTCGACGTCGTCGGCACGGCCCTGTCGCGCGACGATGCGCGGCGCCTTGCGCATCCGAACACCGGCGGCGTGATCCTGTTCGCGCGGCATTTCCAGAACCGTGCGCAGCTGAGCGCGCTGACCGACTCGATCCGCGCGGTGCGCGAGGACATCCTGATCGCCGTCGATCACGAAGGCGGCCGCGTGCAGCGGTTCCGCACCGACGGCTTCACGGTGTTGCCGGCGATGCGCCGCCTCGGCGAACTGTGGGACCGCGACGTGCTGCTCGCGACGAAGGTCGCGACCGCGGTCGGCTACATCCTGGCGGCCGAGCTGCGCGCATGCGGCATCGACATGAGCTTCACGCCGGTGCTCGATCTCGACTACGGGCACTCGAAGGTGATCGGCGATCGTGCGTTCCATCGCGACCCGCGCGTCGTCACGCTGCTCGCGAAGAGCCTCAACCACGGGCTGTCGCTCGCCGGCATGGCGAACTGCGGCAAGCATTTCCCGGGGCACGGCTTTGCGGAAGCCGATTCGCACGTCGCGCTGCCGACCGACGACCGGCCGCTCGACGCGATCCTCAAGCAGGACGTCGCGCCGTACGACTGGCTCGGCCTCGCGCTGACCGCGGTGATTCCCGCACACGTGATCTACACGCAGGTCGACAAGCGGCCGGCCGGCTTCTCGCGCGTGTGGCTGCAGGACATCCTGCGCGGGCAGCTCGGCTTCACGGGCGCGATCTTCAGCGACGACCTGTCGATGGAGGCGGCACGCGAGGGCGGCACGCTCACGCAGGCGGCCGACGCGGCGCTCGCCGCCGGTTGCGACATGGTGCTCGTCTGCAACCAGCCGGATGCGGCCGAAGTCGTGCTGAACGGCCTGAAGGCGCAGGCGTCGGCCGAGTCGGTGCGGCGCATCAAGCGGATGCGGGCGCGCGGCAAGCCGCTCAAGTGGGACAAGCTGATCGCGCAGCCTGAGTATCTGCAGGCGCAGGCGCTGTTGAGCAGCGCACTGGCGTAAGCGGGAAGGGCGGCGCGAAGCCGCCGGTCCCGTTGCCGAAGCAAAAAAGCCGCGCTTTTGCGCGGCTTTTTCCATTGACGGCGAAGCGCGGGGCGACACGTCCTTGCGCAACTAACCGTCAGCTCCGGCCGGCGCCCCGAACAACGGCCGCCCGGTCAGTTGACCTTCATCCGCTGCAACTTGTTGTACAGCGTCTTGGGGCTGATGCCGAGCAGCGTCGCCGCGCGATGGCGCGTGCCGCCGACCGCGTCGAGCGTCGCGCGGATCAGCAGATCCTCGACGTCGGACAGCGGGGTGCCGACCTTGATCTGCACGCTGCTGCCGTTCAGCGCGGCGCCGGCCGCGAAGCTTGCTTCGCCCGCGCGCAGCGTTTCGATGAAATCGCCGGATGCGTCATAGGCGAAGCGCACGCGCTCCTGCAGTTCGCGCACGTTGCCGGGCCATTCGTAGGACACGCATTCGCGCACGAAGCCCGGCGCCGCGCGCTTGTCGGTCGTGCTGCGGCCGGTGCCGCGCGCTTCGCGGTTGAGGTCGTCGATCAGCGCGTCCGCGATGGCGAGGACATCGCCGTCGCGTTCGCGCAGCGGCGGCATCGTGATCGATGCCGCATCGAGACGCAGCCACAGATCCTCGCGCAGCATGCCGTTCGCGACCGCCTCGCGGGCCGGGCGGCGCGTGGTCGCGATCAGCCGGAAGTCGCTCGCGATCGAGCTCGTGCCACCGATCCGCATGAAGTTCTGCGAGTCGAGCGCATGCAGCAGCGCTTCCTGCAGCACGAGCGGCAGGGCGGTGATCTCGTCGAGGAAGAGCGTGCCGCCGCCGGCCTGTTCGAACAGGCCCGACTCGCGCCGCTCGGCACCGTCGAACGCGCCGCGTTCATGGCCGAACAGCACGCTGTCGAGCGACGCGCCGTGGCGTCCGGCCTGGGCGATCGTGCGGCAGTCGAACGACACGAACGGCCCCTTGCGGCGCCGGCTCAGGTCGTGCAGCGTGCGCGCGGCCAGCTTCTTGCCGGTGCCGGCTTCGCCGGTGAACAGCACGGCCGTTTCGGTGCCCGCGTTGTGCTCGATCATGTCGTACACGTGCTGCATCGCCTCGCTGCGGCCGACCAGCGCGCCGAAGCGGCCGAGGTGGCGCAGCGACGCGCGCAGCGTCCGCACTTCGTCGATCAGTTCGTAGGGGCGCGGAATCCGGGCCAGCAGGCTGCGCAGGCGCGGAATGTTGATCGGCTTCAGCAGGTAGTCCCAGATGCCGTGACGCAGGCCTTCGATCGCGCTCTCGACCGTCGCGTTGCCCGTCAGCACGATCACCGGCAGCGAGCCGTTCGGCTGCTGCTGCGGCAGGTGCTGGAGCAGGTCGAATCCGCTGCCGTCCGGCAGGTTCAGGTCGACCAGGACGACATCGGGAATCGAGCGGCCGAGCGCCGTGCGTGCCTCGGCGAGCGACGTGGCCGTGTCGACCGAGAAGCCGTCTGCGGCGAGCAGCGCGGTCAGGCCGGACAGACTGTTGGGATCGTCTTCGACAATCAGGGCGTGTGGCATGGTGGACGCGAGTCGAGTCAAGAGAGGCGGGCTGTCGGCCATCGGAGCCGGCCGCAGCCGCATGTCAGATTAAAAACTGATTTTATGCCCCGCTGAACGCCTGACGTGCATTATTTCTTTCACGCTATAAAACAGTTACCGATGATACAAATTGAATACCTTTAATGCTGGATTTCGTGCTGTCCATGGTGCCGACGCCCGCTGCTGTTGACGCCAGACAAACAAAAAGCGCCCCGAAGGGCGCTTTGTTCGATCCGGCAATCGCAGGCGATTACGCGCGGCTGCGATATTCGTTCGTACGCGTATCGATTTCGATCTTGTCGCCGGTATTGCAGAACAGCGGCACTTGCAGTTCGAAGCCCGTTGCGAGCTTGGCGTTCTTCAGCACCTTGCCCGACGACGTGTCGCCCTTGACGGCCGGTTCCGTGTAGGTGATCTCGCGAACCAGGATCGTCGGCAGTTCGACCGAGATCGCCTTCTCGTTGTAGAACACGACTTCGCACGCCATGCCGTCTTCGAGGTAGTTCAGCGCTTCGCCCATCATTTCCGCTTCGACTTCGTACTGGTTGTAGTCGGCGTCCATGAACACGTACATCGGGTCGGCGAAGTACGAGTACGTCACTTCCTTGCGGTCGAGCACGACGACGTCGAACTTGTCGTCAGCCTTGTAGACCGATTCCTGGCCTGCGTTCGTCAGCAGGTTCTTCATCTTCATCTTGACGACGGCGGAGTTGCGGCCCGACTTGTTGTATTCCGCCTTTGCGATGACCCATGCTTCGCTGCCGATCTGCACGACGTTGCCTACGCGGAGTTCCTGTGCGGTCTTCATAAAAACTGTCCTGATCCAATCAAATAAATAGGTGCCTGAGCGTTGCGCAACGGCTGACGGCGCAAGCGGCGGTGCGTTCCGGTAGGTGCCAAGAGCCCCAAACGCGAGCGCTTGCGTGGTCAGCCGTCGGATAACCGCTTATTTTAACTGAGATTTTGCGTATTCCGCCAGCTTTCCGGCGAGATCGCCGACGCTCGCCAGCGCGTCGGCCCAGCGCGCCGCGTTGGCATCCAGTGCGGCACGGTGTTGCAGCAAATCGGCCCAGTCGGGCGTGCCGGCGCCGTTCCATGCATGCCAGAAGCGCGCGAGCGCCGCGCGCGGCGCATCGGCGAGGCCGGCCGACAGATGCGCGAGCGCGGCGTCGAGCTTCGGCAGGTGCGCATCGTCGGCCTGCGGGTAGATGTGCCATACGAACGGCTTGCGCGCCCACTGCGCGCGGACGAACGAGTCCTCGCCGCGCACGAAGTTGACGTCGGCCACCCACAGCAGCGGGTCGTAGTCGGCCTGCGGGACGAACGCGAGCCCGTACGCGGTCAGATTGCCGCGGCTTGCGTGCGCGCCGGCGCCGAACGATTCGACCCCGAAGAAGCGGGCGACGGCCGGCGACACGCGGCCGGCGGGCACGAGCGCGACGACGGGCGACGCGCCGTCGCGCCACTGCGCGAGCAGCGCGTCGACGCCCGGATTCTCATACGCGAACAGGCTGACGACGGTCGTGCCCGGCGCCGGTGGCGCGTCGCCCGTCGCATGCCGCCACCAGGCGGTGCGCGCCGCCGCGTCGGCTTCGAAGGCCGTGCGGCGCGCGTCGAGGTCGCGTTCCTTCAGCACGCCGCCCGTGCCGGCCGACAGTCCCGGGAAGAAGAACGTCTTCAGCAGCGGATAGCGTGGATGCGGCGACGGCCGCAAATGGAAATCGGCGACCCAGTCCTCGGCGCTCAGGTATTCGAGGTTGATCCACACCGGGCGGCGCGCGCGGCGCGCCATCGCGGCGAGATACGCGCCGGGCAGCTCGCATGCGAAGGCCTCGATCACGACGTCGGCGATCTCCAGTGCGTCGCCGACTTCCGCATGCCAGTGCTCGATCACGACGCCGTCGAGCGTCTGCCGCCCCGCATCGGGATCGACCCCCGGCAGCAGCCGCGCGAACGTGCGCAGGTCGTCGATGAACAGGCGCACCTGCCAGCCGTGCTCGTGCGCGAGCTGGCGGGCGAGGCGCCAGCACACGCCGATGTCGCCGAAGTTGTCGATCACGGTGCAGAAGAGGTCGCACGCGATCGGTTCGTCGGGTGCGAGCGGCGCAGGAGAGGCAGGGGAGGCGGGGGCGGTGCGGGGCATCGAAGCGGACCGGTGAATGCTCTAAACTGGCGATTCTAATGGACCCGTTCCGCGCCACAAGGCACCCGAATCGCGCATGACATCCCCAGAAGCCGCCGACACCCCGTTCGAACCGAAGAAGATCCTCGTGCAACTGCCGCACATGCCGGGCGTCTACCGCTACTACGATGCGGCGGGCGCCGTGCTTTACGTCGGCAAGGCGCGCGACCTGAAGAAGCGCGTCTCGAGCTATTTCACGAAGACGCAGCTGTCGCCGCGCATCGCGATGATGGTCACGCGCATCGCGCGCATCGAGACGACCGTCACGCGCTCGGAGGCGGAGGCGCTGCTGCTCGAGAACAACCTGATCAAGGCGCTCGCGCCGCGCTACAACATCCTGTTTCGCGACGACAAGTCGTATCCGTACCTGAAGCTCACCGCGCACAGCTTTCCGCGCATGGCGTACTACCGCGGCTCGGTCGACAAGCAGAACCAGTATTTCGGGCCGTTCCCGAGCGCGTGGGCCGTGCGCGAGAGCATCCAGATCCTGCAGCGCGTGTTCCAGCTGCGCACCTGCGAGGATTCGGTCTTCAACAATCGTACGCGGCCGTGCCTGCTGCATCAGATCGGGCGCTGCACGGCGCCGTGCGTCGGCGCGATTTCCGAGGACGACTACGCGATCGACGTGTCGAACGCCGCGCGCTTCCTGCTCGGCCGGCAATCGGAAGTGATGAAGGAACTCGAGCAGAAGATGCACGCGTTCGCGGCCGAGCTGAAGTTCGAGCAGGCAGCCGCCGTGCGCAACCAGATGAGCTCGCTCGCGACGGTGCTGCACCAGCAGGCGATCGAGGTCGGCAGCGACAGCGACGTCGACATCCTCGCGGTGGTCGCGCAGGGCGGACGCGTGTGCGTGAACCTGGCGATGGTGCGCGGCGGCCGGCATCTCGGCGACAAGGCCTATTTCCCGGCGCACGTCGAAAGTGCGCTGACGCTGGCCGAAGGCGGGCTCGGCGACGAGGCCGAGGGCGAGGCAGCGGAGGCTGCCGGCGACACCGCTGCGGCGTTGCCCGACCGGCCCGCGGAAGACGCTGCCGCCGCGCGTGACGCGGGCGCGTCGGTGGAGGCCGAGGTGCTCGATGCGTTCATCGCGCAGCACTATCTCGGCAATCGCGTGCCGCCCGTGCTGGTCGTGAGCCACGCGCCCGCGAGCCGCGACCTGCTCGAGCTGCTGTCCGAGCAGGCCGGTCACAAGGTCTCGCTGGTGCGGCAGCCGCAGGGGCAGCGGCGCGCGTGGCTGTCGATGGCCGAGCAGAACGCGCAGATCGCGCTCGCGCGGTTGCTGTCCGAGCAGGGTTCGCAGCAGGCGCGCACGCGCGCGCTCGCGGAAACGCTCGGCTTCGAAAGCGACGATCTCGCGACGCTGCGGATCGAATGTTTCGACATCAGCCATACGATGGGCGAGGCGACGCAGGCGTCGTGCGTCGTCTATCACCATCACAAGATGCAGTCGGGCGAGTACCGTCGCTACAACATCACCGGCATCACGCCGGGCGACGATTACGCGGCCATGCGGCAGGTGCTGACGCGCCGCTACGAGAAGATGGTCGAGCAGGCCGCGCAGGCAGCGGCCGCCGACGATGCGGCCGGCATCGACGGCGAATCGACGCGCCAGGCCGAGGCATCGAGCCTGCTGCCGAACATCGTGCTGATCGACGGCGGCAAGGGGCAGGTCGAGATCGCGCGCCAGGTGTTCACCGAGCTCGGGCTCGATACGTCGATGCTGGTCGGCGTCGCGAAGGGCGAGGGGCGCAAGGTCGGTCTCGAGACGCTCGTGTTCGCGGACGGCCGCACGCCGCTCGAACTCGGCAAGGAGAGCGCCGCGCTGATGCTCGTCGCGCAGATCCGCGACGAGGCGCACCGCTTTGCGATCACCGGGATGCGCGCGAAACGGGCGAAGGCGCGCCAGACCTCGCGGCTCGAGGAGCTCGAAGGGGTCGGTGCGAAACGCCGGCAGCGGCTGCTTGCGCGGTTCGGCGGGCTGCGCGGTGTGGTCGCGGCGAGCGTCGAGGAGCTGGCGAGCGTCGACGGCATCTCGCACGCGCTCGCCGAGCAGATCTACAAGCAGCTTCACTGATCCGGCCGTGCGACCGGCCACGCCCGAGCGCGATCTCGCGTTCTTGTGGCAGGCCGGTCGACACGGCACAATTGCGAATCCTTTACTGACCCGCATGCCATGCCGTTCAATTTCCCGATTTTCCTGACGTGGGTACGGATCGTGCTGATCCCGCTCGTCGTCGGCGTGTTCTATCTGCCGGACACGGTGATGGGCGGCGCGCACCGCAACCTCGCGGCGGCGGCGATCTTCATCCTCGCCGCGCTGACCGACTGGTTCGACGGGTTTCTCGCCCGCAAGTGGAACCAGACGTCGTCGTTCGGCGCGTTCCTCGATCCGGTCGCGGACAAGCTGATGGTGACGGCCGCGTTGCTGATCCTCGTGCAGATTTCGCGGGTCGACGCGGCGATCGCGCTCGTGATCGTCGGCCGCGAGATCGCGATCTCGGCGCTGCGCGAATGGATGGCACAGATCGGTGCGTCGAAGAGCGTCGCGGTGAACCAGCTCGGCAAGTTCAAGACCGCGTGCCAGATGGTCGCGATTCCGATGCTGCTGTACTACGGCCCGCTGCCGCTCGGCATCGCGACGATCGACACGCGCGTGTGGGGCGAGTGGCTGATGTACCTCGCCGCGGTGCTGACGATCTGGTCGATGCTGTACTACATGAAGCTCGCATGGCCGCAGATTCGCGAGCGCGGCGGCGCGTGACCGGCCCCTGCACGGTCGGTTCGCAGTTTTTTGGAAAAAGGGCTGGAAAAGCCCTTGACACACGAATGTGCCTTCGACATAATCTCGCTTCTCCGCTGCACGACGAAGTAAGTGTGTGACGGGGAAGCAGTAGAAGTAGCGCAGCAATACGCGGGAGTAGCTCAGTTGGTAGAGCGCAACCTTGCCAAGGTTGAGGTCGCGAGTTCGAGACTCGTCTCCCGCTCCAGATTTTTTCTGGCAGCGTGTTGTACGGCAAAGCGCTGCAGATGCAGGACACATGCGGGAGTAGCTCAGTTGGTAGAGCGCAACCTTGCCAAGGTTGAGGTCGCGAGTTCGAGACTCGTCTCCCGCTCCAGATTTTTCTGGCAGCGTGTTGTACGGCAAAGCGCTGCAGGTGCAGGACAATGCGGGAGTAGCTCAGTTGGTAGAGCGCAACCTTGCCAAGGTTGAGGTCGCGAGTTCGAGACTCGTCTCCCGCTCCAAGTCATGGGGAAGCCACGCTTCCCTTTTTATTTGATGGACCGACGGTCCTTGAATAAAAGAATCTGTCGCTTGCCTTCATGGCATCCGGACAGTCCGCTTTTGGCGCGATAGCAAAGCGGTTATGCAGCGGCCTGCAAAGCCGTTTAGGCCGGTTCGACTCCGGCTCGCGCCTCCAGCAAGAAAAGAAAAGCCCCGCTTCGGCGGGGCTTTTCTTTTTTCCGCGCTCGATCCGCGCGGCTACTCCGCCGGATACGTCAGCGTCACCCGCTCGCACTTCGACGTGCTCTTGCCGCTATAGTCGTAAATCGCGAGCAGATGCCGGCCCTTGCTGTTCAGGATCGGCAGCGTGATCGTCCTGCGATTCGGATTGTTGCCGTCGGCCGGTTCGTCTAAAACCTGTTTGCGAATTTCCGATTCGAGATCCGACGGGGTGTCGATGCCGTTTTCCGGACCGCGGCTGCGGCCGCCCGCGTCATCATGCGCGTGCCAAGCATTCGGCGATGCCGATCAGCCATCGACCGGCCGAGCCGGCGTGTCGAGCCTCAGCTGATAGAACGCCGCATCGAGCCAGCGGCCGAACTTGAAGCCGGCTTCGGTGATCGTGCCGGAGTGCACGAAGCCGAGGCGCGTGTGCAGCGCGACGCTGCCGCCGTTGGTCGCATCGATGCAGCCGACCAGCACATGCACTTCGGCTTCACGCGCACGCCGGATCAACTCGCGCAGCAGCAGTTCGCCGAGCCCGCGGCCGCGATGGTCGCGGTGGACGTACACGCTGTGTTCTACCGTGTACTTGAACGCGGGGAACGCGCGGAACGTGCCCCAGCTCGCGAAGCCGACCAGCGTGCCCGATTCATCCACCGCGCCCACGACCGGAAAACCACCGGCGCGCTTCGTCGCGAACCACGTGACCATCGCTTCCGGCGGGCGCGGCCGGTAGTCGTACAGCGCGGTCGAATTCACGATCGCGTCGTTCAGGATGTCGAGGATGGCCGCGGCATGCTCGGCCTCGCTGCAATCGATCAGGCGCACGTCTTCGCGCGGTTTCGGGGAATTCATGCGGGCTCCTGCGCCTGTCGGCCTTGAACGGATGAAACACTCCGCGCGCCGGCGGCGGCGGGGACATCGCAGATCGCGACGACATAGCGCGCGACGTGCGACGACGGGTTGCTGAAAATCAGCGGCTGATCGACGCGCATGGCCAGACAGTCGCCTTCGTGAAGTTCGTGAAGCTGGTCGCCGCACGTGACGTCGACGCGCCCGTGGATGACCCATATTTGTTGATGCAGCGCGCTTTCGCGCCCGCCGGAGTCGTACGCGACGCGCGCACCGGGCGGGAAATCGACCTCGACGAGCTGGATCGGCGACGGCCAGCCGGGTGGCGACAGATTGCGCCGCACGTAACCGGACGCCGGATCGCGCCATTCCGCCTGCTGCGCGCGTCGCACCAGCGGTTGCGCGGGTGCGTCGTCGCGATCGCCGCCGAACAGCCCGGCCAGCGACACGCCGAGACCGGCCGCGAGCTTGTCGAGCACGACGGCCGTCGGGCTCGCCGACGCGCGCTCGATGAGCGAGATCATCGAGCGGCTGACGCCGGAACGCGCGGCGAGCGCATCGAGCGTGTAGCCTCGTAGCGTGCGCAGCTCGCGCACGCGCCGGGCGATGCGTTCGTTGATGCCGATGTCGTCGGCAGGGGCGTTGACTGGTTCTTGCATGGTGGATTTATTTTCCAGCAAGCTGGAATTCGATGTCAACGGGATCCCGGATCGGCGATTCGCAGGCAGCCCGGCGCTTGCCCGGCGACCGAGGTGAGCGTAATATACGAAACGACTATATTTCGTTTAATTAGAGACATATGGGAATCATCAAGATATCCGAGCACATGCACGAACGGCTGCGCTCGACCAGTACCGCGCTGAGCCGTTCGATCAATGCGCAGGCGGAGCACTGGCTGCGCGTCGGGATGCTGGCGGAACTCAATCCGTCGCTGTCCTACGGCGATATCTGCCGGCTGCTGATCGAGACCGAAGCGCGCGGCGGCGATGCCGGCGGCACGGAATCGGTCGTCGCCCACGGCATCGAGCAGGTGGCGTAATGGCGAGGCGCGAAATCCCGATCCGCGGTGCCGCGGAAATCGCCAAGTCGCGCGAGGCCGCGAAGCTCGCGTCCCAGGTGCTGACGATGATCACCGAACACGTGAAACCGGGCGTCACCACCGACGAGCTCGACGTGCGCTGCCGCGAATATATCGTCGACGTGCTCGGCGCGATTCCGGCGAACATTGGCTATCACGGCTATCCGAAAACCCTGTGCACGTCGGTCAATCACGTGGTCTGTCACGGCATTCCGTCGTCGCGGCCGATGCGCGACGGCGACATCGTGAATCTCGACATCGCGGTGATCAAGGACGGCTGGTTCGGCGACACGAGCCGCATGTACTTCGTCGGCGAGCCGGGCGAACTCGCGCGGCGCCTCGTCGCGACGACCTATGAGGCGATGCATGCGGGCATCCGCGCGGTGCGTCCCGGCGCGACGCTCGGCGACGTCGGCTATGCGATCCAGCAGGTCGCGCATCGTGAGGGATTCAGCGTGGTCCGCGAGTACTGCGGGCACGGGATCGGCGACGTGTACCACGACGAGCCGCAGGTGTTGCATTATGGCCGCCCGGGCACCGGCGTGCCGCTGCGGCCGGGGATGATCTTCACGATCGAGCCGATGCTGAATGCGGGCAAGCGCGATACGCGCGTGCTGGCGGACGGCTGGACGGTCGTCACGAAGGATCATTCGCTGTCCGCGCAGTGGGAGCACATGGTCGTCGTGACGGAGCAGGGCTTCGAGATCCTGTCGGACGACGTGAAGCCGCCGGCGTTCGCGGCGCTTTCCGGCACGCACGCGGCCTGACACGCGGCGCGCCGCGCGCAGCGACGCAACGAAAACGGGCCCCGCGTGAATGAGCGGGGCCCGTTTTCGTTGGCGGCCAAGCGGCGCGATCAGCAGGCTGCGGCCTCCGCAGCCGCCGCCGGCAGCGTCACGCGGCTCGACCGCGCGCCTTCTGCCACGCGTGTTCGACGAACACGCGGCACAGCGCTTCCATCCCGTTGCGGTCCTCGTCGTCGAAACGCGCGGCGACGGGGCTGTCGACGTCCCACACACCGATCAGCGTGCCGTCGGCAGCGACCAGCGGCACGACGATTTCCGATTCCGACGCGGCATCGCAGGCGATATGGCCCGGGAATGCATGCACGTCGCGCACGACCTGCGTCTCGCGGGTCTGCGCAGCCGTGCCGCACACGCCCTTGCCGAGCGCGATCCGCACGCACGCGGGCTTGCCCTGGAACGGCCCGACCACGAGTTCCGAACCGTCGAAGAAGTAGAAGCCGGCCCAGTTCAGGCGGTCGAGCGAGTGATAGACGAGCGCAGAGAAGTTCGCGGCGTTCGCGGTCAGGTCGCGTTCCGATTCGATGAGCGCGCGTGCCTGCTCGACGAGCGTCGCATAGAGTTCGGCCTTGGAGGCGTGAGGGTCGGTGGACAGCGTGAACATGGCTGAAAGGCGAAAAGAGGTTGTGAACAGCGGGGTTGTGAAACGGGTCGTGAAAAGCGCGATGCGCGTCCCGCAGTCTACGGCACGCGCGGCCGGTCTGCAGCGTCCGGTTCGCGACGCACACGCCGAAACGCCGAACGCGGGGTGACCGCCGTGGCGATGCCGCTCAATCGGGCTCGAGTTCGGCGAACCGCTCGGCCAGGAAATCGAGCAGCGCGCGCACCGCGGGCAGCAGCCCGCGCCGCGACGCGAACACCGCATGCACGATCTCGCGGCGCGGCGCCCAGTCCGGCAGCACGGTCGCCAGTTCGCCGCGTGCGACTTCGTCGCGCACCATCATCGTCGGCAACTGCACGACGCCGACCCCCGCGACGGCGGCCGCGCGCAGCGCGAGCATGCCGCCCGTGACGAGCCGCGGCTGATGGTGGATTTCCGCGTGCGCGCCGTCGGGGCCGCGTAGCCGCCACACGTGCGTGGCCTGCGGCACGCCGTGATCGAGGCTCGGCAGGCGGGTCAGGTCGGCGGGGACGGCCGGCACGCCGCGCTCGCGCAGCAACGCGGGGCTCGCGACGAGGCACTGGCCGCGCTCGGCCAGCACGCGCAGCGCGAGATCGCTGTCCTCGAGCGGCGGCGGGCGCACGCGGATCGCGACGTCGATCCCTTCGCCGACCACGTCGACGCGCCGGTTGGTCGCTTCCAGGTGAATCTCGACGCGCGGGCACGCGACCATGAACGCGGCGATCATCGTGCCGACCAGCGAATCGAGCAGCACGACCGGGCAGCTGACCCGCACGATGCCGCGCGGCTCCTCGTGCAGCAGCGCGATCGCCTCGTCGGCGGCGTCCGCCTCGACGAGCATCGCGCGACAATGCGCGTAGTAGGTCTGGCCGACGTCGGTGACGGTGAAACGGCGCGTCGAGCGCTGGATCAGCCGCATCCCGAGCCGTGCCTCGAGCAGCGCGATGCGGCGGCTCAGCTTCGACTTCGGCATGTTCAGCGCGCGCCCGGCCGGCGCGAAGCCGCCGTGCTCGACCACCTGCACGAAGTAATACAGATCGTTCAGATCCCGTTCGTTATCGTTCATGAAATAGAACGCTGAGTGCGATTTTGGCAGTCTACCGGATCGATCGTTCCACCTCTATATTCCTACTCAGGTTGCGAAACACGTGTTTCGCCGCAATTCGGAGAAGGCAAATGAAGAAGATCCAGGGTGTGTACAGTGCGCCGCGCGGTCATTGGGTCGGCGACGGTTTCCCGGTGCGTTCGATGTTCAGCTACCAGTCTCACGGGACGCACCTGAGCCCGTTCCTGCTGCTCGACTACGCGGGTCCCGCGAACTTCGAGCCGGCTTCGGCACCGCGCGGGGTGGGCCAGCACCCGCACCGCGGGTTCGAAACGGTGACGATCGTCTATGACGGCGAAGTCGCGCACCGCGACTCGACCGGTGCGGGCGGCGTGATCGGCCCGGGCGACGTGCAGTGGATGACGGCCGCGAGCGGGATCCTGCACGAGGAATTCCACTCGGAAGCGTTCACGAAGCGGGGCGGCCCGCTCGAGATGGTGCAGCTGTGGGTGAACCTGCCCGCCGCCGACAAGATGGGTGCGCCCGGCTATCAGACGATTCTGGACGCGGACATCCCGGTGGTCGAACTGCCGGACGGCGCAGGCCGCGCGCGGATCATCGCGGGCGAATTCGACGGCCGGCGCGGCCCGGCCCGCACGCACACGCCGATCGACGTGTGGGACGTGCGGCTCGCAGCCGGCGGCCGTGCGCGGTTCCCGATCGCCGAAGGGCGCACGCTCGCGGTGGTCGTGCTGAGCGGTACGCTGCTGGTGAACGGCGAGACGGTCGCCCGCGAAGCGCAGTTCGTGCAGCTGAGCCGCGACGGCCGCGACGTCGAGATCGAAGCGAACGGCGACGCCAAGCTGCTGATCCTGAGCGGCGAGCCGATCGATGAGCCGGTCGTCGGTTACGGGCCGTTCGTGATGAACTCGCAAGAGGAAATCCGGGCCGCGATCGACGATTTCAACAACGGCCGCTTCGGCCAGATGCCGGCATGACGGACAGGCCCCGCGCGATGCGGGGCCTTTTTTTCACGCGCGGAAGGGCGGCACGCGTGCCGGGTGCGCTTCGAGGCATAATCGACAGTTGCCGCGCGCCGGCCGGCGCGCCCGAATCAGGACCGACCATGAATGCTTCCGCACCCGCCGCATCTCTGCATGCCGACGATCTCGACTGGCACTGGAAATTCTTCGACGCGCTGACGGCGCGCGAAGTCTATTCGATCCTCGACGCGCGCAGCGCCGTGTTCGTCGTCGAGCAGAACTGCGTCTATCGCGACATCGACGGTGCGGACCAGGCTGCGTGGCACCTGGCCGCATACGATCCCGCGGGCCGTCTCGCCGGTTACCTGCGCGTGCTGCTGCCGGATGCGCAGCACCCTGACGTGCGCATCGGCCGCGTGCTGACGACCGCCGCGTTTCGCGGTGCGGGCCTCGGTAACGCGCTGCTCTCGCGCGCGCTCGGGCACATCCGCGCGCAGTGGCCGGATGCGCAGGTGAGCCTGCATGCGCAGGCGCACCTGCAGCGCTTCTATGGGGCATTCGGCTTCACGCCGAGTTCGGACGTGCACGACGAGGACGGCATCCCGCACGTGTGGATGACCAGCGCGCGCGGCTGACGCGCGGCGCGCCATCAGTGGGCGGCGCGCGTCACCGGCGGGCGTGCCGCGTGCAAGACGGCAGCCCGCTCTTCGATCAAGCGGCCGCGCGCGGACAACCGCAACCAGTGCCGCAGCGCGATCAGCGCGCCGATCACGCTCATCATCGAACCCGGAATCCACAGCAGCAGGCCGCCGATCTGCTGGTCGCGCAGCGGGCTGAGCCACGTGAATGCGCGTCCGCAGATCGAGTAGATCGGATACAGCTCGTGCGGCGTGAAGAAGATCAGCGCGCCGAGCGCGATCTGCGGCGGAATCGCCGCGACGACGATCAGGATCCGGCGGCCCGGCGACAGCCGCGCGGGCGGCGCGGGACGCGGATCGACGACGAGCCACCAGAACAGCAGCCCGTCGATCACCATGCTCCAGTTCATCACGCGATACAGGCGCCAGTCGAGCATCGCGACGAAGTGGATCGGCGACAGCAGCCAGAAATAGATCAGCCCGACGAACAGCACGACCGCGACGACCGGATGGAACACCACGTCGAGCGTCGCGCGCACGGGTGCCCACGCGAGCGCGGGGCGCACGAAGCGCTGCCGCCAGCGAAACGGAATGCCCGCGCGGATCGCGGCGCCCGGGTAGGCCAGTGCGATGAAGAACGGCCCGAGGTGATGCAGCACCAGGTGCTGCGCGCGGTGCAGGAAGAATTCGTGCTCGAAGAAGTAGTCGAGCCGCGTATGCAGCGCGATGTAGAGCGCCGTCAGCCCGAGCCAGAACGAGAACTGCCGCAGCGGCGACACCTTCGCCTTCTTCACGCCGCGCGCGAACAGCACGGCGGCCGTCAGCACCGCGATGACCACGGTCGGCGACGGTTCCCACGGATCGAGCCAGTACAGGACGTTCATCGCGCGCGCATCACTTCGCCTGGGCCGGCGACTTCACGGCGAACGGCGTGTCGACCGTTTCGCCGTCGGAGAACTTCAGGCGCAGGCGCACGGTGTCGCCGGGCTTGATCGCGTGCTTCGGTTCCTCGAGCATGAAGTGATAGCCGCCCGGCGCGATGTCGACCTTGCCGCGCGCTGGGATCGTCAGCTTGTCGACCATTTCCATCTTCTGCGTCGAGCCGTTCGACACGGTCTGGTGCAGCATCGCCATCCCGTAGTCGGGGCTGTCGACGTCGACCAGGTCGACCGGCTTGTCGCCCGTGTTGACGAGCGTCACGTAGCCGCCCGCGGGCAGCCGGTTCGGCAGCCAGCGCACCCATGCATTCTGCGCGGTGATCGCGCCCGCGGCACAGGCTTGCGCAGCGGTGCACAGCGCGGCGAGGAGGGCGAACGTCTTGAGGGTCGTCTTCATGTCGGAGATGTCGGAGTTCGGAATTCAGGAGGAGGTGGAGGCGGTGTCGATGATACGGCGGACATCGGCGGCGATCGCGTCGGGCGAATCGCGGTCGGTCGCGAGCAGGCGCGCGCGGCCGGTCGCGTCGAAGATGTACACGGCCGAGCTGTGCGTGACTTCGTAGCCGCCGGACGGGTCGCGTTTTTCCATCTGGTACGCGACCCGATAGCGTTTCGCGAGCGATTCGATCTGGCCGTCGGTGCCGGTCAGGCCGCGCGCGTGTGCGGCATCGAACGCGGCGACGTACGACTGCATCGCCTGCGGCGTGTCGCGCGCGGGATCGACCGAGACGAACAGGATGCGCACGCCGTTCGCCTGCGGGCCGAGCTTCGCGAGCACTTCCATCAGCCGCGCCATCGTTTCGGGGCAGACGTCGGGACAGTGCGTGTAGCCGAAGTAGACGAGCGCGATGCGGCCGCGAAACGCGTTCGCGTCGACCGTGCGGCCGTCGCCGCCGGTGAGCGTGAACGACAGGTCGGGCAGGTGGCCCGTGACGTTGGTCAGGCGCCAGCCCGGCTCGTCGTGCGTGCAGGCGGCGAGCGCGACGGCGGCGGTCAGTGCCGCGGCCGTGCGGACGAGGCGGGTCAGGCTGAGGAAGCGCCAGTGCGGCGCGGGACGGGCAGACGACATCCTGGGGCTCGATCGGACGGAACGGTCGTCGGCCGGCGCGGCGCCATGCGTCGCGCGGCCGGCGGTTGCCGACTGTAGCGCAATTCCCGCGCCCGCGTCCTTTCGAAACCCGTACGGCACGGGCGAGCGGGGCAATATGTCGCAGTTGACGCGGGCGGCGGCGCGAGGCAAGCCCCGCACCGGTTTCGCCCATCTCGGTACGCAGGCGCGGTAAGATGCGCACAATTCCATTCTCGCAGCGGCGGCCCCCGCGTTGGCAGGCCGCTCTCAGACCATCGAATCGATGCAATCCGTTCCGGCTTCCCTGTCCCTGACCGATACCGCGTTCTTTTTCGACTTCGACGGCACGCTCGTCGAGCTGGCGCCGACGCCCGACAGCATTCACGTGCCGCCGTCGCTGCTGACGCTGCTCGATGAACTGCGGCGCCGTTCGCACGGTGCAGTCGCCATCGTGTCGGGGCGCGGCATCGACAACCTCGACACGTTCCTGAACATGCCGGACCTGCCGATCGCCGGCCTGCACGGCGCCGAGCGGCGCGACGCGAACGGCGACACGCAGCGCATCGGCTTCAACGACGAACGGCTGCTGCGCATCGAGCGCGAGCTCGCGGCCGTCGTCGACCGTCATCCGGGCATGCTGCTCGAAATCAAGGGCGCGGCCGTCGCGCTGCACTACCGCAACGCGCCCGAGCGTGAGCCGGTTGCGCGCGCAGCGGCCGAGCGCCTCGTCGCCGAATACGCGGATGCGTACGTGCTGCAGCCCGGCAAGATGGTGTTCGAGATCAAGCCGAAGGGCGTCGACAAGGGGCGCGCGCTGGCCGCGTTCCTCGACGAGCCGCCGTTCGCGGGCCGCGTGCCGCTGTTCGCGGGCGACGACCTGACCGACGAGAAGGGCTTCGCGGTGGTCAACGCGCGCGGCGGCCTGTCGATCAAGGTCGGCGCGGGCGAGACGTCGGCCCGCACGCGGCTCGACTCGGTCGACGCGCTGCACGCGCAGATCGCCCGCTGGCTTGGCGCGGAGCTGCAGGGCGCATGAGTCGACTCATCATCGTTTCGAACCGCGTCGCCCCGATTTCGGAAGGCGAGCCGGCGGCGGGCGGTCTCGCGATCGGCGTCTACGATGCGCTGAAGGAGACGGGCGGCATGTGGTTCGGCTGGAGCGGCGAGGTGGTCGCGTCCGGTGCGCCGCAGATCCGCATCGAGGAGCGCGGCCCCGTGACATTCGCAACCGTCGGGCTGTCGCGCCGCGATTACGACCAGTACTACCGCGGGTTCTCGAACGCGACGCTGTGGCCCGCGTTCCATTACCGCGCGGACCTGATCCAGTACGACCGCCACGAGTTCGACGGCTACGGCCGCGTGAACGTCTGGCTCGCGCAGCAGCTCGTGCCGCTGCTGCAGGGCGACGACGTGATCTGGGTGCACGACTATCACCTGATCCCGTTCGCGCGTGCGCTGCGTGCGGCCGGCGTGAAGAACCGCATCGGCTTTTTCCTGCACATTCCGTTTCCGGCCGCGCAGGTGCTCGTCAACGTGCCGCCGCATCGCGAGCTCGTCGAGTCGCTGTGCGCGTTCGATCTGCTCGGCTTCCAGACCGAGCCGGACCTGCGCGCGTTCTGCGACTACATCGAGTTCGAGGCCGGCGGCGAAGTGGCGCGCGAAGGGCACACGGTGCGCGTGAGCGCGTTCGGCAACACGCTGCGCGCGGCCGCCTATCCGATCGGCGTGTATCCGGACGAGATCGCGTCGCTCGCGCAGGCGGGCGAGCACGGCAAGGCCGCGCGCATGGCCACGTCGCTACGCGGGCGCCAACTGATCATGAGCGTCGACCGGCTCGATTATTCGAAGGGGCTCGTCGAGCGGTTCCGCGCGTTCGAGAAGCTGCTGGAGCACCAGACCTCGATCCGCAACCGCGTGTCGTTCCTGCAGATCGCGCCATCGACGCGCGCCGACCTGCGCGCGTACCAGGACATCCGCCTGCAGCTCGAAGCGGAGTCGGGGCGCATCAACGGCCGCTATGCGGAGCTCGACTGGGCGCCGATCCTCTACATCCACCGCCAGTACGATCGGCAGGTGCTGGCCGCACTGTATCGCCTCGCACGCGTGGGCTTCGTGACGCCGCTGCGCGACGGGATGAACCTGGTCGCGAAGGAGTACGTGTCCGCGCAGAATCCGGACGATCCGGGCGTGCTGGTGTTGTCGCGCTTCGCGGGCGCCGCGCGCGAGCTGACGGGCGCGTTGATCGTCAATCCGATCGACATCGACGGGATGGCCGATGCGCTGTCGCAGGCGCTGACGATGCCGCTCGCGGAGCGGCGCGCGCGTTATGCGGACATGATCGCGCAGCTGCGCGAGAACAACGTGTCGGTGTGGCGCGACAACTTCCTGCGCGACCTGCAGCGCGTGTGATCCGCGTGCCGCGCGGCGACGGTCGCGCGGCGCCATGAAAAAAACCGCCGTGCTTCGCGCACGGCGGTTTTTTTATCGGCTGCCAGGACGGGATGCTGCCTGGGCGGCGTCAGGCCACGCGTTCGCCGGTCGGCGCGGTGCCGTCGGGGGCGTGATGGCGGCCGTGCTGCTTCGCGAGCAGGTCGCGGTACAGGCCCGGACGATTGCGCAGCACGTCGGGGCTGCCGTCGTCGATCACCTTGCCGTTGCTCATCACGATGATCCGGTCGAAGTTGCGCAGCGTCGACAGCCGGTGCGCGATCGCGATCACCGTGCGGCCGACCATCAGGCGGTCGAGCGCGCTCTGGATCGCTTCCTCGGATGCGCTGTCGAGTGCGGACGTCGCTTCGTCGAGCAGCAGGATCGGCGCGTCCTTCAGGATCGCGCGCGCGATCGCGATGCGCTGGCGCTGGCCGCCCGACAGTTTCACGCCGCGGTCGCCGACGATCGTGTCATAGCCTTCCGGCATCGCCTCGATGAACTCCGAGCAGCGGGCGTCGCGCGCGGCGGCGAGCACTTCCTCGCGGGTCGCCTCGGGGCGGCCATACGCGATGTTGTCGTAGATGGTCCGGTGCAGCAGCGAAATGTCCTGCGGCACGAGCGCGATCGCATGGCGCAGGCTGTCCTGCGTGATCGCCTTCACGTCCTGGCCGTCGACCATCACGGCGCCGTCCTGCGTG
This sequence comes from Burkholderia sp. USMB20, assembly GCF_000949135.2. Classification (GTDB taxonomy): domain Bacteria; phylum Pseudomonadota; class Gammaproteobacteria; order Burkholderiales; family Burkholderiaceae; genus Burkholderia. The sequence continues at coordinate 394,637 of NZ_JTAN02000018.1, read as the reverse complement.
TCGTAGAAGCGCTGCAGCAGCGCGAGCACGGTCGACTTGCCGGCGCCCGACTTGCCGATCAGGCCGACGCGCTGGCCCGGTTCGATATGGAGATCGAAATGGTCGAGGATCGCGCGGCGATGCGGATACGCGAACGTCACGCGTTCGAAATCGACGCGGCCGCCCTTGGCCGACAGCGGCTGCGCGTCGGAGCGGTCCGGCATCCCGTGCGGCTCGAGCAGCGTCTTCACGGCTTCGGACAGGCGTGCCACGTGCTGCGTGACGTCGACGAGCGCGACGGCGAGGTCGCGGGTGCCGTGCAGGATCGTGAAGCCGAGCGAGCTGACGAGCACGATGTCGCCGGAGGTCGCGCGGCCCTGGTCCCACAGCCACAACGCCCAGCCGAGCAGGCCGGCGGACAGCATCGCGGTGATCACCGCGTGCAGCAGGCGCAGCTTCTCGAGGTAGAACAGGCTTTGCTGGCGCGCGTCCATCTCGGCCTTCACCGTCGCGCCGAAGCGCTTCTGTTCGCGCAGCGTCATCCCGAATGCGCGCACGAGGCCCATGTTGCCGATCACGTCGACGAGCTCGCCGTCGACCGCGGCGGCCTTCGACGCGAACGCGTGATGGCGCGCGGAGCCGCGCCCGGCGAGCTTGAACAGCACGACGGAGAGCACGGCCGAACAGCCGAGCAGGCCGGCGGCCATCAGCGGGTTCACGACGATGATCATCAGGATCGCGCCCATCACCGCGATGCACGGCGGCAGCACGTTCCACGCCATCGTGTTCTCCGACGTATAGACGGCGTTCGACGTGGCGGTGATGCGGCTCGCGAGCGTGCCCGGCTGCTTTTCCGAGTAGTAGGTCGGCGAATGGCCGATCAGGTACTGGAACAGGTCGCGCCGCAGGTCGCCGGTGACCGCGACGAACGTGTGCGCGGCGGCCCAGCCGCCGACGCGCCACAGCAGGTTGTCGGCCGCGATCAGGCCGACGAGCAGCGCGAACGCGCTCCACAGCGGGCCCGGATGATGGCGCCCGGTCGCGAGCACGTCGATCAGGTGCTTGATCGCGTATTGCGAGCCGAGCGCGCAGCCGACGGCGGCCAGCACGCTGCAGAGCACGACCAGGTGCGCGACCGGATGCAGGCGGATGTAGCGGAACAGGAACGCGATCGGCCGATGCGCGTAGCTCGACAGCTTCGCGTTGTGGGCGTTGCGCTGGGCAGGGGTGAGAGATTCCAAAATATGCGTGCGGTGATTCGGTGGTTGAGCGGATCGTCAGGATCGCAGCCCACGGCCGCCCGGACTGAATAATCCGGCATTGTAAACAAGGCCGTGCATTGCGCAGCGCGAATCTTGCCTTGGTCAGGGGCGCGCGATCAATTTTGAGATAAAATCCGGCATCCGTCCTGCCGCGTGCACCGGAATCACGATGCCGGCCGTGGCGGATGACTCGGAACGCCAAAAAGAGCCTTCCACTCTAGAACGGACACCCAAGTCCGCGGGTTGCAAAGTGTTGCGCCTTTGTAACAAAGCAAAGAGTTTGAAATGTTGTGCGCCGTATCGGGATTAACCCTAGATAATCGGCTCCGGGTTCGATTCCAGGTTTTTACGAACCCCTGTCAACGGGTCTTCGTTTCAAACGTTCTATGCCTGTCGCGTCGCCGACGCTCCTTGAGCAGCGCGGGTTCGACGCCCCCGGCAGGCTGATTCGTCCGATTTTTCGGATGAAATGCATCCAGCCCGGACCGCCGGCAGGTTGCCGACCCATACCTGGTTTTTAGCCGATTTTTTAGGAGTTACGCATGCGAATCGCCCAAATCGCTCCGTTGCACGAAGCGGTGCCCCCGAAACTGTACGGTGGTACCGAGCGAGTGGTGTCCTACCTCACCGAAGCACTTGTCGAGATGGGGCATGACGTCACGCTCTTCGCGAGCGGCGATTCGCAAACGTCGGCGAAGCTCGAAGCGTGCTGGCCGCAGGCACTGCGCCTCGACCCGACGATCCGCGATGTGATGGCTCCGCACATGCTGCTCCTCGAGCAGGTGCGCCGCCGCGCGGAAGAGTTCGATGTGCTGCACTGCCACATCGACTACTACCCGTTCTCGCTGTTCTCGCGCCAGCCGGTCCCGCATCTGACGACGATGCACGGCCGTCTCGACCTGCCGGAACTGCAGCCGATCTTCAATGCGTTCAGCGACGTGCCGGTCGTGTCGATCTCCGACAACCAGCGCATCCCGCTGCCGCAGGCGAACTGGCTGTCGACCGTGTATCACGGCCTGCCGGAAAACCTGCTGACGCCGATCCCGAACGTGAAGCCGAGCTACCTCGCGTTCCTCGGCCGCATCTCGCCGGAAAAGCGCGTCGACACCGCGATCCGCATCGCCGAGCAGGCCGGCCTGCCGATCAAGATCGCCGCGAAGCTCGACAAGGCTGACCGCGCGTACTACGAAGAGAAGATCAAGCCGCTGTTCGCGCTGCCGCACGTCGAGTACATCGGCGAAATCAGCGAGTCGGAAAAGACCGAATTCCTGGGCAACGCGCACGCGCTGCTGTTCCCGATCGACTGGCCGGAGCCCTTCGGCCTGGTGATGATCGAGGCGATGGCGTGCGGCACGCCGGTGATCGCGTTCAAGCGCGGCTCGGTGCCGGAAGTGATCGAGAACGGCGTGTCGGGCTTCGTCGTCGAAGACGAACTGTCGGCCGTCGCGGCGCTCAAGCGCCTCGATACGCTGCCGCGCGAGAAGGTGCGCGCCGCGTTCGAAGCCCGTTTCTCGTCGAAGGTGATGGCGCAGAACTACGTGAAGGGCTACGAGGAACTGCTGCGCCAGAAGCGCCGCACCGTCCTGCGCGAAGTCAACGCAGGCTGATGCCGGGCCGCCGGCCGCACCGCGGCTGAGGCCCCGTCATCGACGCCCCGTCCGGGTCTCCGGCGGGGCGTTGTCACATCTGCGGCGCGGATCTGTTGTATTCTCGCCGCGCCCGGCGCCGCGAACGGCCGCGGAAGCGGTCCGGCACGCCATCCGGCCGTCTGTCCAGACGGTAATGTCCCTATAATGGCCGTGCCGTGAAATCCGGCCCCGCACGAACATCGAGAGGAGAGCAGTCTTGGCGAGAACGAAAACCACGCGCGCAGCACCGGCCCCCGGCGCCGGCGTGATCTTCGCGTTGCGCGCGATCGGTCTCGTGCTGCTCGCGCGCTGGCTGTTCTCGATGTCCCAGATGGGCTATCGCGCGTCGCTGTCGGCGATGGTGTCGTCGCCCTGGGCGTTCGTCTATCTCGTTCTGATCTTCCTGCTGCTCGCGCTGCCGGGCGCCGTCGCGCGCGCCGAGCGGCCGTTCCATCCGCTGCCGCAGTGGCTGCGCCAGGCGCTGCGGGTCTTCGCGCTGATCGGTTTCCTGTTCGCCGTGTGGTCGATCGGCGCGTTCGCGTGGGCGGCCGGCTGGCGCCGCGCGCTGCACGCGGTGACGGCGACCAACGGCTGGCTCGTCGCCGCGCCGGCGCTGTATGCGGCGATCGTCTGGATGTGCCGCCCGCGGCCGCTGTGGCGCACCAACGTGGCCGCGCGCCGCTTCGCGGTCGGCCGCTACGCGATCTCGCTCGACACGCTCACGCGTACCGCGATCGTCTGGATGGAGAGCCGCAAGGTCGGTCAGTACGACGCGCGCGAACTGTCGGTGCGCTGGCCCGGCCGGGTCGCGCCCGCCGCGGGCGAGCAGGGTGCGCAGCCGGCCGTCGTGCCGCCGCGTCGCGGCAGCCTGTTCCGGCGGCCGAAGGTGGAACTGCTGTGGGATTCGCCGGCGGCCGTCGGCCATAACCGGCAGATCGTGATGCGCGCGCCGCTCGCGACCGAGGGCGACCGCGTCGCGGTGCTCGCGCTCGACGCGGCGCTCAAACAGATCGTCTGACAAGGCCTGCGCGGCGCGCGGGCGACAAGGAGGCGCAATGATCGTCCGCTGGTTGCTGGCAGCCGTTCACCTGATGGCATTCGGCGTCGCGTTTGCCGCGATCGCGGGACGCAACCGTGCGCTGCGCCGGGTCATCGCGTCGGCGCAGGCCGCCGACCTGCCCGGCGTGTTCAAGGCCGACGCGGCCTGGGGATTGTCCGCGCTGGTACTGATCGCGACCGGGCTCACGCGCGCATTCGGCGGCTTCGAGAAGGGCTCGTCGTACTACCTTCATGAGCCGCTCTTTCACCTCAAGATGACCGCGCTCGTGCTGATCCTGCTGCTCGAGATCGTGCCGATGCTCGGGCTGATCCGCTGGCGCATCGCCGCGCGGCAGCAGCAGATGCCCGATCTGGGCCGCGCACGGAGCTATGTGCGGATCGGCCACTGGCAGGCCGTGCTCGTGATGGTGATCGTGCTCGCCGCGTCGGGGATGGCGCGGGGGATTGGGCTGGCCGGGTAGGGGCGGCCGGCTAGGTGCGGCCGGCTAGGTCTGGCCGGGTAGGTGCGGCCGGCTACGCCCGGCCGGCCGCGCATGTCGACCGGGCGGACCCGCCGCCCGTTTCGTCCCGCGCTCAGCGCACGAGGCAGGGGCGCTTGTTGTTGAACGTCCACCCCGGAATCAGATACTGCATCGCGGCCGCGTCGTCGCGCGCGCCGAGCCCGTGCTGCTTGTACAGTTCGTGCGCGACCGCGACCGCCTCCATGTCGATGTCGATGCCGAGGCCCGGACGCTTCGGCACTTCCACGAGCCCGTTCTCGATCTTCAGCGGCTCGCGCGTCAGCCGTTCGCCGTCCTGCCAGATCCAGTGCGTGTCGATCGCGGTGACCTGGCCGGGCGCGGCGGCCGCGACGTGCGTGAACATCGCGAGCGATACGTCGAAGTGGTTGTTCGAATGCGAGCCCCACGTGAGGCCCCAGTCGCGGCACATCTGCGCGACGCGCACCGAGCCCTGCATCGTCCAGAAGTGCGGATCGGCGAGCGGGATGTCGACCGCCTGCAACTGCACCGCGTGGCCCATCTGGCGCCAGTCGGTCGCGATCATGTTGGTGGCCGTCGGCAGCCCGGTCGAGCGGCGGAATTCGGCCATCACCTCGCGGCCCGAATAACCGTTCTCCGCGCCGCACGGATCTTCCGCATACGCGAGCACGTGATGCAGGTCGCGGCACAGCCGCACGGCCTCGTCGAGCGACCACGCGCCGTTCGGATCGAGCGTCACGCGCGCTTCGGGGAAGCGCTCGGCAAGCGCTGTCACGGCGTCGACCTCGCGCGCGCCTTCGAACACGCCGCCCTTCAGCTTGAAGTCGTTGAACCCGTAGCGCGCATGCGCGGCTTCGGCGAGGCGCACGACCGCCTCGGGCGTCAGCGCGGCTTCGTCGCGCACGCGGGTCCAGTCGTCGGTCGCGCCGCGGCCGTCGCGATAGGGCAGCGCAGTTTGCGTGCGATCGCCGATGTAGAACAGATAGCCGAGCATCTCGACGCGCTCGCGCTGCTGCCCTTCGCCGAGGAGGGCAGCCACGGGCACGCCGAGATGCTGGCCGAGCAGGTCGAGCAGCGCGGCTTCGAGCGCGGTGACCGCGTGGATCGTGGTGCGCAGGTCGAAGGTCTGCAGGCCGCGGCCGCTCGCGTCGCGGTCGGCAAAGGTGCGCCGCACGTCGTTGAGCACCGCATGGTAATTGCCGACCGGCTGACCGACGACGAGCGCGCGCGCGTCCTCCAGCGTGCGGCGGATGCTTTCGCCGCCCGGCACCTCGCCGACGCCGGTCCGGCCCGCGCTGTCCTTCAGGATCACGAGGTTGCGGGTGAAGAACGGGCCGTGCGCGCCGCTCAGGTTGAGCAGCATGCTGTCGTGGCCGGCGACCGGAATGGCTTGCAGGTCGACGATGCGCGGCGTGTCGTGGGAAGGCGAGGCAGTGACGGCGTTCATGGCGGCGGTGGCAAAAGAGTGGGCGATGCCGTGCGGCAAAATCTTTGCTGCGCGCGGCGGGAGGTGCGATCATTCGACAACCGACGTGCGCGGTGCGCAAGCCCCGCATGTCGACAGCAACCCGAAAGGATGGGGGCGACCCGCTCGATGCCGGTGTCGCGACAGGCCGGAGCACGCGCGCAAGCGCGCTTCGATCGGTCGCGAAACCGGGCGCCGGCAGCCGCGCAGAAGCGCGAATGCCGGCCGATCGCGAACCACGGGACCGGGCAGCGCTGGAGCGCCAGCCTCGGTCGACAGGAGATCCGTGTCGCGATCATCAGTCGTCGGATGACTTGTGACGCAGTATAATGAATCATCGGCGTTCGCTCAAACCCCGCGTAAACCCTCGGCTCACATTACGATCATTCAAAAAGGAACCGGCCTCATGTCCGTGCCCACGCTTCCCGCAGCGCCGCGCCGTCGCGCACGCAGCCTCGCACAAGATGTCGTCGACGCGCTGACCGCGCAGATCGAAAACGGCACGCTGCGTCCCGGCGACAAGCTGCCGACCGAAACCGAAGTCATGGCGGCGCAGGGCGTCAGCCGCACGGTCGTGCGCGAAGCGATCTCGCGGATGCAGGCGAGCGGCCTCGTCGAGACGCGCCACGGCATCGGCAGCTTCGTGCTCGAGCCGGCGCGCCGGCAGACGCTCGGTATCGATCCCGCGACCATCACGACGCTGCGCGACGTGCTGGCGGTGCTCGAGCTGCGCATCAGTCTCGAAAGCGAATGCGCGAGCCTCGCCGCGCAGCGCGCGAACGATACCGACCTCGCCGCGTTGCGGCGCGCGCTCGACGCGATCGCGTCGGGGGCGGGCGGCGGCCGCGACACGGCACCACTCGATTTCCAGTTCCACCTGCAGATCGCGCAGTCCACCGGCAACCGCTATTTCGTCGACATCATGACGCAGCTCGGCGCGTCGATCATTCCGCGCACGCGCGTGAATTCGGCGCGCTTCGCCGGCGACGACCTCGAGCGCTATGTCGCCCGGCTCAATCACGAGCATGAAGACATTTACGAGGCGATCGCGCGTCACGACCCGGAAGCCGCGCGCGCCGCGATGCGCACGCACCTGACCAACAGCCGCGAGCGGCTGCGCCGTGCGCACGAGGCGGCCGAGGCGGAACGCGACACGCAGGCCAGCTGACGCGTGGCCGCTGACATGGCCTGCGCGGCGCCGCAGGCCTTGACGAGTATCGCTGCAACATCAGTCATCGTATGAGATCGATGCGATTGCGCCGATCGTTTTAGCGCCGGCTGCGGATCGTCCGGTCACCTGCATCGTGGGAGGGGCGCCGGGGCGGCGTTCCCGCCGTCGCCCGCGCCCCGGGCGCGGCCCGGCTGCCCGGACCGCCGATCCTCCGATCAGCCCCCCTTCGTCACGATGGTCTTCCACGCGCCGCTCTTCACCTGGTACAGCGTCGACATCCCGCTCTTCAGCGAGCCGTCGTTCGCGAACGAGATGCGGCCGGTCACGCCTTCGAAGTCGACCTTCTTCAGCGCCGGGCGATAGACCTTCGGGTCGGTCGAGTTGGCCGCCTGCATCGCCTTGATCGCCGCCCACGCCGCGTCGTAGCCGAACTGCGCGTACGACAGCACGTCGACGCCGAAGCGCTTCTTGAAGCGCTGCTCGAAATCCTTGCCCTGCGGCAGCTCGTCGAGCGGCCGTCCGTATTCCCACGCCATCGCGCCTTCCGCGGCCGGGCCGGCGATCTTGATGAACTCGTTGTCCTTCACACCGCCGCCGCCGACGAACTGCGCGTTCAGCCCGAGCTGGCGCATCTGCTTGATGAAGTTCGCGGCGAGCGAGTCGAGACCGCCGAAGAAGATCAGGTCGGGGTTCTTGCCCTTCAGGCTCGTGATCTGCGCGCGGAAGTCGACCGCCTGGTTGCTGGTGAACTCGCGGCCGATGATGTTGCCGCCGGCCGCCTTCACGGCCTTCTCGAACTCGTCCGCCTCACCCTGGCCGAACGCGGTGCGGTCGTCGATGATCGCGATGCGCTTCGCCTTGGTCACGTCGACCGCGTACTTGCCCGCGTTGCCGGCGTTCTGGCCGTCGGTCGCGATCACCATGAACATGTTCGCGAGCCCGCGCGACGTGAGCGTCGGGTTGGTCGCGGCCGGGTCGATCACCGGAATGCCGGCCTTGTCGTAGACCACCGACGCCGGAATCGTCGTGCCCGAGTTGAAGTGGCCGACCACCACCGACACGTTCTGGTCGACGAGCGCCTGCGCGGCCTGCACGCCGATGCGCGGGTCGGCCTGGTCGTCCTGCACGACCAGGTCGAAATGCACGGGCTTGCCGGCGATCTGCACCTTCTGCGCGGCGGCGTCGTCGAGCGCGAGCTGCACGCCGTTCTGGAGATCCTTGCCGTAGCCGGCGTTCACGCCGGTGAGCGGCGCGGCAAAGCCGACCTTCACGTCGGACGCGTCGGCGGCCTGGGCGGCGTGTTGCGAGAGAAGGGCTACCGCGGATACGACCGATACCGACAACAGGGAATGACGGAATGTCATGTTCGTTCCTCTTGTTCTAACACCAGCGGGTGGGTACCGCACGCAGCCGGCGGGCCGGGCGCGTGCGACGGGCGGGCGGTTCGACCGCTTCTCGGAATCGGACGTGGAGGTCGGCTTGCTGATGCTTCCCGGAAAGGACCTCCCGTCAGGCTCTGCGAGGAGCCCCGATCGTCTCGATATATAGGTCGCCGATATGCGCGGGTCTTGGCAATTTGCCGCGCATTCGATGCGGATTTGCGCATAGCTTCCGCGCGAGCGCGGGTGGCCGGTATCGGGAGTTTCCCGTCACGAACGGACGGGAGGCGGGTGCGGGCGCGCGGCGCAGCCCCCGGCGGGGCCGCGCCGCGTTCGCCGTCGTCAGTCGGACAGGGCGTCCGACGCGGCTTCGGCGTCGTCATGCGACGCGCTCGTGCGGATCGCCGGGTCGCTCGTGCTCGGGCGGCCGGTCTCCACGTGGCCCGCGAAACGGCGCAGGAAGCCGAGCGGGCGGCCGTCGCTGACGGTCAGGTCGTACCAGCCGTGGCTGCCGCGCAGATCCCAGTAGTCGTCGACGTGCGTACCCGGCTTGAGGTCGAACTCGCGCGGATGGTCGTGGCCGTATGCGCTCGTCACCTTGAGCCGCACGGCCTGGTGGCCGCGGTTCATCAGGCGCAGCGTGATGTTGCCGTTCGCGACGTCGTAGCCGTAGATCACCTCGGGGTTGATGCTCGCGGGGCCGACCGCCGTCGCCGCGGGGCTGCGGAAGTGGCAGTAGAAGCCGTTCGGGCCGTACACGTCGAGGTCGTACAGGCCGAGCGACGGCGCCGGGCTCCACAGGTCGGAAAGCCGCTTGCCGGCGTCGACCGTGTAGGTCCACGGGCCGTCGACACGATTGCGCGCCTGGACCTGGAACGCCGCGCCCGCGGTGCCGGTGTTCGCGAAAGTCAGCCGGAACTGGCCGCTCGCATTGTCGATCCGGCCGTGCACGAACAGTTCGTACGGCAGCGCGCGCGCCGGACGCAGGCCGGCCTCCTGCTTCGGCAGATGCTGGACGACCGGCGGCACCGGGATGTAGTCGGGGTGACGGTTGCGGTCGGGCGGCGCGTAGCCGCTCGTGTCCGGGAGCTGCGGCCAGCTTGCGTCGGGCGTCGCGAAGTCGAACGCGGACGTCAGGTTGCCGCACACCGTGCGGCGCCACGGCGACACGTTCGCCGCGGTGACCGCGTACTGCGCGCCGAAGCGTGCTTCGATGAATTGCAGCAGCGACGTGTGATCGAAGGTCTGCGAGCAGACCCAGCCGCCCTTGGTCCACGGCGACACCACCAGCATCGGCACGCGCGGCCCGAGCCCGTACGGGCCGGCCATGTGCGACGCGTCGCCGGCGAATGCCTCGTTGGTCGTCGCGACCGTCGACAGCCCGTTGTCGCGCGACTGCGGTGCGAACGGCGGCGGCACGTGGTCGAAGAAGCCGTCGTTCTCGTCGTAGGTGATGAAGAGCGCGGTCTTGCTCCACACGTCCGGATTCGATACGAGCACCTTCAGCACCTGCTCGATGTACCACGCGCCGTAGTTCGCCGGCCAGTTCGGGTGCTCCGAGTACGCTTCCGGCGCGCAGATCCACGACACCTGCGGCAGCGTGCCGTTCTTCACGTCCTGCTGCAGCACGTCGAACAGCGTGCCGCCGGCGCCGATGTTGGTGCCGGTGCGCGCCTTGTCGTACAGCGGCGTGCCGGGCAGCGCACTGCGGTACTGGTTGAAGTAGAGCAGCGCGTTGTCGCCGTAGTTGCCGATGTACGGGTTCTGCGTCCAGCCCCACGAGCCGTTCGCGTCGAGCCCCGTGCCGACGTCCTGGTAGATCTTCCATGACACGCCGGCCTGCTCGAGCACTTCCGGATAGGTCGTCCAGCCGTAGCCCTTTTCCTCGTTGCCGAGCACCGGGCCGCCGCCCGTGCCGTCATTGCCGACGTAGCCGGTCCACATGTAGTAGCGGTTCGGGTCGGTCGAGCTCGGGATCGCGCAGTGGTACGCGTCGCAGATCGTGAATGCGTCGGCGAGCTGGTAGTGGAACGGGATGTCGTCGCGCTTCAGGTACGCCATCGTCGTGGTGCCCTTGTTCGGCACCCACTGGTCGTAGCGGCCCTTGTTCCATGCGGCGTGCATGTCCTGCCAGCCGTGCGGCAGGTCCTGCAGGAACTGCAGGCCGAGCTTGTCGGCGCCCGGGTGGAACGGCAGCAGCTCGGCCGGGCCGACCGGCTGATGGAACACCGACTTGCCGTTCGCGAGGCGCAGCGGGCGCGGGTCGCCGAATCCGCGGACACCACGCATCGTGCCGAAGTAATGGTCGAACGAACGGTTCTCCTGCATCAGGATCACGATGTGTTCGATATCGCGGATCGTGCCGGTACGGCGGTTCGCGGGGATGGCGAGCGCATCGCGGATCACGGGCGGGAACAGGTTCAGCGCGGCTGCGCCGGCGGTGCCGGCGGCGACGCGCAGGAAGTCACGACGGTTCGATCGGGTCATGGTCGTTATCGTGCGTTAAAGGGGGGAGCCGGTTGGCGGGACATGCGGAAAATGGACGCGCCCCGTGGCGCAGGATGCGGCTGCGCCGGGTCGTGCCGCCGCGAGCATAGCGAGAAATCGGTGTCATTCATGTGAAGTCCGGAAACGTTTGCAGGCGCGGCGTTGAACGGACAACGGCCGACGGTCGCGGTGCAACGGGCAGCGGGGACGCGGATAGCGGGAAAGCGGACAGCGGACAGCGGACAGCGGGAAAGCGGGAAAGCGGGAAAGCGGGAAAGCGGGAAAGCGGGAAAGCGGGAAAGCGGGAAAGCGGGAAAGCGGGAAAGCAGGAAAGCAGGACAGCAGGACAGCAGGACAGCAGGACAGCAGGACAGCAGGACAGCAGGACAGCAGGACAGCAGGACAGCAGGACAGCAGGACAGCAAATGGCGCTTGACGCGCGCCGGCGATGCGGATGCAGCGGCGTCAGGCGTCCGTCACCCACGCGCCGAACCATTCGCTCGGGCGCGCGATTTCGTCCTGCGCGGCGACAAGTTCGAGCTCGTAGCGGCGTGCGTCGTAGGTTGCCTTCACGACCGCGTGCACCGCCGCGAGCGTGTGCTCGAACGCGGCGCGCACCGAGTCGCCGCGCAACCGGCGCGCGACGAAAATGGCGCTCGTGAGGTCGCCGACACCGACCGGATGGCGCGGAAACGCATACAGCGGGCGCTGGCCGATCCACGCTTCGGTCTCGGTGACGGCGAGCATGTTGAAGCGGTCGGCCGGACTGCTGCGGTCGTGCAGGTGCTTGACGAGGATGATTTTCGGGCCGCGGCGGATCAGCGCGCGGCACGCGTCGACGGCTTCGGCGACGGTCTCGATGCGCCGCCCGGCGAGCTTCTGCAGCTCGGTGTGGTTCGGCGACATGCCGTCCGCGAGCGCCGGCATCTCCGCGACGATGAATTCCTCGACGCCGGGTTCGGGGCGGATGCCGCCCGTCTGGCCCATCGCCGGATCGCAGAAGTACCACGCGTTCGGGTTCATCGCCTTCACCGAGCGCACGATCTCGACCGTCGCGCGCGCCTGCGCCGGCGAACCGACGAAGCCGGACAGTACCGCGTCGCAGCGCTTGAGCGCGCCGATCGCGGCGACGCCGTCGACCAGCTGCTCCATCTTCGCGGCGTCGATCGCGCTGCCGGCCCAGTGGCCGTACTGCATGTGATTCGACAGCTGGACGGTGTTGAGCGGCCAGACGTTGACGCCGAGGCGCTGCATCGGGAACACGGCCGCGCTGTTGCCGGCGTGTCCGTAGATGACGTGCGACTGAATGCTGAGGACGTTTTTCATGAGCGTTCGCCTGCAGGCGTTTCAGGGTCTCGTCACACGATACCCGAGTTCGTCGCGTGCGCGGAAGTCGCTCGGCCGACGAGTGTTGCGCGCCGTCGTCAGCCCGACCGCGTAGAATCGCGGGGCGTGAAGCCGCCCGGCTGACCGCGTGCATTTCCCATTACCGTGAGCGCCATGCCTTCGAATTGCAAGATGTTCTCCCTCGCGCGCGCGGCCGTGCTCGGCGCGGGCGTCGCCGCCGCATGCGCGACGTCGGTCGCGGCCAACGTCCCGGCACCGGCCGGCAACGACGGGCCCGCGTACGGCCCTCGCCTGGAAGGCTTCGCCTATCCGGAGCCTGTGCATCGCTACGCGTTCGTGTCGCAGCGCGACACCCTCGAGATGATGTACATGGACGTGCAGCCGGCGCACCCGAACGGCCGCACCGTCGTGCTGCTGCACGGGAAGAACTTCTGCGCGGCGACCTGGGAAGACACGATCGGCGTGCTGAGCCGCGCCGGCTATCGCGTGATCGCGCCGGACCAGATCGGCTTCTGCAAGTCGTCGAAGCCCGAGCGCTACCAGTACAGCTTCCAGCAGCTCGCGCGCAACACGCATGCGCTGCTCGAGTCGGTCGGCGTGAAATCGGCGACGATCGTCGGCCATTCGACGGGCGGGATGCTCGCGATGCGTTACGCGCTGATGTACCCGAAGGCGACCGAGCAGCTCGTGCTGGTGAACCCGATCGGCCTCGAGGACTGGAAGGCGCTCGGCGTGCCGCCGCTGTCGGTCGACTACTGGTACGCACGCGAGCAGAAGACGACGGCGGACGGCATCCGCCGCTACGAGCAGGCGACCTACTACGCGGGCAAGTGGGCGCCGTCCTACGAGCGCTGGGTGCAGATGCTCGCCGGCATGTATCGCGGCCCGGGCCGCGACGCGGTCGCATGGAACTCGGCGCTGATCTACGACATGATCCTCACGCAGCCGGTGGTCTACGAACTCGGCGCGATACGCGTGCCGACGCTGCTGCTGATCGGCGACAAGGACACGACCGCGATCGGCAAGGACGTGGCGCCGCCGGACGTGCACGCGAAGCTCGGCCGTTACCCGGAACTCGCGAAACGCACGCAGGCGGCGATTCCCGGCGCGCAGCTCGTCGAATTCCCGGCGCTCGGGCACGCGCCGCAGATCCAGGATCCGGACGCGTTCCACAAGGCGCTGCTCGACGGGATGGGGGCGGTGCACCCGCAGTGACGCGCAGGCGGGCGCACCCGCCTGGGTGGGCCGCCCGCCGGGTCAGCGGGTTTCGTTCGCGAGTTCGTCGCGGATCTGCGCGGCCAGCTCGAACGAGCGCACGCGCGCGGCGTGATCGTAGATCTGCGCGGTGATGATCACCTCGTCCGCGCCGGTTTGCGCGATCCGGTCGCGCAGCTTGTCGCGCACCGTGTCGCGCGAGCCGACGGCCGCGAACGATAGCGCATGCGCGACGTTCGCGAGTTCGAATTCGCTCGCCTCGAGCGCGTCGACGGGCGGCGGCAGCTTGCCGGGCGTGCCGCGGCGCAGGTTGATGAACTGCTGCTGCAGCGACGTGAAGAGGCGCCGCGCCTCGTCGTCGGTATCGGCCGCGAACACGTTGACGCCGACCATCGCATGAGGCTTCGGCCACGCGGCCGACGGCCGGTACTGCGCGCGATAGACTTCGAGCGCGCGCATCAGGTAGTCGGGCGCGAAGTGCGACGCGAACGCGAACGGCAGCCCGAGCATCGCGGCGAGTTGCGCGCTGAAGAGGCTCGAACCGAGCAGCCACACGGGCACGTCCAGCCCCGCGCCGGGCACCGCGCGCACGCGCTGGCCGGGCACCGGTTCCGCGAAGTAGCGCTGCAGTTCGGCGACGTCGTCCGGAAACGAGTCGGCGCTGCCGATCAGGTCGCGGCGCAGCGCGCGCGACGTGGTCTGGTCGGTGCCGGGCGCGCGGCCGAGCCCGAGGTCGATGCGCCCCGGATACAGCGACGCGAGCGTGCCGAACTGCTCGGCGATCACGAGCGGCGCATGGTTCGGCAGCATGATCCCGCCCGAGCCGACGCGGATCGTCTTCGTCGCACCCGCCACGTGGCCGATCACGACGGCCGTCGCCGCGCTCGCGATGCCGGGCATGTTGTGATGTTCGGCGAGCCAGTAGCGGCGATAACCGAGGCGCTCCGCGTGCTGCGCGAGATCGACGGTGTTGCGGAACGCCTGCGCGGCGTCGGCGCCGGCGGGAATGGGGGCGAGATCGAGTACGGAAAACGGAATCATCGGGTTGCCTTCGGAAGGGAGGGGCGCGGTGATGCGCATGCGCAACAGATGGCGATGATTTTGCCAAAGGGTTCCGGAACGCGCTGGCGACGCGCGGATACCCATGCGCCTTTCAGGGGCGCAAGGTGGCGCGGGCAACTGTTGCAAAAATCAATCTAATCGCCGAATAATTGCCGATCTTTACGGCGATTGGGCATGTCTTCGCATCGACATACAAATTTCCACGAAACGTTTGATTTTCAAGGCTGCAATCCGCCTGCAAAGTGCTTACGCTAACGTGAACGAGGTGGCACCGGAATGGTTCCCCGGCCGCACAGCTTTGCCGAAATCGCAGCAGTCCGTTTCGCGTGGTGCCAAGCGCGGGGTGGCGCGGGCTGCTAAAATCCGGCGCCTGTCCATGTTGTGCCGACGGTAGCCATTAGAATCTTCCCGCATCCCGTCCGGGCATCGCGCGAGGATGTGCCACGCGATGCCGGGCATGGCCGCTTTCGGGGAAATGGGCCGTGCCTCCCCATTTACACAGACGCTGCTGGAACAAGGAGTCGGGTCGTGCCCGCGTTCGTTGCTGTCGGAATACCCAATCACGTTCAACCCGGTTCGATCTGTCGGCAGGGCGCCCGCGTCGCCGGAGGGCGTCGCGCATGACGCCGACCGTCACGCTGCTCGACTGGCTCCTGACCGTGTTCACGCTGGCTGCGGCCGGCTATGCGTTCGTCGCGGCGTTCGCGCCGCGCCCGCGCACGCCGCGCACCGCCGCGCGCGACGGTTTCGAGCCCGTGAGCGTGCTCAAGCCGCTGTGCGGCGCCGAGCCGCACCTGTACGAGAACCTCGCGACGTTCTGCGAACAGCGCCACCCGCGCCATGAAGTGCTGTTCGGGGTCGCGTCGGCATCCGATCCGGCGGTCGCCGTGGTCGAGCGGCTGCGCGCCGACTATCCGGAATGCGACATCACGCTCGTGATCGACGCGCGCGTGCACGGCAAGAACCTGAAGGTCAGCAACCTGATCAATCTCGCCGAACGCGCGAAGTACGGCCGCATCGTGATCGCGGACAGCGACATCGCGGTGAAGCCGGACTATCTGGAGCGCGTGACGGCGCCGCTCGCCGACGCGTCGGTCGGGGTCGTCACGTGCCTGTATCATGCGCGCAGCGTCGGCGGGTTCTGGACGCGGATCGGCGCGCAGTTCGTCGATGCCTGGTTCGCGCCGTCGGTACGGATCACGCACCTCGGCCGCTCGAGCCGCTTCGGCTTCGGCGCGACGCTGGCGCTCACGCGCGACACGCTCGAGCGGATCGGCGGTTTTCTCGCGTTGAAGGACGAGCTGGCCGACGACTTCTGGCTGGCCGAGCTGCCGCGCCGCCTCGGGCGGCGCACCGTGCTGTCCGAGGTCGAGGTCGCGACCGACGTGATCGAGCCGTCGTTCGGGCCGCTCTGGCACCGCGAGACGCGCTGGCTGCGCACGATCCGTTCGCTGAACCCGGCCGGCTTCGCGTTCCTGTTCATCACGTTTACCGCGCCGTGGCTCGCGATCGGCGCGGCGCTCGCGCTGCGTCTCGACGGCACTGTCGCCGGCACGCTGGCGGGTGGCGCGGCCGTGGTGGGCGCGTTCGGGCGGCTGGTGCTGCACGCGCGCGGCGAGGACGGCTGGCGCGCGTTCTGGCGCGACCTGCCGCTCGTCGCGGTGCGCGACACGCTGCTCGCGCTCGAATGGCTCGCGGCCGTGTTCGGCACGCACGTCGTGTGGCGCGGCGCGCGGATGACGGTCGTCGGCGGCGAACGCGCGACGGTGATCGTGGAAGGCGGGGACGGCCGCTGACGTACGTTTCCCGAAGGGAACCGGCGATGCGCCCGGTCCCGATCGAATCCGGCCCGAGGGCCGAGACGCGCCGCGCGGCCACGCCGCGCGACGCGACATGACAGAGAGGCGGGCGCCGGCAGGGCGGCCCGCGGTTGATTGACTGAATCGTTGAAACGAATCGAACTATGCAGGCTACCGGAGCATTCATGAAAACGCTGTTCTTGCAGGCCCCTTCGTATGACGGCTTCGACGGCGGAGCCGGCTCGCGCTATCAGGCGAAGCGCGAAATCCGTTCCTTCTGGTACCCGACGTGGCTCGCGCAGCCGGCCGCGCTCGTGCCGGGCAGCCGCGTCGTCGACGCGCCGGCCGACGGCCTGTCGGTCGAGGAAACGCTGAAGATCGCCAACGACTACGATCTCGTGATCATCCACACGAGTACGCCGTCGTTCCCGACCGACGCGATGTTCGCGCAGGATCTGAAGAAGATGAAGCCGTCGATGCTGGTCGGCATGGTGGGCGCGAAGGTGATGGTCGATCCGCACAACTCGCTCACGGCGAGCGACGCGATCGACTTCGTGTGCCGCGAGGAATTCGACTACACCTGCAAGGAAATCGCCGAAGGCAAGCCGTTCCCCGAGATCAAGGGCTTGAGCTGGCGCGCGAAGGACGGCTCGATCGAGCACAACGAAGCGCGTCCGATCCTCGAGAACATGGACGAACTGCCGTTCGTCGCGCCCGTCTACAAGCGCGACCTGAAGATCGACAACTACTTCATCGGCTACCTGAACTACCCGTACGTGTCGATCTACACGGGCCGCGGCTGCAAGTCGCGCTGCACGTTCTGCCTGTGGCCGCAGACGGTCAGCGGCCATCGCTACCGCACGCGCTCGGTCGAGAACGTGCTCGCGGAAGCGAAGTGGATCCGCGACAACATGCCGGAAGTGAAGGAACTGATGTTCGACGACGACACCTTCACCGACGACCTGCCGCGCGCCGAAGCGATCGCCATCGGCCTGGGCAAGCTCGGCATGACGTGGTCGTGCAACGCGAAGGCGAACGTGCCGTACAAGTCGCTGAAGATCATGAAGGAAAACGGCCTGCGCCTGCTGCTGGTCGGCTTCGAATCCGGCGACGACCAGATCCTCGTGAACATCAAGAAGGGCGTGCGCACCGATTTCGCGCGCCGCTTCAGCGCGGACTGCAAGAAGCTCGGCATCAAGATCCACGGCACCTTCATCCTCGGCCTGCCGGGCGAGACGCAGGACACCATCAAGAAGACGATCGAGTACGCGAAGGAAATCAATCCGCACACGATCCAGGTGTCGCTCGCCGCGCCGTATCCGGGCACGACGCTTTACAAGCAGGCCGTCGAGAACGGCTGGATGGAAGAGAACAAGACCATCAACCTGGTCAGCAAGGAAGGCGTGCAGCTCGCGGCGATCGGCTATCCGCACCTGTCGCGCGACGAGATCTATCACCATCTCGAGCAGTTCTATCGCCAGTTCTACTTCCGCCCGTCGAA
Source organism: Burkholderia sp. USMB20 (assembly GCF_000949135.2). Lineage (GTDB taxonomy): Bacteria > Pseudomonadota > Gammaproteobacteria > Burkholderiales > Burkholderiaceae > Burkholderia. The sequence goes on along the minus strand of NZ_JTAN02000018.1, from coordinate 376,804 downwards.
GATCTGGGAGATCGTCCGCGAGATGCTGACGAGCTGGGACATGATGAAGCGTCGCTTGCGCGAAGGCGTCGAGTTCTTCCGCTTCCTGCGCGCGCACGAGGCCTGATTCGTGGCGACGCAGCGGGCGGCGCGGGCGCTGATCTTCACCGCGGACGACTTCGGGCTGCATCCGCGCGTCAACGCGGCGGTCGAGCGCGCGCATCGCGACGGCGTGCTGAACGCCGCGAGCCTGATGGTCGGTGCGTCCGCGGCGCAGGATGCGATCGAACGCGCGCGGCGCCTGCCGTCGCTCGCGGTCGGCCTGCATCTCGTCCTCGCGGACGGGCCGGCCACGCTGCCCGCGCATGACATTCCCGCGCTCGTCGGCCGCGACGGGCGCTTCGGCGATGCGATGGCGAAGGATGGCTGCCGCTTCTTCTTCCTGCCGCACGTGCGTGCGCAGCTGCGCCGCGAGATCCGCGCGCAGTTCGACGCGTTCGCGGCGAGCGGCCTGCCGCTCGACCACGTGAACGCGCACAAGCATTTCCACCTGCATCCGACCGTGCTGTCGATGATCATCGAGATCGGCCGCGACTACGGACTGCGTGCGGTGCGGCTGCCGTACGAAACGCGCGCGCCCGCGCTGCTCAAGCCGTGGATCGCGCTGGTGCGCGCGCGGCTCGACCGTGCGGGGCTCGCGCACAACGACTACGTGGTCGGGATCGAGCATACGGGCGCGATGGACGAGGCCGTGCTGCTCGACGCGCTCGCGGCATTGCCGCCCGGGGTCGGCGAGATCTACTGTCATCCGGCGGAAGCCGGCGACGGCCCGATCACGCCGACGATGGCCGCTTACCGGCCGGTCGACGAACTGGATGCGCTGCTGTCGCCGCGCGTCGCGGCCGCGCTGAAGGCCGCGGGCGTCGCGACCGGCGGTTTTGCCGACGTGTTCGGCCAGCCGGCGGCGCGGCGCGGCACGCACGCGTCGCGCGAAGCGGGGGCGCAGCCGTCATGACCAAGTGGATCAAATGGCTCGGCTGGCCGATCGGCATCGGGATCCTGCTCGCGCTCGGGCTGCACGAAGGCATCGGCGACGTGACGCGGATGCTCGAGCGCGCCGGCTTCGCGCTGCTGTGGCTCGTGCCGTTCCATGCGCTGCCGCTGCTGCTCGACGCGTATGCGTGGCACCAGCTGCTCGACCGGCGCGCGTCGCTGTCGTTCCTGTGGTGGGTCGCGACCGTACGCGAGGCGGTGAACCGGCTGCTGCCGGTGGTCGGGATCGGCGGCGAGCTGGTCGGGATCCGGATGGCGCGCTGGCAGGTGCCCGACGCGAGCCGCGTGACCGCGTCGGTGATCGTCGAGGTGCTGGTGACGATCGTCGTCCAGTATGCGTTCGCGGCGCTCGGCCTCGTGCTGCTGCTCGCGACGACGCACGACATGGGCGGCGGCACGATCGGCCTCGCGCTGCTGCTGACCCTGCCGCTGCCGGTGCTCGGCGTCGTGCTGATGCGGCGCGGCGGGATCTTCCATGCGATCGAGCGGTTCGCGGGGCGCCTGCTCGGCGATTCGCACCGGTTGCTGCAGGGCGTCGACGGCCGCCGCCTCGATGGCGACATCGACGCGCTGATGTCGCGCACGCCGCTGCTGTTCAGTGCGTTCTTCTGGCAGCTGTCCGGCTACGTGCTCGGCGCGCTCGAAATTTACTGGGCGCTCGCGCTGCTCGGTCATCCGGTCTCGATCGGCGGCGCGATCGCGATCGAGGCGATGACGCAGGCCGTGCGGCATGCGGCGTTCATGGTGCCGGGCGGTCTCGGCGTGCAGGAGGCGACCGTCGTGCTGCTCGCGCAGATGTTCGGCGTCGATCGCGAGACGGCGCTGTCGCTCGCGCTGGTCAAGCGCGGCCGCGAGGTGCTGTTCGGCTGTCTCGCGCTCGGGTCGTGGCAACTGGCCGAGCTGGTGCGCACGCGCCGCCGGATCAAGGCGGTGCCGGCCGGGCCGCGCGCCCCGCAAGCGGGCCGCGAGGCCCAGGTGCAAACCGAAACGACGCATTGATCACGAGACGGGCCGCGCGGTCCGTCTCGCGCTTTTGGCGTTGCGCGGGTATCCTTGCCGCGTGTTTTCTCGACGCGCATTTCTTCCAATGATCTTCCGTTTCCGGCTGCTTCCCGTCACGATGCTGGCCGCCGCGCTGGCGCTGACCGGCTGCGACGACAAGCAAGGCAATCTCGACGTGCAACGTATCAGGGACTTCTTCAACGCGATCAAGCCGGCGCCGCTGCTGCTCAAGGGGCTGAAGGCCGGCGTCTCGACCGAAGCCGATGTGCGCGCCACGATGGGCAAGCCCGAGACCGAGCGCGCGTTCACCGACGGCTCGAAGCGCCTCGAATACCCGCGTGGCCCGATGGGCAACCAGACCTGGTTCGTCGACCTCGACCCGGGCGGGTATTACACGGGCGCGACGCAGGTGCTGACCGCCGAGAACTTCGCGAAGGTGCGCCCGGGGATGACCGAGGACGAGGTGCGGCGCCTGCTCGGCAAGCCGGGCGACGTCGCGCAGTACCCGCTGAAGCCCGAGACCGTATGGAGCTGGCGCTGGCTCGAGGACGGCGTCAACACCGACGCGTTCTTCAACGTCCATTTCGGCCCGGACGGGCTTGTCTATACGACTTCGCGCTCCGACATCCTGAAAGGGCGCTGAACCCGCGTCCGGCGCTATATCGAAAAAGCGACCGGAAAATTGCAAAAAGTCCGCTTCCCTGCGTGTCATCCGACTGTCAGGAAGCGGCTTTTTTCCTTTTGAAACAGCGCGGTAGGCCGTGCCTGCAAATGGTGGGATGAATTGCTGCGACGCAGCAATCGCGCGCACGGTGATTTGAGGCAATCAATTTCGCTTGCGACTATCCGCGTCAGCCCGGCGCCGGACAGTGATGCGCGCCGGTGTTCACATCAACACTGGAGACGCGCGTGTTCCTTTACGGCTTTGGTCCTGTCCTCTGGGCCGGCACCGTGCAGACCATCGAGCTGTCGGTGCTGTCGCTCGCCGCTGCGGTGGCGCTGGGGCTGATCGGCGCGGTGGCGAAGCTGTCGCACAACCGGGTGCTGCGAGCGGTCGCGACCGGTTATACGACGCTGATCCGCTCGGTGCCCGATCTCGTCCTGATGCTGCTGTTGTTCTACAGCATCCAGATCTGGCTGAACCAGTTCACCGACCTCGTCGGCTGGGACCAGATCGACATCGACCCGTTCGTCGCCGGCGTGCTGACGCTCGGCTTCATTTACGGCGCGTACTTCACCGAGACGTTCCGCGGTGCGTTCCTGTCGGTGCCGCGCGGCCAGCTCGAGGCCGGCTCGGCGTACGGGATGAGCGGGCTGCGCGTGTTCGTGCGGATCATGTTTCCGCAGATGATGCGCTTCGCGCTGCCGGGCATCGGCAACAACTGGCAGGTGCTCGTGAAGGCGACCGCGCTGGTGTCGATCATCGGCCTCGCCGACGTCGTGAAGGCGGCGCAGGACGCGGGCAAGAGCACGTTCAACATGTTCTTCTTCATCCTCGTTGCGGCGCTGATCTACCTCGCGATCACGACCGTTTCCAACCTCGTGCTGATCCAGCTCGAGAAACGTTATTCCACGGGCGTGCGCCACGCAGAACTATGATCGAGATCCTCCAGGAATTCGGCCAGGCGTTCCTTTACTGGGACGGCCAGCGCCTCTCCGGCCTTGCGGTGACGCTGTGGCTGCTCGTCGCGTCGATTTCGCTCGGCTTCGTGTGCGCGGTGCCGCTCGCGGTCGCACGCGTGTCGAAGAAGAAGTGGCTGTCGATGCCGGTGCGGTTCTACACGTACGTGTTCCGCGGCACGCCGCTCTACGTGCAGCTGCTGTTGCTGTACACGGGCATGTACAGCCTCGAGTTCGTGCGCTCGCACTCGCTGCTCGACGCGTTCTTCCGCAGCGGCTTCAACTGCGCGATCCTCGCGTTCGCGCTGAACACCTGCGCGTACACGACCGAGATCTTCGCGGGTGCGATTCGTGCGATTCCGCACGGCGAGGTCGAGGCGGCGCGTGCGTACGGGATGTCGCCGTTCACGATGTATCGCCGGGTGATCCTGCCGTCGGCGCTGCGCCGTGCGTTGCCGCTGTACAGCAACGAGGTGATCCTGATGCTGCACGCGACCACCGTTGCATTCACGGCGACCGTGCCCGACATCCTGAAGGTCGCGCGTGACGCCAATTCGGCGACCTACATGGCGTTCCAGTCGTTCGGGATCGCCGCACTGATCTATCTTGCGGTATCGTTCGCACTCGTCGCGGCATTTCGCCGGGCGGAGCGCCACTGGCTCGCGTATCTCGCGGCCGGCCGTCATTGATTTCATTCGAGGAGAGCCAGATGGCCGAGATCACTCAAACGAGCGCGTCCGCTTCCACCAAGCTTGCCGCGGTCGACATTCACAAGCGCTATGGCGACAACGAGGTGCTCAAGGGCGTGTCGCTGAACGCGAAGGCCGGCGACGTCATCAGCATCATCGGCGCCAGCGGTTCCGGCAAGAGCACGTTCCTGCGCTGCATCAATTTTCTCGAGCGGCCGAATGCGGGGCAGATCGTCGTCGACGGCGAGGCCGTGCGCACGAAGACCGACCGCGCCGGTGCGCTCGAGGTGGCCGATCACAAGCAGCTGCAGCGCATCCGCACCAAGCTCGCGATGGTGTTCCAGCACTTCAATCTGTGGGCGCACATGAACGTGCTCGAGAACGTGATGGAAGCGCCGGTGCACGTGCTCGGCATTGCGAAGAAGGAAGCCGAGGAGCGTGCGCGCGAGTACCTGGAGAAGGTCGGTTTGCCGCCGCGCGTCGAGAAGCAGTATCCGTCGCATCTGTCGGGTGGCCAGCAGCAGCGTGTCGCGATCGCGCGGGCGCTGGCGATGCATCCGGACGTGATGCTGTTCGACGAGCCGACGTCGGCGCTCGATCCGGAGCTCGTCGGTGAGGTGCTGAAGGTGATGCAGAAGCTGGCCGAGGAAGGCCGCACGATGATCGTCGTCACGCACGAGATGGGTTTCGCGCGCAACGTGTCGAATCACGTGATGTTCCTGCATCAGGGGCGGACCGAGGAAGAGGGTGATCCGAAGGAGGTGCTGGTGCGTCCGCAGAGCGAGCGTCTGAAGCAGTTCCTGTCGGGTAGCCTCAAGTAACGCAAAGGGCGTTTCATACGTGGTACCGGTGTCTCGTCCCGCAGGCGCCACCCGCACGACGCAGGTGGCGATCGTTGCATTGCCGCCCGTGTCGATGTCGGGTGTGGGTCCGATCGTCGATGCGTTGCATCTCGCGAACGAGATCGACGGGCGCTTGCTGTATCGCTGGCAGGTGTGTTCGTGGGACGGGCGGCCGGTGCCGCTCGCCGGCGGCGCGCAGTGGCATGCCGATGCGGCGTTCAACGATGCGATCGCGTGCGACTGGCTGATCGTCGTGTCGGAGCGATTTCAGCAGTTTGCCGACTATCGGTTGTTTCTCGCGAGTCTCGCGCGGGTGGGGCAGCGCACGCCGGTCGTCACGGGGATTCACCACGGCGTGTGGTGGCTCGCGATGGCCGGGCAGCTTTCCGGATATCGCGTGAGCGTGAACTGGGAGACGTATCAGCAGTTCGCCGAACAGTTCGAGCGGTCGATCGTCACGCAGCAGATCTTCGAGATCGATCGCGATCGGGCGACCTGTGCGGGCGGGCAGGCGACCGTCGATTTCATGCTGGCCATGATCGGCCGGGAACACGGGGCGGATCTGGGTGAGCGCATTGCCGATGCGCTCGGGGCCGGCACGCTGCGCAGCGGCGAGGAGCGCCAGCGGATTCCTTTTGTGACCGCGCCCGGTGAGCGGCATCCTCGGCTGAACGATGCGTTGCTTTTGATGGAAGCCAATGTCGAGGATCCTTTGACGACCGATGAGATCGCCGGGCTCGTCGGCGTGTCGCGGCGGCAGCTCGAGCGGCTCTTTCGACAGTATCTCGGGGCGATGCCCTCCAAGTATTACCTCAATCTTCGGTTGCTCAAGGCTCGCACGCAGTTGCAGCGGACCAGCAAGTCGGTCGTTCAGGTGAGCCTCGCCTGTGGGTTTTCTTCTGCTGCGCACTTTTCCAATGCGTATCGCGAGAGGTTTGGGGTCACGCCTCGGGAGGATCGGAGAGCCTGGCTCGAGAAGCAGACCGGCGGTGGGGGGGAGCCTCGCGGGGGCGCGCTTGTTGAGCGGGGTGGCAAGGATTGATTCTGTTTTTTGTGGTGCGCTTGCATTTGTCGTGAAGCACCTGCGATCGTGTCGGTCTATTAGCGTCGCCCTGCGCGGGGCGGCGGTTACTTTTTTTGTCTTGCCAAAGAAAAGTAACCAAAAGAAAGGCCCGGGATAACGCATGACTTCCCGGTGCCATGGCACCGGAGTGGCCCTCGCCTAAGTGTCCGCGCCAGTCGGGAACCCGGAGTGGTTCGAGCAATGGTTCTGACACCACTCCCTACGCAACGGAGCGGTATACCGCCCGCTAGCTCCATCCTCGCTATGCTCGGCTGCAAGGTTCTTCGGCCGCAATTCATCCGCTCGCGCCACACATGGACACCCACTGATCAGTTCCCCAAATCAGTGGGGTGCCGCTGCACCGCAACGACGAGTTCAATTTATTGAATTCATGCGCCACCCGCCGCAATTGTGGAAGCCAATCAACCGACAGCTTTCAAAGCGGAGCGTGTGGACCTGTCGACCGAGCGAAGCGAGGGCGGAGCTAGCGGGCGGTATACCACTCCGCGGGGTGGTGAGTGGTGTCAGAACCATTGCTCGAACCACTCCGGGTTCCTGACTGGCGCGGACACTTAGGCGAGGGCCACTTGGTGGACTACGGCACCGGGAAGTCATGCGTTATCCGGGCGCCTTTCTTTTGGTTACTTTTCTTTGCAAGACAAAGAAAAGTAACCGCCGCCCCGCGCAGGGCGACGCTAATAGACCGACACGATCACAGGTGCTTCACGACAAACGGCGAGCGCACCGCCAAAAAACCGCGAAAACAGCAACCGAGCACAAAACGCCACCACCCCCACCGGGGAGAGGCAAAATAAAGCGCCCTATCCGCTTCCGATAGAACCCGTCGCAATTCCGCAAGACGCTTGCGTCACCCTTACCTAAACTTGATCCTGTTGAACCCTCTTACGAAACCGAAAGGAACGACCATGACGACCTCGACCGTGACCCGCCAGACATTCGACGAAGTGATGGTGCCGGTATTCTCCCCCGCGCCGTTCGTGCCGGACCGTGCAGAGGGCTCGCGCGTGTGGGACACGGCCGGCCGCGAATACGTGGATTTCGCCTGCGGCATCGCCGTCACGTCGCTCGGCCACGGCCACCCGGAACTGCTGAAGGTCCTGGACGAACAAGGCCGCAAGCTCTGGCACATCGGCAACGGCTACACGAACGAGCCGGTGCTGCGCCTCGCGAAGCGCCTCGAAGCGCTGACCTTCGCCGACCGTGCATTCTTCGCGAACTCGGGCGCGGAAGCGAACGAAGCCGCCCTCAAACTCGCGCGCCGCGTCGCATTCGACCGCCACGGCGCCGACAAATACGAAATCGTGTCGTTCGTCCAGTCGTTCCACGGCCGCACGTTCTTCACGGTCAGCGTCGGCGGCCAGCCGAAATACTCGGAAGGCTTCGGCCCGGTGCCGGAAGGCATCAAGCACCTGCCGTTCAACGACATCGAAGCGGCCAAGGCCGCGATCGGCCCGCAAACCTGCGCGGTGATCGTCGAGCCGGTGCAGGGCGAAGGCGGCGTGATCCCGGCCGATCCGGCCTTCCTGAAGGCACTGCGCGAAGCGTGCGACGCCAACGACGCAGTGCTGATCTTCGACGAAGTGCAGACGGGCGTCGGCCGCACGGGCCAGTTCTACGCATACATGGACACGGGCGTCACGCCGGACATCCTCACGACCGCGAAGGCACTCGGCAACGGTTTCCCGATCGGCGCGATGCTGACGACGAACGAACTGGCCGCCCACTTCAAGGTCGGCGTGCACGGCACGACGTACGGCGGCAACCCGCTCGCGTCGGCGATCGCGGACAAGGTCGTCGAGCTGATCGGCGACCCGGCGCTGCTCGAAGGCGTGCGCGAACGCAGCGTGCGCCTGAAGGGCGCGCTGGAACGCATCAACGCACGCTTCGGCATCTTCAAGGACATCCGCGGCAAGGGCCTGCTGGTCGGCGCGGAACTCACCGCCGCATTCGACGGCCGCGCGAAGGACTTCGTCACCGCCGCCGCCGAGAACGGCCTGATCATGCTGATCGCGGGCCCGAACGTGCTGCGCTTCGTGCCGTCGCTCGTGATCCCGTTCGACCTGCTCGACGAAGGCGTGAAGCGCTTCGAGAAGGCAGTCGAGCAGGTGCTCGCGGCCCAGGAAGCCACCGCGCGCTGATCGGCGCGCCCATCGCAGACAGGAACGACGATGCTATTTGTTCGCCCCGGCAAACTCACGGATCTCGATGCGCTCGCGCACATGGCGCGCACCGCGCAGCCGGTCCTGCACTCGCTGCCGCACGATCGCGCGGCGCTCGAAGCGCGCGTGGCGCTCTCCGAGGATTCGTTTCGCGCGGACGTCGACTTCGCCGGCGAGGAGTTCTATCTCTTCGTGCTCGAGGATTCGTCGACGGGCAAGCTGCTCGGCACGGCGAGCATCGTGGCCGCGGCCGGCTACTCGGAACCGTTCTACGCATTCCGCAACGATGCACTGATCCACGCGTCGCGCGAGCTGCACGTGAACCGCAAGATCCATGCGCTCACGATGTCGCACGAGCTGACCGGCAAGAGCCGGCTGGCGGGCTTCTACGTCGATCCGTCGCTGCGCGGCGACGCGGCCGCGCACCTGATCTCGCGTGCGCGGATGATGTACATCGCCGCGAACCGCCGCCGCTTCACGCCGGAAGTGTTCACGCTGCTGCTCGGCGTGAGCGACAGCACGGGCGCATCGCCGTTCTGGGAAGCGGTGGGCCGCAAGTTCTTCGGCCGCAACTTCACCGACGTCGACATCGCGTCGGGCGGCCGCAGCCGCACGTTCATCGCGGAAGTGATGCCGGCGTATCCGCTCTACGTGCCGCTGCTGCCGGAAGCCGCGCAGCGCGTGCTCGGCGAGCCGAACGAAACGGCGCTGCTCGCGTACGACATCCATCTCGAGGAAGGCTTCGAGCCGGACCGCTTCGTCGACATCTTCGACGCGGGCCCCGTGCTGACCGCGCAGGTCGACCGCACCGCATGCGTGAAGCACGGCGCGGAGCGCACGGTGCGCGAAGCCGCGCATCAGCAGGGCGACGTCGCATACATGGTGTCGACCGGCAGCGGCGAATCGTTCCGCTGCGTGCTGGCCGACCTGCCGGGCGATACGGCCGACGCGCCGCTCGCCGGCGACGTGCGCGCGGCGCTCGATGTGAAGGATGGTGATGTCGTGCGCTGCGTGCCGCTGCACCGCCGCGACGATGAAGACATGAAGGGAGACGCAGCATGATCGTCGTTCGGGTCGTACAAACGGGCGACGTCGACGCGCTCGTGTCGCTCGCGAAGGAAACCGGGCCGGGCCTGACCACGTTCAAGCCCGATCGCGACGCGCTCGCCGCGCGCATCGAACGCACGCGCCGCACGCTCGACGGCGAGGCCGCGCCGGGCGAGGCCGGCTACTTCTTCGTGATGGAAGAATCGAAGACGGGCGACATCGCGGGCGTGTGCGGGATCGAGACGCAGGTCGGCCTCGAACAGCCGTTCTACAACTATCGCGTGAGCACGGTCGTGCACGCGAGCCAGGAACTCGGCGTGTGGACGCGGATGTCCGCGCTCAACATCTCGCACGACCTGACGGGCTACGCGGAAGTGTGCTCGCTGTTCCTGAGCCCGCGTTACCGCACGGGCGGGGTCGGCGGCCTGCTGTCGCGCTCGCGTTTCATGTTCATCGCGCAGTTCCGGGAACGCTTCCCGGAACGCATCTGCGCGGAACTGCGCGGCCACTTCGACGAGGACGGCACGTCGCCGTTCTGGCGCGCGGTCGGTTCGCACTTCTACCAGATCGATTTCAACGCGGCGGACTACCTCAGCTCGCACGGCCGCAAGTCGTTCCTCGCGGAACTGATGCCGCGCTATCCGGTGTACGTCGACCTGCTGCCGCAGGACGCGCAGGACGCGGTCGGCCTCACGCACCGCGACACGCTGCCGGCCCGCAAGATGCTCGAGGCCGAAGGGCTGCGCTACCAGAACCACGTCGACATCTTCGACGCGGGCCCGGTGCTCGAATGCCACATCAACGACCTGCGCACGGTGCGCGAGAGCGTCGTCGTGCCGGTCGCGATCGGCGTGCCCGACGTGCGGGACGATATGCCGAAGTCGCTCGTATCGAACACGTCGCTCGGCGATTTCCGCGTCGGCGTCGCGCCGGGCGTGGTCGTGAACGGGTCGTTCGTGCTGTCGGCCGACGATGCCGCCGCGCTCGACGTGAAGGCCGGCGATCCGGTCCGCGTGCTGCCGCTCAAAGTCAAACAGGGATAAACGAATCATGACGGAACTCTTCATCGACGGCGCCTGGGTCGCAGGCTCGGGCCCCGTCTTCGCTTCGCGCAACCCGGGCACCGACGCGATCGCATGGCAGGGCGAAAGCGCGTCGGCGGCCGACGTCGACCGCGCGGTCGCGAGCGCGCGCCGCGCGTTCGCCGGCTGGTCGGCGCTCGACTTCGAAGCGCGCTGCGAAATCGTCAAGCGCTTCGCCGCGCTGCTCACCGAACGCAAGGAAGCGATCGCGACCGCGATCGGCCGCGAGACGGGCAAGCCGCTGTGGGAAGCCCGCACCGAAGTCGCGGCGATGGCCGCGAAGGTCGGCATCTCGATCCAGGCCTACCAGGAACGCACCGGCGAGAAGCGCCAGGACATGGCCGACGGCGTCGCGGTGCTGCGCCATCGCCCGCACGGCGTCGTCGCGGTGTTCGGTCCGTACAACTTCCCCGGCCATTTGCCGAACGGTCATATCGTGCCGGCGCTGATCGCGGGCAACACGGTCGTGTTCAAGCCGTCGGAGCTCGCGCCGGGCGTTGCGCGCGCGACGGTCGAGGTGTGGCAGGAAGCCGGTCTGCCGGCCGGCGTGCTGAACCTCGTGCAGGGCGAGAAGGACACGGGCATCGCGCTCGCGAATCACCGGCAGATCGACGGGCTGTTCTTCACCGGCAGCTCGGATACCGGCACGCTGCTGCACAAGCAGTTCGGCGGCCGTCCGGAAATCGTGCTCGCGCTCGAGATGGGCGGCAACAACCCGCTCGTGATCGGCGAAGTCGAGGACGTCGACGCGGCCGTGCATCACACGATCCAGTCGGCGTTCCTGTCGGCCGGCCAGCGCTGCACGTGCGCACGCCGCATCTTCGTGCCGCAGGGCGCGTTCGGCGACCGCTTCCTCGCACGCTTCGCCGACGTCACGTCGAAGATCACGGCCGACGTGTTCGACGCCTATCCGCAGCCGTTCATGGGCGCGGTGATCTCGGCACGCGCGGCCGCCAAGCTCGTCGACGCGCAGTCGCGCCTGATCGAGCAGGGCGCGCAGCCGATCATCGCGATGACGCAGCGCGATCCGCGCCTCGGCTTCGTGAACGCGTCGATCATCGACGTGACCGGCGTGGCGAACCTGCCCGACGAAGAGCACTTCGGCCCGCTCGCGCAGATCGTCCGCTACGCGACGTTCGACGAAGCGATCGAGCGCGCGAACGACACGGCGTTCGGCCTGTCGGCCGGCCTGCTCGCCGACGACGCCAACGCATGGGACCACTTCCGCCGCACGATTCGTGCGGGGATCGTCAACTGGAACCGCCCGACCAACGGCGCATCGTCCGCCGCGCCGTTCGGCGGCACGGGCCGCTCGGGCAACCATCGGCCGAGCGCGTACTACGCGGCCGACTATTGCGCATATCCGATGGCGTCGGTGGAAAGCACCCAACTGACCTTGCCCGCGAGCCTGTCGCCGGGCCTGCATTTCTGATCGAGGGAACGACGATGAACGCACAAGAAGCCAATTTCGACGGACTCGTCGGCCCGACCCACAACTACGCCGGGCTGTCGTTCGGCAACGTGGCGTCGCTCAACAACGAGAAGTCGGCCGCGAATCCGAAGGCCGCCGCGAAGCAGGGGCTGCGCAAGATGAAGCAGCTCGCGGATCTCGGCTTCGCGCAAGGCGTGCTGCCGCCGCAGGAGCGCCCGTCGCTGCGCCTGCTGCGCGAGCTCGGCTTCTCCGGCAAGGACGCGGACGTGATCGCGAAGGCCGCGAAGCAGGCGCCCGAGCTGCTCGCCGCGGCGAGCTCGGCGTCGGCGATGTGGACCGCGAACGCGGCGACCGTCAGCCCGTCGGCCGACACGAGCGACGGCCGCGTGCACTTCACGCCGGCCAACCTGTGCAGCAAGCTGCATCGCGCGATCGAGCACGAAGCGACGCGCCGCACGCTGTCGACGCTGTTCGCCGACCCCGCGCACTTCGCGGTGCACGAGGCGCTGACGGGCACGCCGGCGCTCGGCGACGAGGGCGCGGCCAACCACACGCGCTTTTGCGCCGAATACGGCCTGCCGGGCGTCGAGTTCTTCGTGTACGGCCGCGCGGAATACCGACGCGGCGTGGAGCCGAAGCGCTTCCCGGCGCGCCAGACCTTCGAGGCGAGCCGCGCGGTCGCGCATCGCCACGGTCTCGCCGAAACGGCGACGGTCTATGCGCAGCAGGATCCGGACGTGATCGATGCAGGCGTGTTCCACAACGACGTGATCTCGGTCGGCAACCGCGACACGCTGTTCACGCACGAGCGCGCGTTCGTCAACAAGCAGGCGATCTACGACACGCTGACGGCCACGCTCGACGCGCGCGGTGCGCGGCTGAACGTGATCGAGGTGCCCGATGCGGCCGTGAGCGTGAACGATGCGGTCACGTCGTACCTGTTCAACAGCCAGCTGCTGTCGCGCGCGGACGGCTCGCAAGTGCTCGTCGTGCCGCAGGAATGCCGCGAGAACGCGAACGTTGCCGCCTATCTCGACCAGCTCGCGGCCGGCAACGGCCCGATCCGCGACGTGCTCGTGTTCGACCTGCGCGAAAGCATGAAGAACGGCGGCGGCCCGGCTTGCCTGCGCCTGCGCGTCGTGCTGAACGACGCCGAGCGTGCGGCCGTCACGTCGAACGTGTGGATCAACGACACGCTGTTCGCGTCGCTCGACGCGTGGATCGAAAAGCACTACCGCGACCGTCTCGCACCGGAAGACCTCGCCGATCCGACGCTGCTCGACGAATCGCGCACGGCGCTCGACGAGCTCACGCAGATCCTGCGCGTCGGGTCGCTGTATGACTTCCAGCGCTGAGTCCCGCATGCCGGCCGCCGTGCTGCTCGACGACTTCCTCGCGTTCACGCTCGCGGGCGGCGCGCCGGCCTCCGACGGCGGCGTGTGCGCGAACGGCGCGGTGCGCTGGCATTGGCTCGGCGACGGGCTGCTCGCGCTCGAGCCGGCAGCGGACGAAGCGGGCGCTGCGGCGCGTGCGAGCGTGCTCGTGTCGGCCGGCGTGCATGGCGACGAGACCGCGCCGATCGAGCTGCTGTCGATGCTCGTGCGCGATCTCGCGGCGGGCACGCTGCCGCTCGCGTGCCGGCTGCTCGTCGTGCTCGGCAACGTGCCGGCGATGCGCGCGGGCGCACGCTATCTCGACGACGACCTGAACCGCCTGTTCAGCGGCCGTCACGCGCAAGTGCCCGCGAGCCGCGAAGCGCCGCGCGCGGTGCAGCTCGAAGCGGCTGCCGCCGCGTTCTTCGCGGCCGCGCCGGCAGGCAGCGCGCGCTGGCACGTCGACATGCACACGGCGATCCGCGCATCGGTGTTCGAACAGTTCGCGCTGCTGCCCCACACGGGCACGCCGCCGACGCGCAAGATGGTCGAATGGCTCGGCGATGCGCGCATCGCGGCCGTGCTGCTGCATACCGCGAAGGGCAACACGTATTCGCATTACACGGCCGAGCACTGCGGCGCGCTCGCGTGCACGCTCGAACTCGGCAAGGTGCGGCCGTTCGGCCAGAACGACCTGTCGCGCTTCGCGCCGGCGGACCGTGCGGTGCGCAGGCTCGTGTCCGGTGCGCCGCGCGACGTCGACGCCGCGTTGCCGCGCGTGTTCACCGTGATCGACCAGATCACGAAGCAGAGCGATGCGCTCGAGCTGTTCGTCGCGGCCGACGTCGCGAATTTCACCGCGTTCGCGCGCGGTACCGTGCTCGCGCAGGACGGCGACTACCGCTACACGGTGCAGCACGACGAGGAGCGCATCGTGTTTCCGAATCCGGCTGTCAAGCCGGGCCTGCGCGCGGGCCTGCTCGTGGTCGATACGACGCGCGAGACGCTGGCCGCACTCGTCTGATCCAAGGCTGGTGGCGCGTGGCTGCGGGGGCCGCGGCCCCCGCATCGTCCGGCCGCATTTCCCTTTTTTGCGATCGACGCCCGCATGCCGCGCAGACGGCCCGTGCGTCGCGCTTGCGTATTTGCGACATCGTCTTGCAAGTTCGACGGCGCACCCTGCCGTCATCGTGCACGCAGCGCAGCATCGCGGGCCGGCGGCCGCTTTGCCATGCCGGGCCGCGCGGATTGGTACAATCGCGGCCTTGCGGCTGTTGCGCCGCATCAAGGCGCGGCATCGGCATTGGCGTCGTCATCCGACCCTGCGATGATGCATGCGCCCGTAGTTCCGGAACATTCGAGTATCGAGGAGAACACCTGATGAAGTTGGATTGGCGTAAAGTGGCCGCGCACGCGGTAGTGGCGGCATCGGCCGTGGCGGCAGGCAGCGCGATGGCAGCGGATCTGAAGGAGATCCGGTTCGGCGTCGAGGCCTCGTACGCGCCGTTCGAATACAAGACGCCCGACGGCAAGCTGACCGGCTTCGACATCGACATCGGCAACGCGGTGTGCGCGAAGCTGAAGACGAAGTGCGTGTGGGTCGAGAACGACTTCGACGGCCTGATCCCCGCGCTGCAGGCGCGCAAGTTCGACGCGATCAACTCGGACATGACGATCACCGACCAGCGCAAGCACGCGATTGCGTTCACCGATCCGATCTACACGATCCCGAACCAGCTGATCGCGAAGCAGGGCAGCGGCCTGCAGCCGACCCCGCAAGCACTGAAGGGCAAGCGCGTCGGCGTGCTGCAGGGCACGATCCAGGAAGCGTACGCGAAGAAGAAGTGGGCGCCGGCCGGCGTCGAAGTCGTGCCGTACCAGACGCAGGACCTGGCCTACGCCGACCTGAAGTCGGGCCGTCTCGACGCGGCGTTCCAGGATTCGGAGGCGGGCTCGAAGGGCTTCCTGTCGAAGCCGCAAGGCCAGGGCTTCGGCTTCGCCGGCGGCACGGTCAGCGATGCCGAGATCCTCGGTTCGGGCGTCGGCTTCGGCCTGCGCAAGAACGACGCGGCGCTGAAGACCGCGCTCGATCAGGCGCTGAAGGAACTGAAGGCCGACGGCACGATCGACAACCTCGCGAAGAAGTACTTCAGCGTGCCGGTCACGCTCAAGTAAGCATTTCGATCCGTCGTACCTGCAGCCGGCCGCTTTTGCGGCCGGTTTGCTTTTGGGGCGCCGCCCGCATCACGCCGATTACGCGGGAAAGAACCGCCCCAGTTCGCGCGCGAGTTCGTTGAGCACGCTCATCTCCTGCTGCGTGATCTTGCGCGCCGGCTGCGCGCCGGCCCAGTCGCCGTACAGCAGGCCGACCGTTTTCGCGCCGACGCGCACCGGCAGCAGCACGAACGCGCGCGTGTCCGGAAGCGCGTCGAGATACCACGCGGGCAGGCGCTTCACCATCTTCGGGTCCTGCGCCTGCTCGATGAAGATGCCGACCGAGTTCGTGATCGCGAGATGGAACACGTCCGGCTCGAAGCGCTCGTCGAAGCACAGCCGGTCGAGCGCCGCATCGACGCCCGGGCCGAAGCCGAGACGCGCGGCGAACGCGCCGTCTTCCCGGCGCACGAACATCACGGTGCGCGTGAACGCGAGGCCCGCGAGCAGGCTTTCCGACGCGAGCGCGAGCACAGGCGTCAGCACGTGCTCGGACGGCAGCGCGCGCAGGTCCGCGAGACCGGCCTCGAGGCATGCCTCGGGATCGGGCTGCGCCCGCGCGATCGCGTCGGCGTTCGCGCGCAGCTCGACGATCTCGCGCATCACGGTGTCGCTCGCTTCCTCGGATGCGAGCCGGTCGGCGATCGCCACCAGCGCGTCGGCGTCGATGTCCAGCTCCTGGCTGTAGTGCTGCGCGAGCACCGCGATGTGCGCGTCGCGCTGCGGCCCCGCGGGCATCGCGAGCGCACCGGCGACATCGGTCGAGCAGCGGCTCACCGCGCGCAGCCAGCGTACGCGGCCGGGGCTGTCGTCGGCGCACGCGTCGCGGGAGCGCTGGCGGTCGGCGTCGTCATCGTCCTCGTCGAGGCTCGCGGCATGCGCGGTACGGCCGTCGTCGTCGGCCATCCCGGCGCGGATCACGTCGGGCAGCCGCCAGCTCGCGGCGGCTTCCAGGCCGATCTCGTCGAAGCCGACGCCGAGCACGTCGATGCACGCGGCCGCATCGTCGCCGTCCAGCTCGGCGGCGCGACGGCGGATCCGGTCCCATTCGCTGTCGAGATAGCAGACCACCAGCAGCTTGCCGACCTGGCGCATCAGCGTGCAGACGACGGCTTCCTCGCCGCCGCGCAGCTCCGCGTGCTCGGTGAGCTTGCGGGCGACGCAGCCGGACAGCAGCGCGCGGTTCAGCTCGAGCTTCGCGTCGATGCGGCGCGGCGTGCTGTGGTGGAAGTGATCGACGAGCTTCAGCCCGACGACCAGATGGCCGACCGTGTCCATGCCGAGCACCATCAGCGCCCGCGTGACGGTCGTGATGTTGCCGCCGAACGCCATGTACATCGCGGAATTGGCGAGCCGCAGGACTTTCTGCGTGAGCGCGAAATCCGACAGCACGACGCGCACGAGCGCGGTGAAGTCGAGGTCGTCGTTCTTCATCGCGGCCATCGTCGCGCGCAGCGACTCCGACAGCAGCGGGAAGTCGCCCCGTTCGTTCATCCGGGCCCACAGCTTGTCGAGCAGCGCCGTGCGGGGCAGGTGTGCGGTGATTGACATACGGATCTATCCGGTTCGCCGCGCGTGTCAGGCGGCGTGCAGGCGCAGCTGTTGCGCCTCGAAGCGCCGTGCGAGTTCCTCGGACGGCAGCGCCTGGCACACGAGCCAGCCCTGGATGTGGTTGCAGCCCATCTCGGTCAGCAGTTCGCGCTGCGCCTCGGTCTCGACGCCTTCCGCGACGAGCTCGAGATCGAGCGTCTGCGCGAGGCCGACCACCGCCGACACGATCGCGCGGTCGTTGCGCGACGTCAGCAGGTTCTCGACGAAGCTGCGATCGATCTTCAGCTTCGCGAGCGGGAAGCGCTGCAGGTAGGCGAGGCTCGAATAGCCGGTGCCGAAATCGTCGATCGCGAAGCGGATGCCGAGCTCGGTCAGCTCCTCGAGCAGCCCCTTTGCCTGCACGGGGTCGTGCATCAGCAGGCTTTCGGTGATTTCCAGCACGATGCGGCGCGGGTCGATGCCCGTCAGCGCGATCGCCTCGCGCACGCTCTGCGTGAAGCGCGGGTCGCGGAACTGCTGCGGCGACACGTTGACCGCCACGTACTGCAGCGCGAGCCCCTGGCGATCCCAGGCGACGAGCTGCATGCACGCGGCCTTGAGCACCCAGTTGCCGAGATAGTTGATCAGGCCGATCGATTCGGCGAGCGGAATGAAGGTCGCCGGCGGCACGAGGCCGTGCACCGGATGACGCCAGCGGATCAGCGCCTCGACGCCGTCCACCGCCCCCGACTGGCTGCGCGTGATCGGCTGGAAGTGGAGCGAGAACTCGCCGTTGCGCACGCCGTCGTACAGGTCGGCTTCGAGCTTGAGCCGCTCGGCGTCGGCCGGATCGTCGACCGGCGCGTGAAACGCGAGCGCGTTGCCGCCCGATGCCTTCGCCTGCG
Organism: Burkholderia sp. USMB20; assembly: GCF_000949135.2. Classification (GTDB taxonomy): domain Bacteria; phylum Pseudomonadota; class Gammaproteobacteria; order Burkholderiales; family Burkholderiaceae; genus Burkholderia. Next base: position 358,793 of record NZ_JTAN02000018.1, on the reverse strand, counting down.
CGAGTGCGTGGTCGGCGCGGCGCAGCAGCGGGCTGTGATGCTGCGCGCGATGGGGCGCAGCCCGTTCGTCCGGGTACACGGCGATGCCGATGCTCGCGGACAGGTGGACGGTCTGCCCCTGGTACGCGTAAGGTTCGCGCACCGCGGCCTGCAGCCGGCGCGCGAGCGCGTCCGCGGCATTGCTCGCGTGCGCGCGGTCCGGTGCGGTGAGCACGACCGCGAACTTGTCGCTCGCGACACGCGCGAGCTGCTCGCCGGGCGCGACGAGCGCCTGCAGCCGCTGCGCGGTGTCGCGCAACAGCGTGTCGCCGGCGTCGTAGCCGAGCGCACGGTTGATGCGCTGGTAGTCGTCGAGGTCGAGCAGCAGCAGGGCGGCACAGGTGCCGCTTTCGTCGGCGGCCTGCTGCGCGCGCATCAGCGCCGGCACGAGTGCGGACAGGTTGCCGAGCCCCGTCATCGGGTCGTGGTGCATCTCGTACGTCAGGCGGGCCTCGAGCGCACGCCAGGCCGACACGTCGAACGCCGCGATCGCGAAGCCGTCGACGCCGTGGTGGCGGCTCTTGAACGCGCGGACCTCGACGTCGAGCGGATAGGTGAGCGACTTGACGATGCACATCGTCGCCTTCTCGACCTGGCCGGAGCGCGCGGCGCGTGCAAGCAGGCCTTCGAGCGTCGCGGTATCCTGTTCCGCGATCAGGTCGCGCAGCGTCAGCGTGTGCAGGTAGTCGCGGTGATAGCCGATGAAGCGCAGGCTCGCATCGGACACGTACAGGAAACGCAGCTCGCGGTCGACATGGGCGAGGAAGTCCACCGTGCCGACCGTCTGTTCCAGCCAGTTGCGCACGGTGTCGTCGCGGCGCGGCGCGCCGGCGCGCGCAGGCATCAGCGCGCCGCCCGACCAGGCGAAGCGGCGCAGCGTATGCAAGGCATTGCGCCAGGAGCCCTTGCGTGGCGTCTGTTTCCTGTTGGCTTCCATGTGTCTCGCTGACGTGAAGGGCTGGAACTGGTTGTCCGGAAGAAATAACGGCAGGCTGCGCGAAATCTTTAACCGGCCGGCCGCGGCTGGCACGGCCGCTGGACCGGGTCGCGCACATCGGCGTTCGACAGGCGAACGCCGATGCGGCCTACATCGAGGCTGACTTTATAAGAAATGAGGACGCAGATGAAGCGAAAACTATGGGTGGGCGCCGCGGCGGCGCTGCTGGTGGCCGGCCATGCGCGGGTCGCGCAGGCGGAATTGAAGCCGGGCGCCGCGGCGCCCGACTTCACGACGCAGGCGTCGCTGGGCGGCAAGACTTACACGTACTCGCTGGCCGATGCGCTGAAGCACGGACCGGTCGTGCTGTACTTCTACCCGGCCGCGTTCACGAAGGGCTGCACCATCGAGGCGCATGCGTTCGCGGACGCGGTCGATCGTTACAAGGCTTACGGCGCGACGGTGATCGGCGTATCCGCGGACAACATCGACACGCTGACGAAGTTCTCGGTGAGCGAGTGCCGCAGCAAGTTCCCGGTCGCGGCCGATCCGGACGCGAAGATCATCCGCGAATACGACGCGAAGCTGCCCGCGCTCGATCGCGCGAACCGCGTGTCCTACGTGATTTCGCCGGAAGGGAAGGTGTTGTACGAATATACGAGCCTGTCGCCCGACAAGCATGTCCAGAACACGCTCGGCGCGGTGAAGGCATGGGCCGACGCGCATCCGAAGCCGTAAGCAGCCACGAGCAGGCGGTCAGCCCGCCGTCAAGCGGCCCGCTTCGCGGGCCGCAGGCGCGATGACACGCGGCCGGCCCGTGGCGGCGCGGGCCGGCCGGGCAAGCGTCAGGCGCGCAACGCCTGTTCGATCGGCACGCTGCCGCCGACGAAGCCGATGACCTTGCGCGAAATGCCCAGCTTGATCGCCTCGATCGCGGCCCACGCGACATCCTGGCGCGACACCGGCGGCGCTGCGTCGAGCGGCTCCTCGGTCAGCGCGATCTTGCCGACGCCCGGGCCGTCCGCGAGCGGGCCGGGGCGCAGGATCACGTAGTCGATGCCCGACGCGATCACGCGGTCGTCGCCTTCGCGCTTCATCTGCGAGTAGTGGCGCAGCGCGTCGCCGCTGCGCTCCGGCCAGTACGCGGTCAGCGAACTGATCACGACCAGCTTCTGCACGTTGTAGGCGAGCGCATGCTCGGCCGCGCGCGCGACCGCGTCGCGGTCGATCTGCTCCTCTTCGGCGGCGCCTTCCGATTCCGCCGAGCCGGCCGCGTAGATCACGTGCGTGATGCCCTGGAACGCGTGCGAGAAATCGCCCGCCAGATCGGCCTCGACGACCTTCGCGCCCGGCAGCGCATAGCCGTGCCGGCGCACCAGCGCAGTCACCTCGAATTCCGGCTGCTCCAGCAGCAGATCCGCGCAGGCCCGGCCGGTGCGGCCGGTCGCGCCAATCAGCAATACCTTCGTCGTCATGAAACCGCTCCTTGCTCGATGCGTCGTCCTTCCAGATAGGGACGGACGACCGATACTCAAGTGTATGTCGATCGGGGCGGCGGCGCTCGGGTAACTGGGGCTGTACCGCACCGAAACGGCCGGCGCGGCGCCCCGTCTACGCGCGCTCGCGCGCACGGATCGCGGAATCGCCCCGCCGACCGGCTATCATGTGCGCGATGCATTTTTCGCCGCCAGGCAATACAACGCGGCGACCAACCGGTTGGAGTACACATGGCATTACCCCTGGACAACGTCAGCATGGCCGTGTTCTGCGACTTCGAGAACGTCGCGCTCGGCGTGCGCGACGCGAAGTACGAGAAATTCGACATCAAGCCCGTGCTGGAGCGGCTGCTGCTGAAGGGCAGCATCGTCGTGAAGAAGGCGTATTGCGACTGGGAGCGCTACAAGGGCTTCAAGGCCTCGATGCACGAGGCGAGCTTCGAGCTGATCGAGATTCCGCACGTGCGCCAGTCGGGCAAGAATTCGGCCGACATCCGGCTCGTCGTGGACGCGCTCGATCTCTGCTACACGAAGTCGCACGTCGATACGTTCGTGATCATCAGCGGCGACTCGGATTTCTCGCCGCTCGTGTCGAAGCTGCGCGAGAACGCGAAGAAGGTGATCGGGGTCGGCGTGAAGAAGTCGACGTCGGACCTGCTGGTCGCGAACTGCGACGAATTCATTTTCTACGACGACCTGGTGCGCGAGCAGCAGCGCGCGCTGGCGAAGCGCGAACAGCAGCGCACCGGCAACGGCGGCGCGAAGCGCGCCGACGAGCCGTCGCGCAAGCCGGAACTGGAAGTGCGCCGCAGCGAGGCGATCGCGCTCGCGGTCGAGACGTTCGATGCGCTGGCGTCGGAGCGCGACGACGTCGGCAAGATCTGGGCGTCGGTGCTCAAGAGCGCGATCAAGCGCCGCAAGCCGGACTTCAACGAGTCGTATTACGGTTTCCGCGCGTTCGGCAACCTGCTCGACGAAGCGCAGGCGCGCGGCCTGCTCGAGGTGGGTCGCGACGACAAGTCGGGCGCGTTCGTGTCGCGGCCGCGCCAGTCCGCGGCGGCGGCCGAGCCGGTGGCGGCGGCGCGCGATACGGGCGGCGCGCAGCACGGTCACGGCGGGCCACGGGGAAGCCCAACGGCCGAGCGCGAGCCGCGGCGCCGGGCAGCGGGCGGACGTGGCTGTCGACGAAAGCGTGCGGCCCGACGCCGACGAGGCGGACGTCGTCGACGTCGTGAACGAAGCGGCGCTCGTGCCGGCCGCGACGGCCGACGCGAATGAAGCTACCGACACGCACGGTGACGCGAAGGACGGCCGCAAGCGCGCGCGCAAGACCGCGGCGAAGAAGGCAGGGGCGAAGAAGGCCGGCGTGAAGCAGGCCGGCGATGCGAAGGGGGCCGGCCGTCACACGGCGGCGAATCCGGACGAGGCCGCGCACGGCGGTGCGAAGCACGGTGGCGACAAGCACACGGACGGCAAGCACACCGAAGGCAAGCAGGCAGTAGCGACGCATCGCGACGCGGACCACGGTGAGGACCGGCACGTCGCGGCGCAGCACGCGGCGCCGACGGCCGGCGAGTACGGTGCGTCGGCGGCTGCCGCGCAGCCGTCGCACGAAGCCGCACCGGCCGCCGAATCGACCGTTGAAGCGGCCGCCGACGCAGCAGCCGGCGCCAAGCCGAAGAAGCCGGCCCGCAAGACGGCGACCCGCGCGCGCCGTCCGCGCAAGACGGCTGCCGCCGCCGAGTAACGGAGTCAGCGGGCGTCAGAGGGCGTCCGGGCGGGACGGCGTCCGACCGAGGGCGCTGCCCGCGCCGCCGCGTCGGCCGGTGCAACACCGGCCGACGCGCTTCGTTATCCGTTCAGCACGTACGGCCGCGTCATCACCTCGAGGAAGTGACCGTCCGGATCGTCGAAATACACACCACGACCGCCGTCATGGCGGTAGATCTCACCGGGCTGCCGCTTCGCCGGATCCGCCCAGTGCGGCAGGCCGCGCGCGCGAATGCGCGCGAACACGCGATCGAAGCCGGCCTCGTCGGTCAGGAACGCGTAGTGCTGGGCCGTGATCTCCCCCTCTTTTTCGTAAAAGTCGAGCGACACGCCGTTGTCGAGCTGGACGACCAGCATCGCGCCGAACGGCGTCGGCGGCGGCAGTTCCAGAAGTTCGGTCAGGAAGCGGCTCGATGCGTGCTTGTCGCGGCACCAGACGATCGTATGGTTCAGCTGGACGTTCATGGCGGGTCCCAGGGACGGGGCGCGAGGGTGGGCATGGACACACGATAGCCGATCGCCGCTTGCGTGCAAGCCTGTCAGGCGGCCGCGTGGCGCGGCCGCCTGCTCGTGGTCCGCTTAATCCCCGGCCACCGCCGGTCCGCCCGAATCGCCGCGGCGGTTGCGGCGCTTTTCGCCCCACACGCGGAACCGGTCCATGTACAGATAGACGACCGGCGTCGTATAGAGCGTCAGCACCTGCGACATGATCAGGCCGCCGGCGATCGCGATCCCGAGCGGCGCGCGCAGCTCGGCGCCGTCGCCGTGGCCGAACGCGAGCGGCAGCGCGCCGAGGAGTGCCGCCATCGTGGTCATCATGATCGGCCGGAAGCGCAGCAGGCACGCCTCGTGGATCGCATCGAACGACGATTTGTTGCCGTTGCGCGTCTGGTCGATCGCGAAGTCGACCATCATGATCGCGTTCTTCTTCACGATACCGATCAGCAGGATCACGCCGATCAGCGCGATGATGCTGAACTCGGTCTTGAACAGCAGCAGCGCGAGCAGGGCGCCGACGCCGGCCGACGGCAGCGTCGACAGGATCGTGATCGGGTGGATGTAGCTTTCGTACAGGATCCCGAGCACGATGTAGACGGCCAGCAGCGCCGCGAGAATCAGGATCGGCTGGTTGCTGAGCGACTGCTGGAACGCCTGCGCGGTGCCCTGGAAGCTGCCGACGATCGTCGGCGGCACGCCGATCTGCGCCATCGTCTGGTAGATCACCTGGGTCGCCTGCGACAGCGACACGCCCGGCGGCAGGTTGAACGAGATCGTCGTCGCGACGAACAGCCCCTGGTGGTTGACCGACAGCGGCGTCGTGCTCGGGCCGAAGGTCGCGATCGCGGACAGCGGAATCATCGTCGACTTCGACGTCGACACCGCCGCGCCCGACGACGCGCTCGACTTGCCGCTCGACGCGATCGAGTTCAGCGCCTGGTTGCGCGCGGAATCGGACGCGATCGCCGCGGCGCTCGTCGCGGCCGTGCCGGCGCTCGACGTGCCGGCCGAGGTCGCGACGAAGGTGCCGGCCGCCGCGTTGGTGGTCTGCGAGCCGTTCGCGCTGCCGCCCGACGTGCTGATCCACACCTGGTTCAGCATCTCCGGGCTCTGCCAGTATTTCGGCGCGACCTCCATCACGACGTGGTACTGGTTCAGCGGGTTGTAGATCGTCGAGACCTGGCGCTGGCCGAACGCGTCGTACAGCGTGTTGTCGATCTGCGCGGGCTTGATGCCGAGCCGCGCGGCGCTCGCGCGGTCGATCGTCACCATCGCCTCGAGGCCGCCTTGCTGCTGGTCGGAGTTCACGTCGGTCAGCTCGGCGCGCTTTTGCAGCGCCTCGGTCAGGAGCGGCGCCCACTTGTACAGCTCGGCGCTCGAATCGCCGAGCAGCGTGAACTGGTACTGCGCGCTGCTTTGCCGGCCGCCGACGCGGATGTCCTGCGCGGCCTGCAGGAACGTGCGCGCGCCCGCGACGTCCGACAGCGGCCTGCGCAACTGCTGGATCACCTGGTCGGCCGACAGCTTGCGCTCGGTGCGGTCCTTCAGCGTGACGAACATGAAGCCCGAGTTGGTCTGCGTGCCGCCGGTGAAGCCCGCGACGCTCTTCACGTTCGGGTTGGCCTGCACGATCCGCATCATCTCGGCGAACTTCAGCTTCATCGCCTGGAACGAGGTCGACTGGTCGGCCTGGATGCCGCCGATCATCAGCCCGGTGTCCTGCTGCGGGAAGAAGCCCTTCGGCACGATGATGTACAGGTAGACGTTCAGCCCGATCGTCGCGAACAGGATCAGCAGCACCAGCAGCGGGCGGCGCAGCGCCCACGACAGCGAGCGCTCGTAGCCGCGCTGCATCCGCGTGAAGAAGCGCTCGAGGAAGCGGCCGAGGCGGCCTTCCTCCTGCACGTCGTGCGCTTCGCGCAGCAGCCGCGCGCACATCATCGGCGTGACGGTGAGCGACACCGCGAGCGACACGCCGATCGCGAGCGACAGCGTCAGTGCGAACTCGCGGAACAGCCGCCCGACGATGCCGCCCATCAGCAGGATCGGCAGGAACACCGCGACGAGCGAGATGCTCATCGACAGCACGGTGAAGCCGACCTCGCGCGCGCCGTCGAACGCGGCCTGCAACCTCGGCTTGCCGTTCTCGATGTGGCGCGTGATGTTCTCGAGCACGACGATCGCATCGTCGACGACGAAGCCGGTCGCGACGATCAGCGCCATCAGCGACAGGTTGTCGATCGAGAAGCCGAGCAGGTACATCGCGCCGAACGTGCCGACGATCGAGATCGGCACCGCGACGCTCGGGATCAGCGTCGCGCGCCAGTTGCGCAGGAACAGGAACACGACCATCACGACCAGGCTGACCGCGATCAGCAGCGTGTGCTCGGTGTCCTTCAGCGACGCACGGATCGTCGTCGAACGGTCGAGCACCGGCGTGACCGTGATGTCGGCCGGCAGCGACGCGGTGAGCTGCGGCAGCGCCGCGCGCACGCGGTCGATCGTCTCGATGATGTTCGCGCCGGGCGAGCGGTAGAGGATCACGAGCACCGCGCGCTTGCCGTTCGACAAACCGAGGTTGCGCAGGTCCTCGACGCCGTCCACGACCTCGGACAGGTCGGACAGCCGCACGGCCGCGCCTTTGCGGTAAGCGACGACGAGGTCGCTGTACTGCGACGCCTGCGACGCCTGGTCGTTCGTATAGAGCTGGTAGTGCTTCGGGCCGAACTCGATCGCGCCCTTCGGGCTGTTCGCGTTCGCGGACGCGAGCGCGGCCCGCACGTCCTCGAGACCGATCCCGTAGTGGAACAGCGCATGCGGCTCGAGCTCGACGCGCACGGCCGGGTTCGCGGAGCCGCTCACCGACACCTGGCCGATCCCGTCGATCTGCGACAGCGACTGCTGCAGCACCGTCGATGCGGCGTCGTACAGTTTCGCGGGCGACGACGTTTCCGACGTGAGCGACACGATCATGATCGGCGAGTCGGCCGGGTTGACCTTGCGATACGTCGGGTTGCTCCTGAGCGACGCGGGCAGGTCGGCGCGCGCCGCGTTGATCGCGGCCTGCACGTCGCGCGCGGCGCCGTCGATGTCGCGGTTCAGCCCGAATTGCAGGATGATCCGCGCGTTGCCGACGGTGCTGGTCGACGTCATTTCGCTGACGTCGGCGATTGAGCCGAGGTGCCGCTCGAGCGGGCTCGTCACGCTGGTCGCGACCGTCTCGGGGCTCGCGCCGGGCAGCGACGCCTGCACCGAGATGGTCGGGAAGTCGACCTGCGGCAGCGGCGACACCGGCAGCCTGATGAATGCGAACAGGCCCGCGAGCGCGACGCCGAGCGCGAGCAGCGTCGTCGCGACGGGGCGGGTGATGAAGGGGCGCGACAGGTTCATGTTGGCACTCGCTGGGCGGCCGCGTGTTCCGACGGATGCGTTTTCGGGAGATGGGGGGGCTGCGCCCCCCCACGCGAACGAAGTGAGCGTGGGGGGCGGTTCATTTACGCACCCGTGTGCTTGCCGGCATCGGCGCCGGGGCCGTGCCGCTCGAACCAGCCGCGCACGCGGCGCGCGAGGCTGTCGAAGCCGAGGTAGATCACCGGCGTCGTGAACAGCGTCAGCACCTGCGACACGATCAGGCCGCCCGCGATCGCGATCCCGAGCGGCTGGCGCAGCTCGGAGCCCGCACCCGCGCCGACGATCAACGGCACCGCGCCGAGCAGCGCGGCGAGCGTCGTCATCAGGATCGGCCGGAAGCGCAGCAGGCACGCCTGGTAGATCGCCTCGCGCGGCGGCTTGCCTTCGACCCGCTCGGCTTCGAGCGCGAAGTCGATCATCATGATCGCGTTCTTCTTCACGATGCCGATCAGCAGCACGATCCCGATGATCCCGATGATGTCGAGGTCGTGCCCGGTGATCATCAGCGCAAGCAGCGCGCCGACGCCGGCCGACGGCAGCGTCGACAGGATCGTGATCGGGTGGATGTAGCTCTCGTACAGCACGCCGAGCACGATGTACATCGTGACGACCGCCGCGAGGATCAGGAACAGCTGGTTCGACAGCGACGCCTGGAACGCGAGCGCGGCGCCCTGGAAGCGCGTCTGGAACGAGCCGGGCAGGCCGATGTCCTGCTCGGCGGCGCCGATCGCCTTCACGGCCTCGCCGAGCGACGCGCCCGGCGCGAGGTTGAACGAGATCGTCGTCGACGGGAACTGCGACAGGTGCGCGACGAGCAGCGGCGACGGCCGCTCGTGGAACGACGCGATCGACGACAGCGGCACCTGGCCGCCGCCCGCGGACGGCAGGTAGATGTCGCTCAGCGATTCGGCGTAATGCTGCTCCTTCGGTTCCGACTCGAGAATCACGCGGTACTGGTTCGACTGCGTGAAGATGGTCGACACGATGCGCTGGCCGAACGCGTCGTACAGCGCGTTGTCGACGGTCGCCGGCGTGATGCCGAAGCGCGCGGCGCTCGCGCGGTCGATCTCGATGTAGACCGACTGGCCGTTGCTCTGCAGGTCGGTCGCGACGTCGGCGAGCGACGGCTCCTTCTGCAGCCGCGTGACGAGCTTCGGCACCCAGGTCGCGAACTCGTCCGGGTTCGGGCTCGTCAGCATGAACTGGTACTGCGTCGGGCTCACGGTCGAGTCGATCGTCAGGTCCTGCACCGACTGCATGAACAGCGAGATGCCGGTCACGTTCGCGACGCGCTGCTGCAGGTCGCGGATGATCTGCGCGGACGATTCGGAGCGGGCGTCGCGCGCCTTCAGGTTGATCAGCATCCGGCCGCTGTTCAGCGTGATGTTGCTGCCGTCGACGCCGATGAACGACGTGAGGCTCGCGACGTTCGGATCCTTCAGGATCTCGGCCGCGAGCGCCTGCTGGCGTTCGGCCATCGCGCCGTACGAGATCGACTGCGGCGCCTGCGTGATCGCCTGGATCACGCCGGTATCCTGCGCGGGGAAGAAGCCCTTCGGTATGAACACGTAGAGCAGGCCGGTCAGCACGAGCGTCAGCACCGCGACGACGAGCGTCGAGCGCTGGCGGTTCAGCACCCATTCGAGCGCGACCCCGTAGCGTGCGATCACCCAGTCGATCGCGCGGTGCACGCGCGCCTCGAAGCGATGGCTCTCCGGCGGCGGCGAATGGCGCAGCAGCTTCGCGCACATCATCGGCACGAGCGTGAGCGACACGATCGCCGAGATCACGATCGTCACCGCGAGCGTGATCGCGAACTCGTGGAACAGGCGGCCGACCACGTCGCCCATGAACAGCAGCGGGATCAGCACCGCGATCAGCGACACCGTCAGCGAGATGATCGTGAAGCCGATCTGTCTCGAGCCCTTCAGCGCGGCCTCGAGGCCCGTGTCGCCTTCCTCGACGTAGCGCGCGATGTTCTCGATCATCACGATCGCGTCGTCGACGACGAAGCCGGTCGCGATGGTGAGCGCCATCAGCGACAGGTTGTTCAGCGAGAAGCCGGCCATGTACATCACCGCGAGCGTGCCGATCAGCGACAGCGGCACCGACAGGCTCGGGATGATGGTCGCGTAGACGTTCGCGAGGAACAGGTACATCACCAGCACGACCAGCGCGACCGCGAGCAGCAGCTCGAACTGCACGTCGCGCACGGCGGCGCGGATCATCGTCGTGCGGTCGGTGACGATCTGCACGTCGAGCGCGGCGGGCAGCGTCTCCTGCAGCTTCGGCAGCTGCGCCTTGATCGCGTCGACGGTCGCGATCACGTTCGCGCCCGGCTGGCGCTGCACGTTCAGGATGATCGCGGGCTCCGCATTGACCCACGCGCCGAGCTTGGTGTTCTCGGAGCCGGCGACGATCTTCGCGACGTCGGTCAGCATCACCGGGCGGCCGCTCTTGTAGGCGACGACCGCGTCGTTGTATTGATCGGCGCTGGTGAGCTGGTCGTTCGCGTTGATCGTGTACGCGCGCGTCGGGCCGTCGAAGTTGCCCTTCGGCGTGTTCACGTTCAGGTTCGAGATCGTCGTGCGCAGGTCGTCGAGGTTCATCCCGTACTGCGCGAGCGCGGTCGGGTTCGCCTGGATCCGCACGGCCGGCCGGTTGCCGCCCGACAGGCTGACGAGGCCGACGCCCGCGATCTGCGAGATCTTCATCGCGAGACGCGTGTCGGTCAGGTCCTGCACCTGGGTGAGCGGCAGGGTCTTCGACGTGATCGCGAGGGTCAGCACCGGCGCGTCGGCCGGGTTGACCTTCGCATAGATCGGCGGGGCCGGGAGGTCGGACGGCAGCAGGTTGCCGGCCGCGTTGATCGCGGCCTGCACTTCCTGTTCGGCGATGTCGAGCGGCAGGTCGAGCGAGAACTGCAGCGTGATCACCGACGCGCCGGCCGAGCTTTGCGACGACATCTGGTTCAGCGACGGCATCTGGCCGAACTGCCGCTCCAGCGGCGCGGTGACCGCCGACGTCATCACCTCCGGGCTCGCGCCCGGATAGAAGGTCTGGACCTGGATCGTCGGGTAGTCGACCTCGGGCAGGGCGGCGAGCGGCAGGAAGCGCAGCGCGACGAGACCGGCCAGCATGATCGCCGCCATCAGGAGGGCGGTGCCGACCGGCCGGAGAATGAAGAGGCGGATGGATTCATCGAGCGGCCCGCCGTTACTGGGCGCGGGGGCCGCTGCCTGCGACGCGCCGTGCTTGTGTCCGCCGCGGCGGGGCCGCGCCCGATGCGCCGGACGCCGCGCCGGCGCCGTGCGCGCCCGACGCGCCTTTCGGCTTGTCGGCCGGGATCGTGATCTTCGCGCCTTCGCGCAGCGGTCGGAGCCGTCGGTGACACGCGCTCGCCGAGCGCGACGCCGCTGACGATGCTCGTGCGCTCGCCGTCGACCGGGCCGATCGTGACCTTGCGCACCGTCACCGTGTTGTCGGGCTTCACGATGTACACGAACTGGCCGATCGAGCCCGTCAGCACGGCGGCCGTCGGCACGATCGTCGCATCGCGCATCACGTCGACCAGCAGCCGCGCGTTCACGAACTGATTCGGGAACAGCAGCCCTTCCTTGTTATCGAAGGTCGCGCGCAGCTTGACCGTGCCGGTGCTGGTGTCGATCTGGTTGTCGAGCGTGGCGAGCGAACCCGTCTCGAGCGGCACCGTGTTGTTGCGGTTGTACGCGGTGACCGACAGTTTCCGGCCCGCGTTCACCTGCTTGACGATCTGCGGCAGGTTGTCTTCCGAGGTCGTGAAGATCACGCTCATCGGCTGCAGCTGCGTGATCACGACGATCCCGTTCGTGTCGCCCGGCGTCACGTAGTTGCCGGGGTCGACCTGGCGCAGGCCGACGCGGCCCGACACCGGCGCCGTGATGCGCGCGTACGCGAGGTTCAGCTTCGCGGAATCGATCGCCGCCTGGTCGGTCTTCACCGTTCCTTCATATTGCTTGACGAGCGATGCTTGGGTGTCGACCGTCTGCGACGCGATCGAATCCTGCGACAGCAGCGTCTGGTAGCGCTTCAGGTCGAGGCGGGCCGTCGCGAGCAGTGCCGAGTCGCGCGCGTGCGTGCCTTCGGCGTTCTCGAGCGCGACCTGGTACGGGCGCGGGTCGATCTGCGCGAGCAGGTCGCCCTTCCTGACGATCTGGCCTTCCTGGAACGCGACCGACTGCAGGTAGCCCGACAGCTGCGTCTTGACCGTCACGCTCGCGAGCGGCGTCACGGTGCCGAGCGCGGACAGCACGATCGGCATCTCGCCCTGCGTCGCGGTCGCGACCGATACCGGTTGCGGAACGTTCGCCATCGCGGCGGGGCCGCCGCGGCCGCGATGGCCGCCGCCTGCGCTCGCGCCGGAGGCCGCGCTGGCCGCCGCCTGCGCGTCGGCCTGCGTGCGGTTCCACGGGTGCCACCACAGCAGGCCGCCGATGACGACGACCGCGAGCGTCCCGATCACCAGCGGGCGGCGCGGGCGGCGCGCGGCGGGGGAGGCGGGATCCTTCGAAGGGGGCGTGGGCTTTTGTTGATTGTCCATCGGGTTCTGTCAGGAAGACGGCTCGGCAGGCCGGGAAACGGGCTCGAAACCGGGCTCGAAACCGGGCCTGGGCGGCGCAGGGGCATGCGGTGCCGGAAGGCCGGCTCGGTCCGGGCCCTTCCGGTCTGCGCGGAAAAAGAAAAGAGCGGTGCGCGCCGCGAATGCGGCGCGACGATGGGCATGATCCTACGTCCCGTCCCCGTTACAGTCCAGTCGTCTATCTTTCAACGGGTTACGGTCGTTACAGAACGCGACGGGGCGATGACGGATCGATTACACGGCGCTGCGCCGGGCCGGCGCGCCGCCGATCTCGCGGGTGATTTTCGCGATGCACTCGTGCAGCGCGGGCACCACGTGTTCCTGCAGCCATTCGGGCGGGCACTGACTGGATGCGCCGCCGCAGTTCACCGAATAGCGCTGGCCCGACGGGCCGACGAACCCGGCCGCGACCGCATTCAGCCCTTCGCGCCATTCGCCGATCGCGATCGCGTGGCCGGCGCGCATCGCGTCCTCGAGGCCGGGGGTTAGGCGCGCCGATACGTGCGGCCAGTCGTCGCCGGCCGTCGCGCGCAGCGCGTCGAGCAGCGTGCGGCGCTCGTCGTCCTCCAGCGCCGCGAGATACGCGCGGCCGACCGCGGTCGCGGTGCGCGCGATGTCCATCCGCGAGCCGATCTCGAGGCGCGTGACGAGCACGGCCGAGCGCGGCCGGATCACGTCGATCGCGACCATGTCGAGCCGGTCGCGCACCGCGAGGTGCACCGACAGCGACGTGCGCTCGGCGAGTTCGATCATGAACGGCCGCGAGCGCGCGCGGATGTCGAAGTTGCGCAGGAAGCCGTGGCTCAGCTCCAGCACCGACGCGGTCAGCACGAAGCGCTCGCTGTCGGGCAGCTGGAACAGGAAGCCGGCGCTGACGAGCGTCGCCGTGATGCGCGACACGGTCGGCTTCGGGATGCCCGTCAATTCGGTCAGCTCGCGGTTGCTGACCGGGGCGTCGGCGGCCGCGATGCGGCGCAGCACGGCGAGGCCGCGCGCGAGCGCGGTGATCTCGTCCGGCGACGATTCGCGGTCTCGGGGCGCGGAAGGCGTTACAGATGTCGACACGAGGGATTCTCTCTATTTCCGAAACTCGATTTCATTTTGTTGGTATTGTAGGATGATTGTCAAAAGATGCATGTTCCATGGGTGAATCGTTCATCGGATGAGATTTTACGGGTTCACCCTTGGTTTATTAGGAAAGTGCTCAAATGAGCGTTGCCGGAAAGTGAACAAACCGGTGCAAATACCGCTTGACTTGTCGGGCGGAAACGGAAAGAATGTCTCACGTTTTCGAAACATCGTTTCAGGAGTTTAACCGGCAACGGTGTTTCGCGCAGTCTCTCAGGTTCTAGCACGGCCCTCGGAATGGCTAGAACTTTTTTAGCGCCACGGTCTCCGTGGCGCTTTTTTTTGCCCGTCGTTTTCCTGTCGCAGGCCGGCAAGCCCGCCACCAGGGCCCGAACGCCGCGGTTGCGCCACAGCGAAGTCTACCGCGTCGCCAGCCATCCTCCCCCGAATCGCCGCGTCGTTCGGCGCCGGACCCTCGTTTCCGTCATTTCGATCATCGGCTGGCCGCGCCGCCGGCATGCCCGCGCGGTGTGCGCCGATCGTGCGGCAAACGATGCCCCCGTTCGCCGGGGACCCCCTATGCAAAAGTAGGAGGGTGACCCATCCCGGCCTTGCGCGCGCGTCCGCAGAATGCCGGTACGGGCCGTGAAAGCTTCGCGGCCCGCGTCTGCAGCAGAGCATGACGTCCAGCGCGTGTCGCTGGCGGACCCCTTGGATGGAGGTCATATGTTCAGTACCCGCGCGTGTTGCAGCAGTGTGGCGGCACTGTTGCTCCTGATGTGCGCTATTCCATCGTTTGCCCAGTCGTTTCGCGTCCAGTGCCCGTCGACCACGCCGTCCCACCCGACCGCGCTGGCGCCCGGGGTCGGCGAACCCGCCTACACGAAGCCGACCTATACCGGCCAGAATTCCACGTCGACCGGCGCCGTGAACGGCGCGATCAAGTGCCAGCAGATTTCGGGTGGGGACGGCTACGCCACGATGGCCAATGGCGTGCAGACCTACCTGTTCGCGTTCGGCCCGCTGTCCGGGCTCGCGGACATCAAGGCCGGGCTGCCCGGCACGGAGCTCGCGTCGGTGTTCAACACCGTCGGCGACCCCAGGACGGACCCGACCTACAACGGCGCGGTCGGCCTCGCGCCCGATCCGGATGCCGGCGGCGCACTGACCGGCCACGTCGATCCGCGGCCGATCATGGACATCGGCGTGATGAACGGCAACCAGCCGGCGCCGATGATGGCGATCGACGAGGACGACGAGTTCTTCCTCACGCTCACGAACGTCGGGATGATCATGCGCCCGGACCTGTTCGAGCGGCACACGGTGCACTTCCACGGTTATCCGAACGCGTCGTCGTTCTATGACGGCGTACCGGACGCGTCGGTCGCGATCAACATCGGCGCGAGCTTCACGTACTACTATCTCGCGCCGGATGCGGGCACCTATTTCTGGCACTGCCACATCACGCCGCCGGAGCACTTGCAGATGGGCATGGTCGGCCAGATCTACGTGCGGCCGCGCCAGGACCGGGTGCCGAAAGGCCTGTCCCTGTACCAGGCGCTGGTCACGCAGCAGTCGGACCTGCGCACGCGCTGCGGCAACGACATTCTGTGCTCGACGCCGCTGCCGAAGCAGAACAACGGCCTCGTGCGCGCGGCCAACGCCAACATTCCGGCGACCACGCCGGAAACGCTGTCGCTCTACGCGTACAACGACGGCGACGGCTCGACCGCGTACGACGTCGAGTATCCGATCCAGATCCACGGCTTCGATCCGAACTTCCACTTCGTCGGCATGACGTTCAATCCGGAGCCGTTCACCGACATGAAGGACAAGTTCTTCCTGCTGAACGGCCGCAGCTATCCGGACACGGTGACCGAAGGGGCGATGTCGACACCCGCGTCGGACAGCACGATGCATCCGTCGCAACCGCTGTCGACGCTGATCAACATTCCGGCCGGCGGCCGGGCGCTGTTGCGGATCTCGGATCTCGATGTCACCGAATACCAGACGCTGGCATCGCTCGGCATCCCGATGCACGTGGTCGCGATCAATGCCCGCCTGCTGCGCGACATGGCCGGCAACAACCTGGCCTACGACACGAACTCGATCACGCTCGGCGGCGGCGAGTCGCTCGACCTGATTCTCGACGCCAGCGACAAGACGAAATACCACTCGGGCCAGATTTTCTATCTGTACACGCCGAACCTCGATCACCTGTCGAACGATCAGGAAAACTTCGGCGGCCTGATGACCGAGGTCCACATCTGCCGCACGGTGGATCCGGTCACGAAGCATTGCACTCTTTGAAGACCGGGGCCTGCCCGTGTCATCGGGCGGGCCCGGCCGGGAAGTCCTGCCCTAGGAGAAAAGCCGTGGGACACATCACTCATCATGCGTGGACCGCGACGCTCGCCCGTCTCGGACGGCTCGCGCGCGTCGGCGTCGCGACGCTCGCCGCGTTGCTGTCGATGCACGCGCAAGCCGCGGCGCCGGGCATCACCGGCAAGGTATTCAACCTCACTGCCCAGGAGGCGCGCATCACCCAGCCCGATGGCACGAGCGTTTATTCATGGGGCTACGGCTGCGCAGCGACCAGCGCGACGCCGCTCGTCTTCTCGCCGTCGACGATTACCGGCGCGACCTGTCCGACGATGCAGATTCCCGGTCCGACGCTGATCGTCAGGCAGGGCGACATCATCACCGTGACGCTCACCAACAACCTGCCGGCGGCGGCCGGCAACACGTCGATGCTGTTTCCCGGCTTCGTCGTGTGCACGGGCACCTTGAGCCCGGACGGCAAGACCTGCAGCGGCACCTCCGGCGTTGCCGGGCTGCTGGCGCAGGAAGCGCAGCACGGCGCGACGGTCACCTACTCGTTCGTCGCGGCGACGCCGGGCACGCATACGTACTACAGCGGCACGCAGGGCGACCTGCAGATCGAGATGGGGCTGTACGGCGCGATCATCGTGCTGCCGAATACGGCGGTCAACACGGCGGGCTGCATGGCGCTGCCGGATTCGGGCAGGCCGTTCGGCCAGCACGATTTCCGCAACGCTGTGGCGGCATACGACAACAGCGCCGCCTGCTACGATCGTGAGTATCTTTTTCAGTTCTCCGAAATGGATCCGCGCATCCATCAGCAGGCGGAGCAGCAGGTCGCCGCGAATACGTCGTGCACCAAGCCGACCGGCTGCATGACCGTCGAGACCGAGCCTTATCACCCGGCGTATTTCATGGTCAACGGCCGCTCGATGCCGGACGACATGGATCCGAACTACGCGCCGCAGTACCCGCACCAGCCGTATAACGGCAACCCGCACATGCATCCGGGCGAACTGGTGCTGCTGCGGATCATCGGTACCGGCCGCTGGCAGCATCCGTTCCACGAGCATGGCAATCACGTGCGCGTGCTGGCGCGCGACGGCAACCTGTTGCTGAGCCCGGCCGACCCGAACCACCCGGCGAATCCGCGGCTGCCGGCCGGCCCGCTGCTGTTCACGACCACCACGACGCCCGGCGCCACGATCGACGGGATTTTCTACTGGACCGGCAAGGGCCTGAACTGGGACGTCTACGCGCACTACGCGGGCGACGGCTCAGTCTGCGTGCCGGACGCGAACGGCTACTACACGACGGCGTCGAATCCGCCGGCCCCCCGCGACGCGCCGAATTACTACGAGTGGTGCCAGGACCACGGCAAGGCGCTCGAGAAGGCGCCGTTCGGCAAGGTCGGCAGCGGCGGGCCGGTCACGTTGCCGGACTCGAACATCCTGACGAACGGCTTCTGGTATGGCGGCAGTCCGTATCTCGGGCCGGACGCGACCGTGCGTGCGACGGCGCCGACAGGCACCTCGCCGCCGAGCAACACGATCTTGAACCCGCCGGCGACGGAAGCAGGCTTCGCGTTCATGTGGCACTCGCATAACGAGCGCGAGATCACGACGAACAACATCTTCCCCGGCGGAATGATGATGATGATGCTCGTTGATCCTCCGGTATTTCCGATCGACGAATCCAATTAGGGGTGGGGAGAAAGGCGATGAGATCCACCAAGCTCACGGCGACGTTCCTTGATCTGTTCAAGGCGGGGGTCGCGGCATCCATCTTGCTGACGGCAGGCGAGGCATGTTTCGCGCAAGCGGTCGTCAATCTCACGGCGAAGGCGTCCACGGCGTTGATGCCGGACGGACAGTCCGTGCCGATGTGGGGCTACAGCTGCACGCCGGCCGGCGTCGCGGCGGCGCCAGCCGTGAATGCCACCTGCGCGGCCGCGAACACGACCGCCGGCGCGAACTGGTCGCCGGTGGTGATCACCGTGCCGGCGGGGCAACTGCAGATCAACCTGACGAACAACCTGCCGGCGCCCGTGCCGACCTCGCTCGTAATCGTCGGGCAGTTGGGCGGCGGTCTCGGCGACAAGCCGACGACCATGCCAAGTCCGGTCCATCCGACGCAGACCGCCACGACCTGGCCGATCGTCACCGCGACTTCGACCGCGCCGATGGCGTCGTTCGTGCCGCCCGCGCAAGGACCGCGCGTCGAGTCGTTCGGGACCGAGGTGCCGGCGTCGACCGATCCGAAATCGCACACCACGCTCACCTGGCCGAACCTGAAGCCCGGCACCTATCTGCTGGAGTCGGGCACGCATCCGTCGATCCAGGGGCCGATGGGCCTGTACGGCGTGCTGGTCGTGAAGAGCCCGGCCGTTGCCAGCTCGACGTGCGCATCGACGAAGCTGGCGTATCCGAATTCGGCGTCCTGCTATGACGCCGACGTGCCGCTCGTGATGAGCGAGATCGATCCGGTGCAGAACGCGGCGGTCGCCGCGGCCGTCGCGACCAAGGGCTTCAGCGAAACTGCCGCGTGGTCGGGTCAGCCCGGCGGGTGCGGCGACTCGAAGTCGATCACGTTCGGCACCTGCTATCCGCCGGTGGTGAACTACGATCCGCGCTATTACCTGATCAACGGCGTGGCCTTCGATCGCACCAACCCGAACGCGTCGGCGTTCCGGCCGAGCGTGAACGTGCCGCCGTCGACCGGGCAGGTGCTGGTGCGCCTGGTGAACGCCGGCCTGCGCATGCACGTTCCGGCCGTGGTCGGCGCGCAAACCGGCAATCCGTCGGTACCCGGGTTCGCGCTGGTCGCCGAGGACGGCAACGTGCTGCCCGGCACGCAGCGCATCCAGAACTCGGTGTTCATGGCTGCAGGCAAGACCTACGACGTGATGGTGAACGCGCCGGCCGCCGGAGCGATGCCCGTGTACGACCGCGAGCTGAGCCTGTCGACCAACAATCTGCGCGACGGCGGGATGCAGGCCTACATTGCGGTCAACAACGCGCAGCCGTCCGCGACCGCCGGTATCGGCGAAACGCCGACCGCCACGGGCGCGAACTACTACTTCGTGCCGGGCACGACACTCGCCGTGTCGGATCCGGCCAAGGGCGTGATCGCGAACGACTCCGGCGTCTACGGCGTGAAGGTCCAGACGCCGCCTGCCAGCGGCACGCTGAAGCTGAACACGGACGGTACCTTCACGTACCTGTCGAGCAGCGCGACGAACGACAGCTTCGTCTATCAGTCGACGAACGGCACGCCGCCGGTGACGGCGAAGGTGACGTTGACCGCCTGCACCACGAGCAACAAGTGCCTGTCGATTCCCACGGCGGGCAATGCGAGCTTCTCGAGCAACATCGCGTCGCAGGTTCAGATCGGCGCGCCCGGCGTGCTCGCCAGCGCGAGCGATCCGGCCGGGCTGCCGCTCACCGCGCAGATCGTCGCGTCGAGCGCGAAGAACGGCACCGTGACGCTGAACCCGGACGGCTCGTTTACCGCGATGCCGACGACGCCGCCGATGGCCGGCGCATCCGCGCAGACGATGTCGTTCCAGTACAAGGTCACCAATACGCAGAACCAGACCAGCGCGAACGCGGGGACCGTGACCGTGACCTTCAATCCCGGCAGCGGGCTCGTCGTGAACGTGATGGATGCGCCGAGCATGGCGCCGGATGCGGTCGCGCCGAACAAGATGGTCAAGCTCACCGACTATCGCTGGATCATCGAGGAAGACCGCACGATGCAGATCGATCCGGCCTGCCAGGTGAACTCGGCGACGTCGCGGCCGGCGAACTGCCCGCCGCTGCCGGTGCCGAGTCTCGGCACGAACTTCCATACGAGCTACATGCCGGTGGTGGCGGCCGGCTGTGTCGGCACCGTCGCGTGCGAATCCGGGCAGACCGTGTACGACCCGGTCTCCAACACGCACCTGCCGACCGTGTGCGACGTCGGCAACGGCGCGTGCCGCACCGGCACCAACGTTTCGCAGCAGACGCCGGTCGATCCGAAATACGTGGCGCTCGATCCGACCAAGCATTACTACATCTCGATCCTGCCGGGCGACGCGGGCAACACGTTCGTGAATGGCGGCGGCGTGCCGCCCGCCAACACCACGCGGCAATTCAGCATCGCGCTCGACTGCCCGTCGGGCCCGAGCGGCGCGGATTTCGCGCCGGGCACCGGCAAGTGCGGCCACAGCATGGGCGGTGCGCCGATTTCGCCTGCGCAGATCGCGGCCGCGAAGGCCGGGCAGACCGCGGTGGGCCAAGCCGGACAGCTCAACGTGCTGCTGACGGAAACCCCGTACCAGACTGCGAAGCTGTCGGTGTTCGTGTTCGAGGACGATGCGCCGCTGAACGGCGAAGTGGATGTCAGCGGCGGGACCGACGGTTTCGGCACCGCGCGCGAGCCGGGCCTCGGCGGCTTCGAGATCAAGCTCTGGGACGACGCCGGCGGCACCGGCGACCCGACCGGGCAGATGACCTACGACATGTTCAACATGCCGCTGTCGAATTCGCTGCAGGGCACCATCGACCCGCTCACCGGACTCAATGCGTGCCCGATCACGACGGCGACCGACGGCCTGGTCGGCATGATCCCGACCTGCCCGAAATTCGAATCGGACGGCAAGACGCTGTCGCCGCTGGTCGGCCAGGCGGTCATCGCCAACCTGATGCCGGGCCGCTACGGCGTGATCGCGACGCCGGCGGCCGACCGGATCGGTCGCGGCGAGGAATGGCTGCAGACCAACACGCTCGACGGCCAGAAGGCGCATGACGCGTTCATCAAGGTCGGCGGGCCCGCGTACTTCCAGGAGTTCGGGCCGGCCGGCTATCACGTGTCGATCGGCTTCGCGAATCCGAAGACGATCAACGCGCGGCGCACCAACGCGGCCAAGACGGGGCTGTGCGACACCGGCGCGTGCCCGAACACGCTCACGGGCCGCGTGACGAACCTGCACTACGGCCGTCCGCCGAACGAGAATCTGTACAGCAGCGGGTCGCACGATTCGCTGGCGTTCTCGCAATGCTACGTGAGCGTCGGCGATCCGGACGGCGAGGATTACGGCTTCACGAAGTGCGACAGCCAGGGCCGCTTCACGATCAGCGGGTTGCCGAGCGGCACGACGCGCATCACGGTCTTCGATCAGTGGAACGACCAGATCGTCGACGGGCTGGCGAAGGCCGTCCAGCTGCCTGCGGCCAACGGGAGCACGACGGTCGACGTCGGCGATCTCGCCGTGCTGCAGTGGCAGACGAACCTCTATACGCGGACCTTCATCGACCTGCACGGCGACGGCATCTCGCACCCGGACGATCCCGGCATCGCGCTGGCGTCGACCAACCTGCGGTTCCGCGACGGCAGCTTCTCGAGCTTCAACAACACGGACGGCAATGGCTACGCGCCGTTCAACGAAGTGTTCCCGTTGTTCAACTGGTACGTGGTGGACGACGACCAGACGCGCTACAAGTCGAGCGGCACGCACGTCGTGTACGACGCGGGCGGTCCGGTCGACAGCACCGGCGTGCCCGGCAGCGGCAACTCGACGATCGCCGGGAATTTCGCGAACACGGTCGAAACCTTGCCCGTGCCGCCGAACCTGCGGGTGCCGGGCGCGCGCTACTGCGCGGACGCGGATTGCACGTCGACCGGCAGCGGCTCGACGGGCCGGGTCGATCCACCGTGGGTGAACTCGGAGGCATGGCAGGGTTTCTCCGGGCAGAACTCGTTCATCGAGTTCGGCAAGACGCCGTTCGCGAAGGGCGAGAACGGCGGGATTCGCGGCGAGGTGATCTATGCGTCGACGCGGCCGTTCGACGATCCGACGCTGCTGATCCACACGAAGTGGACGCCCAACGTGCCGAACGTCACGGTGAACCTGTATCAGGAGGGCACGGCCACGGACGGCACGACCAACCTGACGCTGGTGGACACGACCAAGACGGCGAGCTGGGACGACTGGGCGCAGGGCTTCCGCGCGGACGGCGTGACGCCGAACATGAACTGCCCGGGCCAGGATCCGAACGACCCGTTCTACTTCACGCTGAAGAACAGCACCAACTGGCTCGATCCGCTACATCGGCAATTGCCGGCGAACGCGCAGTTCAAGTGCTACGACGGCATGCACGTGTTCAACCAGATCCAGCCGGCGCCGTATGACGGGATGTACAAGTTCCCGAGCGTGACGGCGACGGACGCGAGCGGCAAGCCGGTCGCGTCGAACTGCACGATCTGCGTCGGCAAGAACCCCGTCGACGGCACGCCGATGCTGCCGGCCGGCAAGTACGTGGTCGAGATCATCGTGCCGCCGGGCTACGAACTGGTGAAGGAGGAGGACAAGAACATCCTGATCGGCGACAACTTCATCGCACCGGTGACGCAGCAGTTCGGCGGGATCGGCGCGATCTTCATCCTGCCCGACCAGGCCGCGGTGAACTCGACGTACAACAGGAACAACGCACAGAACATGACCACCGACCTCGGTTCGACGCCGCACGGCGAAGGCGACACCGGCAGCGTCGAGCGGTTCTGGCCGTGCGTCGGCGAACTGCGCATCGTGCCGGACTACATCAGCCTGTTCCCGGGATCGAAGGAAGTCGCGCCGTTCGCGGGTGCATCGCGGCATCTGTGCGATCGCAAGGAGGTGATGCTGACCGACGAGGAATCGGTGCTGGCGAAGTTCTGGATCTTCAGCTCGACGCACGTTGCGGCGCACTACACGGGCTTCATGCTCGACGACTTCTCGTCGGAGTTCGACCCGTATTCGCCGCAGTTCGGCGAGAAGTTCGCGGTGCCGAACGTGCCGGTCTCGTTCAAGGATTTCTCCGGCAACGAAACCTCGCGCACTTATTCGGACCAGTGGGGCATCTACAACGGGCTGACCTTCTCGACCTGGGAAGTGAACCCGCCGAACCCGACCGGTTATGCGCCGACGATGATGGTCACGTGCATGAACGACCCGGGCCCGATCCCCGATCCGAATCATCCGGGCAAGATGATGACCGATCCGCTGTACAACCCGGCCTACAGCCAGTTCTGTTACGAGATTCCGTTCATGCCCGGACAGACGCAGTACATGGATACGCCGGTGGTGCCGGTGCAGGCGTTCGCCGACGGATACAACCAGCCCGACTGCGCGTATCCGGATGCGACGCCGGCAATCTCGAGCGTGACCGGCGATGCGATCGGCGCGGGCGCGGGCCCGTGGGTCAGTGCGCCCGGCAAGACGCTGACGATCAAGGCGCTGGGCGACCAGCAGGTGCCGAACCACGCGTACACGGGGCCGAGCCAGAGCGCGGCGCCGTTCAACCAGAAGTTCATCACGCGCCACTACGGCTTCGGCGGCACGCAGGGCACCGGTACGGTCACGATCGCGGGCGTCAAGGCACCGGTCGTGTCGTGGAGCGACACGCAGATCGTCGTCACCGTGCCCGACCTGAGCATTCCGACGCTGCCGGGGCTGACGGCGCCGTCGACCTGCACGATCCAGCAGATGGGCGCGCCGGCGACGCAGTGCGGTGAGCTCGTGGTCACGGCCGGAAACGGCAAGCGCTCGATCGACGCGATCACGGTGACGGTCGGCGGCAAGACGCCGACCTACGTCGGCGGCGAGAACGGCGCGAGCAACGCGCTGCAGACCGCGATCGACAATGCGAGCGCGGGCGACATGATCGTCGTCGGCCCGGGCACGTACAACGAGATGCTGGTGATGTGGAAGCCGGTGCGGCTGCAAGGCGTCGGCGCCGGGTCGGTGACGGTCAACGCGAACACGCATCCGTCCGGCAAGCTCGATCCGTGGCGCAGGCTGATCTCGTGCCTGTTCGGTACGTCGCTGGACGGCGGGATGATTTCGGCCGCGTACGACCCGACGAAGCCGATCTCGCCGACCAACAACCCGTACGATCCGTCAGGCAGCTATCAGTGCTCGACGCAGATGCAGGGGCACGCGGATCCGATTCCGTTCGAGCCGACGGTCGGCTGGGACGGTACGCTGAACGGCAACCTGGGCGAGCTGCTGATGGAGCCGTCGCTGCTGGGCGCGTATGAAGGCGCGGGCATCACGGTGCTGGGCAAGGGCGTGAAGCCGAGCGCAAACTGCACCGCGAACGGTGTCTGCACGCTGCTGACGCGGCACGACTGCACGACGGATCCGAACAACCCGAACTACAGCAACTTCCTGTGCAACCCGTCGCGCATCGACGGGATCACGGTCACCAACAGCTCGCAGGGGGGCGGCGGGATCTTCCTGCACGGCTGGAACCATTACACGGAGGTCTCGAACAACCGGGTGACCGGCAATGCCGGCACGCTGTCGGGCGGCATCACGGTCGGCCAGGTGGAAGTGCCCGACGGCAACATCGCCGCGGACGGCGTGACGCAGCTGCCGTTCATGTACAACACGTTCGTCAACGTTCATCACAACGCGGTGACGGGGAACGCGTCGTACGGCGACGAGATCAACTCGACCACGCCGTCGTCGGCAGGTGGCGTGACGCTCTGCTCGGGCGCCGACTACTACAAGTTCAACTACAACTGGGTATGCGGCAACATCAGCAGCGGTGACGGCGGCGGCGTCGCGCACTTCGGGTTCAGCTACAACGGCGACCTGTCGCACAACGTGGTGCTGTTCAACCAGAGCAACAACCCGACGTTGCCGACGTACGGCGGTGGCATCATCGCGCAGGGCGTGCCGCCCGACGGCACGTTCTGCGAGAACAGCCTCGTCGACGTCGACTGCGCGCCGCAGCTGTCCGACGGCATCGGCCCGGATCTGGTGATCGACGGCAACCTGATCATGGGCAATACCGCGGAGAGCGGCAAGGGCGGTGGCCTGCGGCTGCAGAGCGTCAACGGCACGGACGTGCAGCGCAACCTCGGCAACCCGAACAAGTGGTACAAGGTGCGCGTGATCAACAACATCATCGCGGACAACGTGGCCGGCTGGTCGGGCGGTGGCGTGTCGCTGCAGGATGCGGTGCGCGTGGACTTCATCAACAACACGGTGATCGCGAACGATGCGACGGCGTCGGCGGGCGTGCTGTTCAATACGCCGGCCGCGTCGCAGTCGAACGTGCCGCCGCCGGGATGCACGAGCAGCCCGAACAGCGCGGACTCGACGTGCACGAGCTTCATCGAGGCCTCGACGCAGCAGCCGGCCGGGCTGGAGACGACATCCCATACGCAGAACCTGCTGGCAGCGTTCGTGCCGCCCGCGAATTTCAGGGGGAACGTCAGGTGTCCCGCGGATGAGCCGAACTGCACGAAGTTCTCGAACCCGGTGCTGACCAACAACCTGTTCTGGCAAAACCGCTCGTTCTACATCTCGGTGAGTTCGCAGCCGAACCCGAACATCCCCGGCGTGCAGAACGCGGTCACGTTGAACCCGGTCCTGAACCAGCAGGGGAAGTCGACAGGCTTCTGCGTGACGGGCGGCACGACCCCGCCGTTCTATTGGGACATCGGCGCGTGGGGCGACACCGGGCCTGCCAATCATCAATCCGGGCTGACGATGAATCCGCAGCATTCGATCATGACCAGCACGGCGGGCTACGCCACGACCAACATCGCGGCGGATCCGCAGACGGTGGGCCAGTACTGCAACGGGTCGCGGGTACCGCCGGAAGCCGGCGGGAACGGCTTCGCCGTGCCGCCCGGGATCGCCGACGCGGTGCTGCCGAATCCGCTGTTCGGGTTGATGCCGACGGCCACGCCCGATGAAGGCAACCAGTGGATCAACATGTCGTATGGGCCGCTGTCGCTGTTCAACGAGGCGCTCACGCCGGGCAGTGCGGGTTACAACGTGATGATGGGCAACTACTCGATCAAGGGCACATCGCCGGCGATCGGGGCGGCCACCGGGCGCGGCGCACCGAATCACGACATCTTCGGCACGCCGCGGCCGCAAGGCAACGGCTACGACATCGGCGCGGTCGAGTACGTGACGCCGGGCCTGCTGGGCGGCCTGCTCGGCGGCGGGCCGACCGATCCGCTGGCGTTGGGCGGGAACCAGCCGGCCGGCGTGGCGGGTTTGCTCGCCGGGCTGCCGGGCGCCGGTGGGATCCAGGGCCTGCTCAACGGCCTCCAGCCGCTGACGCAGATCCAGGCGCCGGCGTTGCGGCGGCCGCTGGCAGGCGCGCCGCGGCTCGCACCGGCGGCGCGGCCGCGGCCGGCCGGTGCGCTGACGCAGTCTCCGGCGCTCGCGCGGCCGCCGTCGAACGTGCTGCTGCAGGCCCGACCCAGACGCCGCCGCGCAATCGCACGCAGACGCAGACCCGTACCCAACCGGGTACCGCACCGCGCCCGCCGGCGCCGATTCCGGCGCAGGCGGCACCCCGCCACGCTCACCGGGCGCTGCGGTGAAACGGGCCGCGTGGCGCACGGCAGCGGCGCTGCTGCTCGCGGGCGGCGCGTGCGTTGCCGTGGTGGTCCTGCCTCGGCCGGCCGCGGCCGGGCAGGACGCGCCGGCCGAGGCCGCGCACCGGCGCTCGCCGTACGTGCCGGTGAGCCTGCCGCGCGAGGCGAAGGCCTATTACCAGATGGGGAAGGGCATCGACGACCTGCACGTGCGCAGCACCGCGTCGGGCAACCTGATCCGCTTCAGCTACCGCGTGGTCGATCCGGACAAGGCGCGCCTGCTCGCCGACACGAAGTCGACCGTCTACCTGTACGGAGAAACGAGCCACGCGATGCTCGTGATTCCGGTCATGGACCAGATCGGCGCGCTGCGGCAGACCGGCCAGCTGATAGCCGGTCAGGAGTACTGGATGGTGTTTTCCAACAAGGGAGGGCCGATCAAGCGCGGCGAACGGGTCAGCGTCCTGATCGATTCGCTGCATATCGACGGGCTGGTGGTCGAGTAATCACATAAACGCGTGCCGTCGCGCATCGGCAACGGGCGGCCTGCATGCGGGGAGAGCAGTCATGAACCGGTTTCTTTTCAAGTCGATTTCGGCGGCGTGCGCCGCCGTCTTTCTGACTTTCGGTCAGGCCGCCTTCGCGGCCTCGGCGGCGGGGAATGCACAGGCGGCATCGGCCGCGCACATGGACGCGGCGCAGATCGCCGCGCGCAATGCCGCGGCGCGCGGCGGGTTGCAGGCGTGGCGGGCGGTGTCGACGCTCAGGATGACCGGCCAGCTCGATGCGGGCGGCAAGAAGAACGTGAAGCTGCCGTTCACGCTGACGCTGAAGCGTCCGCGCAAGAGCCGGCTCGAGATCCAGTTCGAGCAGCAGACCGCGCTGCAGGTGTACGACGGTTCGCAGGGCTGGCTCGTGCGGCCGTACCTGGGCCGCAACGACGTCGAGCCGTATACGCCGGCGCAGCTCAAGTCGGCCGCGTCGTCCGCCGAGCTCGACGGCCCGCTGATCGACTACGCGAACAAGGGCACCACGATCGAGACGCTTGGCACCGAGCAGGTGGAAGGGCACCGCGCGTACGTGTTGAAGCTGACGATGAAGGACGGCGCGACGCGGCGCCTGTGGGTCGACGCGTCGAGCTTCCTCGAACTGAAGATCGACGGCGAACCGCGTGTACTGGACGGCAAGACGCATAGCGTCGCCATCCTCTATCGCGATTACCGCAAGGAGAACGGGCTCGTCATGCCGCACACGCTCGAGACCGTCGTGAGCGGCGTCAGGCAGACGCACCGGATCACGATCGAGCACGTCGCGCTCAACGAGACGGCCGACGACGCGCTGTTCGGCAAGCCGCCGCTCACCGTCGCCCGGGTGGCGAGCCACCCGACGGACAGCCCGACGAGGTGACGGCCATGGGACGAATCGGATCGTGGGTGCTCGCCGGCTGCGCGATGGCGGCCCTGTGCGCGTGCGGGCAATTGCCGGGACAGGGCCTGACCGCGGACCAGGTCGTCGAGAAGAACATCGCGGCGCGAGGCGGCCCCGATGCATGGCGCAAGATCCAGACGATGGTCTGGTCGGGCCATGTGGACAGCCCGAACGCGCCCGTGCGCGACATGCCGTTCATCCTCGCGATGAAGCGGCCGAACAAGACGCGCTTCGAACTCACCGTGCTGAACCAGAAGGCCGTGCGCGTGTTCGACGGCCGCGAAGGCTGGAAGCAGGGCGCCAGCAGCGGGGCGAGCCTGCGGCCGTATACGCCGGGCGAGCTGACGTCCGCGCGCGACGAGCAGGTGATCGACGGGCCGCTGGTCGACCATGACGCGAAGGGCATCGGCGTGGCGCTGGACGGCGTCGAATCGCTCGGCGGTCACGACGCGTACCGCCTCGCGGTGAAGCTGCCGTCCGGCGCGATGCGCCACGTGTGGATCGACAGCCATACGTTCCTGGACGTGAAGGCCGACCGCGTGGTGCGCGGGCCCGCCGGCCCGATCACCGTGGAAGTGAACTACAGCAACTTCAAGCGCGTCGACGGCCTGCAGATTCCGATGAAGATCGAGAGCGGCACGGCCGCTGCAGCGACCAAGGACACGCTGTTCATCGACAAGGTGTCGCTGAATCCGCCGCTCGACGACGCGATCTTCGCGCGGCCGGCGTCGCCGGGCGGACGCCGTCCGGTGGCGATCGATGCGAACGCGTGGCCGATACTGCCCGGGGTCGGCGGGCCGACGGTACGGCCATGAACGGCATCCGGGGGCGGCTGAGCGCCCTCGCGGGGGCGTGCCGGCCTGCGTCGCGCAGGCGGCTGGCGCGGTGGATGCTGCTGGCCGCGCTGGGCGCGAGCGCAGGGCAGGCGATTGGCGAAGAGCCAGCGCCCGCCGTGCCGACCGCGGCCGCTGCACCATCTGCATCGGCCGAGCCGGCGGACGCGGACGCGGGCGAGGCGATCTACCGGCGCGGCATCCTCGGTTCGGGCGCGCCGCTCGAAGCGGTGCATCAGGACGGCGTGCGTCTGCGCGGCGCCGCTGCCGCCTGTATCAATTGCCACCGGCGCAGCGGCCTCGGCTCGAAGGAAGGCAACAATACGATCCCGCCGATCACGTGGCGCTACCTGGCGCATCCTCGCGCGCAAACCGGCGAGGATCTCGACATTCCGTACGTGCCCGGCATGCGCACCGATCGCGAACCGTACACGGAAGACCGGCTCGCGCGGGCCGTGCGCGAAGGGCTCGATTCGGAAGGCCGGCCGCTCGGCAGGCTGATGCCGCAGTACGCGCTCGACGATGCCGACATGGCAGCGTTGAGCCGCTATCTGAAACGCCTCGACCGGCGCAGGCTGCCGGGCGTGACCGACACGATGCTGCATTTCGCGACGATCGTCACGCCCGATGCGGACCCGGTGAAGCGGGCGGGCATGCTCGACGTCCTGCAGCACTACTTCGCGGACAAGAACGCGTTTCCGTTCGGCGCGACGCCGCCGCTGCGCTCGACGCGAAAAATGATGTTCATGGTCAATCGGCGCTGGGAGCTTCATGTGTGGTCGCTCACCGGGCCGCCCGACACGTGGCATGAGCAGCTCAGGCAGTATTTCGCGCGACAGCCGGTGCTGGCCGTCGTGTCGGGGCTCGGCGGCAGGAACTGGGCGCCCGTTCACGACTTCTGCGAACAGCAGGCCGTGCCGTGCCTGTTTCCGAACGTCGAGGTGCCGGTCGAGACCGATCACGATTTCTACTCCGTGTACTTCTCGCGCGGCGTGCTGCTCGAGTCGGACCTGATCGCGAAGCGCATCCTGGATGAAGCCGCGGCGCGGCCGGTGAAGACGGTCAGGCAGGTCTATCGCGCGGGCGACAACGGCGAGCGGGGCGCCCAGGCGCTGGCCGCCGCGCTGAAGGCGCACGGCATCGCGGTGTCGAATCGCGCGCTTGCGCCTCACGAGGATGTCGCACATGCGTTGCACGGGATGCCGCGCGACGATGCGCTCGTGCTGTGGCTGCGGCCGCCCGACCTCGCGGCGCTCGAGCATGTGCCGCCCGCGTCGGACACGGTGTTCATGTCGGGGCTGCTCGGCGGGCTCGACAGCACGCCGCTGCCGACGCGCTGGCGCGGCGTGACGCGCGTCGCCTATCCGTTCGACCTGCCCGAGGGGCGGCGCGTGCGCGTCGACTACGCATTCGGCTGGTTCACGATCCGGCACATCCCGATGGTCGCGCCGCAGGTGCAGGCCGACACGTATCTCGCATGCGGCCTGCTCGCCGAAACGCTGAGTCACATGGTCGATGCGTTCGTGGGCGAGTATCTCGTCGAGCGCATCGAGGACATGCTCGAACGTCGCATCCTGACCGGCTACTACCCGCGCCTGACGCTCGCGCCCGGGCAGCGCTTCGCGTCGAAGGGCGGTTATATCGTGCGGTTCGCCGGGCCGGATCGCGCGAAGCTTGCCGCCGACGGAGGCTGGATCGTTCCCTGAGCGGCCGCGCGCGTCGAGATGGAGTAGGAATCAGACCGCGAATGGAGGAAGTCTCCCCATGCCGGGTCTCGCGGGCGCTTCGCACAATGAAGGCATCGCGCGACGTTCCGGCGCAGCGCGGGCCACACGGCGTGAGGAGGGAAACCGCCATGACAACGTTTCTTGTCGGGCATGACACGCGTCATCGCTGGGCGCATCGCGGCGGGATGGTCGTGATCGCGGCGCTCGCGCTGCTGCAGGCGTCCGTCGGGCAGGCGCTGCCGATCTTCGCGCGCCAGACCGGGCAAAGTTGCGTCGCATGTCACGCCGGCGGCCAGTTTCCCGAACTGACGCCGTACGGGCGCATGTTCAAGCTGAACGGTTATACGTTGGGCGAGCGCACGATTCCGCTCGCGGCGATGGCCGTCGCCGACATGAGCAAGACGCGAGCCAACAGCGACGCCAGCGGCAATCCGGTCACGCCGAAGAACGGCCTGCCGATCTTCGACTTCGCGAGCGTGTTCCTCGCCGGGAAGATCACCGACCATCTCGGCGGCTTCGCACAGTTCACCTATGCGAACTACGATCATCAGGATGCCAACGGAAAATGGAAAGGCTGGTGGGCATCGGACAACACCGACTTTCGCTTCGTCGACCGGATCATGTCTCCGGCCAACGATCTGATCCTCGGCCTGACGCTGCACAACAACCCGACCGTGCAGGATGTATTCAATACCGCGCCGGCCTGGAGCTATCCGTATATCGGCTCCGCGATCAGCCCGGTGGCCGGCGTTCCGGTCACGCCGATCATCGAGGGCGGTCTCGCGATGCAGGTCGTCGGCATGGGCGGGTACCTGTACTGGAACAAGACGGTCTATGCGGAGCTGACCGCCTACAGCACGGCCGACGGCATCTGGTCGTTCCTGAGCAAGGGCAACCACGCGGGCAACCCGGACCACCCGCAGGTCTATCTGCGCGGCTACAACCCGTATGCGCGCATCGCGCTGACGCGCGAATGGGGGCCGCACAGCCTGATGGTCGGCGCGTTCGGGCTGAGCGTCAACGTCTATCCGAACGACCCGAACAGTTTCCCGATCTTCGGCACGGGCGTGACGCGCTATCGCGACTACGGTTTCGACACGCAGTACCAGTACCTGCTGGAGCCGCACACGATTACCGCGCAGGCGCGCTACGTGCGCGAGAACATTCACGATCCCAACAACTTCGTCGTGAGCGACAACACGGCGGCGAACCTGAATTCGTTGCGGCTCAAGGCGTCGTACATCTACCAGGCCAAGTACGGCGTCAGCCTGTCGTTCTTCAATACGACGGGGACCGCGGACAGCGCCGCCTATGCGGCAAGCGCGAACTTCCATCCGAATACGCAGGGGTGGACGCCGGAAATATTCTGGATACCTGATCAGCACGTGCGAATCGGTATCCAGTACACGCACTTCACCAAGTTCCTCGGCGCGACGACCAACTACGACGGCAACGGACGCAATGCAAGGGACAACGACACGCTGTTCATCTATCTATGGCTGGCTTCATTCTGACACCCGGCGGGGCGACGGACATTGCGGCAGGGAGAGCGCTGACATGAACAAGGTGACCCATTTCGCTTGGCTTGCGCTGGTGCTGGCGGCATCGGGTTGTCACGACCTGGAGCGGTCGCGGGAAGTCGACAATCCGGCCGTGTCGGGCAAGACCATTGCGTTGCAGGTGTGCTCGAACTGCCATGGCGCGACCGGCGTGTCGGTATCGCCGATGTTTCCGAAGCTCGCCGGGCAACGCAAGGAATACCTCGTCGACCAGTTGACCGACTTCAAGCATCACGCGCGCGCCGATCCGAATGCGAAGCGCTACATGTGGGGCTTCACGCATCTGACCGATGCGCAGATCGAGCAGCTCGCCGATTATTTCTCGAGCCAGCCGGCGGTGCTCGGCGAGGTCGGCGATCGCTTGCTGCTCGACATGGGCAAAGCGATCTTCGTGTCGGGACTGCCGGACAAGGGTGTATCGGCCTGTGTCGGATGTCATGGCCAGCATGGCGAGGGCATGACCGGGTTCCCCCGGCTCGCCGGCCAGCACGCGGACTACGTGATGAAGCAGCTGAGGGTTTTCCGGGAAACCGACACGCGGCCACGCGGCGCGATCATGAAGTCCGTGTGCGCGAACATGACCGAACAGGACATGCGCGCGGTCGCGGCCTATGTCGAGGCCTTTCCGCCGGAAGCCGACGCACCGGCGAGCCCGTCGGTCGAGCAATGAGCCGCCGGCGCCGAACCGGCGTCACATGCGGCAGGTGCCGCGGGGCGGGCAGACGAGCGGCGCCGGCGGCGATCGTTTAGGTGTCTCGTCTCCCCCGGGGCGGGGCGCCTCTTTTTATTTGCATCCGATGGTTCCATCCTGGTGACGCTCATGAAAGCCATTCAATCGTCCCGCGGCGGCATGATGTCCGTTGCCGCGTCGCTGTATCGGCTGCCTCGACGACTTCGCGCGCCGGCCGCGGTTCGCGCGTGCGGGCCGGGCGACGACCGTCCGTTCCTCGCACGCCTGTCGGTCATCGACTGGCTGTTCGCCCTGGCACTCGTGGTCGGCGCGGGCTATGCGTTCGTGCATTACAACGAACACATGAATGACTACGACAAGGCGGTGATGATCGGCACCGTGCCGGCGCTCGTCGTGCTCGGCTGGCGCTGGAAGCCCGCGCGGCTGATGATGGCGTCGATCCGACCGCGAGACCGCGCTGCGGATGTGGACCGAATACGTGACGTGGTTCTCGAACGAGGTCGGCAAGAAAGGGCGCATCGCGGTCGGGCAACTGGCCGACGTGGTCGTTCCGGATCGCGATTTCTTCGCGTGCGCCGAGGACGACATCGCGGGCACGACCGCACTGCTGACCGTGGTGGGCGGCAAGATCGTGTGGGGCGCGGGCCCGTTCGCGTCGCACGATGCGCCGATTCCGCCCGCGATGCCGGACTGGTCGCCGGTGCGTGAGTATGGCGGCTACGGCGGTTGGGGCGCGACGCAGCGCAGCGGCGCACCGCTGCAACGCGCGGCGGCCGCCGCGATGTGCGGCTGCGCGAATGCATGCAACGTGCACCAGCATGCGCACGCGAGTGCGTGGGGCAGCGCATTGCCGACGTCGGACGCGAAGGGCTTCTGGGGCGCGTTCGGCTGTTCGTGCTGGGCGGTCTGACATGTCGACGACGATCGGCCGGTACAGCCCCGCGTGGATCCGTGTCCTGCTCGCGCAGCCGTGGGTCGGCGCGCTGGTCCGGCTTGCACTCGTTTCCGCCTTTGTGATCGGCGCGTCGCGAAGGCGCTCGACTTCGACGGCGCGGTCGCGAGCAGGCGCATTTCGGCCTGCACCCGCCCGCGCTATGGGCTTGCGCTGGCGGTTGTCGTCGAGATCGGCGGTTCGCTGTGCGTGTGTTTCGCCGCTTCACGTGGCTCGGCGCCGGCAGTCTCGGCATGCTGACGCTCGTCGCGATGCTGGTGGCGAACGACTTCTGGAACCAGACGGGCGCGGCGCGTTTCATGGCGCTCAACGGTTTCTTCGAGCACCTGGGCCTGATTGCAGCGCTCGTCCTCGTCACGATGCTGGGCGATGCCCGGGATACGCAAGGGGACGGTCGCGCCTGAGGGCATGAGCCGCGCATTGCGACGGAACGCAGATTCCATCACCAGGCGGCTTTCCCCGTTGCGCCTTTGAAAGAGGCGCAACGGGGATTCCTTTGCGCGACGCGTTGCAGGCGGTGGGGCAATTTGGGGCACGCGCGCCGTTGCCCATCGTGCTCACCGGCGAAATCACTTTTGATCTGAAATCACGAATCGGCGGCCGATTCCGTCGCCAGCCTTGTCGGGCGGGGCCGCCGCGCGAACGGACCCTCCGGACGCGATATCCGCCCACCCCTTCAGACCACGTTTTAGACCTCCAGGGACTCAACTTTGTCGAATTCCGTCTTGGACAGACTTAACCCGTCTGCCTAGACTGAACTCGCTTTCCCTCACCCCTGGAGAAAATGATGAGTCTCAAAGACACGCTGCCCGGTAACAAGATCCTTGGTTTCGGTACTGCCCCGCTCGGCAACATGTTCCGCAACATCCCCGACACGGAAGCCGCGGCCACCGTCGAAGCGGCATGGCAACACGGCATCCGCTATTTCGATTCAGCCCCGTTCTATGGCGCCGGCCTCGCGGAAATCCGCCTCGGCGACGCGCTGGCGAATCACCCGCGTGACGAATACGTGCTGAGCACGAAGGTCGGCCGCGTGATCCTCGACGAAGTCGAAGACGTGTCGGCGCGCGATCTCGGCGAGAAGGGCGGCCTGTTCGAACACGGCCGGCCGAACCGCATCGTCAACGACTACACGGCCGACGCGACGCTGCGTTCGATCGAGGACAGCCTGAAGCGTCTGCGCACCGACCGCCTCGACATCGTCTGGGTGCACGACATCGCACAGGACTTCTACGGCGACGAATGGCTCGCGCAGTTCGAAGTCGCGCGCAAGGGCGCATTCCGCGTGCTGAGCAAGCTGCGCGAAGAAGGCGTGATCAAGGCGTGGGGCCTCGGCGTGAACCGCGTCGAGCCGATCGAGCTCGTGCTCGACCTGTCCGAACCGCAACCGGACGGCATGCTGCTCGCCGGCCGCTACACGCTGCTCGATCACGAGCGCGCGCTGCAACGCGTGATGCCGGCGGCTGCCGCGCAGAACGTCGGGATCGTCGTCGGCGGCCCGTACAGCTCGGGCGTGCTTGCAGGCGGCACGCACTTCGAATACCAGAAGGCTTCGCCGGAAATCCTCGCGAAGGTCGAGCGCATCAAGGCGATCGCCGCGCGCTACGACGTGCCGATCAAGGCCGCCGCGCTGCAGTTCTCGATGTCGCATCCGGCCACCGTCGCGGTGATTCCGGGCGCGAGCCGTCCGGAGCGGATCGCGGAAGACCAGGCTGCGCTGAACGTGGTGATTCCGGCCGACTTCTGGCGCGAAATGCGTGAACAAGGTCTGATTGCGGCCAATGCGCCGCTGCCGACCGATCGTTGATCCTGAAAGGTGATGACATGGCACAGGCCAATGCAAGCATCGAGATCGCGGCTTCGGCCGACACGGTCTGGACACTGATCGGCGGCTTCGGGTCGCTGCCCGACTGGCTGTCGTACATCCCGGCGAGCGAGCTGAGCGAAGGCGGTCGCGTGCGCAGCCTCGCGAACCCGGACGGCGATGCGATCGTCGAGCGGCTGGTCGCCTTCGACGACGCGGCACGCAGCTACACGTACGCGATCCTCGAAGCGCCGTTCCCGGTCGTGAACTATCGCTCCACGCTGCGCGTGCGCGAGAACGGCGCGAACGCGGCGACGGTCGAGTGGTCGGGCACGTTCACGCCGCACGGCGCGACCGACGACGAAGCGATCCGCCTCTTCCGCGGCATCTACGAAGACGGTCTCGCCGAACTGGCGAAGCGGTTCGCGGCGTGACGGTGTCGTGGCTTAGCGGCGCGATCGCGTGACGGTGTGACGATGTCGCGCGCGGTGAACGGGTGCCGGTCGTGCCGGCACCCGCCGGCGCCGTGCGTCGTGGCGGGTTTTCATCCGTGACGACGCGCGGCACCCGCGCCGCCGCGCGTGCATCGTCAATCGTCGTATGAACGTGCCGGGCGGTCGTCGGCGTTGCGGTTGCACCGTTCGTCGTCCGGCCGCCGCGGCGGCATGCGATGGACGCGGAACCCGCCCGCATGCGGTGGCGGGGCAACGACCGATAACGCGCGGTTATACCGGTATCACATCCTGTCAATTGTCGCGCGGGGGCGGACTCCGTATGCTGGCCCATTGCGCGGCTTTCCGGCGCATTTCGGACGTGCGCGTCAGTCGGTGCGCCGCCGGCACGCGCTGCGCGGGCGCGCGCGCACGGCATTCCAGGAACAAGGCAGATGAACCTGAACATTGAAGGCCGCTGGGCGCTGGTTTGCGCAGCGAGCAAGGGGCTCGGCAAGGGGTGCGCGCAGGCGCTCGTCGCCGAGGGCGTGAACGTCGTGATCACCGCGCGCGGCAGCGACGCGCTCGACGCGACCGCCCGGGAACTGCGCGCGCTC
The DNA here is from genome assembly GCF_000949135.2 of Burkholderia sp. USMB20. Lineage (GTDB taxonomy): Bacteria > Pseudomonadota > Gammaproteobacteria > Burkholderiales > Burkholderiaceae > Burkholderia. The sequence goes on along the minus strand of NZ_JTAN02000018.1, from coordinate 322,224 downwards.
AATCCTGCCGTCACGGTGATCGCGGTGGCCGGCGACATCACGACGAGCGCGGGCCGCGCGGCGGCGCTCGCGGCCGCGCCGCACGTCGACATCCTCGTGAACAACGCGGGCGGCCCGCCGCCGGGCGACTTCCGCGAATGGACGCGCGACGACTGGATCGCCGCGCTCGACGCGAACATGCTGACCGCGATCGAGCTGATCAAGGCGACCGTCGACGGGATGACCGAGCGTGGCTTCGGCCGCATCGTCAACATCACGTCGAGCGCGGTGAAGGCGCCGATCGACGTGCTCGGCCTGTCGAACGGCGCGCGCACGGGCCTGACCGGCTTCGTCGCGGGCATCGCGCGGCAAAAGCGCATCGCGACGCGCAACGTGACGATCAACAACCTGTTGCCGGGGCTGTTCGACACCGATCGCCTGAAGAAGGCGACGGATGCGTCGGCGAAGGCGGAAGGCAAGGATTACGAAGCGATGCGCGAAGCGAAGCGGCAGGCCGTGCCGGCCGGGCGCTTCGGCTCGGCCGACGAGTTCGGCGCGGTGTGCGCGTTCCTGTGCAGCGCGCACGCGGGCTACCTGACGGGCCAGAACGTACTGCTCGACGGCGGCGCGTATCTGGGTACGTTCTGATCGTTCGAGGCGCCCACCGACGCACCGACGATGCGGCTCGACGGCAATGCACCGTTGTCGGGGCCGGGTGATGCGAGCCCGGCATCGAGCGCCCCGCCGCACGGATTCGAACAGCCCGGCCCATTCACGGCGACGCGACAGGCGCGCCGGCACGACAAACAACACACAACACCTATGCGAGCCCGTGATCGCACGGCGTTCGCCCCCGATCCATCGACAGAGGAAACGAACATGACACTCGCAGGCAACCTGCTGATCGGCTCGCGCGCACGGCGCGGCACGAACGGCGACACATACGCGGTCAACGCATCCAGCGGCGAACGCATGGCGCCGGCCTTCGGCGGCGCGAGCAGCGTCGATCTCGATGAAGCATGCGCGCTCGCCTGGGCCGCGTTCGACACGTATCGCGAAACGCAACCCGACGCGCGCGCGACGTTCCTCGAGACGATCGCGGCGAACATCCTCGCGCTCGGCGACGAACTGGTCGAGCGCTGCGTCGCGGAAACGGGCCTGCCGCGCGCCCGCGTCGAAGGCGAGCGCGGCCGAACGGTCGGCCAGCTGCGGATGTTCGCCGACGTGGTGCGCGCGGGCGACTACCTCGACGCGCGCATCGATCCGGCGCAGCCGGCACGCCAACCGGCGCCGCGTCCCGACCTGCGCCTGCGTCATATCGGCCTCGGGCCGGTCGCGGTGTTCGGCGCGAGCAATTTCCCGCTGGCATTCTCGGTCGCGGGCGGCGATACGGCGTCCGCGCTCGCGGCCGGCTGCCCGGTGATCGTGAAAGCGCACCCGGCGCATCCGGGCACGTCGGAACTGGTCGGGATCGCCGTGCAGCGGGCGGTGAAGACGTGCGGGATGCCGGAAGGCACGTTCTCGCTACTGTTCGACACCGGCCTCGAGATCGGCCAGGGGCTCGTGCGCGATCGGCGCATCAAGGCGGTCGGCTTCACCGGTTCGCGCCATGCCGGCACCGCGCTGATCGCACTTGCGAACGCGCGGCCCGAGCCGATCCCCGTGTACGCGGAAATGAGCAGCATCAATCCGGTGCTGCTGTTCCCGAACGCACTCGACGCGCGCGGCGACGCGATCGCGCAGCAGTTCGTGCAGTCGCTGACGCTCGGCGCCGGGCAGTTCTGCACGAATCCGGGGTTGATCCTCGCCGTGGACGGGCCGGCGCTCGAGCGCTTTACCGCCGCGGCGGCGGAGCGGCTCGCGCAGGCCGCGGCGGCGACGATGCTCACGCCGGGCATTCACCAGGCCTTCGAGCGTTCGGTGGCCGCGCTCGCGCAGCATCCGCAGGTGCGCACCGTCGCGCGCGCGCATGCGCCGGCCGGCGCGAATCAGGGGCAGGGCGCACTGTTCTCGACGAGCGCGGATGCGTTCCGCGAGTCGAAGGCGCTGCATGAGGAGATGTTCGGCGCGGCGTCGCTGATCGTCCGCTGTCCGGACCTCGACACGATGCGCGATCTGATCGAGTCGCTGGAAGGGCAGTTGACGACGGCGCTCCATATCGACGAAGCCGACTACGCCGCCGCGCGCACGTTCCTGCCGGCGCTGGAGCGGCGCGCGGGCCGCGTGCTCGTCAACGGTTTCGGCACCGGCGTGGAAGTCGCGCATGCGATGGTGCACGGCGGCCCGTATCCGGCCACCGCGGACGGGCGTACGACGTCGGTCGGCAGTCTCGCGATCCGTCGTTTCCTGCGGCCGGTCTGCTATCAGGACATGCCGGAGGCGCTGCTGCCCGAGGCGCTGAAGACATCGAATCCGCTGGCGATCAACCGGCTGATGGACGGGAAGGTCACGCTCGCGAACTGACGCGCGAGCGGGGGGAAGCCGGCATCAGGTATCGCGCATGCAATCGCATGCGGACCGATGCCGGCTCGATCGATTTCAGCCGGAATCGTGTGGGGGGATGCGGACGGCATGACGGATTCCCTGTCTTTGCCGGCGATTGCGTCGATCCGGATCGCGAGTCTTCATGTTGAGGCACGGCGACACGGCGACACGGCGACACGGCCGCGCCATTCGATGTGCGGGCAACGACGCCGCGCGCGGCGCGCGTCGCGAGCACACCACGCGCGCCCCGTCTCGTCACTTGACCGTCGCGACCACATCCTCGCCGGTCAGAATCTCGCGGAACACGCCGACCAGCGGCCGCAAGTTGACCTTGTGCCACGCGGCCCACAGCGGCGTGCGATAGCTGAACCACGGCAGCTCGCGCAGCACGACGCCTTCCGGCACCTGGTGACGCAGGCTCTGCTGGATCATCGTCACGCCGAGCCCGGCGGCGACGAGCCCGAGCGCGGCGAGCGGCTCGCTCGCCTCGACGGAAATATCCGGCGAGAAACCGGCCTTCGCGCACGCGGCGACGAACGCGCCGTGACGCGGCGCGCTTTCCTGCTGCGTGACCCCGATCCACGGCTGCGTCGCGAGGTCGTCGGCGACGAGCGTCTTCTTCTTCGCGAGCGGATGGCCTTCGGGCAGCGCGAGCAGCATCGGGTCGTTCAGCACGCGCATCGATTCGAGTTCCGGATCGTCGGGCGCGGGCGGCTCGGTCACGAGCGCGATGTCGAGACTGCGCTCGCGCAGGCCTTCGAGCTGCGCGGCGGACGTGTAGTTGTACAGCGCGATGTGGACGGCCGGGCGGTCCGCGCGCAACGTCTTCAGCGCGCGCGGCAGCACGCCCGAGTGCGTGGCCGTTTCCAGGTAGCCGATGCAGAGCCCGCCTTCGTCGCCGCGACCGAGCCTGCGCGCGAGCGATTCCAGCCGGTGCGCATGGCGCAGGAATGCCTGCGTCTCGCTGAGGAACGTGCGGCCGTCGCGCGTCAGACGAATGCGCTGCTGGCTGCGTTCGAACAGCGTCAGCCCGAGCTTTTCCTCGAGCTGCGCGATCTGGCGGCTGAGCGGCGACTGCGAAATGTGCAGCCGTTCGGCGGCGCGGCCGACGTGTTCTTCCTCCGCGACCGCGATGAAATATTGAAGCTGGCGGATGTCGAGCATATAAGACCTCGTGGGACTCAAGTTTGATGAATTATGTCTTGGACAGACATAACCATGCAACCTAGACTGGACGCACTTTTCCGTGACCTGTGGAGAAATGCATGCGTCTCAAAGCCACGCTGCCGGCCGACAACACGCTCGGTTTCGGCGCCGCCCCCCTCGGCAACATGTTCCGCGACATCCCCGACGACGAAGCCGCCGCGACCGTCGAAGCCGCGTGGGCGCGCGGGATCCGCTACTTCGACACCGCGCCGTCGTACGGCGCGGGGCTGGCCGAGTCGCGTCTGGGCGACGTGCTCGCCGGCCATCGGCGCGACGACTACGTGATCAGCACAAAGGTCGGCCGCGTCGTGCTCGACGAAATGGAAGACGCGAGCGCGCGCGACTACGGCGAGAAGACCGGAATCTTCGCGCATGGCCGCGCGAACCGGCTCGTCAGCGACTACACGGCCGACGCGACGCTGCGCTCGATCGAGGGCAGCCTGAAGCGCCTGCGTACCGATCGGCTCGACATCGTGTGGGTGCACGACATCGCGCAGGACATCTACGGCGACGAATGGCTCGCGCAGTTCGAAGTTGCGCGCAAGGGCGCGTTCCGCGTGCTGGGCAAGCTGCGTGAAGAAGGCGTGATCGGCGCGTGGGGGCTCGGCGTGAACCGCGTCGAGCCGATCGAGCTCGTGCTCGATCTCGACGAACCGCAGCCGGACGGCATGCTGCTGGCCGGCCGCTATACGTTGCTCGATCACGAGCGCGCGCTGCAGCGGGTGATGCCGGTGGCAGCCGCGCTAGGCGTCGGGATCGTCGTCGGCGGCCCGTACAGCTCGGGCGTGCTGGTCGGCGGCGCGCACTTCGAATACCAGAAGGCTTCGCCGGAAATCGTCGCGAAGGTCGAACGCATCAAGGCGATCGCCGCACGCTACGACGTGCCGGTCAAGGCGGCCGCGCTGCAGTTCGTGCTCGCGCATCCCGCGGTCGCGTCGGTGATTCCCGGTGCGAGCCGTCCGGCGCGCATCGCGGAAGATGTCGACGCGCTGAACGCGACGATTCCCGCCGACTTCTGGCGCGAGATGCGCGAGCAGGGGCTCGTCGCCGCGAACGCGCCGCTGCCGATCGCTCGCTGATCGGGCCGGTCGACGCGAGTCGATAAAAAATGCCCGCGCAAGCGGGCATCGTCGGGACGGTGCGGTGCGGCGCGCCGTTCGGGCGCGCGCTTGGTCGTTCAATTAGAATCTCTAACAAAATGGACGGATTGGGCTGCCAACCTGTCGCACGCTCTGCTCACCACTTCGTTGTTTCGCTGACGACGAGACCATGGCAAAACCGATACTCGATGGCGCATTGCGGTCACTGATCCAACCGCTGCGATATTTCGTGCGCGAATGACTGGTTTAGCACTTGCTTGCCGTTGCGGTCATCGCTGACAAAGGCTACGACTCGAACGCCTTTGTGGCGAGTATCCACTCTCCGCGTGCGAAGGCCGTCATCCCGCTTCGCTCGAACAGAAAAACCAAGCGTCGCTATAGCCGCGTGCTGTATCGGATGAGCTTTATCGATGATCGCTCTGCCCCTGAACAAGCCGCTTGACTTCCTCGATCACCTCGTCTGCCAGCGTCTCGGGTACGCCCCAGTAATCGAAGATACCGCCATCCGCATGATTCTGTCCGCACGTCACAAATACGCCGGTGCCAAATCGATTCTTGAGATGGGTAGCCAGCCAGCCAACGAAGCCACTATTGTCTGCCCCTGCCGGGAAGTGGAATCGAAAGATGCCGAACTGTTCCTGGTGTGAGCCGTCACTCGGCACAAGCTGACTCCACACGTTGTCGTCTCGCACCAAGGCAAGTGCGTCGGCCCGCACAGCGCTTGGGAATTGATCCAGCGGAAATTCAATGAACGTGTACGTGCCGGAGTAAATCCGTAGGCGTGCCTCGGTGATGACTCGTCGAAGGCGACGCTCAGTTTGTTCGACGGTCTCACGTGAAATATCAACCATGTCTACTCCGAGAATGAGGCGGTTACAGGTCAGATCATCAATGCAAGCAGAAACGAACTTCATCCTACCAGCATGTGACGCAATCACCGGCGAATAGTCGCCCGAACCGAGCGGACCGGATGACCCGACAACCCGCACAAATGTAAACAGACCCTGGAGCTGCCCGGAGCAGGCGTTTGGCGGACAAACAGGTCGCTCAACATCACCCTGCACTCGAATCGTCGATCGCGGCCTGCGCCTGTCTTGTCATTCCGACTCCGACTCCGATGGCGAGGCGACGAAGCGCATGCCAGCCAAGCCTGTGGAGCCGGCTACTGCTGCATCACGGCGCCTGCGCTGGCACCGATGACAAACAACGTGCCGATACTTTGCAGCAGGGTCATGGGCTGCCCGAGTACCGCAAATCCGATTGCCGAGGCAATCGCAGGCTCGACGCTCATCAGGATGCCAAACGCCGACGCCGTCATGCGCCGTAACGCAATCATCTCCAGAACATAAGGCAAGAGCGGGACGAGCACGGCGAGACCGGCAGCGTCGATCAATTGCCCGGCCGGAAAATGCCCGCCGCTTTCTGCGAGGCCGAATGGCACGGTCACGAGCGCCGCGACGATCAGCGACGTGGACAGGCCTTGCAGACCATCGAACAGCGACCCGACGCGCTTCATCATCAGGATGTAGGCGGCCCATCCGAGCGCCGAGCCGAGCGGGAATACGAGCGCCGCAACGGGCACGATCCACATGTCGTCCTGGCGCGCGAGCAGCACGATTCCTGCCAGGGCGAGCGCGGGCCACGCGAGCATCCGGATCTTGCGTACGCCGATGGTCGCGACGCACAGCGGCCCCAGAAAATTGATCGCGACCGCGAGCCCGAGCGGCACGCGCTTGACCGCCTCGAAGAAGCACAGTGTCATGCAGGCCATCGCGCAGCCGAGCGCGATGGCGGCGATCCAGCGCTGCCGGGAATAGCGCCGGACGGGCGGGCGCACGATCACGGCCAGCGCGAAGGCGGCGAAGCACAGGCGCAGCCAGGTCGTGCTGAACGTTCCGTACTCGATCATCGCGGGCCGCGACAGCGCAGCGCCGAGCTGGACGCTGCACATCGACACCACGGCGAACCCGGGTGCCAGAGCCGCCTGGAAGCGTCGTGTCCGCGACGCGCCAAAGGCCGCATTCGCCGTGAACGCGTCGCGCGCAACCGGTGTGGAAGCGGTCGTGTGCCGGCCGGCCCGGATGCTTCCGGTTTCTTCGTTCATGCAGTGCTCCATGATGGCGATGCGGCGATGTTAACCACGCATGTTCGTTTGGTATAAGCTCGAATTTTTTATGGGCGCTTCAAGAATATTTATGGCTCGGGATCTCGACAGCGGCTTGTTGCGCACCTTTCTGATCGTGGTCGAAACCGGTAGCGTGAGCGAGGCGGCGCAGGCGCTGCATCGCACGCAGGCCGCCGTCAGCATGGCATTGCGCCGGCTGGAAGAATCGGTCGGGCAGCGCCTGCTCGAACGTTCGCCACGCGGCATCAAGCCGACAGCGGCGGGCAGCGTGCTGCTGCCTTACGCGCAGCGCATGCTCGACATCGGGATCGCGGCGCGCGCTGCGCTGAATGCAGGTGAGATTTCAGGGACGGTCCGGCTCGGCCTCCTCGAGGACATCGCTGTTGGCCATCTGCCGCACACGCTGCGTGATTTTGGCGCGTCGTTCCCGAATGTCGCCGTGGAGATCGTCGTCGATTCGAGCAAGGCGCTGTCGCAGGATTTCATGAATGGCTCGCTCGATTTCGCGATCATCGACCCGACGTTCATCCATGCGGAACCGCTCGTGCGGTGGCGGCATCCGCTGTTCTGGGCGGCTGGCCTTGCGTATGACGGAGATGTCCGCCACGGTCCATTGCCGTTCGTCGCATTCGGCGGTGCGTGCCCGTGGCAAGACAGGCTGTATGCGTCATTGCGCGATGCTCGGGTCGCATGGAAAGTCATCTGCACGAGCACGAGCCTGGCCGCCATTCAATCCGCAGTCGAGGCAGGGCTGGGGGTCACGGTCCTGCTCGAATGGAACGTCCGGCGCGATTCGATGCGCGTGCTCGATCCGGCTGCCACCGGATTGCCGCACCCGCCATCGGCGGAATTCGGCTTGTTCAGCCATGCGGATGGCAGCGATCGCATGTCGGCGGTACAGGCCTTGCAGCGCTTTCTCCTTCGCGAGTTGCGCGATGCCGCAACGCTCCAGGAAGCGCTGACACAATGAGTTTGGAAGCCGTCGCCAGCAGATGATGCAAGCGGCGATCTTCATGAACGCTTCGTGGATCGCCGCGAGGCGTTCGAACCGGATGCGCAGTCGCCCGAAGTTGTGCAGCCAGGCTGTTGCCAGTCGCGCAGTCTGCGCCAGCAGCTCATGCCCGAGCCGCAGCCCGTTTCCTGCGGAAGCATTTTCCAGGAAATGCCGGACTGCGGCACGAACAGAATGCTGGTCAGCACCCCGGGTATCGCGCGCGACGTGGTTTCGGTGGTTGCAGCATCGGTTGGATCAGTGACCACAGTTCGCCATCGAGTATCGGTGTTGCCATGACCTCCTCGTCAGCGAAACAACGAAGAGGTGAACGGCGCGTGCGGCAGGTGAGCAGCCGCATCAGTTCATTTTGTCGGAGCTTCCTAGCCGTGCGTGCGCGGCCGGTAGTCGATCAGGCTGGAGAACACCGCGATCAGCACGGCCATCGCGACGAAGAACAGCAGCGCGAGGAAGTACGAGCCCGACCACTGGACGATCAGCCCGATCAGGATCGGCACCACCACGCCGACCATGCTGCCGCAGAAGTTCATCGTGCCGCCGAGCACGCCCGCGCGCTCGGGGCCGCCGACGATCGCGGGCAGGCTCCAGTACATCCCGCAGAAGCGGATGAAGAACATCGCGATGCTGAGCAGCAGCACGACCGCATTGGCGTTCGCGATGTACGCGGCGGCCAGGATGCACGCGGCGGCGATCAGCGACGAGCCGCTGAACATCGTGCGCATCACGAGGTTCGGCGACGCCCCCGACGCTTTCCAGCGGTCGCCGATGGTCCCGCCGATCAGTTCGCCGACGAAGCCCGACATGAAGATGACGAACGTTGCGCCGCCCGTCGTCGCGATGTTGAAGCCGTAGGTCTTGTGCAGGTAGCTCGGCATCCACGTGAGCAGCCCGTAGAACACCGCGAGGATGCAGCTGTAGCCGGCGAACATCGCGAGCACCGAACGGTCCTTCACGAGTTCGCGCAGCGGCACGCGTTCGGCCGCGGCCTGTGCCGGCGGGTTCGCGTGCGTGATGTGCTCGAGCTCGGCCGCGTTGACGCCCGGATGCTCGGACGGATGGTTGCGGATATAGCGCCACACGAGCACGCCCACCAGCATCGTGCCGATACCGGCGATCACGAATGCGATGCGCCACGAGCCGAACCACGCGATCAGCGCGGAGATCAGGATCGCGCCGAGCGCGCTGCCGAGCGGTGCGCCGCCGTCGACCAGCACGGCGCCGCGGCCGCGCTCGTGCGGCGTGAGCCACGAGCCGATCAGCTTCGCGCCGGCCGGAAACACCGGTGATTCGGAGAAGCCGAGGCCCATGCGCGTGAGCATCAGCAGCAACCAGTTGTGCGAGGCCGCACCGAGCGCCTGGAACGCGCCCCACGCGAGCGTCGCGGTCGCGATGATGCCGCGCGTGTGATAACGGTCGAGCATCACGCCGACCGGGATCTGCATCAGCGCGTACGACCAGAAGAACGCGCTGAGCATTAGCCCTTCGAGCGCGGGCGACAGATTGAATTCCGGCGCGATCAGCGGCATCGCGACCGACAGCGACGCGCGGTCGATGTAGTTGATCGCGACGAGCAGCAGCATGAGCAGGAAGATGCGCCAGCGGACGCTGGTCGGCCGGGCCGCCGCGTCGAGCGACGCCGATGCGGCAGGGGAATGCGAGAGGGGCATGGTTGTCTCCGTCGTTATGGTTGCGGTGCGATGACGCGTTCCGTGCAGCGACTGTAGGGCGGCCGCCGCGTCTTGCCTAATGACGCTTCGTGATCGCGTGATAACCAAACGGCGCGGCGTGCGGGGGAATAAGCGGCCGTTATCGGGCGATCCGGTTTTTTCATTACCGGCGGCGATCGGCCGCTTGTAGTGTCTGGTGCGGAGACTTCACACGGAGAAAGCACCATGAACCCATTCCAATACTTCTTTCCCACCACGCTGAAATTCGGCAACGGCCTCGCGCGCCAGGCCGGCGAACTGCTGAAGCCGCTGTTCAGCGGAAAGCTGCTGGTCGTGACCGACGAAGGCCTGATCAAGAGCGGCGTGCTCGAAGGATTTCTCGCATCGCTGCGCGACGCGGACGTTGCGTACGCAATCTTCTCGGGTGTCGAGGCGAACCCGAGCACAGCGGTGCTCGACAGCGCGCTGACGTTCCTGAAGGAGCACCGCTGCACCGCGGTGATCGGCGTCGGCGGCGGCAGCAGCATCGATACCGCGAAGGGCGTGGCCGCGATGGCGACCAACGGCGGCACGATCCTCGATTACGAGGGCTACAACAGGATTCCCGACGAACCGCTGCCGATCTTCGCGATCCCGACCACGTCGGGCACCGGCAGCGAGTGCACGGCATCGACGGTGTTCACGAACCAGGAAACGCTGTTCAAGACCGTGATCGTCAGCCACAAGATTTTCCCGAAGCTCGCGATTCTCGATGCGGAACTCACGCTGAAGTTGCCCGCGCCGATCACGGCGGCCACCGGGATGGACGCGCTGACCCACGCGATCGAATCGTACGTGTCGAAGCAGGCGAACCCGGTCAGCCAGTCGCTCGCGCTCGGCGCGATCCGCCTGATCGGGCGCAGCCTGCGCACCGCGTTCTACGTCGGCTCCGACCTCGCCGCGCGTGAAGACATGCTGCTCGGCTCGTTCCTCGCCGGCGTCGCGTTCTCGCAGTCGAAGCTCGGCAACGTGCATGCGATCTCGCACACGATGGGCGGCGTGTTCAACATTGCCCACGGCATCGCGAACGCGGCGCTGCTGCCGTACGTGATCGACTTCAACCGCCCGGCGTGCCCGGCGCTGTTCCGCGACATCGCGGAAGCGCTCGGCGGCGACGTGGCCGGCCTCGATGCGGAAACGGCCGCGCGCGCGCTGGTCGAGCAGATCGTCGAACTCAATCGCGCGCTCGCGATTCCGTCGAACATCCGCGAACTCGGCGTCGATCTCGCGCACCTGCCGCAGATGGTGGCCGACTCGATGCGCAGCGGCAATGTGCTCGTCAATCCGCGCCTGACGACCGCGCGCGACGTCGAAGCGATCATCCGCGCCGCATACGCCGGCGAGATCTGATCGCGCGGCGCTTCATGCGCGCGCCTCCGATTCCCCGATTCCCCGATTCGATTCAACCAGGAGCAGTCATGTATTACGAAATGCGGACCTACACGGTCCAGATCGGCAAGATGAACGAATACCTGCGGCACTTCGAGAAGGAAGGCCTGCCGGTGATTTCCCGCTATGCGACGCTGGTCGGCTGGTGGTACACGGAAATCGGCGAGCTGAACCAGGTCGTCCACATCTGGGCGTACGACAGCCTCGATGACCGCATCAAGCGGCGCACCGCGCTGTACGAGGATCCGGACTGGCTCGAGAAGTTCGTGCCGAAGGCGTTCCCGATGCTGGAAAAAATGGAGTCGAAGCTGCTGCGTCCGGCCGCGTTCTCGCCGATCAAGTAGGCAGCGGCTGCTGTAGCGTCTCGACGAGCATGCGCGCACCGGGTGTCAGGTGCGCGAAGGTGCGGGCCACCACGCCGAACGGCTCGTCGAGCGCGGGGATCGCGACCGGCAGGCACGCGACGAGGCCGAAGCGCTCGCCGAACTCGGCGACTTCGCGTGGAATCACCGCGACCAGTTCCGGGTTCGCCTGCAGCAGCGTCAGCGTCGCGAACGTCGACGCCGTCTCGATCGGATAACTCGGCACCTCGATGCCGGCATCCGCGAGCGCGCGTTCGAGCGCGAGCCGCATCGGCGTGTTGACCGGATACGCGACCCATTCCGCGTCGGCGAGATCGCGCAGCGTCAGCGCGTCGCGTTCGGCCAGCGCATGCGTGCGCGCGGTCACGACCGCGAGCGGTTCGGACTGCAGCGGGATAGAGTCGTAGGCTTCCGGGCGCCGGTTGTTGCCGTTGCGGCAGATCGCGAGATCGATGCGGCCGTCGTCGATCAGGGCGAGCAGGCTCGCGCTGGTGCCTTCGACGATCTCGACCGACAGGTGCGGCTGGCGCCGGCGCAGGTCGGTCAGCGCGCGCGTGAGCAGCGGCACCGCGCCCATGATCACGCCGACGGCCAGATGGCCGCCATGCCCCTGCGTGATCGCGAGCACTTCGGTATGCAGGTGTTCGAGGTCGCTGTAGATGAGGCGCGCATAGCGCGTGACGCAGCGGCCGAGGTCGTTCGCGACGAGGCCTTTCGGCTGCCGCTCGAACAGCGGCATGCCGAGGATGTCCTCGATCTCGCGCAGCACCTTGGTCGCGCCGGGCTGCGAGATCGCGATTTCTTCGGCGGCCTTGTGCAGCGAGCCATGGTTTTCGAGCGCGATCAGCAGCTTGAGCTGCTTCAGGCGAAGGCGCGACGCGATGTTCGCGAGAGAGGGAACGGCCAGCGGTTTCATGGCGACGACCAAACCGAAAGCGGCGATTATAGCCCTGCCGGGCCGAAAACGATCTTGAGGATCGCTAATGCAGAACCGGTTCACGCGCGTGCGGCGAAGCGGCCCCGCACGCGACGCGGCCCGTGATGTCCGTCGTCAATTCCCGTACATGTCGAAGTCGAAGTATTTCGACTGGATCCGGTTGTACGTGCCGTCGCCGCGGATCTGCGCGATCGCGCGATTCAGTGCGTCGCGCAGGTCCGCATCGGCCTTGCGCACGCCGGCCGCATCGCCGTTGCCCATGATCTTCGGGTCGAACACGACCCCGCCCGCGAACGAGAAGCCCTTGCCGCGCGGCGTCGCCAGGAAGCCGAGCTGGCCCTGCACCGCATCCATCAGCACGCCGTCCACGCGGCCGGTCACGAGATCCGCATAGGCCTGGTCGTAGCTCGGATACGGCACCACCTCGACCTTCGCCGCCGCCCATTTTTCGCGCGCGTAGGTTTCCTGGATCGTCCCCTGTTCGACCGCGACCCGCTTGCCGGCGAGCTTCGCGGCGTCGGGCAGCAGCCCGGAGCCGGTGCGCGCGATCAGGCGCGTCTGGTTGCGGTACAGGCGATCGGTGAAGTCGATCTGCTGGCGGCGCTGTTCGGTCGCGGCCATCGACGACAGGATCACGTCGAACTTGCGCGCCTGCAGCCCGGGAATCAGCCCGTCGAAGCTGCTCGACACCCACACGCATTTCGCGTTGAGCTTCGCGCACAGTGCGTTGCCGAGATCGATGTCGAAGCCCTGCACGCTGCCGTCGGTCGCGGTCGATTCGAACGGCGGGTAGGTCGGGTCGACGCCGATGCGGATCGTCGTCCATTCCTTCGCCGAGGCGAGTGTCGCGAAGGCCATCGCGGCCGCGGACAGCAGGATCGTGATGCGCGTCTTGTTCTTCATGGTCAGGCTCCGTTCGTGTGGGCAAGCGTGGGTGTGCGCGGGCCGCGCTTCAGCTCGGGAATTCGCCGCGCCGGAAATCGTTCGACAGTTCGAGGGTGTCGGCCATCTCGCCGACGGTGACCGGTTTGATCGGCGCGCGGATCCGGTAATGGCCCACGTCGCCGACGCCGCGCTGCTGCACGTCGGCAATCAGTTCGCCGACCGTCGTGCCGCACCAGCGTCCCTGGCACGGGCCCATCCCGCAGCGCGTGAATGCCTTCATCTGGTTCGGCCCCTGGCAGCCGAGCGCCGCGAGCGCGCGGATCTCGCCGGCCGTGACCTCCTCGCAGCGGCAGACGATCGTGTCGCCGTCGGGGCGGCGCAGCGCGGCGGGCGGCGTGTACAACGCGTCGAGTAGCGGGCGCACCGCGAGATGGCGGCGCCACGCACGCAGCGCCGGGCGCTCGCGTTCGGCTTGCCGGCGACGATCGAGTGCGCCGAGCGCGGCCGCGATGTCGAGCGCTGACACTTCGCCCGCGCGGGCCGCGGCTTGCGCGCCGCCGATGCCCGCACCGTCGCCGGCGATCCATACCTGCGCGACGCTGCTGCGGCCGCGTGCATCGCAGGTCGGCCGCCAGCATGCCGCGCGTTCGTCCCATTCATGCGCGCAGCCGAGCGAGCGGGCGAGTTGCGTCGATGGAATCACGCCTTGATGCAACAGCACGAGCGACGTATCGAGCGATTGCACGATGCCGTCCGCGTCGCGAAAGCGGATGCGTTCCGCGCGGCCGTCGCCGTCGATACCGATATCGGTTGCGCCGCGATGGACGGGAATGCCTGCGGCGCGCACTGCGCGCAGCATGCGCCAGCCCTTGAGCAGATAATCGGCGCCGCGCAGCGCCGGCAGCGCATGCGGGAGCGCGCGGCGCCACGCATCGCGCGGCGTCGTGTCGACCAGCGCGCGCACGCGCCGGCCCGCATTCAGCAACTGCGCGGCGAACAGCCACAGCAGCGGGCCGCTGCCCGCGAGCACGGTGTCGGCCGCCGGCGCGAGCCCCGCCGATTTCAGCAAGGTCTGCGCGGCGCCGACGCCCATCACGCCCGGCAGCGTCCAGCCGCGCACCGGCCACGGGCGTTCCTGCGCGCCGGTCGCGATCAGCACCGCGCGTGCGCCGATGTCGAGCGTGCCGCCCGATGGACCGCTCTGCGTGAGCATCGCGACCGGCTCCGGTTCGAACGCGACCTGCCACACCGTGCTGCGCGGCAGATACAGCGCGCCGCTCGCGAGCAGGCCGTCGACGAGCGGCCGGCCGGCCGCGTAATCCTTGCCGAGCCAGCGCGCGAGATCCGCGGGCGCGTCGGCGACGTTGCGATAGATCTGGCCGCCGGGCGCGCGGCCCTCGTCGGCGACGACGACCGACAGCCCGGCCATGCGCGCGGCCGCGGCCGCCGCCATGCCGGCCGGCCCGGCGCCGACGATCAGCAGGTCACACTGGCGGCGCGTCATGCGAGCCTCGCCTTGCCGTGCATCGCACGCACCTGCATGCCGTCGTGCACGGGCGTCATGCAGCCCTGCACGTTCGGCACGCCGTCGACTTCGACGAGGCAGTCGAAGCACACGCCCATCATGCAGAACGGGCCGCGCGGCGCGCTGCTCACGGCGCTCGCGCGGCAGGCGAGGGTGCCGGCGGCGAGCAGCGCGGCCGCGACGCTGTAATGGGCGGGCACGTCGTGCGGCGCGCCGTCGATGTGGATGCGCACGCGTTCGCGCGTCGCGGCGTCGGGGACGATGGAATCAAACATGCCGGGTAGCCGTGGGCGCGGCGAAGCGCGCGGTGTTGAAGGCGGACAGGTCGGCGGGCGCGGCGGCGCCCGCGATCCACGGCGCGACGAGATCGGCATGCGCGGCCGCGAGCGTCACGCCGCTGTGGCAGATCGCGACGAACGCGCCGGGATGCGTGGCCGACGCTTCGTAGACGGGCAGGCCGTCGGGCGTCATGATGCGCAGCGCGCCCCACGCGCGCACGACGCGCGCCTGCGCGAGCGCCGGGAACGCGGCGCGGGCGCGGCGCGCGATATCGACCATCGCGGGGCGCGTCTGGCCGTCGTCGAAGCCGACGTCTTCCGCCGAGTCGCCGAGCAGCACCGAGCCTTCCGGCGTTTGCCGGACGACCAGCGTCGGATAGTCGAGAAACGGTGCAAGCCGCTCGGTGACCATGATCTGGCCGCGCAGCGGCGAGATCGGCGCGTGCAGGCCGACCATCGGCGCGAGCCGCGCGTTGTCGAGGCCGGCCGCGAGCACGACGCGCCCGGCCTCGAGGCGGCCTTCGCGCGTGTCGATCTCGAAGTGTCCGGCGCGCGGACGAATCTCGTCGACCGCGTTGCGCGGCAGATAGACGCCGCCGCACTGCACGAACGCCTGCAGCATCGCGCGCAGCGTGTAGAGCGGATTCGCATGACCGTCGTTCGGCGACCACAGCGCGCCGGCCAGAGCCGGCGACGCGGCGGGAATCCGCTTGCGCAGCGCGGCCGGATCGAGCACTTCGTACGACAGCGCCGCATCCTGGCGATGCAGCGACGCGAGCAGAGCGGTCGCGCTGGCCAGCTCGGCGTCGTGCTCGAACAGTTCGATGCCGCCCGGGCGTTCGAACCCGCAGTCTACGCCGGTCTCGCGCCGCAGTTGCGCGGCGAACGCGCCCCAGCGCGCGGACGATTCGCACGACCAGCGCGCGTAGGGCAGGCAGCGTCCGCCCTTGCCCTGCACCCACACCAGCCCGAAGTTGCCGCGTGCCGCGCGAAACGCGATGTCGTCGCCGTCGCACACGGCGACGCGCTTGCCGAGGCGCGCGATGCCCCACGCGAGCGCCATGCCGACGAGGCCGCCGCCGGCCACGACGACGTCGAAGCCGCGCACGGTCATGTGCGGCTCCGGCGGCATCGGGTCGATGTTTGCGTGTTATGGGGCATGGTGGCGCGGTTCCTTGCGTGTATGACGTTGCTGAACCGATGTTCGGGCAGGCAAAATAGACTGTCCAATACAGCTTGATCAACGATCCATAATCCAGTGTTATGACCATGCCTTCACTCAGGATTCGTCAGATCGAAGCATTCCGCGCGGTAATGCAGCGTCATACCGTCACGCGCGCGGCGCGCGATCTGCATATCTCGCAGCCGGCCGTGAGCCGACTGATCGCCGACCTCGAGGATCGCGTCGGCTTCGTGCTGTTCGAGCGCCAGCAGGGGCGCTTCACGCCGACCGCGCAGGCGCGCGTGCTGTACGAGGAAGTCGAGCGCGCATTCGTCGGGCTCGATCGCGTCGCGCAGGCCGCCGAGCAGATCCGCGCGATGCGGCGCGGCACGCTGCGCGTGGCCGGCTCGCCGGCGGTCGCACTCGACCTGCTGCCGGAACTCGTCACCCGCTTCGCGGGTGCGCATCCGGGTGTCGACATCACGCTGCTTGCGCACAGCGCGTCGACGGTCGTCGACAAGGTTGCGTCGGGGCAATGCGACGTCGGGCTGATCGCCGAGCCGGTGCCGCATCCGGCGGTGCGCGGCGAGCGGCTCGCGGAAAGCGCGATGTGCTGCATCGTGCCGCGCGGGCATCGGCTCGCGCGCAAGCGCGTGGTGCAGCCGGCCGACCTGCGCGACGAATCGTTCATTTCGTTTCCGCCGAGCTTCGAGGCGCGCAGCGCGATCGACCGCGTGTTCGTCGAGGCCGGCGTGTCGCGCGTGCTGTCGATCGAGGCACAGTTGTCGCAGACGATCGTCGCGTTCGTCGCGAATGGTGCGGGCGTCGCGCTGATCGATCCGGTGACGGCCGCGTATGCGGGCCATCGCGTGGCCGTCAAACCGTTCGAGCCGGCCGTGCCCGATCACTTCTACCTGGTAACGTCCGCGTCGCAGCCGCTGTCGATGATCGGCGACGCGTTCTGCACGGATTTGCGGGAGGCGTTTGCGCGAATGCGGGATCGGCGCGACGCATGAGCGGGGAGAGCGGGGGAGCGGATCGCGATTGCGCCGCACCGATTGGGCGTTACCGGTCGATCATGCATGGCCCATATCGCAATGCAGGCGGGTGTTTGCCCACACGTAGCGGAGTGTTCGGCGTGTTGCGGTTGCTCGGGCGAGCGCACAAGCGAGCGTAGGGTGCCACTACGCTCGCTTCAGCGCTCATTGCGAGCGGCTTCATCGACGCGATGACGTGCATTGCCGAAGCACATGATCGGCGCTCGATGAGTGTGTTGCCGCTGATCGAGCCGCGGCGTTATCCGGAATGGTTCATTCCTGAATCAGGAATCGATTCCGGTTCTTGGCATCCTTGATCCATGCGGGCGCGCGGCCACGGCCCGACCAGGTTGCGCCAGTCTTGGGATCGCGATACTTCGCATTCACGGTCGCCGGCTTTTTTGCCGCCGCTCGATCCCGACGAACACCGAAGATGTCTTTTTCGGTAATTCCGTACTCCGCGACCTTGGTACGGATGTCTTCGATTACAGCCTGGAGCTCGGTGAGACGGGCGGTTTCCGCTTTCTCCGCCAGTGCGTCCATTTGAGCCTTCAGTTCCTTGTATGTAGCCATGCTTTCCTCCGCGGGTTGTACTGCAAACATGATATGCGGCTTTTTGCCGAAATGATAATGATTGGCTATGCCTAATTCGCCAAGTTTAAAGCAAATTGAACTTTGGATCGCCCTTGCCTTCGGCGCGAGGAACTGTCCGGCTATCGAATTCTATTTTCATATGATGTGAGTTTCGCTACCGATCGCACTGCCTACGACTGGAAATCGGCGATGAATCCGTTTGTCATCATGCTCGGCGAGCAATTCACGCCATCGTCACGACAAGCAGATCGATCATGAATGTCACCAAAAGCGGAGCAGGACCAGAAGGCTACAACATAGTTACCGAATGGCAACGGAAAGCCGGCAATAACGTCGCGAAACGAAAGATGATCTAAAGAGGACACCTGGTTTATGAACTCCGCCAAAGGCGGCGGGGCGGCTGCGCTTACTCGAACGGCGGGCTTTCGTGCTCTGTTGGCGAAATTGCTTTACGAACGGGGCCCGGATTTCGCGCTCAAGGTTCTTGTGGTGACCACGACGCCGGGTTGGGAAGAAAACAGACGAGCGCAAATTTGCGACATCCTTTCAGATGAGGCGAGGCTTGCGGTTATTCAGCGTATGGCGGCAGCGCAGCAGCCTGAAATCGTAGACCAGACAGCGTCCACAACGGAGATTGACGAAATTGCGAGATTTGCTCTGGAATTCCGGATCGAGTCGAAGCGTTTAAGGCAGGGTGCGGCGAAAACGCTCCGTACGAGGATCTTATCTTCCGCCGGCGATCGATTACCTCGCTGTCAGACCGCGTGATCAACCGCTTTTCCCGTGCGTTTTCGCAGCCACGTTGCGGCCGATGATCGTCCGAGAGGGCGGGCATACCCTACATCAGGTAGCAGGACGCGATCGGCGGAAAGCTTCCGCCGAGCCCGTCCTCGCCGTTCATGTACTCGGCGCGTCACGCGATCGAGCGCGAGGAACGCGCGGCACCTCCCGCGCGCGGGCGGGACGATCGTACGCGTTGCCGCTCGAGTTCGGACTCGTGCTTGCGCTCGTGCTAATGCACACGCACACGCACACGCTCAGGCGAGCGCGGTATCCGTGGTGCGAGAAGCCGACACGCCGGCCCCGCTGGACGAAGACGTACCGGCCAGTGCAGCGCCGGCCAGACGCCGATAGCGCGCGAGCGCCCACAGCGGGAAGTACGCGGTATAGCCGTGATACTTCAGATAGAAGATGCGCGGAAAGCCCGGCGCATTGTGCGAGCGGTGCCACCAGAAGCCGTCGTCCTGCTGCACCGATTGCAGATACGCGATGCCGCGTTTCACCGAGTCGGATTCGCAGTCGCCGAACGCCATCTGCGCGAGCAGCGCCCACGCGGTGAAGTTCGACGTGCTTTCGCCCGCATTGGTGCCGGCGAGCGCCGGGTCGATGTAGCTGTCGTTCGTCTCGCCCCAGCCGCCGTCCGCGTGCTGACGCGCGCGCAGCCAGGCCAGCGCGCGGGCGATGTACGGCTGCGCCGGGTCTTCGCCCGCGAGCGCGAGCCCGGCCAGCACGCTCCACGTGCCGTAGATGTAGTTCGTGCCCCAGCGGCCCCACCAGCTGCCGTCGGGCTGCTGCGTGCGCTTCACGTAGTCGATCGCGCGCGCGAGCGACGCGCGGTCGGCCGCGCGCTTCGTGACACCGAAGCACAGCAGCACGCGGCCCGATACATCCTCGGTCGGCGGATCGAGCAGCGCGCCGTGATCGGCGAACGGGATCGCGTTCAGGTACATGCGGTCGCAGTCGGCGTCGAACGCCGCGAAGCCGCCGTTGCGCGATTGCAGCCCGCGCATCCAGTCGAGTGCGCGCGCGACGCGCGCCGCATACGGGTGCGAGCCGTCCGCGTTGCGGTGCGTGCGGCCACGGCGGTCGAGCATCGCGGTGACGACCGCGGTGTCGTCGATGTCGGGGTAGTACGGGTTCGCATACTGGAACGCCCAGCCGCCCGGTTGCGTGTCGGCGGGCGCGTTCTCGATCCAGTCGCCGCGCAGGTCGTTCACCTGGCGCTCGGCGAGCCAGTCGTATGCGCGGGCGATGCGTGCGTCGAGTTCATTCAGTGAGCCTGCCGGCTCGCCGGCGTCGGGCGCGGCCACGCCACGCGCCTGCTCGAGCGCCATCGTGCTCCACGCGGTGTCCCATACCGGCGACAGGCACGGCTGGCAGTACACGCTGCCGTCGGGCCGCGTGACCAGCAGCTTTTCGAGCGCGTTCTCGCAGTCGCGGCGCAGCGGATGATCGTCCGGGTAGCCGAGCACGTCCATCATCTGGTAGCTGTACACGATCGGCGGAAAGATCCCGCCGAGCCCGTCCTCGCCGTTCATGCGCTCCGCGCACCACGCTTCCGCATGCCGGATCGCACGTTGCCGCAGGCGTTTCGGCAGCAGCGGCTCCACGTGACGCACCACGCGATCGAGCGCGAGGAACGCGCGGCGCATCCCGCGCGCGGGCGGGAAGTACTGGCGCTCCTGGTCGGGCGGCGTGACGAACAGCTCGGGGATCGCGATGTTGCGCGGGTTGCGCGCACGCGCCTTCAGCGAGCACAGCACGAGCAGCGGCACCATCGTCGTACGTGCCCAGTACGCGACCTTGTACATCGAGATCGGCACCCACTTCGGGAACAGCACGAATTCGACCGGCATGAACGGCGCCGCGCGCCACGGCACCTGGCCGAAGGTCGCGAGCAGGATGCGCGTGAACACGTTCGCGCGTGCCGCGCCGCCGAGCTTCAGGATCGCGTCGCGCGCGCGGACCATGTGCGGCGCCTGCTCGCTGTCACCGGCGGCCTTCAGCGCGAAGTACGCCTTCACGCTGCACGACACGTCCGGATCGCCGTCGACGTACAGATCCCACCCGCCATGCGTGTCGAGCCGCTGGATCGCGCGCAGGTAGCGCGCCATCTGCTCCTGACGCGCGTCGTCGATCTTGTCCATGAAATGCATCATCAGGATGTATTCCGCGGTGATCGTCGCGTCGGATTCGAGTTCGAAACACCAGCTGCCGTCGGGCTGCTGAAGACGCATCAGCGCGTCGCGGCCGCGGGCGATCGCGGTGTCGAGCGCGGACCAGGGAGAAGGGGCAGGTTTGTTCATGCGGCGGATCATACCATCCAGCCGGAATGTTTATATCGAGACCGCGGGTGCTAACATCGCCGCCATGAAGAAACGCCCCGAACCCGCTTTGCACGACATCCCCGCGCCCGTCGACACGGCCGAACCGGCCGGCCCGCAGGCGTCCGGCGCACCGGCTGTGCCCGGTTCCGCGCCCGGTTCCGTGCCTGATTCCGCGCCCGTCGCCGGCGTGCGGCGTAAAAAGGCGCCGGAACAGGTGCGCGCGCAACTGCTGGAAGCCGCGTCGGAAATCGCGACCCATCACGGCGTGGCCGCGTTGACGCTCGACGCGGTTGCCGAGCGCGCAGGCGTGACGAAAGGCGCGCTGCAGTATCACTTCGCGAACAAGCAGGGCTTGCTCGACGCGCTGTTCGGGCAGGCGACCGAGCGCTTCGCGACGCAGATGGCCGCACGCCGCGCGGCCGATTCGCACGGCGACGGCGCGGCGGCGCGCGCGTATCTGCATGCGGTGCTCGACACCGCGCAGCCGGCCGCGAGCACCGACGTGCTGCGCGTGCTGGTCGCGTCGATGATCACCGAGCAGGAGACGCGTGCGCGCTGGTCGGTGCCGATGCGCGAGTGGACGCGGCCGGACCCGGTGCCGCTCGAACGGGCGGCGACGCTGATGATCTGCCGGCTCGCGGCCGACGGGCTGTGGATCTCGGAACTGCTCGACAGCGTGGAGATTTCGGCGGAACTGCGCGCGGAGATCGTCCGGCAACTCGACCGGATGACCGCGGCCGAGCCCGCGGGCACCGGCACGATCAAGGGTGAGCGCGGCCGGCGCCGCTGAGTATTCAGTCGCCGAACAGCGCGACGAGATTGGCAATACGCCGCACGCCCGTCTTCGCGAAGACCGCCTTGATCTGGCTGCGCACGGTGCGGATCTGTACGCCGTTGCATGCCGCGTGCTCGGCCGGCGCCAGGCCGCCGGCAATGCCGGTCGCGACGGCCGGTTCCGCGCGGGTGAGCGAGAACGGACGCCGGTGCCGGTGCGCGCGTCGCGCACGAAGCAGTTCGCCGCTCGCGCGTCGGCTAGCGCCATGAGGGCCTCGAGCGCGACGTCCCATGTTCGCGATCGACGGCGGCCGTGCAGAGCGCCGCGATCGACTCGTCGGCCGCGCAAATCCTCGCGTCCCCGTTCCCCGTTTGCCGCACGCGCTACGTTGCGCGTGTTGCCGCATCGCGTTTGCCGGATCTGGCATGCCGGCGTGTCGCACGGATGCGGTGCGATCGACTTCGGCAGGCATCCTCAATTTTGGGGATGCCGCCGCGACGCAGAGTGTCTACGATCGGCAACGAAGAGAGGGGCCATGGACGTGATGCGTGCGGTACGACATCGATCCGACGATATGAAGAAAATCGTCGTGCTGCCGGGTGTTTTTCTGACATACGACGCGCGTACCGTGAAGCGAAACGAGGACGACGCGTCGAGCGAAAGGACCATGCGGCGATGCGCCGATGAAGACAGGCCGGGTGCTGTGTTTCGGGGAGTGGCAAGCACATGCTGACGAGAGACTATGTGGAGCGCGAGCTCTCTCATATCGAGAGAATGGTCGCGCTGCTGGAAAGCGATGCCGATACCGGCGCGGCGGTGATGCCGGTTGCGATGCGCGTGAGTCACCCGAGTTACTGGCGCGAGCGGATCGAGGCGCTGCTGGCGATCCCCGGCATGCCGCGCCATCTGACGAAGCTCGGCAATGCGCTGCTCGCGAAGATCGACGGGATGGAGTCGCGGCCGGCGCCGGCGAAGCCCTGAACGGATGGACGCGCGCGGCCCGGGCCGTGCCGCGCGCGCCCGCCTTTATCCATTATCGAGATAGTCCGTATTCCGGATATCGCGTTGCGGGATAGCACGCGTCGCCGCCACACTTGCGCAAAATCAATCCCAACCGGAGACATTCATGCGTACGCAAGTCGGCATCATCGGCGCTGGGCCCGCGGGCCTGCTGCTTTCCCATCTTCTTCATCTGCGCGGTATCGAGTCGGTCGTGCTCGAGTCGCGTAGCCGCGAACAGATCGAATCCACCATCCGCGCCGGCGTGCTCGAACAGGGCACGATGGACGTGCTGACCGAATCGGGCGTCGGCGACCGGATGAAGGCGGAAGGCGCGCTGCATCACGGGTTCGAACTGGCATTCGAAGGCAAGCGCCGCCGCATCGATTTGACCGAACTGACCGGCAAGGCGATCACCGTCTATGCGCAGCACGAGGTGCTGAAGGATCTCGTGGCCGCGCGCGTGGCGGCCGGCGGCGCGCTGTACTTCAACGTGTCCGGGACGACGATTGCCGGCATCGAGACCGATGCGCCGTCGATCCGTTTCGTGCACGACGGCGTCGAACAGACGCTCGACTGCGACTTCGTGATCGGCTGCGACGGCTCGCAGGGCGTGTCGCGCACGATGATCCCCGCCGCCTTGCGGCAGGACTACGAGCGCGTGTTTCCGTTCGGCTGGTTCGGCATTCTCGTCGAGGCGCCGCCGTCGTCGGACGAGCTGATCTATGCGCGCCACGAACGCGGCTTCGCGCTCGTCAGCACGCGCTCGCCGAACGTGCAGCGCATGTATTTCCAGTGCGACCCGAAGGATTCGGTCGACCAATGGTCCGACGATCGCATCTGGGCCGAGATGCACGCGCGCGTCGACTCCGCCGATGGCCGGCAGGTCGTGGAAGGGCGGATTTTCCAGAAGAACATCGTCGGCATGCGCAGCTTCGTGTCGACCACGATGCAGCACGGCCGCCTGTTCCTCGCCGGCGACGCTGCGCACATCGTGCCGCCGACCGGCGCGAAGGGCCTCAACCTCGCGGTGTCGGACGTGCGCATCCTGACGTCCGCGCTGCAGGCGTTCTACGACGAAGCGCGCACCGACCTGCTCGACGCGTACAGCGAAACCGCGCTGCGCCGGATCTGGCGCGCCGAACACTTCTCGTACTGGATGACGCGCATGATGCATCGTCTCGACGACGCGTCGCCGTTCGAGCAGCGTTTGCAGGTGGCCGAACTCGAGCACGTGACGACGTCGCGCCCGGCGGCGATGGCGATGGCCGAAAATTACGTCGGCGCGGTCGCGGTCTGACGCGCGGCGATCGAGCCGGCTGTTGCGGTCGCGGCGTTCGGGAGCCGCGATTGCGCGCATCGCCCGCACCGCGCCCGTTCACGAGCGGCCCGGCATCAGGTCGCGATGGGCCGCTTCCCTGAACTCGCCCGGCGTCAGGCCGGTCTGCTTGCGGAAATAGCGGCTGAAGTATGCGCTGTCCGCAAACCCCATCTCGTGCGCGATCTGCTTCACGCTCAGATTCGAATAAACCAGATCGCGCTGCGCTTCGCGAATCAGATGCGCGTTGACGACCGCCGTCGTCGAGATGCCCAACTCCTCCCGGCACACGCGCGCAAGCTGCGCAGCCGTCACGCCGAGCCGGTCCGCATAGAATTCCACCGGCCGATGCTCGCGAAAATGCGTGTCGATCAGTTCGCGAAACCGCCGCAGCAACGTGGCGCGCCGATCGGTGCCGGCATGCGACGGCGCGGCCGCGAGATCGCTCAGGCGCGCGACATGCACGACCAACGCCACCAGCAACGCCATCCCGGCCGCGCCGCGCCCGCGTGAGGTGCTGCGGAATTCCTGTTCGAGCAATGCGAACAGCGGCATCAGCATCGACGCGCTCGCGTCCGGCTCCCTGACCGGAATCACCGCCGCGCGTTGCAGGATCGACAGCGCGCCCGGCGCGGCGGTCTTGACCAGCGTTTCGAGCGCGCGCTGCACGACCGTGATCACGAGGCCGTCGATCTGCGGCGAGAACTCGAACGCATGGACCGTCTGCGCGGGCAGCAGCACGAGGCACGGCGGTGCGAACGTGTGCTTCCCGCTCTCGATCACGACATGCCCCTGCCCGCCGCGGATGTACAAAATCTGCAATAGCGCGTCGTGACGGTGCGCGGCGATATGCCAGTCGTTCGGCTGGCTGCGCTCCGGTATCCATTCGAAGTTGAACGCGTCGTACCAGGGCGGACGCGCCGATTCGCCATACAGATCGTAGTTAGGGATTCTCCTCATGCCGCACGGCCTCCTGTGTACAAATTGTCCTGTTGCTTGCGGCGTTTGTCCAATTTTCGCGCAATGCGCGCTTCTATACTTTTCCCATCGACGTAGCGCTTGCCACTGACGCAGCGCGCGACGTTCGGGTAGCGTGTGCCGGATCGAGCCGGATCTCTCCAGCCTATTTCAAAAGGATACCTAATGATATCGCAAGCGAACACTCAACAGCAGGACTGGCTTCGTCTCGACGGGCAGGTGTGCGTCGTGACGGGGGCCGCGGGCGGCATCGGCGCGTCGATCGTCGAAACGTTCGTGGCGGCCGGCGCGCGGGTCGCGCTGCTCGACCGCGACGCGGACGGCACCATCGCGATCGCCGAGCGGCTGCGCGCGGCCGGCGGCGACGTCGTCGCGATCGGCTGCGATATCGGCGACGCCGCCAGCGTGACCCAGGCCGCCGAACGCGTCGAGCGCGATCTCGGTCCCGCCGACGTGCTCGTGAACAACGCCGGCCTGTTGCGTGCCGGCGGCATCGAGAGCATCGGCCTCGACGCATGGAACGCGATGCTGCAGGTCAATCTCACCGGCTACATGTTGTGTTCGCAAGCGTTCGGGCGCGCGATGCTCGCGCGCGGCTCGGGTGCGCTGGTGCATGTCGCGTCGATCGCGGCGCGCCACCCGCAGACGTACAGCGGCGCCTACAGCGCGAGCAAGGCGGCGGTCGCGATGCTCGCGCGGCAACTGGCGGCGGAGTGGGGGCCGCGCGGCATCCGCAGCAATACCGTGTGCCCGGGAATGATCCGCACGCCGCTGTCCGAGTCGTTCTATGCGAGCGGCGACATCGAGGCACGCCGCAGCGCGATGACCGCGAGCCGCCGCATCGGCCGGCCCGACGACATCGCGAACGTCGTCGCGTTTCTCGCGAGCCCGCGTGCGGCATACGTGAATGGCGCGGAACTGGGGGTCGACGGCGGCCTCGACGCGATGCTGATGGATCTCGTGCCGCGGCCCGGCTACGACGCCGGTGCCGGCGCACGCTGATTCGGCGACCTTGCCGTGCTGCACGCACGACGCGCAGCGCGAGCCCGGCGACGCACAGTTATTCAAGAGATGGAGGAAGACATGATGAACGATCAGCAGCGTTCGAAGCACGTCACGTGCGATCTGCTCGTGATCGGATCGGGAGCGGGCGGCCTGTCCACCGCCATTACCGCGCGCAAGGCGGGGCTCGACGTGATCGTGGTCGAGAAGGAAGCATGTTTCGGCGGCACGACGGCATTTTCCGGCGGCGTGCTGTGGATTCCCGGCAATCGCCATGCGCGCGCAAACGACGTGCAGGATACGCGCGAAGCGGCCCGCACGTATCTGCGCGGCGAGACGGGCGCGTTCTACGACGATGCGGCGATCGACGCGTTTCTCGAGCACGGCCCGCGCATGCTCGATTTCTTCGAGCGCGAGACTGACGTGAAATTCGTGCCGACGCTGTATCCCGACTATCACCCGGACATGCCCGGCGGCGTCGACATCGGCCGCTCGGTCGTCGCCGCGCCGTACGATGCGCGCGGGCTCGGGCGCGATCTCGAGCGCCTGCGTCCGCCGCTGAAGACGATCACGTTCATCGGGATGATGTTCAATTCGTCGAATGCGGACCTGAAGCACTTCTTCAACGCGACACGCTCGCTTCGGTCGGCGTGGTACGTGACGAAGCGGCTTGCCGCGCATCTGAAGGATCTCGCGCTCTACCGGCGCGGCGTGCAGATCACGAGCGGCAACGCGCTCGCCGCGCGCCTCGCGAAGTCCGCGCTGGATCTCGGGATTCCGATCCTGACGAACACGCCCGCACGCGAACTCGTCGCGGACGGCGCACGCATCGCCGGCGCGACGGTCGGGGCCGACGGCGCGACGTATCGCATCACCGCGCGCCGCGCGGTCGTGCTCGCGAGCGGCGGCTTCTCGCACGACGTCGCGCGCATCGCGCGTGCTTATCCGCACGTGGCGCGCGGCGGCGAGCATGTATCGCCGGTGCCGGCCGGCAACACCGGCGACGGCGCGACGCTCGCCGAGCGCGCGGGCGGCCGCGTCGAGATCCGCTATCCGCAACCGGCCGCATGGATGCCCGTCTCGCGCGTGCCGCTCGGCGACGGCCGCTTCGGTGTGTTTCCGCATCTGCTCGATCGCTACAAGCCCGGCGTCATCGGCGTGACCCGCCGCGGCACGCGTTTCACGAACGAATCGAATTCGTATCACGACGTCGGCGCCGCGATGATCGCAGCATGCCAAGGTGAGACCGAGACGGCGATGTGGCTCGTGTGCGATCACGCGACGATCCGCAAATACGGGCTCGGCTTCGCGAAACCCGCACCCGTGCCGCTCGGGCCGCTGCTGCGCAACGGCTATCTCGTGCAGGGGCGCACGCTGGCCGAACTCGCGCAGCGCGCCGGCCTCGATGCGGCGAATCTGGAAGCGACCGTGCGGCGCTACAACCGCGAAGCCGCGCGCGGCGAGGATCCCGAATTCGGCCGCGGCACGACGTCGTTCAACCGTTATCTCGGCGACGCCGACCATCGTCCGAATCCGTGCGTGGCGCCGCTCGGCGACGGGCCGTATTACGCGCTGAAGGTCGTGATGGGCGACCTCGGCACCTTCGACGGCATCCGGACCAACGTGGTCGGCCAGGTGCTCGCCGCCGACGACCGGCCGATCGCCGGCCTGTATGCGGTCGGCAACGATCGCGCCAGCATCATGGGCGGCAACTATCCGGGCGCGGGGATCACGCTCGGGCCGATCATGACGTTCGGCTATCTGAGCGCACGCCATATCGCGGGGCTTGCCGACCTCGGTGACCTGCCCGACCTTCGTGACCGACTCGATCTTGCCGAGCCGACATCATCCGCCGCCGAGCCGACGCCACCCGCCGCCGCACGCGTGACCGCCTGAACCCGGAGCCGACCATGACTACCGCTAAATCCTTCATCGACCATCGCATCTATACGATCCGCCCGCGCGGCATGGCGGAGTTCATCGAGATCTTCGACCGGCTCGCGATGCCGATCCAGGTCAAGTATCTCGGCGCGCCCGTCGGCTTCTACATGAGCGACATCGGCGCGTTGAACCAGGTCGTCCATCTGTGGGGCTACGACAGCATCGCCGACTACGACGCGCGGCGCACCGCGCGCGATGCCGATCCGGACTGGCCCGCGTATCTGCAGGCGTCCGGCCACCTGATCGTCGCGCAGGAGAGCCGCATCATCCGCCGCGTCGAGTTCGCGAGTCTCGCGTACCTGACGCGCTGAGCCGATGACGATGAAACCCGGACCCGACACGGACGACACCCCGCTCGCGTGGCGATCGTCACGGGCGGCGCGGACGGCATCGGCCGGGCATGCGCGATGCGGTTGGTCGCCACGGGCTGCCGCGTCGTGCTCGCCGGCCTGCAAGGGCGCCGGGTTCACGACGAAACCATGACCATGAACAGGTCCGCGCGCGGGCGGTGCATTGCCACCGTCGTGCGACCGGACCGAAGGAGACATACGATGAAAACCCCCCCGCGTACGCTCGACGTGCAGTCGTTCATCGACGCCGAGCGCTTTTCCCCCTGTCAGTGGCTGATCCTGATCCTGTGCTTCCTGGTCGTGGCCGCCGACGGCTACGACACGGCCGCGATCGGCTTCATCGCGCCCGCGCTCACGCACGACTGGGGCATCGCGCGCAGCGCGCTCGGCCCGGTGATGAGCGCGGCGCTGGCCGGGCTCGGCATCGGCGCACTCGCCGCCGGCCCGTGCGCGGACCGGCTCGGCCGCAAGACCGTGCTCGTGCTGTCGGTCGCGTGTTTCGGCGCATGGAGCATGGTGTCCGCGCATGCACAGTCGATCGAAGCGTTGACTGCATTCCGCTTCCTGACCGGGCTCGGCCTGGGCGCGGCGATGCCGAACGCCGTCACGCTGATGTCGGAGTACGCGCCGGCCCGGATCCGCGGTGTGGCCGTCAACGCGATGTTCTGCGGTTTCTCGTGCGGGCTTGCGGTGGGAGGCGTCACGTCCGCATGGCTGATTCCGCAGTTCGGCTGGCAAAGCGTGCTGACCGCGGGCGGCATCGGGCCGCTCGCGCTGGCGGTCGCGCTCGTGATGCTGCTGCCCGAGTCCGCGCAGTATCTCGCGGCGCGACCGGGCACGCATGCGCGCATCGCGCGCATCCTCGCGCGGATCGCACCGCGCGAGCGCTTCGACGACTGCACGTTCGTGGCCGCCGGCGCGCGAGCGCAAACGGGCGGGGCGTCCGCGCTCGCGCAGGTCGTATCCGCGCAGTTCCGTTCGCGCACGCTGATGCTGTGGGCGGCCTATTTCATGGGACTGCTGATCTATTACCTGCTGACCAACTGGATGCCGACGCTGCTTCGCGACGCCGGTTTCAGCGCCGAAGGCGGCGCGCTGATGACCTCGCTGTTCCCGCTCGGCGGCGTGCTCGGCAACCTCGGCGCCGGATGGCTGATGGACCGCTTCAATCCGAACCGGACGATCGTCTGCGCGTATGTCGTGGCGGCGCTGCTGGTGCTCGTGGCGAGCCGCACGATCGGGCATGCCGCGTGGCTCGGCACGCTGATTTTCCTGTGCGGTACCGTGGTGACGAGCGCGGTGACGTCGATGTCGGCCTATGCGGCGAGCCTGTATCCGACGCGCTGCCGCGCGACGGGCGTGGCATGGATGCTCGGCATCGGACGAATCGGCGGCGTGGCCGGCGCATTCGCCGGCGCGCTGCTGATGGGGCTCGGCTGGCACTTCGGCGACGTGTTCAGCCTGCTGGCGGTGCCGGCGCTCGCCGCGGCCGGTGCGTTGTACATCATCGGCCATTGCCGCACGGAGATCACGGAACAGGAGCGCGCGAGCGGGGCGGCCGTGCAGCAGCACTGATCCGGCAGGTGCGCGATTGCAGCGCAGAGCGCGAATGAAAAAAGCCACGGAGGGTTCCGTGGCTTTTCGTTTTCGTCACGCAGCCGGTTCATGGCTGCGTATCGAACGGTTTCGTGCGAACGCGCTTACGCGATGCTCTTCGACCAGTTCGCATACCAGTTGCGGAACAGCGTGTACTGCGCTTCCGCGTAGTTGCGCTGCGCGTCGCTCAGGGCGTCGGTTTCGTTGAAGTGCAGCGTGTATTCCTTGTCGCCGTTCAGCACCATCAGGTGCTTGTAGAACAGGACCAGGTCGCAGCCTTCGTCGAACGACGACAGCACGGCCAGCGCCGCTTCCAGTTCCTTCGCACGCACGCGCGCCACGGCGTCGCCTTGCGCGGCCTTCTTGCACAGGTCGACCAGTTGCAGCACTTCGCGCGGCAGCGCGTTGCCGATACCGGTGATCGCGCCTGCGGCGCCGCAGTTCACGAAGCCGTGGAAGACCTGCGTGTCGACGCCGGCCATCAGCGTCACGCTGTCGTCCTGCGACGTGATGTTCTCGGCTGCGTAGCGCATGTCGGCGGCGCCGCCGAATTCCTTGAAGCCGATCAGGTTCGGGTGCTGGCGACGCAGTTCGAAGAACAGGTCGGCGCGGGTCGCGAAGCCGTAGTACGGGCTGTTGTAGATCACGGCCGGCAGGTTCGGCGCGGCGTTCAGGATCGCGGCGAAGTGCGCCTTCTGGGCCGCCGGCGCCGCGCCGCGCGACAGCACGCGCGGGATCACCATCAGGCCGTCCGCGCCGACCTTCGCGGCATGCGCGGCGTGCGACACGGCTTCCTTCGAGTTCACCGCGCCGGTGCCGACGATCGTCGGGACGCCGGCTTCGACCAGGCGCGCGACGCCTTCCTGGCGCTGCGCTTCGGTCAGCAGCGGCCAGTCGCCCATCGAGCCGCAGTACACCACCGCGCGCATGCCGAGTGCAATCAGTTCCTTGCCCTTCTTCACCAGCGCGTCGAAATCCGGCTGACGGTCAGCGGTGCACGGCGTCATCAGGGCCGGAATGGTGCCGGTAAAAATGTTGTCGCTCATCTCGTTTCCTCACATTCAGATAGGGTCAACTGCCATTGCTGGCAACGTGGGCTGTACGCGCGCTCGCCGTCTCGTCGGTGCTGCATGCGATCCGGACGGCGGCTGGCCGCCTCTTGTTTGCCTCGGTGCCGAAACGTTGCCTCCGGTTTCGCCCGAGAGTCAGCCATCGACGGAAGTCATTCTAGCCAGTTCGAATATTTTATACAATATAAAATAAAAAGGGCGTGACGAAGGTCGTCGTGCCGGAGCCGCGGGGAGGGTGGCGAACCGCGCCGCAGCGGCTTTGGGCTGGGGCGACGGACGATCCCATCGACGCCGGAAAATTCACGCCACGCCCCGCCCGTCGGCCCGCGGGCCGTGATTGGCACCCCATAGACGGGCCCCCGCCGTACTTTCCTCTGATCAGAAACATCGCGCTCGCAGGCTCGGAACCTGACGGCCGGATGCCGCCCCGCATGTCGCATTTCTGCCGAAACCTTTTTGAGATTGCGTGGATTGTGTATTGGATATTGTATAAAATCTTTCGACGTGCTTACGCGCGAACCCGGCCCGCCAAGGGAAATGGAAGACAACGAGAGGAGATACGGAGATGACAAGTCAAGTCGGCGAGGCAGTCTCGCCCGGTAGTGCAGCAGCCGTGCCGGACACGGCGTCGAAGCGGGAATTGAAGCGGGTCGTCGCGGCGTCGATGGTCGGCTCGGTGGCGGAGTGGTACGAGTTCTTCCTGTATGGAACGGCGTCGGCGCTGGTGTTCGGCACGCACTTCTTCAAGAAGACCGGCAACCCGATCGACGGCCTGCTCGCCGCGTTCGCGCTGTATGCGGTGGGATTCGCCGCGCGCCCGATCGGCGGGCTGGTGTTCGGTTACTACGGCGACAAGTTCGGCCGCAAGTATCTGCTGCAGGTGAGCCTGATCGTGGTCGGCGTCACGACCTTCCTGATGGGGTGCCTGCCGACCTTCGATGCGATCGGCTACTGGGCGCCGGTGCTGCTGGTGTCGCTGCGCCTGATCCAGGGCTTCGCGTTCGGCGGCGAGTGGGGCGGCGCGATCCTGCTGGTCAGCGAACACAGCCCGGACAACCGCCGCGGCTTCTGGGCCAGCTGGCCGCAGGCCGGCGTGCCGGCCGGTAACCTCGTCGCGACGATCATCCTGCTGGTGCTGTCGAGCTCGCTGTCCGAGGCCGACTTCCTGGCGTGGGGCTGGCGCGCGGCGTTCTGGTTCTCGGCGGTGGTCGTGCTGATCGGTTTCTGGATTCGCCGCAAGGTCGACGATGCGCCGATCTTCAAGGAAGCGCAGGCGCGCCGCGCGCAGAAGCAGGAAAAGCAGCTCGGCGTGGGCCACGTGCTCAAGTATCACTGGCGGCAGGTGCTGATCGGCATCGGCGCGCGGTTCGCCGAGAACATCCTGTACTACATGGTCGTCACGTTCTCGCTGACTTACCTGAAGCTGGTCGTCGGCTTCGACACCACGCGGATCCTGAAGCTGATGTTCGCCGCCAACGCGATTCACTTCTTCTTCATCCCGCTGATGGGGCTGATGTCGGATCTCGTCGGGCGCAAGCCCGTGTACCTGACGGGCGCCGTGCTGACCGCCGGCTGGGGCTTCGTCGCGTTCCCGATGATGGATACCGGCAACGACTGGATCATCATGGCCGCGATCGTGCTCGGCCTGTTCATCGAATCGATGACGTACTCGCCGTATTCGGCGCTGATGACCGAGATGTTCCCGACCAACGTGCGCTATACCGCGCTGTCGCTGTGCTACCAGGTCGCGCCGCTGATGGCCGGCTCGCTTGCGCCGCTGATCGGGCTGTCGCTGCTCGAGCGCTATCACTCGTCGACGCCGATCGCGTT
The DNA here is from genome assembly GCF_000949135.2 of Burkholderia sp. USMB20. GTDB lineage: Bacteria > Pseudomonadota > Gammaproteobacteria > Burkholderiales > Burkholderiaceae > Burkholderia. The sequence continues at coordinate 289,477 of NZ_JTAN02000018.1, read as the reverse complement.
GTATCTCGTCGCGGCCGCGCTGATCTCGATCGTGTGCGTCGGGCTTGCGAAGGAAACGCGCGGCAAGTCGCTGCGCGAGGTCGATGCGGAGGCGAGTCGGCGCACGCACGTGTGAGGCGGTGATCGACGACTGATTGCACGCACGGAAGCCACCCGCGAGGGTGGCTTTTTTTGTGGTTCATCGGGGATGTCCGGGAAGCGCGGGGAAGACGGTCGGTGTTCGGTTCACTACGGTCGTCACTGATTGCGCCCGGCAGCGGCCGTCGACGGGTGCTGGTCGAGGGGGGATCGAATCTGCCGTAGCGCACTGCACTGCGTTCGCTCGTTCCCGGTGATGTCGCGCATGCCGTCGGATGGCGACGCGTCGGCAACGGGCGTAGCATTCAGACATGCGACCGGCCGCGATGCTCACTGCCTGATCGGCGGCACGCCAGGTCCGGCCGCGGCCGGCCACCCATGACGGCCCGGCAAAGGAGCCTCGATGCGCTCGCAAGCAACGTCCGTCCCACGCCTGAGACGCTACGGGATCGCGGCTGCGATCGTCGTCGCCTGCCTGATCGTCGTCGGGCGCGTCACCGGTCTCCTGGTCGACTGGCTCTGGTTCGCGTCGATCGGCTATGCCGGCGTCTTCTGGACGATCCTGTCCGCGAGAGTGCTGCTGTTCGCCGCGGTGTTCGCCGTGTCGGCGGCCGCGATCGGCGCGTCGGGGTGGCTCGCGCATCGTCATGCCAGGCCCGTCGATGTCTGGCAGGTAGCGGACGCTTCGTCGACGCGTGCGGAGGATGTCCTGCGCGCGCTGGCGGGGGAGGTCGCGTCGCGCATTCCCTGGCGCGCGGTCATTGCCGCGGGTGCCGTCATTCTCGGGCTTGCGATCGCCGCCGGTGCGATGTCGAGCTGGGATGTCGCGCTTCGTTTCCTGCAGCGGGTGCCGTTCGGCGCGCACGATCCGATCTTCGGCAAGGACATCGGTTTCTATCTGTTCGCGCTGCCCGTCTGGATCGTGCTGAAGAACCTGCTGCTGCAACTGGTCGTCTGCTGCGCGATCGTCGCGGGTGGCGTCTACTGGCTGCGCGGCGACATCATGCTCCGCCCGCCGAAGGGGCTTTCGTCGGCCGCCGCGGTTCACGGGTCGGCGCTACTGGCACTGTTCTTCCTGCTGAAAGCCTGGTCCTGGTGGCTCGAACGCTTTCTGCTGCTCTACGACAACAACGGGGTCGTGGTCGGCGCCGGTTATACGGATGTCCACGTGATGCTGCCGGTGCTGTGGCTGCTCGTCGGCCTCGCCGTTGCGTCGGCCGTTGCGATGCTGGTCAACCTGCGCCGGCCCGGCTATCGGTTGCCGGCCGCCGCGATGCTGCTCGTGTTCGGCACTTCGTTCGCGCTCGGCATCGTCTATCCCGCGCTGTTCCAGCGCTTCTACGTCAAACCGAGTGAGCTGCAGCTCGAGACGCCCTATATCCAGCACAACATCGCGTTGACGAGGCAGGCTTACGGTCTCGCGCGGATCGAGGTCAAGCCGTTCGCGGCCGAGCAGGGCCTGAACATCGCGTCGCTGCAGGCCAATCGCGCGACCGTCGACAATATCCGCCTGTGGGATGTGCAGCCGCTGATGGATACCTATGCGCAGTTGCAGGAGATCAGGACTTACTACAAGTTCTTTTCCGTGGATATCGATCGCTACCGTCTCGACTCCGGCTACCGGCAGGTCATGCTGTCGGCGCGCGAACTGGAGCAGTCGATGCTGCCGGAGAACGCCCGAACCTGGGTGAACCTGCATCTGCTGTTCACCCACGGCAACGGCATCGTGATGTCGCCGGTCACGGAGAAATCCACGGAAGGCTTGCCGTCGCTCTATCTGCACGACATTCCGCCCGTCGCCGATGGCGGGCCGGCGATCGACGAACCGCGCATCTACTTCGGCGAAGGCGGGCAGGGCTATGTGATCGTGAAGGGCAGCGTGCCCGAATTCGACTACCCGAAGGGGGACAGCAACGTCTACACGTCGTACAGCGGGCGCGATGGTGTCGCGATCGGCGGCGCGGTGCGGCGCAGCCTGTTCGCATGGCAGTTCGGCGATCCCAACATCCTGCTGACGCACTACATCACGAACGAGAGCAGGATCCTCTTTCACCGCAACATCCGGGACCGGATCCGCACGATTGCACCGTTTCTCGCGCTCGACCACGACCCCTATGTCGTGGCAAGCAACGGACGCCTGTTCTGGATGCAGGACGCCTATACGACCAGCCAGTGGTTTCCGTATGCGCCGCCCGGCACCGGCGATGGCGCCAACTACATTCGCAACGCGGTCAAGGTGGTGGTCGACGCGTACAACGGCACGGTCGACTTCTACATCAGCGATCCTTCCGATCCGCTGGTGCGGACTTACGCGCGCATCTTCCCCGGCATGTTCAAGCCGCTCGACGCGATGCCGCAGGATCTTCAACGGCACATCCGCTACCCCGAGGATCTGTTCCTGATCCAGGCGAACCTCTACCGCGTTTATCACATGGATGCACCGGAAGTGTTCTATAACCGCGAGGACCTCTGGCAGTTTCCTCGTGCGCTCGGCGACATCGACGGGGGCGACGCCGCGAACCGGCAGATGGCGCCGTACTACACGATCATGCGGCTGCCCGGCGATGCGCAGGCCGGCTTCGTGCTCATGCTGCCGATGGTGCCGAGCCAGCGCGAGAACATGATCGCGTGGCTGGCCGCGCGTTGCGATCCGCCCGGGTACGGCAAGCTGATCGTCTACGCGTTCCCCAAGGAAAAGCTGATCTACGGGCCGTACCAGATCGAGGCGCGCATCCAGCAGAGCACGGAAATCTCGCAGCAGATCTCGCTGTGGAACCAGATGGGCTCGCGCGTGATCCGCGGACATCTCGTGGTCGTTCCGATCGAGCACTCGATTCTCTACGTGTCGCCGCTCTATCTGCGCGCGTCGTCCGGCCAGTTGCCCGAGCTGAAACGGGTGATCGCGGCCTATGGCGATCGCGTCGTGATGGAGGAAAACCTGGGCGAGGCGCTCGCGGCGCTCTTCAAGGAGACGAGGCCGGGGCCGGTGGCGGCGCCGGCCGGCGGCGCGGCGGATACGCGCGCCCGCGACGCGCTGGCCCATTACGATCGTGCGATCGAGCGGCTGAAGGCGGGGGATTGGGCCGGCTTCGGCGCGGAACTCGATGCGCTCCGACCGTTGCTCGAAGCGCTGGGCGCCGCTCGCGCGGATCACAAGCCGTGAGTGAGGCGCGGCTGAGCGGGCGTGGGCGTGATCGACCGCGGTCAAGCAGTTGTCGTGTCGTTCCGGGCGCGCGCGTTGGCCTGAACCGGGACCGCGCGCGGAAAGCGGGCCGGCAGCCGGCTCGTCTTCCCATGGATCGAGCGAACCGGCCAACCCGTCAGGTCAGCGGCGGCGCGTGCCCATGATCCTCCAGACTTCGCGCGTCGTCGTATTCCCGCGAAATATCCTTGTTCGTGTAGTCGCCGAGCTTCGATGCGGCGACCAGGCTCAGCACCGCACATATCAGCACGTACACCGCGATCGCATACCCCGAATGGTAGTAGGCAAACAGCGCGGTCGCGATCAGCGGTGCCGGGCCGCCCGCAATGACCGAAGCGAGCTGATAACCCATCGACGCACCGCTATACCGCAACCGCCCGGTAAACGACTCGGCGATCAATGCCGCCTGCGGTCCATACATCATCGAATGCGGGACCAGCGACAGCACGATGGCCGCGAAGATCCATGCCGGATTCCGGCTGTCGACCATCGCGAAGTAGAGGAATCCGAATACACCGACGGAAACCGCACCGATTATGTACATTCGCCGCCGCCCGATCAGATCCGACACGTGGCCGAACAGCGGAATGGTGACGAATTCGACCACGGAAGCCACCAGCACCGCCGTCAGCAGCAGTTCTCGCGTGACGCCCAGCGCCGTGATCCCGTAAGTGAACACGAACGCCGTGAAGATATAGAACGGCGCCTGTTCGGCCATCCGCGCGAACGCCGACAGCACGATATCCGTCGGCTGCTTGCGCAGCACTTCGAGCATCGGCGCCTTCTCGATCCGGCGCTCGGCCAGCAGTTTCGCGAAGATCGGCGTCTCGAGAATGTTCAGGCGGATATAAAGCCCGATCGCGACCAGCAGGATGCTGAGGACAAACGGCACGCGCCAGCCCCACGTGAGGAAACTGCTGCCGGACAACCAGCTCATGGCCAGCACGGCGAGGTTGGCGAGGAACAATCCCGCCGGCACGCCGAACTGCGGCCACGACGCGACGAAGCCGCGATGCGCATTGGTGCGCGCCCACTCCATCGACATCAGGACCGAGCCGCCCCATTCGCCGCCGACGCCGACGCCCTGGATGAAGCGCAGCACCGTGAGGAGAACGGCGCCCCAGATGCCGATCGTCGCGTAGGTCGGAACGAAGGCCACGGCGAACGTCGCGAGCCCCATCAGCAACAGGGTCACGATCAGCGTGGCCTTGCGGCCGATGCGATCGCCGTAGTGGCCGAAGATCGCCGCGCCGACCGGCCGCGCGACAAAGCCGACGGCATAGATCAGGAACGCCTGAAGCGTGCCGACGAGTGGATGGGATTGGGGGAAATACAGCTTTGCGAAGACCAGGCCGGTGACCGTGCTGTAGAGGAAAAAGTCATACCATTCGATCGTGGTGCCAATCGTGCTGGCGATGACGGCGCGGCGCAACTGGCGCCGGGCTTCCTCGTCGGAGAGGGGCGTGGCCGCGGATTGCATGGCAGCCATTTTGGTATCTCCCGGAAAAGGGCGATAGAGAAATAAACCATACGCCCGGCGACAGGTTTCAGCAAGCGCAGGCCACGAATGGATTGCAGGGCGCTCAAGACTTTCAATAAGAAGTCCTGATATATAGCCAGATCAACCGCCCGCGCGCGCATGCATGTCGATGAACGCGCGGGTGCACGATGGCTCGGTGATTTCCGTCCATTGAAGATGCGCGTATTTGCGGTACGCGATCCGCAGCGATTGCCAGTTTCGTGAGAAGGCCCGGCGCGGTGCCGGTCGAAACGGCGGCCGTGGAATCGTGGAGTAGTATTCCCACCATGTCCAGGTTATGGCTCGGCCTCCACGGCGCATAGCCAACCCGTCCGCGACGAGGGCGGCAGGCTCGTCAAAGGATTTGGAAGCTGCTTCAACGATACGTATGGTGGCGTCGGCCGTGACGACGGCATTGAGGGGAGTGCGTCATGTCAACCGAGTGGAAGCAGCGCGTCAGACTGTTCATCCAGCGCTTCTGGCAGCCGACCAGTGCGTGCATGACCTGCATGCCGGGGAGCTGGGGCAACATCATGAGCCTCGCCCACTGGTCGATTGCATTTCATACCGGTCTGTTTACCGGACTCCTGGCTGTACTGCTGACTTTCACGCCCGCGGCGAAACTCTACGCGCATCGATACGGCAATGCGGTGATCGTCGGCGTCCTGACGACGTTGGGCGACGCCTACTCGCACACGAGTCACTACCCTATCCCGTATGTCGAGCACATCGTGACGGGTGCGATTTCAGGTCTCTTGACGCTGGCAGCCTCATATCTGTTCGAAGACCGCGCGCGACGCCTTCGGGCGGTATGGGCCCGGGTGTTCGGATAGGTCGTCCGCTGACTTTCCGAACCCGCCGGGCCGAACGGCAAGAGGCTCCACGGTGCGGCGGCGCTTCGTCGGCGCGCAGCCGCACCCCGCCCGCCGCCAGAGCGGGGACGGTCCTCCCCGACAGGTCGCGTCAGCGCGAAGCCGCGCCGTCGCGCCGTAGCGCGGCGACGATCCTCGACAGCCGACGAGGTTCAGGCTGCTGCCGCGATTTGAACCGAGTCCTGCCGCTCGCCGCCCAGGATATCGACGAGATCGGTCAACATCCGCGCCAATTCACCCGTCATCAGCGTGACATCCGAGTCGAAGCGTTCGTCGTCGTTCTGCGCGGTGGGATCCGACGCCTCCTTGATTACGTCGAGCGGCGTGACACGCTTGATCGTCAGCGACGGCGTCAGCACGAAGGAGATGCGGTCATTCCAGGTCATCGCGAGGCGCATGCATTGTTTGCCGGCCTCGATGTGCCGGCGCATGTCGTTCGCTTCCAGCGCGTGGCCGACGTATCGCACCGTGGCGCCACCTTCGCCGCTCGAGCGCAACTCGGCGTCCTGGTCCACGGTGAATCCGCCCGGCGCCTCGCCGGACAGCAGCCAGTCCGTCATCGCGGCGACCGGCGACAGCGCCACCTGGACGCCGGCGAGCGGCAATTGATCGATCGATTTGACGAGCAGGCCGCGAACGTCGTCGGCAAGTGCCTGTGCGGCCGCATCGATGACGAGCCAGCCGTTCACCGTATCGATCCACACGCGGGTATCGCGGCGAATGGTGAACGCGCGCGGCAGCAGTTCGTCGGTCACCTGCTCCTTGAGTTCGCGCAGCTGTTTTCGCCCGACCTTGAAACCCTGCTGCTCCTCGACCTCAAGCGCCCGGGCCTTGGTCACCTGATTGACGACCGACGCCGGGAGCAGCTTCTTTTCGGCGCGAAACGTCAGCAGCATCTGCCGGTTGATCGAATACACGAGCGCGCCGTCGTCACGCGGCGACGCCCATCCTGAGCGCTGCATCTCGACGCTGGTGCCCGGCTGAAACGCGTGGGGCGCGAGCCATGCTTCCATCTGATCGGGGGTAACGGCCCACGGTGCCGGAAGACGATGAAGCTGAAGATTCTTGAACCACATAGGCGTGCGGGCAAAGCGCGTCATTCTATATGACGGTGACGTCTACCGGCCAGAAGCGCCGGTCGGGATGCAACATCGGCAGGCCGCTTCGATTGCTCGAGCGGCCTTTCGTCGGCATCTCGTCAAGCGGGTTGCGCCGCCGAGAATGCATGTGCCGCGGCCATCGTGTCCAGTGCTTCGCGCAACAGCACGATTTTGCCGTCGCGCGCCACCAGCCGCCCTGCGTACAACTGGCGATAGATTTTCCCCGTCGATGGAACGAGCGCTTCGACTTCATACTCGGCGAATACCTGCTCGGGTGTTTCGATCAGCAGTCGCACATTGCTGAACGCAAAATCCGGCACTTTCGCGAGCAGCGAGGCAATGAAGGCTTCGATCGCACCGGGCCCCTGCGCGCGCGCGTCGATACCCAGTGACTTGAGATACGGCAGTTCCAGCACACCGTCGTCGGCAAACAGTGCGCCAGCCGCGCGTGGATCGCGAATCGATTCGAGGTAAGCGAAAAGCAGTTGTTTGGCGTTGTTCATGATCGGCTCGATAAAAGCGTGAATGGAAGCGATTCATTGCAGGCGCGTCGTCAACGCAGTCGCCACCTGCTGCATGGCGGCTTGCGGCGTGATGTCGTGCAGCCGGTGGAAAGGAGAATACGGTCCGGACAATATTTGCGAAACAGAATCGTTTGAAAACCATCGTTGCATGAATGCAATGATGGACGCCGGCCGATCAATCGCGCCGACACATCATTTCGGCCATCGCCAGGTCGGCTCGGAAAGGTGCTCGGCAAGATAATCCGACAGCGCCGCGACTTTCGCGGGCCGCGCGCGCGCCGAGGGCGTGACGAAGTAAATGCCGCCCTTCGTCAGCGACCAGTCGGTCAGGATCGCTTCGAGACGGCCGTCGGCCAGGTAATCGCCGGCGATGAACTCGGGCAGTTCGGCAATCGCCAGTCCGGCGAGCAGCGTGGGCAACAGCGCATCGGCGTTCGTCACGCGTAGCGGGCCCGCCGGCATCACCGGCTCTTCTTCGCCTGCGTCGTTCGTGAAGCGCCATACGGCGCTACGCGCGCGGTATGCGTACGAGAGACAAGGACGATCCGCGAGCTCGCGCGGATGGGCGGGCCGTCCTTCACGCGTCAGATATTCCGGCGACGCCACCACGAATTGCGTCACCGCGCACAGCCGCCGCGCGACCAGCGACGAATCCGGAAGCGCGGCGATCCGCAGCGCGGCGTCGAACCCGTCGGCGACCAGATCGACCGACGCATCCGACAGATGCAGGTCGATCGACACTTCCGGATACGCGCGAAAGAAGCCCGGCAGCAACGGCGCGACCCAGCGCAGCCCGTACGACATCGGCACGGCCAGACGCACCAGCCCGCGTGGCCGCACCGACATTTCGCGTGCCGAGCTTTCCGCCTCCTCGGCCTGGCGATAGATCTCGCCGGCTTGCTCGCTGATCGTGCGGCCGAACTCGGTGAGCGAGAGCTGACGCGACGTGCGATTGAACAGCCGCGCGCCCAGCCGGTCCTCCAGGCGGGCCACGCCGCGCGAGACGGTCGCGACCGACACGCCGGTCGCGCGCGCCGCGGCGGCAAACGAACCGTGCTCGGCCACCTTCGCGAACATCGCGAGCCCCTCGAAATCGGGTAGTTGAGCCATCTTCCCTCATCTTTGCATTTTTGCAACGTTTGTTTTCAATCAATTCTATTTCGAAAGGATGAGGCCGTCGATATTCTCCTCACATCGCAGTACGCGATGCAACGCAACCCACACCGACCCAACGAAAGGAGCAATACCATGGCACGCAAACTCGACAACAAGATCGCACTCGTCACCGGCGCAACCAGCGGCATCGGTCTCGCCACCGCCGAACGCTTCGCGGCAGAAGGTGCGCACGTCTATCTGACGGGCCGCCGACAGGCAGAACTCGATGCCGCCGTGAAGGGCATTCGCGAAGCCGGCGGCAAGGCGACCGGCGTACGTTCGGATTCCACCAAGCTCGATGAGCTCGACGCGCTGTATGCGCAGATCAAGGAAGAACAGGGCCGCCTCGACGTGCTGTTCGTGAACGCCGGCGGCGGCTCAATGCTGCCGCTTGGCAGCATCACCGAAGCACACTACGACGACACCTTCGAGCGCAACGTGAAGGGCGTGCTGTTCACGGTACAAAAAGCGCTGCCGCTGCTTGCCGAGCGTGCCTCGGTGATTCTCACCGGCTCGACGGCGGGCAGCGCGGGCACCGCGGCGTTCAGCGTGTATTCGGCTTCGAAGGCAGCGGTGCGGGCCTTTGCACGCAGCTGGATTCTCGATCTCAAGGAACGCGGCATCCGCGTGAACACGATCAGCCCGGGCGCGACCCGCACGCCTGGCCTGCTCGATCTCGCCGGTGACGATGCCGCGCAGCGCCAGGGCCTCGCCGATTATCTGGCGGCCCAGATCCCGATGGGGCGCCTCGGCGAGCCTGGCGAGATCGCGAGCGCGGCGCTGTTCCTGGCCTCGGACGACGCGAGCTTCGTGAACGGCATCGAATTGTTCGTCGATGGCGGCCAGCAGCAGATCTGAGCGTAGCCACGGCGCGCGGGTGCGGAAGACGCCGTCTGCGACGATCGCGATCCGCGCCCGGCGTACTCGAACCGGGCTCCGTCATGATTGAACATCGGCCTTTTCTTGTGCTTGGCGCAATCCGGCGCGGCCGTGTCGACATTCGCCAGCATTTCCGCATCGGCGAATCCGGGCGCGCCGACGATGCGCCGCTCGGTCCGCTCTACATGTGGAGCGACGTCGAGTTCGCGCCGTGCTCGGGCCTCGGCCCGCATGCCCACCGCGACGTCGAGATCGTCACGTGGGTGCGGTCGGGCGCCATCACGCATGAAGACGACGCAGGCAATCGCGTGCGTCTGGTCGCCGATTCCGTCCACGTGACGAGTGCCGGCACGGCGATCCATCACGCCGAGCGCAACGACGAGAATATGCCCGCGCGGCACTTCCAGATCCGGCTGCGGCCGCGCACACCTGGCGGTACACCGCGCTGTGCGACGCGAGTCTGTTCGTCCGGATGTCGCGAGGGTCGATTCGTGACGCTGGCGAGCGGCGATCCGGAGGATGTCCGCGCCGGCGCGTTGCCGATTCACGCCGATGCACGCGTGCGTATCGCGACGCTGCGTGAAGGCACGGCGTTGCGGCACGCGTTGCCGATGCCCGGTTCCGCTTATCTGGTTGTCGATCATGGCCGGCTGGACGTAGGGCCGATCAGGCTGGCGCAACGCGACGGCGTTGCCGTTCGCGATGAAACGTGGCTCATGTTGCGGGCGCGGGACGACACGGACGTCATGATCGTCGAGCGCTTGTGCTAGCGCGCATGCTCGATCAGCGCGCGGCCGCAGCCTGGTTCATTGCCGTGCCGACTTCGAGAAAGCGCGCCGGTGAGCGTCCGGTGGCCGTATTGCGGGAACACCGGACGTCGATGCCGACGTCGCCTGTGGCGGCGACCGCCGACGCTCGCCCGCAAGGCCGCTCTGCTAATATCGTAGAAAGTATGCAATATCCAGCGCCGCGTCGGCGCTTGCCTGACCGCCATCCCCAGTCCGAACCGCAACATGAACGAGAAACGCCCCGCTCTTGTCTACGCCACGCGCGCCGAAGCCGCAGCCAATGAACTGCGCCGCCGCATCCTGACGGGGGAATACGTCGACGGCTACCAGCTTCGCCAGGATGCGCTGGCGACCGAGCTCGGCATCAGCCGGATCCCGCTGCGCGAAGCGCTCGTGCAGCTCGAGAGCGAAGGGCTCGTGAAGATCCTGCCGCACAAGGGCGCGATCGTGTCGGAGCTGTCGCCGGAGGACATCACCGAACTGTTCGAATTGCGCGCGCTGCTGGAGCCCGTGCTGCTGAAAAAGTCGATTCCGAAGCTGACCGCCGAGGATTTCGCGCGGCTCGATGCGATCCTCGACGAATACAGCGCGGTGCTGCACGCGAGCCAGTCCGGCCGCTGGGGCGAACTGAACACCGAGCTGCATCATCTGCTGCTGTCGCGTGCCGACCAGCCGAAGACGGCGGCGATCGTCGCGTCGCTGCTGCAGCAGACCGACCGCTACACGCGCGTGCAACTGTCGCTGTCCGAGGCCGCGCGCGACGTGGCCGAATCCGAGCACGCGGAACTCGTCGCGCTGTGCCGCAAGGGCGATGCGCGCGCGGCGGCGTCGCTGCTCAAGCGCCACATCGAGCATGCGGGTGGCGAGTTGAATGCGTTTCTGCGGGACCGGCGGCTCGGGCGTTGAGGTCGTTCGCGCGCCGCGCGGATACCCGATTCCGGTCAATCGCGGCGTTGCAGCGCGGTCGCATGCGATCCGTGGCCCGTCCGGGCGCCGCACGGCGCCGAAGGCGGCCTGCACGCATCGCCTCCGTTTGACCGTCTAGCCGCCGCCGATCCCTTGCAATACCTTGCCCGTCCCGCCGCACACCGCGCATGGCTGTCCTTCGACCATCCCGGTGCCGCGGCACACGCCGCATAGATCCTCGCCGACGCCCGGTGCATCGGGCGGCCCTTCGTCGCCCGGATTCAACGGCGTGTCCTGACGCTGTCCCGCCCGCGTTCTGGTCGTCTGCATCGCACACCTCCTTGCGTGTTTTCGATGTCGCGGCAAGCGCGCATCGCGCGTGCCTGCCGCGACGCCCCGCATGACCGCGGGGGCAACGGCATCGTCACGTCGTCATTACAACGACGGCGCCCGCCTCGAACCGGCCGTCGCCGACTGCAGTCAGTCATCCTATGACTGTAGAAATAGAAACGAAAGAGAGCATCCGGCTCCGGAAAACGACACGTCACCGCGCCGGCTCAAACGCAGCCTCATTTCCGGAAAACGTTTCGCCGGCTACGCGCTGAACAGAGAAGGCTTTTCCCTTCGCCTCGCCGAAAAGCCTCTACAGAAGCGCCTATAGGGTATGCACCAAGTGAGTTAAACGATTAACCGACGTACATTCGCTTCCACACGTCATACAACGTATGACTGCGATTCAGCGAAGGCCGTGCCCCGACTGATGCGCAAGCCGCCCGGATCGCCGCCAGACGACGAACAACCATCAAGGAGACTGACGATGAAGCACCGATTCACCCGCTCCCGTACCGCCCTGGCCGTCGCGCTGATGGCCGGCTTCGCGGTGTCCGCGCAGGCCCGCGTGTTCCGCTCGGCGGACGTGCACGGCGACAGCTTCCCGACCAACATGGCGGTCAAGTACATGGGCGACGAGCTGTCGAAGCTGACGGGCGGCAAGGACTCGATCAAGGTGTTCGGCAACAGCGCGCTCGGCTCCGAGAAGGACACGGTCGACCAGGTGCGGATCGGCGCGATCGACATGGCGCGCGTGAACGGCGCGTCGTTCAACGAGATCGTGCCGGAGTCGCTGATCCCGTCGTTCCCGTTCCTGTTCCGCGACGTCGACCATTTCCGCAAGGCGATGTACGGCACGGCCGGCCAGAAGATCCTCGATGCGTTCGCGGCGAAGGGGATGATCGCGCTGACGTTCTACGAGAGCGGCGCGCGCTCGATCTACGCGAAGCGCCCGGTGCGCACGCCGGCCGACATGAAGGGACTGAAGGTGCGCGTGCAACCATCGGACCTGATGGTCGACGAGATCAAGGCGATGGGCGGCACGCCGACGCCGATGCCGTTCGCCGAGGTCTACACGGGCCTGAAGACGGGCCTCGTCGATGCGGCGGAAAACAACCTGCCGTCGTACGAGGAAACCAAGCACTTCGAGGTGGCGCCCGACTACTCGGAGACGCAGCACGCGATGACGCCGGAAGTGCTGGTGTTCTCGAAGAAGATCTGGGACACGCTGTCGCCGCAGGAACAGGCCGCGATCAGGAAGGCAGCAGCCGATTCGGTGCCGTACTACCAGAAGCTGTGGACCGCGCGCGAGGCATCGGCGCAGCAGACGGTGACGAAGGGCGGCGCGAAGATCCTGCCGGCCGCGCAGATCGACCGCGCGGCATTCGTGAAGGCGATGCAGCCGCTGTGGGCGAAGTACGAGAAGACGCCGCAGATGAAGCAGATCGTCGACGAGATCGAGGCCACCAAGTGACCCGTCGCGCTTCCCTGAACGGCGCGGCGGCCGTGGGCGCATCGGACGCGGCGGCCGCGGACGGTGCGGCGCCGTGCCGGCCGCATGCGGCGGCGCCGCGCCTGCGCTGCGTGAACGACCTGCTGTTCCGTGCGCTGGCCGTGGTCGCGTCGCTGTGTCTCGCGGCGCTCACGGTGCTGGTGTTCTATGCGGTCGTGATGCGCTACGCGTTCGAGAACGCGCCCGATTTCGTCGAGCCGATCGCGCTGCTGCTGGTGATCGTGATCGCGATGTTCGGCGCGGCGATGAAGGTGCGCGACGGCGGCCACATCGGCCTCGACTCGCTCGTGCGGCGCCTGTCGCCGGGCCCGCGTACCGTGGTGATCGCGATCCAGCACCTGAGCCTGATCGCGTTCGCGATCGCGATCATGGTCGGCTGCGGCAGCATGGCGGCGGAGACGATGGGCGACCGCATTCCGATCATCGGGCTGCCCGAAGGCGTGCGCTACCTGATCACGATTCCCGCGGCGATCGCCATCATCCTCTTCTCGCTCGAGCACCTGCTCGCGCTTCGTCGTTCTTCGTCGGGACAATAACGCCATGGAACTCGCGATCCTGTCCGTCAGTTTTCTGGTTTTCCTCGTGCTCGGCGTGCCCGTCTCGTTCGCGCTCGGCATTTCCTGCGTGCTGACCTACCTGGTCGAAGGGCTGCCGATCGCGACCGCGATGCAGGCGATGATCTCGGGGATGAACGCGTTCTCGTTCCTCGCGGTGCCGTTCTTCATCTTCTCCGGCGAGCTGATGCTGCACGGCGGCATCGCGGACCGGATCCTGCGCTTCGCGCAGGCCACCGTCGGCCATTTCCGCGGCGGCCTCGGGATGGCCAACGTCGTCGCGTGCACGCTGTTCGGCGGCGTGTCGGGTTCGCCGACGGCCGATACCTCCGCGATGGGCGGCGTGGTGATTCCGCTGATGAAGCGCGAAGGCTACAGCGCGGCGTACGCGGTCAACGTGACGACCCACGCGTCGCTCGCCGGCGCGCTGATGCCGACGTCGACCAACATGATCATCTACGCGTTCGCCGCGCAGGGGATCACGGGGGTGCTGCACGGCCAGCCGGTGAGCGGCGTGTCGATCGGCGACCTGCTGTTCTCCGGCCTCCTGCCGGTGCTGTGGGTGATGGGCTTCGTGCTTGCGGCCGCATACTGGCAGGCCGTGCGCCACGGCTATCCGCGCCGCGAGGACGGTTCGTCGGCGCTGCCGTCGTTCCCGGGCTGGTATGCGGTGCTGCGCAGCTTCGTCGGCGCGGTGCCGGGCCTGATGGTGATCGCGATCATCCTCGTGTGTGTCGCGAAGGGGATCGCGACCGCGACCGAAGCCGCCGCGATCGCCGTCGTGTACTCGCTCGTGCTGACCGCGCTCGTCTACCGGACGCTGACGGCCGAGAAGCTGCGGCGCGCGCTGTCGCATGCGGCGCGCACGACGGGCGTCGTGCTGCTGCTGATCGCCGTGTCCAACATGCTGCGCTTCCAGATGTCGTACCTGGAGATTCCGGATGCGATCGAAGGGCTGCTCAAGCAGTCGACCGCCGCGCCGTGGCTGATGCTGCTGTACATCAACATCATCCAGGTGTTCCTCGGCACGTTCGTCGACATGGCCGCGCACATCCTGATCACGACGCCGCTGTTCCTGCCGATCGCGATGGCATGCGGCGTCGGGCCGGTGCAGTTCGGCATCATGCTGCTGCTGAACTGCTCGCTCGGCCTCGTGCACCCGCCGATCGGGTCGGTGCAGTTCGTCGGCTGCGCGATCGGCAACGTGTCGATCGGCGAGACGACGAAGATGGCGTGGCCGTATTACCTCGCGATCTTCAGTGCGATCAACATCGTCACGTACATGCCGTTCTTCTCCACCTGGCTGCCGAGCCTCATCAGCGGGCACGCGGTGTTCTGAGCGCGCGTTTCACCCGTCGCGGCGCCGGACGATCCGAGGTCGTCCGGCGCCGCAGTCATGTCGGCGGTTGCTTCACGCGCGGCGTGGCGCGCCATCGCGGCGGCCGCACCGGCGCCGGCCGCGTCGCGCGATTGGCGTCGTGCCGGCCGCGCGGCGCAAGTGCGCGATGCGCTGCGTCGCGGCACGCGCGGCAGTCACCCGCAACGGCGGCAACCTGTGCGATGATTCGCCGCTTCGCGTTCGTCGCAGAACGCCGCGGATCGCGACGCCCGTTGCCGGGCCGCCGCTCACCGCCCACCGCATTGACATCCGGAGACGACATGCCCGCACACATCGTTCATGGCAGCACCCTGCATTACCAGGATCACGGCAGCGGATTTCCGGTGCTGTTCGGGCACAGCTATCTGTGGGATGCCGCGATGTGGGCGCCGCAGATCGACGCATTGTCGAGCCGGTATCGCGTGATCGTGCCGGACCTGTGGGGACATGGCGCGTCGGGCCCGCTGCCTGCCGGCACGCAGACGCTCGACGATCTCGCCGCGCACGCGAGCGCGTTGCTCGATGCGCTGGAGATCGGGCAGTGCGCGGTCGTGGGGCTGAGCGTCGGCGGGATGTGGGGCGCGCGGCTCGCGTTGCGCGAACCGCAGCGCGTGCGCTCGCTCGTGCTGATGGACGCGTCGCTCGAGGCCGAACCCGACGCGACGCGGCTGCGCTACTTCGGGATGCTCGATGCGATCGCCGCCGCCGGCTGCATCGCGCCGCCGCTGCTCGATGCGATCGTGCCGCTGTTCTTCCGGCCGGACGTGAACCTGGCCGACCCGGTGCCGCGCGCCTTTCGCGCGGCGCTCGCGAACCTGCCGGCCGACCGGCTGCGGGAATCGATCGTCCCGCTCGGCCGGCTGATCTTCGGGCGGCCGGATACGCTCGCCGCACTCGCCGGGCTGGATGCCGAACGCACGCTGCTGATGTGCGGCGCGGGCGACATGGCGCGCCCGCCGTCGGAGACGGTGAAGATGGCGAGCGTGATCGGCTGCCGCCATGCGCTGGTGCCGGACGCCGGCCATATCTCGAACCTGGAGAACCCCGCGTTCGTCACGCGGATGCTGCTCGACTGGTTCGACGAGCAGCAGCTCGCGGCGGGCTGAACGCCGCACGCGATGCCGGCGGCGGGCGCCGCGCGGCATCGCGTAACGACGCAACGACTTGCGTTGCGACGTGACTGCGGCATAGCGACATTACCGCGTCATGCGCGTTCGCCGACCGGCGTGAACCGGCGGTCGCGCACGCGGCCCGCGTCGGCACCGCGGCGAATCAGGTCCTGCGCCTCCGCACGGCTCGCGACGCACGGTGCGGAGCCGGGCAGCGGCCGGCGTGCGGATTCGCGCAGCGCGAGCACCGACACGATGCCGATGAACGACGCGCCCATCAGGTAGTAGGCCGGCATCATCAGGTCGCCGGTGCGATCGACGAGCCACGCGGTGACGAGCGGCGTCGTGCCGCCGAACAGCGATACCGACACGTTGAAGCCGATCGCGAGCGCGCCGTAGCGGATCCGCGTCGGGAACAGCGCGGGCAGCGCGGACGGCATCACGCCGGTAAAGGTCGACAGCAGCGTGCCGTAAATCAGCATCCCGCCGAACACCGGCAGCATCCCGCCGGTGCGGATCAAGAGCAGCGCGGGCACCGACAGCACGAGCAGGCCGACGCAGCCGAACATCATCACCGGCTTGCGGCCGAGCCGGTCCGACAGATGGCCTGCGTAGAGCGTCATCGGCATCATCAGCACCATCACGAGCAGCACCATGAACAGGCCGTGCGTCTCGTTGAAGTGCAGCGTCGCCGACAGGTAGTTCGGCAGGTACGACAGCGCCATGTAGTCGGTCACGTTGAAGATCAGCACGAGGCCGACGCACTGCAGCAGTGGCTTCCACTGTTCGACGAGCAGCGTGCCGAACGACTGCTTCGGGCGCGATCGTTGGTCCGCTTCGCGCGCTTCGGCTTCCTTCTTGAACGCGGGCGTTTCCTCGAGCTTGAGCCGCACGTACAGGCCGACGAGGCCGAGTGGGCCGGCGATGAAAAACGGCACGCGCCAGCCCCACGACAGCAGCGCTTCCTGCGACAGCGTCGCCGTCAGGATCGCGACGGTGGCCGCGCCGAGCGTGTAGCCGATCAGCGTGCCGAACTCGAGGAAGCTGCCCATGAAGCCGCGGCGCTTGTCGGTCGCGAACTCGGCGATGAAGGTGGCGGCGCCGCCGTATTCGCCGCCGGTCGAGAAGCCCTGCACGAGGCGCGCGACGAGCAGCAGGATCGGCGCCATGATGCCGATCGACGCGTAGCTGGGGATCAGGCCGATCGCGAAGGTGCCGACGGCCATCATGATCATCGTGGCGGCGAGCACGCGCTGGCGGCCGATGCGGTCGCCGAGCGGGCCGAACACCATGCCGCCGAGCGGACGCACGAGGAACGCGGCCGCGAACGTGCCGAAGGTCGCGAGCAGCTGCGCGGACGGGCTGCTGGACGGGAAGAACACTTTACCGAGCGTGACGGCGATATAGCTGTAGACGCCGAAGTCGAACCATTCCATCGCGTTGCCGAACGCCATGGCCCCGACCGCGCGCTTGAGGACGGCAGGGTCGACGATCGTGATGTCATCCAGCTTGAGGGCCTTGCGCGAAGACCGGGCTTTCGCGGGGTGCGCTTGCGATGAACTCAATGAACGCTCCTGGAAGGCGCCTTCGCGGCCGGCCGAGCGGGTGCGCAGCGGGGCGGGCGCGGGACCGTCGGGGACGAAGGCGGTTGTCTCGGGATCGCCATGATGTCGGTGATGCGGCGCGCGGCACGCGACACCAGGCAAGTGGGTTGGTGTGAATCAGTGTAGAGAAACGGGGAACACGGACTATCGGTCATGCGCCCGGAAACCGGTCGAAAACGACACGGATGGCGCAGGCGGGCAAGTCGCCATGCCGCGCGGCGGCGCGTATGCGGCGGCAAGGCGGTACGGGTTGCGACGGCGGCGGTCTATGCCGCGATCACGGCGTGGACGGATGCGGCACGGTGCGGATCGTGTGGGCGTGACGGCGTGACGGGCAAGACGGACGTGACGGGCGGCCGGAGCGTCGCACGCGCATCCGCCCGCAACGGAAGCCGCGCCGAAACCGGATGCATCGCCGCAGGCCAGAATCGGCGAAAAACGATTCGGAGTGCGAATGCAGCGGGGCGGTGGTTCGATACAGCCACCACCGCCCGTGCATCAGAACATGTGGCGGATCCCGAGGTTCGCGCCGACGGTCGTGCCGGTGACCGCGTAAAGCGCGTTGGTGATCCCCAGCCCGGTGTTCATCGCACCGTGGTTGTTGACCATCGCGACCTGCGCGTACAGCGCGGTCGCCTTCGACAGGCTGTAGGTCGTGCCGAGCGCCGCGAGCAGCGAGTGATTGGCCGTGTCGTTGCGATCGCTGGTGAACCAGACGCCGCCGTTCAGGTCGACGGCCGGCGTCGCCTGGTAGTCGAGGCCGCCGCCGTACACGTTGTTGCTGAACGAGCCGCCGACCTTGTAGCTCGTGAACGACGCCTTCGCGGTGACCGGGCCGAAGCGGTAGGCGGCGCCGATCGTGCGCCCGACGAACGCGACGGTGCTCGGCGTCGGCGTCGGGTTGGTGCCGTCGTTGCCGTCGTAGAACGCGGCGTCGATCATGAAGCCGTCGTGCTCGTACTTGAGGCTCGCCGAATACTGGCGGCCGGCCTGGAAGTCGCCGGCCTTGCCGCCGAACGCGAACATCGCGCTGCCGGTGAGGCCTGCGATCGTCGGGCTCGTGTACGACACGGCGTTCGGGTTGAACAGGCCCGTCACCAGCACGTTGTCGACGTAGTTGATCAGCCCGCTGCCGAAGTGCGAGAAGCTGCGCGGATCCGAATCGAAGATCGCGAGCAGGAACGGCGAATACTGCACGCCGGCCTTGACCGTGCCGAACCCGCCGTCGAGCCCGACCCACGCCTGGCGGCCGAAGAAATTGCCGTTCGAATGCGCGAACGCGCCGTTGGTGACGGCGAAGCCGCTCTCGAGCTGGAATTTCGCCTTGAGGCCGCCGCCGAGATCCTCGGTGCCGGTCATCCCGAACGTCGTCGGCGTCATGCCGGTGTCGGTCATCGCGAACTGATGGCCGGCGTTCGCGCCGGTGGCCGCGTCGCGTGTCTTGCTGGTGTACAGCAGCGCGGCGTCGAGGTTGCCGTACAGCGTCACGCTGCTCTGCGCGAAGCCGCTGCTACTGGCCAGCGCGCCTGCCAGCGCCGCGCAACCGATCACGATTCTGCTTTTCATTGAGGTGTCTCCAGTGTTGTTGTACGTCGATGCATCGAACAAGGGGATGCGGCGGATGCCCGCGTGGCGGTGTCCGTCGCATGAGCCGCGCACGCAGGGTGGGGCGCGGCGGGACGCACGTGCGCGGCCGGGTGGCGGCCGCGTGCGACGCGTTCAGGGCGGGGATGGTCGCCCGAACGCGCGTGTGTCGACAGTGTCGGGTGCGGCCGGTGCCGGCCGCGTCATTCAGAGCGACCGGTTGAGCTGCTCGAGGATCGCCGGGTTCTCGAGCGTGGACGTGTCCTGCGTGATCGCCTCGCCCTTCGCGAGCGAGCGCAACAGGCGCCGCATGATCTTGCCCGAGCGCGTCTTCGGCAGGTTGTCGCCGAAGCGGATGTCCTTCGGTTTCGCGATCGGTCCGATCTGCTTGCCGCCTTCGATGCGCCGACGATGTTGTTGATCAGCAGCTGGCGATCCATCGATGCAATCGAGTTCACCTGGACCGGCTGGTAGTCGATGACGATGAACGCCGCGTTCTGCGGGGTGAGCAGGTGGTCGTTCGCGGGATCGCGAATCGGTTCGCTTGCCATGGTTCTCTCCAGATCAGGGTGGTGGGCGGCTGGGGATCACGATCGCGCCGCCCCGTCGTGCGGGCGCGATGCGATTCTGCTGTGGTGCGGTGCCGCGACGATCGAAGCGCGACGGTGCGGCGCGACCTCGACGCGGCGCGCGCCTGGCGATTCGCCGGATTCGGGTGCCGGCGAGTGTCGTCAGCTTATGCGATTCGCGCGGCGGTGCGTAGCGCGCGCGGACAGAACATAGTGTTCTCGTTCATCGAACGGCATGCGGGCGCGACCGGGCGCAGCGTGCCGCTACCATTTTCGGCATGATCAGGAGCACTGACAGGTGTGAAGGAGACGGTTGCCGCGCATGCGGCGATCGAGCGGCGTGGCGGCCGGCCCGATCCGGCGGTG
Source organism: Burkholderia sp. USMB20 (assembly GCF_000949135.2). GTDB lineage: Bacteria > Pseudomonadota > Gammaproteobacteria > Burkholderiales > Burkholderiaceae > Burkholderia. The sequence continues at coordinate 269,447 of NZ_JTAN02000018.1, read as the reverse complement.
CGGATCGGGGGAGTCGAAGCGGGCGGCGGGAGCGGGTGACGAACGAAACGCGCGGCCTAGCGCCGCGCGCGTGCCTTGCCGGCGGTACGCATGGCCGGCGCCGCGCCGCCGGCGGGCGCGGTGTCTTCCAGCACGAGCCGTGCGGTGGCGGCGAAGTGCGCGCGCAGCAGCTCGCACGCGCGATCGGCGTCGCGTGCGATCACGGCCTTCACGATCTCCTCGTGCTCGCGACCGACATCGCGCGTGTCCGCATGCTGGCTGCGCAGCGACTGATGCCGATAGCGCGCAGTCTGCGTGCGCAACGTCGCCGCGAAATGCTTCAGCCATTTCGAACGACAGCCGGCCAGCAGCGTCGCGTGGAAATGGTCGTGCGCGCGTTCCCAGTCGGGGTTCATCCGCGGCGGCTCGTCGACGACGGTCGGCAGGCTGTTCACCAGATGGAACGCGGCGAGCACCGACGCCTCCCATTCGAGGTTGCCGCTCTCGATCGCGTCGCGCAGCGCCTCGGATTCGATGCACTGCCGCACCGACGTGATGTCCTCGAGATCCGCGCGGGATACCGGGGTCACGCGAAAGCCGCGCTGGTCCTCCGCCTCGACGAAGCCGCTCATCGCGAGTCGCGACACGGCTTCGCGCAGAGGGATCACGCCGGCCTGATAGCGGTCGGCCAGCTCCCGGATCTTCAGCTTGGAGCCGGGGGCGAGCGCACCCGACACGATGTCCCGAAGAATGGTGTCGGCCAGCACCGACGCCATGGTTCGCGAGCCGCCGGTTACTGCGTCGTCAAACGTCATGTCCACGAATATTTCCCTCCAGATGGCCAAATTATATGCAGAACTGGAGGACGTATGCGAAGGCTAGGGTAAACATGCAAAGACGAAAATATATATATTTTCTAAATTTGTATCTAAATCGCGGCCAGCCCGGCGGCGACCCCTTGATCTGGAGATGTCATGCGTTACGTGAATTTTTCGCCCGATGGCCGCAAACGGATGCTCGGCGTGCAGCGCGACTCGACCATCGTGTCGCTCGGCGATGCGACGCTCGAACAGTTGCTCGCGAGCGGTACCGACCTGGCCGGCTTCGCTGACCGGCAGACATCGGCCGGGCCGACCTTCCACGTCGACGAGGTGACGTGGCTGCCGCCGCTCACGCGGCCCGGCAAGATCATCTGCGTCGGGTTGAACTATGCCGACCACACGAAGGAAAGCCCGTACGAACAGCCTTCCTATCCGACGCTGTTCCCGCGCTTCACGACGAGCCTGATCGGCCACGGTGCGCCGATGATCAGGCCGCGCGTGTCCGATTCGCTGGACTTCGAGGGCGAGCTGGCGGTCGTGCTGAAAAGCGGCGGCCGTCACGTGCCGAAGGCGCGCGCGCTTGATTGCGTGGCCGGGTATTCGGTGTTCAACGACGGGTCGGTGCGCGAATACCAGTTCAAGGCGCCGCAATGGACCGTCGGCAAGAACTTCGACGGCACGGGTGCCTTCGGCCCCGCGCTCGTCACCGCCGACGAGCTGCCGGCGGGCGGCGCCGGGCTGCGGCTGGAAACGCGGCTGAACGGCAAGATCGTGCAGTCGGCAAACACGAGCGACATGCTGTTCGACGTCGCGACGCTGATCGCGATCGTCAGCGAGGCGATCACGCTGGAAGCGGGCGACGTGATCGTCAGCGGCACGCCGGCCGGCATCGGCTGGGCGCGCGACCCGAAGCTGATCATGCGCGACGGCGACGTGTGCGAGGTCGAGATCGAAGGGCTCGGCATCCTGCGCAATCCGGTGCGCGACGAAGACGCGGCGCAATGAACGCCGGCCGTTGAACGGACCCAATCAAGAGACTGAGGAAGACATGAGACAGATTCGAGTTCCGGTGTTGGTGGTCGGCGCAGGGCCGGCCGGGCTGACGACCGCGGCATTGCTCGCGAAATACGGCGTCGAGGTGCTGGCGATCACGCGTTATCCGGGCACCGCCCATTCGCCGCGCGCGCACATCACGAACCAGCGCACCGTCGAGGTGTTCCGCGATCTCGGCATCGAGGCGCGCGTGCAAGCGCTCGCGACGCCGAACGAGCTGATGACCAACAACGTGTGGGCGACCAGCTTCGCGGATCGCGAGATTGCACGGTTGCAGACCTGGGGCACGGGCACGAAGCGCAAGGCCGACTACGAGGCAGCCAGCCCGTCGCAGATGTGCAATGCGCCGCAGCATCTGCTCGAGCCGGTGATCCTCGGCGCGGCTCGCGAGTACGGCGCGCATATCCTGTTCAACACCGAACTCGTGTCGATTCGTCAGACGGACGACGCGGTGATCGCGCAGCTCGTCGACGTCGTGACGCGCGAGGAGATCGAGGTGATCGCCGATTACGCGGTCGGCGCGGACGGCGCGCAAAGCCTCGTGGTCAAGCAGATCGGCTTCGAACTCGACGGCGAAATGGGGCTCGGCTGCGCGGTGAACTGCTGGCTCGAGGTCGACCTGGAGAAATACACCGCGCACCGCCCGGGCGTGCTGTACTGGATGAGCCAGCCGGGCAGCGACTACTGGGTCGGCAGCGGCACCTACATCTGCGTGCGGCCGTGGAACGAATGGGTGCTGCTCTTCATGTACAACCCGAAGGACGGCGAGCCCGACCTGAGCCACGACGCGGTGATCGCGCGGGCGCGCGCGACGATCGGCGACCCCGAGATCCCGATCCGCGTGAAGGCGGTGTCGAAGTGGACGATCAACCGGATGGTCGCGCGCACGATGGTGAAGGGCCGCGTCGCGATCGCCGGCGACGCCGCGCACCGTCATCCGCCGGCGAACGGGCTCGGCTCGAACACGTCGGTGCAGGACGCGTTCAACCTCGCGTGGAAGCTCGCGATGATCGTGAAGGGGCAGGCATCGCCCGCGCTCTTGCAGACCTATTCGGACGAGCGCCAGCCGGTTGCCGAGACGGTCGTGAATCGTGCGATCAAATCGGTCGGCGAGATGCTGCCGATCGCGAAGGCACTCGGCTTCTCGGAAGGGCAGAGCGCGGAAGAAGGCTGGGCGTCGCTCGACGGGCTGTTCGCCGAGGACGACGCTGGCCGGAAGCGCCGCAAGGCGCTCGCCGATGCGGTCGAACTGCAGAACTACCAGTTCAACTGCCATGGCGTCGAACTCGGGCAGCATTACACGTCGTCCGCGATCGTGCGCGACGGCGCGACATTCCCGATTCCGTCGCGCGACCCGGAGCTTTACTATCATCCGACGACGACGCCGGGCGCATCGATTCCGCATGCGTGGATCCAGCACGGCGGCGAACGGGTGTCGACGCTCGACCTCGTCGGCCGCGGCGCGTTCACGGTGCTCACGGGCGCCGGCGGCCAGGCGTGGCTCGATGCGGCGCAGCGGGTCGGCGACGAATTCGGCATCGAGATCCGCGCGGTGTCGATCGCGCACGGCACGCGGACCTTCGACGTGTACGGCGACTGGGCGCGGCAGCGCGAGATCGAGGATCACGGCTGCGTGCTGGTGCGGCCCGACCGCTTCGTCGCATGGCGTTCGGAAGCGCTGGCCGACGATCCGGCCGGCGCGCTGCGCCGCGTGCTGTCCCGGATTCTCGGCGGCACCGGGCAGGCACGCGCGCGGGCCGACGCGGTCGCGCTCGCCGAAGCGTAACGGAGGCCGGCATGACGACTGAAACGACGACGACGGCTGCGGCGAATGCGACACGCAAGCGTGCCGCATTCGGCATCCACAGCATCGACCATTTCTCGCTCGACGTGCCGGGCCTCGCGGACGCCCGTCGGTTCGTGACGGCATTCGGCTTCGACGTCGAGGAAGCCGGGCACGCGCTGCGGTTGCGCACGGAATCCGGCGGCCACGTCTGGGCGACCCTGCGCGAAGGGCCGCGCAAGCGGCTCGCGTATCTGTCGCTGAACTGCTTCGCCGACGACTTTGCGCCGCTGCGCACGCAGATTCTTGCCGCGGGCGGGGGCGCGGCGGCGGCGCCGGCAGGGCAGGCGCCGGACGACGGTTTCTGGTTCGAGGACCCGGACGGCAACCTGCTGCAGTTGAAGGCGGGGGCGAAGACGACACCCGCATGCAAGCCGGCGCCGCCGCGCGCGACCGGCATCCGGCCGCAGCGCGGCGCGCTGTTTCGCGGTGACGCCCCGATCGTGCATCCGGCGCGGCTGTCGCACGTGCTGATGTTCACGCCGGACATCGGCCGGGCGATCGCGTTCTACGAGCAGGCGCTCGGCCTCGGCCTGTCGGACGGCGCCGCCGGCATCGTCGCGTTCCTCCACGCACGCCACGGCAGCGACCATCACCTGATCGCATTCGCGCAGGGCACCGCGAAGGGCTGGCATCACAGCGCATGGGATGTGCCGGCCGTCGACGACGTCGGGCTCGGCAAAATGCAGATGCAGCGGGCCGGTTACGTGGAAGGCTGGGGCGTCGGGCGCCACGTGCTGGGCTCGAACTACTTCCAGTACGTGCGCGATCCGTGGGGCTCGTTCTGGGAGTATTCGGCCGACATCGACTATGTCGGTGCGGGCGTCGAGTGGCCGGTCGGCGATCACCCGCCAGAGGACTCGCTGTACCTGTGGGGGCCGGACGTGCCGGGCTATTTCTTCGAGAACACCGAAGCCGGCTGAATCGTCGCACCGCATGCCGCCGGCTTGCGCCGGCGCGCGCTCGTCGGGCCGCCCGGCCCGACGCGTCAGGCATTTCATTCTCGCCATATCAATCAGTATAACGAATTACATTTGGAGATCAGGATGGTCAGCAAGAAGACCTGTGCAATCGGCGTGCTGGCGCTCGGGCATGCGTGCGCGGCATCCGCGCAGAGCAGCGTCACGCTGTTCGGCCTGCTCGATGCAGGCGTGAGTTATGTGAGCAACGAAGGCGGTCACGGCGTCGCGAAATTCGATGACGGCATTTTCACGCCGAGCATGGTCGGGCTGCGCGGCAGCGAGGATCTCGGCGGCGGCATGCATGCGATCTTCCAGCTCGTCAGCCAGATCGCGATCGGCTCGGGCACGACGATCGGCGACGGGCTGTTCGCGCGCACCGCATTCGTCGGCTTGCAGCACGACCGCTACGGAACGGTCACGCTCGGCAACCAGTACGAGTTCATGGCCGACACGCTGTTCTTCGGCGGCGTCGACGCGGCGCGCGACGTGGGCGGCCTGTACAACCTGCGCAACGGCCCGTTCCAGAAGCTCGCGTTGCCCGGCAACCCGACCGGCGCGTTCGACTGGGACCGGATGGCCGGCAGCCGGCGCGTCGCGAACGCGGTCAAGTACGTGAGCCCCGTGGTCGGCGGGCTGAAATTCGGCGCGCTTTACGGCTTCGGCGGCGTGCCCGGCAGCATCGGCGCGAACAACACCGTGAGCGTCGGCGCCGACTATTCGATCGGCACGTTCGGCGCGGCCGCCGCCTATACGAACGAGAAATACGGTGCGCAGGCCGGCTCGCCCGCGACCAGCGTGCGCAACTGGGGCGCCGGGCTGCGCTACGGATTCGGCGCGGCCAACCTGAGCGCGCTGTTCACGACCGTGCGCAATGCGGCGTCGGGCGGCGCCGCATGGATGAGCGAGGTCGGCGGCACATGGAAGCTGAACGGCGCGACCACGCTTGGCGCGGACTACATGTACATGAAGGGCAACGCGACGCTCGATGACAACCACGCGCACCAGCTGACCGCCACGATCCAGTACCGCTTGTCGAAGCGGACGATGGTCTACGCGAGCGGTGCGTGGCAGCGCGCGAGTAGTGGCGCCCATGCGCAGATCAACGGCGTGCTCGAGCCGGACGGTGCATCGTCCGGCGCGAACCAGGCGATCGCACGCATCGGCATGCATACCGTGTTCTGACCGCGCGGCACGCGCACCCCTTTGGAGAAACCAGATGAATCACGCACGCGTGTCCGACCGGGACACCTCGTACGAATGGAAGATCGTCGCGCTGCTCGCGCTCGGATTCGGGCTCGTCGGCGTCGACCGCTTCATGATCATGCCGCTCTTTCCCGTGATGATGCGGGACCTGAAACTCGACTACCAGGATCTCGGTCACATCACGGCGGCGCTGTCGGTCGCGTGGGGCGTGTCCGCGCTGCTGACCGGCAACCTGTCCGACCGCTTCGGTCATCGCAAGGTCATCATTCCGGCGATGCTCGCGTTCTCGCTGCTGGCCTGCGCGAGCGGGCTCGCGTGGGGCGTCGGCAGCCTGATGGCGATCCGCGCGGTGATGGGCTTCGCGGAAGGGGCGTACACGCCGTCGAGCATCACCGCGACGCTCGATGCGTCGGATCCGGCGCGCCACGGCCGCAACGTCGGCATTCAGCAGGCGGCGCTGCCGCTGCTCGGCCTGGGCATCGCGCCGGTCGTCGTCACGCAGCTGATGCGCGTCGTGCCGTGGCACTGGATCTTCGCGATGGTCGCGGTGCCGGGGCTCGTTGTCTGCGCGCTGACGTGGAAGGTGCTGCGCGATACCAGCGCCGAGCGCGCGGCCGCGCATACCGGCACGGTCGATGCCGGCCGTCATCGCTGGCGAGACGTGCTGCGCTACCGCAACGTGCCGCTGTGCTTCGTCGGGATGCTGTGCTGGCTGACCTGCCTGATCGTGCTGAGCGCGCTGCTGCCGAACTACCTGACCGACTACCTGCACCTGGGCCTGCAGCAGATGGGTTTCGTGCTGTCCGCGACCGGCATCGGCGGCACGCTCGGCGGGCTCGCGATGCCGGCGCTGTCCGACCGGATCGGCCGCCGGCCCGTGATGGTGCTGTCGGTCATCGGCGCGTTCGTGTCGATGTGGGTGTTTTCGCGCACCGGCGCCGAGCCGGCCGCGCTGTTCGCGGGGCTGCTGGCGACGATCTTCTTCGTCTTCGCGATGATCACGCTGACGGTCGGGCCGATCAGCGCGGAAGCCGTTCCGGCGCAACTGATGACCACGGCGTCCGGGCTCGTGATCGGCGTCGGCGAGATCTTCGGCGGCGGCATCGCGCCGTCGGTCGCGGGCTACGTCGCGAAGCACTTCGGCATCCAGTACATCATGCAGCTCGGCATGGGCGCGTTGGTGCTCGGCCTGTTCGTCGCGCTGGCACTGAAGGAAACCGCGCCGGCGCGGGTCACGAGGACGGTTTCGCTCGCGGAGTCGTGACGGCGTGACGGACCGGCCGGCCGTCGCTGCGCTTGGCGCGCGTCGTTACGGCGTTGCCGTGCCGGCGCGCACGTGCTCCGTGCGCGGTGGCGTGTCGCCGAGGAATTCCGGCAATGCCCGCGGCGGCAGCGAAATCACGAAGCGGGCGCCGCCGAGCGGCGAATCCTCGAGCCGCACGTCGCCGCCGTGCACGAGCGCGACGCGTCGCACGATCGCGAGCCCGAGGCCGAACCCGCCCGTCTGCCGGTCGCGGCTCGAGTCGAGCCGCTGGAACGGTTCGAACACGCGCGCGCGTTCGGCGACCGGGATGCCGGGACCGTCGTCGTCCACGCTCAGCACCAGCGCGCCGGACGCGTCGTGCGTCGCGGACAGCAGCACGGTGCGCGACGCATAACGTGCGCCGTTGCGGATCAGGTTCAGCAGCGCCCGTGCGACGAGTTTCGGATCGCACACGTGGGTGGCGGGCGCACCGGTCGTCGACACGCCGAGCGTGAGGCCGCGGTCGGCGACGTCGTTCGCGACGTTGCCGGCCACGCTGTCGATCAGCGCATCGACGGCGACGTCCATCGGCGCGAGTTCGCTTGCGCCTTGTTCGAGCCGCCCGATCGTCAGCAGCTCGGTCACCAGCTCGTCGAGTTCGCGCACGTCGCGCCGCAGTTCGTCGCGGCGCTCGCGCATGCGGCCGCTTTCGTCGGATTCGGCGAGCAGCGCGAGCCCGAATTCGAGGCGCGCGAGCGGCGTCTTCAGCTCGTGCGAGATGCCGTGCATCATCTCGCGCTGCTGCTTGATCGACGCCTCGATCCGCTCGGCCATGTCGTTGAATTGCTGCGACAGCGCGTAGATGTTCGAGCGCCCGGACAGCTTCACGCGCGTCGACAGGTTGCCCGCGCCGAACGCGTGCGCGGCGGCCTGCAGCTTGCGCAGGTCGCGCCAGTGATACGAGGTCCACAGCGCGACGGCGAACAGGGCCGCGAGTGCGGTCATCCCGTATGCGTAGATCTGGATGTCGAGGTCGGCCGGTGCGATCGGGCGGGCATGCAGGACCGAGCCGTCCGCGAGCGGCATGTAGTAATTCCTGCGGTCGTAACTGATCGCGATCCGGCCGGCGTCCAGATCGCGCAGCGGCCCGCCGCGCAGTTGCGCACGGGCGTCGGCCATCGTCACGAAACCGAATCGCTCGTTGCCGTGCTGCGCGAGTTCACGCAGCGCGAGGCTGCGCTTGCCGCCCGGATGGCGTTCGAGGTAATCGTTCAGCACGAACGCGTAAGTGGTCAGCGCGTTGCGCTGCGCCTGCGCCACGCGCTCGTAGAAAATCCTGTTGAACGACCATTGAATGAATACGATCGAGGCGGCACAGCACAGGATCACGATGAGGTACAGCTTGATCAACGGGCGCAGCATTTAGTCGTCCCACGCGGAAGGGCTGAACAGGTAGCCGCGGCCCCAGATCGTCTTGATCCGTTGCGGCTCCGACGAAGCGTCCTCGAAGCGCCGGCGCAGCTTCGAGATGCCCGAGTCGACCGAGCGGTCGAGCCCGTCGAATTCGATGCCGCGCAACTGCTTCAGGATGTCGTCGCGACTCAGCACGGTGCCTGCCGCTCGCGCGAGGATCAGCAACAGGTTGAACTCGGTGGTCTTCAGGTCGACGAGTTCCCCGCGCCACGTGACCGTGCGGTTCGGCGGCGAGATCGTCAGCTCGCCGAACACGAGGGCGTGCGGCTGCGTGTGGGCCGCCGGTTCGGACGCGGCAGGCTGCGCGCGGCGCAGCAGCGCACGGGCGCGTGCGACGAGCACGCGCGGCTCGATCGGCTTGGTCACGTAATCGTCGGCACCGGTTTCGAGGCCCGCGACCTGGTCGTACACGTCGGCGCGCGCGGTGAGGATCAGCACGGGCACGTTGGTGAACGCGCGAATGCGCCGGCAGACTTCCATCCCGTCGAGGTTCGGCAGCATCAGGTCGAGTATCACGAGCGCGGGCTGATGCTCGCGCACCGCGGCGACCGCGAGATCGCCGCGCCGTATGACCGTCACCGCGAATTCATAGTTGTCGAGATATTCGCGCACGAGCTGCGCGAGGCGGTCGTCGTCCTCGATCAGCAGCACACGGTATTTGAGCGGATTGTCGTTCATGGTCTCCTCGGTTGCGCGCGTTCAGCCTCTCCATGCCGATGAATGCGCGGCCGGCGAATTCTATCCGGCGTGGCGGCCGCCGGGGCCGCGATACGACAATCGGGAACAAACGATCACAATTGAGCACACATTTGCCGCAGATTCAGGACAGTGCTGCCGCGCCGTCGTACCTAGACTTCGGGCTCCGTCACTCTTGTCTCGACATCGTGAGTCCATCCTTCCGCTCGCTGCGCTCGTTGCGCTATTGCATGCCGCTTGCCGGCCTGACCCTCGCCGCCGTCGCCCACGCCGAAAACCAGTACGCGATATCGCTCGGCGGCGGGTTCGCGCCGCGCTACCAGGGCAGCAACCAGTATCGCGCCGTCGTCGCGCCGTCGTTCTCCGCGATGTTCGGCAACGGGTTCTTCATCGACACGGCAGCAGGCGCCGGCTACCGTTTGAACCTGCCGAACGGGGCGTTCGTGTCGGCAGCGCTCGGCTATGCCGCTGGCCGTTCCGACGAAAACCGTTTCGACCTGGCGGGTTCGGATCACCTGAAGGGGATGGGCCGGATCCCCGGTTCGGTGCTCGTCGGCATGCGTGCGGGCGTGCAGCTGCTCGATGGCGGTGAACTGAGCGTCGCCATCGATGCGCCGGTCACGCATACGTCGCGCGGCTTGTCCGGCCACGTCGATCTCGCGGTGCCGGTATTCAAGGCCGGCCGCCACGATATTGTCGTGACCGGCAGCGTGCATGCCGGCACCGGGCGCTACATGCAGACGTTCTACGGCGTGACCGACGCGCAGTCGGCGACGAGCGGCTTCAGGCCGTATTCGACGAGCGGCGGGGTCGACAGCGCAACGCTGTCGCTCGCATGGAACTGGGGCGTGTCGCGGCACTGGTCGGTGCATGCGACCAGCGGCTTCACGCGGCTGCTCGGACGCTATGGCGACAGCCCGATCGTCCAGACGCGCAGCAACTACTTCGGCATGGCCGGCGTGACGTACAAGTTCTGACGCGGCCGGCATGATTCGCCAGCGCCCCGTCCGGGGAGCACGACTTCGCCGCGGATCGGTGCGGTAACATGAAGGCGGCTTCGGCTTCGGCTTCGGCTTCGGCTTCGGCTTCGGCGTCAGGCTGTCGAGGCGACTGCGCGGAGCCGATTCGACTCGAACGGATCGCGCAATACGGTGCCTTACCGGCCGGTGGCGCGCAGAACCCATCATGGATCCAACGCCCGGTGCGTGCGCGCATCCCGCACCTGCCGCGCCGGGCCGCGACAGGGAGAAACCGATGAAGAACACGATCGCGATGCTCGCGGCACTCGTTGCGAGAGCAACCTTTGCGGGATGTGCGGACATGAACACGAAGCACCCCAACGCCACCGCCGGCGGCGCGGTGACGAACCCCGCGCCGTCGAGCGCCGTGAACGCGTGCAAGGCGGACGCCACGCCGGACGACGCGCTGATCGGCAAGACCGAGGCCGATGCGGCCGCGCTGCTCGACGGCTGCCTGTGGCGCGTGCTCGAGCGCGATGGCCAGTCGTTGCCGGGCACGATGGACTATCGCGAGGAGCGCCGCGACCTCGGCATTCGTGACGGCAAGGTGATCTGGGTGCGGCGCGGGTGAGGGATCGGGCCGGCCCGAGCGTTACTTCGAGATGTACCAGAGCGCGTCGGTGCTGACGCGTGCGCCCTGCTTCGTCGCAGCGGGCGCCTGAGGTGTCGCAACCGGCGGCGGCGTGTTCGACGTCACTGCGGTGGGCCACGTCGCAGGCGTGTTCGACGCGGTCGATGCCGTCGACGTATTGGCCTGACTCGAGGTTGCTGCCGAACCCGACGTGGACGCCGTGTCGATATACCAAAGCGCATCGGCCGATGCGGTGCGCTTGGCCGCTGCATCGGCGGTGTGTCTGGATGCGGGCGCTGCCGTCGCCGTCGCCGCCGTGGCGGCCGTCGCCCCCGAACGCTGCGTGCCCGCTGCGGGTGCCGCGCCCGCCTGAGCGGTCGTCCCCGTCGCGCCGCGCTGCGCGCGCGCCTCGAACGGCCCGAGCTGGAAGATCAACGTTTGCGCGGGACGCGTCAGAACGGCATACGGGAACTGCAGTTCCCACGACATCAGCACGCGGCCCGACGACGTCTCGGTGAAGATCGCCGGCACGTGCTTCATGTCGCTGAACTGCACGTAGATCCGCGCGCCGTCGTCGAACACCTGGGTCGGCTTGGCCTGGTCGGCACCCGTGACGGTCCAGCCGAAGTTGTACGTGCCGGCCGGGCCGGCCGGCCCGCCTTGCGGTTGCGGCGGCGGCGCGGCAGGCGCGAGCGTGCGGGGCCGTGCGACCGGCGGTGCCGACACGCTCAGGCTGGCGAACGGGTTGTACGCCTGCACCTGTTGCGGCGGCGTGAAGGAGGGCGGAAGGATGGGCATGGGAGTATCCGGCGAATCCGGCATGGTCCGGATTGCATCATAGACCTTGCGCGCATACGCGAGGCGCTTGTCGGGCGACGCGGCGTTGTACGCGCCGATCGCGTTCCAGTTGGCGCCGAGCTGGCGGATGTTCTGCGACAGGATCCACGCGCCGACGTACGCGTTGGTGCACGCATCGAACAGGCTTTCCCGCGTGATGCCTTCGCGCGCGAGCGTCGGCAGCCAGGTGCTGTTGATCTGCATCAGGCCGATGTCGACGGTGCCGTTCGTGTTGGTGTTGACGGCGTTCGGATTCATCCCCGATTCGACCTGCGCGATGCCGCGCAACAGGCTCACGCTCACTTTCTGGAACGTGGCCGCGTCGTCGAGGCAGTCGGCCCGCGCGAACCCGTGCAGCGCGCACGACAACACGATCGTCGCGGCGATCTTCGGCGTGGCTTGGCTGATCGAACGGGCGGTCTGACGCGGCATGGCAGGATGGGGCGGAATCCGGCCGCCCGGTGCAAGGAAATTACGCAGACGCGAAGTGTGCCATAGCGCGCAGGCAAATGGCTCGCGTCAAACTTTCCTTTGCATTTGCCGGCGGATTTGTCGCGGATTTTCGCCGGCGCCTGTATTCACGTGCGACAGGATGGAATCGGTAAAAAGGGCCGATTATCGTGCGCATGCCGGCGTGCGGCCGCTATCGAAATACTGACGCCACGCGTCAGTTGCGCGGCGAATGCGGCAATGAATGGTGCAGCGAAACGGACGATAAAAGGCGCGCCGGTGCGCGGGTCATAGAAACGACGACGGCGGCCGCAGCCGCCGTGTCGATGCATCCTCGACTCCCGAAATCCGGTATCGACCGGCCGGCCGCGCGATGCCGCACGCAGCCGGCCATCGTCGATCAGAAGCGGTGACGCAGGCCGAGGTTGACCATCGTCTGCGAGCTCGTGCCCGCATAGCCGTACGAACCGATCGACGCCTGCGCGGCCATCGCCCCGCCGTTGCCGTCGCCGGTCTGGCCGCTCGCGTGCTGGTACGCGGCGGTCAGGTACACGTCGGTGCGCTTGGACAGCGTATAGTCCGCGCCGGCCGACACCTGGTGATAAGTCGCCGACGTATCGCCGCCCGAGCGCGTGTAGCTGTAGCCGAGCCCGACGAGCAGCGCATTGGTCGCCTGGTAGTTCACGAAGCCTTGCCCCGTGTTGTAGTGCTCGTTCGAGTTGAACACCGAGCTCGCGTCGCGGCGGTACTGCGCATTGCTGTAGCCGAGGCCGAACGTGAACGGGCCGGCCACATACTGGCCCGCGATGCGGGCGATGCCGATCGAATGCGCGCTCGCGTAGCCGGTGTTGATCGGGCCGTCGAAGGTGCCGTCCGACGAGCTGGTCCAGCCGTTGCGCAGCCCGTTCGACGCGGGGCTGTTGGTCGCGTGGAAGTACCCGCCCGCGACGCTGAACGGCCCGTTGTTGTACGACACGGCGGCCGAATACGACTGCGCGGCGCCGGTGCTGCCGGCGATGCCGCCGAACGAGTACATCGCCGAGAACTGCAGGCCCGAATACACGGCCGACGTGTACTTCACCGCGTTGTCGACGCGGAAGCTGTTGTCGTAGTTGTCGACGTCGCCCGGCGTCGCGAACACGCTGCCGAGATAGTTGTCGGCGGTGATGCCCTGCACGAGGTCGATGAGCGGGTCGTACTGGCGGCCGAACGTGAGCGTGCCGTAGCGGTCGCTCGACAGCCCGACGAACGCCTGCCGGCCGAACAGGCGGCCGCCCTGGCCCTGCCGGCCGCTGCTCGGGTCGAAGCCGTTCTCGAGCTGGAACAGCGCCTTCAGCCCGCCGCCGAGATCCTCGCTGCCTTTCACGCCCCAGCGGCTGCCGGAGAGATTGCCAGCGCTGCTGTTGCCGAGCATCCACGCGTTGTCCTTGCCCTGCGAGTGATTCACGTACGTGATCGACGTGTCGATCACGCCATACAGCGTGACGCTCGACTGCGCATGCGCGGCGGGCATCGCCGCGAACGACGCGAGCGAAATCAGCGAGAGGGTCGTGCGTTTCATTTCATCTCCTTGCGATTGGCCTGTTTTCTTGAACCGGAATGGCAGGAGACTACCGAGCCGCAGACGAACGGCAAAAACGAAATTCTCCGATGTGACATAAAGCCGACAGATGCATGCTGCGGCAAGGTCCATTGAGAGATTCACATTATTGAGAATCGTGCATCAATCGATTTGAATTTCGAGATGGCGCGACTGGCGTATTGCCGGAATCGTGATAATTCCGCGCGATTTCCAGTCGAATTTCGACGACGATGCATGGGTCGTCGATTCATCAATTGATTATTTAACGAATCGAATCGCGCGATGCGGGCCGAGTGTGTTATTGCGCGCACCGCGCGAGCGATTTGGGTGTGACGCAGCGCGCCCGCGCGCGCCGTCAGCGGCGATCGGCACGGAGTGCGAGAATGCTGGCCTCGGCCGGCACGCGTCGTGCCGCTCACCAGGGAACCCGCATGGACAGTCACATCGCTCCGGTGGAGCTGAAGAAAGCCTACCGTCTTCTCAACCACGGCCCGACCGTGCTCGTGTCGGCCCGTCACGACGGCGTCGACAACGTGATGGCCGCCGCGTGGGCCTGCGCACTCGATTTCCTGCCGCCGAAGCTGACGGTCGTGCTCGACAAGTCCGCGAAGACGCGCGAGCTGGTCGAGCGCAGCGGCACCTTCGTGATCCAGGTGCCGACGGCCGCGCAGCTCCAGCTCACGCACGCGGTCGGCAGTCACAGTCTCGCCGAGCGGCCGGACAAGCTGCGCGAGGCGGGCGTCACGCTGTTCGACGTCGCCGGCCATGACCTGCCGTTCGTCGCCGGCTGCTCGGGCTGGCTCGCGTGCAAGCTGATTCCCGAGCCGCACAACCAGCAGGCCTACGACCTGTTCATCGGCGAGGTGGTCGGCGCATGGTCCGACACGCGCGTGTTCCGCGACGGTCACTGGTATTTCGAATCGGCCGATCCGGCGCTGCGCAGCCTGCACTACATCGCCGGCGGCAACTTCTATGCGATCGGCGAATCGCTGCACGTCGATCCGGACGCGCAGTAGGCAGAAAGCGGGCTTTCGTTCGCGATTCGGGCGCGCGGTTCACGCGCGCTTGTTCAATTCCGCCAGCATCACGTCGGCGAACGCCTGCGCGACGCGGGACAGCGTGCGCCCGCGCTTCGCGACGAGCGCGATCGGCCGCACGAACGCCGGGTCGTCGATCGGCTTCGCGACGAGGTCGGGCTCCGCGCGCACCTCGCGCGCGGCGGCCGGCAGGATCGTCACGCCGAGGCCGCCGCGCACCATCGCGACGGCCGTCATCATGTAGGTCGGTTCGCACGCGATGTCGGGCGTGCAGCCGGCCGCTTCCAGCGCGGCATCGACGACGCTGCGCACGCTCGTGCCCTGTGCGGTCAGCACGAGCGGCACGGCGGCGACGTCGGCGGTGCGCACGCGCCGCTTGCGCGCGAGCGGATGATCCTTCGGGCACACGGCGACGAGCCGGTCGGCGCCCGCGTACAGCACGTCCAGCGACGCGTCGAACGCGTCGCCGCCGGTCAGCCCGAGATCGGCTTCCTCGTTGCGCACCAGCGCGGTGACGAGGCTCGCGACGCCGTCGCGAATGTCGAAGCCCGCACGCGGCACGTCGCGCCGGAACGACTGGATCAGCTCCGGCAGCAGGCTGGACGCAAACGTCGGCAGGCACGCGAGCCGCACCGTGCCGCTCGCGCCTTCGCCGAGCGCCCGCGCATCGCGCAGCACGCGCTCCATGTCGTCGAGCGAGCGCTGCAGCAGCGGCAGCAGTTCGCGCCCGGTCTGCGTGAGCGCGACGCTGCGGCTGTTGCGGTCGAACAGCCGCGCGCCGACGATTTCCTCGAGCCGGCGGATCTGCACGGTCAGCGCCGGCTGCGACAGGTGCAGCCGCGCGGCGGCGCGCGTGAAGTTGCCGGCCTGCGCGACGGTGACGAACGCGCGAATGTCGCGAAGGTTCAGATCCATAACGGTTCGTGATTGCTGCGATCAAATCATTTCAATTGTGCTATCGCTGCGCCGACCTTACGCTCGTCTCCAACAAAAGACAAGGTAGGAGACACCGATGCTGCCGTTACTCGGGCTGGGCACGATCGTCGTGCTGCTGGCCGCGATTCTGTCGAAACGCATGTCGCCGCTCGTCGCGCTGATCATCGTGCCGATCGCGGCGTCGCTGATCGGCGGCTTCGGGCTGCATACCAGCAAGTTCGTGATCGACGGGCTGAAGGGCCTCGCGCCCGTGGTCGGGATGTTCGTGTTCGCGATCCTCTATTTCGGGACGATCACCGACGCCGGCACGCTCGACCCGATCATCGACCGCATCCTGCGCGCGGTCGGCACGCGGCCCACGCGGATCGTGATGGGCACGACGCTGCTCGCGCTGCTGATCCATCTCGACGGCTCGGGCGCCGTGTGCTTTCTCGTGACGATTCCCGCGGTGCTGCCGCTGTACGACCGCCTGAAGATGGACCGGCGCGTGCTGGCCGCGGCCGTGTCGATGGCCGCGGGGATCAACTTCCTGCCGTGGACGGGGCCGATGATCCGTGCGTCGGCCTCGCTGCACCTGCCGGTGTCGGCGCTGTTCAATCCGCTGATTCCGGTGCAGGCGATCGGGCTCGTGTTCGTGTTCGGCGTCGCGTACTGGCTCGGGCGGCGCGAGGAGAAGCGGCTCGGACTGTCGCGCGACGACGCGTCGATTCCGCTGCCGACCCGCGCGCTCACGCCCGACGAGCAGGCGCTGCGCCGGCCGCACCTGTTCTGGTTCAACCTGCTGCTGACGCTCGTCGTGCTCGGCACGATGGTCGTGATGGGCGAGAAGATCCCGCCGGCGATCATGTTCATGGTCGGGCTGTGTGTCGCGCTGATGGTGAACTACCCGGACGTCGACATGCAGAGGAAGCGCATCGACGCCCATGCGCGCGCGGCGCTGATGATGGCCGGCATCCTGCTCGCGGCCGGCGTGTTCACCGGGATCATGCAGGGCAGCGGGATGCTGAAGGCGATGGCGCAGGCGGCGGTCGGCTTCGTGCCGCCGTCGATGGCCGGCCACATTCCGGCCGCGCTCGGCCTGGCGTCGATGCCGCTCAGCATGCTGTTCGATCCCGATTCGTTCTACTTCGGCGTGCTGCCGGTGATCGCCGAAGTGGCCGGCCAGCTCGGCGTGCCGGCCGTGCACGTGGGGCAGGCCGCGCTGCTCGGCCAGATGACGACCGGGTTTCCGGTCAGCCCGCTGACGCCCGCGACGTTCCTCGTCGTCGGCCTGTGCGGCATCGAGCTGGCCGAGCACCAGAAGTTCACGTTCCCGCTGCTGTTCGGCGCCTCGATCGTGATGACGATCGCGTGCGTCGTGCTGGGCGTCTTTTGATTTTTTTCCCGGCGCGCGAGCGCCGGATCACGGTACCGACATGACAGCAAAGCCATCACACGAACGGCGCGTGCGCATCGGCGCGGGCGCCGGCTACTCGGGCGACCGGATCGAGCCCGCGGTCGAGCTGGCCGAACACGGGCAGCTCGACTATCTCGTCTTCGAGTGCCTGGCCGAGCGCACGATCGCGCTCGCGCAGCAGGCGCGGCGCAAGGATCCGGCGCTCGGCTACGATCCGCTGCTCGACGCGCGCATGCATGCCGTGCTGCCGGCGGCGGCGGACAAGCGCGTGCGGATCGTGTCGAACATGGGCGCGGCGAACCCGCGCGCGGCCGCGCGGCGCACCGCGCGGATCGCGCAGTCGCTCGGCCTCGCCGGGCTGAAGGTCGCGGCGGTCGAAGGCGACGACGTGCTCGACGTCGTGCTGCGCGGCGCGTTCCGCTTCGAGGAGTCGGGCGACGAAGTCGCCGCGTATCGCGACCGCATCGTGTCCGCGAACGCGTATCTCGGCGCCGCGCCGATCGTCGATGCGCTCGCGGCCGGCGCGGACGTCGTGCTGACCGGGCGCGTCGCCGATCCGTCGCTGTTCGCCGCGCCGCTGATCCACGCGTTCGGCTGGCGGATGGACGACTGGGACACGCTCGGGGCCGCGACGGTCGTCGGCCATCTGCTCGAATGCGCGGGGCAGGTGACGGGCGGCTATTTCGCCGACCCCGGCTACAAGGACGTGCCGAATCTCGCGCGGCTCGGCTTCCCGATCGGCGAGGTCGCGGCCGACGGCTCGGTCGTGATCACCAAGGTGCCGCACGCGGGCGGCCGCGTGAGCGCGGCGACCTGCAAGGAACAGCTGCTGTACGAGATTCACGATCCGGCGCGCTACCTGCAGCCCGACGTCGTCGCGGATTTCACGCGCGTGGCGGTGGCGGAGGAGGCGCCGGACCGCGTGCGCGTGACGGGCGGGCGCGGCAGCGCACGCACCGGGACGCTCAAGGTGTCGGTCGCGTACGTCGACGGCCATATCGGCGAAGGGCAGATCTCGTACGGCGGGCCGGGCGCGCTGGAACGCGCGCGGCTCGCGCTCGACATCGTCCGCGAGCGGCTCGCGCTGACGGGCGTGGCCGCGACCGAACTGCGTTTCGATTTGATCGGCGTGGATGCGCTGTACGGCGACGCGACGCCCGCCGTGCGCGGCGAGCCGGCCGAAGTCCGCGTGCGGGTGGCCGGCCGTGCGGCGAGCGCCGCCGAGGCCGCGCGGATCGGCAACGAAGTCGAGACGCTCTATACGAACGGGCCGGCCGGCGGCGGCGGTGCGTTCAAGTCGACGCGCGAGGTGATCGCCGTGCAGTCGGTGCTGCTGCCGCGCACGGCCGTGACGCCGTCGTTTTCTTTCGTGGAGGCATGATGCAATTGCGTGAACTGGCGCATGCGCGCACCGGCGACAAGGGCAATACGCTGAACGTATCGGTCATCTGCCGCGATCCGCGTCACTACGAACACCTGCGCGCGCATCTCGATGCGGCCGCGGTGAAGGGATGGCTCGCGGGCATCGTGCACGGCGACGTCGTGCGCTACGAGCTGCCGGCGCTTGCCGCGTTCAACTTCGTGCTGCGCGATGCGCTCGGCGGCGGCGTCACGCGTTCGCTCGCGCTCGATGCGCACGGCAAGTCGGTCAGCTCGGTGTTGCTGGCGATCGATGTGCCGGAGCCGGCGTGACGATGTGGCGGCGTGCATCGCCAGCCGGCCGCGTTCGCCGCCAGGTTCATGCTCACGGAATCAGCCACTCGCGACGCCCGTCCGCGTGCTCGATGCGTTCGCCCGCGATGTGCAGGCGCTGATCCGCGCGATAGTCGTAGAGCGCGCGCGACGCGGCGACCTGGTCGAAATCGAGTTCGACCGTGTGGCGCGATTCGCCGTTGCCGGCTTCGAAGATCAGGTTTCCGAACGGATCGGCCGCGAGGCTGCCGCCCGCGAACACGACGTCGTGCGCACCTGGGCCGACGCGGTTCGCGACGACCGCGAACACCTGGTTTTCCATCGCGCGGGCCGAGACCGACGTGCGATGCACCTGACGGTACGGCTCCATGTTGCCGTCGGTCACGAGGATCAGCTGCGTGCCGAGCGCCGCAAGCGCGCGGCCGGTTTCCGGAAATTCGCTGTCGTAGCAGATCAAGAGGCCGATCCGCACGCCGCGCCATTCGACGCTCGCGTAGCGGTCGCCGGGCAGCACGACGTCGCGCTCGCTCAGCCACAGGTGGGTCTTCCGGTAGCGCAGTGCGATGCCGTCCGGCGTGACGAACACGGTCGTGTTGTAGAAGCGCCCGCCGTCGTTCTCGATCAGCCCGGCCACCACCGCGACGTTGCGCGCTCGCGCGGCCGCGATCACCGCGCCGATGCTCGGACCGTCGAGCGGCTCGGCCACGCGCGCGAGATTCGACGGATCGAGAAAGCCGGTGAGCTGCGCTTCCGGAAACATCACGATGTCGGTGCCGGGCGCGCAGCTCGCGATGGCGTCGAGCGTGCGCCGCAGGTTGTACGGTGTGTCGCCGTCGCGGCCGGCGAGCTGCACGATGTCGAGCTTCAGTTTCATGGGCGGGTTCGGTGGCAGTGGCTCGTCGCGCGATGCGGCGCAAGGGTGGGGATGAGCGTCAGTATGCGCCGAACGCGTCGGTTTCCCATCCCGCCGACGCGTTAGCGCTTGCGATGCCGCGCCGCCCGCGCATCACACGTACAGGTAGCGCACGAGGTGGAAGAACACCGGCGCCGCGAAGCAGACCGAGTCGACGCGATCGAGCATCCCGCCGTGGCCCGCGATCATCGAACCCCAGTCCTTGGTGCCGAGCGAGCGCTTCACCGCCGACAGCACGAGGCCGCCGACGAAGCCCGCGATCACGATCGCGAGCGAGATCCCGAACGCCGCGCCGAAGCTGAACGGCGTCACGCGATACAGCGACGCACCGCACAGCGTCGCGAGCAGGCCGCCGCCGACGAAGCCTTCGACCGTCTTCGACGGCGACAGCTGCGGCGCGATCTTGCGGCGCCCGCACAGCTTGCCGACCACGTACTGCAGCACGTCGCTGATCTGCACGACGAACAGGAAGAAGAACAGCAGCAGCGCGTTCTGCCCGGCGTAGCGCGGAATGTCGAGGATCAGCACGGCCGGCGCGTGGCTCAGCCCGTACACGCATACCATCAGCGCCCAGTTGATCTTCGCGTTGCGGCTCAGGAATTCGCGCGTGTCCTGCGTGAGCGCCGACACCAGCGACATCGCGAAGAACAGGTGCACCGGCACGAAGATCGAATACATCCCGTACCAGTTGATCCCGAGCAGCAGGTACTGCACCGGAATCGCGACGAAGAACGCGATGAAGAGCGTCGTATGGTCGCTCGCGGTCGTCGGCGTGAGCGTGATGAACTCGCGCAGCGTCAGGTACGACAGCAGTGCGAACACCAGATACGTGACGTTGTTGCCGAGGCTGATCGCGATGACCATGATCGCGATCATCGCCCACCACGCGCGGATGCGCTGGTTCAGGTTGACGATGGTCGCGCTCGCGCCGCCGCTGCGCGCGCCGAGGATCGCGCCGATCACGGTCGCGAGCACCAGCACGCCGGTGACGCCCGCGACCAGTTCCCAGAAGAGAGTTCGCATGAAGAGGTCCGGAAAAGGGAGAGGAGGGCGCCGCGTTCAGCCGGCCGGCCGCTGCGGCGGCGCGAGTGCGACGATCGCGTTGCGCATGCGGGCGAGGAAGGTCGGCTTGTCTTCGCCGGCGCCGAGCGCGTCGTTCGCGCCGAAGTGCACCTTGCAGATCAGCGGCACGGGCCAGATCGCGCCCTTCGGCATGATGCGCTGCAGGTTCTCCAGATAGACCGGCGCGAGCGCGACGTTCGGAAACTCGGTCGCGAGATGGAACAGGCCGCTCTTGAACGGCTGCGGCAACACGTCGGCGCCGCGCGTGCCTTCCGGGAAGATGATGATCGAGTGGCCTTGCCGCAACGCATCGCGCACCGGGTCCAACGGGTCGCCGCCGCTCTCGCGGTGACGGTCGATCAGCACGACGTTCAGCAGCTTCTGCGCGATGTGGCGCTTCAGGTCGCCGCTGTCCCAGTAGTCGCGCGCGGCGACGGGCCGCACGACCGCGCGCACGTCGCGCGGCAGCGCGGCAAGGATCGCGAGCGTGTCGATGTGGCTCGTGTGGTTCGAGAAGTAGATCTTCTGCGTCGGGGAAGGCGGCGCCTGATGCCAGACCGGATACGCGCCGGCGACGAGCGCACGATCGACAGCAGGAAATCGCGCTGCCAGATGTTCAGGATGTTCATCGGCGCCGCGCCTCCTGCGTGCATGCCCGCGGCGCGCGGGCGCGGCGGGCGGAATCCGGAATGCCGGCGCGGCAGGATGCGCGCGGACGGCCATTGTTCAAGTTTTTTCAAATTCGTGGCTGCCTGTCGCAGGGCCGCGATCATCGGACGATGCGCCGGCAGACGTTGCGCTGCGGCGAATGCGCCGTTCGACGGCGTGATAATCGGCTGTTGCACGAGCGCCCGGCGACAGTTCGAGTGAATTGCTGCGCTCACGGGCCAGCGGATTATCGCGAGTTTCCGTCGAAAACGCCAGATTGCCGGGCGCGGGGGCGCGGCTTGACGCGTCGGGGCCGCTCGGCGACGATTACGACCACCTGTCGAAAGCCGCCGCCGGCGGTTGCGCCGCCCGGGGCATGGCGGCGACGAACGTATCCGAACGTGCCGAAACCATAAAACGATGAGCCTCTACGCACTCAAACCGAAATTCCAGAACCGTCTGCGTCCGTTCGCGGATTCGCTTGCCGAACGCGGCGTCACGGCCAACCAGGTCACGCTGTTCGCGGCCGGCGGCTCGATCGTCGTCGGCGCGCTCGCGGGGCTCGGCGTGTTCGCCCGCGTGCTGTTCCTGCTGATTCCGATCTGGCTGTTCGTGCGGATGGCGCTCAACGCGATCGACGGCATGCTTGCCCGCGAGCACGGGCAGAAGAGCACGCTCGGCGCGTACCTGAACGAGCTCGGCGACATCGTGTCGGATGTCGCACTCGTGCTGCCGTTTCTCGCGATTCCCGCGTTCGCACCGGCCGACGTCTGGCTGTTCGCGCTGACGGCGATCATCGTCGAATGCGCGGGGCTGATCGGCCCGCTCGCCGGCGCGACGCGCCGCTACGACGGCCCATTCGGCAAGAGCGACCGCGCGCTCGCGCTCGGCGCGTTCGCGCTGTGGATCGGCTTCGGCCTGCCGGTCGGCGGCGTCGCCGCATGGCTGTGGCGCGTGCTGATCGTGCTGTCGATCGTGACGGTGGTGCGGCGCGTGCAGGCGGGCGTTGCCGAAGCGGGCGGCTGACGGCGGCTGGCGGCCGCAGCGGGACCGGCGCCGGAGGGCGGCGCCGCATGATTCGAATAACGAAACGAGAGAGATCGCATGAGCGCACGCACGGCCCGCGAGGCCGGCTTCGTCACGCGCGACGGCGACACGCTGTTCTAGCGTCACCGGCCCGCGACGGGCCCGCGCTGCCGCGACGCGATCGTGCTGCTGCATCGCGGTCACGAACATTCGGCGCGCGTCGCGCACCTCGTCGACTCGGCGAGCGTGACCGCGCGCAGGCGCTCGCGCCGCTGCGTGCGTTCGAGCTGCGCGGGCTCGCACAGGCGGTGCCGCCCGGCGGCTATCTCGTCTGCACCGGACAGCCGTGGCATCCGCAGCTGGAATTCATCGCGCGTGCGCTGAACAATCATCGCGGCGAGGCGACCTGGGTGATGCGCCGCCGCTCGCAGGCCGAGATGGACGAACTCGTCGCGCGCGCGGGCTTTCGCAAGCTCGACCAGGGGATCGACGAGTTGGGCATCTTCACGGTCGGCCTCGCGCAGCGGGTCGACGCGTCATGAGCGCGCTCGCGTTGTGCCGCGCCGGCGTGCTGGTCGCGATCGTGCAGTGGATCGTGGTCGGGGTGGCGATCGCGGTGCCGCAGTCCGGTTAGCCGTGCGCGAGCGGCCCGGCTGGCCGAACGGGCCGGGCGTCGCACGTCACGCGTGGCACGCTCGCTGCGTCCGCGTGCGCTTCACCTCGTACATCGCCTGGTCCGCATGCTCGATCAGCGCGTTCATGTCGGTGCCGTCTTCGGGCAGCATCGCGACGCCGACACTGACGCCGAGCCGCAGCGGCTGCCCCTCGAACTCGAACGGTTCGGCGACCTGCCGGGCGAGCCGTGCGCGTTGTGCGTCGATGTCGTCGCGGCTGCCGACGTTCGGCAGGATCACCGCGAACTCGTCGCCGCCCACCCGCGCGACCGTATCCGAGCGCCGCACGGCGCCCAGCATCCGCGTGGCGGCCTCGCGCAGCGCCGCGTCGCCCGCGCGGTGGCCGTAGCCGTCGTTGATCGGCTTGAGCCCGTCCATGTCGATGTTGAGGATGCCGAGCCGGCCGTTCGCGCGCAGCGCCGTGTGCATCGACTGGCGCAGGCGGTCGTAGAACAGCGCGCGGTTCGGCAGGCCGGTGAGCGCGTCGTGCGTTGCGCGCAGGTACAGCTCGTTCGCCTCGTTGCGCGCCGCGTGGAACATCGCGGCGGCGATCAGGTCGGCCGTGAGCCGCAGCGTGCCGGCGTCGGCGGCCGAGAAGCCGTCGACCTCCGGCGACATCACCTTCAGCACGCCGACCGTCGTGTCCGCATGGGTGAGCGGCATCACCAGCATCGAGCGCAGCCCGACGCGGCGGCAGGCATCGCGATCGACGCGCGGGTCGGTTTCCGAATCCGTGCAGCGCAGCAATTCCCCGCGCGTCACGCACAGGCCCGACAGGCTGCCTGAGCGACGCAACCGCAGCCCGAGCATCCCGGCGGCGGAGCCCGACGCGGCGCGGTACACCATGTCGTCGCCTTCGGCGAATTCGACCGCCGCGCCGCTCGCGCCCGTGAGTTGCGGCACCTGCTCGGTCACATAAGCCATCACGCTGCCGAGGTCGAGGCCGAGTTTCGCGATCTCGGTCTGCGTGGCGATGATGCGCAACAGCGTGTCGGGGGACGGGGTGGCGGTGTCGACGATTTGATCCAAGTCAGTTTTCCATGAAGAAAGCCCGGCACGCGGCGCCGGCTTGCGGTAGCATACGCGCCGCCCACGCGGCAGCGCGTTCCGGGCGGCCCGCAAGGGGTCGCATCCGGCATCCGGTATCCGGACGGTTCGCCGGCGCGACGGTTCGCCGATCCGGCAGCGTCGGCAGTATGCCGATCGGTCCGGCCGGCAGCAACGGCGTAATTCTTGCCATTCAGTCGCCGCACGCAGCATTTCCGACCGTATTGAGTTGTTTTTCGCTTCGTCAGCGCGAATCAGGGTGAGTTTTGTCCTGATTTTGAGATAGTGTGACGAATGTGCGAGCGCCGGTGCCAGGCGCGCACCGTCCGATGGACCGGCAGCGGAAGAATGCGCCGCGTCGTTTCGATACATGCATTCAGGCCAGACTTTGAGGGGAAGCAGTGGGGATGTGCACTCACGGGCATAGCTGCTTTGGGCGCGTCGATTGCGGCGCGCTTGATCACCGGACGACCACGACGATGCGGAGCCGCGCATGAAGCCGGCCGTGTCGCTGTTCGTCCTGTCGCTCGCCACGTTCGGCGCGTTTCATGCGGCCGCGTTGTCGGCCGCGCCGATGCCGGTCGCGTCGGCATCCGTTTCGGCGGCCGCTTCGGCGTCCGCCGGCAGCCCGGCCACGCCGGCGCTCGCCAACGGCGCGGCCGTATCGAGCGCATCGGCCGCATCGAGCGCCGCCGGCGCGGCACCCGCTGGCCTGCCGGCGACGACCGTGCACCTGCCGTTCGCGTCGCTCGGCGCGTTCGATCCGGTGCACCTGCGCGGCGCCGACGATGCACGCACGATCCATGCGGGCGTGCGGCTCGACCGCGTGGTCACCGGCGCGCGGCTGCGCCTGACCTATGCGTATTCGCCGTCGCTCGTGTTCCCGATGTCGCACCTGAAGGTTTCGGTGAACGACGAGGTGGTCGCGACCGTCCCGTTCGACGCGACGCGCGCGGGCCGCACGGTCACGCAGGACATCCCGATCGATCCGCGCTACTTCTCCGATTTCAACCAGATCGGCCTGCGCCTGATCGCGCACTACTCGCTCGATCACTGCGAGGACCCGTCGAGCTCGGCGCTGTGGGCCGACGTGAGCCCGACGAGCGAGCTGATCCTCGACGAGTCGCCGGTGCGCCTGCCGAACGATCTCGCGCTGCTGCCCGCGCCGTTCTTCGACCGGCGCGACAACGGGCGCTTGCGGCTGCCGTTCGTGCTGCCGGCGTCGCCCGACTCGGCGACGCTGCGCAGTGCCGGCGTGCTCGCGTCGTGGTTCGGCGCGCAGGCCGACTACCGGCAGGCGCGCTTCCCGGTCGCGGCGACGCTGCCGGCCGACGACCAGGCGGTGGTGGTCGGCACGGCCGCGACCTTGCCGGCCGGCCTCGCGCTGCCGTCGGTCAACGGCCCGCTGCTCGCCGTCGCCGACAACCCGGCCGCGCCGGGCCGCAAGCTGCTGGTCGTGACGGGCCGCACGGCAGCCGAGGTCGACGATGCGGTCGCGGCGCTCGTGCTCGGCCGCGCGGCGCTGTCGGGCCCGGCGGCGACGGTCGCGCACGTCGATCTCGGCGCGCCGCGCAAGCCGTACGACGCTCCGCGCTGGCTGCCGGTGAACCGGCCGATCGCGTTCCGCGAACTGGTGTCGGACCCGCGCGAACTCGAAGTGCGCGGCACGTCGCCGGACGCGATCCGGCTGAACCTGCGGGTGCCGGCCGACCTGCATTCGTGGAACGGCTCGGGTGTGCCGATCACGCTGCGCTACCGCTACACGGCGCCGACCGTGCAGGACAACTCGACGCTTGCCGTCGAGATCAACGAACAGCTCGTGAAGTCGTACCGCCTCGGGCCGGCCCATGCCGAAGACGCGCGCGGGCGCATGCAGCTGCCGCTGCTGGCGGTGCCGGAAGGGCGCGTGACGAGCGATGTCGACATCCCGGCGTTCCGCGTCGGCAGCGGCAACCAGCTGCAGTTCCGCTTCACGCTCGACTCGCAGAAGACGGGGCTCTGCTCGAGCACCGCGACCGAGCCGCAGCGCGCGGCGATCGATCCCGATTCGACGATCGACTTCTCGCACTTCGTCCACTACGCGCAGTTGCCGAACCTCGCATTCTTCGCGAACAGCGGCTTCCCGTTCACGCGCTTCGCCGACCTGTCGCAGACGGCGGTCGTGATCCCGGACCGGCCGTCGCCGCAGGAGCTGGAAGCCTATCTGACGATGCTCGGCCACATGGGGCAGTGGACCGGCTTCCCGGCGCTGCGCGTGCAGGTCGCGCGGCCCGGCGACGTCGCCGCGCTGGCGGGCCGCAAGGACCTGCTCGTGATCGACGGCTCGCCCGCGTCGCCGCTGCTGTCGCACTGGCGCGCGGCGCTGCCGCTGGCGATCGACCAGCAGGCCGGCACGGGCGCGACGCGTGTCGCGTTCTCGGTGAAGGAGCGCTGGCGCAATGGCGTCGGCATGGCCGACGGTGGCGCGCATATCGAACAGACGGGCGCGCTCGCCGCGCTCGCCGGGTTCGAACTGCCTGGCAGCCACGGCCGCAGCGTCGTCGCGCTGACCGCGACCGACCAGACGCGCCTGGCCGACCTGCTCGACGTCTTCGAGAAGCCGGGCCTCGTGTCGCAACTGCAGGGCGACCTCGCGCTGGTGCGGCCGGGACAGGTCGACAGCCTGCGCGTCGGCGATCCGTACGTGGTCGGTTTCGTGCCGTGGTATGCGCGCGTCTGGACGCAGGCGGCGCGGTACCCGGTGGCGCTCGGCGTGGTCGGCGTCGTCGCGGGGCTGTTGCTCGCGCTCGGCGTGTTCAGCGTGCTGCAGAAAATCGCCGCGCGCCGCCGGGGGATGTAACGGATGATGGCTTGGGCATTCGCAAGGCGACGGGCAGCGCGGCCGGCCCGGCGGGGCGGCACGACGCTCGTGCTGGCCGTCGCGGCGGCGTGCGCAGCGGCCGGGGTAGCCGGGACGGCCGGGCGCGCGCAGGCGGCGCAAGGCGGTGCGGCCGACGTGCGGTGCGGCGCGGCGTGGCCGCGCTGGGACGCGTTCAAGCGCGATTTCGTGTCGGCCGACGGCCGCGTGATCGACGTCGGCTCGGCCGATTCGCGCACGGTATCGGAGGGGCAGGCGTATGGACTGTTCTTCGCGCTCGTCGCGAACGACCGGCGCACGTTCGACACGATCCTCGCATGGACCGAGAACAACCTCGCACAGGGCGACCTGAGCGCCCGGCTGCCGGCGTGGTTGTGGGGCCGCGCGCCGGACGGCACGTGGCGCGTGCTCGATGCGAACGCGGCGTCGGATGCCGATCTCTGGATTGCCTACACGCTCGTCGAAGCCGGGCGGCTGTGGCACGAGCGCAGCTACACCGCGCGCGGCGCGCTGCTCGCGAAGCGCGTGCTCGACGACGAGACGGCCAGCGTGCCGGGCCTCGGCCTCACGCTGCTGCCCGGGCCGACCGGGTTCAAGCTGGCCGATGGCCAATGGCGCGTGAACCCGAGCTATTCGCCGCCGCAGGTGATCCGCGGGCTCGCCGCCCGCCTGCCCGACGAGCGCCGCTGGGCCGCGCTCGCGGCCAGTACCGGCCGCGTGCTGCTCGACACCGCGCCGAAGGGCTTCTCGCCGGACTGGGCGTTGTATCGCGCGGGCGCGGGCTTCGGCCCCGATCCCCAGACCCATGCGGAAAGCGCGTACAACGCGATCCGCGTGTACCTGTGGGCCGGCATGCTCGATCGCGCCGATCCGCTCGCCGCACCGCTGCTCGCGCGCTTCGCGCCGTTCGCCGACCATATCGCCGCGCATGGCGCGCCGCCGGAGAAGGTCGACACGACGACCGGCGTCGCGGGGCCGAACGACGGCAATGGCGGCTTCTCCGCGGCGGCCGTGCCGTTCCTCGACGCGCGCGGCCAGCATGCGCTCGCCGATGCGCAGGCGGCCCGTGTCGATGCGCTCGCGCGCCAGGCGGCGCCCGGCTACTACACGAGCGTGCTGACGCTGTTCGGCCTCGGCTGGCGCGACGGCCGCTACCGGTTCGGCGCGGACGGGTCGCTCGCTGCGCGCTGGGAGGACCGTTCATGCGCGGCCCGATGAAGCGCACCGCACCGCGCGTCGCGGGGTTCGCGTGGCTCGCGTCGTCGGTCACGGCGGCGGCGCCGGCCGCCGTCGCCACACCCGCGCCCGCGTTGCCGAAAACCGTCGCGCCGAAGGCCATCTCGGCGCCGGCCACGACCGACCTGCCCGATGCGCAGCGTCAGCTCGCGACCGCCCGCATGTGGGGCGCGAAGCATCGCGACGACCTCGCGCGCGACGCGCTGCGCAAGGGGCTCCTGATCGCGCCGGACGATCCCGAACTGCTCGCGGAACAGATGCGGGTGCTGCTGCGGCTCGGCGACGCGCAAGGCGCGCAGGCCGCGCTGGCACGCCTGCAGGCCCGCGCGCCCGCGGCGCCCGGCACGCGGCGCGCGGCCGACGAATACCGCGTCGCGACGAGCGGGCGCGGCGAGATGGCGCAGATCCGGCTGCTCGCGCGCAGCGGCCGCGCCGACGAAGCGGCCCGGCGGATCGTCGCGCTGTTCCCGAACGGCGCGCCGTCCGGCGCGCTCGGCGCCGAGTATTACCAGATCGTCGCGAATGCGCCTGGTGGCCGAGAATCGGCGCTCGCCGCGTTGCGCCGCGCGGTCGCGGCCGACCCGCAGGACACGAGCGCGGCGCTCGCGCTCGCGCGGCTGCTGAACCAGCGCGCCGACACGCGCGCGGAAGCGAACCGCATCGCCTGGTCGCTCGCGAAGCGCGCCGACGCCGATCACACGGAAGCGATGGCCGTGTGGCGGCGCGTGCTGCAGTCTGCCGGCAGCGATCCCGCGTATCTCGATGCGCTGCACGCGTATCTCGCGCTGGTGCCGGACGACACCGAATTCCGCGATCGCAGCGCCGAACTCGACCGGCAGCGCGACGCGCAGCGCCGGCTCGAACGCGACCCTGACTACATCGCGCAGCAGCGCGGCTTGCAGGCGCTCGCGCGCGGCGACCTGGCCGGTGCCGATCCGCTGCTCGCGCGCGCCGCGCAGGCGCGCGCCGGCGACGCCGATGCGCTCGGCGGGCTCGGCCTGCTGCGCTTGCGCGAAGGCCGGCACGACGAAGCGCGTGCGCTGTTCACGCGCGCCGCGGCGCTGTCGACCGACCAGCGCGGCAAGTGGCAGAGCCTCGCGCGTACCGCGCAGTTCTGGGGGCTGCTCGCGCAAGGCCGCGCGGCGGCGTCGGCCGGGCGGCCGCAGGATGCCGAGCGCGCGGCGCGCGCCGCACTCGCGATGCAGCCCGACAGCCCGGACGCGAAGCTGCAGCTCGCCGACGCGCTGCTCGCGCAGCGCGACTGGGCGCGCGCGGAGCCGTTGCTGCGCGAACTGCTGGCCGCACGTTCGCCGAACGTGTCGGCGGTGCGCGGCACGGCGATGCTGTACGAGAACACCGGCCGCGCGGACCGCGTCGGCCCGCTGCTCGACGCGCTGCAAGGCCGCGTGACGGGCAGCGACGATCGCCGCGCACTCGACGGGCTGCGCGCCGACCTGCTCGCGAGCCAGGCGCGCGCGCTCGCCGACAAGGGCGAACGCGGGCCGGCCGTGCAACGCTACGAAGCGGCCGTGCGCGCGGCGCCCGACGCACCGTGGACGCGTTTCGCGCTCGCGCGGCTGTATCGCGACATGGGGCTGCCGCAGCTCGGCCGCACGGTGATGGATGAGGGGCTCGCGCAAAGCGATACGCCCGAGATGCGCTATGCGACCGCGCTGTATCGCAACTCGCTCGACGACGTCGCCGGCGCGCAGGCCGCGCTCGCGGGTGTCGACGATGCGCGGCGCTCGGACGGCATGCGTGCGCTCGCCCGCAAGCTCGACGCGCAAAGCGCGCTGGCCGACGCGCGCGGCGCGCTCGGCCGCGGCGATCGCGCGGCGTTTGCCGCGTCGCTTGCGCATGCGCAGGCGAGCGCGCCGGACGATCCCGACATGCTGGCCGCGATCGGCGCGCAGTGGATCGACGCGGGCGAGCCCGAGCGCGGCCTCGCGCCGTTGCGCGACTGGATCGCCGCGCATCCGCGCGAGGCCGATCCCGACGTGCGGCTGCGCTACGGCGACCTGCTCGGCAGCGCGGGGCGCGACGACGCGCTCGCCGCGTGGCTCGACACGCTGCGCCGCGAACCGGCGCTGACGCCGGCACAGACCGCGCGCATCGAGGATCAGTCGCTGCGGCTCGTGCTGCGCCGGACGGACGACGCGATCGCGCAGCAGGACTATGCGCGCGCGCGCACGCTGCTCGATCGCGCGAGCCCGGCCGGTCGCGCGGACAAGCGCTACGCACTCGAGCTGGCCGATCTCGAACGCGCGCAAGGTCACTACGACGCGGCACGCGACGCGCTCGCGCCCGTTATCGCGCGCACGCCGGACGATGCCGACACGCAGCTCGCGCTCGCGCGCATCGACGAGGACAGCGGCCAGCGCGCGGCCGCGCTCGCGCGCGTGCAGGCCGTGCTGGCGCGCACGCCGGACGACGACGTCGATACGCGGCTGTCGGTCGTGCGCCGGCTGAACGCGCTGCGCCGCCCGGACGAAGCCGCGCAGGTGATCGACCCGCTGCAGGCCGCGTATCCGGCCCGCGCCGACGTGACGGTTGCCGCCGGGCGCGTGGCCGAGGCGCAGGGCCGCTACGACGATGCCGCGTCGCTGTACCGGCTGTCGCTGTCGCAGGAACGCACGAGCGGCGTGAGCCCGGGCCGCGACGGCCGCACGCCCGCGCAGGCCGCGTTCGCGGATCTCGAACAGCGGCGCGATCCGGAGATCGAGATCGGCTGGCTGCCCGCGTACAAGTCGGGCGACGAAGGGATTTCCGCGTACCGCGCGCAGCAGGTGCCGATCTACGCGCAGATGCCGGTGCGTTACGACGGGCACGCGTTCCTGCAGCTCGACACCGTGCATCTGGACGCCGGCACGCTCGATACGAGCGTGCCGAACGCGTATTCGCTGAAGACCTTCGGCACCTACGGCGCGCTCAACGCGCTGGCCGGCTCGTCGCTGGCGCCGTTGAACCAGCAGGCCGCCGCGTTGATCGCGCATCCGCAGGGCGACCTGCACCAGCCGATGACGGGCGTCGCGCTCGGCGCCGGCTATCGCACGGATGCGTGGCGCGTCGATCTCGGCACGTCGCCGCTGGGCTTCCCGGTGCATTACCTGGTCGGCGGCGTGCGCTACCGCTTCGACGCGGGCCCGGCGAGCTTTACCGTGAACGCGTCGCGCCGGCCGGAAACGAGCAGCGTGCTGTCGTATGCGGGGATGCGCGATCCGTGGACGGGCGCGGTGTGGGGCGGCGTGCGCCGCGACGGCGTGAACCTGCGCGCGGCGCTCGACGTCGGCCGCGTGAACCTGTTCGCGGAGCTCGGCGCGGGCGTGCTGTCCGGCCGCAACGTCGAGCGCAACGCGGAGCTCACGCTGCGCTCGGGCTTCACGGTGCCCGTGTACGAACGCGCGACGATGAAGGTGAGCACGGGGCTCGTCGGCAATGCGTGGCACTACGCGCAGAACCTGCGTTACTACACGTACGGGCAGGGCGGCTACTACAGCCCGCAGCGCTACCTGTCGCTCGGCGTGCCGCTCGAGTGGGCGGGGCGGCGCGACGCGCTGTCGTGGGACCTGACCGTCACGGGCGGGATCTCGAACAGCTACGAGAAGGACTCGCTGTTCTACCCGACCTTCGCGGACCAGCGCGCCGCGCAGGAGGCGGCGGGGCTCGTCTACGCGGGCAGTTCGACGCGCGGCGTGTCGTTTTCGTATGGCGTGAACGGCATCGTCGAGTATCGCGTGAATCCGCACCTGAGCGTCGGCGCGCAACTGCACGTCGACCGGTCGCACGACTACGCGCCGAGTTCGGCGCTCGTGTACCTGCGCTATGCGTTCGACGCACGCGCGGCGCGCAGCTGGCTCGTCACGCCGACGCCGGTGCGGCTTTATTCGGATTACTAGGGGACTGGGAGAACGCGTGAATACGGAACTCGATGCAACCGTCCCGCGCTCGGCGCCGCCGGCCTGCTGGGCCGCCTGCGCGCGCTGCTGCGCACCGGGCCGGCCGGCGGTCGCGCCGGCCCGCTGAGCCGGCTCGCGATCGACGGGCTGCCCGACACGTGGACGCAGCTGGAAGCGGCGGCTGTACGCGACGATGCCGCCGCCGGCACGCCGCGTGCGACGCGCTGGTGTGGGAAAGCGCGCGGCAGTCGCGCACGCGCGACGTGACGTCGTGCTGTCGGCGCGCCCCGCGCCGCGTTGCGCGCAGCTGCAGGCGCGCGGTTCTGGGCGGCGCCAGCGGGCGGCTGGCCGCGCCATCAACTGCTGGCGATGGCGCCCGCGCCGCGGCGGGACGGCGATGCGGCGCGGAACCCGTGCGCCGCGCCGTGCCGCGCCCCGGCGTTCGCGCGGCTCACGGCGCTTGCGCGCGATGAAGCGCTACGGCTTTCGCGCGCGCTCGCTGTATTTCATCGAAGGCGCGCAACGCTGGTTCAGCTGGGACGATCCGACGGCGCTCGCGGAAGAAGCGCACGCGCTCGCCGACTGGTGCCGCACGCACCGGATCGCGCTGGTGCTGCTGGTCGATCCCGAGATCGTGCGCACCGGCGCCGATCCGGACACCGATGATCCGCCGCTCGTGCGCGACGCGAATCGCGCGCCGCGCAGCGGCTTTCACGGCGTGTGCGCGGGCGTCGCGCAGCTGCAGCGCACGCACGGCGAGCTGCTGTGGGTCGTCGATTTCTGGCGCGCGGGCGAGACGCTCGCGGCCGGCGAAGTGCGGCCGCTGCGCTTCGCGCCGGGCGGCCGGCTCGCGGCGATCGTCGACGGCGCCGCCGCCGAACCGCTGCGCCGGATGAAGCTCGCGACCGACGAGGATCGCGTCGTCGTCAGCCGCGCGGTGCTCGACGAAGGCGGACGCGTGCCGGCCGACTGGGAAATCGTCGACGACAACGCGGCGGTCGTCGCCGCCTGCGCACGCGCGCAGGCCGCGACCGCGGTGCTGGCGTTCCGCTCGCATGCCCAGCTCGAGGCGCTGTGCGCGGCCGTTCACACGCTGCGCCGGCAGTGCGGCGGCGCGTTGAAGATCGCCGTGGTCGAGCGCGGCGAGGTGCTGCGCCAGCAGTTCGAGATGCTGGTGCTGAGCGTCGGCGCGAACCGCGTCGTCGCGCGCGACCTGCCGGTGACGCGGATGCACGCGGCCGTGCACGCGCTGCGCGGGCAGCTCTATGCGCGGCCCGTCGCGCCCGACTATCGCGCGGCGCTCGCGGCCGCACTCGGCGATTCGGTGCTCGGCTACCTGCCGGTCGGCGCGTTCTGCCTGCGGATTCGCGCGGTGCTCGATCGCGGCGCCGTGCTCGCGCTGCCGCATACGCTCGCGAAGATCGCGCTGCTGCCCGGCGTGTCGCACGTCGATGCGCTGCGGCATTGCCGGCCGCGCCGCGCGGGCGACGTCGTGACGGCCGATGCCGGGCACCTGTACGTGTTCCTGTTCGCGTGCGAGCCG
This sequence comes from Burkholderia sp. USMB20, assembly GCF_000949135.2. Classification (GTDB taxonomy): domain Bacteria; phylum Pseudomonadota; class Gammaproteobacteria; order Burkholderiales; family Burkholderiaceae; genus Burkholderia. The sequence continues at coordinate 235,752 of NZ_JTAN02000018.1, read as the reverse complement.
GCCGATGCCGAGGATGCGCTCGCGCGTATCTTCGACGTGCCGGTCGAGACGCTGTCCGATCGCGTCGTGTGTCTCGGGCAGGGCAGCATCGACACCGAGCTCGATGCGCTGAAGGCCGAGAACCGGCGCGCGCCGATCGCCGACTACAGCGACCTGTTCGCGACGGCGCAGCCGGCGGATGCGGCACGCGCGCCGGGCGAACGCGCGGCGGATGCCGCGGCGCGTGCCGAACCGGGCGCCGACGGCGCCGTGGGCGGCGAGGGCGGCGCGGGCGCCGCGGGCGGTGTGGCCGACCGGCACGTCGATGCGCCGCCGCACGCGGTTCACGCCGACGATGCGACGCCGGCCGCCGACATGCCGGGCGATGCGCCGGCATTTCCTGCATTTCCCGTCGCGCACACGCGCGGCGCCATCCGCAGCGCGATGCCGCTGCGCAAGCCGGAGGGCGCATGATCGCCGAACTCGTCATCGGATTCATCGTCGGCATCGCGATCGCGGTGCCGGTGTGGCTCGTCGCGCAGCACCTGGGCCTCGGCCGCGGCTTTCATGCGCCGCGCGGGCTGCAGCGGCGCGACGCGGTGCCGTGCGAACTCGTGCCGGTCGCGCTGCGCGGGCGCCTGCTGCCCGATGCCGACCACGCCGGCGAGGCCGCGCCATGAAGACGATCGCCGTCACGTCGACGACCGGCGGCGCGGGCCGCACGACGCTCGCCGGCGCGCTCGCGGTGCTGCTCGCCCGTCGCGGCCGGCCGGTCGTCGCGGTCGAGTTCGACGCGCAGAACCTGATGGGCGCGACGCTCGGTCTCGACACGCTGGCCGAGCACGGGCTCGCGCACAGCCTGCTCGGTGACCCGGGTAACGCCGCGCCGTGGCACGCGCATACGTGGCGCAATGCCGACGGCGTGCTGTTCGTCCCGTACGGGCAGGTCGACGCGGCGGGCGCCGCCGCCTGCGATGCGCGGCTCGCGGCCGATCCGGCCTGGCTGTCGCGCGCGCTCGACGAGATCGCGCTGCCGCCTGACGGCGTCGTGCTGGTCGACACCGCGCGCTATCCGTCGCCGCAGGCCGAGCAGGCGATTCGCCGCGCGGACCTGACGCTCGTCGTCGTGCCGCCCGAACCGGCCGCGTGCGCGACCGTTGCCGCGCGCCTCGACGCGCTGCGGGCCGGCGGCGGCGACCTGCAGATCGTCGTGAACCGGCTGAACCCGGCGCGCGACATGCAGCGCGATGCGCTCGCGATGCTGCGCGCGGTCGCGGGACCGGCGTCGATGCTCGAGCAGCGGATTCACGTCGATGCGGCCGTGCCCGAAACGCTCGCGCGCGGCAGCTGGATCTTCGACGACGCGCCGTATTCGCAGGCGTCGCACGACCTGAACGGCGTCGCGAACTGGGTCGACGCGTGGCTCGCGGCGGCCGCGGCCGGCCGCACGGGAGCGCGGCGATGAAGGCCGGGTTCGCGTCGCGCTGGCGTGCCGCGGCCCAGCGCGCGACCGACTGGTGCGCGCGCGGGATCGGGCTGCCGGCCGAGCGCACGCTGCTCGACTGGCTCGTGCGGCTGTTCTTCCACGCGCCGCCGCCCGGCCGGCCGATCCGTGCGCCGCCGGCACGCATCGCCTTCCTGTGGCTCGCGCGGGAGTGGGCGTGCTGCAGCCGCTGAGCCCGCGGAATGGCTGTGGCGCGCGATCGTGCGCGCGCCGCGCGCAGCCGATGGCCGGCCGCGCGCGATCCGCTCGCGTGGTTCGACACGTTCGTCGTGCCGGCCTACGTCCGCGGCGCGCGCGCTCGGCCGGCGCCTCGACGCGTTGCTCGCGCGTCTGCCGTGGGCGCGCTGGGGCGGCTGGCTCGACGCGCGCGCGCACGGCGTCGGCCGGCACCGCTGGCTCGCGCCGTGCTGCTGATCGCCGGCGCGCTGATGTGGGCCGCGCCGGGATGTCGCCGCTGATGCCCGGCGCGCAGTTCGCGTTCTTCGCGATCGTCGCGGTGCTGGCGCTCGCGCTGCGCCGCCTGCCGGGCCATCTGCCGACCCTCGCGCTCGCGTCGCTCGCGCTGCTCGCCACCGTCCGCTACGTGTGGTGGCGCACGACCCAGACACTAGATTTCCGCAGCCCCGTCGAGGCGTTCGCCGGCTACCTGCTGTACGGCGCCGAAGCCTATACGTGGATGATCCTGCTGCTCGGCTTCGTCCAGACCGCGTGGCCGCTCGACCGGCCGATCGTGCCGCTGCCCGACGACCCGGACACCTGGCCGAGCGTCGACGTCTACATCCCGACCTACAACGAACCGCTGTCGGTCGTGAAGCCGACCGTCTTCGCGTCGCAGAGCATCGACTGGCCGGCGGCCAAGCTGCGCGTGTACCTGCTCGACGACGGCCGGCGCCCCGAGTTCGAGGCGTTCGCGCGCGAGGCGGGGATCGGCTACCTGACGCGCGACGACAACCGCCACGCGAAGGCCGGCAACATCAACCGCGCGCTGCCGAAGACGCACGGCGAATACATCGCGATCTTCGACTGCGATCACGTGCCGACGCGCTCGTTCCTGCAGACCTCGATGGGCGTGTTCCTGCGCGACCCGAAATGCGCGCTGGTGCAGACGCCGCACCATTTCTTCTCGCCCGATCCGTTCGAGCGCAACCTCGGCACGTTCCGCGAGATCCCGAACGAGGGCAACCTGTTCTACGGGCTCGTGCAGTCGGGCAACGACCTGTGGAACGCGACGTTCTTCTGCGGGTCGTGCGCGGTGCTCAAGCGCACCGCGCTGGAGGAGGTGGGCGGCGTCGCGGTCGAGACCGTGACCGAGGACGCGCACACCGCGCTCAAGCTGCACCGCCGCGGCTACACGTCGGCGTACCTGCCGACCGTGCAGGCGGCCGGCCTCGCGACCGAGAGCCTCGCCGGCCACGTGAAGCAGCGCACGCGCTGGGCGCGCGGGATGGCGCAGATCTTCCGCATCGACAATCCGTTCCTCGGGCGCGGGCTCGGCTTCATCCAGCGGATCTGCTACGGCAACGCGATGCTGCATTTCTTCTACGGGATCCCGCGGCTCGTGTTCCTGACGATCCCGCTCGCGTACCTGTTCTTCCACCTGTACTTCATCAATGCGTCGTCGGTCGCGCTCGCGAGCTACGTGATCCCGTACCTGGTGCTCGCGAACGTCGCGAACTCGCGGATGCAGGGGCGCTATCGCCACTCGTTCTGGGCCGAGGTCTACGAATCGGTGCTCGCGTGGTACATCGCGCTGCCGACCACCGTCGCGTTCTTCAGCCCGCAGCACGGCAAGTTCAACGTGACCGACAAGGGCGGCAAGATCGACGAAGGCTACGTCGACTGGTCGACCTCGAAGCCGTACCTCGTGCTGTTCGCGCTGAACGTGCTCGCGATCGCGGCCGGCCTGTGGCGGCTCGTGGCCGACCAGGGCGACGAGGCGTCGACGATCCTGATCACGCTCGGCTGGACCGTCTACAACCTCGCGATGCTCGGCGCGGCCATGGCCGTCGCGCGCGAGACCAAGCAGGTGCGCGTCACGCACCGGATCGCGATGCGCGTGCCGGCGACGCTGCTGCTCGCCGACGGCTCGACGGCCGCATGCTTCACGAGCGACTACTCGACCGGCGGCCTCGGCCTCGAAGCGGTGCCGGGGCTGCCGCTCGCGGTCGGCGACACGCTGACGGTGTGCGTGACGCGCGGCGACCGGCCGTTCCCGTTCCCGGTGCGCGTGAGCCGCGTGACGCCGACCCACGTCGGCGTGAGCTTCGAGGCGCTGACGCTCGAGCAGGAGCGCCAGCTCGTGCAGTGCACGTTCGGCCGCGCGGACGCGTGGCTCGACTGGCACGCGAGCGCGCGCGCGGACACGCCGCTGCGCGGGCTGAAGGAAGTGCTGCGCGTGGGCCTGGACGGTTACGTACGGATGTGGAAAGGTGCGGCGCGCGGCGTGCAGTCGATGCTGGCACCGAAGCTCGATCGGGCGCGCGACTGACGCGGCGCCCATCACGGAGTGGTTTAGATGACGTTCTGGAATCTGTATTTCATCCTGAAGTTCGCGCTGTTCGCGACCGGCCACCTGCAGCCGCTGTGGCTCGCGAACCTCGCGTTCGCGCTGGCCCTCGCGGCGAGCGCGCCGATCCGCGCGCGCGTGTGGCGCATCGTGCGGCAGCTCGCCGCGCTCGCGATCGCGGTGCCGCTCCTTGCGCGCGAGCTGCATGCGCCGCCGCTCGCGCGCCTTGTCGATGCCGCGCGCGAGGTCAGCACGTTCCGCCTCGACTACTGGATGGAGCTGCTGCCGCGCCTGTTGCCGCCGCTGCTGGTGCTGACCGTGGCGGGTGTGCTGATCGTCTATTTCATCGTCAACCGCTGGGTGCGCGTCGCGACCTTCGTGCTCGCCGCGCTGGTCGTGATGCCGCTGTGGCAGGCCGGCAACGGGCTGATGGCGCGCGTCGTCGCGCCGCTCCCGCAGCAGGCCGACGCGACGGGCGGGCGGGCCGGCCAGCCCGAGGACCACAACGCGGCGCTCGCGACGTTCCGCGCGCAGGAGTCGCAGCGGCAGGTCGCGTTCGGCCACCTCGGCAACGATCCGGCCGCGCAGTTCGACGTGATCGTGCTGCACGTGTGCTCGCTGTCGTGGGACGACCTCGATGCCGCGAAGGTGCGCAATCACCCGATGCTGAGCCACTTCGACTACCTGTTCAACAACTTCAGCACGGCTGCGAGCTACAGCGGCCCGGCCGCGATCCGCGTGCTGCGCGCGAGTTGCGGGCAGGAAGCGCACGCGGACCTGTACAAGCCCGCGCCGCAGCAGTGCCACCTGTTTTCGCAACTCGCGTCCGCCGGCTACACGGTGCAGTCGCTGCTGAACCACGACGGGCACTTCGACAACTTCCTGCAGGTCGTTCACGACAACATCGGCGTGCCCGACGCGCCGATGATCTCGAACGCCGCCGCCCCGGTCGCGATGCATGCGTTCGACGGCTCGGCGATCAAGGACGACTACGGCACGCTCGCGAACTGGTACGCGCAGCGCGCGTCGGTGCCGGGCCCGGTCGCGCTGTACTACAACACGATCAGCCTGCACGACGGCAACCGCGTGGTGGGCAGCTCGCTCACCAGCATCGATTCGTATCCGCAGCGCGTGACCCGGATGATGAACGACTTCGACCGGCTCGCCGACCTGATCGCGCAGTCGGGACGGCGCGCGGTGATCGTGTTCGTGCCCGAGCACGGCGCCGCGCTGCGCGGCGACAAGAACCAGGTGGCCGGCCTGCGCGAGATCCCGACGCCGAGCGTCGTCCACGGGCCGGTCGGCGTGCGGCTCGTCGGCTTCACCGGCAATCACGGCACGACGACCGTGATCGACCAGCCGACGAGCTTCCTCGCGCTCGCGCAGCTGCTGTCGAACCTCGTGTCGAACAGCCCGTTCAAGCCGGGCGCGACGCTTGCGCAATATTCGGCCGACCTGCCGCGCACGCGGATGGTCGGCGAGAACGAAGGCACGGTGACGCTGCAGACGAGCACCGGCTATGCGGTGAAGACTCCGGACGGCGTATGGATCGACGAACAGTAAACATCGGCGAAGGCGACGACGATCGCCTGTCGCAACCGAACGACGTGCTCGGCCTCGCGCGGCACCTGCCCGCGCTGGATCCGGCCCGCTACGTCGACGAGCAGGCGCGGCGCGCATTCGTCGAATCGCTCGAGCGCTGGCCCGTGCTCGCGAAGCTGATGGGATTGAAGCCGTAAACGCAAGGCGGCCGGCGTGAATGCCGGCCGCGCTGCATCGATGCGCCGACCGCTATCTGCTCACCGCGGGCTCACTGCGGGCTCACTGCGCGCGGCGCTCCGGCTGGCGCGTCCATTCGTTTTCCTCGCCCGGCACCTTGCCGAAGGTCTGCTCCGCCCACGCGTGGCGGGCCGCCTCGATTTTCGCGCGCTCGCTCGACACGAAATTCCATTCGATGAACCGCTCGCCCGGCAGGTGCGCACCGCCGAGCAGCATCACGCGCGCGCCGTTCGCGCTGGCGAGCGCGACGTTCGTGCCGGGTTCGAGCACGGCCATCGTCGCGGGGGCGAGCGGCGTGCCGTCGATCGTGAGGTCGCCGTCGACGAGATACACGCCGCGCTCGTCGTGTTCCGCGTCGAGCGCGAGCTGCCCGCCCGCGGCGAATTCCACATACGCATAGAGCGTCGGCGAGAACACCGCGACCGGCGACGTGAGCCCGAACGCGGTGCCCGCGATCACGCGCACGTGCGCGCCGTCGCGCGTGAACGACGGCAGCGTGTCGGCCGCGTGATGCACGAACGCGGGCGCGGTGTCCTCGTGCTCGACCGGCAGCGCGACCCAGGTCTGGATCCCGTGCACCGGTTGTTCATGCGGGCGGTCCTCGTCGGGCGAACGCTCCGAGTGGACGATGCCGCGCCCGGCCGTCATCCAGTTCACGTCGCCGGGCACGATCTTCTGCCGGAAGCCGAGGCTGTCGTGATGCATCAGCGTGCCGTCGAACAGGTAGGTGACGGTCGCGAGGCCGATGTGCGGATGCGGCAGCACGTCGATGCCGCTGCCGGCCGGCAGCACGGCCGGCCCCATCTCGTCGAAGAAGATGAACGGGCCGACGAGGCGCGCGGCGCGCGCGGGCAGCACGCGGCGCACGACGAGGTTGCCGATGTCGCTCTCGCGCGGCGTGAGCAGGGTCTTGATCGATGCGGACATGGTGGGTCTCTCGTATCCGGTGGGTCAGGCGATGGCCGTATCGATCGCGATCGGGTGCGTGAGGATCTTGTGCACCGGGCACGCATTCGCGATCTGCAGCAGGCGCTCGCGCTGCTCGTCGGTCAGGTCGCCGTCGAGCGTGATGCGGCGCACGATCGTGCTGCCCGCGCTGCCCGATTCGTGCGCGAGCTTCACGTGCACTTCGGCGAGCGGCCAGCCCTTGCGTTGCGCGTACATCTTCAGCGTGATCGCGGTGCACGCGCCGAGGCTCGACAGCAGCAGCGCGACCGGCGTCGGTGCGGTATCGCCGCCGCCGAGCGACGCCGGTTCGTCGGCGCGCCACTGATGGACGCCGTCGGTGAAATGGACCAGGTAATCGACCGAGCCGATGCTCGCTTCGACGGACAGTTCGCTCATTGCAATTCCATGTGGGGAAGGGGAGACGGGCCGGCCGGGGAGGGCCGGGCAGGCCGGACGTTACGGTTCGAGCAGGCGCTGCAGCCGCAGTTCCTCGAAATCCAGCTCGGATTCTATGCGGTGCAGCACCGCGTCGTCGACCCGGCCGTCGCGATGCAGCTCGAGCAGCGCATCGCGCGACACGCCGACCAGCTCGAGCTCGACGCGCAGCATCCGCGCGCGCACGTCCGCCGGTTCCGCGCCGTCGCGGTGCGCGCGTTCGTTGAACGCGACACGGCTGCGGTATTCGGTCAGCAGCCGGTCGAGCGATGCGCGTTCGAGGTGCGTGCCGCGCTGCTCGCGTGCATCGAGTTCGGCGAGCGCCGCGCCGAACGTGTGGGCGCGCACGGCATGCTCGGACATCGTGTGCCGCGCGGCCGGGCGCAGCTTCAGCACGCGGATCAGCGGCGCGAGCGTGCCGCCTTGCACGACCAGCGTCGCGATGATCAGCAGGAACGTGCTGAACAGGATCAGGTCGCGCCCGGGGAAGTTGCCCGGCAGCGCGATCGCGGCCGCGAGGCTCACGACGCCGCGCATGCCGGACCAGCCGAGCACGACGGCCTCGCGCCACGACCACCGCGCATGGCCCGCGCGCGGCGCGCGCAGGCGGCCCGGCAGCCACATCGCGACGAACACCCACACGACGCGCGCGGCGATCGCGGCGGCGGTGGCCGGCAGCGCGACGCGCAGGCCGGCCATCAGCACCGCGCCTTCGTGGTTCACGCCGGCGAGGATCGCGTGCAGCGCGAGGCCGATCAGGATGAACACGAGCGCGTCGAGCACGAACACGATCGCTTCCCAGGTCGCCTTCGCCTTGATCCGCATGTCGGCGCCGAACACGCGATGCTGGCGCACGCCGAGCACGAGGCCGCAGGTCACGACCGACAGCACGCCCGAACCGTGCACGGCTTCCGCGATGCCGTAGCTGCCCCACGCCATCGCGAAGGTCACGACGATCCCGAGCATCGGCTCGCGCAGGCGCTGCAGCACCCAGCACATCGCATGGCCGCACGCGAGGCCGACCGCGATGCCGATCAGCGTGAGCGAGAAGAACAGGCCGGTGGCGCTCGCGGTCGTGATCGTGACGGCGAGCGCGGCCGAGACGGCCATCTGGTACAGCAGCAGGCCCGATGCATCGTTGACGAGGCTTTCGCCTTCGAGCACCGCGACGAGCCGCGCGGGCAGCGGATGGCGCTGCAGGATCGCCTTCGCGGCGACCGCGTCGGGCGGCGACACGATCGCGCCGAGCGTGAAGCACGCGGCCCACGGCAGCGCCGGATTGGCCGCATGCACGGCGAGCGCGACCGCAACCGTCGTGAACACCACCGCGCCGAGCGCGAGCGACGCGATCGACGCGAGCTCGTGGCGGAATTCCTTCCACGCCGTATAGAAGCCGCTCGACATCAGCAGCGGCGGCAGCACGGCCACGAGCAGCAGCGCCGGATCCATGTCGGGCGTGCGCTTGCCGGCGATGGCCACCACGCAGCCGCCGAGCAGCAGCACGACGGCCGGCGGGATCGACACGCGCTCCGCGAGCCAGGTGAGCGCGCCCGCGCCGCAGATCAACAGCAGCAGGTAGTGGAACAGCTCGACGTTGGTCATGAGTCTTGCATCACGACGGCTTGCGATCGTTCGCGGCGGCGCCCGGCAGCGCGCCGAACATGTGCTGGCTGCATTGTGCATCGCGCCACGCGGTATTCAGCCGATAGCCGGCCAGCATCCGGCGCGCGAGCGGCAGGATCTGTTCGCCGGCCAGCATGCCGAGCAGGCCGACGAGCGCGATGATCGGCGGTGCCGGCGAATTCACGCCGAGCGCACCGTAGATGACGCCGGCGAGGATGCCTGCGAACAGCGACAGAAAATACGGCTTCATGATGAAAACCTCTCGTGATAGGCTGATCGGGGGCGAAGGGCTCGCCTTCAACGTGCTGGAAGCGTATCGGGTTTACGTGTGGAACAAAAGGGCGGACAGCCGTTGGAGAGCCCCCTCTTTCGGAATTCGATCGATTCCATTTCTTGGATGTTCGAGCCGCGGCTTTTCCGATTAAATGGCTGCAACCGGAAGACGCAGATCCGGGGTAACGCACAGTCGGCTCCTCTCGGTTTCCGATCGAGGCAAGCCTTAAACGTTTCCTGTCCAAAGGATGATACGCGCCATGAGCAACCCGAAGCTTGAAGTCCTCACCCCCCAGAACAGCCAGCTGATCTTCATCGACCAGCAGCCGCAGATGGCATTCGGCGTGCAGTCGATCGATCGCCAGACGTTGAAGAACAACGTCGTCGGGCTTGCCAAGGCCGCGAAAGCATTCAACATCCCGACCACGATCACCACGGTCGAAAGCGACAGCTTCTCGGGTTACACCTATCCCGAACTGCTCGACGTGTTCCCGAACCAGAAGACGCTCGAGCGCACGTCGATGAACTCGTGGGACGACCAGAAGGTGCGCGACGCGCTTGCCGCGAACGGCCGCAAGAAGGTGGTCGTCTCCGGCCTGTGGACCGAAGTCTGCAACACGACGTTCGCGCTCTGCGCGATGCTCGAGGGCGACTACGAGATCTACATGGTCGCCGACGCGTCGGGCGGCACGTCGAAGGATGGGCACGATTTCGCGATGCAGCGGATGATCCAGGCCGGCGTCGTGCCCGTCACCTGGCAGCAGGTCGCGCTCGAGTGGCAGCGCGACTGGGCGCGCCGCGATACCTACGACGCCGTGATGGCGATCGCGAAGGAGCATTCGGGCGCGTACGGAATGGGCGTCGACTACGCGTACACGATGGTCCACAAGGCGGCGCAGCGCACCGCGACGCCGCACGAGTCGATCCCGGCCGTGCCGGCGAAGTAACGGGTCGCGGGCCGCCCGCTCAGACGGGCGGCAGTGCCCACGGCGCGTGCGACAGATGTTCGACGAGGAACGCGAGCAGCGCCGTCACGCGCGCGGCACGCAGCATGCCGGGCGGTGTGACGAGGTTGACGTTGAGGTCCGGGATTTTCCAGTCGTGCATCACTTCCTCGAGCGCACCGCTTTGCAGTTCATTCCATACCAGGAACGCCGGCTGCAGTGCGATACCGTGGCCGGCGATCAGCGCGGGACAGAGGACGTCGGCGTTGTTCGCACGGATGCGCCCGCGCACCGGCACGCCGAATTCGTCGCCCGACGTCGTATGGCGAAAGCGCCAGTATTCGGGCGTCGGGATGTTCGTGTAGGTCAGGCACACGTGCTGGTCGAGTTCGCTCGGATGGGTCGGCCGGCCGTGCCGGTCCAGATACGCGGGCGACGCGACGAGCGGCCGGCGTACCGCGCACAGGCGGCGTGCGCGCAGCGACGAATCGCTCAGTTCGGCGATCCGGATCGCGACGTCGAAGCCGCCGGACACGATGTCGACGAAGTTGTCGGTGAGCACGAGGTCGACGTCGACGCGCGGATAGCGTTCGAGAAACGCGGGCAGCAGCGGCGCGAGATTGCACAGGCCGTAGGACATCGGTGCGTTCACGCGCACGAGGCCGTGCGGTTCGAGCGCGTGTGCGGATGCCTCGTCCTCGATCAGTTCGGCGTCGGCGAGCAGCCGGATCGCACGATCGCGCAGCAGTTCGCCGGTTGGTGTGAGCGACAGCTTGCGCGACGTACGGTACAGCAGCATCGCGCCGAGGCGCTTTTCGAGTCGCGCGATCGCCTTCGACACGGTCGGTTGCGTGATGCCGAGCAGGTCGGCGGCCTTGGCGAACGAACCGGTCTCCGCGACCCGCGCGAAGATGGCCCAGGCTTCGAGGTCGGGCAGATGTTGCATGGCTGGAAAGCGTGGCGGCGAAGTGAAGCGGACGGGACGGCAGCGGATCGGGCCGCAGGCGCACGGCGCCCGGCGCCCGGGCGGTAATGCGGCACATTCTAATTCAGTCGGGAGGGACGTATGGAATCGTATCTGGTTTCATTGGGCGCCGGCGTGCTGGTCGGCGTCGTGTACAGCGTGATCAAGGTGCGCTCGCCCGCACCGCCGCTGATTGCGCTGGTCGGGCTGGCCGGCATGCTGATCGGCGTGGCGGCCGTTGCACCGGTCCGTCACTGGCTCGGTTTCTGATTGCATCGAGGACATATTGATGAGCGTACCCGACACTCAACCGGATCTGATCCTCCACAACGGACGATTCACGACCCTCGACCGCGCGAACCCCGTCGCGACCTCCGTCGCGATCAAGGACGGCCGCTTCGTCGTGTTCCAGGTCACGCCGACGCCGAGCCAGACGATGTCGCAGCTCGTGCTGACGCCGGTCGGCACGATCTCGGTGTTCGGCTTCAAGACGCCGATCCCGTATCCGTTCTGCGCGGAGCGCACCGGCTATCTCGTCACCGACATGGACGTCGCGATGAAATCGGCGCGTGCGCACGGCGCGGACGTGGTCGTCGATACGTTCCCCGATCCGATCGGCCGCGACGCGATCATCCGCTGGCCGGGCGGCGTGAACATGCAGCTGTACTGGCACACCCAGGCGCCGCACTACGACCCGCTGCAGACGGTGCCGGAGAACCGCGTGTACGTGTCGCCGGAAAGCGCGAGCAAGCTGGTGCACGACTTCGTCGCGTTCTCGCGCGGCAAGGTCGTGTCCGACGTGCGCAAGGCGCCGGGCATCGAGATCGGCCGGCCGGACGACACGTATCGCCGCATCCGCATCGAGTCGGGCTTCGGCAAGATGACGGTGCTGGCGACCGACGGCCGTTTGCCGTATCCGTTCGGGCGCGAAATGACCGGCTACGAAGTGCCGGACCTCGCCGCCACGCTGGAGAAGGCCAAGGCCGCCGGCGTGACCGTGCTGGTGCCGCCCTTCACGTCGGACGGGCGCGATGCGGCGCTCGTGCAGTTCCCGGGCGGCTACGTCGCCGAGATCCACGCGCGGTCGAAATAATGGCGCATCGGGCGATGAGGCGAGCGTGGCGGGGCGTGCTGCCGGCCGCCGTGCTGGCGGGCGGCGTCGCGACGTACGCCGGGACGGCGGCCGCCGCCGAGGACACCGCGGCGCCGGTGCCGGCGCCGGCCTCGGCCGCCGGCACGACGTGCACCGCGAAGCGGCCCGCGGTGCTGTTCAACCGCTGGCAGGAAGACTGGTCGGTGCTCGCGAATCCGTGCGTGCCGCGCAAGCCGCTCGACGGGCTGAAGTACATCCCGCTCGGCGGCGACCCGTCGACCTACCTGTCGCTCGGCGCGAACCTGCGCGAGCGTTTCGAGCTGAACAACGCGCCGCTGTTCGGGCTCGGCGCCGCGCACGACGACAACTACGTGATCCAGCGCGCGACGGTGCACGCGGACCTGCGCTATGCCGGGCATTTCCAGGCGTTCGTCCAGTTCGTCGATGCGCGGCCGTTCGGCAAGGACACGGTCGGTACGGTGGACAAGGATCAGCTCGACATCGAGCAGGCGTTCGTCGCGTATGTCGACCAATTGGGCGGCGGCACGTTCAAGGCGCGTGTCGGCCGGCAGGAGATGGCGTTCGACCTGCAGCGGTTCGTGTCGGTGCGGGACGGCCCGAACGTGCGCCAGGCATTCGACGCGCTGTGGGCGGATTACGAAATCGGCAAGTGGCGGCTGATCGGCTATGTGACGCGCCCGGTGCAATATCGCAACGACGCGGTGTTCGACGACGTGTCGAACCGTCACCTGAGATTCGACGGCGTGCGCGTCGAGCACAGCGGCGTGGGACCCGGCGAACTGTCGGCCTACTGGTCACGCTATACGCGCGACAACGCGCGCTATCTCGCCGGCGCCGGCACCGAGCGGCGCGATGTGTTCGACATGCGCTACGCGGGCAAGTCTTCCGGGTTCGACTGGGACGCCGAAGCGATGCTGCAGACCGGCCACATCGGCCAGGACACGATCGGCGCATGGGCCTTTGGCGCGCTCGGCGGCTACACGTTCGCGACAGCGCCGGGCACGCCGCGCATCGGCATCCAGGTCGACGGCGCGTCGGGCGACAAGCATCCCGGCGACGGGCGCATGGGCACGTTCAATCCGCTGTTCCCGAACGGCTATTACTTCACGCTCGCCGGCTACACCGGCTACAGCAACCTGATTCACGTGAAGCCGTCGCTGACGTTCAAGCCGGCCGGCAACGTGACCGTGCTGACCGCGGTCGGTTTCCAGTGGCGCCAGACGACCGCCGACGCGATCTACGGGCAGGGGATGCAGGCGGTGCCCGGCACGGCCGGCAAGGGCGGCGCGCGCACGGGCATGTATGCGCAGGCGCGCGTCGACTGGCTCCTCAATGCGAACGTGGCGCTGGCGGTCGAGGCCGTGCATTTCCAGGTCGCCGATTCGATTCGCGCGCTCGGCGCGCGCAATGCCGACTACGTCGGCATGGAGGCGAAGTTCGGCTGGTAACGCGGCAAGCCGCACCGCGTCGCGCGGCTCACGGCTGCGCGCGTGCGAGCGCCTCGACGAAATCGATGAACGCGGTGACGCGCTTCGAGCCGCGCTGATTCGGCAGGTACAGCGCGGTCACGACCGAGCGCGCCGCATCGGGCGTGACGTCGTACGCTTCGAACAGCCTGCGCAGGCGGCCCGACTGGACATCGGCATCGACGAGCCAGTCGGGCAGCAGCGCGATGCCGGCGCCGTCGAGCACGGCCTCGCGCAACACTTCACTGTGATTCGATTTCAGGCGCCCGGCGACCAGCACCCGCGTCGTGCCGTGCGCATCGGCGAACGACCACGCCTGCTGGTCGCCGCCGAAGTGAAAGCGCACGCACGCGTGATCGACCAGTTCGCCCGGCGTTGCCGGCGTGCCGTGCGCGTCGAGATAGTCGTGGCTCGCGACGACATAGCGCTGGAACGTCGCGAGCTGCCGTGCGACGACCTCCGCGGAAGGCGCCGCTTCGCCGAGCCGGATCGCGACGTCGATCCGGCCGGCGACGAGATCGACGCGTTCGTCGGTGAGCTGCAGGTCGAGATCGAGTTTCGGATGGCGCGCGAGGAAGGCCGCGACATGCGGCGCGATGCGTCGCACGCCGTACGCGACCGGCACCGACACGCGTAGCGGCCCGGACGGCTCGTCGCCGCGATCGGAGACGAGCGCGTCCGCTTCCGCGAGTTCCTCGAGCAGCCGCTTCGCGCGCGCGTAGTACATGGAGCCGGCATCGGACAGCGTTACCTGGCGCGTCGTGCGGTTCAGCAGCGCGGTGCCGAGCGATGCCTCGAGCGCATCCACCGCGCGCACGACCGACGAGGCCGCGAGATCGAGACGGCGTCCCGCGCTCGAGAAGCCGCCGGCTTCCGCCACTTCCACGAACGCGCGCAGCGCGGAGAATTTGTCCATGTCGTCGCCTTTGTGCATGCCGCAACGATCCGTTGCGCGCCGTTCGCATTCTATCGCCGGCCGGCAAGCGCTATCGTTGAAACTGCAATCAACAGGAGAGCGCAATGAATTCCGTCGAAGTCACGGTCACCTACGACCTCATCTGCCCGTGGTGCTGGATCGCCGAGCGCAGGCTCGCGGAGGCGATCGACGCAGCGGGGCTGACCGGTGACGTGAAGGTCAGGTTCGTGCCGTTCGAACTGAACCCGGCGATGCCGGCCGCAGGCATCGATCGCAAGGCATACCGCAGCGCGAAATTCGGCAGCTGGGCGCGCTCGCAGGCACTCGACGCGCAGGTGGCCGAGGCCGGCCGCGCGGCGGGCCTGGTGTTCGATCACGCGCGGATCGCGCGTACGCCGAACACCCGGCTCGCGCACCGGCTCGTCTGGTTCGCGCAGCAGCGCGGCAGTGCGGCGGCGCTCGTCGATGCATTGTTCGCCGCATACTTCCGCGACGGCCGCGACATCGGCGATGCGGACGTGCTCGTGGAGATCGCGGCCGGCGCCGGCTTGCCGGGCGATACGGTGCGGGCGTTCCTCGCATCCGGCGAGGGGCTTGACGCGGTGATCGCGCTCGAGACCGATGCGGTGCGCGCAGGCATTGCGTCGGTGCCGTCGACGCGCATCGGATCCACCGTCATCAGCGGCGCGCAACCGGCCGCCGTGTTTCTCGAGGCGTTGCTCGCCGCGCATCACGCGGCCGCCTGACCTGCGGCCGCCGCCGCCGGGGCCGTCGCGCCCCGGTCTTCAGAACGTTTCATGTCCGGCTCAGGATTATTGCGCGGGCGGCCGGTACGCTCGACGTCGTGCGGATGTCGCTTGCCGGACCGGCAGGCGCCGCGCGACGTCGATACGCAACCGGGGAAATCGGACATGAACAGGCTCAACCGGCGCATGCATGCGCTGCGCGCGGGCGCCATGCTGCTCGTCGCATGGTGCGTCGGCCTTCTCGCATCGGCCGCGTTCGCCGCCGAGTCGGGCGGCGGCACTCAGCCGCCGGGCTTCTACCGGCAGAAGCTCGGCGACCTGACGATCGTCGCGCTGTCCGACGGCACGCATCCGTTTCCGGTCGATACGGTTTTTCGCGATGTGTCGAAGGACGAGATCCGGCGCGATCTCGACCGCGCCTTTCTCGAGCCGCCGGTACAAGGGTCGATCAATGCGTTCCTGGTCGACACGGGATCGCGGCGGATTCTGGTCGATACGGGCGCCGGCGTGCTGTACGGCGACTGCTGCGGCAAGCTGCTCGACAACCTGCGCGCGGCAGGCTACGCGCCGGAGCAGATCGACGAGGTGCTGCTCACGCACCTGCACAAGGATCATGTCGGCGGCATCGTGACGGACGGGCGGATGACCTTTCCGAACGCGGTCGTCCGGGTGAACGAGATCGAGGCGGATTACTGGCTCGACCCGGACCACAAGGCGCGGGCGCCGGCGTTCCTCGCGTCGTTTTTCGATGCGGCGGCCGCGTCGGTCGCGCCGTATGTCGCGGCCGGCCGTTTCAGGACGTTTCGTGGCGAAGCGACGCTCGCGCCCGGCGTCCGCGCGGTGCCGATGCCCGGCCATACGCCGGGCCATACGGCCTATCTGATCGAGAGCGGCGATGCGGGACTGCTCGCATGGGGCGACATCGTGCACGTCGCGGCGATCCAGCTGCAGGATCCGGATGCGACCGTCCAGTACGACAGCGATGCCGATGCGGCGCGCCGCACGCGGCACGACGTGCTCGGGCGCGTGGCCGGCCGGCGCTATCTGGTCGGCGCCGCGCACATCGCGTTTCCCGGGCTCGGGCACTTGCGCAGGGACGGGGAGCGGTACGACTGGGTGCCGGTCAACTACGACGCGACGCCGCTGCGCTGACCGGATGACGTGCGCGACGGTGTCAGCGCGTCATGCCGCGCCGCCATGCGCCGGGCGGATGGCCGACGATGCGCGCGAAGATGCGGTTCAGGTGGCTCTGGTCGGCGAAACCGCAGACGGCCGCGATTTCCGCGAGCGTCATGTCGGTCGTCTCGATCAGCTGGCGGGCGCGGATCACGCGCTGCTCGAGCAGCCACTGATGCGGCGTGCGCCCCGTCGTGCGCGAGAACGCGCGGATGAAATAGCCGCGCGACAGATCGCATTCGCTCGCGACTTCCTCGATCGATACGCCGAGGTTCGCCTTTTCCATCAGCAGTTCCTTCGCGAGTGCCGTCTTGGCCGGCGACAGCAGGCCCTTGCGCTGCAGGTCGCGCGCCTGCGCATTGCCGTAGCGGCTGGCGAGATGCGCGCCGATCGCGACTCCCATCTGCTCGACGAACAGCGTGTTCAGCGCGCCCGGCACGTCGAGGCTGTCGGCGACCGCGTGTGCGAGATGGCCGAGCACCGGGTCCTGCACGTCGGGCGCGCAGGTCAGGCCGCCGATCGCCGTGCCGTCGTGTTCGCGGCCGAGGCGGTCGAGATAGCTGTGCGACAGCTCGATCAGCACGAAATCGAACTTGCCGTACAGGTCGGCGCGGAAATTCCGGGAAAAGTCGCGAATGTAGATCGAGTCGTGCTGGAACCGCCGCTCGGATTTGCCGGCGCCGCCATAGATCGTGCGCCGGTGGCCGCCGTTCAGCGACACGCCGATCAGGAAGCCGCGATCGCTGGCGGCCATCTCGATGCGCTCGAAGTGCTCGTCGCGCATGCATTTGCGGTGGAGCGTCAGGCCGCCGACCGACCGGTCGATATCCTTGGACAACAGGCTCGACACGCATCCGAGCGTATCTTTCGGCACCGCCGCGGGCACTGCGGCGAAAGGATCTGACATGACGGAACGTCCTTCAATGGGGTACGGCATACGAGCAGTTTTACGTGCAAGTTTATACGGCACACACATCCGGCTCAGCATAACTTGAATAAATGTCCGCTTGCTGACGAAAAAATCGCCGTCCGGCCGAGCGCCGGCGCCGACGCTCGACCTGCTGGCGGAAGCGACACGTCGAACGATATCGCCCCATTTATATCCGCGCGGCCCGCGTATCCGCCGCGGGCCGAGGCGGCGGGCGCCAGTGCATTTTCGTTCAAGATTTTTATTGATATGGCGTTTAGACTCGGGCCACTTTTTGAGACTTTGCGCCCGCCTGCCGTGCAGCCGGGCGCGGACTCCCGCCCCGGTGAACCGCGTGTTCACATGGCGGTCATCGTGGGGAACCTGGAGGCGGCCATGATCCAGATCGGGAATTTGTCGGTGGATTTCGAGCAGCGCGACATACGCGACCACGGTGCGTCGTTGCGTATTGGCGCGCGTGCGCTCGACATACTGGAAGTATTGCATCGCGCGAACGGCTCCCTCGTATCGAAGGACGACATCATGGACGCGGTGTGGCCGGGCCTGATCGTCGAGGAGAACCGGCTGCAGGTGCACGTCGCGACGTTGCGCAAGGCGCTGGGCCCGAACCGCGACCTGATCAAGACGGTGCCGGGCCGAGGCTACCTGCTGATCGCGCATCCGCCGGTCGCGCACGCGGTGGCACCGCGCGCATCCGAGGTTGCGCCTGAGGTTGGGCCCGAGCCGGCCGCGGCACCCCATCCGGCGCCGCTCGTCGGGCGTCAGACCGAGATCGGGCAGATCGTCGACATGCTCGAGCGGGCATCGGTCGTCACGCTGGTGGGCGCGGGCGGCATCGGCAAGACGAGCCTGGCCGAGCGCGTCGCGCATGAACTGCGCGGCCGCGCCGGCGAGCGCGTGCTGTTCGTGGAACTGGCGCGCGCGGCGACGCGCGACGACGTGCTGCGCGCGATCGGCGCGGAACTCGGGCTCGACGCGGATGGCGTGCCGGCCGTCGAACGGATCGGCGAGGCCTTCGCCGCGTCGCGCGGCCTGCTCGTGCTCGACAATGCCGAGCACGTCGTCGACCTGGCGGCCGACCTCGTCGAAACGCTGACGTCGCACGCCGCGCCGCTGCGCGTGCTCGTGACGAGCCGCGAGCCGCTGCATATCTCGGTCGAGGCCGTGTTTCGCGTGAGTCCGCTGGCGGTGCCGGACGCCGATGCGGGCGTCGACGAGATCGCGCGCCATTCGGCCGTCGAGCTGTTCCTCGCGCGGGTTCGCGCGGCCACGCCCGATTGCGCGGTCGATGCGGCCGGCATGCGGCTGATCGGCGACATCTGCCGGCGCCTCGACGGGCTGCCGCTCGCGATCGAGCTGGCCGCCGCGCGGGTCGCGACGCTCGGGCTCGAGGTCGTCGCGGCGCGTCTCGACGACCGGCTGAACCTGCTGACGGGCGGGCGGCGCTCGGCGTTGCCGCGCCACCAGACGCTGCGCGCCACGTTCGACTGGAGCTACGTGCTGCTGGATGCGGCCGCGCGGTCGCTGTTTCGCCGGATGGCCTGCTTCGTCGGCCCGTTTACGTTCGATGCCGCGCGTGATGTCGCGATGGACCCGGGCATGCCGTCCGCCGAAATGATCGCGCTGCTCGGCGAGCTGGTCGCGAAGTCGCTGGTGACCGTCGAGTTCAACGGCGCGCAGGCGCGCTACCGGCTGACCGAATCGACCCGCGCGTACGCGCTCGAAAAACTGCACAACGAAGGCGAGTTCGACACGGTCGCCGCACGTCATGCGCGCTACGAACGCGAGCAGGCGGATGCCGCGATGGCGGCCCAGGCCCAGGCCGCACATGCGGCCAGCCTGGGTGCCGGCGCGGGCATCGCGCCGCTGCGCGAACTCGCGGTGGCCGGGCCGCCGGCCGCGGAAATCGACGCGCTGGCGCATGCGTTGCTCGAGCCGGCGCGCATGCGCGAAAGTTCGATCCCGGCGAGGCGCGCGCTCGACACGCTCGATGCCGGCGCCCACGGCGCCGTCGACGCGGCACGCGAGATGCGCCTGCGCGCGGCCTACGCGGCGGCGCTGCTGCATACCGACGGCGATACGCACACGGCCGCCGCGACGTGGGACAGGACGCTCGGTCTCGCCGGCCGGATCGGCGACGAGGCGTTCGACGCGCGCGCGCTGGTCGGGCTGTGGAACACGATGCTGACGCGCTCCGACATTCATGAATCGCTGCGCTACGCGACGCGCTTCGAGCGGGCCGCGGAGCGGCGCGGCGACCGGCCGCAGCGGCTGCTGGCGGACGCGATGGTCGCGACCTCGCTGCATTACTTCGGCGAGCATGCGCAGGCGCGCGAGCGGCTGGAGGCGGCGACGGCCGAGCTGGCCGTCGCCGGCGAGCCGCCCTGTGCTCAGGCGGCGCTGGGCATCGACGTCGCGACGCTCGGCCGGACGATGCTGACGCGGCTCGTCTGGCTGCAGGGCGATGCGGAATATGCGATGCGGCTGGCCGCGCAGGCGGTCGAATCCGCGCGCCGCAGCGGCTCGGCGCCGGCATTGTGCGTCGTGCTCGGCGCCGCGGCCGTGCCGATGGCGTTGTCCTACGGCGATCATGACGCGATTTCCGATTATCTGGAGACGCTGCGCTCGACCGCCGATGCGCACGGGTTCGACATCTGGCGCAGCCATGCCGAATGTCTCGCCGGGCAGTTCGACATGCAGGCCGGCCATCCCGGCGCCGGGCTCGCGCGGCTCGAGCCCGCGCTGCGGCGCATCGAAGCGAGCGGCTTCCGGCGCCTGCTCGCGCCGCTGGTCGTCGCCTACGCGGAAGGGTTGACGCGCACGGGCCGCGCGGCCGACGCGTGCACGAAGCTCGACGCGACGCTCGCGCGCTGCCGCGCGCACGGCGAGCATCTGTTCGTGCCGGAACTGCTGCGCGCGAGGGGGCTGGCGATGCTCGAACAGGCCCGCACCGCCGACCCGGATCTCGCGATCGCGTGCGAAGCCGACGGGCACCGTCACCTGCTGATGGCGATTCATGCGGCGAACGGCCAGGGTGCCGCGATGTGGGCGCTGCGCGCGACGCTGGACCTGGCCGATCACCTGATCGAGCGCGGGCGCACCGCGCAGGCGTCGTCGCTGGTGGCCGACCTGTCCGGGCATGTCGACGCGCAATCGCGGGCGTTCGACGTGCGCCGCCTGGCGCGCCTGCAGAACTTCGTTCGCCCGGAGACGGCTGCGTCGACGGGCCTGACGCGCAGGCGACGCGAGGCGGCGGATGCGATGCAGTCGGCGGCGTAACGGCGTGCCGGGCCCGCGCCGGGCGCCGTCGCGTCCGCGCGCCGCGGCGCGGCGGCCTGATCGTGCAATGTTCAAGGGGGAAGGGATGGTCGGTGTATCGTCAAACCGGGTGCATGCCGCGTGCGGCCGCATGCCGGCGTTCGGCGCGAGCAGGGGGGGCTGACGGTGCTCGACACGACGGCATTCGCCGAAGCGGCGGACCTCATCGTCTACAACGGCAAGATCGCGACGCAGGACGCGCGGCAATCGTTCGTGACCGCGCTCGCGGTGAAGGACGGCCGGATCCTCGCGAGCGGCAGCGGCCGCGACGTGCTGCGCCATGCGCGCGACGGCACGCCGCGCATCGACCTGAACGGCCGCACCGTGATCCCGGGCCTGAACGATTCGCACCTGCACATGATCCGCGGCGGCCTGAACTTCAACCTGGAGCTGCGCTGGGACGGCGTGCCGACGTTGGCCGACGCGCTCGGCATGCTGCGCCGCCAGGTGCTGCGCACGCCCGCGCCGCACTGGGTGCGCGTGGTCGGCGGCTGGACCGAATTCCAGTTCGCGGAAAAGCGCGGGCCGACGGTGGCCGAGCTCAACGCGATCGCGCCCGACACGCCGGTCTTCATCCTGCACTTGGGCGACAGCGCGCTGCTGAACGCGGCCGCGCTGCGCGCGATCGGCTACGGCCGCGACACGTCCGATCCGCCCGGCGGCGAGATCCAGCGCGATCGCCTCGGCCGGCCGACCGGCATGCTGATCGCGCGCCCGGACATGGGGATCCTGCATGCGGTGCTCGAGCGCGCCCCGAAGCTCGGCCACGACGACCAGATCAATTCGACGCGGCATTTCATGCGCGAACTGAACCGTTTCGGCGTGACGAGCACGATCGACGCGGGTGGCGATTTCCAGGCCTATCCGGACGACTACGCGGCGGTCATGGCGCTCGCGAAGCGCGGCGAACTGACGGTGCGCATCGCGTACAGCCTGTTCGTGCAGCAGGCGGGGCGCGAGCTCGACGACTACGCGCGGTGGGTGACGCTGGCCAAGCCCGGCGACGGCGACGCGTTCCTGCGGATGAACGGCGCCGGCGAACTGCTGGTGTATTCCGCGGCCGATTTCGGCAATTTTCTCGAACCACGCCCCGACCTGCCCGACGCGCTCGAGGCGGAACTGGCCGCCGTGGTCCGGCTGCTGGTGCGGCACCGCTGGCCGTTCCGGCTGCACGCGACCTACGACGAATCGATCGGCCGCTTCCTGAACGTGCTGGAAGCCGTGAACCGCGAGCTGCCGTTCGACGGGCTGCGCTGGTTCTTCGATCATTGCGAGACGATCTCGGATGCGAACATCGCGCGCATCGCCGCGCTCGGCGGCGGCGTGACGGTCCAGCACCGGATGGCGTTCCAGGGCGAGTACTTCATCGCGCGTTACGGCGCGGAAGCGGCCGCGCGCACGCCGCCGATCCGCGCGATGCTGGCGGCCGGGCTGCCGGTCGGCGCAGGTACCGATGCGACGCGCATCGCGAGCTACAACCCGTTCCTGTCGCTGTACTGGATGGTGTCCGGGCGCACCGTCGGCGGCACGGCGCTTTACCCCGAATGGAACCGGCTCGGCCGGATGGAAGCGCTGCGCCGCTATACGGTCGGCAGCGCGTGGTTTTCGAACGAAGACGATCGCAAGGGCGCGCTGGTGCCCGGCCAGTATGCGGATTTCGCCGTGCTGACGGACGACTACTTCACGATCGACGAGGCGCAGATCAAGACGCTCTCCTCGGTGCTGACGGTCGTCGGCGGCAAGGTCGTGCATGCGGACGACGAGTTCGCGCCGCTGGCGCCGCCGCCGTTGCCGGTCAGCCCCGCGTGGTCGCCGGTGGTCGAATTCGGCGGTTTCGGCCGGCGTCGTCCCGCGGCGGGCGGCGGCGGCGCGGATGCCGGTGCCGTGCGCGGCCCAGCGGCGCGTTTCGCGCGGCGCCTGCAGGTGGCTGCGCGGGAAGTCGTCGAGCAGTGCGAAGCATTCGGTTATCCCGGCGTCGCCTCGTAGGCGGCAGGTCGGCGGGCCGGCGCGTGCGGCCCGATGAACAGACAATTTTCCGCCCCGGCGCGGGGCAGAAGGAGACGAGATGAGTGGAGCGCCGACGTGCGCACCCGCCGATGACGAAGTCGCCGGCGTTCGCATTCCGCGGACGCCGATGGCGATCGAAGCGGCCGAAGCGGCGTGTGCATCGTTGCCGCCGGTGCTGACCGGTCACGCATGCCGGGTGTTCGTCCTGGCGTCGCTTGCCGCGCGCCGTGCCGGCGAGACGCTCGATGCCGATGCGCTGTACGTGGCCGCGATGTACGCGAACATGGGACTGAGCCCCGCCTATTGCCGCTCGAGCGCGCGCTACGAGGTCGACAGCGCCGATGCCGCGCACGCGTTCCTGCTGCGGCATCACACGTCGCAGCGTCAGTGCGACGACGTGTGGCGCGCGATCGCGCTGCATACGACGCCCGGTGTGGCCGCGCGCGTCTCGCCGCTGGCTTGCGCGCTGGCCGAGGCTGTGGCGGCGGACCTGATGGCGAGCGGCTTCAACGCGTATTCGGCGGACGAGCGTCGGGCGCTGCTCGCCGCGTACCCGCGCGACGAAGGGTTCGGCGACGCGTTCCTCGATGCGGTCGCACGTGGCGTCGCGCACCGGCCGGCGTCGACGTTCGGCACGTGGAGCGCCGATGTGCTCGAGCGTGCCGACCCGGATTTTCAGCGGCCGAATTTCTGCGGGCGCGTGCTGGGTGCGCGCTGGAAGGACGTTTGACGGCGTCGTTTCGGGGCCGGTGGCGCGAGCTTGCCGCGGCGGCAGTTTGGCCGCCGCTGCGGTGCTCGGGCGTTCAAACGTTCACGCCCGCCGCGTCATGACGCGCATAGTCGACATAACCCGCGCGGTCGCCGCCATACCAGCCGACCGTCTTCGGTGCGGCGAGCGGCGCCTTCGCCGCGATGCGCTCGACGAGATCGGGGTTCGCGATGTAGGCGCGCGCGAACGCGACGAGATCGGCGTCGCCCGCGTCGATCAGCGCATTCGCGGCCTCCGGCGCGATGCCGCCGTTGACGATCAGCGTGCCGCGATACGCGTTGCGCGTGTTCGCGACGATGCGCGGCAGGTCGGGTTCGCCGCTCCAGCCGTTGGTGTCCGCCGCGTGTACATAGGCGACGCCGGCTTCGTCGAGCATGCGCCCGACGTAGGCGTACGTCGCATCCGGATCCGCGTCGCGCACGTTGTTGTACTTCGCGTACGGCGAGATGCGCACGCCCACGCGATCGAGCGGCAGCACGCCGCCCACCGCGTCGACGATTTCCTCGAGAAAGCGCGCGCGGTTCGCGACCGAGCCGCCGTAGCGGTCGTCGCGGCGGTTCAGCGTCGACGACAGGAACTGGTGCGGCAGGTAGCCGTTGGCCGCGTGAATCTCGACGCCGTCGAAGCCGGCCGCCTTCGCGCGCAGCGTCGCCTGGCGGAATTCCTCGACCGTCGCGGCGACCTCGTCGGTCGTCATCGCGCGCGACGGCGTCGCGTGAATCTTCGTGTAGTAGCCGTTCTGCAACTGCGCCCACACCTGCAGCTGTTCGAGATCGTCGTTGACGCCGGACGGCGACAGCGGCGCTTCGCCGCCGAGCAGCGTCAGCGAGCTGACCCGGCCGCCGTGCCAGAGCTGCGCGAAGATGCGCCCGCCGTTCGCATGAACTGCGTCGGTGACCTGTTTCCAGCCGGCCGCCTGCTCGTCGGTGACGAGCCCGGGCGTCAGTTCGAACGCCGCGGAGGCCGGGCTGACGTTGGTCGCTTCGGTGACGATCAGGCCGGCGGATGCGCGCTGGGCGTAGTACTCGGCCATGAGCGCGGTCGGCTGGCCGCGCGAAGGCGCGCGAGAACGCGTCATCGGCCCCATCACGATACGGTTGGGAAGCGGCAGGCCGCGCAGATCGTAGTTACCGAGCAGGGTAGACATGATGAATTCCTTTTGCGTGGAGCAGGGCGGCGCCGCGGATCGTGCGGCCGTGGCCGGTGTCGCGGCGGGCCCTGCGGAAAGTCGGAGGTGACGTGCCGGCAGCGTTCCAATGGCGCGAGCGACCCGAGCGGCGTTCGCGCGTGAACCGGTGCCGGCGCCGGTTCAAGCCTGGGCGTGGCGTTGCGCGTGCGGCCGCCCGATCACGAGGTAGTGGGCGAGCGCGACGATCGGGAACGCGCCGGCGACGGCCGCGACGAGCGGCCAGCCGCCATGCTCGTACAGCGGGCTCGCGAGCGCGGAGCCGACGGCGCCGCCGACGAAGATGCTGGTCATGTACAGCGCGTTCAGGCGGTTGCGGCTCGCCGCATGCAGCGCGTAGATCTCGCGCTGGCCGAGCACCATGTTCATCTGCACCGCGAAGTCGAGCACGATGCCGGTGACGACGAGGCCGTACAGCCCGGCACCGTGGACCAGTGCGACCGCATACGACAGTGCGCCGGCGACCAGCGCGATCAGCGTCGCCCGCACCGTGTGCCCGGCATCCGCGAGACGGCCGGCGACGGGCGCCGACGTCGCGCCGATCGCGCCGACCAGCGCGAACAGGCCGATGGCCGATTGCGACAGGCCGTAGTGACGCGTGAGCTCGACCGGCACGGCGGTCCAGAACAGGCTGAACGACGCGAACATCAGGCCCTGGTAGAACGCGCGATGGCGCAGCACCGGCATCGTGCGGACCAGATGCAGCAGCGAGCCGATCAGTTCGAAATAGGTCGCGCGGTGATCGGGCTGGCGCGACGGGATCGTCAGCGCGAGCACGGCCGTCACGAGCGTCATCAGCACGGCGGCGGCGGCGAACACGAAGCGCCAGCCGAACGCGTCGGCCACCACGCTCGACAGCGGGCGCGCGAGCAGGATGCCGAGCAGCAGCCCGCTCATGATCGTGCCGACCACGCGGCCGCGGGAATGATCGGGCGCGAGGTGCGCGGCAAGCGGCACCAGGATCTGCACGGCGACCGAGCTGAAGCCGATCAGCAGCGAGATCGCGAGGAACGGCCCGGGCGTATGCACCATCGCCGCCGCCGCAAGGCTCGCGATCGACACGACGGCGGTCGTGATCATCAGCTTGCGGTTTTCGAGCAGGTCGCCGAGCGGCACGATGAAGAATAGGCCGAGCGCGTAGCCGATCTGCGTCAGCGACACGATGAGGCTCGCGGTTTCGCCCGACATGTGCAGGCTGGGTGCGATGAGTTCGGTGATCGGCTGCGCGTAGTACAGGTTCGCGACGATCGCGCCGCAACTGAACGCGAACAGCAGGATGAGGCCCTGCGTGAGCTTGGCCGCGTGCCCCTGGGGCGCGAGCGGGGTGGATTCTGCTGACATGGTCGACTCCTTGAAGAGAGCGGTCGGGCCCGTTTGTCCGTCGGGCGTTTCGGGATGCGTCGCGGCGAACAGGAAGCCGCCGCATTGCCGTCAAGATTATTGATCGATCGATAACAAGGGAATACGCCCGCTGCGCAATCGAGCATTGCGCGGCGCGCAAAGGGGCCGGAGCACGTGCGGGTTCATGCGCGGGCACCGAGGCCGAATTCGGCCGCGCGCCGCATGCCGGCGTCGGCGAGGCCGGCCAGCGCGACGCGGCGCGTGGCCGCCCACGATGCGGTCCGCGCCGAGACGTCGTGCGCGTCGGGCGGCAGCGTCTGCGCGAGCGTGACGGCGTCGGCGAGCGCCTGCGACATGCCGGATGCCGAGTGGGGCCGCAGCGTGCACGCCGCGTCGCCGACCAGCGCGATGCGGCCGCCGGCGAACGCGGGGCTCAGCACGTCGAACACCGCCTGGACGGTCGGTGCGGCGGTCGCGTCGACCAGTTGCGACAGCACCGCCGGCAGTCGCTCGCGTGCCAGCACGCCGAGCGCGGTGTGCGAGCGCGTCGACAACCGCCCCGGTTCGGCCGAGGTGCCGGGCGGGCGCTCGCCGATCCCGGCCAGATGGCCGCGCAACTGTTCGAGATCCGCTTCGCTGCGATACCAGATCCAGTTGAAGCGTCGCGTGCGCGCGCCCGGCCTGCCGTCGGCTGCGGGAATCTGGAATGCCATGAACAGTTCGCCGGGCTGGCGATGGAGCGTCAGGTTCTCGACGAGCAGTTCGATGCCCGGCGCATCGAACGAGGCTTCGTCGACGACGCCGCGCCATGCGAAATAGCCGGCATAGCGCGGCGCGTAGTCGGGAAACAGCGCGGTGCGCACGCGCGAGCCCGTGCCTTCCGCCGCGACCAGCAGGTCCACCCGTTCGCGCGCGTCGCCGATCCGCAAGTCGACGCCGTCCGGGTCGCGGCTTTCCACGGTGACCGGGCTGTCGTGGCGGATCATGTCTTCCGGCAGCATCGCGCACAGTGCCCGGTACACGATGTCCCACGACGAGAACGGCAGCCACTGGCAGGCGTCGTCGACGATCCGGCCGGCACGGTCGATCCAGCGCCGGCGGCGCGTCGGCACCGTCGCGATCGCGAGCCGGTAGCCGCCGCCGTGTGCGTCGAGAAAGGCGGTCATGCGGCGCAGTACCGCGACGCCGCCGCCGTGATCGGGAAACGGCCGGTCGCGTCGCTCGTAGACGCGGACTTCGTGGCCGATGCAATTCAGCGTGACGGCGGCAGCCAGGCCCGCGATGGAGCCGCCGGCGATCGCGATCTTCATGATGGCCTCTCGTCGCGGGCCTCCGGCGCGGATATCGCGGATCGCGAAGCCCATGAAACCAGTCTGGATCGCGCGGGCTGAATTGTCCTAAAACGCCGCCTTAAATCACTTGATTCATGCGCTGCGCGATGCGGGCGGCCTTCAGCCTCGCTGGCCCTGCAGCGTCGGGATCTGCGCGAACAGGCCGGCGAGCCAGTCGACGAAGACCTTGAGCTTGACGGGCGTGTGCCGGTTGGGCGGATACAGGATCGAGATCGGCCGCGGCGGCGTGTTGAAATCGGTCAGCACCTCGCGCAGGCGTCCCGATTTCAGGTACGGCTCGACCAGGTACAGCGAGGTCTTGATCAGGCCGATCCCCGCAACGCCGCATGCGATGTAGGTGTCGGCGTCGTTGACCGCGACCGTGCCGCACATCTGGATGATGCGCGTTTCGCCGTCGACGACGTAGTCCCACGGCCGCGGCCGGCCCGTATCGGCCGACATGTGGCTGACCGCGATGTGCTGCGCGAGGTCGTCCACCGTGTCGGGTGCGCCGCAGCGCTCGAGATACGCGGGGGCCGCGCAGGTGCAGGTGGTGAGGCTGCCGATCCGTTTCGCGACCAGCCCCGAGTCGTCGAGCGCGCCGATGCGCACGACGCAATCGACCCCCTCGCCGACGAGGTCGATCTGCCGGTCCGTCACGCCGAGTTCGACCGAGATGCCCGGGTGGGCGGCGAGGAATTCGGGCAGCGCGGGCACCATGATCTGTTTCGCCATCGCCGGCGGCAGGTTCACCTTCAGGCGGCCGCGCGGCACGTTGCGCGCCTGCGAGACGGCCGCTTCCATGTCGTCGATCTCGCGCAGCACGCCGACGCAGCGTTCGTAATAGGCCTGCCCGTCCTCGGTCAGCGAGATGCGGCGCGTCGTGCGGTTCAGCAGCCGGCAGCCGAGATGCTGTTCGAGCGTGCTCAGCAGCGCGGACACGCGCGGCGTCGTGAGCCCGGTGGTGTCCGACGCGCGCGTGAAACTGCCCGTCTCGACGATGCGCGTGAACACGCGCATCGAAAGCAAGGTATCCATCGTTCAGAAATCTCCAGCCTGTCGGGTTGCCGGCGCCGGTCCGTGCCGGCGCGGTCGGTTGTGAGGTGCGGCTATGCGTCGATCCGTTTCCTGAGCGAATCGCCGGCGAACGGCATTTCGCGCATGCGCTGGCCGGTCGCGTCGAAGATCGCGTTGGCCAGCGCGCCCGCGGTCGGCCCCATCGACGCCTCGGCCGCGCCGAGGAACGGCGCACCGGGGCGATTGATCAGATGCACCTTGATGCTTTGCGGGGCCGAGCCGAACCGCAGGATCGGATAGCTGCTCCAGTCGAAACTGCGAATGCGCTGCGTATCGTATTTCAGCGCCTCGTACAGTGTCCAGCTGGCGGCCTGCACGATGCCGCCCTCGATCTGGTTGCGGATGCCGTCCGGCGACACGACCTGGCCGGCGTCAACCGCGACTTCCGCGCGATCGAGCGTCACGTGGCCCGTCTCCGGCTCGACCGTGATCTCGATCGCGATCGCGACGTAGGCCATCAGGTTCTTGTACTTGCCGAACGCGAAGCCGACGCCGCGATTGCGCGCGCGCGGCGGCCGCGGCCAGCCGAACCGGGCCGCGGCGAGCTGGATCACCTGCCGCGCGCGAGGGTCCTGCATGTGGCGCAGGCGGAATTCGACCGGATCGACGCCGGCCGCGTGCGCGAGCTCGTCCATGAAGCTCTCGATGGCCCACACGTTGGTGTGCGCGCCGAGCGAGCGCATCGCGGAAGTCTGCAGCGGCATCGTCGGCGAGAAGTTGTTGACGATGTGCATGTTGGGCAGCGCGTACAGCGGGATCGCGTTGCGATCGCCGCCGCCCTCGGGCTGCAGCATCGGCGTCGATGGCGCGGACACGAACGGCGGCTCGAGCATCCGCGCGGGCAGCAGCCGGCCGGCGTTGACGATGCGCTCGTTGTGCGAACTGCTCCACAGCGCATAGTTCCAGTCGACGATGCGGCCGCCCGCGTCGAGCGACGCGCTGAGCTCGGTGACCATCGCCGGCGTGAAGTGGTCCCACGTATGTTCCTGCTCGCGCATCCATTGCACGCGGATCGGCTTGCCGGGCATCGCCGCCGCGATCAGCGCCGCATGCGCGGCCGCGTCGTCCGCGCCGTTGTGCCCGTAGCAGCCGGAGCCCTCGGTGTGGATGCAGCGCACGCTCGCCTTCGGCAGCGACAGCATCTCGGCGAGGGCGTCGCGCAGCGGGTAGACGCCCTGCGAGTGGGTCCACACCGTCAGCGTGCCGTTCTCGAGATGCGCGACCGAACACGACGGCCCGATCGAGCCGTGCAGCAGGTAGTTCTTCAGGAACGTGGCGGACAGCGTCTTCGTCGCAGGCGCGGTGGGCGCATGCGTGTTGGCGATTTCGATGCGCTGGGTCGCGATTCGCTTCAGCTCCGTGTGGACCGTCGCGCGATCGGGCAGCGTGCGGCCGCCGGACCAGCGGCAGCTTGCGGCCAGCGCGCGCTGCGCGACGACCGCCTGCCATTCGCCGTGCGCGACGACCGCGAGCATGCTGCCGTTGCGCACGATCCGCACGACGCCCGGCATCTTCAGGATCGCGGCTTCGTCGAACGACTGCAGTGCCGCGTCGTACACCGGCGGCATCACGACGCGCGCGTGCAGCATGCCCGGCAGTTCCATGTCCTGCACGTAGCTGACGCCGCCCGTGACCTTGTTCGGGATGTCGACGCGCGGCAGCGACGTGCCGATCACGGTGAACGTGGCTGGGGGCTTCAGCGGCGAGGTCGGCGTCGCGTTGCGGTGCAGGTCGACGGTGCGCACCGCGTCGCCGTAGCGCATCGTGCGGCCGTCCGGCGCCTTGATGACGGCATCGGCGACGGTGAGCGTGCGCGGATCGACGCCGAACTGCTTCGCCGCGCCGTCGACCAGCAGCCCGCGCACCTGCGCGGCGGCGTTCAGCAGCGCGGAGCCGCTGTCCGCCATCGTGTGGCTGCCGGCCGTCAGGCCCTCGTCCGGCGACGCGCCGGTGTCGGCGGTCAGGAACGTGATCAGCGAGGGCTTCATGTTCAGCTCCTCGGCGGCTACCTGCAGCAACGCGGTGCGCACGCCGGTGCCGAGCTCGACCTTGCCGGTAAACACGGTGACCTTGCCGTCGGGCGCGATCTTGATCCATGCGTCGAGCAGCGGGTTGGTCTTGAGGCTGCCGGCCAGCGTTTCGGTGGCCTTGGCGACGTGGACGGCGGCGCCTTCGTCCGCGATCACGACTTCGGCGGCCGCGCGCGCGGCCGGCGCGAGGCTGAACGCGACGAAGAGCGCGCCGGAGACCATGAAGTGCCGGCGGCCTTCGTCGATGTCGTCGGGTGCGTTCATCAGATTCCCTTGCTGATCATGACCGGCGCGGCGGACGGTTCCGGCTCCGGCAGGCCCGCGACCTGGCGCACGGCGGCCAGGATCCGCATGTGGGTGCCGCAACGGCACAGGTTCGGTTCCATGTGGGTGCGCAGCTCGCGTTCGGTCGGTTTCGGGTTGCGTTCGAGCAGCGCCTGCGCACGCATGATCATGCCCGCGATGCAGTAGCCGCACTGCGCCGCCTGATGGTCGATGAACGCCTGTTGAAGCTTGCCCGGATGGTCGGCCGTGCCGAGGCTTTCGACGGTTCTGACGCGGCGCTCGCCGAGCGCGGCGACCGGAATCAGGCACGAGAACATCGGCTTGTCGTCGACGATCACGGTACATGCGCCGCATTGCCCGAGGCCGCAGCCGAATTTCGCGCCGTGCAGGTGCAGGTCGTTGCGCAGCGCGTACAGCAGCGGCGTCGACGGATCGATGTCGAGCGTGTGCCGCACGCCATTCACGGTGAGGGCGATCATGGTGCGCGGTCCTCCTTTCTGAGCTTCGCGGCTAGGGTGTCGATGCCGCTCCATGCGGGGCGATCGGAATACGTCTCGCGCAGGTAGGCGGCGAGATCCGCGATCTGCGCGTCGTCGTACTGGTCGAGGTAGGACGGCATGTAGTTCAGCGTGTCCTCGCCGTGCCAGCCGATGCCGTTGAACATCATCTGGATCGCGTTGCGCGGCGTGTCGGCATGGATGGCCGTGCTGAACGCGAGCGTCGGCCGCTCGCCGATCGACTGCATCGGCGAGACCGGCCCGTGACACTGCGCGCACGACGCCTGGAACAGTACGGCGCCGCGCTGCGCGGCCGGCGTCGTCGGGCCGTGTTCCGCGGCGGCCGTCGTTGCGGGACGCGCGGCGGCCGGCTTCTGGATGGACAGGATGTACGCGGCGATCGCCTCGACGTCTTCCGCCGGCACCGTCGCGAGATCGCGCGTGACCGGCAGCATCGGTCCGGCAGCCGCGCCGTGCTCGCTCGCGCGGCCGGTGCGCAGGTACGTGACCAGTTGCGCTTGCGTCCACGGCCGGGCCGCGTTGCCGAGCGTGTTGAGCGGCGGCGCGTCCCAGCCGTCGACGATGCCGCCGTCGAACGCCTTGCCGGCCTGTTCGCCGCCGATCGCGTTCAGCGGCGAATGGCAGGACGCGCAGTGCCCGAGGCCGTCGACGAGCATCTTGCCGCGATTCCATTGCGCGGATTGCGACGGATCGGGCTGGTACGCGCCCTCGCGCAGGAACAGCACGTTCCAGAACGCGACCAGCGGCCGGAAGTTGAGCGGGAAGATCAGGTCGTTCGCCGGCGTCTTCGTCTGCACCGGTTCGCGCGTCATCAGGTACGCGTATGCGGCCTCGATGTCCTGGTCGGACATCCGCGTGAAATGGATGTACGGAAACGCCGGGTAGAGCGGATGGCCGTCGCGGGCGATGCCGCTGCGCAGCGCCCGCGCGAACGCGGCCTGCGACCAGCGGCCGATGCCCGTGTCGGCATCCGGCGTGATGTTGGTCGCGTAGATCGTGCCGAACGGTGTCGCGAGCGGCAGGCCACCGGCGAACGGCTTGCCGTCCTTCGCGGTGTGGCACACGACGCAGTCGCCGAGCGCGACGACGCGTGCGCCCGCGCGCACGAGTTGCGGATCGAAAGACGTGCGCGCGGGCGGATCAACCGGCGCGATCGACGGCCGGACCATGATGCCGATCGCGACCGCGAGACCGACGACCGCGACAACCGCCGCGCCGAACCAGAGTCGTTTGTGCTTCATGCGCGCTCCACGCGAACCGGTTCGTCCGGCGTCATGCAATTGGCGTGGCACGGGAACGGACGCCGGCCAGGCCGGTTGCCCGCTGCGGCGCGCACCGGTGTGGCGCGGCGCGCGGGCCGATGTGCGCGGCCTGGACAGCGCGTGCCGGCGGCGGATGTCGCAGCCGGGGCCGCCGGATGGCGATGCGGCATGGCCGATCGATCCGGCCATGCGAGGCCTGTCCGGCCGCAGCGATTCGCGGCGGAAATCATGTCGTCACTCCTGGGGTGGGGGCGCGCGGGCCAGAGGCCGCGCGGCGATTGATGGAGGCAGTCTACGCTGGCGTCGGCGGCAATTCCTGAAGCCGCGCTGAATCGTTCTGAACGGTGACGGGCGGCGCACGCGCACACGCACACGCACACGCCGGCCGTGACTTGCGCGCGAGCGGCGCCGGCACCGGCGCGAGCAGCACGAACGTGAAGTTGCACACGTTCGTCCACCGGTTGGCGGCGATCACTTTCTTGCGGCCGTGCGCGGGTCGAATGATTCGCGTGGCAAAACAGGTCGGCGCAGGAATGGCCGCGCCGTGCGGAGTCGACCGGGCGGGTTCCGTCGAAGAACGTGCCCGCCGATGCGATAAGGTAAGGATAACGAAGCAGAGGGCGAGCGCAGAACATCATGCAATGGCCTCAGCGCGGCGAGCCGAGGCCGAACGATGCGGCGAGTTGCGGCCCTTTCTCGAGCAACGCGGTCACGTCCTCGCGCCGCCGCGCCGACCATTGCGCGAGGCGCGCGACGACATCGGCCGCGTCTGCCGGCAGCGCTTGCGCGAGCGACACGGCATCGGCCGCCGCCTTCGATGTGCCGGACGCCGTATGCGGGCGCACGGTGCAGGCCGCATCGCCGACCAGTGCGACGCGACCGTCGGCGAAGTTGGGGCTCAGCACGTCGAAGATCGCCTGGTTGAACGGCGCGCGTGTCGCGAGCACCAGCTGCGACAGCGATGCCGGCAAGCGTTCTTGCGCCAGTTGCCGCAGCGACGCAACGGTCTCGTCGGCAAGCATGCCGGGGTGCACGGACGCATGATGGACGTTGCCGTTCCGGTCGGTCAGGTGGCGGCGCAGCGCGGCGCGATTGGCTTCGTTGCGATACCAGAGCCAGTTGAAGCGGCGCGTGCCCGGCGCGAGCGAGCCGTCGAGCGCCGGAATCAGGAACGCCATGAACAGTTCGCCCGGCGCCTTGTGTAGCGTCATGTTCTCGACCAGAGGCGCGATCGCGGCGGGCTCGAAGCCGGCTTCGTCGACGATGCCGCGCCACGCGAGGTAGCCGGCGAACGACGGCGCATGGTCGGGAAACAGGCGCGTGCGCAGGCTCGAGCCCGCGCCGTCGGCGGCGATCAGCACGTCCGCGCGGATGCGCTCGTCGCCCAGGTGCACGTCGACCCCGTCGGCATCCTGCTCGAAGCCGCTGACCGCGCGGCCATAACGGATGCGTCCGTGCGGCAGCGTCTCGCACAGCGAGCGGTAGACGGCGTCCCACGACGAGAACGGCAGCATTTCGGGTTCGTCGCGCGTGACGATGCCGGCGCGGTCGATCCAGCGTCGCCGACGGGTCGGCACGCTGAGCGCCTGCCGGCAATGACGGCCATGCTGTTCGAGAAACGCCATCATCCGGCGCAGCACGGCCACGCCGCCGCCCTGGCCACGCAGCGGCGACGGCGAGCGCTCGTAGACCGTCACGTCGTGCCCGATGCAATCGAGCGTCAACGCGGTTGCGAGACCGGCGATCGACCCGCCGGCAATGGCTATCTTCATCCTGCGTGGTTCCTTGTTGGAAAAGCGGCATGGCGGCCCGGCTGCGCGGCGACATGTGCCGGGCCGACGGCTCGCCGGATGATGGCATGTCGGCCGGCGGGCTGCGCCGATCGTGCAAGCGTCGTCGCGCGAGCGCGACATGGCGGCCCGATCGCGCTAGATCCGCAGCAGCTTCCCCGCATTGCCGCCGAGTATCTGCGCGCGCTGGGCCGCGCTCAGGTCGAGCCGGTCGAGAAAGCGGACCGGTTGTTCGTAACCCATGTCGAAGCAGTAGTCGCTGCCGAGCACGAGCCGGTCGATGCCGACGTTCGCGATCAGGAAGTCCAGCACCGGCCCGGAGTGGGACACCGTGTCGTAGCTGAAGCGCCGCAGATAGCTGCTGGGCTTCTGCGCGAGCCGGCGCGTTTCGGGGCGCACGGTCCAGCCCGCGTCGAGGCGCCCCGCGACGATCGGCAACGCGCCGCCGGCATGCGGCAGCGTGAAGTGCAGGTCCGGATGGCGGTCGAGCACGCCACCGAGGATCAGGTGCGCGGCCGCGATCGCCGTGTCGAACGGATTGCCGAGCAGGTTGCTCAGGTAGAAATCGCCGAGCCGTGCGCCGCCGACCGTTTGCTGCGGATGCAGGAACACGGGCAGGTTCAGTTGCTCGATGCGCGCGAAGACCGGTGCGAACGACGGGTCGTCGAGATCGCGATTGTCGATGTTGGTGCCCATGTACACGCCGCGCACGCCCGGCAGCTGCGCGGCGCGCTCGAGTTCGTCGATCGCGTCGGTCGCGTTCAGCATCGGCAGCGTCGCGAGTACGACGAAGCGCGTCGGATGCCGCTCGTAGACGCGCGACGCGGCCGAGTTCCAGTCGCGCGCGAGCTTCGCATTGAACGGCCGGTCGGCCCAGTACGCCATCGGCACGCTGAGCGACAGCGCCTGGACGTCGACACCGGACGCATCCATGTCCCGCAGCCGCGCGTCGACGTCGATGAACTTCATCGGCAGCGGCCCGAGGCCGCCGGCGGGCGTGCGGAACGTGAACGACGCGTCGTCGCACGTGAACGACCCGCCGAAGCGCTTGCCTTCGCCGCCGACCAGATTGCAAAAGCTTTCCGGGTAGTAGTGCGCGTGGATGTCGATCGCGCGCGGCCGCTGCAGCGGCGCGGTGGCCGATGCGGCCGGCGTGCTCGCGGTTGCGGCAGCCGGTGCCGAACGGCCGGCCAAGGCCGTGCCGGCGAGCGCGGCGAACGTGCCGAGCAGGCGTCGCCGGGCCGGCGACGGGCAGCAGGTGCAGGTCAACGTGGGATGTCTCATGAGGATGTCGGCTCTTCGAATCGTGCGGCTCAGCCGCGTTGTGTGGTGCCCGTTGTGGTGCCCATTTCGCACGCGACGAGCTGGGTGTCGAACTGCGCACGCTCGTGTCGCGCGCGGGCCGAGCGATCGGTGACGGAGAACAGGACGACGCCGGCGAACGCCGCCGCCATCGAGAACAGTGCCGGGTATTCGTACGGATAGACCGCATGCGCATGACCGAGCACCGTCACCCACACCGTCGGGCTCAGCACCGTGAGCGTGACGGCGGTGGCGAGCCCGAGCAGGCCGCCGAGCACCGCGCCGCGCGTCGTGAGCCCGCGCCAGTAGATCGAGAGCAGCAGCACCGGAAAGTTCGAGCTCGCCGCGATCGAGAACGTGAGGCTGACGATGAACGCGATGTTCTGCTTCTCGAACGCGATGCCGAGCAGGATCGCGAGCACGCCGAGCACCACGGTCGTCGCGCGCGCCACGCGCATTTCCTCCTGGTCGGATGCGCGTCCGCGGCGCAGCACGTTCGCGTAGAGATCGTGCGAGATCGCCGACGAGCCCGCGAGCGTGAGTCCGGCGACCACGGCGAGGATGGTCGAGAACGCGACCGCGCAGATGAAGCCGAGGAACACGTTGCCGCCGACCGCGTGCGCGAGGTGGATCGCCACCATGTTCGCGCCGCCCGTCACGGCGCCGGACGCGTCGTGGTATTGCGGGTCCGGCGCGACGAGCGCGATGGTGCCGAAGCCGATGATCACGATCAGCACGTAGCCGACGCCGACGATGCCGGTCGCATGGAGGATGCTCTTGCGGGCAGCCTTGACGTCGCCGACCGTGAAGAAGCGCATCAGGATGTGCGGAAGGCCCGCCGTGCCGAAGATCAGCGCGAGGCCGAGCGACACGGCGGAGACCGGATCGGAGACCAGGCCGCCCGGACGCAGGATCGCCGCATGCTTCGGATGCACGCTGACTGCCTGCGCGAACAGTGCGTCGAGGCTGAATCCGAAACGGCCGAGCACCATGAACGCCATGAACGCCGCGCCGGCGAGCAGCAGCACGGCCTTGATGATCTGGATCCAGGTGGTCGCGAGCATCCCGCCGAAGAATACGTAGACGACCATCAGCACGCCGACGACGAGCACCGCGACCGTGTAGTCGAGACCGAACAGCAGTTCGACGAGCTTGCCCGCGCCGACCATCTGCGACACGAGATACAGCAGCACGATGACGATCGAGCTCGACGCCGCGAACGCGCGGATCGGCCGTTGCCGCAGGCGATAGGACACGACGTCGGCGAGCGTGTACTTGCCGAGGTTGCGCAGCGGCTCGGCGATCAGGAACAGGATGATCGGCCAGCTCGCGAGAAAGCCGACCGAATAGATCAGGCCGTCGTAGCCGCTCGTGAACACCAGCGCGGAAATGCCGAGCAGCGATGCCGCGGACATGTAGTCGCCGGCGATCGCCCAGCCGTTCTGGAACGCGGTGATCCGGCCGCCGGCCGCATAGTGGTCGGCCACGCTGTGATTCTTGCGCGCGGCCCAGCGCGTGATGACGAGCGTCGACGCGACGAACAGCAGGAACATGCCGATCGCGACCGGGTTGTGCCCGTGTGCGATCGCCGCGGGGCCGGCCGCGAACGCCGGTGCCGTCCCAGCGGCGGCGATCGCGGCGAGGAGCAGGCGTTTCATGGCGTGTCTCCGTGACGAAGGGACGCGACGAGCGCGTCGTGGACCGAATTGGCCTGGAATACGTACAGCGCGACGAGCGCGAACGTGACGACGAACATGCCGAAGCCGACCGGGATGCCCCATGGCGTCGGCCGGCCCGGCACGATCGGCTGGCCGAGCAGCGCCGGCGAAAACGCGAGCGTCAGGATGAACGCGAAATAGAGGGTGAGCATGACGAGCGTCAGCGACCAGGCGAGCAGCCTTCTGCGCCTGACGAGCGTGCGAAAACGGGCGTCGCGCAGCAGCGGATGCATGGCCTGCGGCGGCGAATCCAGGTCGGGCGCGGTGCCGGCGGTGGCCGGAAGCGGGTGGTTCACGGTGTCTCCTCGATGGATCGAATGTCACGGCCGGGCGTCGGGCGTCGCGCGTCTCGTGCGCGGCGCCCGCCCGTGCCCGGCTCGGAAATGCGGCTCAGAAATGCGGCGGCACCGCGGTTTCCCGCATCACGACTTCCGGCGTGCGATAGCGCTCGGCCATTTCGCGCTCGGTGTCGTTTTTCAGTTGTGCCTGCATGTACGCGCCGAGATGGCGCGCGTGCTGCACGATCGCGACGCCGAAGGCGGTGCGCGTCTCGCTGTATTCGCACAGCGCGTCGAGCGTGTCGGCGCGCGTGGCGAGCGACGCGACGAGCGCGAGCGCATCGCCGGCCGCCTTCGTGACGCCCATTCCGCAATGCGGCCGCGCGACGAATGCGGCGTCGCCGAGCAGCGCGATCCGGCCGAACGCCATGCGCGGCACTTCGAGGTCGTAGATCGGCTGGAACAGCGGCTGCGTCGCGCGTGCGACGACTTCCGCGAACTGCGGCGCGAGCAGCGCGTGGGCCGCGTCCTCGAGATCGGCGAGGACGTCGCGCCGGATCAGCGTCGGCGGAATGCCGCCGGCCCACAGCTTGCCGGTCTCGTCGGTCAGCAGGTTCGGCAGGTCGGTGTCTTCGCGCGTCGCGCGATACCAGACGAAGTTGTAGCGGCGCTCGCCGGGTTGCGTGCTGTTGCCCTGGCCGGCGACCGGGTAGCCGAGGATCTGTTCGTGCGGCGGCAAGCCGAACGCGAACTTGTCGAACAGGCTCGCGTGGGTCGCTTCCGACAGCGCGGCTTCGTCGACCAGCCCGCGCCATGCGACATAGCCCGCGTATTGCAACTGCGCGTCCGGCAGCAGCCGCTCGCGAATCGCGGAACGGAACCCGTCGGCGGCAATGACGAGATCGGCATGCACGACCGAGCCGTCGGACAGCGTGATAGACGCGTGCTCCGGCCCGTCCGCGACGTCGGTCACGACGGCGCCCGCGTGATAGTGCTGATCGGGCAGCGCCGCACGCAGCACGTGGTACATCTTGCTCCACGCGGTGAGCGTCTGCGGCAAGCGCCGTTCCGATTCCACGGCGCCGTCCTGCGACAGCGTGATGCGCGACTCGACCTTGACGCCGATCGACGCGTCGATGCGCACGCCCGCGGCGAGCATCACGTCGAACAGTTCCGGATGCGTGACGATGCCGGCACCACGGCCCGACAGCGCCTCGGGCACCCGCTCGTAGACGTCCACGTCCCAGCCGTTGCGCAGCAGGAGGTTGGCGGCGAACAGGCCGCCCAGCGAGCCGCCGACGATCGCGGCCTTGCGTTTGCTTGCAGTGATGTTGTTCATGTCAGTCTCCGGTGGATGCGCCGGCCGATGCGGCCGCGTCGGGAAGCGCGAGGCCCTCGACCTCGGCGGCAGGGAAGTTGAGTTCGATCGTCACGCCGGACGGATCCTCGATGAAGATCTGATGCAGCCCGAGGCTCGGCACCGTGCGGTCGCGCCACGGCACGTTCTCGGCGCGCAGCGTGCCCCACATGGCTTCGACGCCGGTCGCGAGGAACGCGATGTGGTCGACGGTGCCCGTGCCGGTGGCCGGCAGCGCCTTGTCGCCGAGATAGGCGGCAAGGCCGTCCGGATTGGACGGATCGACGCCGATGATGTGCACGGTGCCGTAATCGGCTTCGTCGCCGCCCTTGTAGAGCCATGCGCCCGGAAAGTCGAACGGCGGACGATAGCCGCGTTTGAAGCCGAGCACGCGTTCATAGAACCGGCACGATTTCTCGAGATCGAGCGTGCGGATCGAGTAGTGCGCAAGTCTGGATACAGGCATGGGACACCTCGTGTTTATCAGTCGATAAGTTATCGTTCGATAAATTCTAGTGGAAAAGATCGGCAGGACAAAGCCGCGATCGAGCGGTGTTTACCCGCAGTGGAAATGGGTGCCGGATGCCGGCGCGCGATGCGCTACGACGCGATTTCGCCGGCCATGACTTCGTCCGCGTAGCACCATACCCAGCGCTCGCCCGGCTCGATCGAACGGGCGAGCGGATGGCCGGTTTCGTGGAAATGCCGGCTCGCGTGGCGATTCGGCGACGAGTCGCAACAACCGACTTGCCCGCAGCTCAGGCACAGGCGCAGATGCACCCACCGGCTGCCGGACTTCACGCACTCCTCGCAGTAGTCCTTGTCGGTATCCAGGACGCGCGCTTCGCCGAGGTGACTGCAGGTGGTAGTCATCTTTCGCTCCGATGCCGGCGCCGCAGGTGCTCGCAGCGCGGCCGGCACGACGCTGCAAGCGGAGGTGAACG
Source organism: Burkholderia sp. USMB20 (assembly GCF_000949135.2). Classification (GTDB taxonomy): domain Bacteria; phylum Pseudomonadota; class Gammaproteobacteria; order Burkholderiales; family Burkholderiaceae; genus Burkholderia. The sequence goes on along the minus strand of NZ_JTAN02000018.1, from coordinate 195,938 downwards.
GGCTTCATTGTGGACGGCACACGGCGCGCGCCGACCTTAATTCTTGTTAACCGCGGCAGCGCGAAGGCGACGAGGACGTACAGTCGCCAGTGCGGCCGACACGAAACGCGGCAGTGCGCTTACCGGGAGGGATTCATGACGCAGTCTCAGCATGTCAAGGTCATCGGCTTGCCGAACAGCAAGGAAGCCTATGCAATTCGCGATTTCCTGAAGCGCGGCGTGGTCGAGTACGCGTGGTGCGAACTGAGGTCCGACACCGACTGCATGCGCGAACTGGGCATCGCGCCGCTCGCCGACCTCCGGCTGCCGGCCGTGGTCTTCCCGGACGGCACGTGCCTCTACCAGCCGACGCTGCCGGAGATCGCCGCGAAGCTCGGCTGGGTCGCCCGGCCGCGCTTCGTCGAGTACGACGTGTCGATCTACGGCGCCGGTCCGGCCGGCCTGTCGGCGGCCGTCTATGCGGCGTCGGAAGGGCTGCGCGCCGTCGTGATCGAGCGCGACGCGATCGGCGGGCAGGCGGGAACGAGTTCGATGATCGAGAACTACATGGGGTTTCCGGACGGCATTCCGGGGGCCGAGCTGGCCGAGCGGGCGCGCCAGCAGGCCGTGAAATTCGGCGTCGAGCTGCTGATGATGCGCGAGGGCGTGCACGCGACGTTCGTCGACGGCAAGATTCGCGTCGACCTGGCCGACGGATCGATCCTGACCGCGCGCACGAACATCTGCGCGACCGGGATCGAATATCGCAGCCTCGGCCTGCCCGACGAACAGCGGTTTCTCAACGCCGGCCTGTTCTACGGCGCGGGTTCGAGCGAGGCGCCGATGTGCGAAGGCAAGCACGTGTTCATCGTCGGCGGCGGCAACTCGGCGGGCCAGGCCGTGATGAATTTCGCGCGGCACGCACGCGAAGTCACGATGATCGTGCGCGGCGCATCGCTGGCGGCAACGCTGTCGCATTACCTGGTCGACCGGATCGAGCGCACGCCGAACGTGACGGTCCGGTACCGCTCGAATGTCGACGCGCTCCACGGCGACGGCCGCCTCGAAGCGATCGTGCTGCGCTCGGACGACGGCGCGCGCGAGGTGCTGCCGGCCACGCACCTGTTCGTCTGCATCGGCGGTGCGCCGAACACCGAATGGGCGAGGGACACGGACATCATCCGCAACGCGGGCGGCTACCTGGTCACCGGCAGCGACCTGTACGACTGTCCCGGGTTCGAGCGCGTGTGGCCGCTCGAGCGCCGGCCCTACCATCTGGAAACGAGCGTGCCCGGTTCGTTCGCGGCGGGCGACGTCCGGTCGGGGTCGGTCAAGCGGGTGGCGTCGGCGGTCGGCGAAGGCGCGATGGCCGTGACCTTCGTGCACCGGTTCCTCGGCGAGGACGCGCACCGGCCGCGCGCAACCTGAGCCGTGCGATGCCGGCGCAGCCGCTGCCGCTGCCGCAGCCGCAGCCGCTGCCACGCATCGGCCGGTATCAACGGGGCGCCGAAACCGGCAGCCGGAACGTCATCACGGTACCGTGCCCGTCGCGCGGCGCCGCTTCGAGCGTGCCGCCATGCGCCTCGATGATCGAACGGCAGATCGCGAGGCCCATCCCCATGCCGTGCGACTTCGTCGTGAAGAACGGATCGAAGATGCGATTCGCGATGTCCGCATCGATGCCGGCGCCGCGGTCGGCGATGCGGACGACCGCATGGCCGTCCTCGACCTGCGAGGCGATCTCGAGCTCGCGCGGCGCGACGAGTCCGTCCATCGCGTCGAGTGCATTGGTGACGAGGTTGAGGATCACCTGCTGGATCTGGGTGCGGTCGGCCATCGCGCGCACGCCGTCGCAGTGCAGGTCGACGCGCAGCACCACCTGCTTCGCGTCGATTTCCGTTTCGGTGAGACGCAGCATGTCGCGAATCAGGTCGTCGATCGCGACCGGCGCCAGCGCGGGCGGCGTTTGGCGCGCGAGCGATCGCAACGCGCGGACGATGTCGGCCGCGCGCACGCCGGATGCACGGATGTCGTCCAGGCTCGCGAGCGCCTCGCCGAGATCGGGTTGCGGGCCGCGCAACCAGCGCATGCCCGCGCCGGCGCTCGACACGATGCTCGTCAGCGGCTGATTGATCTCGTGCGCGATCGACGCGGCGAGTTCACCCATCACCGTCATGTGCGCGGTGCGCGCGAGCTCGGTGCGCGCGTGCCGCAGCGCGGCCTCGGTCTCGACCCGGCGCGCGTTCTCGTCGATCAGCTCCGCGTAAAGCCGCGCGGATTCGAGCGCGTTGGCCGCCTGCGGCGCGAGCACTTCCAGCATCGCGATGCGCCGCGGCGAGAACACGCCGTTGCTCAGCGCATTCTCGAGATACAGCACGCCGACCAGCGCGCCCTGTTTCAACAGCGGCAGGCAGAACAGCGAGCGCGTCGGGTGCGCGCGCAGGCTGTCGACGTGATCGGGAACGCCGTCGCGCTGCGCATTCTCGAGCACGATCGGCTTGCGCGTGCGCGCGACGGTGTTCAGGATCGACAGCGGCACATCCTGTTCGGTGGGTTCGCTGCGCGCGATGTCGACGATCACGTCGCTGCCCGCGATGCGCGCCACCGCTTCGATGGTCAGCCGGTCGCGCCGGTTGAGCAGCAGCAGGCCATAGCGGGCGCCGGCGTACACGAGCATGTTGCGCATCAGCGTCTGGATCAGGCGCTCGAGCACGATTTCTTCGGACAACGAATGGGCGGCACGCATCGCGAGCGCGAAATCGAGATCCTCGCGCGCGGGCGCGGCCGGGCCGCCCGGCGACGGATCCATCACGAGGAACGGATGCTGCGCTTCCATCGCCCGCGTCTTGCCGGTCGCGCCCCAGCGCCGGTAGCACGCATGGGCGAGCCGCAACTGATGACGGGCCTGGCCGGCGAGCCCGAGCGACGCGGCATGCTGCGCGGCCCGCTCGTGCGCGAGCGCCTGTTCGTGCACAAAGCCGTGTTCCGCCGCGAGGCTGGCCGACGTTTCGTACTGCTGCATCGCGACCACGTGCTCGCCGCGCACGCGCGCGAACTCGGCATCGATCAGCGCGAGCTTGTTGAGAAACGTTCCGGGATTTCGCTCGCTCCACACCGCGAAGCGGGCGCGCTGGGGCGCGAAGCGTTCGAGCATGCGTTCGGGCGGCGTTGCGCCGTCGTCGCACGCGATCCCGGCCAGCACGCTGAACAGGTGGAAATCGGCAAGCATGATGTGCGCGGGCGTCGACCATGCGCTCGACGCGGCCGCATCGAGCGATGCGCGCGCCGTCGCCGCGTCGCCGAAGATGAAGGCCGCCCGGCCGGCGAGCACGTCGGTCCAGAACGCCAGGACCGACATCGGGGTCCGGGTCGAGGCACGCGCACGCCACGTGCCGATCATCCGGTCCTGGCCGAACTGCAGCGCGTCGATGAATTCCGACTGGGTGGAGACGAGATCGACGATGTCGTCGTAGCGTGCGCCGCGCGCGATCTCCAGCAGTGGGTCGATTTCGTCGCGAATCGCGGGCAGCGCCTCGCCCATCGACAACAGATCGCTGACGATGTGGTTGCAGCTGTAGCACATCCAGCGCAGCTCGGCGCTCGCATTGCCCGCCGCTTTCGCCTCGCGCGCGCGTTCGAGTGCATAGGTGAGCGGCTGGGTCCAGACGCTCACCTGGTCGAGCGCGATCAGCGTGGCGGAGCGATAGCGTTCGAAGCCGTGGCGATCGACCAGCGCGAGCGCGACCTTCGCGAATTCGAAGCCGTCTTCATACGCGTCGTGGTGCTCGGCGATGCTGACGCCGTACCACGCGAGCCCCTGTACCGACGCGGCAGTGACACCGTGGCGCAGCGTCAGCCGCACCATCGTCGCGAAATGGAGCAGCATCAGCCCACCGCTCGGATAGAACATCGCGGCCTCGAGCGCGGTCAGCAGCGCCATCGTGGCTTCGACGCGCGTGTCGGTCATCACGGGCAGGTCGACCAGGTCGGCGATGGCGCGGCCATCGAGCGCCGCGCGCACCGCATCGCAGGCCGCCTCGAGATCGGCTTCGGACGGCTCGGCCGGCAGTTCGACGCCGAGCAGCGCCAGCCCGGCCAGCGCGACGTCGATGGCTTGCCGGTAGTGCGCCTCCACCGTGAGCTGCGCGGCCTTCAGCCGATGCGCCTCGGCGCGGTCGGCGGGCGTGCGCGTACGCGCCATGAGCGTGTCGATTGCGTCGGACGCCTGTGCGGTTTCGCCGGTCGCGAGCAGCAGGCCGCTGCGCAGGATGCCGATCCGGCTGGCGAGGCCGTAGTGTTGCGACCACGCATGCGGGCCGAGCAGCGATTGTGCCGACGCAAGAAACGACAACGCACGATCGCGCGCGGCGGCCGTGGCCGCGGCCTCCGCGGCGTCGGCGAGCGCACCCGCGTATGCGAGCGCGAGCGTGTCGTCGAGCGGCACGCCTTGCGCCAGTTCGATCTGGGCGGCGAGCGCCAGCAAGGATTCGGGTGACGGCGGGTTCACGCGCGCGAGCATCGCGGCGGCGATCCGGGCGTGGCGCAGCGCGCGCTCCGGGCGCCCCGTGAGTGCGTAGACGGCCTCGAGGATGCGGTCGTGAGCGAAGCGCCAGCGGTCGCCGGAGAGCGACACGAGACCCATCCGGCGCGCCGGGTCCAGCCAGAAGCGGAGTTCGGCCAGCGTTTTGTCGGCGGCCGCGCGCAACAGCGCTTCGTCGATGTCGATGCCGATACAGGCCATCAGCGCCAGCAGCGTTCGCGTTTCGTGCGGCAAGCGCTGCATCCGGACCGCGAGCAGGCTCACGACGTTCTCGGTCTCGTGGCGCGCCTCGATGTCGTCCGCATTCCATTGCCACGCTTGCCGCACCGGATCGTAGCCGAGCAGCTGCTCGTCGATCAGCGTGCGCAGCAGCTGCTGGATGTAGAACGGATTGCCGCCCGTCCTGCGATGAACGATGTCGCCGAGCCCGGACAAGCGGGCCGGCGCCTCGCCGAGCATGCCGGCGAGCATGCGCGTGACGTCGGGCGTGTCGAGCGGTGCCAGCGTCAGCGACGCGACGCGGGCGCGATCGAGCTGCTCGCGCAGGCGCCGGAACGCCGGCGCGTCGTCATGCGGCGGCCCGCTCCGATAGCTGGCGACGATGCAGACATGGGCCGGCGGATCGAGCGCGATCGATGCGAGGAACGCGAGCGTCGCGTCGTCGGCCCACTGGATGTCGTCCAGAGTCATGACGAGCGGCTCGCCCGGCGCCGCGAACGCGCGGAATGCATTCACGACGATCTGGCACAGATGGAATTCGGGAATCGCATCGGTCGGGTCGAACGCGACGGGCTCGACGTCGAGCAGCCACCCGGTTTCCGGGAAGATCGCCGCAAGAAGACTGGCCTGCCGGCCCACGCAGTCGCGCAGCCGCGCGGCGATCGCCGCGATTTCGTCGTCGCGCCTCGCCAGCGCGCTGCCGAACAGCGTGCGCAGCGCCTGCAGCACGGCCGCATACGGCCGCGCGGGCTGGAACCGGTCGACCGTGGCCGACGCGAACCAGGCGGTGCGCGACGCGGCGCGCGCATGACGCACGAAGTGTTCGGCGAGCGCGGTCTTGCCGACGCCTGCCGGTCCGCCGACCAGCACGACGGCCGACTCGCCGGTGCGCGTGACGGTCTCCAGGATCCCCTCGAGCAGATGAATTTCCGCGTCGCGGCCGACCGGCAGGTCGAGCGTGTGCAGACCGGCGAACGGATCGCGGCCGCCGAGCGCGAAGGGCTCGACGCGCCCCGCGGCGAGCCAGTCGTGCAGGATCCGTTCGAGATCGTGCTGCACCGCTTCACAGGACGGGTAGCGATCGGCGGGTTCCTTGGCGATCAGCTTCAGGATCAGATCGTTCAGGATGGCGGGCACGTCGCCGCGAAACGCCGCGGGCGGCGACGGTTTGATCGCGACGTGCGCGTGGACCCAGTCGGACGTCGACGCGGCCTTGTAAGGCATCGCGCCCGTCAGCAGGCGGAACAGCGTGATGCCGAACGCGTACAGGTCGGCGCGCTCGTCGACACACGTGCCTGCCGAGACTTCCGGCGCGGCGTACGCGGCGAAATCCGTGCGCATCGTGCGGTCCGCCGCCTGTTTCGTCGCGCGCTCCCGGGCATGGGCGAACGAGCGGAGCATGACGGTGCCGTCCGGTGCGATGACGAAACTGGCCGGCTGGAGATCGCCATGCAGCCAGCCGCGCCGATGCAGTTCTCCGAGCGTGCGGGCGGCGCCGATCGCCGTTTCGAGAAAGGCGTCAAGCGGCAGCCGGCCGTCGGTCAGCGTGTCGAACGCACGCACGTCCACGCGCGGATGAACGAGCACCGGGCCGTCGGCCGCGCGGATCAGCGCCACCGGCAAGAGCGCCCAGGCCGGGTCCAGGATCCCGTTCAACGCATGTTCCTGCTCGAACTGCCGGCAGCGCTGGTCGAATTCCCAGCCGGTCTGGCACGCCGGCCACACGCGCCCCGTCGCGCGGTCGGTCAGGTCGAATGTCAGGACGTCGCCCGAACGCACCACGTTCGACAGGCGGGCACGCGCGAGCCATTCGGCATCCATTCGGTTCGTGTCGTCCGGGTTACGCAAGGGCTGATTCACGGTGGGGCGGCGGGCTGGGTGGAGGAGGGTGGAAGCGGCTCGCGATGCGGGATCGGCCGGGCTCGGTCGCGCGCGTTCGGGCCGCGACCCGTGCATTGTCCGACAGCCCGCGGGATTTTGCAGTACCTCTGCGCCCTCGCGCCCCGGCGGAAGTCGGGGCCGGACTTAAACCTATGGATAATATTCGCGGCGCCGGTTGAGACCTACGATACGGTCACGCCTCCCGGCATGCATCGGCATGGCCGGACGGGCAACCCAGGAGCGCGTCGCCTCGCGAGGCGGCGCGAGGTGGCAGGCAGCATAAGCGAGTGCGGATCATGTACACGTTCGGACGGGTGACGGTTTCCCTTGAATGCCGCGAAGTCTGTGTCGACGGGCAGCCCCGGTATATCGGCGCCCGGGCGTTCGAGATCCTCGAACTGCTGGTGAAGGCGGCCGGCCGGCTCGTGTCGAAGGACGAGATCATGCAGGCCGTGTGGCCGAACACGATCGTGGTCGAGAACAACATCCAGGTCCACGTCTCGACGCTGCGCAAGCTGTTCGGCGGCAAGCACGGATGGATCCGGACCGAATCGGGCCGCGGCTACCGGCTCGCGCCGCCGGCCGACCATGCGCACGGCGATCGCCCGCCGCTCGCGTTCGACTCGGCAGGCAGTGTCCGCGCGAGTGCTACGCCGCGCAAATGTCCGATGATTGGCCGGGAGCCGGAAGCGGCCGAGCTGCACGGGCTGCTCGATCGCGAGGCGCTCGTCACGCTGGTCGGCCCCGGCGGCGTCGGCAAGACGCATCTGGCGCTGGAGGTCGCGACGGCCTGGTCGGCGGCGCACGGGATCGAGATGGTCCGGGTCGACCTGGCCGGCCTGCGGGCCGACGCGACCCTGGCGTGCGCGGTGCTGGACGCGTTCGACCTGCCGGGCGGCCCGGGCGCGGGGCCCGCCGACGTCGTCCGGGCGATCGGCGAGCAGCGCGTCGTGCTCGTGTTCGACAACGCCGAGCAGTACGTCGACGAACTGGCCGACCTGAGCGAAGCGATCGCGGACGCGAACCCGGGCGCGATACTCGTCGTGACGAGCCGGGAGCCGTTGCGGGTGGCGGGCGAGCGGGTCTATCGCGTCGGGCCGCTGTCGTTGCCGCCGGCCGGCGCGAACGCCGACGACATCGTCGCGAGCGGCGCGGTCCGGATGTTCCTGGCGCGCGCGCGCGCGATGGGTACGGATCTTCCGGCGGACGCGAAGACGCTCGACGCGATCGCAACCCTCTGCCGCCGCCTGAGCGGCCTGCCGCTCGCGCTCGAGCTCGGCGCGGCCCGTGTCGCGTCGCTCGGCATCCAGGGGCTGGCGGCGGATCTCGACAAGTCGGTGCTGTCGCTGTCCGGCGGCCTGCGCACGGCGCACCCGCGCCAGCAGACGCTCAGGGCCACCATCGAGTGGAGCTATCGGCTGCTCGACGAGATGGAGCGCACCGTGCTGTGCCGTCTCGCGGTGTTTCCGGATGCGTTCCGGCTCGACGCGGCCTGCGCGCTGGCCGCCTGCACCGAACTGGGTGCGGACGAGGTGCTGGACTGTCTCGTCAGCCTGGCGTCGAAATCGCTGCTGGTCGTTCATTCGGTCGGACTGTCGAAGCGCTACTCGCTGCTCGAGGTCGTGCGCGCGTATGCGCTCGAGAAGCTGGCGGAATCGGGCGAAGCCGGGCGTCTCCACGCGCGCCGCGCGTCGTTTGCGGCCGACCCGCACGCGGACGCGCTGCAGCCGGGGCCGGCCGCGCCGGTCGCCGGATCGTGGGCGTGACTGCCGGGCTGCGCGGACCTGGCGCGCAGCGGCGGCGCCTGTCGATGCGGCATGAACCGCACGGCGCTCACCTCGATTGACACCATTTAGGTTTTTATTTCATGGCCCTTGTTTGCATCATCGATGACGATGCGTCGGTCCGAAAGAGTCTTGCCAGCCTGCTGAAATCGGCGGGCCATACCGCATTGCCGTTTGAGTCGGGCGAGGAATTTCTCGCGACCGGCCCGCTGGACGACGCGGCGTGCGTGCTGCTCGACCTGAAGATGAAAGGGATGGGCGGTCTCGACGTCCAGCGCCTGCTGGTGCAGCGCAACGCGGCGCTGCCGGTCATCCTGATGTCGGCGCACGGCGACGACGAGTCGGTCCGCCGGGCGCTCGCGCAAGGCGCGGTCGCGTTCCTGCGCAAGCCGTTTCCATCGGACGACCTGCTCGACCTGATCGATCAGGTCGCATCCGGCACACCGCCCGCGTGAGCGGCGCGTCCGCCGTCATGCCGCGCGCGCCGGCGTGTCCGCCCGGACTTTTCTCGGTTTATCATTCGATAATGAAGCGGATGCCTACACGGGGAATGCGATGGCGAGCACGCCGGATATGACTTCGAACCGTCACCAGGGCGCGGGCGATCCCGCGCCGATCGTCTATGTGGTCGACGACGACGAAACGCTGCGGCGCGCGCTGAGCGCACTGTTGCGTTCGGCCGGGTTTCGCGTCGAGACGTTCGCGTCGTCGCGCGCGTTCCTCGCATTCGAGCGGCCCGACGTGCCGAGCTGCCTGATCCTCGACGTGCGCCTGGCCGACGAGAGCGGACTTGCCGTCCAGGAGGAAGCGGTGCGCGCGGGCCTGAACGTGCCGATCCTGTTCATGACGGGTTACGGCGACGTGGCCACCACCGTCAAGGCCATGAAGGGCGGCGCGCTCGATTTCCTGACCAAGCCGTTCGACGACGACACGATGCTCGATGCCGTCGGCCGCGCGCTGGCCCGCGACGGCGAACGCCTCGCGCGCGAGCGTGCGCTGGATGCGGTGCGGCAGGCCTATGCGTCGTTGACGCCGCGCGAACGCGAAGTGATGAGCCAGGTGATCGCGGGCCTGATGAACAAGCAGATCGCGTCGAATCTCGGGCTGCAGGAAATCACGGTGAAGGTGCATCGTGCGCAGGTGATGAAGAAGATGCAGGTCCGCACGCTGCCGGATCTCGTGCGCCAGGCCGAAGCGCTCGGCGTGCGCCCGGCGGGGGCGGGTGGCAGAGCGGGTGACTGAGCAGGTGACCGTGCAACAACGCAAAAACGTTAGGTAAGCTTAAGAGCGGCATGAAAACGTCTGACGCCGTTCCAGCGAACGCGCGGCGCGCGTTCGTGCAGCGTCACAAGCGTCCGGCGCGACGTGCGTCGCCGGACGACGCCGACACCGGCGCCGACGCCGGCGGCGTCCATCCGCCGCCCAGCGCGCGCACCAGGCCGATCGTCGCGATGGCGAGCGACTGGCGGCTGTGAATCAGCTGGCGTTGCGCGCTCAGTGCATCGCGGTCCGCGTCGATCACCTCGAGATAGCTGACGTAGCCGTGCGCATAACGGCTCAGCGACAACCGCGCGGCTGCCTCGGTCGCGTGCGCCGCGCTGTCGTAGCGCGCGATCCGCTCCTTCTGCGCGGCGATGTCGTTGAGCGCGTCCTGAACCTCGCGCAGCGCGCCGAGCGCGGTCGCGCGATAGTTCGCGTCGGCGAGGTCCGCGCCGGCCGTCGCGGCGGCCACCGCGGCGTCGCGCTTGCCGCCGTCGAACAGCGTTTCGGCGACGCTCGCGCCGAGCCCCCACAGCGAACTGTTGCGATCGAGAAACGTGCCGAGATCGCGGCTCGCGAAACCGCCCTGTGCGGTCAGCGTCAACGTCGGCAGCCACGCGGTGCGGGCGACGCCGATCTCGAGCGACGCCGCGTCGGCACGGCGCGCGGCCGCGTAGACGTCGGGCCGTTGCGCGAGCAGCGCGGACGGCAGCCCGGGCGGCACGTCCGGCACGCGCACGAGCGATGCGGTGGGCGCGACGGCGAATGCGCTCGGCGACACGCCGGTCAGCACGGCGAGCGCGTCGACGAGGTTCTCGCGCAGCCGGCGGCTGTCCGCGAGATCGGCGCGTGCCGTATCGAGATCGGCCGACGCGCGCAGCGCGTCGAGATCGCTCGCCGCGCCGGCCCGCACGCGCGCGGCGATCACGTCGAGCGCGGTGCGGCGCAGCTCGATCGCGCGCGCGAGCGTCGCGAGATCCTGTTCGACGAAATGGAGCGTCAGGTAGTCGGCCGCGACGTCGGTCGCCACGCGCAGGCGCACCGCCGCGCGATCCGCGTCCGCCTGCAGCACGTTCTGCCGGCCAATCTCGGCGTCGCCGCGCAGGCGGCCCCACAGATCGACTTCGTAGCTCGCGGTGAACGGCACCGACCAGTTGTGCATCGTGCGTTTCGGCAATGCGTTGTCGACCGTGCCCGACACGCGCGAGCGGCTGAACGACGGCGCGACACCGACGGTGGGCGCCAGCGCGGCTTCGCGCACGCCGAGCAGCGCCTGCGCCTGGTCGACGCGCGCCGCGGCGGCGCGAAGGTCGGGATTGCCGGCGAGCGCGGCCTCGACGAGCGTGACGAGCGGCGGCGCGCCGAACCATGCGGGCCACTCGGCGAGCGGCGCGGCGGGTGGGTTCGCAGCGTCCGCATGGCGGAACGGGTCCGGTCCGACCGGTACGGGCGCAAGCGGCCGCGGCGCGATCGTGCATGCGCTCAGCAGGCAGGCCGCGAACAGGGCGGCGAACGGGGCGGCGATGCGGATCATGGCTGCGCGCGCTCGGGTTGCAGCGTGACGACGACCGACAGGCCGGGCCGGATGCGCGGCTCGGTCACCGCTTGCCCGTCGAGCAGGATCTTCACGGGCACCCGCTGCGTGACCTTCGTGAAGTTGCCGGTCGCGTTGTCGGGCGGCAGCAGCGAAAACTGCCCGCCGGTCGCGGGCGACAGGCTGTCGACGTGGCCGCTGAAGGTCCGCTCCGGCAGCGCGTCGAAGCGCAATTGCACGGCGTCGCCGGTGCGCACGTGCCGCAGCTGGGTTTCGCGGAAGTTCGCGACCACCCACGGATGCGGCTCGACGAGCGTGAGCAGCGCCTGGCCGGGCGCGACGTGCTCGCCGGTCTCGACGGTCTTCTTGCCGACATAACCGTCGGACGGCGCGACGACGGTCGTGTATTGCAACTGGAGTTCCGCGTCGCGCAATTCGGCGTCGTTCTGGTTCGACACGGCCGCCGCCGCCTGCCACGCGGCCTGCGCGCTGCGCCATTGCGCGTCGGCCGCGTCGATGCGCGCGCCGGCGGACTTGCGGGCCGCGTTGGCCGCATCGAATTCCTGCTGCGACAGCCCGCGCGGCGTTTCGCGGGTCAGCTCGCGGGCCCGCGCGTAATCGAGCTCGGCCTTCTCGGCATCCGCATGCGCCGACACGCGCGTCGCGTCGGCCTGCTCGACCAGCGCCTTCGCGCGGCTCGCATCGGCGTGGGCCTGCGCGACGCGCGCCCGCTGCAGCGCGACGCGCACGTCGAAATCGCGCGGGTCGAGCCGCACGAGGGGCTCGCCCGCATGCACGAACCGGTTGTCGTCCACCAGCACGCGCTCGACCGTGCCGGCCACGCGCGGCGAGATCACGTGCAGATGGCCGGTCACGTACGCGTCGTCGGTGCCGCGCTCGTGCGCATCGTATTCGTAGACCAGCAGCGCGACGAGCAGCAGCGCGCCGGCGGCGATCAGCACGACCGGCCACTTGCGCGAACGCGCGGCGGGAACGGACGGCGAGTCCGGCGGGTTCGGGGTCATGGTCGGGATACTCCATCGTACGGACGACTTTCTTCGTATCGCGCTATGCTTGCGCGAGCCTCATATGCGGGAGCCGCTCGACGATGAACACCACGTTCGCCCCCGGTGGCGCGACACCGGGGCCGGCCGCCGCGCCGGCCGCCGACATACCGACGTTTCGCTCGATCGCCGCGATCGCGTCCGTGCTGCTCGGCGCGATCATCGCGACGCTGACGTCGCGCATCACGTCGCTCGGGCTCGCCGACGTGCGCGGCGCGCTCGGCGTCGGGTTCGACGAAGGCGCGTGGATCAACACGGCGTTCACCGCGTCGCAGATGTTCGTCGGCCCGCTCGCGATCGCGGCGGCCTTCGTGTTCGGCACGCGCCGCGTGCTGCTGGCGGGCGCCTCGGTGTTTCTCGTCGTCGAAACCGTGCTGCCGCTGTGCACGAACTTCGGCACCTTCATCGCGTTCCAGAGCCTCGCCGGCTTCGCGTCCGGCGTGTTCGTGCCGCTGACCGTCGGGTTCGTCGTGCGTACGCTGCCGCCGCGGCTGATCCCGTTCGGCATCGCCGCGTATGCGATGAACCTCGAGATGTCGCTGAACCTGTCCGCGACGCTCGAAGGCTGGTACAGCGAACACCTGAGCTGGCGCTGGCTGTTCTGGCAGAACGCGCTGCTGACGGTGCCGTTCATCGTCTGCCTGTTGCTGTCGCTGTCGAACGAGCCGGTCAAGCGTTTCGTGTCCGGCATCGATACGCGCGGCATGCTGCTCGGCGCCGGCGGGTTCGCGTGCCTGTGCATCGCGCTCGACCAGGGCGAACGGCTGTTCTGGTTCCAGTCGCCGCTGATCGTCGCGCTGCTGTGCATCGGCATCCTGATGATTGCCGCGTTCCTGATCCACGAACTCACGTCCCGGCAGGCCGGGCTCGATCTCGGCTACCTCGCGCTGCCCAACGTCGCGCTGCTGATCCTGCTCGTCGGTCTCGTGCGCTTTACCGTGCTCAACACGAGCTTCATTCCGTCGGTGTTTCTCGCGAGCACTTACGGGCTTCGCCCGCTGCAGATCGGCGATACGCTGCGCTGGATCGCGATTCCGCAATTGCTGTTCGCGCCGTGCGTCGCGTGGCTGCTGCAGCGCGTCGATCCGCGCCGGCTGATCGTGGCCGGTTTCCTGATGGTGGCGGTCGCGTTCGCGCTCGGCGCGCGTCTCACGCCCGCGTGGGCCGAGCCCGACTTCATCCCGTCGCAACTGCTCCAGGCGCTGGGCCAGACGATGGCGCTCACGTCGGTCATCTTCTTCTTCGGCAAGCATGTGACGGCCGAGCACGCGCTGACGTTCGGCGCCGTCGTGCAGACGACGCGCCTGCTGAGCGGGCAGCTCGGCACGACGTCGATCGCGGTGATCCAGCGCATCATGGAGGCTACCCATTCGAATCTCGTCGGTCTGCATGTCACGCTGTCTGATCCGCAAACGCTCGCGCGGCTGCGGGCTGGCGCGGCGTCGCTCGTGTCGCACGGCGCCACCTTCGCCACGGGCGACCAGGCGACCTATGCGCTGCTCGACCGGGCGGTCCGGGTCCAGGCGACCACGCTCGCGCTCGCGGACAATTTCCGGGTCGCGATGGCGTTCGCCGTCGCGGGAGTGTTGATCGGCATCCTGCTCAGGCCGGCGCGCGCGCCGTCGCCATGAGCCCCCGGCATCGCGCAGCGACGATCTTAGCGATCGCGCTCGCCGCGACGGAATGGCGCCGGCCTGAAAATTCCTGAATCTTCCTGAACGGCGCGCCGGCGCCAGGGCCGCGCGCGCCGTGCCGCAGCGCTTACGCCTTCAGGAACGCGAGCAGTTCGGCATTGATCAGGTCGGCGTTGACGACGCACATCCCGTGCGCGCCGCCGGGGATCACCTTCAGCTGCGCATGCTTCACGATCTTCGCGGACAGGCGCGCCGAATCGTCGATCGGCACGATCTGGTCGTCGTCGCCGTGCAGGATCAGCGTCGGCACGTCGATCTTCTTCAGGTCCTCTGTGTAGTCGACCTCGGAGAATTCCCTGACGCACTGATACTGGCCGTACACGCCGCCCATCATGCCCTGCGCCCAGAACGCGTCGATCGTGCCCTGCGACACCTTGACGTTCGGCCGGTTGAAGCCGAAGAACGGCACCGCGAGATCCTTGTAGAACTGCGAACGGTTCTCGGCGACGTTCTTGCGGATGCCGTCGAACACGTCCATCGGCAGGCCGCCCGGATTCGACGCCGATTTCACCATCTGCGGCGGCACCGCGCCGATCAGCACGGCCTTCGCCACGCGCTTCGTGCCGTGCCGGCCGATGTAGTGCGCGACTTCGCCGCCGCCGGTGGAATGGCCGATGAGCGTGGCCTCGCGCAGGTCGAGCGCATTCATCAGCGCCGCCAGGTCGTCGGCGTACGTGTCCATGTCGTTGCCTTGCGACGGCTGGCTCGAGCGGCCGTGACCGCGCCGGTCGTGCGCGATCACGCGGTAGCCGTGCTGCACGAGGAACAGCATCTGCGCGTCCCACGCATCGGCGCACAGCGGCCAGCCGTGCGAGAACACGACCGGACGGCCGCTGCCCCAGTCCTTGAAGTAAATCTGCGTACCGTCTTTGGTGGTGATCGTGTTCATCGCATGGGCTCCTTGATGGGCGGAAGCGGCGTGTTTGGGGGCGGCGGCGGCAGCGGCCGGCAGCGCGGCGGCGGCAACGGCGGTCGCGCCGGCCAGCAGCATGTCTCGGCGGCGCGCCGAGGGAATGGCGTCGTGATCTGCGGGACGCATGAGGACTCCTTGAACGTGCGGTGCAATGGTGCCGCGTTGGATTTGAAGGGTTTCGGATCCGCCCGCGAGCGGCGCTCGCGCGGGCGGCCGGCGTGTTCGCGTTCGCGCGCCGGCAGGCACGCAAGGGCACGAACGAACGCCGACAGGAGGCTATCCCGCGACCGCGCGGCGCGTACTGAAATCGTGCTGAATTGTCGTGAACGCGGCCGCGGCGCGCCGCGCGAGCGCGCCCGCCAGAAAAATTAAGCCCGCCGTAAAGACTCTTCAGCGGCGGCCCGCTATCGTCGGCATCAGGTCATCCCGTCGCGGATCTTGCCGGTTCGCGGCGGCGGATGACGCATCGCGATGCGTGCGGGTGCGAGACATCCGGCCCGTCGCCACTTGCCCGGATACGCCGCCATGGACGCCTTCAATCGCTGGGAACACGTGATGACGCTGCTCGACCCGTCGGCCGCGGCGCGTCACCACGCGCCGCCGCCACTTCGCGACCCGGACGCCGCGTGCCGTCGCCACCGCGACGAAGTGCCGGCCGCGTCGAGCGACGGCATGCGCCGCCGGTGCGCGATCGTCGCGGCCGAGCGGCAGACCGATTCGTCGGTCCTGATATCGTGGAGCGATCCCACGCGCTTTCGCTACGACGAGCAGCGCTGGATCAGCGCCAAGTCGCGCGGTCTCGGGCGCTGCGCGCTGACCGGCATCACGATCCGTGCCGGCGATGCGATCTACAAGCCGCAATGGCGCGGCGCGAAGCGCCCGGCGAACTATCGGGACGTGATCCTCACGTCCGAGCTGAACCGCTTCATCGCCAGGCTGTCGCGGTCATGACGCGGCACCCCGCGCGCCGTCCGTCGGCACCGGCCGGCGGCCGCCTGATCACCACCGAGGAATCCGCATGAGCACGTTCACGACACGCGACGGCGTTTCGATTCACTACAAGGACTGGGGCGCCGGCCGCCCGGTCGTGTTCATCCACGGCTGGCCGCTGAATGCGGACATGTGGGACGTCCAGATGCATCATCTCGCGTCGCACGGCATGCGCTGCATCGCCTACGACCGGCGCGGCTTCGGCCGCTCCGGCCAGCCGTGGACGGGTTACGACTACGACACGCTGGCCGACGATCTCGCGACGCTGATCGAGACGCTCGGGCTGCGCGACGTGACGCTCGTCGGCTTTTCGATGGGCGGCGGCGAGGTGGCGCGCTACATCGGCCGGCACGGTACGCGGCACATCGCGAAAGCCGTGCTGATCGGCGCGGTGACGCCGCTGGTCGCACGCCGCGACGATCATCCCGACGGTGTCGACGTTGCCGTGTTCGACGGCATTCGCTCGGGCATCGTCGCGGATCGCGCGGCGTTCTTCGAGAACTTCTGGCCGCTGTTCACCGGTTCGAACCGGCCCGCGTCGACGATCTCGCGCGCGGCGCTCGACTGGACCACGTTCATGGCGTTGCAGGCCGGGTTGAAGGGCACGCTCGATTGCGTCGGGGCGTTTTCCGAAACCGATTTCAGGGCGGATCTCGACCGGTTCGACGTGCCGACGCTCGTGATTCACGGCGACGACGACCAGACGGCGCCGCTCGCGCTGACGGGCGCCGCGACCGCGAAGCGCGTGCCGCGAGCGACGCTGAGCGTCTACGAGGGCGGGCCGCACGCGCTGTATCTGACGCACGCGCAACGCCTGAACGACGAACTGCTGGCGTTCGTCCGCGCGTGATGCGGCGGCGGAGCGACGCGGCGCGGCGAACACGGCCGGCCGCTCGCGCTCACTCCGCCCATTTCGACCCGAGCACCAGGCCGCAGAAATTCGTCCGACGATAGTCCGGGTCGCAGCGCTCGAGCACGTCGGCGACGACGTTGCCGAACGCGGTTTCGGGGCGATGCGCGGTGCCCGCGGCGAGCGCCTCGAGGAACAGCTCCTTGAAGCACGGGCCGCGCGGCCACGCGTGCACGATCTCGTCGCGTTCGGCGCGATTGACTTCGTCGAAATGCAGCGCGAAGAGATCCGTCTCGATGCCCGCGCCGAGCAACGCGGTCAGGGGCGTCATGCAAGGATGGACGCCGAAGCTCGTGTGCAGCGCGATCGCGCGCCAAACCTCGGCCGCGTCTTCCGCGGCGACGCCGTATCCGCCGAGGAACGCGTGCGCGACGTTCGCGCCGTCGACTTCGTAGCGCCGGCGCGAGTGCCGGTGGCGTTCCGTCAGTCCGATGTCGTGGAACAGCGCGGCGACGTACAGGAGTTCGGCCTCGAAGGCGATGCCGCGACGCGTGCCGATGACCGATGCAAACGCGAACACGCGCATCGCATGCCGGAACAGGAGTTCAGGCCCGCTGGCGCGCACGGTCGCGGCCGCTGCCCGTGCGAGCGCGCTGTCGGGAATCGGGATGCCGGCGATACGGTGCCCCATGGTCGTCCTCCTCGCGGCGTGACGGCGCTCGCCCGGTGCCCACATCGTCTCGCGCCGCGCGGCTGAATGTCTTGAGCGTGGCCTGAATCGTTCTGAACGGAAAAATCGACCGTTCGGCACATCTGGAATCGGTTCTGCCGAAATGTCGCGAGTCATTTTTCCCGAAGTGGAAATGCAATTCATTCAAATCGCCACGGCAAATGATCGGGTTGCAGAAACGAATCCGGAATGGCGAAGTTCTGTCACATGAAACGGGTTCATCGGTGAATCACTATTTCGCGCATCGACGGTGTGCCTCGGCCGCTCGTGGTTTTCATCGATTCAAAAAATTTGTCCATTGGGTTCTGATAATTTGAATCATCGATCGGAGCGAATGCCGTAGCATTGGCAACGCGGCGGTGTCATTCCTGACAGGGCATCAACGAATGGAAACGATTAGAAATTCACATGATCCGGATTGGAACGCTTCACGTCTTTCTCGACAGACGTGAAATTCGCTCGAACGGCAAACTGCTGAGAATCGGCAGTCGCGCATTCGAAATTCTCGAACTCCTGATTCGGGCGAACGGCGCATTGGTATCGAAAGACGAGATCATGCAGCGCGTGTGGCCGCACACGGTCGTGGAGGAAAACAACCTGCAGGTGCACGTCGCCGCATTGCGCAAGGCACTCGCGGACGACCGGAACCTGATCGTCACGGTGCCGGGGCGCGGCTACCGGCTGGTTGGCGGACAAGCCGAGCGCGCGGCGCCCGTGCGTCGCGCGACGTCGCGGCTGGCGCTTGCCCCGACGGAACTCATCGGCCGGGAACAGACGGTCGCCGAGGTCCTGGCCGCGCTCGACACCGCACGCGTCGTGACGCTGGTCGGTGCCGGCGGCATCGGCAAGACGCGGGTTGCGCTCGAAGCGGCGATGCGCGCCGAAGCGAGCTTTCCGGATGGCGCCGCGTTCGTATCGCTCGCCACGGTGGCGTGTCCGCAATTCGTGCCCGACGCGCTGGCCGGCGCCTTTGAACTCGTGCAGCCGGCGGGATCGCTGACGCTCGAAGCGGTGCTCGCCAGCGTCGCGCATCGGCGCATGCTGCTGGTGCTCGACAATTGCGAGCATCTGCTCGACGCTGCGGCGCGGATCGCGACCGCGCTGACCGAGGCGGATGCCGGCCTGTGCGTCCTCGCGACGAGCCGCGAGGCGCTGCGCATCCAGGGCGAACGACTGTGTCCGGTCCCGCCGCTCGAGGTGCCCGGCGAGGGCGCGGACGAACGCGAGACCGCGGGCGCGAGCGCGGTGCAGCTGTTCTCGGCGCGTGCCCGCGCCGCCGACCCGCGCTTTCCGCTCGACGAACGCAGCCTGTCACTGATGGCGTCGGTCTGCCGGCGTCTCGACGGCCTGCCGCTCGCGATCGAACTGGCCGCGGCGCGCGCGGCCGTGCTCGGCATCGACGTGCTCGCCGCGCATCTCGACGACCATTTCCGGTTGCTGACCGGTGGTTTTCGCACGGCGTTGCCGCGTCATCAGACGCTGCAGGCGATGTACGACTGGAGCTACCGCCTGCTCGGCGACACGGAACGTTTGCTGTTGCGCTGGCTCGGCGTGTTCCGGGACGGCTTCTCGATCGACGCGGTGCGGGAGATCGTCGGCACGAAGGGACTGACCGACGCGGATCTGCTCGACACGATCGCCGGCCTCGTGTCGAAATCGCTGCTGAGCCTGGAGAGCACGCACGGCGCGCCGCGCTACCGGCTGCTGACCACGACGCGCGCCTATGCGCTGCAGCAACTCGAGAACAACGGCGAATGCGCGGCCGCCGCGCGCGCGCATGCGAACTACTTCCACACGCTGTTCAGGCTGGCGCCCGGCGACACCGGCGGGCGGCTCGTCGAATCGCGGCTCGACGTGATCCGGCGCGAACTCGGCAACCTGCGCGCGGCGCTAGACTGGGCGTTTTCGCCGAACGGCGACGCGCAGGTCGGCATCGCGCTGGCGGCGGTCGCGGTGCCGTGCCTGTTCGACCTGTCGCTCGTGGACGAGTGTCGCGAACGGGCGCGCGCGGCGCTCGACGCGATGCGCGATCTCGACGATACGCCTGAGCGTGCGGATGCACGCGTGCGGCTGCTGGCCGCGTATGCGGCCGCGCTCGCGCATACGTCGGGGCCGACGCAGATCGCGCACGACGCCTGGTCGGAAGTGCATGCGCTCGGGTTCGAGGCGGGCGAGGCCGAACTGCCGCCGCGCGACGCGTAGCGCGGCGCGCCGACCGCGCATTCAGAACGTTTCAGGCCGAACACAGGACCCGGTTGGCCGGCGCGTCTACATTGCATGCGCGGGGACTGTCCGCTCATCGCTGTCGCGACGCCATCGACTGCCGGCGCAGGGTCCCCCCCGTCGCGAAGCACGCTCTCAGCCCATTCCAGCATGCCGAACCTGTCCGTCACGGTCGCTTACGGCGCGCCGATCGTTCTTGCCGACCTGATCGCCTGGCGGCTGCTCGGGCGCGGCCGTTCGACGACGAAAGCCGTGTGGCGCTGCGCATCGTTCGCAGCGTTGACCTACGTGCTGTTCTCGACCGGCGTGAGCCCGCTCGCGGTGCCGGCATCGCCCGACAGGTTCGACCGGCTCGCGATCCAGGTGATCGGCGTCGCATGGTGGCTGCAGTGCGCGCTGGTGTTCAGCCTGATGCTCGATCATCTGCTGCTGCCGCGCGCATGGCGCAACCAGCGGCTGTTCCACGATATCGCCGCGGGCGCCGTGTTCGGTGCGGCCGCCGTCGCCGCACTGGGCTACGTGCTGGGGCTGCCGCTCAGCGGCGTGGTCGCGACGTCGGGGGCGGTCGCCGTCATCCTCGGGCTCGCGGTCCAGAACACGCTGAACGACGTGTTCTCGGGCCTGGTGCTGAATACCACGCAGCCGTTTCGTCTCGGCGACACGGTGGCGATCGGCGCGCTGGAAGGGCGCGTCGTCGAAAGCAACTGGCGCGCGACCAAGCTGATCGACAGCCTCGGCAACCTGGTCGTCGTGCCGAACAGCGTCGCGGCCAAGGCGGCGATCGTCAACCTGAGCGAACCGGCGAACGTGTACGGCGTGACGCTGACGATCGAGCTCGACCCGCAAGCGCGGCCCGCCGTCGTCGTCGATGCGCTCGCGCATGCCGCGGCCAGTTCGCTGGACGTGCTCGCCAGTCCGGCGCCGATCCCGGTCGTCAAGGCGTTCAGGACCAACTCGATCGAATACGAACTCGTCTGTTACGTCGACTCGCTGCAGAAAAAGATCGACGTCCGCAACCGGCTCTACGATCTGGCCCACCGGCATCTGGCTGCCGCGGACGTCGCGCTGCGCCCGCTGACGGGCGCGCCGGCGGCACCCGGTCCGGCGTCGCGCGGGCAACGCCTGCTGCGCGCGGTCGAGCTGTTCAGGCAGCTCGACGACGCGGACCTGGCGATACTGGCCGATGCGCTCGCGTCACGCGTGTTCAACAAGGGCGAGGTGATCTACGCGTCGAACTCCGACGCGCGCCTGCTGACGATCGTCGCGGCCGGCGTCGCGGCGGTGTTCGTGCCCGGCGCGACGGGCGACACGGAAGTCAGGCGGATGGCGCCCGGCGACGCGATCGGCCAGTCCGTCGTGCTCGCCGGTACGCAGCTGCATGCGAGCGTCTACGCGGTGACGGCCGTGACGGCCTATCAGCTGAGCAGTCGCGACCTGTCGCCGCTGATCGCGAGGAAGCCCGAACTGGGGCGGCTGATGTGCGAATCGCTCACCGAGCACATCGCGACCGAGGAGAAGATGCGGATGCCGCCGGCCGCGAGCGCGCATGCGTCGTTCAACCTGATCGAGTGGCTCGAGAAGGAGATGAAGCGCCTGCACGATTCGTTCGGCTGACGCGGCAGGCGGCGGGCAATGGCGGTCGCGGCCGCGAAGAGAGCGCGGTCAGGCGAGCGCGGTGAACCGGTCGACGAGATCCGGGCGGTCGAGTTGTTCGACCCACCAGTGCAGCGCGCGTCCGGCCTCGTCGCCACGCCACGCGAGGTAGCACTGGGTCGTGTCGCGCATGCCGGTCACCTGGCGTGCGACCAGCTTGCCTTGCGCGATCGCGCGTGCCGCGATGCACTCGGGGAGCGTGCCCACCGCGAGTCCTTCGCACTGAGCGGCCAGTTTGGCGGCGAGGGTAGGGACGGCGAGATACGGCTGCCCCGCGTCGACGGCGATCGAACGCGGCGGCAGCTCGCGGGACGTATCGGAGATCGCCGCGCCGCGATGGGCGACGACCGATGCCAGCGACAGCGGTTCCGGCAGCGCCGCGAGCGGGTGGGTGGGGGCGACGGCGAACACGTGCCTGAGCGTGCCGATCGGCCGTGCCACGATGTCCGGCAGCTCGGGCGGCTCGCCCGTGGCGCCGACGACGAGATCCGCGCGGCGCGAAATCAGCGCATCCCAGGTGCCGCCGAGCACTTCGGTGGACAGTCGCAGCCGTGTGTCCATCTCGAGACCGTAGAACGTGTGCACGTACGGCCACATCGCCTCGAACGGCAGGATCTCGTCGACACAGATCCGGACCTCGGTTTCCCAGCCCTGCTGCGCACGCTGCGCCTTGCGTTCGAGCTGTTCGGCGGCATGCAGCAGCCGGCGGCCCTCTTCGACGACCACGCGCCCCGCGTGCGTGAGTTTTGCGCGGCGTCCGCTACGGTCGAACAGCGCGACGTCGAGGTCGCTTTCGAGCTTTTGTACGAGGTAAGTCAGCGCGGACGGCACGCGGTGCAGCAGTTCGGCGGCTTCGGCGAACGTGCCGGTGCGGTCGATCGCGTCCAGTGCTTCGAGCGCTTCGAATGACAGCTTCATGGCGAATTCCACGGAGAGGCGTCGGGCTGCCATGTTAACGTCAAGCGCCGCTCGATCCAATACCGTTCAGGACGATCCATCGCGCGGCCGGGCGACGGGACTCAACGGCATGGCGCGGGCCAGGCCGCGTGGCACCACCGTGATCGAAGGAACACGACGGCGTGGCGATGCCCGCGGACGGGCATGGCTGCATCCGGTCAACGGGCGTGCGTCACGTCGGCGTCACGTCGGCGTCGAATCGCGGCGCGTCGCGGCGGTGTCGGGTGCGTGGGCACCGGGCAGCGCACCGAACATGTGCTGGCTGCACTTCGCATCGCGCCACGCGGTGCCGAGCCGGATACCGCTGAACATCCGCCGCGCGACCGGCAGGATCTGTTCGCCGGCCAGGATGCCCAGCAGGCCGACGAGCGCGACGATCGGCGGCGCCGGCGACGGCACGCCGATCAGCGCATAGACGATACCGGCGAGGAGGCCGGCGAACAGCGAGGCGGTGTACGGTTTCATGGGATCCGGGTGAAATGGCGGCCGTGTAAAAAATACGGATAACTACCGATCCGGCGTCGCTTCGGCAGTCCGCGACCAGCCTATCAGGTCTTCGCGTTCACCATGGTTCGGTTCAACGAAATTCAGATCTTTTAAGCCTGAGCGTCGCGGCCCGCGCGAATCAGAATGATTAATTGGCGTGATCGGGAATTTGCGTATTGAATGATGCCGGCTGGCTGTCGAATCTCCCGGCACAGCGTATTGGCTGCCTCCCGCATGGGTCGGCGAGGCAGGCCGCATTTTTCTCCGCGTCAAAGGACATCACCGCCATGAGCAACCCGAAGCTTGAAGTACTCACTCCGCACAACAGCCAGCTGATCTTCATCGACCAGCAGCCGCAGATGGCGTTCGGCGTGCAGTCGATCGATCGCCAGACGCTGAAGAACAACGTCGTCGGCCTCGCGAAGGCCGCGAAGGTATTCAACATCCCGACCACGATCACGACCGTCGAAAGCGACAGCTTCTCGGGCCACACGTATCCCGAGCTGCTCGACGTGTTCCCGAACCAGAAGACGCTCGAGCGCACGTCGATGAACTCGTGGGACGACCAGAAGGTGCGCGACGCGCTCGCCGCGAACGGCCGCAAGAAGGTGGTCGTCTCCGGCCTGTGGACCGAAGTCTGCAACACGACGTTCGCGCTGTGCGCGATGCTCGAAGGCGACTACGAGATCTACATGGTCGCCGACGCATCGGGCGGCACGACGCAGGCCGCGCATGATTTCGCGATGCAGCGCATGGTGCAGGCCGGCGTGGTGCCCGTCACGTGGCAGCAGGTCCTGCTCGAATGGCAGCGCGACTGGGCGCACCGCGAGACGTACGACGCCGTGATGGCGATCGCAAAGGAGCATTCGGGCGCGTACGGCATGGGCGTCGACTACGCGTACACGATGGTCCACAAGGCACCGCAGCGCACCGCGACGCCGCACGAGTCGATCCCGGCCGTTCCGGCGAAGTAAGCGCGGACGGTCTGCGACCGTCGATGCCGGTGCGGCGGGTTCGATGCGAACGCGCCGCACCGGCGCCGTTGCCGCGGGCGGCGGACCGTGAACGAATCACGGATGCCGTCCGCGGCATGTTGGCCGGGACGTCAGGACCTGCTCTCCAACCAGTCCGAGAAATTGATCGTATGGAACCCTATCTGGTTTCCCTTGGTGCGGGCTTGCTGATCGGTGTCATTTACAGCGCCATCAAGGTGCGCTCCCCGGCACCGCCACTGATTGCCCTTGTCGGGTTGCTCGGCATGGTGATCGGCGTGCAGGCCATCCCCACCCTCAAACAGCTCTTTGGCTTCTGATCGAAGCGAGGTGATGCATATGACCGCAACCGGGACTCAACCGGATCTGATCCTCCACAACGGACGATTCACGACCCTCGACCGCGCGAACCCCGTCGCGACCTCCGTCGCGATCAAGGACGGCCGCTTCGTCGCGGTCGGCAGCGACGCGGAAGTCATGCCGCTCGCGGGCCGCGCGACGAAGATCGTCGATCTCGGCGGCCGCAGCGCGCTGCCCGGCCTGATCGACAACCACTGCCACGTGATTCGTGGTGGCCTGAACTACAACATGGAGCTGCGCTGGGACGGCGTGCCGTCGCTCGCGGTTGCAATGGACATGCTGAAGCGGCAGGTGGCGATCACGCCCGCGCCGCAATGGGTGCGCGTGGTCGGTGGCTTTACCGAACACCAGTTCGCCGAGAAGCGCCTGCCGACGATCGAGGAACTCAACGCGGCCGCGCCCGATACGCCGGTGTTCATCCTGCATCTTTACGATCGCGCGCTGCTGAACGCGGCCGCGCTGCGCGTGGTCGGCTACACGAAGGACACACCGGAGCCGCCGGGCGGCACGATCCTGCGCGATGCCGCGGGCAACCCGACCGGCCTGCTGCTCGCGAACCCGAACGCGACGATTCTCTACGCGACGCTCGCGAAGGGACCGAAGCTGCCGTTCGAATACCAGTACAACTCGACGCGCCACTTCATGCGCGAACTGAACCGTCTCGGCGTGACGGGTGTGATCGATGCAGGCGGCGGTTCGCAGAACTATCCCGACGATTACGAAGTGATCCGCAAGCTGCACGATGCCGGCGAGATGACGATCCGGATCGCGTACAACCTGTTCACGCAGAAGCCGAATGCCGAGAAGGAAGACTTCGTGAACTGGACGAAGAGCACGAAGTATCACGACGGCACCGACTATTTCCGCAACAACGGCGCGGGCGAGATGCTGGTGTTCTCGGCGGCCGATTTCGAGGATTTCCGCGTCGCGCGCCCGGACCTGCCGGCGCAGATGGAAGACGATCTCGAGGGCGTCGTGCGCGTGCTCGCGCAGAACCGCTGGCCGTGGCGCATGCACGCGACCTACGACGAAACGATCAGCCGCGCACTCGACGTGTTCGAGAAGGTGAACAAGGACATCCCGCTCGATGGGCTGAACTGGTTCTTCGATCACGCGGAAACCATTACCGAAAAATCGATGGACCGCATCGCCGCGCTGGGTGGTGGTATCGCGGTGCAGCACCGGATGGCGTACCAGGGCGAATACTTCGTCGAGCGCTACGGTGCGCAGGCGGCCGAAGCGACGCCGCCCGTCGCGAAGATGCTGTCGAAGGGCCTCAAGGTGTCGGCCGGCACCGACGCGACACGCGTGGCGTCGTACAACCCGTGGGTGTCGTTGTCCTGGCTCGTGACAGGCAAGACGATCGGCGGCCTGCGCATGTACCCGCAGCGCAACCTGCTCGATCGCGAGACCGCGCTGCGCATGTGGACCGAGTACGTGACGTGGTTCTCGAACGAGGTGGGCAGGAAAGGGCGCATCGCGGTCGGGCAACTCGCCGACGTGGTCGTCCCGGATCGCGATTTCTTCGCGTGCGCCGAGGACGACATCGCGGGCACGACCGCACTGCTGACCGTGGTGGGCGGCAAGATCGTGTGGGGCGCGGGCCCGTTCGCGTCGCACGACGCGCCGATTCCGCCCGCGATGCCGGACTGGTCGCCAGTGCGTGAGTATGGCGGCTACGGCGGCTGGGGTGCGACGCAGCGCAGCGGCGCACCGCTGCAACGCGCGGCGGCCGCCGCGATGTGCGGCTGCGCGAATGCATGCAACGTGCACCAGCATGCGCACGCGAGTGCGTGGGGCAGCACGCTGCCGACCTCGGACGCGAAGGGCTTCTGGGGCGCGTTCGGCTGTTCGTGCTGGGCAGTCTGACATGACGACGCGTACCATCTACGGCAGCCCGGCGTGGATCCGCGCGCTGCTGTCGCAGCCGTGGGTCCTGCCGCTCGCGCGTCTCGCGCTGGTGTCCGCCTATCTGCTCGGCGGCGTCGCGAAGGCGCTCGACTTCGACGGCGCGGTCGCGGAGCAGGCGCATTTCGGCCTGCACCCGCCCGCGCTATGGGCTGCGCTGGCGGTTGTCGTCGAGATCGGCGGCTCGCTGTGCGTGGTGTTCCGCCGCTTCACGTGGCTCGGCGCCGGCAGCCTCGGCATGCTGACGCTCGTCGCGATGGTCGTGGCGAACGATTTCTGGAACCGCACGGGCGCCGAACATTTCATGGCGCTCAACAGCTTTTTCGAGCATCTTGGGCTGATCGCGGCACTCGTGCTCGCGACCGTGCTCGACGATGCGCGGCAACCGGCCGGCGACGGAAGCAGTTGACCGGGATTCCCCCGACCGGTGCATCATTTGAAGAAACAACAAGGACATCCGTTATGAAAACCCTTCGTTCCGCGTTGCTGGCGCTTGCGATTGCCAGTGGTCTCGTCGCCGCGCCTGCCGCGTTCGCGAAACCGCCGGTGCCGCCCGCGGTCGCGCCGACGGTGGCGGTCGGTCCGCAGTACGACACCACGCACGTGTGCGTCGCGCCGGAAGACTTCGACCGCTTCACCGACAGTTTCGTCGCGACGTTCGGCGGCAAGAAATCGAAGCAGGGCGTGTTCCAGGTCACGCCGACGCCGAGCCAGACGATGTCGCAGCTCGTGCTGACGCCGGTCGGCACGATCTCGGTGTTCGGCTTCAAGACGCCGGTCCCGTATCCGTTCTGCGCGGAGCGCACCGGCTATCTCGTCACCGACATGGACGTCGCGGTGAAGTCGGCGCGCGAGCACGGCGCCGACGTGATCGTCGACACGTTCCCCGATCCGATCGGCCGCGATGCGGTCGTTGCGTGGACGGGCGGCGTGAACATGCAACTCTACTGGCACACCCAGGCGCCGAACTACGACGCGTTGCAGACCATCCCCGAGAACCGGGTCTACGTGTCGCCGCAAAGCGTGCGCAAGTTCGTGCACGATTTCGTCAAGTTCTCGAAAGGCAAGGTGGTGTCCGACAACCTGAAGGCGCCGGGCATCGAGATCGGCCGGCCGAACGACACGTATCGCCGGATTCGCATCGAATCGGGCTTCGGCAAGATGACCGTGCTCGTGACGGACGGCCATCTGCCTTACCCGTACGGGCGCGAGATGACGGGCTACGACGTGCCGGACCTGGCCGCCACGCTGGAGAAGGCCAAGGCGGCGGGTGTGACCGTGCTCGTGCCGCCGTACACCGCGGACGGCCGCGACGCGGCACTCGTGCAGTTCCCGGGCGGCTACGTCGCCGAAATCCACGCGAGCGCAGCGCGATGAAGCACGAAGACACGATCCTTGCCGCGGTGGCCGGCTTCGTCGATACGCTGAGCTTCGTCGCGCTGTTCGGGCTGTTCACCGCACACGTGACGGGCAACTTCGTGCTGATCGGCGCGGGCATCGCGGGCTTCGGCCAGGGTGTCGTGCTGAAGCTCAGCGTGTTTCCCGCGTTCGTGTGCGGCGTGATCGCGGCGAGCTTGATCGCGCGGTCGATGTCCGGGCGGCCCGCCTGGCAGGGCACGCGCGCGCTGCATGCGGTGCAGGCCGTGCTGCTGCTCGGCTTCTGCGCGGCCGGCGTGTGGGCGACGCCCGTCACGCAGCCCGACAGCTTGCCGGCGCTCGTGGCCGGCATCGTCGGCACGTTCGCGATGGGCGTGCAGAACGCGCATCCGCGCGTGATTTCGCGCGCGGGCGGCGTGCCGAACACGGTGATGACGGGCAACGTGACGCAGGCGATCCTCGACGTCGTCGACCTGCTGTCGGCCGGCACGGCCGACGCCGCGCGCGCAGCGGCGCGGGCGCGCTTCGGCAAGATGCTGCCGGCGATCGTCGCGTTCGCGCTCGGCGCGGCGTGCGGTGCGCTGGGGTTCCGCTACGTCGGATTCCTGGCGCTGCTCGCGCCGGTCGGCGCGCTCGCGACGCTTGCACTGTGTGCGGCGCAAGCGGCCGCACCCGCCGCGCAGGAGCGCGCATGACCGCGCGGGGGCAGCGCAGACGCGACGCCCGCGGCTTCGAACGGGCCGCGCGCCTGTCGGTCGTCGCGGCGCTGTTGTGCGCGGGCGCCGACGCGGCGGTCGCGGAAACGGCGGCTGAAACGACTTCGACTTCGACTTCGACTTCAACTTCGACTTCGACTTCGACACCGACACCGACACCGACACCGACACCGACACCGACACCGACATCGACGCTAGGACCGGCGCAGCCTTCGGCTGCGTCATCGGTTTCGACCTCGACGCCGGCAGCGACCCAGACGGCCACCGCCGCATCGACGTGCACGGCCAAGCGCCCGACGGTGCTGTTCAATCGCTGGCAGGAGGACTGGTCGGTGCTCGCGAATCCGTGCGTGCCGCGTGCGCCGCTCGACGGACTGAAATACATTCCGCTCGGCAACGATCCGGCGTCCTATCTATCGCTCGGCGTGAACCTGCGCGAGCGGCTGGAGACCAACGACGCGCCGCTGTTCGGGATCGGCTCCGCGCAATCGGACACGTACCTGATCCAGCGCGTCGAAGTGCATGCCGATGCGCATCTCGGCCAGCACTGGCAGTTCTTCGCGCAGTTGCAGGATGCGCGCGCGTTCGGCAAGAACACGGTGTCGCCCGTCGACAAGAACCCGCTCGATCTCGAACAGGCGTTCGCGACCTACACGGGCGCGCTCGGCGGCGGCACGTTCAAGTTCCGCGTCGGCCGGCAGGAGATGGCGTTCGACCTGCAGCGCTTCATCGCCACGCGCGACGGCCCGAACGTGCGGCAGGCGTTCGATGCGGTCTGGGCCGATTACGAATACGGGAAATGGCGCTTCATCGGCTACGCGACGCAACCGGTGCAGAACCGCAACGCGTCCGATTTCGACGACGTGTCCAATCGCGGTCTCACCTTCAGCGGCGTGCGCGTCGAGCGGCAGTCGGTCGGGCCGGGCGACCTGTCCGGCTACTGGTCGCGCTACAACCGCCGCAACGCGCGTTTCCTCGATGCGAGCGGCGCCGAGCATCGCGACGTGTGGGACGTTCGCTACACGGGCACGCAGGGCCGTTTCGACTGGGATCTCGAGACGATGCTGCAGACCGGGACGGTCGGCAACGACACGATCGGTGCGTGGGCAGTCGGCTCGATCGCGGGCTACAAGCTCGATGCGCCGTGGTCGCCGCGCGTCGCGTTGCAGATCGATGCGGCCTCGGGCGACCGGCATCCGCACGACGGCCGCGTCGGCACCTTCAATCCGCTGTTTCCGAACGGCTATTACTTCACGCTGGCCGGCTACACGAGCTATGCGAACCTGATCCACGTGAAGCCGTCCGTGACGCTGAAGCCGTCGGCGAACCTGTCGCTGCTCGGCGCGCTGGGTTTCCAGTGGCGCGAGACGACCGGCGACGCCGTCTATCAGCAGCCGAACATTCCGGTGCCGGGCACGGCGGGCAAGGGCGGCCTGTGGACAGGGATGTACGTGCAGCTGCGCGCGGACTGGACGATTGCCGCGAACCTGATCGGCGCGGTCGAGGCCGTGCACTTCCAGGTCGGCGACGCGATCCGGCAGGCGGGCGGGCACAACGCGGACTACGTCGGCGTCGAGCTGAAGTACGGCTGGTGACGCGGCCGCGCGGCACCGCGCGCGCATGAAAAACACCCCAAAGGCGGGATTCGCATCCGGCTTTGGGGTGCAGGTCGCAGCGGGTCGCCCTTCGTTCGTCCGGGCCGGCCGCGCGGCCGGCCCGTTCGCGGGTGATGCCGTTACAGGTTCGGCGACAGCGTGAGCGCGTTCGTCAGGTCGCCCATCGGCTGCGCGCCGTTCGCCTTCAGCGCGTCGTCGCGCTGCTGCAGGCCCGGCAGGCGCGGCAGCGAGAAGCGGCGCGTGATGAGACGCAGGATCGAACCCGTGTCGTACTGCGTGTGGTCCACGAAACCCTTCTTCGCGTACGGCGACACGATCAGCGCCGGAATCCGCGTGCCCGGACCCCAGCGATCGGCGGTCGGCGGCGCGGCGTGATCCCAGAAGCCGCCGTTCTCGTCGTACGTGACGACGACGACCATGTTCTTCCACTGCGGGCTTGCCTGCAGGTGCGCGATCACGTCGGCGATGTGCTGGTCGCCGGAGGTGACGTCCGTGTAGCCCGGGTGCTCGTTCAGGTTGCCTTGCGGCTTGTAGAACGTGACCTGCGGCAGCGTGCCCGCGTCGATCGCCTTGATGAACTCGGCGCCGTTCGCGCCGCCGTCGAGCAGGTGCTGCGCGCGGCTCGCGGTGCCCGGTGCCTGGTTCGCGAAGTAGTTGAACGGCTGGTGGTGCGGCTGGAAGTTCGGCGTCGACAGGTCGGCGCCGTAGATCACGTTCGACGTGCCGTTCTGGCTCGCCTGCAGCGCCTGGCCCCACGCGCCGCCGTACCATGCCCACGACACGCCCGCGTTGGTCATCAGGTCGCCGATGTTGGTCGCCGTCTGCGGCGGCATCGTCGACGGATTGGCCGGATCGGCGAGCAGCGGATCGCCGCCCGTGGCTGCCTTGTTGCCGCTCGGCTGATACGGCGGCTGCATCGTGTTGACCGCGAAGAAGTCGGGCGTGATCGCGCCGTCGTTGACGAACTTCGGCGGGCCGCTGAGCGCGGACGCGGGCGAGTTCGTCGCAACCTTCAGCGACTTGCCGTCCGCGTTCAACACGGCGATCTTGCCGGCCGCGGGGCTCGTGTTCGCGTTCGCGTAGAACGGCGCGCACGCGCAGATCAGGTACTGGTGGTTCAGGAACGAGCCGCCGAACGCGCCCATGAAGAAGTTGTCGGCGAGCACGTACTGCTGCGCGATCTTCCACAGCGGCAGCTTCGACGGGTCCGGCGTGTAGTGGCCCATCGTCAGGCCGCCCGCATCGGTCCATGCGGCGTACATGTCGTTCTTGCCGCCGTTGATCTGCATCTGGTCCTGGTAGAAGCGGTGCACGATGTCGCGCGTCGCGATGCTCATCGACTGGTTGAAGCCCTTCGGATCGTCGATCGCGAACGGCGCGTTCGGCAGGTTCGCCGTCATTGCTTCGGTGACCGCCGGCGTGATGCCGGTCGCGGTCAGGCCGCCCCAGATCTTCGGCAGCGTCGCCATCGTCGAGCCGTCGCGATCCTTCTGCACCGAGTTCGCCGCCGTCGCGTTCTGCAGGCCGTTCGCGCCGGGGAAGTTGCCGTACAGGTTGTCGAAGCTGCGGTTTTCCGCGTAGATCACGACGACGTTCTTGACGGCCGACAGGCCTTGCTGCGTGACATCGTCGCCGCCGCAGGCGGTCAGGCTGAGCGCGGCCGCGAGGGCGATCGGCGTGTAACGAATCCAGGCGTGCTTCTTCATGCGATGTTCTCTCTTTCGTCGTGTGTCGCGTGTGGGAATCGCGGTGGTGTCGGGCCGGCGCGGGAACCTTCGGACACCTGCCGGCTGCGCGCATTATCTGGAACCGATTTGACAGCCGGGTGTAGGGGCGCTTTCAAATGACTGTCGGTCGAACGTCATGCGGCGGTCACGGAACTGACATAAGCTCCGGCCGATTGCCCACCGCTACAAGAAGAACGACGATGCACAGCCTTCTGAAATCCTTCGCGTCCGCGCGATCGCTGATCCCTGCCGCGGCGGCGCTGGCGCTGGTCGGCGGGCTCGCGGCGCTCGCCGGTTGCGATGCGCGCCCCGGTGCCGATGCATCGGCCGCCGCCATCGTGCCGGCGGCACAGGCCGCACCGGCCGCTCCGGCGGTCGCGCCGGCCAGCCAGCCGCAGACGCGCGCACAGGTATTCGAGGGCGTGAAGCAGATGACGGCGCTCGGCAAGCAGTTGTTCTTCGATCCGTCGCTGTCGGGGTCCGGCAAGCTCGCGTGCGCGTCGTGCCATAGCGCCGAGCATGCGTTCGGGCCGCCGAACGCGCTGTCGGCACAACTCGGCGGCGACGACATGCACAGCACGGGCTTTCGTGCGGTGCCGTCGCTGAAGTACCTGCGCGGCATTCCGCCGTTCAGCGAGCACTTCCACGATTCGCCGGACGAAGGTGACGAAAGCATCGATGCGGGCCCGACCGGCGGGCTGACCTGGGATGGCCGCGTCGATACGCGCGATGCGCAGGCGCGCATTCCGCTCACGTCGCCCTTCGAGATGAGCAGTTCGCCGGCGCGGGTTGCGAAGGCGGTGCGCGCCGCGCCGTATGCCGACGCGTTCCGCAAGGCGTTCGGCGACCAGGTTCTCGGCGACGACCAGGCGACGTTCGGTGCGGTGCTGCGCGCGCTCGACGCATTCCAGCAGCAGCCGGCGCTGTTCGATCCGTACACGAGCAAGTACGACGCCTATCT
Organism: Burkholderia sp. USMB20; assembly: GCF_000949135.2. Classification (GTDB taxonomy): domain Bacteria; phylum Pseudomonadota; class Gammaproteobacteria; order Burkholderiales; family Burkholderiaceae; genus Burkholderia. The sequence goes on along the minus strand of NZ_JTAN02000018.1, from coordinate 163,524 downwards.
GGCCGGCCACGCGCAGCTCACGCCCGCGGAGCTGCGCGGGCTGCAGCTGTTCAACGACGAGAAGAAGGGCAACTGCGCGAGCTGCCACGTGAGCCAGCGCACGCTCGAAGGCGGGCCGCCGCAGTTCAGCGATTTCGGCCTGATCGCGATCGCGGTGCCGCGCAACCGCGCGCTGCCGGTCAATCGCGATCCGCGCTTTTACGACCTCGGCGCGTGCGGCCCCGAGCGCACCGACCTGAAGGGCCGCGACGAATTCTGCGGGCTGTTCCGCACGCCGTCGCTGCGCAACGTCGCGCTGCGCAAGACGTTCTTCCACAACGGCGTGTACCACTCGCTCGAGGACGTGATGCGCTTCTACGTCGAGCGTGACATCCATCCGGAGAAGTTCTATCCGGTCGTGCACGGCAAGGTGCAGGTCTACGACGACCTGCCGAAGCGCTACTGGCCGAACATCAACCGCGAGCCGCCGTTCGACCGCAAGCGCGGCGACGCGCCCGCGCTGAACGCGGCCGAGATCAAGGACGTGATCGCGTTCCTGAACACGCTGACCGACGGATATCAACCGGCAGCCGCGTCGGCGGCCCGCTAGACGACGTTCCTGGCGGCACGCATGCTATGCTCGCTGGCTGACGGGCATGGCGCGTGCCGGTTCGCCGGCCGCCGGAGTGCCGGCCGCGCGCCATGCCGTTCGATCGAACATCCAAGGAGAACAACACATGTCGATGCGTGCATCCCTTTCCGTCGTCACGCGCGTGCTGGCCGGCGCCGCGTGCGCAGCCGCGATGCTGCCTGCCTACGCACAGAGCAACCTGGGCTTCCTGAACGACACGCCGCTCGCCTACTTCAGCAAGACCGACCGTGCGTCGCTGGCCAAGGCCGTGGCGCAGGTGCGCGACGAAGGCAAGGACGGCGAGACCACGACCTGGCAGAGCAGCGGCCGCGGCACGCAGATCGATGCGAAGCTCACGCCGTCGACGTCCGAGAACGACGGCAAGACCTGCCGCGAGATCGCCACCGACATTTCCGCGAAGGGACAGACGCTGACGCTCAAGCCCGTCTATTGCAAGACCGCCACGGGCAAGTGGCAGCTGCAGAAGCGCTGAGCGCGCGTGCAATGAAGCGCAGCGGTGCGTCGCGCACGGTGTCGTGCGGCGTCGTGATTCTCGACGGGGCCGGCCGCGTATTCCTCGCGCACGCGACGGACACCACGCACTGGGACATCCCGAAGGGGCAGGGCGAGCCCGGCGAATCGCCGGTCGACGCGGCGCTGCGGGAGCTGCGCGAGGAAACCGGCATCGAGTTCGCGCCGGCGCGGCTGCTCGATCTCGGCCGCTTCGCCTACCGTCACGACAAGGACCTGCACCTGTTCGCGGTGCAGGTCGCGGACGACGAGATCGATCCCGCGCGCTGCACGTGCACGTCGCTGTTCCCGAGCCGTCGCGACGGCTCGCTGATTCCCGAGATGGACGCGTATCGCTGGACCGCGCCCGGCGACGTCGACGCGTATGCAAGCCGCAGCCTCGCGCGGCTGTTTCGCACGACGCTGTCGCTCGCGGATCTGCATCGGCGGTTGGCGAGCGCGTAAGCGCGGCGGCCGGCGCAGCCGCGCTTGCGCGCACGCAATAAAAAACGGCCCGAAGGCCGTTTTTTTTCATCCTGCGGCGGGCGGTTCGAGGCCGCCGCGCCGCGCGCGGAGCAGGCCGTCAGGCCGGCTTGCCCCAGCTGTCGCGCAGCCCGACGATCCGGTTGAACACCGGCTTGCCCGGCTTCGAATCGACGCGGTCGGCGACGAAATAGCCGTGACGCTCGAACTGCAGGCGCGTTTCCGGCGCGACGTCGCCGGCGCCCGGCTCGACGTAGGCCTGCGTGACCTTCTTCGAGTCCGGGTTCAGTGCCTCGAGGAAGTTCGCGCCGCCCGCGTCCGGGTGCGGCGCCTTGAACAGCCGGTCGTAGATCCGCACTTCGGCCGCCTGCGCGTGCTTCGCGCTGACCCAGTGGATGTTGCCCTTGACCTTGTAGTTGTTCGCGCCTTCGGTGCCCGACTTGCTGTCCGGGAAGTAGTTGCAGTGCACGGCCGTCACGTTGCCGTCGGCGTCCTTGTCGAAGCCCGTGCATTCGATCACGTAGCCGTAGCGCAGGCGCACCTTGTTGCCCGGGAACAGGCGGAAATAGCCCTTCGGCGGATTCTCGACGAAGTCCTCGCGCTCGATCCACAGCTCGCGCGAGATCGGGAAGGTGCGCACGCCGCGGTCGGGATGGTGCGGGTGCACGGGCGCCGTGCACGCTTCTTCCTGGCCTTCCGGATAGTTGTCGATCACGAGCTTCAGCGGATCGAGCACGGCGACCGAGCGCGGCGCCTTGTCGTCGAGGTCGTCGCGCAGCGCGCCTTCGAACACGCTCATGTCGATCCACGAATCGACCTTCGTCACGCCGATCCGCTCGCAGAACAGGTGAATGCTCTCCGGCGTGAAGCCGCGGCGGCGGATGCCGACGATCGTCGGCATGCGCGGGTCGTCCCAGCCTTCGACATGACCTTCGGTGACGAGCTGCAGCAGCTTGCGCTTGCTGGTGATCGCGTACGTGAGGTTCAGGCGCGAGAATTCGATCTGTTGCGGCAGCGGGCGCGTGAATACGCCGGCTTCCGCGAGTTCGTTCAGCACCCAGTCGTACAGCGGGCGGTGATCCTCGAATTCGAGCGTGCACAGCGAATGCGTGATGCCTTCGAGCGCATCCGAGATGCAGTGCGTGTAGTCGTACATCGGATACACGCACCATGCGTCGCCGGTACGGTAGTGGTGCGCGTAGCGGATCCGGTAGATCACCGGGTCGCGCATGTTCATGTTCGGCGACGCCATGTCGATCTTCGCGCGCAGCACGTGCTCGCCTTCCTTGAACTCGCCGGCCTTCATCCGGCGGAACAGGTCGAGGTTTTCCTCGGGCGAGCGGTCGCGGAACGGCGACGGCTTGCCGCCTTCGGTCAGCGAGCCGCGGTTCGCGCGCATTTCCTCGGCGCTCTGGCTGTCGACGTACGCCTTGCCGCGCTGGATCAGCAGCTCGGCGAATTCGTACAGCTTGTCGTAGTAGTCGCTCGCGAAATACTGGTGATCGACCGCGTCCTTGCGCCAGTCGAAGCCGAGCCAGCGCACGGCGTCGACGATCGAGTCGACGTATTCGACGCTTTCCTTTTCCGGGTTCGTGTCGTCGAAGCGCAGGTGGCACACGCCGCCGTAGTCGCGCGCGACGCTGAAGTTCAGGCAGATGCTCTTGGCATGGCCGATGTGCAGATAGCCGTTCGGCTCGGGCGGAAAGCGCGTCTCGACGCGGCCGCTCCATTTGCCGGTGCGGTTGTCGTCGTCGATGATGTTGCGGATGAAATTGGAAGCCGCGGGGGCGTCGTTGCGTTCGGTGCTCATGCGGTTGGCGTCAGGTTGTGTCGGCGCGTCGCGCCGGTTTAATCCCGTAATTCTACCTGACCGGGGTCCGTCCCGCGCGGGTTGCGGCGTCGGCAGGGCGGTTCGCGCTGCCGATCGCAATATCTCGATAGTGTGTCGGCTGTAACACGACGTAAATCGGATTGCCCCCCGCATTCGGCTTTTCCTATGATGGCTTCACCGAATCAATGCCGCCATTCGCAGTTTTTGCGGGGCGGGAGGAAGCCAACAATCATGATGAAGAAGACCACTTTTCTCGTTCGTACCGCGGTAATCGTCGCGGCCCTGTCGCAACTCGGCGCATGCGCGATGACGCATACGCAGCGTAACGCCGGGATCGGCGCGGCAGCGGGCGGCGCGCTCGGCTACCTGATCACGGGCGGCCCGGTCGGCACGGTCGCCGGCGCCGCGGCAGGCGGCCTCGTCGGCGCCGGCGTGCGCTGACCGAAGCCGGCGCGCGTGAGCGCCGGCCGGTCGCGTACGCAGCGCGACCGATTCATGCACCGCACATCCATTCCGCGATTCGACAGGCAACATCAGGGAGGAGCGGGTGTGCGACACTTCGTCGACGTTACATAACGACTTCATGCGTCGACGAACCTTCCATGAGCGATTCTCTCGTTTTCGTGCTGCCGGGCTACGGCAACTCCGGCCCGTTCCACTGGCAAAGCCGCTGGGAGCGCGCCGACGCGCGTTTCGTGCGCATCGCGATGCCCGACTGGGACCGTGCGTTCCGCAACGGCTGGTGTCTCGCGCTCGATCGTGCGGTCGAAGCCGCGCCGGGCCCCGTGACGATCGCCGCGCACAGCCTCGGCACGCTGACCACCGCGTGGTGGGCGACCCGTTACGCGCGGCCGGCCGCGCTCGAGAAAGTGCGCGGCGCGCTGCTCGTCGCATTGCCCGATCCGGCCGGGCCGGCGTTTCCGGCCGACGCGCACGGTTTCGGGCCGGTGCCGCACGAGCGGCTGCCGTTTCCGACCTGCGTGGTTGCGAGCAGCGACGATCCGTACGGCTCGCTCGCGTTCGCGCGCAGCTGCGCGCACGCGTGGGGCAGCGCGTTTCATGACCTCGGCCCGCGCGGCCACATCAACGCGGACAGCGGGCTCGGCGACTGGCCGCAGGGGCGCGGCTGGCTCGACGCGCTGGCGGTCGCAGGTTGACCGTGTCGCGCAGGGCGGATCGCAGGACCTTCAGATCGTTTGCTTCGCCTTCAACGCCGCGATCCGTTCGTTGTCGTGGCCGAGCAACGGCGGAGCCACGCGCGTCGACAGTCCCCCGTAGCGTGTCGCGCCATCCGGGCTCATCGTGGTAGGTGTGCGCGGCAGCGGACTCCTGCCGTTGGACAGCGCTCCGAATTTCTGACGTGTCCCATATCGCTTGAAGTCGGTAGTGGGTAGTCTGGCGGGCCATTCGACCAGACGGAAAGCCTCCATGCCAGTCCAGCCCGCACGATCCGACCGAACCAAAGAAAACAACGGCGCCGCGACGAAACGGATTCAGGTTGATCTGTCACGGCAATGCGTGGAAGCATACGAGGGGCGCGTTTGCGTGTTCCGCTTCGACTGCGTGACAGGCGACCGCGAGCACCCGACCGATCGGGGCACGTTCAGAATCCTCCGCAAGCACCACCCCTATCGCAGTCGCATGTATAACGCGCAGATGGATCATGCAATGTTCTTCACCGCGGATGGCAAGGCGTTTCATCAATACCACGGACCGATGCCGCTCGGCGTCGTGCGGCTGGCTCGCAATTCACTGAGTGACCGGTTCGGCTCGCGCGGATGTGTGCGGCTGAACGAGGCCGATGCGCGGCAGTTGTACGAATGGACACCGGTCGGAACCATGGTGCAGGTGTCATGACGCCCGCGGCAACAGGCCGGCTCGCTCGCGCGGCCGGCGCGGTGTTCGTCGCCGTGCTCGTCGTATTGGCTTGGCGAAGCATGGTCGGGGGCGCCGGCAGTCCCGTGCCGATCGCGCCGGGTACCGAACTACTCAGTGTGCAGCCGGATGAGGTGATGTCGTTCGTCTACTCCGCCGGTACGCTGAACGTGAACGCGCATCGCGTGCAGTCGGCGGCGCCGTTCTCCGTGCGCGTCACGTTCGACGGCCGTGTTTCCCGGCAGTGTGTCGCGCCCCCTGGGCTGGCCGACCGGCTCGCGCCGCTCACCACGCTGATCGTGCGCGGCAGTGTGCCCGTCGCCGAGCTTGCGACGGCGTTCCCGACGCCGCTCGGCACGTTGGAAATGCGCGATCGCATCGCCTCCGAACCGCTTCCGACATTGGTATTCCGGGGGGCGGCCGACACGGACCCGGTGGCAGTCACCGGCCTCCCGGGCGCGGGCGGTCGTGCGATCGTCGTCGATCCGGCCGCGCGTGCCGCGCTCGCACTGCTCGCTGGCGGGTGCGATACGCTTGCGCAGCGCTGACCCCCGATATACCCGGCCGACACTGCTTGCGTGGGCGGTCGGCCGGGTATCACACGCGCTCAAATCGCCTGCTTCGCCTTCAACGCGGCGATCCGCACATCGTCGTAGCCGAGCATGTCGCGCAGCACGTCTTCCGTCTGCGCGCCCAGCAGCGGCGGGGCGGTGCGCGCATCGGGCGGCGTCGCGCTCATCCGGATCGGATTGCGCACGAGCTTCACGTCCGCGCCGCACGGGTGCGGCAGCGACACCTGCATTCCGCGCGCGACCACCTGTTCGTTGTCGAACACCTCGTCGAGTTCGTTGATCGGCCCGCACGGCACGCCGGCCGCTTCGAGCACGGCGATCCAGTCGGCCTTGCCGCGCGCCTTCACCATCTCCGCGAGGATCGGCACCAGCGTTTCGCGGTGGCGCACGCGCGACGGATTCGTCGCGAACCGTTCGTCGTCGGCCAGCTCGGGCCGCCCGCCGGCCTCGACGAACTTGCGGAACTGCCCGTCGTTGCCGACCGCGACGATGATCCAGCCGTCGCTCGTCTGGAACGTCTGGTAAGGCACGATGTTCGGGTGCGCGTTGCCCCAGCGCACCGGCGGCTTGCCGCTCGCGAGGAAGTTGGTGTTCATGTTCGCGAGCAGCGCGACCTGCACGTCGAGCAGCGCCATGTCGATGTACTGGCCTTCGCCCGTGCGATCGCGGTGCGCGAGCGCGGCGAGCACCGCGATCGTCGAATAGAGGCCCGTCGCGAGATCGGCGATCGCCACGCCGGCTTTCTGCGGCCCGCCGCCCGGCTCGCTGTCGCGCTCGCCGGTGATGCTCATGAAGCCGCCGATCCCCTGGACGATGAAGTCGTAGCCCGCGCGGTGCGCGTACGGGCCCGTCTGGCCGAATCCGGTGACCGAGCAGTAGACGAGATCGGGCTTCACCGCACGCAGCGATTCGTAATCGAGCCCGTATTTCTTCAGCTGGCCGACCTTGTAGTTCTCGAGCACGACGTCGCTCTGCGCGGCGAGCTCGCGCACGATCTGCTGGCCTTCCGGCGTCGCGATGTCGACCGTCACCGAGCGCTTGTTGCGGTTCGCCGCGAGGTAGTACGCGGCCTCGGCCGTATCGGCGCCGGTCGCGTCCTTCAGGTACGGCGGCCCCCAGTGGCGCGTGTCGTCGCCGGCGCCGGGGCGCTCGACCTTGATCACGTCCGCGCCGAAGTCGGCAAGCGTCTGCGCGCACCACGGGCCCGCGAGCACGCGGGTGAGGTCCAGCACGCGGATATGGCTCAGGGCACCCATCGTCGAATCGTCTCCTTTCATGGCTCGCCCGGCCCGAGGCAAGGCGGATTGGCATGCCGAGCATCTTAAGGCGAATCGGCCGCGCCGGTGGCCCAGGCCGCTCGTCCGGCGCGGCGGGCCGCTGGCGTGGGAGCCGCCGATCTGTATCGTATAATCGCTCGTTTACGATATCTGCCCGCCGTGCGTCCGCGAGGACGGCCGGCGTTTGAAGCCGTCTCAGCCAGACATTCCCCGCACGCCATGAAAGCTGCCGAAATCCGCGAGAAATTCCTCAAATTCTTCGAATCGAAGGGCCACACGATCGTCCGCTCGTCGAGCCTCGTGCCCGGTAACGACCCCACGCTGATGTTCACGAACTCGGGCATGGTCCAGTTCAAGGACGTGTTCCTCGGCACGGATCCGCGTCCGTACACGCGCGCCACGACCGCGCAGCGCAGCGTGCGCGCGGGCGGCAAGCACAACGACCTCGAGAACGTCGGCTACACGGCGCGCCACCACACGTTCTTCGAGATGCTCGGCAATTTCTCGTTCGGCGACTACTTCAAGCACGACGCGATCCGCTTCGCGTGGGAACTGCTGACCACGGTCTACCAGCTGCCGAAGGAAAAGCTGTGGGTTACCGTCTACCAGGAAGACGACGAAGCGTACGACATCTGGGCGAAGGAAGTCGGCGTGCCGACCGAGCGGATCATCCGCATCGGCGACAACAAGGGCGCGCGCTACGCGTCGGACAACTTCTGGACGATGGGCGACACCGGCCCGTGCGGCCCGTGTACCGAAATCTTCTACGACCACGGCCCGGACGTGTGGGGCGGCCCGCCGGGATCGCCTGAAGAAGACGGCGACCGCTACATCGAGATCTGGAACCTCGTGTTCATGCAGTTCAACCGCGACGCGCAGGGCAACATGACGCGCCTGCCGAAGCAGTCGGTCGACACCGGCATGGGCCTCGAGCGCCTCGCCGCGGTGCTGCAGCACGTGCACAGCAACTACGAGATCGACCTGTTCCAGAACCTGATCAAGGCCGCCGCGCGCGTGACCGAGATCAGCGACCTCACGAACAACTCGCTGAAGGTGATCGCCGATCACATCCGCGCGTGCTCGTTCCTGATCGTCGACGGCGTGATCCCCGGCAACGAAGGCCGCGGCTACGTGCTGCGCCGCATCGTGCGCCGCGCGATCCGCCACGGCTACAAGCTCGGCCGCAAGGGCTCGTTCTTCCACAAGCTGGTGGCCGACCTCGTCGCCGAGATGGGCGCAGCCTATCCGGAACTGAAGGAAGCCGAACAGCGCGTGACCGACGTGCTGCGCCAGGAAGAAGAGCGCTTCTTCGAGACGATCGAGCACGGGATGTCGATCCTCGAAGCGGCGCTGGCGGATGTCGACGCGAAGGGCGGCAAGGTGCTCGACGGCGAACTCGCGTTCAAGCTGCACGACACGTACGGCTTCCCGCTCGACCTCACGGCCGACGTGTGCCGCGAGCGCGGGATGACGGTCGACGAGCCGGCGTTCGACGACGCGATGGCGCGTCAGCGCGAGCAGGCGCGCGCGGCCGGCAAGTTCAAGGCCACGCAGGGCCTCGAATACTCGGGCGCGAAGACCACGTTCCACGGTTATGAAGAGATCGCGTTCGACGACGCGAAGGTCGTCGCGCTGTACGTCGACGGTTCGGCCGTCAACGAAGTGAAGCATGGCCAGGATGCGGTCGTCGTGCTCGACCACACGCCGTTCTACGCGGAATCGGGCGGCCAGGTCGGCGACCAGGGCGTGCTCGCGAATGCAGCGACGCGCTTCGCCGTGGCCGACACGCTGAAGGTGCAGGCCGACGTGATCGGCCACCACGGCACGCTCGAACAGGGCACGCTGAAGGTCGGCGACGTGCTGCGCGCGGAAATCGACGCGCATCGTCGCGCCCGCACGCAGCGCAACCACTCGGCGACCCACCTGATGCACAAGGCGCTGCGTGAAGTGCTCGGCGCACACGTGCAGCAGAAGGGCTCGCTCGTCGACGCGGAGAAAACCCGCTTCGACTTCGCGCACAACGCGCCGCTGACCGACGACGAAATCCGTCGCGTCGAGCAGATCGTCAACAACGAGATTCTGGCCAACGCGCCGGGCATCGTGCGCGTGATGCCGTACGACGAAGCGGTGAAGGGCGGCGCGATGGCGCTGTTCGGCGAGAAGTACGGCGACGAAGTGCGCGTGCTCGATCTCGGCTTCTCGCGCGAACTGTGCGGCGGCACGCACGTGCACCGCACCGGCGACATCGGCTTCTTCAAGATCGTCGTCGAAGGCGGCGTCGCGGCCGGCATCCGCCGGGTCGAGGCGATCACCGGCGACAACGCGGTGCGCTACGTGCAGGAGCTCGATGCGCGCGTGAACGAAGCGGCCGCCGCGCTGAAGGCGCAGCCGTCGGAACTCACGCAACGCATCGCGCAGGTGCAGGACCAGGTGAAGTCGCTCGAGAAGGAACTGGGCGCGCTGAAGTCGAAGCTCGCGTCGAGCCAGGGCGACGAGCTCGCGCAGCAGGCGATCGAAGTCGGCGGCGTGTTCGTGCTGGCCGCGACGCTCGACGGCGCGGACGCGAAGACGCTGCGCGAGACGGTCGACAAGCTGAAGGACAAGCTGAAGAGCGCGGCGATCGTGCTGGCGGCCGTCGAAGGCGGCAAGGTCAGCCTGATCGCGGGCGTCACGCCGGACGCAAGCAAGAAGGTCAAGGCCGGCGAGCTCGTGAACTTCGTCGCGCAGCAGGTCGGCGGCAAGGGCGGCGGCCGTCCGGACATGGCGCAGGCAGGCGGCACGGAACCGGCGAACCTGCCGGGCGCGCTGGCAGGCGTCAAGGGCTGGGTCGAAGAGCGTCTTTGATCGGCATGGCTGGTGACGCGGTGTGGTCGGGCTGACCGCGTCGCGTCACATCGCTTCGCATCAAAAAAACGACCCGATCGGCACGTGTGCCGGTCGGGTCGTTTTGTTTTTGTCGGTGTGAAGAATTAGCGCGCTCGCCGGCGCTCGCCTGCGTTCCCGGCTCGGGCAGACGCCGACGCGGCCACCACCGCCCTGGCCGCATCGCCCGTGTCGGAATGAAGATCGAGCACGCGCACCAGCGGCTGCCGGCGATCCCGACTCAGGCCGACACCGATGCGGCCACCGCCGCCTTGGTCGCATCACCCGGCTCCCGCGCAGCCTCGCCCAGCGCATCACGCAACGCGGCGAGCGCCGCCGATGCGTAACCATGCCGCCACGCGAGCAGCGTGTCGATCCCTTCGAGTTCGGGGATCGTGTGGGCGGCGACGTTGCCGGTCTCGGGCTGCAACTCGAGCACCGAGCGCGGCGCGACCGCGATGCCGGCGCCGGCCGCGACGCACGCGACGATCGCGTGATACGAACCGAGTTCGAGCACGCGCGCGGGCTTCATCCCGTGCGCCGCATACCATTGCTCGACATATTTCCGGTACGTGCAGCCGCGCTCGAACGCGACCAGCGTCGGCAGGATCACGTCGCGCGGCGTGCGCACCGGCGGATGGCCGCGCGGCGTCAGCAGCACGAGATCCTCGCGGAAGATCGGCACCGTCTCGAACGTGTCGGGCAGCGTGTCCGGCTCGGGCGGCCGCGCAAACAGCGCCGCGTCGATCTCGAAATCACGCACCTTGTCGATCAGCCAGCCGGTCGTGCCGGTCACGAGCTCCAGCGACACGTCGGGCCACGCATGGTGATAACGCGCGAGCACGGTCGGCAGCCGGCTCGCGGCCGTGCTTTCCATCGTGCCGAGCCGCAGCCGCCCGCGCGGCGTGTCCTCGCGCACCGCGTCGCGCGCCTCGTCGGCAAGCGCGAGCAGCCGCTCCGCGTACGGCAGCAGCGTGTGCCCGGCCGGCGTCAGCACGAGCCGGCGGCCGTCGCGCACGAACAGCGCCGCGCCGAGTTCCTCCTCGAGCTGCTTGATGCGCGTCGTCACGTTCGATTGCACGCGATTGAGCTTCGCCGCTGCGCGCGTCACACCGTTCTCGCGCACGACAGCCCGGAAAATCGCCAGCGCCGCCAGGTCCATGATTCTCTCCTGGAGATATGTGGATTCTTGATTATTCATTTATCGAGAACGTTCGGTCAAGCTACGATACAAGCGTTCCGATTTCCGTTCCGGCCGGCGCGCGCCGCGCGCGGCCCATGCCGCCATGTCCCGTTCCGATGCCCCGAGCGCCGTCGCCGGCGTACACCTGCCCGATGACGCCGACCGCCGCGCCCGCGCGGCCGCGCTCGCCTGCATGATCGGGCTGGCGGTCGCGCTCGGCGTCGGCCGCTTCGCGTTCACGCCGCTGCTGCCGCTGATGCTCGCCGACGGCTCGATCGGCCTGAAGGCCGGCAGCTGGCTCGCGTCGGCGAACTACGCGGGTTATTTCGTCGGCGCGGTCAGTTGCGCGGCCGTGCGGGTCGCGCCCGCGCGGATGGTGCGCTTCGGGCTGGCCGCCACCGTGCTGTTGACTGCGGCGATGGGCGTCGGCCATCTGCTCTCCGTGTGGCTCGTGGTGCGCTTCGTCGCGGGCGTCGTCAGCGCATGGACGTTCGTGTTCGTGTCGCAATGGGGGCTGCGGCGGCTCACCGAACTGCATGCGCCCGAGTGGAGCGGGGTGATCTACGCGGGGCCGGGCGTCGGGATCGTGCTGACCGGGCTGATTGGCAGCGCGCTCGCCGGCCATCGCGCGGCGCCCGGCTGGCTCGGCTTCGCGGCGTTGTCGGCGCTGCTGTCGGTCGCGATCTGGCGCACGTTCGGCAGCGCGCCGGGGCCGGCCACCTCGACAACCGCCGCGCGGGGCGCCGCGGCGCCGGCCGTGCGCGAGCGACCGGCCGCGCCGGCCGCGGCACCGCACGACGCACGGCGCCATCGCGCCGACGCCGCGTGGCTCGTCGTGCTGTACGGGATGCCGGGCTTCGGCTACATCATCACCGCGACGTTCCTGCCGGTGATCGCGCGTGCCGCGCTGCCGGCAGGGTCGCCGTGGCCCGACCTGTTCTGGCCGATGTTCGGCGCGGCGCTGATCGTCGGCGTGATCGCCGCGTCGCGATTGCCCGGCCACTGGGACAACCGGCTGCTGCTCGCCGCCGGCTGCGCGACGCAGGCGCTCGGGATCGCGGCGGGGATCGTCTGGCCGAACGCAGGCGGCTTCTCGGCCGGCAGCGCGCTGCTTGGCCTGCCGTTCACCGCGATCACGCTGTTCGCGATGCGCGAGGCGCGGCGGCTGCATGGCGAGCGAGCGGCCGGGCTGATGGGCTATGCGACCGCGTCGTACGGGGTCGGGCAGATTCTCGGCCCGCTCGTCGCCGCGCCGCTGACCGCGCGCTTCGGGTCGTTCTCGCCGGCGCTGTGGGTCGCGGCTGGCGCGTTGCTCGCCGGTGCCGCCGGCTTCGCGGCAACCGCCGCACGCGGGCGCGCGCAACCCCGCATGCAACCCTGACTTCATCGGGGCCGGATCGTCTGCGGCGCGGGCAAACTCGCTAGAATGAGGCCTTTCCCGCGCCGAGCGGGCGCGCGACGCGGCCCGCAGGCCGCCGCCGGGCGTTCGCCAGATCCCCATCGATGACCACCGCCGACTACCGTTTTTGCCCGCGCTGCGCGCGTCCGCTGACCGAGCGCGCCGATCCCGACCACGAAGGCGGCCGCATCCGCCGGGCCTGCCCGGACGACACGTGCGGCTACGTGCACTGGAACAACCCGCTGCCGGTGGTGGCGGCGATCGTCGAGCTCGACGGCAAGATCCTGCTCGCGCGCAACGCGGCCTGGCCGGAAGGGATGTTCGCGCTGATCACCGGCTTCCTCGAGAACGGCGAGACGCCCGAGGACGGCATCGCGCGCGAGGTGTTCGAGGAAACCGCGCTGAAGGCCGAGCAGGTCACGCTGGTCGGCGTCTATGAATTCATCCGCAAGAACGAGCTGATCATCGCGTACCACGTGCGCGCGTCGGGCACCGTCGCGCTGTCGCCGGAACTGCTCGAATACCGGCTCGTCGATCCGCCGCTGCTGCGCCCGTGGCGCGCCGGCACCGGCTACGCGCTCGCCGACTGGATGCGCGCGCGCGGCCTCGATTTCGAATTCGTCGACCGAGCGGGGCAGTGACGGGCCGCGCCGCCGCCATGTCGTCCGTCGCGCCGGGCACGATCGCGGCGCGGCATCTCGCCATTCGCCGGCGGGCCGTTCCGCACGGCCGCCGCGCGACGTGCGCTTCATCTTCCTCGTCCTGACCGCCCACCGCCATCGCCACCGCCATGTCCGACAAGCCGCAGCCGCGTCCGCGCGACGCCTACCGCCACTTCCTGCCGATCACGACCCGCTGGATGGACAACGACGTCTACGGGCACGTGAACAACGTCGTCTACTACAGCTACTTCGACACCGTCGTGAACGAATACCTGATCCGCGCGGGCGTACTCGACGTCGAGCACGGGCAGACGATCGGGCTCGTGGTCGAGACGCAGTGCAACTACTTCGCGCCGCTCGTCTTTCCGCAGTCGGTTGACGCGGGGCTGCGCGTCGCGAAGCTCGGCACGTCGAGCGTGCGCTACGAGATCGGGCTGTTCGCGGCGGGCGAAGCCGCGCCGGCCGCGCAGGGACACTTCGTGCACGTGTACGTCGATCGCGGCACGCGCCGCCCGGTGCCGCTGCCGGACGCGCTGCGCGCGGCGCTCGAACCGCTCGCCGGCTGACGGGCGCGCGGCGGTGCACGCGTTCGCGCTCCAGGCGTTCAACGGCCTCAGCTACGGGTTGCTGCTGTTCATGCTGTCGGCCGGCCTCACGCTGATCTTCAGCGTGCAGGGCGTGCTCAACTTCGCGCATGCGAGCTTCTACATGCTGGGCGCGTACGTCGGTTACAGCATCGCGGCCCGCGCGGGTTTCTGGCCCGCGCTCGGGCTCGCGCCGCTCGCGGTCGGGCTGCTCGGCGCCGGCTGCGAGCGCGCCCTGCTGCGCCGCGTGCAGGCGCACGGGCACACGAGCGAACTGCTGCTGACCTTCGGGCTCGCGTACCTGATCGGCGAGGGCGCGAAACTGCTGTGGGGCCTCGCACCGCTGCCGGCCCCGGTGCCGCCGCTGTTCGACGGCGCGCCCGTGACCGTGTTCGGCCTCGCGCTGCCGCGCTACCGGCTCTTCATGATGGCGATGTCCGCGGCGATGCTGGCCGCGCTCGGCGCGCTGCTGCGCGCGTCGCGCCTCGGCCTCGTCGTGCGCGCCGCGCTCACGCACCGCGCGGCCGTCGAGGCGCTCGGCTACGACGTGCCGCGCGTGATGACGGGACTGTTCGGCGCGGGCACCGCGCTCGCGGCGCTGGCCGGCGTGATCGGCGCGCCGCTCGCGGTGATCGAGCCGGCGCTGGCCGAGACCGTCGGGTCGGTGGTGTTCGCGATCGTCGTGATCGGCGGTCTCGGCTCGCTCGGCGGCGCGTTCGCCGCGTCGCTCGCGGTCGGCTTCGCGCAGACCTTCGCGGCGTCCAGCGACACGTCGCTGCGCGACCTCGCGCGATGGGCGGGCCTCGCGCTGCCCGACGGCGTCGCGGCCGTGTCGATCGCGCAGCTCGCCCCGCTGGTCCCGTACCTGCTGCTCGTCGCGGTGCTGGTCGCCCGGCCGCGCGGGCTGTTCGGCGAGCGTGTCGATGGCTAGCCGCGCGCGGGCCGGCGCGCTGCGCTGGGTGCTGTTCGCCGCGTGCGTGGCCGTGCCCGCGTGGCTGTGGCCGCATGGCGCGATGCTCGGCTATCTCGCGCAGACGGCCGCGCTCGTCGTGCTCGCGCTGTCGTACAACCTGCAGCTCGGCACGACCGGGCTGCTGTCGTTCGGCCATGCCGCCGTCGCGGGGCTCGGCGCGTTCGCCGCCGCGCATTGGTTCAATCATGTCGGCGCGCCGCTGCCGCTGTTGCCGCTCGTCGGCGGCGCGGCCGGCGCGGGCTTCGGGTTCCTGGCCGGCCTGCTCGCGACACGCCGCGCGGGCACCGTGTTCGCGATGATCACGCTCGGCCTCGGCGAATGCGTCGCGGCGGCCGCGTGGAGCGTGCCTGCGTGGTTCGGCGGCGTCGGCGGCGTGCCGATCGACCGCGCGAGCGGCGCGCCCTGGGGCGGCTGGCATTTCGGTGCGCAAACGCACGCCTACGCGGTGATCGCCGCATGGTGCATCGTGTCGGCGCTGGCGATGCACGCGCTGACGCGCACGCCGCTCGCCCGGCTCGCGAACGCGGTGCGCGACAACCCCGCGCGCGTCGCCGCACTCGGCACCGAGCCGCGCCGCGTACGGCTCGCGATGGTCACCTGCGCGTCGTTCTTCGCGGGCATCGCGGGCACGCTGACGCTGATCGACGTCGAGATCGCGACGCCCGACAGCGTGTCGATGGCGCGTTCGGCGACCGTGCTGATCGCCGCGGTGATCGGCGGCACCGGCACGTTCTTCGGGCCGGCGGCCGGCGCGGTGGTGCTGACCGCGCTGAGCGTCGTCGTCGCGGGCGTGTCGCGCGCATGGGCGCTGTATCTCGGCGTGCTGTTCGTCGCGGTCGTCGTCGCCGCGCCGCGCGGGATCGCGGGCATCGCGCAAGCGTTCGCGCATGCATTGCGGCGCGGCGCGCCGGCGGCCGAGCGGTGGCGCCTGTTGTGCGGCGTCGGCGCGTGCGTGTTCTGGGGCGTCGCGATCGTCTGCGCGGCCGAGCTCGGCTATGCGTGGCGTTTCGCGCAGGACGACGGCACCGGCATCGCGTTCGGCGCGTGGGGCATCGATGCCGATTCGCCGGCGGGCTGGGCCGTCGCGGCCTCGGCGGCCGGCATCGGCACGCTGCTGTGGGGCTGGCGCGCGCGGTTGCTGAACCACCGGCACGGCACGCGGGAGGACGGACTATGAACGGCAACGCGATCGCGCTCCACGGGATCGTGCAGCGTTTCGGTGCGCAGACCGTGCTCGACGGCATCGAATTGAGCATCGCGGCCGGCGAGCGTCATGCGCTGATCGGGCCGAACGGCGCGGGCAAGTCGACGCTGTTCGGCGTGATCGCCGGCGCGACGCGGCCGACGCGCGGGCGCGTCGTGCTGCACGGTGTCGAGTTGCGCGGGCGCGGGCCGGTCGTCGCGAGCCGGCTCGGCATCGGCCGCAGTTTCCAGCAGACGAGCGCGTTCGCGCGGCTGAGCGTGTTCGACAACCTGCGCTGCGCGGCGCTGCATGCGCCGGCCGAGCGGCGGCGCTGGTGGAACCGGCTGCGCGAATCGGCCTCGGTCGATCGCGCGGCCGCGCGCGTGCTGCACGACATCGGCCTCGATGCGCGGCGCGACGCGCCGGCCGGCGCGCTCGGCTATGCGGAACAGCGCGCGCTCGATCTGGGCATCGCGCTCGCGAGCGGCGCGCGCACGCTGCTGCTCGACGAGCCGACCGCCGGCATGAACCGCGACCAGGCGGCGCGGATGATCGCGCTGATCCGCGCGACGACGCAGGGCCGCACGGTGCTGATGATCGAGCACGACATGGATGCGGTGTTCGGCTTCGCCGAGCGCATCACGGTGCTCGTGCGCGGCACGGTGGTCGCGACCGGTGCGCCCGACGCGATCCGCGCGGACCCGGCCGTGCGCGCCGCCTATCTCGGCGAGGGTGCATGAGCGCGCTGCTCGACATCCGCGGCCTGCGTGCATGGTACGGAAGCCAGCCCGTGCTCGACGGCGTCGATCTCGCGCTCGCGCCGGGCGAGACGCTCGCGCTGCTCGGCCGCAACGGCGCGGGCCGCTCGACGCTCGCGAAGGCCGTGATGGGGCTCGTGCGCACCGCGGGCTCGGTGCGCATCGCCGGCGCCGAATGCGCGGGCGCGCGCACGTTCGAGATCGCGCGGCGCGGCGTCGCGTACGTCGCCGAAAGCCGCGACGTATTTCCGCTGCTGAGCGTGCGCGACAACTTGCGGCTCGGGCTGCGCGGCCTGAGCGGCGCGGCCGAACGTGCCGCGCTCGACCGGCTGCTCGCGCGCTTTGCGCTGCTGGGCGCGCGGGCCGACGTGAAGGCCGGGCGGCTCTCGGGCGGCGAGCAGCAGGTGCTCGCGCTGGTGCGCGCGCTCGCGGGCCGCCCGCGCGTGCTGATCGTCGACGAACCGGCCGAAGGGCTCGCGCCGCTCGCGGTCGACGCAGTCGGCGCCTGCCTTGCCGCGCTGCAGGACGACGGCGTCGCGATCCTGCTGATCGAGCAGCGGCTGCAGCTCGCGCCGCGGCTCGCGCAGCGCGTCGCGATAATGGGGCGCGGGCGGATCGTCTACGACGGCGCGCTCGACGGGCTCGCCGGCGACGTCGTCGGCACGTGGCTGAGCGCCGGCTGACCGTCCGTCGACCGATTGTTCGGCAAACCTCGCCAGTCAATTCGTGTCGAGCCGCTTTATCGCGGCCGCCGGAACCGCGAAGATTGCCAGCAAGGCCGGTGCGCCGCGACAGGCGCGACCGGTACCCATCCATCGAAGTCTTCCGACTGGGGAATGAAATCATGAGCAAGCTGGCAGGCAAGGTCGCGATCGTCACGGGCGCTTCCAAGGGGATCGGCGCCGCAATCGCGAAGGCGCTGGGCGCCGAAGGCGCGTCGGTCGTCGTCAACTACGCGAGCAGCAAGGCCGGTGCCGACGCGGTCGTGAGCGCGATCGTCGAAGCGGGCGGCCGCGCGGTCGCGGTCGGCGGC
This sequence comes from Burkholderia sp. USMB20, assembly GCF_000949135.2. Taxonomy (GTDB): domain Bacteria; phylum Pseudomonadota; class Gammaproteobacteria; order Burkholderiales; family Burkholderiaceae; genus Burkholderia. The sequence goes on along the minus strand of NZ_JTAN02000018.1, from coordinate 145,729 downwards.
GACGTGTCGAAGGCCGCGGACGCGCAGCGCATCGTCGATACGGCGATCGACACGTACGGCCGTCTCGACGTGCTGGTCAACAATTCCGGCGTGTACGAATTCGCGCCGATCGAGGCGATCACCGAAGAGCACTACCGCCGGCAGTTCGACACGAACGTGCTCGGCGTGCTGCTGACGACGCAGGCCGCCGTCAAGCATCTGGGCGAAGGCGCGAGCATCATCAACATCAGTTCCGTGGTGACGAGCATCACGCCGCCCGCAAGCGCCGTGTACAGCGGCACCAAGGGCGCCGTCGACGCGATCACCGGCGTGCTCGCGCTCGAACTCGGCCCGCGCAAGATTCGCGTGAACGCGATCAACCCGGGCATGATCGTGACCGAAGGCACGCACAGCGCGGGCATCATCGGTTCGGACCTCGACCGGCAGGTGCAAAGCCAGACGCCGCTCGGCCGCCTCGGCGAGCCGGACGACATCGCGTCGGTCGCGGTGTTCCTCGCATCGGACGATGCGCGCTGGCTGACCGGCGAGCGCCTCGTCGCGAGCGGCGGGCTGCACTGATCGCGCGAGCCGGCGCGCGCCCGCTACGCGATCATCGCGAGCGCGTTCGCGCCGACATGCCAGCGCAGGCTCTCGACGACGAGCGCATGATCGCGTTCGTCGTCGAGCCCGGCGATCGCCATCGCGCCGACGATGCCGCCGTCGGCCAGCCGCAGCGGCACGCCGCCGCCGTCGAGCGCATAGTCGGCATCCGACAATCCCTGCGACTGCAACGACCAGCCGGCGCGGCGAAAGCGCGCGCCGACCTCGAGCGAACTGGCGCCGAAGCGCAACACCGTGTTCTGCCGGCGGCGGATCGCGTCGCTGTCGCGGGCGCGGCTGCCGTCGAGCGCGCAATAGAACAGCGGTGCGGCTTCGCCGACGATGCCGACCGCGATCGGCAGCCCGCGGCGCGACGCGAGATTGACCGCGATGTCGCCGAGCCGGCGCGCGACGTCGGCATCGAAGTGCGCCAGCATCGGCGTTGAGGCCGTGTCGCCGAAGGGCGTGGGCGCGCAGCGCGGGAAAGGGATCGGCATGGCAGCTCCGTGTCGTCGCAAGTCCGGCTCGTGCGCGCGTCCTGCATCGCGCGCCGGCCGTCGATCGTTCAGCGCGTCAATGCTTCAGCGCCCGGGCGCCGCGTCGAGCATCCACTCGTGCGCGGGGTCGTTCTTGAACGCCCACGCGCGGCTCGGCCCGGCCATCACGTTCAGGTAGTACAGGTTGTAGCCGTGCGGCGCGACCACCGGGTGATAGCCGCGCGGCACCATCACGACGTCGTGGTTCTCGACCGCGCATGCCTCGTCGAGGCTGCGGTCGTCCGTGTACACGCGCTGGAACGCGAAACCCTGCGGCGGATCGATCCGGTGGTAATAGGTTTCCTCGAGCGACGTTTCGTCGGGCGCCGCGTCGCGATCGTGCTTGTGCGGCGGATAGCTGCTCGAGTGGCTCGCGGGCGTGATCACTTCGACGACCAGCAGCCGGTCCGCGGCCGGGTTGTCGCCCATCAGGATGTCGCATACGTAGCGCGTGTTGGTGCCTTGCCCGCGCACCGCACGCCGCATCCGTTCGCCGTCGAGGCGCTGCACGCGCTTGTCGCCGCTCGCGTAAGGCGCGGTGCACAGCGCGACTTCCGCGTCGCGCGTCGCCACCAGCGTGACGGTCTTGCCGCCCGGCACGTACAGTGCGTCCGGCGACACTTCCTCGAACACGCTGTCGCGCTTGCCAAGCGCGTCGTAGGTCTCGCCGTCGACTTGCGCGCGCAGCGTGCCCGTGAGCACGACGACGCACAGTTCGCGCGTGCCCGTGTCGAGCGTTTCGGTGTCGCCGGCCTTCAGGCGCAGCGCGCGAAAGCCGACGTGTTTCCAGCCGGCCGACTCGGGCGTCACGTTGCAGATTTCGCGGTCGGCGGATGCCTTGACCAGCAGGGGAGAAATCGTCATGGCGTGAGGTTCCTCGATGAGATGACGGGGCTTACGCGCTCAACCGGTCGACGATCGCGCGCAGCGATTCGTAGCCCTTCTTCGCATACTGATAGCTCGGCGCGACGGCCGGGTCCTGCTCGGCCTCGACCACGAGCCAGCCTTCGTAGCCGGCGTCCTTCAGCGTGCGCAGCGTCGCTTCGTAATCGAGCGCGCCGTCGCCCGGCACCGTGAAGGTGCCGTTGATCACGCCGTTCAGGAAGCTCCAGCCGCCGTTGCGCGCCTGCGTGACGACCTGCGGCCGCACGTCCTTGCAGTGCACGTGCACGACGCGCGCCACGTGCTTCCTCAGCAGCGCGACCGGATCGGCCGCGCCGCCGAAATACGCGTGGCCCGTGTCGAACAGCAGGAACACCTTCGCCGGATCGGTCAGCGCCATCAGCCGGTCGACGTCGTCCGGCGATTCGACGTACGCGCCCATGTGGTGATGGTAGGCGAGCTTGATCCCGTAGGTCTCGAGCAGGTGCGCGCCGAATGCGTCGAGGCGCGCCGCATAGCGCCGCCAGGTTTCATCGTTGACGAAACGCGGGCGCTTGGCGACCGGCGTGTCGATGCTGCCCTGGATCGTGCCCGCGCATTCGCCGTACACCACGACCTTCACGTCGTTGAACTGCAGCTTCGTCATGTGTGCGCGGCAGCGCTCGATTTCGGCCTCGACGGCATCGGCGTCGCTCATGCCCGGCGCGACTTCCGCCAGAAATCCCGAATACCAGCCCGACACGCACACGAGCCCGAACTCGGCGAGCTTCGCCTTCAGCTCGGGGCCCGTCTTCGGAAACTTGTTGCCGAGCTCGAAGCCCGCGTAGCCGATTTCGGCGCCTTCCTTCAGTGCCGTCTCGAGCGGCGTCTCGCCGCCGAGCGACGGCAGGTCGTCGTTCATCCACGACAGGGGATTGATACCGATGCGAACGTTCCAGCTCATGACGTGCTTCCTTGGTTCGAATGTTGTTTTCGCGGAGCGGCGGATTGAATGGGGAAACGGATCAGCGCCGCTGCCGGGTTTTCTCGTCGAGATACGTCCGGTGCGCGCGTTCGACACCGGCGCGCGCGGATACCTGCGGCACCGCGACTTCCCACCACGCGCCGCCGTCCGCGGTCGTGCGCTCGTGCGTCGTGTCGATCACGATGACCTGGCTCGTCTTCGCCGCGCGCGCACGCTTCATTTCGCTGCGCAGCTCGCCGACGTCGCGCACGTGCACGGCTTCGGCGCCCATCGAGCGCGCATGCATCGCGAAGTCGATCGTCGAGCGTTCGCCGCCTTCCGGCACGCAGTCGTCGAGCATGTTGTTGAAGCTCGCGCCGCCGCAATTGATCTGCAGCCGCTCGATGCAGCCGTAGCCGCGGTTGTCGAGGATCACGACGATGAGCTTGCGGCCGAGCATCACGGACGTCGCGAGTTCGGCGTTGAGCATCATGTACGAGCCGTCGCCGACGATCACGATCACTTCGCGCTCGGGCCGCGCGAGCTTCGCGCCGAGGCCGCCTGCGACCTCGTAGCCCATGCACGAGTACGCGTAGTCCATGTGGTAGTTGCCCGGCACGCCGCTGCGCCACAGCTTGTGCAGTTCGGCCGGCAGCGTGCCGGCCGCGCACACGACGAGATCGTCGCGCGCGCTGTCGCGTCCCGCGTCGGCCGCCGAGTCGCGCACCGCGCCGATCACTTCCGCGTCGTACGGCAGGGTGTCCTTCGGCACGCGCGTGGTCAGCTCGGTCACGCGCGCGTTCCACGCGGCGGCCTGATCCTGGTTCGCGGCCGTCCACGCCGCATCCGCGCGCCAGCCGGCGAGCGCGGCCGACAGCTGGCCGAGGCCCGTGCGCGCATCGGCGATCAATTGCCGGCCGCGTTTCTTGCCCGCGTCGAACGGCTGCACGTTCAGGCTCAGCAGCGTCGCATTGCCGAACAGCGCGTGCGAGCCGGTCGTGAAGTCCTGCAGGCGCGTGCCGACCGCGAACACCACGTCGGCCTGCGCGGCCGCGCGGTTCGCGGCGGGTGAGCCCGTCACGCCGATCGAGCCGAGGTTCAGCGGGTCGTCCCACGCGAGGCTGCCCTTGCCGGCCTGCGATTCGGCGACCGGCACGCCGTGCGTGTCGGCGAACGTGCGCAGCGCGTCCCATGCCTGGCTGTACAGCACGCCGCCGCCGGCGACGATCAGCGGTTTCTTCGCCGCTTTCAACACGTCGAGCGCATCCGCGAGTTCGAGCGTGTCGGCAGGCGGGCGGCGCATCCGGATCACCGGCGGCGCGAAGAAATCCTCCGGCCAGTCGTACGCGAAGGTCTGCACGTCCTGCGGCAGCGCGAGGCACACGGGGCCGCATTGCGCGGGGTCGGTCATCACCTGGATCGCGCGCGGCAGTGCGACCAGCAGCTGCTCGGGCGACGTGATCCGGTCGAAGTAGCGCGTCACCGGCCGGAAGCAGTCGTTCGCGCTGACGTCGCCCTGTTCGAAGTCCTCGACCTGCTGCAGCACCGGGTCGGGCAGCCGCGACACGAACACGTCGCCGGGCAGCAGCAACAGCGGCAGCCGGCCGACGTGCGCGAGCGCCGCGGAGGTCAGCATGTTGGTCGCGCCGGGGCCGATGCTCGACGTCGCGGCCATCATTCGCTGGCGGAAGTTCGCTTTCGCGAACGCGACGGCCGCATTCGCCATTCCTTGCTCGTTGTGCGCGCGGAACGTCGGCAGCCGTTCTTTTTCGGCATGCAGCGCTTCGCCGAGCCCGGCCACGTTGCCGTGGCCGAAGATCGCGAACACGCCGCCGCAATACGGCAGGATCTCGGTGCGGCCGTCCGGCTGGACGACTTCGGCGCGCAGGGCGGCCAGGTAGCGCACGAGCGCCTGGCTGACGGTCAGTCTCACGGTGGTGGTCATCGTCTGTCGATCAGGAGGAATCGGGGGGTCATCACGGACATCTGCATCAGGCGGCTGCGGCGGCGCGCGCGGCGGCACGGCGACCGAGCCACGCGTCGACCAGCTGCGCGAAATTGCCGGCCACTTCGTCGATCAGCGCCTGGTCGTCGATCCGGCCGGCGAGCCAGTGCAGCGACGCGTCGGCCCAAAGCGTGCGCCCGACCATGAAGCCCTTGACGATCGGGTTGGTCGCCGAGCGGAAGCTGTCGACCAGATATTGCAGCGGCTGGTTCAGCCCGAGGATCACCGCGCCGCGGCAGTGCGGGTCGCGCTCGGCCACCAGCGTCTCGAGCCGCGCCCAGCCGTCGGCGCTCATCGGTGCGAGCTTCCACCACTCCGGCATCACGCCGAGGTTGTAGAAGCGCGCGACCGTGCGCAGCACCGCGTCGTCCTCGGTGCCGGGCGGCGTGACCGCGCGCGGCGGAATGATTTCCAGCAGCAGCTCGTTGCCGCTCGCGCGCGTGGCTTCCCACAGCTCCAGCACGCGCTGCTCCTGCGCGACGCGCAGGTCGACGTCGTCGTCGGGGTGGTAGTGGACCAGGCACTTCACGACCTGTTCGGTCGGCCAGTGCGTGAGCGACGAGCCGACCGAGCGCGTGTCGTCGAAGCACAGCGGCCGCGAGCCGGGCAGCTCGACCGGGCGACCGACCCACCAGCCGCGGCCGGTGGCCGACGCGAGCGCGTCGCGGCCGTACGCGCCGCCGTCGATCAGCACGCCGACGTGGCCTTCGATCCGGCGATCGCGCTCGACCTGTTCGGCCGCGCGCACGAGCAGGCGCTTGAGCGTCTTGATCCGCGCCTCGTCCGCGCCGGCCTGCACCGCGAGTTCGTAGAACTGGCTGCGATGGTCGAACGCCATCACGCACAGGTCGTCCCATGCGCGGCGCGGCACCGTCACGCGATGGAGGTGCGCGAGCGAGCGATCGGCGTCCACCTGCGGATTGCGGCTGCCGCCGAACCAGTGCGCGAGCTCGGCCGGCGTCGGCATCGCGGCCGAGCATGCGTGGCGCGACACGACGATCGCACCGCACGCATTCGCGATGCGCGTCGCTTGCGCCCAGCCGTGCCCGCGCAGCAGCCCGGACAGCAGGCCCGACAGGAACGCGTCGCCCGCGCCCAGCACGTTCAGGACTTCGACGCGTTCGCCGTGGAAGGTCGGCGCATCGTCGATGCGCGCGGGGATGTCGCCCTCGATCACGCAGCAGCCGAGCGCGCCGCGCTTGACCACCAGCACCGCGCCGCTCGCGCGGCGCACGGCCTGCAGCGACGCGATCAGGTCGTGCGGCACGCCGCCCGCGATCAGGAATTCCTCCTCGGTGCCGACCAGCAGGTCGAACTCGCCGAGCACCTGCTGCAGCTGCCGCGTGACCTGCGCGTCGGGCACGTAGCGGTTCTCGCCCGCGCCGCGCGCGGTCAGCCCCCACAGCACCGGCCGGTAGTCGATGTCGAGGATCCGCACGACGCCGTGGCGGCGCGCGTAGCCGAGCGCGGTCAGCGACGCCTCGCGGGTGCCCGGCGTCGAAAGATGGGTGCCGGTGATCGCGAGCGCGCGGCAGCCGGCGATGAAGTCCTCGCGGATCTCGTCGGCGCGCACGGCCATGTCCGCGCAGTTCTCGCGCACGAACAGCAGCGGGAACGTGTCGCGATCCTTCAGCCCGAGCAGCACGAGCGCGGTCAGGCGTTCCGGATCGGTCTGCAGCTGGCTCGTGTCGCAGCCTTCGCGCTCGAGCGTCTCGCGCACGAAGCGGCCCATCTGCTCGTCGCCGACGCGCGAGATCATCGCGGTCTTCAGCCCGAGCCGGGCGACGCCGAACGCGACGTTGCCCGACGAGCCGCCGAGATACATCTGGAAGCTGCGCGCATCCTCCAGGCGGCTGCCGTACTGTTGCGCGTAAAGGTCCACGGCGACGCGGCCGAGGCAGGCGAGATCGATGGGGCGGTCAGTCGGAAAGTTCAACGGGCTCATATCACGTGTCACGCTCGCGGCCGGCGTTCGACCCTGCCGGCGGATTGAGGGACCGATCCTGCGACGGTGGTGCGTCACGTGCGCGGCACGACACGGGAATGCCTGCCGCAAGGAATCGGGCTACGGAACGGAGTCTAGACTTTTTGGAAATCCAGTTCCCTAGGTGAAATCACGTAGAAATAAATTTCCAAATTTTCGAAGAAGTGATCTACAGTTTCATCCGGATGCTTCAGTCCGAATCGGATCCGATCGGACTCGGCCCGGCGGCGCGCAACGCGCCGTTTTTCCGCCCCCGGAGATGAGGAGACAGAGTGATCATGAAGACCAAGCTGATGGCCGCCGCGGCCGCCGCAATCCTGGCCATGCCGCTCGCGCATGCCGAGAAGATCGGCGTGACGATGGCATCGTTCGACGACACGTTCCTGACGATCCTGCGCAACAGCATCGGCGATGCGGCGAAGAAGGACGGCGCGACCGTGCAGATCGAGGACGGCGGCAACGACGTCGGCAAGCAGTTGAGCCAGGTCCAGAACATGATCGCGCAGAAGGTCGACGCGATCATCGTGAATGCGGTCGACACCGACGCGACGCCGAAGATCACCAAGATGGTGACCGCCGCGAAGATCCCGCTCGTCTACGTGAACCGCAAGCCGGTCGATTTCGACAAGCTGCCGGCCGGCGTCGCCGTGGTCGCGTCCGACGAGAAACAGTCGGGCACGCTGCAGGCGCGCCAGGTGTGCAAGCTGCTCGGCGGCAAGGGCGACATTCTGGTGCTGATGGGCGAGCTGTCCAACGAGTCGGCGCGCGCGCGCACCAAGGACATCGAGGACGTGATCGCGACCAAGGACTGTGCCGGCATGAAGATCGTCGACAAGCGCGAAGGCAAGTGGAGCCGCACGCAGGGCCAGGACATCACGATGAACTGGCTGAGCTCCGGGACGAAGTTCGACGCGATCGTGTCGAACAACGACGAAATGGCGATCGGCGCGATCAACGCGCTGAAGGCCGCGCGCAAGCTGACGCCGAAGACGGTCGTCGCGGGCATCGACGCGACGCCGGACGGGCTCGCGGCGATGAAGAGCGGCGAGCTGAAGGTGTCGGTGTACCAGAACGCGGCCGGGCAGGGCGCGCAGGCCGTCGCGGCCGCGCTCAAGCTGGCGAAGAAGCAGCCCGTCGAGCGCTTCGTGAACGTGCCGTTCGAACTCGTCACGCCGGAGAACATGAACCAGTACGCGAAGCACTGACCGGTTTTTCCGCTGAACTGCGCGGGCCCGGCGTGTCCGGGTTCGCGTGTGACTTTCGAGGAACGTCCATGTTTACAGCCAGGATGGCGCGCTCGATGGCGAGCGAAAGCGCGCCGGCCGCCTCGTCCGCCGCACCGGGTTCGTCCGGTGTGCCCGCCGCCGACTGCGTGCTCGAGGTGCGCGGCGTCGGCAAGTCGTTTCCCGGCGTCGTCGCGCTCGACGGCGTGCAGTTCCGCGTGCGGCGCGGCACCGTGCATGCGCTGATGGGCGAGAACGGCGCCGGCAAGTCGACGCTGATGAAGATCATCGCCGGCGTCTACACGCCCGACCAGGGCGAGATCCTGATCAACGGCGAGCCCGTCGTGCTGAACGGCCCGCTCGACGCGCTCGATCGCGGGATCGCGATGATCCACCAGGAACTCAACCTGATGCCGTACATGACGGTCGCGGAGAACATCTGGATCCGCCGCGAACCGAAGAACCGCTTCGGCCTGATCGATCATGCCGAGCTGCGCCGCCGCACCGCCGCGCTGTTCGAGCGGCTGTCGATCGACATCGACCCGGAAGCCGACGTGCGCACGCTGACGGTCGCGAGCCGCCAGATGGTCGAGATCGCGAAGGCCGTGTCGTTCGACTCCGACGTGCTGATCATGGACGAGCCGACTTCCGCGCTGACCGACAAGGAGGTCACGCACCTGTTCCGCATCATTCGCCAGCTGCGCGAGCAGGGCAAGGGCATCGTCTACATCACGCACAAGATGAACGAGCTGTTCGAGATCGCCGACGAGTTCTCGGTGTTCCGCGACGGCAAGTACATCGGCACGCACGCGTCGAGCGACGTCACGCGCGACGACATCATCCGCATGATGGTCGGCCGCGAGATCACGCAGATGTTCCCGAAGGAGGAGGTGCCGATCGGCGACGTCGTGCTGGCCGTGAAGAACCTCGGCGTCGACGGCGTGTTCCGCGACGTCAGCTTCGAGCTGCGCGCGGGCGAGATCCTCGGCGTCGCGGGCCTCGTCGGCTCGGGGCGCTCGAACGTCGCGGAGGCGCTGTTCGGCGTCGTGCCGGCCACCTCCGGCGAGATCCTGATCGACGGCAAGCCGGTGCGCATCGCCACGCCCGCGCAGGCGATGAAGCACGGGATGGCGTTCCTCACCGAGGACCGCAAGGACACCGGCTGCTTCCTGAATCTCGACCTGCTCGCGAACATGGAAGCGGCGGTGCTCAGCAACCGCTACGTGAAGTTCAATTTCGTGCGGCAGGCGCAGTTGAAACGCGACTGCGAGGAAATGAGCCGGATGCTGCGCGTGAAGACGCCCGGGCTGCACGAGGAAATCCAGAACCTGTCGGGCGGCAACCAGCAGAAGGTGCTGATCGGCAGATGGTTGCTCACGCAACCGCGCATCCTGATCCTCGACGAGCCGACCCGCGGGATCGACGTCGGCGCGAAGGCCGAGATCCACCGGCTCGTCAGCGCGCTCGCCGGCAAGGGCGTCGCGGTGCTGATGATCTCGTCGGAGATGCCGGAGGTGCTCGGCATGAGCGATCGCGTGATGGTGATGCACGAAGGCCGGATGACCGGCATCGTCGAACGCAAGGACGCCGACCAGGTCCGCATCATGGACCTGGCCTCGCGCTGAGCCGCAACAAGCATGGAGACAACTGAAATGGGCAACCTGAATCCGGTCGCGGACGCGCAGTCCATGACGATCAAGACGCGGCACGCGAAGTGGCCGCCCGAACTGAGCATCTTCCTGGTGCTGGTGGGCATCAGCCTGTTCTTCGAGGTGATCGGCTGGCTCGTCGTCGGGCAGAGCTTCCTGTTCAACGCGGAGCGGCTCGAGATCATCGTGCTGCAGATGGCCGTGATCGGCATCATCGCGGTCGGCGTGAACCTCGTGATCATCACGAGCGGGATCGACCTGTCGTCGGGGTCCGTCGTCGCGGCGGCGGCGGTCGTGTCGGCCAGCCTCGCGCAGGTGTCCGATTTTCCGCGCGCGGTGTTCCCGCACCTGACCGACCTGCCGATCATCTGGCCGGTGCTGGCCGGCGTGTGCGTCGGGCTGCTGGTCGGCCTGCTCAACGGCTCGCTGATCGCGCTGACGGGCATCCCGCCGTTCATCGCGACGCTCGGCACGATGGTGGCCGCGCGCGGCTTCGCGAAGTGGTTCACCAACGGGATGCCGGTATCGATGCTGACCGACCAGTTCGCGGCGATCGGCGCGGGCGCGAACCCGGTGATCATCTTCGTCGTGGTGGCCGCGATCTTCCACGTCGTGCTGCGCTACACGCGCTTCGGCAAGTACACGTATGCGATCGGCGCGAACCGCCACGCGGCCGTCGTATCGGGCATCAACGTGACGCGCCATCTGGTGTTCGTCTATGCGATCGCGGGCCTCCTGAGCGGGATCGCCGGCACCGTGACGGCCGCGCGCGCGATCTCAGGCCAGTCGGGCATGGGCGTGATGTACGAGCTCGACGCGATCGCGGCCGTCGTGATCGGCGGCACGTCGCTGTCGGGCGGCCTCGGGCGCGTGACGGGCACCGTGATCGGCGTGCTGATCCTCGGCGTGATGACGTCGGGCTTCACGTTCATCCGGATCGACGCGTACTACCAGGAGATGGTCAAGGGCGCGATCATCGTCGCGGCCGTGATCGCCGACCAGTATCGCAACAAGAAATCGCGCCGCTGACCGGCCGAGATCGAACACACAACCGATCGGGAATAAAATGAAGATCGCTTTGGATCCCTACATGATTCGCCACCTGCCGCTCGACCGGCTGCCGCATGCGGTGGCCGAGCTCGGCTACGACCAGATCGAGCTGTCGCCGCGCAGCGACTTTCTCGACTGGTGGGTGATGCCGCGCGCGACGCGCGAGCGCATGGCCGCGTTCCGGCAAGCGTTGCGCGCGAGCGGCGTGGGCCTTGCGTCGCTGCAGCCGATGTACCGCTGGGCCAGCCCGTTCGATGACGAGCGGCAGTGGGCGGTGCGCTGCTGGAAGAAGGCGATCGAGGCCGCGCTCGAGATGGAATGCCCGCTGATGGTGTCCGAATTCGGGCGCGGCGCGTCGCCGGAGCGCTCGGTCGGCGAACGGCCGGGCGCGAATCCGAAGGAGCTGTGCGAAGCCGCGTGGTTCCGTTCGATGGACGAGCTGCTGCCGATCCTCGAGCGCGAACGCATCGTGCTGTCGGTCGAGCCGCATCCGGAAGACTGGATCGAGCAGCTGCAGCCGGCGATCGACATCGTCACGAACATCGGTTCGCCGTCGCTGAAGCTGTCGTACATCGCGCCGCACACGTTCTATTACGGCGACGACATGGCCGCGATGATCGCGGCCGCCGCACCGATCCTCGCGCACGTGCGCGTGGCCGACACGTTCGACCACCGCAAGAGCAGCCAGCTGCGCTACATCGTGAACCCGCCGGGCTCGAACCAGATCCGCGTGCACCAGCATCTCGACATCGGGCAGGGCGAGATCGACTGGGACGTGTTTTTCCGCGCACTCGGCAGCGCCGGCTTCGACGGTGTGATGTCGTCGTGCGTGTTCGCGTGGGAGGACCGCGCGGAAGCGTCGTCGCGCTACATGCGCGACACGATCCAGCGCTACGTCGAACGCCATTTCGAACGGGCGGCCGCGCGCTGACCCGTTTTGGAACCATTGCCGACCGGCGCGGCACGGGCCGCGCCGTCGTTGAACCAGAGACTGGAGATATCCGGATGACCTTGCAAATCGGCGTGATCGGCTGCGGCGCGATCGGCCAGGACCATATCCGCAGGCTCACGCGCACGCTGTCCGGCGCGCGCGTGGTGGCCGTCAATGACATCGATCCGCAGCAGGCGCGCGATGCGGTGACGAAGTACGGGCTCGACGCGGAAATCTACGGCGACGGCCACGAAGTGGTCGCGGCTGCCGACGTACAGGCCGTGCTCGTCACGTCGTGGGGACCGACGCACGAAGCGTTCGTGCTCGACGCGATCGCGCACGGCAAGCCGGTGTTCTGCGAGAAACCGCTGGCCGTCACGGCCGACGGCTGCATGCGCATCGTCGAAGCCGAGGTCGCGCACGGCCGCCGGCTCGTGCAGGTCGGCTTCATGCGTCCGTACGACGAAGGCTATCGCGCGCTCAAGCGCGTGATCGACGGCGGCGAGATCGGCGCGCCGCTGATGCTGCATTGCGCGCACCGCAACCAGTCGGTCGGCGAGCGCTATACGACCGACATGGCGATCACCGACACGCTGATCCACGAGCTCGACGTGCTGCGCTGGCTGCTCGGCGAGGACTATGCGAGCGCGCAGGTCGTCTATCCGAAGAAGACGCGCCATGCGTCCGCGCATCTCGCCGATCCGCAGATCGTGCTGCTCGAAACCGCGAGCGGCGTGCGCATCGACGTCGAGATCTTCGTGAACTGCCAATACGGCTACGACATCCAGTGCGAGGTGGTCGGCGAGAACGGCATCGCGAAGCTGCCCGATCCGCCCGCGGTCGGGCTCAAGCACGCGGCGCGGCAGTCGGTCGAGATCATGACCGACTGGAAGGAGCGCTTCATCGCGTCGTACGACGTCGAGCTGCAGGCGTTCATCGACGGCGTGCGGCAGGGTGCGCTGACCGGGCCGTCCGCGTGGGACGGCTATGCGGCGGCGGTCGCGGCCGATGCGTGCGTGCGCGCGCAGCAGAGCGGGGCGGTCGAGCCGATCGCGATGGCCGAACGCCCGGCGTTCTATCGCGGCTGAACCGGCTGAACACGCCGACACCGGGCCGCGTGTCCACGCGGCCATGCTCGCGGCCGCGCGCCGCTTTCCTGCGGGACTGACCGACATGACGATGAAGATTGGCTGCGCGCCCTGCTGCTGGGGCGTCGACGACGTGAAGAACCCGCACCTGCCGCCGTGGCGGCAGGTGCTCGCCGAGGCCGCACAGGCCGGCTATTCGGGCATCGAGCTCGGCCCGTACGGCTACATCCCGCTCGAGCTCGACGTGGTGAGCGCCGAGCTCGAGCGGCAGCGTTTGAGCATCACCGCCGGCACGATCTTCGACGACCTGGTGTCGCCGGAGAATCTGCCGAACCTGCTGCGCCAGACGCGCGAGATCTGCGCGCTGATCACGCGCTTGCCGAAGCTGCCGACGCAGCCGGGCCAGCGTCATGCGGCGCCGTATCTGGTCGTGATGGACTGGGGGCACGACGAACGCGACTACGCGGCCGGCCACGCCGATCGCGCGCCGCGCCTGTCCGCCGAACGCTGGGCGCGCATGGTCGACCACATTCGCGAAATCGCGACGATCGCGCGCGACGAATTCGGCGTGCGCGCGGTGATCCATCCGCATGCAGGCGGCTACATCGAGTTCGCGGACGAGATCGACCGGATCGTCGCCGACGTCGCGGCCGATACGGCGGGCCTCTGTCTCGACACCGGCCACCTTTACTACTCGGGGATGGATCCCGAGACGTGGCTGCGCCGTCACGCGGCGCGGCTCGACTACGTGCATTTCAAGGATATCGACGCGGCCGTGTACGACGCGGTGATGGGCGAACACATCGCCTTCTTCGCGGCGTGCGCGCGTGGCGTGATGTGCCCGATCGGCACCGGCGTGCTCGACTACCGCGCGATCCGTCGCGCGCTCGACGACATCGGCTATGCGGGAACCATCACGATCGAACAGGAGCGCGATCCGCGCAATGCCGGCACGAGCCTGCGCGACGTCGCGGCGAGCCGCGAGTTTCTCGCATCGGCCGGGTTCGCGTAATCGGCCGTCGGCCCGACCCTCTGCACACACTTTGAACACCTGAACACGGACAGGAACACGACAATCATGATCGACGGACAGATTCTGCTCGGACACTCGATTCCCTGGGGCATGGTCGGCGGCGGGCTCGGCAGCCAGATCGGCTACAGCCACCGGTCGGCCGCATTGCGAGACGGCAGCTTCCAGCTCGTTGCCGGCGCATTCGACATCGATGCCGAACGCGGGCGGCAATTCGGCGTGAAGCTCGGCGTCGACGCCGGGCGCTGCTATCCCGACTACCGGACCATGTTCGACGCCGAGGCGAAGCGTGCCGACGGCATCCGCGCGGTGTCGATCGCGACGCCGAACAACACGCACTTCGAAATTTGCCGCGCGGCGCTGAACGCGGGGCTGCACGTCGTGTGCGAAAAGCCGCTGTGCTTCACGACCGAGGAGGCCGAGGCGCTGCAGCGGCTGTCGGTCGAGAAGAACCGTATCGTCGGCGTCGCGTACGGCTATTCCGGACACCAGATGATCGAGCAGGCGCGCGAAATGATCGCGCGCGGCGATCTCGGCGAGATCCGCATCGTGCAGATGCAGTTCGCGCACGGCTTTCACAGCGAGGGCGTCGAAGCCGCGAGCGCCGCCGCGCGCTGGCGCGTCGACCCGAAGTTCGCGGGGCCGAGCTACGTGCTCGGCGACATCGGCACGCATCCGCTGTACATCTCCGAAGTGATGGCGCCGGAACTGCGGATCAAACGGCTGATGTGCTCGCGGCAGAGCTTCGTGAAGAGTCGCGCGCCGCTCGAGGACAACGCGTTCACGATCATGGAGTACGACACGGGCGCGATCGGCTACGTGTGGTCGAGTGCGGTGAACGCGGGCTCGATGCACGGGCAGAAGGTGCGCGTGATCGGGTCGAAGGCGAGCGTCGAATGGTGGGACGAACATCCGAACCAGTTGCGCTACGAGATCCAGGGGCAGCCCGCGCAGGTGCTCGATCGCGGAATGGGCTATCTGCATCCGCACGCATTGCGCGAGGACCGCATCGGCGCCGGGCATCCGGAAGGGCTGTTCGAAGCGTGGTCGAATCTGTACGCACGCTTCGCGCTCGCGATGGACGCGGCCGATCGCGGCGACGCGCAGGCGTTGAAGAACATCCGCTTTCCGGATGTCCATGCGGGCGTCGAAGGCGTGCGGTGGGTCGAGAACTGCGTGCGGTCCGCCGATGCGGGCGGCGTATGGGTCGACTATCGGTGAGCAAGCGGTGAGCCAGCGGCGGCCGATGCGCGGCGTCGGCCGGCGGCCCAGGGCGGTTGCCGGCGACCCTCGGCGTCGCCGTTCGCATCGGCGTCGGTAGACGCCCTAATCTTTACGGCTCGGCGACGGCGTTGGAAAATCGTTTCCATTCCGGCCGTGGAGCGTGTGCAGGTGATGATCGAGCGCGTGGGAGCGAGCGTGCGGCGCGGGCCGTGCCGCAAACGTGATTAAATTCGCCCTTCATGCATGTCCATAGGTGAGTCCCGGGCGCACGCGCAGGCGGCGCGCGGATCGGGGCCGTCAACTTCGCGCTATCCGATGAGTTCATCCGAGAAACCACCCGCCACCGTCGAGGCGTTCCTGCAGCATCTGACGCAGGAGTACGACGGCCTCAGCAATCGCCTGAAGGTGATTGCGCGTCACGTGGAAACGCATCGGGACCAGCTGGGCCTGGAAGGCATCCAGTCGCTCGCGGAGGCGTGCGGCGTGCAGCCGTCGGCCGTCGTCCGGTTCGCGAAGCATTTCGGCTTTTCGGGTTTCTCCGAGATGCAGCGGCTGTTCCGCGAGGGGCTGGCCCAGCAGATCGCGCCGGGCCGCGCGTACAACCTGCGGCTGCGCGACGTGATCGAATCGGGCGAGTCGAGCCTGCAGCCCGAGCAGATCGCCGACGAATTCATCAAGGGCAGCATTGCCGGCATGCAGCAGCTGCGGCAGACGCTCGACCCGCACGCGCTCGCACGGGCCGTCGACCTGCTCGCCGACACGCAGGCGATCTGGATCGCCGGCTCGCGCCGCGCGTTTCCGATCGCCGTGTATCTCGACTATGCGCTGCAGCACACCGACAAGCGCATCGGCCTGTTCAGCGCGCTCGGCAGCATGCATCTCGGCCAGATCCGCTCGGTGCGCGAGGGCGACGTGATGATCGTGATCTCGTTCATGCCGTACGCGGAAGAGACGGTGCAGGTCGCGCAGCAGGCCGTGCAGCGCGGCGCGCGCCTGATCGCGATCACTGACAGCCGGATGAGCCCGCTCGCGCGCGAGGCCGAGGTGACGCTGATGGTGCAGGACAGCGAGACGTTCGGGTTCCGTGCGCTGACCGCGACGATGGGCCTCGCGCAGAGCCTGTTCGTCGCGCTCGCGTATCGGCTCGAGCTGTCGTACCTGCCGACCGCCGACGGCGCCCACGGCACGCAGGCCGGCTGACGCCGGCCTGCGATTCGCCGGCCGCCCGCGCATTCCATCGGCGGCCGGCGCGTCGCCCTCATTTACTTCGCGGTCGGCATCGCGAATTCGGCGCCCTTGCCGATGCTCGACGCCCAGCGCTGCATCACCGACTTCTGGCGCGTGTAGAAGCGCACGCCTTCCTCGCCGTACGCGTGCATGTCGCCGAACAGGCTCTTCTTCCAGCCGCCGAAGCCGTGCCAGGCCATCGGCACCGGGATCGGCACGTTGATGCCGACCATGCCGACCTGGATGCGCCGCGCGAATTCGCGCGCGATGCCGCCGTCGCTCGTGAAGCATGCGACGCCGTTGCCGAATTCGTGTGCGTTGATCAGGTCGACCGCTTCGCCGAAGTCCTTCACGCGCACGCAGCCGAGCACCGGCCCGAAGATCTCTTCCTTGTAGATGCGCATGTCGGGGCTCACGTGATCGAACAGCGTGCCGCCGGTGAAGAAGCCTTCCTCGCGGCCCGGCACGCGCAGCCCGCGGCCGTCGACCACCAGTTGCGCGCCTTCGCTGACGCCTTGCCCGATATAACCTTCGATACGCTTGAGCGCGTCGCCGGTGACGATCGGTCCCATCTCGACTTCCGGCGACATCCCGTCGCCGATCACCAGCTTGCGCGCGCGCTCGGCCACCAACGGCACGATCTTGTCGGCCACGTCGCCGACCAGCACCGCGATGCTGATCGCCATGCAGCGCTCGCCGGCCGAGCCGTATGCGGCGCCGATCAGCGCGTCGACCGCCTGCTCGATGTTCGCGTCCGGCATCACGACGAGGTGGTTCTTCGCGCCGCCGAGCGCCTGCACGCGCTTGCCCGACTGCACCGCGCGCTGCTGCACGTAGGCCGCGATCGGCGTCGAGCCGACGAAGCTGACGGCCTGCACGTCCGGGTGGTCGAGGAGCGCGTCGACCGCGCCCTTGTCGCCCTGCACGACGTTGAACACGCCGGCGGGCAGGCCCGCCTGCGTGAGCAGGTCGGCGATGAACAGCGCCGCCGACGGGTCGCGTTCGCTCGGCTTCAGCACGAACGTGTTGCCCGTCGCGAGCGCGACCGGGAACATCCAGCACGGCACCATGCACGGGAAGTTGAACGGCGTGATACCCGCGACGACGCCGAGCGGCTGGCGCATCGTCCAGTTGTCGATGCCGGTGCTGACCTGGTCGGTGAAGTCGCCCTTCAGCAGTTGCGGCACGCCGCATGCGAATTCGATGATGTCGATGCCGCGCGCGACTTCGCCCTGCGCATCCGAGAACACCTTGCCGTGCTCGGCCGTGATGATGGCGGCCAGCGTGTCGCGGTGTTCGTTCATCAACTGCAGGAAGCGGTGCAGCACGCGGGCGCGGCGGATCGGCGGCGTGTCGGCCCAGGCCGGGAACGCCGCACGGGCGGACGCGACGGCGCGCTGCACTTCGTCGTCGCCGGCGAGCGCGACGCGGCGCACCGCGCGGCCGAGCGCCGGATTGAAGACGTCCTGGAAGCGGCCGCTGCGGCCGGCGACGGGTGCGCCGTCGATGTAGTGGCCGACGTCGGCGTCGGACGTATAGGCGGGAACCGTGGTCATGCGTGTCTCCTGGGCATGGGAATGGGGGTGGACGGAACCTAGTCTAGGCAAAGCGGCGGGGCGGGAGAAGGCCGCGCAGCTTGATTCACTGTTCAGAATTCTGAATAATCGGCGGATGAATCAGCAAAATGTCCAGGCGCTCTGGCCGCATATCCACTCGCTGACGGTCCTCGCCGCGGCCGGCAGTTTCACGGCCGCCGCGCAGCGGCTCGGCATCAGCAAGGCCGCGATGAGCCAGCGCATCGCCGATCTCGAGAAGGCGGCCGGCGTGCCGCTCGTGCGGCGCACGACGCGCAGCGTGCGGCTCACCGACGCCGGGCAGACGCTGGTCGACAGCACGCGCGACGCGTTCGAATCGATCGGCCAGCACTTCGCGCGCGTGAAGGAACTCGCCGGCGAGCCGCGCGGGCTGCTGCGCGTGACGGCGCCGGTCGCGCTCGGGCGTCAGCAGGTCGTGCCGCACCTGCCCGATTTCCTGCGGCAGCACCCGGGCGTGCATATCGAACTCGACCTGTCCGACCGGCTGCATTCGCTGACGCAGGAGGGCTTCGACCTCGCGATCCGCCATACAACGACCGCGCCGCAAACCCACGTCGCGTGGAAGCTGTGCGACACGCGTTCGCTGCTGGTCGCGAGCCGCGACTACCTCGACGTGCGCGGTGCGCCGCGCCACCCGAGCGAACTCGTCGACCACAGCTGCCTGTGCTACCTGCGCGACAACGAACCGGCCGCCTGGAGCTTCGAGCCGGACGGCCGGCGGCGCCAGCGCGTGAGCGTGCCGGTGCGCGGCAGCTTCGCGGCCAACAACAGCGAGGCGATGCGCGAGGCCGCGCTCGGCGGGCTCGGCATCGCGCTGCTGCCGGATTTCAGCGCGCAGCGCGATCTCGACGCCGGCCGGCTCGTCGCGCTGCTGGACGGCTGGCGGCCGTCGGGCGCGTTCGGCGACCACATCTTCGCGCTCCGGCCGTACAGCCCGGTCGTGCCGAGCGCGGTGCGTGCGCTCGTGCGGCACCTGCGCGAGCGGCTCGCGGGCGGGTTCACGGGCGCCTGACGGGCGCTCGGCGGGCGCTTGGCATGACGAGCGCGTGCCGAGCGCGGGCGCGCCGCGTCGCGCGGCCGGGCCCGGGCCGCGCGGGCAGGGGCGGCCGCGCTGCGGTAAAATCGCCGCTTCCTCCCGCGCCCGTGTGGCGCGTCATTCGAAGGTCGACAGCCGATGCAGATTCACAAGGAAGTGGACGCGCGCGGGCTCAATTGCCCGTTGCCGATCCTGCGCGCCAAGAAAGCGCTCGCCGATATGGAGAGCGGGCAGATCCTCAAGGTGCTCGCGACCGATCCGGGTTCGCAGCGCGATTTCGCCGCGTTCGCGAAGCAGACGGGCAACGAGATCGTCGAAGTGACGACGCAGGACAAGACCTTCGTGTTCCTGATGCGCCGCCGCTGACGGCCCGCATCACGCGCCCCTTGCGGCGCCCGCTCGCGCACCGCCCGCTGCGGTCCGCCGCGCCAACGGCGCGACACGAGCGCCAGCACAGACCCTCGCCCAGGCGCCTGTTCCATGGGAAACGCTCGTCTGACGCCTCTGACAATTCTTAAACCTCGCCGCACGACCGGCTGCGTATACTGACCCGGCCGGTCGTCCGTCTCGGATGGATGCGCCGGCCGCGGTACGTCATACGAGGCGGGCACGGGGGCCATGCCTGACGCTGCCGTCGTACAAACGGGGAGAGGACATGTCCTTCAGACCAGGGACCATTCGAAGTCCGTCCGCAGCGGAATGCATCGCGCCCGCACGTGCGGCGGGGTTGAGCCGGATCGAGCTCGACCCGCAACGGGATCGCCACGCGCGTGCCGCGCTCGAGGCGTATGCCGATTCGGCGGCGGCCGAGATGCCGTGGCTGGCCGAATCGCTCGACGAACGGCTGCGCGGCGCCGCGCGGGACGACGGCGCGGGCTTCACGTATTGCGGCGCGACGATCGGGCGCGTGTTCGATCTCGCGCAGGCGTGGGCGGCGAGCCAGCCCGACTATGCGGCGCCGGCGTGGGAGCGCGTGCGTAGCCAGCTGGAGCGGATGCTGGGGCAGCCCACGCTGGGGCAGCCCATGCTGGGCCAGCCGGAAGCGCCGCCAGTTGCGCGACGGGAAGGATTATTCGAATAAAGGACCGTAGTCCGCGCAATTTCTTGGCGAATTTCATACTACTATGATGAAATCGCCGGTTCGTCCGTGCCCCGTTTTTGAGATGGGTGGCCGGGGCGCCGTGTCGCGCAGGTTGCGTGCTCGGCAAACGACGGCTCGCCGGCCGGTGTCGGGCGCCGCGCGCATGCTGCGCGGCGGGATGAGTGCGGGGAGCTGAACTGGACGAATCGATTTCGATTTGCGGGGTGCTATGAGAATTGCTGTACTGGATGATGATCCGGCCCAGACGGATTTCGTCAGTCAAACGCTGACGGCCGTCGGCCACACGTGCTATGCGTTCAAGGAAGGCAAGGCCCTGAAGAAGCGTCTGCAGCGCGAGACGTTCGATCTGCTCGTGCTCGACTGGAACGTGCCCGACATGTCCGGCGAGGAAGTGCTCAAGTGGGTGCGTGCGAACCAGACCGAGCACAGCCTGCCGATCATCTTCATGACGAGCCGCGACGACGAGGCGGGGATCACGCAGATCCTCAACGCCGGCGCGGACGATTACGTGGTCAAGCCCGTGTCGGGCCCGATCCTGCGCGCGCGCATCGGCTCGCTGCTGCGCCGCGCGTATCCGGTCAACGCGGAGGCGACCGTTCGCGAGTTCGACCAGTTCCGCTTCGACGTGAACCTGAAGCAGGCGTATGTCGGCGACAAGGCCGTGAGCCTCACGCAGAAGGAATTCGAGCTCGCGCTGCTGCTGTTCCAGCACCTCGACCGGCCGCTGTCGCGCGCGCACATTCTCGATCTCGTGTGGAAGCAGGCGACCGACATCCCGTCGCGCACGATGGACACGCACATCTCGATGCTGCGCACGAAGCTCGGCCTGCGGCCGGAAAACGGCTATCGCCTCGCGCCGATCTACGGCTACGGCTACCGGCTCGAGCGGGTCGGTCAGGGAGAGCCGGAGTGACCCGGCGCATCACGCAGCGCACGGCGAACCTGCGCACGGCGGCACTGCATGCGGCGTGCGCGGTCGCGTTTGCGTTCGCGGCGCAGCAGGCCGTCGCGCAGCCGAGCGCTGCCGCGGGCAAGATGGTCGTCTACCGCACGCATGCCGGCGACACGCTGTACGACGTCGCCGCGCGCTACCTGCAGGGCCCGGACGACTGGCAGCTGCTGCAACGGATCAACGGCGTGCCCGCGCCGAAACACCTGCAGCCCGACATCGCGCTGAAGCTGCCGGTCGCGCGGCTGCGCAAGGAAAAGCTGACCGCGCGCGTCGTCGCGGTGCAGGGCACGGCCGAGCGCGCGTCCGGCGGCGCGTACGCGCCGCTCGCGAACGAAGCGACGCTGACCGAGGGCGACCGCGTGCGCACGGGCGCGAACGGCTTCCTGACGCTCGAACTGGCCGACGGCACGCACATGAGCCTGCCGCCCGACAGCCAGCTCGACCTGAAGACCTTGCGCCGCACCGTGCTGACCGGCACGCTCGATCGCGAGTTCGAGCTCACGCGCGGCTCGGTCGACAGCGAGGTCACGCATCTGAAGAAGCGCGACGACCGCTTCCAGATCCGCTCGCCGTCGGTCGTGGCCGGCGTGCGCGGCACGCGGTT
This sequence comes from Burkholderia sp. USMB20, assembly GCF_000949135.2. Classification (GTDB taxonomy): domain Bacteria; phylum Pseudomonadota; class Gammaproteobacteria; order Burkholderiales; family Burkholderiaceae; genus Burkholderia. The sequence goes on along the minus strand of NZ_JTAN02000018.1, from coordinate 124,089 downwards.
CCGCGTGAACTACGACGCCGCCGGCAATGCTGCGACGCGTGTCGAGGTGCTCGACGGCACCGTCGGTGTCGCGGGCAAGCAGCAGCCGGCCGACCCGACGCTCGTGCATGCGAACTTCGGCAGCGTCACGACGTCGTCCGGCGCGGTCGGCGCACCCGTGCAGCTGCTGCCGGCGCCCGCGCTCACGCATCCGGACAAGGTGCAGGACGAGCCCGACCTCACGTTCGACGTCGCGCCGCTCGAGCATGCGCATGCCTATCACCTGCAACTCGCGCGCGACGCGGGCATGCTCGCACTGTTCAGCGAAACGCGCACGGTCTCGTCGCGCGCGGTGTTCCGCGAGGTGCCGAACGGCACGTACTTCGTCCGGATTTCCGCGATCGACGACAACGGCCTCGAAGGCATGCCGCACATTTACGCGTTCGAGCGGCGCCTGATGGGGCTCGATGCGAGCGCGTCGCCCGGCCCGGACGGCTACGAGTTCCGCTGGGCGCCGAACGACGCGGCCAAGGACGCGCGTTATCGGTTCGTGCTGTCGCACTCGAAGGACCTGAGCGCGCCGGTCGTCGACCAGATGGGCCTGCAGGCGCGCCGGATCACGGTCTCCCACCTGCCGCCCGGCGACTACTACTGGGCGGTGACGGTCGAGGAGTTCGAGGGCGGCAAGTTCTATCAGAAGACGAGTCCGGTCAACGCGTTCACGTTGTCGCGCTGACCCGCGGCGCATGAAAACCGACTCCGTTTCCCCGCGGCGGCGCCTCGGCCGCCGCTTCCTGATCGAGTGGATCGCGATCGGCTGCCTCGGAATCGCGGTGATACTCGCGTGCGCGCTCGGCCGGTTGTCGTCGAGCGTCGACGGGCTGATCTACGACCGGCTGCTGATGCTGCGCAGCCTGCCGCTGTCGCCCGACGTCGTCGTCGTCGACATCGACAACCAGAGCGTGTCCGCACTCGGCCGCTGGCCGTGGTCGCGCAGCGTGCACGCGCGGCTGCTCGACACGCTGGCGCGTGCGCAGCCGGCCGCGGTCGTCTACGACGTGCTGTTTACCGAGCAGTCGCCGGAGGATCGCGCGTTCGCCGACGCGATGGCCCGTGTGCCGACTTTCCTGCCCGTCTTGCTGAGCCCCGAACAGGCGGACGGCACGCGCACCGTCGATCCGCCGGTGGCGGAGCTGTCGGCACGCACGATGGGACTCGGCCACATCAATCTCGAAGTCGATCCCGACGGCATCGTGCGTAGCGTCGCGCTGTTCGAAAGCGACGGACGCGTGCGCTGGCCGCAGCTGATGGTGCCCGTCTACCGTGCGATCCAGGCCGGCCGGCTGCATCCGGTCGGCGGCACGCCCGGCGCGCAAGCGCACGACCTGTCGCGCGACGCGACCGGCGACGGCCGCTACCTGATCCCGTTCAGCCGCAACACGCCCGCGTATCCGACGCTGTCGTTCGACGACGTGCTCGAAGGGCGCGTGAAACCCGACGCACTGCGCGGCAAGATCGTCGTCGTCGGCGTGACGGCGTCGGGCCTCTACGACCGCTTCGCGACGCCGGTGTCGGGCGACTTCGGTCCGCTCGCCGGCGTGTACATCCACGCGAACGTGCTCGACATGCTGACGACCGGCAGCGCGATCCTGCCTGCATCGCGGGCCGGACTCTTCGCCGCCTCGCTGCTGCCGCTCGCCGTGCTGCTGGGCGGCTTCCTGATGCTGTCGCCATGGCGCGCGCTGCTGCTGACGCTGAGCCTGGCCGCGCTGGCCGTCGTCGCGAGCCTGGCGCTGCTGTTCGAGGCGCGCGTGTGGCTGTCGCCCGCGCCGGCCATCTTCGGGCTGGTCGCCGTCTACCCGATCTGGAACTGGCGGCGCCTGGAAATGACGATGTCGTACCTGCGCCGCGAGCTGCAGCGGCTCGCCGATGAGCCGCACCTGCTGCCCGAGGCGCCGCGCACGCGCAGCGTCGGCGGCGACGTGCTCGAACGGCAGATGGCGCTGATGGCGCAGGCCGCGCAGCGCGTGCAGGACATGAAGCGCTTCGTGTGGGACAGCCTCGACAGCATGCCGGAGCCGATCTTCGTCACCGACCTGGCCGGCACCGTGCTGATCGCGAACCATGCGGCGAAGCGCTACGGTTCGCGGCTCGCGCTGCCGGTGCCGGAAGGGCGGCCGCTGCGCGCCGCGCTCGGCGAGCTGACCTTCATGAAGACCGTCGACGGCAACGCCGAACACGACGTCACGATCCGCGCACACTGGCCGGACGCGCTCGACCCGACGCTCGGGGCCGAAGACGAAGCGATGGCGCGCGGCATCGAGGTGCGCGATCGCGACGGGCTCGACCATCTGTTACGCTACGCCCCGTGTACGAACGCGCAGGGCCACGTGACGGGCTGGATCGCCGGTCTGGTCGACGTGACCGAGCTGCACGCGGCCGAGCGGCAGCGCGAGGAGGCGCTGCACCTGCTGTCGCACGACATGCGCTCGCCGCAGTCGTCGATCCTCGCGCTCGTCGAGATCGAGCGCGATCGCGTCGAAACCGACGCGATGCGCGGGCTACTCGCGCGGATCGAGCGCTATGCGCACCGTGCGCTGTCGCTCGCCGACGAGTTCGTGCAGCTGGCGCGCGCGGAGTCGCAGGCGTACCAGCTCGAACCGACGAGCCTGGTCGACGTGCTGATCGACGCGAGCGACGAAGTCTGGCCGCAGGCGCAGGCAAAGCGCATCCGCATCGAGACCGACGCCGGGGCCGACATGTGCTGGACGCGCGCCGACCGCTCGCTGATCACGCGTGCGTTCGTCAACCTGCTGAACAACGCAGTCAAATACAGTCCGTCCGACACGGTGATCGCGTGTACGCTGTCGGTCGAGCATGCATCGAAGCGGATCTTCTGTACGATTCGCGATCAGGGGTACGGCATCGCGCCGGAAGATCTGCAGCATCTGTTCGAGCGTTTCAAGCGGTTCCATGCCGGCGAGCGGCCCGAAATCTCGGGCTCCGGGCTCGGCATGGCATTCGTGAAGACGGTCGTCACGCGCCACGGCGGCAGCGTGACGGTCGACAGCGAAGTGGGTGTCGGCACCGCGGTGACGGTGTCGCTGCCCGCGATCGACGAGCCGTCCGCCTGACAGGGCCGGGCACGACGGCAGGCATTTGGGGGAAGTCATGAGAAAGGAATGGGCAGCGGCCGCGCTGGCGGCGTCGCTGTTGACGGGTTGCGCCGGCGTCACGACCGGCGTGAGCGCGCTCGGGCAGCCGAATGCGTTCGCATCCGGTGCGCACGGCTACGATTTCGTTCGCACGGCCGCTCAGGCCGACGATGCCGAATACCGGCAGATCGAGACGCTCGTGCACGACGAGCTCGCGCAGCGCGGCTTCGACGCGCAGCCTGGCCAGGCCGCGCGCTACCGGCTGTCGATCGCGTATGCGACGCAGCCGGCGTCGGTCGCGGCGACGGCCGACCAGTGCGGCGCGGCAAGCAGCGCGTGCGTGACCGTCGACGGACCGGCGCCGTTCGCGCTGCCGTTCGCGGGCAAGGTGTACCGCCACGTGCTGACGCTGCGTTTCGTCGATGCGAAGACGGGCGTCGACGTCTATCGCGTGTCGGCGTCGCTGCGCGATCGCGATGCGCTCACGCAGCAGGCCGCGCCGACGCTCGTGAAGAGCGCGCTCGCGAAGCTGCCGTTCGAGCAGGGTGACGGCTGGCTCGTGAAGACGAAAAAAGACGACGCGGGCGCAATGCCGGGCGTCGTCTCGGTGAAGCCGGCCGTCACGCGCTGACGCGCCGGCCGTGACGCGAGGGCGGCCCGCCGGGGAGGCGAGGCCGGCCCGTGCCGCGTTCAGGCAGCCGGTTGCCCGTTGCCGCGCGCGCGCAGGTACGCGTCGAAGTCGGTGCCGACTTCCGGGTGGCGCAGCGCGAACTCGACCGTTGCCTTCAGGTAGCCGAGCTTGCTGCCGCAGTCATAGCGCGTGCCCTGGTACTTGTAGGCCAGCACCTGTTCGTCGGCGAGCAGCGCCTGGATCGCGTCGGTGAGCTGCAGCTCGCCGCCCGCGCCCGGCTTCAGCGCACGCAGGTGTTCGAAGATCCGCGGCTTCAGGATGTAGCGGCCGACCACGCCGAGGTTCGACGGCGCGACTTCCGGCTCCGGTTTCTCGACGATCGCCGACATCTTGACGATCGACTCTTCCCACTCCTTGCCGTCGACGATGCCGTACGACTTCGTCTCCGACGGCGGGATCTCTTCCACGCCGATCACCGAGCTGTGATAGTGGTCGAACACGTCGACCATCTGCTTCATCACGGGCGGGTTGCCGTCGAGCAGGTCGTCGGCGAGGATCACCGCGAACGGGTTGTCGGCGACGAGCTTCTCCGCGCACAGCACCGCATGGCCGAGGCCGAGCGCTTCCGGCTGGCGCACGTAGAAGCAGTCGACATGGCTCGGCTTGATGCTGCGCACGAGCTCGAGCAGCTTCTCCTTGCCGCGCGCCTCGAGTTCGGCCTCGACTTCGTACGACTTGTCGAAGTGATCCTCGATCGCGCGCTTGCTGCGCCCGGTCACGAAGATCATCTCGGTGATGCCCGCGGCGATCGCTTCCTCGACTGCGTACTGGATCAGCGGCTTGTCGACGACGGGCAGCATTTCCTTCGGGCTCGCCTTCGTTGCCGGGAGGAACCGCGTGCCGAGACCGGCAACGGGGAATACCGCCTTGGTGACTTTCAACATGATCGAACCTTTATTCCTGTAATCGACTTGTCAGACAGCCTATGTTCACGTTCCGATTATAGTGAACGCAAACGACCTTACCGTTTGTTACGCAGGCAACCGATCGAGCTGAGCGCGCAGTTTTTCGAGCGTGCTCTGGAATTCGGCGACGCGCTTCTGCTCCTGCTCGACCACGGCCGGCGGGGCTTTCGCGACGAACGCCTCGTTGCCGAGCTTCGCATTGCACTTCGCGATCTCGCCCGTCAGGCGCGCGATTTCCTTCGACAGGCGCTCGCGTTCGGCCGCGACGTCGATTTCCACCTTCAGCACCAGCTTGTTCGGGCCCACGATCGCGATCGGCGCGCCGTGCGCTTCCTTGTCGAGGGTCGCTTCGTCGGCCAGGATCTGCACTTCCGACAGGCGCGCGAGGGCTTGCACGTACGGCGCGAACGAGCGCAGGCGCTCGGCATCGCCGGCCGCGAGCAGCGGCACCTTGGTCGCCGGCGACAGGTTCATCTCGCCGCGCAGGTTGCGGCACGCGTCGACGATCGCCTTCAGGTCGGCCGCCCATTGTTCGGACGCCTCGTCGATCTTCTGCAGGTTCGCGACCGGATACGCCTGCGTCATCAGCGACGCTTCGCCCTCCGCCTTGCCTTGCGGATAACGGCCGGCGAGCGGCGCGACCTTCTGCCAGAGCGCTTCGGTGATGAACGGGATGATCGGGTGCGCGAGGCGCAGCACCGTTTCCAGCACACGCAGCAGCGTGCGGCGCGTCGCGCGCTGCTGTTCCGGCGTGCCGTTCTGGATCTGCACCTTCGCGAGTTCGAGGTACCAGTCGCAGTACTCGTCCCACACGAACTTGTAGATGCTGGTCGCGATGTTGTCGAAGCGGTAATCGGCGAAGCCCTTCGCGATGTCGGCCTCGGTGCGCTGCAGGAGCGACACGATCCAGCGGTCGGCCGCCGAGAAGTCGAGGTAGCCGCCGGGGCCGCAGTCGCCCGCGCCGCACACTTCCGGCTTGTCGGCGCCGCAGTCGTGGCCTTCGCAGTTCATCAGCACGAAGCGCGTCGCGTTCCACAGCTTGTTGCAGAAGTTGCGATAGCCTTCGCAGCGCGCGAGGTCGAAGTTCACGTTGCGGCCGAGCGTCGCCATCGACGCCATCGTGAAGCGCAGCGCGTCGGTGCCGAACGCGGCGATGCCGTCCGGGAATTCCTTGCGCGTCTTCTTCTCGATGGTCGCGGCCTGCTTCGGGTTCATCAGGCCGGTCGTACGCTTTGCGACCAGCGTTTCGAGGTCGATGCCGTCGACGATGTCGATCGGGTCGAGCGTGTTGCCCTTGCTCTTCGACATCTTCTGGCCTTCCGCGTCGCGCACGAGACCGTGCACGTAGACGGTGTGGAACGGCACCTTGCCGGTGAAGTGCGTCGTCATCATCACCATCCGGGCGACCCAGAAGAAGATGATGTCGAAGCCGGTGACGAGCACCGACGACGGCAGGAAGTGCTGCAGTTCAGGCGTTTCGTTCGGCCAGCCGAGCGACGAGAACGGCACGAGCGCCGACGAGAACCACGTGTCGAGCACGTCCTCGTCGCGCTTCAGCGCGCCGGTGTAGCCCTTGGCGGCAGCCTGCGCGCGCGCTTCTTCCTCGTTGCGTGCGACGAACACCTCGCCGTTCTCGCCGTACCACGCGGGAATCTGGTGGCCCCACCACAGCTGGCGCGAGATGCACCAGTCCTGGATGTTCTCGAGCCACTGGTAGTAGGTGGTCGTCCAGTTTTCCGGCACGAACTTGATCTGGCCGCTGCGCACGACGTCGAGCGACGTTTCGGTGATCGACTTGCCCGGGTTGAACGTGCCTTCCGGCGCCGGCTTCGTCATCGCGACGAACCACTGGTCGGTCAGCATCGGCTCGATCACGACGCCCGTGCGGTCGCCGCGCGGCACCATCAGCTTGTGCGGCTTCACGGAGTCGAGGAAGCCCTCCGCATCGAGGTCGGCGACGATCGCCTTGCGCGCGTCGAAGCGGTCGAGGCCGCGATACTGCTCGGGGCCGTTGTCGTTGATCTTCGCGTCGAGCGTGAGGATCTCGATCGGCGCGAGGTTGTGGCGCAGGCCGACCTGGTAGTCGTTGAAGTCGTGCGCGGGCGTGACCTTCACGACGCCCGTGCCGAACTCGCGGTCGACGTAGTCGTCGGCGATCACCGGGATCTCGCGGCCCGTCAGCGGCAGCGTGACGAGCTTGCCGATCAGGTGCGCGTAGCGCTCGTCTTCCGGGTGGACCATCAGCGCGACGTCGCCGAGCATCGTTTCCGGACGCGTGGTCGCGACGGTCAGCGAGCCCGAACCGTCGACGAGCGGGTAGCGGATGTGCCACAGGTGGCCGTTTTCCTCCTCGCTCGCGACTTCGAGGTCGGACACCGCGGTGAGCAGCACCGGATCCCAGTTCACGAGGCGCTTGCCGCGGTAGATCAGGCCCTGTTCGTACAGCGTGACGAACACGTCGCGCACGGCGGCCGACATCTTGTCGTCCATCGTGAAATATTCGCGCGACCAGTCGGTCGACGCGCCGAGGCGGCGCACCTGGCCCGTGATCGTCGAGCCGGACTGCTGCTTCCACTCCCACACGCGCTCGACGAACTTCTCGCGGCCGAGGTCATGGCGCGATACGCCCTGCGCGTCGAGCTGGCGCTCGACGACGATCTGGGTCGCGATCCCCGCGTGGTCGGTGCCGGGCACCCACAGCGTGTTCTCGCCGAGCATCCGGTGGTAGCGGGCGAGGCCGTCCATGATCGTCTGGTTGAACGCGTGGCCCATGTGCAGCGTGCCGGTGACGTTCGGCGGCGGCAGCTGGATCGCGAAATCGGGACGCGCCGGGTCGAATGCCGGGGCGGCATAGCCGCGTTTTTCCCACTCCGGCCCCCATTGGGACTCGATGGTGTGGGGCTCGAAACTCTTCGCAAGCGTGCTGTCGCTCATGGTTGGAAATCTGCCGAAAAATGCGTGAATTGGATGCCGAATCTGACAATTATAAATGGATGCACATCGGCCAGCCATCGCTTGCCCGCGCGGGCGGGTCGCAAGGGGCGCGCAGCGCGGGCGACGGCCCGCGGCACAACGGATCGGAAACGGCATCGCGCGGCCGACTTATAATGGCGGGTCCGCATTTTTCTCGCACGTCCGCTGCCGCTCCATGCCCGATCTGCTCGCCAATCTGAACCCTGAACAATACGCCGCCGTCACGCTGCCGAACGAACCGGCGCTGATCCTCGCGGGGGCGGGCAGCGGCAAGACCCGCGTGCTGATCACGCGTATCGCGTGGCTGATCCAGCAGGGCTACGCATCGCCGGCCACCGTGCTCGCCGTCACCTTCACGAACAAGGCCGCGCGCGAGATGATGGCGCGGCTGTCGGCGATGATGCCGATCGACACGCGCGGGATGTGGATCGGCACGTTCCACGGGCTGTGCAACCGGATGCTGCGCACGCACTGGCGCGACGCCGGCCTGCCGCAGACCTTCCAGATCCTCGACACGGCCGACCAGCTGTCGGCGATCAAGCGGCTGATGAAGGCGGCGAACGTCGACGACGAGAAATACCCGCCGAAGAACGTCCAGTACTTCATCAACAACGCGAAGGAGCAGGGGCTGCGACCCGACAAGGTCGACGCGTCCGACAACTTCAACCGCAAGTTCGTCGAGCTGTACCAGGCGTACGACCAGCAGTGCCAGCGCGAGGGCGTCGTCGATTTCCCCGAGCTGCTGCTGCGCTGCTACGAGCTGCTCGCGTACAACGCGCCGCTGCGCGCGCACTACCAGGCGCGTTTCAGGCACATCCTCGTCGACGAGTTCCAGGACACCAACAAGCTGCAGTACGCGTGGCTCAAGATGCTCGCGGGCGGCGAGAACGCGATCTTCGCGGTCGGCGACGACGACCAGTCGATCTACGCGTTCCGCGGCGCGAACGTCGGCAACATGCGCGACTTCGAAGACGAATTCCGCGTGCGCAACCTGATCAAGCTCGAGCAGAACTACCGGTCGCACGGCAACATCCTCGATGCGGCGAACCAGCTGATCTCGAACAACGCGCATCGCCTCGGCAAGAACCTGCGCACCGACGCCGGCCATGGCGAGCCCGTGCGCGTGTACGAGGCGAGCACCGATGCGCAGGAGGCCGGCTGGATCGTCGAGGAGATCCGCTCGCTGATCAACACCGGGATGTCGCGCAGCGAGGTGGCCGTCCTGTATCGCAGCAACGCGCAGTCGCGCGCGATCGAGCACACGCTGATGACGTCGGGCATCCCGTATCGCGTGTACGGCGGCCTGCGCTTCTTCGAGCGCCAGGAAGTGAAGCACGCGCTCGCGTACCTGCGGCTGATCGACAACCCGAACGACGACACCGCGTTCGTGCGTGTCGTGAATTTCCCGACGCGCGGGATCGGCGCGCGCTCGATCGAGCAGCTCGCGGACGCCGCGCGCCTGTACGACTGCTCGATGGCCGCCGCGATTCCGTACGTGACAGGCAAGGCCGGCACGAGCCTCGGCGCGTTCGCAACGCTGATCGCGAAGATGCGCGCCGAGACGCAGCAGATGAGCCTGCCTGAGACGGTCGAATACGTCGTGCGCGCGAGCGGCCTCGCCGATTTCTACCAGGGCGAGCGCGAAGGCCAGGACCGCCTCGAGAACCTGCAGGAACTCGTGAACGCGGCCACCGCGTTCGTCAGCGAGGAAGGCTACGGGCTCGACGCACCGGCCCGCTCGATTCCGCTGCGCGCGGGCGCGATCGCGGCGCCGGAGCTCGGCATGGACGCAGGCGATCCGTCGGTCGACGTGCTCGACCCGGCGCCGCTCGGCGACCCCGCGCAGAACCCCGACACGATGACGCCGCTCGCGGGCTTCCTGTCGCACGCGTCGCTCGAAGCCGGCGACAACCAGGCGCAGGCCGGCCAGGACGCGGTGCAGCTGATGACGGTGCACGCGGCGAAGGGCCTCGAATTCTCGGCCGTGTTCATCACCGGCCTCGAGGAAGGGCTGTTCCCGCACGAGAACAGCGTGCTCGAATCGGACGGCCTCGAGGAAGAGCGCCGGCTGATGTACGTCGCGATCACGCGCGCGAAGGAGCGGCTCTACCTGTCGTTCGCGCAGAGCCGGATGCTGCACGGCCAGACGCGCTACAACGTGCGCTCGCGCTTCTTCGACGAACTGCCGGAGCACGTGCTGAAGTGGCTCACGCCGAAGGTAGAGGCCGGCTCGCGCTGGGGCGGCCGCTCGGACAACGCCGGCTGGGGGCGCGACTGGTTCGCGCGGCCGGGCGGCGGCAGCCGCGAGCAGGTCGTCGACGCGGCGGTCACCGCGCCGCTGCCGGCCTTCGCGAACAAGCAGCGCGCGGCCGACACCGGTTTCCGCGTCGGCCAGCCGGTCTTCCATACCAAGTTCGGCGAGGGCACGGTCACCGCGCTTGAAGGCAGCGGCGCCGATGCGAAGGCGCAGGTGAAGTTCAAGCGGCACGGCGAAAAATGGCTCGCGCTGGCGGTCGCGAAACTGCAGGCGGTGGAATGATGAGCATCGACATGGTTGAAACGGTATCGACGCGTCCGCTCGGCATTCTGGCCGCGCTGCCCGAGGAACTCGGCGACCTGATCGCCGCGATGCGCGCCGACGGCGTGATGAAGACGATCACGCTCGGCCGCCGCGACTACCACGTCGGCACCGTGCACGGCGCGGCCTGCGTCGTCACGCTCGCGCGGGTCGGCAAGGTCGCGGCTTCCGCCACCGTCAGTGCGCTGATCCATGTGTTCGGTGTGTCCGGCGTCGTGTTCACCGGTGTCGCCGGCGGCGTGTCGCGCACGGTGCGTATCGGCGACGTCGTCGTCGCCGATACGCTGCTGCAGCACGATCTCGATGCGTCGCCGCTGTTTCCGCGCTACGAGGTGCCGCTGCTCGGCATCACGCGGTTCGCGACCGACGGCGCGCTGACGGCCCGCCTGAAGGCCGCGTGCACGCTGTTCGTCGCCGAGGAGGGCGCGCAGTTCGCCGCGCGTTTCGGGCTCGCCGGCGGGACGCTGCATGGCGGGCTGATCATCAGCGGCGACCGCTTCGTGTCGAGCGAGCGGGAAGTCGTCGCGCTGCGCGACGCGCTGCCGGACGCGCTCGCGGTCGAGATGGAAGGCGCGGCGATCGCGCAGGTGTGTGCCGAACACGACGTGCCGTTCGCCATCGTGCGCACGATCTCCGATACGGCCGACGATCACGCGACGCAGTCGTTCTCGCACTTCCTGTCGGCGATCGCGAGCAGCTATTCGTCCGGCATCCTCAAGCGGTTCCTGACGTTGCATGCGACGGAGAATGGTGCAGCCATCGTGTAGGCAAGTCCTGAAGTCGCAGGCCGGTGCCACGATTCCGGGCACCGGGATGACGTACTACGGTCGAGTGATCGTCCAATGAAAGTGCTTGTCCGCCTGCTTGCAGCGATCGTCTTGACGATCCCGGTCTATCTCGGCCTGGCGAATTCCCCGCTGGATGAATGGTTTCAAAGCGGGGCGGGGTGGCGAGCGTTCGAGCCGCTGTTCCGCGTGTTCGAAACGCTCGGTGTTCACGGCCAGGGCGACATCCTGATCAGCACCATGCTCGGCGTCAGCTTCGTGATCGCGATCGTGCTGGTCTGGCTGGGTGCGCGAATGTTCGGTCGCGGCACACGAGAACCCCGGCACTGATAACCGCTCAACGAAACGTTTCGCAAGGTTGTTGAGCCAACGGCCGCGGCACTCAAGCCGCGGCCGTTTCGTCACGCCTTCTTGCGCCGGCTGCTTTCGAGGTTCGGCAAGAACACCGTCAGCACGCCGATCAGCGGCAGGAACGAGCACACCTTGTAGACGAACGTGATGCTCGTCGCGTCGGCGAGCTGGCCGAGCACGGCGGCGCCCACGCCGCCCAGGCCGAACGCGAAGCCGAAGAACAGGCCGGCGACCATCCCGACCTTGCCGGGCATCAGCTCCGTCGCATAGACGAGGATCGCGGCGAACGCCGACGCCAGCACGACGCCGATGATCACGCTCAGCACGCTCGTCCAGAACAGGTTCGCGTACGGCAGCAGCAGCGTGAACGGCGCGACGCCGAGGATCGACACCCAGATCACGTACTTGCGGCCGATCCGGTCGCCGACCGGCCCGCCGATCAGCGTGCCGGCCGCGACCGCCGCGAGGAACACGAACAGGTGGATCTGCGCGGCCTGCACCGACAGGTGGAACTTGTCGATCAGGTAGAACGTGAAATAGCTGTTGATGCTCGCGAGATAGAAGTACTTCGAGAACACCAGCAGCACCAGCACGCCGATCGCGGCGAGCACGCGGCCCGGCGACAGCGTCGGATGGCCGGCCGGCGCCGCCTTCTTCTTCATCGACGGATGCTTCTTGTACCAGTGGCCGATCTGCGTGAGCACGACCATCGCGACGAGCGCGGCCGCCGAGAACCACGCGATGCTGTGCTGGCCGTGCGGGATGATCACGAGCGCGGCGAGCAGCGGGCCGAGTGCCGAACCGGCGTTGCCGCCGACCTGGAACAGCGACTGCGCGAGCCCGTGCTGGCCGCCCGACGCCATCCGCGCGACGCGTGACGATTCCGGATGGAACACCGACGAGCCGCAGCCGACCAGCGCCGCCGCCGCCAGCAGCGTCGCGAAGTTCGGCGCGGCCGACATCAGCAGCAGCCCCGCGAGCGTGAAGCCCATCCCGACCGGCAGCGAATAGGGCTTCGGCCGCTTGTCCGTATACAGGCCGACGAGCGGCTGCAGCAGCGACGCGGTGATCTGGTAGGTCAGCGTGATCAGGCCGATCTGCGCGAACGACAGCGCGAACTGGCTCTTGAGCATCGGATAGATCGCGAGGATCAACGACTGGATCATGTCGTTGAGCATGTGCGAGAAGCTGATCGCGCCGAGCACCGGATAGACGGTACGCGGGGCGCGTGGAGCAGACGGCTGGGCGGCGGCGGCGGTGCCGGCGCCCGTATCGAGGCTGGTTTCCATGTGAGCTGAGCGAGTTGAGGTGACGGGACGCGCTCTGATGGGGATCGGCGCGTTCGAATCGTTGTTGCGTCAAAGAAGTCTAATGTGGCGTATCGAGAATGTCCGGCCAAGTTTTGTCGCGATTCGGACATTGCTACGACGATTCGACCCATGGCCCCCTTTTTTGGCCGGGTATAACGCTGCGGCGTGTCCGCCTTTCGTCGCGCCGCGCGGGACCGGATCGGTGTTTGTCCGGACTCAAGGCGCGCCGATCGAGGCCGTAGAAGACGCAACGACAACACAGGCGCGCCGCGCCCGGCGCCGGCCACGAGCCGGACGGGGGCAGGACGCGCGGCATGACGGGCCATTGCGTGAATGCCGGCCGCCGGAACCGACCTTTCCGGCGGCACGATCAATACGGGGAAATATCGATGAAAGCAGCTTCATTGCATCCGCGGCCGGTTGCGGCCACAGCCGCGACCGACGCAGCCGCCAGGCCCGCCTCGCGGCACGCGCGCGCAGCCCGGCACGAACGCCGGACGTGGACCGTAAAAGCGACGTTGCGCGCCGCGTTCGCGATCCTGCTGGCCGGCACGCTCGCGATCGGCGTGTTCTCGCTGTGGCAGATCAGCCGGCTCAACGCGTCGATTGCGTCGGTCTACGAGCAGGGGCACGTCGCGAGCCGGGCGGCGGAGGAAGTGCGCGCCGAGGTGCTGCGCGCGAGCCGCGCGCAGAAGATGCTGCTGACCGCCACCACCGCGAAGGAACGCGACGACCTGGGCGCCGAAGTCGGCGCGGGGCTCGCGTCGATCGGCCAGGCGCTCGCGACGCTGCAGCATTACGCGGATCCGGCCGATGCGGACGATTCCGCACGACTGCGCGCGTTCTCGCTGGCGGTCGGCACGTGGAGCGGCCATCTGCGCGATTTCGTCGCGCTCGTGCAGGCGCAGCCGCTCGACCTGTCGCAGATGAACTGGCAGGTCGGCACGCAGGACGTGTCGCTGCTGGTCGAGACCGGCAAGCTCGAGAAGCTCGTCGCGATGCTCGTGAAGACGCGCGGCGCGAAGTCGAAGGCGACGCTCGATGCATCCGCAACGATCTTCTCGTCGTCGTTCGCGATGATCGCGGCGATGACGGCCGCGCTGATCGTGCTGGCGATCGCGATCGCCGAACGGGTCGTGCGCCGCCTCGCGTCGCAGCTCGGCGGCGAGCCTGCGGAGGCGAAGGCGATCGCCGCCGACATCGCGCGCGGCGACCTGACGCGGCCGATTCCGCTCGGCCGGCACGACCGCGACAGCATGGTGCGCGCGCTGTCCGACATGCAGTCCGGGCTTGCGGCGACCGTCGGCGAGATCGCCGTCAGCGCCGAGGCGATCGCGGCCGCGTCCGGCGAGATCTCGACCGGCAACCTCGACCTGTCGCGGCGCACGGAGCAGCAGGCCGTCGCGCTCGAGCGCACCGCGGCCAGCATGGAAGAGCTCACGTCGACCGTGCGGCAGAATGCCGAGAACGCACGTCAGGCGAGCGCGCTCGCGGCCAATGCGTCGGCCGTCGCGGAGGCGGGCGGCGAAGTCGTCGGCCGCGTGGTCGCGACGATGAGCGAGATCGACGACAGCGCGAAGAACATTCGCGACATCATCGGCACGATCGAGGGGATCGCGTTCCAGACCAACATTCTCGCGTTGAACGCGGCGGTCGAGGCGGCGCGCGCGGGTGAGCAGGGGCGCGGTTTTTCGGTGGTCGCGGGCGAGGTGCGGCTGCTCGCGCAGCGCGCGGCGACCGCGGCGAAGGAGATCCGTGCGCTGATCGGCGCGTCGGTCGAGCGCGTCGCGAACGGCGCGGCGCTCGCGCGCGATGCGGGCAGCACGATGGACGACGTGGTGCGGGCGGTCAAGCGCGTGACCGACATCATCGGCGAGATCTCGGCGGCGTCGGACGAGCAGAGCGCCGGGATCGACGAGATCGGCCGCGCGGTCACGCAGATGGATGCCGGCACGCAGCAGAACGCCGCGCTCGTCGAGCAGGCCGCCGCCGCGGCGAATGCGCTCGACGAACAGGCGCAGGCGCTCAAGTCGCTGGTCGGACGCTTTCGCATCGCGGCGTAGGCGTCCGGCCGTCGACGATTACGACTTCTTCCGCTGGTCCGGATCGATGATGACCGTGCAGGTCGTGCCCGCCGACAGCACCACGTCGGCCGGCACCTCGTCGATGCGGATGCGCACCGGCACGCGCTGCGCGAGGCGCACCCAGTTGAAGGTCGGGTTCACGTCCGCGACGAGGTCGCGGCTTTGCGGGTTGTCGCGATCGTAGATGCCGCGCGAAATGCTCTCGACGTGGCCCTTCATCACGCCGCCGCTCATCAGCCGCATCTCGGCCGGCGCGCCGACCTTCACGCGCGGCAGTTTGGTTTCCTCGAAGTAGCCGTAGACCCAGAACGAATGGCTGTCGACGATCGCGAGCTTCGCCTGGCCGGCCACCGCGTAGTTGCCCTTGAACGTCTGCAGGTTCGTGATGTAGCCGTCGACCGGTGCGACCACGCGCGTGCGTTCGAGGTTGAGCTTCGCGGCGTCGAGCGCGGCGATCGCCTGCTGGTACTGCGCATCGGCGCTCGACGCGCTGTGCGCCGCGTTCTCGCGGTTTTCCTTCGATACGACGAGCGCGTCGAGGTCGGCACGACGGGCCGCGTCGTCGCGGCGCATCTGCAGTTCCGCGCGGCGGGCGGCGACGGCCGCCTGCGCCTGCTCGACCGCGATCTGGTAGTGCGACGGGTCGATCTGCATGATCAGGTCGCCCTTTTTCACGAGCTGGTTGTCATGCACGGGCAGCTCGACGATCGCGCCCGACACGTCCGGCGCGACGTTGACGATCTCGGCACGAACGCGCCCGTCGCGCGTCCAGGGATCGTCCATGTAGTGCACCCAGAGCGAGCGCCCGATCAGGATCGCGACGAGAAGGATGATGGCGGTCGCGACGAAGCCGAAGAGTTTTCTGAGAATCATGATGGTTCGGAATCAACGGTAAACGGCAAGACTCAGTCCGCCGCAAATGCAGACGAGAAGGCACGCGCGAAACAGCGACGGGTGCCAGACGAGACGGTAGAGGCCCGTGTAGGCGAGCAGGCGGTCGACGGCCCAGGTCGCGAGCGCGCCCAGGACGAACATCAGGACCACCGTGGGCATGTAGGCATCGAGAATGGCGATTTCACGCGGCATCATGACGAGGCTCCTTGTTGGGGACGCACGGGGCGGTTGCGGTTGAGCGGCTCGAGCGGCGATTCCGGATCGAGCAGCGCCGTGCGTACGAAATGCAGATGGCTCAGGATGCGCTGCAGCCGGTGGCGCTCCTCGCGCGACGGCGTGAACGCATCGAGCGTTTGCCGGGTCGCGTCGATCGCGGCGTTGACCGCGGCGAGCGCCGCGTCGAAGCGCGCCGCGTCCGGCTTGCGGAACAGCGCGGACAGCGCGGCGCGCAGCGTCTCGATCGCGCGGCGCCACGGTGTCGTCGGCGCATAGCGCGGGTCGGACGGCAGCGTCGCCAGCTCCGCGCGCAGGTCGAGCGCGGCATTGCCCGTTTCCAGCACCGCGAACATCCAGCGCAGCGCGTCGCGCTGCACGTCGGGCTGGTCGGCCGACAGCGTGTGCGCCTGGTACATCAGGTCGCGCGCGCCGCTCTCGAAGCGCGTGCGCAAGCCGGCGAGCCGTGCGTGGCACGCCGCGACCACCTGGTGGCGCAGGTCGGCGAACAGCCGCTTCTTGTGCCACGGCGCGGTCGGCGGGAACAGCACCGCGAACGCGATCGCCGAGACCAGCATCGACAGCACCAGCGCGAGCGCGTCGTTCATGAAGCTCGTCGGGTCGTAGTGCGTGATGTTGTCGGGGCCGGCGAGGAAGCTGAAGAAGATCAGGTAGCCCATCCCGTAGCCGGCGAGCTTCGGCTTCAGCGTCATGAAGATGCCGATCGCGAGCAGCGGCGCGAGGGCCACGCACAGCAGCGGGAAGCCGTCGATGTGCGGGTAGATGCCGAACGTCAGCAGGAAGCCCGTGCAGACGGCCAGTGCGGTACCCATGCCCATCTGTGCGGACATCGCGGTCGGGCGCGGCGTCGACGACGCGAGCGCGCAGGTGGCCGCCGCCGTCAGCGTCAGCGTCACGCCGCTCGGCCACGCGGTCGCGATCCAGAACGCGCCGAGCACGAGGATCACGGTCGCGGTGCGAATCGCGGCGATCACCATCGCCGTCAGGTTGGTGCGCGGCTCGTAGCGCTCGATCCAGCGCTCGCGCTCGTGCGTCGCGGTCGACAGCGACGCGTAGGTCGCCGCGTATTCGTGCAGGTCCGTGATGAAGCGATACAGCAGTTCGGTGGCCGTGTCGAAGTCGAGCAGCGGGAAATCCGGCTGCGTCTCGAGCGCGGCGCGCGTCGCGCGGATGCGGCGCGGCAGCGCGTCGCGCCACGCGAGCAGTTGCTCGGCGGCGAGCGCGGCGTCGGCCGACGAGCGCACCGGCTCGCCGTTGCGCGTCAGAAGCGGCGCGATTTCGCGGAAATACGGTTCGATCGCATCGATCGCGGCCTGCGCGCCGGCCGCGCGCAGCCGGTTCATCAGCTGGTGCAGCGCGTGGAAGCGGCTCGATACGCTCATGAACTCGCTGTTCAGGCGCGCGAGACGGCCGCTGCGCATCCGCGTGTCCGGATCCTCGAACACGGCCATGCTGCGCGCCGCTTCGAAGCCGACCACGTCCGCGACGAAGCGCGTATGGATGGTTTCGATGTGCGCGCGGTCGAGCTGGCCCGACAGTGCCGCCGCGACGTAGTCGACGAAGCTGCTGAAGCGCTTGCGCACCGTCGTGCGCATCTGCTCGCCGGTGTACTGCGGAAACACCAGCGCGCTGACGACGCCTGCCGACACGATCCCGACCATGATCTCGGCGACCCGCGTCATCGCGCTCATGAACGCGCCGTCGGGGTGTTGCGATGCCGGCAGCCCGATCAGCGCGGTCGTGTAACCGGCGAGCAGGAAGCCGTAGCTGCGGAAATTGCGGTTGCGCGCGGCGCCGGCCGTGCACAGCGCGACCCACAGCGCGACGGCCAAGAGGAACAGCTGCGGCTGCTGCGGGAACAGCCCGACGAACGTGAGCGTCGCGATCAGCCCGAAGATCGTGCCGGCGACCCGGTAGAAGCTCTTCGCGAGCACCGCGCCGCTTTGCGGCTGCATCACGATGAACACCGTGGTCATCGCCGTCTTCGGCGCGGGCAGGTCGAGCCGCATCGACACGCCGGTCGCGATGAACGCGGCGAGCAGCGCCTTGAACAGGTAGAGCCACGCGGCGCCGTCGCTGCGGGCCCAGTCGCCGAAGGCGGCGTACCAGGCCGCGAGCGGGCCGCCGGCGTGCGTGGAAGCGGGGGAGGAGGCTGACATGACGGTCGCTCCGCGTACCGTGCGCCGGCGTGCGCTGCACCGGCCGAACCGGCCGTCGCGACCTGCGCGGGTGCGCGGGTGCGCGGGGCGCGGGCCGCGGCGGTTTCGCACCCGATGCGGCGGCCGGCGCGGCGGCCCGCGGCGGACGCGTCCGGCCCGGATGACGCCGAACTCCGCATCGTTGCGTCTGCGCCCGTCTCGACGCCCCGCCGAGCGCGGCCATAACTGTGCGTGCGCGGCGAGGCGTTCCGCGTCGATGCGGGCGGCCGTCTCCTGCGCGCGCAGCAACTGCTGCTGCGCGACGAGCACGTTCACGTAATCGGTCAGCCCGCGGCGGAAGCCTTCGCGCGACAGCTGGTAACTGCGGTCGTTGGCGGCCACCGAGCGCGCGGCGTCCTTCTTCTGCGTGTCGAGCGAGCGGATCCGCACGACCTGGTCGGCGATGTCCTTGAGCGCGCCGACGACCGTCTGGTTGTAGCGTTCGACCGCCTGGTCGTAGCCGGCATCGGCCGCGCCGAGTTGCGCGCGCAGCCGGCCGCCTTCGAAGATCGGCAGCGACAGCGCTGGGCCGGCCGTCCAGCCGCCGTTCATCGCGCGCAGGAAGTCGGTGAACGGCGCGGTCACGCCGAAGCCGCCGACCGTCGCGAGCAGGTCGATATTCGGGTAGAACGCGGCTTTCGCGACATCGATGCCGCGAGCCTGCGCGTCGACCGTCCAGCGGGCCGCGACGACGTCCGGGCGGCGCCCGAGCAGGTCGGCCGGCAGCGCGGACGGCAGGCCGGCCGGCGCATCGAGCGACAGGCTCGGCCGCTTGATCGCGTCGCCGGCGCCAGGGCCCTTGCCCGCGAGCGCGGCGAGCTGGTGGCGCGCGAGCTGGATCGCTTCTTCGTAGCTGTCGATCTGGCGCTCGTAGTCGGGCAGCGTCGATTCGGCCTGGCTGACTTCGAGCTGCGTGCCGAGGCCGGCCTGCAGGCGCTTGCGCGCGAGATCGGCCAGCGAGCGCTGGCGTTCGAACGTTTCGTGCGCAAGGTCGAGCAGCGCGTAGTTCATCGACATGCCGACATACGCGCGCACGACGTTGACCTCGAGCTCGAGCTTCGCCGCCCGTGCGTCGGCCGCGGTCGCATGCGCGGTGTCGAGCGCGCGCTCGGTCGCGTTCTTGTCCTTGCCCCACAGGTCGAGGTGGTACGACAGGCCGAGCGTGCCGGTGTTGTTCCAGGTGTCGGTGTCGGCGAGCGGCCCCGGGCCGTAGTAGACGTTGTCCGGCCAGTGCTGGCGCATCAGCGACAGATTGCCGTTGATCTGCGGCAGTTCCGCCGAGCGCGCCACGCGCGCCATCGCCTGCGCTTCGCGCACGCGCGCCTCGGCGGCCGCCAGGCTCGGGTTGCCGGCCTGCGCGGCGGCAATCCACGCATCGAGCTGCGGATCGCGGTATGCGCGCCACCAGTCGGACGCGGGCCAGCCCGCATCGTGGTCCGCCGCGCGGATCGCGGCACCGGCGTCGAGCGTGTTCGCTTCGATGCGGGCGGACTGCGGCTTGTTGTCGCCCATGCTCGCGCATCCGGCCATTATTAATGAGACTGCAAGAACCGCCAGTGCCAGCGTCCCTTTTGTTGCCGGAGACCGCACGATTTTCTCCCTTTCGGATATAGATGAGTCGGATGCGATTATATTTTTCAGTGATTCCTGAATAAATGGACAACGGTGCAAGTCATTTTTACGAATCCTGAGATAATATTTGTTGGCCCCTGTGCAACAATCCCTCCGGATTCATACGGGTAATGGGATGGATACGTTACAAAACATGCGGGTCTTCGTCCGCGTGGTCGACGCGGGCAGCTTTACCGCGGCCGCCCAGCAGATGAATTCGACCACCGCCTATGCGTCGCGCGCCGTGTCGGATCTCGAGGCGCACCTGCGCACGCGCCTCCTGAACCGGACGACACGCCGGATCGCGCTGACCGAAGCGGGCGAGCGCTACCTGCAGCGCTGCGAGCAGATCCTCGCGTACGTCGACCAGGCCGAAGCCGAAGCGGGCGACGCGCACGCGCGGCCGTCGGGCAAGCTGAAGGTGCATTGCTTCACGAGCCTCGGGCAGCACTATCTGGTGCCGGCCATCGCGCGCTATCGGCAGCGCTATCCGGACGTGCACGTCGAGCTGACGCTCGCGCAGCGCATGCCCGACCTGCTCGACGAGGGGTACGACGTCGCGATCGTGGTCGGCCGCGACCTGCCGGATTCGGGGCTCGTGTCGCAGCGGCTTGGCGAGAGCTACAGCGTCGTGTGCGCGTCGCCGGGCTATATCGACGCGCACGGCGTGCCGCAGACCCCGGCCGATCTCGAGCAGCACGTCTGTCTCGGGATGGTCGCGCCCGGTTTTCATTTCGACGAGTGGTCGCTGTCGGGGCCGCGCGGCGACGAAGTGGTTCCGGTCACGGCGCCGCCGTTCCGCGTGAACGTCGCCGAGGCGCTCGCGGTGGCCGTGCGGGAAGGGATGGGAATCGGCGGGTTGCCGCTCTATTCGGCGATCGGCGGGCTGCGCAGCGGACACATCGTGCGCGTGATGCCCGAATACCGGTCGCACGTGATGAACATCTACGCGCTGTATCCGTCGCGCCAGTACCTCGACGCGAAAATCCGCACCTGGGTCGATTTCCTGCGCGACGAGCTGCCGGCCACGCTGGAAGCCGACGAAGCCGCGCTCGCGCAGTTCACGGCTGCGACATGAGCGCGCGGTCGAGTGCAATCTGACGAGATTTGTCCTTCACGCAACATTTTTTTACCAACGGACCGCGGACAGTTTGATACTGTTTCAATCATCGAGATTTGGAACTGCCCACACCCGGAGTCGCAATGGATACGCAACTGATGATCGGCCTTGGAGTTTTGCTTGGTGCGGCTGCTGCCGCCGCGGCGACGCGCGATCTGCTGCGCGCGATGAAGGCACGGATGAAGCCGGTGCCGGTGCGGGTGCGCCCGTCGTCGAACGGCTCGCGCCGCGCCGATCGCTGATCGGGCGGCCTTTCAGCTCGGGGAGGGCCGCATCGCGCGGCCCGATGGCTTGGCGCTCAGCCGAGCTCGACCACCTTGTCCCACGCAAACGCGGGATTCTCCAGTTCGCCGGTGCGCCGGCGGATATAGCCGCGCGGGTTGCACACCACGCGCGTGCCGCTGTCGGTCACGTAATCGAATGAAGTATGCGTGTGGCCGTGGATCCACAGGTCCACGGGCGGCCGCACGAGTTCCGCCATGTCCGTGACGAATCCCGCCGACGCCAGGTCTTCCGCATAACGCTCCGCCAGCGAGCGCAGGTGCGGCGCATGATGCGTGACGACGATCGTGCGGCCCGCGAACGGTGTCGCGAGCCGTGCTTCCAGCCACGCGCGGCCTTGCCGGTGCAGCGCGATCGCGTCGGCCGGCGTGAAGTCCCGCTCCGGGGCTGCCGCCGCATGCAAGGACGCATCGTGCGGCCACGTCACCTGGATCAATCCCTTGAAATCGAGCATCACGCGCATGGCCGCGTCGATCGCGCGCGCGATGCTCGCCTGGTCGGCGCCGAACAGCGAGAAATCAGCCCACAGCGTCGTGCCGAGCACACGAAAGCGCTGCGCCGGATCGACGTACACGCCGTTGTTCAGGTAATGCACGTGGTCGAGCGTATGCGCGGCGTCGCGCATCGCGGTTTCGAGCGCGCCGAATTCCCCGTCGTAGTACTCGTGATTACCCGGCACGTAGATCACCGGCACGTCGGGATCGAACGTCTCGGCGGCCCAGCGCAGGCCTTCCGCGTGATTGTGGATATCACCGGCCAGCACGACGAGATCCGCGTCGGCATGCGCGATCGTGTCGGGCTGGTTGCATTCGAGATGCAGGTCGGACAGGACGCGGACTCTCATGGGCATCGCTCCGGGACGGGGGCTTCAGTGCAGGACCTTGCCGGGATTCATCAGCCCGCGCGGGTCGAGCGCGGTCTTCAGCGTGCGCATGAGCGCCGTTTCGACCGGCGACTTGTAGCGCTGCGCGTCGTCGATCTTCAGCTGGCCGATCCCGTGCTCCGCGCTGATCGTGCCGTGGTGACGGTGCACGTTGTCGTAGACGATGCGGTTGATCGGCTTCTGGAATGCCGCGAGGAATGCCTTCGGGTCGCCGCCTTCGGGCGTCTGCACGTTGTAGTGCAGGTTGCCGTCGCCGAGGTGGCCGAACGTGACCATCCGCGCGCCCGGCGCGGCCTGCTGGATCGCCGCGTCGGTTTCGTCGATGAAGCGCGCGATCGACGAGATCGGCACCGCGATGTCGTGCTTGATGTTGAGACCTTCGTCGGCCTGCGCGAGCGGGATGTGTTCGCGCAGGTCCCAGAACGCGCGCGATTGCGCGAGATTTTCCGCGACGACCGCGTCGACCACGAGCCCGGCCTCGAACGCCTCTTCCATCAGTTTTTCGAACAGCGCGCGCGCATGCGTTTCGCTTTCGTTGTCCGACAGTTCGAGCAGCACCGTCTGCGCATGCGTGCGGTCGAACGGATAGCGCAGTTGCGGATAGTGCTTGCCGACCAGCTGCATGCAGAAGTCGGACATCAGCTCGAAGCCGGTCAGCAGCGGGCCGGCCGCGCGTTGCGCGAGCGCGAGGAAGTCGAGCGCCGCGTGCGGCGACTCGAGCGCGGCCAGCGCCGTGACCTGCGCGGCCGGCAGCGGATGCAGCTTCAGCACGGCGGCCGTGATGATCCCGAGCGTGCCTTCGGCGCCGATGAACAGGTCGCGCAAGTCGTAGCCGGTGTTGTCCTTGCGCAGCCCGCGCAGGCCGTCCCAGATCTCGCCCTGCGGCGTCACGACCTCGAGCCCGAGGCACAGCTCGCGTGCGTTGCCGTAGCGCAGCACCGCGGTGCCGCCGGCGTTGGTCGACAGGTTGCCGCCGATCGTGCAGCTGCCTTCGGCGGCGAGGCTCAGCGCGAACAGCCGGCCGCCTTCGCGGGCGCGCGCCTGCACGTCGGCGAGGATCACGCCGGCGTCGACCGTGATCGTGTTGTTGTGCGGATCGAGGGCCCGCACGCGGTTCAGGCGCGCGAGGCTCAGCACGGCCTGGCTGCCGCTCGCGTCGGGCGTCGCGCCGCCGGCGAGCCCCGTGTTGCCGCCCTGCGGCACGAGCGCGACGCCGTGCGCGTTGGCGAGCCGGACGAGCGCGGCGACTTCCGCCGTATCGGCCGGTTTCAGCACCGCGCACGCACTGCCCTTGTAACGGCGGCGCCAGTCGGTCAGGAACGGTTCGGTGTCGTGCGGCTCGGTCAGCACGTAGGTGGCGCCGATCGCGTCTCGGCAGGCGGATACGAAGGCTTCGGAAGAATTCATACGTTCGGTCGCGTAAGGGTCAGGACGCGGCGCGCTGCTGCTTCGCCGCGCGCTTGAACGGCGCGACGTAGGCCAGCGCGGCCACGAAGAAGCCGACGGCGAGCGCGGTCTCGCACCAGCCGAGCGTCGCGGACAATCCGCGGTCGGACATGCCGCGCACGATGCCTTCGGCGAAATAGACGAGGATCAGCATGCTCGCCCACTGCATCGTATAGATGTTACGCCGCCAGACGCCGGGCAGCGCGAGCGCGAGCGGCACGGCCTTGAGCATCAGCGCCGAGCCTCCCGGGCGCAGCGGCGCGAGCCACAGTTCCCACGCGAGCGACAGCGCGATCAGCGCGACGAGGCACGCGGCCGCGGCCAGCGCGTAGCGCGGCCGGGCGGCGACGGGGGGACGGGCGGGGCGGGCAGGCGCGTTCATGCGGCCTCGGCGGCCCGGGCGTCGGCGAGGGCCGCTGCCGCACGCGCGAGCCGCACGCCAAGCGCGGCCGCGAGCGCCTTTTCGTCCGCCGACAGCCCCGCGGGCCCGCTGCGATCGTGCTGCGACACGTGCGACGCGCCGTACGGCGTGCCGCCGGTACGCGTCGTGCTGAGCGCGGATTCCGTGTACGGGATGCCGACGATCATCATCCCGTGATGCAGCAGCGGCAGCATCATCGACAGCAGCGTCGACTCCTGGCCGCCGTGCAGGCTGCCGGTGGACGTGAACACGCAGGCCGGCTTGCCGGTCAGCGCGCCCGACAGCCATTGCGGCGTCGTGCCGTCGAGGAAATACTTGAGCGAGGCGGCCATGTTGCCGAAGCGGGTCGGCGAGCCGAGCGCGAGGCCCGCGCACTCCTCGAGATCGCGCAACTCCGCATACGGCGGGCCGTCGTCGGGGATGTCGGAGGCGGTGGCTTCGCAGACCGTCGAGACGGGCGGCACGGTACGGATGCGGGCCTGCATGCCGGGCACGCTGTCGATGCCGTTCGCGATTGCGAGCGCGAGATCGCGCGTGGCGCCGTGGCGGCTGTAATAGAGGACGAGGATGTCTTTCATGGGCGACGGGGCCGCATGCGGCCGCGCGGATGCCCGGTGCAGTCGGCCCCTGCTGGATCGAGCGGCTATTATAGGGGCTGAAGTCGTCGCGCAGCGCGGCGGCGGCGCGCCACCGGGCGCGCGGCGTCAGCAGAGAAGGAGAAGCCGTTTGCCGAAGTTGAGCGTCGATCTCGACACCCTCAAGCGCCTCGCGCAGTTCGCGGCCCGGCGCAGCGCCGAGGATCGCATCCCGCAAGTGGCGGGCAGCCTCACGTTCACGACGATGCTGGCACTCGTGCCGCTCGTGACGGTCGCGTTTGCGCTGTTTACCGCGTTCCCGATGTTCGCGTCGTTCCAGATCTCGCTGCAGGGGTTCCTCGCGGATCACCTGATGCCCGCGCAGTTCAACGTCCAGATCTTCAAGTACCTGAACCAGTTCGCGTCGAAGGCCAAGGGGCTGACGACGGCCGGCCTGATCGTGCTCGTCGTCACGTCCGTGATGACGATGATGACGATCGAGTCCGCGTTCAACCTGATCTGGCGGGTGCGCAAGCCGCGGCCGTTCGCGCAGCGCGTGCTCGCGTACTGGGCGCTGATCACGCTCGGGCCCTTGCTGTTCGGCGTGAGCCTGTCGATCTCGTCGTACCTGTTTACGCAATCGCTGGCGTTCACCGGCGCCGCGCCGTCGACGTCGATCGTCGAATGGCTGCTCGCGTTCGTGTCGCTGCCGCTGACCGTGCTCGCGTTCACGCTGCTGTACGTGTATCTGCCGAACTGCACGGTCGCATGGCGCGACGCGGTGATCGGCGGGCTGTTCGCGGCCATCGCGTTCGAGCTCGCGAAGCGCGGCTTCGGCTATTACGTGCGGCGCATTCCGACCTATACGGCCGTCTACGGCGCGTTCGCGGCGCTGCCGGTGTTCCTGTTATGGGTGTATCTGAGCTGGTTCATCGCGCTGCTCGGCGCGATGGTGGCGTCCGCGCTGCCGGCGATCCGCGTCGGCCAGTTCCATCGCATCCACTATGCGGGCAGCGACCTGCTCGACGCGCTCGAATTGCTCGCGCGGCTGGCCGAGGCGCGCGCGGTCGGCAAGGCGGGCTATACGGCGATGCGGCTTGCGGCCATGTTGCGCTGCGACATGGAAACCGCGCAGCGGCTGCTGTCGACGATGGAGGAGCGGGAGTGGATCGCGCGGCTGGACAGCGGCGAACGCGCGCCGTGCTACATCCTGCTGGCGAATCCGGAGCGGCTGACGCTGGCGCAGCTGTTCGACGTGCTGGTGATCGACCGCACCGAACTGACCTATCAGCTGCAGCGACGCAGCAGCCACGTCGAAGGCGCGGCATTGCTCGAGGTGCTGTCGAACGACCGGTTCGACGTATCGCTTGCGTCGCTGATCGCCGCGCACCGGCTTGCGGGTGCGCCGGCCGCGGCGTGCCCGGCCGGTGCCCGGCGGGCGCCCGACCCGCACGCGCGGCCGCCGAAAACGGCGTGACGCGGTGCCGGGCGGGCGTTACAGCGGAATCTTGCCGGTGCAGATGTCCTTGAACATCACCCAGTCGCCCATCAGGCTGTAGATCGGGTGCCGGAACGTGGCGGGGCGGTTCTTCTCGAAGAAGAAGTGTCCGACCCACGCGAATCCGTAGCCGCACACGACCGCCGCCGGCAGCCACGGCCAGTGGCCCGTCGCGATCGCCATCGCGACGCAGCCGATCACGCCGAGCGAGCCGATGAAGTGCAGCCGGCGCGACGTCAGGTTCTGGTGTTCGTTCAGGTAGTACGGGTAGAAATCGGCGAAGCTGGCGAATTGCTCCGTATGCGTATGTGCCATGGCCGTCTCCTCGGGCCGCCGTCCATGGAGTCATTGTGCGGCGGCCGGCCGGTGTCCGCAAGCGGCGACGGCCGCACCGCGTGGGGCTGAGCTTTCCTTTTGACAGGCTTTCCGATAGGATCGAAAGCGGTTTTGCATTCAAGCATGAGGGGACTACGATGCGCGTCAGCGATATTCTGAAAGTGAAGGGCAACACGCTGTTTACGGTGACGCCCGATAAGCCGCTGCGCGAAGCGGTCGATACGATGGCCGAACACGATATCGGTTCGCTCGTCGTGATGGAGTACGGTGATCTCGTCGGGATGCTGACGTTCCGCGAGATCATCCTGCGCCTGCACGTGAACGGCGGCGCGATCGGCGACGTGCAGGTGCGCAAGGTGATGGACGAGCCGCTCACGTGCACGCCGGAAACCGACGTCAACGAAGTGCGCCGGATGATGCTCGAGCGCCACGCGCGCTACATGCCGGTGCTCGACAAGAAGGTGCTGATGGGCGTCATTTCGTTCTACGACGTCGCGAAGACGGTCGTCGAGGCGCAGAGCTTCGAGAACCGGATGCTGAAGGCGTACATCCGCGACTGGCCGGAATCGGAAGCCGAAGCGCAGAAGCCGTGAATCGCGTCGCGCCCGGTGCCATGACGCGCGGGCGCTGCCATTCGGCGTACGGCGGCGCAGGTTCAGCCTGCGCCGCCGTTTTTTCGACAACAACCCAAGGCCCGCGCAGCTTCGCCCAGACGATGCGCGCGTATTCCGCATGAGCGATCACACGCAAGTCTCTTCCGCATCGCGCGGCGAACGGCGCGCCCACGCGTCGCAGTTCGACCTGTTGCGCCAGCGCCGTTTCGCGCCGTTCTTCACGACCCAGTTCCTGGGCGCGCTGAACGACAACGTGTTCAAGATCGGCTTCACGTCGCTCGTCACCTATCACACCGCGCGCTTCTCCGGCGTCGACGCGAAGACGGCCGCGTTCCTGATCTCCGCGATCTTCATCCTGCCGTTCGTGCTGTTCTCGGCCACCTCCGGCCAGATCGCCGACAAATACGACAAGGCGACGCTCACGCGCTTCGTGAAGTCCTTCGAGATCGTGCTGATGCTGGTCGGCGCGGCCGGTTTCGTCACGCACAGCGCGACGCTGCTGTATCTGTGCACGTTCATGATGGGGATGCACTCGACGCTGTTCGGCCCCGTCAAGTATTCGTACCTGCCGCAGCATCTCGGCGACCACGAACTGGTCGGCGGCAACGGCCTCGTCGAGATGGGCACGTTCATCGCGATCCTGATCGGCACGATCATCGGCGGCGCGGCCGCGGGCATCGAAGGCAGCGGCGAGCGCGTGCTGGCGGTGAGCGTCGTCGTCATCGCGCTCGCGGGGCGGCTCGTCGCGCAGCGCGTGCCATCGACGCCCGCGCCGCAGCCCGATCTCGTGATCAACTGGAACCCGTTCAGCGAAACGTGGCGCAACCTCGGGCTCGCGCGGCAGAACCGCACCGTGTTCCTGAGCCTGCTCGGCATCTCGTGGCTGTGGTTCGTCGGCGCGACGTTCCTCACGTCGTTCTTCAATTTCGCGAAGGACGTGCTGTCCGCGAGCCCCGACGTCGTCACGGTCCTGCTCGCGACGTTCTCGGTCGGGATCGGCCTCGGCTCGCTGCTCTGCGAGCGGCTGTCGCAGCGCCGCGTCGAGATCGGCCTCGTGCCGCTCGGCTCGATCGGCATCAGCGTGTTCGCGATCGAGCTGTATTTCGCGAGCCGCTCGCTGCCGTCGCCCGGGCATCTGCTGTCGGTCGGGGAATTCCTCGCCGGCGCGCGTCACTGGCGCATCCTGGCCGACCTGTTCCTGCTCGCGATGTTCGGTGGCTTCTACAGCGTGCCGCTGTATGCGCTGATCCAGAGCCGCAGCGCGCCGACCCACCGTGCGCGGATCATCGCCGCGAACAACATCCTGAACGCGCTGTTCATGATCCTGTCGGCCCTGATGGCGATGGGGCTGACCAAGGCCGGGGTCGACATCCCCGGCCTGTTCCTCGTCACCGCGCTGCTGAATGTCGTGGTCGCGACGTACATCTACCTGCTCGTCCCCGAGTTCCTGCTGCGTTTCGTCGCGTGGGTGCTGGTGCACACGTTCTACCGGATTCGTCTCGTCCATGCGGAGCGGATCCCGGAAGAGGGCGCGGCCGTGCTCGTATGCAACCACGTGAGCTACGTCGATGCGCTCGTGCTGGCGGCTGCGAGCCCGCGGCCGATCCGGTTCGTGATGGATCACCGGATCTTCAAGGCGCGCTTCGCGAGCTGGGTGTTCCGGCATGCGAAGGCGATTCCGATCGCGCCGCGCCACGAGGATCCCGACATGCTCGCGCGCGCGTACGACGCATGCGAGGCCGCGCTGAAGGACGGCGAACTCGTGTGCATCTTCCCCGAGGGCAAGCTGACCAAGACGGGCGACATCAACACCTTCCACCACGGCATCACCGAGATCCTGGGCCGCACGCCGGCGCCCGTGATCCCGATGGCGCTGCGCGGGCTGTGGGGCAGCTATTTCTCCCGTCATGCCGATGCGCGCATGCCGCGGCCGATCAAGCGCGGCGTGATGAGCCGGCTGACGCTCGCGGTCGGCGAGCCGATCGCGGCCTCGGTCGCGACGCCCGAGGCGCTGCAGGCGGCGGTGACCGAGCTGCGCGGCGCGCGGAAGTAGGCAGGGCCGGCCCGGCGGCTTCGTATCGGGCAGCACACGGCTGCAAACCTGCCGGTTCGACCGGCAACGGCGCGGGTCGACGATTCTCGCGCCGGGCCGTCTGCGTGACCGGCCAGTATGGTCTGAACGGTTCACGCGGCCCGCGGGTCCGGGACGGCTGGCATAATAGCGGTTTACCTCTTTTCTCGACCGGCAAACGATCGGCCTGCCAGCGGCCCCGGCAGCGCATCGGTTTGTCCATTTCTCTTTGGGCGGTTCCATCATGTCCGGCAATACCCTCGGCACGCTTTTCACTGTCACGACCTTCGGCGAATCGCACGGTCCCGCGATCGGCTGCGTGATCGACGGCTGCCCGCCGGGAATGGGGCTGACCGAAGCCGACATCCAGGTCGAGCTCGATCGCCGCAAGCCCGGCACGTCGCGGCACGTGACGCAGCGCCAGGAAGCCGACGAGGTCGAGATCCTGTCCGGCGTGTTCGAAGGCGTGACGACCGGCACGCCGATCGCGCTGCTGATCCGCAACACCGACCAGCGCAGCAAGGATTACGGCAACATCGTCGAGACGTTCCGCCCCGGCCACGCCGACTACACCTACTGGCAGAAATACGGCATCCGCGACTACCGTGGCGGCGGCCGCTCGTCCGCGCGCCTGACCGCGCCGATCGTCGGCGCGGGCGCGGTCGCGAAGAAGTGGCTGCGCGAGCGCTTCGGCGTCGAAGTGCGCGGCTACATGAGCGGTCTCGGCGAGATCGACGTGCCGTTCGTCGACTGGTCGCACGTCCGCGAGAACCCGTTCTTTTCGCCGAACGCGGCGATCGTTCCGGAGCTGGAAGCCTACATGGACGCGCTGCGCAAGGACGGCGATTCGATCGGTGCACGCATCGACGTCGTCGCGTCGGGCGTGCCGGTCGGCTGGGGTGAACCGGTATTCGACCGGCTCGACGCGGACATCGCGAAGGCGATGATGAGCATCAACGCGGTGAAGGGCGTCGAGATCGGCGCGGGCTTCGACAGCGTCGCGCAGCGCGGCTCGGTGCACGGCGACGAACTGACGCCGGCCGGTTTCGTCGGCAACCATGCAGGCGGCGTGCTCGGCGGGATTTCGACGGGGCAGGACATCACCGTGTCGATCGCGATCAAGCCGACCTCGAGCATCCGCACGCCGCGCCGTTCGATCACGAAGTCCGGTGAAGAAGCGACCGTCGAAACCTTCGGCCGCCACGACCCGTGCGTCGGCATTCGCGCGACGCCGATCGCCGAGTCGATGCTCGCGCTGGTGCTGATCGACCACGCGCTGCGCCATCGCGCGCAGTGCGGCGACGTCGAGACGCCGACGCCGAAGATCGCGGGCAGCGCGACCTGATGCAACGGAGCCGGCACTCGCCGCTTCGACCGATTTAGCCGATTCGATGCGAAACGGGGCGCCTGCGGCGCCCCGTTTTCATTGGGCCGGCGCGTCCGGCGGCGCGGCCGATTCGCGCACCCGCAGCTCCGGCAGTACCGCGCAACCGGGCCCGGCTGCGCCGTTTTCGAGTGCGTCGAGCAACGCGCGGGCGGCCTTGCGGCCGATCGCATCGGTGTCGACCCACATCGTCGTCAGCGCCGGCCGGATTTCGCGAGCCAGCGCGACATCGTCGAACCCGGTGATCGACAGCTGCGAAGGCACGTCGATGCCCCGTGCCTGCGCCTCGAGCAGGGCGCCGAGCGCGAGTGCGTCGTTGCCGCAGATCACGGCCGTCGGGCGCGTCGCGCCGCTGTCGGCAATCGCGCGCAGGCTCGCCCGCCCGAACGCGATCGTGGCCGCGCCCTCGTGCTGGTGGATCGGCCTGACCGCGAGCCCGCGCGCGGCGAGCGTCTCGTGAATGCCGCGCAGGCGGGCCTGCACGCGGTCGTTGTCGGCCGAAGGCTGCATGATGATCGCGAAATCGCGATGCCCGAGCTCGAGCAGGTGCGTGGTCAGTCGCGCGAATGCCGCGCGGTTGTCGAAGCCGATGCAGCAGTGCGGGCTGTCGTCGCGGTAAGCATAGGTGACGACATACGGCACCCGATGCAGGTCGAGCAGTTCGAATACTTCCGGCGGATAGGCTTCGCCGACCAGCGACACCGCTTCGACGCCGCGTGACAGCATCGCGCGCACCTGCGCGAGCGCTTGCGCCGGATCGTAATTCGAGCAGCCCAGGAACAGGGTGATGCCGTGCTCGGCCATGACCGCCTGCATGCCCGCTACCTGCGATGCGAACACCTGGTCGTCGAGCGTCGGAATGATCGCCCCGGTGATGTGGGTGCGCGTGGAGGCGAGTGCGCGGCCGGCTGCATTGGGAATCCAGTTCAGCGCACGTGCCGCGTCGCGCACGCGCTGCTGCACGTCGGCCGAGACCTTGCCGGGATCGTTGTAGACGCGCGAAACGGTCGCGGTCGACACGCCGGCGAGTTTCGCGACGTCGCCGAGCACCGACCGGCCGCTGCCGCGGCGCGCGCGCGCCGTGCCACCACCGGATGAAGGGCTACTCATCGGTCATCCCCGGGCGCGGCTACCCTGCAGGCTCCGCGTGTGGTCAAAAACGCCATCGTTTACCCTCGATTCATCGTGGTCCCGCTTGCAATCCCGGTCTCGCCTGTGAGAATGTAAGCGCTATCTTGATGCTACTCCGTATTATGTCAGACACAGATTTCAACCGCATCGTGAAGTTTTCGTCGACGAAGGCCGATCAGGCCATTTTGTCCGTCGAAAATGTAAGCGGTTACATTCGATGATGACCCACACCAGACCACCCCGAATCGCTGTCGTCGGCAGCGTCAACGTCGACCTCGTCACGCATGCGCCGCGGCTGCCCGTGCCGGGCGAAACGCTGCTCGGCACCACGTTCCAGACCGTTCACGGCGGCAAGGGGGCGAACCAGGCGGTGGCCGCCGCGCGCCTCGGTGCGTCGGTCGCGATGATCGGCTGCGTCGGCAACGATGCGTTCGGCGCACGTCTGCACGACGCGCTGGCGGCGGAGCGCATCGACGTGACGCATCTGCACCGGATCGACGGCGAGGCAACCGGGGTCGCGACGATCACGGTCGATGCGCACGGCGCGAACAGCATCGTCGTCGTGCCCGGTGCAAACGCGCGCCTCGATGCCGAATTGATCGACCGGGCGCGCGACGCGATCGCCGGCGCGGCGCTGATGGTGTGCCAGCTCGAGGTGCCGATCGAGACCGTCGCGCGCGCCATCGGCAGTGCGATCGCGCATCGCACGCCGGTGCTGCTCAATCCGGCGCCGGCCCGGCCGCTGTTCGACGCATTGCTGGCCCGCATCGACTATCTCGTCGTCAACGAAACGGAAGCGGAGTCGCTGACCGGCATTGCCGTCGGCGACGACGCCTCCGCGGTGCGGGCCGCCGAAGCGCTGCGCGCGAAGGGCGTCGGCAACGTGCTGGTCACGCTGGGCGCGCGCGGCGTCTGCTGGCGCGGAAGTGCAGGGAGCGGCCGCCATCGGGCGATGGCGGTGGTCGCCGTCGATACGACGGCGGCCGGCGATACCTTCGTCGGCGGCTTCGCGGCCGCCCGGGCGAGCGGCGCGTCGATGGACGACGCGATCGCGTTCGGACAGCGTGCGGCCGCGATCAGCGTCACGCGCCACGGCGCGCAGACGTCGATTCCGACACGCGAAGAAGTGGAGCGTGGGGCCGCATAGATTCCGCGAAGACGGAACAGACCGAGGCCCGGAAACCATTCAGGACATGGAGACAAACGCAATGAACGAGAATCATGCTGTTCCGACGGCGCCGCCACGTATCCAGCGCGGACAACGTATTGCGCTCGCGCTGCTGATGGCGAGCGGGATCGTCAACTATCTCGACCGCGGCACGCTGGCCGTCGCGAGTTCGGCAATCCGGGGCGATCTCGGGCTGTCGCTCTCGCAGATGGGCTTGCTGCTGTCGGCGTTCTCGTGGAGCTACGCGCTGTGCCAGTTCCCGGTCGGCGGACTCGTCGATCGCATCGGGCCGCGCCGGCTGCTCGGCATCGGGCTGATCGTCTGGTCGCTCGCGCAGGCATCGGGCGGCATCGTGTCCACCTTCGGCTGGTTCATCGTCGCGCGCATCGTGCTGGGCATCGGCGAGGCGCCGCAGTTCCCGTCGGCGGCGCGGGTGGTGAGCAACTGGTTTCCGTTGCGCGCGCGCGGTACGCCGACCGGCATCTTCAACGCGGCGTCGCCGCTCGGCACCGCACTCGCGCCATTGCTGCTCGCGGTGCTCGTCGCGTCGTTCAACTGGCGCTGGGCATTCGTCGTGACGGGCGCGCTCGGCCTCGTCGTCGCCGTCGTCTGGTTTGCGTTGTACCGCGATCCGGCGCGCGCGCAATTGACCGCGGCGGAACGCGCATATCTCGATACCGATGCGCAGACGGCCGTCGCGATGCCGAAACTGACCTTCGCCGACTGGCGCAGCCTGTTTTCGCACGGCACGACCTGGGGCATGCTGCTCGGATTCTTCGGTTCCGTGTATCTGAACTGGGTCTACCTGACCTGGCTGCCGGGGTACCTGACGATGGAGCGTCACATGAGCCTCGTGCGCACCGGGTTTGCGGCATCCGTGCCATTCCTGTGCGGGTTCGTCGGTTCGCTCGTTGCCGGCTGGCTCTCGGATCTGGTGACGCGCCGCAGCCGCTCGCCGGTCGTGAGCCGGCGCAACGCGGTGGTCGTCGCGATGCTCGGGATGGTCGCGTTCACGATTCCGGCCGCGCTCGTGCAGAGCAACACGGTCGCGCTCGCATGCATTTCGGTCGTGATCTTTCTCGCCAATGCGGCGTCGGCATGCTCGTGGGCGCTCGCGACGGCGGCCGCCCCGCCGAGCCGTGTCGCATCGCTCGGCGCGATCCAGAATTTCGGCGGTTTCATCGGCGGTGCGCTCGCGCCGATCCTGACGGGGGTCATCGCGCAGAGGTGGTCGTTCGTGCCCGCGCTGCTGACGGCGGCGGCAATCGCATTCGCCGGCGCGATGGCTTACCTGCTGCTGGTGCGCAAACCGATTCCCGAGCAGTCCGCGAGCGCCGCGCCCGGACCGCTGCCGGCCTGAGTCCGTCGGCTACACCCCCGTATTCACTGAAGGAAGGAGAAACAGATGCAACCACATCGGCAATCGAGCGCAACCATCGAGGGGATCGTACCGGTGATGCTGACGCCGTTCGACGACGCCGGCGCGATCGACTACGCAGGCCTCGAGCGACTCGTCGAATGGTATCTGGCGCACGGCTCGGATGCGCTGTTCGCGGTCGCGCAATCGAGCGAGATGCAATTCCTGAGTCTTGCCGAGCGTGCGGAACTCGCGCGTTTCGTGGTCGAGCGGGTGGCCGGGCGCGTGCCCGTCGTCGCGTCCGGGCACATCAGCGACGATCTGGATGCGCAGGTCGCCGAGCTGCGTGCCGCGGCAGAATCGGGTGCGCAGGGCGTCGTGCTCGTGACCAACCGCCTCGATCCGCAGCGCAAGGGCAGCGCCGCGCTTCTCGACCATCTTCACAAGCTGCTCGCCCGGTTGCCGTCGGATCTGCCGCTCGGTTTGTACGAATGTCCGGCGCCTTATCGGCGACTGCTGTCCGATGACGAACTGCGTGCGTGCATCGACACCGGCCGCTTCGTGATGTTGAAGGACGTGAGCTGCGATCTGGAGACGGTGAAGCGACGCGTCGCACTCGCCGCGGGGTCGCCGCTG
The DNA here is from genome assembly GCF_000949135.2 of Burkholderia sp. USMB20. Classification (GTDB taxonomy): domain Bacteria; phylum Pseudomonadota; class Gammaproteobacteria; order Burkholderiales; family Burkholderiaceae; genus Burkholderia. The sequence goes on along the minus strand of NZ_JTAN02000018.1, from coordinate 89,419 downwards.
AAGATCCTCAATGCGAACGCCGCGATCGCATGGGATGCGATGAAGGCGGGTTCGGCCGGTTTCAACGGCGTGTTCACCAACTTCCATCCCGACCTGTACCGATGGTTGCGCACGCAGGGCGGCTCGGATCCGGCGCTGGCCGACGAGTTGTCGACGTTCCTGGTGCTCTCGGCGGTGTCGGAAGCGCTGGGCTACCCGGCGCTTGCGAAGATCTATCATCAACGGATCGGCACGTTCGGATCGATTCGTTGCCGCGCGATCGACTACGACGTGCGCGAGCGCTTCTGGGCGCTCGACGCGGTGCTCGACAAGATCGTGTCCGGTACCGAGCATTTCCGTCGGCGGATCGCGGCGCGTTAGCGCAGCCGATGCGGGCGCGGTGCATGAGTCGCGCGCCCGATGGAGAGCCGGGCGGCGTCGAATGTCGAACGTCGAACCGACGAAAAAAACGCCGCGCGAGGCGGCGTTCTTCGGCAGTTACATGTTCGGATAATTCGGCCCGCCGCCGCCTTCCGGCGTGACCCACACGATGTTCTGCGTCGGGTCCTTGATGTCGCAGGTCTTGCAGTGCACGCAGTTCTGCGCGTTGATCACGAGGCGGTCGCTGCCGTCGTCGTTCTTCACGAACTCGTACACCGCCGCCGGGCAGAAGCGCGCCTCCGGTCCCGCGTAGGTCCGCAGGTTCACGTTCACCGGCACGTTCGCGTCCTTCAAGGTCAGGTGCGCCGGCTGGTTCTCCTCGTGGTTCGTGTTCGAGATGAACACCGACGACAATCGGTCGAACGTCAGCTTGCCGTCCGGCTTCGGATACTCGATCGGCGTGCATTGCGATGCCGGCTTCAGCATCTCGTGGTCCGCATGCTTGTGGTGCAGTGTCCACGGCACGTTGCCGCCCATCAACTTCTGCTCGAGCCCGACCATCAGCGTGCCGAGGTACAGCCCCTTCGCCATCCACTGCTTGAAGTTGCGCGCGCGGTACAGCTCCGTGTACAGCCACGATTGCTTGAAGGCGTCCGGATACGCGTGGAGCTCGTCGCTCTGGCGGCCAGCCTGCAGCGCGTCGAACGCGGCGTCCGCCGCCAGCATGCCGGTCTTGATCGCCGCGTGGCTGCCCTTGATCCGCGATGCGTTCAGGAAGCCCGCGTCGTCGCCAATCAGCGCGCCGCCCGGGAACACCGTCTTCGGCAGCGACAGCAGGCCGCCGGCCGTGATCGCCCGCGCGCCGTACGACACGCGCTTGCCGCCTTCGAGGAACGCGCGGATCGACGGGTGCGTCTTGTAGCGCTGGAATTCCTCGAACGGCGACAGATACGGGTTCGTGTAGCCGAGGCCGACCACGAAGCCGACCACGACCTGGTTGTTGTCCATGTGATACAGGAACGAGCCGCCGTACGTATCCGACTTCAGCGGCCAGCCGGCCGTGTGGATCACGAGGCCCGGCTTGTGCTTCGCGGGATCGATTTCCCACAGTTCCTTGATGCCGATCCCGTACGCCTGCGGATCGGCGTTCGCGTCGAGCTTGAACTTCGAGATCAGCTGACGGCCGAGGTGGCCGCGGCAGCCTTCGGCGAACAGCGTGTACTTCGCGTGCAGTTCCATGCCGAGCTGGAAGTTCTCGGTCGGCTCGCCATCCTTGCCCACGCCCATGTTGCCGGTGGCGACGCCTTTCACGGAACCGTCGTCGTTGTAGAGAATCTCCGCGGCCGGGAAGCCCGGGAAGATCTCGACGCCCAAGGCTTCCGCCTGCTGGCCGAGCCAGCGCGTGACGTTGCCCAGCGAGATCACGTAGTTGCCGTGGTTCTTGAAGTTGTCGGGCAGCGCCCAGTTGGGCGTCGTGACCGCGCTGCTCTCGGACAGGAACAGGAAGCGGTCTTCCGTCACCTCGACGTTCAGGGGCGCACCCTGTTCCTTCCAGTCGGGAAACAGCTCGGTGATCGCGCGCGGGTCCATCACCGCGCCCGACAGGATGTGCGCGCCGATCTCGGAACCCTTCTCGAGCACGCACACGCCGATCTCGGTGCCTTTCTCGGCGGCCAGCTGCTTGAGCCGGATCGCGGCCGACAGCCCGGCCGGGCCGCCGCCGACGATCACGACGTCGTATTCCATCGATTCGCGCGGGCCGTATTGCTCGATGAGGCTTGCGGGGGTCATTGGCGTTCCTCTAACCGTTAGAATGCTTTTATTCGGGAGCGTATTGTCTGCGAAACGAAACGCTTGCCGCAACAGCATGCGGATACATTAGCACGATCGTTCTATTTTATGTGCTAGGGTTATGCTGCGTGGGACAGGGCGCCCGCAGCGGCGAAACGACATCGAAAGGGGATGTGCAATGGGTCGATCGATCAATCTGGAAGGCAAGGTCGCGTTGGTCACGGGCGCATCGAGCGGCCTCGGGCAACGCTTTGCGCAGGTGCTGTCGCAGGCCGGCGCGAAGGTCGTGCTCGCGAGCCGCCGCGTCGAGCGCCTGAAGGAACTGCGCGCGGAGATCGAGGCGGCGGGCGGTGCCGCGCACGTGGTGTCGCTCGACGTCACCGACGTGCAGAGCATCAAGGCGGCCATCGCGCACGCGGAGACGGAAGCCGGCACGATCGACATCCTCGTGAACAATTCGGGCGTCTCGACGATGCAGAAGCTCGTCGACGTCACGCCGTCCGATTTCGAGTTCGTGTTCGACACCAATACGCGCGGCGCGTTTTTCGTCGCGCAGGAAGTCGCGAAGCGGATGATCATGCGCGCGAACGGCAACGGCAAACCGCCTTACCGGATCATCAACATCGCGTCGGTGGCGGGGCTGCGCGTGTTTCCGCAGATCGGGCTGTATGCGATGAGCAAGTCGGCGGTCGTGCAGATGACGCGCGCGATGGCGCTCGAATGGGGCCGCCACGGGATCAACGTCAACGCGATCTGCCCGGGCTATATCGATACCGAAATCAATCATTACCTGTGGGAAACCGAGCAGGGCCAGAAGCTGCAGTCGATGCTGCCGCGCCGGCGCGTCGGCAAGCCGCAGGATCTCGACGGGCTGTTGTTGCTGCTCGCGGCCGACGAGTCGCAGTTCATCAATGGCTCGATTATCTCCGCCGACGATGGCTTCGGCCTCGCCTGAGTGGATGACATTCAGCAACAAAGAAGACTGCAATGAGCGAATATTCCCCCGTATTTGAAATGTCGATGCCGATCCGCTGGGGCGACATGGATGCGTTCGGCCACGTGAACAACACGGTCTATTTCCGCTACATGGAACAGGCGCGGATCTCGTGGTTCGAGGAACTCGGCATCGCGGGCGGCAACGGCGAGGGGCAGGGGCCCGTGATCGTCACGGCGTCGATGGAGTTCCTGAAGCAACTGCACTATCCGGGCGACGTGATCGCGAAGATGTCGGCCGCGAAGCCGGGCCGCAGCAGCTTCGACACCGGTTTCGAGCTGACGCGCGCGGACGATCCGCAGCACGTCTATGCGCGCGGCAACGCGCGCTGCGTGTGGGTCGACTACGCGCTCGGCAAGTCGGTGCCGCTGCCGCAACTGCTGCGCGATACGATCGAGCGCGCGCTCGCGGCGCAGGTCGGCTGAGCGCGGCGGCGCCGAAGCCGGCGCCCGGTGTGTCGCCATTTCCCGATGATCTCCCGAATCGGCCGCTTCACGCGGCCGATTGCCATTCCGGCGCGCGTTTTACTGGCCGAGCAGGCGCTGCAGCAGCTCCGGCGTATTGTTCGTGCCGTACTTGCGCATCAGCCGCGCCCGATAGATGTCGACCGTGCGCGAACTGATGTCGAGCACGCGCCCGATCTGCTTGCTGGTCTTGCCGGTCGCGAGCTGCGCGGCGATCTCGCGTTCGCGCGGCGTCAGCTCGACGGCGACCCGGCGCGTCGCGCTCAAGTCCTCGAAGGTCCAGACGCCCGCCGCGAGCGGCGCGGTGCGGTCGAGCGCGCGGCCCGTCACGTGGCACCAGAACAGCTCGCCGTCGGCCCGTTTCATGATTCTGTCATCGGCGTAGGTGCCGTTCGCGATCATCACGCGCGAGATGCGCTCGCCGATGCGCTGGAATTCGTCCGGCGACGGATACAGCACCTCGTACGACTTGCCGATCAGGTCGGCCCGCGCGCAGCGGAAGATCGCCGCGAGCGCGTCGTTGCAGTCCTCGATCACGCGGTCGCGCGACATCACGAGGCCGAGCGGCGCGAGGTGAAAGGCAGTCTGGTAATCGAGAGCGGGCATGGCGCGGGCAAGCGGAGGCAAATGCTTATGTATTTTTGCGTATTGTGCCGTATCGGCGTCACATCGTACCCTTTCAGGCATCTCGCGGCGGTGTGCCGCGATATAAAAACAGCGCGCCTCGACGCAGGTATCGCCGTGCATGCATAGAATGATGCGGCGGGCTTGCGGCCCAGTGGGCGCGTGAACCGGTTTTGCTGGTTTCCATAGAGGAAGGGACATACAGATGAACAAAGTCTATCCAAGCGCGGCCGCCGCGCTGGAAGGGATCGTCCGCGACGGACAGACCTTCGCGGTGGGCGGCTTCGGCCTGTGCGGGATTCCCGAGGCGCTGATCGCGGCGCTGCGCGATTCCGGCGTCAAGGGCATCACCTGCATCAGCAACAACGCAGGCGTCGACGGCTTCGGTCTCGGCCTGTTGCTGGAAACGCGCCAGATCCGGAAGATGATCTCGTCGTACGTCGGCGAGAACAAGGAGTTCGAGCGCCAGTACCTGGCCGGCGAACTCGAGCTCGAATTCACGCCGCAGGGCACGCTCGCCGAGAAGCTGCGCGCGGGCGGCGCCGGCATCCCCGCCTTTTTCACGAACACCGGCTACGGCACCGTGATCGCGGAAGGCAAGGAAACGCGCCAGTTCGGCGATCGCCACTACGTGCTCGAGCCGTCGCTGACGGCCGACGTCGCGCTGGTGAAGGCATGGAAGGCCGACAAGTCCGGCAACCTGATCTATCGCCGCACCGCGCGCAACTTCAACCCGATGTGCGCGATGGCGGGCAAGATCACCGTGGCGGAAGTCGAGGAGATCGTCGAGAACGGCGAGCTCGATCCGGACCATGTCCACACGCCGGGGATCTTCGTGCAGCGCATCGTGCTGAACGCGACGCCCGAAAAACGCATCGAACAACGCGTCGTACGCGCGAAAGGAGACTGACATGGCCTGGAATCGTGACCAGATGGCCGCGCGCGCGGCGAAGGAACTGCAGGACGGCTTCTATGTGAACCTCGGCATCGGCCTGCCGACGCTCGTCGCGAACCACGTGCCGGAAGGCGTCGAAGTGTGGCTGCAGTCGGAGAACGGGCTGCTCGGCATCGGCCCGTCGCCGACGGAAGACGAGGTCGACGCCGACCTGATCAACGCCGGCAAGCAGACCGTCACGACGCTGCCGGGCTCGTCGATCTTCTCGTCGGCCGATTCGTTCGCGATGATTCGCGGCGGCCACATCAACCTCGCGATCCTCGGCGCGATGCAGGTCAGCAAGAAGGGCGACCTCGCGAACTGGATGATCCCGGGCAAGATGATCAAGGGGATGGGCGGTGCGATGGACCTCGTCGCGGGCGTGAAGCGCGTCGTCGTGCTGATGGAGCACGTCGCGAAGGGCGATCAGCACAAGATCCTCGACGAATGCAACCTGCCGCTGACGGGTGTCGGCGTAGTCGACCTGATCATCACCGATCTCGGCGTGATCGAAGTGACGCCCAATGGCCTGAAGGTGCTCGAGCTCGCCGACGGTGTGAGCGCGGAAGAGATCCAGGCGAAGACCGGCGCGCCGCTCGACGTGAGCGCGGTCGCGTAAGCGCCGGCCTTTCGTCTCGACGCTCGACGCCCCGCGTTCCCCGGTGGAACGCGGGGCGTTTTGTCATGACCGCATACGTCACCCGAATCACGCTAATCACGCGATCGCGCCGCCGCCGTCGACCAGCACCGTCGAGCCGGTTGCATAAGGCGTTGCCGCCAGATACACGATCGCATTCGCGACGTCCTCCGGTCGGCCCACGCGGCGTGCCGGGAGGCGCTGCGCGGCGCCTGCGTACATCGCGTCGCGCGCATCGGGGGCGAGCTTGTCCCACAGCGGCGTCGCGATCAGGCCCGGTGATACGGTATTCACCCGCACGGGCGACAGCTCGAGCGCAAGGCCGCGGGCGAGCGCCTCGAGTGCCGCGTTGATGGCCCCCTGCAGTACCGACGACGCGTTCGGTCGCACGCTGAGGTAGCCCGACACGAACGTCAGCGAACCGCCGGGTGCGATATCGATCGAGCGTGCGACGCGGTATGCGCCCCAGAACTTGCTGTCCATCGCGGCCTGCGCGTCGGCAAGCGGCAGTGCGCGGACCGGGCCCGTCGCTGTCTTCGCGGCCGAAATCACGACGTGGTCGAACTGGCCGGCGCGCGCGCAGAACGCATCGACGGCCGCCGTATCCGTGATGTCGAGCGCTTCGGTGCGTACTTGCGCGCCCGGCGCGGCATCTGCACCGACCCTGTCCGGGTTGCGCGATGCGATCGTCACGACAGCGCCGAGTCGTGCGAATGCGGTCGCGGCGGCGGCACCGATGCCGGAGCTGCCGCCGACGACGAGTACCTTCTTTCCGTGGAGTGAGTCGTTCATGGTGGTCCTTCCGAGGTGAGGGGGTGAGCAGGTGAGCGCAATCCGGTCAGATCGTTTCGGCTTCGCGCAACGTCGACGGGCTGCGCAGCGCAAAGCGGGCGATGTCGTCCTTGCGCATGAAGGCAACGCCCGGATGCGATCGAGCGTAGTGCAGGAATGCGTCCCAGGCGCGGACCATCTGCGGCGTGCCGCTGATCCGGTCGTGCGCGCTGATCGACATCAATCGCCGCCGCTGGCCGGCTTCCGCGTACAACTGGTCGAAATCGAGCTTGATCTGCTCGAGAAACATCGTCGGCGAGTAATTGCGGCCTTCGATCAGCAGGATGTCGTTGTTGCGCAACGTGTATGGAACGACCACGAAATCGCGGCCGTCGACGGTTTCGATGAAGGGCTCGTCGCGGCTGACGTCGTCGATGTGATACACGTAGCCGAGTTCCTGCAGCAGCGGCAGCGTGTGCGGTCCGCGCCGCAGCCAGTTGCAGTTGTAGCCGACCGGGCGCCGTCCCGTCGCCGCTTCGACCATGTCGCGGGCTTCGGTGAGGAAGCGGCGCTCGTCGTCGCGGCTCATCGCGAATTGCGACCGCCAGGTCGGGCCGTGCGCGGCCGCTTCGTGGCCGCGCGACACGATCTCGCGTGCCAGTTCGGGATGCCGGCGCACGGCTTCCCCGATCATGTGCGACGTGACCTTCACGCCATGCCGGTCCCACAGGTCGAGAAGACGCGGGATCCCTTCACGGTAGCCATATGCGAACCACGTGGCCGACGCGAGGTCGACCGGGACCGACGGTGGAAACTCGACGGACGGGAACGGGCTGTCCGCGCCCTTGGGCGGTTGTCCGCCGGCCTCGAACTGCATCGAGATCGAGATGACGAGTCGCGTGTTGTCCGGCCAGAACCCGCTGGCGTTGGTCCCGGCAGCATCCGATATCGGCGCGGCAGTTGCCGACCGGGAGGCGCCCGCGGCCAGCGCGATGCCGGCGGCCGCCCCGGCGCCTGCTTGCGCAAGAAACTTGCGGCGCGCCGGACGCACTGCCAAAGAATCGTAGTCGCTGTCAGTCATCGTCCCCTCCGTCAGCCGACGAGCCCGAGCTGACGCATCAGCGTCAGGTTGTCCTCGATGTGCCAGTTTTCCGCTATCCGGCCTTGGTCGATGCGGTAGATGTCGGTCGCGATGAAGTCGATCGCCTGTCCGCTTCCGGTCGTTCCGTTGAACGTGCCGGTGAAATGGCCGCGAAAGTGCAGGTGCACGACGACACGGTCGCCCGCCACGATCATCTGTTCGATGTCGCAATGCAGGTCCGGGATGGCCGTGCGCATCGTCCTGGACGCCGCGAGTGGCCCCGCTACGCCTTGTTCACGGCCGGCCGGCAACGTCCGGTCGACGAAATCGGCCGCGAGTGCGGCGCGGGCGAGGGTCGCATCACCGGTATCCCAGAACGTGCCGTAGCGACGCGCGGCGAGGATCTGCGCGCGCGCCTGCGTAGCCGGCACGTCGGTCGCGACGGTCAGGCCGTGTGGGTCGAGAAGGTCGGCGGCGCGGGCCGCGACAGGCGACAGCGCGGTGACGCAGGCCGCCGCGGCGATGACGCGGGTGAGCGGGCGCGCGATCGAAGGAAGGATCGACATGGTTTCGGATGTCCTGTGAATGGCGTCGCGGGACGACGCGGAACAGGTATGGTAGGTTTCCGTTCTGAACCCAAATACGGTCTGAAAGCGAATGGATTATTCGAAAAAAGGAAAGGTCGAGGCGAAGCGGGTGCCGCGATGCTGATCGACGATCTCCCGGCGCTCGATACCTTCGCGAGAATCGTGTCGGCCGGTAGCCTGTCCGCGGCGGCGCGCGAGCTGGACTTGTCGCTGTCCGTCGTCAGCAAGCGGCTCGCGCATCTCGAGTCGCAGCTCGGCGTGCGTCTGCTGCACCGGACGACGCGACAGCAGACGCTGACCGACGACGGTGCGCAGTTCCATGCGCAGGTGCTGCGCATCCTGGCCGAGGTCGATCGCGCCGAAACGCTGATGAGCGATCGTCGCGGCACGGTCAGCGGCGTGCTGCGCCTGACGGCGCCCGGCGAACTCGGCCGGCTGCGGATCGCGCCGCTCGTCGCCGCGTTTCAACGACAACATCCGGAGTTGACCGTGCACCTGATGCTGACCGACGCGATCGTGGATCTGCTCGCGCAGGACATCGACGTTGCCGTGCGGATCGGCAGCCTCGCCGATTCGACGATGATCGCGCGCGAGCTGGCGCCGAATCATCGCGTGCTGTGCGCGTCGTCGAGCTATCTCGCCGTGCACGGGCTGCCGGCCCATCCCGCCGAGCTTCGCATGCACCGATGCATCGTGATGGGCGACCAGCCGCGTGCGGAGTGGCGGTTCGACGGCGTACAGGGCGCGGTTGCGGTCGAGGTGACGGCCGCGCTGCTGACGAACGACGGCGGTGCGGCTCGTACGTTGGCGCTGGAGGGCGCGGGCATCGCGCTGAAGTCGATCTGGGATGTCGGTGCCGACCTCGACGCGGGCCGGCTCGTCCGCGTGCTGCCGGCATTCGCCGCACCCGCGGCACCGCTTCATGCGGTCTATCCCGGCGGGCGTCACGTGCCGTTGCGCGTGCGGGCATTCGTCGACTTCCTGCGCGAGCAGTTGCGCGCCTCGTGGCGCCGCGGCGCGTGAGCCGGTGCGAACGATGCGCCGGATGACCGCAGGCGCGTGACGCCCCGCCGTTAAGAAGCGGTTTACAATCGTTTGCATCGGGCGGTGCAAGCATTGCCCGCCGCACCGTCCACGTTCGACAGGATGCCAACGATGCCAACAACCTCAGCGAATCCTCCGGTTCCCCGTCAGCGACGCGTGCAGTGTGCGAGCGCCGCAGGCCTTCACCACGTCGCCTATACCGAATGGGGCGATCCCGCCAATCCGCGCGTGCTGGTCTGCGTGCACGGCCTGACCCGTTCGGGGCGCGACTTCGACCGGCTCGCCGCTGCGCTGTCCGATACGTATCGCGTCGTCTGCCCCGACGTCGTCGGGCGCGGGCGCTCCGACTGGCTCGCCGATCCGCGGCTTTATGCGATTCCGCAATATGTGGCCGACATGGTGACGCTGATCGCGCGGCTCGACGTCGAGTCGGTCGACTGGTTCGGCACGTCGATGGGCGGGCTGATCGGCATGGCGCTCGCGGGGCTGCCCGGTTCGCCGCTGCGCCGGATGATCGTCAACGACGTCGGCCCGCGCATCGAGCCCGATTCGCTGACGCGCATCGGCGAATACCTCGGCGTGCAGCCGCGCTTCGCGACGGAGCAGGAGGGCATCGACTATCTGACGTCGCTGTCGCTGCCGTTCGGCGCATTGAGCGGCGACGAGTGGCGCGAGATCAACGGGCCGTTGCTGCGCGAGCTGCCCGACGGCGGCTGGACGATGCGCTACGATCCGCGCATCGCGGAGCCGTTCAAGGCGACGACGCCCGAACTGGCCGCGCTCGGCGAGGCCGCGCTGTGGCGCGCGATCGAGACCACCGACGCGTCGCTGCTGGTCGTGCGCGGCGAGCGTTCCGACCTGCTGTCGCGCGACACGGCGGCCGAGATGGTGCGGCGCGGCCGGCACGTGACGCAAGCCGAGATCCAGGACGCGGGCCATGCGCCGGCGTTCATCAGCGCCGACCAGATTGCGCTCGCCCGCCGGTTTTTCGTCGAAGGCGGCGCATAAACGCGTCATAATATGCGGTTCGGCGGCACGCGGGCCGTGTCGTCGCCGATTCTTCACCCACTCACACGACCGGAACATTCCATGGCAGTCATTCGTCACCACGTCGGGGCCCGTCTCTCCGAAACCGCGATCCACAACGGTACCGTGTATCTGGCCGGCCAGATTGCCGAAGACACCACCCAGGACATCAAGGGCCAGACGCGCGAAGTGCTCGGCCACATCGACCGCCTGCTCGCCGAAGCGAACAGCGACAAGGCGCATCTGCTGTCGGTGCAGATCTACATTTCGGATCTCGCGAACTTCGAAGGCATGAATGCGGAGTGGGACGCGTGGGTCGCGCCCGGCAATACGCCGCCGCGCGCGACCGTCGAGGCGAAGCTCGCGGATCCGGCGCTGCTCGTCGAGATCGTCGTCGTCGCCGCGCAGCGGAGCTGAGCGAAGCATCACGATGACCGCAATACGCCAGGCCGTGCAATGACCGAGTCCGTTTCCGCTTCTTCCGTCGCGGCGCCGTCGTTCGACGACGTGCTCGCGTTCGTGCGCGAGCGGGCCGGCGACGCGCGCCTGTCGACGGGCGAATTGCTCGCCGATCATTCGGCGGGCACGGCGTCGATCATGCGCACGCTGAACGTCGACCCGCACGCGATGCAGGCGGCTGCGCTGTTCGTGCTGACGCCGCACCTGAACGACCCGGAGCGGGAGTTGACCGAACGCTTCGGCGAAGAGGTTGCGCGGCTCGTATCCGACGTGCGCAAGCTGCTGCGGCTCGGCACCGTGAGCCTGCGCGCCGCGCAGAACGCGATGCCCGACGCCGGGCGCGACGCCGCGGAAGAGCGGCGCACGCAGATCGAGGCGCTGCGCAAGATGCTGCTCGCGTTCGCGCAGGACATCCGCGTGGTGCTGATCCGGCTGGCGTCGCGGCTGCAGTCGCTGCGCTACTACGCGGCGGCGAAGATCGACCCGCCGCCCGACGTCGCACGCGAGACGCTCGAGATCTATGCGCCGCTCGCGAACCGTCTCGGTATCTGGCAACTGAAGTGGGAGCTCGAGGACCTCGCGTTCCGCTTCGAGGATCCGGTCACCTACAAGCGCATCGCCAAGCTGCTCGACGAGAAGCGCATCGAACGCGAGGCGTACGTCGCGCAGGCGATCGAGCGGCTGCAGCACGAACTGGCGGAAGCGCACATCCCGGCCGACGTGAGCGGTCGGCCGAAGCACATCTACAGCATCTGGCGCAAGATGCGCGGCAAGGAGCTCGACTTCTCCGAGCTGTACGACGTGCGCGCATTTCGCGTGATCGTGCCGGACATCAAGGATTGCTACGCGGTGCTCGGCATCGTGCATCACCTGTGGCAGCCGGTGCCGAAGGAATTCGACGACTACATCTCGCGCCCCAAGCCGAACGGCTACAAGTCGCTGCATACGGTCGTGATCGGCGACGACGGCCGCGCATTCGAAGTACAGATCCGCACTCAGGAAATGCACCGCTTCGCGGAGTACGGCGTCGCCGCGCACTGGCGCTACAAGGAAGCGGGCGCGCGCGGCTATGGCGGCCAGTTCTCGGCGAGCGACAAGTACGACGAGAAGATCGCGTGGCTGCGCCAGCTGCTCGCATGGAAGGACGACGTCGAGGACGGCACCGAAGTCTCGGGCGACAAGGCGTGGGCGCAGCTGCGCGAGACGTCGCTCGACGACGACCATATCTACGTGCTGACGCCGCAGGCGCGCGTGATCGCGCTGCCGCAGGGCGCGACGCCGGTCGATTTCGCGTATCACCTGCACAGCGAGCTCGGCCATCGCTGCCGCGGCGCGCGCGTCGACGGCGTGATGGTGCCGCTGAACACGTCGCTCGCGAACGGCCAGACGGTCGAGATCGTCGCGGTGAAGGAGGGCGGGCCGTCGCGCGACTGGCTGAACCTGCAGCTCGGCTACCTGAAGAGCCCGCGCGCGCGACAGAAGGTGCGTGCGTGGTTCAATTCGATCGAGCAGGAAGAGAACATCGCGCACGGTCGCGCGCTCGTCGAAAAGACGCTGCAGCGCGAAGGCAAGACGTCGGTCAACCTCGACAATCTGGCCGCGAAGCTCGGCTTCAAGTCGCCCGATGAGTTGTTCTCGGTCGTCGGCAAGGAGGAATTCAGCCTGCGCAACGTCGAGCACGCGCTGTCCGATGCGCCGCCGCCCGACCATGCGCCCGAGGCGCCTGCCGATTTCGAGAAGCGCAGCAGCGGGGCGAGCGTCGCGCACGGCGCGTCGACCGGCGTGCTGGTGGTCGGTGTCGATGCGTTGCTGACGCAGCTTGCGCGCTGCTGCCGTCCGGCGCCGCCCGACCCGATCAGTGGTTTCGTGACGCGCGGCAAGGGGATGTCGATTCACCGCAGCGACTGCCCGACGTTCCGGCGGATGGCCGAGCGGGCGCCGGAGCGCGTACTGCAGACGACCTGGTCGGCCGACGTGCTGGGCGGCCGTGGCGTGTCCGTCTATCCGGTCGACCTGATGATCGAGGCGAGCGACAGGCAAGGCTTGCTGCGCGATATCTCCGAAGTGTTCGCGCGCGAGAAGATGAACGTGGTGGGCGTGAAGACGCAGAGCCGCCGCAATGCGGCATTCATGCAGTTCACGGTCGAGGTGTCGAATTCCGCGCAGGTGCAGCGGGCGTGCACGCTGCTCGGCGAAGTGCCGGGCGTCGTGCGGGCGGGGCGCAAGGCTTGATGTCCCTGTAATGGGGTTGGAGCCCGATCATTTTGCTGCGGCCGCATAAAAACGCTTGCCAAGTCTGCGTTAGCTCCATATAATCTTAGCTTCTCTAGGCTCGTAGCTCAGCTGGTTAGAGCACCACCTTGACATGGTGGGGGTCGTTGGTTCGAGTCCAATCGAGCCTACCAACGAATTGAGAATGCCCGGTTTTTTCGGGTGTTCGATGCAGTAAATAACTCAACGCGAACAAGGCGAATACGGTTATGACACCGCGAACGTTGACCGAAACCTTTTCGGAGCGACGCTAGTCGAGGAACGTTTTCGCCCTTTCAGTTTGAGTGAAGTATCGAATGCGGCCCCTCGAAAGCGGGGCCGCATTTTTTTTGTCGCGAAATTTTCGCGCGTGACTTTGATATCGCGTGTTTGGTTTGCCGCCCACTGTCGGCATCACGGAGATTGCTATGGTTTCGATACGCTTGCCTGACGGCTCAGTTCGACAATACGAGCATCCGGTGACAGTTGCCGAGGTTGCGGCCTCGATCGGTCCCGGCCTTGCGAAGGCTGCGCTTGGTGGCAAGCTCGATGGCGAGCTGGTCGATACGTCCACGGTCATCGATCGCGACGCATCGCTCGCGATCGTCACGGACAAGGATGCCGACGGTCTCGACATCATTCGTCACTCGACCGCGCACTTGCTCGCCTATGCGGTGAAGGATCTGTATCCGGATGCGCAGGTGACGATCGGTCCGGTGATCGACAACGGCTTCTACTACGACTTCTCGTACAACCGCCCGTTTACGCCTGAAGATCTGGAAAAGATCGAAAAGCGCATGCAGGAACTCGCGAAGAAGGACGAGCCGGTGACGCGCCGCGTCGTGTCGCGCGACGAGGCGGCCGGCTATTTCCGCAGCCTCGGCGAGAAGTACAAGGCCGAGATCATCGAATCGATTCCGCAAAGCGACGAAATCAAGCTGTACTCGCACGGCGGCTTCACCGACCTCTGTCGTGGCCCGCACGTGCCGTCGACCGGCAAGCTGAAGGTCTTCAAGCTGATGAAGGTCGCGGGCGCGTACTGGCGCGGCGACTCGAAGAACGAGCAGCTGCAGCGCATCTACGGGACGGCCTGGACGAAGAAGGAAGACCAGGATCAATACCTGCACATGCTCGAGGAAGCGGAAAAGCGCGACCACCGCAAGCTCGGCAAGCAGCTCGACCTGTTCCACATGCAGGAAGAGTCGCCGGGCATGGTGTTCTGGCATCCGAAGGGCTGGGCGCTGTGGCAGCAGGTCGAGCAGTACATGCGCCGCCGCGTGAACGAAGCCGGCTACCTCGAGATCAAGACGCCGATGATCATGGACCGCTCGCTGTGGGAAGCGTCGGGTCACTGGCAGAACTACCGCGAGAACATGTTCACGACGGAGTCGGAGAAGCGCGACTACGCGATCAAGCCGATGAACTGTCCGGGGCACGTCCAGGTGTTCAAGCACGGCCTGCGCTCGTACCGCGACCTGCCGCTGCGCTACGCGGAATTCGGCTCGTGCCATCGCAACGAGGCGTCGGGCGCGTTGCATGGCCTGATGCGCGTGCGCGGCTTCGTGCAGGACGATGCGCACATCTTCTGTACGGAAGACCAGATCATTGCCGAGTCGATCGCGTTCAACAAGCTCGCGATGAGCGTGTACGGCGATTTCGGCTTCGAGCACATCGACATCAAGCTGTCGCTGCGTCCCGAGCAGCGCATGGGTTCCGATGAAACGTGGGACCGTGCCGAGCAAGGGCTGCGCGAAGCGCTGACGGCCTGCGGCCTGTCGTGGGAAGAGCTGCCGGGCGAGGGTGCGTTCTATGGCCCGAAGATCGAGTACCACATCAAGGATGCGCTCGGCCGTTCGTGGCAGTGCGGCACGCTGCAGCTCGACATGATGCTGCCGGAGCGCCTCGGCGCCGAGTACGTTGCGGAAGACAACAGCCGCCGCCGGCCGGTGATGCTGCACCGCGCGATCGTCGGTTCGATGGAGCGATTCCTCGGCATTTTGATCGAGCACCACGCCGGTGCAATGCCGGTCTGGCTCGCGCCGTACCAGGCAATTGTGCTCAATATCGCCGAAAGTCAGGCCGAATATGCACAATCTCTGACCCAAACGTTGCAAAAACAAGGGGTTAGAGTGGTGGCCGATTTGCGCAACGAGAAGATTAGCTATAAAATACGCGAGCACACGCTGGAAAAGGTGCCTTATCTCCTCGTCGTGGGCGATAAGGAGCGTGATGCGCAAACGGTAGCCGTGCGTGCCCGTGGCGGCGTCGATCTTGGCGTTATGCCGATCGAAGCCTTCGTTGAGCGTCTGCAGGAAGACCTGCGCTCGTTCAAGTAACCGCCCTGGCAGCGCGGCTCGTTTTTTTAATTTTTAGAGGAAACGTAACATCGCTACTGATAAGTCGTCGCACCGCATCAACGGTGAAATCACTGCGCCGGAAGTGCGTCTGGTCGGGATCGAGAACGAACCGCTCGGTATCGTAAAACTCGCTGATGCTTTCCGTAAATCGGAAGAACTGGATGTTGACCTGGTGGAAATCGCGCCGCAAGCGGTTCCGCCGGTTTGCCGTCTGATGGATTACGGCAAGTTCAAGTACCAGGAATCGAAGAAGCAGCACGAAGCGAAGCTGAAGCAAAAGGTCATCCAGGTGAAGGAAGTCAAATTCCGCCCGGGTACCGATGACGGTGACTACAACGTCAAGCTTCGCAACCTCGTGCGCTTCCTCGAAGAGGGCGACAAGACGAAGATCACGTTGCGTTTCCGCGGCCGCGAAATGGCTCACCAGGAGATCGGCATGCGGATGCTTGAGCGTCTGCGCACGGATCTCGAGGAAGTCGGCCAGGTCGAGCAGATGCCGAAGATGGAAGGGCGCCAGATGATCATGGTGCTCTCGCCGAAGAAAAAGAAGTAACGGGCCCGCGCGCCACGCGCGCAGGTTCGAAAGTGGTTCGGTGCGTGGCCCGCTCAGGGCGGCGCACCAACAATGACGGCGGCTGCGCAAGCGGTTCGCCGTACACAAGTGGACTGGGTTTCGAAGGGCGGGTCAAGGGCGCAAGCCAACCGCACACCCATCGCCATCAAATAAACTGGAGTTGTTCGTCATGCCTAAGATGAAGACCAAGAAGAGTGCTGCAAAGCGCTTCGTGGTGCGTCCGGGCGGTACCGTCAAGCGCGGTCAAGCCTTCAAGCGTCACATCCTGACCAAGAAAACCACGAAGAACAAGCGTCACCTGCGCGGCGCAACGGCAGTTCATGATTCCGATCTGAACTCCGTCCGCGCGATGCTGCCGTTCGCGTAACCCCTCAACTGATACTCTAAGGAGAGAAACATGCCTCGAGTCAAACGTGGGGTAACCGCACGGGCCCGCCACAAGAAGATCATCAACCTGGCCAAGGGTTATCGCGGCCGTCGCAATAACGTCTACCGCATCGCCAAGCAGGCGGTGATGCGCGCTGGTCAGTACGCGTACCGCGATCGCCGCAACAAGAAGCGTGTGTTCCGCGCACTGTGGATCACGCGTATCAACGCGGCAGTTCGCCAGCACGACATGACCTACAGCGTGTTCATCAACGGCCTGAAGAAGGCGTCGATCGAACTCGACCGTAAGGTCCTGGCCGACATGGCGGTGTTCGACAAGGCTGCTTTTGCTGCGATCGTCAAGCAGGTGAAAGCCGCCGTTGCAGCCTAATTGCGAAATTAGCACTGCGTGGTTAGTTGCAGCGACGTTCCGGTAGTCTCGGCCGCTGCAGCGAAAACGGGGCTCTTCCGAGCCCCTTTTTTGTTTGGTGGAGCAGTTTCGCTCGCCAAGACCGAATGACGTTGGAAATGATGGGATCTATGGATCTGGACCAGATTGTCGCCGACGCGCAGCAGTCCTTCGAACAGGCTGCCGACATCACCACGCTCGAAAACGAGAAAGCACGCTTTCTCGGCAAGTCGGGTGCGCTGACCGAGTTGCTCAAGGGCCTCGGCAAGCTCGATCCCGAAGCACGCAAGACCGAAGGCGCACGCATCAACGTCGCGAAGCAGCAGGTTGAAGCCGCGCTGACCGCACGCCGCCAGGCGCTCGCCGACGCGCTGTTGAACCAGCGCCTCGCCGCCGAGGCGATCGACGTGACGCTGCCGGGCCGCGGCGCCGGCGCAGGCAGCCTGCACCCCGTGATGCGCACGTGGGAGCGCGTCGAACAGATTTTCCGCTCGATCGGCTTCGACGTGGCCGACGGTCCCGAAATCGAGACCGACTGGTACAACTTCACGTCGCTGAACAGCCCGGAAAACCATCCGGCGCGTTCGATGCAGGACACCTTCTACGTCGAAGGCAAGGATGCCGACGGCCGCCAGCTGCTGCTGCGCACGCACACGAGCCCGATGCAGGTGCGTTACGCGCGCATGAACCGCCCGCCGATCAAGGTGATCGCGCCGGGCCGCACGTATCGCGTCGACAGCGATGCGACCCACTCGCCGATGTTCAATCAGGTCGAGGGGCTGTGGATCGACGAGAACATCAGCTTCGCCGACCTCAAGGGCGTCTATACCGACTTCCTGAAGAAATTCTTCGAGCGCGACGACATCCTCGTGCGCTTCCGTCCGTCGTATTTCCCGTTCACGGAACCGTCGGCCGAGATCGACATGATGTTCGAGCACGGCAAGAACGCCGGCAAATGGCTCGAGATCTCGGGCTCGGGGCAGGTGCATCCGACCGTGATCCGCAACATGGGCCTCGATCCCGAGCGCTACATCGGCTTTGCGTTCGGCAGCGGCCTCGAGCGCCTGACGATGCTGCGCTACGGCGTGCAGGATCTCCGGCTGTTCTTCGAGAACGATCTGCGTTTCCTGCGCCAGTTCGCATAACGCACGCGCCGCGCCGACATGTGCCCGCGCATGCCCCGCCGGACGTTTCCGACGGGGGGCCGGGCGCCGATCTAACCTGTTTCGAACGTAGACATCCATGCAATTCCCTGAATCCTGGTTGAGAACCTTTGTCGACCCGCAGCTGACGACCGACGAACTGTCGCACGCGCTGACGATGGCGGGGCTCGAAGTCGAATCGCTGAGCAAGGCTGCGCCGCCGACGTCGAAGATCGTCGTCGGCCGCGTGCTCGAAGTCGTCAAGCATCCGGATGCGGACAAGCTCAATGTCTGCCAGGTCGACGCCGGCACCGGCGCGACGCTGAATATCGTGTGCGGCGCACCGAACGTGGCGCCTGGCATCAAGGTGCCGGTCGCGCTGGTCGGCGCGGAACTGCCGCCGGCGGAAGAGGGCGGCAAGCCGTTCGCGATCAAGCTGTCGAAGCTGCGCGGCGTGGAGAGCCAGGGGATGCTGTGCTCGGCGCGCGAACTGAAGTTGTCCGAGGACCACAGCGGCCTGCTGATCCTGCCGGAAGACACGCCGGTCGGCCAGGACATCCGCGATACGCTCAATCTCGACGACACGATCTTCGAAATCAAGCTGACGCCGAACAAGGCCGATTGCCTGTCGGTGTTCGGCATCGCGCGCGAGACGGCCGCGATCACCGGCGCGCCGCTGACGCCGGTCGATATCCGTCCGGTGCGCGTCGAGCTCGACGAAACGCTGCCCGTGCGCATCGCTGCGCCCGATCTGTGCGGCCGCTTCTCGGGTCGTGTGATCCGCGGCGTGAACGCGCATGCGAAGACGCCGCAATGGATGGTCGAGCGCCTCGAGCGCTCGGGCCAGCGCAGCGTGTCGGCGCTCGTCGACATCTCGAACTACGTGATGTTCGAGCTCGGCCGTCCGTCGCACGTGTTCGATCTGGACAAGATCCACGGCGGCATCGAAGTGCGCTGGGGCAAGCGCGGCGAGTCGCTGAAGCTGCTGAACGGCAACACGGTCGAACTCGACGAAACGGTCGGCGTGATTGCGGACGACCGTCAGGTCGAAAGCCTCGCGGGCATCATGGGCGGCGACAGCACGGCCGTCACGCTCGATACGACCAACATCTACCTGGAAGCCGCATTCTGGTGGCCGGACAGCATCCGTGGCCGCGCGCGCAAGTACAACTTCTCGACCGATGCGGCCCATCGGTTCGAGCGCGGCGTCGACTACGCGACGACCGTCGAACACGTCGAGCGCATCACGCAGCTGATTCTCGAAATCTGCGGCGGCAAGGCCGGCCCGGTCGACGACCAGGCGGTGAACCTGCCGCAGCGCGCGCCGGTGAAAATGCGCGTATCGCGCGCGAACCGCATCATCGGCGTGAAGATCGATGCCGACGAGATTGCGAACATCTTCACGCGCCTGCGCCTGCCGTTCGAGCGTGACGACGACGCGTTCCTGGTCACGCCGCCGTCGCACCGCTTCGACATCGAGATCGAGGAAGACCTGATCGAGGAAGTGGCACGCATTTACGGTTTCGAGAAGATTCCCGCGCGTCCGCCGGTCGCAACGAGCGAGATGCGCGCGACCAACGAGACGCGGCGTTCGATCCACGACATCCGTCATGCGCTCGCGGCGCGCGACTATGCGGAAACGGTCAACTTCAGCTTCGTCGATGCGGAGTGGGAGCACGACTTCGCCGGCAACGACAATCCGATCCGCCTGCTGAACCCGATCGCGAGCCAGCTGTCGGTGATGCGCACGACGCTGTTCGGCAGCCTGATCTCCGTGCTGCGCCACAACCTGAACCGTCGCGCGGATCGCGTGCGCGTGTTCGAGACGGGCCGCGTGTTCCTCGCCGATTCGTCGGTGAAGGCCGGCGAGCTGACCGTCGAAGGCTACACGCAGCCGAAGCGTGTCGGCGCGCTCGCGTACGGCCCGGCAGTCGACGAGCAGTGGGGCGTCGCGACCCGCGCGGTCGATTTCTTCGACGTGAAGGGCGATCTCGAGGCGCTGCTCGCGCCGGCCGCCGCGCGCTTCGTGAAGGCCGAGCATCCGGCCCTTCATCCGGGCCGCAGTGCGCGCATCGAAGTGGATGGCCGCGCGGTCGGCTGGATCGGCGAGCTGCATCCGCGCCTGATGCAGAAGTACGAGCTGCCGCACGCGCCGGTGATGTTCGAAATCGACGCGGATGCGCTGATCGCGCGTGCACTGCCGGCGCCGACCGACGTGTCGAAATTCCCGCCGGTACGGCGCGATATCGCCGTTGTCGTCGATCAGGCGGTCGAGGTTCAGGCACTTTTCGACGAAATGAAGAAGGCGCTGGCCGAAGACGCCTGCCGATTCGTTCAGAAGGTTGTACTCTTCGACGAATTTCGTGCAAAATCAAATACTTCCGGTGGTCTTGCCGCGCACGAGAAGAGCCTTGCCTTCCGCGTGACGCTGCAGGATACGGCTGGCACGCTACAGGACGAGGTCGTCGATCAGGCGATCCAGACGCTGGTCGAGCGGATGGCTCGTGCGGGTGCCCGCCTGCGCGGCTAAGGAGAGGGGCCGCCCGTTCGCGGGTGGCGCTTCCCCATCGTAAGTTTTGGTTTAACGCGCTGTATGGCAGATATGAACGACATGACCTCGAGTGAATTCGAAGCCCTCCTGACGGCGCAACGCAGCGCCATGAACCGCGACGCTTCGGCGCCGGCGTCCACCGAGACGCCGACGCTGACGAAAGCGGAGCTGGCGGAGCTGCTGTTCGACAGCGTCGGGCTGAACAAGCGTGAAGCGAAGGACATGGTCGAGGCGTTTTTCGAAGTGATCCGCGACGCGCTCGAAAACGGCGAAAGCGTCAAGCTGTCGGGGTTCGGCAACTTCCAGCTGCGCGACAAGCCGCAGCGTCCGGGCCGCAACCCGAAGACGGGCGAGGCGATTCCGATCGCGGCCCGCCGGGTGGTAACCTTCCACGCGAGCCAGAAGCTGAAGGCGCTGGTCGAAAACGGCGCGGAGTAACGCCCGCGCGCCGAAGTCTCCGCGCGGCCGCCGCGCATTCTTTACCGACGGTTAACCGACGATGACCACTACGGTTGAGAAAGTCGTCTTGCCTCCGATTCCCGCGAAGCGCTATTTCACGATCGGTGAAGTCAGCGAACTGTGCGGGGTCAAGCCGCACGTGCTGCGTTATTGGGAACAGGAATTCACGCAGTTGCGGCCGGTGAAGCGGCGTGGCAATCGCCGATACTATCAGCACCACGAAGTGCTGCTGATCCGGCGGATTCGCGAGTTGCTGTACGAACAGGGATTCACGATCAACGGCGCGCGCAACCGGCTCGATTCGCCGGGCGGCGAGCGCGCTGCCGCGGCGCCGGCCGAGCCCGATGTGCCGGCCGGCGACGCGCGAGTATCGGGCAAGCCGGGTGCAACGGTCGACGTGATCGCGTTGCGGCAGGCGCTCCTCGACGTGATCGACGGACTCAAACACGACTGAGCGCAACGCTCGAATCAACAAGAAACCCGGTCGGCGATGCGCCGCCGGGTTTTTTTCATGCACGCGGGCTCGTGCTCGGCGGGTCAGCGCGATGCGAGCGGGTTCGGCTTGCCCATGTCGACGACCAGCGTGCCGTCCGGCAGCATCCGCACCGAGCCCTGCGCGACCTGGCTGCGGTAGCCGTACAGGTCGAAACGCATTGGGCCGGCCTCGGCCGAGTTCCGGATCAGCGCGCGCACGTTAAGTTCGAGCACGTTGAACATCTTCATGTCGCCGCCTTCCATCCACATGTAGCTCGGCGCGTCGATCTGCGGCCGCTTCGTCGCGGGCGCGTCGGCGGCACGCCGGAACGTGAGGCGCAGCCCGTCGCGTTCGACCGTCGCCTGGCCGAGTTTGCCGTTCAGGACCGGCGGCGGAAACACGGTGTACTGGTCGAGCACCAGCGTGTCGCCGCGCAGCTCCGCGCCGCGGCGCTGCAGCGGCGTCAGCGACGCGAGCTCGATGCCGAGCGAGCGCAGCAGCTTCGCCTGCGGGATGCCGAGCACCGATACCTGCGCCGGCTTGAACGCGAGGTGCCGGTCGTCGAGTACCGACAGCGTGCCCTTCATGTCGGTCGGCAGCCACACGCCGGGCACGTGATTCCAGAGCTTGATGCCGCCCTGGACGCGCAATTCCTGGCCATCCGCGCTCAACTGCAAGTCGTTCAGCGAGCGCGGGGAGTAGTCGAGCAGGTAGTTGTTGAAGAGCGCCGACATCGCCTTCCACGATTCGACCACCGTCCCGCCGAGAATGCGGATGTCGTACTGGTTCGGATCGTCGAGATCGACCGGTTCGCCCGGGCGTTTCGCGATCAGCTGCACGTCGAGATCCTCGACATGGAAGCCGATGTCGCCGGACAGGTTGAAGTCGACGTTGTGCAGGTGGATCGTCGGGTTGCGGTTCGACACGTGCCGTTCGTTGAACGGGGCGGTCGACGAGCGCCGCATCGCGACTTTCTGCATGCCGGGTTGCGGCGCGCTGGCCGCGAGTGCAAACGCTTCCCAGTGCTGGCGCGAGTCGCGCAACGCATTCTGCTGCGCGGCGAGGAAGCTGTCGTTCAGGCGAGCGGCCGCATTGCCGAGCGCGGCGCCGCTCGCGGGGCCCGCGTACGACGGCATCCGGATCGCCATCGCGCCGCTTTCGTCGAAATTGAAATAGCCGGCCGAAACCTGGTCGCGATAGTGGTACAGGTCGAACACGAAGTGCTGGTCGCGCTTCGTCGGATCGACCGGGCCGATCAGGATGTCGGCGTTCATCGGCATCGAGCGCATGAATTTCACGTCGCCGCCGCGGATGTACATCGCCTGTTGCGGCGCGTTCGCGGGGAGCGCGAAGCCGGCATGCGAGCCGTCGTCGAGCGTCAGGTCGAGGCCGGCCGGTGTTACGCGCAGCGCGGTGATCCGGATCTTCAGCCGTGGCGGCGGCATCAGCTTGTCGACCGACATCACGAGGTCGTCGCCGGCGAGCCGCGCGATCGGTGTTTCCACCTTCAGCAGATCGGCCATCTTCACGTTGGCCGCGCGCATGACCGGCTGCGCGTTGATGCCCGACACGCGCACGCCGGTCGGGTGGAATACGAGCTGGCTGCCGTCGCGGATCGCGAGCGTGCCGGTCAGCGAGAACGGCACCCAGCCGTCGCGCTGCATCTCGCCTTGAAGATGGATCACGCCGTCGCCGGCCGATACGGCGAGCTTGCGCAGCGGCGCGTTGCGGTAACCGAAGATGTAAGTGTCGAAGAGCGCGGTCAGCTTTGCGTTGTCGAGCGTGACCGCGCCTTCGTGTACGTCGATCTCGAAGCTCGTCGGGTCGTCGAATACGATGGGGGCGCCGGCCTGCGTCGGCACGAGCGTCGCGGACAGTTGATGGATGAAGAAGCCGAGGTTGTTGACGATGCGGAAATCGACGTCGCGCAGGAACGTCATCGCGCCGTTCTGGCCCGAGTCGCGCAGCGTGAAGGGGCGCGGTTGCGTGAGCTTGATCGACGCGAGCGACGGCACCGTGCGGGCGATCTGCTGTTCGTGAGCGAGGCGTTCGGCTTTGGCGCGCTCGATCTTCGTCGATGCGACCGACGCGTTGCCGTCGCGCTGCGCGGCCGGTTCCGCGCAGCCGGTGCAGAGCAGCGCGAGCGCAAGCGCACCGCAGCCGAATGCGCGAGCGGTGCCGTGTGAAACCGGGGCGGCCGCGCGTCGCAGGCCGGCCATCCAGTCGAAACTTGCCAAGGGCGTGCGATGGCCGCGCCGGACCGAATTCCGCATCGTCTGTCTCCATGTCTTGTCGTGACCGGCGAGGGCGCGCGATCGATGCGCGGCGCAGTCGTCGATGCCGTGCAGTGTGGCATAGCGCGCTAGAGCGGCGTTACCAAACAGCGGGCGTGCGGGCAACATCGGTCGGCGCACGACAGGGCAAAGGATTCGCGGCGTCGGGGCGGCGATATCAAACGCTCGTTTGGTTTTGCGGTCGAGGCGGGCGGCGCGCATTGAGCCGGATCGGCAAACCCGGCGTCGGCGTGGGTTGACGCCGGGTCACTTGCCGGATGAAGGCCGTGTCCGATCCGTGCGCGGCGGCAGCGCGATGACAGCCGCGCTGTCGCCAGTGCCGCCTGCATGGTCGGTCAGACCAGCATGCGCTGCCGGATCGCATTCTGCGTCGACGCGTCGAGCTGCAGGCCGTTCTCGATGTATGACGTCATCGAGCCATACGACGCGACGACCTGATCGAACGCCGCCTGCAGATAGGCGGCTTGCGCGCCTTGCAGCGCGGCCATCATGTCGGCCGCATCCTGCCCGCCGCGCTTTTGCGCCTGCGCGACATAGGCGGCGATTTCCGACGCGCTGTAGACGTTGGTCAGCAGATAGTCGGCGAGAATCGTCTGCGGGCGGACACCGAGGATCGTGTGCAGGATGGCCGTCGCCCAGCCGGTGCGATCCTTGCCGGCCGTACAGTGGAAGACCAGATTGCCGCCGGATGAGGCGAAGCCGGCAAACAACGCGTGGTAGCTCGTGCGTGCGGTTTCCGACGTCACGAACGCCCGATACATGCTCATCATGAAGGCCGTAGCCGTCGCGCCGCTGGTCGGCAGCGGACCGAGATTGGCGGCGCCGAGCACGTTGAGGTTCTGCCAAATGGCGCCCGCCAACGGTACATCCGGCTGCGCTTGGATCTCGGAGGTCGTGCGCAGGTCGCACACCTGCGTGATGCCGAGCGTATCGACCGTTGCGACGTCGGCCGCGGACAACGTGAGCGCGGACGACCGGTAGATCACGCCTTTTTTCATCGCTGCGCCGCTCGGGGTGGCATAGCCCGTTCCGTCCGGTCCTGCGGTATCGCGAAAATTCGCTACCGAGGCGAGCCTGGGCGTCGTGACGGGGGCGATCGCGATCGAATCGCCGCCGCACGCGGACAGAAACGACGCGCTTCCCAGCGCGATGCCGAACGTGCCGGCGCCCAGCCGGAGAAAGTGTCGTCGGGAAATTTCGTTTTTCTGATGCATTCACTGACCTTTGTCGGAGACTGTCACGGGAAGTTGCGACCGCCGTTGCGATCGAAGTCGCTGCCGGCCCGGCCCGGCCCGGCGCGCCGCGCGGCAACGCGCAGATCTGCGATCTCGATCGGCCTGCAGTCGGACGATGCGCCGGGCGCGTCGATCTCGCGCCGGGTAAGCGCACGGTAGCGATCCGCGGCGAAACGGCCATCGTCCTTTTCGACTAGGACGCGATGCGGGCGCGGTGCAATTCGCGCAACTTGCGATGCGTGCGACGGCTGCGGCGCGGTAAGATCGGCGTCAGTGGCTTGATGATCGAAGCATGGTGGCCGACACGGGGGAGGCGTCATGGATCTGAAGGAACTCGACGTATTGGGAGCGGACGTCGGCGATCACTGGTACTACGCGTCGAAGGCGAGCGCGATTCGCCGGTTTCTGGGCGCGGCGGATGCGAACCGGATACTCGATGTCGGCGCGGGCTCGGGTTTCTTTTCGAAACATTTGCTCGAGCGCACGCAGGCGACGGAAGCGTGGTGTGTCGACACGAGCTACGCCGACGATACCGACGGCGAGGCGGCAGGCAAGCCCGTCCATTTTCGCCGCGCCGTCAATCGGCTCGATGCCGATCTCGTGTTGCTGATGGACGTGCTCGAGCACGTCGACGACGATGTCGGGCTGCTTGCACAATATGTGGCCGGCGTGCCGAAGGGCAGCCGCTTCCTGATCACCGTTCCCGCGTTTCAGTTCCTCTGGAGCGCGCACGACGACTTTCTTGAACACAAGCGCAGGTATACGCTCGACGGCCTCGAAGACGTCGTGCGCCGTGCGGGGCTCGAGGTCGAGCGCGGCGCTTACTACTTCGGCTTCACGTTTCCGCTCGCGGCGGCATTGCGACTGAGCGAGCGGGCGCGTCGCCAGCCACGCGAACCCGCGTCGCAACTGCGTCGGCACCATCCGGTAGTCAATGGTTTGCTCAAGCTGATCTGCCGCGCCGAGCTGCCGATGTTCCGGTTCAACCGGTTGGCGGGGCTCACGGTGATCTGTGTCGCGCGCAGCGCGTGAGCGTCAGGCGGATCGTGTGGACGGACGACGGACCGGCGGGGCGTCATGTGCGTCGCCGTTCGTGTCGAATCCGTCACGCCACGGTGCGCCACAAAAAATTTCGGCAGGGACATGCACAAAATGCATGCGACCCGTTCTAAATCGGCCAACTCTCTGTTATAATTTTTTTCTTTCGGGGCGTAGCGCAGCCTGGTAGCGTACCTGCATGGGGTGCAGGTGGTCGGAGGTTCAAATCCTCTCGCCCCGACCAGATAAGAACCCGCGTCAGCTCAGGCTGACGCGGGTTTTTTCTTGCCCGTCGCTTTTTTGCACATCCCGGCGCGGCCCCGGTAAAATGCAAGGTTGATCCACGGAAAGCGCCGTGATTTAGCGGAAGAGGATTCCCCGAACATGACTGATCTTCGTCTTACCATGCGGTTCGCTGCAGTGCTCGCCACCGGCGCGCTCGTCGCCGGTTGCGGTACGTCGTCGCCCACGAAAGTGGACTACAAGAGCGATTCGAAATCGAAGGAAGCGTCGCTCGCAGTGCCGCCCAACATGCTCGACGAGACGGCCGATCAGCGTTCGCTGCCGCCGCAGGGCGGTGCGACTTCCCTGTCCGCGCTTCAGCAGGTCCAGCACACGGCGCCCGCGACGGATACCGTCGCGCCCGCCGTGGCCGGCATGCATATCCAGCGCGACGGCACCGAGAGCTGGCTCGTGATCGACGGCAAGAAGCCCGCCGACATCTGGCCGCAAGTGCGCCGCTTCTGGCAGGAGCAGGGCTTCCTGCTGGTCGTCGACCAGCGCGACAAGGGCGTGATGGAAACCGACTGGAACGAGACCCATCCGCAGATCAACGACGGCCTGATCCGCAGCGTGATCTCGAAAGCGATGGGCAATTCGTACGTGACGGCCGAGCGCAACAAGTACCGCACGCGCCTCGATTCGGCGCCGAACGGCGGTACCTATGTGTTCGTCAGCCAGAAGGGCATGCGCGAGGCGATCACCGGCGCGAACAACGATTCGAGCAAGTGGGAAGCGAAGCCGAACGATCCGGCGCTCGAGACGGAATACCTGAAGCGGCTGATGGCGGTGCTCGCGCAGAACGAGCAGCGTGCGAAGAACGGCGAGCCGCCGGTCGCGAACATCAACGACAACACGGTGCCGAAGGACAAGAAGGCCGATACCGACGCGTCGAAGGCGGCCGCCGCGGCGATCGCTGCGCAGAACGTCGCGCGTACGTCGTCGCAAGCGAACGACGTCGACACGAGCGCGGTGCCGTCCGAAGTCACGCTCGGCGAGCCGTACGACCGGTCGTGGCTGCACGTCGGCCTCGCACTCGATCGCGCGAACTTCACGGTCGACGATCGCGATCGCACGAAGGGTCTGTATTTCGTGCGTTATGTCGATCCGAAGGATCTGAGCGCGGCCGAGCAGGGCTTCTGGAGCCAACTGTTCCACGGCAAGAAGGAAAAGCAGGCGAAGCAGTATCGCGTCAACGTGAAGGCGCTGACGGCCGACCAGACGCGTGTGGCAGTCGTCGACGATTCGGGTGCGATCGATTCGTCGTCGCCGGCCCGGCAGATCATGGGGCTGCTCGTGAATCAGCTGCGCTGATCGCGGTACGATCCCGCTCGTCGAACAAGCCCGCCGCCCGGCGGGCTTTTTTTATGGTCGCGCGCCGTGACGTCGGCGTGTGCGGGACGTTCGGCTGCTCCGCCTTGTGACGTTACGTAACATCCGCGCGTTACGGCGGCGGAACGGGTGTTACATCGTCATGGTCCCAGAAAATATCCTTATGGATCAATGACGTGCTTTCGAAAATGCACCTGGCACGCAAACTGCTTTACTAGTTCGAATCGTTAGGACAGGGAGGGTGGTGCCAGAGACCGGGCAGGCGTCGAGAACGCCCGACCAACGGTTTCGACGTCCCCAGATGCCGGCGCTGCGAGCGCGGGCACAACCGATGATGATCCGCGCCGCGCGCGGGTCCCGGTGGCCCCGTCGCCTATCCTCGTAGGGCGACGGTTTCGCCCGCGCTTCGTATGAAGCGCGGGCAATTTTTTTGGTGGGGCCGCAATGCGAGGGCGCCGATCCGGCCTGTGCGGGATTCGGTGATTCGCAATCAATTCGAGTGGGGGCGGCGTGGTTCGCATCCGGCGAGCGCCGGTAGGGCGAGGTCGCGTTGGCCGCGTGCGAGCGTTCCGCTCACACGCCGCTCAATCGCGAAACGGACGCGGACCGGCTCGATCGGCCCGGGATTCGCGTGCCGTCGCAGCGCGTGCGAGCAGGGCGGTGCGGCCGGACGCGTTGCCGGCCGCCGCGACGCGTCAGTGCGACGCGCTGGGTACGTCGAGGATCAGGATGATCGTCCAGTCGGCATCGCCGTCGTGGTGATACTGGCGTTCGGCGACGATGAACGGTTGCTGCTTGCCTTGCGGGCCGAGGAAAAGCACGTCGCCCTCCATCGGCAGGCACTCGATCGGCGGCAGCGCGAGAAAGGCGTCGTCCGAGCCGCGCGGCATCAGTTGCTTGATCTTGCGAGTGGCTGCTTCGGTCCACTCGATGTCGAGTTGAATGTTGCTCATGCTGTCCTCCGCACCGGGGTGCGCACGGGTGGAAAATTTCGGTGCGCGACTTTAGCACAGCGCGCAGGCGCCGCAACCAAAAAAGCCGAACCCGGTTGCCCGGATTCGGCTTTTCGCTTGTGCGGTGCCGCCGAACTTACTGGCTGGCAGCGTCTGCCGGAGCGGCCTTGGCGGCCTTCTTGCCAGCCTTCTTGCCAGCCTTCTTCGCTGCCTTGTGGTGAGCAGCCTTCTTGCCGTGGTGCTCTTCCTGCGCCGCCGGCTGTGCAGCCTCGGCTGCTTGCTGCTGTTGCAGTGCCTGTGCGCGCTGCTCGATCTCGGCGATCTTCGCCGGGTCGGTGATGGTCTGGATTTGCGTGCTCTCTTGCGCATACGCTGCGCCAGTCAGCGCCGACATCGCGACCAGAATAGCCAGGGACGTCTTCTTCATTGCTTTACCTCCGCTAAGTGGTGATGAACCCGAATGTTGCCGTTTTGTCTGGCGACTGCAATCGAGTGCGTGTCGAGTGTAACAAAAGTGACGGATCAATGTGCACCGGATCGAGGCACAGCGCAAGGCCCCGTTGAAGTCGCGCAACACTTCGTGCATTCCGTCATGCGCATGCCATCCCGGGGCGGCACCGTCGCGTTCGCCGCCGGTGCAAGCGTCGCCATCAAAACCAGCCGAGCCATCGGTAGACGTGGAACTGTGCGATGCCGATCAGTTCGTGCAATGCCTGATTCGCGTCTTCCAGGTTGTGCCAGCGGGGCAGCCAGCCCGTTTGCGCGCGCCGGCGGTTCGCATAAACGGGTTGCGGATCGATGCCGAAGCGGCGGAAATCGAGCAATGCGCGGCGCATCTGATAGGACGACGTGACGAGAATGCGCGTGTCGTCATGTTGTGAGCGTAGTATAGATGCAGTGAATTTCGCATTTTCGTAGGTGGTACGGCTGTTCGGCTCGAGGACGAGGTCGCTGGAAGCGACACCCGCCGCGACCAGCAGGCGCCCGTAGACGGCCGCCTCGGTTTCGCCGTGACGTTGCGGGTCGCCGCCCGACATCACCACGGTGCAGCGGGCGGCCTGCTGCCGGCACATGCGGTAGAGCGCCGCGGTCTCGCGGATGCGTGCTTCCCCGTCGGGAGGCGGTCGAAGGCCGGTGTCGCTGCGCCGCGTGCCGGCGCCGATGATGATCAGTGTGGTCCGGCCATGCATGTCGGGGCGCTCGACCGGCGTCACGCCCGCCTCGGTCCACGCGATGAGCGGCGCGGCGAGCCAGCCTGTCGCGAGCAGCCAGAACAGCGCGACGCTCGCGATCGCGGTGAGTCGCCGCCGCTTGCGGCAGAGCATGAAACCGATGAAGAGAAGTACAAATGAATCGAACAGAATCAATTTGATTGGGGTATGGTGTCTTTTTATGGACGGCTGACGATCCGGCCCTGACGCGACGCCGAACGTCGGCCCCCAGAATCGGTGGCGGTATCGGCGGGCGGAGCTCCCGCCCGGCGCGCCGCTTCGCATTGTCGCTGCACTTTAAGAAAGAATCGAGATGACCACGTATTCCAACGAAGCGGTGCTCGACGCATTGAGACGAGTGCAGTACCGCCAGGTACCGTGGGCGCGCCGCCCGGGCGTGTTCGAGTATCTCCGGTCGCTGGGGCTGATGGACACGGTCAGGCAGAAGACCGTTGCTCCCGCACCGGGTTTCCATGCGCCGGTCGACATCGCGGTGCTGACCGACAACGGTCGTGCCGAATGCGCGCGCCTCGAGCGTGACGAGAAACTGCTTTCCTGGACCGATCGCCGTATGGACGACTACGCATTGAGCGAAGCGAGCGCCGTGGCGATTCTCGAAAGCCGCCTGTAGCGGCGCACTCCCGTTCTCGCGCGCCGTCCACCGGCGACGCAAAAAAAAGCCCGTATCGCGAGGATACGGGCGTACCGGATACTTTTGCTGTTGCCACGCTGTGCTCATGGCAACGAATGTGACTCGTCGCATGTCGGGCAGTTCCCGAATCCGGTAATTTTCTTTGACGAATTCCTGCGGACTACGGATGACGCGGCAGGTCGGACGGCTGCGAGCCAGTGCGCGCGCGCGCGTTGCTGGCGATGTCGCCGCGCAAATCGCCGCGCGGCACGGTCTGCCGATTGGGCGGCGCGGCGGGCGGTTGCTGGCGAAGGGTGTTCCGATGATCCTGCTGGTGGTGAGGCGGCTTCGCGCGATCGTCCGCGCGAGCGGGGGCGGTCAGCGCCAGCGAAATGACAATGCCGCATGCGACGAGCAGTGACATTGGTTTCATGGCGGGGCTCCCTTCAAGCCACCGGCGCGGCCTGTTGATATTTCGCTAAGGTAAGCGTGGGAGTGCAGGCTTGCTGTAAATAATCGTAAATAGATGTATCGCCGCACGACAGGCGTAATCGACGGCGACGCGAGCGCCGCGCAAAAGCGCGTGGCACTGAAAGAAACCGGGCGGCCGAAGCCGCCCGATCGAGCATGCGTTACGCCATCTTCACGGGGGCGCGCCAGGATTCCGGGTTGGTCCAGAAGGCGCCGCGCAGCCGGTCGCGGCTCGGCGGTGCTGGCGGCTTCGTCGCGCTCGCCCCGATGCGCCCGCGCAGCGAGATCTGGCGGCCGCTCGTGCCGAGTCGCTTGACGATTTCGGCGAGCGTGCCGTCTGCCTGCCATTCGTCGAAGCGACGGCGGCAGGTCGGCGGCGACGGATAGCGGCCCGGCAGCTTCGACCAGCCTTCACCCGTCGACAGTACCCACAGCACGGCGTTTACCACCGAACGGGCCTCCACGCGGGGACGGCCGCGCCGTTCACTGCGTGCGGGTTCCGAGCAAAACAGACCTTCGACCAGCGCCCACTCGTTATCTCTCAAATCGTCGAACAGCATCATGTCCTCACCTCAGCGAAGCTAACTCCGGTGCGCTGCCCTGCGCCGCGCACTCTTCAAGCACTCGAGCGTCGAGTGCCGGGTGGGGGCTTCCGGTTGGCCGGCAGCGGCGTTTCTGCCCTCTGTCCGACTCGACCTGCGCCCTGTACGTCAGATAAAGCACGATGTGTGCCATGTCTGAGGCGATTCCCGCGAGAGCCGCTTGGCAGCGGGCTGACGGCTAAGTCAGCTAGGGGCGTATAAGACGCCAAAATAACCCGCCAGCAAATCAGGACAATCACCAATCTTGTGCAAGTCGCCCGTGCTACGTGCGTTTGCGTCGATATTGCACCGCAGCGAAACATGTGCTGCCGGTGCCGGATTCGCACATCGAAGACGATGGCGCGCATTAAAATCGCGCATCGGTATCGACGATTGATGAGGAGAGGGGATGAACGTTACGCTGCGCCAGCTTCGCGTATTCATCGAGGTTGCGCGGCTCCGGAGCTTCAGTCGCGCGGGCGACGAGATCGGGCTCACGCAGTCCGCGGTTAGCCGTTGCGTGCGCGAACTCGAGACCGAGCTCGGACTGAAGCTGATCGACCGGACGACGCGCGACGTGCAGTTGACCGACGTCGGGACGAACCTGATCGCGAGCGTGTCCCGCCTGATCGCCGATCTCGACGACACGCTGCGCGAGATTCGCGAGATCGGCGAGCAGCGGCGGGGGCGCGTGATCGTCGCTGCGAGCCCGACGATCGCGTGCCGGCTGATGCCGCGCGTCGTCGCGTCGTGCGAGCGCCAGTTCCCGTTCGTCACGCTCGGCCTGCGTGACGACGTGCAGAGCGACGTCCTGCGCAAGGTGAAGTCGAGCGAAGTCGATTTCGGCGTCGTCATCGGGCCGCTCACCGTTGCCGATCTCGTGTGCGAACCGTTGATGACCGACTCGTTCTGCCTGGTCGCGCGCGCCGATCATCCGCTCGCGGCGCGGGCCGAGGTGCCGTGGACGGCGCTCGACGGCGAGCGTCTCGTGCTGCTCGACCATGCGTCCGGAAGCCGGCCGCTGATCGACGCTGCGCTGGCCGCCCATCGGGTCAATGCGACGGTCATGCAGGAGCTCGGGCATTCGGCGACGGTGTTCGGGCTCGTCGAGGCCGGCGTCGGCGTGAGCGTGCAGCCGTGGCTGTCGCTGCCGCTGCCGGCCGGATCGACGCTGGTCGCGCGGCCGCTGACGCCGCGTACCGAGCGCACCGTCGAACTGGTGCGCCGCCGCGACCGCTCGCTGTCGCCGGCCGCGCAGGCGATCTGGGAACTCGTGCGCCAGATGCCGGCGCGGGCGGAGGATCTCGACTGAAAGGGTGCGGATCGGGCGCGCACGCCGGTACACTACGCGGATCGTGTTCCTCGGTGGCGGTTCTCGATGACGCATTCCGCAGATGTCGGCCCGGCGACGGGCGAGCCGGCGGCGCGCAGCGCAGTTCAGGCGCTGCGTCCGTCGCTGATCCGGGAAGTGGCGAACGCCGGCTTCGGCGTACCCGACGTGCTGCCGTTCTGGTTCGGCGAGTCCGATCGCGTGACGCCCGCATTCATTCGCGACGCGGCTGCCGCCGCACTGCGCGACGGTGCGACCTTCTACACGCACAACCTCGGCACCGTGCCTCTGCGCAACGCGATTGCGACCTATGTTGGTGCGCGTCACGGTGCGACGGCGGCCGATACGATCGCCGTGACGAGTTCGGGCGTGAGCGCGCTGATGCTGGCTGCGCAGTTGCTGGTCGGCCCGGGCGACCGCGTCGTCGCCGTCACGCCGCTCTGGCCGAATCTCGTCGAGATCCCGAAGATCCTCGGTGCACAGGTCGAGTGCGTGTCGCTCCGCCATGGCGATGCGGGCTGGCGGCTCGACGTCGACCGGCTGATCGCGGCGCTGACGCCCGGCACGCGGATGCTGTTCGTCAACTCGCCGAACAATCCGACCGGCTGGGTGATGTCCCGCGACGACCAGCAGGCCGTGCTCGCGCATTGCCGGCGCCACGGCATCTGGGTGGTCGCCGACGAGGTGTACGAACGGCTCGTGTTCGGCACGGACGGCGCGGCGTCGTTCCTGGACATCGCATCGCGCGACGAGCGGGTAATCGTCGTGAATTCGTTCTCGAAGGCCTGGGCGATGACGGGCTGGCGGCTCGGATGGCTGGTCGCGCCGGCGTCGGTGATGGGCGATCTGTCGAAGCTGGTCGAGTACAACACGTCGTGCGCGCCGGGTTTCATCCAGGCCGCGGGAGAAGTCGCGCTGCGTGACGGCGAGCCGTTCGTGCAGTCGTTCGTCGCGGCGCTGCGCGGTGCGCGTGACCACCTGGTCGCCGCGCTGCGCACGTTGCCGGGCGTCGACGTGCCGCCTCCGCCGGGTGCGATGTCCCTGTTCCTGCGGTTGCCGGGCGCGGACGACAGTCTTGCGTTCTGCAAGTCGCTGGTGCGCGAGGCGGGGCTCGGGCTGGCGCCCGGCCGCGCGTTCGGCCCGGAGGGGGAAGGGTTCGTGCGCTGGTGCTACGCGTGCGATCCGGTGCGGCTCGAGGCAGGCGTCGAGCGCTTGCGGGCGTTCCTCGCGCGCGGCGCAGGCCTGCGTTGAAGCGGGGACGGAGCGGGTGCGGCGTGCGGGCGGCGGGCCTTTCGGCTCATCTTTACGCACCGGGCAATTTTGCGTAAGATGGCGCTCAGTCACGCGGTTCCGTCGTTGAACCGTGCTGTTCCGTCCGGTTTGGGCCTGGCTTGAAGTTGGTTCGCCGCCCCCGGTTCGTGCTCCCATCAATATGACCGATCAGAATCGGGCGAGCGCGTCTTCCGTTCCTTTCGTCTGTTTGTTGATCCGGTTCGTTTGACCACAGGGTCTGGCCTAGCTGCATGAATACCCAAGAGGCGAAGATCGTCCTCGAGACTGCTTTGATCTGTGCGCAGGAACCGCTGAAGCTCGGCGATTTGCGCAAGCTCTTTGCCGACGGCGTGTCGGCTGACACGGTCCGCACGTTGCTCGAAGATCTGAAACAGGATTGGTCCGGCCGCGGTGTCGAACTGGTGGCGCTGGCAACCGGATGGCGCTTCCAGAGCAAGCCGGCGATGCGCCATTACCTGGACCGACTGCATCCCGAGAAGCCGCCGAAATATTCGCGTGCGGTGCTCGAGACGCTCGCGATCATTGCGTATCGGCAACCCGTCACGCGCGGCGACATCGAAGAGATTCGCGGCGTCACGGTCAATACGCAGGTGGTCAAGCAGCTCGAGGATCGCGGCTGGATCGAGGTGATCGGGCATCGCGACGTGCCGGGCCGCCCGGCGCTGTACGCGACGACCAAGCAGTTCCTCGACGATCTCGGCCTGAAGGCGCTCGACGACCTGCCGGCGCTCGAGGAGCCGGCAGCGAACATCGAAGCCGCGCTGCTCGCGCAGCAGGCGATGGACTTCGACGGCGATGCGCCGGCGGCGGACGCGGTGCCGGAAGCCGGCGAAGCGGCGGCCGACGAGCCGCACGTTCAGCCGGATGAATTGCCGGGCGACGCCGCAACGGAAGGCGCGCCGACGCAGGAAATGCCGAACCGCGATACGCTGGAAGCGGATCGCGTTCAGAGCGAACAGGGCGGCGCCGAAGCAGCGCCGGCCGGCGGGCAGCCCGAGCCGCTGCACGCGGTGTGGAACGAGGAAGATCGCAAGCCGGCTGCCGACGCGGTTGCCGGAGACGGAGCGGAAGCGGCCGGCGACATACCGGGCGAGGCTGGCCAGGCCGACGCCTCACGCTCCCGTCCCGCGGACGGCGAGTTGCTGGACGATACGTCCGACAGCCTCGCCGACGCCGTACGCAGTGCCAGCGCGCCCATCGGCGCCGACGCACTGCCGGACGACGAAGCAGAACCCGAACAGCGCCGCGCCTGATCGCGGCCGACTTCTTGCCGCGCCCGAGTCGGGCGCGAGACCTGACATTTTGAGGTTGTTTTGACTGATATCCACGATATTGAATCGTCCGCGCCTGCCGTGCAGGCCGCGCGTGCCGACGATGCGCCGGAGCAGGACGCTCCGGCCGCGGGTGGTGACGAGCGTCCCCGCCGCGGCCTGCGGCGCGGCCCGCGCAGCCTGATCGCGCGTCGCCGCGCGGCAGCCAAGTCGAAGGGCGATGGCGAGTCGCAGGGCGGCGAGGGCGCGGAAGCGCAGCCGGCCGACGCGGCGGAAGCGCAGCCCGCACGCGCGCCGCGCAAGGAAGGTGCGGCCAAGGGTGGCCGCAAGCCGGCCGGCAAGCGCGAAGGCGCAGCCAAGGGTGCCCAGGGCGGGCAAGGCGGCCAGGGGCGACGCGGCGGTTCGGCGAAGGCCGAGGGCGGCGCGGCGAAGGCCGAAGGCGACGCAGCGTCGCAGGACGATCTGTTCGCCTATGTGACGTCGCCGGCATTCGACGCGGACAATTCGGCGGGCGGCAGCGGCGTACGTGCGCCGATGCTGCGTCGCGGCCGCAGCCAGCCGGCGAACAAGCGCGTGCTGTCGCCGGACGACGACGCACCGAAGCTCCACAAGGTGCTCGCGGAAGCCGGCATGGGTTCGCGCCGCGAAATGGAAGAGCTGATCGTCGCCGGCCGCGTGTCGGTGAACGGTGAGCCCGCGCATATCGGCCAGCGCATCATGCCGACCGACCAGGTTCGCATCAACGGCAAGCCGGTCAAGCGCAAGCTGCCGAACAAGCCGCCGCGCGTGCTGCTGTACCACAAGCCGACCGGCGAGATCGTCAGCCACGCGGACCCGGAAGGTCGTCCGTCGGTGTTCGACCGCCTGCCGCCGATGAAGACGGCGAAATGGCTCGCGGTGGGCCGTCTCGACTTCAACACCGAAGGCCTGCTGATGCTGACGACGTCGGGCGATCTCGCGAACCGCTTCATGCATCCGCGCTACAGCGTCGAACGCGAGTACGCGGTGCGCGTCGTCGGCGAACTGTCCGAAGGGATGCGGCAGAAGCTGCTGCATGGCGTCGAGCTCGATGACGGCCCGGCGAACTTCCTGCGCATCCGCGACGGTGGCGGCGAAGGCACGAACCACTGGTATCACGTTGCGCTGGCCGAAGGCCGCAACCGCGAAGTGCGCCGGATGTTCGAGGCGGCCGGCCTGATGGTGAGCCGCCTGATCCGTACGCGTCACGGTCCGATCCCGCTGCCGCGCGGCCTGAAGCGCGGTCGCTGGGAAGAGCTTGACGAGGCGCAGGTGCGCAAGCTGATGGCGACTGTCGGCCTGAAGGCGCCGTCCGAGGAAAAGGGCAAGCGCGGTGGTGGCGGGCAGGCTGAGCGCCGCCAGCCGGATCCGATGCAGACGTCGATGGGCTTCATCGGCCGCGAGCCGGTGCTGACGACGCATGGTCAGCTCGACCAGCCGCGTCGCGGTGGCGGCCGGCGCGGCGCCCCGGGCCTGCCCGGCCTGAGCGGTTACGGCAGCTTGCCGGTTTCGCCGTCGGGTTATGGCAACCGCTCGGGTGGCGGTCGCGATGTCGACGGCAATCGTGCGTCGTATGGCGCGGGCCCCAAGCGTGAAGGCGCTGGCGGCAAGCGCGGCGGCGGCAAGGGCGGCAACCGCAATCCCAACGGCAATCGCGCCGAAGGCGCCGGCAACGGCGGCGGCGGTGCGCGCGGCGGTCAGCGTCCGCAGCGCAATCGCTCGCGGGGCCGCTGAGCGTTTGTGGCGTCCGGCGGCATGAAGCCGCCGGTGTGCCGGCGAAATCGGCATGAGTCCGGTTGGGTCGGCACCTCGCCCTGCGTGGTTTGCTTTTGACTGTATATATATCGCGCTGCCGGATTGTGCCGCCTGGTCGGACAGTCCGGTTTCGCATTTTTGGTCGGTAAAGGCGGGCTGGACGCTGCTTTTACCGGCTGGCTTGGCGTTTGCGCCAAAAATCGCTATAATCGCGGAGTCGCTGGGCGTACGGATTCAATGTGCGGCTCAGGTGCGACCACCAGTAAGAAGATGGGCGTTCCGCCCATTTTTTTTTGCTGAAACGGTTAGGCATCTCGGGTAGCGCTTCCTGCGCCGGCTAAGGCGCGCGCCCGCGGGTGAATCGCGAGCGGCGGGCGCGAACACCTGAGAGGACACTGTGCAACTGACGGAACTGATAGAAACCACGGTCACCGGGCTCGGCTACGAGCTGGTGGATCTCGAGCGCACCGGGCGCGGCATGCTTTGCATCTACATCGATCAGCCTGCCGGCATCTCGCTCGAAGATTGCGAAAAGGTCACGCGTCAGCTCCAGCACGTCTTGACGGTCGAAAACATCGATTACGAACGGCTCGAAGTCTCGTCCCCGGGGCTCGACCGCCCGTTGAAGAAGCTGGCCGACTTCGAGCGCTTCGCCGGCAGCGAAGTTTCCGTGACCTTGAAAAAGCCGCTGGACGGGCGCAAGACGTACCGGGGCATTCTGCACGCGCCGAATGGCGAAACGATCGGTTTGGAATTTGAGAGGAAGAAGGGCGAGGCAGCCATGCTGGATTTCACGCTGGCCGATATCGACAAAGCCCGCCTGATTCCGCAAGTTGACTTTAGGAGCCGCAAATAATGAGTCGCGAAGTGTTGATGCTGGTGGATGCGCTGGCGCGCGAGAAAAACGTCGACAAGGATGTGGTGCTGGGCGCCCTCGAGGCCGCGCTCGCTTCCGCTTCCAAGAAGCTGTTCGACGAAGGCGCCGAAATCCGCGTCCATATCGATCGCGAAAGCGGCGAGCACGAAACCTTCCGTCGCTGGCTCGTCGTGCCCGACGAGGCAGGCTTGCAGGAGCCGGATCGCGAGATCCTGCTGTTCGAAGCACGTGAGCAGAAGCCCGACGTCGAAGTCGGCGAATTCATCGAGGAGCCGGTGCCGTCGATCGAGTTCGGCCGTATCGGCGCGCAGGCCGCGAAGCAGGTGATCCTGCAGAAGGTGCGCGATGCCGAACGCGAGCAGATCCTGAACGACTACCTCGAGCGCGGCGAAAAGATCATGACCGGCACGGTGAAGCGCCTCGACAAGGGCAACTTCATCGTCGAATCGGGCCGTGTCGAAGCGCTGCTGCGCCGCGACCAGCTGATCCCGAAGGAAAACCTGCGCGTGGGCGACCGCGTGCGTGCCTACATCGCGAAGGTCGACCGCACCGCGCGCGGCCCGCAGATCGAACTCTCGCGCACTGCGCCCGAGTTCCTGATGAAGCTGTTCGAGATGGAAGTGCCGGAAATCGAGCAGGGCCTGCTCGAGATCAAGGCAGCCGCTCGCGATCCGGGCGTGCGCGCGAAGATCGGCGTGATCGCCTACGACAAGCGGATCGATCCGATCGGCACCTGCGTCGGCATCCGCGGCTCCCGCGTGCAGGCCGTGCGCAACGAGCTCGGTGGCGAAAACATCGACATCGTGCTATGGTCCGAGGATCCCGCCCAGTTCGTGATCGGCGCGCTCGCGCCGGCAGCCGTCCAGTCGATCGTCGTCGATGAAGAAAAGCACTCGATGGACGTCGTCGTCGACGAGAACGAGCTGGCTGTCGCGATCGGCCGCAGCGGTCAGAACGTTCGCCTTGCCAGCGAACTGACCGGCTGGCAGATCAACATCATGACGCCGGACGAATCCGCCCTGAAGCAGGGTGAAGAGCGCGACCGACTGCGTTCGCTGTTCATGGCGCGTCTCGACGTCGACGAAGAAGTTGCCGACATCCTGATCGACGAAGGCTTCACGAGCCTCGAAGAGATCGCGTACGTGCCGCTCAACGAAATGCTCGAAATCGAGGCGTTCGACGAGGACACCGTGCACGAACTGCGCAACCGCGCACGCGACGCTCTGTTGACGATGGCGATCGCGAACGAAGAAAAGGTTGAAAATGCAGCGCTGGATTTGAAGGGCCTCGACGGCATCACGCCGGAGTTGCTCGCGAAGCTGGCCGAACACGGCATGCAGACGCGCGACGATGTCGCCGAGCTGGCCGTGGATGAACTGGTCGATATGACCGGGATGGAAGAGGATGCCGCTAAGGCGTTGATCATGAAAGCACGTGAACACTGGTTCCAGTGAGAAATGACCATGGCGCACTGATTTGATGGCGGCCGTATGGCCTGACCCGATGCTAACCGCAAGGAATCGGTCCTTGCACTAAGAGGAATGAATGGCGAGTAACAACGTAGCCCAATTTGCCGCGGAACTGAAAATGCCTGCTGGTGTGCTGCTCGAACAGCTGCAGGCAGCGGGCGTCCAGAAAGCGAGTGAAGACGATGCGCTGTCCGAAGCGGACAAGGCGCGTCTGCTCGATCATTTGCGCAAGTCACACGGCGCAACCGACGGCGACAAGCGCAAGATCACGCTGACCCGCAAGCATACGTCGGAGATCAAGCAATCTGACGCGACGGGCAAGGCTCGCACCATTCAGGTCGAGGTCCGCAAGAAGCGTACGTTCGTCAAGCGCGACGACGTGGCCGAGGGTGCGGAACAGGGTCAGGCGCAGGTCGCCGAAGCGGACGACGATGCGGAGCTGAAGCGTCGCGAGGAAGAAGCGCGCCGCGAGGCCGAGCTGCTCGAGAAGCAGGCGCAGGAACTGCGCGAGCGTCAGGAGCGCCTCGAGCGCGAGGAAGCCGAGCGCCGTGCCCGTGAGGAAGCGGCCGAAGCCGAGCGCCGCCGTGCCGAGGAAGAAGCGGCGGCGAAGCGTGCCGCGGCCGAAGCCGCAGCGGCACAGCAGGCGGCTGCCCAGCAGGCCGCCGAGGCTCAGCAGGAAGCAGCCGGTGCGCAGTCCGCGCAGGATGAAGCACGCGCGGCCGCCGAACGTGCGGCCCAGCGCGAAGCGGCGAAGAAGGCCGAGGATGCTGCCCGCGAGGCGGCGGACAAGGCGCGCGCCGAGCAGGAAGAGATCAGCAAGCGTCGCGCGGCGGCAGAAGCCGAAGCACGCGCGATCCGCGAAATGATGAACACGCCGCGCAAGGCCGTGGTCAAGGCAGTCGAGCCGCCGAAGCCGGTGGAACCGCCGAAGCCGGCCGAAGCGAAGGGCACGCTGCACAAGCCGGCAAAGCCGGCGGGCGCAGCTGCGCAAGCACGCCCGGCCGTGAAGAAGCCGGCCGGTGCAGCGCCGGCGGCCACGACGGCACCGGCAGGCGCGGGCGACCGCAACAAGAAGCCGGGCGGCGGCAAGGGCGGCTGGCAGGACGACGCAGCGAAGCGCCGCGGCATCAAGACGCGCGGCGATTCGAGCGGCGGCGTCGACCGCGGCTGGCGCGGCGGCCCGAAGGGTCGCGGCCGTCACCAGGACAGCGCATCGACGTTCCAGGCACCGACCGAACCGATCGTGCGTGAAGTGCACGTGCCGGAAACCATCTCGGTTGCCGATCTCGCGCACAAGATGTCGATCAAGGCCTCCGAAGTCATCAAGGTGATGATGAAGATGGGCCAGATGGTCACGATCAACCAGGTGCTGGACCAGGAAACGGCGATGATCGTCGTCGAGGAACTGGGCCACCGCGCGGTTGCCGCGAAGCTGGACGATCCGGAAGCACTGCTCGTCGAAGGCGAGACCGGTACCGATGCGGAACAGCTGCCGCGTCCGCCGGTCGTCACCGTGATGGGTCACGTCGACCACGGCAAGACCTCGCTGCTCGACCACATCCGCCGCGCGAAGGTTGCAGCGGGCGAAGCGGGCGGCATTACGCAGCACATCGGCGCATACCACGTCGAAACGCCGCGCGGCGTCATCACGTTCCTCGATACGCCGGGTCACGAAGCGTTCACGGCAATGCGTGCACGCGGCGCGAAGGCGACCGACATCGTGGTGCTGGTGGTGGCAGCCGACGACGGCGTGATGCCGCAGACGAAGGAAGCCATCGCGCACGCGAAGGCGGGTGGCGTGCCGATCGTCGTGGCGATCAACAAGATCGACAAGCCGGAAGCGAACCCGGACCGCGTCAAGCAGGAACTGGTCGCGGAAGGCGTCGTGCCGGAAGAATACGGTGGCGATTCGCCGTTCGTGCCGGTGTCGGCCAAGACGGGCGTCGGTATCGACGACCTGCTCGAGAACGTGCTGCTGCAGGCCGAAGTGCTGGAACTGAAGGCACCGGTCGAGGCGCCGGCGAAGGGCATCGTGATCGAAGCGAAGCTGGACAAGGGCAAGGGCCCGGTCGCGACGATCCTGGTGCAGTCGGGTACGCTGAATCGCGGCGACATCGTGCTCGCAGGCACGGCTTACGGCCGCGTGCGTGCGATGCTCGACGAGAACGGCAAGCCGACGAAGGAAGCCGGCCCGTCGATCCCGGTCGAAATCCAGGGTCTGTCGGAAGTGCCGGGTGCAGGCGAGGAAGTGATCGTGCTGCCGGACGAGCGCAAGGCGCGCGAAATCGCGCTGTTCCGTCAGGGCAAGTTCCGCGACGTCAAGCTGGCGAAGCAGCAGGCCGCGAAGCTGGAAAGCATGCTCGAGCAGATGGGCGAAGGCGAAGTGCAGAACCTGCCGCTCATCATCAAGGCAGACGTGCAGGGCTCGCAGGAAGCGCTCGTGCAGTCGCTGCTCAAGCTGTCGACCGACGAAGTGCGCGTGCAGATCGTGCACAGCGCGGTGGGCGGCATCAGCGAGAACGACGTCAACCTGGCAACGGCATCGAAGGCGGTCATCATCGGCTTCAATACGCGTGCGGATGCACAGGCGCGCAAGCTGGCCGAAGCGAACGGTATCGACATCCGCTACTACAACATCATCTACGACGCAGTGGATGAGGTGAAGGCCGCGATGTCGGGCATGCTGGCGCCGGAGAAGCGCGAAGTCGTGACCGGCATGGTCGAGGTGCGCCAGGTGTTCAAGGTGCCGAAGGTCGGTACGGTTGCCGGCTGTATGGTCACCGACGGTATCGTCAAGCGCTCGTCGTCGGTTCGCGTGCTGCGCAACAACGTCGTGATCTTCACGGGCGAACTCGAATCGCTGAAGCGCTTCAAGGACGACGTGAAGGAAGTCAAGCAAGGCTTCGAGTGCGGTATGTCGGTGAAGAACTTCAACGACATCATCGAAGGCGACCAGTTCGAAGTCTTCGAAGTGACCGAAGTCGCACGGACGCTGTAATCGTCGCGTATCGGCTCATGGGGCGGGGCAGGCTTGGGCCTGTCCCGCCCATTTTCATGGTGGCGCGCCAACGGCGCGTCGCTTTATCCTGATAAACGGATCACGGATCGATCATGTCCAGGAAACGTACTTCCCCCAATCGCAACGTTCAGATCGCCGACCAGATTCAGCGCGATCTGTCCGAACTCATCATGCGCGAGGTCAAAGACCCGCGCATCGGTATCGTGACCATCCAGAGCGTCGAGCTCACGCCGGACTACGCGCACGCGAAGGTCTATTTCACGGCGCTGACCGGCGATCCGGACAAGACGCAGGAAGCGCTGAACCACGCGTCGGGCCACCTGCACAACCTGCTGTTCAAGCGCCTGCACATTCATACGGTGCCGACGCTGCACTTCCATTACGACCAGACGATCGAGAAGGCCGTGGAAATGTCGCGCCTGATCAAGGAAGCCAACTCGACGCGCGCGAAGGACGACGACGAAGCCGACGCGCCCGCGAAGGACGATTGAGCGCGCACGCCCCATGACGACTGCAGCTCCCCAGCGTCCACGCGTGCCGCGGCGCGCGCTGGACGGCGTCCTTCTGCTCGACAAGCCGGTCGGCCTGTCGAGCAACGACGCCCTGATTCGCGCGAAGCGCCTGCTTCTCGCGAAGAAAGCCGGCCATACCGGCACGCTCGATCCGCTGGCCTCGGGCCTGTTGCCGCTGTGCTTCGGCGAAGCGACGAAGTTCTCGCAGGACTTGCTGGAAGCGGACAAGACCTACGAAGCGACGATGCGTCTCGGCGTGCGCACGACCACCGGCGACGCGGAAGGCGACGTGCTCGACACGCGCGCCGTCGAATGCGACCGTGCGGCGGTCGAAGCGGCGCTCGCGCGCTTTACCGGCGAGATCGTGCAGGTGCCGCCGATGTATTCGGCGCTCAAGCGCGACGGCAAGCCGCTGTACGAATACGCGCGTGCGGGCCAGACCGTCGAGCGGGAAGGCCGCAACGTGACGATCCATGCGCTCGATCTGCTGGCCTGTGAATTGCCGGACGTGACGTTCCGCGTGACCTGCAGCAAGGGCACGTATGTGCGCACGCTGGCCGAAGACATCGGCGAAGCGCTCGGCTGCGGCGCACATCTGACGATGCTGCGTCGCACGGGTGTCGGCGCGCTGACGCTCGAACATGCGGTGACGCTCGACGCGCTGTCCGACGCTGCCGAAGCGGCGCGCGACGCCTGGCTTCAGCCGGTCGACGCGTTGCTGTCGACGTTTCCGCTGGTACGTCTCGACGAAACCAGCGCGAAGCGATTCCTGCACGGCCAGCGCCTGCCGCTGTCGGCGGTCGATCCGATCGATGCGGCCGAGGGCGAGCGTGTGCGCGTGTACGACGCGCAGCGACTGCTCGGCGTGGCGCGCAAGGCCAACGGCGTGCTCGCGCCCGAACGCCTCGTCGTGACGGCTGCGTAACGCGCGACGCGCAAGCGCCGTCGTCGGAACGAAAAAAACCCGGTCGATTTCGACCGGGTTTTTTGTTGGGCGCGCTCGTTCGAGCGCGGTGCTCAGTGTGCAGCCGACGCCGCCGCACCCGCATCGCCGCCGCCCGCGCGCTCCGGCTTCGTGATCCAGATCAGTCCGATCAGCAGCACGAAGATCGCCGCCGAGATGTAGAACAGATCGTTCACGCCGAGTTGCGCGGCCTGCTGCGTGGC
Source organism: Burkholderia sp. USMB20 (assembly GCF_000949135.2). GTDB lineage: Bacteria > Pseudomonadota > Gammaproteobacteria > Burkholderiales > Burkholderiaceae > Burkholderia. Next base: position 45,328 of record NZ_JTAN02000018.1, on the reverse strand, counting down.
CATGTTGTTGATGAGGCCGTGCGCCTGGTCCTGCGTCAGCCCGAGGCTGCGCATCTGCGTGACGGCCTGGTTGAACGTCGGGTTGTACGGGTTCGCCTGCTCGACCAACTGCGCGTGATGGAAGTTGTTGCGGTGGTCCCACGCGGTCTGGAAGATCGATGTGCCGATGCCGCCGCACATGATCCGCACGAAGTTCGACAGGCCGGACGCCGCGGGAATGCGGTTGCCGGGCAGGCCGGACAGCGTGATCGACACGAGCGGGATGAAGAAGCCCGCCATCGCGATACCCTGCACGAGCGTCGGCAGCGTCAGCGACCATTCGTCGACGCCCGTCGTGTATCGCGAACGCATCCAGAAGCACAGCGCAAACGTCAGGAACGACGCCGTCGAGATGAAGCGCGGATCGGTACGCGGCAGATACTTCCCGGTGAGTGGCGACAACAGGATCGCGAACAACCCGACCGGCGCCATCACGAGGCCGGCGTCGGTCGCGGTGTAGCCGATTTGCGTCTGCAGCCACAGCGGCAACAGCACGAGATTGCCGAAGTACAGGCCGTACCCGATCGACAGTGCGACTGTGCCGCCGGTGAAGTTCCGCATGCGGAACAGCGACAGGTCGACGACCGGGTGCTCGGCGGTCAGCTCCCAGATCACGAAGAACGCGAACGCAATGACAGCGGTCAGCGCGAGCACGATGATGGTCGTCGACGCGAACCAGTCGAGATCCTTGCCCTTGTCGAGCATGATCTGCAGCGAGCCGACCCAGATGACCAGCAGCGCGAGGCCCACGCCGTCGATCGGCGCGCGGCGCACGGCCGACTCCCGATTGCGATAGATCGCCCACGTCGCGGCGGCGGCGGCGATGCCGACCGGGATGTTGACGTAGAAGATCCACGGCCACGAATAGTTGTCCGAGATCCAGCCGCCGAGAATCGGGCCCGCGACGGGTGCGATCAGCGTCGTCATCGCCCATAGTGCGAGCGCCATCGGTGCCTTCGCGCGCGGATAGCTCGACAGCAGCAGCGCTTGCGACAGCGGAATCATCGGGCCCGCGACCGCGCCCTGCAGCACGCGCGAGCCGAGCAGGAACGGCAGGTTCGGCGACAGCCCGCACATCCACGACGAGATGACGAACAGGATGATCGACGCGAGGAACAGGCGGACCTGACCGAAGCGGTCGGTCAGCCAGCCCGTCAGCGGCACGGAGATCGCGTTCGCGACGGCGAACGACGTGATGACCCACGTACCCTGGTCGGACGACACGCCGAGGTCGCCCGAGATGGTCGGGATCGCGACGTTCGCGATGGACGTGTCGAGCACGTTCATGAACACCGCGAGCGATACCGCGATCGTCCCGAGCACGAGTTGCCCGCCCTGCAGCGGCGGGTGGGAGACAGGAGCCTGTGCCATGTCGATAGTTTTCCGGAGTCGGAACCGTTACATCATCTTGGCGGCGGCGTTCGACTTCGCCGCGGCCGGTGCCGGCGCGTTGCCGCCGGCGTTCTCGGCGATGATGCGCGCGATCTCGGCGTCGGCTTCGTCGCCGTACTTCGCGAACACGTTCGTTTCGTAGACCGTGTTCTGCGCGTTGGCGAGCTGGTCGCCGCGCTCGTCCTTGATGTCGACGTCGACCTGCATCGACAGGCCGATGCGCAGCGGATGCTTCTCGAGTTCCTTCGGATCGATCTCGATACGCACCGGCAGGCGCTGCACGACCTTGATCCAGTTGCCCGTCGCGTTCTGCGCCGGCAGCAGCGAGAATGCCGAACCCGTGCCGGCCGAGAAGCCGACGACCTTGCCGTGGTAGACGGCCGACGAGCCGTAGATGTCGGCGGTCAATTCGACCGGCTGGCCGATACGCATGTGCTTGAGCTGGACTTCCTTGAAGTTCGCGTCGACCCACACCGCGTTCAGCGGCACGACCGACATCAGCGGGTTGCCCGGCGACACGCGCTGGCCGACCTGAACCGAGCGCTTTGCGACATAGCCGGTCACCGGTGCGGGCAACACGTTGCGCGCGTTCGCGAGGTACGCGTCGCGAACCTTCGCTGCCGCGGCCATCACGTTCGGGTGCGACGCGATCGTCGTGTTCGCGGTCAGTGCGCGGTTCGATGCGAGCTGCTGTTGCGCCGCGTCGACCGACGCCTGCGCGGCGCGCACCGCGTCGCGTGCATGGGAGATTTCTTCCTGCGACACGGCGCCCGTCTGCGCGACGGCCATCCGGCGGCGCAGGTCGTCCTGCGCCTTCGACAGGTCGGACTGGCGCAGCGCGACTTGCGCGCGGTACTGGTCGTCGTTGACGAACAGGCCGCGCACCTGGCGCACCGTTTGCGCGAGGTTGGCCTCGGCCTGCTGCAGCGCGACCTGCGAGTCGGCCGGGTCGAGCACGACCAGCGGATCGCCGGCCTTGACCGTCTGCGTATCGTCGGCCTTCACGGCGATCACGGTACCCGTGACCTGCGGCGTGATCTGCACGACGTTGCCGTTCACGTATGCGTCGTCCGTCTCTTCATGGAAGCGCGCGACGAGGAAGTAGTACAGACCGTACGCGATGGCCGCGATCACGATGACCGCGATCAGCAGCGTCATCATCCGTTTGCGCTTCCCGTTGTTCTGCGGCTGTGCGCTGGCGGCGTTTTGTTGAGGGTCGCTCATGGCGATTTTCTCCGTCCGTTATTTCGAGTGTCTGCGTAGTGGTGGCGCCGGATCAGTTGGCGGCCTGTCTTGTCTGCTTGTCGGCGTCGGGCGCGGCGAGCCGCGTGCCGGTCGCGTCGAACCCGCCGCCGAGCGCCTTGATCAGCGCGAGCTGCATGTCGCGCCGGCGCATCTTCAGGTTGGTCACCGTCTGTTCCGATGCGAGGCGGTTGGTGTCCGCGGTCAGCACCTGGAGCTGCGGCGACAGGCCGGCCTTGTAGCGGATCACGGCGAGGTCGTACGCCCGCGTCGACGCATCGAGCGCACGCTGCGCGTCATCCATCTGGCGATCGACCGCACGGATCGACGCGACCTGCGTCGCGACGTCGTTCAGCGCGCTGATCAGCGTCTGGTTGTAGTTCGCGACCGACAGGTCGAAGTCCGCGTAGCGGCCCTTGAGCTGCGCGCGCAACGCACCGGCATCGAAGATCGGCAGGTGGATGGCCGGCCCGAACTGCGCCTGGCGGCTCGCGAAATTCAGGAATTTGCCCCAGCCGAACGCATCGAAGCCGAAGCCGGCCGCGAGGTTCACGTCGGGGAAGAATTCGGCCTTCGCTTCCTTCACGTCGTGCATCGCGGCCTCGACCTGCCAGCGCGCGGCGACGATGTCGGGGCGGCGCGACACGAGGTCGGCCGGCAGGTTGCCGGGCAGTGCGACTTCGCCGGTCGGGTTCATCACCGGCGCGGCGATCTGCAGTCCGCGATCCGGCCCCTTGCCGAGCAGCGCGGCGAGCTGGTAGCGCACGGTCGTGATCTGGCCGTCGAGGTCGGACAGCGATGCCTGGGTCGTCGCGATGTTGCCGCGCGCCGTCTGGCGTTCCACGTTGGTGTCGAGACCGGCCGACACGCGGCCGTCGGTGATCTTGCCGACCGTCTGGCGGTTGGCGATCTCGCGCTGCGCGATGTCGCGCAGCGCATACAGCTGGGCGAGCGAGTTGTAGGTGCGGGCCACCGACGACGCGAGCGTGATGCGCGCCTGTTGCATGTCGGCCTCGGCGGCCTTTTCCTGCGACACGGCGGTGTGCAGGCGCTCGCGGTTCTTGCCCCACAGGTCGAGATCCCACGACGCGCTCGCGAGTGCGTTGTTCTCGCTGTACCACTGGCCGCCGTACGGGGGCGGGAACAGCGCGTTCGACGAATACAGCTCGCGTGTCCACGAGTAGCTGGCTTCGGCCTTCGGCATCAGGTTCGAGCGCGACGACTCGATGTACGACGACGCCTTCGCGATGCGCGCCTGTGCCTGCGCGATCGACGGGTTGCCCTGGAGCGCCTCGTCGATCAGCTTCGGCAACTGCGGATCGCCGAACTGGTTGGCCCAGTCGAGCGCCGGCCACTGGCCGCCCTGGGCCGGCAGGCTCTGGGCGGTTTCGAATTGCGATGCGGGTGCGATCTGCTTGTCGCTCTTGATGCCGATGTAGTTTGCGCAGCCCGCCAGCGCCAGCGCGGCAACCGCGGCGGCGACGGCGGCGCGGCACGACCCGGCGCGCACGGACAACGGGGAGGATTTCATCGCGCTGTTCCCTGACTCGGAATGAATGATGGACACTGCAAGGATTTCCTTACATTAATCTGTCAAAAGTAATTGTTATGGCAACTATTACGTGATGCTGCCGCCCGCGGTTTCGCAGTAGTTGCTGAGAATGCGGCGCAACATGCTCTTCAGGAACCCGACTTCTTCCGGCGTAAATCCGTCCAGCAGCTCGTCGAGCACGCTACGGAACACCGGCGGCAGACGCTCGGCAAGCGCGCGGCCTTCATCGGTCAGCTCGAGCCGTACGACCCGTCGATCCTCGATGCTGCGCACGCGGGACAGCAGGCCGCGTTTCTCGACGCGATCGAGCAGGCGCGTGACCGCGCTCGCGTCGATCCCGTATTCCCGCGCGAGTTCGGCGGCCGTCGAGCACTTTCCGACGGCGATCATGAACAGCATGCTCGCCTGCGTGCCCGTAATGCCGAGCTCTTCCTGCGTGCGCTGCGTGACGAGGTTGGTCATCACCGACTTCACACGCGACATCAGATAACCGACGCTGTCGTTCATCTGATACGAGGACAGCGGCGAAACGGGCGGTTGGGAAGGAGAATCCGACATAAAACCCTGAAGCTGCAATAGTTGACTAGGCAGCAGTATAGGCGCTATTTGCTTGCCGCGGCAAATATTAATCGAACGAGCGGGCGGGCGCTGCGCGGCCCGAAATTCCCTTGCGGGCGTCAGGGTCTTCGTTCGTGGGCGGTGTGTCGGCAGGCGGAATCGTCCTCTGCGAGGCGAGGGCGGGGCGCATCATCTTTCGCGTTGCAACACACGGTCCGGCTCTCGACATTCTCACGTGCTATAATTTGAGGCTTTCCAAGCTGCAACGCGCACGCACGTGTCCCGGTGACTGACGAGCGTGCGCGTTTGCGCGTTCAACGATTTCCAGGTTTCTATGACCCGCGCCCTTCGCAATATCGCCATCATCGCTCACGTCGACCACGGCAAGACCACGCTCGTCGACCAACTGCTCCGCCAGTCCGGCACCTTCCGCGAGAACCAGCAGATTGCCGAGCGAGTGATGGACTCGAACGACATCGAAAAAGAGCGCGGGATCACGATTCTCGCGAAGAACTGCGCGGTCGAATACGAAGGCACGCACATCAACATCGTCGACACGCCGGGGCACGCGGACTTCGGTGGCGAGGTGGAGCGTGTGCTGTCGATGGTCGACTCGGTGCTGCTGCTCGTCGACGCGGTCGAGGGCCCGATGCCGCAAACGCGCTTCGTCACGAAGAAGGCGCTGGCGCTGGGCCTGAAGCCGATCGTGGTCGTCAACAAGATCGACCGTCCGGGCGCGCGGATCGACTGGGTCATCAACCAGACCTTCGACCTGTTCGACAAGCTCGGCGCGACCGAAGAGCAGCTCGACTTCCCGATCGTCTACGCATCGGGCCTGAACGGCTATGCGTCGCTCGATCCGGCGACCCGCGAAGGCGACATGCGCCCGCTGTTCGAGGCGATCCTCGCGCACGTGCCGGTTCGCCCGGCCGATCCGGAAGCGCCGCTGCAACTCCAGATCACGTCGCTCGACTACTCGACGTACGTCGGCCGGATCGGCGTCGGCCGCATCACGCGCGGCCGCATCAAGCCGGGCCAGCCGGTCGTGATGCGCTTCGGTCCGGAAGGCGACGTGCTGAACCGCAAGATCAACCAGGTGCTGTCGTTCAAGGGCCTCGAGCGCGTGCAGGTCGAGTCGGCCGAAGCCGGCGACATCGTGCTGATCAACGGTATTGAAGACGTCGGCATCGGCGCGACGATCTGCGCGGTCGACACGCCGGAAGCGCTGCCGATGATCACGGTCGACGAGCCGACGCTGACGATGAACTTCCTCGTCAACTCGTCGCCGCTGGCCGGCCGCGAAGGCAAGTTCGTGACGAGCCGCCAGATCCGCGACCGCCTGATGAAGGAACTGAACCACAACGTCGCGCTGCGCGTGAAGGACACGGGCGACGAAACGGTGTTCGAAGTGTCGGGCCGCGGCGAACTGCACCTGACGATTCTCGTCGAGAACATGCGCCGTGAAGGGTATGAGCTGGCCGTGTCGCGTCCGCGCGTCGTGATGCAGGAAATCGACGGTGTGCGCCACGAGCCGTACGAGCTGCTGACGGTCGACGTCGAAGACGAACACCAGGGCGGCGTGATGGAAGAGCTCGGTCGCCGCAAGGGCGAAATGCTCGACATGGCATCGGACGGCCGCGGCCGCACGCGCCTGGAATACAAGATCTCGGCACGTGGCCTGATCGGCTTCCAGAGCGAATTCCTGACGCTCACGCGCGGCACGGGCCTGATGAGCCACATCTTCGACTCGTACGCACCGGTCAAGGACGGCTCGGTCTTCGAGCGCCGCAACGGCGTGCTGATCTCGCAGGATGACGGCGCCGCGGTCGCCTACGCACTGTGGAAGCTGCAGGATCGCGGCCGCATGTTCGTGAAGCCGGGCGACGCGCTGTATGAGGGCATGATCATCGGCATCCACAGCCGCGACAACGACCTCGTCGTGAACCCGATCAAGGGCAAGCAACTGACCAACGTGCGCGCGTCGGGCACCGACGAAGCCGTGCGCCTCGTGCCGCCGGTCCAGATGTCGCTCGAATACGCGGTCGAATTCATCGACGACGACGAACTCGTGGAAGTGACGCCGCAGTCGATCCGCCTGCGCAAGCGCTTCCTGAAGGAGCACGAGCGTCGCCGCGCGAGCCGCGAAGGCGCGGTCGACTAAGTTCGATCGTTCCCTTGCATGATGAAAAAGGCTGCCTTCGGGCGGCCTTTTTTGCATCTGCGCGATGCGCAATCGGGCGGGCTGCAAAACACTGTTCCCGCGGGTCGTGGCAATCCGGCAAAACCCCGTCGCGCGGTGCTTTCGGGCACATTTCGTCGTGAACTTCGGTAACGGTTCTGTGATATGCTGCGCGCACGCAAGTTTTAGGTCCTTCCAAGCAAGACTTGATTCGCAATCCGCTAAACGGTCAGGCCGTGTCGCGGAAGGTTGAGTAACCCGCTATTTCTCGAGAAGCTCGAAGAAAGGTGAGCGTAAAATGTCAGATGTAATGAAGCAGTTTCAGCTGAACTCCTATCTGTTCGGCGGCAATGCTTCGTACGTTGAAGAACTGTACGATGCATACCTCAACAATCCGGCATCGGTGCCGGAGAACTGGCGAGAGTATTTCGACGCGCTGCAGAACGTGCCTGCAACCGACGGCTCGAATGCCAATGACGTCGCTCATTTTCCGATCGTCGAATCGTTCGCCGAGCGCGCGAAGGCCAATGCCTTCATCCCGCGCGAAAGCACCAGCAATCTGGCGACCGCGCGCAAGCAGGTCCACGTCCAGTCCCTCATCAGCGCATATCGCTTCCTCGGCTCGCAATGGGCCAATCTGGATCCGCTGAAGCGTCGCGAACGTCCCGCCATTCCCGAACTCGAACCCGCGTTCTACGACTTCTCCGAAGGCGACCTCGACCAGACGTACAGCGCAAGCAACCTGTATTTCGGCTTCGACCAGGCTTCGCTGCGCGACATCGTCAAGGGCCTGCGTGACACGTATTGCGGCACGATCGGCGCCGAATACATGTACATCAGCGATCCGGAGCAGAAGCGCTGGTGGCAGGAGCGCCTGGAATCGACCCGCGCGACGCCGTCCTTCTCGATCGACAAGAAGAAGCACATCCTGAATCGCCTGACGGCAGCGGAAGGCCTCGAGCGCTATCTGCACACCAAGTACGTCGGCCAGAAGCGCTTCTCGCTCGAAGGCGGCGAAAGCTTCATCGCGGCGATGGACGAAGTCGTCCAGCACGCGGGCAAGCGCGGCGTGCAGGAAATCATCATCGGCATGGCCCACCGCGGCCGTCTGAACGTGCTGGTCAACACGCTGGGCAAGATGCCGGCCGACCTGTTCGCCGAATTCGAAGGCAAGCACGTCGACGACCTGCCGGCCGGTGACGTGAAGTACCACAAGGGCTTCTCGTCGGACGTGTCGACCGAAGGCGGTCCGGTCCACCTGTCGCTCGCGTTCAACCCGTCGCACCTCGAAATCGTGAACCCGGTGGTCGAAGGTTCCGCGAAGGCGCGGATGGACCGTCGCGGCGACGAAGACGGCCTGCAAGTGCTGCCGGTGCAGATCCACGGCGACGCGGCCTTCGCCGGCCAGGGCGTCGTGATGGAAACGCTGAACCTCGCGCAGACGCGCGGTTACGGCACGCACGGCACGCTGCACATCGTCATCAACAACCAGATCGGCTTCACGACGTCGGACCCGCGCGATGCGCGCTCGACGCTGTACTGTACCGACGTGGTCAAGATGATCGAAGCGCCGGTGCTGCACGTGAACGGCGACGATCCGGAAGCCGTCGTGCTCGCGATCCAGATCGCGATCGACTACCGGATGCAGTTCCACAAGGATGTCGTGATCGACATCGTCTGCTTCCGCAAGCTGGGTCACAACGAGCAGGACACGCCGGCGGTCACGCAGCCGCTGATGTACAAGAAGATCGCGCAGCACCCGGGCACCCGTGCGCTGTATGCCGAGAAGCTCGTGCAGCAGGGCGTGATCACCGCGGAAGACGCCGACAACTACGTGAAGGCGTACCGCAAGGCGATGGACGACGGCCACCACACCGTCGATCCGGTCCTGTCGAACTACAAGAGCAAGTACGCGGTCGACTGGGTTCCGTTCCTGAACCGCAAGTGGACGGACGCAGCCGATACGGCCGTGCCGCTCGCCGAACTGAAGCGCCTCGGCGAACGCATCACGACGGTCCCGGAAAACTTCAAGGTCCACCCGCTCGTCGAGCGCGTGATCAACGACCGCCGCAACATGGCGCGCGGCGACCAGCCGCTCGACTGGGGCATGGGCGAACACCTCGCGTTCGCGTCGCTCGTCGCATCGGGCTACTCGGTGCGCCTGACGGGCCAGGACTCGGGCCGCGGCACGTTCACGCACCGTCACGCGGTGCTGCACGACCAGAACCGCGAGCGCTGGAACGACGGCACGTACGTGCCGCTGCAGAACATCGCCGACGGTCAGGCGAAGTTCACGGTGATCGACTCGGTGCTGTCGGAAGAGGCGGTGCTGGGCTTCGAATACGGTTACTCGACCGCCGAGCCGAACACGCTCGTGCTGTGGGAAGCGCAGTTCGGCGACTTCGTCAACGGCGCGCAGGTCGTGATCGACCAGTTCATCTCGTCGGGCGAAGTGAAGTGGGGCCGCGTGTCGGGTCTCACGATGCTGCTGCCGCACGGCTACGAAGGCCAGGGTCCGGAACACTCGTCGACGCGTATCGAGCGTTTCCTGCAACTGTGTGCCGATCACAACATGCAGGTCGTCCAGCCGACGACGCCGGCGCAGATTTTCCACCTGCTGCGTCGCCAGATGATCCGCCTGTTCCGCAAGCCGCTGATCGTCGCCACGCCGAAGTCGCTGCTGCGTCACAAGGAAGCGGTGTCGGACCTGTCGGAACTCGCGAAGGGTTCGTTCCAGCCGGTGCTGGGCGAAACCGACGGCGGCATCGACGCGAAGAAGGTCAAGCGCGTGCTGGCTTGCTCGGGCCGCGTGTACTACGACCTCGTCGCGCATCGCCGCGAAGCGAAGGCGAACGACGTCGCGATCATCCGTATCGAGCAGCTGTATCCGTTCGCGCACAAGCAGTTCGAAGCCGAAATGAAGAAGTACGAGAACGCGACTGAAGTGGTCTGGGTGCAGGACGAGCCGCAGAACCAGGGTCCCTGGTTCTACGTCGAGCACCACCTGAAGGAAGGCATGAAGGAAGGGCAGAAGCTGGCATACAGCGGCCGTCCGGCTTCGGCCTCGCCGGCGGTTGGCTACTACGCGAAGCACTACGAGCAGCAGAAGGCCCTCATCGAAGGTGCATTCGGCCGCCTGAAGAGCGCATCGATCGCGAAATAACCGACGTCAAGCGAAACGGGAAGGCGCACTGCGCTTTCCCGTCTCTTTTGGCCTGCCGGGCGCGTCGCGCGCCGCACCGGCCGAAGGAATCGCACGAACCTCGTCATACCCCAGATTAAGCATCCAGGAAAATCACATGGCTATCGTAGAAGTCAAAGTCCCCCAGCTTTCGGAGTCGGTTTCGGAAGCCACCATGCTGCAGTGGAAGAAGAAGCCGGGCGAAGCAGTCGCGCAGGACGAAATCCTGATCGAACTCGAGACCGACAAGGTCGTGCTCGAAGTGCCGGCACCGGCCGCGGGCGTGCTCGCGCAAGTGCTGCAGAACGACGGTGACACCGTGGTCGCCGACCAGATCATCGCGACGATCGACACCGAAGCGAAGGCAGGTGCTGCCGAAGCAGCGGCAGGCGCCGCCGAAGTGAAGCCGGCGGCAGCCCCTGCTGCAGCCGCACCGGCAGCACAGCCGGCTGTCGCGACCGCGTCGAGCTCGGCCGCCGCATCGCCGGCCGCAGCGAAGCTGCTGGCCGAGAAGGGCCTGTCGGCAGGCGACGTCGCAGGTTCGGGCCGTGACGGCCGTGTCACGAAGGGCGACGCGCTGGCCGCAGGCAGCGCACCGAAGGCTGCTCCGGCCGCCGCACCGGCGAAGGCCGCTGCTGCGAAGCCGGCGCTGCCGGAAGTGAAGGTGCCGGCATCGGCAGCGACGTGGCTGAACGATCGTCCGGAACAGCGCGTGCCGATGTCGCGCCTGCGTGCGCGTATCGCCGAGCGCCTGCTCGAGTCGCAGCAGACCAACGCGATCCTGACGACGTTCAACGAAGTGAACATGGCTCCGGTCATGGAACTGCGCAACAAGTACAAGGACAAGTTCGAGAAGGAACATGGCGTGAAGCTCGGCTTCATGTCGTTCTTCGTGAAGGCGGCCGTGCACGCGCTGAAGAAGTTCCCGCTGGTGAACGCGTCGATCGACGGTAACGACATCGTCTACCACGGCTACTTCGACATCGGTATCGCGGTCGGTTCGCCGCGCGGCCTGGTCGTGCCGATCCTGCGCAACGCCGATCAACTGAGCCTCGCCGAGATCGAGAAGAAGATCGCCGAATTCGGCCAGAAGGCGAAGGACGGCAAGCTGTCGATCGAGGAAATGACGGGCGGTACGTTCTCGATCTCGAACGGCGGCGTGTTCGGCTCGATGCTGTCGACCCCGATCATCAACCCGCCGCAATCGGCCATCCTCGGCGTGCACGCGACGAAGGAACGCCCGGTTGTCGAAAACGGCCAGATCGTGATCCGTCCGATCAACTACCTGGCCCTGTCGTACGACCACCGCATCATCGACGGCCGCGAAGCAGTCCTGTCGCTCGTCGCGATGAAGGATGCGCTGGAAGATCCGGCACGCCTGCTGCTCGACCTGTAAGCCGAGTCTCACTGCATTGACCCGCCCCGCACGCTCGCGCACTTGCGCGAGCGTGCGGGCGTACAAGTAGAAAGGATTGTCATGTCCAAGGAATTTGACGTCGTCGTGATCGGCGCCGGCCCCGGCGGCTACATCGCCGCGATTCGCGCCGCGCAGCTCGGCAAGACCGTTGCCTGTATCGAGAAGTGGAAGAACCCGGCCGGCGCGCTGAAGCTCGGCGGTACCTGCCTGAACGTCGGCTGCATCCCGTCGAAGGCGCTGCTCGCCTCGTCGGAAGAGTTCGAGAACACGTCGCATCACCTGGCCGACCACGGCATCACGGTCGACGGCGTGAAGATCGACGTCGCGAAGATGCTCGGCCGCAAGGATGCGATCGTCGAGAAGATGACGAGCGGGATCGAGTTCCTGTTCAAGAAGAACAAGATCACCTGGCTGAAGGGCCATGGCAAGTTCACCGGCAAGACCGATGCCGGCGTGCAGATCGAAGTGAGCGGCGAGGGTGAAACCGAAGTCGTCACCGCGAAGAACGTGATCATCGCGACGGGCTCGAAGGCGCGTCACCTGCCGGGTATCCCGGTCGACAACAAGATCGTGTCGGACAACGAAGGTGCGCTGACGTTCGACTCGGTGCCGAAGAAGCTCGCCGTGATCGGCGCAGGCGTGATCGGCCTCGAGCTCGGCTCGGTGTGGCGTCGCCTGGGTGCCGAAGTGACGGTGCTCGAAGCGCTGCCGGCATTCCTCGGCGCAGCCGACGAAGCGCTCGCGAAGGAAGCGGCCAAGCTGTTCAAGAAGCAGGGCCTCGACATCCATCTCGGCGTGAAGATCGGCGAAGTGAAGACGACCGCCGACGGCGTGTCGATCGCTTACACGGACAAGGACGGCAACGCGCAGACGCTCGACGCCGACCGCCTGATCGTGTCGGTCGGCCGCGTGCCGAACACCGACAACCTCGGCCTCGAGGCAATCGGCCTGAAGGCGAACGAGCGTGGCTTCATCGACGTGGACGACCACTGCCGTACCGCGGTGCCGAACGTCTACGCGATCGGCGACGTGGTGCGCGGCCCGATGCTCGCGCACAAGGCGGAAGACGAAGGCGTGCTGGTCGCGGAAGTGATCGACGGCCAGAAGCCGCACATCGACTACAACTGCATTCCGTGGGTGATCTACACGTACCCGGAAATCGCATGGGTCGGCAAGACGGAACAGCAGCTGAAGGCCGAAGGCCGCGAGATCAAGTCGGGCAAGTTCCCGTTCTCGATCAACGGCCGTGCGCTCGGCATGAACGCGCCGGACGGCTTCGTGAAGATGATCGCGGACGCGAAGACCGACGAACTGCTCGGCGTGCACGTGATCGCCGCGAACGCGTCGGACCTGATCGCGGAAGCCGTGGTGGCGATGGAGTTCAAGGCGGCGTCGGAAGACATCGCCCGCATCTGCCATCCGCACCCGTCGATGTCGGAAGTGATGCGCGAAGCGGCGCTCGCCGTCGACAAGCGCTCGCTGAACAGCTGAGCGCGGTATAGCGCCGGCCGGCCATTGGCCGGTGCAGCCGTCTCATGACGAAGGCGGGCGGGGGTTTCCCGCTCGCCTTCGTTCTTTCCGGTTTGCCCGATGAACGTCACCGAATACTACACGCGCGAACTGACCACGCGCGGCTATCAGTCCGATCCCGCCCAGCGCGCGGCCGTCGACCGCCTGCAGCGCTGTTTCGACGAGTGGGTCGAGTACAAGGCGCGTCGCTCGAACGCGTTCAAGAAGCTCATCAATCATCCGGACCTCCCGCGCGGCGTCTACATGTGGGGCGGCGTCGGCCGCGGCAAGAGCTTCCTGATGGACAGCTTCTATGCGGTGGTGCCCGTGCAGCGCAAGACGCGCCTGCATTTCCACGAATTCATGCGTGAAGTCCACCGCGAACTCGAGGAGCTGAAAGGGCAGGCCGATCCGCTCGACGAGCTCGCGCGGCGCATCGCGAAACGCTACCGGCTGATCTGTTTCGACGAATTCCACGTGTCGGACATCGCCGACGCGATGATCCTGTATCGGCTGCTCGATCGCCTCTTCAACAACGGCGTGCAGTTCGTGATGACGTCCAACTACGATCCCGACGATCTGTATCCCGATGGCCTGCATCGCGACCGCATGCTGCCGGCGATCGCGCTGATCAAGCAAAAGCTCGACGTGCTGAACGTCGACGCGGGCGTCGACTATCGCCAGCGCACGCTGGCGCAGGTGCAGATGTACCACACGCCGCTCGGCGCGGACGCCGATCGCGAACTGCGTCATGCGTTCGCGAAGCTCGCCGCGGTGCCGGACGAAAGCCCGATCCTGCATATCGAGAAGCGCGAGTTGAAGGCGCTCCGCAAGGCCGACGGGGTCGTCTGGTTCGACTTCGCGACGCTGTGCGGCGGCCCGCGTTCACAGAACGACTATCTCGAGCTTGCCAGCCGCTTCCATGCGATCGTGCTGTCGGAAGTGCCGCAGATGTCGCCGCGGATGGCGTCCGAGGCGCGACGCTTCACCTGGCTCATCGACGTGCTGTACGACCACAAGGTCAAGCTGCTGATGTCCGCGGCGGTGCCGGCGGAGCAGCTGTACGTCGAAGGGCCGATGGCGAACGAGTTCACGCGCACGGTGTCGCGGATCGTCGAGATGCAGTCGAAGGAATACCTCGAAACGCCGCGTCGTATCGTCGATACTTCGCTGACCTGATCGCGGTTGCCGGCGAGCGGCGGGTTTCAAAGGTCAATTCCGGTCAAATTCCCGCAATCTCCGGGTATTTTCGGACTTGTCTTATGTTCACGGTTGAGGTCAGCCGATATCGTTGCGTCATGGTTCCCAAGGCTGGAGATATCCATGACACCGTATCGCGATCTGACCGACCATGAGTGGCGCTGCGTCGCGCCGTTTTTGCCCGAAATGCAGCCGCGCACCGAGTTGCGCGGCCGACCATTGGCCAACACACGCGCCGTCCTGAACGGCGTGCTGTGGATCATCTATAGCGGCGCGACCTGGTCCGCGATGCCGCGTCGTTACCCTTCGTACCAAACCTGCCACCGCCGTTTCAAGGTCTGGCACGAGACCGGCACGCTGCGGCAGGTGATGCACGCATTGTATGGCGACGCAGGCGCGAATCTGTGCGACCAGCTGGCCACGCGGATGCGCAAGCACGCGCAATCGAAGGCGGCGGCGGTACGCAGTGCCGTGGCGCCGGTTTATCGCACGCCGCGCAGCTACACGGCGGATGCGCTGAAGCGCGCAGCGTGATGTCGATCGGTTTCATGCACGTCGGCGTCAAAACAAAATCGGCCTGACGACGTCGTCGCAGGCCGATTTTTTTATCGCGTCGCGCGTGTCGACGCGCGTTGCGTCATTGTGCGCGAACCCAGGTCTGCGACCGGCCGAGCAGCGATACGCCGATATAGCCGCGCACGACGAGCTTCTGGCCGCCGTCTTCGAGCGACATCTTGCACTTGTAGACCTTGCCGTTCTCCGGGTCGAGAATGTTGCCGCCGTCCCAGTGATCGCCGTCCTTCTTCATCGCCTTGATGATCGTCATGCCCTTGATGAGCTGATCCTTGCGCTCGTCCGTGCATGCGGTGCAGCGGCGATCGGGCGTGTCATTGGCGCCGAGGCCCTTGACGACCTTGCCCGACAGCGAGCCTTCGCCGTCGTCGGCGATCTGCACGAGCGCCTTCGGCTGATGCGTGTTGTCGTCGATCGTCTGCCACATCCCGACGGGGCTGTCGGCCTGGGCGAAGGTGGGGGCGGCGCAAGCGAGCAGGGCACTCGCGATGGCCAGTGCGCGCAACGGGCGGGTCAGTTGAATCATCGTCTTCCTCCTTGTTTCATGTCGTGTTCGATGCGCCCGCACGACCGTCTGCATGGGACGGTGGCATGTTGCGAGCTTTGCCAGAATACGTGAAACCGCACGCTGCGTTTGATAGAGGGGGTTCTAATCCAAACGGCCCGCGAGACGCAGGCTGTCTGGTGACCGATCAGTTGAGCTGATACGAGAACGCGGCATTCACGCGCGGGCTGCGCGATGCGCTTTCAACCGGTGCATCGCCGACCGGCTTCGCGATATTCAGATCGAGACTGTAGTAGCGGCTGTCGGTAAACCGCACGCCGATACCGACCGACGACAGGCGGCTCGGCGACGGCGTGCCGGTATGCAGGTACACGCGCGCCATGTCGTACGCGATGTACGGCGTGATCGATTTCATGTACGTCCAGCCCGGCGTGAATCCGCGGTTGACCTCCAGCGACATCCCCCAGCCCGAGTCGCCCGACGTTTCGCCGGGCTGGTAGCCGAGCGCATAGCGCGTCGAACCGAACGAGATCTGCTCCGACGTCGGCAGCGAGTCGGGGCTGTACTGGCCGGTCAGCGAGACCGACGTGCCGATCTTGAACGGCCATTCATTGGTTTGCGTGAAGGTCGCGCCGGTGCGCACGAACGTCAGCGAGATCGGGCTGTCCACCGACGTCGTGTTCGAGCCGATCGTGATGTCCTGCGATTTCGACGCGCCGAGAATGTTGAAGCCCTTCGCGACGTTCACGCTCAGCTTCTGTACCTGCTTGGCCGATACGCTCGTATAGTCGAGCTGCATCTGCAGCACGCGGACCTGCGAGCGTGTATCGATGCTGTTGCCGCTGATCTTGTTCTGGTAGCGGTCTTCGTTGTGCGACGCATAGCCCGACACGGTGCCGAGCAGGCTGCGCTGGTTGTTCAGCAGCAACGGATAGGATGCCGAAAGACCGAGCTTCTCGTTCTTGACGGTGCGCTCGACGGTCGACGGCAGGCCCGGGTTGTCGGTCGGCTTGCCGCGATACGTGCTGGCGTCGAGGCGCGTGACCAGGCCGCTGCTGCCGACCGGCACGGCGCCGCTGAATGCGACGTAGGTCTGCTTGTCGCGTCCGGGCGGCACCAGCGCGGAAATGCTCAATTGCTCGCCGAACGACGTGAGGCCGTTCTCCGTTGCGGTGATGAGCCCCTGCACGCCCGGGTGATTGAAATCGATGCCGGTGCTGATGTTGAATGCCTTGCGGTCGACGGCCAGTTCGAGCGTCGTTGCGCCGTCGGTCGTCTGCGGCGGTGGCACGTTGGCCTTCACCGACACGCCGGGCAGGAGGCCGAACGTGTTCACGTAGCGTTCGAACGTCGCGCGGCGCAGCGGGCGATCGGCCGTGATGTGCGCGGCGATCGCGCGGATCTTCGATTCCATCGCGCCGGGCTTGCCGGTCACCTTGACGTCCGACACATAGCCTTCGACGACCGTGACGCGCACGACGCCGTTCTCGAACGTCTGCGCGGGAATGAACGCGAACGACAGCGCATAGCCGCGATCCTGGTACAGCTTGGTCACGCCGTTGGCGGTTTCGATCAGCTCGCCGATCGTGATGTCCTTGCCGACGAGGGGCGTGAAGCGACGCGAGATTTCGTCGAACGGCACCGACTTCACGCCTTCCACCTGGAACGTCGTCGGCGTCAGGTGCCGCGACAGCAGTTCCTGCAGTTGCGGTGCCTGCGGCGCGACCTGCACGGTGACGCTCGGGCCTTTCTGCGGTGCGTTGATCTGGGGGAGGGAATCAAGCGGGTTACCAGCCGCGCGCGTTTGTGCATGTGCCGTGCCTGCTGCCGCGATAGCGAGCAGCATCATCCATCTGTCGAGTCTGGATTTCATTGTTTCTTCCTCGTAGGCCTTGCTTTCGTCTTCTTTCTAATGCGGGCGCGGACACCAGGGTGTCGCGCCCGCGTGCCGCATTGCCGGTTGTATTGGTACGGCCGCGCCTCGTGCTCCGCTGCAAGGCGCGATCGTCCTCCTTACTTGCCGACGCTACCCAGCGTGCCCAGCAGCCCCGTGACCGGTGCCAGCAGACCCGTCGAACTGCCCGACGATGCCGCACCCGTCACGCTGCCGACCAGCGACGTGACTGGTGCGAGCGGGCTCGACGAACCCCCGGTTCCCGCTGCACCGCCGACTGTTCCGGTGACAGTATTCAGCAAACCGGTGACGGGCGCGAGAGGGTTTGCCCCGCCTGCACCACCCGTTGCGCCGCCCAGCGTGCCCGTGACCGTCGACACGAGGCCCGTGACGGGCGCGAGCGGATTGCTGCCCGAGCTGCCCGTTGCGCCGCCGACCGCACCCGTGAGCGAACCGAGCGGCGTCGAACCGAGGCCGGACAGCAGGCCGCCGAGCGGGTTCGTCGAGCCGGAACCCGACGACGTGCCGTTCTGGACCGTAGCCGTCGAGCCGCCGACGAGGCTGGTGAGCAGGCCGGGGATCGGTGCCGCGCCGTTCGGACCGTTCGGGTTCACGAGGCCGCCCGCGTTGGTCACGGTGTTGCCGACCGCGGTGACGAGCTGGCCGACGTCGCCGACGAGCGGCTGGTTAGACGTGCTTGCGACCTTCGTGCCCGCCGAGCTGATTGCACCGCCGACCTGACCGAGCAGGCCCGACACGGGCTGCCCGAGGCCGGTGGTCGTGCCGACCTGTTGCGTGACCTGGCCTGCGGTGATCACCAGCGGCGTGATCGCCGAGCTGAGCGGTTGCGTAACCTGCTGCACGGCACCCGACGACAGCGTCGAACCGATCGTCGTGCCGGCTGCCGAGAGGCCGTTGGCAACCGTGTCGAGCACGGTTCCGACCGGCGTCGTGACAGGGGCGAGCGGCGCGAGCTGACCCGTGCCGAGCGCCTTGACCGTCGAACTCAGCCCGGACACGGTGTTGCTCGTCGCGCCCACGACGTTCCCGAGGCCGGCGACCGTCGTGCCGACGGGATCCTTGATCGAGCCGGTCTGTCCCAGCCCGTTGCTCAACGCATCGGCAGCCGCGTTGATGATCGTGCCGGTGCTCGAGACGGTGCTGCCGACACCCTTCGTCACGCCGTCGCCGAGGCCGGGCACGCTGATGTTGCCGACCGTGCTGCCGAGGTCGGTTGCCGTCTGGCCGATCGTGCTGACAGCGCCCTTGGTGCCGGTGGACGAGCCGCTGGTGCCGCTCGTACCACTGGTGCCGCTCGTGCCGCTGCTGCTGCCGGCATTGCTGCTCGTCGGCGGCGTGCTGACGCTGTTGCCGCCGCAGGCGGCCAGCAGGCACGCTGCGGCGAAAGCGGTGAGGGGCGCGCGCCATTGGCGCAGGGCGGCCGTCGTGATGGAACGTTGCTGGGACATGATGGACTCCTCGCTGTCTTGTCGATGAATGGATGTTCGATTACTTGCCGTGCGTGCCGCCGAGCAGGCCGCCGAGCAGCGACGTGACAGGCGCGAGCGGGTTCGAGCCCGAGCCCGAATTCGTGACCGTGCCGGTGCTGCCGCTCAGTGCCGGGGCACCGACCGTGCTGGTGACCGCGGACACGACGCCCGTCACGGGAGCGAGCGGGTGCTGCCGCCCGCGCCGCCCGTTGCGCCGCCGAGCGCGCCGGTGACGGTGGAGACGAGGCCGGTGACCGGAGCGAGCGGACCGCCGCTCGTGCCGCCCGTTGCGCCGCCGAGCGCGCCGGTGACGGTGGAGACGAGGCCGGTGACCGGAGCGAGCGGACCGCCGCTCGTGCCACCCGTTGGCGCCGCGAGTGCACCGGTGACGGTGGAGACGAGGCCGGTGACTGGAGCGAGCGGGCGCCCGCTCGTACCGCCGGCTGCGCCGCCGAGTGCGCCGGTGACGGTGGAGACGAGGCCGGTGACCGGAGCGAGCGGGCCGCCGCTCGTACCGCCGGCTGCGCCACCGAGTGTGCCGGTGACGGTGGAGACGAGGCCGGTGACCGGAGCGAGCGGGCCGCCGCTCGTACCGCCCGTTGCGCCGCCGAGCGTGCCGGTGACGGTCGTGAGCAGGCCCGTGAGCGGCGCGAGCGGGTTGGTCGCGCCGCCGGTGGCGCCCGTGAGCAGGCCGCCGACGGCCTTCACGGTATTGCCGGTCGACGAGACAGTGCTGCCGAGGCCGGTCGTGACGGGATTGCCGCCCGTCGACGCAATCACCGCGCCGGCCTGGTTCAGGCCGTTGCCGATCGTGCCGAGCAGCGTGTTGACAGGGGCGCCGAGGCCGGTGGCCGTCCCGATCGTCTGCGTCGTCTGACCGACCATCGTCGTGATCGGCGTGATCGCCGAGCTGACCGTCTGCGTGACCTGCTGGATCGGGCCGGTCGACAGCACGTTGGACAGCGTGGTGCCGCCGTTCGAAACCGCGTTGCCGACCTGCGTCACGAGGCCGCCGACGGCGCCGGTGACGGGAGCGAGTGGCGACAACGGGCCGCTGCCGAGGCTCGTGACCAGGTTGCCGGTCTGCGTGACTGCGCCGCCGAGCTGGTTCACCACGCCGCCGGTGCTGGCGACCGTGACGCCGACCGGGTCTTTCGTTGCGCCGAGCTGGCCGAGGCCGTTGCCGAGGCCATTGCCGAGTGCAGTGACCGCGCCGCCGACGTTCTGGATGATGCCGCCCGCCGCTTGCGTCGTGGCCGGGTTGACGCCGGGCAACGACTGGCCGGCGACGACGCCGCCGAGGTTTGACACGGTGCCACCGAGATTGGTGACGAGATTGCTGCCGCTTGCGAGGACCTGACCCACTGCGTTCGACGACACACCGGAGGTGCCGCTCGTTCCGCTGGACGTTCCGCTCGTCGTGCCGCTGGTGCTGCCGCTCGTCGAGCCGCTCGTGCTGCCACTGGTCGAGCCACTGGTGCCGCCCGACGTGCTGCCGCTCGTCGAACCGGACGTGCCGCCCGAGGTGCCGCCACCCGACGTCGAGACGGAGTCGCCACCGCCCGAGCTGGAGCCGCCGCTGAGCCCCTTGCTGATGGAACCGGAGCCGCCGCACGCGGAGAGGGAAAGCATGGCTGCCACGGTGGCCGCGATCATAGTCGTCCGGAGCGTGCCATGAGGGATAACCTTAATGTCCATTTCGTCCTCGCATTGAAGCTGATGTTGTGTTGAGTGATGCGGGGATTACTCTGCAACTGTCGTGCCATTTCGATGGCCGACGGTTCGACGATTGGTTTTAAACGGGGCAATTCCTTGTCGGAAAAGGGATTTAGGCAAACTGAAAGATTGTTGAATCTGTTTAAGAACGGTCGAATGAGAACGGTTTCGGCCGTTTCGTAACGTAACGTCACAACATTGGCGTTACGCGTGCGGCGTAACGTGGGCGGGCGTGCAGGCCTGGCGGGCGCTCCGGCTGTTTTACTGGTGGATTAGGTGTGCACATCTAACCTATCGTAAGTCCTATGTGTAAGTCGTACCGAAACGCCGTACAAATACGGCTGTGCTCCCGGAAAGTTTTTTCGATCCGGTCTTAAAAGAGGTTGGAAGTTAAATACGATCGGATATAGAATCCGGAGCAGGTGTAAGGAAATGTACAGCTCGGTACACGACGTTCGAGGAGGGTCACTATCGCGAATGTTAACTTGCATCAAATTGTGATACATACCCCTCGGGGTGACATATAAAGAAAGCGCATCCGGTTGTCGTTACTTAGTTGTAGCGAACGACGCGGGGCAAGGGCCAGATATACGGGAACTACAACGTATAAAAGGCCAAAAAACGTACATACAGGCACGAGGAATTAAAAAATGAAAGCACTCATCAAGCGCTTCCTCAAGGAAGAAGACGGGGTTACCGCGATCGAGTATGGGCTGATTGCGGGTCTGATTGCGGTGGCAATCATCGCGAGCGTTTCGACGATCGGTTCGAATCTTGGAACCATGTTCTCCACTATCTCCAGTTGCGTGACAACGCCTGCTACCTGTAAGGCCAGTTGATCTCCGTGTTCCGCCGGGGCGGCGGGCGAGCGCACTGCAGTCAGTTCGCTCTTCGTC
The DNA here is from genome assembly GCF_000949135.2 of Burkholderia sp. USMB20. Classification (GTDB taxonomy): domain Bacteria; phylum Pseudomonadota; class Gammaproteobacteria; order Burkholderiales; family Burkholderiaceae; genus Burkholderia. The sequence continues at coordinate 23,985 of NZ_JTAN02000018.1, read as the reverse complement.
CGGCGGACAGTCGGTTGTTGTCATGGCGCATCTTTTGTGCGGCGGGATCTTCCTCGCTTGGGCGACGCTTGTCGGAACCGCTGATATTCGGTGTCGGCGTATTCCGAATTCACTCGTTATTGCGGGTTTGGCAGGCGCATTGGTCGGCGCGGTCATCGGTGGAAATCCGTTCGGGGTTACGGCGCTTCAGTCACTGGCCGGTGCGTCGGTGGGCGTTGTCTGCTTTTCTCCCCTCTTCGCGTTACGTGTAATGGGTGCTGCAGACGTCAAGGTATTCGGCGTGCTTGGTGCGTGGTGTGGCGTGCAGGCGTTGCCGTGGTTCTGGATTATCGCGAGCATCGCTGCGGGTCTCCACGCGCTCTGGCTAATGGTGCTGTCACGGACTTCGATTGCCATGCTGTGCAAACGGAGTACGCCAGCGATGGCACTCGGTGGCCGTCGAGCGACGCCTTATGCAGCGTTTCTTGTGATACCCGCTGCTGTGTGGCTTCTGCATTTTATGCATGTGAGGGGAGTGTGATGGCTCGGTGGGCGCAAGCGCGCCAGTCGCCCGCGTGGCGGCGGCAACGGGGAGTGGCAGCGATCGAGTTCGCATTCGTATTTCCGTTGTTCTTCTTGATCTTTTACGCGATCGTTACGTTCGGGATGGTTTTTATCATCCAGCAAAGCCTGACATTCGCGGCATCCGAAGGCGCGCGCGCTGCGTTGAACTACACGTCGGCGCCGTGCGACCGCCTGCAGGTCAATGCGCGAAACGCCGTGACGCAAGCGTTGGGCGGCGCACCGTGGTCGAAGAACGTCAGTTTCGCCGCGCAGGTGTCCACTTCGGTACCGTCGCCCACGTCGACGCCCGGCGTGACCTGCGGCGGGACATTCACATCGACGTCCACCGCCGCATTCAACGTGATGGTGACAACGACCTATTCATACGCGGCGAATCCGCTGATCCCGTGGATATTCCTGTTCACTGCGCCGCAGCTGCAGAGTAGTGCGACCGTGCAAGTTCAGCCAAGCATGCTCTGAATCGCAATCCTATTTAATCGAGTCGCCCGATCGTCATCACGCTCCTGAACCTGGTTCCGGCATTCCCATATCAACATGGCCAACAATCTGACAAAAATCATCGCGGGGTTGCTGATTGCGATCGCTGTTCTGCTTGGAATCTACGCTTGGATGCTTGGACGCAGTACGCCTAGTCCCATCCCCGTGCAACAGGCTGTCGCTGCGAGCCCGGTGTCAGTGGTTATCGCGACGCGCGCGCTGCCGATGGGGCAGCCGATTGCCGCCGATGCGTTGAAGGTTCAACCAGTTGCTCCTGCGCCGGCAGGTGCGTTTTCCGATCCGGCCGCCCTGGTCGGTCGCGTTCCGGTGAGAGACATCCCGGCGTCGGCACCGGTTGTGGCGGACGCACTGGTGTCGGGGCTTGCCGAGGACGTGCAGCCGGGCGAGCGCGCGATTGCGGTTCGTGTCGACGAGACCAATGCGGTCGGCAATCGCCTGCGGCCCGGCAACTTCGTCGACGTCTTCGTGAACCTGAAGCGTGAGGCGGGCAGCGGGATGCTCGACGGCGAAGTCTCGCAGACACAAGCGCGGCTCCTGATGTCGAAGGTGCGCGTGCTGTCGTTCGGCGACGCGACGCCGGAGCGCGACAGCGGCAGCAACACGAACGGCAATAACGGCCAGCCGAGCAATACGCGCATCGCGGTGCTCGCGGTGCCGACGGCGCAGGTCGATGCACTCACGCTCGGCGAGGCGAGCGGTCGGCTGACGCTCGCACTGCGCAATCCGCGCGACGACGAGCTTGCGATGCAGACGGTGGCGGTGCGTACGGACAACAAGTTGTCGCCCTCGGCGCTTGCCGCGGTCGGCGTATCGCTGCAACAGCTGTCCGGTACGTCGAGGACTGCGGTGGCCAACGTAAATGTGCCGCCGCTGCCATCGCGCTTGCCGCCGGCAGGGCGATCCGTCGGAGGCGGTAGCGGCGGCGGCGGCATCGAGCTGATCCGCGGCGGCCGCTCGGAAACGGTTGCATATTGAACAACATCGGTGGCCATCGATATCTGCGACGACAAGTAAAGGCCGTGCGACGGCCCAACAAACAATGAAAAACATACTGACTGCATTCGCGATTGCTCTCTGGACCTTGACATTCGCATCCACTGCAAGCGCGAGCGGCACGATTGAACTCGCGGTCGGCGCGCAGCGGCAGATTTCTGCAGGTCGTGCGCTGCAGCGTGTCGCAGTCGGCGATCCCGCGATCGCCGACGTGTTGATCATGAAGGGCAGTCGTACCGGTTCCGTGCTGCTGACCGCGAAAGCGCCGGGTACAACGAACGTGATGTTGTGGGAGCGCGGTCACGACGAGCCGACGGTGTGGAGTGTCGAAGTCGTCGATGCTGCTGCGCAAGCGGTGCTCGACGGTTCGACGCCGCAGGTGAAGGCATACGGCGGGACGTCGGTGCTGCGGGGAACGTCGGCATCGCTTGATGCACACGAACGTGCCGTGGCGGTCGCCAAGAACATGAGCCCGAAGGGCACGGTGATCGATCGTTCGACGCTGGCCGGCAAGAATGTCGTGCAGGTCGACGTGCGGGTGGTGGAATTCAGCCGCTCGGTGCTCAAGCAGGTCGGCTTCAACTTCTTCAAGCAGAGCAACGGCTTTTCGTTCGGCTCGTTTTCGCCGGGCGGCGTGCAGTCGTATAACGGCGCGTCGGGCCCGGGTACGGCCGGGTATATTCCGACGCTCGGCGCACCGGTTGCGTCTGCATTCAACCTGGTCGTGAATGCAGCAGGCCGCGGCATCTTCGCCGACCTGTCGTTGCTCGAAGCGAACAATCTGGCGCGCGTGCTCGCGGAGCCGACGCTCGTCGCGCTGTCCGGCCAGAGCGCCAGCTTCCTCGCGGGCGGCGAGATCCCGGTGCCGTCGCCGCAGGGGCTCGGCTCGACAGCGATCCAGTGGAAACAATACGGTGTGGGACTGTCGCTGACTCCGACGGTGCTGAGCCCAAGCCGGATCGCGCTGAAGGTCGCGCCGGAATCGAGCCAGCTCGATTTCGTGAACAGCGTGACGATCAGCGGTGTCGCCGTGCCGGGCATCACGACGCGCCGCGCCGATACGACGATCGAACTCGGCGACGGCGAGAGCTTCGTGATCGGCGGCCTGATCGACCGCCAGACACTGTCGAACGTGAGCAAGGTGCCGCTGCTCGGTGACCTGCCGATCATCGGTACGTTCTTCAAGAACCTGAACTACCAGCAGAACGACAAGGAATTGCTGATCATCGTGACACCGCATCTCGTCGCACCGATTGCGAAGGGGGCGGTGCTGCCTGCGACGCCCGGCGAATTGTCCGAGCAGCGCGACGGGCCGGTATGGCGATCCTACCTGGGCGGTGCGGCATCGCCGGATGCGGCACCGGGGTTTTCGAAATGAATTTGAGGCATTGCGCGTCGTGGCACACCGCTACGCCTTGCGTAATCGAGGGTGTTCGACATGAATGCACGAACCCAATCGTTGTGTGAACCCGCCGTGACCGACTACTTCGTTTGCGCATCGACAAAGGAAGCGCATGTGCGCTGGCTGGCCGATACGCTGGTGTCGGCCGGTGCGGTCGAGGCCGCGTCGCTGGAGCCGGGCGTGCTTGGTCAGCGCATCACGGGGCTCAACCCGGCCCTCGTGTTCATCGATTTCTCCGAACGTAGCGAAGCAGCGAGCGTCGCTGCGGCCGCGGTACGCGCGGCACATCCGGGGTTGCCGATTGTCGCGCTGGGCTCGCTCGCCCAGCCGGAGAGCACGCTCGCAGCACTGCGCGCGGGCGTGCGCGATTTCATCGACGTGTCGGCGTCGGCCGAGGATGCACTGCGGACGACGCGCGGATTGCTGTCCCACGTCGGCGAGCCGACGAGCCGCCACGGCAAGGTCGTCGCGTTGCTCGGCGCACGTGCCGGCATGGGCGTCAGCACGCTCGCCGCGAACCTCGCGGTCTGGCTGCAAAAGCGCGCGCTCGGGCCCGGTGCGGCTGGCGGCCCGGACGGCGGCGCGCCGGCCGGTCGCCAGACCGCGCTGGTCGATCTCGGGCTGCCGCCCGGTGACGGCGCGCTGTTCCTGAACACGCGCTGCGAATTCCATTTCATCGACGCCGTGCAGAATCTGCGCCGCATCGATCGCACTTTCGTGAACACCGCGCTCACGCGCCACCAAAGCGGCGTCGCGCTGACGACGCTGCCGCCGGACCTCGGCGCGTTGCGCGACGTGTCCTATGCGTCGTGCATCGGTTTGCTGAACCGCTTTCGCGCGTTCTTCGACCAGCAGGTCGTGGATCTGGGCGGGTTTTCGAATCGCGAGTTCGTCACGCAGATCGCCGCAGCGGCCGACGAGGCGTGGCTCGTGTGCGACCAGGGCGTCGCATCGATCGTGTCGGCGGCCGATCTGCTTACCGGACTGCGCGATGCGGGCGTCGATACCGACCGTGTGAAGCTTGTGGTCAACCAGTACGATCCCGCGCTGGACCTGATGCCTGGACAGATCGCGGAGCGTCTTGGCGTCGCGCTGGTCGGCACCTTGCCCGCGCGTCGCGTCGCGATTGGCCACGCAGCGAACCAGGGGCGGCTCGTTGTCGATGCGGCGGAGCGCGATCCTTACGTGCGCGCACTCGAATCCCTCGCGACGCGGTTGCCCGGCGTATCTGGCATGGCGGGCGCGTCGCGCGCGGCGCCCGGCCTGTCCGCACTCAAACGTTTCATTCAACCCTCGTCCAAGCGGTCATAACCGATGGCACACGACATTCAATTCGCCGACGGCGCAGCGCCGTTCTCCCAGACGCAGCAATTCCACGACATCAAGAATGCCGCGCACGAGCATTTGCTGACGCGCATCGAGGAACTGGGCGCCGAGTTCGGCCGATGGTCCCGCCAGGCGATCAATCAGTTCGTCGATCTCGAGATCGACAGCTTCGTGCGCCTGCGCCGCATTCCGCTCAACGAGAACGAGGTGCGTGCGATCGCCGAGGCGCTGACGAAGGAACTCGCGGGCTTCGGGCCGATCGAGGATCTGCTCGCGGATCCGGCGGTCGAGGACATCCTGATCAACGGCTACAACGACGTGTACGTGTCGCGTCACGGGATCCTAGCGAAGCTGCCGGTGCGCTTCACCGACAACGCGCATTTGCTGCGAATCGTGCGCCGGATCCTCGCGCCGATCGGGCGCCGTCTCGATGAATCGAACCCGATGGTCGACGCGCGACTGCCCGACGGCGGCCGCGTGAACGTCGTGATCGAGCCGCTGTCGATCGACGGCCCGATCGTGTCGATCCGGAAATTCCGCAAGGACCCGCTCAAGCCCTCGGACCTGCTCGGTAACGGCACGTACAACGAAGAGATCGGTGCATTGCTCGAGGCGGCGGTCGAGGCCCGCTGCAACGTGCTCGTGTCGGGTGGCACGAGCTCGGGCAAGACGTCGCTGCTCAATGCGCTCGCGTTCCACATTCCGGAGGCCGAGCGTGTCGTGACGATCGAGGATACGGCGGAACTGTCGCTGAACCATCCGCACGTCGTGCGGCTCGAAAGCCGGCCGGGCGGGTTCGACGGTAGTGGCGTCGTGACGATTCGCGATCTGTTGCGCAATACGCTGCGGATGCGTCCGGACCGGATCATCGTCGGCGAAGTGCGCGGCGGTGAAGTGCTCGAAATGCTTCAGGCCATGAACACGGGCCACGACGGCTCGATGGGCACCGTGCACGCGAGTTCGCCGCGCGAGTGCCTGTACCGTCTCGAGATGCTCGCCGGCTTCGCGGGCTTCCAGGGAACCGAATCGAGCCTGCGTCGCCAGATCGCGAACGCGATCGACTTCATCGTGCAGATCGGACGCCTGTCGAATGGGCGCCGCCGGATTCTGTCGATCACCGAGGTGACTGGGCTGTCCGACAACATCATCGCGACGCAGGAGCTGTATCGCTACGAAGCGCGCGTCACGCCGGAGGGCGAGGAAGTCGATCACTGGGAGTCGCTGGGCATTCATCCGCATTCGCCGAAGCTCGCGCGTTTTCGCCAGGCGTTGACGAACAGCGGACTGGGCGGTGGTGGGTTCGGCGGCGGCGGCTTCGGTCGCGGCGGGGGCTTCAATGTATAGCGCGATGATCTGGGTGCTCGCGGTCGCGATGCTGTGCGCGGCATCGGCATTGATGCTGTGGCGACATGCGGAAACCCGGCGTGTGCGTACCGATGCAAAGCGCTTCATCGACAGTCGGCTCGAGCCCGGTGCGCGCGCGGCGGCACCTGCCGCGAAACCGGCGGCATCCGCTGCGTCGCGCTCTGTGTCTTCATCCGGCGGCGTACGCAATGCGTCGTCGGATGCGTTCTGGACGCACTGGTACGGGGTGACGGCGGAATATTTGGCCAACCTCGTGAACCGCGCCGGGATCGAAGGCGCGCGCGGCAAGGCGGTCGGCGCACTGACCGCGCTCGTCGCGATTGCGGCAATCGCGGGCAGTCGCGGCGGCGCGCTCGCATGTTTCGCGGCGCTCGTCTGCGGAAGCGCGATTCTTGGCATCTGGCTCGCCTCGCGAATTCAGCGTCGGCGACTGAAGATCGTCCGGCAGATCCCGTCGTTTCTCGACGGGATCGTGCGACTGGTGACGCTCGGTAACAGCGTGCCGGCCGCATTTCAGGCAGCGCTGCTGACGACCGAGGAGCCGCTGCGGGGGTGTCTCGATCACGTCTCCCGGATGTTGCGCACAGGTGTCGAGATCGATCGCGCGATGCTCCATATCGCGAAGATATACCGGACGCAGGAATTCGAACTGCTCGGCTCGGTGCTGCGGCTGTCGGTCAAGTATGGCGGTCGTGCGGACGTGATGCTCGAACGTATGGCTGTGTTCATGCGCGATCTCGAGCAGGCCGAGCGCGAACTGACGGCGATGTCGGCGGAGACGCGGCTGTCCGCGTTCGTGCTCGTGATGCTGCCGATCGCGATCGGCAGTTTTGTCGTGATGACAAATCCGAAGTATCTGGAAGGCATGTGGATTGATCCGAACGGGCGCACGCTCCTCGTTTTCGCGTTCCTGATGCAGGTTGCCGGGAGCGTGTGGTTGTATCGAATGGCTCGACTCAGGTGATGCGATGACGGCAACTCAGATCGGCTCGATTGCCCTGGCGCTCGGCGCGGTGGGCGTGCTCTTGCTTGGCATGATCGCGTTGCTGCGTGCGAGCGCCACGTCGCGTGCCGAACGCGCGCTGGCCGATGCGCTCGACCAGCGCATGGCAGCACTCGAAGCGGCCAGGCTACGGACCTCGACGGAAGAACGTACAGAAGCGAGACCGGACACGCGTGGCCAGCAGCGCATCGAGCGGATGCTCGCACGATTGTCTGCGGCGGGGCTGCGCTGGCTCGATACCGGATTGGGCAAGCACATCGTCGCGGAAGAGGATCGTCGTCTGCTCGAGCAATGCGGATACGTCGACGCACGCACGCGCGGACTGTTCCTGAGCGCGCGGATCGCTTGCGGGATCGTGTTGCCGCTTGTGTTCGCGATATTGGCCAGTGGGCGAATGAAGGGCGGATACTGGATGATCGGGATGTTCGCCGCACTCGCGCTTGGCTTCATGTTACCGAAGCTTGTCGTGCAACGCCGTGCTGCGGCCCGTCGCCAAAGCGTCGTCGACGAACTACCGCTGTTCGTCGACATGCTGCGCTTGTTGCAGGGCGTCGGACTGTCGCTGGATCAAAGCCTGCAGGTCGTGACGAACGATTTCCGCGGGATGATGCCGGTGCTGTCGTCCGAGGTTGGAATCGCGCAGCGTCAGTTTGCGGCGGGCCGCACGCGCGACCAGTCGATGCAAAGGTTGTCGGGCGGCTTCGACAACGAGGACTTGCGCGCGATTGCCCGCTTGATGGTGCAGGTCGACAAGCATGGCGGCGCGGTACAGGAACCGCTCAAGCAGTTCGGTGACCGACTGCGAGAGACGCGCCGCGCGATGCTGCGCGAGCGCATCGGTCGATTGACCGTGAAGATGACGGGTGTCATGGTCCTGACGCTGTTGCCCGCACTGTTGATCGTGACGGCGGGCCCCGGCTTTCTGGCAGTGATGCATGCGCTGTCGGCGCATCATTGATGGGGGGAAGGAAAGACGATGAAGCGGATCGGCAGGATGGGGACGCAGGCAAGTATGGCGGCAGCGGTGCTGCTGCTCGGCGCTTGCGCGACCAAGGAAAGCGGGTACGGCGTCGGTGCGCAGGTCGAGCGCGCGGCGCTGATTCAGGCGGCCGACCAGAAGCAGGCGGTGCCGGATACGCCCGCGATGTATCTCGGTTTGATCCAGCGGATGCAGGCGCAGGGTCTCTTTTATGCGTCGCTTGCGCACATCGACGCATACGACAAGGCGTACGGCGTGTCACCGGACACGATCCTGCTGCGCGCGGACGCGCTGCGCATGACCGACCAGCCGGCCGCGAGCGCGGCGGCCTATACGCAGTTGCTGAAGACGCCGCTCGCCGCGCGCGGTTATCGCGGGCTCGGGTTGATCGCCGGTGCGGCCGGCGATTTCGGCCAGGCGGTACAGGCATTGACGCAGGCGTCCGAGCTTGCGCCGACCGACGCATCGCTGCTGTCCGATCTCGCCTATGCGAAATTGCGTAACGGCGATGTGGTCGGTGCGCGAGTGCCGCTGATGAAGGCCGCGGAACTGGATCAACGTAATCCGAAGATCGTCAGCAATCTCGCGCTGTATCTCCTAGCGGCCGGGCGCACACAGGACGCGCAGCGGCTGATGAGCCAGCAGCGTCTGGCGGCAGAAATCCGCAAGGACATCACGAGCGATGCCGCAAGGATTGTGGCCGCCGCACGGGCGCAGCAGCGTGCGGTTGCGACGCCGCCGGTCGTATCGCGGCGTGCTGCGAACGCGCCCATTACACCGATGGCAAACAATTTCGGCTATGACCAGACCGTGCCGCTACTGCAACGGTTTGCACAATGAACGACAGGCGGGGGAACGACATGAACAATAAACATTACCGAAACGAGTTTGCGCACCGCATCGTGGTGCTGGGCACGATCATGACGATGGCGATGGGGGCCGTAGCCGCACAGGCGCAAGACGCAACAGCGCCGGCCGCATCCGACGTCGACCATTCGACGAAACAATGGCTCTCGATCCAGCGGGACAACCGCGCTTCGGCACCGGTGCAGCCGATGCTCGGCGACGTCGCGTCGCTGGTCTACCAGCGCTACCTCGATTCGTTCAAGAACAAGATTCCGGAGTCGATGAGCACGCAGCTGGGCAGTTCGTCCGGCGGTATGTCGGGTAGTGGGCAGAGCACGCAGTAAGCAAGATGATGATGCACGCAGATCAAGCGCAGGGGGCTCGTCGGCGCGGTGCTCGCTGGCCGGGGAAGCGACGTCAACGCGGTTCCATCGTGGTCATGGCAGCGCTCTGGGTCACGGTCGCGATCGTCGTGCTCGGGGTCATCGACATCGCGAATCTGTATCTGCAGAAGCGGGATCTGCAGCGGGTCGCGGACCTGGCCGCGTTGGCGGCGGTGCAGCCGATGTCGAGCGATCCGACTGGTTGCCTGAGCGATGCGAAGAACAATGTAACCACGAGCGCGAACATCAACGACAAGGGTTATACGGTTACGCTGATAAGCGCCACGGCAACAGCAAATCCTACGGCGGGAAGGGACCAGATTGCCGTCAGTTGCGGGAGGTGGGATCCGTCGACCGCCTATGTGACGCCGGCGTCGGCCGCGGCGAATGCGGCGCAGGTGACGGCGTACCGGCAGGTGAGCTACTTCTTCCTTGGGCTGCTGAACAAGTTGAGCGGGCGGCAGGTCGTTGTTTCCGCAACGGCTACCGCACGCGCGGCGGCAATCGACACGTTCAGCGTGGGGTCGACGCTCGCGAGCCTGAATTCCTCGTCGTCCGCGATTCTTGACCCGCTGCTCACCGGATTGCTGGGCGCGTCGGCCAACGTCAATGTCGGTCTGGCGAGTTACCAGGCGTTGGCCGGGGCAAACGTTACGCTGGGTCAGTTGGCGAACGTCGCGACACAGCTCGGCACCGCGGGGATGTCGAGTCCAGCCAGCGTCGGGAAGTTGCTCGGTCTCAATCTGACCGTAGCGGATATCCTGAACCTCACCGCCACCGCGGTCGGCAGCAATACCACGGTGGGCACGGTACTCACCGCGCTGAAGAACAGTGTTGGCGCCAACGTCAATGCCAACAAGATCTCTTTGGGAAGTCTCCTTCAATACTCGGGCAGCAATGCGGAAGCGGCCGCGAACGCAAACATCAATGTGCTTCAACTGCTGCTGACGACGGCGGAGGTCGGGGCATACAACAGCGCGCTGACGGTGTCGGTCGGCCAAGGCAACTGCCCCGGCAGTCCGTTTTGCCCGCTCATTTCAGCGGTGTCGTCGCTGGTTCGAGTCAATAGCCTGCAATTGCAGGTGCTGGCACCGCCGTCGATCGGAATTGGCGAGGCCGGACAAGTAAACGGCATCTGGCGCACGCAGGCGTCGCAAGCGGAGATCGGACTCTACGTCGATGTGCAGGCGCTGTCGGATCCGCCTCCACTGGGAATTCCCGGCGTATTGACGCTTCAGCTGACGGGACCGCACTTGCCGCTCTACATCATCCTGGGCGGCCCAGGGCGCGCTTGGCTGGCCAATACGAGTTGCCAATCGACCCCTGCATCGAGCACCGCGACGTTCGGTGCGTTGCCGGGTGTAGCGATGATTTGCGCCGGACAAACAACTGGCGGCAAGCTGAACCTCAATTCACCGAGCTGTGCGTCCACCTCCGGCACGATTCCCGTTGCCAAGTTGTCGGGCGGGGGACTACTCGGCAATTTTTCGCTTCTGCAAGTCGTCCTGTCGGTATCGAATCCCGTCGCGTACGTTGGGAGTAGCGCCAGCACGCCCATCTACAGCGGGCCGCCATTGCCCTCGACCCCTGGCGCGCTGAACGCCAGCCTGTCATTGAGCGGGACGGGGATCGTCTATCAGAACAGTTCGCAATACTCGTTCTGCAATACCAAGCCGAGCAACGGCGCTTGTACGTCGTCCGCGTGGTCTCCCGGGCCCAACTGGACCACGTCGTCGACGGCGACCAACACACTCAACGTACAACTGACCAATCTGTTGAATCTACCGTCGCTTCAGCTGAATGTCTTGGGGCTGGATCTATCGATCCTGACCGTGATTCTTCAGCCGCTGACGGGGCAGCTCATTCCTTTGCTGCTCGGGCTCGTCAATCCGTTGCTCAATACGCTGGTGACACCACTGCTGACGGCATTAGGATTGCAGATCGGACAGCTGACCGTGATTCAACACGGCTTGACTTGCAACGCCCCGCAAATCGTTCATTGAAAGCATCAACGATGAGAACCCCCTCCGCAATCGCAGAACTCGACCTGTACGTCTGGGAAGGCAAGGCGGACATTGTCGACCGCGTTGCCCGCTGCATGGCGAGCTTCGACGTCGAAGTGATCCGCGCCGACAATGCGGAAATCTCGCCGGAGCGCGCCGCACTGCGGCCATCGCTCGCGATCATCAGCGTGACGATGATTGAAACCGGCGCGGCGTTCCTGCGCGACTGGCAGGCCAACATCGGCATGCCGGTCGTCTGGGTCGGCGCGGCGCGCGACCACGACGCGTCGCAGTATCCGCCCGACTATTCGCACATCCTGCCGCTCGACTTCACGTGCGCCGAGCTGCGCGGGATGATCGGCAAGCTCGTCACGCAGCTGCGCGCGCATGCGGCCGATACGCTGCGGCCGTCCGAACTCGTCGCGCACTCGGAGTCGATGCAGGCGCTGCTGCACGAGGTCGATATGTTCGCCGACTGCGACACCAACGTGCTGCTGCACGGCGAAACCGGCGTCGGCAAGGAACGCATCGCGCAATTGCTCCACGAAAAGCATTCGCGCTACCGCGACGGCGAATTCGTGCCGGTCAACTGCGGTGCGATTCCGGACGGCCTGTTCGAATCGCTGTTCTTCGGGCACGCAAAAGGCTCGTTTACCGGCGCGGTTGTTGCGCATAAAGGCTATTTCGAGCAGGCGGCGGGGGGCACGCTGTTCCTCGACGAAGTCGGCGATCTGCCGTTGTATCAGCAGGTCAAGCTGTTGCGCGTGCTCGAGGACGGCGCCGTGCTGCGGGTCGGCGCGACGACGCCGATCAAGGTCGATTTCCGTCTCGTCGCGGCCAGCAACAAGAAGCTGCCGCAGCTCGTGAAGGAAGGCCTGTTCCGCGCGGATCTTTATTACCGGCTCGCGGTGATCGAACTGAGCATTCCGTCGCTGGAAGAGCGGGGCGCGGTCGACAAGATCGCGCTGTTCAAGTCGTTCGTCGCGGAGGTGGTGGGCGACGAACGGCTCGCGCAACTGTCCGACCTGCCTTACTGGCTCGCGGATGCGGTCGCGGACAGCTATTTCCCCGGCAATGTGCGCGAACTGCGCAACCTTGCGGAGCGCGTCGGCGTGACGGTGCGGCAAACGGGCGGCTGGGACGCCGCGCGACTGCAGCGGCTGGTCGCGCATGCGCGCAATGCGGCGCAGCCGGTGCCGGCGGAGAGCGTGGCGGAGGTCTTCGTCGACCGCAGCAAGTGGGACATGAACGAGCGCAGCCGCGTGATCGCGGCCCTCGACGCAAACGGCTGGCGACGCCAGGATACGGCGCAGCAGCTCGGCATCAGCCGGAAGGTGCTGTGGGAAAAGATGCGCAAATATCAGATCTTCGACGAAGAGCCCGAGACCCGCGAAAGCGAATAATTAATGCGATAAAATCGCGCTGAATTACAACGACACGGGCAGGAATCAAAATTCATGAGCCATATGACGGGGTTGGGGCGGGCGTGGGTGTTGCTCGCGATGATGGGAGGCATGCAGGGCGCGTTCGCGCAGGGATTGGCGGGCAATGCATCGCCCGCGGTACAGCAGGCGTCGGCACCGGTGGCGGCGATTCCGGTGATTGATCAGCAGGTTCAAACCTCGATACAGCCGCAGGCAGGCGAGACGACGGGGCAGAGCACGGTTGACGAACTGCAGCGCCAGATCCAGGCGCATTCGCTGACGGAAATGCGCACCAGCTATAACGGCAGCTACGGCGCGAGCCAGCTGTTCAGCGTGAAGGACGGTTCCTATTTCGTCGCGCTGTTCCAGCAGAAGGCGTTCTGGCGCGTGATCAAGACTTACGACGAATCGCGCGCGGAAGCGATCTATCGCGATTTCTCGCGTCAGGCCGAACGGCTGTCCGTCAACGAGCTGCGTGCGGCGAAGCTGGAGTCGCAGAAGGTGCAGACGGATCGGCAGATCGAAGTCGCGCAGGAGCGGGCGCGGCGTCTGCAGGCCGATATCTCGATCGCCCGCGAGCAGCAGGCGGCGGTCGCGGATCGCCAGAAGAGCGTCCGCAACGAAACGGCGGCGCTGCAGGCGCAACAGGCGGCGCTTCAGTCGCAACTGCGCGCGTTGCAGCAGCAGGTGCGTTCGCTGCAGCGGGAGGCCGACGCAGGTTTGCCGACGACGGCACACTGAGCGATCACGGCACGGCCGGTGCGGCGACATGCCGCGCCGATCCGCCAGAAAAAAGGGCAAGCCGCCTGGCTTGCCCTTTTGTTTTACTGGCCGTCCGGCACGATTCGCCGGCGGCGCGTGACGATCACCGGCCCGTTGCCGCCGCGTGCGTCGGACGGCGACGTGTTGCCCGATGCGTCGCCGGCATCGCGCGGTGCGCCGTAGCTTTCGCGCGGGGCGCCATAGCCTTCGCGGGGCTCGCGCGGCGCGCCATAACCCTCGCGCGGTTCACGGGAACCGTAACCTTCACGCGGCTCGCGCGAGCCGTAGCCGCCGCCGTCGCCACGCGATTCGCGGGAGCCGCCATGCGAGCCGTACGGGCTGTGGCCGCCGCCTTCGCGGCCGCCCGGCCGACCGCCGGCCGCGGGCCGCGGGGACCGCCGCCGCCCGGGCGCGAGCCGCCCGTGTCGAGCTGGATCGTGGAAATCGCACGCTTGTAGATGCCTTGCAGACCCACGGGGGTGCGCAGCATCACCAGGTACTGGTCGAACGACTCGATACATCCCGTCAGACGAATGCCGTTGACGAGATAGATTTCAACACGCTTACGTTCCTTGCGCGCCGAATTGATGAAGTCGTTTTGCGGATGGGATTCTGCGGGATTGGCCATTGAGGTGCGGCAGGAGCCTGCGTCAGAGAATATGTTGTGCGTGTGTGTGGCGTGGTTGCCCACCAAGTGTTTGGCGGGATTTTACCCTGTTCGTTCCACCAGCGCGCAGTCGTGATTGTGTCGAACCGTAACCCACTATAGACGTTCCCGTGCATTTTCGCGATTCGGTCGAATGGCTAGTGCCGTTTCGTTACGTCGCGTTACGAATCTCGCAATGGCGTAGCACCTGGCGGCGCGCGGCGGGATTACATTCCACGCGCATGCCGGGCAGGCCGGCGGATCCGGGAAGGGGAACATGAACAAGAGGGGATTGGCGGTGTGGATCGGGAGTGTGGCGTTGCTCGCTTCCGGCAGTGCAATGGCGGGGCGCGTCGACCTGTCGGTGGGCATCGGCGTGCCGGTCGCACCGGTCTATGTCGAACCGGCGCCGGTCTATGTGGCGCCGCAGCCTGCGGTGGTCGCTTATCCGGGTTACGGATACGGCTACTACGGCGACGAGGACGACGACGGCTATCGGAAATGGCGCAAGCATTATTACAAGCATTGGCACAAGCATCATCACGACGACGATGATGATTGAGCGCGACGTGCGTGGCGCCGACGCCGGTGACGATCAGAACGCATAGTCCGGGTTCTTCGGGTCGAACGCGGATTCGTCGAGCGTCGCCGGCGCGATTTTCTCGATGACGATCCGTTCGAAGATCCTGCCGTCGTTGTCATAGGACTCGATGGTCCTGAAGTAGGGCGCGTGCAGGTCGAGCCCGAGGATTTCCTTTTTCGCGTAGAACTGCGGCCGGCCGGTCGGCGTCTCGTAGGTGAGCGCGACGACGCGCACGCCGCCGATCGTCTTCGCCTCCACCTGGGTCGGCCGCTGCACGCCGGCTTCCTGGTATTTCCTTCCTTCGGTCAGGTACAGGTTCGTGATGAACTCGGTGCCGAGATCCTGCACCTGGTGATTCGACTGCGCACGCGCGAGTGCACCGTCGAGCGCCGTCCACAACGGAATCTTGCCGAGCAGGCCGCCGAGATGGCCGTACATCTCGTCCTTGCGCCGCGTCGTGTCGTAGATCGTCTCCTGTCCCGCATGCGCGCCGCTCGCCAGCCATTTCGCATAAACGCGCAACGGTTCGCGGGTCGTCTTCACGAGCATGCGGTCGGGCGTGTCGGACCATTTCCCGCTGATGCGTTCCTGGCGCACCATCGTGAACTGGTACGACGGATAGCCGTTGGGACCATTGCGGATATAGAGCGGTACGGCGAGCGGATCGAGGGCCTTGAACAGCGCCGTGAGCGTCGCGTCGTCGAGTTGCGCGAGCGCGCCGCGCTGGGCGGCCGTGCGCAGCCAGCGCGCCTGCTGCGCGACCGGCTCGCGCGTGACCTTCGCCAGCTCCGCCGGCAGTGCGGCCTCCTGTACCGCGCTCGCGGCATCGGCGGTTTCCTCGGCGTGCAGGCCGGCTTGCGCGAGCGACAGCACGCACGCGAGTGCCGCGGCGGCGTACCGCGCGCGGCGCTTCGTTCCTTCGTTCATCGACAGCGTCTCCGGGCGCATTGGATCGTTCAGCCTTGCTTCGCGGCCTTGATCCTGGCGAGTTCCTCGTCGCGCAGCGCGCGGCGCAGGATCTTGCCGACGTTGGTCTGCGGCAGTGCGTCGCGGAACTCGACGAATTTCGGCATCTTGTAGCCGGTCAGGTTCTTGCGGCAGTGCGCGAGCACGTCGTCGACCGTCAGCGTCGGGTCGCGGCGCACGACGAAGACCTTGATCCGTTCGCCCTGTACTTCGTCCGGGATGCCGATCGCGGCGGCTTCGCTGATGCCCGGATGCATGACCAGCACTTCCTCGATCTCGTTCGGATACACGTTGAAACCCGACACGAGGATCATGTCCTTCTTGCGGTCGATGAGGCGGATGAAGCCGCGCTCGTCCATCACGCCGATGTCGCCGGTGCCGAGCCAGCCGTCGGCGTCGATCACCTTCGCGGTTTCGTCGGGCCGCTGCCAGTAGCCGCGCATCACCTGCGGGCCGTGCACGCACAGCTCGCCCGGCTCGCCGACGGCGGCCCAGGTGCCGTCCTCGCGGCGAAAGCGCACGAGTGTCGACGGGGCCGGCAGGCCGATCGAGCCGCTGAACCCGGCCATGTCGCTCAGGTTCACCGGATTCATCGTGACGATCGGCGAGCATTCGGTGAGCCCGTAGCCCTCGATGACCGGCCGGCCCGTGACTTGCTGAAAGCGCTCCGCGACCGCGCGCTGCATCGCCATGCCGCCCGCCATCGCGAGCTTGAGCTTCGAGAAGTCGCGCTTGCGGAATTCGTCGTTGTCGAGGAACGCGTTGTACAGCGTGTTGATCCCGGTGATCCCGGTGAACGTTTCGTTGCGGATGATCTTCATCACCATGTTCATGTCGCGCGGGTTCGCGATCAGGATGTTGCGTCCGCCGAGCCCCATGAAGATGAACGCGTTCACCGTCAGCGAATAGATGTGATAGAGCGGCAGCGGCGTAAGCACGGTCTCGACGTCGCCCGACACCTGGTCGGCGATCCACGCCTTCGCTTGCAGCAGGTTCGCGATCAGGTTGCCGTGCGTGAGCATCGCGCCTTTCGCGACGCCGGTCGTGCCGCCGGTGTACTGCAGGAACGCGAGATCGTCGCGGGTCGTCTGCACCGGCTGCGGTTTGCCGCGTGCGCCGAGTGCGAGGGCAGAGCGCAGCCGGATCGCCTGCGGCAGGTTGTAGGCCGGCACGAGCTTCTTCACGTGCTTCAGCACGAAATTGATCAGGCGTCCCTTCGCATTGAAACCGTCGGCGAGCAGGTCGCCGAGCGCGGTGACGATGATGTTCTTCACCTGCGTTTCCGGCAGCGCGTCCTGCAGCGTGCGCGCGAAGTTCTCGAACACGACGATCGTCTGCGCGCCGCTGTCCTTCAACTGGTGCGCGAGTTCGCGCGCGGTGTAGAGCGGATTGACGTTGACGACGATCGCGCCGGCCTTCAGCGTGCCGAACAGTGCGACCGGGTACTGGAACGTGTTCGGCAGCATGATCGCGACGCGGTCGCCCGGTTTTACGCCGGTGCTTTGCAGATACGACGCGAACGCATCGACTTTCTGCGCGAGCGTGCGGTAGGTCATCGATGCGCCGGCGCTCACGTAGGCGACCCGCTCGGCGAAGCGCGTCGTGCATTCGTCGAAGAACTGCACGAGCGATGCGTATTGCGTGACGTCGATCTCGTGCGGCACGCCGGGCGGATACGACGCGTACCAGATGCCGTCGCTGTTCGGCGGGAGCTGGGCCGCTGCGGTTGCTGCGGATGAGGCCATGATGTGTCTCCGGTGTCGGTACGAGTTAGCGCTTTAGCGCTTACTCGTACCCCATGCTTCGCGGTCGGCGAGAGTTAGCGCTTCAGCGCTTACTCTCGCCCCATGCTTTGCGGTCGGTGAGAGTTGGCGTTTCAGCGCTTACGCTCACCCCATGCTTTGCGGTCGGTGAGAGTTAGCACTTCAGCGCTTACTCCCGCCCCATGCTTCGCAGTCAGTGAGAGTCAGCACTCCAGCGCTTACTCGTACCCATGTTTTTCGTCGACGAAAGCAAGCCTGCCTTGGCTCCCGCCGCATGACATTCGTTCGGCCCGGGCCGGCGCATCAACGCCGGCCCGGGCCGCCCAAATCGTGAAACGCCGCCTGCGCGGCCTGGTGCGATCAGCTCGCCGAAGGCGCCGTCGCCGTATCGGCAGCAGCCGTGCTCGACGACAGCCCGAACGCTTCGCTCGCGCCCGCATCGTCGAGCACGGCCGCGAAGATCGACAACTGCGCGCTGTCGGGCATCGGTGCCTTCAGCGCGGCGACGATCAGCGAGGACAGCCGCGCGATCATCTGCACGTCGTTCATCGTGCGGCCTTGCGAGAATTCGTCGATCAGGCTTTCGGTTTCGGCACCGGCCAGCGCGCCGGACAGCGCGCCGATCGCGAAGTGCAGCCGCCAGCCGAGCTCGGTGCGCGGCAGATGCGGCAGCGCGCGCTGGAACGCATCGAAGAAGCGGCCGGCGACACTCGCGTAGTGCGCGGTCAGGAAGTTGCGCACGAACGGCGACGGATCGGTGTACGCGCGGCCGATCAGCCGCAGGAACGCGGGGCCGCCGCGCTCGGGGTCGCGCGACGCCTTCAGCGCGGGAATGAACATCGCGCCGAGTACGTGCTCGCAGGTGATGTGCGCACCGAGCTGCGCATCGAAGCGGTCGAGGATGCCGAGGCGTTCCAGGTTGAGCTGGTCGAGCCGACGCGACAGCATCGCGTGGATCAGCGCTTCCTTGCTGCCGAAGTGGTAGTTGACCGCGGCGAGGTTCACCGTCGCGCGCGACGTGATCTGCCGCATCGACATCGCTTCGAAGCCATGTTCGATGAACAGGTCCTCGGCCGCATCGAGAATGCGCGCCTTCGTCCCGCCGGTCTGCCGATTGCCGGATGACCGCGTCCCGGACGGTCGTCCCGCGGACGCTCGCCCCTCCTGACTGACTGCCATGTCCCGCCTCCCAATGCCGGTTGCCCGGCCGCGAACAGGTGATTTGATTGTCTGATTCAAACAGCCGTTTTTATTAAGATAAAAAAACGCGTGCGGCGCGGGCAAGCGCGGAATCTGGACAAATTCCTCTAGTTCGATGTGCGGATGCGGAAAGTCTGTCGCGTGGCCCCGGCGGGACGGGGCACGCGCGATGGTGCGTCGCGGCAATGCGCGGCTTCAGCCGGCGGTGGTACGCGTATTGACCGATTGCGTCATGTCGATGCCGCGCCGTTCGCGGCTGAACAGGATCAGCACGGCGATCACGACGGCGACGATGCCGGCCACGAGCGCCAGCGCGAAACTGTAGTTGTTGCCCTGGGAGACCGCGAGCGATGCCTGCATCGTCGCGTTGCCCGACGCGAGCAGGTTGCCGAGCTGGTAGACGACGCCGGGGAAGGTCGCGCGGATCTCGTCGGGCGAGATCTCGTTCAGGTGGACGGGGATCACGCCCCACGCACCCTGTACCGAGATCTGCATCAGGAACGCGCCGGCGGCGAGCGCGAGCTGGCCGCTCGAGAAAGCCCACAGCGGCAGCACCGGCAGCGCGATCAGCGCGGCGATGAAGATCGCGCGGCGGCGGCCGATCCGCTCCGAGATCGCGCCGAACGACAGGCCGCCGACGATCGCACCGATGTTCAGCACGATCGTGATCCACGACACGGTGTGCGGATCGAAGTGATGCTGTTCGCGCAGGAAGGTCGGGTAGAGATCCTGCGTGCCGTGCGAGAAGAAGTTGAACGCTGTCATCAGCACGATCGCGTAGATCGTGAGCTTCCAGTTCTGCTGCAGCGTGGCGCCGAGGCTCGGGCGCGGGCGCTTTTCCATCTGCTTCCAGGCCGGCGATTCGGGCACGTGCGTGCGCACGTACAGCACGAGCAGCGCAGGCAGCACGCCGACCATGAACATCCCGCGCCAGCCGATGGTCTGGTAGAGCAGGCCGAACACGACGGACGCCAGCAGGTAGCCGCTCGGATAACCGGCCTGCAGCAGGCCCGACACGAAGCCGCGCGCATGGGTCGGCACGGTTTCCATCGTCAGCGCGGAGCCGACGCCCCATTCGCCGCCCATCGCGATGCCGAACAGCGCGCGCAGCACGAGCAGCGCGGTGAGGCTCGGCGCGAAGCCCGACGCGAGCTCGAGCAGCGAATAGCATGCGATGTTGACCATCAGCGTCGGGCGGCGGCCGAAACGATCGGCGAGCCGCCCGAAGATCAGCGCGCCGATCGGGCGCATCGCGAGCGTGAGCGTAAGCGCAAACGCGACGGCGGGAATCGTCGACGCGAATTCGGCGGCGATGTCCTTCAGCACGAAGACCATCAGGAAAAAATCGAACGCGTCGAGTGTCCAGCCCAGGTAGGCGGCGATCGTGACGTTGCGTTGTTCGCGGGTCCAGCTCATGTCCGAGGTCTCCTCGTTGGCTTGTGCGCACACTCTGCCGGCAGATGCCGGCCCGGCTGGCGCGCGGCGCGGGGGCATGGATCGAGTGTAGGCCGCCGCGCCGTGCGATGTGGGGCGCGATAACCGCGCATCGGGAATAATCCCTACGAAATGAACTGTTGAGAAAACGGAAATGAGCGTGTGCGTGACGAGCGACAGTCGTCTGTATCATTCCGGAAGGTTTTTTGTATCAGATACGTAATGCACGCGATGCGCATCGCCACCGAATCAGGAGCCCCGATGACCGAACCGTCCGTTGCCGCGCTGCCCGCCCTGGAGACCGCGCGGCTGTGGCTGCGCCCGCGCGTGCTGGCCGACCTCGACACGAGCATCGCGATGGATCGCGATCCGGAGGTCACGCGCTACATCGCGGGGCCGTGGCACGACCCCGACGAACATCGCCGCTTCGTCACGCACCGGATCACGCGCGCCTATCCGCCGGGCCTCGGTTACTGGTCGATCTTCGAGAAGGCCGCGCCCGACGCGTTCATCGGCTGGATCCTGCTGATTCCCGATTATGCGGGCGGCGCGCGCGACGTCGAGATCGGCTGGCGACTCGTGCGCGCGGCGTGGGGGCGCGGCATCGCGTGCGAGGCCGCCGCGGCCGTCGTGCGTCACGCGTTCGACACCGTGCGGCTGCCGCGCGTGATCGCCGATATCGCGGAGGCGAATTCGGGTTCGCTGAACGTCGCGCGCAAGCTCGGGATGCGGCGCGTGAGCGTCGTTCACGATGGCATTCCTTACGTTCGCCATCGTCTCGAGCGCGACGACCTGCGTACATAGCGTCGCGTGCGGACGCGACCGGATGTCAGGGATGGTCAAGCGCACGCGCATCGAGGTCGCGACGTATTAACGGCTCGCACGATCAGGAGTATCGTTGCCGGAAATTCGTAACATGGGGTACGACCATGGCACTCGGCAACGACGTTCATCTCATTCCCGTCCGGCTCGACGCACTGCGTCCGACGCAAATGACGGTCGGCTATCGCGAAGTGAAAGCGAAGCGCAAGCACTGGAAGGCGCTCGACAAGCGCGCCCGCAAGGCGGCGATCGAGTCGCACTGGTTTCCGGCTGTCCTCGGCCCGGGCGGGCTGCACTACATCACCGACCATCACCATCTCGGCCTGGCGCTGATCGAGGAAGGGGAGGCGCGCGTGAACGCGATGCTGCTGAAGGATCTGTCCTGGCTCGACGACACGATCTTCTGGCGGATGATGGAACACAACCAGTGGGTGCATCCGTTCGGCGTGGACGGCTCGCGTCGCGACTACGCACAACTGCCGAAGGCGCTGACGGGGCTCGAGGACGATCCGTACCGAAGCCTCGCGGGCGAGTTGCGCACGGCCGGCGGCTACGCGAAGGATGCGACGCCGTTCAGCGAATTCCTGTGGGCCGACTACCTGCGCCAGCACGTGACGCTCGACCAGATCCGCAAGAACTTCGCGAAGGCGCTCGACATCTCGCTGCGCCGCGCACACGAGCAGGACGCGCGCTATCTGCCCGGCTGGTCGGGTGTCATCGCCGTCAAACCCTGACCCGCCCCCCGGCGCCTACCGCCTCATGACGACTGCCCCGACCCGTCCGGATGCCGGCTTGCAGCATCCCGAGCATTTTGCTGCACTCGATGCGGCGCCACCGCCGCCCACGCAGCGCATCGGCCTCGACGCGCTGGCCGGCCTGTCGATCGCCGGGTTGCTGATTCCCGAGGCGGTCGCATACGCGGGTCTCGCCAACCTGCCGCCGCAGGCCGGTCTGATCGCGCTGCTGTCGGGGCTCGTCGTCTATGCGCTGACCGGCAGCAGTCGCTTTGCGATCGTGTCGTCGACGTCGTCGTCGGCGGCCGTGCTCGCCGCGACCGTGCTGGCCGAGTCGGGAATGGCGCTTGCCGCGCAGCTCGCGCTCGCGGCCGCGCTCGTCGCGATGACCGGCGTGCTGTTCATCCTGGCTGGCGTCGCGCGGCTCGGGGGCATGTCGGATTTCGTCGCGCGACCGGTCCTGCGCGGTTTCACGTTCGGCCTGGCGCTGACGATCGTCATCAAGCAGCTGCCGAAGATTCTCGCGATCTCCGTGCAGCACAGCGATGCGCCGCGCGTCGCACTCGACCTCGTCACCGGCGCACCGCATGCAAACCTCGCGAGCGTCGCGCTCGGCGCGACCGCGCTCGCGCTGCTGTTCGTGCTCGGGCGGCGCTCGCGCGTGCCCGCGACGCTCGTCGTGATCGTGCTGTCGATCGCCGCCGGCTATGTGTTCGACTGGCAGCATTACGGGATCGCGATCGTCGGACACATCGATTTCCGGCATCTCGAATTCGGGCTGCCGCATCTCGACCGGAACGCATGGATGCAGACGGTCGAGCTCGCGTTCGCGCTGATGCTGATCCTGTATGCGGAGTCGTACGGATCGATTCGCAACTTCGCGCTGAAGCACGGCGACAGCGTGTCGGCGAACCGCGACCTGGTCGCGATCGGCTGCGCGAACCTCGTGTCGGGGCTGCTGCACGGAATGCCGGTCGGCGCGGGCTATTCGGCGACGTCCGCGAACGAGGCGGCCGGCGCGCAGTCGCGTTTCGCGGGCTTGTGGGCGGCCGGCGTGGTCGCGCTGATCGTGTGGCTGCTGCTGCCGCAACTCGCGCGCACGCCGGAGCCCGTGCTCGCGGCGATCGTGATCTTCGCGGTCAGCCACTCGCTGCATCCGTCGGTGTTCCGGCCGTATTGGGTCTGGCATCGCGACCGGCTCGTCGTGATCGCCGCGCTGCTCGCGGTGCTCGTGCTCGGCGTGCTGCACGGGCTGCTCGCGGCCATCGGCGTGAACCTGCTGCTGACGCTGCGCAAGTTGTCGGAGCCGAACGTGAGCGTACTCGGCCGGCTGCGCGACGGCCACGATTTCGTCGACGTCGCGAATCACGCCGATGCGAAGCCGATCCCCGGTGTGCTGATCGTGCGGCCCGAGGCGCAGCTGTTTTTCGCGAACGCCGATCGGATGCTCAATCGCGTGCGCGCGCTGATGAAGGCCGCGCCCGACACGCATACCGTGATGCTGAGTCTCGAGGAAACGCCGGACGTCGACGGCACGACGATCGAGTCGTTGCGCACGTTCGCCGCCGAATGCGCGGCACGCGGGCTGCAGTTCGCGATCGTGCGGCTCAAGGAGCACGCGTTGCATGCGCTGCGCCGCGCGACCGACGATACGCTGCGCGACGATGCGATGTCCGAACTGAGTGTCGACGAGAGCCTGCAACTGCTGCAGGCGCGCGTTAACGGCGGGAAGCGTGGTGCGTGACCGGGCAGCGCGCATGCTTCGCCTGGTGTTTTCCCGTGCTGCCAAATTGGCACGGCTGACCATGCCGGCGAAGGCGGTCGGCACGCCGAGCCGCGCGCCACGTTCCAGCATGAACCGCCGGCGACGCTGCGCCAATGCCGCGGGTCATCACGGATGAAGTCGGTCAGCGCTTCGCCGAATACGGCCCGGCGGGGGAACGTCGTCGTTGGGTCGAGACCATGTGCCGCGGCATGTCGCGCGGCGGTGCGGCGGTTGGGGTGAACGGACGGGCAGGGCCGGTGTCCGCACCCCGCACCGACCGGCGCCGCCAGGAATCGCGGGTCGCGTCGCGCGATCAGCGCGGGCTGCTCCAGCCTTTGTAGCCCTTCACGTTGTCGCGCGTGACGAGCGTCGGCTCGATCAGGATCATCGGGTTGGCCGGCTTCTGGCCGTTCATGATCCCGTAGCCGACGTTTACGGCCTGCTGCGCCATCGCCCACGGGTCCTGGCTCGACGACGCCTGCACGAGCGTGTTCGACTTCAGCGCGACTTCGATGTCGGGCGCG
>NZ_JTAN02000017.1 GCF_000949135.2 Burkholderia sp. USMB20 | reverse complement strand
CGGATTCCCGTGTGAAAGTAGGTAATCGTCAGGCTCCCTAAGCCAAAAACCCCCGCCCGAAAGGCGGGGGTTTTTGCATTTGCAGCGACGAAAATGCGCGTGCAGCGAGGCATCCGGATTTCCGATCGATCGGAAAGATTTTGCCAGCAGCACGCTCGACTCCTTTTCACCGATTTTCTCGGCCCCGAGCATCAGACAGAACAGAACGGCATTCGGATCCGCTTGGATCACGAAGCTTCTGATCTATCTCCTTGCCGCTTCCTTCCGGATATCCTCCCATAGCGCGCGGGCGATGCGCCGCCCCATATGCTCCGGGTGGACGAATAGCCAACCGGGCGTCGGGCGATCTGAATCCGCTGGCGTCCGGATCCAGAATCCGATGACCGTTCCTTCGGCTTCGGCGACGTAGCCGATCGATCCTTCTATTACCTCCGGTGAGATCTCGAGATCCTGTTGCCACAAGTCGAGCCATTTCTCCGGATAGCCTGGATGCGGCTCCGAGCGAAATTCAAGTCTGAGTTGATAGAACCCAACGCAGCACCTCATAAAAATTGCAGGTGTCGTGTGAATCAACTGACACCACATATGCGTGTTACCCCCGCTGCCGCGAAAAGCCATTGCCTCTCAATACTCTCAATAGAGAGGTATCTGTCGAGTAGATTTTAGTTAACTGAAACCTTTTCTAACCTTTCTATCCGATTCTGAGGCGCTGTATGGCCGATGTGGCTCGGCATGAAGGCCACGACAGGCAGGGGCGTGCGGCGTTCCAGTCGAGAGCTTCTTTTTTCGAATAAATCAATCTCAAAAATAACCAAGCAATTTCATGTTTATCATGCTGCGGATCGTTTAAGGTTCTATGCCTTAATCGTCGTGAAGGCGCTTTGTAATAACGACGCGTCTAATGGCAGGTAATGTTATGACAATTGTTGACCATCCTTCGGTTTTGCCTGTGCGAACATCTGCGGAAAATACCGAGTGAGACCAACCATGCGCCGACTGATGCGCGAAATAGAAGCTCGGCACGTTCAACGGGGAACGGCCAAACAGAAAATTATCTTCGACCAAGCTTCGCTGAAAAGCGAAGAGCATGCGCTTTGGGTCAAGGCGACCGCATGGGTCATGTCGGTCGTGATGTATCTCAGCCCCGCAGCGCTTTTGATCGACCAAACTGCGCATGCTGCGCCGATCATCGATCCACGCGCGCCGATCCCGTTTCAGTCGACGGTGACCGCGACTAGCTCGGGCGTCCCCGCTATCAATATCCCGGCGCCGAACTCCAATGGTGTGAGTCTCGGACAGTATCAGTCGTTCAACGTGGGACCCGAAGGCCTCGTGCTGAATAACAGCACGATTCCGGGTACGCCTCTGCTGGGCGGTACGCTTGGCCCGAACCCGAATCTGAACGGTCGACCTGCGTCGTTGATCATCAACCAGGTCACGTCGAACAATATCGCGGTACTGAACGGACCGCTCGAGACCTTCGGTGCTGCGGCGCCGATCGTGATCGCGGCTCCCGGCGGGATATCGACAAACGGGTTGTCGCTGACGAATATCCCGAATCTCACGCTGACGACCGGCACGCCACAATTCATCACAGGCATCGGTGGCACACCGACCGATTTCGCACATGCGGGTGCGGTCGCGTACGACGTTCGATCCGGCAACATTTCGATCAACGGACCGGCAGGCGTAAACGGCCCGGGAACAGGGATCGAAGGGACTGTCGGGAATATCGACCTGATCGGGCAAACGGTGACGTTGGCGGCCCCGATCCGCGCGGATCAACGCATCAACGTCGTGACAGGCAACCAGCTCGTCACTCCGACCACAACGGGCAATACCGGCACCGCATACGGTACTGCAGCTAACGGCTTACCGAACAACGTCACGGCCATTCAGACGCCGAACGGCTTGGCGATCGACGCGAACCAGTTTGGATCGGTCACCGCCGGGCAAGTTTATATCGTTCAAACTGCGGCTGGTCTTGGCGCCAACATGCAAGGTCCGTTGACCGCGACGGCGGGGAACGTCGTCGTCAATTCGAATGGCGACGTCACGGTCGGTCAAACGTTTGCCAACCAGAACGTGAAGCTGACGAGCGCGGGCAACACAACGATCAACGGCACCGCGCTCGCAAACCAGAATTACACGGTCAACGCGAACGGCGACATCAATGCGCCGGGTTCGGTGTCGGCCGGGCAGAACGTCGCGTTGACCGCAGGCGGCAATCTGAATGCCGCCTCCGTTGCCGCACACGGAGAGGCCAATCTCACGGCGGGCCAGTCGATGTCGATCGGTTCGCTCTCCGCGCATGATATCGCGCTGCAGACGACCAACGGAGACCTCACGGTAGGCGGCTTGAGTGCACCGGGCGCGGTATCGGCGACGGCCGGGCGAGACCTGACGGTCAACGGTGCGGTGCAGGGCGGCAGCACGGTCGCGCTGGCGGGCGCACGTAACGCGACCGTCAACGGCCAGGTATCGGGCGTGGGCGACACCACGATTGCCGCGCAGAGAGGTTCGGCGACCGTGAATGGCAACGCGCTGTCGAATGGAGCGCTGTTGGTGACGGCAGGCCAGAATGCGGCCGTGGGCGGCACGGTGCAGGCTCTGGGGCCGGTATCGATTGCGGCGCAAGCCGGCTCGATTACGGGTCAAGGGAACGTCACGTCGTCGCAGGGCGCAGTGAACCTGAATGCCGGTCAGTCGATCGGGCTGAATGGCGCGGTGCAGAGCGGCAGCACGGTCAACGCGACGGCCGGTACGAACGCGGGTTTCGGCGGGACGGTATCCGCACCGGGCGCGGTGACGATTCAGGCCGGGCAGGATACGACGCTCGGCGGCGACATTACGAGCGGCGCAAATCTGAGCGTGACGTCGGGCGGCAATACGAACGTGCAGGGCACGGCCGCGTCGGTCGGAGACATGACGCTCGCGGCCAACGGCGGATCGCTCTCGACGACCGGCAGCATCGTGTCACTCGGTGCATTCAACGCCAGCGGCAAGGAGGGCGTCCGCTTGGGCGGTACGGTCTACAGCGGCGGCAACGCAACGATCGGATCGAGCGTGGGCAGCGTCTCGGTCGCGGGTGCGGTGTCGACGCCAGGCGCGGTGAACATCAATGCCGGGCAGGACGCGACCGTCGCGGGTAGCCTCCAGAGCGGTCAGAGCACGACGATCGCCGCTGTGCGCGATGCAAACCTGAACGGTGGTCTCGCGGTCAGCAATACCGGTAACGCCAGCGTGACGGCGGGCCGTGACATCAATGGCACGGGCGGTCTCAGCGTCGCGAACGACACGACGCTCAATGCCGGCAACAACATCGCGATCTCCGGCGCGATTCAGACCGGCAACAATCTGAGTGCGACGGCCGGTCAAGACCTGTCGGTCGGTGCGACGACGGCGGTCGGTACCAGCACGCTGACGGCGACCAACGGCAGCGCGACGATCGCTGAAGATGCCCTTTCGGGCGGGGCGACGACGATCACTGCGGGCACGGACCTCAACGCACAAGGCAGCGTCAAGAGCCTGGGCGATCTGAGCGCCAATGCGAAGGCGGGCAATCTGACGGTGGCCGGTCCGGTCTCGACGGCTGGGAAGGCGACGCTAAACGCCGGTCAGAACCTCACGCTCAACGGCCAGACGACCGCTTCGAAGGATGCGAGCCTGACGGCGACGAACATCACGACGCAGGGCGTCGCGGTCGGCGGGAATCTGACCGCAACAGCGACGAATAATCTCGACACGTCGGCGGGGCAGCTCAATCAACCCTTCAGCGCAACGGCACCGGCGTTGTCGGTGGGCGGTAACGCGACCCTGTCGGGCGCGAACGTCACGACCGCGAACGCCGTGGTGGGTGGCACGACGCAGATCACTGGCACGCAGAGCGTGACGACGGGTGGCACCGCAGCGTTCAAGGGTGACGCGACGGTCGCCGGTGGCACGGTAACGAACGTCGGCACGCAGATGGCGGCCGGCAATCTGAGTGTATTGGGCACGACCGTCACAAACATGGGCAGCCTGTCATCGCTGCAGGCGGCGACCGTCACTGCGGCAAACCTCAACAACTCGGGAACAATCTACGGGCCGACCGCAAATTTCAGCGTGTCGGGCGCGACGATCAACTGGGGTGGTTTGCTCGCGACGAATGCGCTGAATCTGACGACCGGCAGCTTGAGCAACGGGAACGGCCTCATTTACTCGGGCGACGTCAACAATCCGAACACCGCAGTCGGCAATACGACCGTGACGGTCACGGGCGGCAATGGTTCGTTCGACAATACAAACGGCCGGATTCTCGGGCAGAACGTCGCGACGCTAAACCTGCCGAACCAGACGCTTGATCCGTCGGTAGCCAGCTATGGGACCGTTAACGGCGGCAACGGGCTGAACCTGTCCGCCCAGTCGGTAAGCAATTCGGGTACGTGGACGCTGCCGGGAACGGCCGTTACGGTCTCGTCGGCCAACGGCATCAACAACGTCGGCACGATCAACCAAGGTACGGGTTCACTGACGCTGAACGGCGCGGTGGGCAACACGGGTGCAATCAATGGCAACGACCTGACGATCAACGGAACGCTCGCCAACGCGGCGAGCGGTACGGTCACGGCTAATGAGGCGTTCACGCTGAACGGTTCGGGCACGAATGCCGGAACGGTGCAAGCGGCCAATACGCTGACGATCACCGGTTCGAGCTATGACAATTCAGGAGGTACGACGAAGGCGGGCAATGGCAATAGCCCGGCCGGCAGCGGTAACGCGACGATCAACCTGGGTGGTGACCTTGGGAACGCAGGCGGCACGCTGACTGCGACGAACGATCTGTCGATCACGGCAAACAATATCAACAATACTGCCGCAGCGTCGGTCACGACCACCACGACCACGAAGACGGTCGACAACGCGGGGCTATTGATGGCCACGCAGATCGGCACCGAAACGATCTATGCGATCTATAACCTCGGCAAGGACGGCGGAACACTGACCCTTTCGCAGGCAACGCTGCCGGCCACGCTCGGCGGGCTCTTGTCGACTGGGGGCGAGCAGCCGACCAACACGACCGTTTGGTCGACACAGGTCAACCGTCTGACCTATCAGGGTTGGGGGGATCCGTCGTCACCGGTTGCGACGTCGGGATCGGTCCAGTTCGCACTCGTGCCCACGAGCAATGCTCCTCGCGGCGCCATGTGGGTGATCCAGTCGCCGTCGACGCCGGTTTCGGGCGCAACGGCGGTCCAGACCTTGGCTTTGCCGACGGTCACCGAGACCACCACTACGACCGGCGCGACCGTCACGCCTTCGATCATTGCGGCTGGCCGCGACCTCACGCTGACCGCCAATACGCTTAACAACCAGAGCGGGACCGTAAGCGCTGGCCGCGATGCCAACGTGGATGTGCAGCAGCTCCAGAATGGCGGTTCGAGTTTCACATCGTCGGTGACGGACACGGTTGATGCTGCTTCTCTGAATGCGTTCCTGACGTCGTTGCAGACATTGCAGAAATCCGGACCGATTGGCGTGGCTGGCACGGCGAATCCGGATGGCACGTACCAGTGCGTTGGGGGAAGCTGTCTGGTTGGCACGCCGACACCACCGGCCACATACACGATCGGTGCGCCGGGTACGGTGCAACTGAAAACAGTCTCGTCGAGCACTACGACGCAAGGAGCCGTCGGGCAGATCCTTGCCGGTAATAATCTGAATCTGTCAGGCGGAAACCTGACCAATGCCGGTACGCTGTCTGCGGCCAATGATGTGAACGTGAAGGCAACCAGCTTCACGAATCAAGGCTCGAACGTCGGCTCGAAGACCGTCACGGCGGGATGTGCCTCCGGCTTTTCCAACGCAGGCTGTTCGTCACTGATCACGACTAATCCGAACTCGGAGACATACAGCTACCAGCAGACCAACAGTAACGTAACGGCAGGTCACGACATCGTCATTGCAGCGACTCAAGTCAACAACACGTATGGCAATCTGGTCGCTGCACACGACGTCGTGATCGGTGGCGCGGGCACGACGGCTAATGCTACGACGCAAGCATCGAGCGTCAGCAACACCTCGGGTGCGATCGAGGCGGGTAACAACGTCACTCTCAACGCCGCGGTAGTCACGAACACGATTGCCGCGCCAGTCACGGTTCATCAGAACTACGGCACCGCTTCGCCATACACGGGATGCGGGCAGAACTGCGAAGCATATATCGAAGTACAGTCCGCCAAGCCGTCGACGATCACCGCGAACAACAACCTGTCGATCACGGCGGGCGTGTTCAGCAATACGGGTAGTCTTGTCACGGCGCTGAATACCGCGACGATCAACGCCAGCTCGAGCGCGTCCAGCGACAACCAGTATCTGCGCGCGTACTGGACGGGCAATCCGGCCGGTATTCGCACGTGGGGCTGCCAAGGTTCAGCCGCGACCTGCCAGAACCTGTACGGCGGTGCTTTCAGCCTCGGCGATGCGCAGGCTGTCCCTGGCTTGCCGTCGAACGTCGGTATGTCGGATTTCGTGCCGGCTACGATTCAAGCGGGCAACTCGCTGTCGATGAATTCGCCGACGCTCACCAACACCGGTAACGTGATCGGTCAGACCATCGCGCTGACTGGCTCGCAGCTCGTCAACGGCATCACGAATCCGAACGTCTTTACACCGCCGCCTGTCGTGTCGGGACAGGTGATTTCGTTGGGGCCGGTAACGACACCGAGCGGCTTGGCGACGTCCGTCAACGCGTTCGGACGGGTCGTCGACGCTAATGGTCAGCCGACGTCGGTGACGGGTGCAACCGGTTTGCCGGTGAACACACCAATCGGCACACGGACCGTCGGCACGCCGGTAGCGCCGATCGTCACGCAGGCGACTACGCCGCTGAGCGCGACCGTCAAGACGATCTCGGGCCAATCCACGACGGTCACGTACTTGACGAACAACCCGGCTGTGCAGGTCGTGGACACGGTTTCGTCAGCGTCGCTGATTGCCAATCTGCCGGCGAATCTGCAGCCGGGCAATGTCCCGTTCTACTACGACCCGTACACGGAGAATCAGCAGATCGAGCAGGCGGCGCTGCAGGCGACCGGCAAGAGCAGTTTCTATAGCACGACGAGCGCCACGGACAGCACGAGTCAGGCGTCGATCGCAAATCAGGACAAGGCGGCACTTTACGGTGCGGCACTGGAGTACGCGAAGGACCACAACATCGCGCTCGGCACGCATTTGTCGGACGCACAGCTGGCGATGGTCGATCATCCGATGCTCTGGTATGTCGAGCAGTCGGTGCCGGAGCCAGGTTGCAGCACGACCGGTGGCGCGACGTGCCCGACGGTGCAGGCGTTGATGCCGGAAGTGCTGTTGCCGAAGAACTTCGCGGTGGTGAACGCTGACGGTGAAATCACCGGCACCAACGTCACGCTCAACTATGCGAACAGCATCCTGAATACGGGGACCGTCACGGCGCAGAACCTGACGGTCAACACGAATTCGCTGACCAACGAGCAACGTTCGACGAACGTCGGCACGATTTCTCAGACCGGGCAGGACGGTGTGCTCCTGCAAACCACGGGCACCGTAGTGCAACAAGGCGGCTTCATGTCGGCCGCCAACTATCAGCTCAATGCGCAGTCGATCGCGCAGATCGGTGGGGCCCTGCAGCAGGTCAATGCCGACGGTAGCGTGAATCAGGCCGCAACGCAGCAGATGCTGTCGGACCTGAAGACGAAGCTCGGCGGGAATTTTACGCAGCAGACGGTCACCGATAACCTGCACACGGACGTTGTCGACGGTGACGCGTGGTACGACCAGCTCTTCATGACAGCGGTCATTACCGGCCTCTCGATCATGTCGGGGATGGCGGCATCGGCTGCGATCGGGGCGATGGCGTCTGCTGCGTCGGGGACGGCATTTGCTGCGGCGGTGCCGGCGAGCACATCGACG
Organism: Burkholderia sp. USMB20; assembly: GCF_000949135.2. Taxonomy (GTDB): domain Bacteria; phylum Pseudomonadota; class Gammaproteobacteria; order Burkholderiales; family Burkholderiaceae; genus Burkholderia. The sequence goes on along the minus strand of NZ_JTAN02000017.1, from coordinate 450,178 downwards.
ATCGCGATTGGCGCGACCGAAGTGACTGTGACGACGGCGGCGGTTGATGCGGGAACGGCCAACGTCGCGTTGTCGGCCGCTTTCGCCGGCATGATGAACAGCACGATGAGCCAGCTGAATGCCGGTGGCGCATTCAGTGTCGGGAAGATGCTTGAAACCGGGGGCGTTGCTGGGCTCACGGCCGGCCTGACGAACGGCATTACGTTCAAAGGCGGCACCCCGGGCTGGTCATGGAGTGCTTCGCCGAACAGTCTCGCGTCGCTGGCGGGCGTTCAGTCGGTAGGCAATACGCTCGTGCCGCAAGCTGGTGCAGCAACGGGTTCATTACCGACCACAGTCGGTGCGCTTGCCGCCGAGTCGGTGCTACAGGCCGGCGTGCAGACGGCGATTGAGGGCGGCAGTTTCCTGACCAATCTGCGCAACAGTGCAGTATCGAACGTAGCGGCAGCCGCGGCGTTCGCGATCGGCAATGCGGCAAGCGTACAAGGGTCTCCGTTCGAGGTCGGCACGCCAGGTTACTGGCTTGCTCACGCCGCGCTTGGTTGTGCTGCTGGAGCCGCATCGGGACAGGGCTGTGGTGGTGGTGCGATTGGTGGAGCAGTCAGTGCAGCACTTTCTCCGACTATCGTGGCGGCGTTGGGTGGCGCGGGCAACCTTGATGGTGGTGGGATGGCGATGCTTGCGACTATCGCCGGTTTTACCGGAGGGGGGCTGGCGGGAATAGCGGGCCAGAATGCGCTGGGTGGCGCTACTGCGGCACAGAATGAAGCGCTCAACAACTCTGCTGGCAAGCATTCGGATGAAATCGGCGGCAAGCCCGGCATGCAAATCGATGCCGAGAAGCAGACAAAGCCAATCGTTCCAGGCAATGGCGCAGGTGCTGCTGGGTTCCCGGCAGGTGCTGAACCGGTAGCGCAGACGGTTCAAGGGGGGCCGCTAGCAGCGGGCGCTGCAGGTAATGTGTCGGCTGGTAGTGCAGATGGACCGGCTTACAATCCTCAAGGAGCCGCGCGAGCTACAGCTAATAGTGGTAATTGGTCAAGTGGGTCACTCGGGCAAACGGTTCAGAATGTTGTCGGAGCAAATCCCGTCGTGACATACACGACGTCTGGCAAAACCATCTACTCGAACTCAACGACGGGCATGTCCGTGGTGTATGACAACGCGGGGAACTATTATCGGGTGCAGAATTCTGCGGGGCAGTATCTGGACCAGAGTGGCAACGCGATTCCCAACAATGTACCGCTGATCGGCCCAAACAAGACGACGCAGACAGGTATTCCGAATGGTGTACGAAATGGACTTACCCATTTCAACAATACCGATCCAGCAAAGTAAGGGGTATGTGATGCGAATGCACGAATCTCGAGTGTCAATAGCTGATGGATCAAGCGAGTTGCGGTTGTCCGGGACGTTGTCTGAGTGGCTGTTCTCGTCAAATTTTTGGTCAAACTTCAACGCGAAAAACGGTACAACATTTGATCAATTTGAAGAGGATGAAGTTGATGTGTCGATAGTGTCGGAAGTTATCGAGGCTCTCGAGGTGCGGATTCATGAATTGCAACGGAACGGAAATTGTAACATTGAATTTGTATATCGTTGGACCGCTGAAAAGCAGCCGCTTACAATTAAAGTATTGGCGGAAACGCTCATTTTGGAGTTGGAGAGTTTTCGAGGGTTTCTTGGTGCTGCTTTAAATAAAAATATTGGGGTTATATTTTCCCTCTGAATAAAAAATGAATCGACAGGAATCTATTTGGTGTTGAGGATCAATTTCAGAGTATTAATGTAGTGTCGCGAGCGGCGGGGGTTGTTTGGGTGAAACTGGCGATTCGACAGTGGCCGATAACGGTGGGTGAAAAATGAAAAATATTGGGATGAAAGCGAGAATTCAGATTCGTGGCTCCATTGCGATTGCCGTGCTGAGTTTGCTACTTGGTGCGTGCGCATCGAAACCCTCTTACGATTTCGATGCGCAAAAAATGTCAACGGTCAAGACTATTGCGGTCGATGTGTCGAGGCCCACGGCGTATTTTGCCGTTACGGCCGGGGGGCCGGTATTCGTTCCGATTCCTGGCGTGGGCCTGTTGGCTGCGGCTGTCGGCGGGGCAATCGCCGGCGGGGCGGCGGCCGTATCGACTCGTGCCAACAAGGATTTCAACGATCTCGTCAAGAGTGAGCTTGGCGATACCGGACTGAACCGCAAGTACATCGAGGCACTGGAGGCCGAGCTACGAGCGCAAGGCTACCAAGTGAAGGAAGTCAACCTTGCTCAGGCTGGCATGCCCAAAATTGCAGGAGATTGGTTGCATCCGACATTGAAGGGTGACGCGTATTCGGGAGCGGATGCGATTTTAATTGCGCCGGCTACCACCGGTTATGGCGCACAAGGGCTGGGTTGGCCATATGTTCGATCGGTTAATAGCCAAATTCGAATTTTTTCGGCGGCAACGTTTGAACCAATTTTCTCGCAGAATATATTTTTCCCGATTCCCACTCATCTAAATCCGACTTCCGGTGGTGGCGGCGTCAATAAAAATACCGGCTCTAACTCCGCCTCGAATGTCAAGGACAATGGTCCTTTTGTCTATCCTTTTTATGCCGACTTGGTGAAGGATCTGCCCAACGCCATCAAGGGAATCGATGAGGCGCTCATGAGCTTCGTGCCACTGTTCCGCACCGCGTTACTAACCGGCCGCGGAATAACGCAATCCGCCAGCGCAAGCCAGAAGTAAGAAGACGCCGGGGTGACATGATGAAAGTCAACGAAATCGGGCGATTCGTGCACGCCAAGCATTTCTCAATACTACTAATGATGTCATATCCGGTTTGGCAGAATGCTGTATTCGCCGGAACCATCGTTCCAGACGGTGGTACGGCGACGTCTGTTTCGGCGGGCGCGGGTGGTCGCCAAACGGTCAATATTGCTCCTTCGGTCGGCGGTGTCTCGAACAATACCTACTCGTCTTTCAACGTCTCGAAAGCCGGTGCCGATCTGAACAACGTCGGCATCAACGCGCGCACGATCGTCAACCAGGTCACGAGCACAAACCCGTCGCTAATCCAGGGCAACATCAACGTCCTCGGACCGCGCGCGAACGTCATTCTGGCCAATCCGAACGGCGTGACGGTAGACGGCGGAAGCTTCACGAACACTGGCCACGTCGTGCTGTCGACGGGCCAGGTGAGCTTCGCCGATGTGACGCTCGCGCCCGGCACGGTGCAGCGCAACGTCGTGCTGAACACGGATCGCGGCACAATCACGATCGGTGCTGGCGGCCTGACGGGCAATCTCATCGGTCTCGATCTGGTCGCAAAGCAACTGGCCGTGAACGGACCGGTGACGAATACTTACGACAACAAGACCGGTGTGCCCAGTTTTGTCCGCGGCACAGTCGGCAGCAGCACCACGAGCTGGAACGGGGGCATGTCGCCAACCGATAACGGCCACGACTGGCTGATCGGTATGACCTCCCCCGGAGCGGCAAGCGACTCGCTCGCGGTCGACATCACGGCCGCCGGCGGACTCACGGCCGGCCGAGTGGAACTGATCATCACCGATCAGGGCGCCGGCGTGCGCAGCCTCGGCAAGCTCTACGCGAACGCGGGCGATGCCGTGGTCACGTCTACCGGCGACGTAAAGATTGCCGACAACCAGTTTTTCGGTGCACACGACGCGTCGATCGCGACGACCGGCGCGGTAACGCTACAGGGCGCCCAACTGAGCGCCGGGATCAATGCGACGGTCCACGCCAGCTCGATTACGCTTTCGGACGATGCGGCCGGCCCGTCGACGCTGAGTGCAAACAACGCCGTCAACCTGACGAGCAGCGGCACCATTACGAACGTCGGCAGCGTGATTCAGGCGGGTACGACGGCAAACGGCACACCTTCCGGGGGCGACCTGACGCTAAGCGCGGCGGGCGATATTCTCAACGGATCGAGCGACGGCAATCAGGGCATCATTTTCTCGGCCAACGGCAAGACATCGCTGACTGCGGGCGGCAACATCATCAACGATAACGCGCGTATCGCATCCAACGGCGGCATGAGCCTGACGGCGGCCGGCGACGTGCTGAACGTCATCGACCATTCGGGTGGCACGAATGGCGGCCAGCCAACAGCCTATACGGATCGAGGCGGCAGCTTCCTTTTCTTCACGCATTCGACAACCGGCGTGAACGTTGATTACGGTACCGTCAATCGGCCCGATCAGATTGCCTATCTCGCGACGACCAGCGGGCCGTTGACGATCACCGGACGCAACGTAACGAATTCGGGCGGCGTCATTCAAGCGACTGGCGGTGATGTCGCCATTGCGGCGCAGAACGCGTTCACGAATGCGGCCGTGTTCTCGGGGAAGGCGAACTACTCGCGCAGCTGCTGGATCTTTTGTCACGCCAACGCGTCGAGCAACGTCACGCCCTACGGCGGCACGATTCAGGCGAGCGGCGATTCGCAATCCACGGCGGGCGGCAACATCTCGATCAAGAGCGGCTCAGTCGCGCGCAACGTCGGTGGCAATGTCTTTGCGACGGGTGACATCAAGGTCGACGCGCCGATCACTTATGCGCAGGGAGTGACCGGATACTCGGCGATCAATCAGGATCGTGGCTTCAAGGCATTCTTTGGCAGCACGTGGGCGCAGTTGATCGCGATGGATATCGGCGGCGGCTTCGCCGCGAATGGGCAGGTCTTTCTGACCGGAGACGGCGTGATCGACGGCGGCTCGTTCAGCGGCGCAAAGGGAGTGACGGCTACTGGCGGCATCACTACCGTGCGTGCGCCGTCGAGAACGCCGGTTTCGATCGATCAGCATTTGGGCCTGACGACGTGGTGGTGGCGTTGAGCGAATGAGCTATCGAACGAAAAATCGCCTCGAAATGGGCGTCGCCGCTGTTCTGACAATCACGGTCGTTTTCGCCGCGTCGATGAGCGGTGCCGCCGGTAACGCCACATCGGTTCACGGGTTTCTGCACGCACAACAACGATGAAAGCACCCGTCTTCCCTCGATACAAGCTGCCGCTACTGGTCGCGAGCCTCGCAGCATGGTACATGCCTGCGCATGCGCAATCGGTGCCTCCGGCGGTTCGACCGGTGCAGGACCCCGCGCAACTGATCATTGAACAGCAACGCGAACAGGCGCGCCAGCGTCAGCTCGAGCAACCGCCGCCTTCGGTGACGATTCCGCCGCCGTCCGATACGACGCTCGACGTGCCACCCGGTACGCCTGTCGACGCGATCGTCGAAAGTGGCCCGGCATTTCGGATCGGGGAGATCCTGCTGCAATCGGCCGACGGTAAGCCGTTCGAGTCGCCTGGCGGGGTGTCGCGCGCGAAACTCGATGCCGTCGTCACTGAGTTCACGAATCACGATCTCGGCACGCACCGCATCAATGTGCTCTTGAAGCGCCTGACGGATACATTCGTCTCGTCGGGTTATGTGACGACGCGCGCATTGCTTGGCAAACAGAATCTGTCGACCGGCACCCTCCGGGTCACGATTCAGGTGGGCCACGTCGCTGGTTTTCTGGTCAACGGGCAGCCGATTCATCGCCTCACGCCCGGTGAAGCGTCGGCGGGCGGCGGCTGGCTCACCGACGTTGGTTATGCGAATGCATTTCCGGTGTCGCCCGGCGATCCACTCCGTCTGTCTGACATCGATCAAGGAGTCGCGCAGATCAACCGCCTGCGCCGCAATCAGGCTGCGGTGCAGATCCTGCCGGGCCAGAATGCCGGCGATTCAGTTGTCGCGATCGACAACAAGCCCGGCGACCGGCTGTATTTCAATCTCGGTGTCGACAACTACGGCAGTTCGGCAACGGGCGTTACGCGCTATCGGGCCGGCGTCGAAGCAAACAACCTGATCGGGCTGCAGGAATCGCTGAGTCTCAACTTCCTTGACAGTCAGGACAGCAACGCACTGGTAGGATCGTTCGCCGTGCCGTTCGGGCGGAATACCTTTAGCTACACGATCGCGGATTCGGAATACCAGCAACTGATCGGCTCGACGGCGCTGCTGTATGGCCGCACGCTGTCGCATATTTTCGGCTGGAACTATCTGGTCGGCAGAACGGTAAGCGACATCACCAGCATTGACACGACGCTGTCGTGGCGGCGCACCGACCGGACCATCAACGGGGCAGACCTCGATCCGCAGCGCGTCGCCGTGCTCCGAATCGGCGGGAACTGGCTGCACAAGTTCGTGATGAACGACGCGCAGGGGAATTTCACCGTCAATGGCGGCGTGTCGCAAGGCCTGCCGTGGTTCGGTGCAAACCACGACGAGCATGGGATTGCGCGCGACGCGGCGCATAGCCAGTTCACCAAGCTCGATGCGACAGCAACGGTTACGTTGCCGCTGCCGAAGTTGAATGGCGCGGTGCTGGTGTATCGGGGCGTGTTGGGCGGCCAGTACACGAATACGGCCCTGTACGGCTCGGAGCAGCTCTACCTCGGCGGCATGGATACGATCCGGGGCTTTCGCTCGGGCGAGATCGCGGGGGACCGTGGCCTCTATGCGCGTAACGAGTTCGCGTGGGTGAACGTTCCGATGTGGAAGGACGGCCGTATCGAGCCGTACATATTCCTCGATGCCGGCAAGACGAGCCTGATCGGTGCGTCGGGCTTCCCGACGCTCGCCGGTATCGGGGCGGGCCTGCGTGCGCAATGGCAGTGTCGCAAGCAGTCGCTGTCGGGCGAAGTGTTGGTCGGTCGCGCGCTGACACAGCCGGCCGCACTGGGCAACAAGGCGACTCTGGTACTCGGCACCTTGAACTGGTTTTACTAGAGTGGATTTGGTCGTGTCCGATTGCCCCTCAGTGTCGGACACTTTGCGTAGCGACTGAGGTTGCTGTGCCTTTCTTTACAAGCAGGAGCATCAAGCATGCAAACGACGTTCAACCGAATTCTGATCGCGACGACGATTGCCTGGCAATTGGCGCTGCCTGTCCAAGCGCAAACCTCGGCGTTGCCCGAGGGTGCCGTCGCAACGGTGAACGGTACACCGATCACCAAGGCCGAGGTCGACGCCGTGCTGCAGGCATCGCGCCAGCCCGATACGCCGCAGTTTCGCCAAGCGATCAAGAATCAACTGATCGCGCGCGTCCTGATTCAGCAAGCGGCCGACAAAGCGAGCTACGGCAGCAAGCCCGAAGTGCAGGCGGCCATGCAGCTTGCGAAATCGACTGCCGAGACGCAACTGTTCGTGCGCGATAACGTGAAGCCGGAGCCGGTCTCCGATGCACAAGTGAAGGCGCGGTACGATGAAATCGTTGCGTCCCTCGGAAAGGAGGAGATCAAGCCGCGCATCATCGTGACGAAAGATGCGGCGACCGCTGCGACGGTCCTGGCCGGCCTGAAAGCGGGTCAGTCGTTCGATGCACTGGCTCGACAGTACAGTCAGGCGCCGACCGCTGCGGCCGGCGGTGAGCTGCCGTGGCTGAGCTTCAAGACGCCGGTGACAGAGGGGAATACGCAAGGGTTGCCACTCGCCGTTGCACAGGCGATTACGCAATTGCCCGCAGGCGGCGTGACGCCGCAGTCGATCGCGCTTGGCAATGACGTGAATGGCCCACGTGCGATCGTTAAGGTCGATGCGAAGCGACCGACGCAGGTGCCATCGTTTGAAACCGCAAAGGCGACGATTCAGCAGCAGTTGCAAGCGTTGGCGCTTGAGAAGGCGACGGCGAATTTCGTCGGTGGACTGATGAAGAATGCAACAATTCAACAATAAACGTCATCACCAGAATGGCGCAAAAGCGCCCGAATCGACGACCACGTAGCAAGGCTGAGCTATAAAAGTCAGAAAGCAGGTGAGCGCGATCGCCGCCGCGCACCATGCAGATGGTCCGGCACCTGCGACGAACTGGCCGGCGGCCGCGATCGCCGTGACGACCGACCAGATGAGCCACGTGAACAGATGCGGGCGAACGGTGCGCCGGTAGATCGCGAGCGCGTACGGATTGCTGCCAGCAGGGACACGGCAGATCCGGCGATACCGGGCACCGAAGCGGCACCCTGATCGACAGTCAGCATCGAAGCGCTCTTGTTCGCATGTGCCGGTCAGTATGTGGTCAGGCAGCGCAACGCGCAACTTCGCGCCGGCATGCGGCACGGTCGATTCCGCGCTGCGTCGTTGTCGATGCCGGAAGTGTTCGAGCGCCAACAAACAGCACAGTGATAGCGGGCTCGCAGCCGAATCGATTGCTTGGTCGTCGAATGAGCAGGAATCGCCTCTTGAAGCAAAGGAAGACGGTTCTTCCAGAAATTCCTTTGAAGGCCAACGGCTTGAGCAATCGCACGACTGCTGAAATTCACAGCGGTCATGCACGTCGGCCTTACCCGTCAGCGCGCTCGCATCGAGCGTGGCGCCTGCGCCCCAATTCAATGCTTCGCCTGCGCCCCATTGACCTCCCGCCGAAACGCCCCCGGGCTCGTCCCCGTCCATTTCCGGAACGCACGATGAAACGCACTGGGCTCGGTAAAACCGAGTTCCGCCGCGATTTCCGCGACGCTGAGCGTTTGTCCGCGCAGCAGCGACTGGGCCAGCGCGCCGCGCAGTTCGTCCTTGATCGACGCGAAGCTCTGCCCCTCGCTGCGCAGGCGTCGCCGCAGCGTCGCGGGCGTCGTGCCGAGGCGCACGGCCAGCGTGTCGAAGTCCGGCCACTCGCTGGCCGGCAGCGCCTTCAGTCGTGCGCGCGTCTTCGCCACCCAGCCGGTGTCGTGCCGATAGCGCACGAGCAGGTTGCCGGGCGCGCAGCGCAGGAAGGTCTTCAGCGCCTGCGCGGAGCGGATCGTCGGCAGCGCGAGGTACGTGGCGTTGAACGCGAGCCGGCTGTCGGGGCGGTCGAAATGCACGGGCACACCGAAGAACTGGTGGTAGTCACCGCGCTGGTCGGGGCTCGGGCACGCGAAATCGATGCGCTGCAGCGGAATGCGCCGGCCGATAAGCCAGCAGGCGACGCCGAGCAGGATCAGCCAGAACGTCCGGTAAGCGAACGCCGAATACGGTGCGCCTGCCTGCGTGAGGACGATCTGCGCCTGGCCGTCGGCGACCACGAGCTCGCCGTGCGGTTCGTCGAGCACGACACGCAGGAACTGCAGCGCACGCCGCAGCGCCTTCTCGAGCGTGCCCGCGTGCAGCACGGCATGGCACAGCAGCGTGAAGCTGCCGCGCCGCATCGGGCGGGCCGCGAGCCCGAAGAATTCGTCATCGATCGCGCTGGCGATCGCCAGCCACAACCGGCCGTACTGCTGCGGCGTGACGGGCTCGCGCACGGCGGCCGGCAGGCCGGCGGCACGCAGCACGGCCTCGGTCGGCATCCGCCGCCGGCGCAGGCTCTCGAGCGCATCCTCGACGAAACCCGGCGAGATCATCTGCGGCCCCATTTTTTCATGTCCTCCAGACATGGCAAAAGCGATCACGATTCTAGATTCTGTTTGTCATTGATTGCAATGTGACGGCTGTCTACCATCATCGATATACCCCCGGTTCGCCGGCGGTCATAACGAACAGGAGACACGCATGCGTGATGGAGCAACCGCCCGGGTGGTGCCGGCCTACGCCGACGCCGTGGCCGGCTTCCGTATCGAGACCGCCGCCGCACATCTGCACGGCGACCTGGAGCAGGGCCTGAACGCCTGCGTCGAATGCTGCGACCGGCATGCGGCGGCGGATCCGGATGCGATCGCGCTCGACTGGATCGACGTCGGCGGCCGGCACCGCAGCTTCACGTTCGCGCAGATGCAGGCGCTGTCGGCGCGGGTCGCGAACCTGCTGGTCGAGGAGGGCGTGAAGCCGGGCGACGTGGTCGCCGGCCTGTTGCCGCGTACGCCGGAACTCGTCGCGACGATTCTCGGCACGTGGCGCGCAGGCGCCGTCTATCAGCCGCTCTTCACCGCGTTCGGACCGAAGGCGATCGAGCACCGGCTGCGCATGAGCGATGCGCGTCTGGTCGTCACCAACATCGCGAATCGCGCGAAGCTCGACGAGATCGTGGATTGCCCGCGGGTCGCGACGGTGCGCGAGGCGGGCGACGCGCTGCCGGCGCGCGACATCGATTTCCGTGCGGCGCTCGACGCGCAGTCCGCGCTATTCGAACCGGTGCCGCGCAAGGGCACCGACCTGTTCATGATGATGTCGACGTCGGGTACGACGGGCCTGCCGAAGGGCGTGCCGGTGCCGCTGCGCGCGCTGCTCGCGTTCGGCGCATACATGCGCGACGCGGTGGACCTGCGCGCCGGCGATCGTTTCTGGAACATCGCCGATCCGGGCTGGGCATACGGCCTCTACTACGCGATCACGGGCCCGCTGCTGCTCGGCCACGCCACGACGCTGTACGAGGGCGGCTTCACGGTCGACAGCACCTACGACGTGATCGAACGGCTCGGCATCACGAGCCTCGCCGGTTCGCCGACCGCGTACCGGATGCTGATGGCGGCCGGCACGGAAGCGGCATCGCGCCTGAAAGGGCAGCTGCGGATCGTCAGCAGCGCGGGCGAACCGCTGAATCCGGAAGTCGTGCGCTGGTTCCACGCGGCGCTCGGTGCGCCGATCTACGATCACTACGGCCAGACCGAGCTCGGCATGGTCGTGAACAATCATCACGGGCTCGCGCACGTCGTCCATGCCGGTTCGGCCGGCCTCGCGATGCCCGGCTATCGCGTCGCGGTGCTCGACGACACCGGTCGCGAACTCGGCCCCGGCGAGCCCGGCAACCTCGCGATCGACATCGCGCGCTCGCCGCTGCTGTGGTTCTCCGGCTACTGGCAGCAGGACACGCCGGCGATCGCGGGCGGCTACTACCGGACCGGCGACAACGTCGAGCTCGAGCCGGACGGCACCGTGAGCTTCATCGGCCGCGCGGACGACGTGATCACCTCGTCCGGCTACCGGATCGGCCCGTTCGACGTGGAAAGCGCGTTGATCGAGCATCCGGCCGTCAGCGAGGCCGCGGTGATCGGCGTGCCGGACCCGGAGCGCACGGAGATCGTCAAGGCGTTCGTCGTGCTGTCGAAGGGCTTCGACGGCACGCCGGCGCTGGCCGACGAACTCAGCCAGCACGTGAAGCGACGGCTGTCGGCCCACGCCTATCCGCGCGCGATCGAGTTCGTCGACGCGCTGCCGAAAACCCCGAGCGGCAAGATCCAGCGCTTCGTGCTGCGCAAGATGGAAGCCGAGAAGGTCGCTCAATCCTGACTATCGAATACTGACTACGGACTGCGAATGAACATCAAGGATCGCGTTTTTCTGATTACGGGCGCCGGCTCGGGCCTCGGTGCCGCGGTGGCGCGCATGGTGGTCGCCGAAGGCGGCAACGCCGTGCTGCTAGACGTCAACGAAGACGCCGGCGCGAGCCTCGCGCACGAACTCGGCACATCCGCACGCTTCGTGAAGACCGACGTGACGAGCGAAGCCGACGGGCAGGCCGCCGTTGCCGCCGCGCGCGCCGCGTTCGGCCGCATCGATGCGCTCGTGAATTGCGCGGGCGTCGCACCGGGCGAGAAGGTGGTCGGCCGCGAGGGCCCGCATTCGCTCGAGCGCTTCGCGCGTGCGGTATCGATCAACCTGGTCGGCACGTTCAACATGATCCGGTTGGCGGCGGATGCGATGTCGAAACAGGACGCCGACGCGGAAGGCGAACGTGGCGTGATCGTCAACACCGCGTCGGTCGCGGCGTTCGACGGACAGATCGGGCAGGCCGCGTATGCGGCATCGAAGAGCGGCGTGGTGGGCATGACGCTGCCGATCGCGCGCGAACTCGCGCGGTTCGGCATTCGCGTGGTGACGATCGCGCCGGGCATCTTCGCGACGCCGATGATGGCCGGCATGCCGCAGGACGTGCAGGACGCGCTCGGCAAGAGCGTGCCGTTCCCGCCGCGGCTCGGCCGCCCCGAAGAATTCGCGGCGCTGGTGCGCCACGTCGCCGAGAATACGATGCTGAACGGCGAAGTCATCCGTCTCGATGGCGCGCTGCGCATGGCACCGCGCTGACACTGGAGGAATGCAATCATGACGACACAGGATCCGATCGTAATCGTCGGCGCGGCACGCACGCCGATGGGTGGTTTTCAGGGCGACCTGGCCGCGGCCAGCGCGAGCGAGCTCGGCGCGGTGGCGATCCGCGCGGCGCTCGAGCGCGCGAACGTGCCCGCGGAGCGCATCGATGAAATCGTGTTCGGCTGCGTGCTGCCGGCCGGCCAGGGTCAGGCGCCGGCGCGGCAGGCCGCGCTGAAGGCCGGCTTGCCGCTGGGTACGGGCGCGACCACGGTCAACAAGATGTGCGGCTCCGGGATGAAGGCCGCGATGTTCGCGCACGACCTGCTGCTGGCCGGATCGGCGGACGTGGCGGTCGCGGGCGGGATGGAGAGCATGACGAATGCGCCGTACTTGCTGCCGAAGGCGCGCGCGGGAATGCGCATGGGGCACGGCCAGGTGCTCGACCACATGTTCTTCGACGGGCTCGAGGATGCGTACGACAAGGGCCGGCTGATGGGCACGTTCGCGGAGGATTGCGCGCAGGCTTACCAGTTCACGCGCGAGGAGCAGGACGCGTTCGCGATCGCGTCGCTGACGCGCGCGCAACGCGCGATCGCGGAAGGGCGCTTCGTGTCGGAGATCGCGCCGGTGACGGTGAAGGCCGGCAAGACGGAAGCCGTCGTGTCGATCGACGAGCAGCCGGGCAAAGCGAAGCTCGACAAGATTCCGACGCTCAAGCCGGCGTTTCGCGAAGGCGGCACGGTGACGGCCGCCAATTCGTCGTCGATTTCCGACGGTGCGGCCGCGCTCGTGATGATGCGCCGCTCGGAAGCGGACCGGCTCGGCCTCGCGCCGAAGGCGGTGATCGTCGGGCATTCGACCTACGCGAACAAGCCGGGCCTGTTCGCGACGGCGCCGATCGGCGCGATCCGCAAGCTGTCGGAGAAAACCGGCTGGAGCCTGCGCGACGTCGACCTGTTCGAGATCAACGAAGCGTTCGCGGTGGTTGCGATGGCCGCGATGCGCGATCTCGACCTGTCGCACGACAAGGTGAACGTGCACGGCGGCGCGTGCGCGCTCGGCCATCCGATCGGCGCATCGGGCGCACGCGTGATGGTGACGCTGCTAGCCGCGCTCGAAGCGTATGGGCTCAAGCGCGGCGTCGCGTCGCTGTGCATCGGCGGCGGCGAGGCGACGGCGATCGCGATCGAGCGCGTCGCGTAGCCGCGTAACGCGAACGCATTGACGCGTCACGCGCGAGACGGCACGCATGCCGTTTCGCGATGCGGGCGGCGGGCAGGGTGCCCGTCGCCCGTTCTGCTTTCCGGAGCGCGCGCGATCGCGCTACGCGTTCGCCTCCGGCGACACCGCGCCGCACGCGCGGATCACGAGCTGCACGACCTCTTCGGTCGTCTCGGCGAACGCCTTCTGCGTGAGCGCACGCTTGCCGCTCAGCGCGCGGATCTGCGCATCGAAATCCGCATAGTGCTGGGTGGTCGCCCAGATCAGGTACATCAACGCGTGCGGATCGATCGGCGCGAGCAGGCCGCGCGCGATCCAGCCTTCGATCACCTTCACGCGCGTGTCGAACCACGGCTTCACGCGCTCCGACAGGATGTCCTGCATGTGCGCGGCGCCGTGGATGATCTCGTTCGCCCATACCTTCGAGCCGAGCGGGCGCCGTCGCGACAGATCCATCTTCGCGCGCACGTAGCTGGCGATCGCTTCGACCGGATCGTCGCCGGTCTCGAACGATCCGGCCGCGCGGTGCCAGTCTTCGAACAGGTCGTCGAGCACACGGCGGTACAGCGCAAGCTTCGTCGGGAAGTAGTAATGCAGGTTCGCCTTCGGCAGGCCCGCGCGCTCCGCGATCATCGCGGTGCTCGCGCCGCCGAGCCCGCGCTCCGCGAACACGGCTTCCGCGCAGGCCAGCAGATGCGCTTCGTTGGACTCGCGAATGTGTGCCTTGCGTCGCCGCAAAGGCGTGCCCGTTTCGTCGTCGCCGATGGTGTCGGCGGCCGCCTGGTCATGTCTCATCGTTGCCCTCGCGCGGCATGCATGCCGCGTTGGGCTTCATTCTAGCCGCTGGTTCGCATCGAACGCACGCGCGAACACATCGGTGCGCGCGCGGTGCTGCGATGCGGTGGCACGTTTCTCGCTCGATCGATTCACGCAAGAAAGACATTGCGCTGCGCATTTTGATCGTCTAAAACCTGTCCAATCGGACAGGATTCGACGAGCGGCGGAACGTAGTGCCAACCCTGACGCCGTTTGATCGGACGAATCGCGCGAACGATGCGCATCTGCACCTCGCAGGTGCGGGTTTGCCCCGACGGCTGCAATGCGCGCACCGGCATCGGCCGGGATGACGGCATGACCGACCCCACAGGAGCGATACGAATGGACACGGTATCGGAAACAGTGAAGCGGGCAGGATTCGATACGTCGATCAAGGTCGACGGCAGGCGGTTGTGGGACAGCCTGATGGAGGTCGCGAAGATCGGCGCGACGCCGAAAGGCGGCGTCTGCCGCCTCGCGCTGACCGATCTCGACAAGGCCGGCCGCGACCTGATCGTCGGCTGGGCGAAAGCCGCCGGCTGCGCGGTGACGGTCGATACGATGGGCAACGTGTTCATGCGCCGCGCGGGCCGCGTGGCCGACGCGGCGCCGGTCGTCACCGGGTCGCACGCGGACTCGCAGCCGACAGGCGGCCGCTTCGACGGCATCTACGGCGTGCTCGGCGGTCTCGAAGTGATTCGCACGCTGAACGATCGCGGCATCGAGACCGAACACCCGGTCGAGGTCGTGATCTGGACCAACGAGGAAGGCTCGCGCTTCGCGCCGGCGATGGTGGCGTCGGGCGTGTTCGCCGGCGTGTTTACGCTCGAGTACGGGCTGTCGCGCAAGGACGTCGACGGCAAGACGATCGGCGAGGAACTCGCGCGCATCGGCTACGCGGGCGACGTGCCGTGCGGCGGCCGCAAGCTGCACGCGGCGTTCGAGCTGCATATCGAGCAGGGGCCGATTCTCGAGGCCGAGTGCAAGACGATCGGCGTCGTGACGGACGCGCAGGGGCAGCGCTGGTACGAGATCACGTTCACCGGCCAGGAAGCGCACGCGGGGCCGACGCCGATGCCGCGCCGCCGCGACGCGCTGCTCGGGGCGTCGCGCGTGGTGGATCTCGTCAACCGGATCGGCCTCGATCACGCGCCGTTCGGCTGCGCGACGGTCGGGATGATGCAGGTTCACCCGAACTCGCGCAACGTGATTCCGGGCCGCGTGTTCTTCACCGTCGATTTCCGTCATCCGGACGACGCCGTGCTCGCGAAGATGGACGCCGCGCTGCGCGACGGCGTCGCGCGCATCGCGGGCGAGATCGGGCTCGAAACCGAGCTCGAGCAGATTTTCTACTACGAGCCCGTCGCGTTCGATCCGGCCTGCGTGGCGGCCGTGCGCGACGCGGCCGAGCGCTTCGGCTACTCGCATCGCGACATCGTGTCGGGTGCGGGGCACGACGCGTGCTACCTGGCGCAGGTGGCGCCGACGTCGATGGTGTTCGTACCCTGCGTCGACGGCATCAGCCACAACGAGATCGAGGACGCGACGCCTGCGTGGATCGAGGCCGGCGCGAACGTGCTGCTGCACGCGATGCTGTCGCGTGCCTGCGAGCCGGCTTCATGACGGACGGGATATAGCGCGGCCGGCAGGCTGCGCACTGCGTGACATTGGCATTCCAAAGCATGACCGCCCCGACTGTGCATTCGCGGCCGGCGGGGACGGCTTTGTCTCCACCCAGTCGAAGGAACGCGTATGACCACCCAGCCAACCGGCGATATCGCCGCGCATCGCCTGTCGTCCACGCAACTCTCGTGTGAATTCGCCGATATCGCGCCGCTGCTCGATCCGACAGCCGCCGCGGCCGCCGCCAGCCGCTGCCACTACTGCTACGACGCGCCGTGCGTGCAGGCCTGCCCGACGCAGATCGACATCCCGGGCTTCATCCGCAAGATCGGCAACGGCAACCTGAAGGGCGCCGCGACCGACATCCTGTCCGCGAATCCGCTCGGCGGGATGTGCGCACGCGTGTGCCCGACCGAGATCCTGTGCGAAGGCGCGTGCGTGCGCAATCACCAGGATGCGCAGCCGGTCGCGATCGGCGCGCTGCAGCGCCACGCGACCGACTGGGCGATGGCGAGCGGCGCGGTGCGCTTCACGCGTGCGCCCGATACGGGGCGGCACGTCGCGGTGGTCGGCGCGGGGCCGGCCGGGCTCGCGTGCGCGCACCGGCTCGCGCTCGCCGGGCATCGCGTCACGCTGTTCGATGCGCGACCGAAGGCGGGCGGCCTGAACGAATACGGGATCGCCGCGTACAAGACCGTCGACGATTTCGCGCAGCGCGAAGTCGAGTGGTTGCTGTCGGTCGGCGGCATCGCGCTGGAGACGGGCGTCGCGCTCGGCCGCGACGTGACGCTCGACGCGCTGCGCGAGCGGCACGACGCGGTGTTTCTCGCGATGGGCCTCGGCGGCGTGCGCACGCTCGCGATCGACGGCGAGCAATTGACCGGCGTGATGAACGCGGTCGACTTCATCGAGCAGGTGCGCCAGGCTGACGGGCTGGAGAACGTGCCGGTCGGGCGGCGCGTGGTCGTGATCGGCGGCGGCAACACGGCGATCGACGCGTCCGTGCAGAGCCGCAAGCTCGGCGCGCAGCGCGTGACGATGGTGTACCGGCGCGGCGTGGACGCGATGAGCGCGACCTGGGCCGAACGCGAATTCGCGCAGAAGAGCGGCGTCACGCTCGTCACGCACGCAAAACCGGTGCGCATCGCGGGCGCGAACGGGCACGTGACGGGCGTCGAATTCGAGGCCGCGTCGGGTGAGCGCTTCACCGTCGACGCGGACATGGTGCTGAAGGCGATCGGCCAGACGCTGTTGCCGGACGGTGTCGCGGCCACGCTGCTGACCGAGGACGGGTCGCGCATCGCGGTCGACGCGGACGGGCGCACGGCTTTGCCCGACGTGTGGGCCGGCGGCGATTGCGCGGCGACGGGCGGCATCGACCTGACGGTGCAGGCCGTGCAGGACGGCAAGCGCGCGGCGGCCGCGATCGACGCGGCGCTCGCGCAGCGCGACGCCCGGGCCGCGTGAGCGCGCGATACGCACCTGCACCGCGGACCTCGCGCGCACCACGATAAACGCTCTCACCGACACGGAGCCGAACATGGCCGACCTTCGCTGCACCATCGCAGGCATCACTTCGCCGAATCCGTTCTGGCTGGCCTCCGCGCCGCCGACCGACAAGGCATACAACGTCACCCGCGCATTCGAGGCGGGCTGGGGCGGCGTCGTGTGGAAGACGCTCGGGCTTGATCCGCACGTCGTCAACGTCAGCTCGCGCTACGGCGCGGTGCAGTGGAACGGCCAGCGGATCGCGGGGCTGAACAACATCGAACTGATCACCGACCGGCCGCTCGACGTGAACCTGAAGGAGATCGCGCAGGTGAAGCGCGACTGGCCCGACCGCGCGCTGATCGTGTCGCTGATGGTGCCGTGCAACGAGCGCGACTGGAAATGGATCCTGCCGCTCGTCGAGGACACGGGTGCCGATGCGGTCGAGCTGAACTTCGGCTGCCCGCACGGGATGAGCGAGCGCGGGATGGGCGCGGCGGTCGGCCAGGTGCCGGAATACGTCGAGATGGTCACGCGCTGGGTCAAGGAAGGCACGAAGCTGCCGTGTCTCGTGAAGCTCACGCCGAACATCAGCGACATCCGGATGGGCTCGCGCGCCGCGTACAAGGGCGGCGCGGACGGCGTGTCGCTGATCAACACGATCAACTCGATCGTCGCGGTGGATCTCGACCAGATGGCGCCGATGCCGACCGTCGACGGTAAGGGCACGCACGGCGGTTATTGCGGCCCGGCGGTCAAGCCGATCGCGCTGAACATGGTCGCCGAGATCGCGCGCGACCCGGAGACGCCGAACCTGCCGATCTCCGGCATCGGCGGGATTTCGTCGTGGCGCGACGCGGCCGAGTTCATGGTGCTCGGCGCCGGCAGCGTGCAGGTGTGCACCGCCGCGATGCATTACGGATTCCGGATCGTGTCGGATCTCGTCGACGGGCTGTCGAACTGGATGGACGAGAAGGGCTATGCGACGCTCGACGACATACGCGGCCGCGCGGTACCGAACGTCACCGACTGGAAATACCTGAACCTGAAGTACGACATCAAGGCGCGCATCGACCAGGACCGCTGCATCCAGTGCGGCCTGTGCCATATCGCATGCGAGGACACGTCGCACCAGGCGATCACCGCCGTGAAGGACGGCGTGCGGCATTTCGAAGTGGTGGACGCGGCGTGCGTCGGGTGCAATCTTTGCATGCATGTGTGTCCGGTCGAGCAATGCATCACGATGGAGCGGGTCGATGCGGGCGACTACGCGAACTGGACCACGCATCCGAACAACCCGGCGCGGGCTGATGCGGGTGCGAGCCCGGCGGAACCCGCAAAACACGAGAAGCACGCGAAGGCGGCCTGACCGACGTCCGGCGGCGCGGTATCGCCCGCGCTGCCGCTTGTGTCCTGTTCTGCCGGCATCGCACGATGCCGGCGTCGACGTTTACGTGGAGCGCATTCGATGAAACCAGCAGCGATTCCCGCCGAACCCGACAGCGCCGCGGCGCCGGCCGGCAGCCTGTACAACGACGACCTCGCGCCGACGACGGCGGCGCAGCGCACGTGGCGCTGGTATCACTTCGCCGCGCTGTGGGTCGGGATGGTGATGAACATCGCGTCGTACATGCTCGCGGCCGGGCTGATCCAGGAAGGCATGTCGCCGTGGCAGGCGGTGCTGACGGTGCTGCTCGGCAACCTGATCGTGCTCGTGCCGATGCTGTTGATCGGTCATGCGGGTGCGAAGCACGGGATTCCGTACGCGGTGCTCGTGCGGGCGTCGTTCGGCACGCAGGGCGCGAAGCTGCCCGCGCTGTTGCGCGCGATCGTCGCGTGCGGCTGGTACGGCATCCAGACCTGGCTCGGCGGCAGCGCGATCTACACGCTGCTCAACATCCTGACCGGCAACGCGCTGCACGGCGCCGCGCTGCCGCTCGTCGGCATCTCGCTCGGGCAGCTCGCGTGCTTCCTCGTGTTCTGGGCGCTGCAGCTGTACTTCATCCTGCACGGCACCGATTCGATCCGCTGGCTCGAAAGCTGGTCCGCGCCGATCAAGGTCGTGATGTGCGTCGCGCTCGTGTGGTGGGCGACGTCGCAGGCGGGCGGCGTCGGCTCGATGCTGTCGGCGCCGTCGCAATTCGTCGCGGGCGGCAAGAAGGCCGGGCTGTTCTGGGCGACGTTCTGGCCGGGCCTGACCGCGATGGTCGGCTTCTGGGCGACGCTCGCGTTGAACATTCCCGACTTCACGCGCTTCGCGCATTCGCAGCGCGACCAGATGATCGGGCAGTCGATCGGGTTGCCGCTGCCGATGGCGCTGCTGTCGGTGGTGTCGGTCGTCGTGACGTCGGCCACCGTCGTGATCTACGGCAACGCGATCTGGGATCCGATCGACCTGACGAGCCGGATGACCGGCATCGGCGTGGGCATCGCGCTCGTGATCCTCACGCTCGACACGATGTGCTGCAACCTCGCGGCGAACCTCGTCGGCCCCGCATACGATTTCTCGAGCCTGTGGCCGAAGGCGATCTCGTATCGCGCCGGCGGGATGATCACCGCGACGATCGCGATCGTGATGATGCCGTGGAAGATCCTCGCAACGACGGACGGCTACATCTTCACCTGGCTCGTCGGCTATTCGGCGCTGCTCGGGCCGGTCGCGGGCATCCTGATGGTCGACTACTTCCTGATTCGCGGCACGCGGCTCGACACGCGCGCGCTGTTCGACGAGCGCGGCGACTTCAGCTATGCGCGCGGCTGGAACCCGGCCGCACTGGCGGCGCTCGCCATCGGCGTGCTGCCGAACCTGCCCGGCTTCCTGCACACCGCATTCCCGGCGTCGTTTCCGAACGTGCCGGCGTTCTTCAACACGCTTTACACGTATGCGTGGTTCGTCGGCCTCGTGCTGGCGTCCGGCGTGTACGGCACCTGGATGAAGTGGCGTGCGGCGCAGCGCGCGCAGATCGCGAACGCGTGATGCGCGAACGCATGCGGCACCCGACAGTCAACGAGGAGGCAACGACATGGCAATCCTGATTCGCGGCGGCACCGTGGTCGATGCGGACCGCACTTATCGCGCGGACGTACTGTGTGCCGACCCGCAGGACGGCGGCACGATCCTGCAGATCGCCGAGACGATCGACGCGCCGGCCGGCGCGACGGTGGTCGACGCGCACGACCAGTACGTGATGCCGGGCGGCATCGATCCGCATACGCACATGGAACTGCCGTTCATGGGCACGACGGCGAGCGACGATTTCTATTCGGGTACGGCCGCGGGGCTGTCGGGCGGCACGACGAGCATCATCGACTTCGTGATCCCGAGCCCGAAGCAGCCGCTGATGGACGCGTTTCACGAATGGCGCGGCTGGGCCGAGAAGGCGGCCGCCGACTACGGCTTCCACGTGGCCGTCACGTGGTGGGACGAATCGGTGCACCGCGACATGGGCACGCTCGTGCGCGAGCACGGCGTGTCGAGCTTCAAGCACTTCATGGCGTACAAGAACGCGATCATGGCCGACGACGAGGTGCTCGTGAACAGCTTCTCGCGTTCGCTCGAACTCGGCGCGCTGCCGACCGTGCACGCGGAGAACGGCGAGCTCGTGTTCCAGTTGCAGAAGGCGCTGCTCGCGCGCGGGATGACGGGGCCGGAGGCGCATCCGCTGTCGCGCCCGCCGGAGGTCGAAGGCGAGGCCGCGAACCGTGCGATCCGCATCGCGCAGGTGCTCGGCGTGCCGGTGTATATCGTGCACGTGTCGTCGAAGGACGCGGTCGATGCGATCACGCGCGCGCGCAGCGAGGGGCTGCGCGTGTTCGGCGAGGTGCTGCCGGGCCATCTGGTGATCGACGAGGCCGTGTATCGCGACCCGGACTGGACGCGTGCGGCCGCGCACGTGATGAGCCCGCCGTTCCGCTCGGCCGCGCATCGCGAAGCGCTGTGGCGCGGGCTGCAGGCCGGGCAGCTGCATACGACGGCGACCGATCACTGCGTGTTCTGCGCGTCGCAGAAGGCGATGGGCCGCGAGGACTTCACGAAGATCCCGAACGGCTGCGGCGGTGTCGAGGACCGCATGTCGGTGCTGTGGCATCACGGCGTGAATCAAGGCCGCATCACGCCGAACGAGTTCGTGCGGATCACGTCGACGAACGCCGCGCAGATCTTCAACCTGTATCCGCGCAAGGGGGCGGTGCAGGTCGGCGCCGATGCCGACCTGGTCGTATGGGACCCGGCCGCGACGAAGACGATCTCGGTGAAGACCCATCACCAGCAGGTCGACTTCAACGTGTTCGAAGGGATGGCGGTGCAGGGCGTCGCGACCCACACGCTCACGCGTGGCGCGCTCGCGTGGGCCGACGGCGAGCTGCGTGCGGTGCGCGGTTCGGGCCGTTACCTGAAGCGGCCGCCCGCGGCCGGCTACTACGAGGCCGCGCGCATCGCGAACCGGCTGCGCGAGCCGCATCCGGTCGAGCGCGCCGGCTGAACGCGCACGAAACCGGCTCGAGGCCGGTTCGCAACGGGTTCGAAACGGGCACACGCGCTGCGCAGTCAGCGCGCGTCGCCCGTGTTTGCCTCGCGGATCGGAATCACGGTGCGCGCGCCGCACTGGCGCAGCAGGTCGCGCAGTTCGTTGATGACCGGAAACACCTCGTGGTTCCAGTCGGCACCTTGCCGGTCGTGCGCTTCCTGCTCGCGCTCGACGATCCAGCGATCCTCGCGGAAGATCCGCTCGGTGAACCAGACCAGCAGCGGCCACGCGAGATCGAGCGCGAACGGGATGCCCGGCTTGTGGATCGACAGCAGTCCGAACGTGCGGTTGGTGCGCTGTTGCGCGTCGAGCGGCACGTAGACGATCCACAGGTCCATCACGAGCGTGCCTTCGCTCGAGCGGATCTGCAGCGTCTGGTACGGGTAGCCCGTGCGCACCGTCATCACGCTCTTGTCGGCCTGGTCGGTCGGTTTCTTGCTGGCGCCGAACACGAGCGCCTCGCCGACCGGCTGCTTGCCTTCCATGCGTGCGAACGTGTAGTCGACCTCGACCCAGTCGTCGCCGCGCCGGCGGCCGACGCTGCGTGCGCGCATCTGTCCCATCTGCTTGCGATGCAGGAACTGATGGTTCATGTCCATCAGGTTCTCGTGCATGAACGAGTAGTGGCACTTGACCTCGCGACCGAAGCGGCGCGTCTTGTACGCGGGATCGTCCGCCGATTCCAGCGCGGGGAACGGGCGTTCGTCCGCGAGCGTCGCGTCGCCGGGGAACACGAAGATCAGCCCGTGCGCCTCGCGGCACGGATACGCGCGCACGCCGTTGGGCAGGCGCTCGCGGCCGAGGTACGGCACGTCGACACAGCGGCCGCTGTCGCACGCGTAGGTCCAGCCGTGGTAGCAGCAGCGCAGCGTTTCGCCGCTCACGACGCCCGCATGCAGCGGCACCTGGCGGTGCGCGCAACGATCTTCGAGCGCGTAGACGGCGCCGGATTCGGTGCGCACGAGCACGATCGGATCGCCGGCGAAGCGCACGCCGAGCGTCTTGCCGTGCTTGAGTTCGCGCGACCACGCGAGCGGATACCAGTGATCGGGATGGATGGGCACGCGGCGCAGGTCGCGCACGACCGAGCCACTGGACGGTTCTTCGAGAGCACTGCTGTCAGACAAAGGCACTGCGCGCATGCGTGACGCCTCCTGGCTGGCTGGAGAGTTCCGAGCGCCGCGCGGTGCGCGGCGGGGGACTGATCTGGAGAAGTCTACGCGAAGTTTGCCCGCGAAGCTGACCCGATGCGGGTTTGCCCGGCCCGGACAGCATGCGTTTCGTTGATGCAGCGCAAACGCGGCCGGCGGCGCGCACACCGGCCGCCGCGGCGCCGGCGGTCCCTCACAGGCCGGCGTCGCGCCACAGCACCGCGTCGGCGCGGTACAGCGCCGGAAAGCGCTGCTTCAGCCCGGCGACCTTCGGCAGGTCGTTGAACGCGATGTACGGCGCGTCGGGATGCAGCTCGAGGTAGTTCTGGTGATAGGCCTCCGCCGGATAGAAGCCCTTGTACGGCTCGACGCGCGTGACGACGGGCGCCGGGAACGTGTGCGCGGTGCCCAGCTGCGCGATGTAGGCGGTCGCGACCGCGCGCTGCTGCGCGGTGGTCGGGAAGATCGCGGAGCGGTATTGCGGCCCTTCGTCGGGCCCCTGACGGTTGAGTTCGGTCGGGTCGTGCGCGACCGAGAAGAACACCTGCAGCAACCGGCCGTAGGTGACCTGCGTCGGGTCGTAGACGATGCGCACCGATTCCGCATGGCCCGTCAGCCCGCTGCCGACCAGCGCGTAGTGCGCGGTTTCGGAGGCGCCGCCCGCGTAGCCGGCCGTGACCTGCTTCACGCCCTTCACGTGCTCGAACACGCCCTGCACGCCCCAGAAGCAGCCGCCGGCGAGCACGGCCGTTTCCTCATGAGAGGCGCCCGGGGTTTCGTCGAGCGTCGGTGCGGGCACGGTGCGCATCGGTTCCGCGGAACTGACGACGCGCTGGTAGCCGAACACGGCGGCGGCCGCGATGGCGATCGCGCCGATGCGGCGCAGCATGGCCGCCCGCCGCCGCGGTGCGGAATCGCGAGTGGATGTCGGAATCATGAGTTGCTCCTTCGAAATGCGGGACGGAATGAGGTGGACGCGAGGTGGACGGGAGGCGGCGCGCGTGACGGCGTCCGCCACTGCGTGCGCGTTCAGCCGAACGTAAACGCATAGGCATCGACGCCGGGATCGAGAAACTCGATCGAGAACGTGCGGTCGGCGATCGCGCCCGGTTGCCGGACGAGCTGGTACAGGCGCTGGCCGGTGACGGTGCCGTAGCCCTGTGCATCGACGTCCGTGCCGTGTGCCGCGCCGGGCGCCGCGCCGTCGAGCGTCACGCGAAAGCGCACCGGCCGGCCGTTCGCGCCCGGGCCGAGCACGAGGTGCAGGTCGCGCGCATGGAAGCGGTAGACGATCCGGCCGGACGGCGCGGCGAGCGTCGCGCGCTCCGCACCGACCTGCCATGTGCCGGCGAGGCCCCAGTCGTTCAGGTCGGGGTGCGCGGGCGCGTCGTAACGGTGTGCCGCGTCGCGCACGACACCGCCGGGCGACGTGAAGTCGTCAGCGCGCGCATAGCCGACGTAGGTTTCGGGCGAGCGGACGTCCGCGCTGTCGGCCGCCGCGAGCGCGCCCTTCGCGGGGGCGCCGGCGAGCCCGAGCGGCACGTTCAGCGCTTCCGGGTGGCCGGCTTCGGCGAGCAGCGACTGGATCGCGCGTTCCGACTGCGCGTATTCGCCTTCGCCGAAGTGGTGGTGGCGGATCCTCCCTTGCGCGTCGACGAAGTAGTGCGCGGGCCAGTACTCGTTGCCGAACGCGCGCCAGATCGCATAGCCGTTGTCGATCGCGACCGGGTAGTCGATGCCCAGGTCGTGCACGGCCTTCTTCACGTTGCCGATGTCGCGCTCGAACGCGAACTCCGGGGCGTGCACGCCGATCACGACGAGGCCGTACGGCGCGTACTTGCGCGCCCAGGCGGCCGTGTACGGCAGCGTGCGCAGGCAGTTGATGCACGAATACGTCCAGAAATCGACGAGCACGACCTTGCCGCGCAGGCCGGCCGCGCTCAGCGGCGGCGAATTCAGCCACTGCACGGCGCCGTCGAGCGACGGCAGCGTGCCTTCGACGGGCAGCGCGGCCGGTGCCTGCGGCGCCGGCGTCGTGCCGGCGGTGCGCATCATCGCGCCGCCGGCCGCCGGTGCATCACCGGACGTCGCGGCCATCATCGCGCCGCCGGCCGCGGCACCGTTGCCGCCGGCGGTATCGCTGGTCGCGGACGTCGCCGCCGGCGCGCCATGCGGGCGAGCGCCGAGCCGGTCGACGAGCTTCGTCTCGAGGCCGCCCGTCGTGACGGTCGACAACTGCGCGAGCGCCCCCGTGTCGAGGCCGAGCGCGATCGCGCCAACGCCGGCCAGCAGCGCCGCGCCGATCCCGCGCTTGATCCATTCGCCGGCGCCGAGCGAGCGCTTCATCGCGGCGAACACCTTGCCGCCGATCACGAGCGCGACGCCGAGCGACGTCGCCGCGCCGGCCGCATACGCAACCAGCAGCAGCGTCGTGCCGACGCTCGCGCCGCGCAGCGCGGCGCCGGTCAGCACGAGCCCGAGGATCGGACCCGCGCACGGCGCCCACAGCAGGCCGGTCGCGACGCCGAGCAGCAGCGACGACGCGGGGCCGGCCGGGCGGCCGTCGCGCTGTGCGAACCCGGTGAGGCGGTTGCCGGCCGCGACGAGCGGGCGCGTCAGGTGCTCGGCGAAGCGCGGCAGCAGCAGCGTCAGGCCGAACACCGCGAGCAGCACGATGGCGAGCCAGCGGCCGGCCTGGTTGGCCTGCGCGACCCAGCCGCCGCCGACGGCGGCGAGCGTCGCGACGACGGCGAACGTGAGCGCCATGCCGATCAGCAGCGGCAGGCCGGTACGCACGAACGGCTGGTCGGCGCGCGCGAACACGAACGGCAGCACGGGCAGGATGCACGGGCTCAGGATCGTGAGCACGCCGCCGAGATAGGCAAGGACGATGAGCAGCATGGAGCGGTCTCCGGTCGTTCAGGAAGGCGGCGGCCCGTCAGGCGGCGGCTGGGTGGAAGGCGAGCGCGAGCCCGTTCATGCAGTAGCGCAGGCCGGTAGGCGGCGGGCCGTCGTCGAACACGTGGCCGAGATGGCCGCCGCAGCGGCGGCAGTGCACTTCGGTGCGCGACATCCCGTACGACGGATCGAGCGCGGTCGCGACCGCGTGGTCGAGCGGCTTCCAGAAGCTCGGCCAGCCGGTGTGGCTGTCGAACTTGGTGTCCGACGAGAACAGCGCGAGGTCGCAGCCGGCGCACGCGAACGTGCCGTGGCGGTGCTCGCCGTTCAGCGGGCTGCTGTACGGCGGCTCGGTGCCGGCGTCGCGCAGCACCGTGTATTGGGCGGGCGTGAGGCGGCGGTGCCATTCGGCGTCGCTGCGGGTGATCTCGAACGGGGCGGCCGTCGGTCCGGCGGCGGGCGGCGCGGCGAACGCGCGGCCGACCAGCGCACGACGGGCCGTGGACGACAGCGCCGCGAGTGCCGCAAGGCCGGTCGCGCCGGCGAACAGCAGATGTCTGCGGGTGGGCATGATGGGCTCCTGGAAGCAGGTCCTGAAAACATGCGCACAGAGTAGGTGGCAGGCGGTGTCGAAGTCCTCACGGAAAGTTAAATGAATCGTGATATCTGGGGTGTTCCATAGGGGGGCGGTGGAATCCGTCGATGCTCCAGCTGGCAAGGGCCTTCGAGCGGGCGAGCCGCCCATGTTTACCGAGCACCTGTTCGCGCCGCAATTTTTAGTGTCTTTTTAGTGTTCGTCGAGAGCCGCGGCGAATCCGGAGTTTGGCTTGCCGGTCGGATCGGACAGGGACACGAGCGTTGTTTGACTGCGGTCATGCATCACGCCGAGCGTGTGATGCGCGTTGATAGACGGATGAGTTTGCAAGCTAGCGCGACCGACGTGTGGTGCGCGTGTGGACGCGGAAGTTTGACAGTTTTTTCGTAGCAACTTCAGGGGGCGAGTTAGGACGTGCGCGGTTGTGCAGTGAAAGAGGGGCGCAATGCGCTCCGCCGAAGTGGTCCATTTCGAGGCAGGATCCGGCGGAATGAAGGAGAACCTAGTAAAGGCTAGGTTACCCTTCATTTCGGGACAGGCATGCGCCTGCGACTGATTTCGTGACTCGTTTAACTACTTTTGTATCTGCCGCAGTGGGAGCGGCTGCTGCGGACACGGCAAGTGCGTATACCCGCCCGATCTCGCCGCCGGCAGCCGGAAGATGACGATGGGCGCATTCTCTCCGCGGCGCGGGGAGAATGCGGGAGCGCGCTCGCCAGGGTTCCGCCGCTATCGAGATTCCGATAACGTGGCCATGGCTTGGCGCTGCCTGCCGGCACCGATTTCTTCGATCCTGATAAGGCGACCGAGCTGATCCTGCTTCCCTGGTGGCTGACGTTCACCGCATGGTCAATGCCGCGCGGGCTGGCGCGACGGTCGCCGTCGATGCTGCATTGACGTTGCTCTACTGGCAGATCGGCCGTCATGTTCGGGAAGATGTGCGGCGCGGTGAGCGCACCGGCAATTCGCAACAGACCGCTCCGGCGCTTGCCCGTGCGCTGACCGCCTAGTATGGAAGTGGCTGGAGCGAGCAGCAGTTGCGTCAATGCGTGGGTGTGCTTAGGTCTTTCCTGACGAACCAATTCTCTCCGCAGTGCGGAGAGAATTGAGCTGGACCCGCCTGAAGACACGGATGTATCTCGACGTTCCGCTCAAGTGCGACTTCTGCATCGAGCTCTGCCGCCTGGAACGCTGGTCGGGCGCACGTTTCCGAGGTAGGCGCCCTCGCGTTGATACTGGACACTGGCCTCGACCACGTGGTCAGCAAGTCCTATTTGAACGGCTGGGAAGAGGCGCCGGCGTGCCTGGCCAGATGTTTCACACGATCTATTCGACGTCATGCGAGCAGGGGCGGACCGTGGCCTGCGTCTCGATGATGCCGGTGCGGTTGATAGTGGTGCCGTTTGTGATCGGAGGGGTACGCCGTCTGAGCCTACCGAACGTTGTGTGCGTCAAGTTCCGCAGCTACGCCTTACACATCGCCTGCCGTGGGCGGGTAGTCGGTTTCCTGCATCGCCCGCGAAGTTCGGGTGATTCCCCTAGAAAGCGAACGGCGTCAAGTCTTTGGCTGGCGTTCGGCGAGCTTGGCGTTGAATTCATCAAGGAGCGCTTGAACGAGGCCCGACGCAAAGCGCTGGTCTCGCACCAAGGCATCATCGTCGGCCTGGTAGTGGAATTTCGCGTAACCGACTGATCCGACCTTTTCGTATCCCTCGCCATGTTCGTCATCGCAGAAGCGGCGGTGCAGGGCCGAGAGTCCTGCTTCGATCGCGCCGGGATGGGTCTGCGACAACGCGCGCTGCACGAACTGTTCGGCAACCTCGTCGATCTTCCCCGCGTACCGCAGCACATGGATGAGGTCGGCCGCATCCTTGTTTTCCATGCGGTCGTCTAGCGCCAAGGCCTTCAGAATGACGAAGGCAGGCACGTCGGCAAAGCGAACCAGCTCAGTAGAGATACCTCCACCGTCCAACAATTTGCCCGTGATCTCCCGTTCCTGAAACCATTCATGCACGATGCCGGCGTACTTTACGGCTAGCGCGGAGACACGTTCACCGTCGACGTTTACCGGTTTCCCGGGCTGCGCGTCGCCAGCGTCGCGAAGGAACTCAACGAGCACAAACATATGCTCGTTCACTCGCCGCTGCCACCGCCACGAAGACGGCTTACCGTTTTCAGGATTCACGTGCCGCTCGAATCGACGCGCAGCAAGCTGGTCGGCCAACGCAGCGTAGCCATCGCCCTGGGCGATCACTTGAATGTTGAGGACGACGTCGACGTCAGAGGTTCCAGCGTGTGCGGGCACGTCAGGCGGCGCTTCAGGCGTAAGGTACCGTGGCACCAGACCGCCCACGAGCCGCAACGTATTCTTGAGGCTGCCGAATGCGCCGAGCAGGGTGAGCAAGGTGCGCTCGCATGCGGCTGTCACGTCTGCATCGTAGCCGATGGCGTTGGCTGGTTTGGCTCCATTGGCCATTTATAACTCCAGTCGTTCTAGAACGTGTTGGGCCAACTCCTTGTTTCTGCCGCGGCCGTCGAGCAGGTCGAGGTAGAGGATGAAAGGACTGGCGAAATAGGACGGATACTCATCGGGACGTACGCCGCGTAAGTCGCGAAACAACAAGCTCGCGCCGGTGCGCTCGACCAGAGTGACATTTGCGCCCTTGTCGGCTGGCTTGAGCTGAAGCGTTTTCGCAAGCTGCTCAGCGTGTCCCGGCGAGACAATGATCTCGGCGGTATCTACGCTGGTAAGCAACGGAGCGTAGAGGTTTGCGGCGGCCGTGCCAGTAAATGCGTAGTCGAACGAGACCCCGCTCTTGCTGAGCTTGTGCGACAAGTGCGTAAGCAGCACCTCGGGGCGATCCGCAAAAGAGTACCAGCGGGTGCGTTGCTCCTCGCGCTTTGTCCAGTGCTCGGCCCATGCGTCCAGCAGTTGCCTCGGTCTAATCAATCGTCGTCGAATCGTGCGGCCAGCACCAACGGACTCGCACCATTCACGCCGCTCCAACTCCTGCAGCACCACGGAGCACGTATAGGAGGAGCTCTTAGTCATATAGGCGAGGTCGCCCCCGGTAATCCATTCGTTTCGGTGCTCCAGCAGCGCGTGAACGACCATTTCACGTGCGTCGGTGAACAGTGCGGTGACCGCCTTCCTTGCCGACGCCTGCTCCGGGCGCTCGATGTTGATGAACCAATTGCGCCAACGCAGAAACAGGTTGCCATTCCGCTCGAAATAGCCAATCCCGCGCTTTCGGAGCATGTCCCTTGCGCCAGGGCTCAGCGACTCAGCAGCAACCATGGTCAGCAAGTCCTGCGGGCGCTCGGACGCGAGCTTGTATTCGTCGAGCCTCCAGATCGCCTCTCGGATATCCCGCGGATAGGCGTGGCGAAGCGTTTCCACGGCGATATCGGCCGATTTGCCGCCGGCAAGAAGCGTGATCAGGGGATCGAGCCTCAATCCGTCTCCGGTCGGCTGTTCGGCTTGGCGGGTGACGATCTGCCCATCTGTGGCCTCTGCGAGAGCGGCGCAGAGCTCGTCCGCGACCTCGGCCTCGTAGGCGAGGCGGGCCGTCACCTTCTGACTCTGAGCGGGCTTTTCCATGGGCGTAAGCAGGGATGGTAATTTTGCTGATCAGCATAGGATAGAGCAAAGGCTATAATTTAGCAAAATTAGCCAATTTAGCTGCACAGCTAAGAAAGGTGGACGGGCTAAGGTAATGCACATTAAGTGTCCCTATTTACCTGAAGCCTGGGTAAGGGGGGACGAGCGCTGCGCCCGAGCCGTCAACAAATCGGGCTTCCATGTCGGCACGAGGAAAGCACAATGGAAACTGTCGTTGCGATGGGCAGAAACATCTTGTTACACTCGCCAATCCTAGAACAAGACAGAGAGAAGACACCGGCGACAGCAAGTGGAGGTTAAAGCAATGCACGCACGAGCACCAGCCAACAGCCGTGCTGCGCGTGACCTGCCCCCTTCAATAGAGCCAATGGGCTTCTAGCAAAGTCCCTTTTGAGCGGCCCCTAGTAAACAGTGCCATGATGTAAGCGAGTTTTCGTCGGGCCTATCCTCATCTGAGCGGGCGGGAGTGCGACCCGTGCTCCGGTCTCATACCGTCGCGCGGTG
The DNA here is from genome assembly GCF_000949135.2 of Burkholderia sp. USMB20. Taxonomy (GTDB): domain Bacteria; phylum Pseudomonadota; class Gammaproteobacteria; order Burkholderiales; family Burkholderiaceae; genus Burkholderia. The sequence continues at coordinate 419,733 of NZ_JTAN02000017.1, read as the reverse complement.
CCATCTGGGTTGAGCGCGGCAGCACACTGCAGGCCAGGCAGCGGGGGCGGCCCGCCGCGGCGATCCCTCCGGAAGTACGTTGCCTGCGGTGCTTGCTCCCGGGACTAGGTGCGCCGGGCTGCTGCCCGCAGATCGGACGGAAGAGCGCTGGCACGGAAGAACCTGGCATAACCGCACCTTGATCGCGATTGCGCAAGCACTTCAACCGGTTTCCGCCTCCTGCTTCAGGCGCCGGGTCCATAAAAAGGGCTTCTCTCCGATCTGGGCGAAGTCGTATCACGCACGGCTTACTTGGACGATGTGACGGCGATGCAGTGCTTGATCTGCTAGCCAGCGAGGATCGGGATATCAAGGCTGAAAAACACTTCCGGTTCGTGATATTTTCATATGGTAAAGGGGTATATGGCGGCATGCACGGGGCCGGTATGAACGAAAAAGACGAAAACTATCCAGATAGTGCCATTTCATCCTGGAGCGGTTTTGTATATCAAGGGAAGATTGCGCTTTATCACTGTCTTACCCTCATCCTCCAAGGATGCGTTGACTTTGAGCTTCAGCTCGACAGTACTGATGATTTCGCAATCTACAGGCAGGGAACATTGTCCAGCGCTCACCAGGTCAAAGCGAAGGTGGGAATTTATCGGTCAAGCTACGCAACAGCGCTCGAAAAATCGGCAAAAATCGAACTTGATCGAATCTCGGGGACTGTGCGCTATTTTCATGTCTCGGTCGCAATTTCAGACACGACTGATCACGTGGATGCGAATGGTGAAATTGTCAAGTTCTATTCGTACGGTGACGACAAATATTGTGCACTGGATGGTATTGAAACATTAACCAAGGCATTGATTTCAAAAATCTGCGCAAGCAGATCGATTGAATTAAGCGATAATCTACTCGATTCCAATTACTGCGTGCTGTCGGAGAGGATCAGTTCCAAGGCCATCGAGATTCACAAGAAAATTCAGGTCGATGGCGACTCGGAACGAAAGGCCGCATATACGAACCGGATATCCGGGGAAAGCATCCTTCAGGATATCCTGAACAGGAATCCGTACGATGACACCGTGTACTACGCGATCGAATTGAAGAGCCGGCTTCATGCTCATTTGGAAGCGAGGCTGGAGAAGGCCCTGCCTGATATGACCGACGTAGCCTATCAACGGGCAAGGCGGCTGTATGAGCACATCCGGGATACCAGGGCCGATGAGCTGAAAACTCTGTGCCAGATGATGAAGCCATCAGAGCGCTTTTCGCACATACAGAAGGAAGATATCCGGCGTTACGCGGACCTCATCCAGAAGATGGGTGTCGAGCCGATTCTCGAAACGCTTCCTCACTACCGGGACAAACAAAACAAGTTCTATGTCCCTACCGCGCTGAACCTGCACGAAAGCGAGGAGCATGACGAATGCGCCGTGAACATTCGCGGGGAGATGAAGAGCAATGATCATCTGCTCAAGCTGCTATATGAGTACAACAACCTTATAGCCGCGATGGCGCAAAGAACATTTTTGGTCGACACAAAATACACTGTCAGCGCGGACCTCGATGAACAGGAGACGCAGGAGCGCATCGACAGTAATATCACCAAAACGCTATGTATCAGTATTGTGACAAAGCAGGATGCGGAGGCCAGGCTCAATGATCATTGAACTTATTCATGAGGCTCTCATCGCACATCACTTCATCAACGTACTGGAAACCCCATCCGCCCGATTTTATTGTCGGGAATCAAGCTCGGCCGTCCGGTTCGTAATACTGCACGAGCTGGAGGAGCTTATAGATCCGTCCAGGCTTAACGCAGCGATGAACCAGTTGGTGCCCCAGGTCTTTTCAAGCAATCCTTCATTCAGGAAGAATTGCGATCTGATATGTGTGCATCATCTGAAGCAACTGGCTGATTTTAAAAATCACGAAGAAAAAATATTTGCCATCGAGGAAGATCCCCACTTCTTCAAGAAATATGTGCTTTATTACAGTGATGCTGAGGACGGTACGCTGCGCGATCAATCCTATAAGGACATTCAGGCGACTATTGCCGATAAGGCACTGTTCGACCAGTATAAGGACCAACCACTGACTGCGACGCAGTATAGCGTGGCGGCCAAAATTTTTATCAAATTGCCTTTCCTTGAACTGCCATTCGTCAAACGCGAACTTGTCCCGTTGCGAATGCAGGCACAGGGAGCGGTGAGTGAGGTTGGTTTGACGGCAACCTACGAGAGCATCCAGAAATTGAACAAAAATAATCTGGAAAGTTTGATCAAGGGAATGATTGACGATGAGCTGGAAAATATCAAGGATTGAAGTTTCGAGCTTCAAGGCGTTCAAGCACATTTTGCTGGACATCGACGGCTCATCGCTCGTGACGCTCGATGGTCCAAATGGGTTTGGCAAGACCAGCATTTTTGATGCGATCGAGCTGCTGCTCACGGGGAAGATCAAAAGGATCAACAATCTTTTCTTGAGGCTGATGACCGCCTACAAGAAAAAATACGAAGACAATCTCTTCTGGAACGTCCGGACCGGGGAGAGCGATCTGCTCATCAAGATTGAGTTCCTGAACGATGATCGCACGCTCGTGCTGGCAAGATATGCTGCCGCCCAATCGTTAAAGGATCAGGAACTCAACCGTGCGGATAGCTTCTCCCAGTTCGGTTTGTTCGAATTGTCAGATTTTTCGTCATCTGATTTTTCTTCAGAAAATCAGCGTGACGATAAATATATCGATGAACTTTTTGGAAGAAATTTTAGGGAAAATTTTGGCTTTCTGAACTACCTTGAGCAAGGGCAGAACCAGCTGTTGTTCACACGGGTAGATCAAAGAAGGGATGTGTTGGGGAGTCTATTCAACATCACCGATATCCAGACGGAGATTGCGAACTGCAAGGAATTTGAGCGCGGATTTGTCAGGTATCTCAAGGATTCAACGCGTCAGGACCGGGAGCGTGAGCTAACCGCTGAATGTGAAGCGCTCAAAGCCATCAATCACGCTGATCAGGGCAACGTCGAATACAGGAAGCTGTCGACGGCTTCCCCGCAGCCTGGCTGGGACGCGGAGAATCCCTTTCCGGCCTATTCGTCCGATCTCTTTGACCAGTATCAGGAATCCATCCGGAAGCTGCATGAGCTCCTTCCCCTCAAAAACGCTGTCCGGGTGAGGGTGCAAAATGAGCAGATCGAGGCGGATGTGACGCAGAACATGACTTCCTTGCGAAGTCTTGCCCAATTCGGAACGGATATCAAAAAGCTGGATGCGCTGGACAACGTGCGGAAGGAACTCGATCTGTTAGCCAATGCGAAAGCTGTTCTCCAGCGTGGCGCGACGGTTATCACGCGCGGAGAGGCGCAGAGACTCCCGGGCTGGGACGCGGAGCGCTTGAGAGTGTTCGACGAGCAAATTGCCGCGCGTGATAGCTTACGCCAGCTGGATCAGGCAAATGCTGCTGTCGCGGCTGAACTGACTCGCCTGAAAGCTGAACTGCTCGAGGAGCATGCCAAGATCTATCCCGAAGATCAGGCTTGTCCACTGTGTGGTGCCGACTGGAAGGCGCACCTCGCGATGGTGCAGGCCATTGAGGGCAGGTCTCAGGCGGTCGCCAATACATTGAGCGTCAATGGGAAGGCCCTGGTCGAGTTGACCACCCGGATGACCGAAGCGCTGGCGTCGATCGCCACGCACGTGAGCACCCAGGAATCCTTATTGTCTAGTGGCTACAATGAGGCGCTGCACACGGCCCTAACCCGAGAGCGGGTTCGCCTGCCCGTCATTGAGCAACTGGCTGAGAGACTTCTGGGTACCGGCACGTCGGCCAGCTATGCGTTCACCGCGAATGCGGAAGAGGTGGACACTCGTCTGCAGGATTTGCTCACGTCCATGCGCAGCAAAAGAACCGCGGAGACCGAATCCTTGCCCGAGGACTGGCAGCGAATCCTCACTGGTAGCTTCGGTGACGTTCAGGATTTTTACCTTGTCGAGCAGCAGGCACTGGCAGACAAGCGTCGCTACGTTTCCATCAAGGCCAACGAAGCAAGAAATGCCAGATTGCAGAAGTCTCTTGAGTCGTTGAAACAAATCCAGAGTGAGAATAGCGCTGCTGCCCGGGCTAGCGAAAAGGTGCGCAGGCTGCGTAACACGCTCGAAGAGGTGGAGCGTACCTATGCGGACCATACCATCTCGGAAATTGAGCTGATCTTCCATATTTACAGTGGGCGCCTTATCCAGAACTACCAGCGTGGTCTGGGCCTCTTTATCGAAAGTCGCGATGGCAAGCAGCTAAGATTCGTCACGGCCGAAAAGTCGGACCATGATGCGGTCCTTGCCATGAGTTCAGGGCAGATTTCGGCCCTGAGTTTGGCGTTCTTCCTTTCTCTCAACAAGGTCTACGCCGGTGTCCCTCTGATCCTGATTGATGATCCTTCCCAGTCTCTGGATGAGGTCAATGTAGCCTCACTCACTGATCTGCTTCGCTGCGAGCTTAAATCGCGTCAACTCATCGTATCGTCGCATGAGGAAGACATTTCATCCTATATGCGGTACCGCTTTAACAAGGCCGGCCTGAGCACCCGCTCGCTGAACATGCAGCTTCTGGTGAAGGGCGCGTCCTGATCGCTATCGTCATTGCGTTGTGCTTTTGCAGGCCTAATCGCGTGTCATCCTCGGATGGCACTACAGTCCCACAACCAGAAGCAGAATCAAGCCCCGAAGCGACCGCTCCGTGGGCTGCGACTGGCAAACTAGGGTGCCAGCCTCTTTCTATGAGGCGTATGCTGGTCACGAGCGCGATGAATTTTATATCCATTTGATAACCAGTTCAGAGCAGCGAGATGCGCTCACGCACGAGCACTCGTTCGGGCTGAAAACGACATGTCCAATCGTTGTGCTCATGATCCGTCCAACAGCAGTGTCTGGAACATGCTTTTGACTTCACTCTCGTTTAGCGAACTTCGGGGGAGATTCTGGTTAGGCGATCCAGTTCCGCGTGTGGGTTCTTCTGCTTGATCCGCAATGGCGGCAATCTCGTCGCGAGCTTCACGTAGCGGCGCCGCGAAGAATCGTGACCGCTGCTTGCGCTGCGCCAGCTCGGACAAATTTTCAACCAGCTTCTGCCTGTCGTACAAATCTTCGCAGCCCTCAAGATCATTTCGCCAGCCTCCGTTCATGTACGAACGTAGGCCCTCAAAGAACTTCTGCCCGTTGCGTTGCTGCCAGCCCCAGGTGGCCTCGGGGAGGTCGATCAGCTGTCTCCAGTGGCTGGACCGGGCATGTGGTAGCGCATCGAGCAGCTTCTCCAGGACGAGCATCCGAATGGTCGCTCCGCGGCCCGCAACGAACCGGTCCAGCGTCGCCATCTCCTGCACAAGTGCTGGCGTATCCCAAAGAGTGACCCACTGCGGACGCCAATCGGCAATCAGCCGCTCCATGGTGTCATATAGCTGATCGAGGCCCGGCTCTGCATGCTCGACATTGCAGAATTCCGCGAGGAATCGCAGTCGTTCCACCGCACCATAGTCAATCCGATGGCCAATGTCCTCTCCCTCTTCAGAGGGGATCCAAACGTAAGTTGGACCATCTGCCAATGCAGCTAGCCTCGAAATGAAGGCTGCACTGTTAAGCTGCGAAAGCAGTTGCTTCGACGGTGATTCGATCTCCCTGCTCAGCCGCCAAAGCGTAGCAATCTGTTTGAAGCGGATCGCTGAGTTAAAAATGTCAGCGTAGGTTTCCGGGTCGCCCAGAATGACCGATCCGACATACCCTTTGATCGACGGATTCAAGAAGCCGACACCTCGGGTTCCAATCGCCACGAATCCCCCCTCAAGGATCTTGAGGTGCGTCTTGAATTCATTCGGCTCGGTTTGCTGGTTGTACCTTTTGGCCCTCGCACCGCGTAGCTCGGAGAAACAGAATGACAGTCCGTGAAGACTGGCGCCGCCATCCGTGTACAAGGCCAGCAGGAGGCACCGCCCAGCCTCCGGAATCTGCGTGCGATAGGCGTGATCCCAGATCCTTTCCGGGTTGTCGAGCAGGTCTTCAACGTAGCGTTGATAGTCCGCCGCCGGTACCGATCTGACTCGACTCAAGTCCGCCAACCACTCGATCAGCCGGGGGTTAAAATGCGGATGACGGATGACTCGCAGGAAAAAGTCTCCGCGGAGCATCTCGCATTTGTGCGCCTTAGACAACTCGCTGAAGTAGAGGTGGTTGTAGAGGATTCTCGCACGGTCACCAAAGCTGTAATCTGCAAGCTCAAGCACAATTCGGTCACGGATTACTGTGCTGCTGTCGAGCCGCTCAGATAGGTCGATCGCGCTGCTAAGGATGTGCTCGCGCGTAGTCAGGATGAACTTGGAGTCCGACGACCGTTTAACCATTTCCATGAAGTCGACCACGGCCCTGTCCTGGTTCTGACCGAAGTACTCCCGACGGTCGCCGAGGAAGGTTTGGCCAAGGAAGTCGTCGTAGTAGAAGATCTGACGGGACTCACGTCGATACAACCTCTTCCCCTCAGAAATTTCCGACTGAATAACCACGGGCTCGTAACCTTCCTCCAGACTTGAGTAGAGGAGCATCTCCGCTAGCGTCGTCTTTCCAATTCCTGGTGGACCGGAAATCACAAGGATTCGGGCCGTCTCCAGGATATCTTTCGCCCGGGGATACGCTTGATTTTGAACAAAGCGCGGGAGCCTCTGCCTGATCCGCTCCACTTCGAACTCGGTTTGGCACACTTCCGCGTTGTGCAAAATCCGACCGATGACACTGGCGCTTGTCAGCCATAGCTTGAAATTTGCTCGCTCGACATTTGGGTGCTTCGCAAGCAGCCCGTCGAGATCGTTCGCACCGAAAACATCCGATGGTGACTTCACATAAGGGCTGAGCGCTTGCAAGATCGACTGCTTGTTGCCGGGTGTAAGCCCCACTGTCGTCACGATGACATACCGGTCTGGATTCAGGTTCGCGATCTTAGGCCGCTCGGAGTCTGCCAGGTGACGAAGCAGCGCAGCAAAGCCTGACTTGGCATAGTGCTTGCACTGCACGATCACCGTATTGCCAGGGGACGTGGCATAGCGCAGGTCGATGCCACCGTCGCGACCTTCCTTGAAGGCTTCCAACGCGACATTCCATTCTGCCTGCAAGAGATCCCGCGAGACTTCCTCAAAGTCCTGAGGTGAGAGCGCTTCGTAGTTATAGTTCGGCATGTGCGGTCTTCTTCTGCATGTCTTCAAAAGGTCTTGACCGGCATCGCCGACTCACGTGAGCCGTGGAGCGCGGATTCGTGTAATGCACTGTCCCAACTGATCTTCAATCCGCGTGATCGATGTAGTAGTTGACCCCTTGCGGCATCGGCCCGATGATCGATGTCCCAGTGCGACAGGGTCACCGGCACGGGGGAATCGATGGTGGTCTGTGGCGCTACGGGGTTCAGTGCGGCGCCGGCAGGATTCCATAGTTCCACGCTGCCGGTGCGCCAAAAATCGAAGAACAGATTCACCACGGGCGGTGAGGCCGGGCAGTAGATGGTGTCGAATGGCTTCGTTTTTTTGACAAAAATTATTGTGTTGCAGATTCTATCTGAGGGCAACACGGACGATCAAACCTGCATCCGGCGCATATCGTCGCTACCAGACCGGACGGAAAGGCCGCTATACAAGGATCCCGCGTGCCGATTGACAATCGAGTGGGTATCAACAACTCAAGCGTTAGATCATCAAAACCGGATTTCCCGCCGATCGTCGCGATTGACGGAAGCCACTCCTGAATCAGAAGCGATTGCGATTCTTTGCAACCCAAACCACGCTTTTGCGACTTGAGGGCGGGAAACGACCTTGTTCCAAGCCGAGGTACTTCGCTTGTACCAGCTCAGCCTTCTTGCTCGGCGACAAGCTTCGCTTCCGCCAACTCATACGCAATACTGTCCCACCCGGTCTCCCGAGCGTATTTGACCATCCTATCGACGGTGTGTATCGGTGCAGCCCGGCGCATCGACTCAGGAACTTCTAATGGACTCATCTTCCACGGCAGGAGGGTATGGCCGGCCTCGGCTGCACAACGACTCAGGACGGCGGCGATCCGAAAACCGCCTTCGTCAACGTCGCCCCAATGCAGCACTGGAGTTGAATCCGGGAGCTTGGAGAGCAACCGGAGGTACATTGCCCGCCATGCGGGGGAGGGCATTCCAGCCGTGTAGAGGCACAGCACATCTGAGTCACAGTGCTGGCGCGCCCACACGTGGAACGTTGTCTGGTTCTCGATGGTCAGCACCTTGCTGGGTATTGACCCGAGCCCCAGGACCGTGGACGGAGGCAAGGCGCAGTAGGGGCAGTCCAGCGGGAACGAACCGCGCTCCCGGCGGACCACGATGTTGCCGGCCAGACGCGCTGGCTGCGGCTCGCGGTAGAGGCCGAGCTCCTGCAATACTTCAGCATCCGGGCGCGCGTCGTCGTCGATGTTGCTCGCCAGCAGTGCATCGAGGCAAGGCACGAGGGACTCGATACACTTGCTATTTTTGAACAGGCGTGCGCTGGCGTCCCTCACCGGCGTTTCAGTGGCGCCGAGCGCCACCTGAGCCTGGCAGTATGTGATGACGTCGCAAGCCATTGTCCAGTTGGCGGCAGCGTCGGGCCCCGTGCCACGGACCTTCTTGAGCCTCTCCCAACTAGACAAGACGTCGTTCAAGATCGGGTGCTCGCCGAGGTGCGAGGCGAGAGCCTGTCTTGCCGACTGGACTCGCACCGCATGTGGCACCTTGCCCAAGATCGAAGCCAGTTTGTCGACGTCAATCAGTTCGACGCGCTCAATGAGCCCCTGGGGATCCCTCCGAGGGCGCAGGACCATGATTGCGCCCTCGGCCTGAGCGTAGGCCATCACCGCCTCGAAGTCCTCTTTGGCCTTTAAACCGCGCAACTCGTGGTACTCGGACAGCGCGGAGTCCGTCAGGGCGGGCCGCCGCACGGCTGCGCCGGCTGCGTGCTTGTCAGCAGACTTTAGTAGTCGCTCCAACGCCTTTCTGGCCAGCGGATCCATCTCGGTCTGGTCTTGGCGGCTCATGCTGCGGCATCTTCCGTCGAGTCGGCCTGCGGTAGGTATTGCCTTCTGATCTCCGCTTCGATCAGTTCCCGGTTGAATTCAGGCAGGTCGGCGCGGAACATCTCGCGCGTCTCGGGGGATACGTCGTGGCCCTCCAGTACCACCACATTGCTCTCGGCATCGCGCATGATGTCGTAGTAGCGATCAAGGAAGGCGGTCAGGCTACCCAAGGCGTCGCCTGTGCTGGCCATGAAGACCTGCAGGCCAAGCTCCTCGAAATAGCGCATGGTGGCTACGATATTCCTCGGGTCCATCTTGATGAAGGCCTCATCAATCACCAGCAGCCGGATACCGGTATCGTCGCCGCGCTCCAGCCGATAGGCTGACGAAAGTGCGGCACCCGCGATCACATACAGCGGAGCGCGATGCTCGCCACCAGAGCCGGACCCGACACGTTTGCTAAGCCAGCCGATGTGCTTGGTCGTGCCAGTGGAGGTCTCTTCGCGGAGTACCTCGATGTCGAAGTCGAAGAACTCGCGATAGTCGTCCAGGGGGGACTTCATCGCGGCCGCCCCGGTGACCGTCTTTTCGCGCATCAGCTCTTCGAACTCCTTGGGCAGCTCTCCGGCACCGCCGAGCAAGTCCTCGGTCGGGCCGTATTGGGCGACATCCTTGATGAACTTCAGCAGCACGGCGAAAGCAGGTCGCACATGTGAGCGGAACTGGTAGCGTTCGTTGTTGGTGAACATCGGCGCCAGGCGCAGGGCCTCGTTCATTCGGTTGACGGTGTCGCTCAACCACTCAAGGTGCTCGTGCAGAGCCACCGCAACGTCGTTGCGGAAGGTGCTCTTGGCGGCGCTCAGGGCATCTTCCATCCGAGCCTTATTTTCGCGCAGGCCCGTCTCGGTTAGGACTATGACCCGTGCGTCCAGCCAAGCGCGGGCGCTGCGCCAGTCGTCCTGGGTCCCGGCAGGCATGAACTCGTTATGCCTGACAAGGAACGCCGACAGCTTCTGCATGGCACTGGACCATTTCTGACGGGAGTCAGTCTCAGCGCGGTTGCCGCGGTGTTTGCAATCGGCGACGATCTCATTGAAAGACAGGCCCTGGCGTGTCAATAGCCTTTCCCATTGGTCTGATGCGTAGTCGGCGTCGTAGCCGTCAACCGCACGTGCTGCTTCAGCGATTCCGTTCTGGGTAACGGCCCGGGTCTGCTTCGTCTTGGTGTCTTCGCGCTTTTGCTGACATGCTGTCTCTGCTGCACCGACCGCCTTGGCAGCAGCAAGAAGTTGTTTGCGCACATCGGCCAGGGTGGCTTCTGCTGCTTCAGCTACCTGCACCAACTGGCGATACTCGTCAGTATCGAGGGCTTGCAGACGCTGCGTCAGATCCTCCTCGTCGGCAGCCTCTTTGATCACCCGATCGAAGATTTCGAGAACCTCATGAATCTTCTCCTGCTCTCCACCCACGAATGGGCCAAGGTTATTCAAGAGCTGCTTGAGCTTGGCGTACCTTTCCTTGAGGTCATCAATTTTCTCTTGGAGCTGACGGGCTTGTTCGGCGATAGAAGTGCGAGTCGCTGCAGAGGTCGGGCCGATCTTGAAGAGGGCGGGATTCCCCGGCTTCTTGCGTACCATCTCGCCATCAGCCAGCAACATGCCGTCCTTGGTCAATGCGAAGCGATGAGCGAAGCATTCGTCCTCAGTTTCCGCCCGTTGCGTGTCACCGAACTTGGATCGCAGGTAGTTGACCGCTGCGGCGCTGTTACCACTGATTAGCTCTGCCACGGCACCGCGCCTGGGGCTGCTGCGACCGGAGAATTTGCTGGGCATCACGACCTTCGCATCGTAGATCGCAGCCTGACGCGACACCCGGAATGCCTTGCGCTCGTCGGTCTCGTCAACTAGCAGGGCTTGCATGTTTGACGTACCCAGATAGGACTCGATGGCAGGTTGCCAGTCTGGGTCGTCGACACGCACCAGGTCGCACACCGGAGTAGCGTCCACGCCAGCGTTGGCTAGCGCGCGTTTGAGCGCCGCAGCCGGCCCCTCCAGAGGGGGCTTGCCCTTGGCGATACGCTCCTGGTTATCTTGGACGGCGGCGAGCTCGGCCTCGGTTGCCGTCTGCACGCGACCAACGGACTGCATCTCCTCGAACACCTCGTTGCTTAATAGCTTGGCTGCGCGCAGCGCCTTGCGGACTGTCGCCTCTACTGCATCGCGTCTGCTGATGTTATCCCCGTCTAGCAGTGCGTGGACGTCCTTGAGCGCCAGTGCCGTGGCCTCGTCGCTGTTGGCGACGAGCTTGCCAGGGATCTGCGCGTCGATAGCCCTACCGATGGCTTTGATGCTGCGATGCAGTCCGGTCCTTTGTTCAGTGAGCCGGTTTTGTATCTTGGCGAGGCTTTCCCGCAGCAACGCAGCGTCCGCGTGGGACGCGTGCTTGTCCCGAGCAGAGGCGCTATCGCGCGCGTGTTGTTCGGCCGCTTCGACCTGACGGTTGATTTCGTCACGTCGCGCATTGGCGGCTTCCAGTGCTGCTGATGCCCGGCCCTCGGCTTCCTCTGCGGCGGTCACCGCCTCGTTGGCAACCTCGAGTTCTGCAGCTTGGGCCAAGGCAGCGAGCGAGACCGAATGGCTGTTGCGTCGGTGTGCATCGGCGAAATCCGTCTCGATCAATTCAGCCTCGTCGAGCTTGTCCTGCACGTTGCGCACGAGGGCGGCCATCTCCTGGAAAGTGTGTAGCACTTCCTTGAATCGCTTGATGTTGGTCGGCCGGGTCTCCAGCACCTGCTGGCGGACGATGTCGTCGACGCTCCTGTCGAACTTCATGCGCAGGCCGAAACGGAACGCTTGGCGATAGGCATCCAAGCGCGGCGCACCACGTGTGCCCCTTAGCCGGAACAGCATCGCGTTGACGAAGCGCTCGGAGTCATGGAAGAGCACTTCCTCGCCGTGAGCACGTTGTGAGAGCATCTGTCTGAAGCTCGCCCATGGCCGTGGCCGATATTCGCCATCGACCAGTTCCAGATGGTCGCTAAGCGCGATGTCCGCGGGAAGAATGTAGCGACCCTGCACGTCGGACTTCTCGCGGTCGGCGCTCACGTAGATGCTGACACCGGTCGAGACAATTTCCTGAGTCGTCGTGTCTTCCCAGACTAGGGTGATGTAGGTGTTGGCACTGTCGCGAACGCGCGCATCCGGTGAGTCGCCGTACTGGCCTAGGCAATAGCTGCGGATATTGCGGCTGTTGTGGTTGGACTCGTCCGCTTGTGCATTGAAGGCGACGCCGGCGCTACCGCGGCTCTCGTTGGCCCCTAGCATCACGATTTGCACGGCGTCCAGGAGCGAGGATTTGCCGCTGCCGTTGGCGCCGAAGATGCCGCAGTTTGTGCCGACTTCGACATCACGCATTTCGTACAAGAAAAACTGGACTACTCGGATCCGGATCAGCTTCTTCATACGGCACCGCCTTCTTCCGTGGTGGAGGCGACCGCAGGGGTCACGCTGTCCACCTCGGCGTCGGGGCTGGTGAACAGGGCGATGCGTGCCAGCGCCGCCTCTCCTAGGACCTCGGCGATGCCGGGGCGGATGATGACCACGTATGGTTGATCCGTATCGTGACCGAACTGGTTGCCGTCCTCGTCCGACACCCGGGCGAGGCCCCAGCGCCGCATCCACTGGATCAGCGTGGCGAGCTTCCCTCCAGTGGCCAACTCGCGGCCCCCGGTCATTTGCTTGTACTTGAACTCCAGCGTGACCAGATCACAGGCCACCTCGCCGTTCTCATCATGGTGCCCGGATCGAGTCTCCTCGTCGAAGATTTTGCGTAGCACCAGTGCGAGCAGCGTCTGGTCCACGGTGACCGGCGAGGCCTTGGCGTGTTTGGGGATAGCGCAGGCATATCGCAGTTGGCTGTTGACACGCACGATGTAGCCCAGGGGTTCCAGAGCCCGCTTGAACTCACGCTCGAAGTCGCGGATCAGCCCGTAGGCCACCTTGCTGGCGCGATCCGCGGCGTACAAGACCTGTTCGGTGATTAGTCGATTCGCCGCTGCCTCGAAATCATCCTCGGTGACGACGTTCTTGGTGGCCGTAGCCGCATCCGTCCAGAAACTCATTGGCTTCCTCCCTTGGCAGGCTTGATTGTTCTTGCGATCGTGAAGGGCAGGTGAGAGATGCCCTGGCTCTGAACCTCCGCGCCTTCCATCCGGACCGTGGTGAATCCGCTGCTCATTGCCCGTGCGTTGGCGCGCAGCACCTTGCTGGACGTCGCGTTCGCTGTAGCAATCGTGCACAAGACCTGTAGCGCTCGGATTGACTCAACGTTATTCACTTGGAGGGCGGTGCTGGGCACTGCATCAGCCTCGCCTAGCTGTTGGCGCACAAACGCCGCGAGCTTTGGCAGCGACATAGTGCGCCGGTCCCGAGCCATCAGGGCCAGGCGGGCCCTGGCCTCCTGCTCCGGGGACATCGTTTGTTTGCGTAGTCCGCCGGGCGGCGGACGCTTGGTCTCGACGCGGGGCGAAGCGAGCCGTTCGCCACCGATGCAGTCTCCGGGAGCAAACGGTGCCAGTGCCGCCGCCTTGGTGCCCTGCTTGACAACGGTGTCGATGGCTTGATTGATCAATTCGTCGAGGGGGCGGGCGGCCCGAAGCCGGTAGTCTAGGTAGGCCAACGCCAGCTTGTTGGCGCGCCGGATTTCGTCGTCCAGCCGATCCAGGTATTCGTCGATCCGGCGCAGATCCTCTACCTTCTGGATGTCGCGCTCGAACATGGCTTCAGCGCGGGTAGGGTCGCGGCCAGCCTGCTTCTCGAGGTACCACTGGATTAGCCGAGCGCGCAGGTCTTGCGTCTGCTGGATATGGGCCACCATGCGTAGGATCTCTTGGCGCCGGGCCAGGGGATGCTCGCGTGTACGCAGTTCCTTGTAGTCGCCGATGAACATGCGCTCGACGTAGTCGTCGAAGAAGCGTCGCACGAACTCGCCGGTGGCGTCGACGCGACCGATCTCCAACATCAGATCGCGCACATTCGTACCTGCAATGCGGACGTGTTCAAGTAGGGCGCGCGACTGGCGGGCTGCCTCCTGTAGCGAGGCCCCATCTGTACTCTCGTCCAGAAGCAGCTTCAGGTTGGCTTCGATGCTGCGGACTTTGCCAGAGACGAATTCCGGGCCGGTGTGAGCGAACTCGACTAGGCGGTTCATGAACTGGGCGACGGCGGGTGCCATCGTCACCATCTCGCGCACGCCCACTCGGTCCACGCGAATCCACCCCGCATCGCGCAAGCGGTTGAAGACCATGATGGCTCGGATCGCCAGCGGTGTGGCTGGCGTCACGTCATCGCCTTCCGGAGTCCAATCCTGGTACTGGAGTTCCTCGGCGATGTCGGCAGTGATTTCGCGCATCAAGAAGCCGGTGCTCGGCGGCAATGGGGCCTCCGGTCCGAAGCGTTTGGCGTGCAGCACGCACAGCAATGTCCAATATTGGAAGCGATTGGCTGAGGCCAGCGGCGCGAAAAGGCGGTCGGGCAGGCGTTTGAAGAGCGGCGGATAGCGTTCGGCCACCTTCTCTTGGCGAATTTGATCGGTTAGGTCATGAACAGCCATTGCTGGCACTCCTCCGTGTTCTCAACCGCCATTTGATAGTCGGGGGGCATCTGTCGATTGATGTCCGTCGCTGCCATGAGTTCCTGCACCATGTATTTCAGGAGGGCTGCTCTGCAGCTTTCGATTCGCGCCGAGGCCCCATTGAAGTATTCATTTCTGACAACCAGTTGCTGCGATGGGGCTAGGCTAGGGTGAGCGGTAATCCTGACCTGAAGAACTGTGGACCAGGCGACGTCGGTCGAGACATCTATCAAGCTGGGATCTGAGAGCAGTTTGATATTGCTCATTCGCCCTAATACGAAGTCACGGAAATCTTGCCGATGCAGACAGTAGCCGCGAACATGCCACCGTCGTCCCGCTCGTAACAGGCTGTGAGGCTCGACGATTCGCTCGTGTGGCTCCGGGTTATTCATGGAGCAATAGAGGAACTTCACTCTGAGGTGATCCGCGATGGCCAGGCTTAACCGGGAGAAGATACGTGGCGAGGTGTGGGCAAAGTCCCACGAAATTGAAAGTGGCTTGCCCGGCGCGTTCAGGGCATGTGGGGCCAGCATGGCGCTAATGGCGCTTGACCGCGAGGCGTGCGCGGCGCGTTCGGCGTCAGAGTATGCCATGGAGGTCGCCACGTCCGCCTTGCGCTTGCTGTCCCAGGTCACCCAATCCGGATAGGACTCACGGAAGTCGCGAAGCCACTCGCTGGCTCGTATAGGACTCAATCCAAACTCAGTGACGAGCCTGCCGCGACTGACCCGACCTTCCCAGAGAAGGATCCGGCCAACTTTGGCCTCTCTTTCCTGACGGCCCTCAATAGACATGTCGACGTTGCCTCCTACTGGTCATCGATATGGTATGCAAAAACATATGATATGTAAATCCATATCCTGTATGACTGGAGAGTGAGCGATCTAGGCATGGAGGTGGAAATAATGATCCAGGCCGAGGATTTAGGGTTGGCGGTCCGGTACGTATGGAAGTCATTCTTGCTTTTTGGTTTTCCTTACCATAAAGTAAGGAATCAGGAGGTGTCACTATGACAGCAGCAACTATTACTTCAAAGGGGCAGGTCACGATCCCGGTGGACGTGCGTAATCAGCTTGGCTTGGAGGCCGGCGACCGGATCGAATTTAGCTTCAATGAGGCGACAGGCCGGTACGAGGTCTATCCAGCGACGCGCTCGCTCGTGGAGCTCAAGGGCGTTGTGAAGAAGCCTGAGAAACCGGTGTCGATTGACGACATGAATCAGGCCATCGCCGAGCAGGGGGCGTCAGCGCGATGATCGGACTGGATACAAACGTGCTAGTTCGCTACTTCGCGCAAGACGATGAAGTTCAGTCGAAGAAGGCGACGGCACTGATGGAGTCCCTGTCGCCCGAGCGGCCGGGATATGTTTCGCAGGTCGCATTAATCGAGGTCGTCTGGGTACTTGGGCGCTGCTACGGTGTCGAACGAGAGCAGATGAAGGACATCGTCGAATCAATGATCGGGACCAAAGAACTGGTCGTCGAAAGTGCTGACACGGTACGTAAGGCACTTCGCGTTTTCGCATCTTCAAAGGCGGATTTCGCGGACTGCCTGATCGAGCGTTCCGGGCATGTAGCCGAGTGCGAGTACACGGCTACTTTCGACGTGTCTGCCTCGAAGGTCGCGGGGATGCAGTTGATCAAGTAATCGTACCGATCACTCATACACGACGAGTAGTTCGGATGCTGCCGAGAACGCTGCCGACTTCCCGCGCTCGCCGGATCTGGGGCTTCGTCGCGGCTGCTTTTTAGTGTTTTTTTAGTGTTCGACTGGGGTAAGGGAAGTTCGATTTTTGGGGGCGGAGCGTAAAGCCTTACTGGCATTGCCTCGGGACACAGCCATGATTCAAAGTTATATGAATTGCGATTACTTTCCGGGTGATCCGGCCGGGGCCGCTGAAATCCGTCAGAGCCCCGTCTGACAAGGGTTTTCCGGAAATGGATGATCCGACCACTGCCGCGGAAATCCTCTCCGAACCGCAACTTTTTCGTGTTTTTCAGGGTTCGTGGTGTGGGGGCGGCTCTGCTCGGGAGGCGTGGGCCGATCGGGGCACGATATCGATGGAGGACGATCACGAGTCCGTTGACGGTCAGGCAAATCGAGGCTGCGAAGGCGACCGGAAAGCGGTCTTTCCTGTCGGACGGCGCGGACCGTCCCTGCGCGTGGGGCCGGCCGGCGGGAAAATCTGGTCTGTTCGTGTCAGTATCAGTGGCAAGCAACGCGACAAGCCGTTCGGCAAGACGTGGGCGCGCTCGACGACCGACGCGCGGTCATCGCCAATAGCCGCGCGATGCCGTCGAGCGTGAAACCCAGTGCGCCGATGAGCACGAGTCGGCTGCGTCCCGCGCGAGCGTGTTCCGGCCGGTCACGGTCTACTGACAGGAAATGGCATGGGCTTCGGCGATACTGTGCGCTTTCGTATCCATCGATCAGTGGCGCACCGCGTCTCCCTTCCGTCATGACCACCACTCAAGTTCCCGTCCTGCTGAAAGATTCGCTGTCCGAGCAGCGATTCCGCACGCTGTCCGACGTGCTGCATGCGATCGAACCTGCGTTCGACCGGGAGGCATTTCTGGCGACGGCGCTTGACGGCCTTGGCGACCTGACGCTGATGGAGCGTGTGAGGCGCGCCAGCGTCGCGATCGACGCGGCGGCGCGTTCATTGCCCGGCGGATACGACGCCGTGCTGGCGCTGCTGCAGGAGGCGGCGCCACGATTGGGCCGCGGATTCGTGTCGCTCGTCGCGCCCGACTATGTCGGGCAGTACGGTCGGCACGCGTTCGACCGTTCGATGGACGCGCTGAAATGCTTCACGCTGTTCGGCACGTCGGAATTCGCGGTGCGCGAATTCCTGCGCATCGATACGGCGCGCGCGCTCGCGACGATGGAGGCCTGGTCGCATGATGCGGACGATGCCGTGCGCCGGCTCGCCAGCGAGGGAAGCCGCCCGCGCTTGCCGTGGTCGTTCCGTCTGCGCGAGATCGAGGCCGACCCGGCGCTCGCGGCACGGATCCTCGACACGCTTCGCGCGGACCCGAGCGCATACGTGCGCCGCTCGGTCGCGAATCACCTGAACGATGTGGCGAAATCGCATCCGGCCTGGGTGCTCGATTGCGCCGAACGATGGGGCGACGATCATCCGCATACGCGCTGGATCGTCCGGCATGCGCTGCGCACGCTCGTGAAGCAGGGCGATGCGTGCGCGCTCGCGATACTCGGCGCCGAAAGCGCGCCGCGCATCGCCGTCGGCCCGTTCGGCGTGATGCCCGCGCAGGTGGCGCTCGGCGAGTCGATCGCGCTCGACTGCGAGCTGCATTCCACGGCCGACGTCGCGCAGCGGCTCGTCGTCGATTACCGGATCGCGTACGTGAAGCAAAATGGCGAGGCCTCGCCGAAGGTGTTCAAGCTGAAGGGGCTGATTCTCGAACCCGGCGAGCGCGTCACGCTGAGGCACAACCGGGCGATCCGCGATTTCACTACGCGCCGGCACTATGCGGGCCGGCACGAGGTCGAGCTGATCGTCAACGGCCAGGTCGTCGCGCAATCGTTCTTCGAGCTTGTCGTGTAAGTGGCCTTGCCCGGAGCGTATCGCGTCTGCTTTTTAGAGCCTATCGAGTGTTCGGGCGGGTGGCGCAAATTCCGGTTTGACGGGGCCGAATTGGAGAACCTTGCGGGTACTGGCTCATGGTGGAGGCACGATTCAAGGTCAAGTGCCTTACCGCGCAGGGTATCGGCGCGGCGCTCAGTCCGGCGCTGGGCGGCGTGCTCGCGCAGCACTTCGGTTATCCGACCGCATTCGTCGTGCCGGACGCCGTGTCGACGGGCTCGCTCGTGCTCTGGCTCGGCCATGCGCGCTCGCTGAGCGGCGTGTGCGGCAAGCCGGGCGATCTGTCGGCTACGTCGTCGTGAAGGTGCTTTCCCTCTTCATGCCATTCCCGGCCTGCCCGTGAATTCCGTTTCGCTTGCCTGGCTGATTGCCGCGTCGCCACGGCGGGTGTCGTCATGCGTCCGGGCGGCTGGCCCGGCGCGCATTCCGATCGATTCCAGGCCTGGCATTCTGTCGATGCGTGCGGTGCGATGGCCTGACGGCGCATCGCACCCGGACACGGGCTAGCAGCGGCATTGCATGGCGCTTCTAGCCCGTGTGCGAGATCGCATCAGAACAAATGCTGGATGCCCGCATAGACACCCGTCTGGCTATGCCCGGGTGTCGGATTGTCGTTGTAGCCGCCGCCGGCGATCGGGCCGCCGGCACCCGCCGCGTTCGACTCCAGACCGAAGTTCGCGTTCTTGCTGTTGCGAACGGTAGCAATCTGCATGTCGAAGAGCGTGCGCTTCGAGATGTTGTACGTGCCGCCAACCGTATAGATGTTGGCGTTGCCGCCGCCATGGTTCGCGTTGACGTGATAGACGGCACCGGTCAAGGCCGCAGCCGGCGTCGCCTGCCACGTGACGCCGCCCCAGACCTGCTGCGTCGACGTAATCCCGTTGTTGGCGGTCGGCGCGCCGTTCGCGTGCGAGGCCTGATAGGCCGCCTGCAGCTTGAACTGGCCGAGGAATACGTTCACGCCCGCGAAGTACTCCCGGGAATAGTTGAACACGTCCGAGAACTTGCCATTGACGTCGCGCGCCTCGTCGTAGATGCCGCGCACCTGGAAGTACGGATTCGTGTAGGTCAGTTGCAGGCCGTCGGCACGACCTTGTGCGGTCGTGCCGTTACCATTCCAGCTGGTGGCGTTCGACAGCGAATACTGGCCGTACACGTCGAAACCGTAGAAGCTCGGCGACTGGTACGAAATGTTGTTGCTCGTCTTGTTCCAGTTGCGCCCGCGCACGAGCGAACCGGACGACCAGGACGTCTGGCCGAGCGGATCGAAGTCCCACAATCCGTTCGAAATCGAGAGCTCGCGGCCGAGCAGCAGCGTGCCGTAAGCGTCGTTGGAAAAACCGACCGTTGCCCAGCGATCCCAAATGGACCCGGTGCCGCCGAGGCTGCCGTTCATCGCATTGAACGAGCCCTCGAGGTGGAAGACCGCCTTGTTTCCACCGCCGAGATCCTCGGAGCCCTTCAAGCCCCACAGGCTGGTGCCCCAGTCGCCGCTTTCGGCACGCCAGCGGCTCGTCGTGCCGCCGTTGCCGTTGGCAATGCCGCTCAGGTACTCGATGCCGGCGTCGAGGCGGCCGTAGAGCGTGACACTGCTTTGTGCGTGGGCGACGATGCCTGCGGACATCAACGTGGCGGCGAGTATTGCTTTTTTCATAATTGGCTCCAAACCTGTCAGAAAGAAAACGTGTGACTGCGGCACAACAGACCCGGTCAGTTTTTTATTGAATAAATTAAGGAAAACGAAATTATCTGTCGTGAAAAACGGATCGCGTATCAACAGGGAAAGTGAAATGTTCTTCGCTTGCGGCATGTCCAGCCAGGCAAACTGGACGAAAAGGTCTCCTTGGTCGGTATTGATGTGGGACGAAACTACGGGAGAGTCACGTAGTACAACTATTCATATATGAAATGCCGGACGGTCTGACGCTCATGAAGCCGGGCTTGCCCGGCGTCCCTTGCCGACGATCTGCAGCGCGATCGGTCCGATCCACGATGCACGCCTAACGTGCGGCGAGCACCTCGAATCGGTAGGCGATTTCAGTTGGCGTGTCAGGATTCAATGCAAGTGCCGTCCGGACCCCGCGGGAATTGATCGGATTGGGCGCGAGCGATGCCGCACGGCCAAGCTCGAATGCGCTCGCGACCGGCTCGATGCCCACGCAGAGGTTGCGGCCGTTCCACGGCGCATACGCACGTCCGCGGTTGCTGATCCACAACAGCAGCGACGGCAGCGCATCGGCATCCCAGGTCAGGCGATAGCGTGCGCCGGCGACGGCGTCGGTCATCGTGACGGAACCGTCGATTCCGCAGAGCTGCAGGATTTCTTCCGTGGGCTGCGCGAGCGGCAGCTGGTCGAATGCACCGAAGCTGCCCTCGCCGAGCGGTACGCGCTCGAGTGATTCGAACGTCGCGCCGGCCAGCGCGCTCGATACGCGCGGTTCTGGACCTGCCGGGTGCACCATGCCGAAACGGTACGTGCCGGGCTCGATTCGAAACGCGCCGGTGAGCGTCGGCAGCGCGAGATTCGGATGCAGACCGATGGGGCAGCGAGCCGACTTGCGTGCTTCGATACGGAGAACGATGTCGAAGGCAGCGCAAGCCGGATCGGCGCGCACGATGCGAGTCAGTCGTGCGATCGACGAGGTCTCGGGGTATTCGATTTCAATTTCGATCTCGTGCGCGGTTTGCCTCACGAGTGACCACACGCCGGTACAGCCGTAACCATGCTGAAGGTCGTCGCTGGTGTCGAGTGCGACGTCATCCGGGACGATCGGCGTTGCGGCGGCCTTCCGCCAGCCGGGGGGCAGTAGGTCGGGAGAGTAGGGAACACCGAATGGCACGCACGGGAATTCGCTTCGCATGACGCCCAGCAGCCCCGCGGGTTGCGGCTCGGCCTGGCCGAGCCACGGCGCTTCGTAAAACGGACGGATCGTGCGGCCGCCTTGCTGTAATGCAACGCCGCCGAGCATACCTCCTGCTGCATGGAGATCGAACGCGCCGTGCGCCCATTTGAGATGCCAGACTGTATCCATTGCTTCGTCAGGTGTAGTCGGAGAAAACGCTTCCACGATAGGAAGAGGCATGCCGGAGCGGATCAGTTCTCTTCCTCGCTCCAGCAGGTGCCGTATCTCGCCAGCAACGCGCTGGCCTGCGCAGGCCCCCAGTTTCCGGCCGAATAGGGTTTGGGCGCCGCTTTCAGGTCGAGAATCGGCGCGACCCAGCGCCATGCGGCTTCCTGTTCGTCGCGACGCACGAACAGCGCGAGCCGGCCGGCGATCACGTCGAGCAACAGGCGCTGATACGCCTCCATCCGGTCTTGCCGAAAGAAGCGGTCGAACGCGAGATCGAGGTAGACACCTTGCAAGGTCATGCCGAGCCCCGGCCGCTTCGCGAGCGTGCTCAGGCGAATCGATTCGTCCGGTTGCAGCTGGATCGTCAACCGGTTCGAGCCTGCCAGCAGCGCCGTCGGACCGAGCGTCGAATGCGGCGGGCGCTTGAACGTGACGACGATTTCAGCCACGCGTCGCGCCAGCCGCTTGCCGGTGCGCAGAAAGAACGGCACGCCGGCCCAGCGCCAGTTTTCGACCTCGGCCTTGAGCGCGACGAACGTCTCGGTCGGACTGTCGGCCCGGATCCCGGATTCGTCGAGGTAACCCGGTACCGACTCTCCGCGGACCACCCCCGCGCGATACTGTCCGCGCACGACGCTCTGATGCAAGGCTTCCTCGGTGAGCGGCTTGAGCGCGCGCAGCACGCGCAGCTTCTCGTCGCGCACGGCGTCGGCTTCCATCGACTGAGGCGGTTCCATGGCGACGATCGCAAGCAACTGCAGCAGATGGTTCTGCACCATGTCGCGCAGCGCGCCGGTCTGGTCGTAAAACCCGCCGCGCCCGCCGACGCCGAGTTCCTCGGCAACCGTGATCTGAATGTTGTCGATCCATTCACGGCGCCACAGAGGCTCGAACATCACGTTGGCGAACCGCAGCGCGAACAAGTTTTGCACGGCTTCCTTGCCGAGGTAATGATCGATCCGGTAGATCTGCTCTTCGGAAAAAATCTGGCCGACCGCATCGTTGATCGCCGTCGACGACGCGAGATCGTAGCCCAACGGTTTTTCGAGCACGATTCGCGAGGTCGGCGGAGCGAGCCCAGCCTGCGCGAGCGCGCGGCAAATCGGCACGAACAGCGATGGCCCGGTCGCCAGATAGAAGATCTGGCGCGACGACGCCGGCGAGAGCGCGTCGGCCAGACGCGAGAAGGCGCCGGCCTGGCTTGCGTCGAGCGCCACGTACGAGAGCCGTTCGCGGAAGCCGCGCCACGCGCTTTCGTCGAACCGGGCCTGCGTCAGATGCGGTCGCACCGACACGTCGACCCAGTCGAGGTAGCCGGCGGTATCGAGTTCGTTCTGCGCAACCGCGATGATGCGTCCCGCGGGGGCGAGCAGGCCATCGCGGTGAGCGGAGTAGAGCGCCGGCAGGATCTTGCGCATCGCGAGATCGCCGGTGCCGCCGAACAGCACGAATTCGAACGGAGCCTGGGTATCGGAGAACGGGAGGTGCGCATTCATGGCGTTTCGCTCGTGGCTGCGTTGGCCGATTCGATCAGCGCATGTACTTCGGCCGCCGTCGGCGCATAGGCGCCGGCGTGCGACGCGACGAGCGCCGCACAGGCGGCGGCGAATCGAAGATGTTCCGTCGCGGGCGCGTCCGGGCGCGTCAGCAGGCTCGCCATCCAGCTGCCGACGCACGCGTCGCCGCAGCCGACCGTGTCGGCGACCGTGACCTTGAAGCCCGGTTGAACGAGCGTTTCGTCACCGGCAAAGAGTTCCATGCCGGCCGCGCCGCGCGTGACGAGCACCGCAGCCTGCGGCGCCCACGCACGGATTTGCGCGAGTGCGGCTGCCTCGTCGAATTCCGGGAACAGGCCGGCGAGATCTTCGTCGGACACCTTGATGTAGTCCGAGAGACCGATCATCGTGCGCAAGGTGTCGCGGTACGACGGGTCGGCCATCGGCGCGCGAAAGTTGGGATCGAACGAAATCCGCTTGCCGGCGGCGCGCGCCGCGAGCGCAATGTCGATCAGACGCGAGGCGAGGGGCTCGCGCACCAGGCCGAGACAGCCGAAATGAATGATTTCGGCGGCGTCGAGCCAGTCCGAAGGCAACGCGGCGGGATCGAACGCGAGGTCGGCGCTATTCTCGCCGATGAAGAAATATTTCGGCGGCCGCGTCTCGACCACCATCGCAAGCAGCGGCGGGCGGTCGACCTGCTGCGTGAAGCGCATGTCGAGGCCGGCTTCGGCGCTCTTTCGCATGAGCTCGTCGCCGAATATGTCGGCGCTCACGGCACCGGCAAAGCCGGTCGGCGTGCCGAGGCGCGCGCCGACGCGCGCGACGTTCCAGCATGCGCCGCCGGCAACGCTGTGCCAGCGGTTCGTGTCGTCTCGAATGAAATCGGTCAGGGCTTCGCCGAAGATGACCAGTCGCGGTAGCTTCATGATGGGATTCGGGAGATCAGGCCGCAGCGTGGCGCCGCGTCTTGAAGCGGTTGATCAGTTGGTTGGTCGAGCCGTCGTGCGAGTGAATCTGCGCGGGGGTGAGTAACTCGCCTTCGATCGCGACCGCGAGCTTTTTGCCGAGTTCGACGCCCCATTGATCGAACGAATTGATCCGCCATACCACGCCTTGCACGAATACCTTGTGTTCGTACAACGCGATCAGCGCGCCGAGGGATGCCGGATCGAGCGTGTCCAGGCAGATCGTGTTCGTGGGCCGGTCGCCTTCGAAATTGCGATGCGGTTCGGTCGTCGAGCGCGATCCGTTCATCAAGGCCTCCGACTGCGCGAAACAGTTTGCGACGAGGACGGCATGGTGATGATCGAACGCGTGATGCGGCCGCATGCACACGATGAAGTCGGTCGGAATGATCGCGGTACCCTGGTGCAGGAGCTGGAAGAACGCGTGTTGCCCGTTCGTACCCGGTTCGCCCCAGATGACCGGGCCGGTCGCGTAATCGACGCGCTCGCCGCCGAGCGTCACCGATTTGCCGTTGCTTTCCATGTCGAGCTGCTGCAGGTACGCGGGCAACCGGTGCAGATAGTTGTCGTATGGCGCGATCAACTGGCTCGTCGTACCGAGGAAGTTCTGATGCCAGATGCCGATCAGGGCGAGCAGGACGGGCAGGTTGCAGGCAAGCGGTGCTTGCGCGAAGTGACGGTCCATCGCGTGCGCGCCGTCGAGCAGTTGCTCGAACGCGTCCATGCCGGCCATGATCGCGATCGGCAACCCGATGGCGGACCACAACGAGTAGCGTCCGCCCACCCAGTCCCAGAACGCGAACATGTTGTCGGTATCGATGCCGAATTCCGCAACGGCCGTGGCATTCGTCGACACGGCGACGAAGTGGCGGGCGATCGCCGCGTCCGGCGCGCCGCTGTCGAGCAGCCAGGCGCGGGCGGTATGGGCGTTCAGGAGCGTCTCACGGGTCGTGAACGTTTTCGACGACACGATGAACAGCGTCGTCTCCGGGTTCACGCGCTTGAGCACTTCGGCGATGTCGGCTGCGTCCACGTTCGACACGAAATGCACCGTCAACCGTTCGTGCGCGTAAGGCTTGAGCGCCTCGCACACCATCTTCGGCCCCAGGTCCGAGCCGCCGATGCCGATGTTGACGACGTCGGTGATCTCGCGACCCGTGTGGCCGCGCCACTCACCCGAGCGAACCGCGTGGGAGAAGCGCCGCATCCGGGCCAGCACGTCGCTGACCTGCCGCGACACGTCGACGTCGTCGACGATACGCGGCGCACCCGAACGGTCGCGCAGCGCGACGTGCAACACCGCGCGGTTCTCCGTGCGATTGATGCGCTCGCCGGCGAACATCGCGTTGCGATGCGCATCGACGCCCGCCTCCTGGGCGAGGGCGACCAGCAGGGCGATGGTTTCGTCGTCGACGGGGTTCTTCGAGTAATCGACGAAAAGCCCGGCCGCCTCGAGGCTGAAGCGCGATGCGCGTGCCGGGTCGCGGTCGAATCGTGCGCGAATCGAGACGCCGGACAACGCGTCCCGATGGCTGGCGAGCGCGCGCCACGCGCGCGTTTGGGTCAGTGAGGTCATGGTCGTGTCAGGCCTGGGATGCGTTGGGACGGGTCAGTGCGAGCTCCAGCCTTTGTAAGCCTTCACGTTGTCGCGCGTGACGAGCGTCGGCTCGATCAGGATCATCGGGTTGGCCGGCTTCTGGCCGTTCATGATCCCGTAGCCGACGTTGACGGCCTGCTGCGCCATCGCCCACGGATCCTGGCTCGACGACGCCTGCACGAGCGTGTTCGACTTCAGCGCGACTTCGATGTCGGGCGCGCCGTCGACCGACGTGATCACGATGTTCGGGCGGTTCAGCTGCTTCGCCGCGAGATCGCTGCCGATCGCCTGCGGGTCGTTGATCGTGAACACGCCGTCGAGCTTCGGAAAGCGCGTCAGGTAGCCCTGCATCGTATTCATCCCGCCTTCGCGCGAGCCCTTGCCGTCCTGGTCGCTCGACAGCAGCTTGATGCCCGGGTTCTTCGCGAGCACGGTCTTGCAGCCGTTCACGCGATCGATCACGGCCGACACCTGCGGGCCGTTCTCGATGATCACGTTACCCTTGCCGTTGAGTTTCTTCGCAAGGTAGTCGCATGCCAGCTCGCCGGCCTTCACGTTGTTGGTCTGCACGGTCGCGTTCGCGCCGGCCGCCGCGACGTCCACCGCGACGACCGTGATGCCCGCCGCCTGCGCCTTCTTTACCGCCGGCTCGATCGCCTTCGGATCGGTCGCGTTCAGCAGGATCATGTCGACGTGCGCGGAGATGAAGTTGTCGATCTGCGTGAACTGCTTGTTCAGGTCGTAGTCGGCCGAGACCGCGGTGACCTTCGCGTTCGGGTTGAGCTGTTTGGCACGCGCCTCGGCGCCTTTCACGATCGTGACGAAGTACGGGTTGCCGAGCGAGCCGACCGTGACGCCGATCGATTTCAGCGGCTTGTCGGCTGCGTGGGCGGCGGCGGCGCCGAAGGCGAGCGCGCAGGCGACGGCGGTCAGGGCGGCTTTTTGCTTGAACATGTCGTTGTGTCTCCGGAAGGTCCGTTGGCAGATGGGTGCAGGAGGACCTGCCTGCGCCCCGATGGTCGAGTGGTGAGGAATACGAATCAGGTGCGGGCCGAGTCGCGCTGGCGATAGCGGTCGAGCGCGACCGCGCCGATGATCACGAGCCCCTTGATGATGTATTGCCAGATGTCGGACACGCCGAGCAGCACGAGGCCGTTGGTCAGCACCGCGATGATTAGCGCGCCGATCAGCGTGCCGACGATCGAGCCGACGCCGCCGACGAAGCTCGTGCCGCCGAGGATCACCGCGGCGATCGCATCGAGTTCGTACGACTGGCCGAGCTGCAGGCCGTTGGCCGCATAGAGCCGCGCGGCCGACATCACCGCGCCGAGGCCGGCGAGCAGGCCCGACGCCGCATACACGAACAGCTGGATCGCGCGCACGTTGATGCCCGACAGCCGTGCGGCTTCCGGGTTGCCGCCGACCGAATAGATCCGCATGCCGAGCACCGTGCGGCGCAGGATGAACCACGACAGCGCGATCACCGCGCACGCGATCACGACGAGCCACGGCACGCCGAGGATCGTGCCGTTGCCGATGAACGCGAACGGCAGTTGCGGGTTGAAGACGGTCGTGTCGTTGCCGATCAGGCGGGCGACGCCGCGCACGGCCGTCATCGCGCCGAGCGTGACGATGAACGGCGGCAGGCGCAGGAACGAGATCAGGCCGCCGTTGATCGCGCCGAACACGAGGCCGACCGCGAGCGCGATCGGCACGCCGAGCCAGCCCCAGCCGGGGATGGTCGACGCGATGAGCGCGGCGACGGCCGATGCGGCGAGCACCGAGCCGACCGACAGGTCGATGCCGCCCGTCAGGATCACGAAGGTCATGCCGGCGGCGAGCACGATGTTGATCGACGCCTGCTGCGTGACGATCGACAGGTTCTGCAGCGTGAAGAAGCCGTCGGTCATGAAGCCGAAGCCGATGCAGAGCACCAGCAGCACCGGCAGCATGCCGGCGGTGCGCAGCAGCGACTGCATGCGCGCGCGATGATCGGCGCCGCGCATCAGCGGCGTACGGTTGGCGACCGGATGGGCCGTCGCGGACGCGAGGTTCCGCTGCTTGGTCGGGTTGATCATGTCGGTACCTTGAAGGAAGAAGGAAATGAAGGGGCCGTGGTCAGTGCGCGTCGGCGAGCTCGGCCTGCGAGCCGGTGGCGAGCGCGATGATCGCTTCCTGCGTGATGGGCGTGTGCGTGTGGCCGCCGAGTTCGCCGGCGATCTCGCCTTCGCGCATCACGAGCACGCGGTCGGCGACGCCGATGATCTCCGGCAGCTCGCTCGAGATCACGATCACGCCGACACCCGCGCGGGCCAGTTCGTTGATGATCCGGTAGATCTCGGATTTCGCGCCGATGTCGACGCCGCGCGTCGGCTCGTCGAGGATCAGCACGCGCGGCTTCGTCTCGAGCAGGCGCGACAGCAGCACTTTCTGCTGGTTGCCGCCCGACAGCGCGCCGACGTTGACGTTCGCGTTCGGCACGCGGATCGACAGCGACGCGATCGCGTCGCGCGCGCGCGTGGCGCCGCGCGCGAGATCGAGCGCGCCGAGCCGCGCATCGCGGTTGCACACCGAGATGTTGATGTTGTCGCGCACGCTCATGTCGAGGAACAGGCCCTGGCGCTTGCGGTCTTCCGTCAGATAGACGAGGCCCGCGTCGATCGCGTCGCGCGGCGAATGCGCGCCGAACGTGCGCTCGCCCAGCTTCACGTCGCCGCGCGTGCGCGGCTCCGCGCCGAAGATCAGCCGCGCGAGCTCGGTGCGGCCCGCGCCCACGAGCCCGGCGATGCCGAGCACCTCGCCCGCATGCAGGTCGAGGCTGCAGCCGCGCACGCGCTCGCCGTCGGCGATGTCGCGCACCGACAGCAGCAGGTGGCCGGGATCGTACGGCGCGTGTTCCTTCTTGTAGAAGCCGGAGATGTCGCGGCCGACCATCATCGCGACGAGCCGCTCGGCCGACAGCGACGCGCGCTCGAGCGTGCCGACGTACGAGCCGTCGCGCAGCACCGACACGCGGTCGGACAGTTCGTAGATTTCGGCCATCCGGTGGCTGATGTAGATGATCGCGAGACCTTCCTCGCGCAGCTGGCGGATCAGGCCGAACAGGTGCTCGGTTTCGCGCGACGACAGCGGCGTCGTCGGTTCGTCCATCACGAGGATGCGTGCGCGGGTATGCACGGCGCGCGCGATCTCGACGAGCTGCTGCTCGGCGATCGACAGCGTGCCGACCAGCGTGTCGGGGCCGAACGGCGCACCGAGGCGCGCGAGCACGTCCTGGCAGCCGCGCGCCATCGCCGCGCGGTCGATGGTGCCCCAGCGGCGGTTGCCGCGGCGCAGTTCGCGGCCGACGTAGATGTTTTCCGCGACGGTGAGGTTCGGCGCGAGGCACAGCTCCTGGTAGATCACGGCGACGCCGGCATCGCGCGCGGCGAGCGGGCCGTCGACGTCGATGCGCGCGCCGTCGATCAGGATCTCGCCGCCGGCGTCGGCGCGGTACGCGCCCGACAGGATCTTCATCAGCGTCGACTTGCCCGCGCCGTTCTCGCCCATCAGCGAATGGATCTCGCCCGGATAGACGGTCAGGCTGACGTTGTCGAGCGCGCGCACGGCCGGGAAGGTCTTGCTGATGCCGCGCATCTCGAGCAGCGGCCGGGGGGACTCAGAACGCGACATGGTTGACCTCCTGCGATTCGGTGCGGGCGCCCTTGAGGATGCCGGCCCGTGGAGAGAAGTTGAAGAACATCGGCAGTGTCGCGGCGCCGATCGCACCGGCGTCGGCGCCGAACGAGCCGCGCACGAGCGTCGGCGTGCCGCGCGCTTCCGGCGCGGTGGCGACGAGCGCCGCGCGCAGGCGGGTCGTCACCGCATCGAGCAGGCCGGCGTCGGTATCGGCGTCGAGCACGACCACTGGCGCATCGACGACGCACAGCACCGCACGCAATGCCGGCGCGAGCGCGTCGACACAGTCGTCGATCCATTCGTCGACCGCCGGCAGGCCACGCGCGATACAGGCCTCGAGATCGGCGCGGTTCTCGACCGTCTCGCCGTGATGGCGCAGATGACGCACGAGCGCGTGCAGCGATGCGCGGGCGAGCAGGATGTCCCACGGGCCGCGGGGCGGCGGCGCGGACGCCAGCCGGCTCGGTGGCACCGGAATCACGGCGATGTCGCCGGCATTGCCGGTCACGCCGCGCAGGCAGTCGCCGTCGATCGCGATGCCGCCGCCGATCGCGGGACCGATGAACAGGTACACGAAATCGTCGCACTGCCGGCCGTACCCGTAGAACAGTTCGGCGATCGCGGCCGCGTTGCCGTCGTTTTCGCCGAACACGGGCAGCGACAGCGTGCGCCCGAGGTCGCTCGCGAAGTCGACGTCTTCCCACGCGCGGAACGTGTCGGGTGCGAGGCCGAGTTCGCGCATCCACGCGCCGAGGTTGTACGGCTGGGCGACGCCGACGCCCGTCAGGCGCGCGCGCTCATGCGTGGGGAGCAGATCCTGCATCGCATCGATGTCGCGCCGCACGATGTCGAGCACGTCGGCGGGCGGTGGGAGCAGGCAGTCGTGGGAGCGGCGGCCGAGCACGTCGCCCGCGAAATTGACGAGCGCCGTCTCGATGCGCATCCGGTCGAGATGGACGCCGATGCCGAACGCGCCGCGCGGATCGAGGCGAATCAGCGACGCCGGCTGGCCGCGCTGGCCCTCGGTGCGGCCGGCGGATTCGATCAGCTTCGCGTCGGCGAGCGACGCGATGATGCCGCCGACCGCCGCGCTCGTCATGTTCGCGAGACGCGCGAGGTCGGCCTTCGACGCGCTGCCCACGCGGCGCAGCGTCTTCAGCAGCAGGCGCTCGTTGTAACGGCGCACGTTGGCCGAATTGCTGCCCTGACCGAAGTGCGGGCTTCGCATGGCGTCTCCTTCCATGTTGCGTCGAACGTCGACGCATTAAATAAATCATGTTGATTTATTTAACCGCATGAGCGCTGGCATGTCAGCCTAGGGAAATCCCGGTTTTGTTCCGGGACGAAGGAGGGGTCTGGGTTGTCGCGGGCGGGTGGCCACCGCGGCGTGCAGCGGGACCGGCGATGTCGAATTCGCGCGATGGATCGCGGCCGGCGCGCGCTCTCGGCGGATCGCCGGCCGGACTGTCTCGTCGCGCAAGCCGGGGGGCGATTTGTCCTGATGCGCAGGTGGCGAAGGAAGGATGGCGCGTCATGCGCGTCACCGGCGACGGTATTGGGCGCTGCGTGAACCTGGTATCGATTCGGCGCCGGAAATGAAAAAAGGCCGGCTAAAAGCCGACCTTTTTAGAAAACAGATGGTGCCCAGGAGAGGACTCGAAAAATATTGTTAAACGATTGATTTATAAGAAAAATGTCTATTAGTAAGTATTGCACCACACTCAATCGTGTACTCAGAATTAGTTTGCTTGAGTAGTTCTCTCTATTTGTTGCGCAAAAGCGACGTCCGATTGCAGAGAGCAGCGGTCGTCGCGGACGGCGGCTCTGTGAAGTGGCGGTCCGAGTGCGTCGTACTCGATCACGCGAGCATGGTCGAGAACTGACGGTGGGACGACTGGGCTATGGGAAGACGGGTCGTTGAAGGTTGTCGGATGACAAGGCCCCGTGACGCTTAGCGGTTACAGCTCAGCATCAGTCACCTACCGCTACCCACTAGTGGATGCGCCTGCATGTACCGCCGGCGCGCGTAAAGGGGCACTGGCCGGAGCTCTCTAATGGGATCCGATCATGGCATCGAGCGGTGGGGCAGGTCGGGGGAAGGTGTGTGGCATCAGCTCACAATCCGTCACTGAATTAAATGCTTCTAGAGAGCCTTTGAAAGGCATGCTGGAGCGGCCACGTTCGCTTTTCGAGGCCGGTAATTTGGAGATCCATAAGTTCTTATAAGACTGAGTGGTTCAACCATATCTCCGAATGTAAAGTTGGGCTTCGTTTATGGGGGCGCCGAACCTCTCCAGTGCTCGGTTTAATCTTCCGAATGTGCAAATTTTCTTAGGCCTTCGAGATCGAGAATTTGCACCGCCCCGTATTCGGCGAGGATTAGGCCGTCATCAGCCAACGTGCGAAGAGCCCGATTTGCGTTCTGACGCGAGAGCCCGGAGAGTCTACCAATCTCTTCCTGTGAGAAGCCCAATGTCATCGCGGTAGCAGGATGTAGCTGCCGATTGAAAAGTTCGGTCAAGCAAAACGCCACGCGGGCGGGCGCCTCGTGTATACGTAAGTTCTGAACCAGACCGATGTAGTAGCCGCATCGGGCGTTGAGTTGGTCAATCACATAACGGCTGAATGTATGGCTGTTCTCCAGGAGCGAGAAAAACGTCGCACGAGGTATGAAGGCGAGCCGGCTGTCACGAACCGCGGTGACGGAGTAGGCGCGAGGTTCGTCCTTCAGGACGCTGCCTTCCCCGAACCACGAGCCTGCCGGGATGCCCGCGAACGTGACGACACGGCCTTTTTTTGACGCGGTATCGACTTTGACGATGCCCTCAATTACGCCCAGCCAATGGTCCACGGCGTCGCCCCGGTGGCAAGCGATCGCACCGGGAGCGTAGGACCTGTCGAAGCAATCGCGCTTGACCATCTCCCTTTGGCCGTCAGTCAGATTGACGTACCAGGAGCAGCGGGCGAGAAATGCGTCGACGGTGATGCCCGCGGGGTTACCGCAACCGTTGTCATGTTTTCGGACGCCGAGATCTTCGCGGTTGCAGGGTCGTGCCATCTCCGCGGTCGGAGGCAGCGCTTCCCGCTTTGCGTCGATGGTTTGCATGCCACAAAGTTGGTTCATCGTTCGGAACAGTAGCGGGCCGTTGCGTGAGGACTCCTAACGTCACGAATCACATGCTGACAGGTCGGTGTGCCGTTCGGAAAATCCCGAGGTGCCAGTCGCTCCGTTAAATAGAATCGAAGTTCGCTTAAGAGTAGGTTCCGGCATACTCACTGTCAAGACGCGGGCGCTAGGTGTTTGTACCGGCGCATTGAGAACCCATGTCTGGATTTTTCGCGTAGGATTATTTTCAACGTACAGGGAGCCAACGGTCAGACGATTCAACGTTTGCGATCGTGGTGGTGCAGGGAGGCCGGCGGGATGCCTGCACGTGCCTCGGATGTGACGGTAAATGAAATGGAAATTCCAGTTAGTCCGGCGCGTGTTCGCGTCCGCTGTAGAGGCGCCGACAAGCATCCGTTAATCGTGAAGGCTGCACGCGATCTGGTTGCTGAAGTGGGGTTTCGCGACGCGCAAATGTCTGCAATCGCTCAAGTTGCCGGAATCGCGATTGGCACGCTGTACCGCTATTTCGCATCGAAGACGGATCTGATGGTCGAGGTGGTCAGGACGACGGCACAGCGTGAAGTCGATGTTGTCGCCGGCATCGCCATGCGTGACGGCACAGCGGCGGAGCGTCTCGGTGCCGCTGTCTGGACGTTCGCCAGCCGCGCGTTGCGGGGGCGGCGCCTGGCGTATTCACTGGTCGCCGAACCTGTCGAGCCCGATGTCGAGGCAATGCGCTTGACCTTTCACAGAGCGCTGGCGAGGGTATTCAAGACGATCATCGAGCAGGGGATGGCGAACGGGGAGTTCCCGACACAGGACGCAATGGCTTCGGCGGACTGCATTGTTGGGTGTCTGTTCGAAGGACTTGTCGTCCCGCTCACCGGCAGCGCCGCGCCCGATGCCGAGCAGGCCAGCGCCCACGTGACGGCTATCATCACGTTTTGTTTGCGTGGAGTGTCCGGCTCTCTGGCATTGCCAGTAACGGTTGCGTGATGGCGACATCGTCTGCAGGGTGGTGCGCGGTGCGTCGGCATCTCGCGCTGGGAGCCCGGTGCGGACTCCGGCTTCGGCTGCCCGCGCGGCACCTCCCGCGCCGGCGATCCTGCAACGTCGGCGCGTGAACGCGAGCCGCAATCTGCTTCGACCGGGCTCAGCGGGAAATGAGCCGCCTAGCTGCTGGCGGACGACGAGGCATCGACGCGCGTGGAGACCGCGTCCATGTCGTGCCGCGATACCGCGCTGCGGCGATGGTCGATCATCGTGACCGCGAGGGTACCCAGCACGCCGGCAATCGAGATCGCCAGGAAATTCTGTTCGAGAGGCAGGCGCATCGAGACCAACAAGCCGATCAGCACGGGCGCGGCAATCGCGCCAAGGCGACCGACACCGGACGCGAACCCGACGCCCGTCGACCGGATCACCGCAGGGTAAAACTCCCCGGCATACGCGTACGCCAGGAGCTGGGTGCCGAGCGTCGAGCCGCCGACCACGAACACGATCAGGAACAGCAGTTCGGTGGACCTGGTGTATCCCATCAACGCTAGCGAGACGGCTCCCGCGGCATAGAATGCCACCAGCACGTACTTGATGTTGTACTTGTCGCCAAGCCACCCTCCGCCGATCGCGCCTACGACCGCTCCGACGTTGAAGACGAGTACGAACGTCAATGCCGACCCGAGGCTGTAGCCCGACATTGCCATGAGTTTCGTCAGCCAGGAGCTCAGCGCGTACACCATGAAGAGACCCATGAAGAACGCAATCCAGATCATGACCGTGCTGAATCCTCGGCCATCGCGGAACAGGCTCGCCACGGGTGTGCTGCTCATTGCCTGCTGCGGCATGACGAAACGGTCGCCAGGTTGAAGCCGCACGTCCAGCGCGATCTTCCGGATAATCGCTTCAATTTTCACGGCACGATTTTTCCGTACCAGGAACGCGAGGGATTCGGGCATCGTCATCACGATGAAGGGGATGAGCAACACCGGTGTTCCCGCGAGAAAGAAGACCGATTGCCAGCCATTGGATTCGATCATCTGCTTGCCCGTTAGCGCGACAAGAATCCCGCCGATCGAATAGCCGGCAAACACGATCGTGACGAGGCGCGCCCGGATGGCTCGCGGTGCGAATTCGCCCATCTGCGCGGTGACGATCGGAAGGACGCCGCCGATTCCAAGGCCCGCCAGAAACCGCGTGATGCTGAATGAGACGGGATCGTGTGTAAGACCGGCCGCAGCGGTAAATGTGCTGAATAACCCGATGCATGCACAGATGGAAACCGGACGACCGATCTTGTCGGCCAGCGTGCCGAGGTATATGGCGCCGAACATCATGCCGAACAGTGCCGAACTCGCCATGAAGCCGGCCTTTGCCGCGTTGACGCCCATATCTTTCATGATCGACGGCAGCGCCGCGCCAACGACGGCGAGATCGTAGCCATCGAGAACGAGGATAAGGACACTCCAGAACAGGATCAAGCCGTGAAAGCGGGTGAATCTTGCACTTTGTACAACCTTTTGGACATCGATTTCGCTGCTCATTGTCTCCTCCATTTCCTTGTGGATATCGTGGTGCTGTAAGCGAGGACCGCTCTGTCGGCGGACTCAGGTGGCGTGATAGACGGTGAACGAGGACGAAGGCGCTCTGTCGGAGACAAGAGCGTTTTCGATACGGCTTTCGTCCGCGTAGCCCACGCTCATTCCGATCAGGAACATTTCGTCGGACTCGAGGCCCAGCTCCTTCTCGATGATCTTGTGATACTTCATGAAGGCGGCCTGCGGGCACGTGCTGATGCCGTAGGTGCGCGCGACGATCATGATGTTCTGCAAGAACATTCCGTAGTCGAGCAGGCTGCCCTGCTGCATCACGCGGTCGATGGTGAAGAACAGCCCGACGGGTGCATCGAAGAATTGGTAGTTGCGCCCGTGCTGTTCGCGCATCCTCGATTGATCTTCCTTCCGGATGCCGAGCAGCCAATATAGCGTCCATCCGAGCGCGCGTCGTCTGTCAATGTACGGGGATACCCACTCGTTTGGGTAGTAGTTCCACTCATCGGCATGCATGTCTGCCAGCGACGGATCGGCGTCGACTTTCTTGATCGCATTGCATACGCGGTCTCGCGCCGCTCCGGTGACGACGTGGACTTTCCACGGTTGAATGTTCACGCCGGTCGCCGCATAGCGTGCCACGTCAAGAATTGCCTTGATGGTTTCCTCGGGCACTGGCGTTGGCAGATAGGCTCTTACGCTGCGTCGCGTCGCGATTGCCCATTCAACGGCCGATCGGATCGACGAGAGTTCCTCCGGCGGTGCTGCAACTCGTTCCATCTACGACCTCGGGATCGAATCGTGCGAACTGCACTTCCACTCGGCCAGAGTAGCCATCTAAGCGGGACGCTAATGTCTTGCACAAGACAATCGGCGTCTTGCTTCGGTGAAATCCGCATGGTCGGCGGGAATGTCTCGGCGGGGACAATTCGAGCGCCGAACCTTCTCTAGACTGCTGTAGCAGATCAAGGACGGATACGTCCAGGGACGAGCATTCATAGACGGATGAGGAGACATGAGCGAAAAAATCTATGGAAAAGGGCTGGATCGCACGCAGGCCAATCACGTACCGCTCACACCGCTTCACTTTCTCGACAGATGCGCGGACCAGTATCCCGATCACACTGCCATAATTCATGGAGAATCGACTCAGTCGTGGCGAGAGACGGGGGCGCGATGTCGTCGTCTTGCCAGCGCGCTGGTCAAGCGCGGGATCACGCGTGGAGACACGGTATCCATCCTTGCGCCGAACACGCCGGCCATGGTCGAAGCGCATCACGGGGTGCCGTTGTCCGGGGCCGTTCTCAACGCGATCAACTGCAGGCTGGATGCAGATGGCGTCCGGTTCATCCTGCGTCATGGCGAATGCAAGGTCCTGCTGGTGGACCGCGAGTTTTCTTCGTTAGCGGCAAGTGCGCTTGAACAGCTCGAGAACAAACCGCTGATCATTGATATTGCCGATATCGAGGCGACGTGGGGAGATCGGATAGGGGAAATCGAGTACGAGGCGTTCCTGGCCGAAGGCGATCCCGATTTTTCCGGCGTCTGGCCATCGGACGAGTGGGATGCAATCGCCCTGAACTACACATCCGGTACGACTTCCGACCCCAAGGGTGTGGTCCCGAGCCACCGCGGCACGTATCTGATGAGCATGCTTCAACTGACGGATTGGGGCATGCCGCGTCGCCCGGTATACCTCTGGACGCTTCCGTTGTTTCACGCGAACGGGTGGTGCTTCGCATGGGCCGTCACGGCGGCGGCGGGCACGCATGTTTGCCTGCGAAAATTGACAGCCTCGAACATCTTCGAGGCCATTCGGCAGCACCGTGTCGACCACTTCTGCGCGGCACCCATCGTGCTCGCATCGTTGGCCAGTTCGTCCGAATCGGAGCGCGTACCGATGTCGCAAACGGTTCGAGTGCGAACGGCCGGTTCGCCTCCACCGGCTGCCGTACTGAAGGCGGTGTCGGAGATGGGCTTTGAAGTTGAGCACGTCTACGGCATCACCGAAGCATCGGGTACGCCCGTGAGTTGCTTCGTCGAGCCAGCCTGGAGCGGCCTGTCGTCGGACGACAAGGCGCGTCTCATGGCGAGACAGGGAAGTCGGGCGGCGGGCCTGGAGGAGCTCCGGGTCGCGGATCAGGGTAGCGGTGTGCCCGTGCCTTGGGACGGCAAGACGCAAGGCGAACTGCTGATTCGCGGCAATGTCGTGATGAAGGGATACCTCAAGAATGAGGCCGCTACGGCGGCTGCGTTCAGCGACGGGTGGTTCCATACGGGCGACGTCGCGGTGGTGCATCCGGATGGCTATATACAGATCACCGACCGCTCCAAAGACGTCATTATCTCGGGTGGAGAGAACATTTCTTCGGTCGAGGTCGAAGATGTTCTTCATCGGCATCCGGCAGTTCTGATCGCGGCTGTAGTCGCTCAGCCCGATGCCAAATGGGGTGAATCGCCGTGCGCCTTCATCGAGTTGAAGCCAGGCGCCTCGGTTCCGGACGAGGCCGAACTCATCCGCTTTTGCCGCGAACGGCTTGCCCATTACAAATGTCCCCTTCGCGTTGTCTACGGGGTACTGCCCAAGACCGGAACGGGAAAGATCCAGAAATTCCGGCTTCGGGAGTTGGTCGGAAGCCGGGAAGCCATTACGGCCTTATCGGGCGTGTAGTCCACGACAGCGTGCATTGCTGCAGCGGGCGGCATCGAGGACGGCTGCTTCCTCTGCGGAGGTTGCAGCGAACATGTTCGACACCATTCTTCGACTTTGACCCACGCCCATGAGAATCGACACCTCGGCGATTGAAATCGGGTACAGGTTTTCGCGCAGCCACGCCTGTAACGCCAGCGAGGCTCGAGCGTTTGCGCTCGCCTCCGGAGACGACAACCCCCTGCACCACCACGCGGCTTACGCGGCCACCACACGTTTTTGAAGACCGATTGCGAGCGCCAC
The DNA here is from genome assembly GCF_000949135.2 of Burkholderia sp. USMB20. Taxonomy (GTDB): domain Bacteria; phylum Pseudomonadota; class Gammaproteobacteria; order Burkholderiales; family Burkholderiaceae; genus Burkholderia. Next base: position 382,049 of record NZ_JTAN02000017.1, on the reverse strand, counting down.
CTATACCGTCGCGTTGCTGATGGGACTCGCGGCGTCGCACTTTGCCCGAAGGGGAGAGGTGGTTGGCGTGCGCTTGTAGTTCGAATTATTGCTGCCGGTCTTTCCGGAGGAGCGAATCGATCTCGCGTGGGAAGTATCGGCAATTCGGCCGCACCGCAACGGCCGCTTGCTGGACCTCGACGGCTCCATCAAGAATGCGGCAGGGCAATCGTGCGTGCGCGCGACAGGCTCCGTGCTTGTTTCCCGCGCTGCCAGATGAGCCGGCCGGGCCTAAGTGGCATGCAACGCGCATGACGCGACAACATGGCGTGCGACACATCGGCCCATTTTCTGTTAGGTGTTTCCCCGAAAACGGCATGCGCCGCGTTTGAATGTCACTCGCGAGACAAATGCGCACGCACGAGGCAGGCAGCATGTCATTGCGTCCTCGACCGTGACGCGATGCCATTCCAATTAGGAGGAGACAAAGGTGAGAACGAAGCCAGGAAGTCCGGTGGTGGCAATCACGCTGGCCGCCATTGCATCGATGGGGATATCGGGTTGTGGTGGAAGTGACGACGCTCCTGCGACGCCGGTATCGCTGACAGCACAACAGGCTTGCGACGTGGTGAAGGGAAAGTCTGCTGGCGGCGCATCGGTAACCGATGCATCGATGGTGGCGGCGACAGGTGCTGATCCGGCATACTGCAAGGTATCGGCGCTGATCTCGCCTCAACTCGAGATGCAGGTGCAACTTCCTGACAACTGGAACGGGAAGCTGCTGTATGCGGGTGGTGGCGGTTACGATGGTTCGATTCAGAACTACCTGTGGAGCGGGCCGGAAGTCTTGAAAGCCGGGTACGCGATTGTTCAAAGCAACGGTGGCCACATCGGTACCTCTGCGGTGGATGCTTCGTTCGCTTCGGATCCATTTTTGGCATCCATGTTCGGCTCAGGTTCCGTTCCGACGGCTGCGGCCGCTGCGAAAGACATGCTGCATCTGATCTATGGCAAAGCGCCGGACCAGTCCTATTACGAAGGGTGTTCCAACGGTGGGCGTGAGGGATTGATGGCTATCCAGCGAAATCCTGATCTTTTCGACGGCGTGATCGTCCGCGCACCGGCATACGATTGGCCGGCATTCATGGGGGCGTTCAACCGCAATGCGAAGGCGGTCGCGGCACCAGGGGCGGCATTCACGACAGGGAAGATTTCCCTGCTGGCGAAAGCCATTCGCGACAAATGTGATGCGGCAGATGGGATCGTAGACGGGGTGGTTTCCAATCAATCTGCATGCAATTTCGACCCTTCAGTCCTTCGCTGCCCAAGCGGGACCGACGCCGGTGATTCATGCTTGTCGGACGCGCAGATTGCCGCGGCCAACACCTGGACGAGTACATCTAGTTTCGCCAACGGCACGTATACCTATCCTGGCTGGGCGCTGACGGGCAATGAAGACGACCCGGGCGGATGGTCGCAGTGGTTCACCGGCCCCACGGGCAACGGTAGCGGTTCGCTCCAGTCCCTTCTTCAGGATGCGACGGTGAAGTCGTATCTGACCAATGACGCCAACGCGAATTCACTTGCATACGACTGGAATTCGAACCCGGCAGCACTGTTCACCATGGCTGCGCTCAATAGCGCGACGAATGCCGACTTGAGTCCGTTCGTCAGCCATGGCGGGAAGCTGCTCCTTTGGCACGGCACTGCAGACATGGCTTTGAGTCACCGTGCAACAACAGCGTATTATCAGAAGCTGCAAGCTACGATGGGCGCATCGGCCGTCAGCGCGTTCGCTCGCTACTACCAGGCTCCAGGCGTTAATCACTGCTCGGGCGGCCCGGGTGCGGACTCCGCAAACCTGGTAGCTGCATTGGATCAGTGGGTGACGAAGGGCAAGGCACCCGGGAACCTCGTTGCATCGAAGTTGAACACGGACGGCAGCGTGGCGTTTACGCGACCCTTGTGCCAGTATCCGCAGTACCCGCGCTACACCGGGCCCGCCAATGACGCAAAGGCCGCGATGCTGGATACGAACTATACGTGTACTTCGCCATGAACGTGTCGCGTCAGGAACGTTAGGTCCTGTCCAATCATGGGTCGAGCCGAGAGGCTCGACCTTGATCCTGGATATCGACGCTCGATGTCGTGAATGCGGGACTTAGCGCTTGATCGAGGCAAGCTGCCGATCGAAATCGGTCGGATCGAAATAGTCGCGCCACACGGTGATCATGCCGTCTTCGATCGTGAGCGTTCCCATGACGGGCAGCACGATCGCGCCACCGCTGGTGTGAAAGAAGGTATCAACGCGTTCGCTAAGCACGACGTTGCCGGCCGCCGCAATATTGACTACCTCGAACTCGGCTCTGAAATCCTTGCCGAATCCGAAATCCACATGGAATTGACGCACGCCGTCGCGACCGATAATGGTCGGGAACGGGACGTTATCGTAAAGCACGTCTTCGGTCAGCATGGCCAAGCCGTCTTCCATACGGTCGGCGGTCCAATGTTCAAAGAAGGTTTCGGCGATTTCAATGGGGGTTTGGGTCATCGTTAGTCCATTGGGCGGTTAAAAGTGGTTAAAAGAGCCGAAGCATAGGCTACGGCGCCGTAGTCATTGAACGAAAAATGGTCTGCAGATAATTTGGATTGCAATACATATTGGAGTTGCATTCCGGAATGCTTGGCGTTAAGCGAGCCGGAATTTTTTCCGCAGGCTCGAATCGACGGGGCCCGCTGGCATGAAGCGCCGCAGTTTGCGTAAAAGCGATGCCTCGCCGGCCGGCGTATGCCGCATGCGCCACGCGCCGAGCGCCGCGTCGACGATGGTGGCGCCCACGCCATCAGGTTGCGGAGCGGCTTGGACGCTATTGACGACGGCGCGAGATGCGAGCTCGCGCTCGCGGTCGTAATCGGTGATCCTGCCGCCAGTCTGCGGCGCATTGACGTCCAGGTTGGTCCGTGTAAAGGACGGTTCGACCAATGTTGCGCGAATGCCGAACTGGCGCACCTCGTGATCCAGTGTTTCGGTCAAACCCTCAACCGCATGCTTGGATGCGGCATAGAGTCCCATGTATGGTGCTGGCAAAAAACCGAGCACCGAGCTGACATTGACGATCCGTCCGCTACGTTGTGCCCGCATGTGCGGCAACACAGCCTGCACCGTGCGCAGGATGCTGAACACATTGGTGTCGAACAATGCCGCGGCTTCGGACACCGACGTTTCCTCCACCGCGCCGATCAGGCTCGTGCCCGCATTGTTGACGAGCACGTCGATTCGGCCGGCTCGATCAACGATGGTGCGGATACCAGATTGAATGGAATCGTCGTCGCGAACGTCTATCTCGACCAGTTCGACACCGGCCAACGGTGCCGTTTTGGCAATACTGCGCACAGTACCGAACACCCGGCACCCGCGCTTGGCGAACTTCTCTGCAGTGGCGCGTCCGATACCCGACGACACGCCGGTCACGATGACAACGGTAGATCTCGACATGGTTGTTCCGGTTTGTATAGAGGCTGAGTGATGTTTCAATCGCGCGCGCCGACTGCGTGCTGCCGCGTCGCTTCGGCAAGTGCTGCCGGCTCATTTCGGTGCTGGCGCACACCTGCGGTGCGATCGGGTCGAATCTTGAACCAGATCGAATACATGGCCGGCAGGAATACCAACGTCAACACCGTTCCGGCGAACGTGCCGCCGATCAGGGTATAGGCGAGGGTGCCCCAGAACACCGAATGGGTCAGCGGAATGAACGCGAGAATCGCCGCCATGGCTGTCAGGATCACCGGGCGCGCACGCTGCACGGTCGCTTCGACGACCGCATGGAACGGATCGAGACCGGCCTGCTCGTTCTGATGGATCTGCCCGATCAGGATCAGCGTGTTGCGCATCAGGATCCCCGACAGCGCGATGAGGCCGACCAGCGCATTGATGCCGAACGGCTGCCCGAAAAGAATCAAAGTCGGGACGACGCCGATGAGGCCGAGCGGACTCGTCAGGAACACCATCACCATCGCGGAGATCGAGCGGACCTGAAAGATGATAATGATCAGCGTGACCGCCAGCATGATCGGGAACAGCGGCAACATCGCTTTCGTCGCCTTGCCCGATTCCTCGATGGAGCCGGCTTCCTCGATTCGGTAGCCGCTGGGGAGCTTCGCCATGATGGGCTGGAGCTGCTTCGTAATCGCATTCGAGACGTCCGGCGGCTGCAAACCGTCGGCGATGTCGCCGCGCACCGTGATCGTCGACACGCGATCGCGCCAGCGCATGACCGGCTCCTCCATGCGCACGTCGACCTTACCGACTTGCGACAGCGGAATGCGCTGTCCGTTGGCGCCGGCCAGCGTGAAGTCGCCGAGCCGCGCCGGGTCGAGGCGCGCATCGCCGGCCGAGCGCGCGATGACCTGCACGGTCCGAATGTCCTCGCGCACGGCGGTGATGGGCACGCCGGTGAGCAGGAACTGCAGTTGTTGCGCAACCGCGCTGGACGTCAACCCTACCGCCTGCAGACGGTCCTGTTGCAATGTGAAGTGTAGCGTCGGCACGCGTGTGCCCCAGTCGGCATTGACCGTGCGCATCATCGGGCTGCTCACCATCACGCGCTGAACCTCGGCCGCGATGTCGCGCAGCCTGTCGGGATCCGGCCCGGTGATCCGGTAGGCCACCGGAAACGGTGAATACGGGCCGAACACGAGTTGAGTGACACGCACGCGCGCCTCGGGCGCGAGACCGTCGGCGACGGCCCGTCGCAGTCGCGCCTTCAATGCATCACGTTCCTCCTGACTGTCAGTGCGGATCACGATTTTCGCGAACGACGGATCGGGCAGTTCAGGTCCCATCGCGAGGAAAAAGCGCGGCGCGCCTTGCCCGACGTAGGCGGTGACGACCCTCGCTTCCTTCTGTTTAGCCAGCCATGCCTCCACCTTTTCCGTAGCGGCGCTGGTTTGGGAGATCGACGTGCCGTAGGGCATCTGCACTTCGACAAGGACCTCGGGACGATCGGAGATCGGGAAAAACTGCTTCTTGACGATTGCCATGCCAAGAATGGCGAGCACGAACAGGCCGACGACCGACCCGGCGACCAGCCATTTGCGCGCGATCACGCGCGTCAGCAGCTGGCGGAAGCGGTTGTAGCGCGGCGTGTCGTAGATCGCGTCGTGACCGCCTTCGAACTTCTTGAAGTCCGGCAGCATCTTCACGCCGAGGTAGGGCGTGAAGACCACCGCGACGACCCACGACGCGACCAGCGCGATACCGACGATCCAGAACATGTTGCTGGTGTATTCGCCCGCGGTGGAGCGCGCGAAGCCGTTCGGCATGAAGCCGACAGCCGTCACCAGCGTGCCCGCCAGCATCGGCGCGGCAGTATGGCTCCACGCATACGCGGAGGCGGCCACGCGGCCGTAGCCTTCCTCCATCTTCACAACCATCATCTCGATCGCGATGATCGCGTCGTCGACGAGCAGACCGAGCGCGAGGATCAGCGAGCCGAGTGTGATGCGGTCGAAATTCTTGCCGGTCGCGGCCATCACGACGAACACCACCGCCAGCGTCAGCGGGACGGCCGCGGCAACGACGAGGCCCACGCGCCAGCCCATGCTGACGAAGCTCACCAGCATCACCACGAGCAGTGCGGCGAAGAACTTGACCATGAACTCGTCGACTGCCGAACTGATGTTCACGGCCTGGTCGGTGACCTTGGTCAGACTCATGCCCAGCGGCAACTCGCGATTGATCGCGCCGACTTCGCTGTCCAGCGCGCGGCCGAGATCGAGTCCGTTCCAGCCGTCGCGCATCACGATGCCGAGCAGCAGCGCGGGTTCGCCGTTGCTGCGGATCATGAACGTCGCTGGATCTTCATAGCCGCGCTCGACGGTGGCGATGTCCGACAGTTTCAGGGTTCGGCCCTGCGAAACGATCGGCGTGTCGCGGATCTTCTGCAACTTGTCGAATGCGCCGTCCAGACGAATGAAGATCTCCGGCCCGCGCGTCTCAACGGAACCGGCCGGCGTTAGCGCATTTTGTCCGTTGAGCGCGGCGAATACGTCCTGCGGACTGACGCCGAGCGTGGCGAGCCGATCGTGCGACAGTTGCACGTAGATGCGCTCGGCCTGCTCGCCGATGATGTTGACCTTCTTCACCCCAGGCACATGCAGCAGCCGCTGACGCAGCATTTCGGCATCGCGAACCAGCAGGCGCTGCGGTTCGCCCTTGGCCTTCAACGCGAACAGTGCGAAGGTGACGTCGGCATATTCGTCATTGACCATCGGCCCGATCACGCCTGCCGGTAGGTTGGCGGCCTCGTCGCCGATTTTTTTTCGCGCCTGATAGAACTGCTCCTGCACTTCCGACGGCGGCGTGCTGTCGAGCAGCGTCAGCGTCGTGAAGGCCAGGCCGGGGCGCGTATAGGTCTCGGTGCGGTCGTACCAGCGCAGCTCCTGCATGCGCTTTTCGATCTTTTCGGTTACCTGATCGTGCATTTCCTGAGCGGTGGCGCCCGGCCACGCGGTGATGATGGTCATCACCTTGATCGTGAATGCTGGGTCTTCGGCGCGGCCCAGCTTGAAGAACGAAAGGAGCCCGGCCAGCGAGATCAGGCAGATCAGGAACAGGGTGATGGCGCGCTCGCGTACAGCAAGCGCTGACAGATTGAATCGACCTTCGCTCACGGCCGTGCTCCTTCGCGCGCGACCGCGAGGGCCGGCGCAGACACGCGGACCGCTTCGCCGTCGCGCAGCAGTTGCGCACCGAGCGCAACGACCCGGTCGCCCGGCTTGAGTGCGCCGGACACGCGCGCGCTTTCGTCGTTCAGATGCTCGACCGTTACCGGCCGCCACGCGACTTTGGCGGGTTCGCCGCTGACGATCCATACGCCGGGCCCCTTGCCGGTGTCCAGCAGCGCGCCGATTGGCACCTGCAAGCCGTTTTGCACTGCCGCGCGCGCGTCGGGTATCTCGATCGTGACGGTTGCACCGAGCGGTGCATCGGCCAACGCACCCTGCAGCACATAACGCGCTTCGAAGGTGCGGGTACGGGCGTCTGCCGTATCGGAAAGCTGACGTAGTGTCGCGGCAACGCTCACGCCCTGCCTGCTGAACAGTGCGGCCTGCGCGACCGAGCCAATGGTCGGGCGCAGGGTTTCCGGCAGCTGGATCACAGCCTCCCGGCTGCCGGCGTGCGCGAGGCGCACCACGGGCTGTCCGGCGCTGACGACCTGGCCCGGTTCGGCCAGCGTTTCCATGACCACGCCGTCGCCGTCCGCGACGAGTTCCGCATAGCCGGTTGCATTGCGCGCGACATTCGCGTCGGCTTCGGCTGCGCTGAGCTGCGCCTTCGCGGCATCGGCCGCCGCCTTGACCTGGTCGTAGGCCGATGCCGATATCGCGCCGGTGCCGCGCAGGTCGCGGTAGCGCGTTTCGTCCTCGGCGGTCTGCCGCGCGCGAGCGCGTGCGGCGACCACGGCCTCGTCGCGTGCGCGCGCCGCGAGCTTCAGGTCGACGGGATCGATCCGCATCAGCGGCTGGCCGCGCCGGACGGTTTGTCCGGTATCGACGAGCCGCTCCATCACCTTGCCGGACACACGAAACCCGAGGTCGCTCTGTACGCGCGCGGCGACGGTGCCGGTAAACGTGCGGGACGCGGGAGCTGCCGCCTGCACGACAGCGATACGCACGAGCGGCGCCTCCGTGCGTGGATCGGACGGCGCTTTGCCGCTGCAAGCGACTAGCGCAATTGGCAGTACGGAAGCGACTGCGGAGAGAGCGAGGCGACGCCGAAACATGAGAGTCCCATTGATGAAATGACCGGGACTTTCATTCTGATGCAAGTGACTAGATTCGTCAACAGTCACATTCATGGGGACAAACTACGCAGCACCAGACTCGACAGCTGGGCGGGCGCGGCATCGGTCGTATCGAGGTTGTACTGCAGCAGCAGCGGATTCAGGTACGGCCGCATCACCAGGTAGATCGCCGTCGCGGTTTCGTCCAGCGGTGTCTTGCGCTCGAACTCGCCGCTTTGTCGGCCTTCCTGTAGCACGTCCTGCAGCAGCTTCTGCACGCGCGCCTCGTACGCCTGCACCGACTGCCAGTTGCCGGTGGCGGCCGACGCGGCGATGTCATAGAGCTTGCGGTCGCGGAAGAACAGTCGCAGGCTCGCTTCGGTGAAGACCTTGAACATCCGCCGCAGCTTTTCCGGTGGCAATTCCGCCTCGGCCATGGCCGTCTGAACCTCGGTTTCGATTGCGTATAGGCAGTTCGCGCAGATCATTTCGCCGATCGCCTGTTTCGATTCGAAGAACTTGTAGATATAGGCCTTCGAAAAGCCAATGGCCTTCGCGAGGTCGGATACGGTCGTCTTTTCGTAGCCGTAGAGGCTGAAGTGCTCGGTGGCTGCCGCAACGATCTGATCTCGTACGTCGTGGTCGGCCGGCCCGCGCGCCGGAATCTGGGACAGGGCGGTTTTTTTCATGGATTGCAAGTGGCAGAGGGTGGACAACTAGTGACTATTTGATATTATAGTCACAAATCGTGTTCCGTGGAAACTCATATGCTACTGAAACCTCTCCTTACTGCGGTTGTTGCTGCCACCCTGTCGGCGGGGTGTGCCGTCGGTCCCGACTATGTGCGGCCGGACGTGGCGATGCCACAGCAGTTCCAGGGCCAGCGTGCCATGGACCAGCGCCACGCCGTGGCCGAAGCCGACCTCGCGACGTGGTGGACCGGCTTCGGCGATCCGCGGCTGATGCAATACATCACGCTGGCGCTCGCGCAGAACCTTGATCTCGCGCAGGCCGCGGCGCGCGTCGCGCAAGCGCGCGCGGGGCTCGGTGCGGCGAATGCAGCGCTGCTGCCGTCGGGCAACGTGAGCGGCCAAGCGGCGCGGATCTACCAGTCGGTCGAAACGCCGTTGGGACGTGTGTTGAATTCGACACCCGGTTTTGATCGTCACGGCAACGACTACGAGGCCGACTTCAATGCGAGCTGGGAACTGGATGTGTTCGGCGGCTTGCGCCGTGGCCGCGAAGCGGCGCTTGCCGACTATCAGGCATCAGAAGCGGCGGCGGTTGCGACGCGGCTCGCCGTGGCTGCGCAAACCGCGGATACCTACATCACGATTCGCGGGCTGCAGGGTCGGCTAAAGGTCGCGCGGGACCAGGTGCGAACCGAGCAGGATCTGCTGTCGACCCTCAATCTGCAGTATGGAAAGGGGTTGGCGGCGGAGCTGCAGGTCAGGCAGGCCGAAGGCGCGCTCGCGCAGGTTCGCGCCACGGTGCCGGTGCTCGAAGCGGCGCTGGAAGCGGCGATGAATGCGCTCGACGTGATGCTCGGCTCGCAGCCGGGCACGCATCGCACGGAATTGGTCGCCGGTGGCGACGTGCCGGTTGCGCCCCGGATCGCGGCGACCGGCACCCCGGGCGAACTGCTCCGGCGCCGGCCCGACCTGATCGTCGCCGAGCGGCGTGTTGCGGCGTCGAACGCGCGCATCGGCGTGGCCATCGCCGAGTATTACCCGAAGTTCTCGCTGAGCGGATTGCTCGGCAGCGCGACGACGATGGGCGCGGGCAACCTGTTTGCTGGCGGCGCGAACCAGGCTGCCGGTGTGCTCGGCCTGCGTTGGCGCCTGTTCGACTTCGGCCGGATCAATGCGCAGATCGCGCAGGCGAAAGGGCAGGATGCCGAGATGCTGGCCGCGTACCGGCTCGCGGTGCTGCACGCGACCGAGGACGTCGAAAACGCGTTCTCGGCGCTCGTCAAACGCGACGAACAGGCGGCCGTGCTCGCCGACGGCGTTGTTTCGCTGGGCCGCGCGCGTGCCGCGTCGTTCGCGGCGTACGAGAAAGGGGTGGTCAGCCTGATCGAAGTGTTGCAGGCCGACGAAAGCCTGCTGCGCGCGTCCGACCAACGCGTGCAGGCGCAAACCGAATCCGCACGCGCGGCGGTGGCCGCATTCAAGGCGCTTGGCGGTGGCTGGCAACTTGGCGTGTCCGAAGCGGTCGCCGTTCGATAGCGACCGTACGCACCCAGTTGTCATCGTGACCCTGTTGAACCGTGTTCTTTGCGGAGACGAGTTCTTTGCTGCATGCGACCAAAACGAATGACCCGAACAGAAAGCCGCGAACGGACCCGTCAGCATCTCCTTGACGCAGCGGCGTTGTGTATAGCCGAGCAGGGGCTGATGGCGACGAGCGTGGAGGATATCGTCGCGCGGGTCGGCTACACCCGCGGCGCGTTCTACTCGAACTTCAGCAGCAAGCGCGAGCTATTTGTCGAATTGCTTCATGTCAAGCATCGCGAGATCCAGGAAAACCTGCAGACGCTACTGCAGGATGCCGCGGTGCCTTCCGGATCTATTCGACAGCAATTCGCGCTTCTACATGCGTGCCTCTATCCGAACAATGTCGACTACATCGTTTGGGCCGAGGCACGCCTGCAGGCGATTCGCGATGCGCAACTCCGGCGGCGTGTGAACACTATGTGCGTTGAAAGACACGACATAATCGTGCGCTTCGTCGATCGACTGTATGATTCTTGTAACACAAGAGTGGCGATTTCGGCGGCCGATCGCGCGCTTATCGTGGCTGCAGTCATGGATGTCCTGCCGTACTTTAGTCTGCCGACGGTCGACGAAATGCAGAATCCTTTCGTCGAAGCAATTTTAGGCGCCGTTTTTGGGAGCGCCATTGCCGATGGCCTTGACTGAACAGGCTTCGTCGACACATCGACCGCATGCAACGGACTTCCTCTGCGTCATGCGCCGGAGGAGCCGCACCGGCTCAATAGTTTCCTCGTTTTCCGACGAGGCCTGCGCCTTTTGGCATCTGATCGCGCGGCCTCAATCGCATCACCTTCATCTGACGAGAACACTGGCAAACCATAGACAGCGTTCTCGCGCTTTCTTTCACGATTGATGCAACAGAACGTGAATGATCGCGATGTGGTCGGCAGTATTGATCGGCACGCCTACGAAGAATGGAGCGGTGTCAGCGTGCGGGATCCACCGGGGTATACCCGAAGCCGGTTGATAAGCGTTTATGGTCATGGCAATGTCCCGCGTCGGATTTTGGATACTCCCTCCTGAGGGAAGCCTCCGCTCCTCAACCCGTGGCATGCTGGACCGCCACCGGCTGAACTTCATCTACTCGGTCTGCTGCGAAACAGGTAAACGCTACGCGACGTAGCAGTTTGAACTGCTCTATCGTCAAACCCAATGGTGCGCCAGATTTTCAACGCATGACGCGGACGGGTGGGGCTTGAGGGCGGAAAAGATGTTTCGGGTGGCCACCTTTCCCAGGAAAACACGTGCGCTCGAAGCGGCCGTCAGCCTCTATGCGCAGTGCCAACCGTTCCGGTGGAACGGCGTGCGCGTCCAAGACGCACTGGTCGACGAGGCATGCCCCAATAAGTTAATTGGCGCATGCTGATTAAATAGACGTCCCGGTGGCCTGGCACAACGGCCTTTGGATCCGAGGTGCGCGTCACATACGGGAAAATCCTGGCACCCCAGCATAAGCGCTGTACGGAAGAGCGATTTTTAAGAAGATCGTGCTGTGCGAGCCTGCTTCTCGATGCCATTTCAATACCACTGCAACAGATCACCGAAATAACATTGACGCGTCCCTGCGAACTTGACGCGGGAACGTGAGCGGTTGAATCGGACATCACTGAAGGGGGCAAAGTGCGTGTCTTTCCCCCGATGCATTGACTGGGAGAGGATGGTGGAAATTGTTGGATCGGAGATCGAACAAGTGGCCAAAACGGATCGGCCGGGAACTGGCGCACCGTTGTCGGGCGCACAAATGGTCGTGTCAGCGCTGCGACACGAAGGGGTCGACACCGTTTGGGGCTATCCGGGCGGAGCGGTATTGCCAGTCTACGATGCACTTCAGGAAAGTGACTGCATCACTCATCTGCTGGTGCGCCACGAGCAGGCGGCAGTGCACGCCGCAGACGGTTATGCACGTGCGACCGGGAAGGTAGGTGTCGCTTTGGTGACATCGGGGCCAGGCGTCACGAATGCGGTGACTGGCATTGCGACCGCATATTTCGACTCCATTCCGATTGTGGTGCTTTCCGGCAATGTACCGACGACCTCCATTGGAACAGACGCGTTTCAGGAGTGCGATACCGTCGGTATCACGCGATCCATCGTCAAGCACAACTTCCTCGTGCTGGACGTAGAGGAGTTGGCGGTTACGCTGAAGAAGGCATTCTATATCGCCCGTACCGGACGCCCTGGACCGGTGGTCGTGGATGTTCCAAAGGATGTCCTTCAGGCGAAGAGCAGATTTTCGTATCCCCAAACGGTGTCGCTGCGCTCCTATCGCCATCAAGCAGATGCACATGCAGGGCAGATACGTCGCGCTGCGGAAGCACTCGCGAATGCGCGCCGACCCTGTATATTTGTGGGCGGCGGCGCTGTAGCGTCTGAAGCAAGCGACGAGATCGGCGCGCTCGCGAAATGCCTCGATGCACCTGTCACCAGCACGCTTATGGCGCTTGGAAGCTTTCCTGGATCGGATTCGAGATGCCTTGGGATGCCCGGTATGCATGGCACCTTTGAGGCGAACATGGCGATGCAGCACTGCGACGTATTGATCGCGCTCGGCGCGCGATTCGACGATCGCGTGATTGGGAACCCCGAGGACTTTCAAGCCGATTCCAGAACGATAATCCATGTCGATATCGATCCGGCGACCATTGACAAGCGGGTTAGCGTTGAAATCCCGATCGTCGGCGACGTCAAGGCGGTAGCGCGTGGCATCCTTTCCCTGTTGAATGGTATTCAGATTGACTCGTCGAGCCGCGACAAGTGGTGGCGCGATATCGAAGTGTGGCGGGCCAAGCGCTGCCTTGCGTACTCGTATCACGATAACGTGATCAAGCCGCAGTTCGTAATCCAGAAGCTGTGGGAGGTTACAGCTGGCAACGCGTATGTCTGTTCGGACGTAGGGCAACATCAAATGTGGGCGGCTCAAATGTATGCGTTCAACAAGCCTCGCCATTGGATCAATTCCGGTGGGTTGGGAACGATGGGTGTCGGGCTGCCGTATGCGATGGGAGTGAAGCGGGCGTTTCCGCATGCAGATGTTGTGGCAGTCACGGGCGACGGCTCGATCCAGATGTGCATTCAGGAACTGTCTACGTGTAAGCAATACGACCTCGGGGTGAAGATCGTCTCGCTGAACAATGGTTACCTCGGCATGGTCAGACAGTTACAGCATGTTCACTATCATGACCGCTTTTCGCATTCGTATATGGATGCGCTGCCTGATTTTGTCGCGCTCGCCCGTGCCTACGGACACGTTGGCTTCCGCATTGAGCGACCATCCGACGTCGAACCGGTGCTGCGAGAGGCGATCTCGATGACCGACCGGACCGTTTTCATGGATTTTGCAATCGACGGCACGGAGAATGTCTGGCCGATGGTTCGGGCGGGATCAGGATTGACGGATATGTTGATGAGTTCGAGCGATATCGAGTACTAGTTCGATAGGCCCCGTACCCGAGCGAGGGAAGGGGAGGCCGGGATCCTTCTGGAAAATGCGGTTAATTTCTGGGGTGTATGAAGATGCAACTTGATGCGATCGACATTAGGATATTGAACGAATTGCAGAAGGATGCTCGGCTTTCCAATGTAGAGCTGGCTTCGCGCGTGAACTTATCCCCGTCCCCTTGCCTGGCTCGAGTCAAGGCCATGGAGCGCAGCGGGCTTATTCGTCAGCGGGTGACGTTGCTCTCGCCAGAAACTCTTGGACTCAATGTGAATGTATTTATTCACGTATCTCTCGAGAATCAAAGACGGGAGGGACTCGACGAATTTGAGCGTGCAGTCGTCGTTATACCTGGCGTGATGGAGTGCTATCTCATGACGGGTGATGCGGATTACCTTCTGCGCGTTCTTGTACGCGATACGCCGGCACTCGAGAAACTCATCGTGGACGAGCTTGCCCGTATCCCCAACGTTAAAAGCATTCGTTCAAGCTTCGCTTTGAAGCAAGTGATGTATTCGACCGCGATCCCCTTGGGTAACGGATGAGCAGGTCATCACCCTGGGCTCGCTTCGCACGTGGTCTTGCCCTACTTGAAGGCTGGAACAGCGTGTACCCACGTGTAGCGTGACAGCTTGTAAGCGACGTGTCGACGGTTCGGCAATTTGCCGCGGCGTCACGATCGAAAAGGTCGTGCCCGAGGTTCGTGAAGTACATTGAGCGACCCGACTGCGCCGGCAATTACGCGTGACCCGCGAGGCTTCGTCGAAATTGCGCCGAGCCTCTGCAATCATTCGGTAGCCGTTCGACGGAGTGAACAGAAGCCGGGCTCGATACAAGGCGAATGTCTCTCGATTGTTGCATTGGGGGCGCCGGCGTCGCGACTTCCCATGATCGAAACGCGCCGGACGTGGCGATCCTCTGCTTGTCGAGCAGTTCGCGGAACCATCTTCCGCAAGAAATCCCTAAGTGAGCACGATTCCAAGAGCCTTGCATGGGGCTGCATAGCATCATGCTTTGAAAGAGGTGCTGTGGATCAAGTCGGAATTGGACGTGTCCCGTCGTGCGAATGTGTTAGGTGAATCCAAACCTGATCTTATGTCATCGGCAGCTTGGTCAAACTAATTCACAGTATTGGCGGGGTCCGGGGCCTAACGCGGCGTAAATAACTGCAGAAAATCGCTATTTTGCGATGGATTCGATAAGTCGGGATATCTCCGTATGATGAATCTGTTGAAAATGGTGAGACGTCCTTGCGAGGTTCGCGGCATGTGCGATCCTCGTCAATCGACTGGATAAATGGATTGCATTATTTTGATTGATTCGAATATTAGGTGATTCCCGTTCTACTGCGCGTGTAAGTGAGAGTGCAATTTTGTGAACCGCAGTCACGCTTAAATGTGAAAATTTATAGATTGAAAAGGACTGCTATGTTTATCGGAGTTCCGAAAGAAACTCGCATGCATGAGACGCGCGTTGCCGCAACACCAGAGACTGTCAAGAAGCTCGTATCGCAAGGTCATCGGGTTGCAGTTCAGAGCGGCGCGGGCGAGGCGGCCAGCTACAACGACGAAGCATTTGCATGGGCAGGCGCGGAGCTCGTTGATGCAGACGTCGCACTTTCGGCCGAAATCGTCCTAAAGGTGCAGGCGCCGACCGAGATCGAACTGTCATTCCTCAAGCCGGGCGCTGTGCTCGTCGGCATGCTCGATCCCTTCTACGCGGACCACGCTATTCGTTTGGCTATCGAGGGCATTACAGCGTTCGCGCTCGAAGCCGCTCCTCGCACGACGCAGGCCCAAAGTCTTGACGTGCTGTCGTCCCAGGCCAATGTCGCGGGATACAAGGCGATACTTGTTGCGGCTAACTTGTACCAGCGCTTCATGCCAATGCTGATGACGGCCGCTGGTACGGTGAAAGCATCGCGTGTGTTGGTAGTTGGTGCCGGTGTCGCAGGCTTGCAGGCCATCGCAACGGCAAAGCGGCTCGGGGCAGTAGTGGAGGCGTCTGATGTGCGGCCGGCGGTAAAAGAGCAGGTCGAATCGCTCGGCGCAAAATTCCTGGACGTGCCGTACGAGACTGATGAGGAACGGGACGCCGCGCAAGGCGTTGGCGGATACGCGCAGTCGATGCCTGCATCGTGGCTGAACCGGCAGGCGGCGCTCGTGCACGAGCGTGCGAGGGAGGCCGACATCGTCATTTTGACGGCATTGATTCCCGGTCGACCGGCCCCGACGTTGCTACCCGTTGTCACGGTTGCGCAGATGAAGGCGGGCTCCGTGATTGTCGACTTGGCCGCGGGCCGCGGTCACGAGTTTGGCGGTAACCGCGGTGGTAACTGCCCACTTACCGAAGTGGATCGGATTGTGACCAAACATGGCGTCCATATCGTTGGATATACAAATCTCGCGTCAATGATTTCCGCCGATGCATCCGCTCTTTACGCCCGCAATGTACTCGAATTTCTCAAGCTCATCATCACGGATGAGGGAACCGTCAACATAGATACTTCGAATGAAATCGTCGCCGCAACGCTCCAGTGCCATGACGGAAAAACAACGAAAGCGGCTTAACCGGGAAATGCTTATGGATATCATCAATCCGATGGTTGTCAATGTGATCGTCTTCGTTCTGGCGATTTATGTAGGCTACCACGTTGTGTGGAACGTAACCCCGGCGCTGCATACGCCACTGATGGCGGTCACCAACGCTATCTCGGCGATTGTGATCGTCGGCGCGATGCTCGCCGCCGCATTGACGGTCTGCACGACCGGCAAGGTGTTCGGCGCGCTTGCGGTCGCGCTCGCAGCCATCAACGTGTCCGGTGGCTTCCTGGTAACGCGGCGTATGCTCGAAATGTTCCGTAAGAAAGAACCGAAGCGCGTCGAGGGTGCGAAGGAGGACGCGCGATGAGCATGAACGTCGTTACGCTTCTGTATCTTGTCGCGTCGGTATGCTTCATCCAAGCGCTGAAGGGGCTGTCGAACCCGAAGAGCGCGCGGCGTGGCAACGTGTTCGGGATGGTCGGTATGGCGATCGCGATCCTCACGACGCTCGCGCTGATCGTCAAACAGGCCGCCTCGCTCGGTGCGAACCAGCCGCTTGGGATCGGACTTGTGCTCGGCGCCCTGATGATCGGCGGCGCGATTGGCTTCGCGGTCGCCACACGCGTCGATATGACGAAGATGCCGGAACTCGTCGCGGCGATGCACTCGCTGATCGGGCTCACTGCGGTGTGCATTGCCTATGCGGTCGTGTCCGAGCCGGGCGCGTTCGGACTCGTGCCGCCGGGTGCGGCGTCACCGACCTTTATCCCGTTCGGCAACCGGATCGAGCTGTTTATCGGCACGTTCGTCGGCGCGATTACGTTCTCGGGTTCACTGATCGCATTCGGCAAACTGTCTGGCAAGTACAAGTTCCGGTTGTTCCAGGGAGCACCGTTCGTGTATGCAGGCCAGCATCTGGTGAACCTGCTACTCGCGCTCGTGATGCTCGGTTTCGGGGCGATCTTCTTCCTGACGCAATCGTGGCTGTCGTTCATCATCATGATGACGACCGCGTTCGCGCTCGGGGTTCTGATTATTGTCCCGATCGGCGGCGCGGATATGCCGGTGGTCGTGTCGATGCTGAACTCGTATTCGGGGTGGGCGGCAGCGGGAATCGGCTTCTCGCTGAACAACGCAATGCTGATCATCGCGGGGGCGCTGGTCGGCTCGTCGGGCACGATTCTGTCGTACATCATGTGCCGCGCGATGAATCGCTCGTTCTTCAACGTGATTCTTGGCGGGTTCGGCGGCGATGCGTCGGCCCATGGGCCGGTGGCTGGGAAGGAACAGCGCTCGGTGAAGTCGGGCTCAGCGGAGGACGCGTCGTTCATACTCGGGAACGCCCAGACGGTCGTGATCGTGCCGGGCTACGGGCTTGCGGTGGCACGTGCACAACACGCGCTGAAGGAGCTGACCGACAAGTTGGTCGAGAAGGGGATCGACGTGAAGTACGCGATTCACCCGGTCGCGGGGCGCATGCCGGGTCACATGAACGTGCTGCTCGCGGAGGCGGATGTACCGTACGAGATCGTGCACGAGATGGAAGATATCAACGGCGAGTTCGGACAGGTCGATGTGGTGCTGGTGCTCGGTGCGAACGACGTGGTGAATCCGGCGGCGAAGATCGATCCGCGGTCGCCGATTGCAGGGATGCCGATCATAGAGGCATACAAGGCGCGTACGGTGATCGTGAATAAGCGCTCGATGGCGGCGGGGTATGCGGGCCTCGACAATGACCTGTTCTACATGGACCGGACCATGATGGTCTTCGGGGACGCGAAGAAGGTGGTCGAGGACATGACCAAGGCGGTGGATTGACGATATGCGGAGTTGTGAGAAGGCGAGCCCATTCTCACGGGCGCGTTTTCGGACAAAGTCCACCTGCAATTGGCCAATCTCAGGGCAACGACGCATGGTGACCTGACTGGCCGCGCGAACATGTCGTCATCTTAGTGTGATGCATAGGAAGGGGCAGTATATGAAAACCAATGCGGCAGTAGCATGGAAGGCCGGCGCACCGCTTACGATCGAAGAAGTCGATCTTGAAGGACCGCGCGCGGGCGAAGTACTGATCGAGGTTAAGGCGACGGGCATCTGCCACACCGACTACTACACGCTGTCGGGCGCAGATCCGGAAGGGATCTTCCCGGCGATCCTCGGCCATGAAGGCGCGGGCGTGGTGGTCGACGTCGGCCCCGGCGTCGGCACCGTGCGCAAGGGCGACCACGTGATTCCGCTCTATACGCCCGAATGCCGCGAGTGCAAGTTCTGCCTGTCGCGCAAGACCAACCTGTGCCAGAAGATCCGCGCGACGCAGGGCAAGGGCCTGATGCCTGATGCGACGTCGCGCTTCTCGCTCGACGGCAAGCCGCTGTTCCACTACATGGGGACGTCGACGTTCTCGAACTACATCGTCGTGCCGGAAATCGCGGTGGCGAAAGTGCGCGAGGACGCGCCGTTCGACAAGATCTGCTATATCGGCTGCGGCGTGACAACGGGCGTCGGCGCGGTCGTGTACTCGGCGAAGGTCGAGGCCGGTGCGAACGTGGTCGTGTTCGGCCTCGGCGGGATCGGCCTGAACGTGATCCAGGGCGCGAAGATGGTCGGCGCGGACAAGATCATCGGTGTCGACATCAACCCGAAGCGCGTCGAGCTCGCGAAGAAGTTCGGGATGACGCACTTCATCAACCCGAACGAAGTCGAGAACGTCGTCGACCACATCGCGCAGCTGACCGACGGCGGCGCCGACTACTCGTTCGAGTGCGTCGGCAACGTGAAGCTGATGCGCCAGGCGCTCGAGTGCACGCACAAGGGCTGGGGCCAGTCGTTCATCATCGGCGTGGCCGCTGCGGGCGAGGAAATCAGCACGCGTCCGTTCCAGCTGGTGACGGGCCGCGAGTGGAAGGGCTCGGCGTTCGGCGGCGCACGCGGGCGCACCGACGTGCCGAAGATCGTCGACTGGTACATGGAAGGCAAGCTCAACATCGACGACCTGATCACGCACACGCTGCCGCTCGAGAAGATCAACGACGGTTTCGACCTGATGAAGAAGGGCGAGTCGATCCGCTCTGTCGTGCTGTACTGATCGCGAGACAACGACCATGCTCGAACTCGTTTCATCGCACGCGTGCCACGGCGGCGAGCAGCGCTTCTACCGGCATGAATCGTCGGTAATCGGCCTGCCGATGAAGTTCTCGGTGTACCTGCCGCCGCAGGCCGCGCACGGCCGCGTGCCAGCGCTGTTCTATCTCGCGGGGCTGACCTGCACCGAGGAGACGTTCGCGATCAAGGCCGGCGCGCAGCAATACGCGGCGCAGCATGGCATCGCGCTCGTCGCGCCCGATACGAGCCCGCGCGGCGCGGGCGTGCCGGGCGAGACCGACGCGTGGGATTTCGGCGTCGGCGCGGGCTTTTACGTCGATGCGACCGAAGCGCCGTGGTCGACGCATTACCGGATGGAGTCGTACGTGACGTGCGAACTGCGCGAGCTCGTCGCGGCCGAGCTGCCGATCGACGGCGCGCGGCTCGGCATCTTCGGCCACTCGATGGGCGGGCATGGGGCATTGACGCTCGCGTTGCGCCATCCGGGCCTGTACCGGTCGGTGTCGGCGTTCGCGCCGATCGCCGCGCCGACGCGCTGCCCGTGGGGCGATAAGGCGTTCTCCGGCTATCTCGGCGCCGATCGCGAGGCGTGGAAGGCGCACGACGCGAGCGAGCTGGTTGCGCGCACCGATGCGCCGAAGTTCGCGGACGGCATCCTGGTCGACCAGGGCCTCGCCGACCAATTCCTCGCGGACCAGCTGAACCCCGACGTGTTCGAAGCCGCGTGCGCGAAGGCGGGCCAGCCGCTGACGCTGCGCCGGCATCCGGGGTACGACCACGGCTACTACTTCATCTCAACGTTCATCGCAGATCACATCGCGCACCATGCCAAGGTGTTGATCGGGTGACGAAACGCACGGCGAGCCGCTGCCATATTATGCGGCGGCCGACGAAAGCGGTGGCGGTCGAGTCGCAGCGATAGACCAATTACCGCGTAGATTTCACTTTCAACTCGGAGATATCACAATGGCCGTATTTACTCATGTCACGCTGGGAACCAACGATCTCGAGCAGGCCCGGACTTTCTACGACAAAATTCTCGGCGAGATCGGTCTTAAGCGCCTTACCGACATTGACGACAAAGCGTCGATCTGGGGCGTGGACAAGCCTTCGTTCTTCGTCCTGAGTCCGGCGAACGGTCAACCTGCCACTGTCGGCAATGGCGTAACCGTGTCGTTCGAAGCGCCGAGTCGCGCCGCAATCGATGCGTTCCATCGTACGGCACTGGCTGCCGGTGCGAAGGATGAGGGGGCAGCCGGTCCGCGTGATTGGGCACCCAATGCATACGCCGCGTATGTTCGTGATCTCGATGGTAACAAGCTTGCTGTCTATTGCTTCAAGCCTGCTTGACATGCGAAGCGATTACCAGGCGTGAATCAACGAATCGCGCCTGAACGACTCGAGGGCCGTCGCAGGCCTTCGAGCATGCCGATTTTATGGCCACTTGCTAATGCGCTTGTGGCTCATACCGCATCAATGCCTTCGTAGAGTACCGCCTCATGGTGCTCTCGACGGCCAAATCGCTCGCGATAGGACATTGGCGTGACACCCAGCAATTTCTGGAAAGCTTTTCTCATCGTTTCGTAATTTCCGAACCCCGCATTTGCTGCGATGGTCTTGGCCGGAAAATCCCCATCCTCCAGCATACGCCGCGCGGCTTCGACACGCGCACGTTCGATGAACTGCGTCGGAGTCGTGCCGGTTTCGCGCTGAAAGCAGCGGTTGAAGTTGCGCACACTCATCGAAAGACGGGAGGCCATCTCTTCCGTCCGGACACGTCTTGTCAGATCGCCGAGCAGCCACTCCTGCAAATCCCGAATACCTGGATGAATGGTGATTTGGCTAGCGAGATGCGCGCTAAACTGCGATTGTCCACCCGGTCGTTTGAGATAGACGACCAGATCGCGCGCGACGTCGAGCGCGACGCCGGTGCCGAAGTCTTCCTCGACGAGCGTGAGGGCGAGGTCGATGCCCGCAGTCACGCCAGCGGAGGTCCAGAGCGGGCCTTCGCGAATGAAAATGCAGTCTGGTTCCACCTGAACCGCGGGATACCGCTCCTGAAGACATTGCGCGGACGCCCAGTGCGTCGTCGCCCGCTTACCATCTAGAAGACCGGCAGCGGCGAGAAAAAACGCTCCGGAACACAGCGCGGCAGTACGCTGCATTCGATGCCCCGAGGTTTCCAGCCATTCCACGATCTGTGGTGTGTCATCGACGGCTTGCTCGATCAGCTGTGTGCCTACAACGATCGCAGTATGTGGTAACGCCAGTGTGCTGAGCGCCTTCGAGGCCCGCAGCGATACACCAATGTCCGAGCAGATTTCACCGCACTGGGTCGCAACGATCTTGACGTCATAGCCGCCGCTGATTCCGCGGCGCGCCAAATGAAAATTTGCGTAGTTGAATACGCTCATCGGCCCGGTGACTTCAAGCACTTTGAAACCGGTATAGATGACGATATCGACGGTGATTAACATTCTTTTTCCTGCCGGGTACTGCGTATGGGGTTGCGCTTCATCCATTGGCGAGCGCACGCCATACGACCTTGATTCCCTGACGGATGGCAGAAAGTTGGGGGGCTTCGTCACCACTACGGCGAAGAAATAGGACTAGGCCGTCCGCATGTGCGGTCAGAAGCGCACTGCGGACGGCGCGTTCCTCAGTTGAGAGAAATGGACTCGCTTCATTGACGATCTGGTCGAACATCTGTCGAAACTGACCGTTGGTCGCGCTCACAAGTTCGGCGGCAAACGGTTCGTGTTCGGCGAGTGCCCAGACTTCGAGAACAAAGCCAGCAGCATCGGATTCGCCAAAGTCGTCGACGAAGCTATCGACAATCGCATCGAGACGTTGGTGCGGCGAAAGCAGTTTATTGCTAGCGACCATTCGGTACCGCCCCACATAGCGGCTGACGTACTCACGGATCGTTTCACGAAGGAGATGTTCTCGAGACGGAAAGTAGTGTTGCAGTGTACTTAGCAAGATCCCTGTCTCTGCGGCAACGCGGTTGACGCTGTATTTTGCATAGCCTTCAGACGTCAAAACATGCATTGATGCTTCGAGAATCTCCGGCACGCGACTGGCACGATTGCCGCGCTTCCTCGGTCGGGGTTTTTCGCGCGTGCCGGACATGTCTTCGGACGCGATCGTGATTTTATCCATGTGGTCGGTCCCTTAAAGCAGAGCAGGCTTCCAGTACTTCACAACCTCGCGACCGCAGTAGAGCGCGGCGTTGCAGCAGATGTTGACAGGCCGCGATTCGTTGGTCGGGGATGGCGAAGAAGCTCGACATGCAATGGATTATAGGTTGCTTGACCGTAATTTTATACGCGTTGCTACCTATATTTGCGGACGTGGCATAGGCATTTACCCTGAATTTAGCAATATTTGCATGGCGTTATAGGTTGGGCAACCTATAATCAAGAAACACTAAGCAGCAACGCGTCCCCGTGGCGAGAGTCCGGTAGCTGAACGCACACGCTGCAATGAAATGGCGGAAGCCTCTCGGAGACGATCATGACCCAGTGCATCAGCGAACGAGACTTCGAATTGGTGACGGATGCCTACGACAGTCTCAGGGCAGTCATTCTCGATGACGACGGCAATGAGGTGGCAACGGTGAATCGAGCCACATACACACACGATGAGGGCATGATCATCGCTCATACATTGTGTGCTGCTCCTGCGATGCTTCGCGCGCTGGAGCTGGCTTTGGAGGCATACAGCCCGAACTCACACCTCCTTGGTGTCGACTGCACGCACGCCCAATGCAGTGCTGCACGCGCAATGCGTGCGGCGATCAGTCTGGCTCTCTACGGTGATCGTGAAGAGCACCGGTCGGCACATCAATCGCTGCAACTGCGGCACAGTGCTTACACGTAGCCACACTGCTTCCTCGACATCGGCTCATCTGCGCCTCGGTGGAATATGCGGGCGGCGATCGCGCCAACATGCCCAGCGTCAGCTGCTATTACCGACCGTCCGCCATTCCGCATCGGGCGGTTTCTGTTTAGCAGCGGAAGACATGCATTGCCCTCGATACAACTTTTTAGTCAGGTTAGATGATGGATCACACAATGTTTCCAGTTCGAGTTGCCCGCAAGACGCGAGAAGCAGACGGTATTTTCAGTTTTGAGTTCGTGCACGTTGACGGCGATTGGCTGCCTGAATTTTCGGCCGGAGCTCACATCGACGTTCGAGTCGGTCACGGCCTGACACGCCAGTATTCGCTTTGCAACTGCCCGAGCGAACGGCATCGGTACGTGATTGCCGTGTTGAAGGAGCCGAACTCCCGCGGTGGCTCCGTCGCAATGCATGATCAGATAGCGGAGGGTGACGTAATTCAAATCAGCCAGCCTCGCAATCACTTTCCACTTTGCTCCGAGTCGAAGGACAGTCTCTTGTTGGCTGGCGGTATCGGAGTCACGCCCATTCTGAGCATGGCGGAGCAGCTCGCAAGCACCGGCGCACAATTCGAGATGCACTACTGTGCGAGATCACTGGAACGCACCGCGTTCGTCGACCGAATAAGGGGAAGCGCGTTCGGCGATCATGTCTGCTTCCATTTTGACGATGGCCCGCCAGATCAGAGGCTTGATCTTGCGGTCTTGCTTGGCAAACCAACCGAAGATCGGCACCTTTACGTGTGCGGCCCGAGAGGATTTCTCGATGCGGTGATTGAGACAGCGAAGGAGGCGGGCTGGACCGAATCCAACATCCATTTCGAATACTTCTCTGCCCCGGTGCAGGTAGCGGAGAATGACGGCGCGTTCGAGGTCCGGGTAGCGAGCAGCGGAAAGATCGTGCGAGTTACAGCGGATCAGACCGTCATATCTGCGCTCGCGGGAGCTGGCGTTGACGTGCCTGTTTCATGTGAATTGGGCGTATGTGGTACTTGTCTGACGCGCGTATTGGAGGGTGTGCCGGATCATCGGGATAGTTACTTGACGAACTTCGAAAGAGACTCAAATCATCAGTTCCTGCCATGTTGCTCGAGAGCGAAAACCCCTCTTCTGGTTTTGGACCTTTGATCGCGGCACGTCTCGACTCCCTGGTTGCGTGCGCTGGTCTGGTGCCACTGCAGCCAGCGGAGCAGGGGACTGCACGGCCGGTACATTTTTTTGCTGGGGCACGATAGGTAGTTCGCTGCGGTCGCCTGCCGTACGACAAGGCGAAGGTGCTAGAAAAAGTACTTAACCAGCCAAAGGAAGTTCCGGTTCACGATGGATCACCGGTTCGATGCGACGGCTGTCTCGGATGCCAATGGTGCGAATCGGAATCGCAGCTGCGATTGACATGGAGAATTCAGGCGCTTATAGCCGGGCTTGTGCAATCCACGGTGTTTGAATCATCTATTGGCCGCCCCAGTTGTTTGCACTTATGCAGCGTCGCGAGCCTGTATCGAGCAGTTTTGCCAGTTCCCTCTTTTGTAGACCGTCTGGAGCCGTCGGCGTCGCCCGTCGCAGCGTCGCCGGAAAAGACGTGCTTCCGTGCCGGAACGCAACCATGTCTCAATCCCAATAGTCGCACACCGACTGCTTGTATGAACTCAGTACGACGATGAAGGTGAGGAAAAGAAAAGCGATCCGGGGATGTCCGCGGGGTGACACATCAACCGGATCGCCAGCGAACGCGGCACAAGCCGCGCTAGTGTTAGAGAGCGGGCATGACAGGGTTCGCCGAGTGCTCAACCTCATGGCGATGTGAAATCAATGGGACGTTCTGCGGTTCCGGTTTGGCTTGCTCCTTGATCAGTGCAGCCAATACGCGTCGCGCGCGCATCGAGCCGCCATCGGCCGAAAACATTACCGGATTCATGTCGTCGATGTCACGATCGCCAAGTTGTTTCTGCTGCGCCTCGATCATCGGTTTGTCTTGCCCGTCGAATGCATGCTTGATGATTTCGCGCCATTGAGTGTCGCTCGCCGGATCGCCGACATTGTAGCTGCGCGTCACCCCCCAGAAATAATACGTCGTGGATTCGTCCTTCGGCGTCAGAATATCGGTACCGTATACAAAGATACCGTGCGTGCGCGGTGCTCCCAATTTGGTTACACCGACATCCAAGAGAAGGTGCGCGGGTGCGTCCCAGCGCATGTATGTCCATTGGTCGACATTCTCGCCAGCGACATGGTCCTTCCACAGCATCGCGTGTGCAGGCTGAATCTCGTCGTCGGGCATCCACTTGTTGGCATAGACTGTGGTGCCGCGCTGCACGACTTCCAACTTGGCCGTGTAGAGAGAAGGCATCGACAACAACCCTTCATGGACCGTGCCGGCATGCGAGAGGTCCATCAGGTTGTCGGTGATGAGCTTGTAATTCGCGTCGACTTCGAGCACTCCGCCCACGAATGCAAGCTCGCTATCGTCATGGCAGCTGAAATCAGGAATCGTGGATTCGTCCGCGTTGTCAGGATCGCCCATCCATACCCAGACCAGCTTGTGTCGTTCCACGGCGGGATAGCTGGGTACACCCATCTTGTCCGGCACCTTGCCGTCGCCATGCGGGATATGGACACACCGCCCGGCAGCATTGAATTCCAGTCCATGGTACGGGCACTGAACCTGGTCACCGATGAGCTTGCCCATGTTGAGCGGCGCGAATCGGTGCGGGCACACATTGCCCATCGCCACGGGAGTGCCGTCCTCGCGACGGTATAGCAGCACGGGCTGCTTGATGATCGTGCGAGTCAGCAGTTCACGCTTAACCTCGTCGGCCCAAGCTGCGGCATACCACGCTTCCTTCAAGAATTCCTTTGTCGACATTCCCCAATCTCCTTGATTCAATGCAAAAAGTCGTCATGGACGAAATCATGCTGGCTGGCACTCCACCGGAGTAGCCGGTGGTGGCGTGCTTCCATTGCTTTTCTAGTGTGTCGAGACACACCGTCCATCGTGAGCGCTATCTCAGACGAGCAGTGACACCATCGAAAGAACTTGCCCTCTTTTCTGATGCTGAGGACAGAGGCCGGCGCGTCACGTGTCAATATACGTCTGCACCTGATGTGAAGCTGTGCAATTCTTGCCCGCAACGGAAAAAAGTTGCGGCCGTCTTGGTGATAAACACGGTTCAATTCACCTTGCAGCGCTTACATAAAACGCGACGTTAGAAGTGGTGTTTCCTGCCGGGCGCGATGGTGGTGCGAAAGGGGCTGAGGAACGAAGGCGTTCGGCGGAGACGACGTGTTCCACACTAGTCCACGCCTAAGCAGGTCGAATGAATCGACATGAGTCGGGCGGGCCAATTCGAAAGCGATGTCGGCCTGTCGACAAGCACCATAGGTCTGCTGTGGTGCTACTCGGAGTTGGCTTTCGAGATTGACGGATACGGGGACACTCTAGTGCAGCTGGCGTCACTGCGAAACGCCGCAGTCCTCGCGCTCCGCGACGGCGCATCTGGACGGATAACACCATTCCCAATACCCGGCTATCGCTGGAAAAATCGGAAGGGTACCGGGTCTTTACCGATCCCGGATTCGCGCAATAAAAATCAAGAACAGCATGATTCGTCGAGCGGAGACCTTGCGCTCGATCAACACTGGCCGTGTTGGTTTCCTGTTAGCCATGTGAAGGGGGAGATACGAGAATGAAGAAGCATGTTGCACGGAAAGCAAGAGCAGGCCTGTTGTTTTGCGGTTTGAATCTCGGGGCGTCGGTCGCGCTTGCGAACAACGGCGCAGAACTCTCGGCAAACGGGCCGACGGCCGCCGGTATGGGGGGGGTGTCGATTGCGATCCCACAGGGTACAACGACCGCAGTCGACAACCCTGCTGGCATGTCCGAGGTTGGGAACCAGATTGACTTCTTCGCCGTCGCAGTCGCGGCAGCGGCGAACTCGACTTTCGTCTCACCTGAGAATCATCAGTTCTCCCGTTTTGTTTCGGTTGCTCCACAAATGGGCTTCAACTACCAGGTGGCTCCTAAGTGGACGTTCGGTGTTTCGGTGACAGGTGCGGGGTTGGCATCAAAATACGGCGAGGCTCCGCTTCCGGTTCCGGGGGCGAGTATCGCAAAGGCGAGTCTGCTGATCATTAACGCGGCGCCGACAGTGACCTACAAGCCTTTGCCGAATCTATCCGTCGGTGCGTCGCTTGTATTGGCGGTCATGCAGTTTCGCGCTAGTGGGTTGATCGCGCCGGGGCCGACGGGCCCAATCGCCATTCCGAGCCGTGGAAATTCCTATGCGACTGGTATCGGCGCCGGATTCGGCGTGCTTTGGACTCCGGTTCCGATGGTGAGCGTTGGCGCGTCGTACTATACGAAAACCAGGTTTACGCCTCTGAGCCACTACAAGGACGATATCCTGGCACCGAGTGGCGGCCACCTCGATATGCCTTCAAAGTATGGGGTCGGTATTGCGATCCGGCCGTTGCATGGTCTCACGCTCGGTGTCGACTACCTCAGAATTCTGTGGAGTGGGGCCGCAGGGGTTAATATGCCGGCGAGCTTCAATTGGCACGATCAAAATGTAGTTCGGCTTGGTGTCGCCTACGATATCAACGAGAAGTGGACGGTTCGAGCAGGCTACAGTTTTGCCAATTCATTTATCGACTCTGACCATACGTTGGCCAATTACTATGCGAACGGGATCACTGATCGATCAGTAACGGCTGGAGCTACGTACAACATCGATAAAAAGAACTCGGTAACTTTTGCGGTCGAATACGACATTCCAAGGACGGTTATCGGAACTGGGCCAAGCACCGGGACAAATATTTCCGCGAATTCCCAGTGGTACTCCATCGGGTACACGCATAAATTTTAACTTGATAAGCGGTTAGATCTATATTGGCCGAATAGACACACCAATCACGTGACCCATCTTGCGTGATTGGCGCGCCAATATTCCGTTATTGAGCTGCTCTCTGAGCAGCCTGCCATTTGGCTGTGTCGTAACAAGGCACGAGCATCAGACTTGCGAGTCCGAGCCGTACCGGTCCCCGGCGGGCACTATACGCATTGGCTCGACCGCCGTTCAATGTGCTTGGTCCGGGGCTGTCCAACGAGCGGTCGATTCAAAAATACAGTCGGCCGCCTCCGAAATGGGCAGCTCGAGACATCGACTCGGCAACGGACTACCTTTCCAGACGTCCCGGCGTCACTATGTCGGCTATCCCGCCTCATACATCCTCGGTGCGCTCCAACAAGTGATGCACGCATTGCGCATCTTGATCGGAACTGGAATTGCGCCTGTAACTCATGGTCTTCACGAACGATTCGGCCATGCCATTGCTCTGGGGCGAACGCTCAGGCGTGTTCAGCGGCTCAAGGCCCAGTTCCCGAGCGAAGCTGCGCGTGCGGTGGTCGATGGAGGCCGAGCCGTTGTCCGACAGCCATTCGATGGGCTGCGCTGCCTGCGTGGTGCCGAAGCGCTGCTCGACGGCTGCCAGCATCACGTCGCGCACTACATCACCGCTATGTCCGTCGGTCGTCGCCGCCCAGCTAATCGCTTCCCGGTCGCAGCAGTCCAGCGCGAACGTTACGCGCAACGGCGTGCCATCCTCGCACCGGAACTCAAAGCCATCGGAGCACCAGCGGGTGTTGCTGCGGTCCACCGCAACGCGACCGTCATGGCGCCGCTGTGTCTGCGCCCTCCGCCTCGGCGGGAGAACCTCGACATTGCAATGTGCAGGCGCTGGTAACTTGGCGCCGGTCACTCGTAGAGTTGACTTCGGGATGCTTGAGCCGTATGCAGGGAAACTTGCACGTACGGTTCTTAGGGGAGGCTGCGGCGGCGACGCCGTGGCCTTACCCTGGAGCAGCCCCCTGAATCTCCGGACACAGTCTCCCGCTTAAACTAACGGGTAGGGATAGGACTGTGTTTTTGACTAACACCAGGCAGGAAGTGATGGAAGTGTTGACGGGTCCGGAGCGTCGGCGGCGCTGGACGGCAGAACAAAAGCTGGCGATGGTGCGAGAGAGCTTCGAGCCGGGGAAGTCGGTTTCGATGGTTGCGCGCCAGCATGGCGTGAACCCGAACCAGTTGTTCCACTGGCGCAAGCTGTACCAGGACGGGAGCCTGTCAGCGGTCAAGGCCGGCGAAGAAGTTGTTGCGGCATCGGAATTGGCCGATGCGCTCAAGCAGATTCGCGAGCTGCGACGGATGCTCGGCAAAAAGACCATGGAGAACGAGATTCTTCGCGAAGCAGTCGAGTATGGCCGGGCAAAAAAATGGATAGCGCACTCGCCCTTGCTGCCGGAGGACGGCCAGTGAAGCTGGTCTGTGAAGTTCTCGGCGTGTCGCGCTCGAACGTATCGGCACGACTGTCGCGTCCGGCACATGGCGGGATGGACGTCAATCGAGGCAGACCGACGATGCGAGCGTGGTCGAGGAAATCCGGCGCGTCGTCGGCGATTTGCCCAGCTATGGATATCGTCGGGTCTGGGGCATGTTGCGCAACGAACGTGTTGCGCTTGGGCTGGTCCCGTTCAATGCAAAGCGCGTCTATCGTGGAGCAGCCCCCTGAAACACCGGACATAGCCTCTCACTTAAACTAGCGGGTAGGCATAAGACTGTGTTTTTGACTAACACCAGGCAGGAAGTGATGGAAGTGTTGACGGGCCCGGAGCGTCGGCGGCGCTGGACGGCGGAGCAGAAGCTGGCGATGGTTCGCGAGAGTTTCGAACCGGGGAAGTCGGTTTCGATGGTTGCGCGCCAGCACGGCGTGAACCCGAACCAGCTGTTCCACTGGCGCAAGCTGTACCAGGACGGGAGTCTGTCGGCGGTCAAGGCTGGAGAGGAAGTGGTCCCTGCATCAGAGCTGGCCGATGCCCTCAAGCAGATTCGTGAGCTGCAGCGGATGCTCGGCAAGAAGACCATGGAGAACGAGATTCTCCGCGAAGCAGTCGAGTATGGCCGAGCAAAAAAATGGATAGCGCACTCGCCCTCGCTGCCGGAGGACGACCAGTGAAACTGGTTTGTGAAGTTCTCGGCGTGTCGCGCTCGAACGTATCGGCACGACTGTCGCGTCCGGTGACGTGGCGCGATGGCCGTCAATCGCGGCAGACGGACGATGCGAGCGTGGTCGAGGAAATCCGCCGAGTCGTCGGCGATTTGCCCAGCTATGGCTATCGCCGGGTGTGGGGCTCGCTGCGCAATGAACGCATTGCTGCCGGACAGGTGCCGTTCAATGCGAAGCGCATCTATCGCATCATGCGCACTCACGGTCTGCTGATGCAACGGCGTCCAGCCCCGCCTCGGCCGCAACGTCGGCACGATGGCAAGGTGGCCGTCGCGCGCAGCAATCAGCGATGGTGCTCGGACGGCTTCGAGTTCCGCTGCGACAACGGCGAGCCGCTTCGAGTGACATTCGCGCTTGACTGCTGCGACCGCGAAGCGATGAGCTGGGCGGCTACGACGGCAGGTCACAGCGGCGACATCGTGCGCGACGTCATGCTGGCAGCAGTGGAAAATCGGTTTGGCAACGAGTTGCATACACCGTCCGAAATCGAGTGGCTGAGTGACAACGGTTCGGGCTATACGGCCGACGATACACGCCGGTTTGCAGCGGCCATCGGCCTGAAGCCATTGACCACGCCGGTGTGCAGCCCGCAAAGTAACGGGATGGCCGAGAGCTTCGTGAAGACAATGAAGCGCGACTACGTTGCCTTCATGCCAAAGCCGGACGCAGCGACTGCTGCACGCAACTTGGCCATCGCGTTCGAGCATTACAACGAGAAGCATCCCCATAGCGCGCTGAAGTACCGCTCGCCTCGCGAGTTCCGGCGCTCAATGGATTCAGCAACCTTAGTGTGACGCTGTGTCCGGGATTACAGGGTCAACTCCATATCGCGTCATGCGCACGCACGGGCTGCTGATGCAGCGCCGACCGATAACGCCCAGACCGCAACGCCGGCACGATGGCAAGGTGGCCGTGGCGCGCAGCAATCAGCGATGGTGCTCCGACGGCTTCGAGTTTCGCTGCGACAACGGCGAACCATTGCGCGTGACGTTTGCGCTGGACTGCTGCGACCGTGAGGCGATGAGCTGGGCGGCCACGACGGCCGGCCACAGCGGCGACATCGTGCGCGACGTGATGCTGGCTGCAGTGGAAAACCGGTTTGGCAATGAGCTGCATACGCCGTCCGAAATCGAGTGGCTGAGCGACAACGGTTCGGGCTACACGGCCGACGACACACGCCGGTTCGCACTCGCCATCGGTCTGAAGCCATTGACCACGCCAGTGTGTAGCCCGCAAAGTAACGGCATGGCCGAGAGCTTCGTGAAAACCATGAAGCGCGACTATGTCGCCTTCATGCCGAAGCCG
This sequence comes from Burkholderia sp. USMB20, assembly GCF_000949135.2. Taxonomy (GTDB): domain Bacteria; phylum Pseudomonadota; class Gammaproteobacteria; order Burkholderiales; family Burkholderiaceae; genus Burkholderia. The sequence goes on along the minus strand of NZ_JTAN02000017.1, from coordinate 350,663 downwards.
GATGCAGCGACCGCTGCAAGCAACCTGGCCATTGCGTTCGAGCATTACAACGAGAAGCATCCCCATAGCGCGCTGAAATACCGCTCGCCTCGCGAGTTCCGGCGCTCGATGGACTCAGCAACCTTAGTGTGACGCTGTGTCCGGGATTGCAGGGTCAACTCCATACCCGCTCACAAGACTATCCCTTATTTTAAGAGAGTCCTCGTGTCCTCAGATACGTGGGGCCGCTCCAGAAACCTTCGGCAACCCACGTATGTCGACACGAACCGACGCGTCCGCAACATCTTGGCAGGATTGGACAATGGCTTGACTAACCGTAACGATCGACAAGCGTTGCGTTTAGTGATCAGGTGGAAATCCGTATCACGGCTTCAGTGAATCCATAACCGGACAGGCGAATAACCCGCTGGATGACGCGCCTTGGCTGAGGTTTGCGCAGCGATTCGCTCTCGTGACGTACGGGCAAACCAGCAGTTCCGCCAGCGCCGGATAATCGCCGACGCTCCTCGGTGTGTCGAGGAGGAGCCTGAGCTGTGATATCGGAATCCAGCTATGGCCTTGCAAGAGGGATTGGAGAATCTGGTGAAGCTTAGGCCATGAACTTCTCCCGCGTTCTACGCACCAGTTCGCGGGCCTATGAGCTTCACTTATGCCGCTCGTCGCCACCGTTTTGCACAGCAAGGGAGAGGTGGTAGACGTGGCGCTGCGCATCGTATCCGATTGGCGATGAATGAACGGAAGCCGACCGGATACGATACGTCTATCGAGACGATCGAGAGGGCATGCGCGCTGACGCTTTGATACCTTCGAATCAGCTACCATGCCCTCGCGAACGCGATGCACCTCGATACGGATCGAGCCGTCCTCGGTCGGGACTGTCTTGGCGCCCGTGCGATTGCGCTGGTTGGTTGCGGTGCTTGGCCTCGCACCGCCAGGCGGGTAGCCGAGATGGTGACTCATCTCGCCGCCCGGCGCCCGCTCAATCAGCGCCTTCTAAGGGGCAACGTCGCGGCATTGATCGCTTCAGCCGTCGTCGAACCGCTGCCGAATTGCTCAACTAACTAGGTGGGAATCGCCGGCAGGTCAACTGGTTTGGTTTTCGGTTTGCGAGGCATATAGTCTCCTTCGGAGCATCATATGCCTTGAACACGAAATTACAGGCAGGCCCGCAACCATCTCTACTGGAATCCGCGCTTCTAAAATGCGACCCGGTCAATTCCTTTAAGCTGGAGGATCTCACGTGCCTCATCTGGTGTCGCAATATCAAGGCCTAGGCCGTCGAGAATTTCACGCACCTTGAGCACTTGCTCTGCATTCGACTTTGCCAGTTTCCCCTTGCCAATCCACAGATTGTCTTCGAGGCCAACGCGTACATTGGCTCCCATCGAGGCGGCCATCGCCGCGATCTTCATTTGATTGGCTCCTGCACCAAGTACGGACCATCGATAGTCATTCCCGAACAGACGATCGGCCGTGCGCTTCATGTGCATCACGTCATCAGGATGTGTTCCGATACCTCCGAGAATACCAAAGACAGTCTGGATGAAGTACGGCGCTCTCACGAGCCCGCGCTCGGCAAGATGCGCGAGGTTGTACAGATGTGACGTGTCGTAACACTCGAACTCGTACCTCGTCCCGTTCGGCGACAGCTCCGTTAGCACGGTTTCCAAGTCGCCGAATGTATTGCGGAAAATCAAATCCTTGCTGCTTTCGAGATACGATTGTTCCCACTCGTGCTTAAAGGACTTGTAGCGCTTCAGCATGGGGTAAAGTGCGAAGTTCATCGAGCCGACGTTCATCGATGCCACTTCCGGCCTGAGCACCTTCGCGGGCATCATGCGCTCTTGAACTGTCATATACGGAGACCCACCCGTCGTGAGATTCAGCACTACATTGCTGCGCGCTTTGATCGCACGAACAAAGGGGAGAAATGCCTCCGGGCGTTGGTCGGGACGGCCTGTAATCGGATCGCGTGCATGCAAGTGGATGATGGCTGCGCCAGCTTCGGCAGCCGCAATGGACGACTCCGCGATTTCTTCCGCGGTTATCGGAAGATAGGGAGACATGGATGGAGTGTGGATCGCGCCGGTGACAGCGCAACTGATGATGACTTTGTCCTGGCGATACATGGCAGCATTCCCGATAATGACGGCGGTTGTTACAGGTCGAGGACCAGACGCGACGACTTGGACCGTGAGCAGCATGGCGTCATTTGGTCGTTCGCTTCATGTTCGTCGGACAACAGGAAAGTATCGCGATGATCGGGGGTACCAGACAGGACCCTGGTGACGCAGGTGCCGCAGACTCCCTGTTCGCACGACATGGATACATTGAAGCCATGTTCATTGAGCACGGCGGCGATACTCTTTCCTGGTGGGACGACCAGGACCGTCCCGGTGCTGGCAATTTCTACTTCGAATGACGTATCGTCATTATTTTGAATGGCTTCGTGCTTGAAGTACTCGTAGTGGAGCCGACCTTCTTCCCATCCCGTTTCACGAGCCGTATTGAGTACGGAATCCATGAAACCTTGTGGGCCACATACGTAGAGATGCGTATCGCGGCTGGCAGCGCCAAGGACGGCGGCAATATCCAGTTTCTGATCAATTGCGCCATCATCAAAATGATACTGCACCTTATCTGCCCACGCTGAATTCAAAGTCGCGTCGTAAAAGGCCATCCGATCCTTGCTGCGCGTGCAGTAGTGGAGGCTAAAAGGACGATTCTCACGATGCAGTTGATCAGACATGCAAAGCAACGGCGTCACGCCGATACCGCCAGCGAGAAGCAGGCTTTCGCCCGCTTCGGCATGCAATGGAAAGTGGCTTCGCGGCGTCGATATTTGAAGAATGTCACCATCCATCACATCATCGTGCATCGCCACGGAGCCGCCGCGGGAATGTGCATCGCGCAGAATTGCGACTACGTACCGTCCCGTGTCGTTGGCGGCATTGCAAAGCGAGTATTGGCGGATATAACCGCCGGGGATATGGATGTCGATATGTGCGCCTGGGACGAACGGGGGGAGGTCGGCGCCATCGAGAGCTACTAGCTCGAAACTGACGATATCTAGGGCCTCCACATTCTTTCGTGCCACACATACTGAAATCGTATCGTTTAAATCAATCATCGCTGGCTCACTGAACTGAAGCATGGCCGGATAGTCTGCCCACCATCCGCCGATTACTGTCTTGATAAACTTTTAACGAGAGAGTTTGTCCGTCGGTCGCGGATTGGATTCCGGATTCCATTGCACGACCACGTTGCTGGGGCCACGCATCGTGATATTGAGTGGCGCGTAAGTGAAGCGTTGATCCGGTTTAAGCCGAATTTCGGGGAGACGCATCGTCAACTCCTCAAGCATGATCTTCATCTCAAGCCGAGCGAGGGGAGCGCCATAACACGCATGCCATCCGAAGCCGAACGTCACATGGCGATTTGGTCCTTCGCGGTGAATGTTGAAAACCTCCCCGTCGTCGAACGTCGATTCATCGCGATTTGCCGCTGCGAAGTAGATGAGCACTTTGTCGTCGGGTTCGATGTCTGCACCTCCGACCGTAACCTTGTTCACTGCTCTACGTCGGTGCGAAATTACTGCCGGGGCGAAGCGAATACACTCTTCCACTGCATTTGGAATCAAGGAACGATTGCGACACAGATCGTTCCATGCATCGCGATGCTGCATCAACGTCAAGAACATGTTCGCCGCCGCGTTTACGGTGGTGTCATGGCCGGCAAACACAAAGTTCAAGGTCATTCGAGTGAGCTCGTCGTCCGTCCACAAGTTCTTTTCCTGTTGGCCGCGAATAGCTTCACTTACGACGTCATCGCCCAGATTGCCGCGAAGTTTTGCGATATGAGCCTTACAGTAGTGCCAGAATTCACCGAGCATGTCCGCCATATGGTTCTGGTCGCTTTCAGTTGGATGGCCCCAGCTGAAAAGGATCGTTGGTTCCGCCCATGCCTTAACGCGGTCGATGTCTTCTTGAGGGATGCCGAGAAAGTGCATCAGTACTACGGCCGGCACTTTGCTACTAAGCTGCTTGACAAGATCCGCTTCACCGTCTCGTACGAAATCGTCGACGCATTTCTTGACGGCATCGCGTACAAACGGTTCCAGTTCCTTCACCCGTTGGGGCGTCAGCGCTTTGGCCAACCACTTGCGGCGTTCGTCATGCTCGGGATTCACATCGTTGACCAGCGATCCCCCTCCGCCGCTGAACCCCGACCGCATGAAGTTCTCAATGGTTGACTGATAGAGGGGAACAATGGGTTCGAGCACCACGTCGGCGGAAAAATCCTTTGAGTTCCGAAGGATCGCTTTTGCATCGTCAAGCCGCGTCACGATCCAATACCCCAATCTCTCGTCGAAGAAGATTGGCTCGGTTTGACGCAGTTGCTTCAACGCCGAGAACGGATTGTCGAGAAAGTCCTGCTCAAAGGGCATGAAATTTTTCGCGGCCGCGGAAAAAGGGCAACGGGAAGCTGCGTTCGCCGGTGTAGTCATGATGTCTCCTTGTGCTTTGACATATTTGGGCTGAGTCAAGCGGCGCCCCACGGTCATATAGGCCAGCAGTTCAGTTTGGTGGTGATACTCGAGCGCCGATGCTAAGTCGATGCAACGGCATCCCTGCTCTGCCCAGCCACATGCTCGATCAATTCCGCGCATGTGGCCGGCAGGACACTGCCACGCCATGCTACGTGGTGGTCGGGCCGAACAAGCAAAATGGGAACGCCATAGATGCGGGATGCGTTGTCATCCTTGATACGCAGAATCTTGACCGGCACGCCCAGTTGACGTGATGCCGTTTCAATTCCGTTCGTTTCTGCGTCGTTGAGAACCAACAGCGTGAACCAGCGTCCGAGGTGGTCGTAGACTGCTGTTCCGTCCTCGAGGAAGACGTGAGGCAGTCGACTGCCAGGCCAGGTGGACGGTGTGTAGCTAAGCGGATCAAACGTCGGCGGAGTGCCGACTTCATGGCTCGTGATCGCCGATTCATAGCGATAGCCATGCTCTGCACCCCAGCCTTCGTTTTCTGCGTTCCCGAGTTCCAATATCCTCCGGCCCAACTCGGCTCGAAGGTTCGCGGCTTCGGCACCGGTGCCGGACAGATCTCCTGCGGCCGCATAGGCTTCCGCGATCTGTACACGCACGTCCAGATGCCGACGCGACGTCTGCAGTGACATTTCAGCTACAGGCCGACGCTCTTCCTCGTAGGAGTTCAGCAGCGCTTCGCCACCCCAGCCATTCACGGCTGCAGCCAATTTCCAGCCGAGGTTCGCGGCGTCGGCTACACCCGAATTCATGCCGTACCCACCGGTGGGCATCCACTGGTGACATGCATCACCTGCGATAAAGATACGATCTTTACGGTAACTCGTGGCAAGGAGAAAGTGCGCGTGCCAGGGGTTCGCGACCGTGATCTCATAGTCGAAGTCGGTGCCGACCCAGTCCCGCAGCACTGCATGAGGGTCGAGGTCTTCACCCGCAACATCGGGCGGGAGAAAAGCTTGTAAAGTCCACGTATCTGTATCGTTCTGCGCGATCAGGACACCACTTCCGGTTTGGATGTGCCAAGCGATTCCAAATCGTTGCAAGAGGTCGCGGGCGTTCGAGCGAAAGTGCACCATGTAGGCGTGAGCCGCATTGCTTGTGCCTTCCAATTGAATACCAAGATGACGACGGACCGTACTGTTCCCTCCGTCACACCCAACCAGATACTTAGAGCGAACCTTGCGTGTCTGTCCGGTGTCGCGGTTCTTCAGCAAGGAAGTGACGCCCTCGGCATCCTGTTCGAAGGACTCGACATTCCAGCCGAACCATGTTTCGACGTATTCACTATCGTCGGCTGCGGCTTTCAGGGCGGGTTCGATCACGATCTGGCTCACGCGCATCGGCGGCTCCAGCGTCAACGTACCATCATTGTGTTGTCGGCGAATCTCGCGACCTTCGTTGCTTGACGGGTAGGGAAAGCGGCACAGCTCATGATTGGCGAGATTGTCAACCCAGACGATGTCGAACGGGTTGTCCTCCGGTATGCCCACTGTGCGCAGCCGTTGGGCTAAACCGATACGACGGAACAGTTCCATGCTGCGACCGTTTGTCAGATCCATCTTGGGATGACGTGTAGTAGTCGGATTGCGTTCGGCCACAATACTGCGGACCCCCTGATGGGCCAGCTGGAGAGAGAGGGTGAGGCCAACTGGTCCACCGCCAGCAATGAGAACGGGAACTTCGAACATGGGTAGGTATCCTCTGCAACTCAATCAAACAATTTTAATTTCGATGTCGAAACCTCGCGGACCGGTGCGAGGGCGCTTCTTAAGCTCACATTCGGGCTCACCTGCATGGAAGCGACGAGCCAGTTCCGCAGGGTCGACGTCGACACCGATCGGGTTCTCGGCAAACTCGGTCGAATGGAAAAATTCTGTGGACTCCTCCAACGTTCCGAAATTCTCGACTTGCAGTTCAAGCTGATTGCCGTCGGGATCTCGGTAATAGAAGGAGGTGGTGGGCCCGTGGTTGGTGCACCAGACGGGCTCGATTCCCAATTGCTTGGCTCGCTCATAGTTCGCAATCAGATCGCCCAGCGTGGCGTAAGTGAACGCGACATGATGTACGCCGGCTACCCCTGCTCGCTGATCCTGAAGCCCGGAAATGTTCAACACCGCAAGCCGGTGGTGTTCATCGTCATAGGTAAGAAAGCTCAGGACATCGTTGGAAAATGTTGAATGAGCGCAGAGCAAGTCTTTGTAGTAGCTGACGACCTCATGGTAGCGAGATGTACGCAGGACGAAATGCGCGAGCTTGCTCGGAGGCGTTGGTTTTACCGTTTCGTGCATCGTTGTCTCCCTGAGCCGGCTTAACCGGCAGGTTGAGGAAAAGAGCCATACCGTCCAGCTAGCTTCAAGGCTCGAGCCCGGTGCTTGCGGTTCCGGAAACTCGTTCTTACTGGCGTCCGACTATTGGGCCGATCTGGCGTTGATTTTCGAGAAAGCATCTCGTGACCGTTCATTGGCTAGCCGAGCAGACCCGTTCTTGGTTGCCAGTATCGGTAGCGCAGGCCAGATCCACTTTACGAACGTTGCTGTATTGCGGATCGATTGTGGAAATATGTGATCGATAAGCCGTAGGTCGCGCCATTTCGGGTGCTGCGACTGGCTTCCCTGGTGGGCGGTGGCGAATAAGGGCAAGACGCATGCACTAGTGCTATCGATCGATGCAAGAGTCGGCCAAGCTTGCCTTTCAACAGCGCAATTGAGCGTCGCAACGGTCAAAAGGGGTTTTCCCGCATTTCGGCGCGGCATCAGGAGCCGTAAGCTCTAACAGGATGCACCAGTATTTTGGGCACCTGTCCTCGGCATGCGCCTCATACAAAAATCCCATGCGCCGGCGCGCTGACATCTGTATGTCGCGGCACCAAGGCGGCCGTGCGGACGCCTAGCCTGCGTTCAGACAGAATGAGGCGACACCATGTCGCCCGGTGACTGGAGACAAAGATGTTCACAATTTCGTTTGAGGAGAGAGCATCTACCTCCGTCGACGATTTCCGCTGGTGGCGCAGCATAGCGGATGCTGGTTCCACCGGAGCGGACACCATGGATGTACCCGTTTCCCCGTTGTTCGAGGGAAAATGGTGCTCGATCCATCGGGTCTCCATCGGCGAGACACCTCATTCGGCCAAATTTCGTCGTTCGCGGCATACGCTAATGATCTTTGACCGCGGAAGTTTTGTACACGGTGAGCGACGTATCGACAGCCTCCGGGTCGCTGCGACGGGGCCGCTCGACAAGGGTGTTGATTTTGCGCCTGCGAATTCCGAATTCCAGGCAATCGCCGGACCAGGCAGCAACATCGACTGCCTGATGGTGTCGGTCGACGAGGGGGCGTTGGATTCTTTTGTGGGGAGCGATCACGAACAGGTGCGATTGAATCCCTGCGTTAATCTTGGCGGTGATTTATTGCTACCGCTCACTGACAGGTTGCGCCAGCTTTGTCGAAGCGACACGCTATATCTGGACAGCATTTATCTCGAGGCTCTTGTCGGAATGCTTTTCCGAGAAGTCAAGCAAGCACAAAACGACAGCATCAGCCGATCGGTACGCTGTTCGGGCGGGCTTTCATCGCATGCACGCCGCATCATGCGCGATTTCCTCGCCGAAAATCTCGGTCAGAAGATCGATCTCGAGACATTGGCAGAGCAGGTAGGGCTCAGCCGGTTTCACTTTACCCGAGCATTCAAAACGACGTTTGGCATTCCACCGTATAAGTACCTCCTGGATCTCCGGATTCGAAAGGCTGCCGACCTCCTGAGATCTACGCAGACTCCGATTACGGCTATCGCGCTCGAAGTAGGGTTTTCGTGTTCGAGTGAATTCGCAAGAGCGTTTCGCCAAGCCATGAACTGCACTCCGCGGGAATTCCGACTGATCAATCGATAGATTTGCGGGATGCCCAGCCTCGTATATTGTCGACCGAGCCGCAACCTCGTTTTCAGTTGAAGAGGGGTTTTTAGGCGGTCGCCTATCTAAGTCAGCGGGCTCGATCGGCTTGCCGGATCAATCGCTTCGGAGCTCGCAGTACACGTGACGCTGCTAGCTAGGCACTATTGTTCACCCCGCGACGTCTTGCATTACTTGACTTCGAGGCGCGTTTCGTCGTTCTGCGGATTGCGCGCCTCGGATCGTCTAGGTATTGAAGACGATTGCGGACACTCTCTCCTGGATGCGCCAGCCGTCGGCCGTCGCGATATAGATGTCGCGATAGTCTGCGACAGTAATGGAGGGGGCGCCATTCTCGCTTCCTACGCGATGAAACAGCAACATACTCCCCGCTCCGGTGGCTATGCCATTACCGGGGGTGTCGATACGAATATTGGTACAGATATGGCGTGTAATCATATCGTCGGGACGGGCATGCATTGCGCGCAAAATCGCACTCCTGCCCCGCAGAGTCTCGCCTCGGCGCTCGAATGTGCCATCTTCCGTAAATAACGCAACGAATTTTTCATAGTCGCGCGAATCTGCGAAATGTGCAAAGTCCGCACTTAATCGCTTACAGAGCGTCTCACATGCCAGTGGTTCCAGGATGTCAATCATGTCTATTCATTCCTGTGGTGGAAGTTCAATGTGATGGTTTGCCATAGGAGTGCGTTAATTAATATGCTGATTGGTCAGATTGGCATGGGCTGCGTGCCATTGAGTCTGTTCGTCGGTGCGCAATTTATGTCGCCTCGATTCAATTGAATCATTTTTTCTGGGTCGACACATTGTCACTTTCCTTCGGGTACCACTTCGTTTTCGATGGCACCAATTCGATCGATCTCGACGCGCACGATATCCCCCGCTTGTAACCATTTTGGGGGCTTGGCACCTGCACCGACGCCGCCCGGCGTTCCAGTCAGAATGATGTCGCCGGGCTCCAGTGTCATCACCTGGGACAGGTGTTCGATCTGATCGGAGCAGTCGAAGATCAGATGTCCGGTGCTCGACTCCTGTCGCTTTTCCCCATTCACGAAGCAACGAATGCCCAAATTGTGCGGATCGCCCACTTCATCCGGCGTGACGATCCAAGGGCCGAAAGGGGCATGTGTGTCGAATGACTTGCCCAAAATGAACTGCGACGTGCGCAGTTGCCAGTCTCGCACGCTCACATCGTTTGCAGCACAGAATCCGAAGATGACATCGGCGGCCTGATCGCGGCCAACATGACGACATCGCTTCCCAATTACGAACGCTAGTTCGGCCTCGTAGTCGAGTGATGCGGAGCATTTCGGCAGCTCGATGGCGCCAAACGGTGCGGTCACTGCCGTTGGCATCTTTGCAAACCAAAGCTGATGTTTAGGTGTCGCCATGCCGGATTCCGCAACATGGTCCGAATAGTTCAATCCTATGCCCAGAATTTTCCCCGGTCGCTCGATTGGGGCGAGCAAGCGAACCGAGTCCATTGAAACATTGGCCCCGTGACTTTCCGCAAGAGCAGTAAGTTGCGGCTGATATTTGGACCATGCCGCAATTAGGTCGATCATCGTGCGTGGCGCATCAGGCAAGTGCATCGAGATGTCGATAATGCCGGTGTCGACGACTATGCCAAGCCGTGGTGCTTCTAGGGACGTTTGAAACGTTGCAAGCTTCATTGGAACGCAATCTCCATTCAAAGTTTTGAGAATCGCAGGGGGGAACCCAGCGATGCCGACTGCGGTGCCTCATCGTCTGCACGGGATCGCGTGACGATAATCCGAACGCCAAGTGAAACACGCGTATGCCGATGAGGAACATATCGCTCCTGTGAGCTGCGCCATAGCGTGCGATCGGTTATGCGTGCGTGGCCATTTTCCGGACGAACGAACTCTGAACGAGAGCTTGCGGTGTACGCCGGGCGGGAACGATGACCGCAGGCAAAGCGACGAGAGCCCAATTCTTGGGGTGTATGGTAGGTCAATCCGTCTCAAGCGCTTTATGAACTGTGCGGAACTATCGATTTCTTGCCGGAATTTGTCTATCGCGGTGGACGCTCGTTGCTCCTTCTAGCGCGAGCAGCAAACGGCTTTCCTGAGCGCATTCGGCTGCGACGGGTGCGCGTGAGGAGCATGAGTTGATCCACCGAGGGTTTTCGGCAAGAAATCCTCAAGTAAGCACGATTCCGTGAGATTGATGTAGTCGTTCGTAGCATCATGTGGCCACACGTTGGCGGGCGCCTTCGAAACGAAGGCTCGCCCCGACTACAAGCATTCAGCCCCCGCGAAGTTGCAGTCGTGTGCGACTTCATGGTTTCAATGACGCTTGGAACGCGTGGTCATCTATAGCCGATCACGCCGTACGCGAACACTGCAAGGTAAGCAGGAATCCTATGAATGATCATACTTTGAAAGCCGTCCAGTTCGAATCGACAGATGGCTTTGTTGCCGACGCCGATCCTCAGGAAACGCTCGAATGGTGCGACGCGTTACTTTCTCTGGTGAACGTTGAAGGTCCTGAGCGAGCGCGCTTCATTCTCGACAAACTGGCTGCAATTGCGCGCGATTCCGCCCTTGGCTGGCAGCCCGCACACGGGACGCCTTACGTGAATACGGTTTCTGTCGAGGATCAGCCGGCATTCCCCGGTGACTTGGCTATCGAGGATCGGCTCGGCTCGATCATGCGCTGGAATGCTCTTGCGATGGTGGTCCGCGCCAACCAGGCATACGGTGAACTTGGGGGACACATTGCCAGCTACGCAAGCGCGGCCGACCTCTTCGAGGTCGGCTTCAACCACTTCTTTCACGCCCGAACTGGAGCCTTTGGCGGTGATTTGATCTTCTACCAGCCGCACTCTGCTCCCGGAGTTTATGCTCGCGCGTTTATCGAAGGCCGTCTGGAGGAGGGCGATCTGGCGCATTACCGACAGGAGATCAGTGCACGTCGGGTTGGTGCAAAGGGTTTGTCTAGCTATCCGCACCCCTGGTTGATGCCCGACTTTTGGCAATTTCCGACCGGGTCGATGGGAATCGGGCCGATCAGCTCAATTTATCAAGCGCGCTTCATGCGCTATTTGCAGGACCGGGGCGTTCTGGATACGACGGGACGCACCGTATGGGGTGTGTTCGGCGACGGAGAGATGGACGAGCCGGAAAGTATGTCGGCACTTACGCTCGCGGCGCGGGAGGGACTCGATAACCTCGTGTGGGTTGTGAATTGCAATCTTCAGCGTCTCGATGGCCCGGTGCGCGGAAACGGCCGCATCATCGATGAACTGGAAGAACTCTTTCTCGGTGCCGGCTGGAACGTCATCAAACTCGTGTGGGGATCCGACTGGGACGGCCTGTTCGCGCGCGACAAGGACGGTGCGCTCGTGCAGGCGTTTGCGCAGACTGTGGATGGACAGTTGCAGACGTTCGCGGCCAAGAACGGACGCTATAACCGGGACCATTTCTTCGGCCAGAATCCGGACCTCGCCAAGCTCGCTCAAGGGTTGACCGACGAACAGATCGACCGCCTGAAGCGCGGCGGCCACGATCTCGTAAAAATCTACGCGGCCTATCACAAAGCTGTACATCACCGTGGGCAACCGACGGTGATTCTGGCGCACACGAAGAAGGGTTTTGGTATGGGCGATGCGGGGCAGGGCAAGATGACCACCCATCAGCAGAAGAAACTTGATAGGGAAGCCCTCATTGCCTTTCGTAATCGCTTCGAGTTGCCGATGTCCGACGAGCAAATCGAGTCGCTCAGCTTCTACAAGCCAGCGGAAGATAGCCAGGAGATGCAATATCTGCGTGCGAGGCGCGAGGCGCTTGGCGGCTACATGCCGACGCGGGGAACAGCGGCTTCACCACTGGCGGTGCCGGCGCGAGACGCGTATGCCGGTTTTGCCATTCAGGCCGACGGCAAGGAAATGTCCACCACGATGGCGTTTGTGCGGATGTTGAGCAATTTGCTGAAGGACAAATCACTCGGCCCAAGGATCGTGCCGATCGTCGCAGACGAGGCACGTACTTTCGGTATGGCAAACCTCTTCAAGCAGATTGGGATCTATTCTAGTGTCGGGCAGCGATATGAGCCGGAAGATATCGGCTCGATTCTGAGCTATCGCGAAGCACGGGACGGTCAGATCCTCGAGGAGGGCATCAGCGAAGCCGGGGCGGTGAGCTCCTGGGTGGCGGCAGCTACCAGCTATAGCGTGCACGGTACGGCAATGCTGCCGTTCTACATCTACTACTCGATGTTCGGTTTTCAGCGCATCGGTGATCTGATCTGGGCTGCGGCTGATCAGCGCGCACGTGGGTTCTTGCTCGGCGCAACCGCAGGACGGACGACGCTCGGCGGAGAGGGGTTGCAGCATCAGGACGGTAGTAGCCTCGTCGCTGCCTCGATGGTCCCCAACTGCAGGGCCTACGATCCATGCTTCGCGGGCGAGTTCGCCGTGGTTCTCGACTACGGCATGCGTCAGATGCTGGAGCATCAAGAAGATGTCTTCTACTACGTCACGCTCGTGAACGAGAACTACGCTCAACCGTCATTGCCGCCAGGCGTCGAGAATGACGTAATTCGCGGGCTGTACCGTTTCGGCGCCCAGGCGGCAACGCAACCAAGGGGACGGGTGCGCCTGATAGGATCCGGTGCGATCCTGCGCGAGGTCATCGCTGCAGCGGAATTGCTCGCGCAGGACTGGCAAGTGGATGCCGAGATTTGGAGTGCGACGAGCTTCAGCGAACTCGCGCGTGACGCGCGTGAAGTGGAACGCTGGAATCGTCTGCATCCTCAGGCCGAGATGCGGCGCAGTCACGTGGAAACTTGTCTGACTGGCGACGTGCCGGTGATTGCCGCCACCGACTATGTGCGCGCGTGGCCGCAATTGATCGGGACATACGTTGGTGCCCGCTTCACGGTGCTCGGTACGGACGGGTTCGGGCGAAGCGATACGCGATCCGAGCTTCGGAGTTTCTTCGAAGTTGACCGGCATCATATTGTGCTTGCGGCACTGCGATCGCTGATGCAAGAAGGGCGTCTCGACGCTGGATTGTGTGTTCAGGCGATCGAACGCTACGGCATCGCAACGGAAGTTGAGGCGCCTTGGGCGTGCTGATTTTCAGCGTATTTTGCATCTATTCAATACAGTTTCGTCTTGTTGCCCGGGCTCGTCAGCGCACGAATACGGGCAACGATACCGATCTGCTCGGAGTTCGCACATGGCGATGAAGGAAGTTTTCGCCCCAGACATCGGGGATTTCAAAGATGTCGAAATCATCGACCTGTTGATCAAGGCTGGCGACGTGATCGAGGAAGGCCAAAGCTTGGTCACGGTCGAGTCTGACAAGGCGTCGATAGAAATCCCCTCGTCTCACGCGGGTGTTGTTCAGGAGCTTTTCATCCAACTCGGCGACAAGATCAGCCAGGGATCACTGCTTCTATCACTGCGAGAAGCAGGTGCTCACGAAGTAGTGAACGGAACGGCGTCCACAACTATTTTGCCAACTGCTCCGGCGCCCGTTGCAATCTCGTCCGAGACGATTGAGAGTCTGGCACCCTCTGCCGAGCCGAACGCGACGCCCGCCACGCATGCGCGGATGGTCGTGCCTGGCGTCGTAACGCTTGCGTCGCCGAGCATTCGGAAGCTCGCTCGCGAACTCGGTGTGCAGTTGGAGAGCGTCACGGGTAGCGGCCCGAAGGGACGCATTTTGCGCGATGACGTGCATCACTACGTCAAAGGTGCAATGGTCAACCAGCCAAACGTTCCGACGTTGCCGCACGCGGAACCCGCTGGGCGTGGACTGACGGGGCTGCTTCCTTGGCCGGAGGTGGACTTTTCAAAGTTCGGCCCCATCGATCGGCGTGATCTTTCGCGTATCAAGAAAATTTCGGGCGCGAATCTGCATCGCAACTGGGTCATGATTCCGCATGTCACAAATCATGAGGAGGCGGATATCACGGACTTGGAAGCGTTCCGAACTCAAATCAACAAGGAAAACGCGACATCCGGTATCAAGGTTACGATGTTGGCCTTCTTGGTGAAAGCGTGTGTTGCGGCTCTGAGGAAATTTCCGGAGTTCAATGCAAGCTTGGACGGCGAGCAGATCGTTCTCAAACAGTATTATCACGTAGGTTTTGCCGCGGACACACCAAACGGTCTGGTTGTGCCGGTGATCAAGGACGCTGACAAGAAAGGGGTGCTGGCGATTGCCAAGGAAATGGGCGAGCTCGCGGTGAAGGCGCGTGAAGGAAAGCTAACGCCTCATGATATGACAGGTGGTTCCTTCTCGATCAGCTCGCTTGGTGGGATCGGCGGGACCAATTTCACGCCGATCATCAATGCACCAGAGGTTGCCATCCTGGGCCTGTGCCGCTCGAGCACGAAGCCCGTATGGGATGGAACGACGTTCGTACCTCGGTTGATTCTTCCGCTCTCGCTGAGCTGGGATCACCGTGTCATTGATGGCGCCGCGGCCGCCCGCTTCAATGCCTATCTCGCGCAGACCCTCACAGACATCCGGCGCACTATCCTGTAACGCCTTCGAGAGTTCGATGGCGGGCGAGTATTAGCGTGGTGGTAGTCGGTTGATCGTCCCTCTACGCAAGGCTGCCGCAACTGTTGAAATCTTGGGGTGAGACGAAGTCCCGCGTACCACGACGCAAGTTTCGCGTGTCGGCAAGTGAAGCTTGTTGCCCACGGATGGCATCAACAGGTTTCTCCAATCCTTACTATCCATGGCCGCCGTGACGCCTACCCCCATCCAGTCCATCCTGATCGCGAACCGCTCGGAAATCTCGATCCGCGTGATGCGTGCCGCCGCCGAACTGAACATGCGTACGGTGGCGGTGTATTCGAAGGAAGACCGCCTCGCGCTGCACCGCTTCAAGGCGGACGAGAGCTACCTGATCGGCGAAGGCAAGAAGCCGCTCGCCGCGTATCTCGACATCGACGACATCCTGCGCGTCGCGCGACAGGCTAAGGTCGACGCGATTCACCCCGGTTACGGCTTCCTGTGCGAGAACCCCGATTTCGCGCAGGCCGTGATCGACGCCGGCATTCGCTGGATCGGCCCGTCGCCGGACGTGATGCGCACGCTCGGCAACAAGGTGGCCGAGCGCAATGCGGCGATCGCCGCCGGCGTGCCCGTGATGCCCGCGACCGCGCCGCTGCCGGACGATCTCGATGCGTGCCGCGCGCTGGCCGCGGAAGTCGGCTATCCGCTGATGCTGAAGGCGAGCTGGGGCGGCGGCGGACGCGGCATGCGCGTACTGGAAAGTGATCAGGACCTCGAAACACTGCTGCCCGTCGCGCGCCGCGAGGCGTTGGCCGCGTTCGGCAACGACGAGGTGTACGTCGAGAAGCTCGTGCGCAATGCGCGGCACGTCGAGGTGCAGGTGCTCGGCGACCTGCACGGCACGGTCGTGCATCTGTACGAGCGCGATTGCACGGTGCAGCGGCGCAACCAGAAGGTCGTCGAACGCGCGCCGGCGCCGTATCTAGATCACGCCGGCCGGCAGGCGTTGTGCGAATCGGCGCTGCGCCTGATGCGCGCGGTCGGTTACACGCATGCGGGCACCGTCGAATTCCTGATGGACGCCGACACCGGCCAGTTCTACTTCATCGAGGTGAACCCTGTCCAGGTTCGGCCGAACTGATCTGCCGGCGTCCATAAGTGATTGAATTTTGATGACTATGTCGCGTCACTTGGTGCCTCGGCTAACGCATTGGCGCTTGTCTGCGCCTGGCTAAACTTGCAGCATCGGCGTAGGTTTATGTGATGTAGCGCAGAAAACCTACGCCGAGTATGCTTCTCTCGAGAAAACCTACGCCGAGGGAAGAATGCGGTTCGATGCACGTGTTGCGGCTAAACTGCTGAGTGGCGAGCACCTGACCTTTGAGGGGTTTCCGGGGTTACGCCTCCAGGCGTCGACGAGCCGCAAGTCGTGGACGTATCGTTACAAGTCGCCGGTCGACGGCCGCATGCGACAGGTAAAGCTCGGCGAATGACCGGCGATGGCGTTTGCCGCAGCGATCGCTGCGTGGGAAAAGAACCGTGTCGAACGCGATTCTGGTACTGAGCTTTCAGCACTCCGTCGAAAACGAGATAAATCGACTGTTCGTCCATCACCGACCGCCTACACAGTCGGACAGGTGTGCCGCGACTATCTTGAGGGGTATGTAGAAGTAAATCGGAAGACAAAGGGAGCGGTTGAGGTCGCACGTATGTTCAAGGCGATGTTGGGGCCTATTGCGGATGTGAGCGCAGCGGCTATCACACGTGCTCAGGCATTCGACTTATAGGCTGTTGCGAAATTAAGTTTTGGGTCTGTTAACTTTTCCGACTTGGTGTTAACTTTCTGTCTTGTTTTGCCCGACAGGAAGCGATGCCTAAGAGACGGTTTCAAAAATCTATGGTCACGCCCGTTTTTGCAACACTGATCTTTGATGATGTGGTTGGCTTGCCTAAATCTATCCGGCGTCGTTGTGGGGATTGCTCCCCGCGCCACGATGAGAGTCGCGCCTGACGGTCCTGAAAAGGCCCGCGGCCTTGAAGGCCAATTTTGTAGACAGGTTTTCCGTCAGGCCGGTGTGCCGTTCACGTCATCCAATTTCAGCAATCGCAAAACCAGGTGGGTAGACTGCGGTAAAACCCGATTCGGGAAGCGAGTGCTCAGGCTGGCATGGCGCCCGCTCCCGCATCAAAGGTCGTGTGGCGGGTTGCCAGCGCCCAAGCCGTCCGGGCAAACTTGTTTGCCAGGGCGCAGGCGACGACGTTCGAATGTCGTCGTGTCAGCATCGCCCTGACCCACTCGGCAAGTCGGCCAGTTTGTCGCTCAAGCCGTTGCATGTAAGCGCGGGCGCACTGCACCAGCAGGCGCCGGATGTTCTTGTCTCCTCGCTTGCTGATACCGAGCAGGTTGGCTCTGCCACCCGTACTGTACTGTCGCGGAACAAGTCCGACTGAAGCGGCAAAGTCGCGGCTGCAGCCATACTGCTTGCCATCGCCCATTTCTGCCGCCAGTACGCTGGCCGTGATCGGCCCCACACCGGGAATCGATAGCAATCGCTGCCCCAGATTGTCGTCGGCCAGCTGCCGGGAAATTTCCTTGTCGATTTCTGCGATTTGCCCGCTGAGGTACTTGAAGTGAGCGTGCAGCCGCTCAAGAATCGAAACCAAGGCAGGTGGTAGTGAATGTTCAGCGAGTACCGCTGGCAAACGGGTAATGACGGCCTGACCAACTGGCAAGCTGATACCGAATTCCAGCAGAAAGCCGTGTATCTGGTTGACGGTCTTCGTGCGGTCGCGGATCAGTGATTCCCTGACGCGATGCAGGGCGGAGAGCATTTGCTGCGATTCAGTCTTCGGCGTAACAAACCGCATAGACGGCCGTGAAGCCGCCTCGCAGATCGCTTCGGCATCCACGAAGTCGTTCTTGTTGCCTTTCACGAATGGGCGCACAAACTGCGGCGAGATCAGCCTGATCTGATGCCCGAAGCCTGCGAGCTTACGGGCCATGTGATGAGCACCTGCACATGCCTCCATGACGACTGTGCACGGATGGAACGTGGCGAAAAACTCAGCCAGTTGCTTACGGCTCATCTTCTTGCGGAACACGGCCTTGCCTCGTTGATCCTGACCGTGAAGATGAAACGAATGCTTGCCCAGATCAATCCCTACCAGCGTCACGCTCTGCATTGATGGTCTCCAGAAAGAAAAACACCCTACTAGCGTAACCCGCTCGTAGGGTGGGGGTGACCATCTCATTAGGCCCCGTGGGGCTGTTAACTTTCGCGGCGAGCTGTTAACCTCAGGCATCGGAACAACCGAGGCCGCGGAGATGGGCAAGCCGATCATCGACGACGAATTGTGGACACTGATCGAGCCGTTACTGCCGCCACCCAAGCCACGGCGCGAGAAGAACCCGGGCCGCCTGCCTGTTTCGAATCGCGCCGCGCTGACCGGCATCCTGTTCGTTCTCAAGACCGGACTACGCTGGCGCGACCTGCCGGCCGAGATGGGATGCGGCTCGGGCGTGACATGTTGGCGCCGGCTGCGCGATTGGCAAGCAGCCGGTGTCTGGGATCGTTTGCACGAGCTACTGCTCGCAAAGCTGCGCGCAGCGGACCAGATCGACTTCTCACGAGCCGCCGTCGATTCATCATCGATTCGCGCAGTTGGGGCAGGCCAAAAACTGGGCCAAACCCTACCGATCGCGCGCGACCCGGTTCCAAGCACCACATCGTCACCGACGTCAACGGTACGCCGCTCGCCGCGATCCTGACCGGCGCGAACGTCAACGACGTCACGCAATTGCTGCCGCTGATCGACGCGATTCCGCCGATCCGCGGATTGCGTGGCCACCCATTGCAGCGGCCGCGTGTGGTCTACGCGGATCGCGGTTACGACTCCGAGCTACATCGACGCGCGTTGCGCGATCGCGGTATCGAGCCGGTGATCGCCAAGCGCCGTACCGAACACGGCAGCGGCCTTGGCAAATATCGCTGGGTCGTCGAACGCACGCATGCCTGGCTGCATCACTTCCGTCGTCTCCGTATTCGTTTCGAGCGCCGTGCAGACATTCACGGCGCGTTCCTCAAACTCGGTTGCTGCCTGATCTGCTGGAATACCCTCCGGCGGGCCGATCAGTCTTTATGAAACCGTCTCTAAAGAACTGATAGACGACGAATTGTGGTCACTCATCGAACCGCAGCTACCTGCGCGAGCATCGCACAATCGCCAATATGCCGGTCGAAAGCCGACACCCGACCGAGCCGTTCTAACCGGCATCGTGTTCGTGCTGCGCTCGGGCATTGCGTGGAATCTGCTCCCACAAGAAATGGGATGCGGTTCGGGTACCGCCTGCTGGCGCCGACTCGTTGCGTGGCAAGAAGCAGGAGTCTGGCAACGCATCCACGAAACGTTGCTGGCCGAACTGCGTCGTCGTGGCGAAATCGATCTGTCTCGAGCGCTTGTGGACAGTTCGTCGATTCGCGCGATGCTGGCGGGAAAAAAACGGCCCGAATCCAACGGACCGGCGCAAGCTCGGCAGCAAACATCACCTCATCGTCGACGCGAAAGGTATCCCGCTCGCGGTCATCCTGAGCGAGGCGAACCGCCACGACGTCACCCAGCTTGATGCACTCGTCGATGCCATTCCACACATTCGAGGCAAGCGGGGACGCCCACTGCATAAACCTCAAATCGTTCAGGGTGATCGGGGCTACAGTTCGGAAGCACATCGACAGCGCTTGAGAAAGCGCGGCATCACGCCGATGCTTGCAAAGATTGGCTCGCCCCATGGCAGTGGTCTGGGCAAAACGCGTTGGCCCGTCGAGCGTTCGATTGCATGGCTTCACTCGTTTCGACGCCTGAAGATTCGCTACGAACGTTATGCCCATGTCCATGAAGCCTTTCTGTCCCTGGCTTACGCCTTGATTTGCTGGACGCGACTCAAGCCAACGTTTAACTAATTTCGCAACAGCTTCTAAGCGCGCCCCAGCTTTTTCCTACCTGAGCAAGAAGCGTTGAATTTTTTCGCTGGGCGTTTTCGGCAGCTCGGCCTCTGCTAGGCGTATGCCAGCAGCAGACGCGAGAGACGGTCGTCGCCGACGAATCCTGCATCGCTGTCTCCTGCTTCTTCCGCCGACCGAAAAAAAGCGCTTCTGCTACTTGCATCAGGCGTCGAACGTTGAACGCGCGTTATATTGGGTCCGTCTTTGGTGGACCTCCGGCTTGTGCACGAGCGTTCGCTCACTGCAGTGCAGCAGTCCGCCCAGCGTGGATCGACTCGCACTCGAGCTGATTGGTGACGGTAAGGTAGTTCAAGCGCTCTTCACCGAATGTCGCGCCGGAGACAATTCCGGGTTAATCCCTACCGGGTCTATTCACTTATGTCGAACGACTTTGTCGGCGGGTGCGTGTGAGCAGCCGACCCGAGCCACGAACAGCGCGAACCTGCGGCAGGCCGCCCAGATTCGCGATCCCAGCGACTATGTCAGCCACAAGGGCGAAGTGGCCGAGCACTGGCTCGGCGTCAGTGAAGGCATCATCAAGATCACCACCGTGTCGTCCTCCGGCAATTCCGTCACGTTTGCCGGCGTGTTGACCGGCGGCTGATTTGGCGAAGGCGTGGTTCTCAAGCATGAAGATCGCAAATACGAGGTGATGGCGCTGCGCCGCTCACCCATCGCCTTCGTGCCGCGCGAGACGTTCCAGTGACTACTCGCACGGCCTGCCTTGCACGCGCCTTCTGCGGATGCAATTGAACGAAAGTCTCGGCCAGTTCATCGTCGCAGTCGAATACGAGCGGCTGCTCGACATCGATTCGCGCGTCGCGCGCGGTGTCGTCGCTGTTCAACGAACACCCGTATCCCAGGATGGGTAGCACGCTGGAAATATCGCAGGAAGAGATCGCTGCTTGCCGGCATCTCCAGGCAGCGCGCCAACCAGGTGCTGAAGGTGCTCGAGCAGCAGGGGCTGGTGCGCGTGGATTACGGCGTGATCAAGGTGCTGGATCTGGTGGGCTGCGCCAGTACGGAGAATAGCCAGGCAGCCCAACATTCAATTGTCTGACGACGCGCAATGTCGCCCCATATCATCAGGAATACTTATCTGATCAACGAATAGAATTTCTCGGCGGCATGCTGACGATACCATCGTCTTGAATTTACCCCTTGCGGATCATGTGGATCAGTTCGATGCCGGCGAAGATGATGTGGGTACAACGGAAATTTTAACGCCCATCATCGGCCTGATGATACGCTTCATGGCACGGTAGTCTTGCTCGACGAGGTTTTTGAGGACCTTAATCGGTTTTTCTCGGACTATGTTGAGCGCTTCCAACGCGGCGCAGTTGGGTGGTGCGGACACGCTGTAATCCACGCCCACTGCCTCGAATCTTCAGAACGGTTTTCTCCTCGTGGAAATTTATGCGTTCGACTTTTAACTCCACATCGCCAGATTCAGCAGATAGTGGGTCGCCGATGCGTGATAGATGATATCGCCTCCGTTGGCACTGTCGAGATATGGCAACAGCATCGACGTTTGGGTTACACCGCATTGACGAGCGCCGAATTTAACCTGCTTAAGATCTACGGCGCGCGTCGCGATCGTGCGCTCAGCAACTCTATTGGTTGAGCGATAGGCGACGTTAACCATATGCGTTTCGATCGGGTATGCGCCACCAGCGTTTCCACCTGGTGGCGGCACATCCGTGTATCGCTTCCAGAAGGATGCGTTGAGCCCAGCGTCCTGGTCACTCAGTGATCCGCGTGCTCCTTCTTGACCGCGCCGCGATACGCGCGAGCGACGTCGGGTGCCGTCACTTAGAGCCGAGAATGGGTGAAAGAAAGTTAGTTGGCAACGGACTCAATCAGATGCTCGGACTCTCATTGCACAACCTGCCGACCTTCGCGCAAAATCCGCGCAGCCTCTTCGACGACGTCAAAGCTCAGTTCACAGTTATCGACGCCGTGACGCCCGTCGCCGCGAGGTCCGCGGGAGACGCCTCTCCATCCGCGATTTTGGCAACAGCATCGGCGATCACATCGGCATCGTGGGCGCCGTCACGCAGGATTTCCTCGGCCACCACACCAGCGATGCCGACCAGCTCTTTCCAGTTCGCGGAAAGGTCAGGAACGGAAAGCCCGGACGCCACAGCAATCGTTCGCATCAGTTCCGGACAGGTGCGAGGACGAAACTGCCCGAGCCAAGCCACTTCTTCCGGGTTCCCGCTGTGGTTTCTCCACACGACCGCGTCGCCAGCGCCACCAAAACGTTCGTAGACGATTTTGTGAGCTGCTTCATGGTAGGCAGACTTACGGACTTCTCGCGCAGTTATTTGTTCGTTGTTGAATTGAATCATGTCCGTGGGTGCGTCTGGTCCAGATACGCCAGGTATGTGTGAAGCGGCGGGCGATTTCCATCGCGGTCAGGGGGCGACGCGCAATCCATCTGACGCGATGATCGCTTTCTCGCGCGCAGCGAGCTGTGCACGTGCTGATCGCTGGTCATAACGCACAGGCTGCGGCCGACGCTGCGGCGAAGATCGCTGGCGTTTCGAAGGTGCTGCTGGCCGATGCGCCGCAACTTGAAGTGGGCCTTGCCGAGAACATCGAAGCGACGGTTCTGAGCATCGCCAAGAACTACTCGCACATCTTCGCGCCGGCAACGGCATCGGGCAAGAACGTCACGCCGCGTATTGCTGCTAAGCTGGACGTTGCGCAAATCAGCGGCGTCACCGCAGTGGTTTCACCCGACACGTTCGAGCGCCCGATCTATGCAGGCAACGCAATTGCTACGGTGCAGTCGGATGACTCGATCAAGGTCATCACGGTCCGCACGACCGCATTCGACGCAGTTGCGGCCGAAGGCGGCAGCGCAGCGGTCGAGAAGCTCGAAGCAGCGGCGGACAGCGGTCTGTCGCAGTTCGTCGGCCGCGAAGTCACGAAGCTCGACCGTCCGGAACTCACGAGCGCGAAGATCATCGTCTCGGGCGGCCGCGGTCTCGGCAGTGGCGAGAATTACACGAAGGTGCTCGAGCCGTTCGCCGACAAGCTCAACGCCGCACTGGGCGCCTCGCGCGCAGCAGTGGACGCCGGCTACGTGCCGAACAATTACCAGGTTGGCCGGACCGGTAAGATCGTCGCGCCGCAGCTCTACATCGCGGTGGGCATCTCGGGCGCGATCCAGCACCTAGCGGGCATGAAGGACTCGAAGGTGATCGTGGCGATTAACAAGGACGAGGAAGCGCCGATCTTCAGCGTGGCCGACTATGGACTCGTCGGCGATCTGTTCGCGATCGTACCTGACTTCGTTGATGCCGTTTGACTGCGCTCGAGTTGCAACCGGATAGATTGTGAATTCGCTGGAGTAGGCCGATGGTTGCACGGGAAAGATCGCTCCGCGACGTTGTCAATATGTGGCTCGGTGCCGATGTGGTAGGCCGGATTCGGATGACTCGTATTGTCCGCTCACGCCGCAAGCCGTGGCGTTGCGTTTGCGTTGAATCCGAGGGTGATCAACGTTGCTTGAAGATCATGTTCTTCCGCCACGACGACGGTTCTTGGTTCGTCTTTCCACCTGCAACCCGACGCCCCGCAATGGGGGGGCGGTGCGCGCCAAAAATCAGGAAATGACCGGCCAACAATGAACGCATGGGGTGCGGGGCGGTTGGACCGGCGGGCCTGTCCGCGGCGATCCGCCTGAAGCTCTTGCGCAGGAATAGGGCGTCGAGATCGGCGCATGCGTGCTGGAGAAGGACTCGGAGATCGGGGCGAAGGGCCTGTCGATCAGCGGCAGCATCGCCGAGTCCGCGGTGAGCCAGGTTGTTAACGACCGTATGGCACGAAACGACAGATATGCCGGAAAGACGAAGGGGCGCACTCGGGTTGCGGGAAATGCATCGAGCCACCGTCGGCCGGCAGGAAGCCGATGGAAACGACAACCCGTGCAACGATGTCGTACGCTATGAATCACTGATTAACTGTTTCTACCCGAGGTTTTTACGCTCTCGACTACGGCAGTGTCCCGTTGAAACGCGCGCTCGCGGATTGCGGCCAAATCGGCAGGCGGCGGATGCAGATCGAGCCGGCGTCCCGCCTTCACGATCTGGCTCGGCGTGTCGTGGCCGATCAGCGAAGGCAGGCGCTGCGACGCGGCAATGAGCGCGCCGAGATCGACGCCCGTGTCGTAGCCCATCAGTTCCAGCGCATGCACGATTTCCTCGCTGCAGACGTTACCGCTTGCGCCGGGCGCGTATGGACATCCGCCGATTCCGCCGAGAGACGCATCGAACCGGTCCGCGCCCGCATCGATCGCAGCCAGCACGTTCGCCAGGCCCATGCCGCGCGTGTTGTGGAAATGCAGCGTGAGTTCGGTCTTCGGCCAGCGCTCGACGAACTGCGCCGTGAGTCTTGCGACCTGCTGCGGGAACGCCATCCCCGTCGTATCGCACAGCGTGACACCGCGCGCGCCCGCTTCCTCGATGAAGCGTTGCGACCACGCGAGCACGGTCGCTTCGGGCACGTCGCCTTCCATTGGACAGCCGAACGCGCACGACAGCGAGATGTTGACGGGCAGGCCCGCTTCGCGTGCGATCGCGGCCACGTGTTTCAAACCGTTGAACGACTGGTCCTGCGTCATGCGCAGATTCGACAGGTTGTGGCTCTCGCTCGCCGACATCACGAGATTTAGTTCGTCCGCGCGCGCACTGATGGCCCGTTCGGCGCCGCGTACGTTTGGCACCAGCGCGGTATAGACGATGCCCGGCTTGCGCGTGATTTCGCGCAGCACGATTTCCGCGTCGCGCAACGCGGGAACCGCCTGCGGCGAGACGAACGCGGTGACTTCGATCTTCGCCATACCCGTGTTCGAGAGGGCGTCGATCATCGCAATCTTGTCCCGTGTTTCGACGAATGCGCTTTCGGCCTGGAAGCCGTCGCGCATCCCCACCTCTTGCATATGAATGCGCTGTTTTTCACCGTTCCAGATGTTCATGCAATCGCTCCTTTCTCGCGCAGTGCGGCAATCTGCGTATCGGTGAGACCGATTCCACGCAGCACGCTATCGGTGTCGTCCCCGAGCTTCGGCGCCGACGAGCGCACCGAGCCCGGCGTGCCCATCAGTTTCGGCACGATGCCGGGCACGTCGACTTCGTAGCCGTCGCGCGTGGGCTGGCGCAGGATCATGTCGCGAGCGCGGTAATGCGGGTCTTCGGCGATGTCCTTCGCGGTGTAGATCTTGCCGGCGGGCACGCGCGCTTCCGTTAGCATCGCGAGCACGTCTTCCGTCGCGCGCTGCGCGCTCCATGCTTCGATCGCCCGGTCCAGTTCGTCGACACGCGCGACGCGCCCCGCGTTGTTCGCGAGCGCGGGATCGTCAGCGAGGTCTTCGCGGCCGATCGAGGTCATCAGGCGTTTGAAAATGCTGTCGCCGTTGCCCGCGATCAGCACGTAGCCGTCGGCGCAGCGATACGCATTCGACGGCGCAATGCCCGGCAATGCGCTGCCGGCCGCTTCGCGCACCGCACCGAACGCGCTGTACTCAGGGATGAGGCTTTCCATCACGTTGAAGACGGCTTCGTGCAATGCGACGTCGATGACCTGTCCCTTGCCGCCGTTCGCGTCACGGTGATAGAGAGCGGTGAGCACGCCGATCACACCATGCAGCGCCGCGAGCGTATCGCCGATCGAAATGCCGCAGCGCACGGGCACGCGGCCGGGTTCGCCCGTCAGGTGACGCAGCCCGCCCATCGCTTCGCCGATCGAGCCGAACCCCGGCAGATCACGATACGGACCCGTCTGGCCGTATCCGGAGACGCGCAGCATGATGAGACCCGGATTGAGTTCCGCCAGTTGCGCGTAGCTCATGCCCCAGCCTTCGAGCGTGCCGGGACGGAAGTTTTCGATGAGCACATCGGCTTGGGCGATTAGCTTGCGCGCGATGTCCTGACCTTCGGAGCTGCGCAGATCGAGCGCGATTGAGCGCTTGTTGCGCGACTGCACTTGCCACCAGACAGATGTGCCGTCCTTCATCAGACGCCAGTTGCGCAGCGGGTCGCCCGCGCCGGGCGGCTCGATCTTGATGACGTCCGCGCCAAATTCGCCGAGTGTTTTGCCGGCGAACGGACCTGCGATCAGTTGGCCCATTTCGATCACACGCACGCCTTTGAGCGCGGCGGGCGAGGTCGAAAGAAAGGGTTGACCACTCATGATGAAAACTCCTGAAAAATGCGGTCGGCGCTCAAGCCCTGCTTCGGCCGTGCTTTCGCTATGCTTTGGCTGTACCTGGATCGATATTCAGTTGAAGAGCCACGGCTCGTTAGCACGCCGGATGCGTTCATATGCGCGGATCCGATCGGCTTGCTGCAAGGTCAGCGCAACATCGTCGAGTCCGTTGATGAGACGCCGCTTGCGTTCGGGCTCGATGTCGAAGCGGATCGCGTCGCCGCCGGCGGGGCGGAGGGTTTGCGCATCCAGATCGATTGAAAGACGCAGACCCGACGTGCGCTCGACGACATCGAATAGACCCTGCACGATGCTTTCGTCGAGCCGGATCGGCAGTAAGCCGTTCTTGAAACAGTTTCCATAGAAGATGTCGGCGAAGCTCGGCGCAATCAGCGCGCGGATGCCGAAGTCCGACAGCGCCCACGCCGCGTGCTCGCGGCTCGAACCGCAGCCGAAGTTGTCGCGCGTAAGCAGAATCTGCGCGCCTGCGTAGCGGGGTTGATTCAGCGCGAAATCGGGATTGGGCTTGCGCGTCGAGACATCCTGGCCCGGCTCGCCGTGGTCGAGATAGCGCCATTCGTCGAACAGATTCACGCCGAAGCCCGTGCGCTGCACCGACTTCATGAACTGCTTGGGGATGATCGCGTCGGTATCGACATTCAAGCGGTCGAGCGGCACGACGAGGGCTTCGAGTTGGGTGAAAGGCTGCATCAGAAGCCTCCGTGGGAAACGTCGACGAAGTGGCCCGCAATGGCGGCTGCGGCGGCCATCGCGGGACTGACGAGATGGCTGCGTCCGCCGGGCCCCTGGCGGCCCTCGAAATTGCGGTTCGATGTGGACGCGCAGCGCTCGCCCGGATGCAGGTGATCGTCGTTCATGCCGAGGCACATCGAGCAGCCGGGCTCGCGCCATTCGAAACCGGCCGCCATGAAAACGGTGTCGAGCCCTTCCGCCTCTGCTTGCGCTTTGACGAGTCCCGAGCCCGGCACCACGAGCGCCAGCTGTACGTTAGGCGCGACATGCTTGCCCTTCACGATCGCCGCAGCCGCGCGCAAGTCTTCGATGCGCGCGTTCGTGCACGATCCGATAAAAATCTTGTCGAGTGCGATCTGCTTCAACGGCGTGCCGGGCTCGAGTCCCATGTACTGCAGTGCGCGCGTCATGCCGGCGCGACGGACGGGATCGGTTTCATCGGATGGATTCGGAACGGTACCGTCAATCGAGACCACCATTTCGGGCGACGTGCCCCAGGTAACCATCGGGCGCAGGGTAGCGGCGTCGATATCGACGGTCGTGTCGAAGCGGGCGCCTTCGTCACTGACGAGCGTGCGCCAGTACGACACGGCGGCGTCCCAGTGCGATTCGCCGGGTGCAAAGGGGCGGCCTTTGACATAATCGATCGTGACGTCGTCGACGGCGATCAGGCCGACGCGCGCGCCTGCTTCGATCGCCATATTGCACAACGTCATGCGGCCTTCCATCGACAGCGCGCGAATCGTGCTGCCCGCGAATTCCATCGCGTAACCGGTGCCTCCTGCCGTGCCGATCTTGCCGATGATCGCGAGCACGAGGTCTTTGGCAGTCACGCCCGCGGGCAGCGCGCCCTCGACGCGCACCAGCATCGATTTCATCTTCTTCACCGACAGGCACTGCGTCGCCAGCACGTGCTCTACTTCCGACGTGCCTACGCCAAATGCCAGCGCCGCGAACGCGCCATGCGTACTCGTGTGGGAGTCGCCCGCGACCACCGTCATGCCTGGCAACGTCGCGCCCTGTTCAGGGCCGACGACGTGGATGATGCCCTGCTTCGGGCTGCGGATGCCGTATGACGTGATGCCGAATTCGGTGCAGTTCTTGTCGAGTTGCGCGACCTGGATGCGTGACAGCGGGTCCAAGATCGAGTCGATGCTGGCGCGCTCCGATGCGCGTGTGGGCACGTTGTGATCGACGACGGCAAGGACGGTCTCGGCACGCCAGGGTCTGCGTCCGGACAGGCGAATGGCCTCGAACGCCTGCGGGCTCGTCACCTCATAGACGAGATGACGGTCGACGTAGAGCAGCGTCGGGCCGTCCGGGGTCTCCGCCACGACGTGGCTTTGCCATAGCTTGTCGAACAGCGTGCACGGTGCACTGGATGACTGCATCGGGGTGTCTCCATCTGATTTGTGGCCGCTGGTGCCGCGAGTGACCGGCATGCGGCTGGTGGAGATCATTGTCCGCGCGACGGGGCGCGCTGAGAATGACATAGTGGGGAAGCGACCTTTCGCGAAACGCGAAAGCGGCGGGGAGGGTGACCAGCCCGCAAACCGAGCGTCAGCGGGTGGATACCTTGTTCGGTTTTGCATCTTCAGGCGCGGCATCGGCGCCAGCAGTGGGCGAAGACCCGATCAGATGATTGACGAGTCGGCGCGCGGGTTTCGGCAGCGCGTTGAGATCGCGCGCGCAGATCAGCAGTTCGCGGTGCGCCCATTCGTCGGACAGGCCAATCTTGTGTAGGCCCATCGAGCGCAGATGCGGGCGCACTGCCGCGTCGGGCAGCACGGCGATACCGAGCCCGGCAGCCACCATCAGGCACATCGCGTCGAAGCTGCGGACCTGGATGCGCAGTTTCAGCCTGCCGCCCGACAGACTTGTCGCGAGCTGGAGGCGCTTGGCCAGCGACGTGTTCTGCGCGAGGCTGACAAAATCGAACTCGAGCGCATTATCGAAAGAAGCCGACTTGCGTTGGGCGAGCGGATGCCCATTCGGCACGACAAGCACTAGCCTATCGCGGCGATAGAGCGTGGTCTGCAGACCGAGCGTCGGCATCTGGTCGGCCATGATGCCGAAGTCTGCGTGTCCGTCGATCACGGCGAGCGCGATCTGTTCGCTGTTCTGCTCTTCGAGTTCAATGCGAATTTCCGGGTTGGCGGCCGTGAACGCCGCGATATCCGATGGCAGGAACTGAGTGATCGCCGAGGTATTGGCCCACAGCCTGACAGCACCAACGACACCCGCTGCATAGTCGGAGAGATCGGCCGTCATCAGGTCAACGTCGTTGAGAATGCGCTGAGCGTGATGCTTAAGCGCTTCTCCCGCTGCCGTCAGCGTGATGCCGCGCGAGTGGCGCTCGAACAGTTCAGTACCGATTGACGATTCGAGGTCCGCAATGCGCTTGCTCGCGGCGCCGATCGCGAGATGGGCAAGCTCGGCGCCTTTGCTGATGCTCCCGCTGCGAACGACAAGCGCAAAGAGCGAAAGTGAAACAAGATCGAGACGATGCAGATTCATGCTGATGCTCCGACTGCGGTAGTGTATAGATTATGACGTAGTGGGGGCAGGGATAACATTGTCGGCAGGCGATGCTGAAGCTCGAGGGGGATGCTGATGACTTAAGCCCAACTCGCTGACATCTATAGGGACTACATCGATTGTCTGAACGGGCAGGACTGACCGGACCTCGATCAATTCATCTAAGATGACGTGATGTACGACGGTCATTGGATCGGGCAGCCGGGGCCGGTGGTCACTGGACAGTCGCGCCGCCCGATCGTTACGTCAGGGCGCGAAGGTTTCAAATATGGTTTTCCTTAACCACTCGTTGCCCGGATCACGGTGGTTTCTGGCATGCCAGAGAACGGTGATGGTGATATCGGGAATCTTGATCGGGCAGGGGGCGCTGACGAGGCCGAAAGGAGCGAGCGTACTCATGGCGTATGCATTGGGCACCACGGCGATCAGATCGGTCGTCTGCAGAATGTGTCCGACCGCAACGAAATGCGGTACCCGCAAGCGTACGTTCCGGCGTATCCCGGCCCGCTGAATAACGGTATCGACAATACCGTGTCCGGTGCCCTCGGCGACGATCGACACGTGCTCCGCGTCTGAAAACGTCTTGCTTGTCATGCCCGCACCTGCCAGCGGGTGCCCTTCGCGGAAAAGACAGACATATCTTTGACGGAACAGGCGGCGCTGATAAAAGCCACCCTTGAGGTCGGGTAGAAAGCCGATTGCGAGGTCTACCTGTCCATGCTCCATATCCGCGCGAAGCGTGTCGGACTGGTTCCGGACCGTGCTGATCGACACGCCTGGCGCGATCAGCGCGAGCTTTCGCATCAGGACCGGCAGGAACGAGATTTCACCGATGTCGGTCATTGCAACCGTGAATGCCCTTGTGCTCGATTTCGGATCGAAGATCGACGTCAGATTCAACGTATCGTGAATCGTCGCCAGTGCGTTGGCAATCGGTTCGGCGAGCGTCTCCGCGAAAGGCGTCGGCACCATTCCTTTCGATGTCCGCAGAAACAGTTCGTCGCCGAGGACTCTTCTCAGCCTCGCCAGAGCGTTGCTGATTGCCGGCTGAGACGTGCCGAGCGCGGTTGCTACGGAAGAGACGCGTCTCTGCCGCAATAACTCTTGAAAGACGACAAGCAGGTTGAGGTCTATGTCATGAAGTTCCATGCGGCCTCCGGGTCGTTGAAAGCATTATCAATTTCAGTGATTTTACGTATCAAGGAAATTCTATTGTATCGATAACGTGGGTCCATGCATCATGCGTCAAACACAGAACAGCATGGAGACACGGAAGTCATGAAAATTTCTGTCCTGCCGCTTGAGCGAGACATCGAGGTGACGAGTGGCGATAACCTGCTCGACGCGCTTCGGGCTCACGAGATTCCTATCTCGTACAGCTGCATGGCGGGCCGTTGCGGCACGTGTCGTTGTACCGTCGTCTCTGGCTCTGCTGTAACGCTCGGAGCAGATGCAACGGGCTCGAGGGTGAGCGGTGGCCAGTCTGTGCTCGCGTGTCAGGCGACGCTCGTAGAAGATTGCGTGATCGAAATTCCCGAGGTCGGTGAGATCGTGGTTTATCCGTCGAAGATCCTCAAGGCGACGGTCGTTGGGATAGAAGATCTGACGCACGACATCAAACGGGTTCGACTGGCGCTGTCAAAGCCGTTCGACTTTGCTCCTGGTCAATACGCGACGCTGCAGTTCACGCCGGAACACATCCGGCCTTATTCGATGGCGAACACGGCGAACGGCCAGGAAGTCGAATTTCACATCCGGCTGGTTCCTGGCGGTCGCGTGACGTCCTACGTCGCGGCTGATCTCAAGCCGGGCGATTCGGTGCGCCTTAGTGGGCCTCTGGGTACCGCATACCTGCGAAGAAAGTCCGAGGCCCCTGTTCTGTGCATCGCCGGAGGCACCGGATTGGCACCGATCCTGTCGATTCTTCGCGGCATGGCTGAGTCGCCGACGAACCGGCTAGTACATGTGTATTTCGGCGTTCGTTCCGAAGCGGACGTTTATGGAACGCATTGGCTGGAAGAGTTGCGCGAATGCTTGCCCGGCCTCCGTGTGCATGTCGTTCTGGCTTCCGCCGCGGGGCAGGTTCCGTATCGCACGGGCATGGTGACCGATGCCGTCGATGCGGACTGGAACGCGCTCGACGGGTGGCGCGCCTATGTTGCAGGCGCGCCGGCGTTGGTCGATGCCTCGTACGTGCTACTGCGGAGGAAGGGCGTCAATCCCGACCGGATACACGCCGACGCGTTCTACGCAAGTGAGCTTTGATCACGGATTTTCCCCAGTTTGCGGTACCAGAGGAGAGGTCATCATGAATGAGAGCCCTATCGACTTTATCCGGCCTGCCTGGAAAGGCGGCGATACAAGTCAGATTCCGTTTTGGGCTTATAGCCACGAAGAGGTCTACCGGAAGGAGCTCGAGCGTTTCTTCTACTCCGGTCACTGGTGCTACGTGGGTTTAGAAGCTGAAATTCCCAACGCTGGCGACTTCAAGCGCACGTCGATCGGCGAACGCTCGGTTATCGTGACGCGCTCGCAAGACGGCGAAGTTGCCGTGGTGGAAAACGTGTGTGCGCATCGTGGTGTGCGCTTCTGCCGCGACAAATTCGGCAATCGAAAAGATCTCACCTGCCCGTACCACCAGTGGAACTATGACCTCAAAGGCAATCTGATCGGTGTTCCGTTTCGGCGAGGTGTCAAGGCGGATGGAAAAGTCAACGGTGGTATGCCCGCTGACTTCGATCCGAAACGGCATGGTCTGACTAAGTTGAAAGTCGCGATTCGAAACGGCGTGATCTTCGCGTGCTTCGACGACGACGTTTCGCCACTCGAAGAATTCCTGGGGCCGTCCATCCTTGGCTTGTTCGACCGGGTATTCGACGGGCGGAAGCTGAAGATTCTCGGTTATAACCGGCAGCGGATCCCGGCCAACTGGAAGTTCATGCAGGAGAACATCAAGGATCCCTATCACGCCGGCCTCCTGCACACCTGGTTTCTTACGTTCGGCCTCTGGCGCGCAGACAGCAAGGCCGCGCTGAAGATGGACGAGAAATTCCGCCACGCGGCGATGATCGGCGTGCGCGGCGCAGCGGGAAAGAGTGAAGTGACAAACGGCGTGTCCAGCTTCAAGGAAGAGATGACGCTGAACGACGACCGCTTTCTCGACATCGTTCAAGAGCCGTGGTGGGGCGACCTGACCGTAGCCATGCTGACGATTTTTCCCAGCCTGATCATCCAGCAGCAAATCAACTCGGTGTCCACGCGTCAGATCGTGCCAAATGGCGTTGGGTCGTTTGACTTCGTGTGGACCCATTTCGGATTCGAGGAAGACAGCGAGGAAATGACGCGCCGGCGTTTGCGTCAGGCGAACCTCTTCGGACCAGCCGGGTTCGTGTCGGCCGACGATGGAGAGGTCATCGAGTTCTCTCAGGAAGGCGTGGAACAGAAGCCGTCCCATCGTGCCATCGCACAACTCGGCGGGCGCGAAATCGCCGACGCCGATCACAACGTCAGCGAGACACTGATTCGTGGAATGTATGAATATTGGCGCAAGGTGATGGAGATCTGAGATGCTCGACTTCGAGACCTATCAGCAACTTATTGGGCTTTACGCCGAGTATACAGCCGCCCTTGACAGTGGCGACTGGAACAGATGGCCGGAATTCTTTACCGATGAGTGCGTGTACAGGGTGCAGCCTCGCGAGAACTTTGACCGTGGTTTTCCTCTCGCGACGATGTCTTTCGAAAGCAAGGGAATGTTGAAAGACCGTGTGTATGGAATGACTGAAACGATCTTCCATGACCCGTACTACCAGCGGCATATTGTCGGAGCGCCGATCATTCGGGAGATCAACAGCCATTGTATCAAGACGGAAGCGAATTACGCAGTGTTTCGTACGAAGCAGGATGATTTGAGCAGCGTGTTCAGTGTGGGACGTTATATCGATATCATTCAACGAACCCCCGAAGGCCTGAAGTTTGAAAGCAAGATTTGCATTTTCGATAGCGAGATGGTCGCCAATTCGCTCATTTATCCGATTTGAGGTGCGTGATGGCAGGGACTTGGACGAAGGTGATCGAGTTGAAGGCAGTGTCTGCAGATGATGTAACCGCAGTCAATGCGGCAGGCCGTGAGATCGCAATCTACAGCGTCGATGGCGCGGTCTATGCGACTGACAACATCTGCACACACGGCCATGCAAGGCTATGCGATGGATTTCTCGATGGCCACGAGATCGAATGTCCATTGCATCAGGGCAAATTCGATGTGCGTAGTGGCAAGGCCATGTGCGCGCCGCTCACGGTGGATATTCAGACGTACCCCGTACGGGTCGAGGCAGGCGATGTCTATATCCAGTTGGAGGACGTTTGAGATTGCCGTAACTGACAATGGAAGTCGGGGAAAGAAGCGGATCCGTTAATTCGGATGACTATGTAAGTAATTCGGATGGAAACGGATACGGCGATCCATCCATCGTCGAGTGTGAGCAACTTCGCATATATCGCCGCCTCACGTAGCACAAGGAGCACGCCATGAGCGCACAGGCAGACAGCGCTATAAAGAATCTTGATGCAAACAACACGGTCACATACCGCGAACAACTCGCGGCACTCAACGTCGCCCCGCTGTGGGACGTCTTAAAGGGCCTGGTTCCGAATGAACCGCGTCCGAAAGCTCGGCCGCACGCCTGGCAATGGGCCGTGATGCGTGACCGGCTGATCGAGTCCGGCATGGTGGTGAGCGCGGAGGAAGCAGAGCGGCGCGTACTGATGCTGATGAATCCTGGTCTGGAAGGGCTGCCGAATGCGACCGATACGATTTATGCCGGCCTGCAGCTGATTCTTCCTGGTGAAATCGCGCGCGCGCACCGCCATACCCAGTCCGCCCTGCGCTTCGTGCTCGAGGGCGCGGGCGGTTACACGTCCGTCGATGGCGTTCGCACCGAAATGGTTAGAGGTGATTTCATCGTGACCCCCGCCTGGACGTGGCACGACCATGGCAATGACGGCGATGGGCCGGTCATGTGGCTCGACGGGCTGGATGTGCCGCTCGTGAGCTTCCTGCGCGCAGGATTCCGGGAGGAATATGAGGAGGCTAATCAGTTTCCCCGCACCGGCGGGTCCGACCAGGTATTTTCGCGTTACTCCGATGCACTGTTGCCGCTGGAGAACAAGCATACGGGGCCGACATCGCCGATCTTCAATTATCCGTATGCCCGCACACGCGAAGTCCTCGATCGGCTGGCGCGCTATTCCGACATTGACACCTGTCACGGCGTCAATGTTCGCTACGCCAATCCGCTGACCGGTGGATGGGCCATTCCGACCATCGCCGCCTCGATGCGCCTCATTCCGCGCGGATACACCACCGAGTTCTTCCAGTCGGTGGAGGGCACGGTCATCGTCGGCGTCGAAGGTTCGCCTTCGGTCGAAATCGAAGATGTCGGCCATTTCGATATCGCAGAGAACGACGTTTTCGTGGTGCCCGGATGGAGCCGCTGGCGCATGAGCGCCGGCACGGGCGGCGATGCCGTGATGTTCACCTATTCCGATCGCCCGGTCTACGAGAAGCTCGGCCTTTACCGCGAGAAGCGCGGTTGACCTCACTTTGACGCAGGATTAAGCCATGAAGATTTGCCGCTTTAACGATAACCGTATCGGAGTTGTACGTGGCGACAAGGTTTACGACATCACCCCTTTGTTCAAGTCCCTTGGTGAACCCGGCTGGCCTTATCCAGCTTACGACTGGATCATCGGGAACTTCGCCCGCATCGAGGACCAGATCAAAGGGTTTCTTGGCCGCGCGGATACTGTCAGTCTTTCGGCAGCGAAGCTGCTGGCACCGGTCGCAAACCCGGGCAAGATCATCGGGGCGCCGATTAATTATCGCGATCACATCGACGAGGCCAATGCGGATCAGCAGATCGCTCACGGCAAGACATTCACGACACTCGAACAATTCGGCTTGTTCATCAAGGCGCCGACTTCGCTGAACGGGCCTGAGGGTATCGTCGAGTTTCCTTTTCCGGAGCGCCGCACGGATCACGAGGTTGAACTCGGGGTGGTCATCGGCAGGCGGGCCAAGCGGGTCTCGCGCGAGAACGCGCTCGATTACGTGTTCGGTTATTGCGTCGCGCTGGACATGACGGTACGCGGCCCCGAGTTCGCGGGATTCCGAAAGTCGGCGGACACTTTCGCGGTCATCGGACCGTGGATCACGAC
This sequence comes from Burkholderia sp. USMB20, assembly GCF_000949135.2. Taxonomy (GTDB): domain Bacteria; phylum Pseudomonadota; class Gammaproteobacteria; order Burkholderiales; family Burkholderiaceae; genus Burkholderia. The sequence goes on along the minus strand of NZ_JTAN02000017.1, from coordinate 314,977 downwards.
CGCCGACGAGATCGAGGATCCCAATGCCCTGGATCTGGAGCTCACCGTCAATGGCGAGCCGCGTCAGAAATCCAATACCAAGTACCTGATCTACAACGTTCAGCATCTGATCGAATACGCGTCGGCGATGTACACGCTGCAGCCGGGCGACGTCATCATGACCGGGACGCCGGCGGGTGTCGGCCCGGTGACGCCCGGCGACGTTGTCAGAGGTCGCGTGGCAGGCCTCGGCGATCTGACGATCCGGATGGCACAGTCATGAGGCACTACGCACCTTCACAGGCGGACGTCAGCGCAATCGGTTTCGCCATCGCGGATCAAAGCAGTTAATTTGGGGCGACCCTGGTCGAGAAGCTCTGGCGGCGTCGCGTCGTGTATGAATTGGGCGATGGGCCCGCGTTGTGGTTATGTGGACCGACGCCTGATTTATTAGGAACGAGCCGCAGGCGTTCAAAAGCACGAGGCTGAGCGGGAGAAAGCCATGGCCTGCTCGGACGGTGCTTGACACCGCCGACCACCGAGCGTTCCCAGAAGATCGCCGACCCACTCTCGCGGATGCAAGTGGAACTATTGTCAAAGATATATTTATGTTGTCCTAAATATTAAATATTTCGAGGCCGGCCCGCTGGGGGCCATAACACATGGAGCATATGAATGCGTGAGTCTCAGCCTCTTTCGGATCTATCGTGCTTGCAGCCGTCTGGTGAGATCAGTGTGCGCGAGGCCGTGCTCAGACTACTGCGGGCGTTCCGCATGACCACGATCTTCGGCAACCCGGGTTCAACTGAATTGCCGATGCTTGGGGATTTCCCTGCGGACTTCCGCTACGTGCTCGGCCTGCAGGAATCCGTGGTGGTCGGCATGGCCGACGGATACGCGCAGGCCACCCGCAACGCCGCACTGGTCAATCTTCACTCGGCCGCAGGTGTGGGGCACGCGATGGGCAACATTTTTACCGCTTACAAGAACCGCACGCCGCTGGTTATCACCGCAGGCCAGCAGGCCCGTTCGATTCTCCCCTTCGAGCCGTTCCTGTTCTCGGCGCAGGCCACCGAATTGCCAAAGCCCTATGTTAAATGGAGTTGCGAACCGGCGCGGGCGCAAGACGTACCGGCTGCCATTGCGCGCGCATATTACATCGCTATGCAGCCGCCGTGCGGGCCGACCTTCGTGTCGATCCCGGTCGATGACTGGAATCAAATGACGGAACCAGTCGAGCCTCGCTCGGTGAGCTTGGCGTTGCGTCCCGATCCCGTAGCGCTAGACGTCGTAGGCACGGCGCTGGATCGTTGCGCGCGGCCGGTGTTCGTGGTGGGTGCCGCCGTCGATCGCGACGGTGCGTGGGATGAGACCGTTGCGCTTGCGGAGCGCCACAACGCGCTGGTGTGGGTCAGCCCGACGTCAGGACGTTGTAGTTTTCCGGAAAGCCACCCACTGTTCGCCGGTTTCTTGCCCGCCAGCCGCGAAGCGATCGTCGCGCGGCTGACAGGCTATGACCTCGTATTGTCGCTGGGCGCGCCGATTTTCACTTATCACGTCGAGGGCTTCGGTCCGCACATACCGGCCGGCGCGGACCTGTATCAGTTGACCGACGATCCCGACGTCGCCGCGTGGGCACCGGTCGGCACGTCGGTGGTGACCAGTTTGCGGCTCGGTCTGTCGGACCTGCTCACGCGACCCGCATCGAGGCCTCGTGCGGTGCCAGCGGGGCGCGCCTCGCCGCCGGCGGTGCCGGCCACCAGCCCCATTTCTGTTGCGTACCTGATGCAGACGCTGGCTACGGTGCGACCCGGAGACAGCATCGTGGTCGAGGAAGCGCCCAGCAGCCGGCCGTTCATGCAGGCGTATCTGCCGTTCGACCGCAGCGAGAGTTTCTACACCTGCAGCAGCGGCGGGCTGGGCCACGGTCTGCCTGCAGCCGTGGGCGTGGCTCTCGCCAAGGCACCTCGGCGTGTGATCGGATTGCTCGGCGACGGATCCAGCATGTACGCGATCCAGGCGCTGTGGTCGGCGGCGCAATTAAAGCTGCCGATCACCTTCGTGATCGTCAATAACCGGAAGTACGCGGCGCTGGAGGAATTTGCCTCGTTGTTCAAAATTACGCAGGCCGTCGGCACCCGCTTGCCCGGGATCGATTTCAGCGGACTCGCGCACAGCATGGGCTGTGCCGCGATGCAAGTCGAACAAGCGGAGCAACTGGAAGGGGCATTGCGGGCGGCGCTCGAAGCGCGGCTACCAACGCTCGTGGAAGTGTTCGTAGCTTGATCCCCAGCATCGCGGAACAAGCCAGCATCTGGCTGAATAAATGAATACACGAATGGAGACACGTATGGAGACCCGCAAGACATTCGATTTCGCGCGTGAGCTGTCCGAACAGGTCCGCACCCGATTCTTTATCGACGGACGTTGGGTCGATCCGATCGGTTTGCAACGCAACGAGTTGATCTCCTGCGTCACCGAAGAAGTGATGCTGGCGACGCCTGAGGCGTCTGAACGGGACGTCGACGCGGCGGTGAGTGCCGCGCGGCGAGCCTTCGACGAAGGTCCGTGGGCAAGCTTGCAGCCAGCCGAGCGCGGCGCCTATTTGAAACGCATCGCCGCGGAGATGCGCAAACGCCAGTCGTTATTCAGCCGGCTTTGGACGGCGCAGATCGGCGCACCGATCTCGTTTGCGACCTCGCTGACGCCGATGGCGATCGAGTTGTTCGACTATTACGGTGATTTGTCACTCAACTTTCCCTTCGAGGAAACGCGCAGGTCCGCCCGGGGCGCAGTTGCCCGCGTGCTGAATGAGCCGGTCGGCGTAATCGGCCTGATTACGCCGTGGAACGCGCCGTTGGTCCTGCTCGCTTACAAGGTTGCCGCGGCGTTGGCGGCCGGTTGCACGGTCGTCGCGAAGCCTTCCCCCGAAACACCGCTGGACGCGCAAGTGTTGGCTGAATGCATTGAGGCTGCGGGCGTCCCCGCTGGCGTGGTCAATCTAGTTCCCGGCGGGCGCGAGATCGGTGCCTATCTGATCAGCCGGCCAGAAATCGACAAAGTTAGCTTCACCGGCAGCACCGCCGCCGGCAAATCGATTGCCGCCGCCTGTACCCACCGACTGGCACGCGTGGACCTGGAACTTGGCGGCAAATCGGCCGCGATTGTGCTGGATGACGCCGACATCCCAACGGTATTGGATACCCTGATGCCATTTTCCATGCCGTTCAGCGGACAGATCTGTTTTTCCCTTACGCGCGTGCTGGTCTCAAAAAGGAAGCGCGACGCGTTCCTGGATGCCTATGTCGGCGCCGTGAAGGCGCTCAAGGTGGGTGACCCGGCCGATCCGCAGACTCAGATCGGGCCGCTGTCGATGCGACGCCAGATGGAACGCGTGCTTGGCTGTATCGAAAAAGGGCGCGCCGAAGGCGCCCGGATCCTCATCGGCGGAGGGCGCGTGGCCGGGTGCGAGCGGGGTTTCTTCGTGCAGCCCACGGTCTTCAGCGAGGTCTGCAACGACATGACTATCGCTCAGGAAGAAATTTTCGGGCCGGTGGTGTCGGTCATAGCCTACGAGGACGAAGCCGATGCGATTCGCATCGCCAACGATTCGCCTTACGGGCTGAGCGGCGCCGTCTTCAGCGCCGATGCCGAGAAGGCGTTTGACGTGGCGCGCCGCGTGCGCACTGGCAATGTGTCGGTCAACGGCCTGAGCGTAGATGTCGGCATCCCATTCGGGGGCTATAAGCAATCGGGCATCGGACGGCAGGGTGGCGTAGAAGGGTTGAAGGGCTATCTGGAATGCAAGTCCGTTTATCTGCCTTCGTGAGACGGCAATGGGCCGGCATCGGGGCGAGACGTCGATTAAGGCGAGCCCCTGTGCGCGGCCGCGCGTGATTGGGTGGAAATGAGGAGACAAACAAGTGGCAAATCAATCTGAAGCAGTCGCGCCGGCGGACCGCTTGGCAGTGGCATTCCGTGACAGCTCGCCGCACCGGCGCATGCTGCTGTCATGCTTTCTAGGCACTACCATCGAGTGGTACGACTTTCTCGCCTACGGGTTTCTCGCGCCGCTCGTATTCGACCGGCTGTTTTTTCCGAAGTTCGGATCGCTCACCGCCACCATAGCGGTGTTAGGCATCTTCGCGGTCGGCTTTGCGGCTCGTCCGCTCGGTGGCTTGTTCTTCGCCCACTTCGGCGACCGCATCGGACGAAAGCCAGTCATGGTGTCGACATTGATACTGGCCGGCGCGAGTACCACCGCGATCGGGTTCACGCCGACCTACTCACAAATTGGCGTGGCCGCGCCGTTGATCTTGACATGCCTGCGGTTCCTGCAAGGTTTCGCGCTCGGGGGGGAGTCGGCCGCGGGTCCGCTGCTAGCGATGGAAAGTGCCCCACAAGACAAGCGCGGCTTGTTCGCGGCCGTCGTGCAGAGCGGCGGGTCGGCGGGTGCCGTGCTTGGCGCGCTCGTGACCTTCGCTGTGGGATTGTTGCCTGACACGCAGTTGTCGTCGTGGGGATGGCGTGTGCCATTCCTGCTGAGCACGGTGATCTTCCTGGTCGGTTTCTATGTGCGGATGAAAGTCGAAGAATCACCCGTATTCACGTTGGCAATGACGCGCGCGAAACCGGAGCGTGTGCCGTTGCTCGGCGTACTTCGTCGCTGCAAGAAGTCTGCGTTGCTCGTGCTTTGCTGCGCGCTGGCGGAATCGTCGACGTTCTATTTCACATCTGTGTTCAGCCTGTCGTATGCCATCCAAACATTGCATCAAAGCCGTCACTTACTGCTGGCGGGTGTGGTGCTCGGGAACGCGATCGGGATTGCTACCAATCCTCTGTTCGGCGGATTGTCCGACAAGATCGGGCGCCGAGGCCTGATCGGCGGATCGTACACGCTGGCGGCCCTGTATGTACTGTTCCTGTTCTTCCCCTTGCTCCGCTCAACCGATCCCGTCCTGGTGGTGGTCGCACTGGCGATCCCCGGCGCATTGGTGACGCCGATGTCGCTTGGGGTGAGCGGAAGCTTTTACCCAGAGCTGTTCAAAGACGCGCGGCTGCGGCTCAGTGGCGTATCGCTGGGCAGGCAGTTCGGCACGATTCTCGGCGGCGGTTTGATGCCGATGATCGCCGCGTCGCTGTTAGCAATGAGCAGTGGCGACCTGCGCTGGGTCATGGCTTACTTCGTCGCGGTCTGCGTGATTGCGGTTGGCGCCGTGTTGGTGGCCGGGGAGACTGCGCGAAGCGAACTTGCCTAGGCCGGCAGAGCTTGTTGAGCATTCACTGGCCGTGACTGTTCCGACCAGAGCGGGCGCAGATGAAGCGAGCGCAGCCTTGCACGGCGACCGCGCCGCGCTTCAAGCGAATGTGATGAGAATTCGCGATATACCCGCTCACATCCTGGCGGTTGGACAGGCGCGATAGCTGAAAGGCCCGCCGTCACAGGGGGGCGGTCCTTTACTGCATCATGCCCGACGGGCGATTTAATAATTAGGAATGCAAATCAACTATGACGAAGTTAAAATATCTTCTCGTCGCGGTGCTATGCGTGAGCGGGTGCGGAGCCCAAGCCCAGAACGTCCAACTCTACGGCGTTCTTGACACAGGCGTCGAGTACCTGACGAACGTCGGTCCGAACGGCGCCAGCCTCACTCGCATGCCGACGCTCACAGGCGGCCTGCCGTCACGCTGGGGCTTGCGCGGCACGGAGGATCTAGGTGGCGGCCTGAAGGCGATTTTTACGCTCGAAAATGGCTTCTCATTGCCCGCCGGCACATTGGCGCAAAGCGGCCGTGAGTTCGGGCGCCAAGCTTTCGTCGGCCTGAGCAGCAACTGGGGCATGATCACGCTGGGGCGCCAGCAGAACATGACCTTCTATTCGATGCTCGATGCGGATGTCATCGGCCCGGCGGTTTTCTCGATGGTCGATTTCGATCCATACATCGCCAACGCGCGCACCGACAATACGATTTCGTATCGCGGCACTTTTTCCGGGCTAACGATCGGCGCGACCTATTCACTGGGCCGCGACGCGCTTGCCCCAGGCAACTGCAGCGGACAGGTGCCCGGTGACCCTGTAGCGTGCCGCGCCTGGACGGCAATGCTGAAGTACGACGCCTCCGCCTGGGGTACGGCGGTTGTCTATGACGAACAGCGCGGTGGCAGCAGCGGCGCCACCATGACCGTCGTGCCCGGCCGGCCTGGTGTGCCGTTCAGCCACTCGGGCGACAAGGACAAGCGCTACATCGTCGACGGCTATGTGAAAGTCGGCGGCGTGAAGCTCTCGGGCGGCTGGGTTGGGCGCCGTATCAGCGCGCAGGCGGCGTCATTGTCGACTAACCTATATTTCGGCGGCGCGAGCTATGTGTTCACCCCGACGTTCTCCGTCGACGCGCAGTATGTCGCCTTCCGGAACAAGTCCCAGAATGCCGACGGCAATCTGGTGGTGTTGCGCGGTAGCTACAATCTCTCGAAGAGCACCGTGCTGTACGCGATGGTCGCTCACATGAGCAACAAGGGCACTGGCACGTATTCGGTTTCCGATAGCTCGATCACGCCGGCCTCGCCGCCGGCCGGGCAGGGGCAGACCGGCGTGGCCGTAGGCATGCGGCACGGTTTCTAAGCGTCACCGAACGGCGGATCTCGTTCTCTGTAATGGGGTCCGCCAAGGTTACAAGATGAGGCAGTTTTTATTATCGCTTCCTTCTTCTTGACATCCCACAGGCATCTGCCCCGAAGTGCGAGACAGTTGAGTGCGATCCTCGTCCGATTCCTGCGGATTTCCCTCGACGTGATTTACCAATGGCGACTGGCCAATAGCGTTCCGGGCACCGCGCCTGAACCACCGGCAGCCGCCCCGAAAGGCGCTGCGAGGAAAAGCGCCGGAGACGGTTCCGCGTTGGTATGAACTCGTTAGGGAGCAGGCCCGCGATCAGTGCGATCCCGCGCCGCAGTCTGAACATTTGATGCGTCTTCAGCGACATACCCTTCGGACGCGGCGGGACATAGGCGTGGCCGAATTCCAGCTAACGTAGCATGCGCGGAGATTTATCACCCAACCGCGCATGACCTTCATCAGGTTCTTCCGGCCGCGCGGCACTCCGACGTAGAACACCTGCAGCAGTTCGTTCGAGCGCTCGGCGATCTGCTCCTGGTAGATCGCCCGCCGGACGCGTGCGCCCTGGATCCTGACGCGGGCTGTCGCCCTCAACCACATGCTGTAATTGCCTCTCCGGCTAACGGTGGAGGTTGCCATGGAAACGTATGTGGGTCTCGATGTCTCGCAGAAGGCGACAGCGGTATGCGTAGTGGACAGGGACGGCAGCGTGGTCTGGCGTGGAACTGTAGCTTCGAATCCTGATGCCATCGCCGACACTATCAAGCAGCAGGCTCCTGAAACCAAACGCGTTGGTATGGAAACGGGGCCGCTTGCGGTGTGGTTCTATCACGGGTTGCGCGAAAGGAATGTTCCTGTCGATTGCATTCATGCTCGCCATGTCCATGCCGCGCTCGCAACGCAGCTAAACAAGACCGATAGCAACGACGCTCATGGCATCGCACAACTCACGCGTAGTGGCTGGTATCGCGCGGTCGAAATCAAGAGTATTGCCAGCCATGAAGTCCGACTACTCCTCGGCGCGCGTAGCCAACTGATCAGTATGCGCACCAGCTTGTACAACCAGATCCGGGGTGTGCTCAAAACCTTCGGCGTTGTGCTGCCTCCAGGAACACGTAGCACTTTCGAGAGGCTCGTCGAAGAGCGTACGCCATCGACATCACTGATCCGCGGGGTGATCGGTATCCTGCTCGACAGTTGGAGGCATATTGACGGGCAAGTTCGCGAAACCGACCGCGCGCTCCAGCGAATTGCACGCGCAAGTGATGTCTGTCGACGCCTGATGACCGTTCCGGGCGTCGGCGTGACAACGGCAGTCGCATTTGCTGCTGCAGTCGACAATCCGGAACGATTCCGCCGCGTCGGCGACATTGGCCCGTATCTCGGGCTGACGCCAAAGAAGTATCAATCAGGCGAGGTGGACCACAACGGTGGAATATCCAAGACAGGCTGCAGACTCACCAGACACATGCTGTTCGAGGCGGCGTCGGCCTTGATACTGCGTCACAAGCGCGACTGCGCACTCCGACGCTGGGCGCAATCACTAATCCCCAGGATCGGCTTGCGCAAAGCGCTGGTCGCAACCGCGCGCAAACTCGCCACGCTATTACTCTCAATGTGGAGAAGCGGGAAGGAATTCAACCCGGGATAACCGAGTATCTGCGCTCGTAACTCGCTTCGCTTGTGCAAGTGTCGCACTGGTTCATTCAGGCTGATTACGTCGCCGCAACGATTCCTTGACGCGCTTTGCGGAAAAACCGCGGCAATCACATCGGAACGTTGTAGCGACCATCTAACGGCACGTTGTGGCGCGAAAGCGACCACGAAGACGACAAGGAAACGGCTGGTCTGAACCTCATCTAGGAGCAGGACCTATTGACAGTAATTAGACGACAAGCGTGTGTACCAGATTATGCGCGAGTACCAGTTGCTGGCGCACCGCCCCGGCGTGCGGCGAGACAAGCGGCGGCATGACCGTCGCGTTACCGTGGACCGCAGCAACACCGGCTGGTGTTCCGATGGCTTTGAGTTCCGCTGTGACGATGGCACGCCGCTGCGCGTGACGTTCGCACTAGATTGCTGCGACAGGGAAGCGATTAGCTGGGCTGTTACGACCGGCGGGCATAGCGGCGACGTGGTGCGCGACGTGATGCTGGCCGCCGTCGAGCAGCGCTTCGGTGCCACGCAGACGGCGCAACCCATCGAATGGCTGACGGACAACGGCTCAGCCTACATCGACCGTCGCACGCGTAGCTTCGCGCGAACTCGGCCTGGAGCCGCTGACCACGCCCGTACGCCGTTCGTGAAGACCATGAAGCACAATTACGTCGCCTATATGGACAAGACAAGCCCGACGCGCCAACGGCGCTCTCGCGTCTGGCCATTGCGTTTGAACATTACAATGAGCGCCACCCGCACAAAGCCCTGAAATACCGCTCGCCTCGCGAGTTCAGGCGAGCAGCGGCGTCATCAACCTAACGGTGTCCAAGTGTCCTGAGTTACAGGGACAACTCCAGCACGTAGGAGCTATGTTTGCGCATTGATGTCAACATCCCGAGTCTCTTTCATGAAAAGCAAGCCTATAAAGAAAGAGCTGATTCCAACAATGATCGGATATCGCAAGCCCGAATAGATATCACCGTTCGATGCAACGATGGCGAACGCGGTCGCCGGTAAAAATCCGCCGAACCATCCCATGCCGATGTGGTAGGGAAGCGACATGGCAGAATAGCGAATGCGGGTTGGGAACATCTCCACCAACGTTGCTGCTACAGGGGCGTAGGCCATCGCGCCGAGGCCCATCAAGATCGAGAGTAGCAGAATCGCCATCACGACATTGATCTGAGCAGGGTTGGCACGACTCGGATATCCGGCCGCATGGAGACGCGCATGAAGTGCCTGATGAAATGTGGCTCCCTTCGCCTTGGCGTCCGGAAGGGTGCCTTCATACGATTCGATCACCGCATCGCCGACCGTTATCCGCGCCGTCGAACCGGCTGGCAAGGTGACGTTTTTATAACTGATGCCGGCCTGTGACAGTGCGTTTTTCGCGATATCGCATGAGCTCGTGAACTTCGCTGTCCCGGTCGGGTTAAATTGCGTTGAGCATTCGGCTGTGTCGGCGTATACGGTTACCGGGGACCTCACGAGGGCAGCTTCCAGCGACGGATTGATGTAATGTGTTGTTGCCTTGAACAAGGGTATTAGCAGGACTGCGCCAAGCAGGCATCCCGCTAGGATTACTGGCTTCCTACCGATACGGTCGGACAGCTTACCAAAGGCGACATACAGAGGTGCGCTTACGACCAGCGCGCCACCGAAGAGCATGTTCGCCATTGCTCCGTCAACCTTGAGTGTCTGGGTAACGAAGAAGAAGGCATAGAACAGGCTTGTGAACCAAATCATCGCAACCCCGCTCAACATGCCGAAGAGAGAGACCAGCACAATCCGGAGGTTGGCCCGATTTCCGAATGCCTCGTGCAAGGGCATCTTGGAGCGAATCCCTTTGTGCTTCATTAACGCGAAGGCCGGCGACTCCTCCAGACGCAGTCTCATCCATACCGAGAACACAAGGAGAACGATCGAGGCGACAAATGGAATTCGCCATCCCCAGTCACTGAAGACTTGATCGCCAACTGCCCACCGCACAAAAAGTATGCCGAGAGCGCACAGGAGGAAACCAAGCCCAGCGCCCATCTGCATCCACGACGTCCATGCGCCGCGACGGTCCGGGGGAGCGTGTTCTGCAACGTAGGTGGCAGCCCCGCCGTACTCGCCGCCTAGCGCTAGCCCCTGCAACAACCGCATTGCGATGAAGATGAGTGGTGATGCAATGCCGATCGTTGGATAACCCGGGAGAATGCCGATTATGAAGGTAGCCAGTCCCATAACGACAATTGTCATGAGAAATGTGCCTTTTCGTCCGAATACGTCGCCAAGATGACCGAATAATAGCGCCCCAAAAGGACGTGCCACGAATCCTGCAGCAAAGCTCAGCAACGTAAAAAAGAACGCGGCAGTCGAATTGACACCGGCGAAGACACTTTTACTCAGAAAGGCGGCTAGCGTGGCAGCCAGAAAGAAGTCGTATGCCTCGAATATGGTTCCGAGTGTCGACGCCAAGATGATCCGTGAGCAAAATCGATCGGATCGAGTAGATGAAGCGTGTTCAAGGGTTGTTGCCATCGCGTGTCTCCTGGGGGTTGTCCGGCGCGTCGATGATGCAGCGTTTGCGACGGCTTTTTGGCTGCTGCCGGCCACGTCTTCACAATATCGGCGTGGCTTACAAAGCGGTTCGACGGATTATAGGAATGCCCTCGCATCGGAACCGTCCCCCCGGCGGGGGACAAACGGAAACCGGCCGAAGCGCCGGATCTACCTACCCGGAGATCCCTCACCTTCGGTGTCGCCAAGTGCCACAAGTGAGCCAGTAGCCCTGTTGAAAAAGATTTTCTGTGCTTTTTCGTATTCGACAATTGGGATACTGCGTATTGAAGTCGAGGACTGCGACACGATTAAAAGTTGGGTAATCAATACGCCGATCAGATGCTTGCACGTGTCAGGTCACTAGGCCGCGGAGGCGTCCCCTTTGGGGGGACTGCTGGGGTGTTCGCTTCCTCCTAAAGTAGACACATGAACCAAGCCTACGACATTCAGACCGAGTGGGTGCACCTGCAGTACGAGGAGCGCACCGTCTTCACCGAAACCTATGGATTCTCGGGTAACCAGGGGGCAGTAAATCTGGAGGGAATCCGTTTCCGTCCGCAAGGTCACCCCTCGGACACACTAATGGTGTTCATGCATCCGGCTTCGACGCTGCAGCTTTTGCCGGTTCCTCGTGCGATGGCCGCAACGGGCGCGCACGTGCTGTGCGCGGGCAGCCGCTACCAGCGCAATGACACGGCCCTCATCATGGAAAAGGTGCTGTTGGACCTCGGCGCGTACATCCGGCATGCCAAGGTGGTCTGGGGCTATAAGTATGTGGTGCTGGTCGGTTGGAGCGGAGGGGGGGCGCTGGCGGTGAGTTACCAGGCCGAAGCCGAAAACCCCGGCATCACGCACACGCCTGCGGGCGATCCCGTGGATGTGAAAGGTGCCGGGCTGATTCCGGCGGATGCGGTCATCTACCAGGCGGCACACCTGTCGCGAGCGCACCTGCTGGCGGAAGCCATCGATCCTTCGGTGCATGACGAGGCGAACCCGGATGACCGCGAGATTGAACTCGATATCTACGATCCGCGTAATCCCAACCAGCCGCCGTACTCGCAGGAGTACGTCGCACGCTACCGTGGCGCGCAGCTCGCGCGCATGCGGCGCATCACATCCTGGGCCAAGACCAAGCTGCAGGAACTGAAGGAGCGCGGCACGGGGGAGCTGGAGCGGCCGTTCATCGTGCATCGCACCCTGGCTGATCCGCGGTTCCTCGATTCGTCGCTCGATCCAAACGACCGCAAGCCGGGGTGGTGCTACATGGGCAATCCGGAGACGGTGAATACTGGTCCGGTGGGGCTCGCGCGCTTTACGACCTTGCGCTCATGGCTGTCGCAATGGTCGCTCGACGACTCCTGCGGCAATGGACTGGAGAATGCCAGGCGAATGCACGCGCCGCTCCTGGTGATCGAGAACAGTGCCGATGATGCGGTACCCCAGACGCACCCGAAGATGCTGTTTGAAGCCGCCGCGTCATCCGACAAGACGTTCCGGATCATCAAGGGCGCGACACATTACTACGCGGGCCAGCCGGAACTGCTGAAGGAAGCGACGACCTTGATCCGCGGCTGGCTCGTCGAGCGAAAGTTGCTGGAGGCCTGAGCGCTCAGGCCGGTTGGTGTGGGCTGCACAGTAGACTTAATTGCAACGTACTCGCGGTCGCTACGGATTTAAGGGTACTGTGATCTCTCTCTGGTCCGTGCACCGTCGTCGGGTTTGGTAGCGGCGTATTAGCTTCGTAACGCCTGCAGTGGCGTACCTGCGAAGGACGTGCGAGACGAAGGACGGCTGCACTCATTCAATGACATCCATCAATAGGAGGTTCTGACATGGCGGATATGACTGGCGTACTTCCCAAGCCACCCGGTTCATCACTTAGAATGTCAAAGCTTCCCAACCCCGGCCTGACGCCGATGATGCTCAATCATGCTGCGTGGGTCACGCCAGATGCCGCGGCAACAGCAGAATTCTACACGCGAATCATGGGGATGGACTTGGTCAGCACCGTGATCGAGGATACGAGTCCGTCTACCGGTTTGAAAATCCCATATTTTCACCTTTTCTTCCGGATGGCGGACGGCTCGACCCTGGCGTTCTTCGAAGCGCCCGGCGTCCCGCCGCCAGCGAAATCTTCCCATGTCGCCTACGATGTTTTCACCCACGTAGCGCTACAGGCTTCGGATCGCAATGAAGTCATGAGATGGTACGACTGGCTGAAGTCTAACGGCTTGGAGGTGCAGGGCCCCACAGACCACAAGGGTATGATCCTCAGTATCTACTTTACCGACCCAGCGGGTCTTCGTCTGGAAATCACTACGCCGCTTGACGAGAACTGGAACCGACATGACGCCAAGGCAAAGGCCGATCTCGACCTGTGGGTTGAAACGAAAAACAAAGCTTTGCAGGAGGGCCGCGACGTCGTGGCAGCGCTAACTGACCTTTGTATTGAAGTGCGAAAGCGCTATGAGCGTGTGGATGTTGGTCAATAGTGCCAAGACAAAGGAGTGGGTCGATGACTTTTCGAACATTGATTTGTTGTCTGGTCGATCGGCCGTAAACGTAACGTGGACCTCGGGTCACGCGAGGGCTCCGTCGGTGCAGTCTCGCGCGAAGTCGCGTGGCGATTGTCGAGCTCAACCGACGGAATCTGTTGACGGTCGCCGGTCTGAGGGCCGACCTGAAGATGCAGACGAGCGGCCTGCTGGAGGCGGGCGCTGAACACTGCAACGAGCTGTGCACGGCCTCCGTTCGGCGAGAATCGGTGATCGTTTCATCGCGACCGAGCCGATCTCTCACGGCTGCTGGGAAATTCGGCTCATAGTCAGCTCGCTAGAGCAGTGTGCTTCGGGCGACAGCCTCGTCACCTGCTCGTTCATGGCTCGATCCTCTCGAGAATGTGAGCCTCAAAAACGGGGCGGATCAGGCGCCCTCAAAAATGTAGAGGTGCGACTGCGCCGACTTGAACCTATATCCAATGATGGCTTGATAGCGTTCAGAGTGATAGAACTCCTCTGCGCGTTGAAGAGAATCGAATTCCAGAAGCACGACGCGTTTCACGTCCCTGCCACCTTCCTTGATGACCGGGGTGTCGCTCCCGGCCAGAAAGGTCGCGCCATATTGTTCCAAGACGGGATGCACCCGCGACATATACTCGTTGTAGAAATGCGCAGAATCAAACACGTCTAGTTCTGCGAACAGGTAACCTTTCTTCGTCGTCATTAGACACTCCTTCTATCCTAAAAAAATTATTCGCTAAAGCTGACCGAAACCTCGCCGAGCGAGCCGAAATCAGCGAACACGCGGTCTCCGGCATTCACTTCGAGAGGAATGAGGCATGCGCCTGTGGTAACAACCTGATCACGGTGCAATGTGATGCCAAGTGAGGATAGTTCATTGACCAGCCAGACGAGCGCAATCAGTGGATTGCCGAGCACAGAAGCTCCGCTGCCTTCACGAGCATAGCTGCGTTCCAGTCCGAAAACGTTACCGTGAACTGGGTGCTTCGAAAGGTCCGTCGTGCGCCAACTGTGCGGTGCCGCCGCACCGAGAACGAACTCATGCGCGCAAGCGTTATCGGCAATGATTTGCGCCTCGCCGGCCAATGTGAAATCGGCAAAGCGTGAGTCGGGAACTTCGATTGCAGGATGCAGGTCCGCGATCGCCGCCATCACTTCGGCGAGCGAATACGCGATCCGCCTTGGAAAGATGTCGAGAGCCATGCGGAAGGCAAATTCAGGCTCGGCCACAGCCATACGATTCTGTGCGAGCGACAGCTGTGATCCTGAAAGGTGCACACGCTCGCGCAGGAGGCGGCCTGCGATCGGACCATCCACATTAATGTGGCGTTGGCCCGCATGACTCGTGGCGGCGATCTTCCAGCCAAAGAGAGGGGCTGGGGAACGGGCCGCGATGACCGACTGCACATGATACCCCTCAGCACGCGTGAGGGGTCGGCATTCCTCAGGCAAGGATTCAATAACCGTTCCCTGCTGCCATGCGCCCCATAGGACATCTCCCGCTCGGGCAAGCGACTGTGTGCGATCCATCAAAGCGCCAGCACCAGCTTGCCAAAGTGCTCGCTGCGTCGCAACGTATCGAGGGCCCTTGCAGCGTCGTCGAAGGCAAAGCGGTGCGCAATCGGAACTCGTGGACCGCCATCGGCAAGCATTTGGCCAAGGTCCGCCAGCATCCGGGAGTTGATAGACCGTACTTGCTCCACGCTGCGCGTGCGAAACGTCACACCAATGTACTCAAGGCGGCGAAGTGCATGCAAGTTGAAGTCGAATGCTGCTGTCGCACCGCCCAGTCGGCCGACGTTGACAAGGCGCGCTTCGAGTGCGGCCGCGGCCATGCACTGGTTGAAGGCTGATCCGGACACGTTGTCAATGACGATGTCCGCGCCCTTGCCGTTCGTAGCATCGAGTACCTTCCGCGACCAGGCCTCCTGGCTGCTATCGATGGCGACATCGCAGTCGAAGTCCTTCAGATTGCCACGCCGCTCCGGATGACCGGAAGTTCCAAGAACAGGTCCGGCGCCAAGCATTTTGGCGATCTGCATTCCGATCAGACCCATCACCGAAGCAGCGCCTTGCATGAGGACGGCCTCACCAGGACGAAGCCTTCCGCGCGTCACTAGAGCGTCGTGCATCGTCTGGAGCCCGAGCATAGACGATGCTGCTGCAGCCCAATCCACGTCTTGCTTGGGTATCGGCACGGCACGGCCATAGTCGGTGACCACGTACTCGGCGTAAGCGGCTGGGCCGGTACCCATCACCCGATCGCCAACGCGGAACCCTTGGCATTTAGCACCCACTTCGACGACCTCACCAGACCACTCCATGCCGATGATTTGGTCATTCGGGTTGCCAAGCGTGTATAGGTCAATGCGATTTACGCCGATGGCACGCGAGCGAACGAGAATCTCGGTCGGAGTTGGATTGGGACGGGGTCTATCCACTAGCTTGGGCCCCTCTGAGGTTGCAATGATGGCTTTCATTGGCGTGTCCGAAATCGTTGAAAATGGGAACGGATTTTCGCGGCATCAATGGTTCAGGTGCCGATCCGATTAAAGTGTCTCGGTCGGTGCGTCATCACCGGGGAAAAACCTTTTGCTCCCGCGCGTATCGTTGCCGACGAGGGTGGCGGAAACGGCCTTCGGCCGTGTTCCTCCCGGCGAGGAAAGAAGCCTCTCTCCGATTCGATCGCTTCTTGGTTAGTCATTATCCATAGAGCAGCATGCGGTGTCGGTCCCCCGTGTGGGGGACTGACGTCGCATGCCCGATCATCGAGCGGTGCATGGTCCAAGCCTTTGGCGCGAGAAGGATTGTCCTTGTCAGGCACCAGATGTACTTGGGCAGTGTGCAGGCAATGGACGAGACGTTGACCATTTCCCGCTGCGACGATTCGTTGGTGGCGACGTTGATGCGGGTTGAAAACTCTCGCGGCAAACGCAGCCCCGTAGAACTCCTCGTCTTAAGAGCATCGCCTTTAGCCGCCATCGCAAGTTCCGTGAGCCTAAGTCAGTCGGCCCGTGCATGGCGTTGGGGATACGGAATCTACCGAGCCACATGTCTCGGCTGGTGCCGCGGCCCGGTCCCGCGACGGCATGGGCGTAGAAGGTTGGCCGACGAAGAGTGGCCGCTGCTACGTCGACGGACACAAAGGGCCTCGGGCGCCTGTCTCGATCGAGGCCAAGGGTACAAGCGTAGGTATTGCCCCGTGTCCACTTCAAGGGGACGTGACGCATGTCCGAGTGCGGGAGTAAGGTTGGCCCATCGGATTCGAACAGGGAGCGCAAGCATGCCTCGCTACACCGTCTCGCAATGCACAACGCTGCATCCGAATGCCAAGGCTCTGGGCAGCTTCGAGGCGTTCATTTCATGAAGCGTCGAACCTTTGGAGCCGCCCTGTCGGTGAAGATTTTCGCCTTCGAAGAGATTTCATCCAACAAGCAGCAGTTCCACGACTACTTAATTCGAAGATGCCTACGTCCATCGGACGTCATGGAGATGCAAGAATTGACGCCGCCGGCTGGCGAACAGAACGCGATTTGCGGTGGGCAGGCGGCGAGCAGAAGCAATTGCCATCGGTCGCTCCATAGTCCGAAAAGATCGATCGCAAACGAGATGTATGATCCGGCGAACCCTTGGCAGTACCGCATTCAGCCGATGCTCAGTGCTGGCACGCGGTCGCTTCTCGAATCTGACAGCGCTACACTTGGCGGCTTTGTCCGAATATGGGCATTTGCCCAGAGAGCAGTTGCGCGCGGAGGGCGATGCAGGCGGTCTGGCCGGCCTTTTTCCCCGGGTGCTCTTCGAGTGGCCTTATGCGATTGCGCGATATCTTCTGGCGTGAACGAAATCCATCCCAGCGGGCAAACCCCGCATCATTTCACCAATCGCAATTTCGAATACCGCGTGGCGCTAGCGGCTGGATGCTTCCGATGGGCCTCCTTGATGGCGCCAGTCGATGTCTCAAGGCGAGAGAATGGGGTGGTTCAACATCACTACCGGTATAGTGGCGCCACTGCTGCGATGGCGGTCGACGCCGACATCGTAGCGTCCGCTGCAGTTCTCCCCGAGTATCACTCTCCGGCCACTCCGGCAAAGCTGCCGTCTGAGTTGCCCCAGCCCTATGGTTCCTCGTGTGGCCGGGACATTTTCTTCTATCCACAACCGCATTGGCCCATCTTCCCCATTCCCGGCCGAAGCTTTCGTCGAGCTCGAATCACGGATATACCGGTTGCGCATGGTCCGCGAGCCAGCGGCGTGACAGGAAATCGATTGATCCTCGCCCCGTTAGTCCAGTCGATTGTCGACAGTTCGTCAGGGCCGCTCGTTTGGTTGCGAAGTCGACGCAGACCTACCAAAGATTATCTGATTCGAGATATCGAATAGGTTTCACGTTCACTATTCGAGCGCTACATGAGATTGTGAATATCTTCACCATTTTATGCATCCATGGTTTTGATAGGACCGGTGCGGCGAAAATTGTATTCCAGCCCAATACGACGTCGTCCTGATCTGTGTATGTGGAATGAGTCAGACAAACAACGAGGTGGCAAGCAATTTTCTGCATTTCAATCTTATATTGCGGATAAAGATCCACGAGAAGTAACACGTGTGTCGACTAAAAGGAGACGGAGATGAATGTAAAAGGAGATATGAAAAATGTCGGAGCCTCCCGGTGGACGCGTATTGGACTTTTGCTGTTCATTACCTATCTGATTGCCTACGCAGATAGGTCGAACATTGGGGTGGCGGCGCCACAAATGGCACATGATTTGAGCTTGGGTAGTACGGTCACGGGCGCCTTGTTATCCGCGTTTTTCTTGGGATATGTAGTCACCCAAATCCCCGGCGGCTGGCTCGCCAATAGATTCGGTCCAACGAAAGTGATTGCCGGCGCTATGGTGGTAACCGGAATAACTGCATGTCTAACGGGAGTAGTGCACGATTTGCGAGCTCTTATCGCTGTGCGTGTAGTAATGGGATTGGCTGAAGCCGCGATTTGGCCGGCGTTCTCCATCATGTTCGTACACTGGTATCCTGCGCGCGAACGTGCGCGCGGCATCTCCTTCGCGCAATATTCACTACCGCTCTCGTCGGTGATTATGGCGCCTCTGGCCGGCTGGATGATCGACGCGTTTCATTGGAGAGTAATGTTCATTCTGCAGGGCATCCCTGCGATCGTCGTCGGGTTGCTCGTCGTGGTGCTCCTTTCTGATGACCCGGTAAAGGATCGCTGGCTCGGCACAGCTGAACGAGACTACATCTTGAAAAATCGAGTGCGGGGAGTGGGTGCAGACGGTTCATTTTGTGATGTCCTCAAGCGGCCCACCGTTTGGCTGCTTTCGATTGTGGTGTTTTGCTGGATGATGGTGGTGTTCAGCTTCATGATGTGGATGCCAACCTTGATCAGAGAGCATTTCACCTCATCCGGCTTTGGTGTGGTCGGCTGGTTGACGGCACTTCCACCTCTGTTGGGCGCCGTCTCGATGTTCGTCAACTCCTGGTTGTCGGACCAGCCGTCAAACAGGTCGCGTGGCTGGTTCGTGGCAGTGCCGCTTGCCGCCGCAGGAATCGCCTTGATCGCGCAACACTATGTGAACAACTCCCTGATCTTGACAATATGCATGTTCTGTATCGCAGGAGCGGGATTGTACTCGGCAAATGGAACGTGGTGGGCGTGGGTGTTGAGCAATGTGCCGCGCAATCAGGTTGCTCCTTCAGTGGCGCTCATTAGCATGTTCGCAAGTTTCGGTGGTATGGTCGGACCATTCGCTGTCGGTTATTTCGCGCAAAACGGTAATCTGTCACATCATTTCTATATCCTTGGTTACGCGCTTTTCGTTGCGGTAGCGACGATCGGTGGCGTTATACTTACGCCGAGTCATCCACAGTATAGAAGTGCAGTGGAGGACTTCCCAGTACATTGAGCTGAGTCTTGACGTTGCGCAGATGGTTTCACCGTTGACAACCTTCACCCGCCGACTGCCGCATGAGATCTGTACGAGTAGTTGGTTGTCAGCGTCAAACCGTGCCCCGGGTCGGCTTAGTCGACCCGGGTATGAGTCGAAAAGCATGGACAGCTTAAAGCCGAAATGAAAATATGCATTTCAATAGCTGCGAGTATAATCGCAGAGGAACGTCCGAGATGATCAAGCCAGGATATTTATGATTCTCTAGCGGTTGGCCGTGTAGTCAGCCGGTATATACGTATAGGAGCTACCGTTGAATTTGACATGGCCAATGCCAGGAAAAGGAAGATGTGCGGCTGCTATCCAGTAACCTAGTGCGGCGGCTTCATGGAAAAAAGCCGTCCGTGAGGTGCGTCCCTCACATTGGTCAAAGTCGGAATCCATCGAATATTCGGGGTGAGCAAGCTGAAGCTGTGGTACATGCAGGAGGTCACCCCAAAGCATCAGTTTTTGATTTTTACTTTCGATCAGGTAGGCTGTATGGCCAGGTGAATGACCAGGTGCTGGAACTGCGCGAATTCCGGGCATGATCTCGTGCGATCCGACAAATGGTTTGATCTGACCGGTCGCCCTATACGCAGAAAATACCGTCCTAGCGGCCGAGAAATTTATCCGGTGAAGCCCGGTGGCCGCTGACTCGTTGGAAGTGTTCAAAAAGTAATCGAGATCTGCCTTAGCTACATGGACTTTAGCGTTTGGGAACTTCCGCGCTCCATCGATGATGAGACCGCCGAAATGATCGCCGTGGACATGGGTGAGTAAAACCATATCGATCTGTTCCGGCCGGTATCCCGCAGCACTCAGATTTTCGTGCAAGTGGCCCAGCGTCGGTCCATACAGCGTTCCCGCGCCGGCATCCACGATGATTAGCTTCGAACCCGCGTTGATAAGGAAGGCATTGACCGACATCTCCATCGGCAGTTTTGAAAAAACCGCCTCGAACGCTGCAGCGACTTCTCCCGGCTTGGGGCCGCAGAGATGCTGATCAACCGGCATATCGAGTGTGCCGTCGCTTAGTGCCGTGATCTCGAATTCACCCAGCCTCCAGCGGTAAAAGCCCGGCGCCTGGCCGTGCACGTCCAGCGCAGCGAAAACGAAACGTCTTTTGAGCCTTGTCGATATGTCTGCACCGAACGCCAGTAGGATCCGTCGGAGCAGGGAGGCGAGCTTTTTCATGTTTATATTCAGTTCGTTTCGACAAAAAGCGATCGGACCAAGGGAGCAAAACGTCGAACCATCAGTCCGGCGCAGGCGGTCGTCTGTCAGGAACTCTCCGCTCCCGAGTGAGAACGTCAAGTATCAGGCGAGTGTGAAAAATCGTGACGTCGGCCGCGTGCGACCCAGCCGCGTCACATTATCGTGTCGATGACGCCTCCATCAACGCGTACGGCCGCGCCCGTTGTGGCCGTTGCCTGCGGCGACGCAAGATACACGATCATGTTGGCTACTTCGTTGATGGTCGTTGCACGTTGAATGATCGAACTCGACCTATGCTTCTTAACGAAGTCCTTAGCTAGGTCCTCAATAGACCGCTCACTGTTTCCACGTTGACGTTCCAGCATCGACGTCACGCTTTCGGATAGCGTAGGGCCGGGAAGCACGGAATTCACGGTGACGCCAGTGCCAGCCATGCGTTTAGCGAGACCGCGAGCCAACGCGACGTCAGCCGTCTTGCTGACGCCGTAATGGATCATCTCCACGGGTATGTTGAAGGCAGATTCGGAGCCGAGAAAGATGAATCGGCCCCAGCCTTTCTCCTTCATTCCCGGAAGGTATGAACGGGCGAGCCGCACGCCGGCCATGACATTGACATTCCAATGCCTTGCCCAGGTCTCATCGTCGGTAACGAAGAAGTCGGACTGCTCGATGATGCCGAGATTGCTGACCACGATGTCTGCGGCAGGTACCGCGTCGACCAGTGTCTGGTGTCCTTCGATCGTGCCGAGCTCGGCGACGACACCGCGCACGGCCCCGCGGAGCTTGGTGACGGCGGCATCTACTTCGTCCTGGATACGGCCGTTTAAGACTACCGTTGCACCAGCGGCTGCCAATCCCTGAACGACACCGAAGCCGATGCCTGCAGTCGAACCAGTGACGAGGGCAATTTTTCCGGATAAGTTGATGATCATGACGCGCGTGTCTCGTCTAAGAAAGATTTTGCTGAACGGTGGCAGCTGATCGATGGGCGGCTTGCGTCAGTCTGACTTGATGAGGTCTGCCCCTTTTTCTCCAATCATCAGCACCGCTGGATTGATATTCCCCGATGTGATTGCTGGCATCGCCGATGCGTCGACCACGCGCAAACCATCGACTCCGCGCACTCGCAGCTTCTCGTCCAGCACAGCCATATCGTCGTTGCCCATCCGTGCCGTACCGGCATAATGAAAGCTCGTGTTGGCGTTCTCGCGAATAAAGGCAAGCAACCCCTCGTCGCTGGTCCCTAATGGGCCCGGCGCGAGTTCCTCAACGACATATTGGTTGAGCGGTGCAGTTTCACTGAGCCGCTTCGCCAGACGCATACCACGCATCAATGTGTCGACATCGTTCGACATCGATAGATGGTTGAATACGATCGATGGCGCTACTTTCGGGTCCGGAGACGTCAGCCGGACAAAGCCGCGGCTTCTGGGACGTGATGGGAACATTGCGATGCGGAATCCGGATTTCCTATCGAGACCCCAGCCGGTTTTATCGGGCAGGAAGGGCAGGAAGTGGACCAGCAGATCCGCTTCGTTCAGGCCGTCATGTGATCGAACATAGGCGATAGCTGACGAAGGCCCAATGGTGAGTGCTCCATTGCGGGGGCCAATGTAGTAATTGATCCCCGCCATCAATCGAGACAGCCAGTTGTTGACGGTGCGATTGAACGTAAACGGGCTGTTCGTGACGAAGGTGCGACCGGTCTGCACATGATCCATGAGATTTTCGCCAACGCCCTTTAGGTCGTGGACCACTGGCACGCCGTGCGCCTGTAGTAAAGCGGCCGGCCCGATTCCTGACGTCTGCAACAAATGGGGTGTGTGTAGCGTCCCTGCGCTAAGAATGACCTCGCGGGCGGCCCGGACCTGATACGCTTGTCCGTCTCGTTCATACGTCACGCCCGTAGCGCGCCGTCCGTCGAGCACGATCTTAACGACCAGAGCCTCTGTCATGATGTGCAGATTGGAACGTTTGCGATTGGGTTTGATGTACGCTTCCGCGGTCGAGGACCGACTGCCATTGCGTGTATCCAAGGGCGAGTAACCAACGCCGTCCTGCTTTGGACCGTTGAAGTCGTCATTGCGCGGCAGTCCTGAGTTCACGCAAGCTGCGATGAAGGCGTCCGCTAACGGCGTTTTCCATCGTGCCGTTTCAACGCCTGTTGGACCATTATCGCCATGGTACTCGTCGGCGCCAAGCGTCCAGCTTTCCAGCTTCTTGAAGTACTGCAGGACCTCGATATAGCTCCACCCCTTGGCGCCCATTCGGGCCCAATGGTCGTAATCGAAAGGCAATCCGCGGGTGAACACCAATCCGTTCACAGAACTGGAACCGCCGACGACTTTGCCGTGTGGCAACGGAAATCTGCGGCCGTTCAATCCGGGCTCCGGCCACGTCTCGTAATTCCAAATGAAGCGAGCGTCATTCAGAATCTTTGCGAAACCGATCGGCACCTTGGACCAGTAACTCGTGTCCTCGGGGCCAGCTTCGAGCAGCAGCACTTTTGTCGCAGGATCCTCTGTCAACCGCGTCGCTACGATTGCGCCGGCAGATCCAGCGCCGACGACGATATAGTCGTAACAGGCGTTGCCCTCGCTCATGACCGTCTCCTCGCACGGTCGCGTCTGGCGACCGCTTCGTTCCGGTATTGCGATGGAACGAGACTCGCGTTGTGCATAACAATAGGAGCGCGATCGCATGCCGCGTACCCGACGATGAGAGCGAAGGGTTTGGTACGGGCTTGGGCTCGAGCGGATGCCGCAGCTATTTCAGCGTCACCGGTTACGGTCTGCCGCCGTGTGGCCTGCATGATGTCCTCCTGCCGTTACATGGATGCTTCAAGCATTCGGTAAATCGGCGAAAGCCTTTTTCTGTATGTCGGCGGTAAGCCATATACATATGGGATTTATTTTCATGTTCACCATCCCTCCAATTGCTACGCGAAATAAACTGAATCTGCGACGATGCAATTTGCGGAGCAAACCGAGGGCCGCTCGATTCGCTCTACTAGCATGATGTAATTTTCGGTTCCGCCCAGCAGCTTCGATGTGGAACCGATGACAGTGATGTGGATGGTAATCGCCACTATCCGATCATTTGAATCTTGGGACAGCGGGCGCTCTTCTCGACGCGCGCTTCGTTGTGTTACGCGTATGTTCGACGGGGCGCGATTTCCCGCTGTCGATATGGCAGACAAGGTCGGTCAAGTGATCCGGCGAATGCAGAGGTACTCAATAGTTTACCGTTACCATGTCACCAACAAGCGCTGCAAAGCACGGAACGAGGTGTTAGGGGTATATGGAAAAGACTGATCCGGGACTAACTCGAGCTGCGGGATGCGCGAAGCCACGCGCTGCAGCATGACCTCCAGCTCCATGCGTGCCAGCGGTGCGCCCAAGCAAAAGTGGGCGCCGACACCGAATGCGACGTGCTGCATCACGTTGCGCCGTCCGGGCGCGAAGGTGTCTGGCTCGGGGAACTGTTGAGGGTCGTTATTTGCGGCAGCGAATGATAAGAGAAGGCGGTCACCAGCCGGAATGGTCACGCCATCAAGTACGACATCTTCCTTGGCTTGTCGGCGCCACGCCTGAACTGGCGGATCCATTCGAAAAGATTCTTCGATGACTTGGGCGAGCGGCTGTTTGCCCTGGCAGATTGCTTGCCAAAGCTTGCGGTCTTCCAGGACGGCCTTGAACATATTGATCGCAGCACTGGAGGTCGTTTCGTGGCCCGCGAATAACAGATTGAAGGCTATTGCGCCGATCTCGTGCATCGTTGCCTTGTGATCGTCGCCATCTCTCGCGCGCAAAAGGTCGCTGAGGTAATCGTCCTGTGGGGCTAGCGCTTTACGTTGCACCAAGTCATGAGCGTACCGGTAGTAGGCCACGGCTCCATTGGAGAGCTCGACCTGTTCGGCTTCAGTGGGGCGGCCCCAAGTCAGTACCACGCGACTCGAAGCCCATTCCTTGACCCGCCCAACGTCATCAGCTGGCACTCCCAGCAATTGGAACAGCACCAGTGCGGGTACGTCCCAAGTGAGGCCTGCGACAAGATCGGCGGGGGCTGTGCCAGCCAGCAACCGGTCGATATATGCGTCGACGGTCCGTTCCGTGAAAGGCCGCAGTGCTTGCAGCCGCTCACGCGTAAGCGGCGCCCCAAAGAACGTCCGATAGTGGGCATGCGATGGCGGGTCATTGTTGACCAGCATGGGCGGAACGTCGAAGCCGGAATCGGCGATGATGTTCCGTGCATGCGGGCACAAAGGCGTCAGTGGATCGGAGGCGATCTTGGCGGAGAACCGCTCGGTGTCGCGCAGAACGGCTTTGACGGTCTCGAATCGCGTTACCACCCACGAACCGATCGCCGGTGAAAAGAACACAGCCTCACTTGCCCTTAGTTCGGCCAGCGTTGGATACGGATCGCTTACGTAGCGGGGATCAAATGGATCAAAACGCTCGCTGGCAGGCGTGATTGGTCCTTGCGCCTGCGAGGACGCTTCCGTGGAAAGTGGGCGCATGAGATTTCCTTGTCCGACTCCATGTCGGTATGGGAGACAGCGTAGCCCTTCTCAAGTAATTCAGTCAGTCCCCCTCGGGCGGGACGATAGCCTGTCACAGCCCCATTGAGAATCGCCAGAGTCGCATCCAATTTGTAAAGAGCATTTCTCGCGTCCTGGTGAGCCATGCATCGAATCGATTGAGTAGCGATCGTGCACACTCGTGGTTCGGGTGAGCAAAGCAGCGCCTCGATCGTGCGTTGACGCGCTGCTGATAAATGACTTGACCTTCGTGCCGAGTTGCGACCACTGCAGGGAGCCTGCCCTCTTGTTTGGAAACACTCGGCGCTTTGTTAGTTTCCGGTGCGATTGAAGACTCGCTCCTTAGTTGTGTGTAGTTGCCACGAGCTAGGGCTGCGTGCTATTTCGGGTCTTTAGTGCCGGACGCGATCGACAACTCTATTGCACCCGCATCGAACGGCAGCACAAGGCTTCCGCAGTGACGAGATCGGGTGGTTGCTGGTGCCCAGGGGTTCGTTAATCAACAGCGCGGGCGGCGAAGCACCAAATTTCATTTGTAATTCGCCAGACCTCTAGAGGCAGCTTGAAGTTGGTCAGACGCCCGTTTACCGCGTTTACCGCGTTTACCGACGTCGACAAGGAATGACGGAGTATCCCTGTCCCCCTGCAGTGGTACAGCAGGTGAGGCCCGCTTGGCCCAAGATGAAGGGGATGTTCGCCGAAAACAGTGTTCGTTAGGTGGGCTACTGCGAACCTCCACGTTTGATAGAACGTCAGATGAGTTTGAAATTGATTCATAAAAACACAACGGATAAATTTGGAGACAGAAATGAGGAAGAGATTTTTTTGCTTCGGATCCGCGATGGTGATATCGGCCAGTTCATTCGCGCAAAGTGGCATTACTTTGTATGGAATTATATCGAATGGATTTGAGTATGTGAGTAATGAGGCTGGAAGCAGAAATGTAAAGATGTTCAGCGGCGCCCTAAACGACAGTCGGTTTGGCTTTAGGGTCGTCGAAGATCTAGGTAGTGGGCTCTCCGCAGTAGCGACACTCGAAAATGGATTCGATGTGAACAACGGGAAGTTGAAGCAGGGGGGGCTCTTGTTCGGTAGGCAAGCTTGGATAGGGCTGAATTCCAAGCGATTCGGCATGCTCGCTTTCGGACGTCAGTATGATGTGAATTGGGATTTTCTCACCTCACTGGTTCCGGCAGTGGCAGGAATCGGGCTCGGGGTCAATGTTGGCGATAACGATAATACTTTCGGAACGTTCAGGTACAACAACTCGATCAAGTATGTTAGCCCAACGTCAAATGGATTCAAGATAGAAGGCATGTATGCGTTTAGTAACAAAGCAGGAGATTTTTCACAGAATCGAGCTCTGAGCGCTGGCGTGGGATACGAAAATGGCCCTCTAAAAATCGCTGCAACGTTCCTGAACATCGATAAACCAGGGGCCGCTAACGCGAACGGCGCAGTGACGGGGGACTATTCCTTAGCACCATTTCAGCTGTTTCATGTCAGTCCACTGAGCAATACGGTTGGCGTCGACAGGCAGAAAGTTTTTGGTGCTGGAGCGGCGTACGGCTTAGGTCAACTGACATTGAGCGTTATGGCGTCTGACGTTCGCTACCGGTATCTGGACAAAACTTCCCTCCACTTAGATAACTATGATGGCACGCTTAGTTACCTGATTTCCCCGTATTTGATGTTGTCGGGAGGCTACCTGTACACCTGTGGAAAATACGGAGGCGTATCCTCGAATGCCAGCGTTCATTGGAATACGGGTCAGCTTAGCATTTCGTATTTCTTGTCGAAACGAACAACTCTTTTCGCTTATGGTGACATGATTTTAGCAAGTGGCCCCCGTTCCGTGGCAGTGATCTTTGGAAATGCACCGTCTAGCAGCAGTTCGCAGGCGATCGTGCTCGCCGGCATTCGGCATACATTTTAAGGCGTATAGCCCGGCGTTGAGAACAAGCGTGATGCTCAATGCGTTGTGAAGGCAGCGTCGCGTCGAACGGATGGTAGCCTGATCGCCGAGCGAATGAGTTCGCTCGGCAGTCAAGTCCGGTTGACCTGCTCCCCGCGTTTAGTACGGTGACGGTGTAGAGTCCGTTCCAGAGAGGAACGGCAATGAAAAAGCGATTCACCGAAGAGCAAATCATCGGCATCTTGAAGGAAGCCGAGGCTGGCCTGAAGCCGGCGGAGCTGTGCCGCAAGTACGGCATCTCGGAAGCGACCTACTACATATATGGACTGCTCCCAATAGCAAACGGAAGTTGACGGACACGGAAGTCGATTGCGTACATATATCCGGCGTCAGGGCAGAGCCCAGCGCCCAACTGGAATTCCGCGCGTGCAGGCCTCAACAACTGGAAGGCCTCGGGGGCCGTTATAAAAGTCAGGTTCCCTGCTCGCCGGATCGACCGGAGTGCCATTCGTCAATTCGTCAACGCATCGTTGGTGACATTGCTACACTGCTTTCTGATACGACTGGCCGGTTGCGAGCATCGACCAGATGACACGGGCCATCGTGTTCGCGATCGCGACAATGGCTCGGTTGGCGCCTCGTCTGGCTTGCGGAGCAAGAGCCCAGGCGTGCTTCTTGTCATGCTTGGTGGGTGCGGTTCGGAGCACCGCGCGGGCACCGTGTATGAGCAAGGTACGTAGATGTCGGTCGCCTCGCTTGCTGATGCCGAGCAGGTGCGTTCGGTCTCCGCTGGAGCTCTGACGGGGAACAAGGCCGAGCCAGGCCGCAAAGTGACGGCCGTTTCGGAAGCTTTGGGATCCGATACAGCGGCAACAATGGCTGTCGCTGTCCTGGGACCGACTCCTTCAATCTGCGCAATACGCTGGCAGGTCTCACTCGCTTTGAACACCGCATCGATACGCCTGTCGAATCCGGCGATGCGTTTGTCGAGCTCGCGCAACTGATCCATCAGATCGGCCAGCATCTCACGCGCGAGCGGCGTCAAAGCGTTCGACGTGTCGGCGACGACGGCCGGAATCTCCCGACGCGCGCGCGTAATCGATTGCGCGAATACGATGCCGCGTTCGGTGAGAATGCCGCGCATCTGACTCACAAGTCCAGTTCGATTGCTTACGAGGCGACTACGAGCACGGTGAAGGCTTTGCACATCCTGCTGCTCAACTGACTTGATCGGCACAAAGCGCATTGATGGTCGTTGCAACGCCTCACAGATCTACGGTTTTTTTTGCGCGCGATTGCGCGTTCGATGCTGCGGGGGTGGACCGAGATGCCGAGCTCGGATTCCAGTTGCTCGGCTAGCGCCCGGGCGTGAATCGCGCCATCGCCTTCGAGATGTCGTTCGACGAACGCCATCGCCTCGAAATTGAGCTTGTGCGCTCCCTTGGGCCCACGCTGCTTCGGAACGAGTCCTGCCAAGCCATCGCGAGCAAACGCGGCCTCGGCCTGATAGAAGGTTGCCCGAGCACATGCCGGCGGCGCACCGTGCCCACATGGAATGGACGCCAGGCCGGTTGTTGAACTGGGGTGCCTCGGTCGGTCCCGGCGCCGAAGCGATCGTCAAACATCTGTTGACCAACCGGCCCCATCCCGAGATGGGGTACCGCGCCTGTCTCGGACTCCTGTCGCTCTCACGCAAGTACGGCAAGGAACGGCTGGAAGCCGCCTGTCAGCGGGCGCTCGTGATCGGATCACCGACCCGTCGCTCCGTGCTGTCGATCCTCGAATCCGGCCTGGACCGACAGCCGATGCTCCCGATTCCGTCCACCGAATGGCATTCGCCCGATCACGAGAACGTGCGCGGGCCCGGGTATTACCACTGACCCAAGGAGGTCGCGATGTTGATGCAGCAAACCTTAACCCAGCTCAAGTCCCTGAAGCTCGACGGCATGGCCCGCGCGTTCGAGGAACAAGCGGCGTTGACCGCCAGCACCAGCCTATCGTTCGAAGAGCGTTTCGGCATGGTCGTCGAACGCGAGCTCGCCTGGCGCGATACTCGGCGGCTCGAACGGCTGCTGAAGTCTGCGAAACTCAAGAATCCTCAGGCCTGCATCGAGGACATCGAATACCGGCAGAGTCGCGGCATCGACAAGAGCGTCGTCGCCGCACTTGCTGGCTGCGACTGGATCCGTAATGCACAAAACCTCATCCTGACGGGACCGACCGGAGCAGGCAAGACGTGGATTGCGTGCGCGTTCGGTCAGCAGGCCTGCCGACAAGGCTTCTCCGTGATGTACGTTCGCGTTGCCCGGCTGTTCGAGGAATTGAAGATCGCGCACGGCGACGGCAGCTTCACGCGGCGGCTCGCGCAGCTCGCCAAGATGGACGTCCTCCTGCTCGACGACTGGGGCCTGCAGGACCTCGATCAGGGTGCCCGAAACGATCTGCTCGAAGTGCTCGACGATCGCGTTGGCACGCGCTCCACGATCATTACCAGCCAACTGCCATTGGAACACTGGCACGCCTGGCTGCAGGACCCGACGCTCGCCGACGCGATCCTCGACCGGCTCGTCCATCAGGCCCACAAGCTACCGTTGAAGGGCGAATCGATGCGGAAGACCAACGCCAAGCAGTCCTCCGCATCCTGATCGTGATCACCTTCGCTATAATCCATTGACCGCGCAACACCACCTTCCAAACTGATCACGTTCGCCGAAACGGCTGATCACCATCACCGAAATCCGCAGACAAGCGCATCTGGCGCCTGTACAGCAAAGCGGGGCTGAGCGTGCGCAAGCGGCGACGCAAGCGTATTGCGGCTGTCGAGCGCACGCCGCTGCCGTTACCAACAGGCCCGAATCAGAGCTGGTCGATGGGCTTCGTTTCTGACGGGTTGGCCTATGGTCGGCGGTTTCGATGCCTGAACGTGGTCGACGACTAAGCGCGAAATTCGACGCACCTAGTGTTTCTGTCTGAGACGGGTCACGCTTGCGTCCGCAACCACAACTTGCGGACGCAACCATGACTGAAGATGACTTGGCTTTTTTGCCACTGAAGGTGACGCATATAGATCGGGGCGGCAGGCGGGTGTTTGACGCGCAGGATAAGCGACGGCTGATCGAGGCATGCCGGCAGCCGGGAGTATCGATATCCGGCATGCCCTGAAGGCCTGCGTAAACGCGAACCAATTGCGCAAGTGGATTTGCGGACCCACACAGGCGAACGGAGCTGCGCTCGCCGAGCCGTCGGCGTTCGTGCCGGTCGTTTCGGTTGACGCCATGGCACCAGTGTTAGCTCGTATGAGATAGCTTTCTTCGCCGCGGGCAATATTTAATGTACAGCGTCGGACGAGGGAATTTTACAACGATGGTCCCGCCAGCGGCTCCATTGGGCCAAGTACCACGTCAACAGTTCGCGCTCGCTCCCAATCGCGAGGCGCTGGTATGCTCGCTTACGATAAGTCTTCACGGTCTCTTCGCTTACCGCGAGGTCCAGCGCTATTCCTACTGAGGACAAGCCGTACAGGATGCGTGCGCTGACCTCGGCTTCACGCCGGGGTAGGGTGCCGGTGGAGGCAATGCAACTTTCGATTTCCTCGAGGGCTGTTAGCGCTTGCGCTACGTTTGGCACGGGCTGAAACATGCTGGCATGCTTACCCAGCACAGCTAGCAGGAGTTCGGCCCACTGAGCTACCTTTTCGATTACTTCGCTTGCGAACGCCGCATGCGGGTCCGCGCGCACGATGCTCAGGCCAAAATCAGCATTAGCGCAATGGCCGCAGAGCAGAAGACGATCACGGACGTCCCAATAGAGGCCGGAGCGCATCGCGGAATAATCATCGTCGGTCAAATCGATGTGAATAAGGCCCGGTCGCTGAGCACCAAGATGGCGTTGCGCCTCCGTCATTGCGGGGTCGCGCTTCCACCAGCCTTGGTTGATGTAGCGCTCGACACGGTCGCGTACCGTCCGCTCTGGCTCGACGCAGCAGGCCGCAACTTCGCGCAGTTCATTTTTGCCAAAACGGAACGCCGCGAAGTGATCCGCGCCACAAAGTTCGTTGAGTAAGCGAGCGAGGGCAGGGCCGAAGCCATCCTCACCGAGGGCATCGACCAGCGTGGCGAATGCCATGGCCTCCGGGGCAGTACGAGCGGCATTCTCGCGAACGGTCATGATCGTCATCGCTTGCCTCCTGGAATTCGCTCCTGTTACGCCGACGCTCGGTTCCAATAGTCGTGGCGATTATTCGGTACGAAATCAGATTACGCTTATCGTAATCATCGAGACACTGGGAGATACCCTCTGGGGCTATCGCAGCAGTTCCCCGTTACCCGGTGCGGCTTATTTCAGAGCGCGCCCATTCCCTGGGAGATCAGTCGCGCCCGCATCCGGAGTGCCTGCGCAATCGGTCCGTCGAGTTCAACGTCGATGATTCCAGCTGGCCCCATTACCGTGATGACTCCAGCGAGGGCGCCCGCATGGTCTAGCACCGGCGCGGAGAGTCCATGCAGGCCTGGATTGAGATCGCCTCGCACCTGCGCCATGCCTTGTTCGTGCACCTGCTCAAAGAGCGCCTCCATTTGCTGCTTAGTGATTCGGGGCACGCTGGCGAGGCTGGCGCCGGGATGGGGTTTTCCTGCCAATTCCCGGCGAATGAAAGGGTCGGTGATGCTGCGGGGCATGTACGCTCCGAATACCCTACCGGTGGACGACGACAGTATCGGCATGACCGAGCCCGGCCGACAACTAACTATCAACACATCGTTGGTCTCTTCAAATCGGACGAAGGTCGGTCCAGCAGCCCCCCAAACTGCGAGGCCGACGGTATAACCGACCTCGTCGCGCAACTCGCCAAGCGCTTTTGCCGCCACGTTGACCACGTGCAGGTGGCGCAGCGCCGCAAGTCCCAGTCGGATAGCTAGAGGGCCCAGCCGGTATCCGCCGGAAGTGGGGTCGCGCTCGGCCAGGCCGCCTCGGCAGAAACTAACCAAATATCGATGCGCTTTGGGAGGCTGCATCCCGGCCCGCTCAGCCACCGTCTTCAACATGAGCGGCGGACCCATTTCGATCAGTGCGGAGAGCACACGTAACGCCGTGTCGACAGACTGGACGCCGCCGCCAGTTTCCTCGTCAACATTTTCTTCGGCCACCTTCTTACCCATGGGGACTCCATCGCCGCTGTGATTTCCGGGGACGTAGCCTAGCATGCCGCTTCCCCAACGGCTTACGGCGCAAGCAGGTTCCGCATTTCATCTCCCACGGCGCGGTAGGGTGCGACTGCGCGATTTCGGAGCGATATCGGTCGTCGGCGTAGCCAAATCCGTGAAGAGATCTGAGGTTGACCCGTTTCCGTGAACGGTTGGGCAGTTAAATTTTAAGCAGGTGGAACTCCTCCGTTTGACGCAGTGCTGCGAGTTGTCCACGGTCGGCCGGCGGGTCGCTTATCACGACCATGACGCTGGCCGGCGGTGGGCAACTCGCTTGGCGCGCATGTTCGGTTTTGTTCGTGGTGGATATGCTCGTAGACGCTCGGCGAGCGATAACCCAGGCTGCTGTGGCGCCGATGCGGGTTATACCAGCCTTCGATGAATGAGAAGATCGCGCGGCTAGCTTGCTCGCGGGTTTCGAATCGCGTGCGCGCGAGCAATTCACATTCGAGCGTGGCGAAGAACGACTCGCACATCGCGTTATCAAAGCAGTCGCCCACGGAGCCCATGGATGGGCGCACGCCGGCCTCGCGGCAGCGCCGCCCAAACGCGAGGGAGGTGTATTGGGCACCCTTGATCGGAATGGTGAATGACACCCTTGGCGTGACGTTGCGCCAGCGCCATGTCCAAGGCCTTGAGCATCAGCTCCGTGCGCAGGTGCTCACCCATCGCCCAGCCGACGATGCGGCGACTGAACACGTCCAACACCACGGCCTATAAGGACTTTCCTTTTTTGCAAGCTGGGGTTGATTCATCCATCCGTTCGATTCCCATGTCATTGGGACACATTCGGCATTCAGCGGCGAGACAGACTGCACACCTATAAGCGGCCTTGTTGGGCACCATCGTTGCCGGTGCCCGGGCCCGGATAGTAACCGCGCAGCAGGACTCCATCCAGATAACGGCGAATACATGCGATGTAGCGCCTGACTGTGGTTCGAGTTCGCCCGCTGCCGGTCTGACCTGTCGCTATCCTTGCTTTTGCGTCCTGGATTACCAAGTCACCCTTTACGGGTGACGCCCAGATTTACCCGTTCATGCTGTTGCCGTACCTCCTCCGTGGCTGGCCGGTTTTGAGGGAGTGGCGACATGCGAGGGGTCGAAGCGCTCGCCCCTTGCCAGAATCGCCCACAGGATGCGCGCGTGCTTGTTGGCGACGGCCACCAGCGTTCGATACCAGCCCACGCGTGCCTGGATCTGAACGATCCAGCGGGAGAGCCGGTCGGTTCGTCGATGGGCGCTCGTTACCGCGGAGCGCGCGCCCTGGAACAGCAGCGTGCGCAGATACGTGTTGCCCTGCTTCGTGATGCGACCCAGCCGGGTCTTGCCGCCGCTGCTCTTCTGTTTGGGCACCGTGCCAACCCAGGCGGCAAATTGCCGGCCGTTGTGGAACAGGCGAGCGTCGCCAATGGTGGCCACCGCGGCGGATGCGGTGAGCGGCCCGATGCCGATGACCGCCATGACGCGCTGCGCGTTGCTGTCGTGCTTTACGTGCGCGGCGACTTGCACGTCGCACCAGGCGATTTGCTGGTCGAGGGCCTGCAGGTGCTCCCAGCCTTGCAGCAGTGCAGTGCGCGCGACACCGTTCAGTTCAGTAGCCCCGCCCTCCAGTGCCTCGACGAAGTGGGCACGAAATGCGTCGATGCCTTGCGGCAGAAATGCGCCGAACTCGACCAGCTCACCGCGCAGCCGGTTGACGAGCGCGGTACGCTCCTCAACGAAACCGGCCCGCATCCGATGCAGCACCAGCACGTTTTGCTGGTCTGCCGTTTTGACGGCCACGAAGCGCATATGCGGCCGGCCCGCGGCCTCGCAGATGGCCTCAGCATCCAGCCTGTCGTTCTTCACGTGCTTACCGCCCTTGCGGTAGGGGGCGGCGAACTGCGGCGCGATCAGGCGCACTTCGTGGCCGAGTGCGCGCAGCTTGCGCGCCCAGTAGTGGGCTGTGCTGCACGCTTCCATTGCGACCAGGCACGGCGCGAGGTTGGCAAACCACTCGAGAAACTTCTGCCGTGAGATGGCTTTCATGACCACCACGCGTTCCATGCTGTCCACGCCGTGTACCTGAATCAGGTTCTTGGCCAGATCCACGCCGATACGAGTAATCTTGTCCATGACTTTCCCCTTCCCAGATGGGTTGCCTAGCACCAACCATCCTGGCATATCGCTATGCCACGAGATCGGGAAAGTCCTTACTAATTCAGATAGAGAAAGCCTGCGCGGGTCGGCACGAAGGTCGCGTCGGCGACCCACAGGCGATTCGGCTCATCGGCATTGAAATGCCGTTGCACCAAGTCCGGTGCGGCGCGTGCCCCGGCTTGTCGTTGTGTCGTGGTGATCCACTTGCGCCGGCTCACGCCACGCAGACCCGCGAGGCGCATCAGCCGTGCGACCCGTTTGCGCGCGACGTGGATGCCTTGCTCAGCAAGCTCCGCATGAACGCGAGGCATGCCGTAGGTGCCGCGTGAGCCGTCGTAGATGGCGCGGATGCGGGTCGCCAGATCGGCGTCACTACGGGAATGCGCCGATGGCGCTCGTTGGTGCCAAGCGTAGAAGCCGCTGGCAGAGACCCCCAGCAGCCGTGCCATCGTCGCAATAGGCCAGGTGGCCTGATTCGCTTTCATGAACTCGAACCCTTGTCGGGCAGCGTTCCGGTCTCCCTCGCGAACCAGGCCGCGGCTTTTGCCAGGATCTCGCGCTCAAGCTTGAGCTGACGGTTCTCACGGCGCAGGCGCGAGAGCTCTTCGTGTTCGGTCGAGGTCAAGCCGTCGTGTCGTGTACCGGCATCACGATCGGCCTGGGCAACCCAGCCGTAGATGGTCGGCGTGCTCGGGCCAAATTCCTTGGACAACTCTTCCGGGCGACGCCCGGCGTGTACCAAGTCCACGATCTGTTGCCGAAATTCCGGTGCATAGGGCGCTCGGTATTTGGACATGATCCGTACCTCCTCCTTGTCAGGATAGATCGTGTCCACGAAAGCGGGTCATCTCCAATCCTGCGACTTGTCAGGTGTTTGACCGGGCCTGTCGGGAGACCGGGAAGAGGACCATCGTGGCGTGCACGAAACGGGTCAACGTGATTCCGTCACCTACGGGAATTGTCTCTCAAAAGGGGGCTAGATGCGACGCGATGGCGCCGGGGGTGCCGCCCGCGCGCAGTGCTATTGAACCATGCCGGCAAGGAATTGTACCACCCACACGTCACCGCAGTGGGCGGCGGCGCTGACCCGATGAACACCTTGTTGATTTGCAACTCGCTGACGGGCTGGCCAGGCTCCAAACCCATATAAACCAAGGCGCGCTCCATGCCGCTTCGGCGGATCGGGTCGGTTTCACGAGATCCGGCAAGCATCCGTCGAGGGGCACAATCATCTCCGGTGAAGTGCCCCACGTGGCCATAGGCACGACTTGCGCAGCATTGACGGCTTCCGTGATGAGCATTCGCAAGTCCGTCAGTGCGGCGTCCCAAAGATCACCGACAGGCGCATATGGCCGGCCGCGGAGACAATTGATGGTCTTATCGTCAAAGGCGACAAGTCCTTCCGATTGCCGTTCGACGGGCGGTCAAGCCTTTTTTTCGTACCGTTTGCGGACGTCTTTGATCATTTCGATAAGCGCTTGGCCCACATCTCTTCCATCGGCCTTGGCTTTGGCTTTGCAGTCTTCCCACAGCTTGAGGTCGGCGTAGCCCTTCTCGGTGTGGCGATTCCAATGCGTGTCGAGCGGGGTTGTGATTTCCAGTCGAACGCCCGCCGGGTCGTGGAAGTAGATTGACAGGATCAAGCCCTTATGGTCGGTCGGGCCGATCACGTCCACTCCTTGCGACTTCAGCCACTCGTACCAGCGCATCACCTCGGCGCGATCCTTCGCTTGCAGCGCGATGTGATTGAACAGGTCGTAAGCGGGATGGCTTGCCTTTGCCGGGGCGGGCACGCCGGGCGCCTCAAAAAACGCCAGCGTAGAGCCGTCTCCCATGCGAAAGAAAATATGGAAGTAGGGAATGGCATCACCGGTGGACGGGATGCTATCGTCCAGCACCGTGCTCGCCAGCTCCATTCCCATGATGCGCGTGTAGAAATCAGTCGTCGCGGCGGCGTCGGGCGTCACCCATGCCGCGTGGTTCAACATCATCGGCGTCAGGCCCGGATTGGGTGTCAGGGCCGCGTTGGGTTTGGCGCCGCTAACTTCGGGGGCGGTGGTTTGCATGGGTAGATTCTCCTGTCGGTGCGATTTAGAGTTGCGGATCGGCGATGCGTACTGCGAGGCCGTCGAGCAGGTCGCTCATCGAGATCTGGCACGACAGCCTGCTGTTTGCTTCACGCGGCGCGGCGGTGAAGTCCAGCAGCTGGTTTTCGGTGTCGTCAGGCGCAGGCAGCAGGCCGGCGAACGAATCATCCACGATCACGTGGCATGTGGCACAGCTCATCGCGCCGCCGCAGTCGCCGACAATGCCTTTGATATCGTTACTGGTTGCGGCCATCATCAGGTTCTGCCCGATAGGTACTTCGACCTCGTTGCGTTCGCCGTTGGAATGGATGTAGATGACACGGGGCATGGTTTCGATGTCCTTCAGATGATACGGTGCAGGTTTTAATATCCCTCAAGGTCGCGTCGGTGTAAGTCCCCTTCCCGGGGACGTCGTTGGGAGAGAGGGGGGAAGTGCAGAACGCGCGGCTGCGAATGCTCGGCGGGCGAAGGAGTACTTGGCTTGCTAGAGCCGCAGAAAACCAACATGCCGACCAATGGCCGGAGGAACCCGGAGCACTATGGGGAATGGTCCGCTGAGCTCAATGTTCATCTCGCGCGAGATTGATCGTAATGGCCCAGTGCCGAGCCTGGTCGACGAGTGACTTGCGCAGGTCATTAGAACGACAACGCACACGTCCCCGGGAAGGGGACTGACGCCGCCGGAGCGTGTGATTAGATTCGGTTTAATCGAGCATTCCAAGGAACTACCGCATGACTTACGTTGCAGAAAGCCCCCGTGTTACGCGTGGCGCTTGCGACTCTGTCTCGCCCCATGAATCAAACTCCACCGGTCCCCTCGACGGATCCAAGGTCCTAGCAGGTTGCTGAAGTACCGGCGGCTTACGTCATCGCGGAAGGCCCTTGCTGCGTTGATATTGAGACCCTCACTTGCCCACTGGAGATCATGCGCGGCGCTGACACGTTCACCGAGAGCCTGTTTTCCTTGCGAAAGCTGGACGACTTCGTCCCGAAGTCGCATCCGTTGCGATCGATCCGCCTGATGGCGAACGAAGCGCTGGCGAAGATGGATCGACTGTTCGCCGGGATGTACGAAGCGGACATAAA
Source organism: Burkholderia sp. USMB20 (assembly GCF_000949135.2). GTDB lineage: Bacteria > Pseudomonadota > Gammaproteobacteria > Burkholderiales > Burkholderiaceae > Burkholderia. The sequence goes on along the minus strand of NZ_JTAN02000017.1, from coordinate 277,529 downwards.
GGGCGGGCGGCCGAGCATCGCGCCAGAGAAGCTATTGCGAGCCATGCTGATCCAGGTTCTCTACAGCATCCGCTCGGAGCGGCAACTGATGGAGCAGGTTCAATATAACCTGCTTTTTCGCTGGTTCATCGGCCTGGCAATGGATGACGAGGTGTGGGTGCCCACGGTCTTCACGAAGAATCGCGAGCGATTGATCAAGCACGATGCGATTATCGAATTCTTCAATGAAGTAGTGGTCATCGCTGGGAAGAAGGGTCTGCTCTCGGGCGAACACTTCAGCGTCGACGGCACGCTGATCCAGGCGTGGGCGGGGCACAAGAGCTTCGTGCGCAAGGACGATGACGATCAGGACAACGACGGCGGCAGCGCGGACGACTTTAAAGGCAGCAAGCGCAGCAACGAGACGCATCAGTCCAGGACCGATCCCGATGCGCGGCTCTATCGCAAAGGCAAGACGGCCAGCGAATTGCGGTACATGGGCCATACGCTGACCGATAACCGGCACGGCCTGGTGGTCAACGCGCGCGTGACGCACGCTGACGGGCATGCCGAGCGTGAAGCGGCCAAGATCCTGATCAACGACGCGCGGCAAGCGGTACAGGATGCGAGCGCGGAGATCACGCTGGGTGCGGACAAGGGTTACGACGCACAGGAGTTCATCGAGGCCTGCCACGAGATGAAGGTGACACCGCATGTAGCACAAAATACCTCGGGGCGGCGTTCGGCGGTGGCCGACACGATTGCCTCGAGCGTGGGCTACGCCATTTCTCAGCAAAAGCGCAAGCTGATCGAACAAGGCTTCGGCTGGGCGACGACCGTAGGGCGCATGCGCCAGGCGATGGTGCGCGGGTTGAAGAAGGTGGATCAGATGTTCGTTTTGAACATGGCCGCGTACAACCTCGTGCGCCTGCGATCCTTGGCACAAGTCCGTCCATCGTGAAAGTAAACACGGAAATGAGACCATGAATTGGCCTCAAAACGCTTACAAGGACGTTGAATTCGCATTGAAATCGCACAATGCGCAAATCTTGCGGCGAGAGCCGCGTAATTGGAGCGAGGCCGCTTCAGCTCGGGCGTATTTCAGCAGCCTGCTAGGTCGTGTTAACAATCAAAGCTTTGGCGCAAATGCGCAAGCGAGTTGCGCAAAGGCCATGAAGTTATTACGGGCGAGTTTGTCATAGCGAGTAGCGAGGCGTCGAAAATGTTTGATGCGACTGAAGAAGCGTTCGATAAGGTTGCGAGAACGATACAGCTCGGGATCGAAAGCGCGCGGATTGCGTCGATTGGCGCGTGGCGGGATCACGGCCTGGGCACCAGAAGCTTCGATCTGCTGGACGAACGCGTTGCTGTCGTAGCCCTTGTCAGCGATGACGGCTTGCGCCGCGAGATCGGCAATCAGTTCCGGGGCGCAGTCGATGTCGGCAACCTGGCCGGCGCTCAGTACGATGCGCAGCGGATTGCCCAGCGCGTCGACCGCGACATGCAGTTTCGTGCTCAATCCTCCCCGCGACCGCCCAAGTGCCTGCGGCCCCGCTTTTTTTGGGCGCCGGCTGAATGCTGGTGCGCCCGCACGATGGTCGAATCGCTGAACAATTGCTGCAAATCGGCTTCGCCTGCCAAGGCATGGGCCACACGTTCCCATACGCCCTTTCTGCTCCAGCGGGAAAAGCGCATGTACGTGCGCTCCCACCGACCGAATTCGCTGGGCAGGTCGCGCCACAGTGCGCCAGTACGAGCGATCCATAGCACCGCTTCGACAAACAGCCGATTGTCTGCCGCTGTGCGTCCCGGATCGCTTGCCTTGCCTGGCAACAGATGCTCGATCTTCGTCCATTGCGCGTTGCTCATCAGCCAGCGAACCATCCTGATCTCCCATAAAAATCAGGATGTAAACACAATTCATTGATTGTTAACAGCCTCTAGAAACGGACCAACTGATTGCTGTACCTTTTGCGGCCACGACGCGGGCTGGTTTTGGAGCCGACGTGATCAAGATTGAGCCTCCAGGTACAGGTGATTCGATTCGCAAGTGGCGCCTTCTAATAAGGCAACGCTGAACAAGTACCTGCTTTTCGAAAATGGCCACGTAGCGAAAGAGCGGCGCCTACGTTTGGCGGCAAGTACAGTTGCGCAACAGGCACTCCGTTGCGCTCGACTTGAAGAATCCGGACGCGGAGAAGATTGTGCGCAAGCTCGTGTGCGAGGACGACCATGACGGACCGGTGCAAGTAAGCAAGGCCGGGCCCGCATGGCAGCGGCGACCGGCGATGTCCGACCTGGAATTCCGCCCCCTGCAGTGCGATTTGCGTCGGATTGGACGCGAGGAAAAATGAATGTCTCATGCGGAGATTGCTTAGCCATGCAGAAAGTTGTCATACTCGGCGCTGGACACGCTGGTTTTCAATGCGCTTCGACCTTGCGCCAGCAAGGCTTTACCGGCGACTTGTGCCTTATCTCCGACGAAGGCAGATTGCCCTATCAGCGACCGCCTCTTTCCAAAAGTTACCTACTCGGAAAGACGTGCGCCGCCGATCTGGCTTTCCGCGGAGAAAGTTTTTTCAAGGAGAACAGACTGACCCTTATCCCGGGTGTTGCCGAAAAAATCGACCGAGAAGCGCAGCGCGTCACACTCAACAGCGGAGAATCTCTGCCATATGACCATCTCGTCATAGCGACCGGCTCGCGGCCACGAACATTGCCGGTGCCGGGGGCGGAACTTGCGGGCGTGCTGTCCCTGCAAACACTGGACGATGCCGATCGGCTCCTTGCAGCGCTTGCAGGCTGCAACAAGGCGGTCGTGATTGGCGCCGGTTTCATCGGACTTGAGTTCGCCGCTTCGGCGCGTCAGCTCGGCCATGCTGTCAGCGTGCTGGATATTGGCGAGCGACCAATGGCCCGGGTCTTGTCGCCCGAATGTGCAGCCGCATTTACTCGGGCGCATCGCTCCTTGGGTACGGAACTACTGTTCCGGACGGGCGTGGAACGGTTGGAAGGACGGGGTGGCAGGGTAGCGTCGGTCATCACGACCAGAGGAGAGCGGATTCCCGCAGACCTCGTAGTGGTCGGCATCGGCGCTGTGCCGAGGGTCGAGCTTGCGCTTCAGGCAGGTTTGCCGGTCGACAATGGGATTGTTGTTGACGCCACATTGCGGACCGCTGATCTGCAAGTATCTGCCATTGGGGATGTCGCATCCTTTCCAATGCGCGCTGATGGTCATCGTGTTCGACTCGAGTCGGTGCAGAACGCTGTCGATCAGGCGCGCGTAGTGGCGGCTCGCCTCGCGGGACGTACGCCAATCGAGTATCAGGCGGTGCCGTGGTTCTGGAGCGACCAAGGCGACTTGAAACTGCAAATCGCTGGGCTACGCGACGACCGTGACGAGCGCGTAGTGATCGGCGACACCACCGCCCGGAACTTCTCCATCCTGTGCATTTCGGACGGCGTGCTGCGAGCCGTGGAATCGGTTAACCGGCCGGCAGACCACATGTTGGCGAGAAGGCTTCTTGCCAAGCAAATCGGTCTTTCCCCAACTCTGGCGCGCGAGCCTGGATTCTCGCTGAAGAACTTGGGGTAGCAGCGCGCGGCGCGTTTACGTCGACGCACCCAGACTGCTGCAGTACTCGAACCCGCTTGAAACTAAGTGTGCCGTGATGATTGCTTGTCGAGCTGATTAAGGACACCCGTGCCGACGATGGCAAGGCTGATGGGCCGCTTTGTCAAGTACTCGGGTGTGGTTGATAGAAAGATGTATGTGCTTCTGCCGCGCGCGAACTCATCATCGCTGATATTTCGATGGGCAATGTCAACGCCGTGTATGAACTAGTCCATTGAACCAATGAAATTGCACCGATCTAAAGGTGCATGGGAAAAATGAATCTGAGTGAAGCCGAGCGCGAAGAATTGCTGTCGATGCAGCGCAGCCGAACGATGGCCGTTGGCCAAGTAAGGGGAGCGCGGTTGATCTTGTTGCTCGACGAAGGGGCCTCGCGCGGGGCGATCATGAACGAATTGCGATGCGATTCGCGTTTCATCACGACATGGCAAACCCGCTTCGGCAATGAACGTCTGGCGGGCTTGTACGGCAGGCACCCGGGTCGTGCGCCGCGCCGTGATCTGGCGCGTCTTGAGGCGCGAGTGCTCGACTACACGCTGCGACGCAAACCGGCCGACGGCTCGACGCACTGGAGTAGCTGCAAGTTGGCCGCGCAGTTGGGCGAGCCCTTCATGACGGTGCAACGTATCTGGCGCAAGCACGACATTCGTCTGCATCGTCTCGATACCCACATGGTGTCCAACGATCCCGACTTTGAGACCGAGGCTGCCGATGTGATCGGCCTGTATCTGAACCCGCCGCTGCACGCAGTGGTGTTCTGCGTGGACGAGAAAACGGCCATTCAGGCGTTTGATCGCAAAGACCGGATGTTGCCGCTCTCGCCCGGGCGCGCCGAAAGTCATGGCTTTGAATACAAGCGCAACGGCACCCTGAGCCTGTTTGCGGCATTGAATGTCGCCGGCCGACGAAGTGTTGGGCAAGACTGCCCCACGCCATACCAGTGCCCAGTTCGTCGCGTTCCTCACCGAGGTGGTAGCGACACAGCCAGCCAGAAAGGAGATTCACGTGATTTGCGACAACGTGAGCAGCCACAAAACCGACGCCGTTCAAACCTTTCTGGCTGACCGACCATTGGACCGAACATCACTCGTGCCCCAGAGTCGTGGCTATCTCCTCGCTAAACCTGTATGAATTGAAGGCCGTCGAGCTCACTAGCTAGTTTCTATAAAACGGAAAAGCATTTCGTGGCGACGGGGCACCAGGATGGATGGCGAGCGGAAATTGGGTTTCGGTTTTGCTATGGCTTTCTCGAACAAGCAATTCTGGTGCGTATTAATCGGTAGAGTCAGGTAGCCGGATAGTGGAAAGATCGATAGCTTGGGTGTTGCTGCCTGGCGGCGGGGTCCGGTGGGTGAAGCATTAGACGCGCTGAATAGTGGCGCTGAAAGAGGTCACGATGTTGAACATGCTGCAGTTAGAAACGTTTGCCGCCGTGGTTGAGCACCGACACTTCACGCGCGCCGCGGCCGCATTGAACATTTCACGCGGCGCGGCTTCGCGGAGGGTGAAGATCCTTGAGGAAAGCTTAGGAGCGCTACTGCTGAGCCGCGAGCCGCCTCTTACCCCAACAAAGGCCGGGGAAGACGTTCTGCGATATTTTATGTCAGTCCGTCTTCTGGAGGACGCGCTGCTTCGGCGCATCATGCCAGGCAGTATGGCGACGACAGCCATTGCCCTCGCTGTTAACGCCGATTCGCTCGCAACATGGTTCGAGCCTGTCGCACGACAACTTGCGCTCCAGCACGTGGCGCTTGAGATCGTCGTTGACGATCAGGATCATACGCTCCAGGCTCTGGCTCGCGGCGACGTTAAGGGATGCCTGTCGACTCAACGCAAGCCTGTTGAAGGTTTTCTTGCTGAACCGGTCGGGCAGATGCGATACCAATGCGTGGCCACTCCCCAGTTTGCTTTTCAGTACTTTCCTGGTGGCATTACTTTACCCGGTGCGCTCAAGGCCACGGCAGTCTTATTCGACAGAAAAGACATGTTGCACGATGCGTTTCTCGACTCGTGCTTCGGCGTGTCTGTGGGGAAGTATCTGAAGCATTATTTTCCGTCTCCAGCGGCGCTGCTCAATGCTATCCGTAGCAACCTGGGATATGGACTCGTGCCCTCGATGCAGGCTGAACCGCTGATTCATTGTGGAGAACTGGTTGCGCTCGCACCCAGACATGACTTGATGATCGACCTCTATTGGCATCACTGGGAGTCGGAGCCTGAGCCACTTGCGAGAATCAGTGCATTGGTTATCGATGCCGCGCGCAAGAGCTTGGTGCAGGCTCTCGGGAAGGAAGGCTACGCGTGAAGCGCCGGGATGACTGGCAGTGATCCGCCCAGGTTCCGTCAGGCGTCGTCGTCTACAGAAGCCCGCATGGCGCGATATCTAGGCGCGTACCCGCCTGATACCAAACATTATCTGCCAGGTAAGCAACATGCAGGAGGATGCAAGAAGGCCGGCCGGCAGCGGAAGCCAACCCGCGACATCGAAGATGCCAGTCCAATGGATGGCGGCAACAAGCAATGATACGCCAGCACCGGCGAGCAACATCATGGTTGCGCAGCGAGGAGGGACCTTCAGCCCGGTCTCGTGAAGGATGAATAGCAACCCGACGGCGGCGACGTAAACGACGTTCAGTGAAACGATGGTAGAGACGATCGCCTGCCCGTCGGCCGCAATCGCAGATCCAATGGCGATAATTAAAATGCGTCGGTAGTGGGCGCGGTGGCCACCGCCCTTCACCACTCCTTCCAGTGCGCATGCCATCGCTCGTGTGAGGGCGCTGCCCGAACCGAGCGCAGCGAGCAGGATGACGCCGATGCACAGCGGACCCAGCGGCCCGCCAGTTTGTAGGATTAGCGAAGGGATCGCGCTCGCACTGTCGTGCAGGCCGGACAGCCTTCCAGCATGTAGCGCTGCGACAACGGCTGCGGCCGGAAGAAATCCCGTGGCAGTGAGAAAGAGGCCCGCGAGCACGCAGCCGAGCCACGCGTCTCGCGGTCGGCGCGCTGCAATGACAAATTGTTGATAGTCCGAGCCGGTAATCACCAGAAACCCGACTGCAGCAATGGTCACCAGGGTCTCCGCTCGTGGAGTTCCGCGCACTTCGCTAGCAAAGGACGGCCATGCGTGCAGATACACGGGGAGGCCGTTCGACGCGACGAGGGCATGTACAAGGGCGATATTCGTCACTAACAGGCTGATTACAAAGACCGTCGCTGCCATGCCGAGTTCAAGAGAAGACATTATGAGCAAGCCGGCCGCAATGACTGCCAGCGCAGGCATTGCTGGGAGTCCCATAGCCACAAGGACCGCGATACCTCCGTGAATCTGGGCGGCAAGGACGCCAGACATCCAAACGAGCGACAGAAGCGCCACGAGCTTGCGGACCACTGTTCCATAGCGGTCGCCGAATACGTCCCAGATGAGTTCCCGTGTCCGCCACAGTGTCGGCGCCGCAAGCGCCAGCATGCCCAGTGCGGTGACGATCGCATAGAGACTACCTGCCATCCCGGCATGGACAGCCATCTCGCCCGAGCCCAGCAGGAACGCGACGCCATAGCTCGCGGAGACAAGTAGTGAACCGACACCAACGGCACCAAGCTTAAGCTGCGTCATTGTTTGCTCCCAAGGGCGTGATCCATTCGCGGACCACCGCATCAGGGCCGCGAAAATACGCGTGGCAGACTCTGGCCGTGCCGGCGAAGGCAGGCAATGCCAGCAGCTTCCTTTGCGCGCGAGCGAGGCGGTGATAGGGAATCGACGGAATCAGATGATGCGTGAGGTGGTAGCCGTTGTTGCGCGGATGAATGATCCAGCGCCATAGGCTGTGGGAAGAGATGTCGCGCGTGTAATGGAAGATCCCGCCCGGATGCAGGCCGAAGTGATCGCACAGCTCGCGAAACGTGGTGATCGCGTGAAAGATGGTGATTTTCGCCAGCATCCAGATGCCGAAGAAGAGTGCCGCCGTATGGATGCCCCATGCAAGCGTCACGGCGCCCAGTATGGCCGCCCACCATCCCACAACGCCGAGACCCTGCAACCAGCCGACTCGATGCAGATGCCCGAACGTTGAGCCGTGCCATGCGGCCGGCGTGAGCAGCACTCTGAGAAATGGTCGCCACCAGCTTTCGCCGGGATAGTGCTGAACGGCGATGTAGTCAGGGTCGCGCGTCGGATCGCCCAGCCACGCATGATGGCGTGCGTGAAGTTCGCGATAGAGAGTGAGGCTGTTAAAGAGCGCGGGCGCAACGAAAAGACGCGTCAGCGTGTCGTTGACGACGTTCGAGTGTGCGAGGTTGCGATGCGCGGCGTCGTGTAGCAGGTCACCGAGCGCACGTTGCCGGTTGCCAATCCATGCAACAGCCGCAGGCGCCGACCACAATCCAAAACGATGCAGGGTCAGCATGGCGGCGGCGATGGTCAACCAGTCGAACATAATGTCGATCACGACCTTGAAGACGTCGGGCGACGTCATGGCCTGGTGTAGTTCGCTCCATTCGGGAAATGACGAGCGGATGAGATCTTGGTCGTTCATTACGGCGCGATGATTCATGGGTGACCTCCCGATCTATGAATGATCGTGTGCCCGAGGCCGGAGGCGCAAAGTGCAGGCCGGCGGCAAAGCACGAAATGAGCTTTGATCTTACGAAACGTTCCGTCGCGCAGTGCCGTGTTCTACAAATTTGCACAACGTTGCGCTCTCGGAAGCAGCATGCACAACGGTCTCTCGACGCATTGAAATCAGACGGCGTTTAGATTGGGCGTGAGATGATCGGCATTTGGGTGCTCGGGGGATCGAATGTGTACGCGCTTGACGGTGGAAAGTGGGCCATGCGTACCGCCGAAAATCTGGCGCTGCGTGACATGGCCTATGCGTCGGGCAATCTCTTCGCGTTTCAGACGCGAGAGCAAGTGATGGTTAGGATGAAACGGATCAAGCGAGGATTGACGATTCCGGTATATTTGGGTCACGCATGTCTTGCTGCGATTCGCGACGATATCTGCTGAGCATGCGACTGTCGAAACTCATGCGATGCGGGTTCTGCGCGGACCGGGGATCGGATGAGACTGTCGGACTGCGGTGAGGAAGAATGGAGCCAAGAACGATGACGCTGTAGGCACGCATATCCGACAGACGAGGAGCGGACCGCGAAGCATCATCACTACACGTCATTGACGGACTGCTCCATCGAGATGCTGATCTGCAGCCGATGTACGTCTCGCGGAATGGTGAGTCGGATATTAACGGGCGTTTCATCCGAGGGCGCCGAAGTGCGCGAACGGTTACCACGCGTGCGCGGGATCTCTTCTTCGATCTCCCTACCCAGCCGTTCGAGTTCTTCCTGCAGGTCTTCCAGTCGTGCCATGACCGATCTCCACGACGAATGCACGATGTTGCCGATATAGACACCTGCGGCAAACCGGTAAGTCCGAAGATTAATCCCTCGTGGGTAGCCGTTGCGCGCTGTTCAACATTTTTATGCGTTGTCGACGTCAGCGAGACAGCCGCGTCAGGCGACCAATGCGCGAATCCTTGAGGATTTCGTCGGCGCTCTCTCCCAGTAGCTGACACTGCTCGTAGAGCAGCCCAATGAGCCGCGCTTTCTTCCTTGCATCGAGGGGCACCGGAAGGCGTTGCTCGACCCGCTCGACGGCTTCCATCACACTGTCCAGTGTTTTCTGATCAAGCCGGTACCGCACATCACGATCGAGAATCATGTGACCGTCGCCCGCCAGCAGCCATATGGGGTCCACCGAAAATCGCTCGTATAGCGCGCGCAGCAGTTCGACGGGGATCGTGCGCTCGCCACGCTCGTAATTCGCATAGGCACGTAGAGACAGCCCGAGCTGACGGGCCATCTTGTCCTGCGAAAGTTCGAGGTGCTCGCGCACCTGCGAAACGCGCTGATGATACGCCTCGGGATCCGCGGTGCTTGACATGTTTCTCTCACCTTCCTAGAGTGATTTCGTACCTTGATTATAGGTACGTTCGAGTAATGGACAAGCTTCGACGTGCCTGGACGAAAAGAGCCGTTGGCGGACAGGCGATGCTTCGACGTGTGGTGGAGGAAAAGTGACGAGCAGGCGCTTCTACACGCTGGAAGAAATCGCGCACGAGCTGCATATCGCACCGGCGACCGCACGTAATCGCCTGACGCTCGGGCTGCCGATGCCACCATCAATTCGTGTGGGGCGCCGTCGTCTTTTCCCGGTCGATGAGTATGAAAGATGGATCGCCTCACAACTGACCCACTCTGGCGGTAGCGAGGCCGCATTGGACACCACTGAGGACGCGGCCCGCGATCAACACGGACCGTCTCACGCCCCGACTTAGCTGCGCAACCTCTGTTTCATTCTCTGAATTTCCACTCAAGCGATGACGCTATACTGGATATCCCATCGTGCCGGTTGTTATCTCCTTCGTCTCCACCAAAGGCGGCGTCGGTAAGACGACCGTCGCCGCTAATCTTGGCGGCCTGCTCGCAGCCTTCGGCCTGAAGGTTCTCGCGATCGATGCAGATGTCCAACCGAGTCTAAGCAAGTTCTTTCCCGTCTATTACCGTTCATCGCAAGGTCTGACTGCCGTCGTGACTTCAGGCGGCAATCCTTCGGCCGACTGTATCAGTCGCACGATTTTCTCGAATCTCGATCTGATCTATTCCGATACGCCGGATGCTGCGCTACAGGCGTGGCTCAATCGCCGTGAGGATCGCCTGATGATCCTGCGCCGGGCGATGCGCAGCCCGCTCATGGAGCCTTATGACGTTGTGTTGATCGACACGCAAGGCGCGATCGGCGAACTGCAGAAGTCCGCGGCGATGGCGGCCGACGTGATGGTGTCGCCCGTCAAGCCAGATGCGCTGAGCGCTGGCGAATTCGCCACGGGCACGATTGCCATGCTCGGCGAACTTAACCGGCTTGCCGACTTCGGCGAATCATTCCGTTCGGGCGACTTGCTTACGCTGATCAATGCGCATGAACGCACCACCAATGCGAGGGCACTTGCAGCTGTATTGCGAGAGCGATTCACTGGTCATCCGAAGGTAAGGGTGCTCAGAACCGTCATTCCGTCTGCCGCCGCGTATGCGGCAGCTGCGACGGCGCGCGTTCCCGTCCACGACTTCGATCGCCGACGGCGGTTCGACAATTCGGCCTGGAACGTCATGCATCGCCTCGCGTGGGAACTGTTCCCGTCGCTTGCGAACGTCTATGCGGGGTCTCCGCGGCCCGCGATCGACTGCGCGGCGCCTGCTGACAGCGGACAGGGAGCAGTCGCATGAGCGCGCCGGGAGAGCCGGTCAGTGCAGCACGTGAGCGTCTCGCCGCGCAGCGCCTGGACGTGCTACCGCCGGGCGCGCGCACGCCAGATCCGCAGCTCACGTCGGTAATCCGACTCAAGATCACGGACGTGATGGCCTATGAACGCAATCCACGTCGCGCGTCGCATGAGCGCATCGTGGAGCTCAAGGAGTCGATCCGCACCAACGGCATCGAGCAGATCGTGACGGTGACCCGCCGTCCGGGCGCAACGCGCTACTTGGTAGCGAAGGGCGGCAATTCGCGCGTGACCGCGGCGACGGCCCTTTACGACGAAACGCGCGACGACCGCTTTCTCTACTATGACTTCTTCTATGTGCCGTATCCTGGCGAGGCGAAGCTGCTGGCCGCTCACCTCCGCGAGAACGACCAGCGCGCCGATCTGTGCTTCTGGGACAAGGCGAACGGTTATCTCGCGCTAAAGGCGGATCTTGAGGCCGAGCGGGGCGGGACGCTGTCGTTGCGCGAGTTCTCGCGGCTGCTCGAACAGGAAGGGGCACCCGTGAGCCACGTGCTGCTCGCGTTGTTCCAGTTCGCGGTCGACCGGCTGTCGGCACTCGGACCGGCCACGGTGTATCTGAGCCGCCGTGCGCTCGTCGATGTAATCCAGCCCGGCATCGGCATATTACTGCGCCTGACGCGCCGCCTGGGTCTTGACGACCGCTGGATGCAGGAGCGGGTGCTCGATCCGCAACTGACCGGCATTGCTGCCCGCTGCAGTCTCGACGATATCGGCATTGTGGCGCAGCACGCGCCGGAAAGGACTGTCCCATTCGACGCTGCACAGTTGGTGGACGGACTGCGACTACGCCTGGCGAGCGAGCTTGGCGTGCCGCGCGGCGCGCTCAACCGGATGTGTCATCTGCTCGAGCGGATGCCAGATGCCGCAGCCGACGACCTGCGTGAAGTAGGTGGCATGCCAGTGGCGCGACGTGAAACGTCATCCGTTGCATCTGCTCCAGAAACGAATAAAGCATCGACAACACGGAGTTCATCGGCCTCGTCGGATCAGGGCGCTGGTGACGATGTGCGAGCCGCGCAGGCCGCGAGCGGGGCTGTGTCAAACCCGACTGCTTTCGAGAAACAGCCTTCCGAAACGGGCACGGCGCCGGATGGCCTGCAACGGGCACCGGATGACGGGTCCATACTGATGGCTGGTGATATTCACGGGATGCGCATTCCGCAAACTGCGCCGCCGACGCAGGAAGGTGAGATCTTCCGGGAGACTGTGTTCGCTTTCGCACGGAACTGTGGTCTCGATGGGTGCGTGCGTGATGCGCCTGGATTGCCGTACGGGTTCTTGATCGAGCCGCCACCACCGGGCAGGGCGCGCTCTTCTCCCGACGCTGACGTGCAGCGTGATGAAGCTGCACTCACACGGTATCTCGGCTGGTGGTGGCTGGTCTGCCTGTCCCGGCAAAACACTGCAACAGGCCTCACACGCGTGCCCACCGATAGTCTCTTTGCGCACATGGCTCGCGATGATGAGGCGTGGAACCATACATGTGACGCGAGCGTCGGCGAGCCGTTACTCGCTGATCGCATGGACGTGATGTTCGACGTCATGCTGAATCCAGATCACCCAATCGGTCAGTGGTGGGGTGAGCTCATTCGCGTGGCGCGCGCCTTCCGCGCGGCCTATCCCGAACGGTTTGCGCTGACACGCTGGCCCGAACCCGGCGCTGACGAGCGGCTTCAGCGAGGGGGGCCATGATGGACAGGGCCTTCCTGCGTCTCGAAAGCGAGGCGCTCGAACGTTTCGTGCTGCTCGAGCTCATTGCCTTCGCTTGCACGACAAATCGGCGCGCCGTTGCAGGTATGGAGGATCGCGAAGTTTCATGTGAAACAGGTTCGATCGATACGACGTCACGGATAGACCGATTGCCAGACGGAGTTCGGCGTGTGCTCGGCGATGCCCGCTCGCCAGCGCTCGCGCGCGATCTACTCAGCGCCGGTGCATTGCGTGTCTTCGTGGACGCCGGCGCGTTGCAGCGTCGCTGCGAACTGATCGAACGGCAGTGGCGCGATCACGATCTGTTGCACGCGTTTGTCGAAAGGCAGGCGAGCATCCCGATGATCCGCGCGTTTTTCCGCACGGCGACGCGCGCAACGATCACGCAAATGCGGTCGGAACTGAATGTCGCCGCGCCGACGAAACCGCGCGCACTCTCGCTGTCCGAATTGGATGCACTGTTCGATGCGTGGGGCACGCTCAACGACATCGTCGATTTGCGCGAACGGTATCTGGCGCTGCATGAGCGATGTGATGGCCAATGGTCGCTCGCCACGCTTTTCGCCGCACTGAACGCGGACACCGGGGCCTACCGCCCAACTTCTTCCCATCAGGAGCCTCACTATGTACGACATGCGACTTGATCCGGAAGGCAATCTGCTTCCCGGCAAGACCTGGGAGGATTCGCCCGGACTGCCGCCTGCGGAGGCCGAAATGGTTCTCTCGATGCTCGATGTTCCGATCACGATCGACCGCTGCTTCGTCGAGATCTGCGGCGACCTCGCTGCGGCCGCAATGCTCACCGAACTGTCGACGCTTGAAAGCGATACGGGGCGCCAGCATGCCTGGCTTCTGGTCGCGCCCGATGAGCTCGAACGAAGACTGGCGCTCACTGAGCTGCAGCAGCGCGCCGCGCGGCGGGTACTCCGATCGAAAGGGCTGATCGCGCATAGACGGCGAAAGACGCTCCAGGCGGACGAGTTCCGCGTCCTATGGCCGGCCGTCGTCGCGCAACTTCAGCGCAAGGCGGAGGAACGAACGGCCCATATCGCCTGGCCGCCCGTACATCCGTGCCATCCGGACCAGCTCGAACGGCTGGAGGAGGTTGAATCATGATGCCTGGATGCCATCCCTATATCACTGAGTTCGAAGCGATGTGGGCGATGCTGAGGCCCTACCGGCCCATTGCTTTCGGAACACGGCTCGCCCGCATCACAGGGCATCCGAAGCAGGCGCTCCTGCTATCGCAGCTCGTGTACTGGACACGCCGCGGGCGTGATGTGGACGCCAACGGCGGGTGGGTCCACAAAACGCGCGAACACTGGCTGCTGGAGACGGGGCTGTCGCGTGAGGAGCAGGAAAATGCGCGGCGACGCCTGCGGAGCATGAAACTGCTGACGGAATGGCGCGGTGGCCAACCCGCGCGTATGCACTACCGGCTGGAGGTGGAAGCAATCTCGAATGCAGTTCAATTCACTTGCCCAATGGTCGCGCAGCTTCCATCGTCCATCGAAGCGATGCGGGTGGATCAGTTCGCGGGCGACGCCTTGCTTGGGCCGACTGTCGCGTACCGGCGCATTTTTGTCGACCTGGTCGGTAACGTGAACGCGGCATTGCTGCTCTCACGCATGGTGCAGCTGCAGCGCCGTGAGGCCGACCGGCAATGTACCTGGTTCACGCTCACGGCCGGCGAATGGCAGCGCACGCTCGGCCTGAACCGGCGCCAGCTCGAGAACGCGAGAGCGCGGCTCGTGCGCCAGGGGCTGATTCGTGAGCTCACGCGCCAGTGCACGGGGCGGCGCGTGTTCACCCAGCTCAACGCGGGCGAACTGAAGCGCCAGCTTGAACGCATTGTGTCGCGCGGTGATATGCGCGAGCGGCTCGCGACGCGCAAGCGCCTGCTCGCGCAGAGTCTGCGCGAAGAAGACGAGCGTGCCCCGGCAGCGACACCGTCGGCTGTTACCCCGGGTAACAGCTATCCGGGCAGCATTGCAGTTCATACTCCGCAGGTAATCGCACCGACGACCGAACGCCCAAAGTCGCCAACCGGAAGTGTCCGACTGGGTCTCGATGTGCCCGCGGCGCCCCTGTGGTCGGCGGGTTTGATCCATTACCGATGGCGGGAAACGTGCGTTGCAGACGCGCGCGTATACGGAAGGATTACATACCGGACTACAACGACCGGCGGCCCAGCGATCTTGCCCGGTGAGCAGCCGAATCCGGTTGTAGTGGGGATCGATTGTCCATTCTCGCAACGGCTCGCCACAGATGACATCGGGGCTCTCGTCTGGCCAGCGATGGTGGTCGAGAATGACCGCGCACTGATCGCCTTGCATCTTGCACGGATCCCTGCTATGGACCGGCAGACGCTGCTGGACGAGATGGCGGCAGGTCACCGCCACCAGCCGGTGCAACTGACCGTCGCGTACATCGCAGGTCTCGTGCGCCGCTATCTCGCGGGAGACTTTATCGCCACCAGGGCGCATCTCGAACGCGCGACGCGGAAGCGGGCAACGCAACGCGAGGGCGCGAGCGCGGATTCGCCAAGCGCGCATGACGCCAGCAACTTGCCAGTATCAACGCGCGAGACCGCCTGCCGGCATCTGGCGGCGATCCGCCATGCACTCCACGCACGCATGGCACATCAGCCGACGCGTCGATCGTCGAGCGAGTTGGTCAGTCAGGCGACCACCCATGTGTGACCGAATCCGTCACGCTTGTCGGGCACACCCGCATGCGAGCTCGTGATTGCCATTGCGCATTGCTGTTACCCGGGGTAACGGCAACCCGGCCAGTCGGCCGCCCATTACGCGCGTGTTACCCCGGGTAACACGACGAGCACGCCGTTAGTTGTCACTGAAAGTCTATCTTTGAGGAGCCTGACATGGAGCCATCGTCCAGCGCTATTGACCCATCTGCCGACGCCTTCGCACGCTCTTCGTCGTCGCCGTTTGCCGATGGCTATGACCTCGACGCAGAGCGAGTGATTCTCGCGCACCTCATTGTCGAGGGCGATCCTGATCCGGCTGATCCGCTGTTCGGGCGTTATCAGTTGCTTCTCGAACGCGAGGAGGCGCTGAATCACATGCGCGAGGCGCACGCATTGCGACAAGGCAGCGATCCGCTGGTACGCCCGCACGAGGCGCAGGCCATCAGCCGAATCGGCCAGCTCGGCAGCGACGGCGTGGACCGCATGCGGTTGCATACTCGGGATGCGATGCGGCTCTTTCTTGGTCGATCGATCGCACCCGGCGAGCAGGGCCATCCGATGGCAGGCGGTCGCCGCGTGGCCGCGTCCCTGCGCGCGCTGTGGGCGCTGTCGGGCAACGACAATCCGTACGCGGACTGGAAGCTCATCGAGATTGCGGATCGCATAAGCGGCATTCGGCACGCGAACGAACTCGAGCAGCAGCATGCGCGCCAGTTGCTACATGCCGCGCGCGAAAAAGGCCTCGAGTATTCGGTGCTGCAATCGCGCGAACCTGCACACGTCTCGCTCGAGTTCGGCTCGCCATACGGTTACATGATCGTCATGCTGCTTGTCGAGCTCGACTATCTGGTGCGACTCGTGCGTTCGGCGGTGTTGCGCGACCTGATGTCGTCGACAGAAGGCTTCCGGCGCATCGGCTCGGCCAAGCACCGGTGCCTGTCCGTGTTCCATTTCGCGGTGCACTGCCAGCGCGTGCTCACGCGCGCCGAACTGCTGCCGCTTTCGCGCGTCGACTTCCTGCCGAATGCAGATGCTGCCGCACGCGAACGTGTTGAAGCGGCGCGCTCGCTGCTCGGTGTCTTGCCCCGGGACGTCTTTACCGGCGCGCATGAGCCACGTCACAGCCGGCGGCGCGTGAGCCGCCTGTCGGATGCGGAACTGCGGCTGCTCGACAGTGTGCCGCTGTCCGGGGACGACGCGGTCGCGGAAGCTGCATCAGAAACGTTGGTGCAGTGATGCGAGGACTGCGGCAATGATCAACCGACCTTCGGATCTGGATCGACGTTCAAAGGCATTTAAGGGTAAGGGAAGCGGCGGCCTTGGGCCCGCGATGGCGTTACCTGTATCACGGATCGCGGGCGACGCCGGGATACGCGTGTTGCTGCGTTCATATGAGCACTGGCTCGAGGAGACGGTGACCGAAATGCAGACGCTGGCGCAAGAGAGCGCGAGCGCTGGGCTCGACGTGTCGATGCGCTGCGTACGGATCGCCCTGGCGAGTGGCGCGACGCGCCATCGCCTCGACTGGTTCGTCCGCGGCAAGCCTCATTCTGTTGCGTGGTCGCGCGCGAAGGGCTGTTTCAATGGTATTCCCGCGCCGCTACGAACCTATCTGACGCAGTGCCAAGTACGTGCGAAGGAGCTCAACGCGCTCGAATCGGTGTTCCGCTATGCCGCGAGTCAGCTCGCGATGTACCTGGAGCACGGCACGGTGAAAATTCGGCGCAGCGATGAGGCGTGAGACAGGTGCGGAGTTTCGTCCGCGTGTGATTGGCGGACATCGGGCTGACGCAGGGCACCCGAATAAAAGAAGCAGGAGTGGACAGCGCGTGCGATAGACAGGGGCAATCCTTGATGAACGGAGTCGGGAATGGGAATCTATGCAGAACTCGTTGGTAACGTGCTGGCATCGCCGACGATGAAACAGGTCAACACCGCCAGCGTCACGCGCCGCATTGTCGAACTACGCGTGATGTCCGCCAGTTACCGACGGCTTGAGGACGGCACGCTGGAGCAGCGCGACGGACGGACGTTCCCGGTCGACGTGACCATCTGGAACGAACGCCTCACCGAGCGAGTGCTTCAGCATATCCGGACCGGGGCAAGTGTCGTCGTGCGCGGCGACTTCTACGTCAGCCCCTGGATCAATCGCGACAACGAGGCGGACGCCGGCGCGCATATCGACGCGGAGTCCATTTCGCTGAACCTCGTGCGCATCGAACAGGTGGTGTATCGGCCGCGCCAGTCGCGCGAAGGTGAAGTTTCCGCCGGCCCATCACGGAGCGAGGGCGGGGGCGAGCAGGAGGGTTCGGCCAATGACGTATCGAATCCGTCTGAGTCGACCTCGGAGGGAGAGTCCCCTGCTGAGGACCCAGTGGATGACACGGCATCCCCAGGGCAAGCCGCGAGCCGGCGTTCGCGCCGGGCGGCGCGGGCGCAAGGCCAATGACTCGCAGCGGTACTCGCGCGCCAACCGACGAGTCGACAATACGTGACGGCGCCTGTCCCACCAGGCCGGACGTCGAAGAAGAGCGCATGTTACGGGCCCTCGTGTTTGAAGGCGCGGCGCTCGCACACCGCGGCCCCTACGTTGCATGCTTTCGTGGATGGCTCGTTCGAGTTTCGCGTGAGAGTTCCTTCGACGCCGGTTACGCAATGCGAGTTACTGCTGAAATTTGTTGCCGTCATGGTGGCCTGCTAGGGCGTATCAGTTTTCTTCTGAACGTTTGCGATGCCCGTGGAGTCACTCAGCGCGGGTGATACAAGGGCGCGGACCGGAGCGGGGGCTTCGAGGGGATCGCCTATCGCCTGGTCCCGCATGTTTCTCGTTTGTCGTGCCAATGACACGGAGTGCACAAAGGCTTGTCGGCGGCAACCGGCATCTTCCGACTGTATCTGCGTCGACGGTGCCCAGCAAGGCTTGCGCGCGTACCGGCTTCGCGATACGGTAACTGGTCTGGCTTTCGACGGCTGCCGTCCACGTACCCGACAGGAAAGCTGTCGGCCAGTCTTGATTACCGAAAGAGGAAGAGGTTAATGAATAAACAGGAACTGATTGATGCGGTGGCATCGGCTACCGGTTCGAGCAAATCCATCACCGGCGAGGCGATTGATGCCGTGATCGGTGCGATTACGAACGCGGTTGTGAAAGGCGACACGGTGCAACTGGTTGGCTTTGGCTCGTTCACTCAGGGCACGCGTGCCGCGCGCACCGGCCGCAATCCTGCGACGGGTGAGGAGATCAGCATCGCTGCGGCGAAGACCGTCAAGTTCACGGCAGGCAAGGCGTTCAAGGACGCGGTCAACGGTGGCCAGCGGTAGGCGCGCTGTCCCATAAGGGGCTACCTGAAACACGGCGGTTGCTTCGCCGCGCGTCGCTACCGGATATATGGCGTGAGCACCTTGCCGACAAATGCGGAAGTGGCGTGCTGCGCGAACTGTTCCTTAAGTCGCGCGTTGAGCGTATCGCTGGACGTGCCGTTCGCATGGGCCGCGTCGGTGAGCGCGGCGTGGGCATCAAGCACATCGGCCGCCTTGATCTCATACCCGGCGCCGGCGTCGATCCAGCGCAGCGCAGCCAAGCCGCAACTCATCGCGAACGCCGGCTGCCGCTGCGCAAACTCACGTGCAGCCCGTATCAGGGTGCGTGGATCGGTCGGGCTGATCTGGATGAGCGATATCGCGAGGTCGAAGAGTCCCGCGTCCTTCGCGGCAGCGAACCATTTGCCTTCCGAACCCGGCTCGCTGTCGATGAGGTCCTGCAGGATCGTAGCCTTTGACAGTCCGGGATACTTTTTCACGATTGCACGGAAGGTCGCGAGGTACGTCCCTGCGCGGTTAGCAGCGATCGCATACCGCTGGTAGGCTTCGACCGTCATGCCGCTGGCGAGCAGGATCGTCTCGCAGGTGAGGGCGATAGCACTTTCTGGTGTATGGGCATCACGCGACTGCTCGGCATAACGTAGCGCGTCTGCGGGCCGGCCGAGCGCCACGAGAGCCTTCACGCCCCATTGCCGGTACGCCCACCATGTCATGCGCGCGGAGTCGACGAGCGCAAGAAGTTCGTCGAACCGCAGCGCGACGTAAAGCGCACTCAGGCACGCGGTTGTGCCGACAAAATATCCACCCTGGCCGTCGGGGCCCATCACACGCGCCGTGATGGGCAGCAGCCTGTCCGCCCATGCGGCTGCCATATCCCGTGTCGCACAAAGTTCACCCCATGCGTCGGCAAGGCGCTCGATATACGGTATCTGGTCTTCCTGCAGTGCTTCGAAGAGACGTTCCAGCCACGCCTGTCTGGTCGGAAAATCCACGTTTGCGGCAGCAATCACGGGCACCAGTGCATCGATGGTCCGGTTGACTGCGGTGCCCATCGCACCGGACGAGCTGTCGACCTGTTCCAGTGCCGGAGACAGTCTCTCCACCAGCAACACCGCGCCGTCGGCGGCAAGGATGGCATCATTGCGCGCCGCTTGCCGGATCTCCGCAGCGGCTTCCTTCAGGCGCTGGATCGGCAACGCGGATTTCCAGCCGAAGGCGTTACGCCGGAAACGGGCGGCGAAGGTCCATCGATGTGGGTTCTTATGTGACATCGCGGGCTTTCAACGTTCAACGGGTTTTCATGTAGAGCCGATAGAGCGGATCGTGGAGCTCAAGCAGGTCGCGGCGGCTATCCATCAACTCGTGATGACGGCCTTCGCGCTCGAGCGCGAGCAGCCGAAGCACCAGTCTTACCGCACGCTCAGGCTCGGTGTCATGACCGGGTTGCGCCTGCTTCAGCAGTGGAGCGAGTCCGGTTTTCTGAATTAGCGCCCACGCGGGAAACCACGCCAGGTCTACGACATCGCCGCTTCCGTCAAACGACGCGTCGAATGCCCTGCGCAGGGTATCCAGCGAACTGTCCTTGAGACGCGAGAACAGGGTATCGAAACGCGTGGGCGCAAGCCAAGCGAGTTCGGCCAGAAGCGGCCAGGCGGCTTCGAGACAGTCGATTCGGTACCGGCATTCGGCCATCCACATCAGCGGCGCAGGAATGCGACGCCAGGATTCGATGCGCATGACGGCGGATTCCGCGGCTTTCCAGTTGCCCGCTTGCAGGTAGAGCGAGGCGGCGTGCGCATCGGGCTGACCCGCACGGAACGACAGACCCGCGGCGCGTTGCGCGAGTTCGTTCCACAAGGGCGCCAGCCATGCGATGGCGCCGCGCTCTCTCATCAGGTCACTCGCCGAGGGGTGGACGCGGGTCAGGAGCGTCTCGCGCTCGTACAGTGCGGCGCCGTGACTCCCGAAGGGTCTGCTGCAACGTGCTTCGAGGGCAGTCACGAGCGTGTCCAGTGCCACGAGCGCAACGTCGTCAGGGTATTCGTGCGCGAGGATCTGCAGCGCGTCGCGGGCGACTGCGGCATTGTGGTGTTGCAATGCTGACAGGACATCGTTGCGCAGCATCACATCACGGCTGTCGTCAAAAATATCGAGTTGCATGGGTGGTGCTCAGAAGAGCTGGTCGCCAGAATGTGCGAGGTTCGCCCACTTCACGACACTCCTTAACGGGCGGCCGTCTTCGAGGATGGACTCAATGACGGCGCGCTGGCCGCTCGCCTCGGCCACCACGCGTACCATCCTGTCCTGGTAGCGCATCAGCGCACCGATTGGTGGGCACACGGATCGCTTTCGTCTTCGGTCGGCTTTCGGCATCAGGACGGCTGGGGCGGAACGATGGACAATTATCCCACGCCTGTCTGCGGCAACAGTAGCTACCGGTTCACCGCACCCAGCAATGGCGTACCGGACAGGCGGGCGACGGCGGCGATGCCTTGGCGCTGGATGTGTGCGAGCGCGAGGTCGGAATCGAACCAGCCGTTGGACAGGTTGACGAGCACATCGGGCGATTGCAGCAGCACGCGCCAGTGCGGCCACCACAGCAGATCCTCATAGCAGATCGAGAAGGCCACGCGTTTGCCGGCGACCGTGATGTATGGTTGCATCAGGCCGCCGCGGATCGCACTAATGGACGCGCCGGGGCGCCATAGCGCCGCGGGCACCGGCTGGCGACTATCGATGCGCCCGTGGCTGGCGCCAACGATGACTGCGCTATCGGTGTACCGGAACGGCGTGGCGGACACGGTCAGGTCCATGCCGATGATCAGCGTTCGCTTCGCCGTAGCCAATGCCTGCATGTCGTCACGCCACCAGTAGTCCATCGCCGGGCGCCACAGCCCCATAATTTCCTCTGGCAGGACGATGACGGTGGCGCCTGCGGTGAACGCGCGTCGTGTGATGGCTTGAACCTGTTGCGTTCGAACGTTGAGCAACGCGTAGCTGGACTGATCGAACCGGCCCAACTGTGTGTCGAGTGCGACCCACCCGGACGGTACAGTTGGCGTGCTCACCACACTGTGCGCGACGGCGGACAGGATCACCAGCAGCGCTGTGACATATCTGACGGGAGATCCGTGTGAGATAGAGGCCACGCACGCGATGGCGGTCACACCGAGCATCAGGCCCGGCGCCTTCCAGCTAGGAAACAGGGTGCTGGCGACGTATGCCGGCGATAGCCAGCCGATGATGCCGAGTGGTGGTACGGTCACCAGCACGGTCGCGACAGCGGCGCACAAGGCGTAGCGTGCGGCGCCCGCATTCGGCTCCGGCTTGAGCACGGCCCACGGTGTCGCGAGCACGCACGCCTGCGCGATCCAGAACAGGAAGCCGAGCATAAGCGCTTCGGCTCGCGTCAGCTCCCCATAGCCGGAAAAGAAGCGCATACACACGAGGGGAATATCGCGCGCGCCAGCGAGGTAATAGCCCATCCAGATCGCGAGCGCCGACGCGCGTCCCCGTGCGCGCGACCATACGGCTGGCAGGAGCAACAGGAGCACCTGCCAGTGCCCCGGGTACCATGCGGATAGCGCCACGATCGCGCCGATGGCGGTCAACGTCGCACATGCAAGGCTGCGTGGGGGAGATCGAACAGGTGCCCGCGTCGGCGGAAGAAGTGGGGGCCGCGAAAACATGGGTCCGCAGGAATGCACAAGTTAGCGGCACGGTCGATGCCGGCCGCGCTTCCCCAGTGTTGCGCACGCTGCACTGTCGAGCATAGGACAACTTTTTCGTTCGCGCGACGTCGAGAGAAAAGGCACCGACACAAAAAAGGGCTCTTTGCGGAATGGCGAGGAACGCAGAGAGAAGCTGTCGGCGTTCGTTTAGGGTTGTTCTTCGTCTAGGGTTCAACGGCCGGGATCCGCCTTTCGATGTGGCGGGTGCGCTGACTCTTTCAAGCCTGGAACCGGTCGTTCGGAGGGCCATGCCGGCCACTGGAGATTAATTCGTTGGTCATCCGGTGGTCCTCGAACTTCGCCTTTTCGAAGCAAAGCGGATAATCGGCGCGAACGAGGTTCGCAGAAAATGCTTTCGAACTTGAAAGGTGGAGCCATGGAGAAACCGCGGGAAGAATCCCAAATTCTTGAGGACTTGGCCGCCCTAGCTGCATCGCCTGGATACGTTCATGCAGTCGCACGCATCTGTCATCGCGACAACGTCATCCCCATCGAGGGCAAGCTGAAGTCGTCCGACATGGACCGGTTGTTCAGTAGGGAGCGGCTGATTCGGACGGAAGTGACAACGCTAATAGGCTTGATGGCCAAGAAGCCGTTAGACCTATCTCCTTTGCCGTTTGATGTGATCGAGGGCTACGTCGAACGCACCGATGTCCTCATGCAGGAGCTTCACAACGCGATGTCCTACCCGATGTTCGCGGCTATGATCGAGGCGGTGAAGGGTGGGACCGAGCCGCCAGACCCGTGGCATGGCCCGGGGATGCGAGAGCCCATCTTCTATGGCACTGAGTCGGCCTACACCTTTCAGTACAGGGACCTTGTGCCCGAGAAGTACGGGGCCGATGACGACTGGATGCTCAAGGCCAAAGGCTTCACCTCCAGCCAAGCGAGGACCATCGCCAAGACGATGTGCGCGTTGATGGACGAAAAGGGGACGCGGCTCTTCGAGGACGCTAGAACTGCCAAGGCCCAGCCGGAGACCTGGCTGTCCGTGTTCGAGTTCTCGTTGGATGAAGTGGCGTTCCGCAGTAGAGTTGCGCAAGACGTCGCTGAAGCGTTCTTCCGCGCTTTCCTCTATACGGGAAACAATGCGGCGTTCGAAGAGGTAGGTGATTTCAATGAGGTCGCCGCCCGGCCGCTGCTTCCGACTGACCGCGGGACAGTGTTGCTTTTCTCGCACTACGCCATTTACGAAGCTCTGTATGAGTCTCCGTTCTTCTGGATGTGGGACGACAAACCCTATCGCCCGGCGGCCGCCAAGCACCGCGGCGCCTTCACCGAGCAGTTCGCTGCGCGCCGGCTAGCCGGGGTCTTCGGCCGCGAGCACGTCCATACGAATGTGAATCTGCATCGTGGCAAGGACATCGTGGGTGAGGTTGACGTTCTGGTCATTTACGCGGACCGACTCATCATCGTGCAGGCGAAGTCGAAGAAGCTGACCATCGCGGCGCGCAAGGGAAATGACAACCAGCTGAAGGCGGACTTCGCTGCCGCCATCCAAGATTCCTACGACCAGGGTTGGACTTGCGCCAACGAGATTCTCGCTGGTGGATGTCGCTTAGTGGACGACAAAGAAAAAGAAATCGACTTGCCCCCGAGCATCAAAGAGGTCTTCCTGTTCAGCCTCGTGTCAGAACACTATCCGGCTCTGGCCTTTCAGGCGAGCCAGTTCCTAAAATTCCAGACCACCGCTGTCATCCGACCTCCGTTCGTAATGGACGTGTTCCTTCTCGACACGCTGACGGAGATGCTGACGACACCGCTGCGACTCCTGAGCTATGTGAAGCTGCGTGTGAGCGTCTCGGACAAACTGATGAGCGGGCATGAGCTGACCGTGCTCGGTTACCACCTGAAGCAAAATCTCTGGCTGGATGAGGAGTACGACAGTGTCATCCTCGAGGACTCCATCGCGCAAGACCTAGACACGGCGATGCTGGTCCGCAGGGATAACCAGCCAGGGGACGCCACGCCGGTTGGCATTCTCACGAAGATGCGCGGAACGCGCTACGAGCGACTCGTCAAGGAGATCGAAACCAAGGCGGACCCGGCAACGCTAGAACTCGGGTTCCATCTGCTTTCGATGGACGAAGATTCGTGTATGAACGTCCATCGCGTGCTCGAGATCATCACGCGGCAGACTCAGCTCGACGGGAAGCGACACGACGTGACGCTTGCATCGAGCACACCACCGTGCGGGGTTAGTTTCCATTGCAATCCAATGCCGTCTCCCGAAGCGATTGCCGTGCTGGAGACCCACTGTGCCAAACGCAAGTACCGGCAACGTGCAGCGCAGTGGTTTGGAGTCTCCGTGGGCCCGAATGGCGAAATCCAGTTCGGCGTTACTTTGGACTTCCCGTGGGAAGCCTCCGATGAGATGGAGCGGCTCACAGCCGACATGAAGTCGGCATCTCAGGTGCGCGATGTTCTTCCCCAAGTAACTCGAAAAGTGCGCTCCACAAAACTCGGTCGGAACGAGCCGTGCCACTGCGGCAGTGGGCGCAAGTACAAGAAGTGCTGCTTAAGCTAATCCGGCGCGCCGGTCCGGCTGAACCAAAAAAAGGCGCCCGGTCCCGGAAGGGATCAGGCGCGTCGCTTTGAACGGGAGCGAAAAGGAAGGAGACCTTCAGGAGCGTGGGGCGACAGCGTTGATGTAGAGGTAACCGGTGTCGGCTTCGATCTGGAGATCGAAGCCTTCGGCGATCACGCGGTCGAAGAACGCATCGTCGCGATCGAGATACTCGACGAAATCATCGCCGCCGAATTCCGCCTGGGCGCGTTCCCACCAGTCGGCGAATGGCACCGTATCGGGATTGCATTCGACAGCCCACGCGATGATCCTGCTACGGCCGTTTTCTATTTCGCCTTTCTCCGACAGCATGTAGACGCCGTGATCCTTGACCAACACGATTCGACATTGCTGTGTGCGGGCTTCGGAGATGACGGGACGCAGATCAGCGGCCAGGAAGTGGATCATGATGAATTCCTCCATGAGGGATGGGGTGGGAGATGAGGTTCCCGGTTATTCCTGACTCACCAGTTGCCGCGCGAGCGCAACTTCGATGCTCTCTCCGCCCTGATTGAGGATGTCGAGACCGGACTCGGGCATGTCGCCGGAGGTGGACTGCGAGACGGCGATCTTCTGTCCCATCAGCTTAAGACACCGCATCTGCGCGGTCCCCTCGTACCCGAGAAAACGCACTGTGACGTCGAGCGTCTGACCAATACGCCAGCTGCGGCGTGCGGCCTGTTGCAACGTATAGACGTTGTAGCCCGACTGAAGAAAAGCAATCGTCGGGAATTCGAGCAGATCTAGCCCGGTCTTGACCAGCTCCGGGTTTGTGATGATGACCTCGGCGCCGCGTTCGAGCTGGTCCGCGATCCAGTCCTCGCGCTTTTCAGCAGGGACACTCGCACGGAGCACGGATGCCCTGACGCCCACTGCATCGAAGAGGTTCTTCAGCCGCACCGACGTATCGCGCGTGCCGGTATAGGTCGTGTAGACCAGCGTGCGCCGGCGATTCAGCCGTTCGCCGCGCACGAGACGCAGCAACGCTTCCTCCTTAGGACCGGGCTGGTCGTCGCGCAGCAATGCAGGCACGCTGGCGAGGATGCGCTTGGTGCGCGGATGACGTACGAGCTCGGGCCGAAAACAGCATTCCGGCCATGCAAGTAAAGCATTGAGCACCACACCGAGCAGGCTCTTGTCGCCGCAGCGTAAGGCAGCGCGCAGTTCCGATGTCAGCGTCGACTCGAGCGCACGATAGGCCGCCGCCATGTCGTCGGTCATTGCGACCGAGAGCAACGATTCGTCGTAGGGCGGCAAGACATTCTGGCCGATCTGCGAGAGCTTCAGGAAGGCGGTATACGGCACGACGTACCGCATGATGCCCTTGGGGCCAAAGCCCGGGCCTTTCACCGTCGAGACGCTCTTGCGGTCGCCCTTCGCGGTGCGGTGTGAACCTTCGTCGACCTGCCTGTGAATGTCGATGAGTACGCCATGCTCGCGCATGAACGCCATCGTTGCGGCCGCCATCGAGCCGTTGCTGTTGTAGTTGAAACCATCCTCGATCAGCATGGACGGATTGAGCCGATAGAGCAGGTGATAGAGGTCGTCGGCGTAGCCGCCCATCAGCGTGCCGGTGAGCAGCAGCGTTTTCGAGGCCTTGCGAGCCAGCACACCCATGGCCTGTCCCTGGGCGGAGTTCTCGTTCTTGTATTCGTGGCCTTCGTCCGCGATCAGCAGACCGAAGTAGCCCTGAGGAAGATA
Organism: Burkholderia sp. USMB20; assembly: GCF_000949135.2. Lineage (GTDB taxonomy): Bacteria > Pseudomonadota > Gammaproteobacteria > Burkholderiales > Burkholderiaceae > Burkholderia. Next base: position 250,837 of record NZ_JTAN02000017.1, on the reverse strand, counting down.
GCGTTTGACAAATTCAGAGGCCTGATAGCCGCCCTGTCCGAACGAGATTTCGGTATGGGCGAGCGCACGCTCCATGCGCTTGGCCTGCCGGTCCGAGAATACAAGCTCGCCGCCGTCGTCCATCAGATTGATGAACTCGTACAGATTATCCTGCAGCATGTCGGCCAGCATCGACTCGCCAAAGCGGGAAAGCAGCCGCTCGGCGGTCTTCTCGCCAACGGTCGGCATCTGCAACAGCGCGCCCTTCACCAATTCGCGCATCGTTCGCGTGCCCTGGCCTTTGGGCGCGAGGGTCCATAGCCGCTCACCGCAACCGCACGCCCGACGCTTTTCGTTGAGTGCGGGGCGGGCCAGAGTGGGCGTCAGTGGATTGCCGTCTTCATCGCAGACGAACTCGCCGCACGAGGGGCAACAGGCAAAGACGCGCGTGACTGCATCGGTCTCCATGTCAAGAGTGGCGACGCGGCGCGCAAAGGCGGGCTTCCAGTCGAAGCCCATGCGCATACGCACGCGACCGAGAATGAAAAATTCCGGCACCGTTGGCTTCGAATGCATGACACGCAGCTGAAGCAGCTTGCGCAGCGTGTCAGGGCCGTTGAGAATCCAGACGCGTGCACCCGGTACCGTCGTTTTGATTTCGCGTCGCCATTTGTAGACGAGATGCGGTGGCGCGATGACGAGCGTGCGCGGATAACCGGCGTGATGCAGCAGGACCGCGACGCCGATACCCATCAGCGTTTTTCCGGTGCCCATTTCTGCATTGATGACACCGCCTGGCACGTGCTGCGTGAGCAGCGTCGTGATCGCATGGATGACCTCGCGTTGCGCCGGAAACGGCTGGCGCGAAAGTGCATCCAGTAGCGCGTCCCAGCGTTGTGGACGCTGGCCATCATAGATTGACGGATTCTGCTGGCGGACAGCCTCCAGCAGTCCGGCACCGAAGTTCGCAATGAAGTCCGGCAGGGCAATCACGTCACGAGACTGATTGCCGCTCACCAGATCGTCACCGGGGGTGTTGCTATCGATGACAGCGAGTTGTAGATCTTCCATGATACGTCTCCATAAGACGCGGGTCGCACGTTCCCCTGGCGGGACGCGTGAGTCCCGCAGGTTGGGGGAAATGTCGGGGGCCGCAGGTGCGGCTCGTGCGGTCTGGATGAGTGCTACTGCGCGTCAGTCGAGCGTGAGCTTTGCTCTGCTGACGAATTCAGAGATCGCCTTCGCGAACGTGTCGGGGAGCGTGACCTGCGAAGCGTGGATGCGCCCGACAGGCGCATAAGGCGCGTCGCCGAGATGGGCGACGAGCTGACTGCCAAGTGCGTCGAGCACCGGCGTACGCCAATGCGGCAGCAGCGGTATTGGACTGAGCTGTTCGATCAGTGACCAGACGCGGGCCTGCAGGGACTCGTCGTCGTGCACCTGCGTTTCGCGATCGACCAATAGCCATGCCGAGCCTGCGGCTCTCGATGGGGTAAGGAGCGACTCGTCGTAAATCCAGGTATGGACGAGGTTGCCGAACAGGTTGTCTTTCGGCAGGCGACCGCTGTACTTGTCCAGCCGCCGAGGGTCACCGACGGGAACGGCCGCAACCGGCTGGCTGTTGTCGGGATCGAGCAGCGTGAGCTGCCGGATGCCGCCTTCCTGAATGCCCAGGTGTAGCGAGGCATACAGCTGCTGAACGGCGCCATCGCGTCCGAAGACGGAGACGAAGACGAGTTCGCCATTGGGTGCGCGCACGCAGGCGTCGACGAAGATGTCCTGCAATTCCTTGATGGGATACAGCATGGGGGTGCTCCAGTCTGAATGTCCGGCGCACCCACCGGGTGCGGACCCGGGCCGGTTGGGGAAAATTCCGAGGCTTCGCGAACGAAGCTGCAGCCGCGCAGACGAAGGCGCCGGAAGAAAGCTGCGGGTGGTGCAAAGGTGCCGCGTGACGGGCGACAACGGATCTGCGGCCGGCAGATCAGCGGAAATGAGGGCTGCGAATCACGCTTTCCCCGAACGCCGTATGGGACGTTCCGGGAAAGCGCCCCATTCGAGGGGCGCACAGGGATGTCCGGCAATGGACTCGCGAGTCAGCAGGCATCCAGCGTGCCCAGCAGTGCGCGGAGATCACGCGCCTGCCGGGCGGTGACCGTCATCGGCACCAGGGCATCGGGATGCCACGCTTCGATTGCCGCTGCGACCGGCAACCGTCTGTCGGCAAGCCGTGCGAACGCGAGCAGCCGATGCGCAGCGGCATGGAGTCTTACTGCGCGTACCGAGACATCGGCTGCTGGCCACGTTGCGACTGACGTGGCATCGAAGTTGAGGACCTGCCCGTCAAGCTCGTCGTAATCGTCGTAGAGCAGCGGCATGTCCGGCGTGTCGTCCCACAATGTCCCGGCGTCGAATGCCGCACGGGCGATGGCGCAAGCTGCGTCGGCGCTGGCAGCCCGAATGCCGACGACGACGCGGTGGGTATGGTCAAGGCTGTAGCCGACCATGAAGGCAGGCAGTGCCTGCCAGGTGAGGCTCATCTCATTCATGACATGGGTGTCCTGGAGGTGCGGTAACCCGTCCCTGCGGGGCGTGGCCCCGCGGGGTTGATGAAGGTGATCCGGGCTAGCGGATCGTGACGATCCGGCCCAGGTTCGGGCCGGGGGTGAAGTCGATGCCCGCGATCGTCGGAACGAACCGGTCCCGCATCAGGATCGTGGTCCGGATATCGCCCTTGTCGGTTTCCTCGATCTGGACTTCCTGTTCCTTCTGCTTGATGGTGTCGCCGCGGATCAGCAGGCGCGTACCGTCAGCACCAGTCACCACACCCGTGATCTGCCCGGCTGCGAGCGCGAGCGCAAGATGCCAGTCGGAAAGATCACGTAGCGGACGCCGCGGCGTGACAGCCTTCGTCGCGAACATCGTGGCGAATTGCGGCCACAGCGTGGCGTGTTGCAGGCGTTTCAGCTCGTGTTCGAGCTGCGGCGCATCGATCCGTGTCGACATGAAGGCGTATTCGCCGACCAGCGAAGGGATGCGGTACGGCACAGCGGTCCAGCTCACCGGCAGTTCGGGCGGCATTTCGCCTTCATGGATGCGCGCCAGGCGCGCGGCCAGTGCGGTGTCGACTCCATCTGCCCGGCGCTTGACGCCGAAAAGCACGAGCTGTTTGAACGTCTGGTCGGGCGCGAGGAACACCTCGACCTTTGTGAAGTTGCGGGCAATCATGGTGGCGAACTCGCGGTCCATCACGTAGTGCGGCACGATCAGGACCAGCACGCCGCCGAATGCGAGCCACGGGACCGTCTTGAGGTAGAAAATCTTCTCGAGACGATCCGGCTGATGCTCGCCCGTCTGCGCCTTGTCGGAGACAACATCGCCGTACGGTGGATTGAGGAACAGCAGTCCCATGCTGCGGGCCGTGATGAACATGTCGTGGACGTCGGTGTGCGCGACCGTATCGAGTACGTCCTTCGCGTGCCATGCACGCTCGCGATCGTACTCGACGCCAAACGCACGGGCCGCATCGGGCATCGTGGAGTGCGCAACAAGCGCAGCCCTAAGTTCCTGCAGCGCGACACCTTCGCCGCAGCAGGGATCGAGCAGCCGCACGGGGCGATCAGGATCGGACAGCGCGAGCGCCGGCATAACGCGCGCGAGCGTAACGGCGTCGGTCGGAAAGTACCCGTTCTTCACATAGTTTCTGGCGAGGCGGGGAAAGATCAGGGCCATACGATTCTCCTTTGCGTCACGGGTGTGCGGTCGCTGTGACGCCTTGGCACACCGTCGATGGATGGGAATCAGGCTTTCAGCCAGGTCTGGCTGGAGGCCTGGAAGGCGTAGCCAAATGCGCGAAGCTGGTCGCGCTGCTGGCGGAATACGCCGCGGTCGACGGTTGGATCGAGCTTCACCGGCTCCCCGGCGACGATCGCATCGGCCAGTTCGGTGCCGAACAGGTCGGGCAGATACAGCTCGCCGGAATCGTCGCCGGTTTGCGCGGACGCCGGCGTTTCGTCGGCATGCGCGGCGGCTGTGGCACCCGGTGTGCGCTCCTCGTCGACGGGGTCCGGCTCTGTCGAGGCGGGCTCGCGCCCGGTCTCGCTGAACGGTTCGTCGTTGTCGAGCTGCACATCGGCGAGCCTCGCGCGGATTTCGACGGTGACCTTGCCGTACCACACGTAGCTGTGCGGATAGATCTTGTCGATCAGAAAAGTGCCGGTGTAGGCGCCGGGCTCGAACTGTTCGAGCACCTTGTCCTTGACCTTGAACTCGCCGACGGACGTCGTGAGTTCCCCGACCTGGAACGGGCCGTTGCTGCCCTTGATGGTGCGCACGTCAAGCGTGCCGGAAAGCGAAATCATGATGCCTCCACGCAGTGAGGCGGGACCCTCCCTGGCGGGCATGGTGTCCCGCGGGTTAGGAAAGATCGTGCGGATAGACTGTCGCTGCGCGGTCGGTACAGGGCACAGCCGACACGCCGAACGAAACATTGCAGGTCTTGCTGGCAGGTTTTGTTGATAGGGCGATGCGCCACCGATACGGCGAGGCAACAGCCATCGCTCAATCCCGGAAGCTCATGAACGGAGGCTTCCGGCATGTCGGCCAGGGAGCGCGATGCGTCACCCGACGGCATGGATGCGTCAGCCCGCGCGTTGCGGACCGCACTCGTCGGCGGTGCGCTGCTCGACGATATGACGGAAGAGGCGAGGGGGAAACCTGAACAGCCGGCCGCCGCTTTCTACGATCCACGTGCGATGGTGTCGACTCACGACCACCGCCTCATTGATCGACAGACCGCTGAGCGTCAGCACATCGCCTGGCGCGAGCGAGCGTGAGCGGGCCGCATGCCAGGCGCGAACCTGCTCGCGCCACGCGGGCGCCGCGGGCGGGACCATGTGGAGATAGGCGAGGGGGCAGGAGTAATAAAGCGGTTCCATCTGCTCGCACATATCCTTGTATCCCCAGCCTGCACAGGTTTTGTCCCATGCGAGCAGGTCGCAGCCGATGAAACGCATCGGCGCTTCGCCGGAGCGACCGATTTCCCAGACGGTCCAGAGTACGTTGCCACTCGTGCAGTGACGAAGGCAGCGACGTGTGAAGCTGTCATGCTCCTCGTCGCGCGTCAGGCGAGCGATGAGTTGCGCGCGCGTCTGCCCATGACCAAACAGCCATCCCATAATGTACCTCGCAAGGTGAGACGAGGCATCGTTCCCGTGGCGGAGCGATGCCCCGCGGGGAAGCACCGTTGATACGGTGCAAGTGATGGAAGGAAGTGAAAACGGCGATCGTGATGCCGGGGTTACACGCGTCGCTGCGCGCGAAGATCGCGACCCATGGCGCTACGAACGGAGCTGATGATGAACACGGTCCAGTCGGCGAAGTACCGGCCATCGAAGACGATGGCCCCCGAGTTGAGCATGAGCTGGATCGGCATCGTGATCTTCCCGGCAGGAACCTCGCCATCCGGTCCGACGACGACGCCCATGTCCGGGAAGAAGCGCCGCCCCTCGGGCGGATCGAGGAATTCCAGCTTGAGGTCGCGGGCCTCGACGGTGTGGCAGTAACGCAGCCGGCCAATCAGTGGTCCGTCAAACCCGGTGACGAGTGGAGATCCAAGTGGATCGTCGCGCCCGTTGAAGAGTCCGAGATAGAGGCCGTCTGGAAGACCGACGCTCTGGCTCATAAAGCGCGGCAATGTGCGCCCGTCACGGCACTGGAAAACCTGCTGCGACGGACCGTCTTCATCGACGGGCCAGTTCGCGGCGTGCACGAGCATCTCTGAAGTTCGCGCATGGTGTTTCGTTTGCACACCTGGCCAGCAACACATTTCGATGTCGCTGGGCTTTCTGACGGACGGCCGGGAGGCGAGGCAGTTACAGCTTGACATGATTGTCTCCGTGAGCGCCGCGGAGACGCGCCCGTGCGGGCTGCGTTCCGCAGGGTGTAAGAGATAGGCAGGACGTCAGTCGATCGCCGCGAAGATCTCGCGGGCTTCCGGGTGAGATGGCACAAAGGCGAGCAGCTCGTGATACAGGTCCGTGAAGCGTGCTTCTTCCGTCGACCACGCCATGGCGTTCAACGCGAACAGCGTGGCAACAATGCCTGCGGCATCGCTGCTCATTTCGCCGTCGTATCCGTTGCCGTCGCAGGTGATGGGCAGCGGATCACTGAGGCGGGGTGCCATATAGAAGGCGCCATTGGACAGCTCGACGTAATCCCAGAATCCACCATGGTACGTTGCGCACAGTGACGACATGGCCGTATAGACCGCCACTTCGGCGCGGATCATGTGTTTGCCGAAGTAGCGCGGCAGGATTTCCATGCGGCGCTCATCAGGCACGATGGTGGCCGTGATGGCGCGTGTTTCGCTGGCTTGAGTCATGACGTTCTCCGAAAAGACGCGGCGAACGGCTACCCGGGCGGGGAAGCGCATCCCCGCGAGGGTTGGACAAGGTGAGGCCCGAAGGCGTGACAGGAGGTGATTCCGGAGCCCGCGTCACGTGACGCGGGAACAGCCGTGCAGACAGTGGCACCGGAAGTGGGCTGTAAAGGTGTCGCCTCGCATGGCGACGGACGGGCCTGCAAGCTGGCAGGCCAGCAGTGATACCGTCATGCGTCATTGGCCTTCATTGGCCGTGGCTGCCCATGAGAGGCGAATGACGCATGACGCCTGGCAGTTGCATCTGCCAGGCGTGTGTCTGGGCCGGAGCAATCGGTCCGGCACAAACGGCACGGCGTGACTGGGCCACCGTGAACCCAGTGTGGATTGGGGCCGGTGCCAGCTTTCCTGAGCGTTTCATGATTCGTCGCTCGGGAAAGCCGGCGGACCGGTCATGCGAGAAGCCCCCCGCGCGGGGCGGGGGACGAGGGATTGCCGTTTACTCGGCGGTGCTGGCGGCTCGACGGGTATTGGCGTTGCCGTGACGGCGCAGTGGCGGATAGCGATTGGTACGCGAGGCAGTGCGCTCAGTCAAAGCCGAAGCTTTGCGTGGTTCCAGTGCGTTGCGACCGCTGCCGGTCTCATCTACGCCGTCCATGTCGTGCTGATCACGACCGTCTGTCGACGGCACTTGTCCGTTGACCCGCTCCGGCGCCTGATCGTTTCCGGCGTCGGCGTCGGCGTCGTCGCGTTCTTCGCTTTCATCTCGATAGACCTCCTGGCCGTCGACCTTGATCCAGAAGAGCTTGAGCAGGCGTCCCTTGAGCACAGCGCCGGTTTCGCCAGCGCGGTTGCCGGTGCGCTCGAACGTCCGGATGTAGTGATCACCCGCGCGGAATGAAACGAGGACTTTCACATCGGGATCGTTCGCGTCGTCCATCACGGAGCGGACCGCTTCCCTGGCCTTTTCGCCGGCGACGATCAGGTCGAGCGGGAGATAGACGATGCCGTTCTCGACGTTCGGATCGCCGTGAAACGCGGAAATGGCGCATGCGAGGAAGGGTTTCGCCTTGCTGCGGCCATTGCCGCTGGCGGTCACATCGCGCACGCGCGACAGATACCCGAGGCCACGCAGATGAAGATCGAAATACTTGCGGGGTTCGACTGACTGATTCATGACGATTCTCCAGAACGAAAAAAGGGAATCGCCAGGGCCCGTGTCGGGGAATGGCAATTCCCCAGACGGGCAAGGAAGGGAGCTTCCGGTCAAACGACCTGCGGTGGTCCAGACAGTGGGACGAAGCGCAACCGCAAAAGGTGTCGCAAAGCGACGGTGCTGCAAAGGATGCTGGATGGGCTCCAGCGGGCAACTTCAATCGCGAATCATAGCCGGCGAAATCAAAAAATCAAGGTGATAACCGCACCATTTTTTTTCGTGCGAGACCGGTATAACGGGATTAATGTTGAGCTCATGACGCATCACGATATCTCACGATCTGTACATTGCCATTGCGGCCGATACTCTGTCATCACGATTGGCCACGGTGGCTTCGTGAACAGCCCCGAAAGAATGTGAGCCGTCACGCAAGCTCATCAAATTCGAGCATTGAAGCGGGTGAAATCCCGAGTGTGGCGGCCAGCACGCAGATGTTATAGAGGGCGATGTTGCGCTGGCCCCGCTCGATGCCGCCGATGTACGACCGGGCGAGGCCACTTTCGAGCGCCAGGCGCTCCTGCGACCAGCCGCGCGCCTTGCGAAGCGCAATCAGGCGTTTTCCAAACAGGGCAAGCGGGTCGTACTGCATCAATATCTCGAGCGGAAGGATATCGAAGCGTACGGATTTGACCTGTTTGAGACCACGCTCTATGATAGGACGCACTATGAGTGACAATTATTGCGTCGGTCACAATGGTGCTGTGAAAGCGACGTGGGCGCCGCTCGCAATCGTAGTTGCCGGTGTCCTGCCCGATTGACTTCTCTCCGACAGGAAACTCAGTGAGCCAACCGGTTTCTGATCTCGCAGAGCTGCTTGCGTCCATGCAGCCAGAACTGAATGAAGGTGCCTATGCCTTCTCGTCCGTGCAGGCGGATAGGGACGTGTCGCAGCTCGCGCCCCTGGCGACGTTTCGTGAGCGCGAAGGGCTGACCGTCATCATCGATGAGCCGACGGCCGTGCGCGAGGATCTGCCGGTGCTTTTCCGGGCAGCGTGGATCACGTTGACCGTGCACTCGGACCTGCAGGCAGTGGGGCTCACTGCTGCGGTGGCTGAGGCGCTGACGAAAGCCAGTATCAGTTGCAACGTCGTTGCTGCAGCCTTTCATGATCACATTTTTGTGCCCGTCGAGCGCGCAACGGATGCGCTTGCTCAATTGATGGATCTCCAGTCGCGGGCAGCACAGGGCGTGGCCGGTTAGCCGTACACGCGCTGGGAGGTCTTCCGTGGTCTCCGGCGGTCATGCGCCGCTGCGGCGCTGAACCGCCGCGAGAAATTCCTGGCGGAACGCGTCAAACAGCTGACCGGTCCGTTCAGCCGAATCGCCTCCGGGAATCCGCATGCGGCTTGCCATCATGTGCGTGAGTATCAGCGGTGACGGGTCGTCCGGCGCGAGAACGGCGAGGATCTGCGCGCTCACTTCCGGCGTAACGATATCTGCCATGTCCCGACCGAGGAGCGCTGCGCCACCGATGTCGGGGTCATGGTCGTGCTGTTCGATCAGATCGAAGCCATCGTCGGCGTACAGCCTTTCCAGGTTTCCCGCCTCGCCGTACCACGCGAGCAGAAAAAGCAGATCGCTCGCGTCCTTGCGATCGACGCCGTGACGGTCCTGCCAGGCAATGACCTTGAGCATCGCTTGGGCTGGTAGTGAAGCGACCGGCACGACGAGGTCGGCATCCATGCGCACCGGCACCGCCGTGCGCAACGCCTCTTCAAAGCCAGCCACGTTCATGCGGATCGCCTGATCCGGTGGCCAGGCGATCTCGCCGCTGTCGTCCGCGATGCGCCCGAATGGGACGACGTCCAGCCATGTCCTGACGCCTGTGGCCGGGACCCGGTAATGGAGGCGGTGCGTCGCGTTACCCCGCTGCTCGAAGTGACCTGACGCAAGCAGTTCCGCTCTGAGCGCCTCATGCCCGGCCCAGCTTTCGATGGAAATACCGATATCGACGTCTGCCGTGGCCCGTGTCGGTTCAATGTCGTGAACATGCGTGAGTAGCATGTCGCGCGCGCTTGCCCCGCCGACGAACCACGGGATGCTCCTGGCCGTGGCCGCGACTGCCACCTCCCGCAGAAGGGCGATCATTTCCAGTGGAAAGGCGCGATTGGGACGCGCATCAAGCGGGGAGATATTGTTCACGCAGTAACCTAGCCGTTTCGAGATTGCGCGAGTCGCCGCTCGCGACGAGATCGGCGTAGACGAGCAGGGGCGGTACAACGTTCGGGGGACTATCCGGCATCGATGCAAACCTGATCGGAGACTTCAGGAATTCGACGTTACCCTTGTGATCCGGCCGTAGTCGGGCCTTGGCGATCCATTCGCGCGGTACTTCGTCCGTGCAGTATACGGTGAAGAAGGCCGGTTTCAGGTATTCCGTGACGATGGCCGCCGCGGGCTCTCCGCCAAACCGGCATCGGTCGGGAAGCGCGGGGACATTTCGCCACCACTCGGGCATGTCCGTGCGGTACTGTCCGAGCTGAAGGGATCCACGCAGTAGCGTCGGATACAGGGTGGTCCATTCGTCGATCATGCGGCTGCAGTCCGTGAACTGCATGCCTTGTCCGCCCGGCAGCTCAATCAGATCGCGACGGGCGAGCATGCCACGTATTGCGTTCTGAACAGTTCCGTGGCTGACGCCAGCGACCTTTGCAATGTCGCGATAGCTCTGTTGCAGTAACGAAGGGACCGAGAGCAATGTGAGCGCCACCCGCAGTGTGGACTTCGTCCAGACCCGGTCGCTGCCCTGCGGGCTTATCTGCGGTCGTGGGCGCCCCGATACGAGGATCACGCTGTCGCCAAGAAGCACGCTCGCATTGCCGGCCAGGTCGAGCGCGTCGATGTCCATCTTCCGGCAGGCGTCGACGATATTTGGGGAGAGGTAAGTCGTCACAAGAAGGGGGCGATCGCTATTGTGGGGCGTGACCTGCGCGCGGATGGCGGCGAGCGTGCCGTAGCGGTCGACTGTCTGCTTGACGAGTGCCGGTCGTTTGAAGCGGTGGGCACCGATCAGGAACTCCAGTACCGCGTCCGCACTGGCCCCGGCGGGAGCACTGCGCGGTCTGACGGAGATGCCGGTCGCGTCGGCAAACGCGATCGCGGCAGCTTCCACGATGGCAGGCAGGTGCGGAGTGGCGGGGCGCATGACGGGGAAAGGTTGTCCAATTATCTCCATTGTACACGGAGCGTGGACGCGGCGAAATTTTGGACAGAGTGTCAGGTCGTCTAAAGATTTCCGGGTGTCCACGTTACGTAGACGCGAGAATTTTTTGGACAAAGCTGCCGGCAGTTGCCCGTTGGCAGCCGCTCGCCCCTGGCCTCTGCGGCTAACAGCATGGCGCACACCACGGCAGCTCACGGAGCTTCGTGCTCTCCAACGAGACCAGCATTGGACGTGATATGCCGTTTCCCACCGTAACACTACAGTATGGTGTAGGCTGCAACGCAATCATCTGATCAATAAACAAGAACTGCAGAAAACGAAACACGGCGCCAGTTAGCGTCGGCATCAACAAGAAATAGAAGGGCGGTTATGACCACATTTACTCCCGGGGTTTGGGGACGACTGTTTGGCGGCGGATCCCGCTGGAAACTGGTTCTCGGATCACCCCGCAGCGAAATTGTCGAAGTATCGGGACAACGACGCCAAGTCGTGACGGCTTCTCTTGAGAGCGCACGCATTGAAGCCCGCTGGTTGTGGGCTACCCTGACGTTTGACCATCAAGGGGAGCATATCCGGCTGGCCGGGTTGACCAGACGCCGGGCAGCAGAGGTCATTCATGTTGCCGCACGCGAGGAAACCGAGCGCAAGCTGGTCGCGGAGCGAGAACAAAAAAAGCGTCTCGAAGAGGATCGGCGGCGCGAGTACGGGGAACTGTTGCCGCATATCAAGGCGCTCGATGCGGCGACCACAAACCTGTTCGAACGAAATCGCTACGTTCGCGGCCACGACATCCGCTGCCTGCTCGATTCGGAAGCAGGGAACATCGCCAGGCTTCCCCGGTTCACGGAGTTGCTCAATATCTGGCCGTTCGATGATGCCCGGTATGACAAGGCGCGCAAGCGGATCGCGGACCTCGGCCGAATCGTCGATCCGCCTCATTCGGCTATCGCCGACTGGAACAGGGCGTTCGTCAAACGGGAAATGGCCGATCCGCAATGGGCGGACTTTTTCAGGCATGTAGAAAAATCCGAGCTGACGTCCGAGCAGCAGGAGGCCGTGGTCGTGTTCGAGGACCGCAATCTGCTGGTGGCGGCAGCCGGGTCGGGCAAGAGCTCTACCCTCGTTGCCAAGGTCGGCTACGCGATCAGGCGAGGCTACGCCGAAGCGGACGCAGTGTTAGCACTTGCCTTCAACGCGAAAGCTGCTGACGAAATCCGTGATCGTCTGGCCCAGCGGCTTCAGATACCAATCGCGGCCCAGACGTTCCACAGTCTAGGCAAGTCAATCGTCAGCGAGGTTCAGGGCAGAACAGCCCGTGTTGAAGTCGGCACCAGGCAGCTTGTCCTGAAAATCGTCGCCGACCTGAGAAACAACGACCGTCAGTTTCTCGGCAACTGGCTATTCTTCAAGGCGGTCCATTGGGAGCCTGGCCCGGAACAGGAGTTCGACAGTATCGAGGCGTACGAGGCCTATATCAAGAGCAAGGGCAGGCGAAGAAAGGACCGCGATCAATGGGGTATTCCGACGCTTCAGGGGGAGCCCGTACGGTCATTCGAAGAACTCGCGATCGCGAACTGGCTTTATGTTCACGGTGTTCGATACCGGTATGAGGCGCCATACGAGCACGATGTGACCTCTCATGGCTGGACGAAGTACGAACCGGATTTCGTCTATGAGCTTGCGGACGGCCGCAGGCTCTATCACGAACACTTTGCATTGCGCCAGGATGGAACGTCCCCTTTTGGTAGCGCCTATGTGAAATCGGCAGCCGGCAAGCGCAAGTTGCATGCTGATTGCGGGACCCGCCTCATTGAGACGACGAGTGCCCAGTTCAGGGATGGATCTGTATTTGCCCACCTGCGCCGTGAGCTGACATCCCACGGCGTGACGTTCGCGATGAAAGCCGAAGCGGAGCTGCAGGGCTGTCTGAAGGAGCGTAAGGACCTGGATCTTGTTACGCTCCTGCATTCGCTGATTTCGCACGCGAAAGAAAGTGGCTACGACGAGAACCATTTCTCAGTCCAGGCGGGCAAGCAGCACAATGTGGTGCGGGCACAGGCGTTTCTCGAGCTCCTGTTTCCCGTGTGGCGGGAATACGAGCGCCGTCTGCACCACGAACTAAGGTCAATTGACTTTGCCGACATGATTGGCCTGGCGGCCACGTACGTCGAAACCGGTCGTTATACCGACTCCCCATTCAAGGTGATTCTCGTCGACGAGTTTCAGGACATTTCTCCGGGGCGCGCGCGGCTGGTCAAGGCGCTTCTCGCGAGGCATCCGGATTCGGTACTTTTTGGGGTGGGCGACGACTGGCAGGCGATCAACCGGTTCGCCGGATCGGACCTTTCCATCATGCGTGAATTCGAGGCGCATTTCGGGAAGACGGAGACCCGTTTCCTCAGTACGACCTTCCGGAGCAACCAGGGTGTCAGCGACGTGGCGGCGCGCTTCGTCCGAAGAAACCCCGCGCAGATTCCCAAAGCGGTACAAGCGAGAAGCAAGGAGGATGTCGGGGTCGTACGGATCGTCGAATATGCCGACAAGGACTCGCTCATTGCCTGCATTGAAAACAAGCTGGCGGAACTTGCGACGCTTGCCGGCTCGCAAATGCGCGTCGTCACGGTACTGATTCTTGGCCGCTATCAGTATGAGACGACGGAAGTGGTCACCGAACAGGATATTGACCGATGGAACGATCAGTACAGCGCGCGGCTGCAGATCAGAAAAGTGGTCGACGAAAAAAAGAAGACGACGAAGCCGCTCGATACCGTGCATAAATCGAAAGGGCTTGAAGCGGATTTCGTGCTCGTGCATAGCTTGCAGGCAGGGTGGTACGCATTCCCATCGGAGATGGAAGATGACCCGCTTCTTGGACTGTCATTTGCAAACCGGGAGGCCTTCGAGTATGCAGAGGAGCGCAGATTGTTCTATGTCGCGCTGACCCGGGCCCGTGAACAGGTCACGCTTTTCCTCTCGTCGACCGAGCCGTCCCGATTTGTACTGGAACTGCTCGGGCCGGAATATGGTAAGGCGGTTGTGTTCGAGGGAAAGGACGAACAACCAGTCCGATGCAACGTCTGCAAGCAGGGATATATGGTACAGCGGCCGGGAAAAAATGGTCCCTTCTACGGATGCACGCGATATCCTTCGTTAAAGTGCCGCAACCAGATGACCCTGGCCCGAAGAGCGAGGATCGGGCAATCAGTGTAGATTCATGCCCGCATTGGCGTACGGTTTTTCTGTCCCGCGAGTGTGTCGGCACGTACGTCGGAGGACAAAACCCAGTTGGCCGTCGTCCGAAACGTCCCGCTTGTTCGGCGAGATACCGACAAGCCGGATTCATTGCGCTGCGGCGCCCGTATGAGTCGTACTGCGCGGTACGGCTGCACCAAAATGGGCACTATGGGGCGGCTCGCCGGACGAATCGCGCACCGCACGCGCCTCGGCAGCGCCGGCGCGAAACACCAGCGCGCGTTCCATCTGGTCGATGATGATGTAGGGTGGATCGGGCCGCCAGTGCAGCAGCACGAGGCCGCCTGGGGTGTCGGCGAGGATGGCTGGCACCCGCTTCGGTTCGGCGAACTGCAGATAGATCTTCTGGCCGTCATCGAACACCTGATACGGCCGGACGTCGGCCGCACCATCCAGACGCCAGTCAAAGTCGTACACCGGCGCTGTCGCGGCCGGCGGCTCGGCGCAGGCCGACTGCAGCACGCAGCCGACAACCAGCAGCGAGGCAGACAGTACGGCAGAGGCGGAATGTTTCATCGATTGCAGCTCCCGTCGGTGACATTGGGCGGCAACATCATGTCGCGTTGCGTGATGAACGTGATGCGCTGACCGGGCTCGAGCCGCAGCGTCGGCTGGATGTTCATGTTGCGTTGAAGGATGGTCTGCGTCGTCTGCGAGAGCGACTGGGCCGTCGCCGACGACAGATCGGCCGACGCACCGCCGTTGATGTTGATCGTGGTGCCGCTCGACTGGTTCTGGTTGTGACCGATCCACGCAGCCACGCCGGCAATCAGGAAAGTCGATCCGAAGATTTTGAAGAAGTGGTTGTTGACGTCGGCGCTCACGCCGGCCTCGCCATCGGGATCGTTGCCTGAGAGACCGTCGAGGCGCATCGAGGCGTGGCGAAAGATCATCCGTGTGGCGGCCATCAGCATCAGGTCCTGACCGATCGCCACGTCGTTGCTGGTCCGGCCGAGAATGCGCGTGCCTTTCGGAATTAGTTTGCAACTGCCATCAATACTGTCGTAGATGTCGCGATCAACCATCGCGCGGAAGGTGCCGGGCATGTCGCTTTTTGCGCCCTGCAGGATGACCGTGGGAATGGGCGTGCCGCCCATGACCATGTAGGGCGAGTCGATCGGTATGGGAACCAGCGGCTTTTCGTCGTCAGCCACGTTCGACTGCTGCTTCAGCCAGTCGGCGTTATGCCGGGCATTGGCGGTTGCGGCGCTTGTCGGCAGCGGCATCGTCGACCCGGTTGCCGGATCGCGTTCGGCATTTGCGTGCGCACTGGCCGTCGATTCGCCAGCGAGCCTCGTGAGGCTTTCCGCCATGCGATCGAGTGCTGGGCCGCTAGCGTTCTCGCCCGATGTCCGGCTGGTACTACTCGCCGTATCTTCATAGGCGACAAGCGACTGGCTCTGCATGGCTTCGATCTGTCGTTGCAGCGCGAGCCGGTCTGCATCAGTGGCAGATGCCGTCCGCCCCGGCGAGCGATACTCACGAGGCAGTGGGCCGGTATCATCACCCGGCGCGCCCTTCGGAATGCCGTCGAGCGGCGTGCCGCCCAGTGGCGCGCTTTCGGCCGATGCAGCACTTGCCGCGCGGGCCAGTGCGAGCGTGTGCTGATCTTCCAGGCGCTTGCGCAGTGCGTCTGCCGACGCCTTCGGCTGCCGCGCAGCGGCCTCGAGCTGTTCACGCTGCCGCCGCTCGGCAGCAGTCTCATGAGGGTGGGACAGCGCGCGCACGAGCACGATCGCGAGCAGCGCGGAGAAGAGGGCGATGACAAGCACTTTCGCGAGGTTGCGCCGGATGCGCGTGAGCCGCGGTGGCTCCGGCGTCAGGGGTGGCGGCCTGCGACCGTTGGGTTGCGGGGCGGCCATGATCAGGGCTTCCCGTAGATGTTCTTCATCTGCGCGGCGTCGCAGCCGAAAATCCCGCAACCTTTGCCCCGACCGTTGAAGATCCGCACTTCCTGCCTGCCGCGCTTGAGCAGCAGCCCGTAGGTCGCCGTCTGCTGCACTTCGTAGAAGTCGTTGCCAAGCGGAATGAAGTTCGCGATTTCGGCTTCGCCCTTTTCATCCATCAACAGGATCGCAGGAAGCTCCGCCTGATGCGGGAACTGGAGATACGTGAACCGTCCGTCGTCGAAAACGATGACAGGCGCGAACGGTGCACTGCCTTCGATGCGGTAATCGAAATTCGCGCGGTCGAGCATGATGTGAGGACTGCCAGGGGGCGAGTGTGACGATGATGATCCGCTGGCCGGCGCAACGTCGTCTTCATTGTGCCCGTCTGCATGCGGCACGTTGCCCGGGTATTCGATGCCGAACGGCGAGGCCTGACCGGACGAGGCTTTGGCATCCGTGTCGAGGTAATGCCAGGAAACCCGCTGATACGTCTTGCCATCATCGGACGAGCGCAAGTCCAGTTCATAGCGCCGGCGTGACGTGATGATGGTCGCGGCATTCTCGAGACCGGGTAAGCGTGCCTCGATGAACACGTCGCGCTTGGTGAGGGCCGTATGTTCCAGCCAGCGCTTGCCGGTGTCGGACAGATAGACCCCGACCACTTCCTCGTCTGGCGCAAAAACCAAATGCGTTTCCTGACTAGTCCGCACGAGGATCGGGTAAAGATAGTCCGGGTCGTAGTCGTAGACAACGAGCGACGTGGCGTCAGGCGACGCATACGGACCGTTGATTGGCTGACTCGGCGCAGAATGTCGCCGATTCCGCAGGGACGATGTCACTGGACCCGAGGTGCCGGTCTTCGTGTGCCTACTCACCACGGATGGCGCACCTGACGGCAGTGGCGACGATGGAACCGGTGAGGGCGCGGGCGATTGCCCGTATGCGGTCGCGATGTTCGCAGCACAGAGCATCGCAAGACACGTTGCGTACGCGATGACGTTCATGGATTCGCTCCGGGATTGACGCCAAGGTACGGCGTGATGCTGAAGTGAGTGATGCGCAGCCCGATCGGGTTGTCCTTTTCTTCGCCGGGCTTCAGCGTCTCGGGGGCAAGCAGGAAACTGATGGTGAGCAGCATCTGGCGGGGCGCCGCGGGCTTGCCGTTCACGCTTTCGATCAGCGTGAAGATCAGGTACGCGACCTGCCCGTCGGGCGAGAACGACGTCGAGTTTTCGACGAATTCGCGAGTGAGACCAGGTGTCTGTACGACGCGCTGGGCGACCGGATCGGTTACCGTGATGTAGGTTTCGAGCTCCCGTGTCGCCGCGCCCGACGTCCAACTGACGGCAGCGGGGATCTGTCGTGTGAGCGTGTCCTGGCTGTCCGCCTCGACTGTGAAAACGCGCGAAGCCCATTTGACGAGGAAATAGCGCTTGTTGGCCGCCGTGGCGGACCAGGTCTCGGCGTAGCGATCGGACACCCAAACGGCACCGGTTTTCTCATCATGTTCGACGAAATAGGGGCGCGGGCCGCTGTGCATGCTCTGGACGATCAGGGCGGCGCATTCGCCGGTGGCGATGAGTGCGAAGCCCAGCGCGACCTTGATCGCGAGCCGCTTTTCCCAGATTGGTTTCTGGAACGCCGCGAACCAGGCGGCGACCGCTTCTCCGGTATGGGGCGGGGCTCGGAGATCGGCGGCAGAGGCAGCACGTGGTGAAATCGATGGAGGCGGTTGCTTTTGCATCGGTCATGCCTCCGCGCGGGCCAGAGCCAGCGGTGCTACACTGGGACCCAGTTCACAAGCTGCGAGGGTGCAGCCATGGCCCGACTCAAAATCATCCTGCTGTATTTCGTATTGCCGGTTCTCGTGTTCGCGGCGTTCGTCCTTTACCAGGTCGGCGTGCAGCATTTCGGCGTCGCGATGATGCTCGCGGGCGCGGTGGTCTTTCTCGCGTGGGCAGCACTTGGTCGGACGCCAAGAGATAGGCAGCAGTCTCGCGAGGCCGACGAGCAACATCTCAAAGATGCCGATGCTTCCTGGAATGCGTACTACGCGAGCCATCAAAACGAAAGTCGGCATCACTAATCTCACTTCAATACGTTAGGCGTCAGCTTGTTCCCCATGACGCCTTTCCCAAAGCCGCGCAAGCCGCCGCCGGCGCCGCCTGAGACAAGCGATTTGGCGATATCCGGCACCTGCCACATCATGAAAGCCCCGACGCCGCAGACGAGTGCGAGCGCCAGCATCGCGAGGTAGTTCGTCGCGTAATACGCGTCGCTTTGCGTGCCGCTCTGTGCAGCAGCCTGTTGCACAAGTCCCTGAATGCCGGGCAACGCGCCACTCTCGACGATCGCCATCATCAGCCAGGCCACGACCTTGAACAGGCCCGCCGAGATCGTGAAGCGCAGCCATCCGTCGAACAGGAATTCGCCTGCCGGCAGTACATACCAGGGAATCAGCACGGGCCCCAGGCAGAACGCGATGTCGAGCAGGAACGAGCCGAACTGCACGACCACCACGAAGATCAGCGTCATCAGCACGATCGCGGCGATCGCGAGCGCCTTCGCAAGGAACGCGAGCAGGATCAATGGCAGGTTCTTTATGAGCGTCCAGATCGAACTCAGGCCGGCCGAGTCGGCGCCGTTATCGCTCGTCGCCCCGCACTCCTGATGTTCGCTGTTGGGAATGACGACGCCTTCGGGGGTGACGTCCGGTACTTCCTGACACACCTGCGCCGCCTGAGTGCGCACGCCCTGCATGATGGTCGACGCGGCATTGACGAGGGCGCGTAGGAGGTCGCCCGGATTGCCTTCGCCGCCCGAGACGCGTGAGGCCATCGTCTGCATGTTGTCGACGAAATAGCTGTGAACGGTGCCGCTCCAGGCCGTGAGCATCACGAGGATGACGGCGCACTTGATCAGATGTCGGAACAGGTTCGCGAAGAAGCCTGGGAAGTCGCCTTCAAGCAGCCACAGAAACACGTGCCACGTCGCCATGACCAGTCCCAGGGCTGCAAGCAGATCCTGGCCATCGGAGACAAACAGCGTCTGCAGGCTTGTTCCCTTTGCCTGCATGGCTGTGAACAGCGCGTTCAGTACCGAGATGACGTCGTTCATGACTCAGATTCCGCACATTGCGCAAGTGATCAACGCAGCACGCCTGCGACGCGCGCCAGTGCCAGCAGGGCAGCGAGCGGCAGGGCAATCCAGCCGGCCGCAAAGACCTGCGGGCTGTCGGTCTGTACGATAAGCAGGCCCGTTAGCAACGACAGACGCACGTTGCGCGTGATCCGCCGGTCGAACTTCCACTGCGCCGCGCGTTTTTCATCAGGTCGTTGGCGGCGCAGCCGGTAAGTACGGATTCCCGTCAGGACGACCCGCAGTTCGGCGGGAGTTCTGCAGAGCGAGCGGATCAGCCAGCGCAGTAGCACGGTCGGTCTCCCGGATCACTGGTCCTGCAGCAGGTCGAAATCCGGTGCGCCCTGCGTTGTCTGCTGTTCCTGCTGGTTGACCTGTCCCATCGCCGCGGCGCGGGCGGCGGCGAGCTGCGCCGCAATGCCCTGGGCCTGCGCCTGAGCGGCGCGGTCCTGCATCTGCTGCGCGACCTGTCGCTGCATGAGCGCGTGCAGGTCGACCATCTCGCCCGCGAGCACGTTGGACTGCTGGTTCAGCATCTGGAGGCCCTGCACGGTGCCCCCAACGTTCGGGATCTGCGACTGGATCTTTTGCAGGTTCTGCGCGCGGGCGGCCAGCGTGTCGAGGTTCTGCATGTCCTGGGTCAGCTGCTGCTGATAGATCCCACCGCGGGTCGAGGCGAGCGAGGTATAGGCGGACAACCATTGCGCGGGCGACATGCCGGTCGTGTTCATTTCCGCGAGGCTGCGTCCGAAAAGCCCATTCGTGGCCGAGGTGGCCTGCTGTAGCTGCGTAATGGCGGTGGACAGCGACTGGAAGCTGGCGATCTGCGTGCGGTACGGCGCAATCGTCTGGTCGATCAGGGACGCAGGTACCTGTTTCAGGTTCTGCACCATCGTCACGTACTGCTGCAGGCGCGTGATCTGCGCCTGGACATTCTGTTCGACCATCTGCGCCTGCTGTGCGACGGACGAGACGAGTTCAGCGTGGTTCATCAATTGCGTGATCTCGGTCGCACCGCCCGTCATCCCGCCTCCTGCCCACGCCGCGCTGGCGAGCAGCAGGCCGGCCGCGAGCGGTGCGCCGGCGCGGACCACGAGGACAACGACGCGGTTACGCATGATCGACCTCCGTTGCGAAATCCGGCGTCGCATCTCCCCGCGCCCGCGCGGCGGCCTCCTCGATGTAACGCGCTTTCCAGTCGGGACGGCCCGAATGCAGATGCCGGTCGAACAGGATCTGGGCGCTCAGCTCGGAGCGCAGGATCGCAATCGAAACCGGATCGAGGGGAATGGAAATCCGGCGTGATGCGCCGCCCTGTTCGGCGATGAAGTAGTCGCGTTTGGCGACGAGCTTCTGGATCGTACGGATCTGGCCGTCCGACAGTCCAAAGTCGCGCTGGTAGGCGGTCTTCGCGGACGGCGTGAAGTTCTCGACAGGCACGAACACGCGCACCAGCACGTTGTCGCGGATCTGCGGCCAGATCGGCGAGGACGATACCTGTTCGGGCGACTGGGCGTCCATCCACACGCAGCCGAGCTTCTTGCGCATCGTAACGATCCAGTTACCGATTTGCCGGGCAAAGCTTGCATCGTCGAGCAGGCTCCAGATCTCCGGGAGCATCACGAGCGTCGGGCCAATGATTCCCTGCGCGCGCCGTTGCTCGAGCGAATCCTGGATGCGATACGTGACGTACGAAAGGAAGGGGCGCGCGATCACGGGGCTCGCGAGAATCCGGTCGGTCGCCATCGACACCCAGTGTGAGTCGTCGAAGCTGTCCGTGACGTTGTCGAAGTAGTGCGCCTGCACGGCGGGTCCGATCCACATGGCCAGTTCGTCGGCGAGTGGCCCCGCGGGCAGCGACGCGTGAATCGTGCGCAGGCGCCAGAGCCTCCGGTCGGTGCGGCTACGCGTGGCGGCGAGTGCCTTTTCGAGCTCGCGACGATCGGCAGCGGTCACGCGATAGGTGCCGCGCTGCTGTACCAGCAGAATGATCCATTCGACGAGGAATTCGAGGTGCCGTGGATCGGCCAGCAGCACGAGCGGATTCATCTGCGCACGCTCGTCGGCGTGAACGCCGCTTGCCTCACTGAAGTCGCTAATCTCGCCCGTCTGGCTGTCGAACTGCATGTAGCGACCACCCTGCAGGATGGTCGGAATGCGCATCGACAGATCCTTGTCGAAGCCGTACAACCACGCGTTCGGATACTTGCGGAAGAGCGTCGCGCACAGCAGCATGAAGATCGTCTTGCCGAAGCCCGTGCGCCCGCACACCAGCATGTGACCGACGTCGCCGAGGAATCCCGTGAACCAGTAAGGCGTGCCAAACTCGGTCGGGAAGGCCGCGAGCGCGGGGCAGCGTACCCCGGTTTCCTTCGTCAGGTGCGCGTTGATGCGGTGGCCGTCCGAAACACCGCGAAGCGGCAGCAGCCGCGCCAGTGCTTCGGTATCAATGAACGACCAGCGTGCGCATTCGCGCCACATGCCGGGAATGGTCGTGGCGAAAGCGGACAGAGCGTGCAGTGTTTCGCGCACCGGCGTGAAATGGGCCGCGCGCAGTGCTTCCTCGACCGCCTGGTGGGTCGCCACGGCCTGGGCCCATGCGGTTTCCGCGACGCGCCCATCGTCGAACGGACTGGTCCCGAACGCCGGCGAGTACGAGAGCACGGACAGGTTGTAGTAGCCGTAGACCTCTTCGGCCATCTCGACCTTGCCTGCGCGGCGGTTCGCGTCGTCGGCCGCGGCCGACCGTGACTGGTTCTGGCGCGCGCCCGACAGGTCACCGCCGCGCAGGGTGGCCGCAAGCAGTGACCGGGTATCGAGCCGGCGTCCCTCGTGATAGCGGCGCACCCCGTCGATGAAGCGCATCGCGGCCGACGGCGTGGTGAGCCGGAAGCAGTGACTGATGGTCAGTTCCCCGGGCACCTTGAGCAGACCGTCGAGGCTGGTCGGCAGCACGCTGTCGGGCCAGAAGTCCCGGCGGGCCGGAATGCCCGCGGCGATCCCGAAGCGCTGCCGGCCGCCCGCATAAAAGTGCAGGTAATCGTGCCCGGGGCGGACCTCCGTGTCACACATCGCAACGTCGAGCGCCGGGATGTCGGGGACAGGGATGGTCTCAAGATGATCGGCGGGCGGCGCGGCGCACGCATGCATGAACGCGCCCAGTCGGTCGCCGGAGAGGCACCGGCAGTTCAGACGCTGATTGCCGGCGACGAAGCCGAACAGCGTGGTCTCGAATGTCTCGACGATTGCGGCGAGCTCCGACGCGGTGTACGCGAACAGGTACTGATCGGAGAACGTGCCGCGCACGGCCTGCAGCAGCGACCGCGTGATGGAAAGCCCGTCGTGCGTCATGCCATGTGTGACCTTGCCCGCGAAGCGGTCAATGCCGACGTCGGGCGCGAGCGTGAACGTCACATAGTGACGGTTCATATAGTTCGCACCCAACTCGAACGTTTCGCGTCGCGCGTCGTCAACCCGCTGTGAGACTGGATCGGGCATCGGTGTGCTGAGATACTGCGCACTGCGACGGCGGTGCACGGTCCACCATAGCGCGATGGGTCGACGCGCCATGTCGCGCAGCGACGTGACGAGGTTGTTCATCAATTCCAGGATGTGGCTGCCCGACAGTGCGTCCGCGTCCGGCCCGGCAAATTCGTAGGTCACCATCAGTGCAGAATCCTTGTTGACGACGAGCGAATTGCTGAACCGGAACAGCCACGGCACCAGCTCCGCGGTCGAGCGGCGATCGCCATCGGTTCGCCGGGCGATACGCGCGAGCGACTCGCTATCAAACGGTGAGCGTGCGAAGGCGGGCATCAGCACGGCAGGCCTCGCGCGAATCCTTTTGGGCGGGCGTTGACCTTCTGTCGCAACACCTGGCGCGGTTCGTAGTAGTCGCCCTGGAGGCTGTATTTCGTGTAGCAGCGGATCTGGTCCGGATCGCGACGCACGGCGAGCCATAGGACGGGGTGCGTGACCAGCACCGCGAGCAGCACCCACGCGTTGCGCATGCCCGCGGCAAACGTGATGACGATGGCCGCCTGCGCGATGCACCAGCGGCGGTCGATGCCAAGCAGCAGGAACTGTTCGAGCATCGTCTTGCGGATGCGGGCGGCGAGCGGATCGTCCGGTTCGCCGGCCAGGTCGCGATGATCGGGATTCCGTTCTTCCATCACATGATGCCCCTGGATGTGCCCGTCAGAGCGTGCCGGTGCAGGCGGCACCGTGGTTGAAGACCTGCGCCCAGAGCAGCGGCATGTTCAGGATCGCGAGTGTGCCGAGCACGCCGCGCAGCACATGGGTCTTGATGTTGCTGCGACCGTCGTCGAGCAGCCACAGCACGATCGAGCCGACCAGTGCCGAGAGCGACACGACCTCGAGCAGTTCGTTGTCGAGCACGTCCTGATAGACGGTGCAGAGCCCCCCGTTCCAGATGCCCGCGTGGGCCAGGACCGGGATCGAGCCGAGCCACAGCGCAACGAGGACACTTCGCATCGTCGGTGCATGCTGGCGGAGAAGGGCGCGCCACGCGCGGCGGACTTCCCCGACATGGCGGCCGATATGTCGACAGATACGGGAGACGATGCTCCGTGCAACGGCAATGCGGAGACGGATGACTTCATGCATGGACCAGCTCCTCTGCAATGGCGTCCGCTGCGGCGTAGCGGGAAAACAGGCACCGCGTGATGTAGCGGTCGTTCTCGACGCCGAGCACTTCACGGATCTCGACGGGGCCGCGCACGGCGCCCTGCCGTTCAGCGTGCACAAAAAAGCGGAAGGTCGAGGCGATCCGGTGGCGCAGATCGGTGATCGTCATGAGGCGTCCTTCATCGCTCATGCGGATGAGCGATTCGAGCCGCGCGGGTGCGGTATCGGCTGAGTCCGCATGAAACGAAACGATGGAGCCGGGGTGACCCGTGTTGAGCGCTTCCATGAGGTCGAAGGCTTCGGCGCCGCGTACCTCGCCGACGATGATCCGGTCGGGACGGATGCGCAGCGAAAAGCGCACGAGCTCGCGGATCATGATGCCGAGATTCGTCTCGAGTCCCACATGATTGGGCGTGTGGACCTGCAGTTCCGCCGTATCCTCGATCGTGACGATGCGCTCGTCCGGCGGCATGGCATCGATCATCGCGTTGAGCAGCGTTGTCTTGCCGGATGAGGTGCCGCCCGAGAAGGCGACATTGATCCGTTCGCGCATCACCCACTGGAAGAACTCGCGTAGCGCGGCACCGCCGCGAGAGAGGCGCGCGAGCAGCGCCGCGTCCCGACGACGGGTAAAAGGTGACCGTGTGGCCGGCAACACGTCGAAGGCGCCGTTGCGTTCATAGTCAGCCAGGCCAATGCGGCGACGCGCATGCCTGCGGATCGACAGCATGTCGCCGTGAATGGCAACCGGATGGCGGGCTGCCGCGATGCGTAGGGCAGGCAGCCGTGCGTCAAGCAGCGGTGTCTGCGCCTTCGCGTTGACGTTGGCGAGGATCGTGATCGCGCGATCGAGCGCGTCCGGGTCCAGGTGGCATCCAGCGACGAACGAGATAACGCCGTTGCGCTCGACGAAGATCGTGTCGGCGCGGTTGACCATGATCTCCTGTACGTCGGCGTCGGCGAGCATGGATTGCAGTGGGCCGAGGTAGTCGTTGAGCACCGCGATCGCGTAATCGTAAGTGAGCCGGCTCATTGCCCGTTCTCCCATCCGATGGGTTCGAAAAGCTGGGCAATGAAGTCCGGTTTCGCTGGTCGAGCCTCCACGACTTCCGGTTGTTCGCTCACGGTCGCTTGGGGCACTTGTAGTTCGCGGTATACGCGCCGCGCATAGGCAATGCGTTTTTCGTGCGCGCCCGCGTTGTATGCGCCGATGGCATCCCACGTGAGTCCGAGACGACGGATGTTTTGCGACAGGATCCACACACCGACATAGGCGTTGGTGCAGCGGTTGTAGAGGCCCGCGCGCGAGACGCCAAAGCGCGAGAGTGCCGTGAGCCAGCGGCTGTTGATCTGCATCAGTCCGATGTCGGTGGTGCCGTCGCCGTTCAGATGGATGACGCCGGCACGCTGACCGGACTCCACGGTGGCAATCGCGCGTACCAGCCGGACATTGACGTGATGAAAACGCGCGGCATCGTCCAGGCAGTCGGCGCGGACCGTTTGGGTCACTACAACGAGCAATGCACACAAAGACATCGTCCAGACACGCTTCACGTCGACCTCATCCGGTTGGGGGTGCCATCAGAAAAAGAACCTGCCGGGAGCGGGGAGCAGCCCGGCAGGTCAACAGCGCGCGTCAGTCCAGGGGGGAGGACTGACGGCTTCACTGTAGGCAGCGCAGGTGCGCAGATGGCTGGAATGCCTGCACGGAAACGATGGCGCTCGTGCGGTCATCTGTGACTGAGCGTGACCGCGCCAGTTGAAGCACGGGTGCTGTCCAGGGCGCGACAAAGGCGTCGGGGAAGGCCGGAAACGCAAGGGGAATAAAGGGCGCCGTAAAGGGAAGGGCCCAATCCAAAGGCCGCGGGTGATGCTGGGATGAGTCGCATCACCCGCTCAAAGGCGCAAACGCCGAAGGGCAAAAAAGGGCGTGGAGCATGGGAGAAGAAACGCAGCGGTGCTTGCCGCAGAAGGCTGGGAAGGATCAGGGAGCGGTCCTCGAATCGCAGCCGTCCGTCAGGCAGCATGACTGCGCGGCGCGGCACGTTCTCGTGCAGCCATTTGCGGCAGGCGCTGCGGGCCAGTGCGTACGGTTGAACCATGCGACGCGTTGAGTCGCGCGCCTCATGACCGAGCCAATCTCGTCTTCCCGCTCTGCCGGAAACCCTACATGGCCTTAGCCAATGCCCTTAACTGGTTGAAGTTGCCACGATCGTCGATGGTGCAGGCGACGCGGCCGATGCCACCGGCTGCGCCGCCCGTCACACGCGGCGTGCCGCCTTCGTCGCAGTATCTGCCGGTACTGGGATACCGCGAGCTGATTCGGCGAACATGCGTCGAGGGGATGGTCCGCCGTATCTCCAGCAGTTTCGGGCTGTCGCCTGAGAGCGAGCAGCGCGACCTCGAACCGTTGCTGCAGCGGCTCGCGGAATTCGTGCAGCTTCTGCCCGCGTCCGAATCGCATCATCACGCGCAACCGGGCGGCCTGCTGATCCATCTGCTTGAAGTGGCGCGCTATGCGCTGCATGTGCGCGAAGGATACCGGTTGCCGCTCGGGGCGAGCCCGGAAGACCAGATGCGGCATGGCGCGCGGTGCAGTTACGCGGTGCTGGTCGCTGCGCTGCTGCATGACATCGGCAAGCCGCTCGCGGATCTGAAGGTCGATCTGGCCACCGGCCACGAGGTGCGGCCCTGGATGCCGATGGCCGGCAGCATGAACGAGCAGGGTGGCGAATGGTATCGCGTGGATTTCCCGGCGCCCGGCGAGCGGGATTACGGCGCCCATTCGCGACTCGCCATCGTGCTGCTGCAGCGCCTCGTGCCGGCAGCTTCGTTGAGCTGGCTGGCGCAGTACCCCCCGGTGCTGCAGGAACTGGCGGCATACCTGTCCGGCGATGGCGGTGGGAAAGACAGCGCGAAAGATGGTGCAAAAAATTGCGCACTGGCGAAGATCGTGGGCGACGCGGATCGCCGCTCCGTCGCGGAAAACCTGCTTGCCGGCCCACGTACGCGGTTTTCAACGGCGCGTGCCGTCCCGCTGATCGAGCGCCTGATGGAAGGACTGCGGCGGCTGCTCGCCGAGGGCGGTGTGCCGCTCAACCGCGCCGGCGCGACGGGCTATTGCGATGGCGAATCGCTCTGGTGCGTGGCCAAAACGCTGGCCGAGGCCGTGCGCCATTACCTTGCTTCGAATGAGGAACAACAGCGCGGCGCGGCAGGCATCCCGACGGACAACAACCGGCTCTTCGATACGTGGCAGGAGTACGGCGCGCTGGTGCCCACGCCAGAAGGTGGTGCGATCTGGACGATCGCGGTCGCGATAGGCACCTGGACGCAGACGTTCACCGTCCTGCGCTTTCCGCTCAGACGGCTCTATGCGGATCCCGCCCGCTATCCGCGTTCGCTTCCGGCAGGCTCCATTCAGGTTATCGAGTCGGGCACTGGGCCGAAGCCGACGGAGGAACCAGCCGGCAACGCTGATGGCGGTGCAACGCCCATGCCAGCAGAGACTGCTCCGCGAGCGCCGTCGCAGGTGGCGGAAGTCGCGACGACGGTGGCGGTTGGACAAAGCGCCGAGGCGCCAGACTCAGCGGCGTCACCCGCGCGCGAAGAGCTGGATCGGCCGGATTGCCGGGATCGTCATGACGCGGACGATAACTCGCCTGGATTGCAGGCGAGGGCCGCGTTCGAAGCCGATTCCATCGACGAGGGCGAGCCCGCATATTTGCCGGACACCGAGAGCGCCGCGGTGCTGGATGACGAAGTGGCCGTCGGTCACGGCCAACCTAGGGATGATGGGCCCGTAGCGGATCAGGTGAGTGCGCCGGTGCGTCCGCGCGAGAAGGCGCGGGTCCCGTCGCGATCCATTGCCACCCGCGCGGGTGCGCGGCAGCCGCGGCCCAATGCGGAACGGTTCATGGCCTGGGTGCAGGAGGGGGTGGCCAATGGCGGATTGCCTTACAACGAATCGATGGCCCGCGTGCATTTCGTGCCGGAGGGCATGCTGCTGGTGACGCCCGCAATCTTCCGCGATTTCGCACAAGCCCATCGGGAGGCGATCGAGCAGACGCCGGCTGAAGATGGCCGCACGCCCGAGCCATGGAAGCAGGTCCAGCGCGATTTCCAGAAATCCGGCTATCCGGTCACAGCGGATGGCGATGGCGCGGGGCGCTCCTATCTGATCCACTACAACATCAAGGGCGCCGGCGGCCGTCAGTTGTCCGTGATGCTCGTGCCCGAGCCGGAGCGGTTCTTCAATCCCGTGCCGCCGCCGAACGCGATGATCCAGTCGAAGCAGAAGGCCGTCGTGGTGGAAGACGCGGCCCCGGTGCAAGACTGAACCGGGAACGCGGACGGCGGAGATGGCGTATCCGGTCGAGAACCTTTTCCGCAAACCGGCCGAGCTGCTGTCCTGCGTTGCTGCGCTCGTTGCGACCGGAATCCTCTGGTCCCATCCGGCGCTCTTCCTCATCACGCCCGCCACGGGCGGCGTCACGACGCTTGCCCTGCTGTCACTCGCCTGGACTCGCGGGCGACAGGCATGGCGGCTGATCCGCTTCCAGCGCAACCTGCGGCGTCTGCCGCAATATGTCATTCCCGCGGCTGACATTCCGTGCTCCGCGAAGGAGGTATTTCTCGGGCGGGGCTTTCGGTGGAGTGTCATTCACACGCAGCGCCTGTATCAGGCCCGGTTTCCCGAAAACCGCCGGCTGCTGGCCCGCAATGACCTGTACGACCGGGCGCGGGATCATGAGCGGCAGCGTCCCGGCAGCCGCATCGCGCGCGTGACGAGTCGCGAAGCATGGTGGAATCCTGTCGCGCCGCTGCCGCCGGTCGGAGGCGACCCTGCGCTGCATGGTGTCGAGCCGGACGAGCGCGATATCTGGTTCGACATTGGCGAGCGTGTGGGGCACATGGCGGTGCTGGGCACGACGCGCGTGGGCAAGACGCGGCTGTGCGAGGTGCTGGTTGCCCAGGACATCCGGCGCGGCGACATCGTGATCGTGTTCGATCCGAAGGGCGACGTTGACCTGTTGCTTCGCATGTACGCCGAAGCGAAACGTTGCGGACGGGAAGGCGAGTTCACGTTCTTCCATCTCGGCTATCCCGACCGGTCGGCGCGCTACAGCCCGATCGGCACCTACTCGCGGATTACGGAGGTCGCCACGCGCATCGCAGGCAACCTGCCGAAGGAGGGCCAGTCAGCCGCATTCCGGGATTTCGTCTGGCGCTTCGTGAACGTGATGGCGCGGGCGATGAGTGCGCTCGGCATCCGTCCCACCTACGAGATGATCTACCAGAACGCGGTGAATATCGACGGGCTCGCGTTGCGGTACTTCCGGTTCTGGCTCGATCGCGATCACGCGGGATGGGAGGAGGGGCTCGAACCCCTGGACAAGGAAGAGGCGAAGCAGGCGATGCGCCTGCAGCGCAATCAGGAAGTCCTGCAGGTGGCCAATCTCATCCGTCAGCAGGGCTGGACGGATCCGATTGCCAACGGCCTGCTGTCGGTGATCAGCAATGAGCGCTCGTACTTCGACAAGCTCGTCTCGTCGCTCTATCCGCTCCTGGAAAAGCTCACCACAGGAAGGACCTCAGAGCTGTTGTCACCCGACTACGACGATCCACACGATCCGCGCCAGGTGTTCGACTGGAACCGGGTCATGGACCGTGGCGGCATCGTGTACGTCGGACTGGATGCGCTGTCCGACTTCGAGGTCGCGGGCGTGGTCGGCAACGCGATGTTCGCCGATCTGACATCGACCGCGGGCCGCATCTACAAGTATGGGCACGGCTACGGACAAAGCACGGCAGGCAGCCACCGGCGCGTGTCGATCCACGCGGACGAGTTCAACGAACTGGTCGGCGACGAATTCGTACCGATGGTGAACAAGGGGGGCGGGGCGGGTTATCAGGTCACGGCCTACACGCAGACGAGCGCCGATCTCGAGGCGAAGATCGGCTCGCGCGCGAAGGCCGAGCAGATCTTCGGCAACTTCAACACGCTCGTGATGCTGCGCGTGAAGTATGTGACGACCGCGAAGATCCTGACCGACCAGCTCCCGATGGTCGACGTGAAATCACTGACGCTTGTGTCGTCGGCGACGGACGCCGTGCGCCGCGGTGAGGGTGTGCATTTCACGGCGCAGACGCACGACCAGGTTTCAGTGCGAGAGGTGCCAATGCTACAGGCGGCCGACCTGACGCAGTTGCCCAAGGGCCAGGCGTTCGCGCTCGTTGAGGGCGGCCAGCTTGTGAAGGTCCGGCTGCCGCTGCTCGATGCGCATGACCCCGTCATGCTGCCCGGGCTCGACGACGTGGTGGCGGACATGCGTTCCCGCTATACGTCTTATGTCCAGGCCGTATCGGCTTTCGATGAATCGGGCGGTGTGGCGCCCGACGCCATCGGTGGCGCGGTGGGCAGTTTCATGCCGGTTGGAGGGAACGTCATCGGTGCTTCGCAATCCACCACCGAACCGTGGGCTGTGGAAGGCAAGGGCGCGGGATTCTGACGCGATGGAGTGAGCATGGCAGCGAAGACGCGTGATGGAAACGCCGATGGCGTGAAGTCGTTTTTCTGGGTCGTCGATCTGGCGATTCACGTTGCGCTCTGGCTGCTGCTGGCAAGCATACTTTCGGTCCTGGCGGATCTGCTGGCCGCACATTTCCTGTGGCGCGACGATCCGGTGGGCGGGGTGCAGGCGCTCCTGCGTTATTACCTGAACGGAACAACCGATCCCGGCCTCGCTGCGAGGGCCGCGGACTTCGCCTACTGGACCTGGTTCGGCTGGACCGGCGTCGACGCGTCGGCGCGGGCATGGCAGGCTGGCGTGCTGCCGGCACAGGGACTCGGATCGTATCTCCAGCCTGCGTTTTCAGGGGGGACGCGCGAGGGGCTTGTTGTCGCGATGTACGGCCTCAAGCTCTTCGGGGTTCGCATGGCGATGCTCGCCATGACGGTGCCGCAGTTCGTCCTCGCGATTGCCGTCGCGCTGGTTGACGGACTGGTCGCGCGAGATGTGAGACGCGCGTTGGGCGGGCATGAATCCGCGACCCGCTATCACCACGTAAAACATCTGCTGATGTTCGGCGTCATCCCGCTGACTGCGATCGTCTGGCTGGTCGCGCCGGTACGGCTGCCGGTCTGGCTGCTTTTCTGGCCGGTGTCGATAATGATCGTGATCGCCGTATGGAACATGGCGAAGTACTTCAAGAAGTACACGTAGACCGCAATTTGTCGTCCTATACTTCCGCCATGAAAAAAGAGAATGGACAGGTCATTCGCCGACGCGTAGTGGTTCGGCGCTCGCCCGTGCATGGGCGTGGTGTCTTCGCATTACGGATACTCGAAGCCGGCGAGCGGATTTTTGAATACAAGGGCGAGCGGATCGCGTGGACGGCGGCCATCAGGGAGCATGGAAGTAATGGCATAGCGGGCCACACGTATTTCTTTGGTCTCTCCGACGGACGCGTAATCGACGGCGGGCGTGGTGGAAACAGCGCGCGCTGGCTCAATCATGCGTGTACGGCCAATTGCGAGGCGGTTGAGATCGAAGACCGCGTATTTATTCACGCGTCGACCGCGATTGGACCCGGCGAGGAACTCTTTCTCGATTACCAGTTGGCCGTCGACGATCCGACGGACGAAGAGACGAGACTAAGCTACGTCTGCCGGTGTGGGACGCGAGGATGCCGCGGCACGATGCTGGGTGTCGGCGCGTCGTGACGCTCGGTGGACGATCAGCGGCCCGATGGTAGCACTGGCGCTGACCGCTCTCGCGTCGCAGTGCGGGCAGCGAGCCATGCTTCCAGTTCCGACTCGCGCCAGCCTGTTGCACGTTCTCCGATGCGGATAGGGCGCGGGAATTCGCCGCGGCTGATCATCGCATAGATGGTGGCACGGCAAAGGCCGATCTTTTTCACGACTTCCTTCATGCGCATTACCTGGTCCATTTTGCACGGCTCCGCATTGCACTGGCCAGGTCCGATTATCCCCGGAGTCTGGTCCGTGGCAATGGATTCGCAAAAGATGCACCGTGACGCGACAAACGGTGCGGTGACATCAGCGCATGTATAGGCTACCAAAAAAGACACGCGACGGTTACACTTGGTTACGCTTTTCTCCGCGAGCCGAGCGGCCCAAGTTCGTGGATGCTCGATAGCGCGCCACTGGGGTGCTGCCGCTATTTTCGCGAGCTAACCGGCGCAAGAGAAGGCCCACGCACAAAGTGACACCGAACGAACCCGAACCAATTGACGACTTGATGACATATGACGCGCGGTGGGACGCAGTCGTTACCTTGTTAGCGGTGGGTGAGATCGTCGAATGAGATTGCCGGACGTCGCAAAGAAGGTGATTGTCCGGTACCAAAGGAAAAACCGCATGAGCTACGGGATATTTGGAGAAAGTCTTCGCGTACAGAAGCCGGTCAAACATAAGGTGTTTCTCAGCTACCACCATAGGCGAGACCAACGGTACTATGACGCATTCTCGCAGGCGTTCCACGACACCTATGACGTAATCTACGACAACTCACTTGAGCGTGAGGTAGATAGCGACGACGTCGATTACGTTATGCGACGGATCCGGGAAAACTATATAACTGGAAGCTCTTGCACGATTGTTCTTGTCGGTGCCGAGACATGGGGCCGCAAGTATGTGGACTGGGAGATCAAGGCGACGCTCGACAAGGAGCACGGCTTGATTGGGGTTCGCCTGCCGACTGCGGCTCGCGATCCCAAGGATAACAAAGTCATTGTTCCCGGCAGGCTGCACGACAACATCCAGTCTGGCTTTGCGGTATGGCGCAGCTGGGAAGACATTACCGCCAGCCCGGGACAACTCGAACGCCTTGTTGCGGATGCGAAGTCTCGTAGCTGTAAGCTGATCGTCAATACGCGCGACCGCAGATTGCGCAACGCCTGAGAAGCACCATGATCGATTCGACTCGGCCGTTCCTCGTGGTCTATGTCGTCTGGCATCCCGGGTTTACTGACGGTCCCGAGATTGCGGAGATGTTGCGGAAGCATTTCCGCCGCAAGCTATATGAGAATGTAGCGGGCGGCACGGGTTTGAGCGTGATTTACCGTTCAACCAACGCTCCCGGGGCCGACGAACCTTTGCCGATTGACCTAGCCGAAGCTGAGGCGACCGCTGTCGTGGTGATGGCCAACTCGACGTTGACAGCAGATGCGGCTTGGTCCAATTACATTCGGGAGCTAGTCGATCGAACTGAGGCTGCAGGCCTTGGCTCCCGTGTTTTCCCTATTTCCTTTGAGCGAGCGGCACTCAACAATCTAGGGCTGGAAGAACAGGCGCTGCGCTGGGATCGTTGGAGCGGCTCCAATGACGATCGTCGGCAGCGACTGATCAGTGAGCTTACCTACGAATTTTGCCGGATGCTGCGCCACTATCTGGAGCATCTAAAACATCCTGCCAAGGAAGACGATGAACTTGAGGCTTACCTTAAGAAAGTGCAAGTTTTCCTCAGCCACTCCAAGCATGACGGCGATGGAGAGAGGATTGCGCACTTAATTCGTGACCGGCTTCACAGTGGTCATGGTCTTTCAAGCTTTTTCGACGTCCACGATATTCCGGCTGGCCTTCGATTTCATAAAGTCTTGCTCCAGCAGGTGCGGGTGAGCGCTATGGTAGCCATCCACACCGACTCGTACTCGTCTCGAGAGTGGTGTCGTCGCGAGATCATAGAAGCAAAGCGTTGGAACGTACCTCTAGTCGTCGCCAACAGTATTACCGATCTCGATGAACGCGGCTTTCCTTACATGGGAAATGTTCCTGTGGTTCGGTTGGAGCCTCACGGTGTGGATCGTATCGACTCCGTCATTGGCCGATTGCTTGACGAGGTTCTAAAGGATTTTTTATGGCGCTGCAAGGTGGAACTCGCTAGTGTTAGAGCCGATTCGTCGGTCGTATTTGTGCCTCGCCCGCCGGAACTCATCACACTCGCCAGCCTACCATCCGCCATTGACGCGCCTGCTCCGGTGATCGTGTACCCGGATCCACCGCTTAGCGCCGAAGAAGAAAGACTGTTCGCGGATGTTGCCCCTCGTGTACAGTTGCGCAGCCTGACCGAGTGGCTCGCGGGAGCGGTCAGATGAACTATCAAGAAGTCCTTCATTGTCACTCAATCGCTATATCGACCTCAGAAAGCCCGGATATGCCGGCGTTAGGGTTGAGCGAAGAGCATTTGCGCGATGCCATGGCCGAGATTGCTCGGCACATGCTTGCGTTGGGCGCAAAGCTCGTTTATGGGGGCGATCTACGTCAGTACGGATTCAGCGAGTTGTTATTCGAGCTTGTGGCTCGGCACCGCCGGGATACGAGTGGTGGGGACGATCAAATCGGTGTTACCAATTATCTGGCTTGGCCAGTGCATATTGCTAAGCCGTTCGGCGATCTGCAAGCATTTGCTGCTGACCTTGAAGGGGCGGCTGAACTCGTTTGCCTCACACTGGACGGTGCCCGGCTGTCGGTGGATGAACGTCAGCACCTTCTGCAGTGTGCGCCAACCGACGTGGAGTGGTCGCAGGGACTTACGTCCATGCGTCGGACAATGCTCTCAGAGACGCACGCCAGAATTGTCTTGGGCGGACGGGTGGATCAGTACAGAGGCGCCATGCCCGGTATCGCCGAAGAAGCATTGCTGTCGATGCAAAAAGGGCAGCCCCTGTTTCTCCTGGGCGGCTTCGGCGGGTGTGCGCGCGACATCGCGGAAAGCGTCGGACTGATTGCGCCTTGGACAGGATCGCGGCCGGCATGGCCTGGTCGGGCCGCCTTCAAGGTCTTCCGAGACGTCGATCTTCACAACGGTCTTACGCAGGAAGAGAACACTATTCTTGCCTGTACGCCACACGTCGATCAAGCCATCCTTCTTATCATTCGCGGGTTGCTCAATGTTGCGACCACCAAGGATGGCTCATAGCTTGTATTGCCATGGCATATCTTACGGAACAGGAAGTTCGAGCGCGTGCGGAACGCGTCACTCGACGTCTTCAGAAATCTGCGGGGCGCATACTCTCGGAAGCGACAGCCGCATTGGCCGATGAACGGTTCGATGTGTTTCTCAGCCATTCTTCGGCAGAGCCGGAGGATATTTTGCTCGGCGTCGTGGCTTTGCTTGAGGATAGAGGACTCTCAGTCTACGTCGACAAGTACAGCGATCCTCATCTTTCTCCCGAAAGGGTAACGCGAGAGACTGCGGAGATCCTGCGATATCGGATGCGATGCTCGAATACGCTTCTTTACGTCCACAGTCAGTACTCGAAGAAATCCCGTTGGATGCCATGGGAGCTTGGTTTCTTTGACGGCCTTAAGGGATCTGTTGGGATCATCCCGATAACTCGGAACCAGGAAGAGGCATTCAAAGGCGAAGAGTATCTCAACCTGTACCCGCACGTGGATATAGAGACAAGCCGGGAGACAAAAAAGCGCGAGCTGTGGATTACCGAGGCCGCCGATACATACGCGAGTCTTGCAAGATGGGCGAAAGGCACGGCGAAAATCCGTAAAAGAGTAAACTAGAAGAGAGCCTGTTGAAGTTGACGATCAATGGCAAATCGATCATGCCGAGGGATCTTGAGAAAGAGATAATGCGGACTGCCGCTGCCAAGATCGCGACTAGCATGCGGGAAAAGTTAGGATCGATTCGGCATCCGGAGACGGGAGAGTTTCCTTCCGTGGTAGTTGAGGGAGATGATCTCCGGGATATGGCGTTTCGGATAGAAGGGTCGCCGGCGCTGCTACAGATAGTTCGGGACAGGATGAGCCCGGAGGAGTTGAACAGCATGACGTTTGTTGATTCAGATGCTGGCACTGGTCCGCGCGCTTTTCTCAGCTATGGATGGGAAGATCGGCATCTGGCCAGCAAAATCGCTGAGTGTTTACAGGCGAACGGGATTGAAACATGGTGGGCGGAGTGGGAGATTCGGGCCGGCGATAGCATCAGACGCAAGATCGATGAAGGCCTGGAGAATTGCACGCATTTCCTTGTTCTCCTGACACCGGCGTCAATAACCCGCCCGTGGGTGAACGAGGAAATCGACGGAGGCTTCATACGCAAGCTCGGTGACAAGAGCCGGTTCATACCGCTGCGACATGGACTGGGAGCGACGGCCCTTCCTCCTTTGATGGCCGGAATGCTTTCGCCCGAAATCGGCGCGGACGGGACGGGAATGCTCCAACTCGTCCACGATATCCACGGAGTGAGCAGGAAACCGGAGCGTGGACCCGCGCCGGCGGCTGTTAGTGCGCCTCGTAGTGGGTACACAAGTGCGGCGACAGCCGTGGCGGGCTTATTCGTTACGGCTAGCAAAAATGGACAATTCGCCGATCCTCAATTGAAGATCGACGAGATCGCAGAACGTACAGGCCTGTCGCCTGAGGATTTGGCTGACGCGCTTTACGAGATCCGACATCGCGTGCAGACCAGATTCGACTTTGTAGTACCCAAAAGCACGCTGTATTCTGAGTTCGATCGCTACTGGCAGCCTTGGGATCCGGCTCTTGATGCTGTGCGGCTAGCCGTCGACCTTGTCAATGATTCGGAGATGCCGACAACGCCTTTGGAGATCGCACAGAGGTACGGCTGGACTGCGCGACGTCTCAATCCCGCGATTGCTTATCTGCAGGAGCGGGATGCGATTCGCGTCTTCCAAGCATTAGCCTCGGGGCCGTTCATTACCCTTCAGGTCAGTAAGACCGATGCGACACGGCGATTTGTGAAGAGTCGATCGTGACAGGGCTAGCGAGAGGGCAGGCATGGTCGAGCTAAAACATCAATCGATGTCATTGATTGGTTTTGCGGTCTCAGTTTCAACGCCTCATTGGAAAATTCGTGTAGCACCTAAAAGCAAAGTGTTTTGAACAGCCCAAACCGTATCTGTGCATAGTGGGTGTGTTAAATCAATTCTGTCATTCTGCTCGACGGTAATGTCGAGATTTAAAATTGCGATGCAGGCGTGAACCAGGAAAATCTTTTAAAGAGAAAATACATCGGGGCAACACAATGAAGATATTTGTTATTGGTGGGCCAGCCGATCGCGGAGTCGATTCATCGGAGCAGGGGAGGAGCAAACTCTGTCGGTCTATAGGACGAAGCTTAGCAAACGCTGGTCATGCCCTGATACTGTGCAGTCCTTTCCCAAATACCGCGGACGTTGAGGTGTTGCATGGTGCTGCATCGGCCGCACGTGGACGTTCAATCGAGGTCGAGTTTCACTTCCCCGACGACGCCAAGGTAAGACAGAGTATAGAAAATGTCGTTGGTCAATTGAAGTTAGAAAACGTGCATAGAATTCCGCACGCACCTTGGCAAAGCGATACAGAAGATGGCCGCCGGTACGCATGGCTTTTGTCTCAGTTGCGAGCGCTTGATTCCAGCAACGTGACGATTGCTATCGGGGGGCACGTTGACGGCTCCGCTAATATGCTGCTCCAGGTCGCCGATGGAAAGCGAAAGCATGTTCTACCCTTTCCCGTGCTCGGAGGTGCTGCAAAATTATCATACGAGCGTCGTCGGTACGAATTGGAAGACAAGCTGGGCCTCAATTTCATAAAGTTGCAAGACCACGACGTCGAGGATTCTCTTGAATCGATGATCAATGCGTTTGCCGTAGGCAGAGACTCCGTGCTCGACGCTCCGAGCAACGAGAAGATTTTCATTAGTTATCCGAGGGCGCGGCAGGCGGAAGCCGATCATGTTGAAACTCTTCTCCGGCGCCGGAATATCACAGTGTTCCGCGATGAAAGCGATTTCGGGGCGGGACACTCGGTCGTTGAACGAATTCGCGAGGCCGTCTTCGAAGCGACGGTTTTCATCGCATTGTGGTCGGCCGAATATGCGTGTAGTCCTTGGTGCTTCGATGAGTTTGAGTTGGCGCTCGATAGGCATAGCCAAGAAAAAATGGATCTTTGGATAATTCGAACAGACGAGACTCGCATTGTGCCTACTAGGGCGCGTGATCTTATTTACCACACCGCATTAACAAGGCAGGATCTGGAAAGTCGAGTTATTGCGCTGATTGATGGGCGCATAAGATGATTCGATGGAAGGGTTGTTATCTAATCAACTTTCGGATCGGATTTGGTCGACGTCTCCGATAAAGAAAATTTACAATCCAAAAGGTGCGCCAAACTGATGAAATCATGAGCATTATTTTCTGGCGAGCGCGAGGAAGTTGAGTGTGCTTGGGCAGGTTGATTGTCGCTGATACCGATATTGACAGTGGAGGGGGTATGGATAAGCCGGCGCAGACGAAGAATGTTTTTATAAGCCATGTACACGAAGACGATGATGGGCTTGGCAAGCTAAAGGCGTTGCTGGCTGAAAATGGGATGAATATTAGAGATTATTCAATAAATTCTAGTAACCCAAATAATGCCAAATCAGAAGATTATATAAAGTCGGAGATCTTGGCGCCACGTATCAGGGACTGCAGTACGCTGATTGTGTATATCACCCCGCAGACCAAGGACAGTCATTACGTAAATTGGGAAATCGAGTATGCTCAGAAGGAAGGGAAAACGATAATTGGCGTCTGGGCACGTGGCGAAAAGGGATGCGAGATTCCACAGGCGCTGGCGGACTACGCGGATTCCATGGTCGTCGGCTGGCACGGCGAAAGTATTATAAAGGCCATAAATGGTCAGGGCGAGAGTTGGGAAGATTTTGAAGGTAAGCCGTCAACTCATCGAGATATCAAGAGATATAGCTGTTAAATAAAATGACTCTATTCTCCTATGTGGTCGCGCGCGACTATGGATTTGCGCCGAATCCTTTTGGCCAATGTTGTACGCTTGCGACTTGTAAACCCGATGTCAGACGCTTTGCGCAAGTTGGGGATTGGGTTGTCGGAACCGGAAGTGCATCAAACAATCGTGCGGGCTACCTTGTGTATGCAATGCAGGTGTCGGAAACGATGACCTTTGACGGGTATTGGAATGATCCCCGGTTTCAGTATAAAAGGCCAAGCCTGGAGGGAAGTGCGAAGGTTGCATTCGGAGACAACATATATCATCGCGTTGATGGTGGTTGGGCACAAGCAGACTCACATCACAGTTACGAGGAGGGCGTCCCGAACATTAGAAACATACGTAATGACACACGCGTCGATCGGGTACTGATCGGTCGGATCTTCGCATACTGGGGTGGAAATGGCCCGCTGATTCCGGCGAACCTGAGAAGCTACGAAGGCCATGATCTATGCATTGGTCGTGGATACAAGCGGTATTTTCCTGCCGGAATGGAAGCGTGCTTTGTGGAGTGGTTTTCGTCGCTCGGCGCTACCGGGTATCTCGGGCGGCCGATTGATTGGTGAGGTTCGATATGAACGGAATCGTTGACGGTTGTAGATCGATACTTCTTCAGGACTATCTTGATGCAATACGGCCAACTGATCGCTTATCAGAGGACGACTTACGCCCGGTTCTCATGGGACTTTTTGGTGAGGTGGGGAGTATCATGGCACCCGCTAAGAAGTTGCACAGGGAACGAGAAGCCTATAAGGGCTATGAAGCGGCGGTCGAAGAGGAATTCGGCGACGCGCTTTGGTATTTTGCTGCGCTAGCTCGCCGCCTCGACGTCAGTTTGCCTATGATTCTGTCAAACGCAACGCGCAACAGTGGATATACGATGACGGTCGCCGCTAGCGACGTTGCAACTAGCCCTATAGTTCATATTTCGTCGGCCTTGGCACTTCGAAATCTCGATGACGCACTCCTTGATCTGGGCCATTCGGCAGCAGCCCTGCTTGCATTGCGCGAAAACGTATCCAATGGAGAGCACCTTCTTCAAAATTTTGCTGGATCGTATCTTCACGCTCTTCAGGCTGCAAACATCACGTTTTCGAGGGTGCTTCACCGCAACCTAACCAAGGCCTCTGGGCGCTTTCTGATGCCCGACATCTCAACTCTTCCGACGTTTGACGATACGTTCGACGAAGAGGAGCGACTGCCCGCTCATTTCGAAATAGTCATCAAACAGCGCAGAAATGGGCAGAGTTGCTTGCAATGGAACGGCGTATTCATCGGTGATCCCCTTACCGACAACATTGAGGACCGGGATGGGTATCGCTTCCACGACGTCTTCCACTTCGCCCACGCAGCAATACTGCACTGGTCGCCCACGTTTCGCGCCTTAATCAAGCACAAGCGCAAAAGCGTTAGCTCGATTGATGAAGCACAGGATGGTGGGAGGGCAATAGTCGTGGAGGAGGGCTTGACTGCGTGGCTCTATTCGAGGGCCAAATCGCTCGACTTTTTCGAAGGTCAAACTGGAGTGTCGTTCGATTTGCTGAAGACTATCGGGGAGTTTGTACGAGGTTACGAGGTCGAGGCATGTCCGCTGAAATTGTGGGAAGATGCCATCCTGCAAGGCTACGCAGTCTTCCGGAAGGTCGTGACTTCCAGCGGTGGGGTTGTTATCGGTGATCGCGCATCGCGGAAGCTTACTTTTCGTCGGCTGGATGAAATCGATTGAATGCAAACCAGTTTATCAAGGGTCTTGAGACCCTGACGTTTCCGGATACTTTCAATCCGTACGCACATCGTTGTCCCGTGCATGACCGAGTAGACGCCCCGATCATGCGGCGTCGGATGCTGCTGGCAATTCTCAAGGCAGCGACTCGCTCCGAGATTGACTCGATATGGATAGGCCGGGACCTCGGATATCGCGGTGGACGGCGAACCGGTCTCGCGTTGACCGATGATGTCTATATGCAGGCGCATACCCAGCGCTGGGGTGTTAATGCACTGCGACCAACATACGGACAACCGGTTGCGGAAAGAACTGCTGCGGTAATTTGGGGATTGCTCTCACAGATCGGAGATCCAATTTTCCTGTGGAACGTATTTCCGCTACATCCGCATGAGCCATCGAAGCCTTTCAGCAATCGTAGCCATAGTGCGGCAGAGCGAAGAGGCGGAGAGGATGTCCTGGCGGAGTTGATAGATCTATTGAAACCCAGACGGCTCGTCGCAATAGGCAATGACGCCGCAGCGACCGCCAGAAAGCTTTCACGTAACTCGAACGTCGAGCAGGTTCGTCATCCGAGTTACGGTGGGCAGTCCCAATTCCTGGAAACAATGCGCTGTCTTTATGGGCTCGCACCTGTAACGGGGCAACTGGGGATGTTCTAACCTGCCGAAGTACTAGCGCGGGCAGGAAGAAGATCGCTCTCAGACAACATCTCTTCGCCGATTCCACCAAACCAAGCTGCCATAGGTACGATCGGGTCATCGAAGTGCTTTCCGGTGATGGCTTCGAGGAAAAGCTTATCACCTACGTGTTCCCCAAGCGATCTGTACGCCTCGAACTGCGCTTCCGTAAAGAACTGATTAGCCGTGGGGTGATGCGGGAATTCGGGTTCGTCCAGTCTATAGCGTCGGATGAACTCTCCCTCGTTTCCGGTCAGCGACAACTTAACATAGAGCAAGTATCCCACCTCGGCCTTTTCTTCGCGCGACGCGGGGTACAGCACTCGGCAAAACTCGAAATGAGATCGGCTTAATCCATCATCTGTTAATCGCAAATTATCGAGATCAATGTCGATCTTGGTATTAAGATCTATCGCGGCCAGTCGCTGTAACGTAGCCAAGGCATTGAACGTCATCGATGGATCGTGCTCGCCGTCTATTGCGACAATATACTTGCAGCGACGCCTCAGGAGCTCATAGACGCCGAGATTTTCGATGTGACCACCATCAGTAATATTGAGAAATCGACTGCGTTCACTGGCGGTAGAAAACATCTCCCTGAATAGATAACCAACCCCCGGCGCGTCGACCGCGGCGACTTTCCGTAATCGATTTGGTCTTCGGAGCCAATAGCCGAGTCGAATGTTGAATAAAGCCATCCAGAACGACATATATGGCTTGGTCGTCAGGCCCATCAGCGGAGACGCCGCAGCCCCGGAGATGGCCATTGCGCTGCTCAGATCGAGGCTTCGATCACACTTTTCCCAATCTGTTGTTGGTTGATATCCTGTTAGTGGGCTGCCGCAGTAACTTTGGCTGAACAGAAAAAAATCGGTGCGGCGTCCTTGCATCGCGCTGCTCTTTGACCCCGGCACGTTCAGCGCTGCATTGATTAAGTGGTAGGGGCCTTTAGCGCTTACGCTCATCGCGGAAAGTTTAAGCTTCACAGCGACCTCAAAGGAATTGTCTGGCCGCGCACGCTGGGTGCCAGTGTCTTCTGCTTTTTCTTGCCCCATCTTTGACCGCCTACCTGCGTAGTCTCGCACCCATTCGCTAAGCTTTTGGAACTGAAGCGCGAGAAAGGAAGAAGATGTGAGATGAGCGGCAGGACGAATGACAAATTCAGTCGCAAGTTTACGCCGATAGAAGTCGTGCAGCGAGGTAAAATTGACGTTTAGGCTTATCAGCGTGATCGCAATTAGCGCGGCGATCCACTCAGGATGACTTTCTCGTTCGGACGACCAGAAGGAGAGCGAGGACGGATCGTGCAGGTGAGCAAATACGAGAAGCTCGATATCTAGCAGCATCACGGGTGCAGCAAGCCCAGCAATTACTCCGAGCAATTTTGTGGCACGTGGAAGCTTTTGTCCGGCCGCAACTATTAGTATTGCTGCAATAATAGGAAGTGCACCGATCGCAGATAATATCGCAGCCCCAAAATAATCGCGAATTCGTGATTGCGTTGCAAAAATGTCAACCCACGTATGCAGGTATCCCAACACGCGCCAAGCCAAGAGAAATACTAGCGTCAGGCCAACGATCGATAAACCATTTCGGGCCATTGGTTTCATTCGAACGCTGACGCGCGCCAAGGCTAGCAAGCTCACGGCTATGCTAATTAAAAGGCTTGGAATTACCAGTCCGTGATTAACCGGGGACAGAAACTTATCAATCCAAGGCCTAAAGTGATTTTCGATGATACCAATGAGCGCTGGCATCGCCATTAATGCCATCCAGTTGACGACTATGCCAAAGAACTGCGCAGCGCCTAGGCCTATACGTTCGAGTAAAGATGCTTGGAGATAGCGGCTGTGGTGCCGAATGTGCCGAAGCGCGGCTGCTTCGCCCCCGTCCCGGCGAAAAGGCAATTGATCTGGCTTTAGTCCAATCTGGTCAATCGGAACGTCTGTAGAAGTGCCAGGAATATGTGATACGAAGGACGTTATGAAAGAGCCGAGATAGCCCCCGCCTGATACGGTGGAGAGATAGTCGAACTGTGGTAGCAAGCCTCGCCGAGCCAACGAAACTAGGACCCCGAGCGAGAACGTAGCCGCCCGAATGCCGCCGCCAGATAAAGCAAGTCCGCTGGCGGACGGGTCGTGAGGTTCAGGAGCATAAGGGGTGCCATAATAATCGCGTCGAGCCACGATTGCTTGGCGTTCCGCGTCGTTCAATCTGGTAGCGTCGTTTTCATCTAGACCACCATGGACGAGGGAAATCTTTGAGAAGACTGGTCGAGACATTTCTTCGCGTACTAGCCGGCGACCGTAGTCCAGAGCAGGTAGCTCTGGCAAGTCGTTGCGGTCACACATCACGAGCAATAGGCTATCGAAGTCCTTCAGAACCACCTGTAGCCGGCGTAGTTCTGAGCGGAATTCGTCAGTGGAGTCTAACGCCATGAGAGCGCCGCTCTCATTTCGAGGATGCCATCTCGCAGTGAAGGGGCGCACGTGATAGTTGAGGACGAACCACGCGACGGTGTGGAAATGCCCAGCCTCTGGATATTTGTCCGAAATCGAGCGTGTCTTGTCGAACAGCTGATGAAGACTATGTAGTGCCGACGCCTCTATCCCGTCTTGGTAAGTCAACGAATGAGTCGCTATTCGAGATATCAGCTGTGTATGGAGTTC
This sequence comes from Burkholderia sp. USMB20, assembly GCF_000949135.2. GTDB lineage: Bacteria > Pseudomonadota > Gammaproteobacteria > Burkholderiales > Burkholderiaceae > Burkholderia. The sequence goes on along the minus strand of NZ_JTAN02000017.1, from coordinate 207,332 downwards.
TGACGCTGCACCTTTGTCTTCTTCATTCGGGCTCCATTTGAATGCATTCCATTCAGATGAACTTCCGAAGATGTGCTCATACTTCGATAGGTACTGGGACCAGGTCGTAGTGTTCGACATGTTTATTTTCTGTTTTCGATGGGTAGCGCGATGTATCACGTCCAACACTGCTTGTTTCTGTGTGCGACTATTGCTTTTGTTCGAGCTGCCCTTCACTTTGAGGCAAAAGGCTCTCAGCCGGCGGACTGCTAACTGGCGCGGCGGTCACTCGGCGCGAAGACATACTATGGCTTCCAATCCATCGCACTTTCGTAGCATAGCATCTGCGAATTGCCGAACGTCACATCGAATTCCGCCGTAGAACCTTATAGCTTGCAGTGACGTTAGCTATGTCTGTGTTCCGCCGCGGCGCATCCGTAGAAGGCGTCGCCCGGGACGGTCAAGACCGATGCACTAGCCTGGGACGAGCCTTATCGACTGCTCGGTACGTGCACATTCAGCGTTGGATCAAGCTGCTATGCCCGGCTCCAGGCTTTCGACAATCGGTCGCGGAGGGACGACATTGACCCTGCAACAAAGAGCTTCTTGCTGATCACTTTCGATTCCTGTCTTGAGCGCGTCAAGGTAATCGGCGTACCACTGAATCATTGCTTGGCGTTGGACCAGATACCTAGCGTGGTTGTAGTCACCGGCGGTCCCTTCTTCAAGATGGGCTAGCTGCGTTTCGACGTGGTCCTTCACCCAGCCGTGCTCGCGAAGGAGGGTGCTCGCGGTATGGCGTGTGCCGTGCCCTACCATACGGCCCTTATAGCCAATCTTGGAAAATACGAGGTTGATGGTGTTCTCGCTGATGACCTCATGCTTCGTGCCGATACCCGGGAACACGTACCGGTGACGGCCAGTCAGCTTCTTGAGCTCCCTAAGCGCCTTCACGAGTTGCGATGGAAGCGGCGTGACGTGGCTACGCCGCATCTTCATCTTTTCGGCGGAGATCGTCCAGAGCGCCTCGTCGAGATCGACCTCGATCCATTCAGCGTATCGGACCATACCCGGCCGGCTTGCCGTCCAGATGGTCATCCAAGCAGCGACGTAGGCGATGAGGCGGCTCGACGATTTCTCAAGCGCGCGCAGGAAGTCAGGCAGTTCCGGTTCGAGGAGGTGAGGATAGGGTTTTGCCTTCGGAGCGGCTTTCGCAATGACCTTGAGTTCCGAGGCCGGGTTGAATTCGCACTTTCCGCGTGCAATGGCCTGACTGAAAATCTCGCGCAGCCAGCCGCGGGCCTTTTTCGAGACGTTGAGGGCGTCGCGCTTTTCGAAACGTTCCTGGACGCGGGCGCAGTCGGCGCGCGTGATGTTTACTAGCTTGATCGAACCGAGCTCGGGCAGGATGTCCTTGTCGAGGTACGTCCGAATCTTGTCCAGCGTCGAGGCGGCCCGACCCGCATCCTGTTTGCTCTTGTACCAGAGCTCCGCGGCTGCCCTGAACGTGCCGTCGTCGCCGGTATCCGCCCGCTGGCGGTCTATCCGTCGTTTCGCGCGCGGATCGGCGCCATCGGCGACGAGTGCACGGTATGCCGCTGCCTGCTGCCTCGCTTTCTGAAGCGTCACGTCCGGGAAGCGTCCCAGCGAGATGCGCGGTTGCTTGCCGTGCAGGCGATAGCGGAAATGCCAGAACTTGTTGCCCTCTGGTGTCACCCAGAGGACCAGGCCGTCGCCATCGGCGACACCGTAGGGCTTCGGCCGGGGGCGGGCCGCTTCGACTTCGCGAACGGTGAGAGGCATGGTGAGTACATTGCGGGATCTCGAACTTTCAATGTACTCAAAAACGTACTCGTCTGCACGTGGCTTGCCGTGTTCTGGTTTGGACGGCAATAAACAAAAAACCCCGAAAATTCAATGATTTACGGGGTCTTCTGGACTTCTCTGTACTACGCTATACAGCCTTGTGGTGCCCAGGAGAGGACTCGAACCTCCACGATGTTGCCACCGCTAGGACCTGAACCTAGTGCGTCTACCAATTCCGCCACCTGGGCACGTTTCGCTTGCTGCGATGCGAAGACCGCTATTCTAGCGTGTCTGGAGCATCTGTCAACACAATTTTTCGATCGCGATCAAAATTATCGCGCGTTGCAGGTTCCGGGCATCAGGCGCCGATCGGCTCAGCACGCTTTGCCGCGAAATTCCAGCGCAGCGCTTCACCCGTGTCGACGCGGGCGGGCAGCAAACCGGCCGCGAGGAACGTATCGGCGATCTTCTGCTGTTCACCGAAGTTCTGCGTGGCCACGGTGCGCACGAGATAGCTGCGTCGCGCGTTCGCGCGCTCGATCGTCTTCGCGTCGAGTCCCCAGATCGAGGCGAGGGTATTGGCGGCCTCCTGCTGATGTTCGCGGAGCCAGGTGCCGGCTTGCGACAACTGGTCGAACACGATCTGGATGACGTCGGGGCGCGCGGCGGCAAAGCTGCTCGACGCAAGGTAATAGCGTTGGTACGACGCAAGCCCGTCGCCGTCGGCCAGAATCCGCACGTCGGGATTCGCGTCGACCGATGCGACATACGGGTCCCAGGTGATCCATGCATCGACGCTGCCGCGCTCGAACGCCGCGCGGCCGTCGGCCGGCGTCAGGTAGTGGATTGCGGCGTCGGCGGGGGTGAGCTTTGCGCGCGCGAGTGCGGCAAGCAGCAGGTAGTGGCTGCCGGCTGCCTTCGTGACGGCGATGCGCTTGCCCTTGAGATCGGCGAGCGTGCGCAGCGCGCTGTCGCGCTTGACGATGATGGCCTGCGCTTTCGGTGACGGCGCTTCCTGCGCGACGTATACGAAGCGCGCATGCGCGGCCTGCGCGAAGACGGGAACGGTGTCGGCCACGTCGGCACTGAAATCGACCGCGCCGACGTTGAGCGCTTCGGTCAGCGGCAAGCCGCTCGCGAATTCATGCCACGACACGCGCAGGCCGAGCGTCGCAAGCGACTGCTCCAGCGTGCCGCGCGTCTTGAGCAGCGTAATGAGCGTCGACGATTTCTGGTATCCGATGCGCAACGTGGAGGGCGCGTTCTCGGCGTGCGTCCGGATGCCGGCGACGCTCAGGCCGGCGGCCAGCATCGCGCGCGCGAACGCGCGGCGGTTCATCGACGTCATGGGGTGGTTCCTCGTCGGGTTCGTTGAAAGCGAGGCGGCTAACGTACCAACGGGGAGGGCAATCGATAACCGATTAATTCTGCTATCGATCGGAGTGGCGGGCATATGGCGCGGCACAGTACGCGCAATGTGCGGCCGGAAATGAAAAAAGGCCGGCTAGAAGCCGACCTTTTCAAAAAACAGATGGTGCCCAGGAGAGGACTCGGTCACACGAGCGCGACCCCGGCTGCGCTTGCAAGCGCAGCCTTTCGAGTCCTCGCGCAAAGCGCGCAGGCGCTTTGCTTCCTGGGCCTGAAAAAGAAAAAGGCCGGCAGAAGCCGACCTTTTTTAAATAAGTGGTGCCCAGGAGAGGACTCGAACCTCCACGATGTTGCCACCGCTAGGACCTGAACCTAGTGCGTCTACCAATTCCGCCACCTGGGCACGTTTTGCAGTAGCTGCTTGCTGCAAAGAAGCGAAATTATAGCGCCCCAATTAATCGTGTCAACACTTTTTTGCGATGCACCGCAAACCGGTCGCCGCGGCGCCTGCACGCGGCATTCGCGTCATTTGGCGGCACAGGCGGGTGATAGAATGATCCGCCGCCGTCACTATAGAACTGTCTGACGGACACTTCTATGTTGATGCCGTGCACCATCAGTCAACGCAACGAGAACAATCATCGACAAACCCTTGAGCAAATATCCGTACCCCATTCCGAGCCGTGAAGAAATTCTCGGCGTGCTGCGTACGAGCGACGCGCCGCTGGCAGCCAACGACATCGCCGAAGCGCTGTCGATCAAGCGTCAGGAGCGCGAGGGGTTCTTCCGGCGTGTCGCCGCGATGGAACGCGACGGCCAGATCCGCCTCGACAAGCGCGGCCACTACCAGCTCACCCATCCGTCGAACTTCGTTGCCGGCCGCGTGCAGGGCCATCGCGACGGCTACGGGTTCGTGATCCGCGACGACGGCCAGGACGACCTGTTCCTGCCGAACGGCGAAATGCAGAAGGTCATGCACAACGACCGCGTGCTCGCGCGGATCGTCGGCTACGATCGCCGCGGTCGCCCGGAAGGGCACGTCGTCGAAGTCACCGAGCGCGCGAACAAGCGCGTGATCGGCCGCCTGCTCAACGAGAACGGCGCGCTGATCGTCGCCCCCGAAGACAAGCGCATCGGCCACGACATCCTGATCACGCAGAACGTGAAGAAGGCGAAGGTCGGGCAGGTCGTCGTCGTCGAACTGACCGACTTCCCGAGCCGCCATTCGCAGCCGCTCGGCCGCGTCGTCGAAGTGCTCGGCGACATCGACGATCCGGGCATGGAAATCGAGATCGCCGTGCGCAAGTACGGCGTGCCGCACGAATTCAGCCAGCCGGCGCTCGACGAAGCCGCCGCGCTGCCGGACAAGGTACGGCCGACCGACCTGCGCTTCCGCGTCGACCTGCGCGACGTGCCGCTCGTGACGATCGACGGCGAGGATGCCCGCGACTTCGACGATGCCGTCTACTGCGAGCCGACCAAGGTCGGCCGCGGCGACGGCTTCCGCCTGATCGTCGCGATCGCCGACGTGTCGCACTACGTGCAGCCGGGCAGCGGGCTCGATGCCGACGCGCTCGAGCGCAGTACGTCGGTCTACTTCCCGCGCCGCGTGATCCCGATGCTGCCGGAGAAGCTGTCGAACGGCCTCTGTTCGCTGAACCCGCAGGTCGATCGCTGCGTGCTCGCATGCGACATGGTGATTACCGCGCGCGGCGAGATCAAGGCGTACCAGTTCTATCCGGCCGTGATCCATTCGGCCGCGCGCCTCACGTACACCGAAGTCGCGGCCGTGCTGTCGAACACGAAGGGGCCGGAGGCCGCGCGCCGCGCGGACCTGCTGCCGCACCTGCAGGATCTGTACGGCGTCTACAAGGCGCTGTTCGCCGCACGCCAGAAGCGCGGCGCGATCGACTTCGACACGACCGAGACCTACATCGTCTGCAACTCGCAAGGCAAGATCGAGCAGATCGTCCCGCGTCAGCGCAACGATGCGCACAAGCTGATCGAGGAATGCATGCTGGCCGCGAACGTGTGCGCGGCCGATTTCCTGAAGCGCCACAAGCACCCGGGCCTGTACCGCGTGCACGCGGGGCCGACGCCGGAGAAGCTCGAGAACCTGCGCGCGTTCCTGCGCGGGATGGGCCTCTCGCTCGGCGGCGGCGACAAGCCGCATGCGAGCGACTACGCGGCGCTGATGGCGCAGATCCGCGACCGGCCCGACGCGCAGATGCTGCAGCCGATGCTGCTGCGCTCGATGCAGCAGGCCGTCTACAGCCCGGACAACATCGGTCACTTCGGTCTCGCGTACGAGGCGTACGCGCACTTCACGAGCCCGATCCGCCGCTATCCCGACCTGCTCACGCACCGCGCGATCTACGCGATCCTGTCCGGCAAGAAGTACGTGCCGAAGGCGCCGGACGGCTTCGAGCTGAACACCGCGCTGTCGCCGCGCGCCCGCGCGATGCAGCAGGCCGACGACGAAGCGCGCGGCCGTTCGCGCTCGAACACGGCGATCTGGGAAGAACTCGGCCTGCACTGCTCGGCGAACGAGCGCCGTGCCGACGAAGCGTCGCGCGACGTCGAGGCCTGGCTCAAGTGCTACTTCATGCGCGACAAGCTCGGCGAGGAGTACGGCGGGATGGTGAACGGCGTCACGTCGTTCGGCATCTTCGTGCAGCTCGATACGCTGTTCATCGAAGGGCTCGTGCACGTCACGGAACTCGGCTCGGACTACTTCCAGTACGACGAGATCAAGAACGAGCTGCGCGGCGAGCGCACGGGCATCCGTTATCGCCTGTCGGATCGCGTGCGCGTGCAGGTGAGCCGCGTCGATCTCGACGCACGCAAGATCGACTTCCGCCTCGTGCGCGACACGCCGGTGAAGGCGCCGCGTCCGGCACCGGCGCCGGCTGTCGCCGGCAACGGTAACGATCGCGGCGGCCCGCGCGTGCGCGCGTTGCCGCCGGTGGAGGACGCCGCGCCGCGCCGCAAGAAGGCGGCCAGCGCACCGACCGTTGCGGTGAAGGAGGCGCGCGCCGCGCGTGCCGCGAAGAAGAAGGGCGGTGCGGCGGCGAAGACGGCCGCGAAGAAGGTGCACGCCCGCAAGAAGTATTGAGCGTTCGGGGCGGCGCACGCGCACGCCCTTGCAGTATCGAGAGACGCCGCGCTTGACCGGTCACCGGCCGGCAACGCGGCGCTTTCCTTTTCCATGGATCGCGGCTGCGCATGTCGCGCGGCCGCACGTTTGATCGAAGGTTGTTCCAGTCATGTCTCGTCTGAAGGTTCTTTACGGTTTTCATGCGGTGACCGCACGTTTGCGGCACGATGCGTCGACGGTTGCGGAGGTGCTGTACGACCAGACGCGCCGCGACCGCCGCATGCAGGACTTCCTGCACGCCGCGAAGGAAGCGGGCGTGCGGCTGATTGCGGCCGATGAAACCCGCCTGTGGGGCCTCGCGCATACCGAGCGCCACCAGGGCGTCGTGGCGCGCGTCGAGGATGTTCCGCTCGCACAGAACCTGTCCGAGCTGCTCGACGGCATCCAGGGCCCGGCGCTGCTGCTGGTACTCGACGGCGTCACCGATCCGCACAACCTCGGCGCATGCCTGCGTGTCGCCGATTCGGCCGGCGCGCATGCGGTGATCGCGCCGCGCGACCGCGCGGTCGGCCTGAACGCGACCGCGGCGAAGGTCGCGAGCGGCGCGGCCGACACGGTGCCGTACATCACGGTCACGAACCTCGCCCGCGCGCTGCGCGAGCTGAAGGACGCGGGCGTGTGGGTCATCGGTACGTCGGACGAGGCGTCGGGCACGCTGTACGACACGAAGCTCGACGGTCCCGTCGCCATCGTGATGGGTGCGGAAGGCGAAGGCATGCGCCGGCTCACGCGCGACACCTGCGACGAAGTGATGAGCATCCCGATGGCCGGCAGCGTGGAAAGCCTGAACGTGTCGGTCGCGAGCGGCGTGTGCCTGTATGAAGCGGTGCGGCAGCGGCGCGTGAAGGGCTGATACACGGGCTGACGCGCGCGGTCTCGCGCGCTGCGCGGGCCGTCACGACCCGCACGACGCGTGCCGCGACTGCGCGCGGCACGCGCCTCCCGGAACTCGCGAACATGACCCTGTTTCGCCTCGGCGCATCGTGCGCCATCCTCGGCCTGCTGGCCGCCTGCACGTCGCCGTCACTGGTCGGGCGCGGCACTTACTACGCCGACACGAGCTTGCACGCACGCGGCGCCGATTCGCGGATCCGCTTTCTCGTGATGCATTACACCGAAAGCGACGAAGCGAAATCGCTGCGCACGCTGACGGGCGATTCGGTCAGCGCGCACTACGTCGTGCCGCCGCAACCGCGCATCGAACGCGGGATGCCGGTGGTCTACCAGCTCGTGCCCGAATCGGAACGCGCATGGCAGGCGGGCATCAGCGAATGGCAGGGCACGACCGAGCTCAACGCAGCGTCGATCGGCATCGAGAACGTGAATCGCGGCCCGCTCGATCCGCAAAACCGCACGTGGCAGCCGTATCCGCCCGAACAGGTCGATGCGCTGATCCGTCTGTCGAAAGATGTCGTCGCGCGCTACCGGATTCCGCCGACGCGCGTGGTCGGGCACAGCGACATCGCGCCGCAACGCAAGATCGATCCGGGGCCGCTGTTCCCGTGGCATGCGCTCGCGCAAGCCGGTGTCGGCGCGTGGCCGGACGATGCGACCGTGGCCGCCCGGCTCGGCGGCCGCGATCCGCACGCGCTCGTCGACGTGCGCGAACTGCAGCTGAAGCTCGCGCGCTACGGCTACGACGTGCCGGCCGACGGCGTGCTCGACACCCGCACGCGACGCGTATTCGCGGCGTTCCAGATGCATTTCCGGCCGGCCGACTATGCGGGCGATCCGGACGCCGAAACCGATGCGATCGCGCAGGCGCTGCTCGACAAGTATTTCTCCGCCACGCCGCCGGCGGGCGACGCATCCGCCACCGGCGCGCCGTGATCGCCGGCGTGCCCGGCGCTGATCGCAGCGCCGGCACCCCACCGAAAATGCCCGGGTCGTCTCCCGAGTCCGGTAAACTGGCGGTTTTCCGCAATCCCGCTGTATTCCCACCCCCATGACTCAAGACGAACTCAAACGCCTGGTCGGCCAGGCGGCCGCCGATTATGTGATCCAGAACGTGCCGGAAGGCGCCGTGATCGGCGTCGGCACCGGCTCGACCGCCAACTGCTTCATCGACGCGCTCGCGGCCGTCAAGTCGCGCTATCGCGGCGCCGTGTCGAGCTCCATCGCGACGACCGAACGCCTGAAATCGCACGGCATCAAGGTGTTCGACCTGAACGAGGTCGAATCGCTGCAGGTGTACGTCGACGGTGCCGACGAGATCGACGCAAGCGGTGCAATGATCAAGGGCGGCGGCGGCGCATTGACGCGCGAAAAGATCGTCGCGTCGGTGGCCGATACGTTCGTCTGCATCGCGGACGGCAGCAAGCGCGTGCCGGTGCTCGGTGCATTCCCGCTGCCGATCGAGGTCGTGCCGATGGCACGCACGGCGATCGGCCGGCGCGTGACCGCGCTGGGCGGCGTGCCGGTGCTGCGCGTGACGAAGGACGGCGCGCCGTACATCACCGACAACGGCAACGAGATCATCGACGTCAAGGGGTTGCAAATCACCGATCCGCGCGGTTTCGAGGCGCAGGTCAACGCATGGCCGGGCGTCGTGACGGTCGGCCTGTTCGCCGCGCGCGGCGCGAATCTGTGCCTGCTCGGCACGGCAAACGGCGTTGAAACGATCGTTTATCCCGATTAATCGAAACTGAATGAGAAGCAGTCCGTAATGGCATCCGGATGCCGTAATGGATTGCATGTTCAAAGTTCGTGGAAAGCCCGGCCCGGCAAGCGCAGCGCGCTTTCCGGGCTTTTTTTGAAGCCTTATAAATCAACCGCATCAAAAAGAGGGATAACCCTGTCAGGTGTTTACCAGATAGCGAAATATCCCCGAACTCATCAACTTATAGATCATAAGAACAGTCGTAACCAGGGCCGGCGGAACTGCGGAGCAGGTGTTCGCAAATCGACGCACGGGGAGGTGTCATGGAGCAGGGCAAAGACCGGTCACTGGTCGCCAAAGTGATGGATGGGCTTGTCGCAGGTATCGTCGAGGACAAGTACGGCGGCATTCTGCCGCCGCAGGATGTGCTGTCGAAAGAGTTCGACGTGAGTCGCACGGTGATGCGCGAAGCATTGTCGATGTTGCTCGCGCGCGACATGCTCGACGTGCGTCCGAAAGTCGGTACGCGCGTTCGGCCGATGCGCGACTGGCGCATGATCGATGAAGACGTGGTGAGCTGGCGGTTTCGTGCGAAGCCGGATCCGCAGTTCATGCGCGACGTCATCGAATTCCGGATGCTGATCGAACCGCGCGCGACCGCGCAGGCGGCGGTCCGTGCGACGGCGGCCGACATCGCGGGCATCCGCGAGGCGTTCGAAGCGTTCAAGGTGTTGCAACCGGGCGACCCCGGTTACGACACGGCGGACGAACTGCTGCACACGCGAATCGTCCAGGCGAGCGGCAACCAGTTCTTCCAGCAGATGGCGGCGATCGTGCGCGGCGCTGTGCGGCTCGTGAATCCGCGCGTCGCGCAGAAGGACGGTGCGCACGACATTGCGGTGAAGGCGCATGCGCGCGTCGTCGATGCGATCGAACGCCGCGATCCGCGCGAAGCCGAGGCGGCGTCGCTCGCCCTGATCGATTTCAGCGCCGACGAGATCTCGCGCGATTTCTCCGTCGACGTGCCGGTGCGCGCCTGAATCGGCGCGCGTCGCTTATCCCTGTGCCGGCGAGCCGTTTATCATGACGGCCGGCCGGCAGCGTGCCGGCCACCGTCATACGACCGACACGGAAGATCCGGATGAACGAATTCGACAACCGCCCGGTGCGCTTCGGCATCGTCGGCGCAGGCAGCATCGCACGCCGTTTCGCGCAAAGCCTCGCGCACGTGCCGGATGCCACGCTCGCCGGCGTGTGGGCGCGCCGCGCCGATGCGGCAACCGCTTTCTGCGACAGCTGCGGCGGCACGCCTGCCGCCAGCCTCGACGCGCTCCTCGCGAGCGACATCGACGCGATCTATATCGCGACCCTCCACGACAGTCACGCGCACTACGCGCAAGCGGCGCTCGCCGCCGGCAAGGCCGTGCTGTGCGAAAAACCCGCGACGCTGAACGCGACGCAGCTCGATGCCGTGCTGGATGCGGCACGCACGGCCGGCCGGCTCTTCATGGAAGCGATGAAGCCGCCGTTCTTTCCGTTGTATCGTCGGTTGCGCGCGCATCTGCATGACGATCCGATCGGCGAGATTCGGCTCGTGCGCGCGGGCTGCGCGTCGTCGTCGGTGCCGGACGATCATTCCGTCTATCGGCTCGACCGCGCCGGCGGCGCGCTGCTCGACATCGGGATCTACGAAGCGTTTCTCGCGGTCGACTGGCTCGGCGCGGCAGTCGACGTGCAGACGCTCGGCCGCATCGGCGCGACGGGCGTCGACGTGTTCGCGAGCCTGAACAGCCGCCACGCGAACGGCGGCATCGCGCAGCTCTTTTGCGGGCTCGACGTGATGGGGCGCGGCGATGCGCTGATCGCCGCGGCAGGCGGGCACGTGACGATTCACGAGAAGTGGTGGAACCCCGCGCGGGCGACGATCCGCTATGCGGACGGGCGCACGGTCGAACTCGACGCGCCGGTCGACGGCGGCGGCCTGAACTACGAGACCGCGCATTTCTGCGACCTGCTGCGCGCGGGCGAACTCGAGAGCCCGATCATGACGCACGACCATTCGCGGCGCATGATCGCGATGACCGATGCGGCACGCGCGGCGCTCGGCGTGCGCTATTCGGGCGAGTAGGCGGGAAGGACGGGAAGGCGGGAGCCGGGCGCGCATCCGCGGCCCGGCGGGAGAGGCGACGTGCTCAGTGCCGCGCGGGCAGCGACAGGCGCTTTTCGTACCAGCGCTGGACCCATTCGAGGATCTGGCACAGCACCCAGTAGATCGCGGCGGCGGCCAGATACAGCGGCAACGGCTGGTAGGTCGCCGCGATCACTTCCTGCGCGCTGCGCAGCAGTTCGGTCACGGTGATGACGGACACGAGCGACGTGTCCTTGATCAGGCTGATCAGGCTGTTAGACAGGCTCGGCACCGCGATGCGCAGCGCCTGCGGGCCGATCACGTAGCGCAGCGTCTGCCCCCACGACAGCCCGAGGCTGTAGGCGGCCAGCCATTGGCCGCGCGCGATCCCGTTGATCGCGCCGCGCATGCTTTCGGACATGTAAGCGGCGACGTTCGCGGAGAGCGCGATCACGCCGGCCGGCGTCGGGTCGAGCGAGATGCCGAGGCTCGGCAGTCCGTAATAGATGACGAAGATCTGCACGAGCAGCGGCGTGCCGCGCATCAGGCTCACGTAGGCGCGCGCGAGCCCAGCGAGCGCGTTGACCCAGATGCGTTCGAAGCCGTCGAGCGGTTCGCTTTGCCGGATGCCCATCATCGCGAGCACGACGGCGCCGAGCAGGCCGAACACCATCGACAGCACGGCGAACTTGACGGTCAGTACGGCACCCTGGGCGAGCACCGGCAGCGATTGGACGAGCAGGGACGTTGTCGACATGGAATACGAATCGAATGCGTGCGCGAAAGCGCAATCATAAACCGGACCGATAAAACAAAGGGCGGCATCGTTTCGGATGCCGCCCTTTCCGGCCCGCCGTCAGGCGGGAAGCAGAGGCGTGCTTACTTGACCGGCTTCGTCACGTCGATGCCGAACCACTTGTCCGAGATCTTCGTGAACGTGCCGTCGGCCTCGAGTTGCGCCATCGCGTCGTCGATCGCCTTCTGGAACTTCGGGTTGCCCTTCTTGAACGGGATGCCCGACGGATTCGCCGAGCCGACGTTCGCGCCCGGGCGCAGCGGCAGTTGCGAGTTCTTCGTCAGGTACGCGAGCATCAGGCGGTCGTTGAGTGCCGCGTCGAGACGGCCGGCCGCGAGGTCGCGCAGGTACTCGGGCGCGCCCGGGTACGTCTTCACGTCGATGCCGGGCACCGACTTCGCCATGTCCATGTAGTTCGTGCCGAGCGCGACGCCGAGCTTCTTGCCCTTCAGGTCGTCGAGCGACTTGAACTGGCGCGTGTCGTCCTTGCGCTGGATCAGCTGGGCGGACGAATAGGTGTACGCGGGCGAGAAGTCGAGCGTTTCCTTGCGCTTGTCGGTGATGCCGACCTGGTTCGCGATCACGTCGAACTTGCCGGCCTGCAGGCCCGCGATGATGCCGCTCCATTCGGTCGTGACGAACTCGGCCTTTACGCCGAGCTTCGCGGCGACGGCATTCGCGATGTCGACGTCGAAGCCGACGAGTTCGCCTTGCGGGTTCTTCGAGTTGAACGGCGGGAACGTGCCTTCGAGGCCGACGCGCAGCGTGCCGCGTTGTTTCACCTGGTCGAGGAGGTCGGCCGCCTGCGCGGTGGCGGCGGCGAACGACGTACCGATCAGGCCGGCGACCAGCAGCTTCTTCAGCAGCGAAATTTTCATCGTGTGAGCTTCCTTGCCCCAACGGGGCGCTTGATTCTGACTGTGGGGTCGATCATAGCAAAAATACAATCGACCGTTAAATATCGTTTGTTTATGGCTATATTACGCGGCGCGTTCGCGCGCGATCGCCTTCACGCACTCGGCGACGAGCGCGGGGCCGCGATAGATGAAGCCCGTGTACAGCTGGACGAGCGACGCGCCGGCCGCGAGCTTCGCGCGCGCGTCCTCGCCCGAGAAGATGCCGCCGACGCCGATGATCGGCACCGCGCTGCCGACTTCCGCATGCAGCTTGCGGATCACTTCGTTGGACGCATCGAACACCGGACGGCCCGACAGGCCGCCGGCTTCGTCCGCGTGCGGCAGGCCTTGCACGGCCGCACGCGACAGCGTCGTGTTGGTGGCGATGACCGCCTCGATCTTGTGGCGCAGCAGCGTGTCGGCGATTTCCTTGACCTGTTCGTCGTCGAGATCGGGCGCGATCTTCAGCGCGAGCGGCACGAGCTTGCCGTGCAGGTCGGCGAGGCGTTGCTGCTTGTCCTTCAGCGCGGCGAGCAGCGCGTCGAGTTCGCCCGCGCCCTGCAGCTGGCGCAGGTTCTTCGTGTTCGGCGACGAAATGTTGATCGTCACGTAGCTTGCGAACGGATACACGCGCTCGAGGCAGTAGAGATAGTCTTCCGCGGCGCGTTCGATCGGCGTGTCGGCGTTCTTGCCGATGTTCAGGCCGAGGATGCCGCGATAGCGGGCCGCCTGGACGTTCTTCACGAACTGATCGACGCCGTGGTTGTTGAAGCCCATCCGGTTGATCAGCGCTTCCGCCTGCGGCAGGCGGAACATCCGCGGGCGCGGATTGCCCGGCTGCGGGCGCGGCGTGACCGTGCCGACCTCGATGAAGCCGAAGCCGAGCGCCGCGAGGCCGTCGATGGCCGCACCGTCCTTGTCGAGGCCGGCGGCGAGGCCGACCGGGTTGCGGAACGTGAGCCCCATCACGGTGCGCGGCGCATCGGGCACGCGGGCCGACAGCGCGCAGGCGAGGCCCGTGCGGCCGGCCGCGCCGAGCGCGCGCAGCGTGAGGTGGTGAGCGTCTTCCGCATCCATCTTGAACAGGGATGCGCGGGCCAGCGGATAGAGGGAACTGAACACGGGAATTGGGCGGACGGCCGGAATGAATGACAACCCGCTATTTTACCGGGAGTTGCGCGGCAGGGGCGGGCTTCGCTTCGCATGCGCGGCCGGTGGCACCGCTTGTGCCGCGCGGCAACGCGTGCAAGGGCCGCAAGGTGCCCGTTGCAGGCGCGCCGCCGCGCCGCGGGATGGCCCGTCAGCCCGACCCGGAATGTCCGCCCGGCAGCGGCGCGCGGGCGAGTGCCGCGTCGACCGGCGGCAGGTCGATGCGATCCGGATCGAGTATTTTCCAGCGGCCGTCGAGCAACCCTTCGAGCGGATGGAAGTTGGCCTTGTAGGCCATCTTCGGGCTCTCGCGGATCCAGTAGCCGAGATACACGTACGGCAGGCCGAGGCTCTTCGCCTGCTCGATCTGCCACAGGATGTTGTACGTGCCGTAGCTCGTGTGCTGCTCGTCCGGCTCGAAGAACGTATAGACCGACGACAGTCCGTCGCCGAGGATGTCGATCATGCTGACCATGCGCAGCTTGCCGGGCTCGCCGCCCGGCGCGTCGAGGTCGCGGAATTCGACGAGGCGCGAATTGATCCGGCTCTGCAGCAGGAACTGCTCGTACTGGTCGCGGCTGTCGCGATCCATGCCGCCGCCCGCGTGGCGCGCCGACTGGTAGCGCATGTAGAGCGCGTAGTGCTCCTCGTCGTAGTGCAGCGGCGAGACCGTCGCGACGAGCGCGCGGTGCCGCTTCCACATCCGGCGCTGGGTGCGCGACGGCGTGAACGCGCCGACCGGCACGCGCACCGGCACGCAGGCACGGCAGCCGTCGCAGTACGGGCGATAGGTGAACACGCCCGAGCGCCGGAAGCCGGCCTTCACGAGTTCGGTATAGATGTCGGAATTGATCAGGTGGCTCGGCGTCGCGACTTGCGAGCGCGCGACGCGGCCGTCCAGATAGCTGCACGGATAGGGCGCCGTTGCATAGAATTGCAGCGCCGAAAGCGGTGAAAGCGGCAGCTCAGTCGGGTGAGTCATGGGCAGCTCTCGATGCAGGGAGGGAGTGCCGCGCTAGCGCTCGATCCCGGAGGGGGCGGCCGGTTCGGCAGGGCTCGTCAGCATGGCGAGCACACGCTTGTCGAACTGCCACGGAATCGGCGGTTCGGCTACCGCGCGGCGCACGTGAGCGACAAAGGCCTTGCGTGCGATCTCGCGGCCACCGAGCGACGCTAGATGCGACGTATTCTGCTGGCAGTCTATCATCTCCAGCCCCTGCTCGCGAAGGTGGGCGACGAGCGTCGCGAGCGCGATCTTCGACGCATCGGTGACATCCGCATACATCGATTCGCCGAAAAACATCCGCCCGAACGCGACGCCGTAGAGCCCGCCCACGCGTCGCCCGTCGTGCCACGCCTCGATGCTGTGCGCGTTGCCGGAACGGTAGAGCGACGAATACGCGTCGATGATCTCGGCCGTGATCCAGGTACCGCGCTGCCCGCGGCGCGGCGCTTGCGCACATGCGCGCATCACGCCCGGAAAGTCATGGTCGACGCGCACTTCCCACGCGGGGTCGCGCAGCACGCGCTTGAGCGTCTTGCGCAGCGACGGGGACACCTTGAATTCGGCCGGCGCGAGGATCATCCGCGGGTCGGGGCTCCACCACAGCACGGGCTGGCCGTCCGAATACCACGGGAAGATGCCGCGCAGGTAGGCCTCGATCAGGCGGGACGGCAGCAGGTCGGCGCTCGCGGCGAGCAGCCCCGGCGCGCCGGTCGCGGGGCCGAGCGCGCGTTCGACGGGCGGGAACGGATCGTCCGGGCCGAGCCAGGGGACCATGGGGTGCCGGGCTCAGCCGTTGCGCAGCGAGCGGAAGATATCGCCGGTATGGACGCCGTAGTCGCCGGCGGCGCGATCGGCGAAGAAGAAGCGCAGCGTCTGGCTGACGGTCGGGAACGCGATCTCGTCCCACGGGATGTCGGCTTCGTCGAACAGCTTGACCTCGAGGCTTTCCTCGCCGGCCTCGTAAGCCGGATCGACGAGCCGCGCCAGATAGAACAGATGGACCTGGTGCACGTGCGGCACGTTGAGCAGCGTGAACAGGTTCTGAACCTCGACGCGTGCGCCGGCTTCCTCGAGCGTTTCGCGCGCGGCGGCCTCGGCCGTCGTCTCGCCCATTTCCATGAAGCCTGCCGGCAGCGTCCAGAAACCGTAGCGCGGTTCGATCGCGCGGCGGCACAGCAGCACCTGATCGCCCCAGACCGGCACCGTGCCGACCACGTTGCGCGGATTCTGGTAATGGATCGTGCCGCAGTGATCGCAAATGAAGCGCTCGCGGTTGTCGCCCGGAGGAATGCGCGCGATGACTTCGTGACCGCAGACGGAGCAGAATTTCATGTCGAGTGGAAGGGACGAGGTGATGCGAGTGTATCACCGGGGCGGGGCATTCTCGAACGCGAGCGCATGTGCGCGGCGTGCGGCGCGAAGCGCAACGTGCGAGGCGCGCAATCGCGCGCCGGAAAACAAAAAGCCCGGCGTGGAGCCGGGCTTTTTGCATGAATCGGGACGTTGGTTGCGGGGGTAGGATTTGAACCTACGACCTTCGGGTTATGAGCCCGACGAGCTGCCAGACTGCTCCACCCCGCGTCCGTCGAAGAAATGAATTATATGGACTAACCCGAATGCTTGCAAGCACTTTCTGACAATCGCGTTTCAGTCGCCGGCGGGACGCCGGCAGGGCCGGTACGGCAGGCGCGTGCGCTAGAATCGAGCGGTTTGCTTGTGTCGTTCACGCCTGCAGCGGCGTCGCGCGCGATCGCGTCGGTGCCGTTGCAACACTCACTACTGCATCGACGGATTCATGGACATCGCTCACGATCTGCAATCGATCGGCGCGCAGGAACAGGCGCTCGTGTTTCCCCATTTCGACCCGGCTCGCGCCTGGGCGCTCGGCAACCGGATGCATGCGCTCGCGACGTCGCGCGGCCATGCGATCGCGATCGACATCGTCACGTTCGGCCAGCCGCTGTTCTATGCGGCGCTCGCCGGCGCGACGCCCGACAACGCCGACTGGGTACGCCGCAAGCGCAACGTCGTCGCGCACTTCCGCCGCAGTTCGTATGCAATCGGCCTGCGCATGCAGCAGGCCGGCGCCACGCTCGCCGACAAGCACGGGCTGCCGATCTCCGACTATTCGCCGCACGGCGGCGCGTTTCCGCTGACCGTCGCGGGGGCCGGCGTGATCGGCTCGATCACCGCATCGGGGCTGCCGCAGCGCGCGGATCACGAGTTCGTCGTCGAAGCCCTGTGCGCCGAGCTCGGGCAGGACTATGCCGTGCTGGCACTTGCAAGGAGCTGAGCGATGCAGATTCCGGGTTACGCATGGCTCGCGATCGCGATCGTCGCGGAAGTGGTCGGCACGTCCGCGCTGCGCGCGGCGGACGGCTTCACGCGCTTCTGGCCGTCGGCGCTCGTCGTGGCCGGTTACGGCATCGCGTTCTACTGTCTGTCGCTCACGCTGCGCACGATGCCCGTCGGCATCATCTATGCGGTGTGGTCGGGGGCCGGCATCGTGCTGATCACGCTCGTCGCGATGCTGCTCTATCGCCAGGTGCCGGACCTGCCGGCCGTGATCGGCCTCGGGCTGATCGTCTCGGGCGTCGTGGTGCTGAACCTGTTCTCGAAGATGCAGGCGCACTGAGCGTGCGCCCGCGATACGCCGGATGGCTCACATGACCGATTCCACTGTCGCTTCCGCCGAAGCCGCCCAGCCCGACGTGCGCGCGTACGTCGCGAACCGCGTCGGCTATCTCGAACTGAACCGGCCGAAGGCGCTGAATGCGCTGTCGGTGGGGATGATCCGACTGATGCAGCAAGCGCTCGATGCATGGCGCGACGACGCGGAGGTGGCGGCTGTCGTCGTGCACAGCCCGCATCCGCGCGCGTTCTGCGCGGGCGGCGACGTGCGCTTCTTCCACGCTGCGTGGCAGCGCGGCGATCGCGATGCAGTCGACACGTTCTTCATCGAGGAATACACGCTCAACCATACGATCTTCACCTATCCGAAACCGTACATCGCGTTGATGCACGGCGTCGTGATGGGCGGCGGCATGGGCATTTCGCAGGCGGCGCGGCATACGGGCGGCCTGCGTGTGGTCACCGATTCGACGAAGATGGCGATGCCCGAAACGCGCATCGGCCTGTTCCCGGACGTCGGGATGAGCTGGTTCCTCGCGCGCACGCCGGGCGCGCTCGGCCGCTATCTCGCGGTGACCGGCGCGACGCTCGACGCGGCCGGCGCACTGTATGCGCAGCTCGCCGACGTGTACCTGCCCGACGCCGCGCTGCCGGCGCTGCTCGATACGCTGCACGGCGCGCGGATCGACAGCGGCGCGCAGGCCGTCGCGTGCGTGGCCGACGCGGCTGCCGCGCACAAGGTCGTGCCGACGCCCGACACGTCGGCGCTGGCCGACGCGCGCGCCGGGATCGACCGGCATTTCGCGCAGCCCGATATCGGCGCGATCCTGGCGTCGCTCGACGCCGAGCAGGATTGCGCCGCAGTCGACGGATGGGTCGAGAAGGCGACCCACGCGATGCGCAGCCAGCTGTCGCCGCTGTCGATGGCCGTGTCGCTCGAAGTCGTCGAGCGCGCGCGCGGCGCGACGATGGCCGATTGCCTGCGGCGCGATCTCGACCTCACGCGTTCGACGTTCGCGCACGGCGACGTGATCGAAGGCGTGCGCGCGCTGATCGTCGACAAGGATCAACAGCCGGTCTGGCGTTTCAAGTCGACGGCCGATATCGACCGGGCCGACGTGCTCGCGATGTTCGACAGCCCGTGGACGCCCGACACGCATCCGCTGCGCAACCTGAAGGACTGACGCGCGCGGTATCGAAGCGAAAAGCAAAAAGGCCGCTTGCATGTGCAGGCGGCCTTTGCGTTTGCGGATGCCGATCCGGCTCGGCGGCAGGGCCGGGGCCTCGCCGCAAGCCGCGCGTCATTCGTCGCCGGCGTCGTCCGACATGAACGCGCGCATGAACACCAGCGCACCGAAACCCCACACCGCGTTTGCCGCGAAACCGGCGGCGAGCACCGGCATCATGTTGCCCGACGGCCAGATCCCGCGCAGCGGATCGATCGCGAACACGCGGGCGGCCGTCAGCACGATGCCGCCGAACACCAGCGCGCCGATCCACGGCGCTTCGCGCTCCGGCGACACGCGCAGCAGCCACGCCATCGGGATCGCGCAGCACGCGCTGATCAGCGCGTTCGCGACAAATTCAGGAATGCCGAGCGGCGCGAACGGTTGCGTGGAGAACCCGGCTGCGGCGATCAGGTCGGCCGTATGCAGCAGCGCGAGCGTCGCTTCGCGAAAGAAGAGGGCGGCCAGGAAGCCGGACAGGAACGGCAGGATGACTTTCTGCATCGATGAGCGTATTGCAGGCGCGGCCGGCCGGGGCCGGCCGCGCGAAGTTGTTCGGATAGGTGCGTCATTATAGGGCCCGGCCGATACGATATTCGCTGGAGCGTCGTGCTAATCACGAAAGCGGAAAACCTAAGCTCAAAAAAATCGTTCCAAAGCCCTGCACCGATCCATAGACTGATTTCCCAGAAACAGCCGTGCAATCGCGTACTCGTCCGCGGCACGGCCTGACCGGCGAGCCATCCCGATTCGAATGCACACCATGCATGCGTCGCTGATTCGCGACGCGAGCAGGGCTTCGTTTTATCCAGATTCCGGCAAGGACAGTCAAGCAGGAGCAGCAGATGAATGTTTTCTGGTTTATTCCCACGCACGGCGACAGCCGTTATCTCGGCACCGCCGAAGGCGCGCGCGCCGCGGATTACGATTATTTCAAGCAGATCGCCGTCGCGGCCGACACGCTCGGCTACGAAGGCGTGCTGCTGCCGACCGGCCGTTCCTGCGAGGATGCGTGGGTCGTTGCGTCGAGCCTGATTCCGGCGACGCAGCGTCTGAAGTTCCTGGTCGCCGTGCGTCCCGGCATCGCATCGCCCGGTCTCGCGGCGCGGATGGCCGCGACGTTCGACCGCCTGTCGGGCGGCCGCCTGCTGATCAACGTCGTGACGGGCGGCGATGCCGCCGAACTCGAAGGCGACGGGCTGTTCGCGGATCACGATACGCGCTACGAAATCACCGACGACTTCCTGAACATCTGGCGCGGACTGCTGTCCGCCTCGCACGATAACGGCGGCTTCGACTACATCGGCAAGCACCTTCAGTCGAAGGGCGGCAAGGCGCTGTATCCGCCCGTGCAGCGCCCGCATCCGCCGCTGTGGTTCGGCGGATCGTCGCCGGCCGCGCACGCGATCGCCGCGGATCACATCGACACCTACCTGACCTGGGGCGAGCCGCCCGAGGCCGTCGCGAAGAAGATCGCCGACATCCGCGCCCGCGCCGAGGCGCGCGGCCGCAAGATCAAGTTCGGCATCCGCCTGCACGTGATCGTGCGCGAGACCGAGGACGAGGCGTGGCGCGATGCCGACCGCCTGATCAGCCGTCTCGACGACGAGACGATCGCCCGCGCGCAGCAGGCATTCGCGAACATGGATTCGGAAGGCCAGCGCCGGATGGCCGCGCTGCACGGCGGCAAGCGCGGCGGCCGCGAGGCGCTCGAGGTGTATCCGAACCTGTGGGCCGGTGTCGGTCTCGTGCGCGGCGGCGCGGGTACCGCGCTCGTCGGCAACCCCGAGCAGGTCGCGGAACGCATGCGCGAATACGCGGATCTCGGCATCGAGACGTTCATCCTGTCCGGCTATCCGCACCTCGAGGAGTCGTACCGCTTCGCCGAGCTCGTGTTCCCGCTGATCAAGGGCAAGGGCGCGGCGCGTCCGTCCGGCCCGCTGTCGGGGCCGTTCGGCGAGATCGTCGGCAACAACTACCTGCCGAAGGCGAGCCAGAGCTGAACGAAGGAGGCCTGCGATGACAACGAAAACGTCGACGACGGGTGCCGCCGTGGCCGCCCGCGCCTGGCGCGGCATCGCGCCGTGGCTCGTGCCGCTCGCGCTGCTGGCCGCATGGGAGGTCGGCGCGCGCGTCGGCTGGCTGTCGACCCGCGTGCTGCCCGAGCCGCTGGCGGTCGTGCGTGCCGCGTGGTCGCTCGTGACGTCGGGCGAGATGTGGGCGAACGTGAAGGTCAGTACCTGGCGCGCGCTGTTCGGCTTCGCGATCGGCGGCGGCGTGGGTCTCGCGCTCGGGCTCGCGACCGGCCTGTCGAAAGCGGCGGAGGTCGCGCTCGATTCGACGATCCAGATGATCCGCAACATCCCCGCGCTCGCGATGATTCCGCTCGTGATCCTGTGGTTCGGCATCGACGAGAAGGCGAAGCTGTTCCTCGTTTCGCTCGGCGTGTTCTTCCCGGTTTACATCAATACGTATCACGGGATCCGCTCGGTCGACGCGAACCTGATCGAGATGGCGAAGAGCTATGGCGTGCGCGGTTTCGCGCTGTATCGCGACGTGATCCTGCCCGGCGCATTGCCTTCGATTCTCGTCGGCGTGCGCTTCGCGCTCGGGCTGATGTGGGTGATGCTGATCGTCGCGGAAACGATCTCCGCGCAATCGGGCATCGGCTACATGACGATGAACGCGCGCGAATTCCTGCAAACCGATGTGGTGGTGGTCGGCATCCTGCTGTATGCGGTGCTCGGCAAGCTGGCCGATGTGCT
Source organism: Burkholderia sp. USMB20 (assembly GCF_000949135.2). Classification (GTDB taxonomy): domain Bacteria; phylum Pseudomonadota; class Gammaproteobacteria; order Burkholderiales; family Burkholderiaceae; genus Burkholderia. The sequence goes on along the minus strand of NZ_JTAN02000017.1, from coordinate 185,826 downwards.
GGCGAAATGGATCGAGCGCGTGACGCTGCGCTGGCACCCCGCTTATCAATCAGGAGCAAAGGCATGAATGCGACGACTTCGGCGGCCGCCTACGGCCCGCTCGCCGGCGCAGACCTCGAGGCCGAACTGGTACAGGCACGCGTGACGGACGACGACGCACGCGATGCGGCGATTCTCGATCGTGACGGCGGTGCATCCGTCGTTCCGCTCGCGCGGCGGCGCGCGGGCAGCCCGGCAGCCGACGACGCGGTGACGCTGTCGGGCGTCAGCAAGCGCTTCGGCACGCGCACCGTGCTCGACAACGTCGAACTCGGCATCGCGCGCGGCAGCTTCGTCGCGATCGTCGGCCGCAGCGGCTGCGGAAAATCCACGCTGCTGCGTCTCGTCGCGGGGCTCGAGGCGCCGAGCAGCGGTGCGCTCGTGACGCGCGGCGAGGGTGGCGGCACGCTCGACACCCGGATCATGTACCAGGATGCGCGACTGCTGCCGTGGAAGACCGTGCTGCAGAACGTGATGCTGGGCCTGGGCCGCGGGGCACGCGATCAGGCGCGCGCGGTGCTCGACGAAGTCGGGCTGCTCGAGCGCGCGAATGACTGGCCCGCCCAGTTGTCGGGCGGCCAGCGGCAGCGCGTCGCGCTCGCCCGCGCGCTCGTGCACCGGCCGCAATTGCTGCTGCTCGACGAGCCGCTCGGTGCGCTCGACGCGCTGACCCGCATCGAGATGCATGCGCTGATCGAGCGCTTGTGGCGCGAGCATCGGTTCACCGCGCTGCTCGTCACGCACGACGTGCAGGAAGCCGTCGCGCTCGGCGACCGGATCCTGCTGATCGAGCAAGGGCGCGTCGCCCTCGATCAGTCCGTTCCGCTCGACCGGCCGCGTGCGCGCGCGTCGGCCGCATTCGCGGCGCTGGAAGACCGTGTGCTGCAACGCGTACTCGCCGGCGGGCCGGGCGCGGGCGAGCAGGGTGCGGTGCCTGAGGTGGAGCACGTACGACCGGTCGGGCAGATTCGCTGGGCCGTTTAAATCCGGGCGGCACCGGCCGCCCGTTCTCAGACTTTTTTCTTCGGAGCGATCAACCCGATGAGCATCACTGCAATCAACGTGCGTAACCAGTTCAAAGGCAAGGTGAAGGAGATCATTCGCGGGCCCGTGGTGTCCGAGGTCGACGTCGAGACGCCGTTCGGCATCGTCACGTCGGTGATCACGACGCGTTCGGTCGACGAACTCGAACTGAAGGTCGGCGCGGAAGTCGTCGCGCTCGTGAAATCCACCGAGGTGTCGATCGCGCGCCTTTGAGCGCGTTTCCGGTGCAGGGCGCCGCGGGCGGGCCGTCTGGCCGTTCGCGGCGCCCTTGTTTCATGGTCGAGCGTTTGCCTCGGTATTCGGCGTCAGGACGAAGTGCTAGGATGGAACGACACCGACGCCGGAGGCCAACGCATGACCCCCATCCTTTCTCCCGAAGCCATCGTGGCGCTGAAGTGGATCGACCAGTTCGGCGACAGCCGGCCGGTCCCTGCCGCGTTCGACGACGTCGTCTATGCGTTGCTGAACGAAGGGCTGATCTATCAGGCGGCGGCCGACCGTGTCGACCTGACCGCCGATGGCAAATCCGTTTTGTCCAACGAATACGATTGAGCGCACGGCGCCGGCCGCCGCGGCGGCCTGGCGCCGTGTCGCCACGGAGCGAGCGATGGAACCGAGAGGCAGCGATCTCGGCGATTTCAGCGAGCCGTACCGCGGCTACGAGATCGAGGTGAAGACCGAGCAGGTGTGGGACGGCGAGCATGCGCACTACCGCGTGCTGCAGGGCTCGGCCGTGCGGATCGACTGGCGGCTCGTGAAAGTCGACGGGATGCTGCTGACCGAACGGCGCGTGATCGAGCGCGTACTTGACGAGGCGCGGCGGGCCGTCGACGCCGAACTGGGCGACGGCGGGCCGGTCTAGGCAGGCTGCCGGGCCGGCCTGGTCGCGTTGCGGTAAAATGTCGGGTTGTTTCCCGCGCCGCTTGCTGCCCCGAATTCCATGTCCGTACCGTCCTCGCTTCCTCCCCGCCGCGTTTCCGTGGCGCCCATGCTCGACTGGACCGACCGTCATTGCCGGTCGTTCCATCGCACGCTGACGCGCGACACGTGGCTGTATACGGAAATGATCACGACGGGCGCGCTGCTGTTCGGCGACGCCCAGCGGCATCTCGCGTTCACGCCGAACGAATCGCCGGTCGCGCTGCAACTGGGCGGCAGCGAACGGGACGATCTCGCGCGCGCCGCGAAACTCGGCGAGCAGTGGGGCTACGACGAGATCAACCTGAATTGCGGCTGTCCGTCCGAGCGCGTGCAGCGCGGTGCGTTCGGCGCGTGCCTGATGAACGAGCCGCAACTCGTTGCCGACTGCGTGAAGGCGATGCGCGATGCGGTGTCGGTGCCGGTCACGGTCAAGCACCGGATCGGTGTCGACGCGGTCGAGGATTATGCGTTCGTGCGGGACTTCGTCGGCACGGTGGCGGAGGCCGGCTGCGAAACGTTCGTGGTGCACGCGCGCAATGCGATCCTGAAGGGGCTGTCGCCGAAGGAGAACCGCGAGATCCCGCCGCTCAAGTACGACTATGCGTATCAACTGAAGCGCGATTTCCCGTCGCTGGAGATCGTGATCAACGGCGGGATCAAGACGCTCGACGAAGTCGCGCAGCATCTCGAGCACGTGGACGGCGTGATGCTCGGCCGCGAGGCTTATCACAACCCGTATGTGCTCGCGGGTGTCGATGCGCGCTTCTACGGCTCGACTGCGGCGGTGCCGACGCGCGAAGAGGCCGAGGCGAAACTGATCGAATACTGCGCGGCGGAACTGAAGCGCGGCACGTATCTCGGCGCGATCGTGCGGCATGCTCTCGGGCTCTATCGTGGCGTCGCGGGTGCGCGCGGCTGGCGTCGTGTGCTGTCCGACAACAAGAAGCTCGCGCGCGGCGATCTGGCCGTGTTCGACGAGGCGCGCACGCATCTGAACGACGCCGAAGAAATTTTTGAAAAAAATGCTTTGCAAGACGGAAAAGTCTTCGTATAATCTTGTTCTTCGCTGCTGAACACGAAACGAAACAGCGAAGAAACAAAGCAGTATCAGTGGTGGCTGTAGCTCAGTTGGTAGAGTCCAGGATTGTGATTCCTGTTGTCGTGGGTTCGAGTCCCATCAGCCACCCCAACAAATTCAAGCACTTAGCCCAGTCATTGCGACTGGGCTTTTTGCTTTCTGGCGTCCGTGTAGGCACCATGTAGGCATTTCCGGTCAATTCGGATGAGCGCCCCCCTCGGCCTGGCTCTCCCATCCCTGTCGTTGCGCGTGCACCCATGAGCAGTCGACGTTGTGGAGCAATATGCGGCTCTTTCACATTTCCAGCCATCAATTCAAGGTCGGCAACGTCGGACAGTTTCGCGTGCCCGCATGACTCTTCTCTAACGTCGGAGAGTTCGCCCATGCTATCGACGCAACCCGCTCGCCATCCGCTACCATCCCCGTAAAACACGAATGACGCGAAGGGGCCAACATGGGCGGCTGGACTCGTATTTGGGTGGTCTTGACGGTGGCAGCGGGCGCGTTGGCTGGCTGGGTGTACGTGGACAACGTCCGCTACGCTGAGCAGCGCGCCAATACCGATTACGAGAACGCGCTCAACCTCTACGACAATTGCCGGCGTGAATCAGTCGCTCCAAAGGCCGCACCGGCAGACAGTTCACCGTTTGACGAATACCTCGCGCAGCAACCAGCAGGCGCGAATCAGGTTGACCCGTTTGCAGGACTCTGCGCGGGCACCGATGGGCCTCGGGAGCAGTTTGCTCAGAAACAGGCTCAACAGCGCGCCGATGCGGTAGCAACGGCAAAGCGTGCCGCCTTTGGGGCGTCGGTTTCGATAGTTGGCTGGGTGAGCGGAACAGTCGGCGCGCTCTTCCTCGCGGTCGGATGGGTTCGCCGCGGGTTCCGCAACAAGAAGCAGGGCTGACCGATACGCCCCAGCGTGCGGCATTCATCTGGCGCGCACCGGCCTCATTCTCTCCATCGTCAGCAAGACGCGGATTCACTTGCACGCGAGGCGCGCTCGCGGCAGAGAGGTGGACCCGAAAGCCCACCGCTCCATCGGTCAACTTTTGGCGCCGATGAAAATGAAGCCATTCGTTCTCGACGAATTGACACCTGCCGCGATTAGCTGCGTACCGGAGACCACGGCCTCAAATCCAAGCGACGTGCCCGCGCCTAGCTGACACGAAGCGTCATTGAACGTGACGGTGCCATCGAACACGGCCTTCCCGGTGGCGCGCGGCGCGACCGAGCCGCTGAACGTGCAGGTTCCACTGGTCCCCGTGAAAGAGCCGGACGACGTGACGGTCAAGCTCGTGGCGACGGTTGTGCCACTGGAGTGTCCTGACCAGGTGCCGACGGCCTGTGAGAGCGTGGCGGGCGTGTCATACGCCGTGTTGTAGTTGCCGCTGAACGTCACCGAGTTGTTCGATTCGCTGACCGTGCCGTTGATGGACTGCTTCGTAGTGACGGAGCCGGTAATGGAGGCGGGAATTACACCAACGCCAATCGCAAAGTCCAACGATGACTTATCGGTGATTGTGTTGCCGCTTGTCGAGAAGGTGCCTTCGAACATCCCGTCCACAACGCCGTTGGTCGAATACACTGCGAAATATTGCCCCGTTTCGAGCACGAGAGCGGAGACGTTCCGGCCGTTGCTTGTGGTTCCCTGCCAGAAGCCCTGCGAGTCCTGATTCTGGACCGGCGCGGACGTGCTGCCACTTCCTCCGCCATCGCCACCGCCGCACGCTGCCAAAAAGGTAGTCACGGCCACCCCAATCGCGGTTCTGATTTTCATAGCGTCCCCATTTTTAATTAACTGCCAGAGCGGCAGTAATTCATACTAGGAAAAAACTAGAAAATCAGATGCTGGAATCTGCGGGTTCTGCAAGAAAACACAAGCCTGGGTCTCACGCGCACGCGCGCGTATCGCTTCGCGAATTCGGGTAGCAGCGGGTAGCTTCCCGTAGCGGGCCGTAAGTTCGGCGCCAATTTCAGCCATTTCCTTTTGGCGCTGCCACGGTATCGACCGGTTTTTTACCGATAACTTACCGTGGCCGTCCATGCGCCTCGCGCGCGCACGCGCGTATTGGTCCGAATACTCGAGGCCTTTTTATGGACTCAAGAAATGCATGCCCCTCGCGCGCGCACGTATTGGTCCGAGAATGATTCCGTCCCGTCGTGCCAACCAGATGATTCTGCAAGCATTTTGCAGGCTGACTCTGTCTGGCGTTTGATTTCCTTTGATTGATTTCAAAGCATTCGCTGTTTGGCTGTTTTTTGGCTGTTACCAGCTAAACGCGCCGCCTGTTTTTCGGCTGTTGAAGCAGACAGCGCGCCGCCTGTTTTTGGTCTGTTCTCAGTCAAGGCAATCGGGCCATCTTCCCGCCCTATTAGGCGGAGGGCAATATCGTGAAGCTGTCGGTATGGCCGCTTCGTATCAGGTTCGCGGGTGCCGATGATGCTACCCATTGCGTTGCGCTGAATTTGGGCATGACAACGCTGACGCCCGTCGTGTTGTTGATGGCCATTATGTTCCCGGACCAATATGCCGATGCAGCCGAAGTCGTCAGAACCGTGTGCGGCGTTGCGTCCTGTACCAGCGAAACCAGAGCAATGTCAAAAAACGGTGTCGATGCCGGGAAATTCACGAAGACGAGAGATCCGCTGCCTTGACCCGTCAAGGCTCCATCGAAGCGTCCGGTCTTGCCGAACAAATCGCTGAAGCTGACCGGTGCGCCGCTCTTACCGGCCAGCGCGAGCACCCCTGAATCGAGCAGCGAGAGCGGCAAGGTGCGGCCAAGTTCGGTTGCGATTTGCGACATGGACATCGGGGGCGATGCGGGGAGCGTCATCAGAGTTCTCCTTACTATCGTGTAAGCGCGAAAAGCGCTCGGGTTTTCACTATTTCTCTCTACTTTAGAGGCGGTGTTACAGGTCATCCTGCATGTCGTCAGGCCCGTTGCCATACATCTGCTTCGCCTGGTCGGCGCCGTTCGCCGGTCGGCGGCCGGTACGCTCGGTTCCGTTACCGTCGCCCTGCACGGCGGCGCGCTTGCGCTTCACGTGATAGGCGGTCAGCACCGCGTGCGCCACCATGTCGAGCGCCGGCTTTGCGTTACCGTGCTTGTCGGTCCATACCTTCGGCGTCAGGGAACCGGCCAGTGCCACGGAATCGCCGTCATTGAGCGCGAGTAGGGCAGATTGCGCGTCGTCCGCGAACGCAATCACGTTCACGAACAGCGCTTCGCCGTCGCCCACGGCAGCGCGCACCTTGGCGGTCACAAACTGCGTGCCGCTTTGACCCGTCCGGCTTGCCGCCGTCCCGTACAGCTTCCCACTTACCAGACCGTCAATCATCTTTCACCTCCAGTAGGCAGCTATCGTCGCCCAAGTTATCGATACACGTCCGCGCTAGTGCGGATCCTTCGCGGTTTTGATTCCCGAAATGTCCCGTTTTGTCCCGTTTCGGGAGTTTCTGGGTCCCGTTTTCTCCCGCTCCGTATATATAGATACGGGCGGGAACGGGACGGACTCCGGGATGGGCGGGAAGGTGGGTTACTTGCGCCATAGCCAGCCGTCCTTGGAGCCATAGATTCCGTTCGCTACAAGGCCGGTCACGGCCGCCCTGGCACGCTCGTTTCGCTTTCGTGGCTCGCAGGTCAGGCTTGACGCCACCAACCGGACAGCCGCCTCGATTTCGATGCAAGGGTGCGTCGGTGGCGCGTCGCCTTTACCGAAGTCCTGGGACTGGCGCAGAGGTTCGGCGAGGGCGTCTAATGCGATGCGCTGGTTGCCACCTTGCGGAAGCTTCACGCGCGCTACCTCCTTGGTGCTCTCGTCGGGCTCGACAACGCACGAGGTAACCGGTTCGCCGTGCTCGTCGTCGCCCAGTTCCACCACGCGCAGAGCGAACGCATTGCGCCCACCGTCGGCGTCGTCCTTGCTCTTGGCAACGCTCCATTCCCGGCGCCCGTCATTGCGTGAAACCTCGATGGCGGCGTCGAGCGCGGCATACAGGCTGCTATGACCGCGGAGCCCCTTCGTGCCATCCTTGCCGGTGTGATGGACGAGCAGCACCACGCCGCCGAGCCGGCGCTGCGCTTCCTTGCACGCCTCAATGAGATGACCCATGTCGACGCTGGAGTTCTCGTCAGTGCCTGGCGCTGCACGGTTCAGCGTGTCGATGACGAGCAGCCCGTCGCGGCCACCCGCCGACAGTACCGCCGCGCACAGGTCGGCAACGTCTTCGGACTGCCGCAGGTCGAGCGGCTGAGTGACGAACCGGAGGCGCCCCGGCAGATTGAGTTGCTTGCGGATGCTCCATGCCTTCGCCCGCTTGCCAAGGCCGGCTTCGCCTTCGAGACATACGTAGGTAACGGGAACTGCGCTCGAGCGCCGCCCGAACCAATCAGCGCCCGCCGCGACAGCCGCGCAGAGGTCGAGCACCAGAAATGATTTCCCGGAACCCGACGGGCCATAGACGGCAGCGAACCCAGAGGCGGGCAATACGCCCTGAACCAGCCAGCGAAGCGGCGGCGCGGTGAGCAAGTCGTCGGCCGATTGGAGCCGATACCGCATCGGCGGTGTCTTGGCGGCGCGGAGAAGATCCGCCAGTGCGTCGATGCCGTGCTCGGCCTCGTAGTCGTTCGCGTCATAGTTCGCCGGCTTGTCGGAGGGCATTTCGACCCACGCGCCGGTAAGTTCGCGTGCGATGGCTTCGGCGTCCGCCTCTTTGCCGCGGTCCGGCACGATGACGATGCGCGCCGCCGGAAACCGCTTGTGCAGCACCTTCGCGATGGGGCGAGTGCGGCCAGAGCCGAACGTAACCATCGCGGCGGCGTGGTAGTCGGCCTTGGCGCAAGCCCATGCTTGGCCGATGCCCTCACATACGTATAGCGTTCCATCCGGTGTAATGTCGCCGACCATGAACAAGCCATCGTTGAACGACGCGCCTGGTGCGTTGAGCTTCTTCCCGGCACCCGGCGGCGGAACGAATTGGACCGTGCAGAGCATGCCGTCGAACGAGCGAACCGGCACCGCCAGCCAGCCGGCGACGCGTTGGCCGCCTATGGTGAGCGTGTCGTCTTTCGGTACCACGCGTAGGCCGTCCGGCGTGCCGCGTTTCGCAACGATGTAGGGATGGTCGGCGCTTGCGGCCGGATAGCTGTCGAACGTCGCGGCCAGGTCGGTGCGCGGCTTCCGGGGCGTGTCGACGTTCGTCGGCTTCGCGACCGGTACGCGCGCCGCCGGCGTGACGTTGCGCGGGTGCATATCACGCCAGCCGGCATCCATCGCCATTCTGAACAGCGTTGCCGGACCAATACCGCCATCCTGCTTAAAGCTCTTCCAGGCGGACTTTGCGTCACGTTCGCCAGCGAAATTGGCGCCGGTCGCTGACCACTCGAGGAAATCAGCCTCGGACAGGCCGGCTGCCTTCGCTGCCATGCCGGCGCTCACCCACTCACTGCGCGGGCACCCGGCATCGAGCGAGAACAGGGCGTCACGTGCGCGCGCGGCGTCGTGACCATTCATCATGCGGCACCTCGCATGTCACGCCGTGCATTGATGCGAGCGGCCAGGGCTTTCACCTCGTCGGCATTCGCACGTCGCTTGCTGACGGCGGCTTGCACCCGGTCAATCCATCCACGTGCGCCAGCGGCAAACGCGGCCTCACGGGATTCGTCACTGAGCCAGTAGCGCGTTACCCACGAGATGCGGCCGTCGTTCGTGCCGTCTGCAATTTCACGGCGTTCGATGGTCCAACCGTATTTGCCTTCAAGGTAATGTACCCATGCGGCGGCTCTCGTTGTCGATTGGCGAAACACGGCCTCCATACCTGTCAGTGCATTGCCTTCCAGCAGTTCAGCCAGAAACGACGCTGTGACGGTATTGACGCGTGTAGGCAGGGCTCCGTTAGAATTGCGATGTTCGTTCGCGCTCGATTCGGCTTTGCTGGATTGGGCGTTTTTCTTTTCCATTTACGCCTCCGCGCGCATCAGCCGCTCGACCGCATCCACCGGCCACGCGAGAAAGCGATTCGGCAGTTTGACAGGTCTCACGCCGTGATAGGAGCCGGTCTCCATATAGCGCTTGCGGATGCTCTGCGGGCGCAGAGACAGCGCCGACGCGAGTTCTTCGGTCGTGATGAATTGGCGGGCCGCTGGCGCCGCCGTAACTTGCTGCGTGGTCATGTGTATCACCTTCCCGCCGGGTGGCGTTGAATTGAGGTGATACGGATTTTTTGGCGTGTCTTTGCGTTATCCGATAGGCGCGCGCCTTAGCGCGCCTTGGCGCGCATTAGCGAGTGTTCGCGCGCCTCAGGCGGTCGGTGAGGTTCTTCTTTGTGAAGAATTTGACGGTCCCATTATCGTCCCACTTGACGCCCTCGGCCTCGGCATAGCCCAGCAACGGAGCCGGCCGGTTGTTCTCCTGCGCCAATTTCGAGAGCGCCGCCCAAACCGAATGGGTATCGCTCGGGTTTGCCGCCAAGGACTTTGCCTTATCGATGACTGCCTTAAGCGGATTGCTGCGCGTTCCAAGGGAGTGTTTCGTGGAGTTGACAGCACGCGCGCTGTTAAATCGGCTATCTAGTTCTTCTTGCAATGTCGGTGGCGCCTCAACTGGAAAGCGATAAGTCACCCGCCATTCGGGATGCGCGTCGAGCAGCTTATTGACGTCGGCGACGTTCACACGGTCATAGAACGTGCGGAGATTCTTCGGAACCGCATAGGGCAGGAAGTCCCCGAGGTCGCGAGGGTTCTTCAATGGCAGCGCGCCGCCCCTGATTTCGGTCACGAGCGTGGACTCCCAGCGCGCCGCCTCGGTGCGTGTCTCCTTGGAGAGGATCCCGACCACATCATCAATCAGGCGCCGGCCCGCGGCTTCCATCTCGGCCTGCTCGTGATTTGCCTGCGCGGTTGGGCTCAGGCGCATTGGTATCCTCTCGCGCGCCAACCACTCATCGATGCTGTACTCGTTCAGCAGCATCTCACCATCTTTTCGCCGCTCGTTCGGAACTAACTCGTCTTTCTGCATGGCGTCTTCCATGCGCGCAATCAGCGAGGTCTTCAGCGCGTACTCGGCGATGTAATCGTTCGGGTGAGCCAACTTGGCAAGAATGTCCGCAGCGTCCGCGACCGTATAGCGGCGAACGGAGTGACACAAGGAAGCCAGCACCCTTTGTGCGTCGTCGGCAGAAAGCGACCAGGCAGCCGGGGAAGCTGAAATCTCATGGACTTCTGGCGCTTCGGCTTCGATAGGACCGTGCAAAGCGATTTGTTTGGCTCGAGCCATTTCGGCCATCTGCGGGATAACGCCGGGAATGCCTTCCGGAGGCCATCCCCGTACATGCAAGGCGATTTCGATTGTGCGGCGCAGTCCGTCCCGCTCGTCAAGGCCGTGAGCGTGATTGATGCCTTGGTCGGCACGCTGTACTGCAATCATCCACGCCAGGTCTTCAACAGTGATTCGCTCTGCGGGTAGGCCTACGCCCTCCGCCGCATGGGCGTCCTCGGCTTTACGAACGAGCCATGCGTCATTCGCGAACGCAACGAACGACTCACGCTCAAAGTACAAGTTGCTGAATGGCTCGAACCGCTCGCGCACTGGGATGCCGGATGGCATAGGCAGCATGTCACGCCCGCGCGGTTGCAGTACGCCCTGACGCGCCGCCCCTTCGACGGACTGGCGCAATACTTCGGCGCTTGCCTCGCGGATGGCGTCGTTCTCTTCGGGAGCCAGGTCGGGACCGTCCTGGTATTTCGCGCGGACGAGCGCTTCAATGTATTTCTCACAGTCGATGGCCGGCGCATCACCATCCTCCAGAGAAAAATTCCGCCACCGGTTGTCACGGGTATCAACCCGGTCCGCAGCATGCGGCCCTTGGCGCGGCTCGCCTATCTCTGGAATGGGTAGCTCTGCAATACTCAGCAGTTCAGGCGGCAAGTCCGGCCACTCTTTGCACTGGCTCGCCCAAAACACAAATTCAAATCGCCTGATTTCCCCATTTCGCACCCTCAGGTGTTCGGACTTTGCCTTGATGGCACCTTGCAACTCGCGCAACCATTGCGCGTAGCGCGTGCGCTTATGTTCGGGAACAGGCTGGTCCGGGTCGATGTCCAGCGACAGGCAGATTGCCTGTTCGGGCGTCCAGAACTCCATGTCCGGGTCTGCCCAGTGGGGCCAATTCGGTTTTGCCATCCGCACACCTTCACGTGCGAACCTTCAATTTGGGAGCCCCTGCCAGGCCGGTGAAGGTGTCCGGCTCTTCGCTCCGTCGAGCTAGGCAGGAGCAAACCACGATGCTACAGCCAACGCACCATCAATAGCGGTCGTCGTTCGCCGCAGCTTGCACATCGAACCGTCGCATCTGCCACCCGCGGATCTGCACCAGCGCTCGTGCCCATTGCGCCGGGGAGAGGACGCGCCAGCCTGGTTCGGGGCGGGGCCACAAGCGCTTCACGCGGAAAGCCATGATGTCCGACCAGTTGGGGTTCGCTGGATTTGCCGCGTCGGATGGTGTGTATAGCGCGACATAGGCAGGTACGTCGGCAAGCTGCGCCAGATGCTGTATCACTCCGGCCGGTTTCTCCTGCCCGATGTCGCGAGCCACTTCAACCAATGCCAATGGAATCTTGGCGCCGTTGTCGTACTCCGTGAACAGCACCGAATCGAGGTCAACCATCGTCAGCGATTCGGCTTGGGTCGCCTGCAAATATCGGCGAATCGAAGGAGCGCGGTGCCATGCGCCATATGCACGGTCGCGCGTTTCGTATTGTTCGAGCCTCATGGTCGGCCCCTTGGCAAGTTACTGGGCGCGCGCAATGCACGCGAGAAGCATAGTCAACCGCGTATCACGGCCGCCCCGGCAGTTTTATTTCGCACAGGATGTCCGAGATTTTGATGATGTGCTGCGCTACGGCACAAAGGTCCTCGTAAAGCTTTTGAGGTCCTGCGTTGACTTCGCATTGCGGCTTCCGGTGGTTCTCGTTCGCCACAAGACGTAAAACCGGAGCGAGGGGTTGACCGGCAATCGGACGCGTACGCCGCCGGCCCTTCGCCCGGTGAACGGTTGGAAGCTGAGCGACGTCGGCGGGGCGCGACGTAGAATTGAGCTTAGCCATGATACGGACCTCCCTGATAGGTCGTGTTATGGTCAGGCGGCGCGAAGTGTTCCAGCACCCGCGCCGCCGCTTTGCCTGATACCGTCAGGCCGCGGTAATTGCCTTTAGTCCCGGCCTCTCCGGTTCCGGCGTGAATTCAACGCCGGCTTCATCGAGGATCCACGCCTCCAGCTTGTCGTGCCACATGCGCAGCAGGTCCAGTGGGCGCACGTTGTAGTGACGTTCCGCAATGGCAGACGGCTTGTGACCCATGATTTGCGCTTTGATGCCAGACGGGACTTCCGTCCATTCGGCAAGGCTCGAAAACGACCGCCGCAGTCCGTGCAGAGTCACCGGCGCGATGCCGGCAATCTCGCAAACACGATGCAGCGCGCGATTCGGCGATGCGAGCCGGCCATCACCTGAAGTCTTGCTGGCGAATACCCAGTCTGACGGTTGCCACGTTTCGCCTTTCGCCTCAAGGCTACGCATCTGCCGGACGTTCGGCGGCGTGTCGTTGATGCGCTTCAGCTCGAGCAGCACACTGGCGAAATATGGCGTCAGGGGGATAACCCGACCCGTCTCAGTTTCCACTTTGTCTTTCAGTTGCAGGCTGCGCCACCGGAAATCCACGTCATCCCAGCGCAATTCGGCCAGTTCCTCGCGGCGCGCGCCCGTCAGCAGCAGGCCAATCAAATACGCCTCCATGACTGGGTTGCTGAGCTGGCGGACAGCACCGAACCAAGCGGCCAGTTGCTCGCGCTGAATGGAATCGGTCTTGGCGGCCTGCTTTGGCAGGGCATCTTTCGAAAGGCGAGTGGCAACGGCCTGCGGGTCGATGAGCCCCCGATATTCGGCCCTCGACTCGCACCACGTTGCGAAGATGCGCAGCAGGTTGAAGGCCAGCCTGACACGAGCTGGACGTTGGGTGGCTTCATCCGCCAGCCATTCGCCCATGCGCTCGGCGCTCAGGTCCGATAGCTTCAGTGGCATCAGCGCTGCGAGCGGGCCCGGTTCGGTTAGTCCCTTGCCGCGCTTCTTCGGCTGACCGCCAGCGCTGGCGAGCGTTACATGGTCGCGGTAATGCAACTCGCTCCACTTCGGGCGGCGAGCCTCGATATACACCTTCCAGGCTTCCGCCAACGTTACGTCCTTGCGGCGAGCCTCCACCTTTCGGGCCTCATGGGCGGCGCGCTGCTCGGCTACCTGCTCGCGCGGGTCTTTCCCGTCATCGATTACCGTTTTCAGGCGTGCTGCCTCAGTACGGGCCTTGCCAAGCGTCCATGCACGTGAGTCGCCGATGGTGATGCGAACTGTCTTGCCGAACAGGCGGGATTCGTAGATGTATGAACGCGCGCCCGCGGGCGTCACGCGCAGGCCGAGCCCTGGAGCCTTCGCGTCCCAGTAAATCGTCTGCGTCTTGCCTGGCACTGCTTCGAACGAGGCTACGCGCTCCGCAGTGAAATTGACCTTTGCCATTACCTGTTCCTGTTGGGGCCAAATCTATGTAGGCACCGTGTAGGCAAAGTATAGGTCAATCAATCAACGTAGTTCAACAGGAATATGTAGGCAATTTTCGCTGGATAGCCCGAAAAGTCTAGGATTCAGTGAATCTCGTAAATCTAGGTCAACATCAGGGAATCTCGTCTTAAGAGGATTGTGATTCCTGTTGTCGTGGGTTCGAGTCCCATCAGCCACCCCAAAATTCTCAAACAAAACAGGCGCTTCGGCGCCTGTTTTGTTTTGTGCGGAAAATTCGATGCGAGTGCATCGATTCGAGCCGCGCCATTTCCAGAGCGTTCTGCTCGCCATTCATCCATTTCGCGTCAGCCGACGAAAGCCGTTTCGATATTGAGACTGCGCGCCGAGTCACGTCACTCGCGCGTGGCCGATCCATCAAGCGGCCGCTGCTCATGAGCCCGCGAAGCGAAGCGGCGACCGGCTTCGCTCATCGTCTCGCAGATTGGCGGATTAAACCAATGACTTGGCACGAGCCGCCAATGCTTAATAGTCTTACATTCATGTAATGTATCGATTCCTCGTGCCCTTAGCTTTGCAGGGCCGTTCGGTCCCGACGCCCCGGAAGGCGTCGGGACATTTTTTTTGGCGGCGCTGCTGTCGAGGAACTGGAGAAAGCGGCAGGCGTCACGGTGAACTACGCGATTACCACGGCATGACGCGCACTGCCGCCCGCGATTCCCTATGCAACCCGCCGCTGAAACGTCGCGATTGCTACACTTTCCCTGCCTCCATCGCACAACGAGAGCGACCCTCGCATGCCGGAAAACCGCACCATCACGCTGCGCAACGCGACACCACACGACGCGGAACACATCGCTCGCTTGCACACGCTGAGCTGGCAGAACGCCTATAGCCATATCCTGCCGGCGGCCTATCTCGCCGATGAGGTGCCGACGGAGCACGCGACGCGGTGGCGAAACTATTTCGACCGCGCCGAAGCGGAGTGGGGCCTCGTGCTGATCGCCGAGTCCGACGGGGCTCCGGTCGGTTTCGTCAGCGCCGAAAGGCCGGTCGATCCGGCGCGCGGCGTCCTGCTCGATTGCCTTCATGTGCATCCCGCGCATCACGGAAGCGGTACCGGCAAGCGCATGATCGAAGCCGTTCGCGCATGGGCCCGCCATATCGGCGAGGACAAGGTTCATCTTTCGGTACTCGACGGCAACGTTCGCGCGATCGGCTTCTACGAGCATAACGGCTGGCGGTTGGCAGGCGTCGAAACCAGCTTCATCGGCCGCACGGAGGTCGCCGACCGGATCTACGTGATCGATGCCGGCACCGAACCCCAAGGCTGCACGCTGCACGACCGATGCCGCTGAAGATGAAGCGGCGCGTCCGCTACTCGCCGCAATACCGCACGAGCAAATCTGCCTCCGTTTCATGCACCTCGACAGGCAGGCTCGTTGCCCCTGCAAATGCCAGATAGCGCGCGCGATGCTGACCGTTCCGGAACGACGCGATGCCGACTTTCGACAGGCCCGGAAGGCCAAGCAGCGTCCGCGTTCTCGTCTCGCGAAACGTGATGAACGGCATGTCGGGAATCCGGGCTTCGGCCGGATCGAGGAAATCGCGGATGCCGGCGGCCTTGCCGGGCGCCCAGTATTGAACCGACGGCAGCACATAGTCGGTCGTGTCGCGATCGGCGCACGCGAGCAGCTTCGCCAGGTCGACCGTCACGACGCGATGCCGCGAGTCGTCGGACGCGAATACCCGTTTGAGATGTGTATAGGCATAGGCGGGGTGTCCCGGAAGCTGGATGATCCAGACATCGACGCCGTCATGTTGTGCCCGAGCGACTGTCATTGTTTCCCGAGGTGGGGCAAGCGTTTTTTGTGGCGGGAGTGTAGCAGCGCGGCTGCGACCGCGGAGCAGGCGGATACCCGGAATCGAGCCGGCGGCATCATGCGCAAAAGAACGCGGCGCGGAATCGATCACATAACGGGTATCGGTTACTGGACGGGTGCGGCCATGCATTTTCAGTCGCGGTCGACAGCTTGTGAGAATATCGCGATACTGCGTGTCTGCATGACGCGCGGTCCGGAATTCACACAAGATTCACGCGGCGCGTGAAACCGGACTGGCGTGGCACATCAATAAGAACCGAGAGAGCGGAGTGGCCGCAGAAAATCATGTCGCCTGAACTTGAGATCGAATATCTCGATTACCACTTCACAGCGACGCTCGAAACCCGGGAAACGGGGCGGGTCGCCGTGACCGAATGGCAACTGGATTCCGTTTCCCGAAGCAAGACGCTCGCGTGGGTCGTGTTCGACCGTTTTCTGAAACGCAACGACTTCGCCGACGAGGACGACGCGCGCGCCAGTATCGTCGACTGGCTGGAGCAGCTGGTCAGCCCGCGGGGCGCGCCGCTCGTCGAAATCCCAGCTGCGAAGGCGGTCGCAGCAGGTGCTGCCGCGGGTACCGCCAGTGCGGTCGCCAGCGATTCTTCGGTCGAAGAAACCATCAGCGACGTCGTCGTCGAAATCGCCAGCGATCTCGACTGGATCGACATGATTGCGGAATGGTTCACGGACGGCCCGGCGTAGCGTCGGATTTGCACCGTTCCATCCAGCAAGAGTGGGTTGGATCGTGAAACGTCGTTTCACGAAAATCCGGAAAGAAAAGCGCGGATTCACGGAAAGCGGCATCACGCCGCTTTGACGATGCATGCGCGATACCGGAGACTGGCGCGCGATTTGAAAATCGCCGATATAAATCAAAAAAATCCGGACTTGAAACATGAAAAGAAGAACGCTGCTGACCTCCGGCGCGATCGTCGCTGCCGCCAGTCTGGCAGGATGTACCGCGATGCTGTTCGAAAACGGCCGATACGAAGAGACGGTCGATCGATTCCTCGTCAGCGAGGACGGCAAGAAATTCGTCGTGCTCGGCAACCAGTATCACTACATCTTCGACATGCCCGCGCATCTCGGCGCCGTGCTGGCTTCGTCCTACCGGAAGTCGATCCAGGCGGCGCTCTATGGATTCGTCGCGCAGGGCAGCAAGATCTCGGGCGAATACCGGCTCGTGCTTTCCCGCGCCGGCATGACGGACGACGATTGGGCGCGTGCGCAGGCGGACGGCTTTACGACGTCCCGTCAAGGCGAGCTGAGCATGGAAGGCGCGCTGAACGGTTCGCGCTATCGGGCCGACGGGTTTGAGCAGGGCAAGGCGTGGTCGTCGTTTTCCCATACCTACACGATCGAGGTCGACGATCGCCTGACGAAGGGCGACAAGGCCGTTCGCGTGCTTGCGACGCCGGTCACGCTGGCGGCCGACGGCGTGATGATGATCGGGGCTGTCGTGTTGTTCCCCGTGATCGTCGTGGTCGCCGCGCCACTCGCCGGCGTCGCGCGCTGACCGCGACGTGCCGCATGCGGTGCCGGCGCGTGCGGCCTTTCCGGTTGAAAGGGTGAGTTGCCGCACAGACGGTTGCACGGGCCACGATGACAATCTGGCCGGTTGACCGTTCTACCCCGGCCCGGTCAACCGTTACCCCGCTCGCTCGCGCAGGAGCGGGGGCTTTTTGGCCGCACGACGCATGCAAGCCGCGTCGGCGGAACTGGACAGGCGTTCGGCAGACGACGTTTCGCGTCCCGGCATCCGTTCGCCTGATCCGCATGAATCGCATTCCTCGTGCGTGAGCGATCGCTTGGGGCCGATCGCCGGTCGCGGCCGGCGATGCCTGGATCCCGGCGGTACGCGGTTGCGCCGCCGGGATGCTTTTGATCCCGAACCCGCCACGGTCCGATCGCGCGTCACGCGCGTGTCAGCGCAATCAGCCTGCCTGCTCGACGCTGGTTTCCCAGCCGTCGTATTCGCCGCCGAGAGAGTGCACCTCGCGATTGATCTCGAGTGTATGGTGCGTGATGTCGGCCAGCACCGTCGTACCTTCGTGCGCGAACCGCACGGCCGATTTGCCGTCCTCGGTGGGCGCGACCGATTCGACCAGATAGCCTTTCGACTCGGCCCAGTCGGCGAACTGGTGCGCGTCGCTGGGGTCCGGGAAGTAGGCCCAGTGCATCACGCGCCGGCTCACGTCGCTCACGTCGCCTTTCTGCCGCAGCGCCTCGAGCACGCGCATGTCGCGCATCAGTTGCCAGTCGTCGTCGGTCGGGTAGAGCGTGCGCCAGTACGTTTCCTTGTCCGGATCGTCCTGATAGGCGTACTGAAGTGCGTAGGTCGTCTGTTCGGCCAGCGAGTCGACGATCTCGCCCGCGGCTGCTTCGTCGAACGGCACGTAGAACAGGAAATCCTGGTTGCCGTCGACCGTGATGCGGCCGACCTGCACGCCGTTTTTCGCGGTCACCGCGGCGTCCAGCAGATCCTCGATCTTCGTGAGATCGGCGAATTCGTCGCCGCTCGGCAGGCCGTCGGGCGTCGGATGCGCAAGGGTGACGCGCACGCTGAGCAGCGACGTGCGCGGGTCGCTTTCGGCGATTTCCGCAAAGCCGTGATTGAAGCTGATGAAGGCCTGATGGTCGCCCATTCTGGCAGGGAAGGTTCCCCAGGCGTCGGTCATGTGTTTCTCCCGTGCACGATTGTCTGTTGACGGTTGCAAAGCGTCCCAATGTATCATCGAAAATCGCGTTGGCCGAAGCTGCGTGCCTGGGTGATCGCGCGTCCGGCGGGTCCGGTGGCGATCGAACGCGTGCTGTCGCGCCATCGCCGGTTTCCATCGTCGGGCGTTCGCCCGGCCGCAACCGTTTCGAAGGAGAGTCCGATGTCGATGTTCGCGGTGAATGGTGTCCGAATCGATGTGCGCAGTGCGCGTGTGACGCACGTGCGCTGGGCAGCTGTCAATCCGGCGGACCGGTCGTGGGCGGCGACGCCGAGCGAGGCGTCGGTGGCGGAAGTGGCACGTGCGCTCGCGGCCGGCAACGACGTTCGCGCCGTATTTGACGAAGCGGACGGCACAGCGGTGGGGCCGCGGCTGAAGCGCGTGCTGTATCGCGACGCGTCGGAGGGGATCGAACTCGACATCGATGCGACGAGCGAGTCGCGCACGTTGCGCGACCTTCCGCAGATCTGAGCGGCGATCGGCGCCTGTTCCGCGAGCCGTGCCATCGCGCACGAGGCCATGCCCGGATGCGCGATCGCCCCATTGGAGGTCGCACGCTGCCTGATGCTCGCGCGTTGTCGGGCCGAACCTGTTCCGGCGCCTGTCGCGAATAAAAAAATGTCGTCCGGCGTGTCGATTTCCGTCGAGTCCGTCCGTCGTAGCATCGGAGGCGCGCGCATCGTGCGTCCGTCCCGATTTCCGACACGACACCGACTGAAGGAGCGACACCCATGACCACATCCGTCAATCCGATCCCGGAAGGGATGCGCACGCTGACGCCGCATCTGATCTGCGCCGGCGCCGCCGCAGCCATCGACTTCTACAAGCGCGCGTTCAACGCGACCGAACGGTTCCGCCTGCCGACCCCGGACGGCCGGCTCGCGCATGCATGCCTCGCCATCGGCGATTCGACGCTGATGCTCGTGGATGAAATGCCGGAGCACGGCGCACTCGGGCCGAAGACGCTGAAAGGCACGCCGGTCTGCCTGCACCTGTTCGTGCCGGACACCGACGCGGCGATCGCGCAGGCCGTCTCGGCCGGCGCGACAGTCACGATGCCGGCCGCCGACATGTTCTGGGGCGATCGCTATGGGCAAGTGGAGGATCCGTTCGGCCATCGCTGGTCGATCGCGACCCACCAGCGCGACCTGACGCCCGAGCAGATCGCGGAAGCGATGGCGAGCGCGCCGCCGTGCGGAGCCTGACCGGGCCGGGCGAATCCGGTTGAACGCGACTGAACGTGGCTCATGGCCGCGCGTATCGGCGCGCGGCTCGTCCGTGCTCAAGTGCCGGCGCCGTTGTTTCGCTGCTTGTCCTCGTATTCGTACCCGTGCCGATCGGCCGATCCGAGCCGGTCGGCGACCGCGCGATGCCGCGCGGGATCGTATGTCGCTCGGCGCTCGCGCAAGCCGGGCGGCGTGCTTCGCTTCTGTCGATACCGCAACGCTCGACGAGCGCCCGTCGAGCAGCATCACGCATTCTCCATCGTGCTGCCACCACGCGTTGTAGCCGTGTCGATGCGATACGGACGCTTCACGCGTCGTGCGTTGCTGCCGGCCATGCAATTCGACGCCCGGTGCTCAAGCTGTCCGACGTGATGCCGTAAACAGGGCAAGATCAATCGTTCATCTAACGCACCATGGTTCGAATCCTGTACGCGGGGTATCTCGCGTTGGCGCTGTATCTGCTCTATCCGATGGTCCAGAACACGTTGACCTTCAGTGCCGACTGCGTACTCGACGCGTTGCCTGGCGGTACGCGCGATTGGCCGAAGCCTTCGGCAAGCGATGCGCGTGCGCATGCCGGCCGGTGCGTCGCGGCCACGCAGATCGCCGAGCGCTCGCCCGACATCCACTGATTTCAACTGATTCCAGCGATCGCGGCGCCGTCACGCCCGGTGTGCAGGCCATTCGGCCAGGTTGATCGCCATGCAATGCGCACCGATCATTGACGACATCACGACGCGGATGTGCGACGACGGCGCGCGTCGGCCGCACCGTACGCGAACGGCGCCTGTGATCGCGTGCGGCGAAGCGTCAGTACGACGAGCGGTACGGCGTGCCCTGGTCGAAGCGGCTTTGCCAATGCGCGAGGTAGCGCGACGCGAGTTGCGGATTGTTCCAGACCACGACGACGTTTTCGGAATTGCGGCTGGCTGCCGAAGCGCTGTAGTTGAACGAGCCCGTCTCGACATGTTCGGCATCGATCACGAGGTACTTGTCGTGGTGGATCGCATAGGCGTCGATCGTGCGTGTCGAAATGCCCGCGTTGACGAGCAGGTTCAGCGCCTGCTTGCTGCTCTTCGCGCGATTGCCCTTGTCGTCCACGACGACCGCGACATTCACGCCGCGTCGCTTCGCGGCGAGCAGCGCGCGCGTGACGGGCGGCGACGTGAACGAGTAGGCGGCCACGCGAATCGAGGTGCGCGCGGCGCCGATTGCCTTCAGCACGAGTGCCTCCGCACCGCCATCGGGCGAGAACGCCGATTCGACGGCCTGCGTGGCGGGCGCTTCATGGGTCGGAGTCGGCAGCAGTTGCGCGATGAAGTCGAACGCCTGCTGCAGCAGCGATTCGTTGTGCGTCTTGCCGAAGGCGGCGAAGGGTGTGGCGAGGAGGGAAGTAGCGAGGCAGGCGGCGGCGAGGCGTTTGCGCGACAACATCTTGGACAGCGAATCTTTTTTGAGACAGCGGGCCGTGAGTGTAACGCAGACACGGCGGCGCGGTCACGCCCGGATGTGAATGGAAGACGCTGGATGGCTGTCTGCAGCGCTCGACGTGGTGATGTTCATCATGCCGCGCCGCGCCTGCATCGGCTCGGCAGTCGTGCCGGGTGACGGAAGTCGATGCGGTGCGCGTGTGTGCGCAGATGGCACGATCCCTGCGTGACGAACGGCGCGCGCGTGCGGGCGCAGGGTCGATGCGGCGTGCGATCGACGAGACGGGAACGGCAGGCAGGGCGCGGCAACACGAACGATGCGCGTCGGGCGAAGACGCATGCAACACGCGCACGCATGATGGCCGCGCCGCGCTGTCATGGGCGTACCCATGTGCGTACGACCGGCGCTCAGCGCGACGCGTCACGCATCGTGCGTTCCGGCCACCTCGTGCGCGACCCAGCCGGGCCCGGGTTCCGGCTGCACGTGGCGCGGGTCGAGCGGCTCACCGCACGCCGAGCACACCGCGACCGCATGCATCAGCTGACCACAGGTGCGATGGCGCAATTGCACCGGCGGCCCCTGGCCGTCGTCCTTCCAGCGATCGCCCCAGGTCATCAGCGCGAGCAGGGCCGGGTACAGGTCGAGGCCTTTTTCGGTCAACCGGTATTCGAAACGCGGCGGGCGTTCCTGATACGCGCGCTTGACCAGTACGCCTTCGTCGACGAGGCGCGCGAGCCGCTCGGCCAGTACGTGACGCGTGAGGCCCAGCTGCGTCTGGAATGCATCGAAGCGGCGGCAGCCGAGAAAGGCGTTGCGCAGGATCAGCATGGTCCAGCGATCGCCGAGCACGGCAAGCGTGCGCGCGACCGAGCAGTTCAGCGTACCGATGTCATCCCATTTCATGATCGAGTCTCGTGCGACGGTTCAGCGAAGGAGCGGGTTCGATTATAGAACTGAGCTTCGGTTGCACAGGGCGCCGGCTGCATTGACAAGCCTGGCGCGCTTGTCAATAATCAGTTCCAATTTGGAACTTACTCGCGCGGCGACGCGCGTTCAATCAGGAGACAACCCGATGAATCCGCTTTCCCTGTCCGGTCTCGAGCTGCTGCGCGCGGCGGCGGCGGGCGACGTGCCGCTCGCGTCGATCTCGGAGACGATCCCGATGCGGCCGCTGGGCGTCGAGCTCGGTTACGTGAAGTTTTCGGCGCGGGCGGACGGCCGGCACCTGAATCCGCTCGGCGGCGTGCACGGCGGATTCGCCGCGACGGTGCTCGACTCGGTCACGGGCTGCGCGGTGCATTCGATGCTCGACGCGGGCGTCGGCTACGGCACGGTCGACCTGCACGTGAAGATGCTGCGTCCCGTGCCGCGCGACGTCGACCTGATCGCCGAAGGGCGCGTGATTCACCTGTCGCGTTCGCTGGGCGTCGCCGAAGGCACGCTGAAAACGCCGGACGACAAGATCGTCGCGCATGCATCGGCGACCTGCTTCATTCAGCGGCCGCAGTAACGGGAGGCGTGGCGTCGTTACGCCCGGCGCGGCCGTCCGGCGCCATCCACCGGACGACGCGCGCGAAGGCGGCCGTATCCGTATCGGCGAGGGCTGAACGCGCATCGAAGGCCGCCTGTAAGTGAACGCATCGGCCATCTGAAGCATTCGCTTCAGTGTGATAGCGTTTCTGCTTTCCACTGACGCGACAGGAACAGCATGGAATACCGCACACTCGGCGATTCGGGCATCGAGGTCAGCCTGATCGGTCTCGGCACGATGACGTGGGGCGAGCAGAATTCGGAGCGCGACGCGCACGAGCAGATCGATTACGCGCTCGGGCAGGGCGTCACGCTGATCGATGCCGCGGAAATGTATCCGGTCCCCCCGAAGCCCGATACCCAGGGCCGCACCGAGCAGTACATCGGCACCTGGCTCGCGCAGCATCGTGCGCAGCGCGACCGGATCGTGCTCGCGACGAAGATCGCGGGCCCGGCGCGGCAGCCGCACAATCCGCGCCATATTCGCGGAGAAGGCAACCAGTTCGACCGCAAGAACCTGACCGAGGCGCTCGACGGCAGTCTCAAGCGCCTGCAGACGGATTATGTCGACCTGTACCAGCTGCATTGGCCCGATCGCAGCACGACGACGTTCGGCCGCCCCGCGTATCCGTGGGTCGACGATGCGTATACGGTGCCGATCGAGGAAACGCTCGGCGTGCTCGCGGAATTCGTGAAGGCCGGCAAGATCCGCGCGATCGGCGTGTCGAACGAAACGCCGTGGGGCGTCGCGCAGTTCCTGCGCGCGGCCGAGAAGCTCGGGCTGCCGCGCATCGCGAGCATCCAGAATCCGTACAGCCTGCTGAACCGCACGTTCGAGAACGGCCTGTCCGAATTCACGCATCGCGACGGCATCGGCCTGCTCGCGTATTCGCCGCTCGCGTTCGGCTGGCTGTCCGGCAAGTACGAGAACGGCGCGCGTCCGGCCGGCGCGCGCATCACGCTGTTCGAGCGCTTCCAGCGTTACAGCAAGCCGCAGGCGGTCGAAGCGACGTCACGCTACGTCGCGCTTGCGCAGCGCCACGGGCTGTCGCCCGCGCAGCTCGCGCTCGCGTTCGTCAACAGCCGGCCGTTCGTGCGCAGCAACCTGGTCGGGGCGACATCGCTCGCGCAACTGAAGGAGAACATCGGCAGCATCGGCGTGAAGCTGTCCGATGAGATCCTCGCCGAGATCGACGCGCTGCACGAGCTGCAGCCGAATCCGGCGCCGTAACGTCACCGTAAATGGCGCGCGGCCGGTGCGGCACGGATGGCGCGACGGGCCGCATCAGGCGCGCATTGCCGCGCCGTCGTTTCCTTCGTGAACGCGGTCAGCGCATCCCGAGCCGCGTGCGCGCGACCAGCAGAGCGACGAGGCTCAACACAGCGCAACCGATCAGGTACAGCGCCGGCGACAGCCGGTTGCCGGTCGCGCTGATCAGCCACGTGATCACGAACGGCGCGAAGCCGCCGAACAGCGTGACGCCCGTGTTGTAGCTGACGGCGAGACCGGTCGCACGGGTCTGCGACGGAAACAGCTCGGCCATCAGCGCCGGCAGCGCGCCGCAGTACGTCGCCTTCAGCAGGCCGATCCAGATCAGCGCGGCGAGCATCGTCGCGAACGACGCGTGATGCGTGAGCCACGCGAACGTCGGCCAGACGGTGACGAGCATCAGCACGGCGGCTGCCGCCATCACGCGGATCCGTCCGGTGCGATCGGACAGGTGGCCGACGAGCGGCGTGACGAGCGTCAGCACGAAACCGGTCGCGAGCGTCGCCGCGAAGCCCGTCGATGCCGGCAGCCCGAGCTGCTTGATCGCGTACGTCGGCATGTACAGCACCATGTAGTTGATCGCGGTCGAGATCACGAGCACGCCGATCGACAGCAGCACGCGCATCTTCTGGTCCGCGAACAGTTCGCGCACGGGCGCTTCCGAGCGCGCCTGCGTCTTGAACTCGATGCCTTCGTCGACGTAGCGGCGGATGTAGAGCCCGACCGGGCCGATCGCGAGGCCGAACAGGAACGGCACGCGCCAGCCCCAGCTTTCGAGTTGCGCGGTGCTCAGCGTCGACGTCAGCAGTGCACCGAAGCCCGATGCGAGCAGCGTCGCGAGACCCTGGCTCGCGAACTGCCAGCTCGACATGAAGCCGCGCCGCTGCGGCGCGTGTTCGACGAGGAACGCGGTCGAGCTTGCGAATTCGCCGCCGGCGGAAAAGCCCTGCATCAGCCGCGACAGCATGATCCCGAGCGGCGCGAGGATGCCGATCGACGCATAGGTCGGCATCAGCGCGATCAGCAGCGTGCCGGCCATCATCATCGCGATCGACAGCAGCAGCGACGCCTTGCGGCCCGCGCGGTCCGCGTAGGCGCCGAGCACGAAGCCGCCGATCGGCCGGATCAGGTAGGACAGCCCGAACGTGCCGAGCGTGAGCAACAGCGAGGTCGCCTCGCTCGTCGCGGGGAAGAACAGCTTGGCGATCGTCACCGCGAAAAAGCCGTAGACGATCAGGTCGAACCATTCGAGCGCGTTGCCGATCGACGCGGCGAAGATGATGCGGCGGATCTTCGCGGTGCTGGGGCGCGCGGCGTCCTGCGAGGTCAGGGTGGTCGTATTCATCGTGTGAGCAGTCCCGAGAAAGGGGGCGAAGCGCGTTACAGGGCGGCGCCGGCCGCGGCGGGTGCCGCGCGGCGAACGCGCGGCGCGGCGTCGCCGAGATCCCAGAAGAGGCCGGCCATCATCTGCAGTCCTTCCCGCACGACGCTCGCGAGCAGGTGCTCGTCGGGCGCGTGCTGCGAGCACGCCGGATACGAGTGCGGCACCCACAGCGTCGGCAGCCCGAGCGTGTCGGCGAACACTTCGTTCGGCAGTGTGCCGCCGAGGTTCGGCAGGATCGCGGGCTTCTTGCCGGTCGTGCGCGCGAGCGACGCGACGGCCCAGCGGACCCACGGATCGTCCGGCGGCAGGCGCGTCGCCGGTGCACCGCGTTCGACGTCGATCTCGATGTCGGCGAAGCCGTGCGCATCCAGATGCGCGCGCAGGTGCGCATGCAGCGCCTCCCAGTCGGTGCCGACCACGAAACGCAGCTGGCAGTGCGCATACGCGACGGGTGGAATCGCATTGACCGGATGGTCGGGATTGCCGGCCTTGAACGCGAGGATCTCGAACGTGTTCCAGCCGAACACGCGCTCGGCGGCGGAGAGTCCCGGTTCGCCCCAGTCGGCGTCGAGCGCCGGATCGCCGGGGCCGCCGCCGACGGACAGGTCGGCGAGCGCGGCGCGCACGGCGGCCGGGATCGGCGGCGGGCGCAGCCCCGCGACGCGGATCGCGCCGCGCGCGTCGACGAGGCTTGCGAGCGCGTTCGCGAGCACGGTCGCCGGGTTGCGCAGCAGGCCGCCCCAGTTGCCCGAGTGATGGCCGCCGTCGCGGGCGCGCAGGCTGAGCTTGAAGTTGACGGAGCCGCGCGAGCCGAGGAACACGGTGGGGCGTTCGGCGGTGACGCGTGGCCCGTCGGACGCGATCAGCACGTCGGCCGCGAGCGTGTCGCGCTCCTGGCGGCACAGTGCGTCGAGGCCCGGCGACCCCGTCTCCTCGCCCATCTCGATCAGCAGTTTCGCGTTGAAGCCGAGCCGGCCGCCGCGCGCGGCGAGCACGCTCGCCAGCGCGGCCAGGTTGATCGTGTGCTGCCCCTTGTTGTCGGCACTGCCGCGGCCGTACCAGCGATCGCCGTCGACGGTCAGCGTCCACGGCGACAGCGGCGCGCGCCATTGCGCGTCGTAGCCGCGCACGACGTCGCCGTGGCCGTAGATCAGCACGGTCGGCAGTGCGTCGTCCTCGTGGCGCGAGGCCAGCAGGAACGGGCCGCCGCCGTCGGCCGGATTCTCGACGATCCGCGACGTGAAGCCGAGGCGCGCGGCCTCCGGTGCGATCTCGTCGGTCAGGTAGGCGCGCAGCGCGGCGCCCGAGCCGCTGTCCTGGCTTTCGGTGCGCAGGCCGACGCGGCGGCTCAGGGTCGTGAAGAACGCGCCCGATTCAAACTGGTTCAGCGCGTGCTGGATGGCGGCGGTACGGCTCAAGACGGTCTCCTGTATCGGTTTTCCGGCGGGCGCGGCGCGCACGACCGGGAGTGCGATCGATTCTAGGAAGCCGTTTTTTTTGTCACAATGATCGAATTTCGAACATTTCTTTGCCGAAAAGGCAAAGCGGAGCGGCCTGCGCGACGGGCCCGGGGACAGAACGATGGCGGCTTTCCTGCATGGTCTTGCGCTGCGGTATTTCGTCGAAGTGGCGCGCACCGGGTCGATCAGCGACGCATCGGCGCGGCTGCACGTGGCCGTCTCGGCGATCAGCCGGCAGATCGCGAAGCTCGAAAGCGAGCTCGGCGCGCCGCTGTTCGAGCGCCGGCCGCGCGGGATGGCGCTGTCGGAGGCCGGCGAACGGTTGCTGGGCTTCGCGCAGCGCAGCCTACTGGAGGCCGAGCACGTGATGAAGGAAATCGGCGGGCTGGAGGCGCTGCACGGCAGCCTGCTGAAGGTCGCCTGCTCGGAAGGGTTCGCGATCGATTTCCTGCCGGGTGCGCTCGCGGGCTTCAAGGCGCGCCACCCGGGCGTCGATTTCTCGGTGTGGGTCGTGTCGCCGGCGGAGGCGACGCGGCGCGTGCGCGACGGCGATGCCGACATCGGGCTGACGTTCAGCCTGGCGCCGGAGCAGGGCGTACGCGTCGAACACACGGAGCGTGCGCCGGTCTTCGCGCTCGTGCGGCGCGACCATCCGCTCGCGGCGCGCGATTCGGTGTCGCTCGCCGATGTCGCCCGGCACCCGCATGTGCTGCCCGAGGCCGGCACGACGGTGCGCCAGCTGATCGACATCGCGTGCGTGCTCGACGGGCTCATGCTCGAGCCGGAACTGACCAGCAACAACACCGCGGTGATGTACCGCTACGCGCAGCGTACCGGTGCGGTCATGTTCACCGGGCTGCTATCGGTACGCGACCGCTTCGACGCGGACGGCTTCGTCGTCGTGCCCGTCACGAACCCCCAGCTGCGCGAGCGCAGCATCCAGGTGCAGACCATGGCGGGGCGCGATCTGCCCGCGTCGGTGCGCGCGTTTCGCGACCATCTGATCGACGTGATGAGCGCCGCGTCGTCGCCGCCGGTTGCCGCGCGCGGCCCGGGACGCCCGAGCGTGAGATAATCGCGAATCCGCCTTCCGTGCCCGTGCGGCTCGCCGAGCCGCATCGCCCCTGTTCGACGCCAAATTGAAGAACCTGATTGTCACCCTCGATCGCGCCGGCGAGTTCGACGAGATCATCGACGTGCGCACGCCGCTCGAATTCGCCGAGGATCACATCCCCGGCGCGCTGAACGCGCCCGTGCTCAGCAACGAGGAGCGCGTGATCGTCGGCACGATGTACCGTCAGGTGTCGCCGTATGAAGCGACGCGCGTCGGCGCGGCGATGGTCGCACGCAACATCGCGCGCCATCTCGACACCACGTTTGCAGACCGTCCGCGCAACTGGCGGCCGCTGATCTACTGCTGGCGCGGCGGCAAGCGCTCGGGTTCGATGACGACCTGGTTCAACCTGATCGGCTGGCAGGCGCGCCAGCTCGACGGCGGCTACAAGGCGTACCGCCACTCGGTGTGCGCGACGCTCGACACGCTGCCGACGCGGTTTCGCTATATCGCGCTCGTCGGTCATACCGGCTGCGGCAAGACGCGGCTGCTGAACGCGCTGCGCGACGAAGGGGCGCAGACGCTCGATCTCGAGGCGCTCGCGCGCCACCGCGGCTCGCTGCTCGGCGCGCTGCCGGGCCAGCCGCAACCGTCGCAGAAGGGCTTCGATTCGGGGCTCGTCGAGACACTCGGGCGTTTCGACCCCGAATGGCCGGTGTTCGTCGAATCGGAAAGCCGCAGGATCGGGCTCGTGCACCTGCCGATCGCGTTGATCGACGCGTTTCACGCCGGGCCGTGGGTGCAGGTCGAGGCGGCGCACGACGAACGCATCGCGTTTCTCCTTGACGACTATGCCCACCTGTTCGACGAGCCGGCCGCGTTCAAGGCGCAGCTCAATCGGCTGATCGGCCTGCACAGCCGTGACGAGGTGGCGCACTGGCATGCGCTGATCGATGCCGACGCGCGGGCCGAGCTGTTCACCGAACTGATCGACAAGCATTACGATCCCGCCTATGCGCGCACCTACCGCGCCACGTACAACAAGCCGAACCCGCACTGGCGTTCACTTTCCGGCGAATGCGCCGACGGGCGCGGCAAGGCGCGCGCGCCTCGACGCCCTCGCGCAGGCGGTGCCGGGCTCGGCCGCCGGCGGGCGGCGCGAGCGACACCGACCACACCCTACGACCACCGCACGATGACGACCACCGCACCCAACCCAGTCCGGGCGTCGGCTGGGCTGACCTTCCTGCTGATCGCGGTCGCGGGACTGTTCTACGTGAAATGGTTCCCGTACTACAACAAGGCGTTCGTCGCCGCCGAGCATCATTCGATCGGCCAGTCGATCCTGATGGGCACGTCGGCGAGCGCGCCCGAGCCGTCGCTGAAGGCGGCGCTCGACTACGCATGGGCGTACGGCAAGGCGATCTGGCAGGCCATGGTGCTCGGCCTGCTGCTCGGTTCGGCCGTGCAGGCGCTGCTGCCCGCGCACTGGGTCGCGCGCGTGCTCGGCCGCACGGGCTTCGGCAGTGTCGCCGCGGGCGGCCTGCTGTCGCTGCCGGGCATGATGTGCACGTGCTGCGCGGCGCCGGTCGTCGCGGGCCTGCGTGCGCGGCACGCGTCGCCGGGCGGCGCGGTCGCGTTCTGGCTTGGCAACACGGTGCTGAATCCGGCCGCGCTGGTGTTCATGGGCTTCGTGCTCGGCTGGCACTGGAGCGCGTTGCGGCTCGTGCTCGGCATCGCGATGGTGTTCGGGATCGGCTATCTGCTGAACCGCATCGCGCGTCCCGAGGACCGCAGTATCGACGACGCGCAACTCGCCGCGCTGGTGGCCGAACAGGCTGCCGCAGGCAATCCGTTCGTCCGCTGGATGAAGCTGCTCGCACGCATGGCCGTGCGGCTCGTGCCCGAATACATCGTGCTCGTGCTGCTGCTCGGCGCGGCGCGCGCGTGGCTGTTCCCGCATATCGGCCCGGACATCGGCAACCATCTCGGCTGGATCATCGCGTTCGCGGTCGCGGGAACGTTGTTCGTGATCCCGACGGCCGGTGAAGTGCCGATCATCCAGGCGATGCTGTCGCTCGGCATGGGCGTCGGCCCGGCCGCCGCGCTGCTGATGACGCTGCCGCCGATCAGCGTGCCGTCGCTCGCGATGCTCGCGCGGTCGTTCAAGCCTTACATGCTGGCGATCGTCACGGGCCTCGTCGTCGTGTTCGGGATCGTGAGCGGGCTGCTCGCGATCGCATTCGGGTTCTGACGGACTCGCGGACGGGACGGCGAGCGGGCGCGACGGCCGGACAAGTCCGGCTCGCGTGGCCGATCGAGGCGCGGAGCACGACATGCCCGGCTGCCGGCGACCGGACCCTGCGCGATGGCCGCCGCGGCGTGCGCCGACCGGTCCCGTCGCATGACCGTCGTATTCATCCGGCGCCGCCGCCTCACGCGCGCGGTGCCCTTTACAAGAAGCAAACAGGAAAACGCATGACCCAACCGAAGATTCATCCTCGACTCGAAAAGGCGCTGACACGTGGCGATCTCGCGATCCGCCAGGCCAATTCCGCGCGGGCGACTGCCGTGCTGAACGCGCTCGGCACGATGATCATCGAAGCCTCCGCCACGATCGGCGTCGAGGCCAGCATCGAGATTCCGCAGGGCGACCGCATCTACGATCCGGTAAACGGCCTGTGGCCGCAGAAGATGCTGGTGTCGTTCGACGGTCCGGTCGACGAAGCCGACGCGGAAGAACTGCGCGCGGTCTATCTGGTTGCCGACGATCCGGGTACGCAGTTCCGCGTCGAATGGCATCGTGCGGACGGCAAGCTCGGCCGCCACGAAGGCGGCCCGCTGGCGACCGTCGCATTCCTGACCGACGTCGAGATTCCGTGGAGCGACGACGACGAGTAACGCCGCTGCCGCTTCGTCGCCACTTCGTCGCAGCGAGCCGGCGCGCCGTGCGCGCCGGCCGTCAGCGCATCATGCGCCGCCGGAACAGCCACGCGGAGACGATGAATCCGCCGACCGCATAACCGGCGAGCACCGCGAGATGCAGGCCGGCGTCCGTCGCCGGCCGGCCGAGCATCGCGGGCCGGATCAGTTCGACCGCGTTGGCGAGCGGCAGCACGTGCGCGGCATGCTGTGCGATCGGCGGCAACTGCGTGATCGGGAAGAACACGCCCGACAGCAGCAGCATCGGCGTCAGCACGAGCGTCTGATAGAACATGAAGAAGTCGTAGGACGGCGCGAGCGCGGTGACGATCATCGCCGTGCTCGCGAACGCGAGGCCGGCGAGCACGATCACGGGTAGCGCCGCGAGCATCGACGGAAAGCGCGCATAGCCGAGCAGGCCCGCGACGAGCATGATCGCGACGCCCGACAACAGCGCCTTGCTCGCCGCCCAGACGATCTCCCCGAGCACGATGTCGCCCAGCGCGAGCGGCGTGTGCATGATCGCTTCCCAGGTGCGCTGCACGTGCATCCGCGAGAAGCCCGAATACATCGACTCGAAGCTCGCGGACATCATCACGCTCGAGCCGACCGTGCCGGCCGCGAGGAACGCGATATACGACACGCCGTCGACGTGG
The DNA here is from genome assembly GCF_000949135.2 of Burkholderia sp. USMB20. GTDB lineage: Bacteria > Pseudomonadota > Gammaproteobacteria > Burkholderiales > Burkholderiaceae > Burkholderia. Next base: position 154,646 of record NZ_JTAN02000017.1, on the reverse strand, counting down.
CCGAGCATCAGGCCGAGCCCGAATCCCAGCCCGAACAGGTAGATCATCGGATCGGCGAGATTGCCGAACAGCGACGCGAGCGCGAGCTTGCGCCACACGAGGTAGTTGCGCCGCCACACGGCGATCCAGTTGGTGGCATTCGCGGGCAGCGCGACTGCGAAGCGGGATTCGCGTGGCGGTGCGGACGGCGCGGCGGCGGAATAGTTGCGTGCGTCCATGATCGATCAGTCCTGCATTTCGCGGCCCGTGAGCCGCAGGAACACGTCTTCCAGATTGGCCGGACGATGCAGATAGCGCAATCCCGTGCGACCCTTGAGCCGGGCGCTGAGCGGCTCGGGATCGCTCACGTAGCAGAACAGCGTCTCGCCGCTGATCTCGGTGCGTTTCGCGAACGGCGTCAACTCGTCGCGCAGCGCGACCGGGTCCGGCCCGTAGATCTCGATCACGTCGCAGCCGATCTCAGATTCGATCAGCGCGTGCGGCGCGCCTTCGGCGATCTTGCGGCCTTCCTCGATCACGCACAGCCGGTCGCACAGGCGCTCGGCTTCCTCCATGAAATGCGTGGTGATCAGGATCGTCTTGCCGCGCGCGAGCAGCGAACGCAAGCGCTCCCACATCAGGTGCCGCGCCTGCGGATCGAGCCCGGTCGTCGGCTCGTCGAGTACCAGCACGTCCGGATCGTTGACGAGCGCGCGCGCAAGCGTCAGGCGGCGCTTCATCCCGCCCGACAGCTCGCCGACCTTCGCATCGGCCTTGTTTTCCAGCTTCGCGAATTCGAGCAGCGGCTGCACCAGCGCGCGTGAAGCCTGCGCCGACATCCCGAAATAGCGGCTGAACACGAGCAGGTTTTCGCGGACCGTGAAGTCGGGGTCGAGGTTGTCGAACTGCGGGACGACGCCGACGCGCTGGCGCGCATGCCGTGCGCGCGACGGAACCGGCTCGCCGCACAGTGAAATGGTGCCGGCGTCGGGATACACGAGGCCGAGCAGCATCTTCAGCGTCGTGGTCTTGCCGGCGCCGTTCGGCCCGAGCAGGCCGTAGCATTCGCCGGCCTGCACGTGGAAGGACAGGCCGTTGACGACGAGCTTGTCGCCATAGCGTTTTTCGACGTTCCGGAAATCGATCGGTGCAACGGACATGGGCAGGTTGTCGTTGTAGGCAGGCGCGGACGCGTTTCGCGGCCGGCCGGATGGGCATGCCGCTCGGCGAACGGATCGGGCGAATGCGTGTCACATGGGCATGACCGGGGCGAACGCACGTCGAGGACACGAACGGGCCATTCTAGTGCATCGGCTGCGTCTCTTCAGGGCGCGCACGCGCGCGACGGTGCATGCGCGCACGGATCGTGCACCGCATCATCGCCGACGCGCCCCGCGTGGCGAATCAGCGTTTTCCATCCCTTGCGTCCGGAATTGCGGCGCACCATGATGAGTGCATAGGGCACGTTGTCGCGATAGGGAGGTCTCATGGCTAGCTACAACAAGATTCTGCTGTGCTACGACGGCACGCTCGAAGGGCGCAAGGCCTTGCGGTGCGGTGCGAATCTCGCGCTGGACCTGAAGGCGGAAACGCATTTGCTGTCGGTCGTCGACATGCGCTCGAGCATCGCGCAAAGCGCGGGGCTGCTGACCGACGTCGCCTGCGGCCGCTTCGAGGAAACCGCGCGCGAGATCCTGCAGGAAGGCGTGAACTGGCTGCGCGAGCGTGGCGTCCAGGCCGAAGGCCATTTTGCGTTCGGTTATCCGATCGACGAAATCGCGAATCTCGCAACCGAGTTGAAGGCCGACCTCGTCGTTGTCGGCCATCGGTGCCGCAGCGGATTGTCGAGATGGTGGATGGGGTCGGGCAATACGCAACTGCTCGATCGCGTGAACTGCAGCATTCTGGTCGCGTGTTCGTCAGCGGAAGAGCAAAAGGCCGAGATCGCGCGCGAACGCGAAGCGGCCACCGCGAGCGGCAAGTGACACTGTGATCGTGTGACCGGCCGGGTTGTCCTGCGATCCGCGCCGGTCGCTCGCCGTGCCGCCGCAGCGGCATCGATCCCGATCGCGACCGCTCACGCGTGCAGGTCGATCGCGGACAGCTTCCATGAAAACAGGCCGAAGCGGTGGAAGATCGCCGCATAGCGCGTGCCGTCGGCACTGCGCTGGTAGGTCACGACAAATTCATCGATATTCCGGTAGCCGGCGCTCGTTTGCTGCGGATGGCGCGTGTCGCCCGGGCCGGCTGGCGCGGATGCGGGGGCCGGCGCGGACGCGACCGAGGCATTGCTGCCCGGTACGGGTGTGCTCGCCGGATTGGCCGGCGGTGCGGCCGATGCGCTGCCAGGCGCACCGCCTGACGGCGGGCCCGACCATTCGGGTGGCCGCTCGCCCGGATTACCGCGCGGGGGAATGCCGCTCATCAGCGCCGCGACGCCTTCCGGTGTCGCATACGCATCGACGAGCGGGCCGATCAATGCAGAGCCGATCAGCGCGCCGATCACCGCGAACGGGTTGTCCTTCTTCACCGCGTCGATCCGGTGCATCAACTCTTCCGTGACCTGCTGCTTCAGGCTGATGCGCAGCGACGGAAAGTCGACATATTCGCTGACCGATTGCGCATCGCGCGCATCGATCGCCGATTTCAGGCGACCGAGCGCGACATACGGCGATGCGTACGCATAGCCGATCGCCACCAAAACGGCGATGGCCAGCACGACGATCAGCAGGGGCTTGAGCCGCCACGCGCGGCCCGAAGATCCAGTCACGATGCCTCCGGTGCGGACAGGTTCCGCAATCAGAGACCGCCGTGCGTGGCCGATCGTTCCTCGTCGATGCAGCGATCGATCATCCGGCACACGGCATCGATCGTCCCGACCATGATCAGGCGCGACCGGCCGTGATAAACGCGCACGGGCGCACGGCGCGCCGGTTCCGCGTGGTGCAGGCCGGCGTTCAGCGAGACCCGTGCGAAGGCGGGAAGCGCTGAGGGCAGCAGCGACGCCTGCCGTTCAACTGCGACTTCTTGGCTCACCACGGGCGCCGCGGCGGACAGCGGCGCGCAGGGCGTGCGGCCGCGCAGGTGACGCAGGCGACCGAATTGACGGAAAGGCAGCAAACGGGAAAGGCGTTCCATGATGTTCTCCTCAGCGAGACCGATTGTCAGAGTTCGCCCGAGCGGATCAGCCCGACGGCGATGCCTTCCAGCGCGAATTCCGCGCTGCCGGCCTTGACGAAGATGTTTTCGTAATCCGGGTTCTCCGCGATCAGCTCGAGGCCGCCTGGCCGGCGCATCAGGCGCTTGACCGTGACGTCGTCGCCAAGCCGCGCGACGATGATCTGGCCGTCCTTCGCTTCCGTGCGCTTCTGCACGGCGAGGAGGTCGCCGTCGAGAATGCCGGCGTCGCGCATCGACAGGCCGCGCACCTTCAGCAGGTAGTCGGGCTTGCTGGTGAACAGCGCGGGATCGCACGCGTAATGCTGCGAGATGTGCTCCTGCGCGAGGATCGGGCTACCGGCCGCCACCCGGCCGACGAGCGGCAGCGACAGTTGCATCAGGCCGGCATGCGGCAGCGTGAACTGATGGGGGGCGTCGTCGATGCCGAGCAGGCGGATGCCGCGCGACGCGCCGGCGGCCAGCTCGATCACCCCTTTGCGCGCCAGCGCACGGAGGTGTTCCTCGGCCGCATTCGGCGAGCTGAAGCCCAGCTCTGCCGCGATCTCGGCGCGCGTGGGCGGGAAACCGGAGCGCTCGATCGCGCGGCGGATCAAGTCGAACACTTGCTGCTGACGGGCGGTGAGTTTGGTCATGGCTGAACTGTATGGATAGACAGTGAGCTGTATTTTTATACAGTGCTTCGCGAATTTCAAGTGTTACTTGAAGTTCGACGCGATCGCGCCGGTTCCGACGTGATTTCGCGACGCCCGGACGCCGGTTCATCTGCCTCAACCGTCCATCCCGTCTGCGTTAGCACTTTTGAGTATTAAAAAATAAGGAACGATTATTTTTAATCATGTAACCCGTTCGCTAGACTGGCCCGACATCGCAATACCGACAACACTGGAGAACCAAGGATGGCGAAGCGCAATACGGGGCTGGTGGGCGGAGTGGGCCGCCTGATCGCAACACTCGCGCTGGGCGCGGCGGCGGCGCTGGGCGTCGCGACGCGTGCCCAGGCCGATACAACGTTCCTGAACGTGTCCTACGACCCGACGCGCGAGTTGTACCAGGACTTCAACCAGGCGTTCGGCAAGGCGTGGAAGGCGCAGACGGGCGAGACGGTCAACTTCAAGCAGTCGCACGGCGGCTCGGGCGCGCAGGCGCGCTCGGTGCTCGACGGCCTGCAGGCCGACGTCGTGACGCTGGCGCTCGCCTACGACATCGACGCGATCGCCAACAAGGGGCTCGTCAACAAGGACTGGCAGAAGCGCCTGCCCGACAACGCATCGCCGTACACGTCGACGATCGTGTTCCTGGTGCGCAAGGGCAACCCGAAAGGGATCAAGGACTGGGATGACCTGACCAAGCCGGGCATCTCGATCGTCACGCCGAACCCGAAGACGTCGGGCGGGGCGCGCTGGAACTACCTGGCCGCATGGTCATACGCGGTCCACAAGCCGGGCGGCAACGAGCAGAGCGCGAAGGAATTCGTGACGAAGCTCTACAAGAATGCGGGCGTGCTCGACTCGGGCGCGCGCGGTGCGACGACGAGCTTCGTGCAGCGCGGGATCGGCGACGTGCTGATCGCGTGGGAGAACGAGGCGTTCCTGTCGATCAAGGAATTCGGCACCGACAAGTTCGAGATCGTCGTGCCGTCGGTGAGCATCCTGGCCGAGCCGCCCGTTGCCGTGGTCGACAAGGTGGTCGACAAGAAGGGCACGCGCAAGCTGGCCGAGGCCTACCTGAATTTCCTGTACAGCCCGCAGGGCCAGGAAATCGCGGCGCGCAACTACTACCGTCCGCGTTCGAAGAACGTGCCGGCGGACCTGACGAAGCAGTTTCCGAAGCTGAAGCTGTACACGGTCGACGACACGTTCGGCGGCTGGACGAACGCGCAGAAGACGCATTTCGCGGACGGCGGCGTGTTCGACTCGATCTACAAGCCGCAGTAACACCAGGCAGCAAACCACAACGACAGCGGCGCGCCACGACAGCGCGCCGCATCCCCGACGGCCCGCCGGCGCGATTCCCCGCGCCGGCGTTCGCGTCGGACCCGTGAGCAGCAACGACCCAGCAAGAGCATCCGATGACGACGTACACCTTTCGCAAGCCGAGCGCGCTGCCCGGTTTCGGCGTGACGCTCGGCATCACGGTGGCCTATTTGAGCCTCGTGGTGCTGATCCCGCTCGCCGCCACGTTCCTGAAGACCGCGACGCTGTCGTGGGACCAGTTCGTCACCGCCGTCGCGTCGCCGCGCGTACTCGCGTCGTACCGGCTGACGTTTGCCTCCGCGCTCGGCGGCGCGGTGATCAATGCCGTGTTCGGCTTTCTCGTCGCGTGGGTGCTGGTGCGCTACACGTTCCCGTTCAAGCGGCTCGTCGACGCGATCGTCGACCTGCCGTTCGCGCTGCCGACGTCGGTCGCCGGCATCTCGCTTGCCGCCGTCTACGCGACCAACGGCTGGGTGGGCCAGTATCTCGCGCCGTTCGGCATCAAGATCGCGTTCACGCCGGTCGGCGTGCTGGTGGCGCTGACCTTCATCGGGCTGCCGTTCGTCGTGCGCACCGTGCAGCCCGTGCTCGAGGATTTCGAGCGCGAGCAGGAAGAGGCCGCCGCGTGCCTCGGCGCAACGCGCTGGCTGACGTTCCGCCGCGTCGTGCTGCCGGCCGTGCTGCCCGCGCTGCTCACCGGCTTCGCGCTGGCGTTCGCGCGCGCGCTCGGCGAGTACGGGTCGGTGATCTTCATCGCCGGCAACGTGCCGATGAAATCCGAGATCACGTCGCTGCTGATCATCACGAAGCTCGAGCAGTACGACTACGCGGGCGCGACCGCGCTGGCGGTCGTGATGCTGGTCGTGTCGTTCCTGATGCTGCTGCTCATCAACACGCTGCAGTGGTATCTGCAGCGCCGCACGAGCAAGGGCGCGAGCGGCCCCGCGCCCGCGACCGTCACCGTTGCCGCGACTGCCGCCGGAGGCCAGCAATGAGCCAGGAGTCCACCGCCGTGCTGAACAACCCGTCCGCCGCGCGCGTGCGCGCCGCGAAACAACCGGATCCCGTCAGCGAGCCGCGCGCCGTGCGCTGGCTGCTGATCGGCGTCGCGCTGGCGTTTCTCGCGTTCTTCCTCGTCGTGCCGCTCGCCGCGGTGTTCTTCGAGGCGCTGCGCAAGGGCGTCGGCTTCTATCTCGAATCGCTCGCGGATCCCGACGCATGGTCGGCGATCAAGCTGACGCTGACCGTCGCCGTGATCGCGGTGCCGCTGAACCTCGTGTTCGGCGTGTGCGCGTCGTGGGCGATCGCGAAGTTCGAATTCCGCGGCAAGGCGTTGCTGACGACGCTGATCGACCTGCCGTTCTCCGTGTCGCCGGTGATCTCGGGCCTCGTCTACGTGCTGCTGTTCGGTGCGCAGGGCTGGCTCGGGCCGTGGCTGCAGGGCCACGACGTGCAGATCATCTTCGCGGTGCCGGGCATCGTGCTCGCGACGATCTTCGTCACGTTCCCGTTCGTCGCGCGTGAACTGATCCCGCTGATGCAGGCGCAGGGCACCGACGAGGAGGAGGCCGCGCGCGTGCTGGGCGCGTCGGGCTGGCAGATCTTCCGGCGCGTGACGCTGCCGAACGTGAAGTGGGGCCTGCTGTACGGCGTGATCCTGTGCAATGCGCGCGCGATGGGCGAGTTCGGCGCGGTGTCGGTCGTGTCCGGCCACATCCGCGGCGTGACCGACACGATGCCGCTGCACGTCGAGATCCTGTACAACGAATACAACTTCGCGGCGGCGTTCGCGGTGGCGTCGGTGCTGGCGCTGCTCGCGCTCGTCACGCTCGCGCTGAAGCTGCTCGCCGAGCGTCACCTCGCCGCCGAACTGGCCGGCGCACGCGATGACGTTCCCGCTCATGCCGGCCCCGCCGCCGCCATTTCGTCGAAATCGTAAAGAGGCAACCAGAATGGGTATCACCGTCCGTCACCTTCAGAAGCGCTTCGGCGATTTCACCGCGCTCGACAACGTGTCGCTCGACTTTCCGCCGGGCGAGCTCGTCGCCCTGCTCGGGCCGTCCGGCTGCGGCAAGACCACGCTGCTGCGCGTGATCGCGGGCCTCGAGCACGCGGACGCCGGCCAGGTCGTGCTGCAGGGGCTCGACGTCGCGTCGGTCGGCGCGCGCGAGCGCCAGGTCGGTTTCGTGTTCCAGCATTACGCGCTGTTCCGCCACATGACCGTGTTCGAGAACGTCGCATTCGGGCTGCGCGTGAAGCCGCGCCGCGAGCGGCCGTCGGAAGCCGTGATCCGCGAGAAAGTGCACGAACTGCTGAAGCTCGTGCAGCTCGACTGGCTCGCGCAGCGCTACCCGTCCGAGCTGTCGGGCGGCCAGCGTCAGCGGATCGCGCTGGCCCGCGCGCTCGCGGTCGAGCCGAAGGTGCTGCTGCTCGACGAGCCGTTCGGCGCGCTCGACGCGAAGGTGCGCAAGGAACTGCGCGGCTGGCTGCGGCGCCTGCACGACGACCTGCACATCTCGACGATCTTCGTCACGCACGACCAGGAGGAGGCGCTGGAAGTGGCCGACCGGATCGTCGTGCTGAACCGCGGTCATGTGGAGCAGGTCGGCAGCCCGCAGGACGTCTACGATCATCCGCAAAGCGCGTTCGTCTACGAATTCCTCGGTGCGGCGAACCGGTTGCCGGGCACGGTCGCCGGGCGCGGCTTCGTGGCCGAGGGGGCGGCCGCGCCGATCGCGGTCGACGCCGATTTCGCGGGCCCCGCGAACGCATACGTGCGGCCGCACGACCTGCAGCTGTGGCCGGCCGGCGACGACCATCGCGACGGCATCGCGGTCGACGTGCGCCGCGTGATCCCGCTCGGCGGCTCGGTGCGGGTCGAACTCGAGGCGCGCACGGGCGGCGCACTCGAAGCGGAACTCGATCGCGACGCGTGGCGTGCGCTCGCGCTGCAGGTCGGCGACGGCGCGACGGCCGTGCCGCGCGCGGTCCGCGTGTTTCCCGCGCACTGACGCCCGGCCGCGGTAAAGAGAAGAGGGCGGATACCGCTCCGAATCGACATTCAAACAACGACAGCCTAAGAGGCATACCCATGAATTTTCAGCAATTGCGTTTCGTGCGCGAGGCCGTGCGCCAGAACATGAACCTGACGGAAGTCGCGAACGTGCTGTACACGTCGCAGTCGGGCGTGTCGAAGCAGATCAAGGATCTCGAGGATGAACTGGGCGTCGATATCTTCATCCGGCGCGGCAAGCGGCTCACGGGGCTCACGGAGCCCGGCAAGGCCGTGCACCAGCTGATCGAGCGGATGCTGCTGGATGCGGAAAACCTGCGCCGCGTCGCGCGCCAGTTCGCGGACCAGGACAGCGGCCACCTCGTCGTCGCGACGACCCACACGCAGGCGCGCTACGCGCTGCCGAAGGTGATCCGCCAGTTCACCGAGGTGTTTCCGAAGGTGCATCTCGCGCTGCGCCAGGGCAGCCCGCAGCAGATCGCGCAGATGATCCTGAACGGCGAAGCCGATCTCGGCATCTCGACCGAGGCGCTCGATCGCTATCCGGACATCGTCACGTTCCCGTGCTATTCGTGGCACCACACGGTCGTCGTGCCGAAGGGGCATCCGCTCGTCGGCCGCGAGAACCTGACGCTCGACGAAATCGCCGAGTACCCGATCATCACGTATGACCAGGACTTCACGGGCCGCTCGCACATCGACCAGGCATTCGCGCAGGCCGGCGCCGTGCCCGACGTCGTGCTGACTGCAATCGACGCGGACGTGATCAAGACCTACGTCGAGCTCGGGATGGGGATCGGCGTCGTCGCGGCAATGGCCTTCGATCCGCAGCGCGACACCGGGCTCGTCGCGCTCGACACGCAGCACCTGTTCGAGGCGAGCACGACGCGGGTCGGGTTGCGCAAGGGCGCATTCCTGCGCGCGTATGCGTACCGGCTGATCGAGATGTTCGCGCCGCATCTTAACGAAGCGGAAATCGCCGGGCTGCTGCGCGAAGCGGTCTGACGGCGGGACGATGTTCCGGGGGCGCGGTGGGCGCCCTTCGGACGCGTTGCATCGGGCGCCGATGCTGCATCCGCCATTTCAGGGCGTGCCGACGCGTCGGTCCTTCGATCGAAGCTGTCGCTCACAAGCCGGGTTGCCGTGAGCGGCGACCGTCATCTGATCGCCGGTCAACAGAAAAACAAGACGGCGCATGCGCGTGCCTCGCTTCGATCATGTAACGCGCCGCAATCGGCACGTGCAACCGCGCGCTCCGAATAAACCCTTAAATATTGATCAGACGGGTTGCGCGTCGAACCGAAACGGTACAGCATAGCTTCCACTCCGCCGGCGTCCCGCCGGCGGTGGCGCGTCGACGACAGCACGCGCCAGGCAGTCGGCCGTCTGCCTCGCTTCCATTCCGTGGTACCGACAAGCAGCAACGATGGCCAATGTCCGGGAAGTGTAGCGCAAACGTTTGCTCACATTAAAACAACAGTCAAACAATAATCTGGCCCGTGGGCCAGTCGCCAGGAGATGTGTATGAATGTCCTCTTTCGCCGTCGCTTCCTGACCGCCGCGCTTGCCGCCGTCGCGGTCGCTGCCGCACCGGCCGTCCATGCGCAGGCCGCGGCCAAGCCGAAGGTCGCGCTCGTGATGAAGTCGCTCGCCAACGAGTTCTTCCTGACGATGGAAAACGGCGCGAAGGAATACCAGAAGCACAACGCCGGCCAGTTCGACCTGATCACGAACGGCATCAAGGACGAGACCGACACCGCGAACCAGATTCGCATCGTCGAGCAGATGATCGTGTCGAAGGTCGATGCGATCGTGCTCGCGCCGGCCGATTCGAAGGCGCTCGTGCCGGTCGTGAAGAAGGCGGTCGACGCGGGCATCACCGTCGTGAACATCGACAACCGGCTCGACCCGGACGTGCTGAAATCGAAGAACCTGAACGTGCCGTTCGTCGGCCCCGACAACCGCAAGGGCGCGCGCAAGATCGGCGACTACCTCGCGAAGCGGCTGAAGGCGGGCGACCAGGTCGGCATCCTCGAAGGTGTGTCGACGACGACCAACGCGCAGCAGCGCACGGCCGGCTTCGAGGACGCGATGAAGGCGGGCGGGATGAAGGTCGTGTCGGTGCAGTCGGGCGAATGGGAGATCGACAAGGGCAATGCGGTCGCGTCCGCGATGCTCAACGAATACCCGAACCTGCGCGCGTTGCTGTGCGGCAACGACAACATGGCGATCGGCGCCGTGTCGGCCGTGCGCGCGGCGGGCAAGCAGGGCAAGGTGTTCGTGGTCGGCTACGACAACATCAACGCGATCAGGCCGATGCTGAAGGACGGCCGCGTGCTCGCGACCGCCGACCAGTACGCGGCGAAGCAGGCCGTGTTCGGCATCGACACGGCGCTCAAGGCGATCGCCGAGCATCGCAAGCAGGCCGACATGTCCGGCGTGGTCGAGACGCCGGTGGATCTCGTGACGAAGTAACGCCGCCCCGTCGCGGCCGCCGGCCTCAAGAAGCGGGCCCGGCGGCCGTTATACGGAGTGAGCGCGATCACGGCCACTGCATGCACATGCACTTGTGAGCGTCACACCCGCGCGCCGCGTGCGCGCGGCCGCAACCAGGATCGCGATGGAACCGACCTTCCAACCCTCCCGTTCAGCCGTTCCCGTGCTGTCCGTCTCCGGTGTGGGCAAGACCTACGCCGAACCGGTGCTCGCCGACGTCACGTTGACGCTCGTGCCGGGTGAAGCGCTCGCGCTGACGGGCGAGAACGGCGCCGGCAAGAGCACGCTGTCGAAGATCATCGGCGGGCTCGTCGACCCGACCGCCGGCACGATGCAACTCGGCGGCCAGGCCTACGCGCCGGCGAGCCGCACGCAGGCCGAGGCGCTCGGCGTGCGCATGGTGATGCAGGAGCTGAACCTGCTGCCGACGCTGACGGTCGCCGAGAACCTGTTCCTGAACCGTCTGCCGCGGCGCTTCGGCATCATCGATCGCGCGCGGCTGCGCGACGATGCGCGTGCCGCGATGGCGCAGGTCGGGCTCGACGCGGTCGATCCCGATACGCCGGTCGGCGCACTCGGCATCGGCCACCAGCAGATGGTCGAGATCGCGCGCAACCTGATCGGCGACTGCCGTGTGCTGATCCTCGACGAACCGACCGCGATGCTGACCGCGCGCGAGGTCGAACTGCTGTTCGAGCAGATCGACCGGCTGAAGGCGCGCGGCGTGGCGATCGTCTACATCTCGCACCGGCTCGAGGAACTCGCGCGGGTCGCCGAGTGTGTCGCGGTGCTGCGCGACGGCCGGCTCGTGCACGTCGGCGACATGGCCGCGACGACGTCCGACGGGCTCGTCACGCTGATGGTCGGGCGCGAGGTCGGCGAGCACATCGATCTCGGCGCGCGCCGCATCGGCGCGCCGCGCCTCGTCGTGTCGGGCATGACGCGCGGCACGGCCGTGCAGGACGTGTCGCTCGAAGTGCGCTCGGGCGAAATCTTCGGCATCTCGGGGCTGATCGGTGCCGGGCGCACCGAATTGCTGCGGCTGATCTACGGCGCGGACACGCCGGACGCCGGGATGATCGCGGTCGGCGATCCGCTGAAGCCGGCGCGCATCGGCTCGCCCGTCGACGCGGTGAAGCACGGCATCGCGCTGATCACCGAGGACCGCAAGGGCGAAGGGTTGCTGCTGTCGCAGTCGGTCACGTCGAACGTGTCGCTCGGCCAGCTCGACCGGCTCGCGCGCGGCGGCATCGTCGATACGGCGCGCGAGACGGCGCTCGCCGAGCAGCAGATCGACGCGCTGCGGATCCGCACCCACGGCGCCGCGCAGGCGGTCGGCGAACTGTCGGGCGGCAACCAGCAGAAGGTCGTGATCGGCCGCTGGCTCGCGCGCGACATGGGCGTGCTGCTGTTCGACGAGCCGACCCGGGGGATCGACGTCGGTGCCAAATTCGAGATCTACACGCTGATGGGCGCGCTCGCGCGCGAGGGCCGGGCGCTGGTGGTCGTCTCGAGCGACCTGCGCGAGCTGATGCTGATCTGCGACCGGATCGGCGTGATGTCGGCGGGCCGCATGACCGCCGTGTTCGAACGCGGCAACTGGACCCAGGATGCGCTGCTGGCCGCGGCGTTCGCCGGCTTCGGCCGCGCAGCGCTGCCGGACGGCGCACGCCATCCGGATGCGGAAAGCGCGCCGCGCGCGGCTTCCGCCTCTTCGACGACAGGACGACAGCCATGACCCAGCCTCCCGTATCCCCGAGCGACGCCGGCGCGCAGCAGGACGTGACCGGGCGCCGCGCACGCACGCTGTCCGGCACGCGGCTCGGCGTGTCGAACTATCTCGGGCTCGCCGGCGCGCTCGCCGCGATGATCGCGCTGTTCTCGACGCTCAGCTCGCATTTCCTGACCTACGATACGTTCAGCACGATCGCGAACCAGATCCCCGATCTCGTCGTGATGTCGGTCGGGATGACGTTCGTGCTGATCATCGCCGGCATCGACCTGTCGGTCGGCTCGGTGCTCGCGCTGGCCGCGTCGATGGTGAGCGTGGCCGCGCTGAAATGGCATTGGGGGCCGCTGCCCGCCGCGCTGATCGGGATCGCGGTCGCGACCGTGACCGGCTCGCTGACGGGCGCGATCACGGTGGGCTGGCGGATTCCGTCGTTCATCGTGTCGCTCGGCGTGCTCGAGGCCGCGCGCGGTGTCGCGTACCAGCTGACGAATTCGCGCACGGCCTACATCGGCGACGCGTTCGATTTCCTGTCGAACCCGATCGCGCTCGGCATCTCGCCGGCGTTCCTGATCGCGGTCGCGGTGATGATCGCGGCGCAGTTCGTGCTCACGCGCACCGTGTTCGGGCGCTATCTTGTCGGTATCGGCACGAATGAAGAAGCCGTCCGGCTTGCCGGGGTTAACCCGCGGCCGTATAAAATCCTCGTATTCGCACTGATGGGCGCGCTCGCGGGGCTCGCGTCGCTGTTCCAGATCTCGCGGCTCGAGGCCGCCGACCCGAACGCGGGCGTGGGCCTCGAACTGCAGGTGATCGCAGCCGTCGTGATCGGCGGCACGAGCCTGATGGGCGGGCGCGGCTCGGTGATCAGCACGTTCTTCGGCGTGTTGATCATTTCCGTGCTGGCCGCGGGGCTGGCGCAGATCGGCGCGAACGAGCCGACCAAACGGATCATCACCGGGGCGGTGATCGTGGTGGCGGTCGTGCTCGATACGTATCGCAGCCGGCGCGCGCGCGCCCGGTAAAACTACACAGAAAGCAGACCAGAGAGAAACGGGAAATGGCGACGATCAAGGATGTGGCGGCCATGGCGGGCGTGTCGTTTACGACCGTCTCGCACGTGGTGAACAATTCGCGGCCGGTGTCCGCGGATGTGCGTGCGAAGGTCGAAGGCGCGATCCGCGAGCTGAACTACGTGCCGTCGGCCGTGGCGCGCTCGCTGAAGGCGCGCTCGACGGCGACCATCGGCCTCGTCGTGCCGAACAGCACGAATCCGTACTTCGCGGAGCTTGCGCGCGGCATCGAGGACCAGTGCGCGGCCAACGGCTATTGCGTGTTCTTCTGCAACTCGGACGACGATCCCGTGAAGCAGCGCAACTACCTGCGCGTGCTGCAGGAAAAGCGCATCGACGGGCTGATCGTCGCGTCGGCCGGCGAGGACGCGGTGCTCGCGCAGACGCTCGCCGACGCGCATGCGCCGCTCGTCGTCGTCGACCGCAACATCGAGGGGCTGGCGGCCGATCTCGTGCAGATCGACCACGAACGCGGCGCCTACCTGGCGACGCGTCATCTGCTCGAACTCGGGCACGCGAAGATCGGCTGCATCACCGGGCCGACCGACACGGCCGTCAGCGCGATGCGCGTGCACGGCTTCATCCGCGCGATGGCCGAGCGCGGGATCGACATCGTGCCGGGCGCAATCGCGGAAAGCGATTTTTCGTGCCTGGGCGGCTATCACGCGGCATCGCGGCTGTTCGAGTCGGTGCACCCGAGCGCGATTTTCGCGGGCAACGACCTGATGGGCGTCGGCGCGCTGCGCGCGGCGGCCGAGCGCGGCATGCGCGTGCCGGACGACTGCTCGATCATCGGCTTCGACGACATCGAATTCTCCCGTTATACCTATCCGGCGCTGTCGACGGTCGGCCAGTCGGTGCGCGCCCTCGGCGAAATGGCCGCGCAGACGCTGATCGAGCGGATCGGCGGCGGCTCGACGGCCGCGCCGAGCCGTCGCCGCGTCGTGTCGCCGCGGCTCGTGCTGCGCGAATCGACGGCGGTCTACCGCGAGCCGGCCGCGCCCGGTGCTCGCCCATGACGGCGCGTGCGGCAGGCGCCGGCCGCGTGACGGTGGTCGGCAGCCTCAACATGGATCTCGTCGTACGGGCGTCGCGGCTGCCGTTGCCGGGCGAAACGCTCGCCGGTCACGCGTATGCGCAGGCCGCGGGGGGCAAGGGCGGCAACCAGGCCGTCGCGGCCGCACGGCTCGGCGCGCAGGTCGCGATGATCGGCTGCGTCGGCGCGGATGCGCACGGCACCGCGCTGCGGGCCGGCCTCGAGACCGAAGGCATCGACTGCTCGCGGCTCGCGACGAGCAAGACGGCGTCGACCGGCGTCGCCTTGATCGTCGTCGACGACGCCAGCCAGAACACGATCGTGATCGTCGCGGGCGGCAACGGCGAAGTCACGACGGATACGGTGGCGCGGCACGAGGCGGCGCTGGCCGCGACCGACGTGCTGATCTGCCAGCTCGAGACGCCGCCGGACGCCGTGTTCGCCGCGCTGTCGGCCGGGCGGCGGCTCGGCCGCACCGTGATGCTCAATCCGGCGCCTGCCGTCGCGCCGCTGCCGGACGGCTGGCTGCCGCTGGTCGATTACCTGATCCCGAACGAAGTCGAGGCGGCCGCGCTGACCGGGCTGCCGGTGCGCAATCCGGCCGAGGCGGAAGCCGCGGCGCGTGCGTTGCGGGCAGCCGGCGCGCGCAATGTGCTGATCACGCTCGGCGCGCGCGGCGTGTTCGCGCTGACGGACGACGGCGCGGCGCGCCACTATCCGGCCCCCGTCGTCAAGGCGGTCGACACGACCGCGGCGGGCGACACCTTCATCGGCGGTTTCGCCGCACGGCTCGCGGCCGGCGCGGACGTCGATGCCGCGATCCGCTTCGCGCAACGCGCGGCGGCGCTGTCGGTCACGCGCGCAGGCGCGCAGCCGTCGATTCCCACGCTCGCCGAACTGGCCGAATAGGGCCGGATCGCGCATCCCGGCCGGCGCGTGCGACAACAGGCGGCCGGCCATCTTTCCCCACTTGTCTGACCTCGATTGCTTGCCGTGCGCGTTCGCGACGCGGGCCGGCGATGCTTCGCCCCTATTATTCTGGAATCTGTAATGAACTGGTGAATTGCTGAAAAAATTGATGTGAATACCATCAAGCTGCGCAACATCCGGTCGTAAATACACCTGGGCGAAACACTGTTTCGAAAAACGGGCCTTGCCCGTTCACGACGACGCAATACAGGAAGAATGATGGTGATCGGAAACCTGACGATACGTGCGCGCATCGGTTTGACGATGGCGTTTCTCGCGGTACTGCTGGGCGTGATTGGCGTACTCGGCGTGTACGGGATGACGCGCTCGAACGATGCGACGCGCGAGATTTTCACGAACCAGATGCCGAGCGCGGTCGACGTGGCCGTTGCCGAAATGTACGCGGCGCGCGAGCGCCTGGCGCTCGATCGCGCCGCGCTGCTGGCGGGCACGCCCGACTCGGCTGCGGCCGTGGAACGCAGCCGCGCGATGCGCACGCAGTCCGACGCGTGGTGGCAAAAATACCTTGCACTGCCGCGCGGCCCGGAGGAAGACCGGCTCGCGCAGGACGTCGCCGCGAAGCGGCAGGCGCTGCAGCGCAGTTGCGACGCGTTCGGAGGGCTGGTCGCGGCGGGCGACCACGACCGGATCGGCGAGGGCGCCAAGCAGCTCTCGACGCTTTATAACGAGCTCTCGGTTGCGGGCGAAGCACTGCGCAATTTCCAGTTCACCGACGGGCAGGCGGGCTTCGACCGCGCGGAATCGTTGTACGAGACGCTGCGTGTGCTGTCGATCGTCCTGCTGGCGGCCGGTCTGGTTGCCGCCGCGTTTTCCTGGCTGACGCTCAGCCGTGCGATCGGCCGTCCGCTCGCGGACGCGCTCGCGCATTTCGACGCGATCGCCGCGGGCGACCTGCGCCGCTCGATCGTCGTGCATCGGCGCGACGAAATGGGCCAGCTCCTGGACGGTCTCGCGCGGATGCAGCGCGGCCTCGTCGACACGGTGCGCACCGTGCGCGGCGGCAGCGAGTCGATCGCGACCGCGGCGCGCCAGATCGCCGCCGGCAACATCGACCTGTCGTCGCGCACGGAAGAGCAGGCGTCCGCGCTGCAGGAAACCGCATCGAGCATGGAGCAGCTGACCGGCACCGTGAAGCAGAACGCGGACAATGCGCGGCAGGCAAGCTCGCTGGCCGCGAACGCGTCGGAGATTGCAAACAAGGGCAATACGGTGGTCGGCCAGGTGGTCGGCACGATGGGCGAGATCAACGACAGCTCCGCGAAGATCGCGGACATCATCGCGATCATCGAGGGAATCGCGTTCCAGACCAACATCCTGGCGCTGAACGCGGCGGTCGAGGCCGCGCGCGCCGGCGAGGAAGGCCGAGGCTTCGCGGTCGTGGCGGGCGAGGTGCGCAGTCTCGCGCAGCGTTCGTCGAGCGCGGCCAAGGAGATCAAGATGCTGATCGACGCGTCGGTGGAGCGCATCCGGACGGGGTCGACGCTGGTCGACGAAGCCGGCCGCACGATGAGCGACGTGATCGGTGCGGTGCAGCGCGTGACCGACATCATGGGCGAGATCGCGGCGGCGTCCGAGGAACAGAGCGGCGGCATCGACCAGGTCGCGCGCGCGGTCGCGCAGATGGACGAGGTCACCCAGCAGAACGCCGCGCTCGTCGAGGAAGCGGCGGCCGCCGCGCAATCGCTCGACGAACAGGCCGCGCGCCTGCGCGAGACGGCGTCGGTGTTCCGGATCGACGACGACGCGGCGCAGCCGGCGACCGCTGCCGCCGCACGTCAGGCGCCGCGCGCGGTGCCCGCAGCGGCTGCGGTGCCGGTTTCGCCGCCCGCGCCGGCCGTGGCGCGCAACGATCGTGATGCAGCGCCGAAGCGCGCCGCGCCGGCGCGCAAGCCGGCTGTCGCGGCCGCCGCGCCCGCCCCGGTGGCTGCCGGCGCCGACGACTGGGAAACGTTCTGATTCGCGCGTGACGCGCATCTTTTCGCGGTAACGCTCCCCGGTATCTTTCCCCGTATCTCTCCCCATTTGGCAGCACACGACGCCCGCGACATGCGGGCGTCGTCGTTTCGACCGATGGAATGTGACAGCGCACGTGAGCGTTCGTGCGTCGCCGCGCGCTGCGTGTTCGCATCCGCACTACGGGTATCTCCGGACGATGCGAAAAAAATTTGTAACGGCGCGCGCAGCGTGTCGTCGTAAACGTCCGCTCGAACGTCTAGGGATGAAGGGGGAGTGAAGGGTGCCGCGACGACGACGGAGGTGTCCAACGCACGAGACGTTCCGATGCTCGACGAGAGGTGGCGGATGCCGTTTCGGCGACACGGGAGATCGATTGTAAAGCGTCGAAATGCGTTGTCCAAGCGGTGTTGTCGAGAATGACGAACTTCATACGAAGAGTTCGTGAAAAAAAATAAGAAAGGGTTTAGGATGAATTCGAACGCGCTTGCTTCTGCGCAGTCATAGAAGGCAGGCACGTCTTCAGACTCAGGCGAGGGAGGTAGCATGGATATTTACAGCAGCTTCGCGAACCGCTTCGAAAAAACGCGAGAGGAAGAGTTCTCGCTGGAGGAGTACCTCGCGCTCTGCAAGAACGATCCGTCAGCGTACGCCACGGCTGGCGAACGCATGCTGGCTGCAATCGGGGAACCCGAACAAATCGATACCCGCATCGACCCGCGCCTGTCGCGGATCTTCGCGAACAAGGTTATCAAGGTCTATCCCGCGTTCCGTGAATTCTACGGAATGGAGGAAGTGATCGAGCAGGTGGTCGCGTACTTCCGCCACGCTGCGCAAGGGCTCGAAGAGAAGAAGCAGATTCTCTACCTGCTCGGCCCGGTGGGCGGCGGCAAGTCGTCGATCGCCGAGCGCCTGAAGCAGCTGATGGAGCGCGTGCCGTTCTATGCGCTGAAGGGTTCGCCCGTCAACGAATCGCCGCTCGGGCTGTTCGACTACGACGAAGACGGCCCGATCCTCGAAGAGCAGTACGGCATTCCGCGCCGCTACCTGAAGAGCATCCTGAGTCCGTGGGCCGTCAAGCGCCTGCACGAATACAACGGCGACATCCGCCAGTTCCGCGTAGTGCGCCGCTTTCCGTCGATCCTGCGGCAGATCGGCATCGCGAAGACGGAACCTGGCGACGAGAACAACCAGGACATCTCGTCGCTCGTCGGCAAGGTCGACATCCGCAAGCTCGAACAGTATGCGCAGGACGATGCCGATGCGTACAGCTACTCGGGCGGCCTGTGCCTCGCGAACCAGGGCCTGCTCGAATTCGTCGAAATGTTCAAGGCGCCGATCAAGGTGCTGCACCCGTTGCTGACCGCGACGCAGGAAGGCAACTTCAAGGGCACCGAAGGATTCGGCGCGATTCCGTTCGACGGCGTGATCCTCGCGCACTCGAACGAGTCGGAATGGAAGGCCTTCCGCAACAACCGCAACAACGAGGCACTGCTCGACCGGATCTTCGTCGTGAAGGTGCCGTACTGCCTGCGCGTGTCGGAAGAGATCAAGATCTACGAGAAGCTGATCCGCAACTCGTCGCTGGCCGAGGCCGTGTGCGCGCCGGGCACGCTGAAGATGATGTCGCAGTTCTCGGTGCTGTCGCGCCTGCATGAGCCGGAGAATTCGAGCCTGTTCTCGAAGATGCAGGTGTATGACGGCGAAAACCTGAAGGACACCGATCCGAAAGCGAAGTCGTACCAGGAGTATCGCGACTACGCGGGCGTGGACGAAGGGATGACCGGCGTGTCGACGCGCTTCGCGTTCAAGATCCTGTCGCGCGTGTTCAACTTCGACTCGAGCGAGGTCGCGGCCAACCCCGTGCACCTGATGTACGTGCTCGAACAGCAGATCGAACGCGAGCAGTTCCCGCCGGAGACCGAGCAGAAGTACCTGTCGTTCGTGAAGGACGTGCTCGCGTCGCGCTACGCGGAGTTCATCGGCAAGGAGATCCAGACGGCTTACCTCGAGTCGTATTCGGAGTACGGGCAGAACATCTTCGACCGCTACGTCACGTATGCGGACTTCTGGATCCAGGACCAGGAATTCCGCGATCACGACACGGGCGAGAGCTTCGACCGCGCCGCGCTGAATGCGGAACTGGAGAAGATCGAGAAGCCGGCCGGGATCAGCAATCCGAAGGATTTCCGCAACGAGATCGTGAACTTCGTGTTGCGTGCACGGGCGGCGAACGCCGGGAAGAACCCCGTGTGGACGAGCTACGAGAAGTTGCGCGTCGTGATCGAGAAGAAGATGTTCTC
Source organism: Burkholderia sp. USMB20 (assembly GCF_000949135.2). GTDB lineage: Bacteria > Pseudomonadota > Gammaproteobacteria > Burkholderiales > Burkholderiaceae > Burkholderia. The sequence goes on along the minus strand of NZ_JTAN02000017.1, from coordinate 134,921 downwards.
GAATACCGAGGAACTGTTGCCGGTGATTTCGTTCAACGCCAAGGGTTCGGCGGAGGAGCAGCGCAAGCATGAGGACTTTGTGAACCGGATGGTCGCGAAGGGCTATACGCCGAAGCAGGTGAGGCTGCTTTGCGACTGGTACCTGCGCGTGCGCAAGTCGTCATGACGCGCGCGGTACCGCGCCCGTGCGGCGAGTCCGTACGGGCGCTTTCAGAGGCGCCGCCCGCATGACGGCAGACGGCATGCGCGGCGAGTGCCCCGGCAGATCGACTTTCGAGCGGGAGACCGGGAGTGCTTCATCAAATCATCGACCGCAGGCTGGCCGGCAAGAACAAGAGCATCGCCAACCGCGAACGCTTTCTGCGTCGCGTCAAGAACTACATTCGTCGTGCCGTGTCCGACGCGGTGCGCGACCGTAGCATCAAGGATATCCAGAGCACGCAAAGCATCACGATTCCGCGCAAGGACATCGCCGAGCCGAATTTCCGGCACGCGCCGGGCGGGCGTCGCGAATACGTGCACCCGGGCAACGAGGACTACGTGCGCGGCGACAAGATTCCGCGTCCGCAGGGCGGCTCGGGCGGCGGCGGCAGTCAGGCGAGCAACGAAGGCGAAGGGCAGGACGACTTCGTGTTCGAGCTGTCCCGCGACGAATTCATGCAGTACTTCTTCGACGACCTCGAACTGCCGCGCCTCGTGAAGACGCACCTGCTGACGGTGCCGAGCTGGAAGAACGTGCGCGCGGGCTGGTCGGCGGAAGGCACGCCGAACAACATCGACGTCGTGCGCTCGCTGCGCAGCGCGCTCGGGCGACGCATCGCGCTCGGTTCGCCGCTCGTCAACGAGCTGCGCGAACTCGAAGCGCGGCTCGAGGTGATGAAGCTCGATCCGGAAGACCGTCGCGAGGATATCGCGACGCTCGAGGCCGAGATCCATCATCTGAAGGGGCGCATCTGGCGGATCCCGTTCATCGATCCGTTCGACCTGCGCTACATCAACCGCGTGAAGCAGCCGCAACCGTCGAGCCAGGCCGTGATGTTCTGCCTGATGGACGTGTCGGGCTCGATGGACGAGCAGCGCAAGGATCTCGCGAAACGCTTCTTCATCCTGCTGTACCTGTTCCTGAAGCGCAACTACGAGCGCATCGAGGTCGTGTTCATCCGTCACCACACGCGCGCCGAGGAGGTCGACGAGGACACCTTCTTCCATTCGACCGAAAGCGGCGGCACCGTCGTGTCGAGCGCGCTCGAACTGATGCGCAAGGTGATGAACGAGCGTTACTCGCCGACCGAGTGGAACATCTACGGCGCGCAGGCGTCCGACGGCGACAACTGGACTGACGATTCGCCGAAGTGTCGCAAAATCCTGGAAGAGGATATCCTCACCAAGACGCGTTACTTCGCGTATATCCAGGTCGCCCCGGAAGAGCAGAACCTGTGGCTGGAGTACGCACAGCTGGCGCTGTCGCAACCGCACCTCGCGATGAAGAAAGTCGAATCGGCTGCCGATATTTACCCGGTATTTCGCGAATTGTTCGAAAAGCAGGTGGAAATGTCATGACGACCCGCCATCTGCACAACGAGTCGCGCGGCTACGCGCCGCGCCCTTCCGGCGACGACACGGCCGGCCCTGCCGCATCGCAGCAAAGCGGCCGGACCGAACCGGCGGCGCCGGCCGCCGACTTGCCCGGTGCCGGGCAGAAGGAAGCGCGTATGAACGTTGCCGAACGCAAGCCGCTGCCGTGCCCGTCCGACTGGACGTTCGAGCTGCTCGAGGAATACGACACGCACATCTCGCAGGTCGCCGAGCAATACGAACTCGACATCTATCCGATCCAGCTCGAGCTGATCAGCGCCGAGCAGATGATGGATGCGTACGCGTCGGTCGGGATGCCGGTCAACTATCGCCACTGGTCGTTCGGCAAGCACTTCCTCGCGACCGAGAAAAGCTATCGCCGCGGCCAGATGGGCCTCGCGTACGAAATCGTCATCAACTCGAATCCCTGCATCGCGTATCTGATGGAAGAGAACACGATGACGATGCAGGCGCTCGTCATCGCGCACGCGGCGTACGGGCACAACTCGTTCTTCAAGGGCAACTACCTGTTCCGGCTGTGGACCGACGCGCACGCGATCATCGACTATCTCGTGTACGCGAAGAACTACGTCGCCGAATGCGAGGAGCGCTACGGCCTCGATCGCGTCGAGGAACTGCTCGATTCGTGCCATGCGTTGATGAACTACGGCGTCGACCGCTACAAGCGGCCGCAGAAGCCGTCGTTGTCGAAGGAGGCCGCGCTGCGGCGCGAGCGCGAGGCGTATCTGCAGTCGCAGGTCAACGAGCTGTGGCGCACGCTGCCGGGCAAGAAGCCCGAGCAGATGGAGGAGCAGGAAGGACGCTATCCGCCGGAGCCGCAGGAGAACCTGCTGTATTTCGCGGAGAAGAACGCGCCGCTGCTCGAGCCGTGGGAGCGGGAAGTGATCCGCATCGTGCGCAAGATCGGCCAGTACTTCTATCCGCAGCGGCAGACGCAGGTGATGAACGAAGGCTGGGCGACGTTCTGGCACTACACGCTGCTGAATACGCTGTACAACCAGGGCAAGCTGGAAGACGGCTTCATGATGGAGTTCCTGCACTCGCACAGCAACGTGGTCTACCAGCCGCCCGTCACGAAGCCGTACTACAGCGGGATCAACCCGTATGCGCTCGGCTTCTCGATGATGAGCGACATTCGCCGGATCTGCGAGGCGCCGACGGAAGAGGACTACAAGTGGTTTCCGGAGATCGCGGGCACCCCGTGGCTGCCGGCGATGCACTACGCGATGCGCAACTTCAAGGACGAGAGCTTCATCGCGCAGTACCTGTCGCCGAACCTGATCCGCGAGATGCGGCTGTTCTCGGTGCTCGACGACGACATGCGCGATTCGCTCGAGGTTTCGGCGATCCACGACGAGTCCGGCTACCAGTACGTGCGGCAGGCGTTGTCGCGGCAGTACGACATCCATCACCGCGAGCCGAACATCCAGGTGTGGGCCGTGAACACACGCGGCGACCGCAGCCTCACGCTGCGCCATTTCATGACCGACAACCGCCATCTGTCGAACGACAGCGAGGAAGTGCTCAAGCACATGGCGCGGCTCTGGCAGTTCGACGTGTTCCTGGAAAGCGTCGACGAGGCCGGGACCGTGCGCAAGCGCTACGAGTGCCGCTACGTGCCGCCGGAGGTGCGCGTCTGACGATCGCCCGAGAACAGTTTGCACCGGACGCCAGCCTGAGGGCTGGCGTTTTCATATGACGAACGCGTACCGGGAGAAAAATTTTCTACATCCGGACGAACCCGGAAAGCCCGTTACTTTACATTTCGCTAAAATCCCGTAGCGCCGTGCCGCCGGAACCGGTGCCACGTGCGACCGTACGCGACGGCCCGCGAGCCGTCTCGCCCAGAAAGCACTAAAAGGAACAGACCAACCCATGGACGTCCAGACCGACCAAGCTGCGCTGTCCGCGCATGACACCCGGCGGCGCGTGTTCGCCATCGTCGGCGCCTCGTCGGGCAACCTCGTCGAGTGGTTCGACTTCTACATCTACTCGTTCTGCGCGCTGTACTTCGCACCGGCGTTCTTCCCGAGCGGCAACACGACCACGCAGCTGCTGAACACGGCCGGCGTGTTCGCGGCCGGCTTCCTGATGCGTCCGATCGGCGGCTGGCTGTTCGGCCGCATCGCCGACCGTCACGGCCGTCGCACGGCGATGATGATCTCGGTGCTGATGATGTGCGGCGGCTCGCTCGTGATCGCGGTGCTGCCGACCTATGCGCAGATCGGCGCGCTGGCGCCGGCGCTGCTGCTGGTCGCGCGCCTGTTCCAGGGGCTGTCGGTGGGCGGCGAATACGGGACGAGCGCAACCTACATGAGCGAGGTCGCGCTGAAGGGGCGGCGCGGCTTCTTCGCGTCGTTCCAGTACGTGACGCTGATCGGCGGCCAGCTGTGCGCGCTGCTGGTGCTCGTGATCCTGCAGCAGGCGCTGTCGAACGACGAGCTGAAGGCGTGGGGCTGGCGCATTCCGTTCGTCTGCGGGGCGGCGGCCGCGCTGATCTCGCTGTACCTGCGCAAATCGCTCGACGAGACGTCGACGAGCGCATCGCGTGACAAGAAGGACGCGGGCACGATCCGCGGCGTGTGGCAGCACAAGGGCGCCTTCTTCACGGTGGTCGGCTTCACGGCCGGCGGCTCGCTGATCTTCTACACCTTCACGACGTACATGCAGAAATACCTCGTGAACACGGCCGGCATGCATGCGAAGACGGCCAGCAACGTGATGACCGTCGCGCTGCTCGTCTACATGCTGATCCAGCCGGTGTTCGGCGCGCTGTCCGACAAGATCGGCCGCCGCACGTCGATGATCCTGTTCGGCACGTTCGCGGTGATCGGCACGGTGCCGCTGATGCACGCGCTGAAGACCGTCACGAGCCCGACGGCCGCGTTCGCGCTGATCACGATCGCGCTGGCGATCGTCAGCTTCTACACGTCGATCAGCGGCCTCATCAAGGCCGAGATGTTCCCGCCCGAAGTGCGCGCGATGGGTGTCGGCCTGTCGTATGCGGTCGCGAACGCGATCTTCGGCGGCTCGGCCGAGTACGTCGCGCTGTGGTTCAAGTCGGTCGGCAGCGAGGAAACCTTCTACTGGTACGTGACGGTGCTGTGCGCGATCTCGCTGATCGTGTCGTGGCGGATGCGCGATCCGAGCAAGGAAGGGTACCTGCGTCACGAACCGTGATCGGCAGGGCAGCCCGCCGGGCTGCCCGCATCGACCGGCAACGTGCAACGGGACAGCGCTCCGCCATGCAGGCGGAGCGCCGTTTTTTATGCGTGGCGTTTTCGCATGGGCGCGTGCAAGCTCATCGCGGGGCGCACGATATCGATATCGGAATCGCTTCGTTGTCCGCAGCGGACGATGCGCTTATTCTGAACGCGTAGTTCGTGTGACACCTCCTTGACTGGGATTCGCGCCCGCTGCGTGCAGCGGGCGTTTTTTTGTGCGCATGCGCCGCATGCAGCCGCTGCAAGCCTCATCACGAAACCCGCAGAGCAAAGCACCATTTGTTGGTTCGGAATCGCCGCACGCGCTGATACGTTAGCGGCTTCGCGACGACACACAGCGTCGCGATGTTCCTCGAACCGGCCGCCGCGCGATCCGCGCCGGCCTTCATAACAAATCAGGTCGTGCTCATGAAATTCCACACTCTCGCTACGTGGCTCGTCGGGGCCGCACTCGTTACGGCCGGCACGGTCGCGCACGCGGATCGCCTCGACGACATCAAGAAGGCCGGCGTGCTGCGCGTCGCGACCTTCGACAGCAATCCGCCGTTCGGCTATGTCGACGGCAAGAGCAATCACATCATCGGCCTCGACGTCGACTATGCGAAGGCGCTGGCCGACAAGCTCGGCGTGAAGCTGCAGCTGCAGCCGACCAATCCCGCGAACCGCATTCCGTTCCTGACCTCCGGCAAGGTCGACCTGGTGCTCGCGAACTTCACGATCACCGACGAGCGCGCGAAGCAGGTCGACTTCAGCATCCCGTATTTCTCGTCGGGCCAGCAGTTTCTCGCGAAGAAGGGCGTGCTGAAATCGGCCGACCAGCTGAACGGCTTGCGCGTCGGCGCGGACAAGGGCACGACGAACGAGATCACGCTGCGCGAGAAGTTCCCGAAGGCGACGATCGTCGCGTACGACGACACGCCGTTCGCGTTCGCCGCGCTGCGCGCCGGCAACGTGCAGGCGATCACGCAGGACGGCCCGAAGCTGATCGGCCTGCTCGCGAACGTGCCCGACAAGCAGAACTACGAGATCCCGGCATTCACGATCTCGAACGACTACATGGGCGTCGGCGTGCCGAAGGGCGAGACGCGCCTGCTCGGCTTCGTGAACGACACGCTGAAGGGGCTCGAGGCGAATGGCCGCGCGGGCCAGATCTACGACGCGTGGTTCGGTCCGACGACGAAGACGCCGCTCACGCGCATCTTCCGCATCGGCGACAAGACCTGAGTCGCATGCAGGACGCGCCGCGTTCCGCCATCGGTCGTGCCGGTGCGCGGGAATCGCGGCGTTTTCCGTTTCTCTTGATCGCTTGCTTCGCGCCCGCACCACCATGCTCGGCTTGGCTCCCAAATATCTGTCCTGGCTCTGGCAGGGCTTCCTGCTGACGCTCGGCCTCGCGGCCGCGTCGGCGCTCGCCGCGACGGTCGGCGGACTGCTGCTCGCCGTCATGCGGCATGCGCGCGGCACGGCGCCGCGCACGCTCGCGGCCGGCTATGTCGTCGCGTTCCGCAACACGCCGTTGCTCGTGCAGTTGCTGTTCTGGTATTTCGGCGTCGCGTCGTTGCTGCCCGACACATGGGTCGCGTGGCTGAACGCGCGTCATCAGCTGAGCGCGGGCCCGTTCACGCTCGCCTGGCCGTCGTTCGAGTTCGTCGCGGGCTGGTTCGGGTTGAGCGCGTACACGGCCGCGTTCGTCGCCGAGGAATGCGAAGCCGGGCTGCGCGGCGTGCGCCGTGCGCAGCACGATGCGGCCGCGGCGCTCGGCCTCACGCCGATGCAGTCGCTGCGCTACGTCGTGCTGCCGCAGGCCGTGCGCATCGCGCTGCCGCCGTTGTTCGGCCAATACATGAATCTCGTGAAGAACTCGTCGCTCGCGATGGCGATCGGTGTCGCCGAGCTGTCGTACGCGTCGCGGCAGGTCGAGACGGAGACGTTCAAGACCTTTGCCGCCTTCGGTGTCGCGACCGTGCTGTACATCGCCGCGGTGGCCGCGATCGAGGCCGGTGCCTACGCGGCCACGCAATGGCGCGACCGGCTCGGGGCGGGGCGTTGACGATGGATCTCTCGCTGCTGCTCGACAACCTGCCGTACCTGCTCGTCGGCGCATTCCCGGATGGTCCGCTCGGCGGCGCCGCGCTGTCGCTCGTGCTGGCGATCGCGTCGGCCATCGCATCGGCGGTGCTGGGCGTGGCGCTCGGCGTCGCGATGGCGCTCGCGCGCGGCCCGCTGCGCGTGCTGCTGCTCGCGTTCATCGGCTTCTTTCGCGCGATTCCGGTGCTGATGCTGATCTTCTGGACGTACTTCCTGATGCCGATGCTGCTGCACATGGACGTGCCGGGACTCGCGACGGTCGTGTGCGCGCTGGCGCTGATCGGCGGCGCGTATCTCGCGCATGCGGTGCATGCGGGCATCGTCGCGGCCGGCGACGGGCAGTGGCAGGCGGGGCTGTCGCTCGGGCTCACGCGCTGGCAGACCGTGCGCTACGTGCTGCTGCCGCAGGCGATCCGGATCATGACGCCGTCGTTCGTCAATCAGTGGGTCGCGCTCGTGAAGGACACGTCGCTCGCGTATATCGTCGGCGTGCCGGAACTGTCGTTCGTCGCGACGCAGGTGAACAACCGGCTGATGGTGTATCCGGCGCCGATCTTCCTGTTCGTCGCGGCGATCTATCTGGTGCTGTGCACGTCGCTCGACGGTGCGGCGCGCTGGTTGCTGTCGCGTCGTCCTCGCGCGGAGCGCATCGCGCGGGCTGCGGCTGAACGCACGGAACCGGTGCGGTGACGGCGTGCGCGCCGCGTGCGATGCATGCGGCGCGTTTCCGGTGATGAAGGTGAGAGCGTGCGGCTATCCGCAGCGGGCCGCGTCGTCGCCGAGCGAGCGGCGACGGGCGTGAAGGTGTTTCAGAACTTCGGTGCTTGAGAACTTCAGCACTTCAGCGCGTCACGTCAGCGTCAGGACGCGCTGTAGTGCGTATCGAACACCGAACGCAGCGTCGACGGACCGGTCGCGAAATCGCCCCACAGCGGGCCGTCGCTCTGCGCGAATGCAAACGGCGTCGTACTGATCGACGCGAGGCGGAAGCGCCATTGCGCCGCTTCCTGGCGGAACGCGGTGAGCTGCATGTCGGACAGCCCCGTCTGCGCGCTCGCGAGCGTGACGAGCGGATCGACCGGGTCGTTCGCGACGCGCACTTCGAAATGCAGGTGCGGACCGGTGGCCGCGCCGGTCATCCCGACCGAGCCGATGCGCTGGCCCTGCTTGACGGTTTCGCCGGTCTTCAGCCCGCGCGCGAACGCGGACAAATGCGCGTAGTAGGTCGAATAACCGTCCGCGTGATCGACGATCACGTAGTGGCCGTAGCCGCCCGGATCGGTGCCGACGAACGACACGACGCCGTCGGCCGCCGCATTGACGGGCGTGCCGGACGGCGCGGCGAGGTCGACGCCGGTATGGAATGCCATCGCCTGCGACAGCGGGTGCACGCGCTCGCCGAAGAACGAGCTGATGCGCGTCCACTTGACCGGCATCGTGAACGCGGCCGCTTCGAGCGGCGCGCCGTCGAGCGTGTAGTACGCGCCGTGGTCGGCGCCCGGCGCGCGGAACCAGATCGCCCCGAACGTGCGGCCCGCGACGCGCAGCTCGAGCGCGGTGAGGTGCGGCGTGCCGTTGTTGGTGTCGTACGCGATGCGGTAGTAGTCGCCGCGCTGCGCGCCGGCGCGCAGCGCGACCTTGCCGGTGACGAGATCGCCGAGCTGGATGCGCACTTCGGGCGGCACGTCGAGACGGTTCAGCGTATCGGACAGCGTGAGTTCGATGTCGCCCGCGCGCATCCCGTGCTGCTGCTCGGGCGGCGCGAACTGGAACAGGCTCGTATAGCCGAGCATGTCGTTGCGGTGCGCGCTGAGCGGCGCGAACAGGCCCGGCTGCAGGTTGCGGTCGGTGCGTTCATCGCGTTCGTTGCGCTCGCCGATCGTGCGCGCGAGTTCGCTCGTCACGAAATGCTGCGCGGTGGGAAACGGCGTGTCGGACAGCACGCGCTGCGGCAGCGCGGCCGTGCCCGAATCGACGGCGCCCGGCAGTTGCGAGACGGCCGGCAGCGCGGCGGCGAGACCGAAGGCGGCGAGGGCGCCGAGCACGGCGGCCGGCACGAGCGCGCGCACGAGGCGCTGCGCGCGCCCGGGCGCGAAAGCATCAGGAGTTGCGGCAGGCTTGACCAAAGGTGTCCACGTCCAGGAAAAGCGGTTCAAAGAGGTGTGGGCGTGAACCATCGGCGGCAGATCCGTCGGGTGGCGACGGGGCGGGCGACGGGCGTGCAACAAAACAGGCCCCGCCAGGGGCCTGTGTCGTTTCCGTTCGACCCAACTCGCGGGCAGGCCCGCTTCGAACGGCGGCGTGATCTTTCCGGGTCGAACCCGGTTTATCACGAAGACGCTAAAGAAAGATGACAGCGTCAGTCTACCGATGTTCCGCGAAACGTTAAAAATTTTAAAGAGGGTCGGCTCATTCGTTTCGCACTGCGGTAAATCGGGTTAAATCAGCATTTATTGCGCGGCTTTTCGTCAGACAGGAAATTTTTGCGCGCGCACGCGCAGCGCGGCGGATGTCCTGACCGCGTCGAAGCCGGCGTCGAGCATCGCTTCCGCGTCGTTCCACCGATTGCCGCGCAAGCGGTTGGTCCAGATCATCGAGGCGAACACGCCTTCGAGCAGCGACACGAGATGGACGGCCGCGAGATGCACGTCGAGATCGGCGGCCAGTTCGCCGGCCGCGATCGCGCGGCGCAGCAGCGCCTTGGTGATGCGCAGCATCTGCAGCTCGAGCAGCATGCGGCGGCGCTGCAGCGCGCCGTTCTCCTCGCTCTGCTCGCATTTCGTATAGAGGATCACGAGCACGCGCTGCATCGCGCCCGGCTCGCCGCATTGCTGCAGGTAATGCGACGCCGCGCGGCGCAGCGTGGCGAACGCGGGCAGGCTGTCGACCGCGTCGAACCCTTCCGACGTGCGCGCGAATGCGCGGTCGCACATCGCGAGACACACTTCCATCTTGTTGCGGTAATGGCCGTACACGGCGCCCCGCGACATTCCGGCGGCCTCGGCGAGGTCCGCCATCGCGGTTTGCGCGACGCCTTTTTCGAGCAGCACGAGCTCGGCGGCGTCGAGGATCCGGTGCTTGATGGCGAGCGATTCTTCCCGGGTCTTGCGGGCCATGTCGTGAATTTCCTTACAGTTCGCTGTCGTTTTATTGAGACAGTATGGCGGCCGGATTGCAACCGCCTGTATTTAATCAGTCGTGACTGATTATAATCGGCCACCCTGAGCCGCCGCATTGTATGGCGGCGAACGATCCGAGGTCAGCACATGAATAACAAACGCTCCCTGGGGCGCCGCCTGCGGCTGGCGTCGTTCGCGCTCGCGGCCACGCTGGCCGCGACCGGCTGCGGAAAGGGCGAACAGGACAAGGCGCCGGAGGCCATTCAGAACGCGACGGTCGTGACGGTGCGTCCGACGGCCGTACCGATGACCGTCGAATTGCCGGGCCGGCTCGACGCATATCGGCAGGCGGAAGTGCGCGCGCGGGTCGCGGGCATCGTCACCGCGCGGACTTACGAGGAAGGCCAGGAAGTGAGGCAGGGCGCGGTGCTGTTCCGCATCGACCCCGCACCGCTGAAGGCCGCGCGCGACGCCGCGAGAGGGGCGCTCGCGAAGGCGCAGGCCGCCGCGCTCGCGGCCAGCGACAAGCGCCGCCGTTACGACGACCTGGTGCGCGACCGCGCGGTCAGCGAGCGCGATCACACCGAGGCCGTCGCGGGCGACACGCAGGCGAAGGCCGACGTCGCGTCCGCGCAGGCCGAGCTCGCCCGCGCGCAACTGCAGCTCGACTATGCGACCGTCACCGCGCCGATTTCGGGCCGCGCCCGGCGCGCGCTCGTGACCGAAGGCGCGCTCGTCGGCCAGGACCAGGCGACGCCGCTCACGACCGTCGAGCAGCTCGACCCGATCTACGTGAATTTCTCGCAGCCGGCGGCCGACGTCGACGCACTGCGCCGCGCGGTGAAGAGCGGGCGCGCGACGGGCATCGCGCAGCACGACGTCACGGTGACGCTGCTGCGCGCCGACGGCACCGCGTATCCGCTGAAGGGCAAGCTGCTGTTCAGCGATCTCGCGGTCGATCCGACCACCGATACCGTCGCGATGCGCGCGCTGTTCCCGAATCCCGAGCGCGAACTGCTGCCGGGCGCGTATGTGCGGATCGCGCTCGACGCGGCCGTCGACCAGCGCGCGATCCTCGTGCCGCGCGATGCGCTGCTGCGCACGGCCGATCGCACGTCGGTGCGCGTGGTCGGCGAGAACGGCAAGGTGAGGGACGTCGAGGTCGTCGCCGACCGGATGAGCGGCCGCGACTGGCGCATCACGCGCGGTCTCGCGGGCGGCGAGCGCGTGATCGTCGACAACGCCGCGCAGTTCGCGCCCGACACCGCCGTCAAGCCCGTCGAGCAGGCCTCGCCGACGAAGGCCTCGTCGGCGAAGGCCGCATCACCGGCGGCCGCCCGTCAAACCTGACCGGTTCACATAGACCAACATGGCACGTTTCTTCATCGATCGCCCCGTCTTCGCGTGGGTGATCGCACTCTTCATCATGCTCGGCGGCGTGTTCGCGATTCGCGCGCTGCCCGTCGCGCAGTATCCGGACATCGCGCCGCCCGTCGTCAGCATCTATGCGACGTATCCGGGTGCGTCCGCGCAGGTCGTCGAGGAATCGGTGACCGCGCTGATCGAGCGCGAGATGAACGGCGCGCCGGGGCTGCTATATACGTCCGCGACGAGCAGCGCCGGGATGGCGTCGCTCTATCTGACGTTCAAGCAGGGCGTCAATGCCGATCTCGCGGCCGTCGAAGTGCAGAACCGGCTGAAGACGGTCGAGGCGCGGCTGCCCGAACCCGTGCGGCGCGACGGCATCCAGGTCGAGAAGGCCGCGGACAACATTCAACTCGTCGTGTCGCTGACGTCCGACGACGGCCGGATGAGCGACGTGCAGCTCGGCGAATACGCGTCGGCGAACGTCGTGCAGGCGCTGCGCCGCGTCGACGGCGTCGGCCGGGTGCAGTTCTGGGGCGCCGAATATGCGATGCGGATCTGGCCCGACCCGGTGAAGCTGGCCGGGCACGGTCTCACCGCGTCGGACATCGCGTCGGCCGTGCGCGCGCACAACGCGCGCGTGACTGTCGGCGACATCGGCCGCAGCGCGGTGCCGGACAGCGCACCGATCGCGGCCACGGTGTTCGCCGACGCGCCGCTGAAGACGCCGGCCGACTTCGGCGCGATCGCGCTGCGCACGCAGCCGGACGGCGCCGCGCTCTACCTGCGCGACGTCGCGCGCATCGAGTTCGGCGGCAACGACTACAACTATCCGTCGTACGTGAACGGCAAGGTCGCCACGGGCATGGGCATCAAGCTCGCGCCCGGCTCGAACGCGGTGGCCACCGAGCAGCGCGTGCGCGCGGCGATGGACGCGCTGTCCGCCTACTTCCCGCCGGGCGTGAAATACCAGATCCCGTACGAGACGTCGTCGTTCGTGCGCGTGTCGATGAACAAGGTCGTCACGACGCTCGTCGAGGCCGGCGTGCTGGTGTTCCTCGTGATGTTCCTGTTCATGCAGAACCTGCGCGCGACACTGATCCCCACGCTCGTCGTGCCGGTCGCGCTCGCGGGCACGTTCGGCGTGATGCATGCGGCCGGCTTCTCGATCAACGTGCTGACGATGTTCGGGATGGTGCTCGCGATCGGCATCCTCGTCGACGATGCGATCGTCGTCGTCGAGAACGTCGAGCGGCTGATGGTCGAGGAAGGGCTCGGCCCCTACGACGCGACCGTCAAGGCGATGCAGCAGATCAGCGGCGCGATCGTCGGCATCACGGTCGTGCTGACGTCGGTGTTCGTGCCGATGGCGTTCTTCGGCGGCGCGGTGGGCAACATCTACCGCCAGTTCGCGCTGGCGCTCGCGGTCTCGATCGGCTTCTCGGCGTTTCTCGCGCTGTCGCTGACGCCCGCGTTGTGCGCGACGCTGCTCAAGCCGGTGTCCGGCGACCATCACGAGAAGCGCGGTTTCTTCGGCGGCTTCAACCGCTTCGTCGCGCGCTCGACGCAGCGCTATGCGACGCGCGTCGGCGCGATGCTGAACAAGCCGCTGCGCTGGCTGGTCGTGTACGGTGCGCTGACCGCGGCGGCCGCGCTGATGCTCACGCAACTGCCGAGCGCGTTCCTGCCCGACGAGGACCAGGGCAACTTCATGGTGATGGTGATCCGCCCGCAGGGCACGCCGCTCGCGGAAACGATGCAGAGCGTGCGCGAGGTCGAGTCGTACATTCGTCGCGACGAGCCGGCCGCGTACACGTTCGCGCTCGGCGGCTTCAACCTGTACGGCGAGGGGCCGAACGGCGGGATGATCTTCGTCACGCTGAAGAACTGGAAGGAGCGCAAGGCCGGGCGCGATCACGTTCAGGCGATCGTCGCGCGCATCAACGCGCGCTTCGCGGGCACGGCGAACACCACGGTGTTCGCGATGAACTCGCCGGCGCTGCCGGATCTCGGTTCGACGGGCGGCTTCGACTTCCGGCTGCAGAACCGCGGCGGGCTCGACCATGCGGCGTTCAGCGCCGCGCGCGAGCAACTGCTCGCGGCGGGCGGCAAGGATCCGGCGCTCACCGACCTGATGTTCGCCGGCACGCAGGACGCGCCGCAGCTCAAGCTCGACATCGATCGTGCCAAGGCGTCGGCGCTCGGCGTGTCGATGGACGAGATCAACACGACGCTCGCGGTGATGTTCGGCTCCGACTATATCGGCGACTTCATGCACGGCACGCAGGTGCGCCGCGTGATCGTGCAGGCCGACGGGCGGCACCGGCTCGATCCGGACGACGTGCAGAAGCTGCGCGTGCGCAACGCGCGCGGCGAGATGGTGCCGCTCGCGGCGTTCGCGACGCTGCACTGGACGCTCGGGCCGCCTCAGCTCACGCGCTACAACGGCTATCCGTCGTTCACGATCAACGGCTCGGCCGCGCCGGGGCACAGCAGCGGCGAAGCGATGGCCGCGATCGAGCGGCTCGCCGCGAAACTGCCGGCCGGCATCGGCTACGCGTGGTCGGGGCAGTCGTTCGAGGAGCGGCTGTCGGGCGCACAGGCGCCGATGCTGTTCGCGCTGTCGGTGCTCGTCGTGTTTCTCGCGCTCGCGGCGCTGTACGAGAGCTGGTCGATCCCGTTCGCGGTGATGCTGGTCGTGCCGCTCGGCGTGATCGGCGCGGTGCTCGGCGTCACGCTGCGCGCGATGCCGAACGACATCTATTTCAAGGTGGGGCTGATCGCGACGATCGGGTTGTCCGCGAAGAACGCGATCCTGATCGTCGAAGTCGCGAAGGACCTGGTCGCGCAGCGCATGTCGCTCGTCGACGCGGCGCTCGAGGCCGCGCGCCTGCGGCTGCGGCCGATCGTGATGACGTCGCTCGCATTCGGCGTCGGCGTGCTGCCGCTCGCGTTCGCATCGGGCGCCGCGTCCGGCGCGCAGATGGCGATCGGCACCGGCGTGCTCGGCGGCGTGATCACGGCGACGGTGCTCGCGGTATTCCTCGTCCCGCTGTTTTTCGTGATCGTCGGCCGCCTGTTCGACGTCGGCCCGCGCCGGCGCGGCGGGTCGCGGCCGGCGACGATGGAGGGTGCGCAATGACGTTTCACCTGAATGCGCGCGCGACGTCGCGGGCCCCGGTCGCGCTGGCCGCTGCACTCGCGTTCGCGCTCGCCGGCTGCTCGCTCGCGCCGCGCTACGAGCGGCCGGCGGCGCCGGTGCCGGCCAGCTATGCGCCGGTCGACGGCGGCACGCAGCCGGCGTCGGTCGCGGCGCCTGTCGATGCCGCGCTGCTCGACGACTGGCGCGCATATTTCACCGACCCGGCGCTGCAGGCCTGGATCGACGCGGCGCTCGCGAACAATCGCGACCTGCGGATCGCGGCCGGCCGGCTCGACGAAGCGCGCGCGCTGTACGGCGTGCAGCGCGCGGACCGGATGCCGTCGCTCGACGCGAACCTCGGCTACGAGCGCACGCGCCAGTACGACCCGGTCGTGCGCGAGAGCGCGGTGAGCGGGCTGTATCGCGCCGGCGTGGGTATCAGCGCGTACGAGCTCGACCTGTTCGGCCGCGTGCGCAACCTGTCGGATGCGGCGCTCGCCGAGTATTTCGCGACGGCCGACGCGCAGCGCACGGTGCGCATCGGCGTGATTGCCGAAGTCGCCGGCGCGTACGTTTCCGAACGGTCGTTGCACGCGCAACTGGCGCTGGCGCAGCACACCCTCGACGCGCGCGAGCGCATCGCCGCGCTCACGCAGCGCCGCTATGCGGCCGGCACGAGCGATGCGATCGAGCTGCGCTCGGCCGAGATGCTGGTCGCGTCCGCACGTGCGTCGCAGGCCGCGCTGCAGCGCGAACACGCGCAGTCGGTGCGCGCGCTGCAATTGCTTGCCGGCGATTTCGCGCGCACGGTGCCGGCCCACGGCACCGCGCTCGACGCGCTCGCGATCGCGCCGGTGGCACCCGGCGCGCCGAGCGCGCTGCTCGAGCGGCGGCCGGACATCCGGCAGGCCGAGTCGCGGCTCAAGGCCGCGAACGCGCAGATCGGCGCCGCGCGCGCCGCATTCTTCCCGCGCGTCGCGCTGACGACCGACTACGGCTCGGTCAGCGACGCGTTCTCGAGCCTGTTCGCGGGCGGCACGAGCGTGTGGACGTTCGCGCCGCGCATCACGCTGCCGATCTTCGCGGGCGGCCGCAATCGCGCGAATCTCGACGTCGCGACCGCGCGCAAGCACATCGCGGTCGCCGAATACGAGAAGACCGTGCAGACCGCGTTTCGCGAAGTGGCCGACGCGTTCGCCGCGCGCGACTGGATCGATCGCCAGCTTGCCGCGCAGCAGGACGTGTACGCGGCCGACGGCGCGCGGCTGAAGCTCGCCGAGCGTCGTTATGCGGGCGGCGTCGCGACGTATCTCGAACTGCTCGACGCGCAGCGCAGCACGTACGAGTCGGGACAGGAACTGATCCGGCTCAAGGAACTGAGGCTCGCGAATGCGATTGCGCTGTATCGCGCACTGGGCGGTGGGTGGACGCCGGCTTCAGCCGGGGAGGCCGCCGCGTGATCCGGTAGCCGTGCGGGTGGCGATCGCTCATGTGTCGTCGCCACCCCGGCCGGTGTGGCTTCCATCGGGCCATCGGCACGGATCGACGATGAACGCATCCGCGCGTCGTCGTCATCCACGTTGTTTCTCCCCTCGGTCGAGCTGAGGCGCGCCTTCAGCCCGTCACGCATCCTGGCGACCGATCGCGTCGTCACACGGCCCCGAGCGTGCCGGACTTCCTCCTTTTTCGATTCCATCCAGGGCGCCGAAACGTCGCGTGCGCGTTGTCGCGCAGGTACGCCGAATGTCGTGACGGCGCACGGCATTACATGCGGCTTTTAATCCCGGCTTGACGATTCAATTGATTCTTGTATCGGGAATAATGACGGGTGACGAAATGTCGCGGTAAAACGTTTGTGCGGATTGCGCAATCGTTTGCGCGAGAAATCCGCAGCACCGAAAATCGGCCGTTAATTTCCTCTCAGTTGAAAATCGATGAATGCATTCGTTGCGGTCGGGCAACGATGGCAGGATCGGACAGAATTTTGGCCTTTTTGATTGGTAATCCGGCGAAGCCATATCCAGCAAGGAAAGGCGGGGAATAAGCGATCCCGAAAAGAAAATGTCTTTAATTTTCAGTCGGTTCTAGAAAATCAAAAAGGACTGCGGATGAAAATATCGGGATTGAGAATTTCAAGGAAACAGTGGGTTTGAAAGTACGCAAGGCGAAGATTGTCATTTGCGATTTGACAATGCTTTACAGAATTCTTTCATTCATATCTCGATAATGCCGCCTCGTGACGGACGGGAGCCAACCACACGCTGCCTTTTGTATCCGCCACGTCGTCCATTCCCTTTGCAATTCTCACGGAAAACGTCATGAAAAAATCCCTCCTGGCCGCTGTCGCACTCGCAGCCCTGTCCACCTCGGCCTTCGCAGCCGGCACCGGCACGATCAACTTCACGGGCGAGATCGTCGCGGGCGCGTGCGGTATCGACTCGGGTTCGGTCAACCAGACCGTGAACCTCGGCAAGGTGCCGACCCACACGTTCAAGAAGGCCGGCGACAAGTCCGAGCCGGTCAAGTTCGACATCGTCCTGACCGACTGCGACACCAGCATCTCGAAGAACGCATTCTTCACGTTCACGGGTACGTCGAACGCGGCCCAGCCGAAGCTGCTCGCCACGATCGGCTCGGCAACCAACGTCGGCATCCGCGTACAGGGCGCAACGGGCGAAGACCTCGACAACGGCGTCGAACAGGCCGCTGCAACCCTGCTGCAGAACGGCAACAACACCGTGCGCTTCGCCGCACGCTATGAAGCGACGGCAGCCGACGTGACGCCGGGTACGGCCGACGGCGTCGCGAACTTCACGGTTCGCTACCAGTAAGCGGCCGTCACGGAGGAGGGGTGCGCGCACCCTTTCTCCGGCTTGTCCTCCTGCCCAGCTTTTTCTCGGACTTCCGGTAGCGCCGCGTGCGAATCAGACATTCCTTCCTTTGCGTCTCCGTGCTGGTGGTCGGCAGCCAGAGCCATGCGACGGAATTCAATTCGTCGTTCCTCGACATCGACGGCTCGAACAACGTCGACCTGTCGCAGTTCGCGCAGGCCGACTTCACGCTGCCGGGCGAATACATGCTCGACGTGCAGGTCAACGACCTGTTCTACGGGCTGCAGGCGATCCAGTTCATCGCGCTCGACCCGTCCGGCGCAGGCAAGCCGTGCCTGCCTCCGGAACTCGTCGCGCAGTTCGGGCTGAAGCCGTCGCTCGCGAAGGACCTGCCGCGCTTCCAGGGCGGTCGCTGCGTCGACCTCGGCGCGATCGAGGGCGCCACCGTGCGTTACCTGAAGAGCGACGGTCGGCTCAAGATCACGATTCCGCAGGCCGCGCTCGAATTCACCGATTCGAACTACCTGCCGCCGGAGCGCTGGTCCGAAGGGATTCCGGGTGCGATGCTCGACTATCGCGTGATCGCGAACACGAACCGCAACTTCGGTTCGGGCGGCGAGCAGACGAATTCGATCCAGGCCTACGGAACGATCGGCGCGAACTGGGACGCGTGGCGCTTTCGCGGCGACTACCAGGCGCAGTCGAACGCGGGCAGCAGCGCGTACGCGGATCGCACGTTCCGCTTCAGCCGGCTTTACGCATTTCGTGCGCTGCCGTCGATCCAGTCGACGGTGACGTTCGGCGACGACTACCTGAGTTCGGACATTTTCGACACGTTCGCGCTGACCGGCGCGTCGATCCGCAGCGACGACCGCATGCTGCCGCCTTCGCTGCGCGGCTATGCGCCGCTGATCGCGGGCGTCGCGCGCACCAATGCGACCGTGACCGTCTCGCAGGCGGGCCGCGTGCTGTACGTGACGCGCGTGTCGCCGGGCGCATTCGCGCTGCAGAACATCAACACGAGCGTGCAGGGCACGCTCGACGTCGCGGTCGAGGAAGAGGACGGCAGCGTGCAGCGCTTCCAGGTGACGACGGCCGCCGTGCCGTTTCTCGCGCGCACCGGACAGCTGCGCTACAAGGCCGCGGTCGGCAAGCCGCGGCAGTTCGGGGGCGCCGGCATCACGCCGTTCTTCGGTTTCGGTGAAGCGGCGTACGGCCTGCCGCTGGATTTCACCGTGTACGGCGGCTTCATCGCCGCGTCGGGCTATACGTCGATCGCGCTCGGTGTCGGCCGCGATTTCGGCACGTTCGGCGCAGTCTCGGCCGACGTCACGCATGCGCGTGCGCGCCTGTGGTGGAACGGCGCGACGCGCAACGGCAACTCATACCGGATCAACTATTCGAAGCATTTCGACACGCTCGATGCCGACGTGCGCTTTTTCGGCTACCGCTTTTCCGAGCGCGAATACACGAACTTCGCGCAGTTCTCGGGCGACCCGACCGCATACGGCCTCGCCAACAGCAAGCAGCGCTATTCGGCGACGCTGTCGAAGCGCTTCGGCGATACGTCGTCCTATTTTTCGTACGACCAGACGACTTACTGGGCGCGCTCGTCCGAGCAGCGCATCGGCCTCACGCTGACGCGTGCGTTCTCGATCGGTGCGCTGCGCAACCTGAACGTCAGCCTGTCGGCGTTCCGGACGCAAAGCGCGGGCACGAGCGGCAACCAGTTCTCGGTGACCGCGACGCTGCCGATCGGCGGTCGTCACACGATCACGTCGAACCTGACGACAGGCAACGGCAGCACGAGCGCGAACGCGGGCTATATCTACGACGATCCGGACGGCCGCACCTACCAGGTCAACGCGGGCGCGACCGATGGCCGCGCATCGGCGAACGCGAGTTTCCGCCAGCGCACGTCGACCTACCAGTTGACCGCACAGGCGTCGACGGTCGCGAACGCGTATGCGGCCGCGTCGCTCGAGGTCGACGGCTCGCTCGTCGCGACGCAGTACGGGCTGGCCGCACACGCGAACGGCAACGCGGGCGATACGCGCCTCCTGGTCTCGACCGACGGCGTGCGCGACGTGCCGCTGTCCGGCACGCTCACGCACACCGACTCGCGCGGCTATGCGGTGCTCGACGGGATCTCGCCGTACAACGTGTACGACGCGACCGTCAACGTCGAGAAGCTGCCGCTCGAAGTGCAGGTGTCGAACCCGATCCAGCGCATGGTGCTGACCGACGGCGCGATCGGCTTCGTCAGGTTTTCGGCGGCGCGCGGCAGCAACCTGTACCTGACGCTGACCGACGCGGCCGGCAAGCCGCTGCCGTTCGGCGCATCGGTGCAGGACGCGGCGAACGGCAAGGAGCTCGGCATCGTCGGCGAAGGCGGGGCCGCGTTCCTGACCCAGGTTCAGCCGAAATCCGCGCTCGCGGTGCGCGCGGGCGAACGCACGCTGTGCACGGTGGACGTGCTGCCGAACCAGCTTCAACTCGAAGGCACGCCGATTCCGGTGACGTGCCAGGCATCCGGCGAGTCGCACGCAGCGGCCGCACGGATCGAACGATGATTTCACGGATCCAGCGATGAACCACGTTTTCTCCCTTTCCTTCCTGCGACGCGCGTCGTGCATGCTGAGTGCGGCGAGCGCGCTGCTCGCCGGTGTCGCGCACGCGGCGATCGTCCCGGACCGCACCCGCGTGATCTTCAACGAAGGCGAACAGGCCGCGATCGTCACGATCACGAACAAGAGCACGACGTATCCGTATCTCGTGCAGTCGTGGCTCGAGGACGCGAAGGGCAACAAGATCGCGTCGCCGCTGATGGTCGTGCCGCCGCTGCAGCGCATCGAGGCGAACGAGCGCAACGTGCTGCGGATCGCGAAGCTGCCCGGTGCCGCGCTGCCGGCCGATCGCGAATCGGTGTTCTACCTGAACATCCGCGAAGTGCCGCCGAAGTCCGATATACCGAACACGCTGCAGATCGCGCTGCATACGCAGATGAAGCTGTTCTACCGGCCGAAGGCCGTGCAGCCCGCGCGCGACGAGGACTGGACGCTGCCGATGACGCTGCGGGTGGACCCGGCTGCACACAGGCTCGTGTTCGACAACCCGACGCCGTATCACGTGACGGTGGTCGAGGTGACGGCCGGCGCGCAGAAGACGCCGGTGCCGATCGAGCCGGTGATGGTGAGCCCGATGAGCACGGCCGACGTGCCGTTCAAGGCCGCGACGCCGTCGACGCTGTTCGTCACGCATATCGACGATTACGGCGGCCAGGTGGCGGTCGAATACGCGTGCGATGCCGGTGCGTGCAAGAGCGTGAAGCGATGAGCGGCGGGATGCGCGAACGGCAACGGCCGGCAGCATGGCTGCGCTGGCTCGTGCTTGCGTTGCTGGTCGCGGCGGCGCAGCCGGCGTGGGCGCTGCGATGCCTGACGAACAGCGGCGCGACCTCGCTGACCGAGCCGATCGGCGGCGTGGCGTCGTATCCGACCGACGCGCCGGACGGCTACGTGATCTGGGTGTCGCCGGTCCGCACGACGTCGGGGTATTGCTACAAGGATCTCGGCGATGCCGACAGCCTGAAAGTCGTCGACAACATCTATTTCTACGCGAATCCGAACCGCACGAACCCGGCCGCGTGGGGGCTGGAGATCGGCATCCGCTACAAGGGCGTCGACTACTTCGACAAGACGAGCAATCGCGGCGGCGGGGTGTTTACCGGCTATGCGGTGCCGCCGTGCAGCAGGGAAGACTTCGATCGCAGGCGTTGCGAGCAGACCCGCATCAGCATCGACTACCAGGTCGTCGTGCGCAAGAAGGGCAACTGGGTCCAGCCGCCGAGCGATATCTATACGGTGTTCCAGTTCGACGGCGAGTTCGGGCTGAATGCATTCGGCACGAGCTTCCAGTACCGCCTGAGCGGCCTGCGCAACCTCAAGCCGACGCCGTGCTTCGTCGACGTGCTCGTGACGCCCGAACCGGGCATCGTCAACTTCGGACAGGTGCAGGCGGTGGGTAACGGGTTCCTGCCCGCGGTGCCGCGCAAGCCGTTCTCGTTGTCGTTGTCCAAGAAGTGCAACGTCGCGGTGCGCGTCGACGGTTATTTCGAGACGAGCTATCCGCTGCAGAACGGCCTGCTGGTGCCGGCGAAGGGCAGCAATTTCGGGATCGGCATCGAGGACAGCAAGGGCAACGCGATTCCGTTCAACCAGCAGTTCACGCTCGCGCAGTTTCCGTCGAACGTGATGAATCAAAGCGTGCGGATGGATGCGGTGCTGAAATCGTTCGGGCCGCCGAAGATCGGGCGGTTCGATGCAACCGCAACGATCCGGCTGTTCATCTACTGACGCGCGCTGCGTGCGCGGCCGGACGCGCCGCGCGCGCCATGAAAGAAGCGCCGGCATGCCGGCGCGTCTTTGCGGCGCTCCCGACGCCGTGCCACCCCCACCAGGCGCCGCGGGCCGTTTACGGTGCCATGCCAATTCCTTCCCGCGGAAAGCTTTCCCCACGCCACCGCTCCGCGCCAGCCATCCCGTCCGACAAAAACACGGATCCCGTCAATTAATCAGACAAATCCTGACGATCTGAAGGGGCATTTCGTAATCGTATTGAGAATGAGTTGCGTTTACGTTAAATTGCGCTATCTCGAAATCTGACGGAGCAGATCGATGGCAATGGCGGAAGTGCTCGAACGGCCGGCAGCCGCAGCGGCGAACCCGTTCCTCGGCAGTTGTCCGGATCTCCCGTCACGTCCCGCACCGCGGGCGCATCGCGGCGCGCAGCCGCGTGCGCAGGGCGCGCTGCTCGACGTGCTGATCGCCCATCGCGCGATGCTCGTCAATGTCGCGCGCGGCTTCGTCGGTTGTGCGAGCCGGGCCGAGGACGTCGTGCACGACGTGTTCGTGAAGCTCGTCGAATTCCCGAACCAGGACGCCGTGCGCCAGCCGGTCGCGTACGTGACGCGGATGGTGCGCAACGCGTCGATCGACGCGTGCCGCCGGCAAAGCCTCGAGAACGTCTATCACACGGAAGAGGACGACGGCTTCGACGTGCCGTCGCCGGAACCGACGCCCGAGGCCGCGCTGCTGACGCGCGACACGCTGCGCCGCGTATGGGCCGCGCTCGACGACCTGCCGGCGCGCAGCCGCGCGGCGTTCGAGATGGTGCGGCTGCGCGAGGAGACGCTGCAGACCGCGGCGCGCGCGCTGAACGTGTCGCAAACCCTCGTGCATTTCATGGTGCGCGACGCGGAGCGGCACTGCGCGGAATGCCTCGACGCATGCCATCGCGGCGTCGCGTGCCCGGTGTTTCTCGGCGGCCGCGCGCGGCGACGGTAAAAAAACGCGCCGGCCAATCGTCTTCAAGACAGGAGCGGCCGATTCAACGGTCCAACGATCCGACGGTCCGGTCACTTGCCGCTTCGCATCCTTCAACCGCTTCCCGTTTTTTTCGATCATGACGCAAGCCACGACGCCTTCCGCCGATACCGACGACCTCGTCTACACGGTCGTCATCAACGACGAAGAACAGTATTCGATCTGGCCGACGTTCCGGCCCGTGCCGGCCGGCTGGCGCGAGGTCGGCGTGCGCGGCCCGAAAGCCGACTGCCTCGCGCACATCGAGACCGTCTGGACCGACATGCGCCCCGCAAGCCTGCGCCGCGCGATGGACGGCGAGCGCGCGACGCGCACGTCGTGACCCGCCGCGCCGCGATCCGGCGCGTCACCTGAAGAGGACGTTGCATGACCCTGCTTTCGTTGCCGACGCTCGACGACCTGCGTATCGAGCCGGGGCTGCCCACCGTCGTGTCGCCGCGCAGCGCCGACGGCATTTCGATCGACGAGATCGCGCCGCTCGCGCAGGCGATCGCGGCCGACACGCTCGAACGGGCGGGCGGTGTGCTGTTCACGGGCTTTCACGTGCCGTCGATCGATGCGTTCCAGCGGTTCGCGGCATCGTTCGGCGATCCGCTGATCGGCTATGAATACGCGTCGACGCCGCGCAGCCAGGTCGAGGGCGCCGTCTACACGTCGACCGAATACCCGCCGCACCGCGCGATTCCGCTGCACAACGAACAGTCGTATACGCGCGAGTGGCCGCTGCGGATCTGGTTTCATTGCGCGCTCGCGGCGCCGAAGGGCGGGGCGACGCCGATCGCGGACAGCCGCGCCGTCTATCGCGCGCTCGATCCGGCGCTCATCGCGCGCTTCGAGCAGCGCGAGCTGCTGTACGTGCGCAATTTCGGCCAGGGGCTCGACCTGCCGTGG
This sequence comes from Burkholderia sp. USMB20, assembly GCF_000949135.2. Taxonomy (GTDB): domain Bacteria; phylum Pseudomonadota; class Gammaproteobacteria; order Burkholderiales; family Burkholderiaceae; genus Burkholderia. The sequence goes on along the minus strand of NZ_JTAN02000017.1, from coordinate 111,281 downwards.
CAGCAATCGTTCGGCACCGAGGAGCCGGCCGAGGTCGAGCGGATGTGCGCGGCACGCGGGATCGAATGCGCATGGCGCACCGACGACGACGGCGAACTGCTGCTGCGCACGCGCGAACGCTGCCAGGCCGTCGCGCGCCATCCGCGCACGGGCGAGCGCGTGTGGTTCAACCAGGCGAACCTGTTTCACCTGTCCGCGCTCGACGACGACATGCAGGAAGCACTCGTCGACGCGGTCGGGCTCGAGAACGTGCCGCGCAACGTGTACTACGGCGACGGCGCGCCGCTGGAGGCCGACGCGCTCGCGGAGATCCGCGGCGTGCTCGACCGCCAGCGCATCGTGTTCCCGTGGCGGACGGGCGACGTGCTGATGCTCGACAACATGCTGACCGCGCACGCACGTGACCCGTTCGAGGGGCCGCGCAAGGTGGTCGTCGCGATGGCGCAGAGTTACACGGTCCCGCGCGCGACCGAACGGAGGACCGATGACGCGTAGTACCGCCGCGCTGGCCGCGCGCGGGCTGAGCGTGGGTTATCGCGACCATGTCGTGATCGACGGGCTGGACCTGTCGATCGCGGCCGGCCGCGTCACGGCGCTGTGCGGCCCGAACGGCTGCGGCAAGAGCACGCTGCTGCGCACGCTCGCGGGCCTGCAGCCCGCGCGTGCGGGCCAGGTCGACGTGAACGGCAAGCCGCTCGCGTCGTTTCGCCGTCGCGCGCTCGCGCGCGAGCTCACGATGCTCGCGCAGTTCAACCAGATTCCGTCGGGCCTGACGGTGCGCGAGCTCGTCGCGTACGGGCGCTACGCGTACGGCGGCTTCCTGCGCGGGCTGTCGCGCGCCGATCATGCGGCGATCGACGAGGCGCTCGACACGAGCGGCCTCGCCGGCGACGCCGGGCGCGACGTCGGCGCGCTGTCGGGCGGCGAGCGGCAGCGCGCGTGGATCGCGATGGCGCTCGCGCAGCAGGCGCCGATCGTGCTGCTCGACGAGCCGACGACCTATCTCGACATCCATCACCAGCTCGACATCCTCGACGCGCTGCGCGCGCTGAACCGCGCGCGCGGGCTGACGATCGTGTGGGTCCTGCACGACCTGAACCAGGCGGCGGCGTACAGCGACGAGATCGTGCTGATGCGCGCCGGCCGCCTCGTCGCGCAGGGCTCGCCCGACGCGATGCTGGAGCCGGCGCGGCTGCGCGCGGCGTTCGGCGTCGACATGCTGAAGCTCGCGCATCCGCAGACGGGCGCGCCGATGTGCGTGCCGGCCTACGGACCGCCGGCATCCGGCACGGCGGATGCGTTCGATTGCACAGTCCAGCGGGATATCGCCGTATGACGACGTTCGCGATGCGCAAGCGGCTCGCCGCGAGCGGGCAGGGCGCCCACGGTGCGGTAGCCGGCCGCCGCGCCGGCGCGCTTGCGCTCGGCCTCGTCGCGCTGATCGCCGTGCTGGCGGTGCTGCGCGTCGCACCCGACCTGCGCGTGTGGTGGAACGCCGTGCCGGGCAGCGACGCGGCCGCGCTCGCGGGCGTGTTCCTGTTCGATCTCAACCTGCCGCGCGTCGCGGCCGCGCTCGTCGCGGGCGGCTGCCTCGGCATCGCGGGCGCGCTGTTCCAGTCGCTCACGCGCAACCCGCTCGCGTCCCCCGACCTGCTCGGCGTGACGGGCGGCGCCCAGCTCGGCCTGCTCGCGGCGATGCTGGTGCCGGCGCTCGCCGGGGCCGCATCGGTGCCGCTGCTGTTCGTCTGCGGGCTGGTCGCCGCCGCGTGCGCGATCGTCGCGGCCGGCGGCTGGCGCGCGACGCCGCTGCGGCTCGTGCTCGCGGGCAGCGTCTGCATGCTGCTGTTCGCGGCGCTGTCGACGCTCGTGCTCGCGTTCTTCGAGCAGAACATCTCGGGCGCCGCGCTGTGGACCAACGGCAGTCTCTATCAGCCGGGCGCGACCGGGCTCGCGCTCGCCGCACGCTGGCTCGTCGTGCCGCTGCTGGCGCTGCCGTTCGTGATCCGGCCGCTGAATCCGCTCGCGCTCGGTGACGAGGCGGCGGCCGCGGCCGGCGTGCGTGTCGACGCGACGCGGCTCGCGGCGACGATCGTCGCCGTCGCGTTCACGAGCGTGGCCGTCAGCATCGCGGGCCCGCTATCGTATGTCGGGCTGGTCGCGCCGAACCTGCTGCGCCAGGTGCGCGGCGCACGCGCGGCGCGGCTCGGCGTGCTGGTGCCGCTGTCGGCGCTCGCGGGCGGTGCGCTCGTGCTCGTCACCGACAGTGCGGTGCTCGCGTCGGGCCTCGACGCGACACTGTCGACCGGCGTCGCGATCGCGCTCGTCGGCACGCCGCTGATGCTAGCGATGATCCGGCGCGGCGCCGCGTGGTCGGGCGTGCTGCACGCACAAGCCGAACGCGCGGCCGGCGGCGGGGCGACGCGCATGGTCGGGTGGCTCGAACGGCTCGGCTGGCCGCTGCGCACCGCGCTTGTCGTCGTGGCCGGCGCGCTCGTCGTGTTCGTCGGCGTGTCGGCCGGCCCCGAATGGCTGTCGCCGGCACGCTGGTCCGCCGCGCTGTCGGCTCACGATGCCGTCGCGCGGATGCTGATCGACCTGCGCATGCCGCGGCTGCTGTGCGCGCTCCTCTCGGGTGCGCTGCTGGCGGTGAGCGGGGTCGCGATGCAAAGCGTCGTGCGCAACCCGCTCGCCGGCCCTGAAGTGCTCGGCGTCACGCAGGGCGCGGGGCTCGTCACGCTGTTCGCGTTGTCGACGTGGCCGCTGATGGGGCACGTGACGCTCGCGGCGGCCGCGTTGAGCGGCGGTGCGGCGTCGCTCGCGATCACGCTCGTGCTGAATCACCGGCATCGTTACGCACCGCTCGCGGTCGCGCTGACCGGCATCGCGATCGGCGCGCTGTGGACCACGCTCGCGCAATGGCTGATCACGCAGCAAAGCGTGCAGCCCGCGCGCTTCGTCGTCTGGCTCGTCGGCGGCACCTACGGCCGCAGCTGGGGCGAGGTGTCGATGCTGCTGCCGTGGTGCGTGCTGGCGCTGCCGGTATTCGCATGGCTCGCGCGGCCGCTCGACATGCTCGCGCTCGGCGACGACCAGGCGGCCGCGCTCGGCCTGCCGGTCGCCGCGCTGCGGCCGCTCGCGCTGACGATCGCGACGCTCGCCGCCTGCGCGGCCGTCGCGGCGGTCGGGCCGGTCGGCTTCATCGGGCTGATGGCGCCGCACGTCGCGACGATGCTCGGCGCGCGCCGGCATCGCACGCGGCTGTGGCTCGCGGCCGCATGCGGCGCGCTGATTCTCGGCCTCGCCGATCTGGCCGCCCGCACGGTCGTCGCGCCGCGCGAAGTGCCGGCCGGCGTGCTGACCGCGCTGATCGGCGCGCCTTACCTGCTCGGGTTGCTGATCCTCGAGGGGCGCCGTGCCCGGCGCGCGGGGCGATGACGCCGGCGCTCGACGGCGCACGCGCCACGCGATTCTCCGCGTTCGCGCCCGAACCGTTCGCCGCGCATCTCGACGCCGTGTGGCTCGGGACGCCCGACGACACGCACGCGCCGGGCCGGATCGTCGTGCCGGTCAGCGCGCTGCCCGAGCATCGCGATGCGGTGCTCGACGCGATGGTCCGCCACTACGGCGGCGATCCGGCGCTGCATGCGCGCGCGCTGGTGTCGCAATGGAGCAAGTACTACTTCGGCCGCGCGGCGCCCGCCGGCGTGGTCGCCGCGCTGACGCTCGGCCGGCCGCTCCACCTGGCGCCGGAGCGCACCTTCGTCGCGCTCGACGACGGGATGCCGGCCGCGCTGTACGTCGCGCCGGACGCGCTCGGCGCGCCGTGCGACGAACCTGCGCCGCGCTATGCGGGGCTCGTCGCGCATCTCGGCGCGGTGATCGACGTGCTCGCGGCGATGGGCCGCGTCACGCCGCGCGTGCTGTGGAGCAACGCGGGCAACCTGCTCGACTATCTGCTCGACACGTACCGCGCGCTGCCGTGTGCGGCCGATCCCGTTCGCGATGCCGACTGGCTGTTCGGCGCGTCGTGCGTCGCCGGCGAGCCGAATCCGCTGCGCATGCCGGTGCGCGACGCCGTGCCGCGCTCGCCGCTGCTGCCGACGCCGTTTCGCGCGCGCCGCGTGTGCTGTCTGCGCTATGAAATTCCTGGAGAAACGCAACTGTGTGGAAGCTGCCCGCTGCTATTGACGATGGACGACGCGGCGCTGGCCGGGCAGGATGCGATCCGGTGATGCCGCGAGCGCATGCCGGCCGCCGCCATGCGCTCGCGGCACTGGCCGCGCTCGGCGCCGCGTGCTGCGGTGCGCCGGCCGTCGCGATCGCGGACGGCGCGCGCGCCGGGCAGGGCGGCATGCCGTCGCAACCGGGCCGCTCGCTCGCCGCCAACCCCGTCGTGTCGCAGGCGAGCGCGACGATGCCGCTGCGGCCGCAGCGCGTGGTCGCGCTCGACTTCATGTTCGCGGAAAGCGTGATCGCGCTCGACCTCGTGCCGGTCGGCATGGCCGACACCGCGTTCTATCCGGGCTGGCTCGGCTACCAGAGCGAGCGGCTCGCACACGTGACCGACATCGGTTCGCGGCAGGAGCCGGGGCTCGAGGCGATTGCCGCGGTGAAGCCCGACCTGATCATCGGCGTCGGCTTCCGGCATGCGCCGATCTTCGCCGCGCTCGACCGGATCGCGCCGACGATCCTGTTCCAGTTCAGCCCGAACGTGTCGGAAGACGGCGTGCCCGTCACGCAGCTCGACTGGATGCGCCAGATCTTCCGGACGATCGGTCGCGTGACCGGGCGCGAGGCGCGCGCGCAGGCGGTCGAAGCGCAACTCGACGCAGGGATCGCGCGCAATGCGGCGCGGCTCGCGGCCGCGGGCCGCGGCGGCGAACGCATCGCACTGCTGCAGGATCTCGGGCTGCCCGACCGCTACTGGGCCTATACGGGCAACAGCACGTCGGCCGGCCTCGCGCGCGCGCTCGGGCTCGACCCGTGGCCGAAGAAGCCGACGCGGGAAGGCACGCTTTACGTGACGTCCGCCGATCTGCTCCGGCAACGCGATCTCGCCGTGCTGTTCGTCACCGCGACGGGGATGGACGTGCCGCTCGCGTCGAAACTCGATTCGCCGGTGTGGCGTTTCGTGCCCGCGCTGCGCGAGCGCAGGATCGCGTTCGTCGAACGGAACATCTGGGGATTCGGCGGGCCGATGTCGGCGCTGAAGCTGGCCGACGTGATGACCGATACGATGCTGAAGCTGCCGGCCGTGCGCTGAACGCGCGGCGGGTCGGCGGCGGGTGGGGCGGCGTGGTCGCGAATTGCATTGTCTCGCGCGTGTGGCGCGAATGCCTATTCCGCTGCATTACGTCGGCGTCGTAAGCAACTACGTACACCGAACGATATATTTCCGGTGCTTCCCGACACTCACCATCCTTCGAACCTGAAACCGCCTGCGTGCAGCATCCGCTGCGCGCAGGCGGCAGGTGTTTGACGATACTTACGCGCTCAGCGCATCCGCACCATCGCGTACGCGTGACCGTGCGGGCGTCGTATCGCTGACGATCTGCCCGTTGTCGAGCTTCAGCAGGCGATCGGCGAGACCGAAATAGCGGTCGTCGTGCGTGATCACGATCACGGCCTTGCCGCGCGCGCGCAGCTCGGGCAGCAACTGTTCGTAGAACACCGCCTTGAACGACGGATCCTGGTCGGCCGCCCATTCGTCGAACAGGTAGAACGGCCGGTCCTCCAGGTACGCGACGACGAGCGCGAGCCGCTTGCGTTGCCCGGTCGACAGCGCGCGGTTCGAGAACGCGCCGTCGACGACCTTCACCTTGTGATCGAGCGCGAGCTTCGCGACCAGCGCGTTCGCGCGCGCATCGGCCTGCGCCCGCGCCGGATCGTCTGGATCGACGATGCCGAGCAGCGCATCGAACAGGTGGAAGTCGTTGAACACCGCGCTGAAACGCTGCCGGTACGCGGCGCGCTCGCGCCAGCCGATCGGGCGGCCGTCGACCTCGATCGTGCCTTCCTCCGGCTCGTAGAGCCCCGTCAGCACCTTCGCGAGCGTCGTCTTGCCGCTGCCGTTGCCGCCGACGATGAACACGAGCTCGCCCGGCCGGATCGTCAGGTCGATCGGCCCGATGCGGAACATCCGTTCGTCGCGCTCGTGGAAATACGCGTGCGTGACGCCGCGCAGCGTGACGGCGCCTGCCGGCGGCACGTCGGGTGCGTCGCTCGCAGGCGGCACCGTCCGCAGCGCGCCGAATTCGGCCATCACGCCTTCGATGCGCCCGAGCGACACGCGCGCCGCGTTGACGGTCGGCAGGTTGTTCAGCAGACCGTCGAGCGGCACCAGCATGAACAGGAACACGACGACGTAGCCGGCCGCCGTGCCCGCATCGGCATGCACGCCGAGCTGCGGCCAGAACGCGGCCGCGCCGAGGAACACGTAGAACAGGAAGATGATCCAGCCGACGCCGACCGCATACGCGCTGAACGCGCGGCGGCGGTGGTCGCGCACCTCGCCGATCGCGGCGCCGAGCTGGCCGTCGACGAACTGGCGCGCGCGCGCGTCGTGCAGCTTCAGTTCCTTCGCGCCGGAGAACAGCGAGCCGAGATAGCCGAACAGGCGGTCCTGCGCGTGGCCGGCCGCCTCCAGCGACGCGATCGCGCGGCGATCGCCGGTGTGATAGCCGAGCGAGCCGGCGACGATCGCGGTCAGCGCGAGCACGCACACGGGCCACGACAGCCACGCGAGATAGCCGAGGCAGCCGAACACGATCGAGCCGTGCATCACCAGGTTCGGCAGCGCGAAGAACAGCATCGACACGTTGGTCGCGTCGTCGGTCAGCACCGACTGCACGGGCGCCGCGCCGATCCGCTCGATGTCGCGCAGCTCGGCCGCGCCGACGCGCCGCGCGAGATGCACGCGCAGCCGCGCCATCGTGTCCTGCGACAGCCGGGCGAACAGCGTGCCCGACACGATCCGCGTGACGAGCGCGATCACCGCGCACAGCGCGAAGCGCCACGCGAGCGCCGCGTCGGCCGCGCCGGGCGTCGCGAGCGCGCGGTTCAGCGTCGCGACGAGCAGCACGCTCGCGACGCCGTTGAGCACGCAGGCGACGAGCGCGAGCGCGAGCGACGCGCGGCTTTCGCGCAGCAACGCGAGGATCAGGCGGGCCGCGGGGCGGCCGGGGGAGGCGTCGAGGGACGGCGGGGAAGAAGGCTCGTGGGCAGCGGTCATCGGCAACGTCGGTAAATGAAGGGCAGGCAAACCCTGCGGAAACGGCAAGACTGATGCGAAAGCGGCGCGCGGGGCGGGCCCGGTTGCGACTTTCCTCCCTGATAGACGAACGGGCCGCGCAAATATTTAGCCCTGCCTTCAAAAAATGCATCCGTGCCGGCTTTGCGCGCAAAACGGTAAAAAATCGGCCGCGCCGTTCGTCACACCAGTGAAGCCGCCCCATGCGGCCCCGAGACTTGGCCGAAGCGGCCGGACCGAAGGACTTCACGCACATGACGAGTTTCCCGACTGCGTTGCATCACCGAATCCGCGAACTGGCGCGCCGCGCGCCCGACGCCCCGGCGCTCGCCGCGCCTTTTCAGAACGACCTGCGCCTGTCGCGCGGCGCGCTCGACGCGCGTGCGTCGCACCTTGCCCGCCAACTGCGCGCGGCCGGTGTCGGCGCGGAAGTGCGGGTGGGTGTCTGCGTCGAGCGCTCGTGCGAGCTGTTCGTCGCGCTGCTCGCCGTGCTGAAGGCGGGCGGCGTATTCGTGCCGCTCGATCCGCGTCATCCGGCCGCGCGCCTCGACTGGATCGTCCGCGATGCGCAACTGCGGCACGGCGTCGTCGATGCGGCCGGCCGCGCGGCGCTCGGCGCGTCGTTCGAACACGCATTCGACGCAAGCTCCGCGGAGGCCGCCGCCGGCGTCGACGACGAGGACGTGCCGGTGCATCCGCGCTCGGCCGCCTACATGATCTATACGTCGGGCTCGACCGGCACGCCGAAGGCGGTGGTCGTCGAGCACGGGCCGCTCGCCGCGCATTGCGATGCGCTCGCGGCCGCGCTGCCGATCGCGGGCGGCGACCGCCTGCTGCATTTCGCGTCGGTCAATTTCGATGCCGCGCACGAGTGCTGGCTCGCGCCGCTCGCGGTTGGCGCGAGCGTGACGATCGCGCCGCCGCAACCGTTCGCGCCGGACGCCGCGCATGCGCTGATGGTGCGCGAAGCGGTCAGCGTCGCCGCATTTCCGCCGGCCTACCTGCGCGAATTCGCGGCCGTCGCCGCGCGCGACGGCGTGCCGCCGGCCTTGCGCGTGCTCGCGTTCGGCGGCGAAGCGCTGCCGCAACAGGCATTCGAATTCGTGCGCCGCACGTTCCCGTCGGTACGCCTGATCAACGGCTACGGGCCGACCGAGGCCGTGATCTCACCGATGCTGTGGCCGGTCGAGCCGGGTGAAATGCCCGCGCTGGCAGCGGACGATGCGTATGCGTCGCTGCCGATCGGTCGCGCGATCGGCCCGCGTGTCGCGCGCATCGACGGCGACGCGGCCGGCGAGCCGAATGACGCGGGCGAGGGCGGCGAGCTGCTGCTCGGCGGCGTGTGTCTCGCGCGCGGCTATCACGGCCGCCCGGCGCTGACGGCCGAACGCTTCATTCCCGATGCGCACGGCGAGCCCGGTGCCCGCGTCTATCGCACCGGCGATCTTGCGCGCCTGCGCGCCGACGGTGCGTTCGATTATCTCGGCCGCCTCGACGATCAGGTCCAGGTGCGCGGCGTGCGTGTGGAGCCCGCGGAAATCGCCGCGTGCCTGCGCACGCATCCGGCAGTGGCCGACGCGGCCGTGATCGCCGAAACCGGCAACGGGCCGACGCGGCTGATCGCGTGCGTCGCGCTGCGCGCGGCCGCCGACGACGCGGCGCTGAAGGCGCACGTGGGCGCGCAATTGCCCGCCGCGTGGCAGCCGCACCGCTTCGTGCGCTGCGATGCGCTGCCGTACACGCTGAACGGCAAGCTCGACCGTGCCGCGCTGCGCGAGCGCAGCGCGGCCGCGCGCGACGCCGAAGCACCCGCCGGCGCCGCGCCGCGCACGCCGACCGAAGCGCAGATCGCCGGCTTCTGGCAGACGCTGCTCGGCCTCGACGCGACGCCGTCGCGCGACGATCGCTTCTTCGCGCTGGGCGCCGATTCGCTCGCCGCGATGCAACTGCAGGCCGCGATCCGCGCCGCGTTGCGCGTGAACCTGCGGCTCGACACGCTGTTCGCCGATCCGGCACTGGCCGAGCTGGCCGCGCGCGTCGATCGCGCGGAGCGCGAAACGGGCGAGCCGCTCGCCGCGATTGCCGCACGCCGTGCACCGGCCGAAGCCGCCGCATCGGGTGCCCCGCATGTCGATCGTGCCGCATCGCTCGCACAGCAACGCTTCTGGGTGCTCGCGCAAACGCGCGATGCCAGCGCCGCGTATCACATCGCCGCGCACTGGACGATCGACGGCGCGCTCGACCGCGCTGCGCTGCAGCGTGCGCTCGATCACGTGATCGGGCGGCACGACGCGTGGCGCACGACACTCGTCGACAACGACGACGGCATCGTGATGCAGCGCATCCATGCCCGTCTGCCGGTTACGATCGCGACGCTCGACTTGCGCGACCAGCCGCCGGCCGCTCGCGACGCGCAAGCCGCGCGTATCGCCGAGCGCGACGCGGGCGCACCGTTCGATCTGTCGAACGGGCCGCTGCTGCGCGCGACGCTCGTCGTGCTCGCCGACGATCGCCACCGGCTGCTGCTGACTGCGCACCACGCGATCACCGACGGCTGGAGCTCGCGCTGCGCATTCGACGAATTGTCGGCCGCGTACCGTGCGTATGCGGAAGGGCGCGAACCGTCGTTGCCGCCACTGCCGATCCAGTACGCCGACTATGCGGACTGGCAGCGCGACATGCTCGCCGGCGGCGAAGGCGAGCGCCAGCTCGATTACTGGCGCGACACCTTGCGCGACGTGCCGGGCTCGCTCGCGCTGCCGGTCGATCGGAAGCCAGGTGCGACGCGCACGCTGCAGGGCGCACGCGTGTCGGTTCGCCTGCCCGACGCGGTTGCGGCCGACGTCCGGCGTCTCGCGCGCGATGCACAGGCCACGGTCTTCACGGTACTGCTGGCCGCGCTCGACGCATGGCTGTCGCGCCTGACCGGCGAGACCGACGTGGTCGTCGCGGTGCCGGTCGCGCATCGGCAGCGCCCGGAAACCCGCGCGCTGCTCGGCCTGTTCCTGAACACGGTCGCGCTGCGCGTGCAGGTGGCGCCGACGCTGCCGTTCCGCGCGCTGGTCGACGCGGCGCGTACGGCGGCACTCGATGCGGTCGCGCACCAGGACGTGCCGTTCGAGCGCGTCGTCGATGCGGTGAAACCGCCCGTCAGGCGCGGCGACGAATGGCTGCGCGTGAAATTCGCGCAGCAGTTCGACGCGCGGCACGACAGCGTGCTGCCGGGCGCGACCGCCGTTGCGACGCCGGGGCCCGATCTCGCCGCGCGCTTCGACTTCGCGCTTGATTTCACCGACGACGCGCACGGGATCGAACTCGTCGCCGCCTATGCGACCGACTGCATCGAAGCCGACACCGCGCGCGCATGGCTCGACAGCTATGCGGCGCTCGTCGCGTCCGCCGCACATGAACCGCACCGCGCGACGGCCGCGCTGCCATGCGATGCGTCGCCGGCATCGCGCCAGCCGCGCGACGGCCGTGCGTTGCGGATCGAACACGCCGACATCGTCGCCGCGTTCGCGCGGCAGGCCGCCGCGTATCCGCATCGCGTCGCACTCGCCGATGCGTCGGCGTCGCTGACGTTCGCCGAACTCGACGATGCGTCGAACCGTATCGCACATGCGCTGAAACTGCGCGGCGCGACGGCCGAAGCACCGGTCATCGTCTGCATCGAGCGCTCGGCCCGCTTCGTCGTCGGCCTGCTCGGCGCACTGAAGGCCGGCGCGCTGGCCGTGCTGCTCGACCGGCCCAGCCGGCCGCGCGCCTCGCGCCGCGGCCGCCGATTGCGGCGCACGCTGGGCGTTCGTCGCGCAGCAGCCGGACGGGGCCGCGTGGCCGGCCGGCAGCGCCGCCCAGCCGCTCGACGTCGACACGCTTGCGCAGGACGCGACGCTCGCGCATGCGGCCGGCATCCGCGTCGCGCCGCATCCGGAACAGGGCGCGTACCTGATCTATACGTCGGGTTCGACCGGCACGCCGAAGGGTGTCGTCGTGTCGCACGGCGCACTGGCCGACTACGTGCAGGGGATGCTCGACGAACTCGCATTCGCACCGGACGCGTCGTTCGCGATGGTGTCGACGGTTGCCGCCGACCTCGGCCACACGACGCTGTTCGGCGCGCTGTGCGCGGGCCGCACGCTGCACCTGCTGCCGGCCGCGTGCGCGTTCGATCCGGACCTGTTCGCCGACGAGATGCGCCGCCGCGACGTCGGCGTGCTGAAGATCGTGCCGAGCCACCTGCAGGCGCTGCTCGACGCGCGCGTGCCGGCCGACGTGCTGCCGCGCCATGCGCTCGTGACCGGCGGCGAAACGCTGACGTGGGCGCTCGTCGCGCGAATCGCCGCGCTCGCGCCGGCCTGCCGCGTGATCAACCATTACGGGCCGACCGAGGCGACCGTCGGCGCGATCGCGTGCGACACCGCGTCGATCGCCGCCGATGCGCGCGATCCCGCGAGCGGCGTGCCGCTCGGCGGCCCGCTGCCGAATGCGCGCGCGCTCGTGCTCAACGCATTCGGCGCGTGCGTGCCGGCCGGCGCGGCGGGCGAACTGTATCTGGGCGGGCCGGGCGTGGCGCGCGGCTACCTGAACCGGCCCGCGCAGACCGCCGAGCGCTTCGTGCCCGATCCGTTCGCGGCCGGTGCGCGCCTGTATCGAACCGGCGACCGCGTGCGCCTGCGCGCGGACGGCCGTCTCGCGTTCCTCGGCCGCATCGACGACCAGGTGAAGATTCGCGGCTATCGCGTCGAGCCGGGCGAGGTGAGCGCGGCGGTACGCGCGGCCGGCCCGATCGCGCAGGCCGAAACGCTCGCGATCGAGCACGACGCCCGCCTGCGGCTCGCCACGTTCGTCGTGATGCGCGACGGCGCGGCATTCGACGAAGCGGCCGTGCGCGTGGCGCTCGGCGCGACGTTGCCCGACTATATGGTGCCCGCGCAGTTCGTCGTGCTCGCACGCCTGCCGGTGACCGCGAACGGCAAGCTCGATCGCGCGGCGCTGCGCGAACTGGCCGCCGCGCCGGTGGCGGTGGCCGCCGGCGATGCGCCGCAGGGGCCCGTCGAAACGGCGCTCGCCGAAGTCTGGCAAGCGGTGCTGAAGGCGCCGCACGTCGGCCGCGACGATAATTTCTTCGAGCTCGGCGGCGATTCGATCCTCGTGCTGCAGGTGATCGCACGCGCCCGCAAGCGCGGCGTGCGCTTCACGCCGAAGCAGCTGTTCGACGGCCCGACGGTCGCCGAACTCGCGCGCATCGCGAAGATCGAGGACGTTGCCGCCGCAACGACATCGACCGTGCCGGCTCGGTCCGCAACGGTTTCCGCAGCGGTCCTGACGCCTGCACAGCAGCGCTTTTTCGCGCTCGACGTGCCGCATCCGGGCCACTGGAACCAGTCGGTCGCGTTCGACGTGCGCGGTCCGTTCGACGCCGACGCATTCGCGCGTGCATTCGATACGTTGCTCACCCATCACGACGCATTCCGCCAGCGCTTCGCGCGTGGCGCGGACGGCAAGTGGCGCGCGAGCGATGCGCTGAAACCCTACGACGCGCTGCCGTTCGTCGAAGTCGCCGCGCGCGACGAAGCAGACGCACTGGCGCGCTTCGACGCGTTGCAGCGTCGCCTCGACCTCGGCCGCGGGCCGCTCGCGTGCGCATGCGCGGCGCGGCTGCCGGACGGCGCGGCGCGGCTGTATCTGGCGATTCACCACGCGATCGTCGACGGCGTGTCGTGGCGCATCCTGCTCGACGACCTCGACGCCGCGTATCGCGCCGCATGCGAGCGCACGCCCGTTCGCCTGTCGCAGCCGGGCCTGCGCGCGGATGTGTGGGCCGCGCGCCTCGCGCGTGCCGCGACGGAGCCGGCATCGCCGTTCGCCGCTGAAGCGGCTTACTGGGCCGGCATGGCACAGGGCGACGACCTGGTGCCCGATCATCCCGACGCACCGGCGACGAACGCCGACGCGGCCGTCGTCGTGCAGACCATCGACGCGGCATTGACCCGCGCCGCGCTGACCGACGCGCACGCCGCGTATCGCACGCAGACGATCGAACTGCTGGGCGCGGCGCTCGCGTTGGCGCTGGCCGGTGCCGACGGCGCCGCGTCGTGCCGCGTCGAACTCGAAGGGCATGGCCGCGAGGCGCTGTTCGACGATGCGGACGCGAGCCGCACGATCGGCTGGCTGACGAGCCACTATCCGGTCACGCTGCCGGTCGAAGCCACCGCGCGCGACACGCTGTGCGCGGTCAAGGACACGCTGCGCGCGGTGCCGCACAAGGGGCTCGGCTTCGGCGTGCTCGCGCATTACGGCGACGCGGCGACGCGTGCGGCGCTGGCCGCCGTGCCGCGTCCGCGCGTCACGTTCAACTATCTCGGCCAGTTCGACGCGCCGCGCGACGCAGCGCTCGTGCCGCGCTTCGGCGGCACCGGCATCGAGCGCGACCCGCAAGGGCCGCTCGGCAACACGCTCGCGATCCATGCGTACCTCGATACCGACCGCGACGGCGCGCGCACGCTGAAGGTTCACTGGGTATACGGCGCGCCGCAGTTCGAGCGCGCGACGATCGATGCGCTCGCGGAACGCTTTGCGGCCGCACTGCGCGAACTCGCCGACGCATGCGCATCGCGTGTCGCGCATCGCGGCGGCGGCGCGACGCCAGGCGACTTCCCGCTCGCGCAGGCCGCCGGCCTCACGCAGGCCGCGATCGAGCGCGCGCCGCTCGACTGGCGCACGATCGACGACGTGTATCCGTTGTCGCCGATGCAGCAGGGGATCCTGTTCCATGCGCTGTTCGCGCCCGGTCATGCGAGCTACGTGAACCAGCTCGTCGCGACCGCGACTGCGCTCGATACCGACCGGCTCGCGGCCGCGTTCGCCGCCTCGGTCGCACGTCACGACATCCTGCGCACCAGCGTGATGCCCGACGAGGCCGCACCGCTGCAATGCGTGCATCGCCATGCGCGGATGCCGGTCGAGCAACTCGACTGGCGTACGCGCGGCGACACGCTCGACGCCGACTTCGACGCGTGGCTCGCGGTCGATCGCGCACGCGGCTTCGATTGGCGCGAGCCGCCGCTGATGCGGCTCACGGTGATCCGCGTAACGGACGACGCGTGGCGCGTCGTGTGGACGCGCCACCATGTGCTGCTCGACGGCTGGAGCACCGCGCGCCTGCTCGCGGACGTGCTGCGCGACTATCGCGACCCCGACGCGGTGTCGCCGTTCGCGAGCCGCCCGGCGCTGCGCTATCGCGACTTCATCGCGTGGCTCGGCACGCGCGACCGCGACGCCGACGAGCGTTTCTGGACCCGGCGGCTCGCGCGCCTCGACGCGCCGACGCTGATCGCCGAGCGTGTGGCCGACCGCGCGGACGCCGAGATGGTCACGTGGCGCGCGACGATCGACGCGGCCGCGACGACGCGTATCGCGCACACGGCGCGCGCGCTGAAGCTGACCGTCAACACGCTGGTGCAGGGCGCGTGGGCGCTCGCGCTGCAGCGCATGACGCACCAGCCGGCCGTCGCGTTCGGCGCGACCGTCGCGGGCCGTCCCGATGCGCTCGCGGACGTCGATACGGTGCTCGGCCTCTTCATCAACACGCTGCCGGTGATCACGGCGCCCGCGCCGCAACAACGCGCGGCCGACTGGCTGCAAGGATTGCAGCGCGAGAACGCGGCGGCCGCCGAGCATGCGCATACGCCGCTCGCCGACATCCAGCGCTGGGCGCGCGGCGCCGGCGGCGCGCTGTTCGACACGCTGGTCGTGTTCGAGAACTACCCGGTCGACGACACGGCGCGCGATGCCGATCCGCGTGCGCTCGCGCTGCGCGGCGTGCGCAGCATCGAGTCGACCGATTTCGCGCTGACGCTCGTGATCGAAAGCGGCGCCGAGCTCACGATCGACTACGGCTACGACACCGCGCGCGTCGATGCGCACCAGGTCGAGACCTGGCACCGCGCGTTCGCGTGCGCGCTCGATGCGCTGGCCCGCACGCCCGACGCGCTGCTCGGCACGCTGTCGATCGCCGACGACGCGACGCGCGACGCGCTGGCCAGCGCGCAAGACACCGCACGGAGCTGGCCGGACGCGCAGCGGCAACCGCTGCATCTGCAATTCGCGGACGCCGCACGCGCAACGCCCGATGCGATCGCACTCGAATACACGGATGCCCAGGGCCACGTGCAACGCGCGACCTATCGCGAACTCGACCGGAACACGACGCGCGTCGCCGCCGCGTTGCGCCGGCGCGGCGTGCAGCCCGACACGCCGGTCGCGCTGTGCGTCGAGCGTTCGTTCGACATGGTGACGGCGCTCGTCGGCGTGCTGAAGGCCGGCGCCGCGTACCTGCCGGTCGACCCCGACTATCCGGCCGAGCGCATCGCGTACCTGCTGCGCGACGCGCGGCCCGCGGTCGCGATCACCCAGGCCCATCTGAGCGCGCGAGTCGAGGCCGCGCTCGGCGACGACGCGACGACGCAGTTGCTGACGGTCGCCGATCTGCTCGCCGATGAAGCGAACGATGGCGGCGAGCACGGCGAAGCGGGCGATGCCGCCGAGATCGCGACCGACATCGACGCCGCCCAGCTCGCGTACCTGATCTACACGTCCGGCTCGACCGGCAAGCCGAAGGGCGCCGGCAACTCGCACGGCGCGCTCGCGAACCGGATCGCGTGGATGCAGCACGCGTACCGGCTCACGCGCGACGACGTCGTGCTGCACAAGACGCCGTTCGGCTTCGACGTGTCGGTGTGGGAATTCGTGTGGCCGCTCGCGACCGGCGCGAAGCTCGCGATCGCCGCGCCCGGCGACCACCGCGATCCGGCCCGCCTCGCGGCCGCGATCCATGCGCACGGCGTGACGGTGCTGCACTTCGTGCCGTCGATGCTGGCCGCGTTCGCCGCGTATCTCGACGATTTCCACGCCGCCGCGCAATGCGACAGCGTGCGCCTGATCGTCGCGAGCGGCGAGGCGCTCGCGCCGGAACTCGTCGTGAAGGTCGCGCGGCTCGTGCCGAACGCGACGCTCGTGAACCTGTACGGGCCGACGGAAGCCGCGATCGACGTGTCGCACTGGACCTGCGGCCCCGACGACGCCAACGCATTCGCGGTGCCGATCGGCCATCCGATCGCGAACCTGCAGCTGCACGTGCTCGACGCGGCCTGGCAGCCGGTGCCGGCCGGTGCGACCGGCGAACTGTATCTGGCCGGCGCGGGGCTCGCGCGCGGCTATCTCGGCCGCCCGGGGCTGACCGCCGAGCGTTTCGTGCCCGATCCGTTCGTGCCGGGCGCGCGCATGTATCGCACCGGCGACCTCGCACGGCGTCGCGCCGACGGCGCGCTCGACTACCTCGGCCGCGTCGACACGCAGGTGAAGCTGCGCGGCCAGCGGATCGAGCCGGGTGAAATCGAGGCGCTGCTGCGCACGGCGCCGGGCGTGCACGACGCGGTCGTGATCGTGCGCGACGAGCAACTGATCGGCTATGTCGCACGCGGCGACGCAGGGCCGCTCGATCGTGCGGCCCTGCTGGATTCGCTGCGCGCGCAGTTGCCGGCCTACATGGTGCCGTCGCAGCTGATCGAACTCGACGCGCTGCCGGTCACGCCGAACGGCAAGTGCGACCGCCATGCGTTGCCCGCACCGGTGCGCGAGGCGGCCGCGGCCAGCGAACTCGTGACCGACACGGAGCGCGCGCTCGCGGCGATCTGGCAACGCGTGCTGCACGTCGACGCGATCGGCCGCGACGACGATTTCTTCCTGCTCGGCGGCCACTCGCTGCTCGCGACGCAAGCCCATGCGCAGGCGAACCTGCACTGGGGCCTCGCGCTGCCGCTGCGCACGCTGTTCGACACCCGCACGCTCGCACGCTGCGCGGACGCGATCGATGCGGCCTGCGCGGCACGCGGCGCGACCGACGCGGCGAGCGCGATCGACGCGCTGCTCGGCGAACTGGAAACCCAATAAGGACGACGGATGACGAGGATGCAACCCGACTGGCTCGCACTCGCGACGCGTTTCGCGCAATTGCCCGACGCGCAGCGCGCGGTGTTCATCGACAAGCTCGGCGCGGCCGGCATCGACTTTCGCATGCTGCCGATCCCGCCGCGCACGCCGCGCGGCGACCGTGTGCCGGCATCGTTCGCGCAGACGCGGCTGTGGCTGCACGCGCGGCTGATCGACGCGCCGGACGCGTATCACATCACCGAGCGGCTCGCGCTGACGGGCCCGCTCGACGCGCACGCGCTGCGGCTCGCGTGCGATGCGCTGATCGCGCGCCATGAAGCGCTGCGCACGACCTTCGACGAAGCGGAGGACGGCGTCGCGCAGACGATCCATCCGCCGCTGCGCTGCCCGTGGCGCGAGACCGGTCTCGAAGCGCTGCCCGACGCGCAGCGCATGGCACGCGCCGAAAGCATCGCGACGGCCGACGAAGCCGCCGCGTTCGATCTCGGCGCGGCGCCGCTCATGCGCGCACACCTGATCCGTCTCGACGCGACGCATCACTGGCTCGCGCTGACCGTTCACCACATCGTGTCGGACGGCTGGTCGTCGGACGTGATGCGGTTCGAACTCGCGGCGTTCTATCGCGCGTATGCGTCGGGCGCGCCGGTGCCGCTCGCGCCGCTGCCGATCCAGTATGCGGACTATGCGCTGTGGCAACGCCGCTGGCTCGATGCCGGCGAGCGCGATCGCCAGCTGGCGTTCTGGCGCGAGCGCCTCGACCCGCAACGCGGCGTGCTGACGCTGCCCGGCGCCGCAGCGCGGCCGGCGCGCCGCAGCGCACGCGGTGCGCGTCACGTGTTTTCCCTCGACGCACACACCGGCGCGCGGCTGCGCGCGTTCGCGGCCGCGTCGGGCGCGACGCCGTTCGCGGTGCTGCTCGCGGCGCTTGACGCGCTGCTCGCGCGCGCGACCGGCGATGCGCGGATCTGCGTCGGCGTGCCGGCCGCGAACCGCGAGCGCGCGGAAACGGCCGGCCTGATCGGCTTTTTCGTCAACACGCTCGCGATCGATGTCGACGTGCCCGCGCACGGCGATTTCGCGTCGCTGGTCGCGCGCACGCAGCGCGCGCTCGTCGATGCGCAGATGCACCAGGACGTGCCGTTCGAGCAGGTCGTCGACGCGCTCGGCGTGCCGCGCAGCGCCAGCCACCATCCGCTGTTCCAGGTGATGGCCGCGTACGGCGAGCGCCGCGCGCTGCCGGCGCTGGGCGCAGCATCGGCGACCTTGCTGCCGTCCGGCACGCCTGCCGCGAAATTCGACCTGACGCTTGCCGTCGAGGCGACGCCCGACGGCACGTTCGACGCCGCATTCATCTATGCGCTCGACCTGTTCGACGGCGACGCGATCGCGCGGCTGGCCGCGCGCTTCGTCACGCTGCTCGGCGATGCGCTCGCGCGCCCCGACATGCTGATCGGCGATCTCGACTGGCTGCCAGCCGACGAACTCGCACAACTCTTCGCGTGGAACGCACCGGCGGGCGCGGCCGAAGCCGAACCGTTCGTGCCGGTGCACGCGCGGATCGCAGCGCACGCGCACGCACGGCCCGACGCACGCGGTGTCGCCGACATCGATCGCGCGCTGACGCGCGGCGAGGTCGACGCGCGCGCGGTCCGCATCGCACGCAATCTCGTCGCGGCCGGCGTGCGGCCCGAGATGCGCGTCGGCGTCGCGCTGCAGCGCTCGGTCGACCTGCTGGTCGCGCTGATCGCGGTGCTGAAGTCGGGCGCCGCGTTCGTGCCGCTCGATCCGGCGCATCCGCGCGAACGGCTCGCGCAGATCGTCGGCGACGCGGGCATCGCGCACGTGCTGACCGACGCCGCGAGCGCCGCCTCGCTGCCCGAGCTGCCGGCGCTGCGCGTCTGGCGCGCGGACGAAGTCGACGCGCTCGACGAAGCCGCGGACGTCGCGCTGCCGGACGTGCTGCCCGGCCATGCGGCGTACGCGATCTACACGTCCGGCTCGACCGGCAAGCCGAAGGGCGTGATCGTCGATCACGCGGCGTTCGCGCGGCATTGCGTGGCGATCGCCGAGCGCTACGGCGCGGGCGAGCACGACGTGTTCCTGCTGTTCCAGTCGGTCAACTTCGACGGCGCGCACGAAGGCTGGTTTTCGCAGTACCTGTCGGGCGCCGCCGTGTCGGTGACGGCCGACGTGCTGTGGCCGCCCGCGCAGACCTGCGCGATGATGATTCGCGACGGCGTGACGATGACCTACGTGCCGCCCGGCTGCGCCGCACAGCTTGCCGAATGGGCGCTCGTGCATGGCGCGCCGCCGACGCTGCGCTCGCTGACCGTCGGCGGCGAGGCGACGTCGCGCGAAGCGTTCGCGATGTTGCGCCGCGCGATGCCGAAAGTACGCGTGGTCAACGGCTACGGCCCGACCGAAACCGTGATCACGCCGACGCTGTGGATGTTCCGTCCCGGCGACGATCTCGCGACGCTCGGCGACGCCGCGTACCTGCCGATCGGCACGCTGGTCGGCGCGCGCACCGCGCACGTGCTCGACGCGCGGCTGCATCCGCTGCCGGTCGGCGTGATCGGCGAGCTGTACCTCGGCGGCGAGGGGATCGGCGTCGCGCGCGGCTATCTCGACCGTCCCGCGCTGACGGCCGAGCGCTTCGTGCCCGATCCGTACGGCGCGCCGGGCGCACGCCTGTATCGCACGGGCGACCTCGTGCGGCGGCGCGCGGACGGCGTATTCGACTTCATCGGCCGCGTCGATCACCAGGTGAAGCTGCGCGGGCTGCGCATCGAACTCGGCGAGATCGAGGCGCAACTGGCCGCGCACGATGCGGTGCGCGAAGCGTGCGCGGTCGTGCACGGGCAGGGCGCGCAGGCGCAGCTCGTCGCGTACGTCGAACTGACCGCCGACGCGCAGGCGGCCGCGCAACCGGTGGAGGCCGCGACGCTCGACGCACATCTGCGCCGCACGCTGCCCGACTACATGGTGCCCGCGCAGCTGATCGTGCTCGACGCGCTGCCGCGCAACGCGAACAGCAAGGTCGATCGGGCGCGGCTGCCGGCGCCGGTGCGCGTCGAACGCGCTTACGAGGCGCCGCACGACGGCGACGAAACCGCGCTCGCGGCGATCTGGCGCGACGTGCTGAACGTCGAGCGCGTCGGCCGCGGCGATCACTTCTTCGAACTCGGCGGCCATTCGCTGGCGGCGGTGCGCGTCGCGACGCGCGTTGCCGAGCGGCTCGGCCGCGACGTGCCGGTGCGCGCGCTGTTCGAAGCGCCGGTGCTCGCGCAATACGCGCGCCAGGTGGCTGAGGCGCCGCGCGCCGCGCACGCCGGCGCCGCGGCGCCGGGCGTCGCGATGGCGAAGCCCGATGCGCACGGCGTGTGGCCGCTGTCGCCCGCGCAACTCGGCCTGTGGTTCCTGTGGCGCGCGCAGCCGGACAGCGCCGCATACAACATTCCGGTCGCGCTGCGCGTGCGCGGCCCGCTCGACGTCGATGCGCTGCGCGCGGCGTTTTCGGCGGTCGCGGCCGCGCATCCGGCGCTGCGCACGCGGCTCGTCGCGCGCGACGGCATGCTGCCGGGCCAGCGGATCGACGCCGCGGCGAGCGTCGCGCTGCCGGTCGTCGACTTGTCCGCGCAGCCCGACGCGCTCGCGCGCGCGGCGGCGCTGACCGGCGCCGATGCGCTCGCACCGTTCGATCTCGCGGCCGACGCGCCGCTGTGGCGCGCCCGCGTGCTGCGGCTCGGCGCGGACGATCACGTGCTGTCGGTGACGATCCATCACATCGTGTCGGACGGCGAATCGATCGAGCTGTGGCTCGACGCGGTGCGCGCGCGCTATGTCGCGCTCGTGCGCGGCGAAGCGGCCCGGGCCTCTTCGACGACGACGACGCCAGAAAACACGCCGCTCGTGCTGCCCGCGCCGTGCCAGCCGGCCCGTGTCGCGTACTGGCGCGACGCGCTGGCCGATCTGCCGCCGCCCATGCTGCCGCAGCGCGCCGACGCGCCGGCCGTGCCGCAATGGCGTGCGGCGCGCATCGCGTTCGAGTTAGACGCGTCGCTGATCCGTGCCGCGCGCGATGCCGCGTCGGCGTCGCACGCGACGTTGCCGATGCTGCTGCATGCGGCGCTCAATACCGCGCTGTTCCGCGTGACCGGCGCGGCCGACCAGCCGGTCGGCGTGCTGGCATCGACGCGCGAACTCACGGGTGAAGCCGCACGCGACGCGCTCGGCCTCTTCATCAATTCGGTGGTCGTACGCACGCGGCTCGATTCCACGGCCCGCCGCGCGGACGTGCTCGCTCAGGTGCGCGATACGGCGCTTGCCGCCTATGCGCATGCGGACGTGCCGTTCGCCGACGTCGTCGCGGCGCTGCGCGCGCCGCGTGCCGCGCGGGCCAATCCGCTGTTCCAGGTGATGTTCAACTACCTGCGCCCGACCGGCGCGGCCGCACGCGACTGGGCCGGCCTGTCGCTCGCCGGCTTCGACGACGTGCGTCATCGCGTCGTGTTCACGCTGGAGCTGGACGTCGTCGAACATCCGGACGGCCGCGTGAGCGCCGCGTTCTCCTATGCGGACGAACTGCTCGACGGCCGCTTCGTCGACGCGCTCGTCGATCTTTACCACGACGAAGTCGCGCGTTTCGCCGGTGCGGCGCAAGCGCCGCTCGGCGTGCCCGATGCGCTGTTTGCCGCGCCGGCAGCGGTCGCGGTCGCACCGGCCGGCAACGCGACCCATGCGGCGGCGTCATCGCGCGTGCCGAACACGGCTGCCGCGCTCGCCGCGCTGTGGTCGGACACGTTCGCGACGGCCGCGCCCGCGCCCGATGCCGATCTGTTCGAGGCCGGCGCGACGTCGTTCGACGTCGTGCGTTTCGTCGATGCGGCGAGCCGCGACGGGCACGCGCTGACGGTCGCCGACGTGTTCGCGGCGCCGACGCTCGCGGCGCTCGGCACGCATCTCGACGCAGCGGCGCACTCGCGGCTGGAGGTGCGCGATGCTGGCTGAAGTGCGCCCGGACGGATTCACGCTGCTCGATACGTACCGCCTCGCGTTCGCGGACGGCTTGTTCGCGGTGCGCGACGGCACGGAGATCCGCGTCGCACAGGGCGACGGCATCGGCGCGCAGCTGCTGCGTGCGCAACTCGGCGACGACGGCGCGCTGCGCCTCGTCGCCTACAACCTCGCGCGGGCCGGCCGACAGCGCGCGCGCTGCTGGGCCGCGCTCGCGCGGCGGTTTCGACAGCGCGCGCACCGGCGATCCGGCTCGACCCCGCCGCATGCCGGCGGTCGCCTCGATGCGCTGCGCGCGAGCGGCGTGCTCCGGACGGCGGCGGTGCATGCGCGGGAGGGCTGGGCCCAGCAGGCCGATCTGTGGCGCGTCGGCGCGCATCTGCCGTGCGCACGCTGCCGATCTGGACCGACGGCCGGCGTCATCCGCGCGGCCGCCGCGCCGCGCGGCGACGTGCGATGCGCGCGACCTGCCGCGCTCGGCGTGCGCTTCACGCTGCGCGGGCTGGCAGCCGGCGAGGATGCCGCGCGCCTTGCGCACTGGTTCGACGAGCCGCGCGTGCGCGACGGCTGCCGGGCCGCAGCCGGCGCGCACGGCACGGCGCCCGATGCCGATCCGCACGTGAGCCCGCTCGTCGGCTGCTTCGACGGCGAACCGTTCGCGTACGTCGAGGCGTACTGGCTGAAGGAAGACCCGCTCGCGCCGCACGTCGGCGCGCGCGACTACGACCGCGGGCTGCGGATGCTGGTCGGCGCATCGCGCTGGCGCGGCCCGCATTGCGTGGCGGGCTGGCTGCCGTCCGTCGTGCATTACCTGTTTCTCGACGACCCGCGCACCGAAGCGGTCGGCTGCGCGGTCCCGGCCGGCCGCGCGCGGGTCGTCGATACCCTCGCGCGGCATGGCTTCGCGCGGCAGCGCCGCCTGGCGCTCGCCGACGGGCAGCCGCTGTGGATGCGCACGCTGCGCGAGACCTTCTTCTCCGGCCGTCACGTCTGACGGGCCGGTTTCACCGACAAGGGAGCTGAGAGACATGCAGAGAGAAACCGTATTCGACCTGATCGGCGTCGGCTTCGGGCCGTCGAACCTGGCGCTGGCCGTGCGCCTCGCGGAACGCCGCGGCACGCGTCCGTTCGCGCATTGCTTCGTCGAACGCCAGCCGGAATTCGGCTGGCACCGTGGCATGCTGCTCGACGACTGCCGGATGCAGATTTCGTTTCTGAAGGATCTCGTCACGATGCGCGATCCGAAGAGCCGCTACACGTTCATCAACTATCTGTTCGAACGCGGCCGGCTGAACGAATTCGTCAACCTGAAGAACTTCTATCCGACCCGCGTCGAATTCCACGACTACCTGAGCTGGGTCGCCGACGCGTTCGACGAGCACGTCCACTACAGCGAAACCGTCACGGCGATCGAGCCCGTTCACGGCGACGGCGCGCGCGTCGATGCGCTGCGCGTGTTGTCGCGCGATGCGGCCGGCCGTGAACGCCAGCGCGTGACGCGTGCGCTGTCGGTCGGCGTCGGCGGCACGCCGGCGGTGCCGGACGCGTTCGCCGCGCTCGGCCGCGACCGCGTGATCCATTCGTCATCCTACCTGACCGACATCGACCGGCTGGTCGCGTCGCCGGACGGCGAGCGTCGTCGCGTCGCGGTAATCGGCGCGGGGCAGAGCGCGGCCGAGGTGTTCATCGACCTCGCGCGCCGCTTCCCGCACGTCGACGCGAGCCTCGTGATGCGCGCGGGCGCACTGAAACCGGCCGACGACAGCCCGTTCGTCAACGAGATCTTCAGCCCGGCGTTCACCGACGTCGTCTACGCGCAGCCGCACGACGCGCGCCGCGCGCTGCTCGAGCGCTATCGCGACACCAACTACGCGGTGGTCGACCGGCCGCTGATCGAGCAGATCTACGAAATGCTGTACCTGCAGCGCATCGACGGCACGCCGCGTCACGCGCTGCGCGCGAACAGCGCGATCGAGGCCGCGGTGCGCACCGCCGACGGCCGCATCGAGCTGACGCTGCGCGACCGGATGAACGGCGCGACGCACGGCGAACGCTTCGACGCGCTGGTGCTGGCGACCGGCTACCGGCGCGACACGCATTCGGCGCTGCTCGAAGGACTCGCGCCGCACCTGGGCGATGCGCTCACGCGCGGCGACGTCACGCGCGACTACCTGCTCGCGACGCCCGAGCACTTCGCGCCGCGCATCTACCTGCAAGGTTGCTGCGAAGACAGCCACGGCCTGTCCGACACGCTGCTGTCGGTCCTCGCGCGTCGTGCGGACGAGATCTGTGCGTCGCTCGAGGAAGGGATCGCACCCGGCCATGACGACGGCGACGTCCGGGCGCTGCATGAACAACGACACCAAAACGGGGCGAGCGCGGGCCGCATGGCTTTCGCTCTTTGACAAAGGCGCGGTCGGAGACCGCATCAAGAAAGTGGAGCAGAGAAAGATGGAGTGGGCAACAGGCACGCGTGTGCGTGCGATCGCAGCCGCGGCGAGCGTGGCGTTCGGGATGGCGGCAGGGCATGCATACGCCCAGACGGCGCCGGCCGTGAACGCAGGTGCCGCGGCGTCGGCCGGCAGTGCGCAGAACGGTACGGCGGCTAGTGCGGCGGCAAGCACGTCGACCGGCGTGCAGAATGGCCCGACGACCGGCACGCTGCCGGCGATCAACGTCAACGCGGGCTCGCAAGGCGACGGCACGGTCGGGCTCGTCGCGAAGCGCAGCCGGACCGGCACCAAGACCGATACGTCGATCAACGAAATCCCGCAGACGATCAACGTCGTCACCGCGCAGCAGATCGAGATGACCGGCGCGACCGACGTGAACGCGGCGCTGCGCTACGTGCCGGGTTTCTCGTCGTACGGCTCGGACAACCGTTCCGACTGGTACGCGGCGCTGCGCGGCTTCACGCCGACCGCGTACGTGAACGGCCTGCAGGTGCCGAACACGCTGAACCTGTCGAGCTGGCGCGTCGATCCGTACATGATCGACAGCATCACCGTGCTGCGCGGGCCGACGTCGGTGCTGTACGGCGCCGGCGACCCGGGCGCGATCATCGACGTGCAGACCAAGACGGCCGACGGCGAGCGCGTGCGCGAAGCCGGCGTGCAGTTCGGCAACTATGCGCGCAAGCAGTTCATGATCGATGTCGGCGACAAGCTCGATGCGGACGGCAAGTATGCGTACCGGTTCGTCGGCGTCGCGCGCGACGGCAACGCGCTGACCGGCCCGAACAACGACCAGCGCGTCGCGCTCGCGCCGTCGTTCCGCTGGCGTCCGGACGCGGACACGTCGCTGACGCTGTCCGCCACCTACCTGCAGGACTGGGGCGACATCTCGTCGAACTTCCTGCCGGCGCAAGGCACGGTGCTGCCGAACCCGAACGGGCAGCTCGACAAGGACGTCTACGGCGGCGATCCGAATTTCAACTACTACCGCAAGAAGCAGTGGTCGCTCGGCTACCAGTTCGAGCGGAATCTGAATTCGATGTGGACGTTCCGCCAGAACGTGCGCTGGATGCACCTGTCGCTCGACAACGGCTCGGTGTTCGGCGCGGGCTTCGCGGACGGCAGCCTGACCGACATCAACCGCTGGGCCGGCGTGTTCCAGACGAACTACAGCCGCTTCGACATCGACAACAACCTGCAGGGCCGCTTCGGCACGGGGCCGCTCGAGCACACGCTGCTGCTCGGCTTCCAGTACAACCGGCAGACCGCGACCGACAGCGAATGGCTGGCCGCCGCGCCGACGCTGAACATCTACAACCCGGTCTACACGCCCGTCACGCTGTCCGTGTTCTCGCCGCCGAACACCACGTACCGCACCAACACGTACACGACGATGAACACGTTCGGGCTGTACGTGCAGGACCAGGTCAAGTGGAACCGCTGGACGCTGACGCTCGGCGGCCGCGAGGACTGGGTCAACCAGCGGATGGACGACCGCGAGGGCGGCACGCAGTCGAAGGCCGACATCAGCGCGTTCACCGGCCGCGTGGGCCTCACCTACCAGGGCGACTACGGGCTGTCGCCGTACGTCAGCTACGCGACGTCGTTCAACCCGCTGATCGGCGTGAACCTGTACGGCGGCGGCCTGCCGCAGCCGACCCGCGGCAAGCAGATCGAGGCCGGCCTGCGCTGGCAGCCGCCCGGCAAGAACCTGATGCTGAGCGCGGCGATCTACCAGATCAACCAGACCAACGTGCTCACGTCGACGCCGCTCAATCTCGATTCGTCCGGCACGACGTCGGTCCAGACGGGCGAAGTGCGCTCGCGCGGGATCGAGCTGAACGCGACCGGCAAGCTCACGCGCAACCTGTCGCTGATCGCGTCCTACGTCTACCAGGACGTGAAGAACGTGAAGGCGAACGACGCATCGCTGAACAACTGGCCGGTCGACATTCCGCGACCGCGCCAGATGGCGTCGCTGTGGGCCGACTGGACGTGGCACACGGGGCCGCTCACGGGCTTCGGCCTGGGCGGCGGCGTGCGTTACCAGAGCGCGTCGGCCGGTGCGGCCGACAATTCGCTGACGGTCGCGAGCTACACGCTGTTCGACGCGGGCGTGCACTACGACACGCGCAACTGGCGCTTCGCCGTGAACGGGACGAATCTGTTCAACCGCCACTACATCAGCGGTTGCCAGTCGACGAGCGTCTGCATTTTCGGGACCGACCGCACGGTGCTCGCCACCGCGAAATACAACTGGTGACGCGCGCGCCGCGGCGCGCCGGCCGGCCTTCGGGCCGGCGCGGGCGGGCCGCGGCGCCGTCGTCCGTTTTTTCCACGACGCTTCCATGCCGAAGAAAAATCTCGTCTACATCCAGTCGCTGCGCAACGGCGCGGCCGATCGCGCCGGCCAGCCGGTCGCCTACCGGGGCGGCACGCGCTACATGAAGGCGCCGCTCGAATTCCTCGTCGAACGCCTGAACGACTCGCCGCTCGGCGAACGCTATGCGCTCAAGGGCGTGATCGTCGACGACGACGCAGGCTCGCCGGCCGACCGCGCGAAGGTCGCCGACTACGGCTTCGCGCGCACGCCGGGCCGCCCGTGGATCCTGCCCGACGGGCTGACGGTGCAGGGCCGGCCGGTCGACGAACTGTTCTGCACGATTGCATCGACGTACCGCCGGCTGCCGCGCGACGCGCGCGAGCGCGTGACGGGCAAGCAGGCGTTCGAGCGCCGCCTGCTCGAACGCCTGCTCGAACTCGACGCCGACGTGGTCGTGCTCGACGGGCTGCTCGTGATCCTCGACGAGCTCGTGCGTCCCGGCGCGCGCTTTCACCGCCGCATCGCAAACATCCATCCCGGCATTACGGCCGACGCTTCGCCGTACCAGCGGCGCGGTGCGTGGGCGACGCTCGACGCGCTGCACGGCGCGCGCGGCGAACGGGTCGACTGGGCGAGCGGCGCGACCTCGCGCGTCGAACCGGTGACGATGACGGGCGCCTCGTTCCACTACGTCGACAACGGCATCGATTCCGGCGAGGTGATCTGCGACGTGCTCGACACGCCGATCGCGCCGGACGACACGATTCTCGAACTGCGCTGGAACAACTTCCAGCGCAGCCTGTTTCCGGCGCTCGAGCAGGGGCTGCACATCCTCGCCGACCGCCACGACGCGGGAGCACTGTGATGGAAGACACGCTGACGAAACCGGCCAACGCGGCAGACGCGGTCGAAGGCGAGGTGGCCGCGGCACTCGACGGCGCCGCGCACGGGCAGGAGCCGCCCGCCGTCGAGCGCACGCTCGACGCGTGGCGGCCCAGCGATCCGCCGGCGGCGCTGCTCGCGGAATTCGTCGCGCTGTTCAACACGGACACGCGGCACGACGCGGCGACGGTGTCGGTGCCGCTCGGCGGCGCCGATCCGGGGGCCGTTGCATCGTACGTCGCGCGCGCGGTGCGCGAAGGCGTGATCGACGGCGCGCGGATCGCGGGCGACCGGCTGCGCGTCACCGCATCGCGCGCGACGTTCTGGCAGAACCCGCAGCCGTGGCTGAAGGCCCCCGCGTCGGGCGGGATGCCGCTGCGCTACACGATCACGAACGGCCACCGGCACCCGGTGCGGCCGCCGTCGCCGGCCGGCGAGATCTATGCGCGCTACATGCCGCAGGTCGGGATGACGTTCAGCCTGCGCACCGTCGACATCGCTGCACATGCGCAGCTGTTCAGCGACTGGATGAACCTCGATCGCGTCGCGCATTTCTGGGATCAGCGCGGCACGCTCGACGAGCACGCCGCGTATCTCGCGGAGCGGCTCGCCGATCCGCACATGCATCCGATGATCGGCTATTTCGACGACACGCCGTTCGGCTATTTCGAGTTCTACTGGGCGAAGGAGGACCGCCTCGCGCCGTTCTACGACGCGCACGACTACGATCGCGGGCTGCACCTGCTGATCGGCGACTCGCGCTTCCAGAGCGCGGGCAAGCTGCATGCATGGTGGAGCGGGGTGCTGCACTACATGTTCGTCGACGAACCGCGCACGCAGCGGCTCGTCGGCGAGCCGCGCGTCGATCACGTGCGGCATATCGCGTACATGCACCGGCTCGGGTTCCATACGTTGAAGGAGTTCGATTTCCCGCACAAGCGCGCGGCGCTTACCGTGATGGAGCGCGAAACATTCTTCGACACTTTCCGGTTGCCGTGACGGGGACGGGGGCGCGAAGTGTCGAGGCGTCGATTCGTCGAAACGTCGATACGTCGATACGTCGATACGTCGATTCGCAAGCATCGACGTTTCGCGCGGCTTGCAGGGGGCGCGCATCGGCCGTTCGGGATATGGATCGGGTGGGCGGCATGAGGAAGAATGGTCGCTCCCTCATCGCAGACAGGTCGTGACGACATGGCAAGCACACCCGCGACAGCATCAGGCGCGATCCCGCATCAGCGCCGCCCGATATTGACATATGCCAGCATATGCCTAGAATGGGTGCATCGTACTCCATTGGAGTGGCTCATGCGCACCGTTTCCATTTTCAAGAACGCCCGTAACCAGGCAATCCGCATCCCGAAGGACATGGAATTCGAGGGGGTGACGGAACTCGAGATCCGCCGCGAGGGCGACACGCTGCTGCTGCGGCCGGTGCGGCCGACGTGGCTGTCGCTCGCGAGTGAACCGCTGGCCGATGCCGACTTCCTCGTCGAGCGCCCGGCCGTCGTCGAATCCGGCCGTTTCGACTTGTCCGGCGCCGATGACGCCGCACCGACGGAGTCGGGCCGGTGACCACGCTCTACATGCTCGATACGAACATCTGTTCGTTCATCATGCGCGAGCGACCGTCCGTGGTGTTGTCCCGGCTGCAGTCGTGCGTCAATGCGCAGCACCGGATCGTCGTGTCGGCGATTACCTATGCGGAAATGCGGTTCGGCGCGGTCGGCAGAAAGGCATCGCCGAAGCATGCGGAACTCGTGACGGCCTTTGTCGCTCGGCTGGACGGCGTGCTGTCGTGGGATACCGCGGCGGTCGATGCAACGGCGGCGATTCGCGCCGACCTCGCCGCGCGCGGCACACCGATCGGCGCAAACGATGCGTCGATCGCCGGTCACGCGATCGCGGCCGGTGCCGTGCTCGTCACGAACAATCGTCGCGAGTTCGGCCGCGTCGCGGGGTTGTCGCTCGAAGACTGGGCGGCCTCGGCCTGAGGTCGTGAATGCGCGATGGCGTGGCGCCCGCGCGGTCGCACGTCACGCGCGAGGAACAGGCGGATCCGCGAGGAAGGCGCTGCGGAACGCGTCGAGATACCGGTCGGCGTCCGCGCTAAATTCCCCCGGCAGCAGCGCGAACGCGCGGGCCTGCAGATCCTGCCCGAGCGTCGCGTAGATTGCTTCGTCGGACAACAGCGCGCGGATCGCATCGTACGTCGGCGGCGAAGCAATCCGCTGCGCATCGCGCGCCAGCAGCGCAGCCGCCGCCACCTCAGGCTGGAAACCGTGCTGCTCGAGCAGGTCGGGCGCCACGTCCCAGATGCGCTCGCGATTGCCTGCGTCGTGGAAATGCGTGAGCAGGAACAACAGGTCGTACGCGTCGCTGTTCTGGCGCGCGCGCCGGTCCTTCCACGCGAGCAACTTCAACAGCGCAAGGGCCGGCAGGCTCGCCACCGGCACCGCGACGTCGGCCGCGATCGACACGACCAGCGCCGTATCGATCGCCTCCTGAAAGCCCAGCACGTTCAACACGAAATCGCCGCCAGGCGGCCACGCGATTTCGCCGGGCGGCGTTTCGAGCGGCCCGAACGGCACGAGATCGAGTTCCGTGCGAAAGCCTTGAGTCCCGCTGTCGAACAGCAGTTTCTGCTGATGCTTCGGCGCACGCGCGAATCGCCCGGTCGCGACGAGCGCGTCGACGAGCCGTTCGTGAAACGGCCAGCTCACCGCGCACACCGCGACGTCGACGTCCCGCGTCGCCCGCACCGGGCGGATGCCGTGGACATGCCACATCAGGATGTCGCGCGCGGTCGCACCCGCGACGACGAATGCCGCGTCGAGCTGCGCGCAGGCCGCGCGGACCGCCTGCAGCAGCGCGACCGCCGCCAGCTCGAGCGGCCGGCGCGCGTCGACTTCAAGCGGGCGGGCGGGCGAGGTATCGGTCATGGATGTGTTCGGCGGCGGCGAGATTGCGACTGTCCCCGGACGAGACGAGATCCGCGTAGATCAGCAGCGGCGGCACGAGCGGCACGTCCTGCTCGCGCCAGTCGAGTGCCGGCGACGGCGGCCAGAAGGCTTCGAGCAGCTCGACGTCGCCACGCTCGTCCGGGCGCAGGCGTGCCTGGAGCAGCAGGCGGTTCGACACGGCGCCACGCGTATAGACGGTGATCGCGGCCGGCTTCAGGTCGTGCGTCAGCAAGTCGGCCGCGGGTTCGCCGCCCAGCCGCGCGTCGAATGCCGCGAAATCGAAGCCGCGCCACCAGTCGGGCGCGAGCGCGGCAAACCGCCGGGCGGGCAGTTTCGCGCGCAGGCGGCTCGGATACAGCGCGACCCATTCCTGCATGAAGCGCGGCCAGTCGGGCATCAGCCGTTCGCCGTTGCGCCGCTGCGCGAGAAGGCCGCGCGCGAGCAGGTCGTCCATCGCGAGATTGACCGTGCCGAGCGCGACGCCCGACGCGGCAGCGATCGCCCGGTACGGTTGCGCGACGAGGCCCGGCTGCGTCGCGAGCGCGAACATCACGGCCAGCCCCTTGGGCGTCGTCGCGCGCGATGCCTGCCGGCGCGGCGTGCGGGCGGGTTTCGGCCGGCCGGAAATCATCACGGTCGCTTCCGGCTGGATCAGGCACGCATTGCCGGCCGTATCGAGAAACGGGATGCCTTGATCGGTCAGGCGGGCGGCCAGCTCGACCGATACGTACGGCGCAACCAGCATCAGCGGCCGCTCGCCGGGCCATGGGGCGCCGCCGCGCCGGCGCAGCGCCGCGCGTGCGTCCTGCACCGATTCGACCCCGACGCTCACCGCCGCCGGCATCTCGAAGGCCTGCCCGGCAATGGCGAAACGGATCATCGCGTCGGCATGCGCGTCATAGGCGGCCGGCACGCGCACGGGCCGCGCACGGAAGCGCCGGGTCGCGCGTTCGAACGCGGCGCAGGCTTCGTCGAGCACGTGCTGTTCCGCTATCGGCAGGGTGGCGTTCTCGGGCATCGGGGTGGATCGCTTGTTCACTTTTCTGCCAGCGTACACAAAAAATGTACAACCGTCAAAAAATGAACAAGAACGCTCAACCCTTTGATGGGACGGGATTATTCCGGAATGACGAACGGAACTCAACGTGCACTCCCACCCGAGAAATCAAGACGAACTCGCAGTGTCCCGCATCCCGATGCGTGGCCGGCAGTCGCCCGAATGGCCGGTTTCCTCCCGCCGTGCGATTCGTCTTGTGCCGGAGGATAGACCGGCAACTCAAGGTTGTCTCAGCGACGACTTTCTGTCTGTCCGGTTGCCGTTCAACCGACTATCCTTGCCTGCACACTCCCCACGGAACCCAGGAGACGACACCGTGACGCACAGCGTGATCCCCGCAGGCCTCGCCGACGAAATGATCGAGATCCGGCACCGCATTCATGCCCACCCCGAACTGGGCTTCGAGGAATTCGCGACAAGCGATCTCGTCGCCGGGCAGTTGCAGGCGTGGGGCTACACGGTGCAGCGCGGGCTCGGCGGCACGGGCGTCGTCGCGCAGCTGAAGGTGGGCAATGGCACGCAGCGCCTCGGCCTGCGTGCCGACATGGATGCGCTGCCGATCCACGAGTCGACCGGTCTGCCGTACCAGAGCACGATCCCCGGCAAGATGCACGCGTGCGGGCACGACGGCCACACGGCGATGCTGCTCGCGGCCGCGAAGCACCTGGCGCGCGAGCGCCGCTTTTCCGGCACGCTGAACCTGATTTTCCAGCCGGCCGAGGAAGGGCTCGGCGGCGCGAAGAAAATGCTCGACGACGGGCTGTTCGAGCAGTTCCCGTGCGACGCGATCTTCGCGATGCACAACATGCCGGGCTTCCCGACGGGCAAGTTCGGCTTCCTGCCGGGGCCGTTCATGGCGTCGTCCGATACTGTGACCATCGACGTGCAGGGGCGCGGTGGCCACGGTGCGGTGCCGCACAAGGCGATCGACCCGGTCGTCGTGTGCGCGCAGATCGTCATCGCGCTGCAGACGATCGTCTCGCGCAACGTATCGCCGCTCGACATGGCGATCGTCACGGTCGGTGCGATCCACGCGGGCGAGGCGCCGAACGTGATTCCCGACCGCGCGCAGATGCGCCTGTCCGTGCGCGCGCTGAAGCCCGAGGTGCGCGACCTGCTCGAGACACGCATCAAGGAAGTCGTTCATGCGCAGGCGGCCGTGTTCGGCGCGACCGCGTCGATCGACTACCAGCGTCGCTACCCGGTGCTCGTCAACGATACGGAGATGACCGCGTTCGCACGCGGCGTCGCGCGCGGGTGGGTCGGCGAAGCGAACCTGATCGACGGGATGGTGCCGCTCACCGGCAGCGAGGATTTCGCGTTCCTGCTCGAGAAGCGGCCGGGCTGCTACCTGATCATCGGCAACGGCGACGGGGAGGGCGGCTGCATGGTGCACAACCCCGGCTACGACTTCAACGACGCGGCGCTGCCGATCGGCGCATCGTACTGGGTCAAGCTGGCGGAGACCTTCCTGGTGTGACGCCGCGGCGCATCGACGTGGGCACCGCCGCCCGGTGCGCGCCCGCGCGGCCATGACACCGGCCGCGCGGGACGCATTGGAAACGCGCCAAAGGCGCTACACAAGAGCTACCGCAAACCCTCGCCCAGGCTCCTGTTCCATTGGAAAGCGCTCACGGGAATTTGACGCTCCTTGACATCGACGGCACGGGCCGCGTGCTACGCTGCGCGCGACGCCGGATCGGCTCGATGAATACAGGTGTGGACGACATGCGAAAACAGTTTCTGACCGTGCTGGCGGCTTGCGCGGTCGGCGTTCTGGCGGCCGGATGCGACGACCAGAAGGTGGCTGACGCGGTGAACGCGATCAAGCCCGATCCGATGGCGTTCGGCAATCTGCAGCCGGGCGTCTCGACGACCGAGGACGTGCTGCGCCAGGCGGGCAAGCCCGAGATGGTCCGGCAGGGCGACGACGGCTCGCAGCGTTTCGAGTATCCGCGCGGCCCGTACGGCACGAGCACGTACATGCTCGATTTCGGGCCCGACGGCCGGCTCGTGTCGATCACGCAGGCGCTGACGGCGGCGAACATCGCGAAGGTCGTGCCGGGGATGTCGAAGGACGACGTACGGCAACTGCTCGGCAAGCCGACCGAGGTCGCGCAATACGCGTTGAGCCATGAGGAAGTGTGGAGCTGGCACTGGGCCGAGGGCGGCGTATCGGGCGACGCGATGTTCAACGCGCATTTCTCCCCCGACGGCACCGTGATCCGGACTTCGCGCTCGGAAGCGCCGGGCCGAGAAAAACCCTGACCGCGCGGCCGCGCGGTGTCCCAGGATATTTTCGTCAGAATGCCGTGCCGCCGAACAGTGCGGCCGCCATCTCCGGATTCGACGGCCAGTACATGTGCATGTAGGTCGCGACGATCGGGCCCGCGCGATAAACGGCTTCGCCGCTTCCGGGCGCGCCGTCGGGCCGCGCCGCCGTCGCCGCCGGCGCCAGCGGCGTATCGAGCCGCGAATAATGAAACGTATGACCGCGCATCGGCCCGGTGCGCGTGTCCAGCTGCTGCATCCCGAGCGCCGCGAACCGGCGCTGCATCGTCGCATGGCCTGACAACAGTCCGAGCATCGGCGTCGTCGCGCCGTCCACGTCGGTCAGCGATTCGCACAGATACACCATCCCCCCGCATTCCGCGACGATCGGCAGGCCGGCCGCCGCATGCGCGCGAATCGTCCGCGCGGTCACGGCATTCGCCGCGAGCGTCGCCGCATGCAGCTCCGGATAGCCGCCCGGCAGGAACAGCGCGTCGCAATCGTCGGGCACGGGTTCGTCCGCAAGCGGCGAAAAGAACCGCAGCTGCGCACCGAGCGCGTCGAGCAGCGCGAGATTGGCCGGATAGATGAACGAGAACGCGGCATCGCGCGCGATCGCGATCCGCTTGCCGGCGAGCGCGCGCGGCAGCGCGGCAGCGGCGTCCGGTTCCGCGAACGCGACGGCCGGCGGCAATTCGGCGAGCGCCGTCTGCGCGAGCACGTCGGCCGCACGCTCGAGCCGCGCGTCGAGATCGTCGATGTCGGCCGGCTGGTGCAGGCCGAGATGCCGTTCCGGCAGCGCGATGCCCGCATCGGCCGGCACGTGCCCGAGCCAGCGCAAGTCGTCCGGCAGCGCCTGCCGCAGCAGTTCCGCGTGTCGCGGCGACCCGACACGATTGCCCAGCACGCCGTGAAACGGCACCTCCGGCCGGAACCGCGCGAGCCCGAACGCGATCGCCGCGAACGTCTGCGCCATCGACTTCGCGGCAATCACCGCGACGACCGGCACGCCGAACGCGACCGCGAGATCGGCGCTGCTCGGCGTGCCGTCGAACAACCCCATCACGCCTTCGATCAGGATCAGGTCCGCGTCGCGCGCCGCATCGGCGAGCAGCGCGCGGCAGCCGGCTTCGCCGACCATGCCGAGGTCGAGCGCGTGCACGGGCGCCCCGCTCGCGCGTTCGAGCAGCATCGGATCGAGAAAATCCGGCCCGGTCTTGAACACGCGCACGCGCCGGCCGAGCCGCCGGTGCAGCCGCGCGAGGCCGGCCGTCACCGACGTCTTGCCCTGGCCGGACGCGGGCGCGCTGACGAACAGCGCGGGGCAGGCCGGCATCGCTCAGAACTCCACGCCGGGCTGCGCCTTCACGCCTTGCTCCTTGTACGGATGCTTGACGAGCCGCATTTCGGTGACGAGGTCGGCCGCGTCGATCAGCGCATCGGGCGCATGCCGCCCGGTGACGACGACGTGCACCGATTCCGGGCGCGCGACGAGCGTCGCGAGCACTTCGTCGAGCGGCAGGTATTCGTACTTCAGCACGGTGTTCAGCTCGTCGAGGATCACCATCCGGTACTCGCCGCTTTCGATCATCCGGCGCGCCTCGTCCCAGCCCTTGCGCGCGGTCGCGATGTCGGCGTCGCGGTTCTGCGTGTTCCACGTATAGCCGTCGCCCATCGTCACGAAGTCGCATTGCGCGACCGCGCCGAGGAAGTCGCGCTCGGACGTGTGCAGCGCGCCCTTGATGAACTGCACGACGCCGAGCCGCATGCCATGGCCGAGCACGCGCACGGCCATGCCGAACGCGGCCGTGCTCTTGCCCTTGCCGTTGCCGGTATTGACGATCAGCAGGCCCTTTTCCTGGGTAGCGGCAGCCTGCTTCTTTTCATGGCCGGCGCGGCGGCGTTCGGTCATCCGCTGATGGGATTCGGCATCGGTCTTCATCGGGAATCGTCCTGTCGAAAGCGACACAAAGCAGCGGGGCCGGCGAGCGCGACGTCACGCCGTCCCGATGGATTTGGGGCCGAGCAGCCGCATCGGGCGCCGCGAGCGCGCGCCGGCTCGGCCACAGCCCGCACGCCGAAACGCGGAAGCGCGGCAGCACGGGCCTAAGGCGGTTCGGCCCGCGCGAGCTGCGCCGCGTCGAACGCGAGACGGCAGCGCGGCGTGCGCAGGCGTGCGCAGCGGCGGCACGCGGCCTTGTCGGCGAGCGTCGCGACGCGGCGTTCGGCGCGGGTACGCGCCACGCCGCGCGGTCGCGGCATCGAGTTGCGCGGCCGTCACGCCCGCGCGGAAACCGACGCCGAGCCGACGCGCATCATGCGCGGCCGCCGAGCGCCGCGCGCACCGCCGGATCGTCGGCGAGCGCCGCGACGCGGCCGATCACGACGATCGCGGGCGAGCCGATACCGGCGGCGCCGATGCGTTCGACGACCGTGTCGAGTGTCGCGAGCGCGTGCCGCTGCCCGTCGCGCGTCGCGTTCTCGATCGCCGCGCACGGCATGTCGCCGGGCACGCCGCCGTCACGCAGCGCGGCCACGATCGTGTCGAGCCGGCGTATGCCCATGTAGATCACGATCGTCATCCGCGTCGCGGCCAGCGCGCGCCAGTCGGGCTCGTCGGCGCCCGCGCCGTGGCCCGTGACGAAGATCACGCCCTGCGCGTCGCCGCGATGCGTGACCGGAATGCCGAGCGCGGCCGGGGCCGCGATACCGGCCGTGATGCCGTTTACGACCTCGACCGGGAAACCCGCCGCACCGAGCGCGAGCAGCTCCTCGCCGCCGCGGCCGAACACGAACGGATCGCCGCCCTTGAGCCGCGCGACGCTGCGGCCCGCGCGCAGGTGCGCGAGCATCGCGGCGACGATCGTTTCCTGCGGCGTCGACGCGTGGCCGCCGCGCTTGCCGACGTGCTCGATGCGCGCGTCGGCGCGCGCATGGCGCAATACATCGGGGTTCACGAGATCGTCGACGAGCAGCACGTCGGCCGCGGCGATCGCGCGCACGGCCTTCAGCGTCAGCAGATCGGCGTCGCCGGGGCCGGCGCCGACGAGCCAGGCGCGGCTCATCGGACGCGGCACGGCGCACACCGTGTCGTGGCAGTGGAAAGGGGACAGCGAGCGGCGCATCGGCGGCCGGCGGACAGGCAAGGCATGACGGATCGGGCGAAGCCCGCGCGAACGCGGGCGGAAAGCGCACCCCATCCGTCCCCCGCGGATCGGGCGTTCGGCGAGCAGCGGGCTCGCCCCTTGCGTCGGCCGGTATCCGGGCTGGCCGCTTGCCAGGCCGCAGCCTTCCCGCCCGCTGAAGGGCAGTGGCATCGCGGGCGGCCTGGGCGCGTGCGGGGGGAACCGCGGCGCGCGGGCGGCGTACCGTTGCGGGGACAGCACAGGCCGGGCGGACTTCCGCCTCCTGTTTCCCGTTTAACTGCGTGCG
This sequence comes from Burkholderia sp. USMB20, assembly GCF_000949135.2. Taxonomy (GTDB): domain Bacteria; phylum Pseudomonadota; class Gammaproteobacteria; order Burkholderiales; family Burkholderiaceae; genus Burkholderia. The sequence continues at coordinate 73,684 of NZ_JTAN02000017.1, read as the reverse complement.
CGGAATGCGCATGCGAGCACCGAACGCGGCGCATACGATAGCACAGCGGTCGGCCCGCGCGAACCCGCCGCGCGGGCGCCGCAAGCGCCCCCGGCGCGATGCCGCCGCCACGCCGGACGCGCCGCGGCGGGCCGTTCCGCCTTTACCTTGACGCTCCCCGCACCGCCGCCTACACTCGCACGCGTTTCGGTGCTCGCGCGCGCTCCTCCGGCGCGCGCAGTTAAACGGGAAACAGGGAGCCTGCCTGCGCCGCAGTCGGGCCAACCTGTGCTGCCCCCGCAACGGTAAGCGAACGCGTCGCGCCCAGCGCGATGCAGCGCCGCTTCGCCGCATGCCTGCCGCATGCGGACGACCGCCACTGGATGCCGCGCATCCGGGAAGGCGAAGCGGCGTGTTCGTCAGCCCGGATACCGGCCGAGACGTTGGGGTTCAGCGCCGCGGGGAGGCGGCGCATCGTCCACGGCCGCAGTTCGCCGGACGCCCGGGCGTTGCCCTTCCTTCGCCGATCCGTCAGCCGCTGCACGCGTGCGGGCCGGGGCGAAGAACGGTCAGCTCCGCGGGCAGGCCGACGACGGCCGTGTTGGCATTCATCATGTCGACCGTTCGCAAAGGAGCATCATGCTCGACTCGTTCTTCCGCCTGTTCAACGACAGCCCGTCCGGGCTGCGCGGCAAAATCGTCGCGATCTATTCATTGCTCGTCGCATTCAACGTCGGCGCGTGGATCTGGGCCTTCATCGCGTTTCGCGACCAGCCCGTGCTGCTGGGTACCGCGCTGCTCGCCTACGTGTTCGGGCTGCGCCACGCGGTCGACGCCGATCATATCGCCGCGATCGACAACGTCACGCGCAAGCTGATGCAGGAGGGCCGCAGCCCGCTCGGCGCGGGCCTGTTCTTCTCGCTCGGCCATTCGACGGTGGTGATCGTGATGTCGGTCGCGGTCGCGCTGACCGCGGCGTCGCTCGCGCGCTTCGAGAGCATGAAGACCTGGGGCGGCGTGATCAGCACGAGCGTGTCGGCGTTCTTCCTGCTGGTGCTCGCGGCCGCGAACCTGCTGATCCTGATCTCCGTGTACCGGACGTTTCGCGCGGCCCGCCGCGGCGAGCCGATCGTCGACGCCGACCTCGACATGCTGATGAACCAGCGCGGCGTGCTGGCCCGCCTGTTCCGGCCGTTGTTCCGCCTCGTGTCGCGCAGCTGGCACCTGTATCCGGTCGGCTTCCTGTTCGGCTTCGGCTTTGATACCGCGACCGAGATCGCGCTGTTCGGCATTTCGGCCACGCAGGTGCAGGGCGGCCTGTCGTTCTGGTCGGTGATGGTGCTGCCGGTGCTGTTCACCGCGGGCATGACGCTCGTCGACACGACCGACGGCATCCTGATGATGGGCGCGTACCGCTGGGCGTACGTGCGGCCGATCCGCAAGATCTACTACAACATGACGATCACGTTCGTGTCGGTGCTGGTTGCCGCGTTGATCGGCGGCATCGAGGTGCTCGCGCTGCTCGCGGACAAACTCTCGCTGCAGGGCCCGGTATGGGATTTCGCGACGATGGTCGCATCGCATTTCGGCATGCTCGGCTACGTCGTGATCGGCCTGTTCGTCGCGTGCTGGATCGTATCGGCCGCGATCTACCGCCTCAAACGCTACGACGAGATCGACGTGACGCTCTCGGCCTGACTCCCTTTTAGACACAGGACCCACCATGACCCTACGCAAGCTTCCCGTCACGATCGTCACGGGCTTTCTCGGCAGCGGCAAGACCACGCTGATGCGCCACATCCTGCAGCATGCAGAAGGCCGCCGCATCGCGGTGATCGTCAACGAATTCGGCGAGCTCGGCATCGACGGCGAAATCCTCAAGGGCTGCGGGATCGGCTGCGAGGATGCAGACGGCGCAGAAGGCGCCCGCAGCGAAGCGTCGGGCCAGCTGTACGAACTCGCGAACGGCTGCCTGTGCTGCACCGTGCAAGAGGAGTTCTATCCGGTGATGGAAGCGCTCGTCGAGCGCCGCGCCGACATCGATCACGTGCTGATCGAGACGTCGGGCCTCGCGCTGCCGAAGCCGCTCGTGCAGGCCTTCAACTGGCCGACCATCCGCAACAGCTTCACGGTCGACGCGGTCGTGACCGTCGTCGACGGGCCGGCCGCCGCGAGCGGCCAGTTCGCCGAGAACCCGCAGGCCGTCGACGCGCAGCGCCGCGCCGATCCGAACCTCGACCACGAATCGCCACTGCATGAACTGTTCGCCGACCAGCTGTCGTCCGCCGATCTCGTGATCGTGAACAAGGCCGACCTCGTCGCCGACGCGCAGTTCGCCGCGGTCGAAGCCGCGATTCGCGAGGAGATCCCGCCGCAGGTGAAGATCGTGCGCGCGACGCGCGGCGAGCTCGACCTCGCGATGTTGCTCGGCCTCGAATCGGCATCGGAGGAAACGATCCACCTGCGGCACGACCATCACGGCTCGGCCGACGACGGCGATCACGACCATCACCACGACGAATTCGATTCGGTGGTGGTGTCGGGCGACGCGGGCTCGCGCGAGGCGACGATCGCCGCGCTGCAGCGTGTCGTCGAGACGCACACGATCTACCGCGCGAAAGGCTTCGCGGCGCTGCCCGATGCGCCGATGCGGCTCGTGATCCAGGGCGTCGGCCGTCGCTTCGACAGCTATTTCGACCGTCGCTGGCAGGACGGCGAGCCGCGTGCGAGCCGCTTCGTGCTGATCGGCGAGGATCTCGACGCGGCCGCGCTGCAGCGCGCGTTCGACGTCGCGTGCGCGGCCGAGCCGCAACAGGCGTAACGCACGATGCATCTGCTGCGCACCACGCCGGGCGGCTTCGTCGACGATACGCAGGGTGTCGTCCGGATCGACCAGCAGCCGGCCGACATCGTGATCCTGAGCTCGGCCGACACGACGCTGTCGCTGCTGGCCAGCGTCGTGCCGAGGCTGCCGGCCGGCTTTCCGAGCGTGCGGCTCGCGAACGTCACGTTCCTGCGGCAGCCGGCGTCGGTCGATTTCTATGTCGATGACGTGCTGCGTCACGCGAAGACGGTCGTGATCGATCATCTGGGCGGCGAAGCGTACTGGCCGTACGGGATCGAACAGGCCGTGTCGCTCGCGTCGAAACGCAGGCAGCAGCTCGCGATGTTCTCGGGCGACCTGCAGGAAGATCCGAACCTCGTCGCGAAGAGCACGGTCGCACCGGACCTGTGCCGGTTGTGGTGGCGCTATCTGCGCGAAGGCGGGATGCACAACGCCGAAGCGTTGCTGCGCAGCATCGCGTTCCATACGCTCGGGGTCGGCGACGAACCCGAGCTGCCGCGCCCGCTGCCGGCCGCCGCGCTGTATCACCCGGCGCGCGACCCGGCGAGCGTCGACGACTGGCGTCCGCGCTGGACGCCCGGCGCGCCCGTCGTCGCGATCCTGTTCTATCGCGCGCACTGGCAGGCCGCGAACACCGCCGTGTTCGACGCGCTGGCCGATGCGCTCGTGCGCGAAGGGCTCAATCCGCTGCCGATCACCGTCACGTCATTGAAGGATGCCGTAAGCCGCGAGGTCATCACGCGGCTGTGCGACACGCACGGTGTCGCGCTCGTGCTGAACACCACGGCCTTCGCGGCCGGCGCGATCGACAGCCCCGAGCCCGACGTGCTCGCCGGCGACGCGCCGGTGCTGCAGGTGATCCTGTCCGGCGGCAACCGCGACGCGTGGGTGGCCGACAACCAGGGCCTGCATGCGCGCGACATCGCGATGCACATCGCGTTGCCCGAGGTCGACGGGCGCATCGTCACCCGCGCGGTGAGCTTCAAGGGGCTGGCATATCGTTGTCCGCACACCGAAGTCGACGTCGTGCGCTACCAGCCGGACGCCGAGCGGATCGCGTTCGTCGCGGCGCTCGCGCGCGGCTGGTGCCGGCTGCGCACGCTCGACCCTGCCGACAAGCGCATCGCGCTGATCCTCGCGAACTATCCGCAAAGCGAAGGGCGGATCGGCAACGGCGTCGGGCTCGACACGCCGGCGTCCGCGCTGCGCGTGCTGGCGGCGCTGCGCGACGCGGGCTATAGCGTGGCCGACCTGCCGGCCGACGGCGACGCGCTGATCGCGCGGCTCACCGAAGGCGTGACCAACGACCCGGCCGTGCGCGCATTGCGCCCGGCGTTCCAGAGTTTCGCGCTGGCCGATTATGTCGCGCATTTCGCGCGGCTGCCGGCCGCCGTGCGCGACGCGCTGAACGCACGCTGGGGCCCGCCCGAAGCCGATCCGACGCTGCGGCAGGGGCGCTTCACGATCGCCGGTTGGCGCGCGGGCAACGTGTTCGTCGGCATCCAGCCGTCGCGTTCGCGCGGCGAGAACGACTATGCGAGCTACCACGACGCGGATCTCGTGCCGCCGCACGCGTACCTCGCGTTCTATTTCTGGCTGCGCGATGCGTTCGGCATCGACGCGGTCATCCACCTCGGCAAGCACGGCAACCTCGAATGGCTGCCGGGCAAGAGCGTCGCGCTGTCCGACGCGTGCTGGCCCGACCTGACGCTCGGGCCGCTGCCGCACCTGTATCCGTTCATCGTCAACGATCCGGGCGAGGGCAGCCAGGCGAAGCGCCGCGCGCAGGCGGTGATCATCGATCACCTGATGCCGCCGCTCACGCGCGCGGAAAACTACGGCCCGCTGCAGGATCTCGAACGGCAGGTCGACGAATACTACGAGGCGCTGATGGTCGATGCGCGGCGCGCGAAGCTGCTGCGCAAGACGATCCTCGCGACGATCGCCGAACACCGGCTGCACGACGAACTGAGCGTGTCGCCGCCGCGCGATGCGGGCGACGAAGATGCGCTGCTGACGCGCGTCGACGCGTGGCTGTGCGAATTGAAGGAAGCGCAGATTCGCGACGGGCTGCATGTGTTCGGCGCGTCGCCGGCCGACCGGCAGCGCCGCGACACGCTGCTCGCGCTCGCGCGCTTTCCGGTCGGCGACGGCAAGGGCGAACGTGCGGGGCTGATCGGCGCGCTCGCGCGCGATCTCGCGCTCGGCGACGATTTCGATCCGCTCGCGGCCGACTGGGCCGCGCCGTGGACGGGCCCGCGGCCGGCCGTGCTGCAGGCGCTCGACACATCGCCGTGGCGCCATGCGGGCGACACGCGCGAGCGGCTCGAACGGCTCGCGCAGCAGTGGCTCGACGGCGTGTGCGCGGCCGGCACGTCCGGCGCTTCCGGGATCGGCACGACGCCGCCCGGCGACTGGCCGCACACGCTCGCCGTCATCGAACGTGTGCGCGCGGCGCTGATGCCCGCGCTCGACGCGTGCGGCGGCGAGGAACTGCGCCAGCTGCTGCGCGGGCTCGACGGCCGCTTCGTGCCGCCGGGGCCGAGCGGCTCGCCGTCGCGTGGCCGCCCCGACGTGCTGCCGACGGGCCGCAACTTCTATTCGGTCGATACGCGCGCGGTGCCGACGCAGGCCGCGTGGTCGCTCGGGCTGAAATCCGCGCAGCAGCTGATCGAACGTCATCTGCAGGATCACGGCGACTATCCGCGCGCGATCGGGCTGTCGGTCTGGGGGACGGCCACGATGCGCACCGGCGGCGACGACATCGCGCAGGCGTTCGCGCTCCTCGGCGTGCGGCCGAAATGGGCGCACGGCAGCCATCGCGTGACCGACTTCGAGATCCTGCCGATCGAGATCTTCGACCGGCCGCGCATCGATGTGACGCTGCGCGTGTCCGGCTTCTTCCGCGACGCGTTCCCGAACCTGATGCACCTGTTCGACGCCGCCGTGCAGGCCGTTGCCGCGCTCGACGAGCCGGAGGCTCTGAACCCGATCCGTGCGCGCGTCGAGCGCGAACGCGCAACGTGGATCGAGCGGGGCGTGGCGCCGGACGAAGCGCGACGCCGTGCCGGCTGGCGCGTGTTCGGCGCACGGCCGGGCAGCTACGGCGCCGGCCTGCAGGACCTGATCGACCAGCGCCGCTGGCAGAGCGACGCCGATCTCGCCGATGCGTACCGCCAGTGGGGCGGCCACGCATACGCGCAGAACAGCGCGGGCGAGTCCGCGCCCGACGTGTTCGGCGAGCGGCTCGCGACGATCGACGTGGTCGTGCAGAACCAGGACAGCCGCGAACACGACATCCTCGATTCGAACGACTACTACCAGTTCCAGGGCGGGATGACGGCGGCCGTGCGGCACCTGTCCGGGCAGCAGCCGAGCATCTATCACGGCGACCATGCGAACCCGGCCGCGCCGAAGATGCGCACGCTGCGCGAGGAGATCGCGCGCGTGATCCGCTCGCGCGTCGTCAATCCGAAATGGCTCGACGGCGTGAAGCGCCATGGCTACAAGGGCGCGGCCGAAATGGCCGCGACCGTCGACTACCTGTACGGCTATGACGCGACCGCGCGCGTGTTGTCGGATCACCAGTACGCGCTCGTCGCCGACGCGTACCTGTTCGACGACGACACGCGCGCGTTCCTCGAACGCCACAACCCGAAGGCGCTGCACGGCATCTGCGAACGCTTCGTCGAAGCGATGCAGCGCGGGCTGTGGCAGCAGCCGGGCGACTATCGCGAGCGGATCGAAGCGGTCTGGCTCGACAGCGAACAACTTCAGGAAGGAGGACGGCGATGACCGATCCGACGACGCAGCACGCACGCGCGGTATTCCCGTTCGCGGCGCTGGTCGCGCAGCAACCGCTGCAGCAGGCGCTGCTGCTCGCGGCGATCGACCCGTCGCTCGGCGGCGTGCTCGTCAGCGGGCCGCGCGGCACCGCGAAATCGACCGCCGCACGCGCGCTCGCCGAACTGCTGCCCGAAGGGGCATTCGTCACGCTGCCGCTGTCGGCGAGCGACGAGCAGGTCACGGGCACGCTCGATCTCGCGCATGCGCTCGCCGAAAACGGCGTGCGCTTCCGGCCGGGCCTGCTCGCGCGCGCGCATCGCGGCGTGCTGTACGTCGACGAGGTGAACCTGCTCGCCGACGGGCTCGTCGATACGCTGCTCGACGTCGCCGCGAGCGGCGTGAACGTGGTCGAGCGCGATGGCGTGTCGCATGCGCACGACGCGCGCTTCGTGCTGGTCGGCACGATGAACCCCGAGGAAGGCGAACTGCGCCCGCAATTGCTCGACCGCTTCGGGCTGATGGTCGAACTCGCGAACTGCTTCGACGCCGCGCAGCGCGAGCAGATCGTGAAGGCGCGCCTCGCGTTCGATCTCGATCCGGATGCGTTTCGCGCACGTCACGCGACTGCACAGCGCGACCTCCGCGACCGCATCCACGCGGCGCGGGCAAAGTTGTCGACGCTGGATTTCGACGATGTGGTTCACGCGCGCGTCAGCGCGCTGTGCATCGACGCGGCCGTCGACGGCCTGCGCGCCGACCTCGTGATGCTGCGCGCCGCGCGCGCGCTCGCGGCGCTGGAACAGGCCGACGCGGTGACGGTGTCCCATGTCGAACGCGTGGCCGACGCGGTGCTGCGGCATCGGCGTCATGCGGGTGCGCCGCCGTCGTCGGGCGCATCGCAGTCGAATGCAGAGGGCGGCGGCGACCACGACGACCCTGCGCCGCCGGACCTGCACCGGCAGCCCGATCATCGACCGGGCGCGGCACGCAACGATGCAACGGCGTCGCAAGGCGACTGGGGCTACCTGCCGCCCGAGCCTGCTGGACTGCGCGACGTGAAAGGCGTGGTGCCGCTGCCGCTAAAAAAACGCTGAGCCATCGAGCCGACGCCGCCGCGAACACCGTTCGCGGTCCTCGATGGCTGCCAGGCGCTGCCGCGCGCGTGCCGGGTACGGTGCGTGCCGGCACGGCCGTTGCATGGCCGGCGACGCTCGCCGCGAAGCGCGGCGGCCCGCTGCACGCCGACCACCTGCGTTTTCGCAAGCAGGCCGGCACGCCGCGCGCACTCCATTGCTTCGTGCTCGACTGTTCGGCGTCGATGCTGTCGCACGAACGGCTCGCGCTCGCGAAAGGGCTGATCGTCGCGTACTTCGACCAGGCCGCGCGCGACCGCGTGGCAACCGCGCTGATCTGTTTCGGCGGCAACGGCGCCGCGCGGCGCTTCGGCCCGGCCGTGCCGCGCTGGTGGAATGCGCGCTGGCTCGAGCCGGTGGACGGCGGCGGCGGCACGCCGCTTGCGGACGGCATCGCGGCCGCCGCGCACTTGCTCGCCGGCGCCGCACGGCGCACGCCGGACCAGCAGCGCTGGCTGTGGGTGCTGTCCGACGGACGCACGCGCGAAATACCGCCGAAACCGGCGGCCGCCGATCACGTCGTGTTCGTCGATTTCGACGATGCAGCGGTGCGGATCGGGCAGGGCAGGCGGCTCGCCGATGCATGGGGCGCGCAATGGATGACGGCCGCGTCGCTGTGCCCAGGGCTGGCCGGCTGATCCGGTGATCGGGCGCGCGGGCCGGGCGGGTCGATTGCCGGCGCTGCGCTATGATCGCCGTTTCTACTCACCGGAATGCCTGCCATGCAAGTACTCGTCGATGCCGACGCGTGTCCCGCCGTCATCAAGGACATGCTGTTTCGCGCCGCGCGTCGTGCCGAGATCTGCGTGACGCTGGTCGCGAACCAGTTCCTGCGCACGCCGCCGTCGCCGTTCATCAAGGCGCTGCAGGTGCCTGCCGGCTTCGACGTGGCCGATGCGCGGATCGTCGAGCTCGCGGCAGCCGGCGATCTCGTGATCACCGCCGACATCCCGCTGGCCGCCGCCGTCCTCGACAAGGGCGCGCATGCGCTCGACCCGCGCGGCAACTGGTTCAGCCGCGAGAACATCGAGGAGCGCCTGTCGACGCGCGCGATGATGGATCAGCTGCGCAGCGCGGGCATCGATACGGGCGGGCCGGCCCCGTTCAGCGCACGCGACGGCAAGGCGTTCGCGTCGCAGCTCGACCGGTTCCTCGCACGCCACGGCAAGCCCTGACCCATCAGGCCCCACGGGTCGGTCGTGCGATACGCCACCGGTTTCGCGTCGAACCGTCCGCTACGGCAGAATACGGATGCTGCCCCGGCATCGATGTCGTGGCGCGAACGACCCACCGGAGGGCATGGATGTCACCGACTCAACTTCTCGTTCCAACGTTCACCCAGATGCTGCGCGCGCAATCCGCGTGGCTCGACAAGGCCGTGGCGCACCGGCAGGCCGCCGGCGACGCGCCCGATGCGGTGCTCGCACTGAAGCTCGCACCCGACATGTATCCGCTTGCGGCGCAGGTGCGGTTTTCGTGCTTCCAGGCGATGGAACCCGTCTACCGGCTGCGCGGCGAACCGCTGCCGGACGCGCTGCTGGCGTTGCGGGAAGCCGGCTGGCATGCCGATGCGCAGCCCGGCACGCTGGGCGACGCACAGGGCATCCTCGCCGGCACGATCGCGTTCCTCGGCGAACTCGCGCCCGACGCCCTCGACGGCGGCGCCGCGCTGCCGGTCGCGCTCGCACTGCCGAACGGCATCGCGTTCGACATGACGGGCGAACAGTACGTGCGCGACTGGGCGCTGCCGCAGTTCTATTTTCATTCGATTGCGGCGTACGCGATCCTGCGCCATCACGGCGTCGAGCTCGGCAAGGCCGACTACGTGCCGCACATGCTGGCCTACGTGCGGCCCGGCACGATTCCGCAGGGTTGAACGATTGAGCGGACGATCCCGCCGCCGCGCACCGGCATGACACGCGCCCTGTTCATCTGCAGCCGCAATCGGCTGCGCAGCCCGACGGCCGAGGCGGTGTTCGCCGCGTGGCCGGGCGTCGAAACCGACTCCGCGGGCCTCGCGCCCGACGCGGAAACGCGTCTGTCCGCGGAACAACTCGAATGGGCCGAGATCGTGTTCGTGATGGAACGCGCGCACCAGGCGAAGCTGCACGCCCGATTCGGCGCCCGGCTGAAGCACAAGAAGATCGTCTGTCTCGACATCCCCGATCGCTACGCCTACATGCAGCCCGAGCTGGTCGCACTGCTCGAGCGCAAGGCCGGGCCATTGCTGCGCGCGTGAGCCGCGCGGGCCGGTTCAGCGCGAGCGAGGCGGCCCGTCCGCGAGCGCGGAAAAGCGGTCGAGGTGCAGCAGCTCGATGATCTTGCGGGTCGGCACGCTCGCACGCAGCGTCTCCAGCCGCTCGACGTCGAACCACTTGCAGCGTGCGATCTCGTTGCTCGCGCGTGGCGTCAGGTGTTTCGGCACGTCGGCCACGAACACGTGATGGAGCTTCGTGAGGCCGCCGAATTGCACCGCGTAGTCGAGCGCGAGCCCCTCCAGCCGCGTTTCCTCCGCCAGTTCCCGCTGCGCGGCCTCGAGCGGCGTCTCGCCGCGCCGGATCGTGCCGCCCGGCAGCGACCAGCGCGCCGCGGTACGGGCGACCAGCAGCACGCTGCTGCGCTGGCGGCACACGATCGTGGCGCGTTCCTTGATGCTGACGACGGTATCCGGCCCGGTATTCATGTTCGGCAAAACAAAACTGGTGCTCAATCGTGAAGGGAAATGCACGTCGGCCGACCGCCGGGCACGACGGCATGCAAGCCGCCGCGCCGATCATACCGGCCGTTCGTGAGAGTTCCGTGCGTTGCCGCGCGCAACGCGGATCACCTCACGCGTGCGTGTCGATCCCCGCGCGCGGCGGCTTTCCGGACCGCCCGTGGCGCTGCTTGTGGACGGTACGCCGGTGGTGATGCGGCGGCGTCACGTGCGGGCGCACCGGCGCGGGTCGTGCCACCGGCGCGGCGGCCCGCGGCTGTAATTGTCCCTCGCCAAAATGGAAGGTCTGGGTTTGCGCGCGGGCGACGCCCAGCGTCGACGCCAGCAGGATGGCCGCGAGCAGCATGCGTTTCATGAAATCTCCGTCTTTCTTCAGTTGAGCACCGTCCGCCAGCTTAGCGAATCGCGGCCCGGCGCGGCAATCGGCCAGCGTTCGGTGTCGTTCCGACTTGCGGCCGGCCGCGTTCTCGGCGCGGCCGCCGGGGCATCTCCTGCTTGACAATGAAATTCGCGAGTGTGAATATAAATTCACACGCAAGAATTATTCTTCGAATCCGGAAAGCCGTGCCGTCGCTGTCGGCCCGGTGGAACCGGCGGTCCGATCAACCGGAAGCAGGAGCGAGACGCATGGCGGAACTGAAGCAGCAGGGCGCGTTGGCGGGGTTGCGCATCATCGATCTGTCGCGGGTGCTGGGCGGCCCGTACGCGACGCAGATCCTCGCCGACCACGGCGCGGAGGTGATCAAGGTCGAACCGCCGTCGGGCGACGAGACGCGCACCTGGGGGCCGCCGTTCGACGGCGACACGGCGTCGTATTTCCTCGGCGTGAACCGCAACAAGCTCGGCATCGCGCTCGACCTGACGCAGCCGGCGGATCGCGAGCGGCTGCTCGGCCTGCTCGAGCACGCCGATGCGCTGGTCGAGAACTTCAAGATCGGCACGATGGAGCGCTGGGGCCTCGGCTTCGACACGCTGCACGCGCGCTTTCCGCGCCTCGTCCATTGCCGCGTCTCGGGCTTCGGCGCGGACGGCCCGCTCGGCGGCCTGCCCGGCTACGACGCGGCCGTGCAGGCGCTGGCCGGGCTGATGAGCGTAAACGGCGAGGCGGGCGGCGCGCCGCTGCGCGTCGGCGTGCCGATCGTCGATCTCGTCACCGGGCTGAACGCGGCGCTCGGCGTGCTGATGGCGCTGCGCGAACGCGATGCGAGCGGGCGCGGCCAGTTCGTCGAAGCGACGCTGTTCGACTGCGCGCTGTCGATCCTGCATCCGCATACGCCGAATTTCTTCCATTCCGGGAAGGCGCCGGCGCGCACCGGCAACGCGCATCCGAACATCACGCCGTACGACAGTTTTCCGACCGCGAGCGTCGACATCTTTCTCGCGGTCGGCAACAACGGGCAGTTCGCCGCGCTGTGCGACGTGCTCGGCACGCGCGACTGGCCCGCCGATCCGCGCTTCGCCGACAACCGCGCGCGCAGCGCGAACCGCGCCGCGTTGCGCGCGCTGCTCGAAACGGCGCTGGCCGCGCACGACGGCGCGGCACTCGCCGAGCAGCTGATGCGCCGCGGCGTGCCGTGCGCGCCGGTGCTCGGGCTCGATGCGGCGCTCGACCATCCGCACGTCGCGCATCGGCAGATGAAGGTCGAACTGGGCCGGCATCGCGGCATCGCGTCGCCGATCAAGCTCGGCCGCACACCGGCCACGTACCGGCGGCCGCCGCCGGCGCTGAACGAACACGCGTCACAGGTGTTTGCCGAGGATGCATGCGACGCCGGCCACGGCAACGACGCCAACGACAACACCGGCCGCACGCGCCGCAACTGACCCGCGTGGCGGCCGTGCGAAGGCGCCCCCGACGCCGCCGCACGCCCGCACGCCGCTTCGGACATCGCGCCGCACCGCGCCCGACGCGCGCCGGCGCCAGAGGAGACACATCATGCTCGCATGGATCGGCGCGCTTGCGATCGTCGCGCTGTTCGGCCTGATCATCACGAAGCGGCTGTCGCCGCTCGTCGCACTGATCGTCGTGCCGGTGGCCGCGTCGCTCGCGGCCGGCTTCGGACTCTCGACCGGCACGTTCATCGTGCGCGGCGTGCAGAACATCGGCCCGATCGCCGGGATGTTCGTTTTTGCGATTCTATTTTTCGGAATCCTCACCGATGCGGGGATGCTCGACCCGATCATCGCGGGCGTGCTGCGCGTGATCGGCTGCCATCCGCCGCGCATCGTGACGGGCTCGGCGCTGCTCGCGCTGCTGATCCACCTGGACGGCTCGGGCGCCGTCACGTTTCTCGTCACGCTGCCCGCGATGATGCCGCTCTATACGCGGCTCGGCATGGACCGGCGGATTCTCGCGTGCGTCGCGTCGATGGCGGCCGGGGTCAACTTCCTGCCGTGGGTCGGGCCGATGCTGCGCGCGTCGGCGGCCTTGCACATTCCCGGCTCGGCGATCTTCATGCCGATGATCCCGGTACAGATCGTCGGGCTCGCGTTCGTGTTCGGCACCGCCTACGTGCTCGGCGTGCGCGAGGCCAAGCGGCTCGGGCTCGATCGCGCCGGCGCGGCGTCGCTCGCGGTCGCGCCGCGCGAGCTGACCGACGCCGAGCGCGCGTTGCGCCGGCCCGGCCGCTTCCGGATCAACCTGGCGCTGACGCTCGTCGTGCTCGGCACGCTGGTGTCGGGCATCGTCGACCCGATGGTGATGTTCATGCTCGGCACGGTCGCCGCGCTCGTCATCAACTATCCGGACGTGCAGGCGCAGCGCGAGCGGATCGACGCGCACGCGAAGGCCGCGCTGATGATGGCGAGCGTGCTGCTCGCGGCCGGCGCGTTCACCGGGATCATGTCCGGCACCGGGATGCTGAAGGCGATGGCCGAGGTCGTCGTCGCGCACGTGCCGGTCGAGCATGCGCGCCACATGCCGTTCGTGCTCGGCCTGCTGTCGATGCCGCTCAGCCTGCTGTTCGATCCCGATTCGTTCTACTTCGGCGTGCTGCCGGTGCTCGCGGAAAGCGCGAAGCTGCTCGGCGTGCCGCCGATCCAGATGGCGCAGGCCGCGCTGCTCGGCCAGATGACCACCGGGTTCCCGGTCAGTCCGCTCACGCCCGCGACGTTCCTGATCGTCGGCCTGACCGGCGTCGAGCTGGCCGAGCACCAGAAGTTCACGATCCCGTTCCTGTTCGCCGCCACCGTGCTGATGGTCTTCGCCGCGGTCGTGGCGGGCGTGTTTCCGTTGTGAGCGTCCGCGTGCCTGTCGCGCCGCGCCGGCCGCCACCGACGCGCCTCGAAGCCCGGTGTCGTCTCGAGCGCGGCGCGGCCGTTCACGTTTTCCTGGAGAGCAATCCATGCAGTTCGACCTGACCGACGACCAGCGCGCGATCGAAAGCGCGATCGAGAAAATCTGCGAACGCTTCGGCGACGACTACTGGCTCGAGCGCGATCGCGCGGGCGGATTTCCGTCCGACTTTCACGCGGCGCTCGCCGAGGCCGGCTGGCTCGGCATCGCGATGGATCCGGCCCACGGCGGCGCCGGTCTCGGGATGACCGAGGCCGCGCTGATGATGCGCGCGATCAGCGCGTCGGGCGCTGGCCTGTCGGGTGCCTCGGCCGTCCACATGAATATCTTCGGGCTGAACCCGGTGCAGGTGTTCGGCAACGACGCGCAGAAGGCGCGCTTCCTGCCGCCGCTGATCGCCGGGCGCGACAAGGCCTGCTTCGCGGTGACCGAGCCCGACGCCGGCCTCGACACGACGCACCTGAGCACGCAGGCGCGTCGCGACGGCGACCACTACGTGCTGAGCGGCCGCAAGATCTGGATCTCGACCGCGCAGGTCGCGAACAAGATGCTGATCATCGCGCGCACGACGCCGCTCGACCAGGTCGCGAAGCCGACCGACGGCTTGAGCCTGTTCTACACCGACCTCGACCGTTCGCGCGTCGAGGTGCGCGAGATCGAGAAAATGGGCCGCAAGGCCGTCGATTCGAACATGCTGTTCATCGACAACCTGCGCGTGCCGCGCGACGACCTGATCGGCAACGAAGGCGACGGCTTTCGCTACCTGCTGCACGGGCTGAACCCCGAGCGGATCCTGATCGCCGCCGAGGCGATCGGCCTCGGTCAGGCCGCGCTGCGACGCGCGACGCAGTATGCGTGCGAGCGCGTCGTGTTCGGCCGGCCGATCGGGCAGAACCAGTCGATCCAGCATCCGCTCGCGCAGGCGTGGATGCAGCTCGAGGCCGCGTGGCTGATGGTGATGAAGGCCGCGACGCGCTACGACGCGGGGCAGCCGTGTGGCGCGGAGGCGAACGCCGCGAAGTACCTCGGCGCGGAAGCCGCGTTCCAGGCGTGCCAGACGGCGATCGCGACGCACGGCGGGATGGGCTATGCGAAGGAATACCATGTCGAGCGCTACCTGCGCGAGTGTATGATTCCGAAGCTCGCGCCCGTGAGTCCGCAACTGATCCTGTGCTACATCGCGGAGAAGGTGCTCGGGCTGCCGAAGTCGTACTGACACGCGGCGGCTCGCCCGGCGCGCGTTTCCCGTTCCGAATCAAGCGCTCGTCATGGACGTCAAACTCGTTGCCCGCACACTCGATCTCTTCGAGCTGTTCGCCGCCGAACGGCGGCCGCTGCCGCTCACCGAACTCGCGCGCCTGCTCAACGTGCCGGCGTCGAGCTGCCTGGCGATGGCGCGCACGCTCGTGAGCCGCGGCTATCTGTACGAGGTGCGCAAGCGCGGCGGCTACTATCCGACGCGGCGCCTGCAGACGATCGCCGCCGCGATCGACGCGACCGATCCCGTCGTCGACATCGTGCATCCGCATCTCGTCGCGCTGCGCGACGCGAGCCGCGAGACGGCCGTGCTCGGCAAGATCCAGGGCGCGTCGGTCACGTATCTCGACGTCGTCGAATCGGAGCAGGCGATCCGCTATACGCGCCAGCCGGGCGAGCTGCGCCCGCTGCATGCGAACTCGATCGGCAAGGCGATCTTCGCGGAACTCGCGAGCGATGCGCAGCAGGCGCTCGGCGCGCAGTTGTCGTTCGAGCGCTTCACCGATGCGACGGTGGCCGACCTGCCGGCGCTCGTCGCGCAAACCGCGCGGTTTCGCGAACTCGGCTGGGCCGAGAACTTCGGCGAGAGCGCGCCCGAGCTGTCGGCGATCGCGGTCGCGCTGACGCTCGACGGCGACTGGTACGGGCTGTCGGTCGTCGGGCCGACCGAGCGGATCCGCCAGCATCGCGACACGCATGCAGCGCTGCTGGTCGATGCGAAGGCGCGGCTGCTGGCCGAGCAGGCGCGCGGCTAGCAAAGGCCGCGAAGCGGGGCGGAGTGGCTGCTTTGCTTCGCGTCCCGTTCACCGCGATGCAGGATAGCGACCGGGAACGGCCGCATCGCATCACGTGCCGGTACGCCGCTCGCCGTCGAGCGTCCCGAAGGTCGCTGCGAACGCGAACGGCTGCTGCGCGATATCCGGGCAGTTCGACGCCCGAACCACGCTACCGCCCCGGCCAGCAAGGCTGGGCTGTGGCTCAATCCGCATCAAAGTTCAGCGATACCAGCGCGGCGTATACACCCACTCACGCCCGTCGCCGATCGCGAAACGCCGCGTCGTCGACGAACCGACGATCACCATCGTGCGCATGTCGACCTGATCGCTGCGCAGCGCGCCGAGCGTCGTCGTCGCGAGCGTCGCGCCGGGCCGGCCGATGTCGCGGCCGAGCACGACGACCGTATCGGCCGCGCGGTGCGCGCGCACCGCATCGAGCGCACGATCGAGCTGCCACGGCCGAGCACGCGAGATCGGGTTGTAGAACGCCATCACCAGATCGGCTTGCGCCGCGTGCCGCAGGCGCATCTCGATCACGTCCCACGGCTTCAGGTTGTCCGACAGCGAGATCGCGCAGAAATCGTGGCCGAGCGGCGCGCCGGCTTGCGCGGCGGTCGCGAGCGATGCCGAGACACCGGGTTCGATGCGCAGTTCGACCGCGGCCCAGCGCGGATCGCGCGCTTCGTCGAGGGCTTCGAGCACGGCCGCGGCCATCGCGAACACGCCCGGATCGCCCGACGACACGACCGCGACGCGCCGGCCCTCGGCTGCCAGTTCGAACGCATGGCGCGCACGCTGCATTTCCTCGCGATTGTCGGTGCCGTGCACGCGCTGCTCCGCGCGGAACGGGCCGGCCATCGTCACGTAGGTCGTATAGCCGAGGATGTCGGTGGCGTCCGCGAGCGCGCTGCGCGCCGCGGGCGTGAGCCATGCAGCGTCGCCGGGGCCGAGGCCGAGCACCGTCAGGCGGCCGCGTGCACGGCCGAGCGTGGCGGGATCGACGGGCTCGGCAGCGACCGCGCACGCGAGGCCATCGGTCGCTGCGCGCAGCGTATGCGCGACGCGCAACGTGCGGGCGAGCAGGGCGGCGGCGGTGTTGCCAGCGCGGGCCTTATCGCCATCGACATCGCCATCGCTGTCACCATCGACATCGCCATCGCTGTCACCATCGCCTTCGCTATCACCGTCGCCATCGCCTTCGGCAAAGCGCAGCGGCACGTCCAGCGCCTGTGCGGCGGCTTCGACCCGCGCATCGCCGAGCAACGTCGCCGGTGCGACGAGCGCGGCAAGCGCCAGCCGCGCGAGGCCGTGCGTGTCGAGCAGCGCGTCGATGCGTTCGGCAAGCGACGGCGCCGCATCGGCCCGCACGCCGCGCGTATCGACGCCGACCACCACGCTGCGCGGATGGATCACGAGTTCGTCGCGCGCGCCGCGCCACGCATCGGGCGTCACGCGGATCGCATGCGCGGCCGCGTCGTCGCGCGGTAGCGCGACGTCGTCGAGCCACGGCGCCGCGCCGTCGACGCGCGTGGCCGCGCCCGCGAGCAGGTCGGACACGAAGCGCTTGCCTTGCTGGAGATCGGCGAGCGCATAGCCGTCGGGCGGGTTGAGCACGCATGCGCCGAAGCGCAGCTCGCCGCTCGTGGTGATCGCCGGCGCGACGCCGAGGCATTCGGCGATTTCGCGCGCGATCACGTTGACGCCCGTCAGCCCGCCGAGCAGCGGCACGACGGCCGACCCGTCTTCCGCGACCGCGAGCACCGGCGGTTCGACACCCTTGTCGGCGAGTGCCGGCGCGACGCAACGGATCACGATGCCGGCCGCGCACAGCGCGACGATCGGCAAGCCGCGCGCGTAGAGTTCGCGCAGGTGCGCGCCGAGTTCGTCGAACGGCACGTCGGCCTCGACGCGCGACGCGAGCCCGTGCACGGCGGCCCCCGGATAACGCGCCTGGATGCGCCGCGCGGTATCGAGCGCGCCCGCGCCGAGAATCACGATCGCGGGCGGGGTCGTCATCCTTGCCATTTTTCCCCCGGGACGACGAGCAGCGAGAAATACGGCGACGCCATCGGATCGACTTCGTCGAGCGGCACGATGCGCTGGGCCGCCATCGTCGCGCGCTCGACGTACAGCGCGCGCTTCGCGAGCCCCAGTTCGTCGAGCACGCGCCGCACCTTGTCGAAGTTGCGGCCGAGCTTCATCACGACGGCCGCGTCGGCCTGCGCGAGCCGCGCGCGCAATTCGTCCTCCGGCAGCACGCCGGACAGCACCGACAGGCTCTGGTTGCGATAGACGAGCGGCTGGCCGAGCACGGCCGTGCCGCCGAGCATCGCGCACACGCCCGGGATCACTTCGGTGTCGTAGCGCGGCGCGAGGCGATCGTGCAGGTACATGTACGACCCGTAGAAGAACGGGTCGCCTTCGCAGATCACCGCGACGTCGCGCCCGGCGTCGAGATGCGACGCGACGATCTCGGCCGCCGTGTCGTAGAAGTCGGCGATCACGGTCTCGTAGCAAAGCGGCGGCGCCAGCGCCTCGGTCGTCACCGGATAGACGAGCGGCAATTGCGTCTGCGCGTCGCGCAGGTGCGCCTCGACGATTCCGTACGCATTGCCCTTCTTGCCCTTCGCGACGAAATACGCGACCACCGGCGCGGCCTGCAGCACGCGCAGCGCCTTGATCGTCATCAGTTCAGGATCGCCGGGGCCGACGCCGACCCCGAACAGGCGTCCGCGCGGGGCCGTCATTCGGCCTCCGTCGCAAGTGCGTTGACCGCGGCGGCCGCCATTGCGCTGCCGCCGCGCCGGCCGAGCAGCGCGACGTACGGCACGCCGCGGCTGTCGGCGTCGAGCGCCGCCTTCGATTCGGCCGCGCCGATGAAGCCGACCGGAAAGCCGAGAATCAGCGCGGGGCGCGGCGCACCGGCGTCGATCATGTCGAGCAGGTGGAACAGCGCGGTCGGCGCATTGCCGATCACGACGACGCTGCCGGCCAGATGCGGGCGCCACAGTTCGAGCGCCGCGGCCGAGCGTGTGTTGCCGAGATGCCGCGCGAGGTCGGGCACTTCCGGTTCGCCGAGCGTGCAGATCACGCGATTGCCGGCCGGCAGCCGCGCGCGCGTGATGCCTTCGGCAACCATCTTCGCGTCGCACAGGATCGGCGCGCCGGCCGCGAGCGCCATACGGCCCGCCGTGCCGGCGCCGGCCGAGAAGCGCAGGTCGTAGGTGACATCGACCATCCCGCACGCGTGGATCACGCGCACCGCGAGTTTCTCGAGATCGGGCGGAACCTGCGACAGGTCGGCCTCGGCGCGGATCGTCGCGAACGACTGGCGGTAGATTTCCTGCCCGTCGCGAATGTAGTCAAGCATCGGTGGTGTCCTGGCTGTGGCGCGCGCCCGTCAGTCGGGCCGCGGCCTGGTCAATCGTCAGATGGCGCGCGAGCGGGGCGCCGAGGCCCGCGGCGGCGTCGCGCCGGTAAAGGTCGTAGCGCGCGGGCGCGACCGCGACCAGCGTATGCGTCGCGGGGTGCGGCAGCGCACAGTGGCGCTCGCAGCCGGTCAGGTGCACGTCGACCGGATGGCCGACGCGCGCGGCCAGCGCGAGCGCATCGCGTTTCGTATCGGCACGCGACTTCGCGCAGCCCGCGCTGCCGGTGCAGGCGACCAGCGCCGCCAGCGGGTCGGATGTCGTGCACACGAGCCCGAGCGACGCGAGCGCGTCGAGCACGGCCGGCGCACGTTCGTGCCGCACGCCGTGCACGAACACGCCTTGCCACGGCGTCATCGACAGCGTGCCGTCGCCGTCGGCGTCGGCCAGTGCCGCGAGCCGTTCCAGTTGCGACGCGTCGAGCCGGCCGAGCACGAACTGCGCGCCGACGCTGCAGCGATCCGCGTCGCGCGACGGCCGTGCGCCGAAACGCAGCGCGGCATCCGCTTGCGTGCGCCGCCAGCCGGCCAGTGCCGGATCGGCTTCGAGCGGGAACTGTACGTAATGCTGCGCACGCTCGCGCAACGCGCGTGCGCCGCCGGTCGCGAGCCACGCACGCATCCGCGTGACGTCGGCCGGCGCGAGATCGAGGAACGCCAGCAGCAACGCGCGCACGAGCGCGACGGTCTGGTCCGGCGCCACGTCGAACGCGGCGGGCGGATCGCCGGGCGCGACCGGCGGACAGCCGGCCAGGCCCGCGGCGATGCGGACCGCGCCGTCGCCGCGACGCCACGCGGCGAGCCAGATGTCGTGCGGATGATCGAGCGCCGCGACCGATTCGCCGCCGTCGAGTTGGATCGAGAATTTCGGCGACAGTTCGCCGCGGCGCGGCTCGTGCGTCAGCATGTCGAGCAGCGCAAGCGCGAGTGTGCGGCTGTCGAGCAGCGCGTCGGGATCGCGCCCCGCAAGCGGGCTGAGCATCAGGTTGCGGACGTCGTCGCTTGCGGCAAGCGCGGCGCGGTCGTCAGCGGCCTCGCCCGCGTTGATGCGTGGGCCCAGGCCCGCGTCGAGCAACGCGTCGACCAGCGTATCGGCCGTGCCGTCGCGAATGCCGCGCAGCTGGAGATTCGCGCGATTGGTCGCGTCGATCGCGCCGGAGCCGCAGGCACGCGCGACGGCGGCGATCGCGCGCGCCTGCCGCGCGTCGAGCCGGCCGCCCGGCAGCTTGATCCGGCACAGCCCGCCGTCGGCGGCCGCGACGACGCGCACGAGCCCCGGGCAAGCCGAAGGGCGCACGACGGGCGAAGCAGGATTCGAATCGGGGGCGGATCTCAACGGGATACCGGGACAGTGTCGCGCCGCGGCCAACGCATCGGTACACCCCGCCCGACGCCGACTGGCACGCACGCACTTTCAGGCCGGCAGGTCTCCTGGCTGACAGGTCGGCGCCGGCTCCCGGCCTTCCCGGTGAAACCAGTGGCATGAGGGGGAGATCGGCTCGCTGTCTACAGTTGCGGGGGCAGCCACAGCGGCGCGAGGCGCGCCCTGTGTTCCCTCTTCGGCCCCGAAGGGCACCGGCGAACGAACGGCCGTAGCATACCCGATTTCACCGGCATTTCGGGACCCCAAGGCGACCGTCGGGCGACCGTCGGGCAGGCGCCGTGGCCGACGCGAAACGCGGCCCGGCGTCGGCGGGCTCGCAGATGAAACGCGCGGTGGAACACGGTACCATGCCGACTTTCGCAATGCGGACGGCCGCACCGGCGCCTTCACGGCCGCCGTGCGGCGACTCGATGGAATCGGACGAAGAGGAAGGGTGCATGACGGCGTGGCTGACGGTAGTGGGCATCGGCGACGACGGCTACGCGGGGCTCGGGCGCGGCGCGCGGCGCGCGCTGCTCGAGGCGAAGCGGGTCGTCGGCGCGAAGCGGCACCTCGACATGCTGCCCGCGCGGCTGCCGGCCGAACGCGCCGCATGGCCGTCGCCGTTCGACCTGTCGGGCCTGCTCGCGCAGCGCGGCTCACCCGTCTGCGTGCTGGCGAGCGGCGACCCGATGCTGTTCGGCGTCGGCGCGACGCTCGCGCGCGAACTGTCCCCCGACGAATGGCGCGTGCTGCCCGCACCGTCGTCGCTGTCGCTGGCGGCCGCGCGGCTCGGCTGGGCGTTGCAGGACGTCGGCGCGGTGTCGCTCGTCGGCCGGCCGCTCGCGACGCTGGCGCGTCACCTGCTGCCGGGCCGGCGCCTGTTCGTGCTGAGCGCCGACGGCCGCACGCCGGCCACGGTCGCCGCCGAACTCGCCGCGCGCGGCTTCGGCCCGACGCGCATCAGCGTGTTCGAGCACCTCGGCGGCCCGCTCGAGCGGCGCATCGACGGGCTCGCGCAAGACTGGCACATCGACGAAACCGCCGCGCTCAATCTCGTCGCGCTCGACTGCCAGGCCGGCCCCGATGCGCCGCGCCGCGCACTCACGCCCGGCCTGCCCGACGACGCGTACCGCCACGACGGCCAGCTCACCAAGCGCGACATGCGCGCGCTGACGCTCGGACGCCTCGCGCCTGCCCCCGGCGAACTGTTGTGGGACGTCGGCGCGGGCAGCGGCTCGATCGGCATCGAGTGGATGCGCGCGCATCCGTCGTGCCAGGCGATCGCGATCGAGTCGCATGCGGAGCGGCAGCGCTTCATCGAGCACAACCGCGACGCGCTCGGCGTACCGGGCCTGCAACTCGTGGCCGGGCGCGCGCCCGATGCGCTCGCGGGGCTCGCCGCGCCCGATGCGATCTTCATCGGCGGCGGCGCGACCGTGCCCGGCGTGCTCGACGCGTGCTGGTCGGCACTGAAGCCCGGCGGCCGGCTCGTCGCGAACGCGGTCACGCTGCAGGGCGAGCTGGCGCTCGCCGCGTGGCGCGACGCGCACGGCGGCACGCTCACGCGCGTATCGCTCGCGCACGCCGAGCCGCTCGGCCGCTTCGACACGTGGCGGCAGCCGTTGCCCGTCACGCTGTACGACGTGCACAAGCCCGCTTCCACGGCGACCGACCTCGCGGACCCTGCCTGATGCGCGACGAAACCCCCGAACAACCGGCACCGCTGCGGTTCGGCTATACGACCGGCAGCTGCGCGACCGCGACGTCGCTTGCCGCCGCACGCGTACTGCTCGCGGGCCGCGCGGACGATGCGGTCGAGATCGTGCTGCCGAAGGGGCAGCGCGTGATGATGCGGCTCGCGTTCTGCCGAGCCACGGCCGACGGCGCGGAAGCCGGCACGATCAAGGATGCCGGCGACGATCCGGACGTCACGCACGGCGCGCTGATCTTCGCGCGGGTCGCGCTCGCCGCCGCGCCCGGCGTGCGTTTTCACGCGGGGCCGGGGGTCGGCACCGTCACGCGCGCGGGGCTCACGCTGCCGGTCGGCGAACCGGCGATCAATCCGGTGCCGCGCCAGATGATGACCGCGCACCTCGACGCGCTCGCGGCCGAATACGGCTACACGGGCGGCTTCGACGTGACGATCGGTGTCGAGGGCGGCGAGGCGCTCGCGCTGAAGACGATGAACCCGCGGCTGGGTATCGTCGGCGGCTTGTCGATTCTCGGCACGACCGGCATCGTGCGGCCGTTCTCGTGCTCGGCGTACATCGCGTCGATCCATCAGGGCATCGACGTCGCGCGCGCGAACGGGATCGCGCACATCGCCGCGTGCACCGGCAACGCGAGCGAGGATGCGATGCGCGCGCACTACGGCCTGCCCGACATGGCACTGATCGAAATGGGCGATTTCGCCGGCGCGGTGCTCAAGCACCTGCGCCGCGCGCCGGTGGCGCGCCTGTCGATGTGCGGCGGCTTCGGCAAGCTCAGCAAGCTCGCGGCCGGCCATCTCGACCTGCACAGCCGCCATTCGAGCATCGACCTGCCGCTGCTCGCGCAGTGGGCGGCCGAGGCGGGCGCGAACGACGCGCTGCAGGCCGCGATGCGCGCGGCGAACACCAGCCAGGAAGCGCTGAAGCTCGCGCTGGCCGAAGGCGTGCCGCTCGGCGACCTCGTCTGCGCGCACGCGCTGCAGGTCGCGCGCGACATCGTGCCGCCATCGGTCGCCGTCGAGATGTTCGCGATCGACCGGCAGGGCCGCTTCGTCGGGATCGCACGATGAGCGCGCGCATCCTGCTGCTCGGCGGCACTGGCGACGCGCTGAAGATCGCACGCGCGCTCGGTCCGCGGCACGTCTATAGCCTCGCGGGTCTCGGCAAGGTGCCCGACGACCTGCGCTGCGACGTGCGCGTCGGCGGCTTCGGCGGGGCGGCTGGGCTCGCCGCGTATCTGCGCGGTGCCGGCATCGGCCTCGTGATCGACGCCACGCATCCGTATGCCGCGCGCATCAGCGCGAACGCGGCGGCCGCCGCGCGCGACGCGGGCGTGCCGCTGTGGGCGCTGCGCCGCGCGCCGTGGGCGCCGCAACCCGGCGACGACTGGCGGATGGTCGACGACTGGGCCGGCATCGAGGCCGCGCTCGCGCCGTTCCGGCGGCCGCTGTTCACGCTCGGCCGCGAACCGCTCGCGCATCTCGACGCGATCCCGCCGCACCAGTTCTGGCTGGTGCGCTGCCTCGATGCGCATCCCGGCAACGCGCGCGCGCAGATCGTCGCCGCGCGCGGGCCGTTCACGCTCGAGAATGAACGCGCGCTGTTCGCGCTCGCGGGCATCGACGTCGTCGTCAGCAAGAACAGCGGCGGCGCCGCGACCGAAGCCAAGCTCGACGTCGCGCGCGAACGCCGGCTGCCGGTCGTGATGCTGCGCCGGCCGCCGCTGCCCGACGCCGACCGCGCGTTCGACTCGGCCGCCGCGCTGCTCGATGCGCTCGACCCGGCCGCGCGTGCTTGATGCCACGCGACCCGGCTGTCCCATGAATTGACGGAGATTTTTCGATGACGGTGTATTTCATCGGCGCGGGCCCCGGCGACCCGGAGCTGATCACGGTAAAGGGCCAGCGCCTCGTGCGCACGTGCCCGGTGATCCTGTATGCAGGGTCGCTCGTGCCGCCGGCCGTGCTTGACGGCCATCGTGCGGAACGGGTCGTCAATACCGCCGAGCTCGACCTCGACGCGATCGTCGCGCTGCTCGCCGACGCGCATGCGAAAGGGCAGGACGTCGCGCGCGTGCATTCGGGCGATCCGTCGCTGTACGGTGCGATCGGCGAACAGATCCGCCGGCTGAAATCGCTCGGGATTCCCTATGAAATCGTGCCGGGCGTGACGGCCACGGCCGCCTGCGCGGCGACGCTCGGGGTCGAGCTGACGCTGCCCGGTGTCGCGCAGACGGTGATCCTCACGCGCTTCGCGGGCAAGACGACGATGCCGGAAGGCGAAGCACTCGGCGCGCTCGCCGCGCATCGCGCAACGCTCGCGATTCACCTCGGCGTGCGGCATCTCGCGCGGATCGTCGACGAAGTGCTGCCGCATTACGGGCCCGCGTGCCCGGTCGCGGTGATCTACCGCGCGAGCTGGCCCGACGAGGAGCGCGTGACCGGCACGCTGGCCGACATCGTCGGCAAGGTGCAGGGCACGCAGATCGAACGCACCGCGCTGATCCTGATCGGACGCGTGCTCGACGCGGAAGGGTTCGCGGATTCGACGCTGTACGCGAGCGGGGGGTGATGACGCGTGTACGGAACGCAACGCACTTCGCGTTGCGAGGCATCGCGACAATGGGTTGCCTCGCGAGCGGGGCAACCGATCGATACCCATCGTCGAACGGCGCTCACCGCATGAACCGGCACGACCGGGTGACAACGGGCAACCGCGCGAGCCGGGCCGCCGATCGATATCCATCGTCGAACGGCGCCGCATGAACCGGCAACGGGCAACCGCGCGCCGGCCGCGAACCGGGTCGACGCCTTCCCGCGCCGCGTCTGACCGGCGCTACGCCCGCGCGACGCGCCGCGCAAACTGCGGCGCGAAGCCGGCCGCCAGCGCGAACAGCACGACGCACAGGCATGCCATCGCGATCCATGCCGGCGTCAGATCCGCGAGATGCTGGCGCACGATGCCGGCCGCGAACGGAAACAACCCGGCGACCAGATAGCCGACACCCTGCACGAACCCCGTCAGCGATGCCGCGTCGGCCGGCGTCGCCGCATGATCGACCGTGACGATCAGCGACAGCGGGAACAGCGCGCCGATCCCCGCGCCAAGCAGCAGCGCGGCCGGCATCGCGAGCGTGTCCGGCGCGGCCAGCATCACCAGCAATCCGGCAAACAGCGACGCGATCGCCGCGTGCAGCGCGGGCCGGCGATCGGGCAGGCGGTCGATCGTCGCCGAGATCGCCAGCCCCGCGACGACTTCCGCGAGCGTCACGCCGCCGAGCAGGCTGCCGGCCGTGCCTCGCCTCGAGCGCCGCGACCGCGGCCGGCAGCGCCCAGCCCGCGAGCGCGACCAGCCAGCTCCAGCGGGCCGCGGCGAACGGCGCGACGACGCTCGCGAGTACCGCGCCGCCCATGATCGACGTCGAATAGACGCCCATCGCGCCGCCGATGCGCGTCGCGAAATGCGCCTTCACGAACCCCGGCAGCAGCGCCTGCACCATCGCGATCCCGATGCCCGCGCAACCTGCGCTCGCGAGCAGCAGCCATGCGTGCTGCGCGCCGAAGCGCGACGCGCACGCGAGCCCGATCAGCACGACGCCGAGCCACACGCCGCCGGCGATCCCCGTCACGCGCTGCAGCCGCCGCGCGCCGAGCGCGCCCAGGCCCATCAGCAGGATCGGGATCGTGGTCAGCAGGCTCGCCGCGCCGTCGCCGATGCCGGTCGCACGCTGGATCATGTCGAGCAGCGGACCGATCGCGGCCAGCGCGGGCCGCAGGTTCAACCCGACCAGTACGATGGCGGCCAGCCGCCAGCCGGGGGAAGTGAAGCGATTCATGATGGAGTGGCCCTCGATATCGGTGCACGACACCTTCGTCTGCGTGCCGTGCATTTTCATGTAAAGTATCTCGACATCAAGATAAATGCGTATTTATCTCGACGTCAAGATAACTGGTGAGCCGAGGAGGGTTAATGGATCGAGCCGCGCATGCGCTCGCGCAGTGGCGCGTCGAGCGTCCGGATCTGGATGCATCGTCGATGCTCGTGATGGGACGGCTGCAGGAAGCCGCGCTCGTGATCGCGCGCGATGGTCTCAATCCGCTGTTCGCGCGCTACGGGATGCAGCCGGGCGAGTTCGACGTGCTGGCGACGCTGCGGCGCAGCGGCGCGCCGTTCGCGCTGACACCGACCGCGCTGTACGACGCGCTGATGATGTCGTCCGGCGGGATGACCGCGCGCATCGACCGGCTGCAGAAGGCCGGCTGGGTCGAGCGCCGGCCGAACCCGGCCGATGGCCGCGGCACGCTCGTCGCGCTGACCGACGCCGGCCGCGCGCTGATCGACGATGCGGTGGTCGCGCACGTCGACAATCAGCGTGCGATGCTGGCCGCGCTGTCGGAGGCGGAGCAGGCGCAACTTGCGGCGTTGCTCGAGAAGCTGCTGGCGGGATTGGGAGGAGAAGCGTCGGCGTCGGCCGAAAGGTAGCGCCGCCGTATCGTCACGTCGAACGAGCGCGACGAGCGGGAAATGGAAACGCCGACAGGAAACGCGTAAAAGAAAGGCAGCGCGTGAACCGCCCGCCGCGCGCTGCGGCGGGCCGGACAGACGGCGGGCCGCACCGCGTGGGCCCGCCGCGCGGCTCAGCCGCGTGCCGGGATGTTGAGCCCGCGCGCGACGGCCGGACGCGCGACGAACGCGTCGAGCGCCCGCGCGACATGCTTGAATTCGCCGAAGCCGACCAGGTCGCCCGCTTCATAGAAGCCGACGAGGTTGCGCACCCACGGGAAGATCGCGATGTCGGCGATCGTGTACGTATCGCCCATCACCCACTTGCGGTTCGCGAGATGCGCGTCGAGCACGCCGAGCAGGCGCTTCGATTCGGCGACGTAGCGGTCGCGCGGACGCTTGTCCTCGTAGTCGCGGCCCGCGAACTTGTGGAAGAAGCCGACCTGCCCGAACATCGGGCCGATGCCGCCCATCTGGAACATCACCCACTGGATCGTCTCGTAGCGGCCCGCCGGATCCTTCGGGATCAGCTGGCCCGTCTTGTCCGCGAGATAGATCAGGATCGCGCCGGATTCGAACAGCGCCAGCGGCCGGCCGTCGGGGCCGTTCGGATCGATGATCGCCGGGATCTTGTTGTTCGGGTTCAGCGACAGGAATTCGGGCGACAGCTGGTCGTTCGTGTCGAAGCGCACGAGGTGCGGCTCGTACGGCAGGCCGGTTTCCTCGAGCATGATCGACACCTTGACGCCGTTCGGCGTCGGCAGCGAGTACAGCTGGAGACGGTCGGGATGCTGGGCCGGCCATTTTTTCGTGATCGGGAAGGCGGACAGATCGGGCATGGAGGTTCGTTCGTCAACGTTGAGGATCCGCGCCCCGCCGGCCTGCCGCGCGTCGCCGGCAGCCGCTGACACGGCGGCAGGAACGGGACGAACGCATCGACCGGCGGGCGGGGCGCGCCGAAGACGCCCACTGTAGCCGATCCCCGCGATCGCTGCAGACGGCGGCCGCGCGTCGTGTCCGTGCGCCGCCGCGCGCAGCGCGCCTGCCTGTTTCGGTCAGCCGCCTCAACAGACGACGCATCGACGTGTCGCGAACGGATGCCTGCGGACATCGCGCCAGGCCCTGCGCGCTGCGGCACCCGTGCCACACCGCACCGCGTCGTCAGAAGTTGTGCCGCAACCCGACCATCGCCGCGGTCGTGCCGACCCCGGGCGCGACCGGCTGTCCGTACACGAGCATCTGGTTCATCGTGCCGCGGTTGTTCACGTGGCCGACCTGCGCATAGACCATCGACCGCTTCGACAGGCTGTAGTCGGCCGTGAGCACGACGGCCGTCGAGCGGTTTTCCGAACGGTTGCGGTCCTTCAGGTAATACACCGCCGACGTCACCTGCAACGCGGGCGTGAAGCGATAGCCGACGCCGGCCGACAGCATGTCGAGGTTCACCTTGTCCGCATGCGACGGATTCCTGCCGTTGCCGTACGACGCCGACACCGAGAAATCGCGGATCGTGTATTTCGCGCCGACATAGATGAAGCGGTTGTTGTCGACGCCGGTCGGCGCGACACCCGGCGCCGGATTCGTGTCGTGGCCGTTGTAGTAGACGGCCGACGCGTTGAGCCCGTAGTTCGAATACCGCAGCACGACCGATTCGCGCGTGCCGCCCTGGAACTGCCCGGCGACGCCACCGGGCGCGTATTCGAGCGCGATCGACGCGCCCGCGAAGGTCGGCGACTGATAGACGAGCGCATTGCTGTCGTACAGCGCGCCGATCGCGCCGTTGGTGCTCGTCCCCGGCCAGCCGGCCGCGGTGTTCAGGCCGAGCCACGCGGTCAGCACGCTGCCGAAGAACTGCGCGTTGCGCACGTCGGTGTCGGCCATCGCGTAGATCATCGGCACGATCTGGCGGCCGGCCGTGAAGGTGCCGAACGGCCCGGACACGCCGAGCGACGCAACCTGGTTGAAGATCGCGACGGCGCCCGGCGTGTCGCTCAGCTGCATCCTGCCGGTGCCGCTGTCGAACGAGCCCTGCAGCTTGAAGTTGACCTTGTAGCCGCCGCCGATGTCCTCGCTGCCCTTGATGCCCCAGAAGCTCGAATAGATGCCGCCGTCCTTCATGCGGAACACCTTGCCGGTGTTCGGCGCGTTCGGGCCGAACGACGCGGCCGACGTGCTCTGGTACAGCAGGCCCGTGTCGACCACCCCGTACAGCGTGACGGAGGATTGCGCGTGCGCGAGCGCCGCACTGCCGGCAAGCGCCGCGAGCGCGGCCAGTTTCGTCTTCATCGAAATCTCCAGGATCGTAATGGACCGCCCGGGATCGAGCCCGGGCGGGTGCAGCGGGGGAAGCATCGAGGCAGGCGGGAGGGCGCCGGGTGCGACGCCGGTGCGAGCCGTGCGGAAAGACTACGCAACGGCGCGCGGCCGCTCCCCCCCATGCGCGGGGGGCAGGGTTGCGGAGAATCGGCGGGGAACCCGTGCAACGCGGTTGTCATCAACGGCCGGGCAAGGCCGCTCAAGGCGGATCAAGGCCAGTTAAGTCGCTTCGGACGTGCGCAGGCGGGCAACGCGCGCGTCAAGGCGCGCTTTCGAGCAACCCGAGCACCAGCGCGCGGCGCACCGCATGCTTGCGCGAGCTGGCGTCGAGCTTGCCGAACAGGTTCTTCAGGTGCCACTTCACGGTTTCCTCGCCGACGGCGAGCGCCACCGCGATCTCCTTGTTCGACAGGTTGCGCGCGAGCAGCTCGAGGATCGCGCGCTCCTTGGGCGTCAGCACGACGCTCGGCACCGCGCGCGGGCTGGCCGTGCTGCGCGGCGCGGGCGGCACGATGCGCGGCTGCGGCTGTGCGGGCCGGGCGGGTCCGTCGCCCGCGGCCGTCTCGTCGCCGATGCGGCGCGCCCAGTCGGCGACGGCCGGATGCGCGTCGGCGAGCGTGCGCGTGAGGCCGAACATGTCCGCGAGGTTCATCGCCTCGTCGAGCAGCGCGCGGCCGCCGTGCCCGGACTGTTCGAGCGCGAACGCGCTGAGCGCCATGATCTCGATGCGCTCGCGTCCCATGCTCATTTCGCGGGCCAGCACGGCGGCTTCGTCGAGCGCCGCGCACGCATCGTCCCAGCGGCGCGCGGCAAGCGCGGCGCCCGCGTGCGCCATCGCCTGCAGCAGCACGACGGGGCGCCGCCACAGCGGCCCGTGCGACGGAAACTCGGCCGCGGCAATCGCATCGATCCGCTCGACCAGCGCATGGCAGGTCGCCTCGCGATAGCGCGCCGCGTGAATGCGCACCTGCTCGGCGAGGCTCGCGACCGACAGGCGCGGCAGCCGGCGCGCGACGCCCATCGCGTCGAGCGCCTCGAGCAGGTCGATCGCGCGATGCTCGACGCCGCGCAGCAGCGCGATGCGCGCGGCCGTCCGGTAGCCGAGCAGCACGGTGTCGGGCGTGCCCGCGTGCTCGAGCACGTCGAGCCGGTTCGCCAGTAGCGCGGCCGCCTGGTCGACGCGATCGGCTTCGCAGGCGATCGCCGCGCACATCGCCGCGAGCATGCAGGTCAGCGGATGGCGGCGGCCGAGGTCCGCTTCCGCGCGCGCGAGCGCCGGCGACAACGCGTCGTCCGCGAGCCGGATCTGGCCTTCGCGCAGATAGCTCAGGCCGGTGATCAGCTCGCCCCAGCGCGCGACGTAGCCGAACCCGGCCGCGGTCGCGCCGCGCGGCGCGGCCTGCTGGAAGCGGCGCGCCTGCGCCGGTTCGCCGACGATGATCGCGCGCGCCGACAGGCGGTTCGCGTGCATCTGCGCGAGCCAGGTCGCCGCGGGCGGCGTGAAGTCGGCCCACGGTTCGAACAGCTCGACGAAATGGTCGATTTCGTCCGCGTAGTAGGCCGCCGCACTGAGGATCAGCGCGCATTCGTAGCGCATCGCGGCCGGCGTGCCGGGGTCGGCGAGGATGCCGGCGATCTGGCGCCGCGCCTCGACATGGCGCTCGCCGAGCGCCAGCGCCCACGCGACCGCGATCCGCAGCGTCGGGCGCTTGTCGAGTTCCGCATCGGGCAGCAGCGCGAGCCAGTCGAGCACGTCGTTGATGCGGCCCTGCTTGATCGCGTCCTCGAGGCAGCGCTGCGCGAGCGCGTATGCCGTCTCGAACTGGCCGGCCGCATACGCGTGGCGCGCCGCTTCCTCCGTCATCCCGTGCGCGTCGAGCCACGCGGCCGCGCGGGCGTGCAGCGCGCTGCGGTCCGCTTCGGCGCTCGTTGTCAGACGGTCGCGCAGCGTATCGCGCACGAGCGGATGCAGCCGGCACCAGTCGGAAGCGTCGGACGCGATGAACAGCGGCGTGTCGCGCGCGAGCCGTGCGAGCCGGCCGGGGGCGGCCGCGTCGTCGAGCAGCGCGGCGCACAGCGACGGATGCAGGCGGTCGGCAACGCTCGTGCGGGTCAGGAACGCGGTGTCGTCGGCCGACAAATTCGCGAGCAGCAGTTCGACGAGCCGGTCGCGCGTGCCGTCCATGCGCGCGGCGAGCGCATCGACAGCCTGGCGCGGATCGGCCGAGCGCGCCATCGCGGCCATCGCGAGCTGCAGCCCGAGCGGCCAGCCGTCGACGCGCTCGAACAGCCGCGCGCACGCGTCGGCGTCGACCCGCTGCGCAAAGCGCGCGCCGACCAGCGCGATCGTCTCGTCGAGCGTGAAGCGCAGCCAGTCGGGGCCCGCGAGCGTGCATTGCCCGCCGGCGAGCAGGTCGCCGGCCGCGTGATCGAGCCCGCGCCGGGCCGCGACGACCACCCGCAGGTTCTGCGGCGCGTTGTGCAGCACGTAGGTCAGCGCGTCGAGGCCGGCGGCGGGCAGCCGCTCCGCATCGTCGACGATCAGCAGCGCGTCGATCGACAGTTGCGCGACCTCGGCCAGCCACGCGGTCAGCCCCTCCAGCGCGCGGGCCGCGCCGTCCGGAATCAGGCGCCCGAACGCGGGCCGCGCGCAACCGGTGCGCACCGCCTGCACGAGCCCCTGCAGCAGGCGCGGCGCGTCGTCGCGCTCGTCGGCGGACAGCCACACGACCGCGCGGCCGAGCGCGAGCGATTCGCGCCGCCATTGCGCGAGCAGCGAGGTCTTGCCGTAGCCGGCCGGCGCCTGCACGAGCGTGACGGGCCGGGCGTCGAACGCCGCCGCGGCGAGGCTCAGCCGCGCGCGCACGAGCAACTGCGCCGGCACGCGCGGCGCGGTCGTCTTCAGCACGAGTTCGGTGGGGGGCGCGTCGGCGCGATCGGGTGGGTGGGCCATCGGGGCAGCAGTCGGAATCCGGCGCTGCCGTGCAGGCCGGCGTCCGGGGTGGGCGTGGGGGGAAGGATCGGCCGAACCGCGTTCGCGCGTCAATCCCCCCCGCGGCGAGTGGGGCCGCGCCGCCGCCCGGCCGATAGCATGGGTTCCGAGGCGTGACGAACGCGATTGACCAATGCAACGGGGAGGGGGCCATGAACATCGTATCGACCGGCGCGCGCCGCAGCGCGCCGAGCGCCGGATAAACGGAGCGGCACGATGTATCGCCATCTGCTCGTGACGGTCGACGGCGTGCCCGGCGGCATCGACGCGATCGGCCATGCGCTCGAACTGGCGCGTGCGGTCGGCGCGCGGGTCACGTTCGTGCTGTCCGGCGCGGCGCCGCAATCGCCCGGCTCCGACTCGCGTTTATCCGGAGCGCGGATGCCGGAACACGGTGCGAAAGTGGAAGCCGCCGCCCGGGCGCAGGGCCTGTCCCATGCGATCGCGGCGGCCGGCGATCCGGGGGCCGGCCATCCGGCGGCCGGCGGCACGTCGCCCGCCACGCTCGCCGGCGAACTCGGCTGCGACCTGATCGGCGTCGCGGCGCTGCCGCACGATGCCGATGCCGGCGCGGCCGCGCAACGGCGGTTGCTGCTCGCGACGAGCGGCGTGCCGGTGCTCGTGTGCCCGGCGCGGCGTGCGCCGGCAGAGGCGCGCGTGATGGCCCGCTGTCTCGCCGCGCATCGCGCGCTCGGCGCGCAGTTGCAGGCGCTCACGCAGTTGCAGGCGCCGACGCTCGCGAGCGAAGACCCGGACTCGGCAACGCGGCCGGCCGCCGACGCGGCCCGCACGCTGGCGGTGCAGGCCGCGTTGGTGTCGCTCGCGGCGCTGCAGGACGCGCGTTCCGGGCCGTCCGCCGAAGCACGCCTGTGCGCGGCATTGCGCAGACGGGCGGAGAGCACCGCGGCCGAACTCGACGAGCTCGACCGCCAGCGGCGCCGCGATGCGCACGCGCTCGACGCGCTGGCGCGGCTCGCCGCCGACGGCTTGCCGTCGGCCGCGTTCGATGCAGCGCTCGCCGTCTATGCGCGCGGCGCGTTCGAGCAGATGGGGCGCATGGAAGGCGTGATTTTCCCGGCCGCGCGGCGCTATTTGAGCGACGCCGACTGGACCGAACTGGACGCGCCTCCGGCGAGCGGCTCTGCCGCGACGACGCCGGGCGCGGACGAACCCGACGATGCGTGACGCGCATCCGACTGAAATCCTACGGAGAACCAGATGGCACATGCAGTGCGATTCCACGAAACCGGCGGCCCCGATGTGCTGCGCTGGGAAGCGGTCGAAGTCGGCGACCCGGGCGCGGGGCAGGTCCGCCTGCGGCACGAGGCCGTCGGCCTGAACTTCGCCGACACGTATTTCCGCAGCGGCCTGTATCCGGTGCCGCTGCCGGCCGGCATCGGCGTCGAGGCCGCCGGCGTGGTCGAGGCCGTCGGCCCCGGCGTGACGAACGTCGCCGCCGGCGACCGGGTGACCTACACCGGCTTCCTGAACACGCTCGGCGCGTACAGCACCGAACGGCTGATCGCCGCCGCGCCGCTCGTGAAGCTGCCGGCCGGGATCGCCTGCGACACGGCCGCGGCGATGACGATGCGCGGCCTGACGTCGGCCTACCTGTTGCGCCGCATCCACGCGTTCGCGCCGGGCGACACGATCCTGCTGCACGCGGCCGCGGGCGGCGTCGGGCTGATCGTGTCGCAATGGGCGAAGCTGCTCGGGCTCACGGTGATCGGCACCGTGTCGAGCGAACCCAAGGCCGCGATCGCCCGCGCACACGGCTGCGACCATACGATCGACTACAGCCGCGAGGACGTCGCGAAGCGCGTGCGCGAACTGACTGGCGGCGCGGGCGTCGACGTCGTGTTCGACAGCGTCGGCAAGGACACCTTCGAAGGCTCGCTCGATTCGCTGAAGCGGCGCGGGCTGATGGTCTGCGTCGGCACCGCGTCGGGCCCGATCCCGCCGTTCGACCCGCAGCGCCTCGCGATGAAGGGCTCGCTGTACCTGACGCGCCCGGCGCTGGCCGACTACATCGCCGATCCGGCCGAGAAGAACGACCTGGCCGGCGAGCTGTTCGCGCACGTCGCGGCCGGCCGCATCCGGATCGAGATCAACCAGCGTTACGCGCTGCAGGACGCGGCGCAGGCGCACCGCGATCTCGAGTCGCGCAAGACGACCGGCTCGTCGGTATTCATCGTCTGAGGAGACGCGCATGCGAGTCGAACCCCTGACCTGTGCGATCGGCGCGGAGCTGCTGGACGTGAGCCTCGCCGACGCCGTGCACGACGACGGCCTGTTCGCCGAGATCCGCACGCAACTGCTGCGCCATCGCGTGCTGTTCTTGCGCGACCAGGACATCACGCGCGCCGAGCACGTCGCGTTCGCGCGCCGCTTCGGCGAGCTCGAGGATCATCCGGTCGCCGGCAGCGATCCCGAGCACCCGGGGCTCGTGCGGATCTACAAGTCGCCCGACCAGCCGAACGACCGCTACGAGAATGCGTGGCACAGCGATGCGAGCTGGCGCGTGGCGCCGCCGCTCGGCTGTGTGCTGCGCTGCATCGACGGTCCGCCGGTTGGCGGCGACACGATGTG
Organism: Burkholderia sp. USMB20; assembly: GCF_000949135.2. Lineage (GTDB taxonomy): Bacteria > Pseudomonadota > Gammaproteobacteria > Burkholderiales > Burkholderiaceae > Burkholderia. The sequence goes on along the minus strand of NZ_JTAN02000017.1, from coordinate 38,995 downwards.
GGCGAACATGGTGCTCGCGTACGAGAACTTGCCGGAACACGTGAAGCAGCAGATCGAAGACTTGCGTGCGCGTCACAGCATCGAGGCGAGCTTCGGCGCGGCGATGCCGGTCGACAAGCGCCTCGCGCTGAAAGCGCAGTATCCGGACGCCGAGCATCCGGTCGTGCGCACGCATCCCGAAACCGGCGAGAAGGTGCTGTACGTGAACGCGTTCACGACGCACTTCACGAACTTCCATACGCCCGGGCGCGTGCGCGTCGGGCAGGACGCGAATCCGGGCGCCGGCCAGCTGCTGCAATACCTGATCAGCCAGGCTTACATCCCCGAATACCAGGTGCGCTGGCGCTGGAAGAAGAACAGCGTCGCGATCTGGGACAACCGCAGCACCCAGCATTACGCGGTGATGGACTACCCACCGTGCGTGCGCAGGATGGAGCGCGCGGGCATCGTCGGCGACGTGCCGTTCTGAACGCGCCCGCACCTTAACCGACTCGCAACCCCGTACACGACGCGCCGGGCCAGCCGCGCGGCGCGGCGGGATACGCACGCCCGTACGCCTGCACTGAAACGATTCCCACTGGAGGACGACATGCAATTTCTCGACGATTCGCTGCACCCGGAAAACCAGGACAAGGTAGTCATCACGGTCGCGCCGTACGGCCCCGAATGGATGCCCGCCGACTTTCCGGAAGACATTCCGGTGACGATGGACGAGCACGTGCAGAAGGCCGTCGACTGCTACAACGCGGGCGCGACGGTGCTGCACCTGCACGTGCGCGAGCTCGACGGCAAGGGCAGCAAGCGGCTGTCGAAATTCAACGAGCTGCTCGGCCGGCTGCGCGAGGCGGTGCCCGACATGATCCTGCAGGTCGGCGGCTCGATCTCGTTCGCGCCGGAAGGCGACGGCGCCGAGGCGAAATGGCTGTCCGACGACACGCGCCACATGCTCGCCGAGCTGACGCCGAAGCCCGACCAGGTGACGGTCGCGATCAACACCGTGCAGATGAACATCACCGAGCTGATGAACCGCAAGGACATTGCCGGCACGTCGCTGAACGAAGCCGCGCTGTGGGACGCGTACCGCGAGATGACCGTGCCGGCCGGCCCCGGCTGGGTCGACGAGCACCTGCGCCGGCTGCAGGCGGCCGGCATCCAGCCGCATTTCCAGCTCACCGGCATGCACGCGCTGGAAACGCTCGAGCGGATCATCCGCCGCGGCGTCTATCGCGGGCCGCTGAACGTCACGTGGGTCGGCATCGGCGGCGGCTTCGACGGCCCGAATCCGTACAACTTCATGGAATTCGTGCGGCGCTGCCCGGACGGCGCGTGCATCACGCTCGAATCGCTGATGAAGAACGTGCTGCCGATCAACACGGTCGCGATGGCGCTGGGCCTGCATCCGCGCTGCGGGATCGAGGACACGATCATCGACCAGAAGGGCAACCGGATGACGTCGGTGCAGCAGGTCGAGCAGTGCGCGCGGATCGCGCGCGAACTCGGGCGCGAGATCGCCACCGGCAAGGAGGCGAAGGCGATCTACCGGATCGGCGTGCAGTACGACGGCGTCGACGAGACGCTCGCGCAGCTCGGGATGGCGCCGAACCGCCGGCCGGGCCAGCTGAGCGTGCCGCTGCGCGCGGCCTGACGCACCGGGCGACCGTGCAACCGGGCGGCCCGCGAGCGCCGCCCGCCGATCGATGTGGCGCGGCACCCACCCTCGCGCGGTGCGCGAGGCAAGCTCCGACGAACGGAGCGGGGCCGCGCAAGCCGCGCCGGCGCGTTGCCGCACCGGTGCCGGAGGAGACACGCATGCTGATTCATCACGTCGAGCCGTCGCTGCAGGACGTGGCGGCCACCGGGCGGCGCGCGCCGGCCTATGCCTGGCTCGTGTTCGGGCTGACCGTCGGCCTGCTGCTGTCGGACTACATGTCGCGGCAGGTGCTCAATGCCGTGTTTCCGCTCCTCAAGCACGCGTGGGGACTGTCGGACACGCAGCTCGGCTCGCTGTCCGGCGTCGTCGCGCTGCTGGTCGGCCTGCTGACGTTCCCGCTGTCGGTGCTCGCCGACCGCTTCGGCCGCGTGCGCAGCATCGTGCTGATGGCCGCGCTGTGGAGCGTCGCGACACTCGGCTGCGCGCTGTCGACCAACTACGCCCAAATGCTGGTTGCGCGCGGCCTCGTCGGGCTCGGCGAAGCCGCGTACGGCAGCGTCGGCGTCGCACTGATCCTCAGCATCTTTCCGGCGCGCCTGCGCGCGACGCTGACCGGCGCGTTCATGGCCGGCGGCGCGTTCGGCTCCGTCTTCGGGATGGCGCTCGGCGGCCTCGTCGGCGCGCATCTCGGCTGGCGCTGGTCGTTCGGCGTGATGGCCGTGCTCGGCATCGTGCTGCTCGTCGCGTACCGCGGCGTGGTCACCGAACGGCGGCTCGCGGCCTGCCGCGTCGAACCGTGCCGGCCCCATGCCGATGCGCCGCGCGACCTGCGCGGCAGCGTGCACGCGCTGATGTCGGGGCTGTTCGCATCGCGTTCGGTGATCTGCGCGTATGTCGGCAGCGGGCTGCACCTGTTCGTGCCCGGTGCGCTGTTCGCGTGGCTGCCGAGCTACCTGAACCGTTATTACGCGATGGCGCCGGACCGCGCCGCGGTGCTCGCGGCCGGCTTCGTGCTGCTGTCGGGCGTCGGGATGGTCGGCTGCGGGATCGTCACCGACCGCGTCGGCAAGACCGACGGCAAGCGCAAGTGGCTGACCGCGATCGCGTATTGCGTGCTGACGGGCGTGTGCCTCGCGGCCGCGTTCCGGCTGCCGCCCGGGCCGCTGCAACTCGCGCTGATCTGTGCGGGCATGCTGGTCGGTGCGGGCGCGTCCGGCGCATCGGGCGCGATGGTCGCGAACCTGACGCCCGCCGCGATCCACGCATCGGCGTTCGCGACGCTCACGCTCGCCAACAACCTGCTCGGCATGGCGCCGGGCCCGCTGCTGACGGGGTGGGTCGCCGATCGCGCCGGCCTCGTCGGCGCACTGCAATGGATTCCCGTCGTGCCGCTCGCGGCCGCCGTGCTGTTCGCGATCGGACGCGCGAGCTACGCGGCCGATCTCGCGCGCGTCGAACGCGAACGGCGCGCGTCCCACCTTTCCTGAACCGAACCCTCCCGGAGGCTGCATGACCCTGGCGACCGCACCCACCATCCTGATCGTGCCCGGCTTGCGCGATCACGTCGAAGACCATTGGCAGACACATCTGCAACGACGCCTGCCGAATGCACGGTCCGTCGCGCCGCTCGAAGCCGACAAGCTGAGCCGCGCCGCGCGCGTCGCGGCACTCGATGCGGCGCTTGCCGCGATCGACGGCCCCGTGATTCTCGTCGCGCATAGCGCGGGCGTGATGATCGCCGTGCATTGGGCTCTGCAGGCCACGCGCAAGATCCACGGCGCGCTGCTCGCGGCGCCGGCCGATCTCGATACGCCGATGCCCGCCGGTTATCCGGCGCCCGACGCGATCGCCGCGAACGGCTGGACGCCGGTACCGACCGGGCGGCTGCCGTTTCCGAGCGTCGTGGCCGCGAGCCGCAACGATCCGCTCGCGCGCTTCGAACGCGTCGAAGTGCTGGCGGCAGGGTGGGGCAGCAAGCTCGTCGATCTCGGCGAAGTCGGGCATCTGAATCCGGCGTCCGGATACGGCGAGTGGCGGGATGCGGAGCGGCTGATCGGGGAAGTCGCGGCACTCGGCAAAAGCCGTTACAGCTTGTCGGGCTGACGTCGCCGCCATCGTCCGGGCGCTTCGGCGCCACTTCGGGTGCTATGATTGTCGCCAACGCGGCCGCTCGGTTCGAGCGCAGGCAAGCGGCTGATTATTCATGCTTTTATGATGGAAAACTGTCATGGCCCCCAAAAGAAAGACGCTGTATGGGGTTGAACTGAAACCCCGCACGATCATCCGGCCCACGACGGAAGTCAAGGCTTCAACGGAAACCGAGAAAGGTGACGTGCTTCGCGCTGCCCGAAAAGTCATTTCCGAACACCGAGACGTGCTGATCGCGTTGAAGGATCGTTGATTTGCTGGACCTTGATTACGTCATCACGATTCATGACGAGATAATCCGGGACCTTGGCGGCTTGGGCGGATTTGCTCATGCCGGCCGGGGCGGTGTCGAGGCCGCCCTGCATCGCGTCGACAATCACGCCCATTACGCCGGCCTCGATGACGTGTTCGGGATTGCCGCGACCTATGCGGTTGCCATCGCGCGCGGGCATGTCTTCAACGATGCCAACAAGCGCACCGGTCTCACCTGTGCATTGACCTATATGGAACGGCAGGGGATCACGATTCCTCGCCTCGCCGATCTCGAGGACCTCATGGTCGATGTGGCGGACGGCAATGTCAGCAGCGAAGAACTGGCCGATTACTTCAGCGCAGTCTGGGAATTGTCTCTGTCCCGCTGACGACGTCGCGTCGTCGGCTTTTCAGTCGTTCTTGATCACTCGACACCACGCACTGACTCGATTGCTGCCCAGGCGTCCGATCGCGCGGAGCTTCAATCAGCGCTAATTTGATATACGACGTCCTAACACGTCGAACCTCTGCTGCCCCGGCGCGCCGCGAAATCATCAAATCGTCGACTACCGGAAGGTTTCTGTTAGGGAAATTCCCGCCCCGCGCCAGTCGGTTTTTTGTTGACCGACATCGTATAACGCCGTCATGATTTCCTGAAAAGAAAGGTCCCATCCACCGACCGAAGTGAGGAGACATGAACGCCACCCCGATCGCTCGCCGTGTCCGCCGGATCGCACTCGCGCTGGGTTTCACGCTGTCGGCCGCGGCAGCCGTTGCCGCACCCGTATCGCTGAACGTCGTCGACGTCGCGGGCAACCTGCAGCTCACGCAGAAGGCCATCGAGGCGTTCAAGGAGAAGAACCCGAATCTCGTCGCGAACGTCACGTTCACGAACGCGCCCGCGCCGCAGCTGCCGGGCAAGATCAAGGCGATGCAGGCGGCGGGGCGCGCCGACATCGATCTCGTGCTGACGGGCACCGACGCGCTGGCCGCCGGCATCGAGCAGAACCTGTGGCTGAAGCTGCTGCCCGACAACGCGGGCGCGTTTCCCGGCGTGCTCGACCGGTACGCGCCCGGCCCGCGCAAGATGCAGGATGTCGCGCAGGGCTTCGGCCTCGAAGTGACCTACATGCCGGCCGGCCCGCTGCTCGAATACAACCCGGCGAAGGTCGCCGACCCGCCGAAGACGCCCGAACAGCTGCTCGCGTGGTGCAAGGCGCATCCGAACAAGCTGATCTACGCGCGCCCTGCGAACTCGGGCCCCGGCCGCACGTTCCTGATGGGGCTGCCGTACGTGCTGGGCGACAAGAACCCGCAGGATCCGATCAACGGCTGGGACAAGACCTGGGCGTTCCTGAAGCAGCTCAACGACTGCGTGCCGTACTACCCGGGCGGCACGTCGGCCGTGATGAAGGAGCTCGGCGAAGGCACGCGCGACATGACCGTGACCGTCACCGGCTGGGACCTCAACCCGCGCGCGCTCGGCATCGTGCCGGCCGACTTCCGGATCCAGGCGTTCGACAACATGACGTGGGTCAACGACGCGCACTACATGGTGATTCCGAAGGGCGTGGCGAAGGACAAGCTCGACGTGCTGTTCAAGCTGATGAACTTCCTGCTCGAGCCGGCGCAGCAGGCGATGACCTACGACGACGGCTACTTCTATCCGGGCCCGGCGGTGAAGGGCGTGACGCTCGAGATGGCGCCCGCGCACAGCCAGGAAGTGATCAGGAAGTTCGGCCGCCCCGAGTACGCGAAGCTGCTCGCGGAGCGTCCGCACGTGCAGCCGCTCAACGCGCAGGCGATGGTCGCCGCGTTCCAGAAGTGGGACCGCGAGATCGGGTCGCAGAAGTCGAAATGACGGATGAACCCGCGGGCGCCGCGGCGCCCGCGCCGACGGAGTTCGCGAAATGAAGCACAGTTTCGAACGGTTGCGGCTCGACGGCGTGTGCCGCAGCTTCACCAATGCGGAGGGCGCGCAGGTCGCCGCACTGAACGGGCTCGATCTCGACATCCGGCGCGGCGAGTTCGTCGCGCTGCTCGGCCCGTCGGGCTGCGGCAAGTCGACCGCGCTGAACTGCATCGCCGGGCTGCAGCCGCTCACGAGCGGCGGCATCTGGCTCGACGACACGCGCATCGACGTGCTGCCGCCCGAGCGCCGCGGCTTCGGCATGGTGTTCCAGAACTACGCGCTGTTTCCGCACATGTCGGTGCTCGAGAACGTCGGCTTCGGGCTGAAGATGCGCGGCGTGCCGAAGCAGGAAACGCGGCGGCGCGCGCAGCAGGCGCTCGAACTCGTGCAACTCGTCGGCCACGAGGGCAAGCTGCCCGGGCAGCTGTCGGGCGGGCAGCAGCAGCGCGTCGCGATCGCGCGCGCGATCGTCATCGAGCCGCCGCTGGTGCTGATGGACGAGCCGCTGTCGAACCTCGACACGAAGCTGCGCATCGAGATGCGCGCCGAGATCCGCCGCATCCACACGCAACTCGAACGCGCGACGATCTACGTGACGCACGACCAGGACGAGGCGCTGTCGATGGCCGACCGGATCGTCGTGATGAAGGAGGGCGTCGTGCAGCAGGTCGCGTCGCCGAAGGACGTGTACACGCGCCCGCACAACCTGCACGTCGCGCGCTTCATGGGCTATCGCAACGTGCTGCCGTTCACGCTCGAAGGCATGGCCGGCGATTACGTGAACGTCGCCGCCGCGGGTGTGCGCATCACCGGCGTGCCGATGGCGGGCTTCGACGGCAAGGACGCCATGGTCGCGCTGCGCCCGGACGACATCGAGCGCGCGCAAGCAGGGGCCGACAACGCCTTCGACGCGACCGTCGAAACGGTCGAATACGGCGGCCGCGACTCGCTCATTCGCGCGATCACGCCGTTCGGCCCGATCTGGGCGCGCGTCGCCGGCGAATTCGCGGAGGGCGAACGGCTGCGGCTGCGCGTGAGCCCGGCGCGCACGCTCGTCTATGCGGGAGACGCGCGATGAACGGCCGCGGCGCCGCGTGCGCGGCAGCGCGCGCCCGGGCGGCCAGCATGAAAACCATCCCCGATCGCCGCCGGACGCACATTCTTGCTCAACGGAATGCTTCTGTCGGGCACTGTCGAAACAGCACTTGCAAGGGCGGGGCCGCATGAGCACGCTCGCGACCGGCGGCGCGCCGCGCGACGCGAAGGCGTGGCTCGTCACGCCCGCGCTCGCGTTCATCGTCGCGCTGTTCATCTATCCGTTCGCGTACGGCCTCGTGCTGTCGTTCCAGCCGACGAACGGCGGCGGCGTGCTCGCGAACTACGTGCAGTTCTTCACCGACACCGCGATGTGGCCGACCGTGCTCGTCACGCTGAAGCTCGCGGTGCCGGCGACGCTGATCAACGTCGGCATCGCGGTGCCCGTCGCGTTCGCGCTGCGCCGCAACTCGCCGTACCAGAAGTTCGTCACGACGCTGCTCGTGATTCCCGTCACGCTCGGCACGGTGCTCGTCGCCGACGGGATGCTCACGTACTTCGGCCCGAACGGCTGGTTCCCGCAGGCGCTGCAAGGGCTGCACCTGTACACCGACGAGGTACGCCTCACGCACAACTACTGGGGCGTGCTGCTGTCGCTGATCGTGTCGGGCTTTCCGTTCGCGTTCCTGCTGATGCTGTCGTACATCAGCGGCATCGACCCGACGCTCGCGCGCGCCGCGGCCACGCTCGGCGCGAACCCGTGGCAGCAGTTCCGGCGGATCTACCTGCCGCTGCTCGTGCCGGGGCTCACGATGGCCGCGTGCCTGTCGTTCGTGCAGGCGTTCTCGGTGTTCCCGTCGGCCGTGCTGCTCGGCGCGCCGGCCGGCCCGACGCGGGTGATCTCGATCGCGGCCGCCGAAGCCGCGTTCGAGAGCTACGACTATTCGCTCGCGTCGGCGATCGCGATCGTGATGGGCTTCGTGCAGCTGCTGGTGGTCGCGTCGATGCTCGGCGCGCGCCGCTTCTTCTATACCGGTCCGGTCACGGGAGGCAAGGGCTGATGGCGACCGACAATCATGCCGCGCCGGCGTGGCCGCCGAAGCACAGCCCGCCCGGCACGCAGCCCGTCAACGCGATGAAGCCGCGCAAACTGCGCGGCAGCCTCGCCGGTCGCGCGTGGAAGGCGCTCGTGTGGGGGCTGATGGCGTTCTTCCTGCTGAACGTGATGCTGCTGATCGCGACCGTCGCGGTGAACTCGGTCGCGACGCGCTGGTTCGGCACGCCGCTGCCGCAGGGCTTCACGCTGCACTGGTATGCCAAGGCGTGGGAAGACTTCCAGCTCGCGAGCGTGCTGTGGGTGACGCTCGAAGTGGTCGGCGCGGTGGTGCTGCTGTCGGTCGCGCTCGGCGTGCCGGCCGCCTATGCGCTCGCGCGCGTGCAATTCCGCGGCAAGCGCTTCGCGCTGCTGGTGTTCCTGCTGCCGCTGATGGTGCCGCCCGTCACGTACGGGATCCCGATGGCGACCGTGATGTACAAGGTCGGGCTCGCGGGCACGCTGCCGGGCGTGATCCTCGCGAACCTCGTGCCGGCATTGCCGTTCGTGATCCTCGTGATGACGCCGTTCATCGAGCAGATCGATCCGAACCTCGAAGCCGCCGCGCGCATCTTCGGCGCGAACACGTGGCGCTATTTCCGCTACGTGCTGCTGCCGCTGCTGGTGCCCGGCATGCTCGCGGCAGGGTTGCTCGTGCTGGTGCGCACGATCGGGATGTTCGAGCTGACCTTCTTCACCGCGGGCCCGAGCACGCAGACGCTCGTCGTCGCGCTGTATTACGCGGTGTTCTCGACCGGCGTGCGCGCGCCGCAGTCGATCGACGCGATGGCGATGATCTATATGGCCATCACGCTCGTGTGGGTCGTGATCGCGCTGCAGTTCGTGAGCCCGACGCAGCTCGTGAGCCGCGTGAAGCAGGAGCGGCAGTAGGCGTCCACGTGTGGCGGCGTGCGTTAACGCGGCTCAACGCGAAGGACAGCGGCGGCGCAGCGATGCAGGCGGTCCGCCGATGCTTGCGCGCGCCATCCGTGCAATTGGTTACAAATGGATACCGCGAACCGTGCACGGACGTTGCAGACTACGCAGCGTACCGGCCCGGCGATTCGTTCGCTCGCATCGCCGCATGCCGCCCGACGTTCACCCGATTCGCGGAGTTCCATGAAGTTTCCCACGCTGCTCACGCTCGGCTGTGCCGCCACGCTGCTTGCCGCCTGCAACCTGCTCCATGACGGCCCCGGATCGAGCGACGTCGATGCCGCGGTGCGCCGCGCGCTCGAAGCGGAAAACCACGGCGGCCTGAACGCGCTGTTCGGCCAGCCGCTGCCCGTGTCGGCCGACGTGATCTCCGCGAAACCCGACGGCGACTGCAGGAAGGTCGGCGAACGGACCTACACGTGCGACGTCGTGGTCACGTGGCGCAACCACGATTACGCGCCGTCGCGCGCGAACCTGACCTTCGTCGAGGCCGCCGACGGTTCGTGGCAGACCTCGGGCGTCGATGCGGCCATCGCGACCGGCGCCGCCAAATCGCTGATCGACAGAATCGGCAAGGCGTGGCCGGGCAACGCGGCGAGCGGTGCGTCGGCGCCGCAGTGACGCGGCCGGCGACGGGCTTCGTCGCGCTTTCTTCAGAGGACGCCCCCGGCGAGCGGAGCCGTACCGTTTTCCACAGGACCGCTGGCGGACTGCGCGAACGGTCCGGCGGGCGCCGCGACCGTGGCGGCGCCCCATCTTGTTCGACCCGCGCTCGAGCCCCGATTAGCGGCGAAAAAAGGGCACAACCGCGACCGGGTACCGGTCGAACCCATCCTCGGTATGCGGATCGGAATATAGGGAAAACCCTTAATTCGAGCTATAATCACGGCCTAGAAGAAAGGTCGAACCATGCCCGAACGTCTCCAATCCCTTGAAAAATTTGTGTTTTCCCTGGTCGTGATGTCCGCGGTCTTCTGCTCCGCGTTCCTCGCGTACGAGCGTCACCCCGAGATCAAGATCGCGCTGCACGAAGGCGAAGCGCTGATGCGCGAAAGCGCCAAGTATTCGGTCATCTGCTCGCCGTCCAAGGTCGATCCTTGCGTCGAGATGTCCGCTTACTGATCGATCTTCGCGTCGAGGCTCGCGCGCCGGTCGGCGTGCGGCAGTGAACGGCGTCTTGAGCACCGTTTCATCAGTTTTGGACTCGTCCTACAGATTTGGCGGCCAGAATTCCTTGAAGTAGCGCCCATCAGGAATTCGGAAACCGGCCGCAAGGCAGGGCGGATGCACGAACCCGTAACGTGCCGAGTCGCTGGCGTAAGCAGCCCCCATTCCGTCGGCCCCGCTTCGAGCAATCGAGCGGGGCCGCTCCATTTGCGCGGGCCATCTGCGCGCCCCATTTACACGGCCCTGACTGCACGGTCCGCAGGTTCGGTCCGCAGCGACCGGCGTCACACCACGTGCCTAGGTTCGCCGCGCGCAAACGCGGCAACGTTGTCGACGAGCTGATCGGCCAGTGCCCGCATCGCCTCGTCGCTCGCCCACGCGACATGCGGCGTCAGGATGAACGCCGGATGCGACAGGATCGCGTGGAACGGATGCGCGGCCGGCAGCGGCTCCTGCGTGACCACGTCGAAGCCGGCGCCCGAAATCTGCCCCGCCTGCAGCGCGTCGACGAGTGCACCTTCATCCACGAGCCCGCCGCGCGCGGTGTTGATCAGCAGCGGCCGGCGCGCCATCCGCGCGAACGCGGCCGCGTCGATCAGGCCGCGGGTCGCCGGCGTGAGCGGGCAGTGCAGCGTGATCACGTCGCTGTCGCGCAGCAGCGTGTCGAGCGGCACATGCCCGGCGCCCCGCGCAGCGCCGTGCGCGGCGAACAGCACGCGCATGTCGAGCGCGCGGGCGATGCCGGCCACCACACGGCCGAGCACGCCGTCGCCGACGATCCCGAGCGTCGCGCCGGCCAGGTCGCGGATCGGATGATCGAAGAAGCAGAACTGTCCGCTGTCGAGCCAGCGCCCCGCGCGCACCGCGTCGCGATACGCGACGAGGCTGCGCCGCAGCGCGAAGATCAGCGCGAACGTGTGCTCGGGCACCGTGTGCACCGCATACCCGCGAATGTTGCTGACGACGATGCCGCGCGCGGCGCACGCATCGAGATCGACGATGTCGGTACCCGTCGCGGCGATCGCGATCATTTTCAGGTGCGGCGCACGGTCGAGCGCCGTCGCGTCGAGCCGGACCTTGTTGGTGACGACGATGTCCGCGTCGCCGATACGCGCGGCCACTTCGTCCGTTGTCGTCCGTTCGAAGGTCCGCAGCGCGTGCGGAAACGGAAACGGCTTCAGCACGGTCTGCGGCGACAGCGTCGCGCGGTCGAGAAACACGATCTGCGCGGGAGAGGAACGGGAAAACATGGCGGGCCTCGCTGACGGGCGCCCGGCGGGCGCGCAACGGCAACGATTCTGCCAACGGCGCATGCGATCGGGCTTGCGCATTGCGCGAGCGCACTTTCCCGCGCGGAAAACGTCGGTGCCATCCGTGCACGGCCGGCCCGACGACTTCCCGGTTCACTGTTCCGTCGCACGAGCCGCTGTGGCAGCGCCCCGTCGTGCTGCAGGCGATGGCGCACGCGTGCGCCGCCGGGACGATGCTTGCGCGGCGCTCGCCGAAGCCGCCGTGCTGGCCCGCGAAATGAGCCACGCGCCCCTTTCCGTTCAGGAAAGGCTGGTTGAGCATCGATCGATTTTCGCCGGATGCGAACGCCGTCATGATCGCCGTCATCGACAACACGATTTTCAGGAGACAGTCATGACGCGCCCCCTGGACGGTATCCGCGTGCTGGAACTCGGCCAACTGATCGCCGGGCCGTTCGCGGGCCGGATGCTCGCCGAATTCGGCGCGGACGTGATCAAGGTGGAGCCGCCCGGCGTCGGCGACCCGCTGCGCAAATGGCGGCTGCTGCACGACGGCACGTCGGTCTGGTGGGCCGCGCAGTCGCGCAACAAGCGCTCGCTCGCGCTCGACCTGCGCACGCCCGAAGGGCAGGACGTCGTGCGCCGCCTCGTCGCCGGGACCGACGTGCTGATCGAGAACTTCCGGCCCGGCACGCTGGAAGGCTGGGGGCTCGACTGGGAGACGCTGTCCGCGATCAACCCGCGGCTCGTGATGCTGCGCGTATCGGGCTTCGGCCAGACCGGCCCGTATCGCGACCGGCCCGGCTTCGGCGTGATCGCCGAAGCGATGGGCGGCCTGCGCCACCTGACCGGCGAGCCCGGCCGCACGCCGGTGCGCGTCGGCGTGTCGCTCGGCGATTCGCTGTCGGCGCTGCACGGCGTGATCGGCATCCTGCTCGCGCTGCGCCATCGCGAACAGCAGGGCGGCAAGGGCCAGGTCGTCGACGTTGCGCTGTACGAATCCGTCTTCAACATGATGGAAAGCCTGCTGCCCGAATACTCGGCGTTCGGCGCGGTGCGAGAGCCGGCCGGCAGCAGCCTGCCCGGCATCGCGCCGACCAACGCGTACCGCTGCCGCGACGGCAGGTACGCGCTGATCGCCGGCAACGGCGACAGCATCTTCCGGCGCCTGATGGCGCTGATCGGGCGCCCCGATCTCGGCGACGATCCCGCGCTCGCGCACAACGACGGGCGCGTCGCGCAGGTCGCGCGCATCGACGCGGCGATCGGCGAATGGAGCGCGCGGCTCGATCTCGACGACGTGCTCGCCGCGCTGCACGACGCACGCATCCCGTCCGGGCGCATCTACGACGTCGCGGACATCGCGGCCGATCCGCATTACCGCGCACGCGACATGATCGTCGACGCCGCGCTGCCCGACGGCACGCCCGTGCTCGTGCCGGGCATCGTGCCGAAACTCGGCGCGACGCCCGGATGCATCGAGCGTCCGGCGCCCGCGCTCGGCGCCGATACCGACGCGGTACTCGAATCGATCGGCATCGATGCCGCGACGCGCGACGACTGGCGCACGCGCGGCGTGATCTGAAGCGACCAACCCGCCACCGGGACGACGACATGAACCAGCCCCATCCCCAACGACTTTATATTCAAGAAGTCGCGACACGCGACGGTTTCCAGAATGAAGCGGCGTTCGTCGACACCGACGACAAGATCGCGCTCGTCGACGCGTTGAGCGCGTGCGGCTACGCGAAGATCGAGGTCACGTCGTTCACGTCGCCGAAGGCGATCCCCGCGCTGCGCGACGCGGAAGCCGTGATGCACGGCATCGTGCGCGCGCCGGGCGTCGTCTATACGGTGCTCGTGCCGAACGTGCGCGGCGCTGAACGCGCGCTGTCGTGCGGCGTCAACGAGGTGAACCTCGTGATGTCGACGAGCGAGAGCCACAACCGCACGAACCTGCGGATGACACGCGAGCAGTCGTTCGCGCAACTGCGCGACGTGATCGACACGGTGCGCGGCACCGGCGTCGCGCTCAACGTGTCGCTGTCGACCGCGATGGGCTGCCCGATGGAAGGCGACGTGCGCGCGGAAACCGTGCTCGCGTGGATGCAGCGCTTCGCGGATCTCGGCGTGCACGGCTTCACGCTGTGCGACACGACCGGCATGGCGTATCCGTCCCAGGTGCGCGACCTGGCCGAACGCGCGCGCGAACGCTTCGGTGCGCTGCAGCTCACGCTGCACTTTCACAACACGCGCGGGATGGCGCTCGCGAACACGCTCGCCGCGCTCGACGCCGGCATCGACCGCTTCGACGCGTCGCTCGGCGGCCTCGGCGGCTGTCCGTACGCGCCGGGCGCGACCGGCAACGCATGCACCGAGGAGCTCGTGCACATGCTCGCGCTCGACGGCTACGATACGGGCGTCGACTTGGCGGGCGTACTCGCCGCGGCCGCGCGGTTGCCCGCGCTGATCGGGCATGACGTGCCGAGCCAGATCCTGAAGGCCGGGCGCCGCTCGGACCTGCATCCGCCGCCGCGCGCCGAAGCCGGCCACATGCCGGCGCAGCGGGCTTTCTCGTAACCGAACCGGAGCGAATCACATGGCACTGATTGACCACCTCGACCACCTCGTGCTGACTTGCGTCGATCCGGAGCGGACGAAGCATTTCTATACCGAAGTGCTGCAGATGCAGCTCGAAACCTTCGGCGCGGGCCGGCTCGCGTTCCGCTTCGGCAACCAGAAGATCAACCTGCACGTGCGCGGCGCGGAGTTCGAGCCGAAGGCGCACGTGCCGGTGCCCGGCGCGCTCGACCTGTGCTTCATCGCGTCGGTGCCGCTCGACGACGTGATCGCGCATCTGCACCGCGTCGAATGGCCGATCGTCGAAGGGCCCGTCGAGCGCACCGGTGCGACGCAGAAGATCCGGTCGGTGTACGTGCGCGACCCGGACCTGAACCTGATCGAGATCTCCGAGCTGATCTGAGTTGCGTTGAATTGAATTGCACGGGCGCGCGCGGCGGTCATGCCGAGCTGTCGTGCGGCGTGGGCGCAGCATCGCGTCGGTTCCGCCGGTTCCCGCATGCGCCGCCGCGATGCGCCCGCCACGCAGCAATCCGCCGCCGAAAGCGGACAGGCGCGTACCGCACCCGCCGATTCCGGATAGGCGCGCCGCGTTGTACTGCGGATAATGGCGTGCATCGGCGCCGGTCCGTCCGCCGCCTTCGCAGCGGGCGCGACGCGCGTCCCGCGGATCCGCAATCCGACCCACGCACATTCCGAATGACGATCCTCTATCGCGGCATGGACCGCGCGGCGCTCGACGCCGCTTACCTGAACACGAAGGCCATTCCCGACTTCCCCGCGGTGCTCGCGTCCTGCCAGGCGCGCAGTGCCGCGCTTTACGCCGCGACGCCCGCGCAGCGCGACCTGCGTTACGGGTCGCGCCCCGCGCAGCGCTTCGACTGGCTGCGCTGCGGCCGGCCCGCCGCGCCGCTGTTCGTGTTCATTCACGGCGGCTACTGGCAGCACTGCGCGAAGGAAGATTTCGCGTACGCGGCCGCCGGGCCGCTCGCACGCGGGTTCGATGTCGTGCTCGCCGAATACACGCTCGCACCGGCTGCATCGATGACCGACATCGTCGGCGAGATCGGCGCGCTGCTCGACCATCTCGCGGCCGATCCCGATCGCATCGGCACCGGCGGCCGGCCGATCCACCTGAGCGGCCACTCGGCAGGCGGTCACCTGAGCGCCGTGTATCGCGCGCATCCGGCGGTCGTGTCGGCGCTTGCGATCAGCCCGCTCGTCGATCTCGAGCCGATCTCGCTGTGCGTGCTCGGCGAGAAGCTTCGACTCACCGCGCAGGAAATCGCCGCCTACAGCCCGCTGCGTCACGTCGGACCCGGTGCGCCGACCGTCGTCGCGGTCGGCGCGGCCGAGTTGCCGGAACTCGTGCGCCATGCACATGAATACGCGCACGCATGCGAGGCGGCCGGCGAGCCGGTTGCGCGCGCGTGGCTGCCGGGCATGCAGCACTTCACGGTACTCGACGATCTCGCGCGACCGGACAGCGCGATGCTCGCCGCACTGCAGGCGATCGCGCCGCGCTGAGCGCGCTGTCCTGCATCGTTTCGCGCGATTTCGCCGCGTGCATGGCCGGGCGTATGATCGGCATCAGGCCGGTCGGGCGCCGTTCGCGCGCGTCGCATGGCACACCCCAGGATCTTCGTCATGGTGAACCCGCTTCATTTCGATCTGCAGTCGCTGCGCGTGTTCGCGCTCGTCGCCGAGCACGGCAGCCTGACCAAGGCGGCCGAACACGGTCAGCTCACGTTGTCCGCGGTCAGCAAGCGGATCGCCGAACTCGAGAGCGTGACCGGCAGCGCGCTGTTCGTCCGGCATGCGCGCGGCGTCGAGCTGACGCCCGCGGGCCGCGCGCTGCTCGAACATGCGGCGAAGGTGATCGAGCAGGTGAACCGGATGGCGCACGAGATGAGCGATTACGTCGCCGGCGTGCGCGGCCACATTCACGTGTGGACCAATACGTCGGCGATCGTCCAGTTCCTGCCGGCCGATCTCGCCGCGTTCCTCACCGACAACCCGGGCATCAAGGTCAGTCTCGAGGAGAGGCTGAGTCACGAGATCGTCGATGCGCTCGGGTCCGGCAAGGCCGATCTCGGCGTGTTCGCGGACAACGTGCCGGCGCCCGGCATCGAACGCCGGCTGTACCGGCGCGACGAGCTCGTGCTGCTCGTGCCGCGCGGGCATCGCTTCGCCGCGCGCGACAGCATCCGCTTCGCGGAGACGCTCGATGAAGACTACGTCGGCCTGAGCGACGGCAGTTCGCTGCTCGCGCGGATGACCGACGCCGCGTTCGCGGCCGAGCGCTCGCTGAAGCTGCGCATTCAGGTATCGAATTTCGACGGCGTGAGCCGGATGATCGAGGCGGGACTCGGCATCGGCGTGCTGCCGCGCGATGCGGTGACGGGCGAGCGCGCGGCGCGGCTCGGCGTCGTGACGCTCGACGACGCGTGGGCGACGCGCACGCTGTGGGTCGGCGTGAAGGCCGGCACCGTGCTGACCACGGACATCGCGAAGCTGTTCGATTTCATGTCGGCGCGTTGAACGCGCTGAATGCGAGGAATGCGCGACCTGCGTTCAACGCGCGCCAGGCGCGACGCACGGGGCACGCATGCCCCGTGCCGCAAACCGCGTCATACCGGGTTGATGTCGTCCTGGCTGCGCCGCGTGGTCAGCGGCCCGAGCACGCGCAGCGTGACCGCGACGATGCCGAGCGCGACCGAGATCACGCCGAACATCGCTCCCGCGCCGTGTTGGGCCAGCACCGGCAGCAGCACGAACGGCAGCGCGCCGCTGACGATGCGCGACAGCGAGTAGGTGCTGCCGATCGCGGTCGAACGCACGCGCGCCGGGAAGATCTCCGCCTGATACACGTGATACGCGTTGCTGAACACGTTCGACGCGCAGGTCGTCAGGAACCCGAAACAGACGATCAGCGCCGTGTTGCCCGAATACGCGAAGCACAGCCCGAACGCGGCGATCGACAGGATCGACACGATCACGAGCGTGCGGCGCTCGATCCAGTTCAGCAGCGGAATCGACAGCAGCGAGCCGATCGGATAACCGATGAACGACAGTGCGATGAACAGCGTGCTGTCGGTGACGTCGAACCCGCGGCTCTTGACGACCGTGCTCGCGAGCGTGCCGAAGCCGTAATAGCCGAAGCCCTGGAACAGGTGGAATACCGCGAGCATCAGGTAGCGCGCGCCGTAGGGCCGGCGGCGCAGCAGCGCGATGCGCTCGCTGACGCGCAGCGGCCGCTGCGGTTCGGCCGATGCCGCGAACTGGTCGGGCACGCGCACGCCGGCGCTGTCCGCGAAGCGCCGTGCAGCGGCATGCGCCTCCGCAGTGCGGCCCTGCGCGAGCAGCCAGCGCGGGCTTTCCGGCAGACGATGCTGGACCAGCAGCACGTACACGGCGCCGAGGCTGCCGATCGCGAGGATGATGCGCCAGCCGGCCACGCCCGCGACGTGCAGCGGATTCAGCCACAGCGCGAGGAAGCCGACCAGCGGCACGGCGACGTACGAAGTCGTATAGGCCCATGCGGCAAGCCGTCCGCGCTTGTCCTTCGGCAGGATTTCGGACAGGAAGCTGTCGGCGACCGGGTAGATCGCGCCGACGCCGATGCCCGTGAGAAAGCGGCATGCGACGAGCATGTCGGCGTTCACCGAGAACGCGCCGATCAGCGAAAACGCGCTGTACCAGACGAGCGTCATCAGGAACGCCTTGCGCCGGCCGATGCGGTCGGCAAGGCTGCCGAGACACAGCGCGCCGACGAACATTCCGATGAATGCCGACGCGAGCAGCAGCTTGAAATCGGCGCTTTGCCGGCTGAGCCCGTATTCGTGCTGCAGCGCGGAGCCGATCGTGCTGACGAGGAAGATCTCGTACATGTCGAAGAACAGCCCGATGCCGATCACCCAGACGACGAACCGGTGCAGCGCACCGACCGGCAAGTCGTCCATGAATTCGCCGAGCGTGATGCCGCGGGCGGGCAGGGCCGTCGCATCGGCGCCGGCCCGGGCCGCGGACGATGCGGCGGACGCGGGGCGGCCCGCGGTGCCGCCAAGGTCGAGGGATTGGCTGTTCATCGTGTCTCCTGATTATCGATTTGCCGTGGCGCAATGCCCGGCCGTTCGCGGCTATTCGCGGCCGGCATCACGGGCCCGGTCGCGCGACGCGGCGCACGTGCCCGCAAGGCCCGCGAAAGGCCGGATGCGCGGGATGGCGCCGATCGTCCGAAACATGGTCGGCGAATTTGCGCGACGCGATAATTGCGGATGCTTCAAGCATCCTTTCCCGCGCAGAAAGGCCGGGAAACGCCCGCTGGGCGGGCGTCGGACGGAAGGCGAGCCGAGGCGGGAAGGTCAGGGCAGGGAAAACGATAGGCCGCGCTGCGCGGATTCGGCGGCCGGTGATGGTGATCGCGTACCGCGCGGTTCGGTATCCTCGGTCAATCCGCCGGCGCCGCGCGACGGAACGGCGGAGCGACGCCGCGGGCCCTTGCATTCGTCAGCGTTCATCGATCGCTGCGACGCACCGAATGTGCAGCGCCGCCGCTCGTCTGCACATCCGGCTCATGGCGACGCGCACGGATCGGACCGTTCATCCGTCGCCGCCGCACCGGCATCGGTGCCGGTCCCGACCCCGACGTCGGCCCGTTCATGCCGCACCGTCTCCGACGCAACCGCCTGCAGCTTCACCGCCAGGTCCGGCGCGATGCCGAGCTGCGCGGCTGCTGGCTCCCGCGCGCCCAGGGTGCGCACGTCGACGCCGGCGATCTGCTGGAACAGCACGAGCGCGCTGAGGTAAGCGCCCGTCACGCCCGGATGCTGATAGTCGAGCCGCGAGATCGGCGGGTCGTTGTGCGCGCGCATGCCGTACCACAGCAGCGGGGCACCCGACGGCGCATACGGATCGGGATCGGCGATGCCCGCCATCCACGCGCGCTGCCATGCGCGGCCGACCGGCGCGACGGCCACGATCGACGGATCGGTGCGGCGGGCGCGTTCGAATGCATCGCGATACGCGGCGACGAGTTCGGCGAGACGCTCGACATAGCGCGCGTGAAAGCCGGCGCTGCCCGGCTCGCCCGCCAGCGCCTTCGCGAGATCGGCGCCCGGCCAGGTTTCGTACAGATAGACGCGCGCTTGCGGTGCAGCAGCGCGAATGCCGCGCGCGATCTTCGCGACGCTCGCGCAGAAGGCGGCCGGATCGCTGGCGCGGCTATGCGTGAGCACGAACGGCAGCGGCTTCGCGCTCAACTCCTGCAGCACGACCGCGTCCCAGACAGGCCGGTCGATCACGTCCGATGCAACGCGGTCGTGTTTGGCGAGACTCGTCGCCGACATCGCTTCCAGATGGACGTCATAGTCGAGCCCGGCTTCGACGGCAAACCGCGCGAAGATGCCCGGAATCCCGCCCCACGGGCCCGGCTCGCGTTCCGCGCGGGCGCCGGTCTGCCCGAAGTTCTCGTCGATCACCCGCGCCGCGGCCGCGCCTGCGGCCTGGCGGCCGGCATGCATCGCGCCGTACGAACGCACGGGCGTGTAACGGCCGTGCGTGAGACTGTCGCCGACGAACAGGATGCGTTGCGGCGTGCGGATTGCGGGCGCCGGCAACCCGGGCGGCGACACGGCCGACGAGCCGGCCATCGCCGGCCCGGCGACCAGCCACGCGACGACGCACGCCGACGCGCAACGCATGACGACGCAACGCAACGCGGGCACGGCAGGCAAGTCGGTCATCTCGAAGTTCCGCAAGGACGCGTCGCCGAAGTATTTCACGAAGCGGCGCGACCGCGCTGCCCCCGCGTTGCGCAACGCGTACGGTAGACTGCTCGCTGGCTTTTCCCGCCCACGACACGAACCCACGCGCCCCCGCACACGACATGGACCGAATCGATGCGATGAAGGTGTTCGTCGCCACGCTCGACGAGGGCAGCCTCGCGGGCGCGAGCCGCCGCCTGGGCCGCTCGCCGGCGGCCGTCAGCCGCGCGCTCGCGTTTCTCGAGGAACACACGGGCACCGCGCTGCTGTACCGGACCACCCGGACGATCCGTTTGAGCGAAGCCGGTGAACGTTACGCGGCAGCGTGCCGCCGCATCCTCGCGGATCTCGAGGAAGCCGACATGCTGATCGCCGACGAACGCTCGGCGCCGCGCGGCCTGCTGACGATCACCGCACCGGTCGCCGCGGGCGAAGACGTGCTGCGTGCGCTCATCGACGAATTCATCGACCGCCATCCGGCCGTGTCGATTCGCCTGCAACTGCTCGACCGTCCCGTCAGCCTGATCGACGAGGGCATCGACGTCGCGCTGCGCATCGCGCACCTGAGCGATTCGACGCTCGTCGCGATGCCGGTCGGTGCGGTGCGGCGTGTCGTCGTCGCGTCGCCGGACTACCTTGCGAACCATCCGCCGATTACCGCGCCGGCCGATCTCGCCCGGCACCGGATCATCTCGATGACGCACTTCGGGCTCGATTCGTGGAGCTTTCCGCCGTCCGCGCCGTCGGCGCTGCCACAGGTGGTCCAGTTCGCGCCGCGCTTCATCGTCAACACGATCCGCGGCGCCCTCGCGTCGGCGCTCGCCGGTCACGGCGTCACGCGGCTGTTCTCGTATCACGTTGCGGAGCCGGTGCGGGACGGCGCGCTGCGCATCGTGCTGCGCGACAGCGAGCACGCGCCGCTGCCGATTCATCTGGTCACGCCTTACGGACGCCTGTCGGTGCCGAAGGTGCGGACGTTCGTCGATTTCGCCGCGCCGCGATTGCGCGAGCATTTCGCGCAGCTGGCGGCCATCACCGACGGAGATTGAATCGCGTTACGGAAGAATGGCTTCCGTGCTGCATGGATTCTCCCGATACCCGGTTCAATCTAGACTTCCATCAACCGGCGGATGCGCGTGCATCCGCCCAGCGAATGGGAGGTCTCCATGCAACAAGCGCTTCTCGACCGGCCGCACGCCCCCGCATTCAACGTGTGGCGCGGCACGGTGTCCGGCGCCAGTGCGAGCCTGATCGGCATCGGCCTGGCGCGCTTTGCGTACACGCCGCTCTTGCCGGCGATCATCGGTGCGCACTGGTTTCCCGCGTCCACCGCCGCGTATCTCGGGGCGGCCAACCTCGGCGGCTATCTGGCCGGCGCGCTGGTCGCCGGCACGCTCGCGCGCCGCGCCGGCTCGACCGCCGTGCTGCGCGCGATGATGCTGCTCGCGACGCTCGCATTCGTCGCGTGCGCGGCGCCCGTGTCGTTCCTGTGGTTCTTCGTGTGGCGGTTCGCGTCCGGCCTGTCGGGCGGGGCGCTGATGGTGCTCGCGGCGCCGGCGATCCTCACGCACGTGCCGCCGTCGCGGCGCGGTTTCGCGAGCGGCGGCATCTTCACCGGGATCGGGCTCGGCATCGCGGCATCGGGCACGATCGTGCCGATCCTGCTGCGGCAAGGGCTCACCGTCACGTGGCTTGGGCTCGCGATCGTGTCGCTGCTGCTGACCGCCGTCGCGTGGCGCGGCTGGCCGGCCGACGACGCACAGCCCGCAGCCGCCGCGGCGCATGCCGCGCACGCGCGCAACCTGCCGGCCGGCAGCCTGCGCGCGCTGTACGTCGAATACGGGCTCAACGCGGTCGGGCTCGTCCCGCACATGATCTTCCTCGTCGACTACGTCGCGCGCGGACTCGGCAAGGGCGTCGACGCGGGCGCGCAGTACTGGGTGCTGTACGGCCTCGGCGCGATCGTCGGGCCGCTCGCGTGCGGGCATCTGGCCGACCGTGCGGGCTTCGGCCGCGCACTGCGGATCGCATTCGCGATCGAAGCCGTCGCGGTCGCGCTGCCGCTGCTCGGCCTGGGCCCGGCCGCGCTGATCGTGTCGAGCCTGCTCGTCGGCGCGTTCACGCCCGGCATCGTGCCGCTCGCGCTGGGCCGCGTAAACGAGCTGCTCGCGCATCATCCGTCGGTCGCGAAGCGCGCATGGCGCAGCGCGACGACCAGCTTCGCGATCATGCAGGCGGTCGCCGCCTACGGTCTGTCGTACCTGTTCGCATCGAGCGGCGGCCGTTACGAAGCGCTGTTCGGCGTCGGCACCGCCGCGCTGTTGCTGGCGCTCGCGGTCGACGTGATCTCCTCGGCGAGGGCGCGATGAGCACGACCGCCCACCCACCGGCCGCCGCACACGCCGGCCGCTCGAGCGCCGGCTACGCCGAACGCAATGCGCGCTACTGGCGCCGCAATCTCGCCGTGTGCGTGTTCGGGTCGTTCACGACGCTCGTGAGTCTCAGCATGCTGCTGCCGTTCCTGCCGCTGTACGTGCGGCAGCTCGGCGTCGACGCGCAGTCGGCCGTGATCCAGTGGTCGGGTGTCGCGTTCGGCGCGACGTTTCTCGGCACGGCCGTCACCGCACCGCCGTGGGGCCGCCTCGCGGACCGCTTCGGCCGCAAGCCGATGCTCGTGCGCGCGGCACTCGGGATGGCCGTCGTGATGTCGCTGATCGGCGTCGCGCACAACGTGGTGGAACTCGTGGCACTGCGGCTGATCGCCGGGCTCGTCGGCGGCTATGCGTCCGCGTCGACCGTGATGGTCGGCACCCAGGCGCCGCGCGAACGCGCGGGCTGGGCGCTCGGCATCCTGTCGACCGGCGCGCTCGCGGGCAATCTCGTCGGGCCGCTCGTCGGCGGCCTGCTGCCGGGCTGGCTCGGCATTCGCGGCACGTTTTTCGCGGGTGGCGCGATGATCGCCGTTGCCGCGCTGCTGACGATCGTCGTCGTGAAGGAGGACTTCGATCCGGCCACCGACGCGCACGCGCGGCACGCCCGCGCAACGTCGGCGAACCCGGCCCGGCGCACCGATCGCGTGGCGGTCGCCGCGCTGCTCGTGACGGCGATGATGGTGCTGCTCGCGAACATGTCGATCGAGCCGATCATCACGGTCTATATCGGCGGGCTCGGCGTGGACGGCAGTCATCTGGCGCGCATCGCCGGCGTCGTGATGGCCGGCTCCGCACTCGGCAGCATGCTGACCGCCGCGCGGCTCGGCGCGCTCGCCGACCGGATCGGCAGCTGGAACGTGATCGTCGGCTGCCTGCTGCTGACCGCGCTCGCGATGCTGCCGCAGGCGTTCGTCACGCACTGGTGGCAGCTCGCCGCGCTGCGCGTGCTGATGGGGATGACGCTCGCCGGGTTGCTGCCATCGATCGGCAAGCTGGTCCGGCAGTCGGTCGACGAGCGCGCGACGGGCCAGATGCTCGGCTACCTGCAGTCCGCGCAGTTCGGCGGGCAGGTGATCGGCCCGGTGATCGGCGGCCAGATCGGCGTCGCGCTCGGCCTGCATTCGGTGTTCTTCGTGACGGCCGCGCTGCTGGCGGCCTGCGCGGCCCTCGCATATCGGGTGCGCAGCCGGTAGAAGCGCTGCGCGCTGACCCGCGGGCGGCGCTCTGGCGTAGCATGGGCGCAGTTGCGGGACGGCCGGTTCGCACGCCGTGCGGAGGCGATGCCGCAACCACGCGTCGCGACGGCCGCGTCGTCGTTTGGTCAGCCGCCGTACCCGGCACCGCTTTCGCATTCGCATGACAGGGTCCCCGCGACGCACCGCGCATGCGCGACGTCGCCGGACCCACCCAAGCCGCTTCGGCCGGCAGCCGGCCCGAGCCTTCCGATCCCGGACGTTGCAGGAGGCAACGACATGAATCGACCGACCGACAACCGGACGCTGCTGCGCACGCTCGGCGTCCGCACTCCGATCATCCAGGCGCCGATGGCCGGCGTCAGCACGCCCGCGCTGGCGGCTGCCGTGTCGAACGCGGGCGGGCTCGGCTCGCTCGGCGTCGGCGCGACGAACGCCGACGGCGCGCGCAAGATGATCCGCGACACGCGCGCGCTCACCGACCGGCCGTTCAACATCAACCTGTTCTGCCACCAGCCGGCCCGTGCCGATGCCGCCGTCGAACGCGCGTGGCTCGAGTGGCTCGCGCCGGTGTTCCGCGAATACGGCGCGACGCCGCCGCCGGCGCTGTCGGAGATCTACACGAGCTTCGTCGCGGACGATGCGATGCTCGCGATGTTGCTCGAGGAAAAACCGGCGGTCGTGAGCTTTCATTTCGGGTTGCCGTCCGACGAGGCGATCGCGATGCTCAAGCGCGCCGGCATCACGCTGTTCGCGTCCGCGACGCATCCCGACGAAGCCCGCCAGATCGCCGCGGCCGGCATCGATGCGATCGTCGCGCAGGGCATCGAGGCCGGCGGGCATCGCGGCGTATTCGACTCGACGGCGCACGACGACCGGCTCGGCACGTTCGCGCTGACGCGACTGCTCGTGCGCGAATGCGCGCTGCCGGTGATCGCCGCCGGCGGCATCATGGACGGCGACGGCATCGCCGCGGCGCTCGCGCTCGGTGCGCAGGCCGCGCAACTCGGCACGGCGTTCGTCGCGTGTCCGGAAACGTCGATCGACGACGGTTATCGCCGCGCGATCCTCGGCGACGCGGCGCACCGCACGACCTTCACGACCGCGATCTCCGGCCGTGTCGCGCGCGGCATCGCGAACCGGCTGACCGCGCTCGGCGACGATCCGCACGCACCGGCGACGCCCGCCTATCCGATCGCGTACGACGCCGGCAAGGCGCTGCACGCGGCCGCGAAGGCGAAGGGCGAGTTCGGCTACGGCGCGCAGTGGGCAGGGCAGGCGGCGCCGCTCGTGCGGTCGCTGCCGGCGGCGGAACTGTTCGCGACGCTCGAGCGCGAGACGCGGGCGGCCATCGCGCGGCTGCAGCACGCGCTGGACTGAGTGCAGGATCACGCGGCGCGCGGCGGACGCGCCGGAAGGCGCGGAAATCCGCACCGTTCGCGACAAAATTGCAATGCTCTGTGTCTGCGCACCGCGCGGATACAGAGCGATACAACGCGTCCGCCCGGGTTCGTTATAAAGCAGACATCACCTCTCGAGGAGCACGACATGTCTGCTACATGGTTCAACGGATCCTGCCATTGCGGCGCCGTGAAATTCCAGGTCCGGACCGCGCTTGCGCCGGCCGTTCGCTGCAACTGCAGCCTTTGCCGCCGTCGCGGCGCGCTGATGAGCCCGATGTTCCCCGCCGCCGACCTGAAGATCGTCGCAGGCGAGGACGCGCTGACGACCTACCGTTTCAACACGCGCACGGCCCGTCACTTTTTCTGCAGCCGGTGCGGCGTCTACCCGTTTCATCAGACGCGCAAGGATCCCGCGTGCTGGCGCGTCAATCTCGGCTGCCTCGAAGGCGTCGATCCGTATGCGCTCGACGCGACCGTCGCCGACGGCGCGAGCCTGTCCGTCGTGGAGGATGCATGAAACGCTGGCTGACGATCCTGCTGTTCGCCGCGGGCGGCCTCGCGACCGAAATCGCGCATCCGGTGCAGTGTTCGCTGCTGTCGATCAGCCGGCAACGGCACGGCGAGCGCCGGGGCCGGAACGACGGCGATCGAGCCTGAGCGTGAGCGGGCATCGCTCGCGTCGCGTGCTGTCAATCGGAAACGATAATCATGCTTCCGATAAGATCGCACGCGATATATAATGCATTCATCTGCGACACGCTCCCGTGTCGATGGAGGATGCTCATGAAACCGACCGAAACCCAATCGCCCGCCACGCCGAAGCTTTCCGAGTTCCTGTGCTTTGCGATCTACTCGACGAACCTCGCGTTCGGCAAGGCCTACAAGCCGATCCTCGAGGAGCTCGGCCTCACGTACACGCAATACATCACGATCATTGCGCTGTGGGAGGAGGGCGACCAGACGGTCGGGCAGCTCGGCGAAAAGCTGTTCCTCGAATCGAACACGCTGACGCCGATCCTGAAGAAGCTCGAGGCGATGGGCTATCTGGAACGGCACCGCGATCCGTCGGACGAGCGCCAGGTGGTCGTGAGCCTGACGAAAAGCGGTCGCCGCGTGCGCGAGAAGGGGCTCGACATGAATCTCGTCGAAGCCACCGGGCTCAAACCCGACGAATTCGCGAAGATGCAGAAGGCGATCGTCACGCTGCGCGGCAACCTGATCGATTCGATCGACGAGTAAACCACGAACAGCGTGGCCGCCGGCTCGATGTCGAGCCGGCGATACGATTGCAGCCGGCTTGCTCCACGATTTCCATGCTTTTCCGGCCGTCCGGACCGACTTTTGCAATGCTGCGCTCGGTTGCTTACGGTTGACGCT
This sequence comes from Burkholderia sp. USMB20, assembly GCF_000949135.2. Classification (GTDB taxonomy): domain Bacteria; phylum Pseudomonadota; class Gammaproteobacteria; order Burkholderiales; family Burkholderiaceae; genus Burkholderia. Next base: position 12,801 of record NZ_JTAN02000017.1, on the reverse strand, counting down.
CGGGCTGGCCCGTCCCGGTATCCTCACGCCCCAACACCAGCAATTGCATGTCGCGACGGATCGTGAAACCGAGCGCCAGATAGCGCTCGATTGCGACGCGATTCGACGACAGCACATGCAGAAACGGCGTTTCCGCCCGCGCGCGAATCCGAGCGATCAATGCGCGGATCAGTCCGGCCGCGAGGCCCTGGCCGCGAAAGGCGGGATCCACGCACACGGCGCTGATCTCCGTATGGCCGCCGGCAGTCAGTCGCTGACCGGCCATCGCCACGAGCCGTCCTTCTCTCCGTACACCGAGATAGCCACCGAATTCGATCGTGCGCGGGCCGAACGGACCCGGCTCCGTCGCCGCGATCAGTTCGAGCATGGCCGGTACGTCGCCGTCGGTCAGCCGGACATGCTCCAGCGGCTGCGCATCGTCAGGCGTTCCCTGCCAGATCATCTGATGCAGCACCGCGCGCCGGACCACGGAACATCCGCCCGGCGTCGGGATCTCGTCAGGCGTGACCAGTGCCGCGGGCCCGTGCGTGTCGATCAATGCGCGCAACGCGTCGAAAGCGGCGGGGCTGCGCTCGGCGAGGCCGGCAAACGGCGCGAGTTCGGGAGGAAAGCGCCGCGCGCGCTCGTCGCCGAGCGCAAAACGCTGCTGCTCGCCGGCGAGCGCATGCCACACGGCGTTGTCGAGCGGATGCGCTCCGCTTCCTTCGTTCCCCGTCGTTGCTTGCCGCATTGCCTGCTCCCTTATTGAAGGTCGTTCGTCGCACAGCATAGACGCGATCGTCCATTCAGGTCTCAGACGAACAAAATCGCATGCGATTATATCGCATACGCTTTATTTGATGGATGACGTCGTCGATTTCGGCGCGGCGCTCAATGACCGAAGTAGATCGAGCGCTCGGCCGTGCGAACGACGTTCCGGCGGCCGGCTTGCGTCGCGCCGTCGGCGTCGCTGCCGTAACCGGATGCGTCGGTATCGGCCGCTGTCGCAGCGTTGTCGCGAACCCTCTTCAGCGCGGCCTGCAGATTCTCCGGATAGTTCGGATCGTTCGGGCGATTCGGCAGGTAGCCGGCCTTCTGGAGCGCGGCCAGTTCCGCCCGCACCTGCGCGCGCGTGACGGTGCTTTCGGTCGCGAATGCCGGTGCGGCAGCGGAAGCCGACACGGCGACGAGCAGGGCAGCAATCAGTTGGGTCTTCATCATTTACCTCGACAGAAAAGAGTGATCGGAGTGTGGGCGTCGCACGCCGACAACGGGCGCCGATCGCGGTTTCATTCAATGGCCGAAGTAGATCGAGCGCTCGGCGACACGCGTGACGAGACGGCTGCCCGACTGCGTGCCGGCTGCCGCGTCGCTGCCGTAACCGGACGTCGCCGTATCGGCTGCGGCGGTGTCGTTCGCATGGATACGCGTCAACGCGGCCTGCAGGTCGTCCGGATAGTGCGGATCGTTCGCGCGGCCCGGCACATAGCCGGCTTGCTGCAGCTGGGCGAGCTCGGCACGCACTTGCGCACGCGTCACGACGGCTTCATTGGCAAAGGCGGGTGCGGCAACGGCGGCGGATACGGCAACGAGAAGGGCAGCGATCACTTGGGTTTTCATCATTTACCTCGACAGATTCAATGGAAAGAAACGGGGCGTTCAGGCGTGTGCGGCATGTCGGCGCGATTCGTCCGGAATCGCGGATCGCGCTCAACGACCGAAATAGACCGAACGCTCGGCCATCTGCACGACCGCGCGTCGGCCCGACTGCGTCGACGCGACTGCGTCGACGCCGTAGCCCGCGTTCGACGGTGCGTTGGCCACCGCGTCGTCCGCATGGATCTGCGTCAGCGCGGCCTGCAGGTTGTCCGGGTAGGTCGCGTCGCTGGCGCGGTTCAGCGGGTAGCCGGTCCGTTCGAGCTGCACGAGTTCGGCGCGCACTTGCGCACGCGTCACGACGGCTTCACTGGCGAAGGCCGGCGCGGCAACGGCAGCGGACACGGCGACGAGCAGGGCGGCGATCAGTTGAGTCTTCATCATTTACCTCGACAAGAAAATGGCAGGAGATTCGGGAGGGCGGCGCCTGGCCGCCCGATTCAACGTTCAGACGATGCGGATTTCGACGTCGATGTTGCCGCGCGTCGCTTTCGAGTACGGGCAGGTCTGATGCGCGGTGTCGACGATGTGCTGCACGACGTAACGGTCGAGCCCCGGCGCGCTCACGTTCAGGCGGGCCTGCAGGAAGTACGCGTTGCCGCCCATGCCCAGGTCCACTTCCGCATCGACCGCGAGATCGGCCGGCAGCGTGACCTTCGCCGCACGTGCCGCGAGCTGCATCGCGCCGATGAAGCAGGCCGACCAGCCGGCCGCGAACAGTTGTTCCGGATTCGTGCCGGTTCCGGCGGTGCCCGGCGACGACAGCTGGATGTCGAGGCGACCGTCGGAACTGCGCGCCGCGCCGTCGCGGCCGCCGGAAGTCGTATGCGTCTTGCCCGTGTACAGCACTTTTTCGATCTTGCTCATCGTTCACTCCGTCAGGTTGGAAGGTTCTATCTAATGCGATTCGATCGCATGCGATGCAGTTTGGTCGAGACGCCGAACCTCGTCAAGCGGATTCGATTAAATCGCATGCGATATTTTGTATTCCAATGTATCTAGATCGTGTACGGCCTTGCCGGGCAAGGATGTGCGGTGTTCCATCCCTTATATCGAAAAGATCGCGTCCCACGGAATTCCAGTCACCGGCAGGGCGGCCGCCGTCGGAACGGCGGCTGCCCGCGCAACGGCAACGCGGCTACGCCGGCCGGATTTCGGCGATCACGACCAGAATCACGGCTGCGTCGGCCGGCAACTGGCGCTGGGAAAACGCCGAGCGCGCGTGTCCGGCCTTGTCGCCGAGCACGGAGGCGAACAGATCGGAGGCGCCGTCGATCACGGCCGGCTGGCCGAAAAAGCCGTCCGCCGACGCAACGTGCCCCTCGACACGCACGATGTGATGCAGGCGGTCGAACCCGCCGAGGTGCTTGCGGATCTGCGCAAGCACGTTCAGCGCGGCGAGTTGCGCCGCATGCCGCCCGTCGTCGACGCTCAGCCGTTCACCGACGCGGCCTGTATAGGCAACCTTGCCGTCGACGAGCGGCAGTTGTCCGGAGATGAACAACAGGTTGCCGGCTTCGCTGACGGCCGTGTAGCTGCCGAGCGGTTGCGGCGGTTCGGGTAACGTGAGGCCGAGTTCGGCCAGCTTCTGTTCGATCGTCATCGCTTGCTCCTTCGGGGAAAATTGAGAGGCGCCCAGGCTCGGAAGATTCACTCGCACGGGTCTCTGGCAGTCACTCTATTGAGGCGATCGAAGCCGGTAAATATCGTTCGCGCAATTGAATCGACACGCGATGTAACGAATCGCGCGCGGCGCAATGTGGCGCGAACGGTTGCCGGCGACGGTCGTCGGTACGCTGGTTTCCCGGCCGGGATTCATGCACACTCGCTGCTTCAGCGTCACGCGACGAAACGGCGCGCGCCGGCTCGCCGCGAGCGCGATTCCGTGATGCCTACGTTCGCGTTGCCGGCCACGCCACGCACGAAGCAGCAGGAGCGCCCCATGCAGAGAAAATTCGACGACCTGCTGCTCGGCAGCATCGAGCTGTTCTGCCTGGCCGCGGAACTCGGCAGCTTCACGCTCGCGGCGACGGCTGCGAGCGTCACGCCGGCCGCGGTCAGCCGCTCGGTCGCGCGCCTCGAGGAGCGTCTCGGCGTACGCCTGTTCGTGCGGACGACACGGCAGATCCGCCTGACCGATTCCGGCCGGCGCTATTTCGAGCAATGCCGTGATGCGCTGTCGCAACTCGTCGACGCCGAGCGCGAAGCGACGGGCCAGCAGGCCACGCCGGCCGGCGTGCTACGCATCAGCATGCCGACGCCGTACGGACACTATCGCGTGTTGCCGCTGTTACCCGCGTTTCGCGAGCGATATCCGGACGTGCGCGTCGAAACGCATCTGAGCAACCGCAACATCGACTTCGCCGAGGAGGGTTTCGATCTTGCGATCCGCGGCCGCGCGCCGGCGGATTCGAGCCTGGTCGCGCGCAAGCTGGAGGATGCGGAACTCGTTGTCGTCGCGACGCCCGGCTACCTGAAACGCGCCGGCGTGCCGCGCGCCGTCGACGATCTGCACGCGCACGAATGCATCCAGTTCGAGCTCCCGAGCAGCGGCCGGCCGGTTCCGTGGTTGTTCAACGACGGCTCGGCGGAAATCGACGTCGCGACGACCGGCGGCTACGGCACGTCGGGCGACGTCCTCGCCGGCGTCACGCTCGCGCGCAGCGGTGCGGGCCTGTTCCAGACCTATCGCTTCATCGTCGACCGGGATCTGCGCGAGGGCACGCTCACGGAGGTGCTGTCCGGCCAGGGCGGCCGGTCGCGGCCGTTCATGCTGCTGTATCCCCATGCGCGCTATCTGTCTTCGCGCGTGCGCGTCTTCGTCGACTTTCTCGTCGAACATCTGCAACAGGCGCCCGGCAAGCGGGCGCGCTAGCTGCGTCTGGGGGAATGCCGGCAACGGGGCAGAGCGGGGCGCGAATGGCGCGGCTGCGCCGTTGCCGGGCCGCCGCTCACCATTTGCCCCCTTTGCCCCGGCGCAGTCTCCCATCGTCGCCGCTCAATGCCCGGCGCTCTGGCCGCCATCCACGTGCAGGATCTCGCCCGTAACGAACGGCGCCGAATCGAGATACAGGATCGCGCCGACGATGTCGCTCATCTCGCCCATCCGGCCGACCGGATGCAGCGAAGCGAGCGTCGCGTGCGTGTCGGGCGCATGCATCGGCGACTTGATGATGCCGGGGGACACGGCATTCACGCGGATGCCGGCCTTCGCGTACTCGATTGCGAGCGACTTCGTCGCCGCATTGAGCCCGCCTTTCGTCAGCGACGCGAGCACCGACGGCACGTTGCTGTTCGCGTGGTCAACGAGGCTCGTCGTGATGCTGACCACGTGTCCGCCGCCGTTGCGCTGCATCGCCGCGATCGCGCGCTGCGTGACGTGGAAGAACCCGTCCAGGTTCACACGGGTGATGGTCGCATAGTCGTCCGCGGTGTATTGCGTGAACGGCTTCGCGATGAACACGCCGGCGTTGTTGACGAGCGTGTCGACCCGGCCGAAGCGCTCGAGTGCGGTATCGACCACCCGCCGCGCGACAGCCGGGTCGCCGATGTCGCCCGCGACGGTGACCAGATCGGGATCGTCCGACGCGCCGATCGAACGGGACGTCGCGACCACCCGATGACCGTGGGCGCGGAATGCGTTGACTGTCTCCGCGCCGATGCCTTGCGATGCGCCGGTGACGATGATGACTTTGGATGTGCTCATGATATGCCTCGACAGGTGACTGGTTTTCGGCGTTGGTGCCGACCGGATCGATGAATCCGATGGACCAGACTTTAGGCGCGTCGCGCCGGAGTTCGAACACCCACCGTGGACCAACAGTCTTGCGTCGCGGGAACAAATGCGGGAAAGAACGGGGCGGCCGCGACGGCGATCGTTGCGGCGGAAGGGGAATCGAGGCGGCTGCGAACGAAGCTTCGAGCGAGGCTGCAATCGTGGGCGACACCGCGCGTCGAATCGCTGTGAAATCCGGGATTCGTGCGAGGAAGTGCTGTCAATGCCGCGCGATGGTGTGCTCGGACACGTCGGGTACTTCGATGGTTTATCAGATCTATCCGGATAACTTTTCTTATCACAATAGCATCGATATAAATCGAAACCGGCGAGTACGAAAACGCGTCTGAACGGTCCGTACGTCTCCGTTTTCTCGCTTACGTCGGCCGCCGACTCAAGCCTCGGAGAACAGTCGGGCAAGGTGCGGTTCGAGATCGGGGAGAGCATCTGCGTGCCGATCTCCGAGCCGGTCTGGCGTCGAGGGCTTGGGTTCCGCGACCAACCTGGCCGATCTCTGACCGCCCCGATACCGCGGCAGATCGATGGACGACGCCTTGATCATCGCCATCGAATTGCTGCACATCGCATTCCGCGTGCGCTTTGGACGAAAGACCGAATCCCCCGGGCAATCGAGTCGCCCGTGGTCCGCTATTGCGCGAACCAGGAACGTGCGCAGGCGCCATTGCGCGCGCCAGTGCAGGGCGGCGGCGTCAGCGTGAGCTCAGCGTCGTCTGCGCATCGTGCGATGCCGGGTCCCAGCCGCCGCCGAGCGCCTTGAACGTCGAGATCGCTGCACGAGCGGATTCCGTCTGTGCCTGTGCACGCGCGTCGGCGGCCTGGAGCAGGGTCTCGTTGGCGTGCAATACGTCGATGAAACTCGCTGCACCGCTGCGGTACGCGGTCATCGACGAATCCTTGGCGCGGGAGAACGACGACTCGGCATGCGACAGCGTGGCAGCCTGCGCCTCTCGATTCACCAATGACGAGAGCGAGTTTTCGACGTCCTCGGAGGCGCGGAGCACGGCCTGCCGATATGCTGCGAGCGCCTGCGCGTCGGCGCCTTTCGCCGCGTCGACATCGGCACCGATGCGCGCGAAATCGAACAGTCGCCAGCGCAGCCCGACGAGGCCGGCCGCCTGGTTGGCGCCGCCCGAGAACAACGTACCGGCGGCGGCCGAGGTCGCGCTGCCGAGGAAGGCGTTCAGCGAGACCGTCGGGTAGTACTCGCCGATCGCAGCGCCGATGCGCGCATTGGCGGCGGCGAGGTGACGTTCGGCGGCGATCAGATCGGGACGTCTTTGCAGCAGATCGGCTGGCGTGCCCATTTCCGCGAGCGCCGGCGCGACGGGGATCGGGAAAGGCGAGCCCAGCTCTGCGCGGTGCGTGCCAGGAGGTGTACCGAGCATCACGTCGAGGGCGTTCGACGCCGCATCGAGCGCCGCGAGGAGGACGGGCACGCTGGCCTGCACCTGGTCGAGCGCACCTTGCGCCTGCTGAACCTGATAGTCGGCTGCCGCGCCCTTCGAATACAGGAGTTTCACGTCTGCGAGAAGCGCCTGCTGCGTCTGCACCTGCCGGGTCGCGATATCCAGACGGGCCTGGAGCCCTCGGATCGTGACGTAGATATCGGCAGTCTGGGCCGCGACGGCAAGCCGGGTAGCAACTGCCGCCGCCTGCGTTGCCGAGTAATCGGCGAGCGCGGCTTCACGCTGACGGCGCAGACCGCCAAAAATGTCGAACTCCCAACCGGCCTCCAGGTTGGTTTCGTACGCGGTGCCCCAGCGCTCGTACCCCGGCGTGGCATTGAGCACTCGCCCCAACGGCGTATCGACAGACTGATAGGCTCGTGCCGCCGATGCAGAAACCGAGGCCGACGGCAGGAGCGCCGCGTTGGCCGTGCCGAGGCGCGCGCGCGCCTGAGTGATTTGCGCGACGGCCTGGGCCAGGTCCAGGTTCTCGGCCAGCGCCAGCGAAACGTAATGCGTGAGCAGCGGGTCGTTGAAGCTTTCCCACCATGCGGACAGGTCGGCAACCGGAGCCTTTGCCGCGCGGGCGGGCGGCTGGGTCATGTAGTGCTGCGCCAGCGGCGCATCCGGGCGGTGGTAGTCGGGACCCACGGCGCACGCCGAAAGGGCGGCGACGCTAGTCAGGAGAACAAGTGGACGGCGCAAGGGCATGATCATCTCGGGAGCGACAACGGGAGAGGAAATATAGTGACCAATATACAATATGGTCACACGTTGTCAACTGACGAGCGTCGGACTAAGCTTGACGCATGAACAAACCGACTCCCTCCACCTCTTCGTCCCGTGGCCCCTCGGACCACGAAGTTCGCGCCCAGATCGTCGACGCCGCAACGGAATACTTCAGCCGCTACGGCTACGAAAAAACCACGGTCTCCGACCTCGCGAAGGAAATCGGGTTTTCAAAAGCCTATATTTACAAATTTTTCGACTCCAAACAGGCGATCGGTCAGGTCATCTGCGCCAATCGGCTCGCCGCGATCGTGGCCGCAGTCAGCGAAAATGTCGACGGCGCGCACGGTGCAACCGAGAAATTTCGCCGTATGTTCAAGACCTTGCTTGCGTCTGGAAGTCAGCTTTTCTTCCAGGATCGCAAGCTCTACGATATCGCCGCCGAGGCGGCCGCGTCGCCCTGGCCCTCCGTCAAAGGCTACGAGGACCAGATCCGGCAACTCATCGCCGATATCCTGCGACTCGGACGCGAAACCGGCGAATTCGAACGCAAGACCCCGCCAGACGAGGCAGTGAACGCGATCTTTCTGGTGATGAAGCCTTACTTCAATCCGTTGATGCTCCAGTACAACCTCGATGGTGCGGAAGAGGCGACGGCCCAACTCGCGAACCTCGTCCTCAGAAGTCTTGCTCCATGAATCTTGTTGTGACTATTGACTGATTTGGTCACTGGTATCAGAATGAGGTCTCCTGTTCTTTGCGAGAGGGGATCTCATGTTCCGGCGCCATCGTCTTGTCTACACATTGGGCCTGGCTTCGCTTGCGCTCGCAGCATGCGGCGAGCATCCGGCTGCTGATCCGCGTACCGAGGCGCCACTTGTGCGTACCAGCGCCGTTCACGGCGCGGCGCGTACGAGCCGGTCGTTTTCGGGTGTCGTGGGCGCCCGCGTTCAGAGCGATCTCGGTTTCCGCGTTCAGGGTAAAGTCATCGAGCGACTGGTCGACGCGGGCCAAACGGTCAAGCGCGGCCAGCCCCTGATGCGCATCGATCCGATCGATCTGGGGCTGCAGGCCCGTGCGCAGCAGAAACTCGTGGACGCTGCGCAGGCGCGCGCGACGCAGACGGCTGCCGACGAGGCGCGGTATCGGGATCTCGTCGGGGCTGGCGCGGTGTCGGCATCGACCTACGACCAGCTCAAGGCGGCGGCCGATTCCGCCAGGGCCCAGCTCGTCGCAGCGCAGGCGCAGGCCGTGCTCGCCAACAATGCTTCCGGATACGCCGTCGTCATGGCGGACGCCGACGGCGTGGTGGTCGAGACGCTGGCGGAGCCGGGCCAGGTCGTCGCGCCGGGACAAATCGTCGTGCGGCTCGCGCATGCCGGCCCCCGCGAGGCCGTCGTCCAGCTTCCCGAGACGCTGCGTCCCGCGTCCGGCTCGATTGCCGCGGCGACGCTTTACGGCGCGGACCAGAAGCCCGTTCCCGCCGTCCTGCGCCAGCTCTCCGATTCTGCGGATCGGCTGACACGAACCTACGAGGCGAGATACGTCCTCGAGGGCGCGCTCTCGAATGCACCGCTCGGCGCGACCGTGACCATCGATCTCGCCGGCAATGCCGGCCAGACACAGGCCGGCATGGTGGTGCCGGTCGGCGCCTTGTTCGATCCGGGCACGGGAACCGGCACCGGCGTCTGGACCGTCGATCGATCTCAATCGCGTGTGACCTGGCACAAGGTTCGTGTCACCGCATTGAGCGACGACAGTGCGACGGTGACTGGCGATCTTCGCGAAGGCGACCAGGTCGTCGCGCTCGGTGCCCAGTTGTTGCACGACGGAGAGCGCGTGCGTCTCGCCAACGACAAGCTGGCCGCGGCATCCGTCTCCACGCAAGGAGCAGCGCAATGAGCGGCTTCAATTTGTCGGCTCTTGCGGTGCGGGAGCGCTCGGTCACGCTGTTTCTGATCATCCTGATTTCGATCGCCGGCGTGATTGCCTTCCTGAAACTGGGGCGGGCAGAAGATCCGCCATTCACCGTCAAGTCGATGACGGTCATTACGGCATGGCCCGGCGCGACCGCGCAGGAAATGCAGGACCAGGTGGCCGAGCCGCTCGAAAAGCGCATGCAGGAGCTGCGCTGGTACGACCGGACCGAGACCTATACGCGTCCGGGGCTGGCCTTCACCACCGTGACCTTGCTCGACAGTACGCCGCCCGCGGACGTGCCCGAGGAGTTCTATCAGGCGCGCAAGAAGCTGCACGACGAAGCGGGCAACCTGCCGCCCGGCGTGATCGGCCCGCTCGTCAATGATGAGTATTCCGACGTAACGTTCGCGCTGTTCGCGCTCAAGGCGAAAGGCGAGCCGCAACGATTGCTGGTGCGCGACGCCGAGGGGTTACGCCAGCGGCTTCTTCATGTGCCGGGCGTCAAGAAGGTGAACATCATCGGCGAGCAGGCGGAACGGATCTACGTGTCGTTTTCGCACGACCGGCTCGCGACGCTCGGCGTGACCCCGCAGGAGATCTTTGCCGCGCTGAACAACCAGAACGTTCTCACGCCGGCTGGTTCGATCGATACGGCGGGCGCGCAGGTCTTCATTCGTGTCGAAGGCGCCTTCGACAAGCTGCAGACCATCCGTGACACGCCGATCGTCGTTCAGGGCCGCACACTGAAGCTCTCCGATGTGGCGACCGTCGAACGCGGTTACGAAGACCCGGCCACGTTCCAGATTCGCAACAAAGGCGAACCGGCGTTGCTCCTCGGCGTCGTGATGCGGGACGGCTGGAACGGGCTCAATCTCGGCAAGGCGCTCGACACGGAAGTCGCATCGATCAATGCCGGGCTGCCGCTGGGCGTGAGCCTCACGAAAGTGACCGACCAGGCCGTCAACATCCATTCGGCCATCGACGAATTCATGGTGAAGTTCTTTGTCGCGCTGCTCGTGGTGATGGTCGTGAGCTTCGCGAGCATGGGATGGCGTGTCGGCATCGTCGTGTCGGCGGCGGTGCCGCTGACACTCGCGGGCGTCTTCGTCGTCATGGCCGCAACGGGCAAGAGCTTCGACCGCATCACGCTCGGTTCGCTGATTCTCGCGCTCGGCCTGCTCGTCGACGACGCGATCATCGCCATCGAAATGATGGTCGTGAAAATGGAGGAGGGCTATAGCCGCGTCCAGGCATCAGCTTACGCGTGGAGCCACACGGCCGCACCGATGCTGTCGGGCACGCTGGTCACGGCTGTCGGCTTCATGCCGAATGGCTTTGCGCGCTCGACGGCCGGCGAATACACCAGCAACATGTTCTGGATCGTCGGCATCGCGCTGGTCACCTCGTGGATCGTGGCCGTCGTCTTCACACCGTATCTCGGCGTCAAGCTGTTACCCGACATCGCCGTGATCGAAGGCGGCCACGAGGCGATCTACAACACGCCGAACTACCGGCGCTTTCGCCGCTTCCTCGGGCGCGTGATCGCACGCAAGTGGATGGTCGCCGGGATCGTGGTGGCATCGTTCGTGGTCGCCGTGATGGGCATGGGGCTCGTGAAGAAGCAATTCTTCCCGACTTCCGATCGCCCGGAAGTGCTCGTCGAAGTGCAGATGCCCTATGGGACTTCGATCGAGCAGACCGCGTCGGCAACGGAAAAAGTCGAGGCATGGCTCGCGAAGCAGCCGGAAGCGCAGATCGTGACCTCGTACATCGGGCAGGGCGCTCCGCGCTTCTATCTGGCCATGTCTCCGGAACTGCCGGATTCGTCCTTCTCGAAGATCGTGATCCGCACGAATGACGAGCGCCAACGGGAAGCGCTCAAATTCCGTCTGCGCAAGGTCATCGCCGAAGGGTTGGTGCCCGGGGCGCAGGTTCGCGTCACGCAGCTGGTGTTCGGCCCTTACTCGCCTTACCCCGTCGCGTTCAGGGTCATGGGCCCGGACGCCCAGACGTTGCGCACCATCGCCGCACAGGTCGAACGGACCATGAACGCCAGCCCGATGATGCGAACGGTGAACGCCGACTGGGGGCCGCGCGTTCCCACCGTGCATTTCACGCTCGATCAAAATCGTCTCGGGGCGTTCGGACTGACGTCCAGCTCGGTCGCGCAGCAACTGCAATTCCTGCTGACCGGCATTCCCGTCACGCACGTACGCGAGGACATTCGTTCCGTGGAGCTCGTCGCGCGTTCGGCGGGCGACATCCGGCTCGACCCGCAACGGATCGACGGATTCACGCTGATCGGCGCCGCAGGGCAGCGGGTGCCGCTCTCGCAGGTCGGCAAAGTCGACATCCGCATGGAGGATCCGATCCTGCGCCGGCGCGATCGAACGCCGACGATCACCGTGCGCGGCGATATCGCCGAAGGGTTGCAGCCACCCGATGTGTCGACCGCGATGCTCGCGCAGCTTCAGCCCATCATCGCGAAGCTGCCGGGCGGCTACCGGATCGAGGAGGCCGGCTCCATCGAGGAGGCCAACAAGGCGACAACTGCGCTCGCGCCGCTGTTCCCGATCATGATCGCGCTGACGCTGCTCATCATCATTTTTCAGACCCGCTCGATTTCCGCCACGATGATGGTGTTCGCGACCAGTCCGCTGGGATTGATCGGTGTGGTGCCGACACTCCTGCTGTTCAATCAGGCATTCGGCATCAACGCATTGGTGGGACTCATTGCGCTCTCCGGCATCCTGATGCGCAACACGCTGATCCTGATCGGCCAGATCGAAGAGAACGCGCGCGCGGGCATGACGCCGTTCGATGCGGTGGTGGAGGCCACGCTGCAGCGCTCGAGGCCCGTGATCCTGACCGCGGTTGCCGCGATGCTTGCGTTCATTCCGCTGACCCATTCCGTGTTCTGGGGCACGCTGGCTTATACGCTTATCGGAGGAACATTCGCCGGAACGGTTCTGACGTTGGTGTTTCTGCCGGCTATGTACTCGATCTGGTTCAAGATCCGTCCCGGGGCAGGGGAAAACAATCCTGCGCTCGAACCCAGCGCCAGCGTGACGACGTAGGCAGGTGCGCTCCGGGCGATGACGGTCTCGCCCGGGGCCGTCGATGTGAACCAGCAACGATGCGTCCGGACGGAAGGCAACTCCGCCCGTGACATTCCGGGAGCTTCTCGCAGGCCAGCGTCGGGCCAAAATCGGCGTAGCGATCACGGATGATCGACAGCACCCGGTCAGCCGTCATGCTGTCCAATCGGTTGTTGCT
>NZ_JTAN02000008.1 GCF_000949135.2 Burkholderia sp. USMB20 | reverse complement strand
GCGCGCTCGTCAGCGCACCTTCCTGCGCCGCGCTCAGATTGGCGATCTGCGCCGTCGTCAGTGCCGCGACCTGCGTCGGCTTCAGCGCCGCGAAGGCGGCCGTCGTCAGCGCGTTCACCTGGTCGGTCGTCAGCGCCGCCACTTGCGCCGTCGTCAGCGCGCCCGCCTGCGCGGTCGTCAGCGCCTTGACCTGATCGGTCGTCAGGTTCTGCACCTGCGTCGTCGTCAGCGCGACGATCTGGGGCGTTTTCAGCGCCGCGATGTTCGCCGTCGACAGCGCCGTGACTTGCGCCGTCGACAGCGCCGTTACGTCAGCGGCCGTCAGCGCCGCGGCCTGCGCGGTCGTCAGCGCCTTGACCTGATCGGTCGTCAGGCCGTTCTGCACCTGACTCGTCGTCAGCGCGGCCACCTGCGCGGTCGTCAATGCACCTTCCTGCGCCGCGCTCAGATTGGTGATCTGCGTCGTCGTCAGCGCCGCGACCTGCGTCGGCTTGAGCGCCGCGAACGCGGCCGTCGTCAGCGCGTTCACCTGGTCCGTCGTCAGCGCCGCCACTTGCGCCGTCGTCAACGACTGCGCCTGCGCGGTCGTCAGCGCCTTGACCTGATCGGTCGTCAGGTTCTGCACCTGGGCCGTCGTCAGCGCCACAATCTGGCCCGTCTTCAGCGCCGCCACGGCGGACGTCGTCAGTGCGGTCGCTTGCGCGGTGGACAACGCCGTCACGTCGGCCGCAGTCAGCGCCGCGGCTTGCGCGGTCGTCAGCGCCTTGACCTGATCGGTCGTCAAGCCGTTTTTCACCTGCGCGGTCGTCAATGCCGCGACCTGGGCGGTCGTCAGCGCGCCTTCCTGCGCCGCGCTCAGGTTGGTGATCTGCGTCGTCGTCAGTGCCGCCACCTGCGTCGGCTTCAGCGCGGCGAATGCGGCCGTCGTCAGTGCGTTCACCTGGTCCGTGCTCAGCGCCGCGATCTGCGCCGTCGTCATGGCCGACGCCTGCGCCGTCGTCAGCGCCTTGACCTGATCGGTCGACAGGCCGTTCTGCACCTGCGCCGTCGTCAGCGCGGCGATTTGCGTGCTCGTCAGCGCCGCAGCCTGAGCGGTCGTCAGGTTCTGCACCTGGGCCGTCGTCAGCGCCGCAATCTGAGTCGCTTTCAACGCGACCACATCGGCCGTCGTCAGCGCGCTCGACTGCGCCGTCGTCAGCGCGGCGACCTGCGCCGTCGTCAACGCCGCGGCCTGCGCCGTCGTCAGCGCCTTGACCTGGTCGGTCGTCAGGCCGTTCTGCACCTGATTCGTCGTCAGCGCCGCCACCTGCGCGCTCGTCAGCGCACCTTCCTGCGCCGCGCTCAGATTGGCGATCTGCGCCGTCGTCAGTGCCGCGACCTGCGTCGGCTTCAGCGCCGCGAACGCGGCCGTCGTCAGCGCATTCACCTGATCGGTCGTCAGCGCCGCCACTTGCGCCGTCGTCAGCGAGGCCGCCTGCGCAGTCGTCAGCGCCTTGACCTGATCGGTCGTCAGTTTCTGCACCTGCGTCGTCGTCAACGCAGCGACCTGGTTCGTCTTCAGCGCCGCGACATCGGCCGTCGTCAGCGCCGTGACTTGCGCCGTCGTCAGCACCGCGACGTCGGCCGTCGACAAGGCAGCGGCCTGCGCCGTCGTCAGCGCGTGAATCTGGTCCGTCGTGAGGCCGTTCTGTGCCTGGCTGGTCGTCAGCGCCGCCACTTGGGCGCTCGACAGCGCACCGGCCTGGGGCGCGCTCAGCTTCGAGAGTTGATCGGACGTGAGTGCTGCAATCTGGTTCGTCTTGAGCGCGGCAATGTCCGCCGTATTCAGCGAGCCGAGCTGGTCGGAGCTGAGAATCGCGACAGCCGTCGTGCTGAGGCTGACGACTGCCGACGTGGTCAGCGCAGCCACCGAGTCGGTCGTCAATGCCTTGACCTGGTCGGTCGTCATTGCACCGATGTCGGTCCCAGTAAGCGCGTGCGCCTGCGTCGTCGTAAGCGCCGCGATTTGCGCCGTAGACATGCCGGTTACGATCGAAGTCATGCTTCATCCTTTCCAAGTTCGTTGTTCAGAAGCGGCATGCCCGAGACTGGCCCCCCGTCAGCCGACGCTTTACTTTGATTTGGCCCTATCCTGCACCCGACTGATTAACGACCATGGAGCGACAAACTTTAGATAGATCGGGCGATCGATCGCATGTCACCGGGACATGCGCGAGACGCTGCCGATGCAGCGGCAGGACTTGAATGCGTTCTGAAAGATTTCACGAGCGCGTGACGGCCATTTCGCATCCGGTGTCGGCGGGTGGCTGCGTGCGCAGGCTTGTGTTGAAGTGAAGCGGCGGAAGCGTCTGGATCGCTCGCGCACGGGCTAGCGGCGCGGCGCAAGCTGCCGTATCAGTGACTCGCGCGCTGTCGATGCCCGAGCCAACCGGCGCGCGTTGCCCTCACGTTGCCGTGGTCAGGCACGCGAGATGAACGATCAAAAAAAGGAAATCGATACGAAGAATGCTCGATCAGGCTTGGCGCGCCCGGCTGGGATCGAACCAGCAACCCCTGCCTTCGGAGGGCAGTACTCTATCCATTGAGCTACGGGCGCATATGACAGTGACGACAGTGAAACGACCCCAATAAACTGGCCGCCCACCATTGACAAGACCGCAAGGATACCCGGTTTCCCAAAACGCGTCCACCTTGCCCGCCGAAACCCCGTCAGGCCCGCAATTCGTGCGGGTAAACACGCGCCTTCGCGCCGCTCGCCGTGATGTAAACGTTCCGTCTATAATCGTCCGGACTCATTGGATCGCCAGCCATTTTGCCGTTGCACCGCGCTCACAATTCCTAATCACGGAGACGAGGCAAGCATGAGCGAAGCACCCCACGAATCTCCCGTCAAAACCCCCGGGCAGCTGATTGCCGTCGTCATCGCCTCATTCGCGATTCCGATCGCCCTGATCGTCCTGTTTGCCACTTATGCCAACCATGCGTTCCGTTCGGGCGCGGGCACGGATGCGCTATCCGACGAACAGGTCGCCGCGCGGATCGCACCGCTCGCGAAAGTCGACGTGAAGGACGCCAATGCGCCCCGCACGTACAAGACCGGCGAGGAAGTCTACAAGGCCGTGTGCGTGACCTGTCACGGCACGGGCGCCGCGGGCGCGCCGAAGTTCGGCAACAAGGACGACTGGGCACCGCGCATCTCGCAGGGCTTCGACACGCTGCTGAAAACGGCGCTGTCGGGCAAGGGCGCGATGCCGCCGCGCGGCGGCACGAGCCCCGACGACGTCAGCGACTATGAAATCGCGCGTGCGATCGTCTACATGGCGAACAACGACGGCGCGAACTTCCCCGAGCCAGCTGCCCCGGCCGCCAACGCGGCCCCGGCGGCGAGCGGCGCGGCGGGTGCGGCAGGCGCTTCGGGCGCCGATGCATCGAACGCGCAGGCCGCCGCTGCAATGGCCGCGATCGCCGCGATTCCGAAGGCCGGCGAAAAGCCCGCGGCCGCGCCGGCCAGCGCCGACGCCGCCTCCGCCGGCAAGGCGCTGTACACGCAGGTCTGCCAGGCGTGCCACGCGGCCGGCGTGCTCGGCGCGCCGAAGTTCGGCAGCAAGGAAGACTGGGCGCCGCGCCTGAAGGACTCGATGGATACCGTCTACAACTACGCGCTGCACGGCAAGGGCGCGATGCCGCCGAAGGGCGGGGCGAACGCGTCCGACGCCGACGTGAAGGCGGCCGTCGACTACATGGTCAACGCGTCGAAGTAACGCCTGCCGGCCAGAAAAAACCCCCGCGGCGCACACGCGTCGCGGGGGTTTCGTTTATCCGGATCGCCGGGGCGTCCGTGCGCCGAAGCGCACCGCCTCACTTCTGCAACAGCGCCTTCAGGCTCGCGAGCCGGTCCTTCGGCGTCATCGGCGCTTCCTCCGGCGTCGGCGGCGGCGCTTCGTCGAGCCCCATCTCGGGAATGAAGCGCGACGGCTCGCACACGACCGTCTCGCGCGCCCGCTTGCGCTTCTTGCACCAGTTCAGGTGCAGGCTGCGCTGCGCGCGCGTGATCGCGACGTACATCAGCCGGCGCTCCTCCTCGATCCGCTCGTTGTCGATCGGGCCGTCGTCCTCGCTGCCGCCGCGGTGCGGCATGATGCCCTCCTCGACGCCGACCAGGAACACGTGCGGATACTCGAGCCCCTTCGACGCATGGACGGTCGACAGCCGCACGGCGTCCGGATCCTCGTCCTTGCCTTCGAGCATCGACATCAGCGCGACGGTCTGGATCAGGCCGAGCAGGTTCTTGCCGGTATCCGCAAGCCCGTCCGCGTTGTGGAAGCCGTCGGCCTCGCCGTCGACGGGCTCCGTCTCGGGCTTGGTGCCCTTGCGCTTCAGCCATTCGAGGAATTCGAGCACGTTCTGCCACTTCGACTGCGCCTGCCGCTCGTCGAACGCGTCGTACAGGTAGGCCTCGTAGTGAATGGCCTCCATCATGTCGTCGAGCACGACGGTCGCGGGCTCCTTGTCCGCGCGATCGGTCAGGCGCTGGATGAAGTCGCAGAACATCCTGAGCGGCTCGACCTGCCGCGCGGACAGCCGCGCCTCGATCCCGCCCATGTACACGGCCTCGAACAGCGACACCTTCGCCTGGCCCGCGAACGAGCCGAGCGCCTCGAGCGTCGTGTTGCCGATGCCGCGGCGCGGCGTCGTGACCGCGCGGATGAACGCGGGATCGTCGTCGGCGTTCGCAATCAGCCGCAGGTACGCGCACAGATCCTTGATCTCGGCCTTGTCGAAGAACGACTGGCCGCCCGACAGCACGTATGGAATCCGCTCGCGCCGCAGCACCTGCTCGAAGATCCGCGCCTGGAAGTTGCCGCGATACAGGATCGCGTAGTCGCGGAACTGCGCGCGCCGCTCGAACTTGTGCGCGGACAGCCGGAACACGACCGATTCGGCCTCATGCTCCTCGTCGTTGCACGGCGTGACGGTGATCGAGTCGCCCATCCCGTGCTCGGACCACAGCTTCTTCTCGAACAGCTTCGGGTTGTTCGCGATCACGTTGTTGGCAGCGGTCAGGATCCGCACCGTCGACCGGTAGTTCTGCTCGAGCTTGATCACGTGCAGCTTCGGGAAATCCTTGCCGAGCTGCGCGAGGTTCTCGAGCGTAGCGCCGCGCCAGCCGTAGATCGCCTGGTCGTCGTCGCCCACCGCCGTGAACGCGGCGCGCGGGCCGGCGAGCAGCTTCAGCAGCTCGTACTGGCACGCGTTGGTGTCCTGGTATTCGTCGATCAGCAGGTAGCGCAGCTTGTTCTGCCAGCGGTCGCGCACCTGCTCGTTCTTCGCGAACAGCTCGGCCGGCAGGCGGATCAGGTCGTCGAAGTCGACCGCCTGGTACGCATGCAGCGTCGCGACGTAGTTGCGGTAGACCAGCGCCGCCTGGTGCTCGTCCTCGTTGGCCGCGATCGTCATCGCCTCCTCGGGCATGATCAGGCCGTTCTTCCACAGCGAGATGGTGCTCTGGATCTTGCGGATCAGGCCCTTGTCGGTGGTGCCGATCTGCTCCTGGATCATCCCGAAGCAGTCGTCCGAATCCATGATCGAGAACTGCGGCTTCAGGCCGACGTGCTCGGCCTCCTGGCGCAGGATCTGCACGCCGAGCGAGTGGAACGTACACACGGTGAGCTGGTTGACGGGCACCTTGCGGCCTTCCTTGCCGGGCGTGGTGAGCGTCTTGCCCTCGAGCAGCTTCGACACGCGCTCGCGCATTTCGGCGGCGGCCTTGTTCGTGAACGTGACGGCCGCGATGTGGCGCGGCTCGAAGCCTTTCGCTTCGATCAGGTGCGCGATCTTCTGCGTGATCACGCGGGTCTTGCCGCTGCCCGCGCCGGCGAGCACGAGGCAGGGACCGTCGAGGTAGCGCACCGCTTCGTTCTGAGCGGAGTTGAGGCCTGCGGACATGATGGCGGATGATGTTGCGGTTGACGGCGAACGCCGGGAGGATGCCGCGCGCGACGGGCCTGGAATGCAGGCGGACACGCGGGGCAGGACGCGCATGTTAACACGTCGGCGACGCGCTTTTCGGGAGCGCCGCCGGACGGGGCCGGGCGGGCAGGCGGTCGTTTCTCGGGCGGGCGTGTGCCGGTTTTTCGTGCGGGCAAGCTGCCGTTTCGCCTTCTTGTCGGGTTCTTTATCCAGTCCTCGCCGATCCTTGTCCGGACGGCCAATCCGGCCCCATCCACGGCCCGATCGGTCACAATGGGCGGCCGTCGCGGTGGGAAGCCCGCGGCGGGACGCGCCCCAACGCCGCCCGCGGGGTCGATGCGCGCAGCGCCCGGCGGTCCGACGCATATTGCGGGCTGCGGCCGCGCACATGCCGTGTCCTGCCGGGCATTTTGCCGAGCGCGTCGGTGTGCGCCGCCGCGCCATGCCAAAATAGCCGGTCGTCCTCGCGCCCCAGCGGCGCGCCCTCTTTTCGTTTCGTACGCAGCCAGGGATTGCCATGTCGTCATTGCTCAGGATTGGTTTGATGGGTTTCGGTTTCGCCGGCGCGACGTTCCACGCGCCCGTGATCGCCACGAGCGGCCGCACCGAGGTCGCCGCGATCGCGACGGGGCAACCCGATCGCGCGCGCGCCGCCTTTCCGGGCGCCCGCATCGTCCCCGATCTCGACACGCTGCTCGGCCTCGACGATATCGACTGCGTGGTGATCGCCACGCCGAACGACACGCACTTCGCGCTCGCGCGCCAGGTGCTCCAGGCCGGCCGCCACGTCGTCGTCGACAAGCCCGTCACGCTCACGGCCGACGAAGCGCTCGCGCTCGCGCGGCTCGCGAATGCGCGCAGCCGCCTGTTCGCGCCGTTCCACAACCGCCGCTGGGACGGCGACTTCCTCACCGTGCGCCGCATCGTCGAATCCGGCGAACTCGGCCGGCTCACCTATTTCGCGTCGCACTTCGACCGCTTCCGCCCGACGCCGCGCACGCGCTGGCGCGAGGAGCCCGCGCGCGGCGGCGGCCTGCTGCTCGATCTCGGCCCGCACCTGATCGATCAGGCGCTCGCGTTGTTCGGGCTGCCGGAAACGGTCAGCGCCACGGTCAAGACACGCCGCGACAACGGTACGGCGCCCGATTTCGTGCACCTGCTGCTCGGCTATCCGGACAAGGACGTCGCGCTGCACGCGAGCGCGCTGTCGGCGATCGAGCCCGCGCGCTTCACGCTGCACGGCACGCGCGGCAGCTACCAGAAGTTCGGGCTCGACACGCAGGAAGACCAGTTGAAGGCCGGCCTCACGCCGGATCACGTCGAGTTCGGCGGCGGCAACCCGCCCGGCGTGCTGCGCGTGCTCGACGGCGAGGTCGAGGTCGAGCGGCCGGTGCCGACGCTCGACGGGCAGTACGCGGAGTTCTATCGCGCGCTCGCCGCGTCGGTCCACGACGGCGCGCCGTTCCCGGTCACGCCGCAGGACGCCGTCGACGTGATGACGATCATCGAGCTCGCCGCGCAGAGCGAGCACGAAGGCCGCCGGGTACCGTTCGTGCGTCGCACCGTCTGACGGCCGCCGGCCGGGTCGTCGCCCCGGCCGCAGCCGCCACCTCGCGCCGCGCCGCCCCCGGCTGCGCGCCCCCGTCTGCCGCCACGGCGCCACGATCCCGAACATTCCGTTACAAATGGTGCGGGAACGAAAGTCAGCGGTCGTCCGGTCTGACGCGTTTCTCAAAAAGTCGATCCGACACCAAACCGTCAGGAGAATGTGATGCAACGGTTGATTCGCGCAGCGGCATGCTGCGTCCTGGTTTCCTCGCTCGCGGCCTGCGTCGTGCAGCCGCAGCGGCCGGCCCGACAGGCGCCCCCGCCCCCGCCGCGGCCGAATCCGCAGGTCGTCGCGAACGATCGCCTGCAGGAGGTCCAGGGCCGGATCGACAACCTGCACCGCCGCATCGACGCGCGCGTGAACGGCGGCTACTACCCGCCGCCGTACGGCGCGCAGCTGCACCACCGCCTCGACGTGATCCGCCAGGAAGCGAACGACATGTCGGGCCAGCACAACGGCGGCCTGTCCGGCGACGAGCAGCGCGTGCTGAACCAGGAACTCGACACGGCCGCGCGCGCGATCGGCGAGTGATCCCGGCCATGCCGGCGCCCGCCGGTGCCGGCAGAAGCGGCGGCGCCGCACGCCGCCGCTTGTCGCGAAGCGACATTCTTTTGCTCAAATTGACAATGCCCACCCGCTCGCGTACAGTCGCCCGCACGCGTCGGGAGAGCGTGTGACCGCGTAGTAGCAACGCCGGTCGCGCCGCCGAAGGGGCACACCCGCAAACTCTCAGGCAAAAGGACCGACCGCGTCGGGGAATCCCGTCCGCGCATTGCGCGGGCCGCACTCCCCGCACTCTGGAGAGCGGCAGTAGCCCGCAGCACATTGGCTGCGCGGGCAGGCTGCCCACCGAAGGGGCGCGCGTTCGCCGGCTCGTGGCCGCGGCGCAATCTCTCAGGTATCGAGGACAGAGGGGCATGTACCGGATCGTTTCGCAGGCCCCAAGGCCGCGACGGTCGGCACATGGCCGTTCTGACCCGCGCGCAAGCGCCTTGCCTGAGGCCTCGATGACTGCACTGAATCAAACCCCGCTCAACGCCGCGCACCGCGCGCTCAATGCCCGCATGGTCGACTTCGGCGGCTGGGACATGCCCGTCAACTACGGCTCGCAGATCGAAGAACACGAAGCCGTGCGCACCGACGCCGGCATGTTCGACGTGTCGCACATGTGCGTCGTCGATTTCACCGGCAGCCGCGTGCGCGCGTTCTTCGAGCACGCGATCGCGAACAACGTCGGCAAGCTCAAGATCCCCGGCAAGGCGCTCTACTCGTGCCTGCTCAATCCGCAGGGCGGCGTCATCGACGACCTGATCGTCTATTACTTCACCGAAGACTTCTTCCGCGTCGTCGTCAACGCCGGCACGGCCGAGAAGGACATCGCGTGGTTCAACCAGCTCAACGAACAAGGCGGCTACGGCCTGACCATCGCGCCGCGCCGCGATTTCGCGATCGTCGCCGTTCAGGGCCCGAACGCCCGTGAAAAGGTCTGGACGACGGTGCCCGCCGCGCGCGCCGCGACCGGCGAGCTGAAGCCGTTCAACGCCGCGCAGGTCGCCGGCACGCCGTTCGGCGACCTCACCGTCGCGCGCACCGGCTACACCGGCGAAGACGGCTTCGAGGTGATCGTCCCGGCCGTGCACGTCGTAGCGCTGTGGAACGCGCTGCAGCAAAACGGCGTGCGCCCGTGCGGGCTTGGCGCGCGCGACACGCTGCGCCTCGAGGCCGGCATGAACCTGTACGGCCAGGACATGGACGACACCGTGTCGCCGCTCGACGCGGGCCTCGCGTGGACGGTCGACCTGTCGGCGCCGCGCGAGTTCGTCGGCCGCGCCGCGCTCGAGGCAAACGGCACGCGCGCCGCGTTCGTCGGCCTGATCCTGCAGAAGGAAAACGGCAAGGCGGGCGGCGTGCTGCGCGCGCACCAGAAGGTCGTCACGCCGCACGGCGAAGGCGAGATCACGAGCGGCACGTTCTCGCCGTCGATGCAGGAGTCGATCGCATTCGCGCGCGTGCCGGCGGCCGTCCAGGTCGGCGACACGGTCCACGTGCAGATTCGAGACAAGCAACTTCCCGCGCGCGTGGTAAAACTGCCGTTCGTGCGCAACGGCAAGGTCCTCGCTGCGTAACGACCGGGAGGCGACCGGGAGGCCGCCTGCCGTGAAGCCGGGAAATGGCGCCCGGCGCAACCACACCCGGCGCGCCCCGGCGGCGCGCCAGCATAACGAACACACCCTTTTATCCAGGAGCATCCGATGAGCAACGTCCCGGCCGATCTGAAGTACACCGACGAACACGAGTGGGTCCGCACCGAAGCCGACGGCACGCTGACGGTCGGCATCACCGATCACGCGCAGAGCACGCTCGGCGACATCGTCTTCCTCGAGCTGCCGCAAGTCGGCAAGTCGGTGAACGCGGGCGACGCCGTCGGCGTCGTCGAATCGGTGAAGGCGGCATCCGACATCTACTCGCCGGTGTCCGGCGAAGTCGTCGCCATCAACGAAGAAGCCGCCGACTCGCCGGAAGAAGTGAACAGCGACGCATACGGCGTGTGGCTCTTCAAGATCAAGCTCGCGGCCGGCGCGTCGACCGACAAGCTGATCGACGCTGACGCCTACAGCAAGCTGATCGACTAATTTTCCTTACCCGAACCGCGCGGGGCCGGCCTCGGCCCGCGCGGGACCAGAGTCACGCCATGAAGCTCGAACACCCGGACCGCCTGATGAACCGCACGCCCCTCTCGCTCGCCGCGCTCGAAACGCACGACGCGTTCGCAGAACGCCACATCGGCCCCGATGCCGCCAGCCAGCAGGCCATGCTCGACACGCTCGGCTTCGCGTCGCGCGCCGCCCTGATCGACGCCGTGATCCCGGCCTCGATCCGCCGCGCCGAAACGCTGCCGCTCGGCCCGTTCGCGCAACCGAAGAGCGAGGCCGAAGCCCTCGCAGCGCTGCGCGCCCTCGCGGACAAGAACCAGGTGTTCCGCTCGTATATCGGCCAGGGCTATTACGACTCGCACACGCCGGCCGTGATCCTGCGCAACGTGCTCGAAAACCCGGCGTGGTACACGGCCTACACGCCGTACCAGCCCGAAATTTCCCAGGGTCGCCTCGAGGCGCTCCTGAACTTCCAGCAGATGGTCGCCGACCTCACGGGCCTCGCGATCTCGAACGCCTCGCTGCTGGACGAAGCAACCGCCGCGGCCGAAGCGATGACGCTGCTGCAGCGCACCGGCAAGCCGGCGTCGAACGTGTTCTACGTCGCCGACGACGTGCTGCCGCAGACGCTCGAAGTGATCCGCACGCGCGCGCTGCCGATCGGCATCGAGGTCAAGACGGGCCCGGCGGCCGACGCCGCGCAGGCCAACGCGTTCGGCGTGCTGCTCCAGTACCCGGGCGTATACGGCGACGTGCGCGACTACCGCGCGCTCACCGAAGCGATCCACACGGCCGGCGGCCATGTGGTCGTCGCGGCCGACCTGCTCGCACTGACCGTGCTGACGCCGCCCGGCGAATGGGGCGCGGACGTCGCGGTCGGCAACACGCAGCGCTTCGGCGTGCCGATGGGCTTCGGCGGCCCGCACGCCGCTTACATGGCCGTGCGTGACGAATTCAAGCGCCAGATGCCGGGCCGCCTGGTCGGCGTGACGGTCGACGCGCAGGGCAAGCCCGCGCTGCGCCTCGCGCTGCAGACGCGCGAACAGCACATCCGCCGCGAGAAGGCGACGTCGAACGTGTGTACCGCGCAGGCGCTGCTCGCGATCATGGCGAGCATGTACGCGGTCTACCACGGCCCGCACGGCCTGAAGACGATCGCGCTACGCGTGAACCGCATCGCGGCGCTGTTCGCCGCCGGCGTGAAGCAGCTCGGCTTCGCGACCGTCAACGACACGTTCTTCGACACGCTGACGATCGATACCGGCGCGCGCACCGCGCAGGTCCACGAATTCGCGAAGGCCAAGCGCATCAACCTGCGTCGCGTGAGCGACACGCAAGTCGGCGTGTCGGTCGACGAAACGACGACCCGCGACGACCTCGCCGATCTCCTCGCCGTATTCGCGCAGGCCGCGGGCGGCACCGCGCCGGCCGTGGACGCGCTGGACGCGGGCCTCGGCGGCGTCGCCGTGCTGCCGGCCGGCCTCGAGCGCACGAGCGCGTACCTGACGCACCACGTGTTCAACCGCCACCATTCCGAAACCGAAATGCTGCGCTACCTGCGCAGCCTGTCGGACAAGGATCTCGCGCTCGACCGTTCGATGATCCCGCTCGGTTCGTGCACGATGAAGCTGAACGCGACGTCGGAAATGCTGCCGGTCACGTGGCCCGAATTCGGCCGGATCCACCCGTTCGCGCCGGCCGAGCAGACCGTCGGCTACCGCGAGATGATCGACCAGCTCGAGCAGATGCTCGTCGCCGCGACCGGCTATGCGGCCGTGTCGCTGCAGCCGAACGCCGGCTCGCAGGGCGAATACGCGGGCCTCTTGATCATCCACGCTTACCACGCATCGCGCGGCGAAGCGCATCGCGACGTGTGCCTGATCCCGGCCTCCGCGCACGGCACGAACCCGGCGTCGGCGCACATGGCCGGCATGAAGGTCGTGGTCGTCGCGTGCGACGCGCAGGGCAACGTCGACATCGCCGACCTGAAGGCGAAGGCCGAGCAGCACGCGAACGACCTCGCGGCGATCATGATCACGTATCCGTCGACGCACGGCGTGTTCGAGCAGAACGTCCGCGAGATCTGCGAGATCGTGCATGCGCACGGCGGCCAGGTGTACGTCGACGGCGCGAACATGAACGCGATGGTCGGCCTGACCGCGCCGGGCCAGTTCGGCGGCGACGTGTCGCACCTGAACCTGCACAAGACCTTCTGCATCCCGCACGGCGGCGGCGGCCCGGGCGTCGGCCCGGTCGCGGTCGGCGCGCACCTCGCGAAGTTCCTGCCGAACCAGCGTTCGACCGGCTACGCGCGTGCGGAAGACGGCATCGGCGCGGTGTCGGCCGCGCCGTACGGCTCGGCGTCGATCCTGCCGATCTCGTGGATGTACATCGCGATGATGGGCGCGAAGAACCTGACCGCCGCGACGGAAACCGCGATCCTCAACGCGAACTACATCGCGAAGCGCCTCGCGCCGCACTATCCGGTGCTGTATTCGGGCCCGGGCGGGCTGGTCGCGCACGAGTGCATTCTCGACCTGCGTCCGCTCAAGGAAACGAGCGGCATCAGCGTCGACGACGTCGCGAAGCGCCTGATGGACTACGGCTTCCATGCGCCGACGATGAGCTTCCCGGTGCCGGGCACGCTGATGGTCGAGCCGACGGAATCGGAATCGCAGGAAGAACTCGACCGCTTCATCGCCGCGATGATCGCGATCCGCGAGGAAATCCGCGCGGTCGAGGAAGGCCGCGCCGACCGCGAGGACAACCCGCTGCGTCACGCGCCGCACACGGCAGCCGTCGTCACCGCGAACGAATGGCCGCACGCGTACTCGCGCGAGCAGGCGGCGTACCCGGTCGCGTCGCTCGGCACGAACAAGTACTGGCCGCCGGTCGGCCGTGCGGACAACGCCTACGGCGACCGCAACCTGTTCTGCTCGTGCGTGCCGGTGTCGGACTACGCATAACGCTCGCCGCGCTCCGGAGTCCGGCCGTGACCACACCGCACGCAACCCTCGGTTGCGTGCGGTTTTTGCGTCCGCTGCCTGCCCGATCGATTCACGTTTGCCCGCCAATCCGGCTAACATCACACGCGATCCAGCCAATCAAGGAGTTCCGCATGGTGCGTCCGATGTTTCCGGGCCAGGGTGCCACGCAGGAGCGGCCGCGCACGCGCCGCGTCGTGCCGCTGCTCGTCGCGTCGCTGTCGTTGGCCGCCGGCCTCGGCACGGCCGGCAGCGCGCGCGCGGCGATGAATTTCTGCGCGGCGCCCGCGTTGCAGGCGAGCGAGACGACGCAGGCCGAGCCGGGCGTGCAGGCACTGATCCGCAGCGTCGACGCGCGCATCGGCGAGCAGCCGAAGGCAATGGCGCGCGTGCACACCGAGGGCACGCTGCCGCACGAAGGCATCTACGACCAGAGCGCCGACGCGCTGAAGGACATGGAGCTGATGCGCGACGCCGCGCTCGCGTGGCGCGTGACCAATGCGCCGCGCTACCTGCAGCTCGTCGACCGCTTCCTGTCCGCGTGGGTGTCGACCTACCAGCCGGGCTTCAACCCGATCGACGAGACGCGCTTCGACAGCCTGATCGTCGCGTACGACATGACGGCGAGCGCGCTGCCGGTCAAGACGCGTAACGCGACGGCGGCGTTCATCGCGAAGCTCGGCGCCGGTTACGTCGCGCAGATCGACGCGCAGAAGCGCCCGCTCGCCGGCACCTGGCGCAACAACTGGCAGAGCCACCGGATCAAGCTGATCGCGCTGTCCGCGTTCACGCTCGGCGACCGCAAGATGATGAACGCCGCGCAGCGGCTGTTCGTCGAGCATCTCGCCGACAACATCGGCCCGGACGGCAAGACCTGGGATTTCGAGGAACGCGATGCGCTGCATTACGCGGTGTACGACTTGCAACCGCTGGTGACGGCCGCGCTCGCCGCGCGCCGCTTCAACCGCAACTGGCTGCGCGAGCACGGCGCGAACGGCGCGACGCTCGCGGCCGCGCTCGACTGGCTCGTGCCGTACGCGCTCGGCGAGAAAACGCACGAGGAATTCGTGAATTCGCCGGTGCCGTTCGACGCGAAGCGCCGCGAGGCCGGCTTGCCGGGTTATACGGGGCAGTGGGACCCGAAAAACGCCACCGAACTCTTTCATCTGGCCGCGCGTCTCGACGGGCGCTATGCGCGCGTCGCGCGGCAACTCTCCCCCATGCCGCCCGCATGGCTCGCCGCGTGCCTGCCATTGCAGGCGCGCTAGCATTATTCTTAAAGCAAGGCAGGTATCAAGATGGCAGTCAGCGTGTTTGACCTCTTCAAGATCGGCATCGGCCCGTCCAGTTCGCATACGGTCGGACCGATGCGCGCGGCGCTGATGTTCGTGCAGGGCCTCGAGCGAGACGGGATGCTCGACGCGACGGCCAGCGTGAAGGTCGAGCTGTACGGCTCGCTCGGTGCGACCGGCAAGGGCCACGGCACCGACCGCGGCGTGATGCTCGGCCTGCTCGGCGACGCGCCCGACACCGTCGATCCCGAGACGATCGACGCGCGTCTGGAAGATGTCCGCAAGTCGAAGAAGCTCGCGCTGCTCGGCACGCATCCGGTGCCGTTCGTGCTGAAGGAGAACATCGCGTTCTACCGGCAGGCGCTGCCCGAGCACCCGAACGGCATGAAGCTGCGCGCGTCCGACGCGAACGGCGACGTGCTGGTCGAGCGCACCTACCTGTCGGTCGGCGGCGGCTTCGTCGTGACGGCCGGTGCGCCGAACACGAAGGTGCTGAGCGCGGCCGAGCAGATGACGCATCCGTTCCGCACCGGCGCCGAGCTGCTCGCGCTGACCGAGTCGACCGGCAAGTCGATCGCGCAGCTGATGTGGGAAAACGAGCGCGCGTGGCACACCGAGGAAGAGACGCGCGACGGGCTGCTGAAGATCTGGGCCGTGATGCAGTCGTGCGTGTCGCGCGGCTGCGGGATCGGCAACCCGGAAGCCGACGGGAACCTGCCCGGCCCGTTCCAGGTCAAGCGCCGTGCGCCGCAGCTGTATCGCGCGCTGACTGGCAATCCCGAGCGTGCGCTGCAGGATCCGCTGTCGATGGTCGACTGGATCAACCTGTATGCGATCGCGGTCAACGAGGAAAACGCGGCCGGCGGCCGCGTCGTCACCGCGCCGACCAACGGCGCGGCCGGCATCATCCCGGCCGTGCTGCACTACTACACGCGCTTCACGCCGGGCGCGAACGAACAGGGCGTGATCGACTTCCTGCTGACCGCCGCCGCGATCGGCATCCTGTACAAGCTCAACGCGTCGATTTCGGGTGCGGAAGTGGGCTGCCAGGGCGAAGTGGGCGTCGCGTGCTCGATGGCGGCCGGCGCGCTCGCGGCCGTGCTCGGCGGCACGCCGCGCCAGGTCGAGAACGCGGCCGAGATCGGGATGGAGCACAACCTCGGCCTCACCTGCGACCCGGTCGGCGGGATGGTGCAGATCCCGTGCATCGAGCGCAACGCGATGGCGTCGGTGAAGGCCGTCAATGCAGCGCGCATGGCGCTGCGCGGCGACGGCTCGCACTACGTGTCGCTCGACTCGGTGATCAAGACGATGCGCGAGACGGGCGCCGACATGAAGACGAAATACAAGGAAACGTCGCGCGGCGGGCTGGCGGTGAATATCGTCGAGTGCTGATGCAGGGTCCGGCGGTCATGCGGGTGGATCGATATCCCGCATGACCGTCGGACACAATCACCGCCATCAATCGTTCAGCCAGTTCTCCAGCCGCAATCCCGGATAGCTGACGAAATCCCGCTCGTTGTTGGTCACGAGCGCGACGTCGAGCGACACCGCGTGCGCGGCGATCAGCTTGTCGAGATGATCCCTCTTCCGCTCCCGGGTTGCGTCGCGGACCGGACCGTACGCTTGCGCCGCTGCGACGTCGAACGGAGCAACGGGGATATCGTCGATCAGCGCGGCGAGATGGCGACGCTCCCGCGCAGGATTCGCACATGCGGCGACGCCGTACTCGAGCTCGGCATACGTGATCGCCGACATCACCACATCTCCCGTGTAGCACTGCGCAAATCGTTTCGCGACTTGCTCAGGCTGGTTCTTCATCAGATAGATGCACATGTTGGTGTCGAGCATGTAGCGCGGCATTACAGCTCCTCGCGATCGGCCTGCTCCTGGTCGCCGCGCCCTTCGGCCATGAAATCCGGCCCGAATTTCGCGAATTTCTCGAGTACGCGGGTCAACGGCCGCCGTATCGGTCGAATACGGATTTCGTCACCGATACGCTCGATTTCCAGTTCGATATCGCTGCGCTCGTAGGCGAGGTCGGCAGGAATTCGCACGGCCTGCGAGTTGCCGTTCCGAAATACCTTCGTCGTGTGCATGTCGATCTCCGCATGGATGTACATGGGATGTACATTATCCGATGCGGTCTGCGATGTAAATCCATGTGTGTACATAACATGCGTTCCCTTGAAATCCTTCATCCGCCGCTCGACGCCGACTTGCGGATATCGGGCATCACGGCCACTGCCGTCGCGCATGCAGCACGCGGAGGATCTCGACGATCCCGTCAGCCGGTCTGATGCGATACACGAGCACGTAGTTCGGCGCGACCACCAGTTCGCGCGTGCCGGCCACTCGCCCTTGCCGATACAGCTCTGCACGGGCCGGCAACGCGGCGGCCCTTTGTTCCAGCAGTTCGTCGAGTTCGATTGCGGCCTGCGGGTCGTCCTCGCCGATGTAGTCCATGATCGCGGCGCGATCCTCGTACGCCTTCGGATTCCAGTGCAGCGCGAAGGTCAAGAAGCATCCCCTCGCCTGCCCGCGAGCCGTTCACGCAGCGCCGCACGGCGCGACGCGAAGTCGGCGCTCACCTCCGCGTCGGGAATCGACGCGCGCGGATCGTCCAGCGCCTGCTGCACCTGCTCGCGAAACCAGCGATCGTGGGCCGCTGCCTCGTGTGCCGCCCTCATCGCGGCCGCCCGATCGGGCCGGGTCGCCCGGCCGGCCGCATCCGGGTCGAACTCCGACGCATCCACATCGAAACGGCTGATGCCGATGTCGCGCAGAAAGCCGACCAGCGTTTCAAAGCGGCGAAACACCCGCACGTCGCCGCGTTTGGCCGACAGAAAGCGTTCATTTGTGCCGCAACGAGCCGAGATCGTCCACCCGCTGCCGCAGCCAACTACACGGGCCGCGTGCACGGCGCCGGCTTCGACCAGTTCCGTCAGCGTCTTTTGATCGATCGTTTCGGTTGCCATGGTGATCCTCGATCCAGCTAACCATCCGTTGGCCAAAATTTTACTATTGAATGGCATCCCACTTTATTATTGCTTGGGGTTCGATTTCCCTGCCGGGACAAGCATTCATCCCGACTCCCATCGTGTCCACTTTTCACTCTTGGCCCAGCGCGCACAAGCTGGCCGTTCGGCGAGCCGCACCGGCGAACGTGCAACATCCACGACCCGAGCTCCCCGCGTTCCGACACTTTTCACCGGCCAGCGTGCCGGCGCCCCGACAACAGGCGTAATCTGTACATCCCGCTACCCAGGGAGACGGCAGCCCATGTCGCATTCCAAGGATCTCGAGCCGCGCGCCACCACCGGCGCGCGACTGCTCGTCGATGCGTTGCTCGCCAATCACGTCGAACGCGTGTTCTGCGTGCCGGGCGAGAGCTTCCTCGCCGTACTCGATGCGCTGGCGGACGACACCGCGCGGATCCAGACGGTCGTCTGCCGCCACGAGGCGGCGGCCGCGAACATGGCGGAAGCGGTCGGCAAGCTGACCGGCCGCCCCGGCATCGCGTTCGTCACGCGCGGGCCCGGCGCGACCCACGCGTCGATCGGCGTGCACACCGCATTCCAGGATTCGACGCCGATGATCCTGTTCGTCGGCCAGTGCGCGCGCGAGCACCTCGACCGCGAAGCCTTCCAGGAAATCGACTACCGCCGGATGTTCGGCCAGATGGCGAAATGGGTCGCGCAGATCGACGACCCGCGCCGCACTCCCGAATACCTGAGCCATGCCTTCCACGTCGCGACGTCCGGCCGGCCCGGCCCGGTCGTGCTCGCGCTGCCCGAGGACGTGCTGTCCGACGCGTGCGCGCCGCAGCCCGTCGTGCCGGCCGCGAAACGCGTCGCGGCGTCGCCGTCGGCCGCGCAGGTCGACGAGCTGCGCGAACGGCTCGCGCGCGCCGAGCGGCCGTTCGCGATCGTCGGCGGCAGCGGCTGGACGCCCGACGCATGCGCGAACCTGCGCACCTTCGTCGAGCGCTGGCAACTGCCGGTCGCGTGCGCGTTCCGCTTCCAGGACACCTTCGACAACGCGCACCCGAACTACGCGGGCGACGTCGGCCTCGGGATCAATCCCGCGCTCGGCAAGCGGATCCGCGACGCCGACCTGCTGCTGGTGCTCGGCCCGCGTCTCGGCGAAGCGACGACGGGCGGCTACACGCTGCTCGACATCCCGAAGACGCGCCAGACGCTGATCCACGTGCACCAGGGCGCGGACGAGCTCGGCCGCGTGTATGCGGCCGACCTGCCGATCGTGTCCGGGATGCCGGAAATCGCGGCGCCGCTCGCGGCGCTCGAACCACCGGCGCACCCCGCGTGGGCCGGCACGGCCGCCGACGCGCACCGCGCGTACCACGAATGGCACGCGCCGCTGCCGATGCCCGGCGACGTCCAGCTCGGCGACGTGATGGTGCAGTTGCGCGAGCGCCTGCCGCACGACGCGATCCTGACCAACGGCGCCGGCAACTACGCGATCTGGCTGCATCGCCACTTCGCGTACCGGCACTTTCGCTCGCAGCTCGCGCCGACCAGCGGCGCGATGGGCTACGGGCTGCCCGCCGCGCTCGCTGCGAAGTCGCTGTATCCGTCGCGGGCCGTCGTCGCGCTCGCCGGCGACGGCTGCTTCATGATGGCCGGCAACGAACTCGCGACCGCGATGCAGTACGGGCTGAACATCGTCGCCATCGTCGTCAACAACGGGCATTTCGGCACGATCCGCATGCATCAGGAGCGCAACTATCCGGGGCGCGTGCACGGCACCGGGCTCACGAACCCCGATTTCGCCGCGTATGCGCGCGCGTTCGGCGCGCATGGCGAGACGGTCGAGCGCACCGCCGACTTCGCGCCGGCACTGGAGCGCGCACTGACCTGCGGGCTGCCGGCGCTGATCGAGATCCGCATCCCGCAGGACGCCAGCACGCCGGCCGCGACGCTCGAGCAGATCCGCGAGCAAGGCCGCCGCGCGCGCGGCGCGTGACCATGGAAATGCGCGCCGCGCCGGCCAGCCTCGCGCTGTCGCGCGACGACGCGCTGATGCATCCGGGCACGCTGCTCGCGCCCGACGGCACGCTCGTCGCACCCTACGACCTCGAGCACGGCAGCGGCCCCGCGGAGGATCACGTGCCGGCCGCGCCGGCGCTCGGCCTGCTGCACGCCGCCCACCGGCCGTTCCGGCTCGACTACGGCCGCACGGCGGACGTGTACGTGATCAACGGAATGGGCGTCGCGCTCGGCGACTCGGTGATCGGGCTGACCGCGCTCGCCGCGCTGCGCGCGATGCATCCCGGCCTGCGCTTCACGCTCTACCGGCCGGCCCGCGCGCCGCGCTACGTCGCCGCGCTGTATGCGCTCGCCGCCGACGTCGTCGCGCCGTCGCGTGCGCTGCCGTGCGCCGCCGACACACTGCCCCAGCACGCGCCGCGCATCGATCTCGGCAATCACCTGTACTGGCCCGCTTTCGCGCGACAGCCGATGATCGACTTCTTCCTCGACGCGCTCGGCGCGGACCCGGCCACGGTGCCGGCCGCCGCGAAGCGCAATCGCTGGCTCGCGCGGCTGGCCCTGCCCGCCCTGCCGGCCGAATGGCGGCGGCCGTACGTGCTGTTCTGCCCGAGCGCGAGCACCGCGGTGCGCAGCGTGCCGCCGGCGCTGCGCGCGGCTTTCGTGGAGCGGCTCGCGCGGCGTTACGGGCTGCCGGTGGTCGGCTTCGGCCCCGTCGCGCATCCGGCCTATGTCGACGTGAGCCGCGACGCGGCCGATACCGCGCGCTTCATTGCCTGGGTCAGGGGGGCGAGCGTGCTGTTCGCGCCCGACACGGCCGCGCTGCATCTCGCCGACGGTTTCGACGTGCCGACGCTCGGCTGTTTCACGACGATCGGCCCGGCGCTGCGCGTGCGCGACTATCCGCACTGCGTACCGGTCGCGCTCGATGTGCCGGACGCTTTGCACGGGCTGCATCGCAGCGAGCGGCCGGACGACCTCGCGGCGGTCGAAGCCGCTTACCGGGCGATCGACTGGGATGCCTTGCCGTGGCCTGCGCCGCGTGAAGCGGCGGCTACCGCCGGTTAGGGATGGAGAAAAGGGAGTCGCCCGGATGACCGGACGCACCGCGGCATCCGCGCGCCGCCGCCCGCCTCACCCGGCCGCCACCGTCACCGCCCGCTCGCGCAGCGTCTCCGACGGCCGCTTGCCGAACAGCCGCCGATAGTCGGTCGCGAACTGGCTCAGGTGCCAGAAGCCCCACGCCTCCGCGACGTCCTGCACGGAACCGGCCGCCCGCCCGCACAGGTCGCGCCGCGCGCCGTTCAGCCGCAGCGTGCGCAGATAGGTCGCGGGCGCCATGCCGAGCACGTCCTGGAAACAGTACTGCAGCGTGCGCCGGCTCACGTGCAACTGCTCACACAGCTCGGGCACGCCGACCGGGCGCGTGCGGTGTGCGAGCACGTACTCGCGCGCCTGCTCGACAATCCAGCGCCGTGTCGACGGGGCGCCGCCCGCGCCGTCGTCAGCCGGTTGCGCGCACGCGTCGAACAGCGCGGCCAGCACCTCGGCCTGCAGGTCGTCGCGCTGCGCGTCGGGCAGCGGCCCGCCCGCGGCCGCCGCGCCGTCGAGGCGGCCGCCGAGCAGCGCACACAGGCGCGCGAGCCGCATATCGCCGATCTGGATCACGCGCTGCGCGAACAGCCGCTCGTCGAGCGCGCGGTGTTCGACTTCCTCCGCGTAGCGGCGCAGCACGTCGCCGCGCACGACCACGCCATAGATCGAGAACTGCGCGGGTGTCAGCAATTCGAATTCGACGTTGCCGGGCCGGAACGCGAGCGCGCCGGGGCCGATGCGGCACGCATCGACCCGCGCGGTGCCGTCGCTCGTCAGCGGGATGCCGAACCAGTATGCGTCGCCGCGCACCTCGCACGCCTGCCGCAGCAGGTGGCTGGTCGATTCGCGAAACAGCTTCATCGTGTCGAGCGGCAGTTCGGTCAGCGTGCCGACGAAGCGGCCGGCCGCGAGCTGGTCGTAGGTCTGCCGCCAGCCGATCAGGTTGCGCGCCTGCTCGTCGGCGTCGTGCGCGACGCTGACCACGGCCTGGCCGGCCAGCGCGTCGTCGCCCTGCGCGCTGCACCGCGTGTCCTCGGCCGTCGGCTCGGCCATGCACTCCACTCGTTGACCCATCATGTTCTCCTCACCCGCCCGGGACCACGTCCAACACGCAAGTCCCGTGCCGATCCGCGTTGTCCGGCGACAAGCCCGTCATTCAACGCCGTGCGGCCGATGCGCGCCATGCGGGCGCACCCGGAGGCGGCATGCCGCGCACCGCGCGGGTGCGGCATGCGTGCCGCCGGCCGCTCGGCGACGCGCTACGCGCCCGGCCGCAACCGCACGACCCGCGTGCCGCAATTGCCGTACGCCTGCGCGACCGCCAGTTCGACGATCGGACTGCCCGCCGGCCAGGGCGCCGCGTCCGCTTCCGGCAGATCGGTGCGCAACGTCGCGCGGCCGTTGATCCGGTAGCGGATGCCGCGCACGAAATCGATGAACAGCAGCCCGACGCCGCAGCCGTCGCACGCCAGCGCATCGAGCCGGTGGCCGCCGTGCGCCGGCAGCGCGAAGCGCAGCGTCTTCGTGTCGATCACGCGCACGACCGGCCATAGATCGCCGTTCGCGTCGCGCATGCCCTGCACGATGTCGCAGGCCATGCGCGCCGGGGCCGGGCCGCCGCTCGTCGTGCCGACGAACATGAACGGCTGCGATTCGACGAACTGGCGCACACCGATGCTCAGCCGCGTCGTCACGACGTCGCTCATCCGCTCGGCTTCGTCGGCGACGCCGAAGCGGTGATGCGCGTCGAGCTCGCCCGCGTGAAACACCGGGTGACGCGGATAGGATCCGGGCAGTTCTGACATGCTGGTTTCCGTCGGGGCGATCGGGGTGCGATACGGGCACGATACGGGCGCGAACGCGCACCGGCCGGTGCGAATGCCGACGCCCGTATCGAAGGTCGGAACACGAAAACGGCGAAGTGCCGGACGAACCGGCGCCAGCGCATTGCCGCCTCGCCGCGGACGCCGCCCGACGGCCGAAGGCTGGACAGCCAGCGCCCGACCGCCGCACCTTCCACGGCAAGCCGGCACCGGACGCGTCGCCGTCGTCCGGCACCGGCCGCCGTACCGGGCAGCGTTGCGCTGCCGCCCGGCCGGCCCCGGCACTTCGCCCCCTGCTGCGGCGATCAGAAGAACCCGAGCGCCTCGGCCTGGTAGCTGACCAGCAGGCACTTCGTCTGCTGATAGTTCGACAGCGCCATCTTGTGCGTCTCGCGGCCGATGCCGGACTGCTTGTAGCCGCCGAACGCCGCGTGCGCCGGGTACAGGTGGTAGCAGTTGGTCCACACGCGGCCGGCCTCGACCTCGCGGCCCATCCGGTACGCACGCGTGCCGTTGCGCGTCCACACGCCCGCGCCGAGCCCGTAGAACGTGTCGTTCGCGAGTTCGATCGCCTCCTGCTCGTCCTTGAACGTCATCACCGACGCGACCGGCCCGAAGATCTCTTCCTGGAACACGCGCATCTTGTTGTTGCCGAACAGCATCGTCGGCTTCACGTAATAGCCCGTGCCGAGGTCGGCGGCCGGTGCCGTGCGCTCGCCGCCCGTCAGGCATTGCGCGCCTTCGTCGCGGCCGATGTCGATGTACGACAGGATCTTGTCGAGCTGCTGCTGCGACGCCTGCGCGCCGATCATCGTCTGCAGGTCGAGCGGGTGGCCGCCCTTGATGCGCTCGACGCGCGCGACGGCCTTCTCGATGAAGCGTTCGTAGATCGATTCCTGGATCAGGATCCGCGACGGGCACGTGCACACTTCGCCCTGGTTGAGCGCGAACATCGCGAGGCCTTCGAGCGCCTTGTCGAGGAACGCGTCGTCCTGGTCGAGCACGTCGGCGAAGAAGATGTTCGGGCTCTTGCCGCCCAGTTCGACCGTCGACGGGATCAGGCTCTCGGCCGCCGCGCGCAGGATGTGCTTGCCGACCGGCGTGGAACCGGTGAACGCGATCTTCGCGATCCGCTTGCTGGTCGCGAGCGCCTCGCCCGCCTCCTTGCCGAAACCGCTGACGATGTTGATCGTGCCGGCCGGGAACAGGTCGCCGATCAGCTCCATCAGCACCAGCACCGACGCGGGCGTCTGCTCGGCCGGCTTCATCACCACGCAGCAGCCGGCCGCGAGCGCCGGTGCGAGCTTCCACGCGGCCATCAGCAGCGGGAAGTTCCACGGGATGATCTGGCCGACGACGCCGAGCGGCTCGTGGAAGTGATACGCGACGGTGTTGTCGTCGATCTCGGAGATGCCGCCTTCCTGCGCGCGGATGCAGCCCGCGAAATAGCGGAGGTGGTCGATCGCGAGCGGCAGGTCGGCCGCCATCGTCTCGCGCAGCGGCTTGCCGTTGTCGATCGTCTCGGCCACCGCGAGCAGCTTCAGGTTCTTTTCCATCCGGTCGGCGGCGGCGAGCAGCAGGTTCGCGCGCTCGGCGACCGACGTCTTGCCCCACTTGCGGCGCGCGGCGTGCGCGGCATCGAGTGCGACCTCGATGTCGTCGGCGCTGGAGCGCGGCACGCGGCAGAACGGCTTGCCGTTGATCGGCGACACGTTCTCGAAATACTCGCCCTTCACCGGCGGAACCCACTTGCCGCCGATGTAGTTGTCGTACTGCTGACGGTACGGGTATTCGACGTCGAGGCCCAGTTGTTTCAGGTCAAACGGGTTCATACATGTCTCCTGTTCATCGTGCTTGTGTGAATGCAGCGCCGGTTGGATCGCGCTGCACGGTTTACGCAACATGCGTGCCAAACCGGGCGAAAACGGAACAGGAGCGGTGCGTCCGGGCGCCCGCCGGGGGCGATGCCGGCGCACGGAACACGAGTGTCCCGATTCTGAACACCGGGACGGCACAGCGGGTACGACGGGTGTTCGGATTTTTCACAGCGCAGCTGCGCATGCACCGCTGCGCGCCACGCTCGCCGCATGGCATGTCGCTTGCGTGCGGAACGCGGATCCGCACGCATCGGCCACGCGCCGACCGAACCATGAACCAGCCGGGCCCCTTGAGCGACGATGTCATCGCGTTCATCCATGAACAGGCATTCCTGATCGTCGCGACCGCGAACGCGGCGGGCGACGCCGACTGCTCGTATCGCGGCCGGCAGCCGCGCGCGGACGGTTCGTTCGCCCCGCTCGTCGACCTGCCCGATCGCCGCACGCTCGTGCTGCCCGACTTCGCGGGCAACAACCTGTTCAACACGATCGGCAACCTGCTTGTGAATCCGGCGATCGCGCTGCTGTTCGTCGATTTCGTCCGGCAGACGACGTGGCTCGTGCAGGGGCGCGCGACGATCGACGAAGACGCGGGAAGCCGCGCGCAGCTGTGGCCGAATGCGCTGCGTTATGTGGTCGTTAACGTGGAAAGCGCGCACGCGCGGGCCGATGCGGAATTGCCGCCGCTCGTGCTGGCGTGAGTCGCCGCACCATGCTGTCGTTGCGGCGCGGCGCGCGTGCCTGGGCCGGTGAGGCGCCGCGGCCGCTCGTGCTGGCGTGAGGCGCCGCACCATGCCGTCGTTGCGGCAAGGCGGGCGCGCATGGGCCGATGAGGCGCTGCGGCCGCTTGCGCAAACGTGACGCGCCGGGCGAGTCGTCGGTGCATGAGCGCGCCGGCGCCGTTCCCGATGAACGTGTGCCCGGCGACGCAACGCCCTACGGTCATTCGCGCGCGGGGCCGATCGTCGGTACGCGGATTCGCGCCATCGCAAAATGCCCGGGCGTGCGGTCCGCGATTGTCGACCTGCACGCCCCCGACGACGCCCCGCTCACCGCACACTCACCGCCCGCTTGCTTCCACGCAAGCCGGTTCGGTCCGGCGACGCGCCCGGGCGTCGGTATGCGCCTGTTCGCCGTCATCGCCGCGCGCTTCCGCCACTGCCGGCCGTGCACCGAGAAACGCGAACACCACCACCGCACACAGCACCGTGACGACCGCGAGCCCGATCAGCAGCCGATCGAATGCATGCACATAGCTCGCGAGCAGCGCCGCACGACCGACGCCCGGCAACCCGGCCGCCGCACCGGCGAGATCACCGGTCGCGAGGCGCGCGGCCGCCCGCAGCGTCGCGTCGGATGTTCCCGTCGCCGCCTGCCGCAAATCGGCGTGCGCGAGGGTCGCCAGCACCGCGCCGGCGATCGCTAACGCGATCCCTTCGCCCGCCACGCGCGTCGTGCTGAAGATCCCGGTCGCCATCCCCGCGCGCTCCTTCGGCACGACGCTGACCGACAGCCCGTCCATCAGCCCCCACGGCATGCCGGCCCCGACGCCGATCGCGAGCATCGGCGCGATCGCCGCCGGCCCCGCGCCGCCGCGCAGCGCGACGCCCAGCCATACGAGGCCCGCCGCCGCGAGCAGGAGCCCGAGCCCCGAGATCACGCCGGCCGACAGCCAGCGCGTGAGCGTCGCCGCGACGAGCGGCACGACGAGCATCGGCGCGGAGATCGCGAGCATCAGCCAGCCCGCGTCGATTTCGCTGAAACCGTCGATGCCGATGAAGCGCAGCGGCAGCACGACGAGCAGCACGATGTAACAGCAGCAGGTCGACACCGGCAGCACCTGCACGCCGACGAAGCGCGGAATCCGGAACAGCGAGAGGTCGAGCATCGGCCGCGCGACGCGCGTCTCGATCGCGACGAATGCGCACGCGCCGAGCACCGCGCCCGCCAGCAGCACAACGACGAGCGGATGCGTCCAGCCGCGCGCGGGTGCCTCGATCACGCCGAACGTGAACAGCGTGAGCGCGGCGGTGAACGCTGCGGTGCCGGGCCAGTCGAGCCCCGTCGCATGCGGATCGCGCGACTCGTGCATGCGCGGCAGCCCGAACCCGAGCGACGAGGCGCCCGCCGCCGCGCCCGTGACGAAGATCGCACGCCAGCCACCGTGCGCGATCAGCCAGCCGGCGAGCACCGGCCCGAACGCGAGCCCGATGCCGAAGGTCGTGCCGAGCAGGCTGAACGCACGCGTGCGCGCCGCGCCGTCGAACTCCTGCGCCAGCGCGGCCGTGCCGCCCGCGAGCGCCGCAGCCGCCGCGAGCCCTTGCGCGCCGCGCAGCAAGTCGACCGCGAGCATCGACGGCGCGAACGCGAGCGCAACCGACATCAGCGTGAAGCCGCCGACGCCGATCGCGAACACGCGCTTGCGGCCGAACTGGTCGGCCAGCGCGCCCGCCGCCATCAGGAAACTGCCGAACGCGAGCATGAACGCGTTGGTGATCCAGT
The DNA here is from genome assembly GCF_000949135.2 of Burkholderia sp. USMB20. Taxonomy (GTDB): domain Bacteria; phylum Pseudomonadota; class Gammaproteobacteria; order Burkholderiales; family Burkholderiaceae; genus Burkholderia. The sequence goes on along the minus strand of NZ_JTAN02000008.1, from coordinate 102,204 downwards.
TCATCGCGACCGGGCCGCCGTGCAGGTCGCGGCCGATCGCGGGCGTCGCGACCGCGCCGCCCGAAAACGACAGCGGCAGCGCGACGGCGGCCATGCAGACGGCGGCCAGCACCCACGCGCGCCGGCGTGCCGACGTGGCTGAGTCGGCTGAAAACGGGTGATCCATCATTGCTCCTCGAAAAGCCGGCGCGGATGCGCCTCAAGCGCGATCAAGGATAATTTCGATTCAATCACCGAAAAACAATGCGTTGCTCCGTATATAACGGACTAAAATTCCTCAATTCACCGCATCGCATCCGCTCGCCCGACAACGTCGATGGAAAACCTGAACGGCATCGCCGCCTTCGTCCGCACCGCCGAAGCGCTCAGCTTCGTCGCGGCCGGCCGCGCGCTCGGCATCTCGGCGTCCGCCGTCGGCAAGACGATCGCGCGGCTCGAGCAGTCGCTCGGCGTGCGCCTGTTCAACCGCACGACGCGGCGCGTCACGCTGACCGACGAAGGGCGCCATTTCTACGAACGCTGCCAGCGGATCCTCGAGGATTTTCGCGACGCGGAGGCGACCGTGACGGCCGCCGCGCAGCGCCCGCGCGGCAAGCTGCGCGTGAGCCTGCCGGTGATCGGCTACCGGTTCCTGCTGCCGGTGCTGCCCGAATTCAGGCAGCGCTATCCGGACGTCGAGCTCGACCTGGATTTCAATGACCGGATGGTCGATGTCGTCGAAGGCGGCTTCGACGCGGTGATCCGCAGCGGCCCGCTGTCGGATTCGAGCCTGATGTCGCGGCGGCTCGGCCCGTTCGCGTTCGTGCTGTGCGCGACGCCCGCGTATCTCGCGCAGGCCGGCACGCCGCGGGCGCCGCGCGATCTCGAAGCGCACGATTGCGTGCGCTACTGTTTCCCGACCACCGGCAAGCTGCAGGACTGGGCGCTCGCCGCCGACGACGGCACGCCGCTGAAGCTGCGCACCGCGATGACCTGCAACAACATGGAAGCGCTGCGCGGCGCGGTCATGGCGGGGCTCGGCATCGGCTACATGCCCGATTTCCTCGCGCGCGACGCGCTGGACACGGGTGCGCTCGTCACGGTGCTCGACGACTACCGGATCGCGCCGGGGCAGTTCTCGATCGTGTGGCCGTCGAGCCGGCAGCTGTCGCCGAAGCTGCGCGTGTTCGTCGACTTCCTGTGCGAGCGGCTGTTCAAGTAGACAAGTAGACGGACGGCGCGGTCGCGCCATCGATCCTCAACGATCAGCACCAATCCGCGCCAATCCGCCTCAATCCGCGCCGATCCGCTCCGCTTCCGCCTGCGGCAACAGCGCATCGCTGTCGTCCTTCAGCCCGACGCCCGTGAGGCCGAGCCGGCGCGCGTGCGTCATCAGGTAGTGCAGCTTGTGCGCGGCCGCGGCGTGCGGCAGCCCTTCGGGCCGCACGTTCGAGATGCAGTTGCGCAGCGCGTCGTGGCAGCCGACCTTCGGCGCCCAGGTCAGGTACACGCCGAGGCTGTCCGGCGAGCTGAGCCCCGGCCGTTCGCCGATCAGCATCGCGACGACCTGCGCGCGCAGCAGTTCGCCGATCTCGTCGCCGAGCGCGACGCGCGCCTGCGTCGCGACCACCACCGGGCCGATCCGCCAGCCGTCCGCTTCGAGCCGCGGGCACACGGCCTGCAGCAGCGGCAGCGCCTGCTTCGCGGCCGCGAACGCCGACAGCCCGTCGCCGACCACGAACACCACCTCCGGCGCGTCGTCGAGCGCCGCGCCGTAGCCGGCCAGCAGCGCGCGTCCGTCATCGGACAGCTTGCGGCCGAGATCGGGCCGGCGCAGGTAATGCTGGCGGTCGGGCGCCGCGCTCTGCACGCCGAGCGTCGCGAAGCCGGCCGCGTCGATCTCGCGGCGTAGCGCGTCCGCGTCGAGCGGCTGGTGCACCGCGTCGCGCGCCTGCGCGTGCGACAGGTTGAACGCGAGCAGCGGCGCGGTCGGCAGGCTGCTGCCCGCGCGGCCGAGCGCGATCCGCGCGTTCGTGAACGACTTCAGCTGCGCCCACGGGTTCTTTTCGACGGCGTCGCTCATGCCGAAATCCCCATCCAGTCGTTCGCGCCCGCGAGCAGCGGCACGCGCGCGCTCGCGGCGCGCAGCGCGCCGTGCGCGTCGGCGATCTCCATCGTCTCCAGCCATTCCTCGAACTCGGGCGCGCGGCGCAGGCCGAGCACCTCGCGCACGTAGAGCTGGTCGTGAAACGACGTGCTTTGATAGTTCAGCATCACGTCGTCCGCGCCCGGGATGCCCATGATGAAGTTGATGCCGGCCGCGCCCAGCAGCGTCAGCAGCGTGTCCATGTCGTCCTGGTCGGCTTCCGCGTGATTCGTGTAGCAGATGTCGCAGCCCATCGGCACGCCGAGCAGCTTGCCGCAGAAGTGATCCTCGAGCCCCGCGCGGATGATCTGCTTGCCGTCGTACAGGTATTCGGGCCCGATGAAGCCGACCACCGTGTTCACGAGGAACGGATCGAACTTGCGCGCGACCGCATACGCGCGCACCTCGCAGGTCTGCTGGTCGACGCCGAAATGCGCGTTCGCCGACAGCGCGCTGCCTTGCCCCGTCTCGAAGTACATCAGGTTGTTGCCGACGGTGCCGCGCTTGAGCGACAACGCGGCCTCGCGCGCTTCGCCGAGCAGCGCGAGCGAGATCCCGAAGCTCGCGTTCGCCTTCTCGGTGCCCGCGATCGACTGGAACACCAGGTCGACCGGCGCGCCCTTCTCGATCGCCGCGATCGTGTTGGTCACGTGCGTGAGCACGCACGACTGCGTCGGCACGCCGTAGCGTTCGCGGAACCCGTCGATCATCGCGAGCAGCTTCACGATCGCCGCGAGGCTGTCGGTCGCCGGGTTGATGCCGATCATCGCGTCGCCGCAGCCGTACATCAGCCCGTCGAGCATCGACGCGGCAATGCCCTTCACGTCGTCGGTCGGATGGTTCGGCTGCAGCCGCACCGACATCCGGCCGGCCAGCCCGACCGTGTTGCGAAAGCGCGTGACGACGCGGCGCTTGCGCGCGGCCGCGATCAGGTCCTGGTTGCGCATCAGCTTCGACACCGCCGCGACCATCTCGGGCGTGAGGCCCGGCGCGATCCGTTCGAGCGCGGCGCCGTCGGCCGCGGGCGACAGCAGCCAGTTGCGGAAGTCGCCGACGGTGAGATGCGAGATCTCCGCGAACGCGGCCGCGTCGTGATCGTCGAGGATCAGGCGCGTGACCTCGTCGTGTTCGTACGGAATCAGCGCTTCGTTCAGGAACGCCTTCAGCGGCACGCCCGCGAGCGCGATCTTCGCGGCCACGCGCTCCTCCTCGCTCGCCGCCGCGACGCCGGCGAGCTGGTCGCCCGAGCGCAGCGGGCTCGCCTTCGCGAGCAGCGTCTTCAGGTCCGCGAAACGGTACGTGCGCGGACCGATCGTCTCCGTGTAGGACATCGTTCGAATCTCCTTGCCAGTCCTTGCCTTGCCTGACGCCGACGGCGCGCCCGTTCGACGGGGCGCGCCGCATGCCGTCACGAACGGCCGTTCGGGTCGGCCATCCTCATTCCCCGAGCAGCGCGTCGCCCGGTGCGCTCGCACGCTGCGAACGGGTCGCGAGGAAGTACGCGTAGCCGAGCGCGAGGAACGCGATGAACACCATCGCCACCAGCCCGTTGAAGTACACCATCGTCGCAAGGCAAATCAGGGCTGCAACGATCGCGAACGCCGGGAAGAACGGGTACAGCGGCGCGCGGAACGGACGCTCCAGGTTCGGCTGCGAGCGGCGCAGCTTGAACAGCGCCGCCATGCTTACGATATACATCACGATCGCGCCGAACACCGACATCGTCACGATGTTCGCGGTGAGCGTCTGGCCGCCGAACTGGATCAGCTCGTCGCTGTAGATCGCGGCGATGCCGACCACGCCGCCCGCGAGAATCGCGCGATGCGGTGTCTTGAAGCGCGGATGCACCTTGCCGAGCCACTCCGGCAGATAACCTTCGCGGGCCAGCGCGAAGATCTGGCGCGAATAGCCGAGGATGATCCCGTGGAACGACGCGACGAGCCCGAACAGCCCGAGCCACACGAGCATGTGCATCCAGCCGCTGTTCGCGCCGACGATGTACTTCATCGCCTGCGGCAGCGGGTCGTTGATGTTCGCGAGCTTGGTCCAGTCGCCCGCGCCGCCGGCGAACACCATCACGCCGATCGCGAGCGTGACGAGCGTCAGGATGCCGGCCACGTACGCGATCGGGATCGAGCGCTTCGGGTTCTTCGCCTCCTCGGCGGCCATCGCGACGCCTTCGATCGCGAGGAAGAACCAGATCGCGAACGGGATCGCGGCGAACATGCCGTGGAATGCGCCGACGCTGAAATGATCGGCACCCGACCAGCCGCCCTTCATGAAGTTGCTCCACGCGAAGCCCGGCGACACGACGCCCATGAACACCAGCAGCTCGAAGATCGCGAACAGCGTGACGACCAGCTCGAACGTCGCGGCAATCTGCACGCCGACGATGTTCAGCGCCATGAACACGAGATACGCGCCCATCGCCGCGTGTTTCGGTTCGAGCCCCGGAAACTGCACGTGCAGGTACGCGCCGATCGCGAGCGCGATCGCGGGCGGCGCGAACACGAACTCGACGAGCGTCGCCGCGCCGGCGAGATAGCCGCCCGCCGGGCCGAACGCGCGGCGCGCATACGCGAACGGGCCGCCCGCGTGCGGGATCGACGTCGTCAGCTCGGTGAAGCTGAAGATGAAGGTGGTGTACATCGCCGCGACGAACAGCGCGGTGACGACGAAACCCAGCGTGCCGGCGCTCGCCCAGCCGTAGCTCCAGCCGAAGTATTCGCCTGAAATCACGAGGCCAACCGCGATGCCCCACAGTTGCCAGGTCCCGAGCGTCTGCTGCAGCGCGGGCTGGCCGGACGACTTGGCGCCGGCGGCGGGCCGGCCATTCGACTCTGCTTTCATCGGATTCTCCTGAAAGGCGCCGGCCTGCGGGCCCGCGCGACTGAGAATCGATGCTAGAGAGTCATTAAACGACGTGTTATCGAAATTCGGCAAAGATGACGGCTGACGTTTCGCTGACGGCAACGGTGGGCGGTGGGCGGCTCTCCACGAGCGTCATGCACACACCGTCCGGCCGCGCGAAGCGGCCGGACGGCCGACGCGTCACCGGCGTTACTGACCGCCGCCGCGCTGGTTGAACCAGCGGTCGAGCAGCTTGCCGGCCGCCTCGCGGCCGCCGAGGCCGAACGACAGCGCGACCGCCACCGCGATCGCACCGAGCACGAGGCCGAATGCGAGCTGCACGATCTCGTTGGCGATGCCCATCGCGCGCAGCCCCATCGCGAACACCAGGCCGAGGATCGCGAACTGCGCGATCCGTGCGAACAGCACGCTGTGCTCGCGGTCGGCCTGCTCGATCACGCGGCGCGCGAGGCCCGCGAGCCACACGCCGATCACGAGGATCACGCCGCCCGTCAGCACATGGCCGCCGAATTCGATGAACAGCGTGACGACGTCGCGCACCTGCGTGAAGCCGAGCCGGTTCGCGGCCTCCACCGACGCGAACAGCATCGCGAAGAACACGATCAGCCGCGCGACCAGCACCGACGGCTGCAGGATCCCCGAGAACACGCGCTCGACGCCGAGCACGGCCGGCAGCCCGTCGGCGCCGGCGGCTTCCAGCAGCTTCTGCGCGAGCGACGCGACGAAGCGCGCGAAATAGAACGTGACGAGCACGATCACGATCGCCGCGACGATGTCGGGCACCGCGCCGAGGAACTGGTTCAGCATGTTGGTGGCGGGAATCGAGATTGCGTCGATCTTCAGCGCGTCGAGCGCGGAGATCAGCGTCGGCACGAACACGAACACGTAGACGATGGTGCCGATCAGGCTCGACACGCGCACCGGCGTCGGGCTGTCGAGACCCTGCGTGAGGCGATCGGCGCCGGCGGCAACCAGCAGGTTCGTCACGAGGCCGCGCAGCACGCGCGCGACGACCCAGCCGACGAAGCCGATCACCGCGGCCGCGAACAGGTTCGGCACGATCGCGAGCAGCCTGTCGACCATCCCCTGCACCGGCGACAGCAGGCCGGACAGCGCGAACGACGCGAGAATCGCCGGCAGGAACATCAGGATCACGAGCCAGAACAGCACGTCGCCCAGATAGCCGCTCATCGGCTGCATGCCCGCGCTTTCGGACAGCTTGTCGTCGACCTTGCTCGCCTTCAGCGCACGGTTCGCGAGGCTGCGCAAGAGCGACGCGATCAGCCACGCGATCAGCGTCAGCGCCGCGCCGCCGATCAGGTTCGGCAGGTAGTTGACGATGTGGGTGACGAGCAGCGAGAACGGATTGGACACCGCGTACAGGTTGAGCACGTTGAAGATGCCCACCGCGGTGACGAGCAGTACGAGCCAGAACAGCCCGCCGGCGATGATCCGCTCGACGCACGCGCCCTGGCCGGTGCTTTCGTTGATCCGCTGATCGACCTTCAGCGCGTTGAGCAGCCGGAGCGCGCCGGCCCGCACCGCGACGGCGATCAGCCAGCCGATCACCAGGATGCCGATCGCGCCGGCAATCTTCGGCAGGTATCCGCCTAGCGTGGTCTGCAGCGACGTGATGAAGCTGGAAGCATCCATTTCTTCTTCTCCCGAAAAACGTGGCGTTGCGATTGAACATCGACGAACTACCTGCGTACTTCGAAAACCGTGCGTTGCCGCCCCAAGCAACTTACCCGAGAAAAATGACGCGATCACCCGATTTCACCGTCTTTAACTTTAGACATATCTCGACGGGGACGAGACCCCATTTCGGCGAAATTAAAAAGGGGCGGATTTTGTTGGCCTACGCATCTCCGCAAGATTTATCAATCGGCGGCGTGCTACCGTGACGTCGATTCCTGCCGGGGGACGTACGCATGACCGTCGACACGAAAGCCGAAACGCCCGCGTGGGCCCGCTATGCAGCACGCATCGCGCGCGTTCACGACCACATCCGCACGCACCTCGACGACACGCTCGACCTGAACCGGCTCGCCGACATCGCGTGCCTGTCGCCGTATCACTGGCAGCGCGTCTATCGCGCGCTGTACGGCGAGTCGATCGTGCTGACGGTGCGGCGGATGCGGATCGTGCGCGCATCGGAGGACCTCGTCTGCACGGCGCTGCCGCTCGACGCGATCGCCCGGCGCGCCGGCTACGGTTCGACGCACGCGTTCGCACGCGCATTTCGGGATGCTTACGGCGTGCCGCCCGCGCAGCACCGGCGCGCCGGGGTCCACCGGCCGATCTATCCGTTACAGCGAGGAGAGGAAGACATGTTCAAGCATGAAGTCGAGATCCGGCGGCAGCCGGAATTGCGCGGTTATGCGGTGGCGCATACGGGCGCTTACCTGAAGGTCGGCGACGCGTTCGGGCAGATCGGCGCGTGGATCGGGCAGCACGGGTTGATCGGCCCCGGCGCGAAGATGATCGGGATCTTCTACGACGATCCGGATACCACGCCCGAAGCGCAATTGCGAGCGAAAGCGTGCTTCGTGCCTGCCGACGGCGCGCCGGACGTCGAGCCGACGCCGCCGGTCGAGCGCGTCACGATCGCGGGCGGCGAGTATGCGGTGCTGCTGCATACCGGGCCGTATGCGGACCTCAAGACCGCTTACCAGTGGCTGTATGGCGACTGGCTGCGTCACTCGGGCCGCGAAGCCGCCGATGCGCCGCCGTTCGAGCTGTATCTGAATACGCCGATGGATGCGGCGCCGGCCGACCTACGCACCGAGATTCATTTGCCGCTGCGTTGAGCGGCAGGTCCCGGGTTCGGGGGGGCGGGGGTCGGGGTTCGGGGCTCGGGGCTCGGGGCTCGGGGCTCGGAACTCGGAACTCGGAACTCGGAACTCGGAACTCGGAACTCGGAACTCGGAACTCGGAACTCGGAACTCGGAACTCGGAACTCGGAACTCGGAACTCGGAGACTCGGAGACTCGGAAGCTCGCTCGGAGCGAGCCCGCACGCCGTGGCCCGGCGACGCCCGTTGCAGGCGCCACGCCGCCCTTGGAGATCGGCCGTCACGCCGGCATCGAGGCCGACGCTCGAGCCTTACCCGGCCTGCGTGCCGCAGCCCGGACAGAAGCGCGCGTCAGCGGCCAGCGCCGCGTGGCAGCGGCTGCATGCCTTGCCCCGCTGCGCTACACCACACTGCGCGCAGAATCGCGCATCCGCCGCGTTGATGGCGCCGCAGCCCGCACAGGCGAGCTGACGCAGCGGCACGTTGCTGCCCGGGCCGCCCTGCGCGTCGGCCGACGGCTGCCAGCCCCAGCCGTGACGATCGCGGCCGCGCGCATCGTGGCCGCCATGGCCTTCCCGGCCCGCTCCGCCATGATGCTCGCCGCTACCGTGGCCGCTTCCATGCCCACCGCCATGACCGCCGCCGTGGCCACCCAGGATCCGTTTCAGAAAGCTCATCGCCCGCTCCTCGTCACTGCGTCCGCGCGCTGTCGAACACGCCCGTCTTCGACAGCAGCCGCAAGCCGTTGCCGACGACGATCAGGCTCGCACCCGCATCGGCGAACACGGCCATCCACATCGTGCCGAGCCCGGCGACCGTCAGGCCGAGGAACACGATCTTCACGCCGAGCGCGAAGCCGATGTTCTGCACCAGCACGCGGTGCGTCGCGCGCGACAGCCGCACGAACGCGGGAATCTTGCGCAGGTCGTCGTCCATCAGCGCGACGTCGGCCGTCTCGATCGCCGTGTCGGTGCCCATCGCGCCCATCGCGAAGCCGATGTCGGCGCGCGCGAGCGCCGGCGCGTCGTTGATCCCGTCGCCGACCATCCCGACCGCGCCCGCACCCGCGCCGCCCGCCGACAATTCCTCGACCGCCGCGAGCTTGTCCTCGGGCAACTGGTTGCCGCGCGCATCGTCGATGCCGGCCTGCTGCGCGATTGCCTGCGCGGTGTGCGGGTTGTCGCCGGTCAGCATCGCGGTGCGGATGCCGAGCGCGTGCAGGTCGGCGATCGCCGCGCGGCTGGTGTCCTTGATCGTGTCGGCCACCGCGAAGATGCCGAGCACGCGCGTGTCGTCGACCAGCATCACGACGCTCTTGCCCTGCCGCTCGAGTGCGTCGAGCTTCGCCTCCAGCGCCGGCGAGCAGCGTTCGAGCTCCTCGACGAGCCGGTGGTTGCCGAGCCAGTAGCGCGCGCCGTCGATCGTGCCGCGCACACCGCGCCCGACGATTGCTTCGAATTCCTCAACATCGGAGAACGCTGCCGTCTGCGCGTCGCGCGCCGCCGCGGCGATCGCCTGCGACACCGGATGATCGGAGCGCGCCGCGAGGCTCGCGCCGAGATGACGCACGCGCGCCGCGTCGACGTCCGTCGCATGCAGGTCGAAATCGGTCTGCACCGGCTTGCCGTGCGTGATCGTGCCGGTCTTGTCGAGCGCGAGCCACGCGAGCTTGCGGCCTTCCTCCAGATACACGCCGCCCTTCACGAGAATCCCGCGCCGCGCGGCGGCCGCGAGCCCCGACACGATCGTCACCGGCGTCGAGATCACCAGCGCGCACGGGCACGCGATCACGAGCAGCACCAGCGCGCGGTAGATCCAGTCGTGCCACGCGCCGCCCATGACGAGCGGCGGCGCCACCGCGACCAGCAGCGCGACCGCGAACACGATCGGCGTATAGACGCGTGCGAACCGGTCGACGAAGCGCTGCGTCGGCGCCTTCGCGCCCTGCGCTTCCTCGACCGCGTGGATGATCCGCGCGAGCGTCGAGTTGGCGGCAACCGCGGTCACGCGATAGTCGAACGAACCCGCTTCGTTGATCGTGCCCGCGTACACCACATCGCCTGCCGTCTTGTCGACCGGCAGGCTCTCGCCGGTGATCGGCGCCTGGTTCACCGTCGAGCGGCCCGCGACCACTTCGCCGTCCAGCCCGATCCGCTCGCCCGGCTTCACGCGCACGATCGCGCCGAGCGCGACCTGCGCGGCCTCGATCGTGCGCCACGTGCCATCGACGTCCTGCACGGTCGCGGTGTCCGGTGCGAGCTGCATCAGGCCCTGGATCGCATTGCGCGCGCGATCGAGCGACTTCGCCTCGATCAGCTCGGCGATCGTGAACAGCACCATCACCATCGCGGCTTCCGGCCACTGGCCGATCGCCATCGCGCCCGTCACCGCGATGCTCATCAACGCGTTGATGTTCAGGTTGCCGTTGCGAATCGCGATCCAGCCTTTCTTGTAGGTGGTCAGCCCGCACGTGAACACGGCCGCGAGCGCCAGCACCGCCGACAGCCACACCGGCAGGCCGGCCCAGCTCACGGCCTCGGACGCGATCGCGGCGACGCCGGCGACCGCGAGCGGCCACCACGGCTTCGCGGGCGGCGGCGCGACCGGCGTTGCCGGCGCGTCGGCCGACGCGGCCTCCGGCGTCATCCCGAGCGTACGGATCGCGCTTTCGATCGCAGGCTGCGCACCGGCCACGTGGTCGACGGTCAGCATCCGCTGCATCAGGTTGAATTCGAGCGCCGACACCTGCTGCATCCCGCCGAGCTTCTTGCGGATCAGCATTTCCTCGGTCGGGCAGTCCATCTGCATGATCCGGAACGCGGAGCGCACATGACCCGACGCGGTCGCGCGCGCGGCCGGCAGCGGTGCGAGCGTCAGCGCGGCCGGCGCGCAGCAGGCACCGGCCGCATGGTCGTGGTCGTGGTCGTGGTCGTGGTCGTGGTCGTGGTCGTGGTCGTGGTCGTGGTCGTGATCGTGATCGTGATCGTGATCAGCATGGTCATGCGCGCCGTGCCCGTGCCCGTCGTCGTGCGCGTGGCCGTGCGCATCGCCATGCCCGTCGCCGTGCGCGTGGCCGGCATGGCCACCGTGGTCGTGCCCAGCGAGGTGCGCCGATGCCTGATCGTGGTCATGGTCGGGGCCGCATCCACGCGACTGCCCGTCGCGCGCCGCCGCGTCGCCGTGCGCGTGCGCGTGCTCGCCGGCCGCCGACGCCGCGTGACCAACTGTCGCCGCCTGCGGGTCGCGCGCATCGGCGCAGCAGGTCTCGGCGCCGCCGGCATGACGGTGTCGTGGGTCGTGGGTACGCTGCGCGTCGGTCATGACAACCTCCTCTATGGCTTGACGGAGTACAGTTAACACCCTGAAGCCACTACAAGGTCAACCCTTGCAAAGGAGAAAGCCATGAAGATCGGCGAACTGGCCAAGGCGGCCCGCTGCACACCCGAGACGATCCGCTTCTACGAGAAGGAGGGGTTGATGCCGGATGCGGAGCGCACCGATTCGAACTACCGCAACTACACCGACGTGCACGTCGAGCGGCTGCGCTTTATCCGCAACTGCCGCGCGCTCGACATGGCGCACGACGAAATCCGCGCGCTGCTGCAGCTCACCGACACGCCCGCCGACCCATGCGATTCGATCAACGCGCTGCTCGACGAACACATCGGGCACGTCGATGCGCGCCTCGCGGAACTGACGCATCTGCGCGACCAGCTCACCGAATTGCGCCGCCAGTGTGTCGGCGAACATTCGGTCGAGGACTGTGGAATCGTGCACGGTCTCGCGACGATGGAAACCGTCGCGCCGGCCGCAAAGCGCTCGCACCTCGGCTGAAACCCTTGCGGAATATGATAGTCTATCGGATACTAGTTATATTCTTACTAGGCATAACATAACTATTCATGTCGACAAGCCGCCCGTCTCCGCTCGCGCTCGCGGTCCTCGCGACGCTCACCGAAACGCCGATGCATCCGTACGGGATGCTGCAGCAGCTGAAGGTGCGCGGCTACGACGAAGTCGTCAACGTGCGGCAGCGCACGAGCCTCTACCAGACGATCGACCGGCTGCTGCGCGACGGGTTGATCGCCGTGCACGACACCGAGCGCGACGGCGCGTTTCCCGAGCGCACGCTGTACACGCTGACCGAAGCCGGACATACGGCCGGCCAGGCATGGCTGCATGCGCTGCTCGCCGAGCCCGCGCGCGAGTTTCCGGCATTCGGCGCCGGCCTCGCGTTCCTGCCGCTGCTCGATGCCGACGATGCACGCCGGCAACTCGAGCGCCGCATCGCCGCGCTCGAAGCCGAACGCGAACGTCTCGAGTCGCTGCGCAACGCCGCGCAGAACGACCAGGTGCCGCGCCTGTTCCTGCTGCACAACGAGCATGCACTCGTGCTGCTGAACGCGGAGCTCGACTGGGCGCGCAGCGTCGTCGAACACCTGAAGATCGGCGCGCTGCGCTGGGTCGACGGCTGACGCGCAGCCATCGGCGCGCGTCGCTCAAAGCACCTTGCCGGGGTTGAGCACGCCGACGGGATCGAGCGCGGCCTTCAGGCGCCGCATCAGGCCGATTTCGGCTTCGCTGCGCGTGTGCGCGAGATAGGCGCGCTTGAGCATGCCGATGCCGTGCTCCGCCGACACCGAGCCGCCCAGGTCCCGGACGACCGTGTAGACGCAGCGATCGATCGCATCGGCGTTGGCGTCGCCCATGCCGTCGAGCGATACGCCGACATGCACGTTGCCGTCGCCGACGTGGCCGAAGAAGAGACACACGATGTCGGGCCAGGCCGCGCGCAATGCCGCTTCGCAGCGCTCGGCGAACAGGCCGAGTTCGCCCGTCGGCAGGCTCACGTCGAAGTTCACCAGATGCGGCAGCGCATCGATTGCGAGCCCTTCGCGCAGCGTCCACAAGTCGCGCGCCTGCCGCTCCGACGTCGCCAGCGCCGCATCGTCCACGAGCCCCGCGTCGATCGCATCCGCCAGGCCGTTTTCCAGCGCCGCGCGCGCATCGCCGCCCGGTGCGCTCGTCGCGCACTCGATCAGCACCGCGAAGCCGCCGTCGCCCGAGAACGGCGCGACGACGCCGGGAGTATGACGCGCCACGTAGTCGTAGAAGGCCGGCCACATCGCTTCGAAACTGACGAGCTCGGGCAGTGCGCGCAGACGGTTCCACAACCCGACCACGGCATCGTAGCCGTGCACGCGACAGAGCGCGGTGGCCGGTGCGGCCAGCTTCGGATGCAGCCGCAGCACGGCACGCGTGACGATGCCGAGCGTGCCTTCGCTGCCGATGAACAGCTGCTTCAGGTCGTAGCCCGCGTTGTTCTTCAGCATCCGGTTCATCGACGACACGACGGTGCCGTCGGCGAGCACGGCTTCCAGGCCGAGCACCTGCTCGCGCATCATGCCGTAACGGATCGCGCGCGTGCCGCCCGCGTTGGTCGCGAGCATGCCGCCGATCTGGCACGAACCGCGTGCGCCGAGATCGACGCCGAACGTGAAACCCGCCGCGTCCGCGGCCTCCTGCACCGTCTGCAGCGGCGTCCCGGCGCGCACCGTCATCGTGCCCGCCGCCGCATCGATCGACTCGACGCCCGCGAAACGCTCCATCGACAGCACGATCTCGCCGCCCAGCGCGACCGCGCCGCGCGCGAGCCCGGTGAGGCCGCCCTGCGGCACGACCGGCTGCCCGAGCCGCGTGCACAGCGCGAGCGTGCGCGACACGTCGTCGACGCTGCGCGGCCGCACCAGCGCACGCGGCCGCACGCCGGCCGGCTCGTTGTACGCGGTGAAGTAGCGCGGATCGATCTCGGCCGCCCGCGTGACCAGCGTGTCGCCCAACGCGGCGACGAGCGCCGCCTCGAGCGCGTCGGCCGCCGGCGCGGCTACATCGTGGCCGCCACGCGCGGCGGCCGTCTCCAGGCTCTGCATCGTGCGCGTCCGCTTACTTGGTGGAGATGTCGATGTCGCCGAAGTACTTCTGGCCGAGCGACTTCACCGTGCCGTCCGCCTTCAGCTTGTCGATCGCCGCATCGAGCTTCCCCTTCAGCGCGTCGTCGCCCTTGCGCAGGCCGAACGCGATCCCGCTGCCGAGAATCCGGTCGTCGCGCACCGGCTGGCCGACGAACGCGAAGCCCTTGCCGTCCGGGCGCGACAGGAAGCCGCGCTGGCCGGCCGGCGCGAGCACCAGCGTCGCGTCGAGGCGGCCCGACACGAGGTCGGCATACACCTGGTTCTGGTCCTGGTACGCGACGATCGACACGCCGGCCGGCTCCCAGTGCGCCTTCGCGTAGGTTTCCTGGATCGACGCCTGCAGCACGCCGACGCGCTTGCCCTTCAGCGCTTCCGGCGTCGGCAGCAGGCCGCTTCCGGTGCGCGCGATCAGCTGCGTCGGCACGCGGTAGATGATCGTCGTGAAGTCGATCGCCTGGCGCCGCTGCTCGGTCGCGTTCATCGCCGAGTTGATCGCGTCGAACTTGCGGCCCTGCAGCGCGGGAATGAGCCCGTCGAACGACGTCTCGACCCACTTGCACGACAGCTTCGCGGTCTGGCAGACGGCATTGCCGACGTCGATGTCGAAGCCCTGCAGGTCGCCGTTCGGCGCCTTCGACTCGAACGGCGGATATTGCGCCTCGAGGCCGAAACGCAGCGTTTGCCCGTCGGCCGATGCCGCGCCGGAGCCGAGCGCGCACGCGAATGCGAACGCGAGTTTGAGGGTGTGTGCATGCTTCATCGTGATCTCCTGGCTGGCCGGTCGGCGCCGCGCTTCGGCACGTGCGCCGGTCCCGTCCGTGACTTTCGGTGCGACGTACACGTCGCCTGCTTGGGTGCGGGCCGCGCCCGCGATTACAGCGAACGCAACCGCCGCGCGCCCTCGATCAGCGTCGCGTCGTCCTTCGAGAAACTGAGGCGGATCACGCCCGCGTCGGTGCCGTCGGTGTAGAACGCCGACAGCGGAATCGTCGCGACGCGCGCATCGCGGATCAGGCGCAGCACGAAGTCGCTGTCGCGCTCGTCCGAGACGTGGCGGAACCGCGCGAGCATGAAGAACGAGCCTTCGCTCGGCAGCAGCTCGAAGCGCGACCCGGCCAGCTCGCGCGCCAGCAGGTCGCGCTTGGCCTGGTAGAACGCCGACAGGCCGAGATAGCTTTCCGGCCGCGCGAGGATCTCCGCGAACGCGACCTGCATCGGCGTATCGGCCGAAAACACCATGAACTGGTGCACCTTGCGGATCTCGTCCATCAGTTCGGCCGGCGCGATGCAATGCCCGACCCGCCAGCCCGTCACGTTGAACGACTTGCCGAACGACGACACGATCACGCTGCGCTCGGCCAGCTCGCGGTGACGCGCGACGCTCTGGTGCTGCGCACCGTCGAACACGACATGCTCGTAGACCTCGTCCGACAGCACCACGATGCCGGTATCGCGCGTGAGCTGCGCGAGCCGTTCGAGATCGTCGGCGGAGAACACGGTCGCGGTCGGGTTGTGCGGCGTATTGACGACGATCATCCGCGTGCGCGGCGTGATCGCGGCGGCCACTTCGTCCCAGTTCACGCGGAAATGTTCGGGCGACAGCTTGATCGCGACCGGCGTCGCGCCCTGCATCCGCACGATCGGCGCATAGCTGTCGAACGACGGCTCGAAATAGATCACTTCGTCGCCCGGATGCACGAGCGCGCTGATCGCCGCGTAGAGCCCTTCGCTCGCGCTCGCGATCACCGTGATCTCGGTGCCCGGGTCGTAGCGCGTGCCGTACAGCGCCTCGGTCTTCTCCGCGAGCCGTTCGCGCAGCGACGCGAGGCCGGCCATCGGCGCGTACTGGTTGTGGCCGTCGCGCATCGCGCGCGCGACGCCGTCGACGAGCGCCGGATCCGGCGCGAAATTCGGCGCGCCCTGCGACAGGTTCAGCGCATCGTGCTGTGCGGCAAGCTGGCCGATCACCGTGAAGATCGTCGTCCCGACGTCCGGCAGTTTCGAACGGGGCCTGGTGGCGCTTCGCATGAGTTCTCCTTCTGATGTCCTTCGGGCCGGCCCGTGCGATGCGCGCGGCCGGTCTCATCGGGAATGATTTAGCCCGAGCCAATATCGGCGGACAACCGAAAGTTCGTCATGGCGGCCATGCGTTTTTCTCATGAGCGGCCATACGCTTGGCTCGACGCCAAGGCCGAGTGACCGGCAATGCATGCGAATCGGGCATTTCCCCCGGACGCGCGCGGCCACGCCGCGCGTCACGCGCCCGCGGCCGCCAGGTAGGCGCTCAGCACGGCCCGCAACTCGCCGCGCAACGCCTCGAGGTCCAGTGCCGGCCCGAGCGTGAGCAGCGCCTGGGAGACGCCGCCGTAGCAGACCGCATGCGCCATCCGGGCGATCCCGTCGAGCCGCGCGGCCGGCGGCGGATCGTCGGCCTGCGCGAGCGCGTCGCGCCACAGCGCGACATAGGCGTCGTAATGCCGCCGGTACGCGGCGAGCGGCGACACCTGCCGCTCCAGCGCGAAAAACGCGCTCCACAGCGCGGCGTCGGCGCCGATCGCGTCGACCTGCAGGTCGGCGAGCGCGGCCGCGAGCTCGGCGCGCGGCGCGCCGCGCAACCCGTGCGCCGCATCGCGCAGCCGGTCGGCCAGCGCCAGCACGCGCCGGTGGATGCACAGCGCGGCGAGGCTCTGCTTGTCGCCGAAGTATTCGTAGAAGGTGCCGACGCTCACGCCCGCGACGGCCGCGATCTCGCGAATCGTCGCCTTCGCGTAGCCGCGCTCGAGCAAAAGCTGAACGAAGGCCTGCTGCAGCGCGTCGGACGTGGCCTGCGCGCGCGACTGGCGCGGCCGGCGACGCAGCGCGGGCGCGGGTTGCGCCGCCGGCTGGCCGGGCGGCGCCGGAACCTGAACATGTCGCGGCGGCATATTTGC
Organism: Burkholderia sp. USMB20; assembly: GCF_000949135.2. Taxonomy (GTDB): domain Bacteria; phylum Pseudomonadota; class Gammaproteobacteria; order Burkholderiales; family Burkholderiaceae; genus Burkholderia. The sequence goes on along the minus strand of NZ_JTAN02000008.1, from coordinate 85,512 downwards.
TACTCTGAAATTCAGCGGAAACGCGTTTGACCGGCAGACCGCGACGCACGAGACCGGAGACAGCCCGATGACCGAATCGACCCGAGACGTCACGAACCAGTTCGACGAACTGGTCGACTATAACCTCTTCGCCACCGACGTCGCGCTGCGCGACGCACTCGCCCGCGCGGGCGCCGACTGGGCCGTGCCGCGGCTCGACGCGTACGGCGCGCGGCTCGGCAGCGCCGACACTGCACAGCTCGCCGACGAAGCGAACCGCCACGCGCCGGAACTGAACGCGTTCGACCGGCGCGGCCGGCGCATCGACCGCGTCGACTTCCATCCGGCCTGGCACACGCTGCTCGGCATGTACCGCAACGAAGGCTTCGTGTCGCTCGCGTTCCGCGACACGCGCCCCGGCCGCTGGGCCGCGACCGCGGCCGGCTTCTACCTGCACGGCCAGATCGAGGCCGGCACGCTGTGCCCGGCGACGATGACGCAGGCCGCGATTCCGGTGCTGCAGAAGGAGCCCGCGCTGTGGGGCCTGCTGCGCGACAAGCTGTACAGCGACGACTACGATCCGCGCGACGTGCCGGTCGCCGACAAGCGCTCGATCTGGTTCGGCATGGGGATGACCGAGAAACAGGGCGGCTCCGACGTGCGCGCGAACACGACGCTGGCGACCCCGGTCGGCGCGGGCGGGCGCGGCGGCGAATACCGGCTGCGCGGCCACAAGTGGTTCTTTTCCGCGCCGATGTGCGACGCGCACCTGGTCGTCGCGCGCACCGAAGCGGGCAGCCCGTCGTGCTTCTACGTGCCGCGCTGGCGGCCCGACGGCACGAAGAACGCGGTCGAGATCCAGCGGCTGAAGAACAAGATCGGCAACCGCAGCAACTCGAGCAGCGAGATCGAGCTGAACGACGCATGGGGGATCATGCTCGGCGACGAAGGCCGCGGCATTCCGACCATCATCGAGATGGCCACCTACACGCGACTGAACTGCGTGCTCGGCAGCGCGGCGATGCTGCGCCAGGGCGTCGTGCAGGCGATCGCGTACACGCGGCGGCGCCACGCGTTCGGCCGCGCGCTCGCCGAGCAGCCGCTGATGCGCACCGTGCTCGCCGATCTCGCGCTCGAAAGCGAGGCCACGCTCGTGCTCGCGATGCGCCTGGCCGACGCGTTCGAGCGCGACGACGCGCCGCGCGAACGCGCGTGGAAGCGGATCGTCACGCCCGCCGCGAAATTCTGGGTCTGCAAGCGCGCGGTCGAGCTGACCGGCGAGGTGATGGAGGTGTTCGGCGGCAACGGCTACGTCGACGACGGCCCGATCGCGCGCCTGTTCCGCGAAGCACCGGTCAACTCGATCTGGGAAGGCTCCGGCAACGTGATGTGCCTCGACGTGCTGCGCGCGGTGTCGCGCGAGCCCGACGCGGCCGCGGCGCTGCTCGCCGAACTGGCCGACCTCGGCGCGGGCGAACCGCGCATCCGCGCGGCGCTGGATACGCTGCGCGCGATGCTCGCGGCGCCGGCCGACACGCTCGAGGCGTCGGCCCGGTTGTTCGCGCAACGGCTCGCGCTGGTCGCGCAGGCGTGCCTGCTGCGGCGCGACGCACCCGCGTTCGTCGCCGACGCATTCGTCGCGACCCGGCTTGCCGCGCCCGACTGGGGCCGCATCGCGGGCGGCTTCGACCCGCACGCGTTCGACGTCGGCGCGCTGCTGCAGCGCGCGTACCCGGCCTGACGCGCCCGCTCGTTCTCCTCGCGTGGAGCCATGATGAACCTCGTCGCCGCCCTCGACCGCGCCGCCCGTGCGACGCCCGACAAGCCGTTCCTGATCCACGACGACACGACGATCACGTACGCCGCCGCGCGCGAGCGCTCGCATCGCGCGGCGGCCGTGCTGAGCGCACTCGGCGTCGCGGCCGGCGACCGCGTCGCCGCGATGTGCCTGAACACGCCCGCGTTCGTCGACCTGATGTTCGGCGCGTGGCGGCTCGGCGCCGCGTTCGTGCCGATCAACCACAAGCTGCAGGCGCCGGAAGTCGACTACGTGCTCGAGCACAGCGGCAGCAAGGTGCTCCTGTTCGACGCGGCGCTCGCGCCGGTGCTGGCGCGCGTGATCCATCCGGTGCGGCGGCTCGTCACCGAAGGCGACGCCGCCGGCACGCCGAACTTCGACGCGATGTGCGCGGCGATGGACGGCGTCGCGGGCATCGAGCCGGCCGACGGCGACGTCGCGCAGATCCTCTACACGTCCGGCACGACCGGCCGCCCGAAAGGCTGCGTGCACAGCCATCGCGCCGTGACGCTCGCAGCGATGCAGGCGGCGCTCGCGACCGGCATCGGCCGTAACGAACGCACGCTGATGGCGATGCCGATCTGGCATTCGTCGCCGCTGAACAACTGGTTCGGCGGCACGCTGTACGCAGGCGGCACCGTCGTGCTGCTGCGCGAATACCATCCGCTACGCTTCCTGCAGGCCGTCGAGCGTGAGCGCGTGACGCTGTATTTCGGCGCGCCGGTGTCGTATACGCTGCCGCTCGACACGATCGAGCGCTTCGCGGCGTTCGACCTGTCGAGCGTGCGCGCATGGCTGTACGGCGGCGGCCCGATCGGCGCCGCGCAGGCCGAACGGCTCGCGCATGCGTATCGCAGCAACGCGTTCTTCCAGGTGTACGGAATGACGGAAACGGGCCCGGCCGGCACCACGCTGTATCCGGACGAACAGATCGCGAAGGCCGGCTCGATCGGTCGCCAGGGCGGCCCCGGCGTCGACCTGCGGGTCGTGCGGAGCAATGGCGCCGACGCGCTTCCGGGCGACACCGGCGAGATCTGGCTGAAGGCCGACAGCATGATGCTCGGCTATCTCGACGACCCGGCCGCGACGCGCGCCGCATTCGCGCCGGACGGCTGGTATCGCACCGGCGACATCGCGCGGATCGATCAGGATGGCTACCTGTTCATCGTCGACCGGCTGAAGGACATGATCGTGACGGGTGGCGAGAACGTCTATTCGAAAGAAGTGGAGGACGTGCTCGACGCGCATCCGGACATCGCGGAAGCGGCCGTCGTCGGCGTCCCGCATCCGGAATGGGGCGAGACGGTCGTCGCGCACGTCGTGCCGCGCGCGAGCGCCGCGCCCGATGCGGATGCGCTGCGCGCGTTCTGCGGCGAGCGGCTCGCCGCGTACAAGATTCCGCGCGAATTCGTGTTCGCGGAAACGCTGCCGCGCACGCCGACCGGCAAGCTGCAGAAGTTCCTGCTGCGCACGCGGCGCGAGCGCGAGTAACGCCGAAGCCAAAGAAAAAGCCACCGGACCCGACGGCCCGATGGCTTTTTCGCACGCGATGCGGGACGGGGCATTGCGACGCCCCCGCCCGCGCTCACGCCATGCTTACTTGCCGCCGATGCTCTTCAGCGGCTTCCACTCGCCCTTCTCGACCTTGTACATCGTGATGCCGCCGTTCTTCAGGTCGCCCTTCGCGTCGTACGCGACGTGCGACGACGTGACGCCGGCCATGTCGGTCTTCGCGAGCACCGGCAGGTACTTCGCCGGATCGGTCGAATCGGCCTTCTTCATCGCGTTGAGCATCGCCATCGCGCCGTCGTACGCGTACGGCGAGTACGTCTGCACTTCTTCGCCGAAGCGCTTCTTGTACTTGTCGGCGTAGGTCTTGCCTCCGGGCATTTCTTCGAGCGGCAGGCCTGCCAGCGATGCGATCGTGCCGTCGGCCGCGTTGCCCGCGATCTTCAGGAACGTCGGCGTCTTCACCATTTCGCCGCTCATCAGCGGTGCGGTGATGCCGAGCGTCTTCATCTGCTTGACCATCGGCGCTGCCTGCGAATCCGCGCCGCCGTAGTAGACGAGGTCCGGCTTCGCGGCCTTCAGCTTGGTCAGGATCGCCTTGAAGTCGACCGCCTTGTCGTTCGTGAATTCACGGTCGACGATCGTCGCGCCGCCGGCCTTCGCGGCCTTCTCGAACTGGTCGGCGAGACCCTGGCCGTAGGCCGTGCGGTCGTCGACGATCGCGATCTTCTTCATGCCGAGATCCTTCGACGCGAAGGTGCCCGCCACCGAGCCCTGCTGCGTGTCGGACGTCATCATGCGGAAGGTCGTCTTGTAACCCTGCTGCGTGTATTCCGGCGCCGTCGCCATCGCGATTTCCGGAATGCCGGCGTTCGCGTAGATGCGCGAAGCGGGAATCGTCGTGCCCGAGTTGAAGTGGCCGAGCATGCCCTTGATGCCGTCGTCGACGAGCTTCTGCGCGACCGTCGTGCCGGTGCGCGGGTCCGCCTGGTCGTCCTGCGTCTCGAGCACGAACTTCACCGGCTTGCCGCCGATCTTCGGGCCGGTCGCGTTGAAGTCTTCCAGCGCGAGCGCGATCCCGTTCTGCATATCCTTGCCGTAGTGAGCCTGGGCGCCCGTCATCGGCCCTGCATAACCGATCTTCACGTCATCCGCATGGGCCGTCCCCGCCAGCGACATGACAGCGACGAACGTCGCGCCTGCCAGCTTTTTCATCGTGTGTTGCATAGCTTCTCCTTGGTACCAGGGTAAATGGAGCGGCTTCGGGATCGCCTTGCCGCTTCCTTTGATTGATCCGAACGGCAAGGATGGTCAGCCGATCGTCATCAAATTCGCATTGCCGCCCGCCGCGGCCGTGTTCACGCTCACCGAGCGCTCGGTCAGCAGGCGCTCGAGCGCGTAGTCTTCCGCGTCGCCGTTCTCGAACGCGCCCGCCGACACGCCCTGCACCGACACGATCGGGCCCGGCCGCTGCGCGACGTCCTTCACGAGCGTCTGCAGCTCGTCGCTGTCGCCTTCGAACAGCACCGCGTCGAACGGCGCGTCGGCCTGCTTGCGCACGGCCGCATGCGCCTTCAGCGCAGCCGGCAGCGCGGCCACCAGCGCCTCGCCCGCGGCACCGGCGAACAGTGCGCGGTTGCCGGTCGCCAGCACCGCCGCGAACTGCGCGCGCGCGCCGCTCGGCGTTGCCGCGACACACAGCACCGTGCCGCGCGGGCCGAGTGTATACGTGTTTCGCTCGCCGGTCGGGCCGGTCAGCACCGCGGTCGCACCGGCCGGCACCTGCGCCAGGTAGCCGTCGCAGCGGGCGGCCAGCGCCGGTTCGCGCTGCTCGATCAGCCAGTCGCGCAGCGCGGTCAGCGCCGTCGCCGGGTTGCTGCGCTGTTCGCCATCGACCGCGCCGTCCGCGATCAGCGTCTGCGCGAGCGAACGCGGCAGGCCCGACGGACGCGTCGCGAGCAGGCGCTGCAGGTACAGCGCGCCGCCGGCCTTCGGACCCGTGCCCGACAGCCCTTCGCCGCCGAACGGCTGCACGCCGACCACCGCGCCGATCACGTTGCGGTTCACGTAGATGTTGCCGACGTGCGCGTTCGAGATCACGTGCGCGATCGTCTCGTCGATCCGCGTGTGGATGCCGAGCGTCAGGCCGTAACCCGTCGCGCGGATCTGCTCGAGCAGCTTGTCGAGCTGGCTGCGGCGATAGCGCACGACGTGCAGCACGGGGCCGAACACTTCGCGCTTCAGCTCGTCGATGCTGCCGATCTCGATCAGCGTCGGCGGCACGAACGTGCCGTGCGCGCAGGCTTCCGGCGACGGCAGCTGCGTGACGGTGTGGCCCTTGTCCTTCATCGTCGCGACGTGCGTGTCGATCGTCTGCTTCGCTTCGGCGTCGATCACCGGGCCGACGTCGGTCGACAAGCGGTCCGGGTTGCCGAGCGCCAGCTCGTGCATCGCGCCCTTCAGCATCGTCAGCGTGCGGTCCGCGACATCGTCCTGCAGACACAGAACGCGCAGCGCCGAACACCGTTGACCGGCCGAGTCGAACGACGACTGCATCACGTCCGCGACGACCTGCTCCGCGAGCGCCGACGAATCGACGATCATCGCGTTCTGGCCGCCCGTTTCCGCGATCAGCGGAATCGGCTTGCCGTCCGGGTCGAGGCGCGCGGACAGCGTCTTGTTGATCAGGCGCGCGACTTCGGTCGAGCCGGTGAACATCACCGCGCGCGTGCGCGGATCGGCGACCAGCGCCGCGCCGACGGTCTCGCCGGTGCCCGGCAGCAGCTGCACCGCGCCGGCCGGCACGCCGGCCTCGCGCAGCAGGCGCACGGCCTGGGCCGCGATCAGCGGCGTCTGTTCGGCCGGCTTCGCGAGCACCGTGTTGCCGGCCGCGAGCGCGGCGGCGACCTGCCCCATGAAGATCGCGAGCGGGAAGTTCCACGGGCTGATGCAGACCACGGGGCCGAGCGGACGGTGCGTGTCGTTCGAGAATTCGTCGCGGATCTGCGCCGCGTAATAGCGCAGGAAGTCGACCGCTTCGCGGATTTCGGCGATCGCGTTCGGCAGCGACTTGCCGGCTTCGCGCACGATCAGGCCCATCAGCGTGTGCATCTGCGCTTCGAGCAGGTCGGCCGCGCGCACCAGGCAGTCGGCGCGCGCATCGACCGGCGTCGCCTGCCAGATCGGCGCGGCTGCCACCGCGTGCGCGAGCGCCGCGCTCACGTGCTCAGCCGTCGCTTCGCTGACCGTGCCGACGATGTCGCGCTGGTCGGCCGGGTTGCGCACGTCGCGCGCGGGGGCGTCGGCGAGCGCGTCGTCGGCGAGCATCGGCGCCGCGCGCCACGGATGGTGCGCGCTCGCGAGCAGCGCGGACGACAGCGATGCGAGACGGTGTTCGTTCGACAGGTCGAGGCCCATCGAGTTGGGACGCTCGTCGCCGTACAGGTGGCGCGGCAGCGGAATCTTCGCGTGCGGCGCGCCGAGCGGCACGACCTTCGACGCCTCGTCGACCGGATCGGCGACCAGTTCCTTCACCGACACGGTTTTATCCGCGATGCGGTTCACGAACGACGTGTTCGCGCCGTTCTCCAGCAGGCGGCGCACCAGATACGCGAGCAGCGTTTCATGCGTGCCGACCGGCGCATACACGCGGCACGGACGGTTCAGCTTGTCGCGGCCCGTGACTTCCTCGTACAGCGGCTCGCCCATCCCGTGCAGGCACTGGAATTCGTACTGGCCCGGGTAGTAGTTCTGGCCCGCCAGGTGATAGATCGCGGCCAGCGTGTATGCGTTGTGCGTCGCGAACTGCGGGTAGACGGCGTCGGGTGCCGCGAGCAGTTTCTTCGCGCACGCGAGATACGACACGTCCGTGTAGATCTTGCGCGTGTAGACCGGATAGCCTTCGAGGCCGTCGACCTGCGCGCGCTTGATTTCGGTGTCCCAGTACGCGCCCTTGACGAGGCGGATCATCAGGCGGTGACGGCTGCGGCGCGCGAGGTCGATCAGGTAGTCGATCACGAACGGGCAACGCTTCTGGTAACCCTGCACGACGAAGCCGATGCCGTTCCAGCCCGCGAGTTCCGGATCGAAGCACAGCGCTTCCAGCAGGTCGAGCGACAGCTCGAGACGGTCGGCTTCTTCCGCGTCGATGTTCAGGCCGATGTCGTAGCGGCGCGCGAGCAGCGCGAGCGCACGCACGCGCGGCAGCAGTTCGCTCATCGTGCGGTCCTGCTGCGAGCGCGAGTAGCGCGCGTGCAGCGCCGACAGCTTGATCGAGATGCCCGGGCCTTCGTAGATGCCGCGGCCGCCGGCCGCCTTGCCGATCGCGTGGATCGCCTGTTCGTACGACGCGTAGTAGCGCTGCGCGTCCTCTTCCGTCGTCGCCGCTTCGCCGAGCATGTCGTACGAGTAGCGGAAGCCGCGCGCTTCGTACTTGCGGCTGTTGGCCAGCGCCTCGGAAATCGTCTCGCCGGTGACGAACTGCTCGCCCATCAGGCGCATCGCCATGTCCACGCCCTTGCGGATCAGCGGCTCGCCGCCACGGCCGATCAGGCGCGTGAGCGCCGACGACAGGCCCGCTTCGCTGTTGGTCGTCACGAGCTTGCCGGTGATCATCAGCCCCCAGGTCGCCGCGTTCACGAACAGCGACGGCGCGTGGCCGACGTGCGAGCGCCAGTCGCCCTTGCTGATCTTGTCGCGAATCAGCGCATCGCGGGTCGCGCGATCGGGGATCCGCAACAGCGCTTCGGCCAGACACATCAGCGCGACGCCTTCCTGGCTCGACAGCGAGAACTCGTGGATCAGCCCTTCGACGCCGCCGCCCGAGCTCTTCTCGCGCAGCGCCTCGACGAGCTGCGTCGCGAGCGTCTGCACGTCGGCCTGCAGGTTCGCCGGCAGGCGCGCCTGGCCGAGCAGGAACGGCACGCATTCCGGTTCGGGGCGGCGATACGCGGCCGTGATCGCCGCGCGCAGCACCGATTGCGGCTGCACGTTCTGGGCGAACTCGAGGAACGGATGCGGCGAGTTGTCGTCGTCACCGTCCGGCGTCTGGCCGTCGGCGAGCTCCGTCACGCCGCTGCTGCCCGATAGTTCGGGCGGCAGCTGGCCGTGCTCGATCCGCTCGAGGTACGCGAAGATCGCCTGCTTGATCAGCCAGTGGGGAGTGCGCTCGAGACGCGCTGCCGCGTCTTTCAGGCGCGAGCGGAGAAGGTCGTCGACTTTGACGCCAAGAGTCGTGCTTGCCATGGTGGGTTCGTGCGCCGGTGCGAGCCCGGCAATGTGGTGTGAGAGGATGCGCGAAATCCTACGGCACGCAATAAAAAGGTGCAACCGAATTAAGAGATTGGTTGCACCTCGAAGTTACTCAATATAATCAGCCACTTATAAGGTTGCAACCTAGGGGTTGCCCGTGGTCGGTGGATCGGTGTTTTCCCTGATCGAGGGCGAGTTGGCGCGCGTGGGCAACCTTCGGTGTGCGCGGCGGAGGGGAAAGACGGGTTGCACTGGCCGGGTCGGCGGGTACCGCAGGCAGGTATGGAACGCGCCCGGCGGAGATCGCATGCCGCTCGGCGGCGAGCGGCGAGCGGCGGGCGGCGGGCGGCGGGTGGCGGGCCGTGGGCGACTGGCGACTGACCGCAATCGTGCGGTGCATCGAGGGGGAACGGTAGCGAGCCGGACGCTACGCTGCGCCGTGGCGACTTCGCGGTGTCGTGCCGGCAGCATCGTTCCGCGTAGCCGGTCAAACCCGCCGGCGAAGCGGAAGGAGGCTGGCCGGCATCACCGGCCAGCGCGGCGCAGCCCGCGAGAACGGGCTTGCGCCGCCAGCGTTACGACTGGACGAAGGCCAGCAGGTCGGCGTTCAGCACATCGGCGTTGACCGTCAGCATCCCGTGCGAATAGCCCGGATACGTCTTCAGCGTGCCGTTCTTCAGCAGCTTGACCGACTTCAGCGCCGAATCGGCGATCGGCACGATCTGGTCGTCTTCGCCGTGCAGCACGAGCGTCGGCACGGAGATCGACCGCAGGTCTTCGGTCTGGTCCGTTTCCGAGAACGCCTTGATGCCTTCGTAGTGCGCCTTCGCGCTGCCGATCATGCCCTGGCGCCACCAGTTCTGGATCACGCCCGGGTGCACCGTCGCGCCCGGCCGGTTGAAGCCGTAGAACGGGCCCGACGGCACGTCGAGGAAGAACTGCGCGCGATTGTCGGCAAGCGCCTTGCGGAAGCCGTCGAAGACCTCGAGCGGCAGGCCTTCCGGGTTCGCGTCGGTCTTCAGCATCAGCGGCGGCACCGCGCTGACCAGCACCGCCTTCGCGACGCGGCCTGCCGGCTCGCCGTGGCGGGCCACGTAGCGCGCGACTTCGCCGCCGCCGGTCGAGTGGCCGATATGGACCGCGTTGCGCAGGTCGAGCGCTTCGGCCACCGCGAACGCGTCGGCCGCGTAGTGATCCATGTCGTGGCCGTCGGAAACCTGCGCCGACCGGCCGTGGCCGCGACGATCGTGCGCGACCACGCGATAGCCCTTCTGAACGAAGAACAGCAGTTGGGCATCCCAGTCGTCGGAAGACAGCGGCCAGCCGTGGTGGAACATGATCGGCTGCGCATCCTTCGGGCCCCAGTCCTTGTAGAAGATGTCGACGCTGTCCTTCGTGGTGATGTAAGGCATGGCTTCAGGCTCCTTTGGGGTAGGTGAACGTCACGTGCCGGCCGGCCACCCGGCTGGATGTCGGTGTCGAACTGCGGCGCGGCGGCACACCACGCCGGTCGATGATGCGGCACCTGAGTGTTGTAGCGGAAAACCGCGACCGTGTCATGAAGCCAATTGCATACCGCCGTCTATCGGTTCTCCGCAGGCAACGACGATGTGTGGCGCGAACGACCATGCCGCGTTCGTCACCGGTCCGGACGGGCACAACCTCGCAGCGGTGTGCTCGCATCCCGAGACTTGACCATTCAACGCAACTAACCGTGCGATTTCGCACGCCCCAACCCTCGTGCCTCAACCGTCCGTCGACACGGTCACCGCCTCCCACGCGCGCATGTCGTCTTCCAGCGCCGACCATTTGGCGCGCACGAGCCGAAGCGCATCGCTGCCGAGCAACAGATGGGCCGGCGGATGGTCCGCCGCAATGACCGCGAGCATGGCACGCGCGGCCTTCGCGGGATCGCCCAACTGACGGCCGCTGTTCTCCTCGCGCGCGTGACGGATCGGCTCGAAGAGCGCGTCGTAATCGGCGATCGAACGCGGCGTGCGCGTCATCGAACGGCCGGCCCAGTCGGTGCGGAACGAGCCCGGCGCCACGGCGGTCACCGCGATGCCGAACGGCTCGAGCTCCTTGCCGAGCGTGTCGGAAATCCCTTCCAGCGCGAACTTGCTGCCGCAGTAATAGGCAATGCCGGGCATCGTGATGTGGCCGCCCATCGACGTGATGTTCAGGATGCGGCCGCGCCGGCGTGCGCGCATGAACGGCACGACGGCCTTCATCATCGCGACGGCGCCGAATACGTTCACGTCGAACTGTCGGCGCATCTCCGACAGCGGCGACTCCTCCATGATGCCTTCGTGCCCGTAACCGGCGTTGTTCACCAGCACGTCGACGGGCCCGACGCTCGACTCGATCTCCGCGACGACGCCGTCGATGCGCTCGAAGTCGGTCACGTCGAGCACGCGCCCGATGGCCGCATGCGGGGACAGTGCTTCGAACGCCCGCTTCGCCGCTTCGCTTCTCACGGTGCCGACCACCGTATGACCCGCGGCCAGCGCCGCTTGTGCGAGTGCACGGCCGAAGCCGCTGCTGACGCCGATGATGAGCATGATAGTGCCGGATGCCATGTGAGCTTCTCCCGAATGTCGATCGAAGCATGCATACTAGTCTGACGATCTACGTAAACTAAGCCCGGTTCCGCTGATTTTCTTGCATAAAACTATGAGCACCGCGCCCTCTTCGTCTCGATCGCCGCAGCTGCCCGCGCGCAGCCGCCAACACCTGATCGCGTTGCTGCATGCATTGGCGCCGGACGAAGGCTACAACCTGACCGCACTGCCGAGCGTGCGCATCCTGCGCTCGAACCGCGCGCTGTCGCGCACGCCGGTGCTGTACGACCCGGGCATCGTGATCGTCTGCCAGGGCAGCAAGCGCGGCTATTTCGGCGGCGAACGCTACCTGTACGACGAGGCCCACTACCTAGCCGTCTCGGTGCCCGTCCCGTTCAGCATGGAAACCGACGCAACGGCGGCGCACCCGCTGCTCGCGCTGTATCTGCACCTCGATTTCCCGATGGCCGCCGAACTCGCCGCGCAGATCGACCGCGAAGGGATCGCCGAACCCGTGCAGGCGCCGAGAAGCATGATGTCGACGCCGATGGACGACGCGATGCAGGCGACCGTGCTGCGTTTCGTCGAGGCGCTGCACCGACCGCTCGAAGCGGCGGTGCTCGGCCGCGGGTTGCTGCGCGAACTGTATTTCCGCGTGCTCACCGGCGCGCAGGGCAGCGCAATGCGCAACGCGCTGGCGATGCGCGGACAGTTCGGCCGGATCGGCCGTTCGCTGCGCCTGATCCACGCCGACTACGCACAACCGCTCGACGTCGCGCAACTGGCCGCGGAAGCCGGCATGAGCGTGCCGAGCTTCCATAGCCACTTCAAGGCGATCACACAGGTGTCGCCGATGCAGTACCTGAAGTCGACGCGGTTGCATCAGGCGCGCTTGCTGATGGTGCGCCAGGACCTGACCGCGGAGGCGGCCGGCCATGCGGTCGGTTATGCGAGCCCGTCGCAGTTCAGCCGGGAATTCAAGCGGCTGTTCGGGCTCACGCCCGCGCAGGAGACGAAGCGCATGCGTGCGCAGTTCGCGATTCCGGCGGCGTTCGAGGATGCGATGTTCGTGTCGTCACACTGAGCGACGCGCCGCGCACGGCACGCGTGACTCTGGCGGGCCCGAGGCCCCGTGCGTGAAACTAGTCGGTACGTGCACACTCTCCGCCCGCGGCATCGCGCACCAGACCCGCCAGCGATTTCAGGATGAACGCGGTCACGCCCCAGATGTCCTGCGTCTGATCCGCCCAGTACCAGGCGCCGGCGCGTTCGCCGTCGCCGTATTGCCGCGGCAGATCGGGATTCAGCAGCGTCGAAAACGGAAACTCGAAAATCGCCTCGACTTCAGCGGGTGCGGCTTCCCATGCGGCTGTTTCCGACACGAAGCCGATCACGGGAAAAATGGCGTGATTGCGCTTTCTCGTTTTATGAATCGGCAAGCTTCCGATCATCCGCACCGCATCGGGCGCGAGGCCGATTTCCTCGAACGCCTCGCGCAGCGCAGTCGCGCCGATGCTGGTGTCCGATTCCGCCGGACGTCCGCCGGGGAAACTTACGTGCGACGAGTATTCGCTGAGCCCCGACGATCGCTTAGTCAGCAGGATCGTCGGCTCGCGCCGCGTGACGATCGCAACCAGGACAGCGGAGAATTTCCACTGTCGGTCGTTGTCCGCGAGGTAGAGCTGCGCCGTGGGCCACGGCGTGTCGGCCGGGATCAGCAGGTTTTCCACGCCGCGTGCGAGCATTTCCAGCATGGATTGCGGTGAAGCGGTGCCCGCCGATGCGTTCGCGAGTCCACCCCCGGTTTTCAGGTGGCTTCCGTCGGATGCCATGTCTTCCTCCTGCATGCAGGATGCTGCAAGCGTTGAGCGACACTGAACCCGACCTGTGTTGCATGGGCACGGCGTCGTTGTGTTTGAACCGGACGGTTCCGGATTCGCAGGCGGCCGTCTGCTCCGGCGAAAAAATTGGCGCGATCGTTGCGAAAATTCGCGTGGCCGGGCCGAAGCGGAGAACCTTGATGATGCACGAAAATTGAAATGCCGAGCGACCGCGCATCGATCGATGCACTCGGTCCGGCAGAATGCAGGATCGTGCCGAAGCATCCCGACATCCGGGCGATGCTCGCACGCCCCGACCAGCACGCCCCTCTCACACGAGATCGAGATGACCCAGTACGCGTTCCGCCTGCTCAATGTATTCGCCGAATCGACGTTCGGCGGCAATCCGCTATGCGTGTTCGAAGATGCGCGCGGCATGGACGACGCGACCATGCAGGCACTGGCCGTGCAGTTCAACCTGTCGGAAACGACGTTCGTGCTGCCGTCGGCGCATGCGCATGCCCGCGTGCGCATCTTCACGCCCGGCCATGAAATGGCGTTCGCGGGCCATCCGACGCTCGGTACCGCGCATGTCGTGCGCGACCTGCTGAAGGCTGGCGACACACTCGCGCTCGAATTCAAGGCCGGCGTGGTCGACGTCAAAGCCGGCGACGACGTGTGGACGTTCACCGCCCCGCACGCGGGCATGCCGAAAACGGCGCCTTGCGCGTTGCCCGATACCGATACGGCGGCCATGCTGGGACTGACGACGGACGATTTTCTCGCGCCGCCGCTATGGGTCGACACCGGCGCGGACCAACTGCTGGTCGCCGTCAGGAACCCCGCGGCCGTGCGCCGCGCCCGGCCCGACAGCGCCTGCCTCGAGCGCTGGCCGACCAACAGCCTCGGTCGGAAGACCGCCTATGTGTTCGCGTTCGACCCGCATCGTCCCGGGAAAGTGGTCTCCCGCTATTTCTTTGCGAAACAGGGCGGCGGGATTTTCGAAGACCCGGGCACGGGGTCGGCCTGCGCGAATCTCGGCGGCTGGCTGCTTGCGGCCCATCACGCGCTGCCCGCCGCGTTTGAGGTCGAACAGGGCGAAGCCGTCGGCCGGCCTTGCCTGCTGCGGTTGTCGGTCAGCTCGAACGGTGAAATCAGCGTCGGCGGTCGCGTGGTCGAGCTCGGACGCGGCGTCATCAACGTGTAGACGCAACGACCTGCGACGCCGGACGCACGCGCGACACGCCGCCATCCATGCGTCGTGCGTGCTGCGGGCCGGCGCGGGAGCGATCGACGGCCGGGGCATCGACGCACGCCAGGCGTCGCCGCGCTTGCCATGCTGCACGCATCGCCCGCCCGAGCCGATCGCCGACATCAACGACCCGGCCGCCGAAATCGCGCACACGTCGTGCGCCGCCTGCAACGCGTGCTTCGGCACGGCAACCGTGTAGCCGCTCGTCGAGCGCGCGTAGGGCATGAGCAGCAGCGCTTCCATCACATGCTCGCGCATCTGGCCGAACCGCTCGCGCGGTTCGTGATCCTCGCGGCTGCACCCGATCGGCTTCGCGAATTCGACCGGGCGCGGCAACCGTCATTGCGCCGGGTCTTTCAGCTCGATCAGCAGATCCTTCGCCGCGACTCGCTCGCCCGGCTTCACGTGCACGGCCGCGATCTCGCAGTCGCGCTCCGCCGCGATGTGCGTTTCCATCTTCATCGCCTCGAGCGCGATCAGCGTCGTGCCGGCCGACACACGCTGCCCCGGTTGCACGGCGACCGTGACCACCGAGCCCGGCATCGGCGCGGCGACATGCAGCGGATTGGCCGGATCGGCACGCTGCAGGCCATGACGCTCCTTGCCCGCCTGCACGACGCTCTTCTGCTCGACGAGCGCGGAACGCGACTGGCCGTTCAGCTCGAACAGCACCTTCACGATGCCGTCCTGCGCGTCGGCATGCTGACCCTGCAGCGACACGAGCAGCGTCTTGCCCGGCTCGATGTCGATCGCCACTTCTTCCTGCGGCTGCAGCCCGTACAGGAACGCCGGCGTCGGCACGACCGACGTGTCGCTGTAGGCACGCACGTGCGCGTAATAGTCGACCGTCTGCTTCGGATACATCAGGTAGGACGCGAGCTGCCGGTCGTCGAGCGGGCGCTCGCACGCGGTCTCGGCCTGCTTGCGTGCCGCGTCGAGGTCGACCGGCGGAAGCTGGTCGCCGGGACGATACGGCGCCGGCGGTTCGCTCTTGAGCACCTTGCGCGACAGGTCCGCCGGGAACCCATCGGGCGGGAAACCCAGCTCGCCCTTGAACAGCGACACGACCGACTCGGGGAACGCGATGTCCTTGTCCGGATTGCGCACGTCGTCCACGCCGAGGTCGTTCGCGACCATCATCAGCGCCATGTCGCCGACCACCTTCGACGTCGGCGTGACCTTCACGATGTCGCCGAACAGGCGGTTCACGTCCGCATACGCGCGCGACACCTCGGTCCAGCGATGATCGATGCCGAGCGAGCGTGCCTGCTCGCGCAGGTTCGTGTACTGGCCGCCGGGCATCTCGTGACGGTAGACGTCGGCCGTGCCCGTGCGGATCTCCGATTCGAACGGCGCGTAATAACGGCGCACGCCTTCCCAGTACATCGACGCTTCGTGCAGGCGGTCCTGATCCAGCCCGGGATCGCGCTCGCTGCCGGCCAGCGCCGCCGCGATGCTCGACAGGTTCGGCTGCGACGTGAGCCCGCTCATCGCGTCGAGCGCGCCGTCCACCGCGTCGCAGCCCGCACCGACCGCCGCGAGCACCGACGCGGCGGCGATGCCGCTCGTGTCGTGCGTATGGAAATGCACGGGCAGCCCGGTTTCTTCCTTGAGCGCCTTCACGAGCGTCGCGACCGCCTGCGGGCGGCAGATACCGGCCATGTCCTTGATGCCGAGCACGTGCACGCCGGCCCGCTGCAGCTCGCGCGCGATGCCGACGTAATACTTGAGGTCGTATTTCGAGCGCGACGTGTCGAACAGGTCGCCGGTGTAGCAGATCGCGCCTTCGCAGAGCATCCCGCTCTCGCCGACCGCATCGATCGCCACGCGCATGTTGCGCACCCAGTTCAGCGAATCGAACACGCGGAACACGTCGACGCCCGCGCGTGCGGCCTGCTGCACAAAGAAGCGCACGACGTTGTCCGCGTAGTTCGTGTAGCCGACTGCGTTCGAGCCGCGCAGCAGCATCTGGAACAGGATGTTCGGCACGCGCTCGCGCAGCAGCGCGAGCCGCTCCCACGGGTCTTCCTTCAGGAAGCGCAGCGCGACGTCGAAGGTCGCGCCGCCCCAGCATTCGAGCGAGAACAGCTGCGACAGCTCGCGTGCGTAGAACGGCGCGATCGGCAGCATGTCGGCCGTGCGCATGCGCGTCGCGAACAGCGACTGGTGCGCGTCGCGCATCGTCGTGTCGGTCAGCAACACCTGCTTCTGGTCGAGCATCCAGCGCGCGAACTTCTCGGGGCCGAGCTCGCGCAGTCGATCGCGCGTGCCGGCCGGAATCGCCACCGCCGTATCGACCTTCGGCAGCACGGGTTTCGGCAGCGGCAATGCCGGCAGCGTGCGGCCGCTCATCTCGGCGTTGCCGTTCACGTTCAGCTCGCCGAGATAGCGCAGCAGCTTCGTCGCGCGATCGCCGCGCTTCGCGAATGCGAGCAGCTCCGGCGTCCTGTCGATGAAGCGCGTCGTCACGTCGCCCGCGATGAAGGCCGGGTGATTGATCACGTTCTCGAGGAACTGCAGGTTCGACGTGACGCCGCGAATCCGGAACTCGCGCAGCGCGCGATCCATCCGGTGAATCGATTCGGCGGCCGTCGGCGCCCAGGTCGTCACCTTGACCAGCAGCGAGTCGTAGTACGGCGTGATCACCGCGCCGCCGTAGGCGGTGCCGGCGTCGAGGCGCACGCCGAAGCCCGCCGCGCTGCGATAGGCCGTGAGCCGCCCGTAGTCGGGCAGGAAGTCGTTCTCCGGGTCCTCGGTCGTGATCCGGCATTGCAACGCGTTGCCATTCAGCGGAATCGCCTGCTGCTCCGGCACGCCGGCCGCGCGCGCGACGAGCGCACCCTCGCCGTCCGTCGCGTCCTCCGCGAGGCCGATCCGGCCGCCTTCGGTGATGCGGATCTGCGCCTTCACGATGTCGATACCGGTGATCATCTCGGTCACCGTATGCTCGACCTGGATACGCGGGTTCACCTCGATGAAATAGAACTGGCCGGTGTCGGCGTCCATCAGGAATTCGACCGTGCCTGCATGCGTATAACCAACCGCGCGCATCAGGCGCAGCGCCGATTCGCACAACGCCTGCCGGCCGTCGTGATCGAGATACGGCGCCGGTGCGCGTTCGACGACCTTCTGGTTGCGCCGCTGCACCGTGCAGTCGCGCTCGTACAGATGCACGACCGTGCCGTGCAGGTCGCCGAGCACCTGCACCTCGACGTGCCGCGCGTTGCGCACGAGCTTCTCGACGTATACCTCGTCGTTGCCGAACGCGGCCAGCGCCTCCCGGCGGGCGACAGGCAACAGTGTTTCGAGGTCCTGATCGTTTTCCAGCACGCGCATCCCGCGTCCGCCGCCGCCCCAGCTCGCCTTCAGCATCAGTGGATAGCCGACTTGCGCGGCCAGCGCGCGGCATGCGTCGAGATCGTCCGGCAACGGCGCGGTCGCGGGCATCACGGGCACGCCGGCGGCGATCGCCGCATTGCGCGCGGCCACCTTGTTGCCGAGCGTGCGCATCACGTCCGGCGACGGGCCGATCCAGCGAATGCCGGCGTCGATCACGGCCTGCGCGAAATCAGGGTTCTCGGACAGGAAGCCGTAGCCCGGATGGATCGCGTCGACCTTTGCCTGCCGCGCGACGCGCAGGATGTCGTCGATGTCGAGATACGCGGCGAGCGGCTTCTTGCCTTCGCCGATCAGGTAGCTCTCGTCCGCCTTGAAGCGATGCAGCGCGAGGCGGTCTTCCTTCGAATACACCGCCACCGTACGCATGTTCAGTTCGGCGGCGGCACGCATCACGCGGATCGAGATTTCCGAGCGGTTCGCGATCAGGATGGACTGGATGGGGGTAGGCGTCACGGCGGCCATGGATAGTGAATGGTTGAATTGAGTTCGCCGCCGCGCCGTGCTCCGCCCGCCTGCTTCATTGGGCGGCGTGCGGATCGTCGCGTCGGTCATTCGCGGTGCATCGTCGCGGCTTGCGCCAGTCGACATGTTCGCCAGATCGCCGGATGATCGCTATCGACATCGCGACGACGAATAGCATCCAGCCGACCAAACGGAAATAAGGGAGGGGATCGCCGACCGGTCCGGTCGTCGGTCGAACCACGGCGAGCCCGTGGCACGAACCGCGCTCGCGACAGGATCAATCGCGGTGATCGAACAGCGGTGCGTGATCCATCCAGTCGTAGCCTGCCGTTCCCTTTGCCCACGCCCAGTTCGTATCGCGGCGGCGTTCACCGGACGATTCGCGCGTCGTCGCGGATCGATCTGCTTCCACCGCGCGTTCGCGCGCAACGCGACGCGCATCGTTCCCGGAAACCGTGTTTCGTTTGCCGTAGCCAGTCATTGCATTCACCTTACGATTGAAAAGCGGGTCGCCTCGAACTGTGCGGTTCGTTTCGTCAGGAAAGAACGGTCGGACGAGAGCACATCGAGCATGTCGTCTCGTAAAGGCAAAAAGCAGGCCACATCGAATATCGAACGGGCGGCGTTGATGGATGGGGCTCGGGCGCGCAGGCCGGCCTCGTACCGGCTCAGATATGGAATCGAAGTTTCAATTCTGAAATCCCGCGAGCTGGGACGGATCGTCCGAGCGGACCGATGGGTCAGGAGGGGTCGACGTTAATCGACCCGTATCGCACGCCGAGGGCAAACGGATCCGATATCGCGCTATCGGCGCGTCTCGCCTCCATCAGATCCCGTGCGCGCTTAACCGCGCGCCGTACCAGCGCGAGAACCGGTCGACGTAAGCCTCGGTGAACGGCGAGAACACGCCCGGCGCATACGCAGGATCCTGGGTGCCCGCGTGCGTGATCTCGACGAGGTGCTTGTCTTGCGTATTCGTCGCGACCCATACCTCGGTCAGATCCGACAGCGTGTAATCGACGCCCTCGACCGCGTCGGCATGGACGAGCCATTTCGTGCGCACGAGCGTCTTGTCCGGTGCGAGCGGGATGATGTACGAAATCACCGCGTGGTCGCTCATCACGTGGGTCCACGAATTGTGCGTCCACAGATGCGTATCGCCGAGATCGCGCCGTTGCAGGTCGCCGAACAGCTTCGTGCTCGCCACCTTCGTGCTGATCGTCTGCGATTCGCCCGCGCCGGCGATCACGAGCTGCTGCGTCCTGAACTGCGTGACGGCATCCTCATCGAGCCATTCGACGGCCGAGCCGAGGAAGCCTTCGCGCGCCCAGTTCGCCTGGCAGCTGGCGTTGCGCGCCTGGTATTCCTCGAACGCCCGAAGCTGTTCGTCCGTGAGGTTTTCCGGGCAGAAGCCAAAATCCTCGGGCAGGAACGACGCGGTCAGCTCGGGATGGGTGCCCGCGCAGTGATAGCACTCGCGGTTGTTCTCGATCACCAGCTTCCAGTTGCCGTGCTCGACGATCTCCTGCTCGAACGCGATCTTTGTATGCCGCAGGTCGTACGGCGCGAAGCGCGGCGCCATCGTGTCCTCGAGCTTCGCGATGTCCTCGGGTGCATCGTCGTCGAGGCACACGAAGATGTGCGTGCCGATGATGCGCGTCTTCACCGGAATCAGGCTGCGGCAGGTCGTGTCGAAATCCTTGCCCATGTGCGTCGCGTGGCGCAGCGTGCCATCGAGGTCGTACGTCCATTGATGATAAGGACACACGAGCATTCCGACGGTCGACTTCCCCGCCTCCTTCAGGCGCGCGCCACGGTGACGGCACACGTTCCGGTAGGTTCGGACGTTCTCGTCGTCGTCGCGCACGATGAAGATCGACGACTTGCCGATGTCGACGGTCGACACGTCGCCGGGCTCCGGAACGTCGGCCGTCACGCCGACCAGGATCCAGTGCTTCCGGAAGAAGATCTCGACATCCGTTTCGAAGACGTCCTGACGGCCGAACAGTTCACCGGGCATCCCGTGGCCCGGTTGGCGGCTGCGGATCAGGTCGCCGTGCGCCTTGACTTGCACTTCGGACATCGTCTTTCTCCAATCCCAAGGTTCGTGAAATCGCGCGGCTTCGAATGTTCCGCGTCGATTTCAGTATTGGATCGATGAAAAAGAGCGTCAACGCGCTTTATTTTCGTTCTGGTATTACCTGGGATCATGCGAAGCGGACAGAGCGAAAATCGCCGCGAAAGTCTGCCGGCGTGCCTGCGTCAGTCCTGCCTGACGTCCGCGCGCAGCCAGTCGACGAGGCCGTCGATCGCCGGCGTGATCGTCTTCCCGTGCGGCACCACGATGTAGTAGGCGTCCGTCATCTGCAAGGACGCCACCGGCAACCGCACCAGTTCCCCGGCGTCGAGCAGGCCGTGGACGAGCCGCCCCCAGCCGAGCGCGACACCATGACCATAGCGGGCGGCATCGATCGCATCGGTATATAAGCTGCAGCGCAACGCGTAATTCAACCGGTCGGGCCGGAAGCCGGCGGCATGGAACCACGCCTCCCACCCCATCCAGCCCTCGGACGTCGAATCGGACTCCACCAGCGCGACGGCGGCGAGTTCCGCCAGCGATTCCGGCGCGCCGTGCTGCCGCAGCCAGGCCGGCGAGCAGACGGGAAAGACTTCTTCGTCGAACAGGCGGATCGCGGTGCCGTCGGCCCAGCGACCGTTCCCGTAGCGCACCGCGATGTCGATTTCGTTGTGGCGCAGATCGGCGGTGAACATCAGCGTCGCGAGACGCAACTGCAACTCGGGCTGCGCGGCCTTCAGCGCGGCAAGCCGCGGCAGCAGCCGGAAATGCGAGAACGCGGAGGTCGCCGCGAGGACGAGTTCCTGCCGGATCGGGCCGCTCGTCAGACGGTCGAACACGCCGGCGATCTTCTGCATCGACTCGGCCATCACCCGGTACAGCGCCGCACCCTCGTCGGTCAGTTCGATCGAGCGATGCAGCCGATGGAACAGGCGCGTGCCGAGCAGGTCCTCGAGGAACTTGATCTGCCGGCTCACCGCGGCCTGCGTGACGCCGAGTTCGTGCGCGGCCAGCGTGAAGCTGCCGAGGCGGGCGACCGCCTCGAACTCGACGAGCGCCGTCACGGACGGGATCAGACGGCGATAGCCTTTGGGGGTTGCGGACGCAGGTTTCATCTGACGAACGCGTGGTGCGGGGGCCGCATGCTATTGACCGATCTCGACCCCGGCATCGAGCCAGCCGCGCATCATCACGCCGACCTCGTCGCCCAGCCACTTCCGGAACAGCCGGTATTCCTCGCGCGGCTGCGCATTCCGGTGCGTGATCAGATAGTGATGGCGATCGCGGAACACCAGCACGTCCTGTACCGGACGCACCAGGGTGCCTTGCTCGATCTGCCGGTGCACGAGGTGATGCCAGCCCAGCAGCGTCCCCTCGCCGGCCTCGGCCTGGGCGACGAGCAACCGGTAGTCGTTGCTTTCCAGATACTTGTTCTCGGTCAGCGTGTCGGTACCGTCGCCTTGCTGGAACCAGTTGCGCCACACGCGCCAGTCGACGTGCTCGCACACCTGCGCGCGGCCGAGCATCGACAGGTTCAGGGTCGGGCACGACAGCAGGTCCAGCGGCTTCAGCGACCGGCCGCGAAAATGGCGTTCGTGAAAGGACGGGCTGCAAACCGGATACACGATGTCGTGAAACAGCGGCTCGGCTTCGAACTCGGGCTCGCGCGGCGGGTTCTTCGTGATGATCACATCGGGCTCGATGAGCCCGTCGAGTTCCATGAAGTGTTCGGTGACGATCACGTTCAGCCGGATATCCGGAAACCGCTCGCGAAACGCGGGCAGCCGCGACGACAGCCAGAGCGCCGAGAACGTATGCGACACGCAGATCATCAGCGCGTGCCTGTCGGTGCGGCGCACCGCCTCCGCCGCCTCGGCGATGTTCATGATCGACAGGTACCGGCAGCTCAGCAGCTCAGCAGCTCGGCAGGTCGGCAGGTCGGCAAGCTCGGTTCCGAGGAAGCGGCGCGCGGCACGACGACCGCCGCCGCCCCGCTCAGATATCCAGCGGATCGACCTCGACGCTCCACCGCAGCACGCCCTTCAGCGCGCGCAGTTCCGGCTGCCATGCGCGCAGCGCGTGCTGCAGCGCGGCCCGCGACGCGCTTTCGAGCAGCAGCTGCGCGCGGTGGACGTTCGCGACCTTCACGATCGTCATCGGCACCGCGTCGTACACGGTCACGCGATCGGCACCCGGCAGCCCCGGCAACGCGGCCGCGGCCTGCAGCAGGAACGCGAGCGCCGCGTCGAGCGTGCGCCCCTCGGCGCGCAGCAGCGCCTGGTAGACGAACGGCGGCAGGTGCGCGTCGCGGCGCTCGCCGAGCGTCGAATTCGCGAAGCCGACGTAATCCTGTCGGCCGAGCGCGTGATACAGCGCGTGACGCGGATAACGCGTCTGCACCAGCACCTCGCCCGGCAGCCCCGCGCGCCCCGCGCGGCCGCTCACCTGCATCAGCTGCGCGAACAGCCGCTCGCTCGCGCGGAAGTCATGCGAGAACAGCGCGGTGTCGGCATTGAGCACGCCGACGAGCGACACGCGCTGGAAGTCGTGCCCCTTCGCAATCATCTGCGTGCCGACCAGGATGTCGACTTCACCGGCGTGCACATCCGAGAACAGCGCCTGCGCACTGCCCTTGCGCCGCGTGCTGTCCGCGTCGATCCGCAGGATCCGTGCGCCCGGCACGGCCTCGGCGAGCGCCTCCTCGATGCGCTGCGTGCCGCGCCCGAGCGGCGCGATGTCGACGTTCCCGCATTCCGGGCACGAACGCGGAATGCGCGCTTCCCAGCCGCAGTGATGGCAGCGCAACGCGTGCTCGGGTTTGTGCAGCACGACATAGGCGCTGCAGCGCGGGCAACCGGCGACCCAGCCGCACGCGTCGCACGCAAGCTGCGGTGCGTAGCCGCGCCGGTTCAGGAACACGAGGCTCTGCTCGCCGCGCTCGAGCCGCGCCTTCAGCGCCGCGACGAGCGGCCCCGACAGCCCGCCCATCGACGCGCGCCCGCGCCGCCGCTCCTCTTCGAGATCGATCAGCCGCACGGTCGGCAGCGTCGCGTCGGCCACCGCGCGGCGCGACAGCGTGAGCCGCGTGTAGCGCCCCTGCTCGGCCTGCCACCACGTCTCGAGCGACGGCGTCGCCGAACCGAGCACGACCGGAATGCCGAGATGCTTCGCGCGCCACACCGCGAGATCGCGCGCCGAATAGCGCAGCCCTTCCTGCTGCTTGTACGCGGGCTCGTGCTCCTCGTCGACGACGATCAGCGCGAGCGTCGGCAGCGACGCGAGCACCGCGAGCCGCGTGCCGAGCACGATCCGCGCGCGGCCCGTATGTGCGGCGAGCCAGTTGCGCGCCCGTTCGCCTTCGGCGAGCCCGCTGTGCAGCGTGACGATCGCGTCGTCGGCGAGCGTGCCTGCGAAGCGCGCGCGAAACGCGGCCTCGAACTGCGGCGTCAGGTTGATTTCGGGCACGAGCACGAGCGCCTGCGCGTCGGGCCGCGCATCGAGCAGCGCGGCGAGCGCATGCAGATACACCTCGGTCTTGCCGCTGCCGGTCACGCCATGCAGCAGGAACGGCGCGAAGCCCTGCGCGGCGCGGATCGCGTCGAGCGCCTCGGCCTGCTGGTCGGTGAGCGCCGGCGGCGCAGTTCGTCCACCGGTTGTCGACAGGTTATCCACAGCTTTGGGCACAGGCGCGTCGGCCCAGCCGATTTCCTC
Source organism: Burkholderia sp. USMB20 (assembly GCF_000949135.2). Taxonomy (GTDB): domain Bacteria; phylum Pseudomonadota; class Gammaproteobacteria; order Burkholderiales; family Burkholderiaceae; genus Burkholderia. The sequence continues at coordinate 61,694 of NZ_JTAN02000008.1, read as the reverse complement.
GATCGCGACCCAGCCGCGCGCCGCCCAGTCGTCGAGCGTGGCCGCCGCCTTCGGATGCAATGCGCGCGCATCGGGCAGCGTCAGCGAATCGGTGTCGGCGAGTGCCTGCGCGAGCCGCCGCAGCGCGGCCCCGCGCGCGGGCAGTGCATCGGGCAGCGCCGCGCGGCCGGCTTCGGTCAGCCGGTGACGCACCTCGGGCGCCAGCAGCCGCCCCCAGCGCTCCGCGTCGCGCAGCGCCTGCGGCAACGCCGGCAGCGCGACTTCACCGCGACCGCGCTGGTAGTAGTCGGCCGCGAAAGAGACGAGCGCAAGCCAGTCCGGCGCCAGCGGCGGCAGCTCGGTGCAGATCGCGTCGATTGCCCGCAAGCGGGACGGCGGCACGTCGGTGTGAGTCGTCACTTCGCAGACGAGGCCGACGACCTGCCGCTTGCCGAACGGCACCTGCACCAGGGTGCCTGGCTCGGGCGCCGGCTGGACGTCGCAGCGGTAGTCGAACAGGGTGGCGAGCGGATGGTCGAGGGCGACCCGCAGGTAGGTGCCGTCCATCACCGCGCTCCGGCGGCGCACAGCGCACGGACGACTTGCATCCGAGTCCGCATCACGGTGACGGACTTAAAGTAAAACTTCAGATTCGGCGCTAAGTTTTGGATTCGCATTAGGAATCGCCGTATACCCTGACCAGCCTGTGGATAACTTTGTTGAGAACTCCCCGTCCAATCGCCGCAAAGCGCGCGGGGCCGTGCTTTCCGCTGTTTCCGGCCGCCGTGTGCCGCGCCCCGCGGAGCCTTATTCCATAAGGCTGCTATTCAAATTACCCAACCATAGCGAGACAATTCGACCGATGCAGGGCTCTACCGCGCTGCAACGTGGAAAATGTGCATAAGTCAAGTCTTGACAAGCGATGGATCGGCAACCGGGGCGGGGTTGCGCCCTGTTTAGCGCCGACAGCGAAACGCCGTCATCCCGCAGTGCAGCATGACAACGCTTGCGCTCAGCCCGCCGCTCCGCTACGAATCTTGCGGCTGTGCGTGTGCACTTCGTCGACGAGTTCGGCGACGTGGTCGGGCGACGTGAACTGCGAGATGCCGTGGCCGAGGTTGAATACGTGGCCGGGATGATTGCCGTAGCTGTCGAGTACCGCGCGGGCCTGCTCGCGCACCGCGGCCGGCGGCGCAAACAGGATCGTCGGGTCGAGGTTGCCCTGCAGCGCAACGCGCCCCGCGACACGTTCGCGTGCGGCGCCGAGGTTGACCGTCCAGTCGAGCCCGACCGCGTCGACGCCGGTCGCCGCGATTTCCTCGAGCCACAGCCCGCCGCCCTTCGTGAACGTGATCACCGGCACGCGCTCGCCGTCGTGCTCGCGCTTCAGTTGCGCGACCACGCGACGGATGTAGTCGAGCGAGAAGCGCTGGTATGCGCCGTCCGCCAGCGCGCCGCCCCACGTATCGAAGATCATCACGGCCTGCGCGCCGGCTTCGATCTGCGCGTTCAGGTACGCGGCCACGGCCTGCGCGTTCACGTCGAGGATGCGGTGCATCAGGTCGGGGCGCGAATACGCCATCGACTTCACCGTGCGGAAGTCGTCCGACCCGCCGCCTTCGACCATGTAGCACGCGAGCGTCCACGGGCTGCCCGAGAAGCCGATCAGCGGCACGCGCTGGCGGCCCTGGCCGTCGGTCAGCGCGCGGCGAATCTCGCGCACGGCGCCCGTCACGTAGCCGAGCGTTTCCTCGATGTCGGGCACCGCGAGCTTCGCGACATCGGCCTCGGTGCGCACCGGATGCGCGAACTTCGGCCCTTCGCCGACCTGGAAGTCGAGGCCGAGGCCCATCGCATCGGGAATCGTCAGGATGTCCGAGAACAGGATCGCGGCGTCGAGCGGGAAGCGCTCGAGCGGCTGCAGCGTCACTTCGGTCGCGTAATCGGGATTCTTCGCAAGGCCGAGGAAGCTGCCGGCGCGCGCGCGCGTCGCGTTGTACTCGGGCAGGTAGCGGCCAGCCTGGCGCATCAGCCAGATCGGCGTGTAGTCGGTCGGCTCGCGCAGAAGCGCACGCAGGAAGGTGTCGTTGAGCAGGGTATGGGCCACGGTAGGAGCGACGATGCGAAGGCAAAGCGGCATTTTACCGGAGCGGGGCCGCACGGCTGCGTATGTCGATGCGATGGCGGCCATATGACGCGCGCGATGGCTCCGTTATGATCGGACGCTGATATCGAACCGATCCACGGAGGAGACCGATGAAGACACTTGCGACGCGCGCCGCGCTCGCCGCCGCCACCCTGCTTTTCTGCGCCGCCGCGCACGCGCAGGGTACGACCGCGACCGCACCGTCGTCCGCGGCCGCGGCCGGCTCGCGGCTCGACGACGTGCTCGCACGCGGCACGCTGCGCGTGTGCACGACGGGCGACTACAAGCCGTATTCGTACTACCGGAGCGACAGCCGCTTCGAGGGCATCGACATCGACATGGCCGAGTCGCTCGCGAAATCGCTCGGCGTGAAGGCCGACTTCGTGAAGACGAGCTGGTCGAACCTCACCAACGACTTCGTCGCGAAGTGCGATATCGCGGTCGGCGGCGTATCGACGACGCTCGAGCGCCAGAAGCGCGTGTTCTTCACGCAGCCGTACGTGGTCGACGGCAAGACGCCGATCGTGCGCTGCGCGGACGCAGACAAGTACCAGACCGTCGCACAGATCGACCGGCCCGAGACCCGCGTGATCGTGAACCCGGGCGGCACCAACGAGCGCTTCGCGAAGCAGTTCTTCACGCACGCGAACCTGACCGTCTACCCTGACAACGTGACGATCTTCAAGCAGATCCTCGCGGGCAAGGCGGACGTCATGGTGACGGACGCATCCGAGACGCTGCTGCAGCAAAAGCTGAATCCGGGCCTGTGCTCGGTGCATCCGGACAAGCCGTTCCAGTTCGGCGAAAAGGCGTACATGGTGCCGCGCGGCGACGTCGTGTTCCAGCAGTATGTCGACCAGTGGCTGCACCTCGCGCTGTCGACCGGCGAATACCAGGCGATCGCCGACAAGTGGCTGAAGTAAGCGCGATCGCGGGCGGCAACGGCGGCCGATAGCAGACAACGCCGCCGCTATCGCAGCAGGCGAACGGGGCGCGGGCGGCGGTATGGCCGTCCGCCGCACCGCCGTTACACACGGCGCAGGGGGCTGAAGACGTAAAACCGCGAAAATTGGCCGAATAGCCGACTACCGCGCGCGCCGATCACGTTTCAAAATCTTTCTGACGAATGAATCGTCATATGCGATATGTGCCGCGCGATGCACATTCGGGCGTGTAAATCGGCCATTCACCGATGCCGATACGCATGAAAAACGCATTATGTGCAACCGCTGAAAACTCTGCGGAAAAGATGGGTAAATATGACCTTTTTCAGGACCCCGAAAACAGCAAAAAATCCCGGAAAGCCTTATCTGGCGGGCGTTACAACCTGAAACACTTTGTTACCGCGAGGGGTGAGCAATTCGCCCACAATGGCCTCAACGGTTTCAACACGGATGCGGTCTCGTGTGCCAAGTGTGAGCGGACGCGAAGCGCTGCGAGCCAGTCGGTCACGTACCGAAGCCCTTCCGAGGGGCATCCCTGTTGGAGTCGTTTCCGGCCCCCCGCCGGATCCGGTTTCATCTTTGGTCTCCTCGCGCTAACCCCGTAGCGTGTGGTTTTTAGCGGGCTAATAAGCCCGCTTTTTTTCGTCCATCGAAAACGCAACGGCCCGCAGGCCGCCGCGTTTTTCCTGCGGCCGGCCAACCGGCCTCTCACGCGGTCTTCTGCACGTCCAGCTTCAGTTCCTTGATCATCCGGTCGCGCATCACGAACTTCTGCACCTTGCCCGTCACCGTCATCGGCAGCTCGTCGACGAAGCGGATGTAGCGCGGAATCTTGTAGTGCGCGATCTGGCCGTTGCAGAACGCGCGCACGTCGTCCTCGGTCATCTGCTCGTCCGCGCGCAGCACGATCCACGCGCACAGCTCCTCGCCGTACTTCGCATCGGGCACGCCGAACACCTGCGCGCTCTGAATCTTCGGATGCCTGAACAGGAATTCCTCGATCTCGCGCGGATACACGTTCTCGCCGCCGCGAATCACCATGTCCTTCAGCCTACCGACGATGTTGCAGTAGCCGTCAGCGTCGAGCGTCGCGAGGTCGCCCGTATGCATCCAGCCGTCGACCAGCACCTCGCGCGTCTTCGCGTCGTCGTCCCAATAGCCGAGCATCACCGAATAGCCCTTCGTGCACAGCTCGCCCGTCGCGCCGACCGGCACGATCTCGCCGTTCGGATCGACGATCTTCACCTCCAGGTGCGGCTGGATGCGCCCGACCGTCGTCGTGCGCTTCTCGAGTGGATCGTCGGTCGAGCTCTGGAACGACACGGGGCTCGTCTCCGTCATCCCGTACGCGATCGTGATCTCGCGCAAATGCATCTGCGACACGACGCGCTTCATCGTCTCGATCGGGCACGGCGAGCCGGCCATGATGCCGGTGCGCAGCGTCGACAGGTCGAACTTCGCGAAGTCCGGATGATCGAGTTCCGCGATGAACATCGTCGGCACGCCGTGCAGCGCGGTACAGCGTTCGTCGGCCACGGCCGCGAGCGTCGCGACCGGATCGAACGCCTCGCCGGGGAATACCATCGCCGCGCCCTCCGACACGCACGCGAGCACGGCCAGCACCATCCCGAAGCAGTGATACAGCGGCACCGGGATGCACAGCGAGTCCTGCTCGGTGAAACGCATCGCCGCCGCGATCGAGCGTGCGTTGTTGACGACGTTGCGGTGCGTGAGCGTCGCGCCCTTCGGGCTGCCGGTCGTGCCGCTCGTGAACTGGATGTTGATCGGCTCGGTGGCCACGAGCGTCGCGCCGATCGCGTCGAGCCGCGCGACATCGAGCGTGTCGCGGCCGCGCGCCATCACGTCCGCGAAGCGGAACATGCCGGCCGGCGCCGCCTCGCCCATCGAAACGACCGTGCGCAGGCTCGGCACGCGCGCCGCATGCAGGTCGCCCGGCGTCGCGCTCGCGAGCTCCGGCGCGATGGTCTGCAGCATCTCGACGTACGCGGACGTCTTGAAGCGCTCGGCCGCGATCACGGCCTTGCAGCCCACCTTGTTCAGCGCGTATTCGAGTTCCGCGAGCCGGTAGGCCGGGTTGATGTTGACGAGCACCGCGCCGATCCGCGCGGTCGCGAACTGCGTGAGCAGCCATTCGCTGCGGTTCGGCGACCAGATGCCGACGCAGTCGCCCTTCACGATCCCGAGCGCGGCGAGACCCGCCGCGAGCACGTCGACCTCGCGTGCGAATTCGCGCCAGGTCCAGCGCACCTGCTGTTCGCGGAACACGACGGCCGGACGATCGGGAAAGCGGCCGGCCGTGTCGAGCAGGAATCGGCTGATCGTCGCTTCGGATAGCGGCACGTCGGTCGCGCCGCGCACGTACGACAGTCCGTTTTCGGGCGCGATCAGCGCCCCCTTGCCAAGGTCTGCTGCCATCGATGTCTCCGTCCGTTTTTGTCTGATCGGCCCGGCGCGCGGCTCGCGCGCCTGCCTGCTCCGCCACGATCGCGGCGGACTGCCTCTGCCGGATGATGCCGCGCTCTGCTGACGACACTCTGACATCAAATCGCGGCGGACGGATGAAATAGCACGACCGGACGATACGATCCGGCCCGCAAAAAAACAGACGAAAACGACGGGCGAAAAAAAAGCAGCCCGAAGGCTGCTTTCTTTCGCGGGATACGCGCGCGCGGCTTAGTGCCGGCTGCGAATCTTCGCCAGACGCTGGATCGCTTCGAGCTGCGCCATCGCGGTCGCGAGCTCGGATTGCGCCTTTGCGAGGTCGAGGTCCGACTTCGCGTTCTGCAGCGTTTCCTCGGCACGCTTGCGCGCTTCCTCGGCTTTCGCCGCGTCGAGGTCCTTGCCGCGGATCGCGGTATCGGCGAGCACCGTCACGGCGCCCGGCTGCACTTCGAGAATGCCGCCTGCGACGAACACGAATTCGTCGTTGCCGCCCTCGACTTCGATGCGCACCGCACCCGGACGAATCCGGGTGATGAGCGGCGTGTGGCCCGGCAGAATGCCCAGCTCACCCGTTTCGCCCGGCAGCGCGACGAATTTCGCCTCGCCCGAGAAGATCTGCTCTTCCGCGCTGACGACGTCTACTTTGATGGTTGCCATATCGACTCCAATCTCATCCACGGGTTGAGCGTATTGCGGCCGGCGCGAGCGGCCGGAATAAGTCATCGCTGACTGATTGCTCCGGCCGGCACACGCCGGCTTGCGACTCACTCAAGCCGTTACTGGATCTTCTTGGCCTTTTCGAAGGCTTCGTCGATCGTGCCGACCATGTAGAACGCCTGTTCCGGCAGGTGGTCGCACTCGCCGTCGACGATCATCTTGAAGCCACGGATCGTTTCCTTCAGCGGCACGTACTTGCCCGGCGAGCCCGTGAACACTTCAGCGACGTGGAACGGCTGCGACAGGAAACGCTGGATCTTACGCGCACGTGCGACCGACAGCTTGTCTTCCGGCGACAGTTCGTCCATGCCCAGAATCGCGATGATGTCGCGCAGTTCCTTGTAGCGCTGCAGCGTCTGCTGAACGCGACGGGTGATCGAGTAGTGCTCTTCACCGATCACGTTCGGGTCGATCTGGCGCGACGTCGAGTCGAGCGGGTCGACCGCCGGGTAGATACCCAGCGAAGCGATGTCACGCGACAGAACGACGGTTGCGTCCAGGTGGCCGAAGGTGGTTGCCGGCGACGGGTCGGTCAAGTCGTCCGCAGGAACGTACACGGCCTGGACCGACGTAATCGAGCCCTTCTTGGTCGACGTGATGCGCTCTTGCAGCTTGCCCATTTCTTCAGCCAGCGTCGGCTGATAGCCCACTGCCGACGGCATACGGCCGAGCAGTGCCGACACTTCGGTACCGGCCAGCGTGAAACGGTAGATGTTGTCGACGAAGAACAGCACGTCGAGGCCTTCGTCACGGAAGTGCTCGGCCATCGTCAGGCCGGTCAGCGCGACGCGCAGACGGTTGCCCGGCGGCTCGTTCATCTGGCCGTACACCAGCGCGACCTTGTCGAGAACGTTCGAGTCCTTCATTTCGTGGTAGAAGTCGTTCCCTTCACGGGTACGCTCGCCCACGCCCGCGAACACGGAGTAACCGCCGTGCTCCTTCGCGATGTTGTTGATGAGCTCCATCATGTTGACGGTCTTGCCCACGCCAGCACCACCGAACAGGCCAACCTTGCCGCCCTTTGCGAACGGGCAGATCAGGTCGATGACCTTGATACCCGTTTCGAGCAGTTCGGTCGACGGCGACAGTTCGTCGAACGCCGGAGCCTTCTGGTGGATCGAACGCGTCGTTTCGCTTTCGATCGGGCCGGCTTCGTCGATCGGACGGCCGAGCACGTCCATGATACGACCGAGGGTCGGCTTGCCGACCGGAACCGAAATCGGCTTGCTCGTGTTCTTCACGGTCAGGCCGCGGCGCAGGCCGTCGGATGCACCCAGACAGATGGTACGGACCACGCCGTCGCCCAGCTGCTGCTGGACTTCGAGCGTCAGTTCCGAGCCATCGAGAATGAGCGCGTCGTAGATCTTCGGCATGCTGTCGCGCGGGAATTCCACGTCGATAACGGCGCCGATGCACTGTACGATCTTGCCTTCTACCAAAGCAGCAGTACTCATCGCTTTTCCTTTAAATACCTGATTCTTTACTCGCGCAAGGGCGCAGTTGTCGTCCGTGGCGCGCGCTTAAACAGCGGCTGCGCCGCCGACGATCTCCGACAGTTCTTTCGTAATCGCGGCCTGGCGGCTCTTGTTGTACACGAGCTGCAGTTCGCTGATCACCGTCTTCGCGTTGTCGGACGCGGCCTTCATCGCGACCATCCGCGCCGATTGCTCGGACGCCATGTTCTCCGCGACGGCCTGGTACACCAGCGCCTCGACGTAACGCACGAGCAGTTCGTCGACGACTGCCTGCGCGTCCGGCTCGTAGATGTAGTCCCACGACGTGGCCGGCGTACCGTCATCGGCTTCGAAGTGTTCCGACGACAGCGGCAGCAGCTGCTCGATCACGGCTTCCTGCTTCATCGTGTTGACGAAGCGCGTGTAAGCGATATAGACCGCCGACAGCTTGCCTTCCGAGTACAGATCGAGCTGCGTCTTCACGGCGCCGATCAGCTTGTCCAGATGCGGGGTGTCGCCGAGGTGCACGACCTGCGACATCACCTTCGCGCCGAAGCGGTTCAGGAACCCGAGGCCCTTGCCGCCGATCGCGGTGGCTTCGACCTTCTGGCCCTTCTCTTCCAGCTCCTTGAACTTCTGCACCGTCGCACGCAGCACGTTGGTGTTCAGACCGCCGCAAAGACCCTTGTCCGTCGTGACGAGGATGATGCCGGCCGTCTGCGCGCCGTCGTTTGCCACCATGAACGGGTGGCGGTACTCCGGGTTCGCACGGCTCATGTGCGCGGCGATGGCACGGACCTTGTCTGCATACGGACGAGCGGCGCGCATGCGTTCCTGCGCGCGACGCATCTTCGATGCAGCCACCATCTCCATCGCCTTCGTGATCTTGCGCGTGTTCTGCACGCTCTTGATCTTGCCGCGAATTTCCTTCATTCCAGCCATAGCTTGCTCCTTGACCGAAGCGGCGCGGGCGCATCAGCACCCGCGCGGCCTCAGTGTGTCACTCGCGGATCAATAGGCACCGGACTTCTTGAAGGATTCGATCGCCGAGCGCAGCGCGCCTTCGTCGTCCTTCGAGAGATCCTTGGTGTCTTCGATGCGCTTGATGAGGTCAGCGTGGCTGGTCTTCAGGTTGTCGCGCAGGCCCTTCTCGAACGACAGCACTTGCTTGACGTCGAGATCGTCGAGGTAGCCGTTGTTCGCGGCGTACAGCGACACGGCCAGTTCCCAGACCTGCAGCGGCTGGTACTGCGGCTGCTTCAGCAGTTCCGTCACGCGGCGGCCGCGCTCGAGCTGCTTGCGGGTCGCTTCGTCGAGGTCCGATGCGAACTGCGCGAATGCGGCCAGTTCACGGTACTGCGCGAGGTCGGTACGGATACCGCCCGACAGCTTCTTCACGACCTTCGTCTGAGCGGCGCCGCCGACGCGCGACACCGACACGCCGGCGTTGATTGCCGGGCGGATGCCTGCGTTGAACAGGTCGGTTTCCAGGAAGATCTGGCCGTCGGTAATCGAGATCACGTTCGTCGGAACGAACGCGGTCACGTCGCCAGCCTGCGTTTCGATGACCGGCAGTGCCGTCAGCGAGCCGCTCTTGCCCTTCACTTCGCCGTTCGTGAACTTCTCGACGTACTCTTCCGACACGCGAGCAGCACGCTCGAGCAGACGCGAGTGCAGATAGAACACGTCACCCGGGTATGCTTCACGGCCCGGCGGGCGGCGCAGCAGCAGCGAGATCTGACGGTATGCCCAAGCTTGCTTGGTCAAGTCGTCGTAAATGATCAGCGCGTCTTGGCCGCGGTCGCGGAAGTATTCGCCCATCGTGCAGCCGGCGTACGGTGCGAGGTACTGCATCGCTGCCGAATCCGAAGCCGAAGCGGCGACGACGATCGTGTATTCCATCGCGCCCGTTTCTTCGAGCTTGCGAACCACGTTCATGATCGACGAAGCCTTCTGGCCGATCGCGACGTAGATACAGATCAGGTCCTTGCCCTTCTGGTTGATGATCGCGTCGAGCGCCACCGCGGTCTTGCCGCACTGACGGTCGCCGATGATCAGCTCACGCTGGCCACGGCCGATCGGCACCATCGCGTCGATCGACTTGATGCCCGTCTGCACCGGCTGCGACACCGACTTACGCCAGATCACGCCCGGGGCGATCTTTTCGATCGCGTCGGTCAGCTTCGCGTTGACCGGGCCCTTGCCGTCGATCGGGTTGCCGAGCGCATCGACCACGCGGCCGACGAGTTCCGGACCAACCGGGACTTCGAGAATGCGGCCCGTCGTCTTGACGATGTCGCCTTCCGAGATGTGTTCGTATTCGCCGAGAATCACCGCGCCGACCGAGTCGCGCTCGAGGTTCAGCGCGAGGCCGAACGTGTTGCCCGGAAACTCGAGCATTTCGCCCTGCATCACGTCCGACAGGCCGTGGATACGCACGATACCGTCGGTCACGGAGATCACGGTGCCCTGGTTGCGAACGTCTGCGCTCGCTTCAAGGCCCTGGATCCGGCTCTTGATCAGCTCGCTGATCTCAGAGGGATTGAGTTGCATTATTCGCTCCTGATAGTCAATTCTGTTGCGTGCCGGCGTGGCGCTCAGGCGGTCAACGCAGCCTGCATCGATGCGAGGCGCGCGCGAACCGAGGTGTCGAGCACTTCGTCGCCGACCGTCACGCGCACGCCGCCGATCAGCGACGAATCGACTTCGACCGTCGGCTTCAGCTTGCGCTTGAACTTGCGTTCGAGGCCAGAGACGAGGCTTTCGAGATCCGCGCCGTTCAGCGGGAACGCGCTCACGATCTCGGCGTCGGCTGCACCTTCACGTTCGTTCTTGAGCGCCTCGAACTGCTCGGCGATTTCCGGCAGCAGCGCGATGCGATGATTGTCGACCAGCATCTGCACGAAGTTCTTCGCTTCGGCGCCGGCCGCGACCGGCGACTTCACCGCAGCAAGCAGCAACTCGGCTACTTGCGTGCGCGTCACCTTCGGGCTCGACGCGACCGACAGCACTTCCGGCAGACGCGCAACCTGGGCCAGCTCTTGCACGAGCGTGGACCAGGCGGCGATGTCACCTCCCTCGGCCACGCGGAACAGCGCTTCTGCGTAAGGGCGGGCGATGGTTGCAAGTTCGGCCATGATCAGAGCTCGGCTTTCAGTTGATTCAGCAGTTGGGCGTGGGCCGTTTGATCGACTTCGCGCTTCAGGATCTGCTCGGCGCCCTTCACGGCCAGCGCGGCGACTTCGCCACGCAGCGCTTCGCGCGCCTTCACGATTTGCTGTTCTGCTTCCGCTTTCGCCTGGGCGACGATGCGGGCGGCTTCAGCCTGGGCGTTGGCCTTGATTTCCTCGGCGACCGCCTGGGCACGCTTTTCAGCGTCGGCGATGCGCTGCTGGCCGTCGTTGCGGGCCTGCGCGAGTTCCTGGTCCACGCGCTTGTGCGCTGCGTCGAGTTCCGCCTTGCCCTTCTCCGCGGCTGCGAGGCCGTCGGCGATCTTCTTCGAACGTTCGTCGAGGGCGTTGATCAACGGCGGCCACACGAATTTCATCGTGAACCACGCGAGGACCAGGAACACGACCATTTGCGCAAACAGAGTTGCGTTGAGATTCACGGTGTTTCCTTATCTGCTATTCCGGAAAAATGAAACGGTAAGGCGCTCATCGAGTTGCATTCGATCAGCGCCCCAAGTCTCCGTTCCGCCCTGCGCCGGCTCACGCCGGTCGCATATTTCCGAGGAACCTTAGCCTGCGACGAGCTTCGACAGGAGCGGGTTCGCGAACGCGAACAGCATTGCGACACCAACGCCGATCAGGAATGCAGCGTCGATCAGGCCGGCCAGCAGGAACATCTTCGTTTGCAGCGGGTTGATGAGTTCCGGCTGACGTGCGCAGGCTTCGATGTACTTGCCACCCATCAGCGCGATACCGATACAGGCGCCGATTGCACCCAGGCCGATGATGATGCCGATACCGATGGCGGTCAGACCCTGGATGTTGGCGATGTAAGCTTGCATGATCACTCCTTTGTGAAAAGACTTGGAACTGAGATTTAAAAAACTAAAACGGAAACTCTTTTTTGCACGCCGCGCTTAGTGCTTGTCGTGCGCTTGGCCGAGATACACCAGCGTCAGCATCATGAAGATGAATGCCTGCAACAGAACAATCAGGATGTGGAAGATTGCCCAGACGCTACCCGCGATCACGTGACCAACGAAGCCGAGGAACGTTGCGTCGCCACCGAAGCTCCACATGCTGCCGAGCAGGGCGATCAACAGGAACAACAGCTCACCCGCGTACATGTTGCCGAACAGCCGCATGCCGAGGGAGACGGTCTTCGCGAGATATTCGACGATGTTGAGCGCGAGGTTAGGGATCCACAGCAGCGGGTGGGCACCGAACGGGGCCGACAGCAGCTCATGCACAAAGCCGCCCGCGCCCTTGATCTTGATGCTGTAGTAGATCATCAGGACGAACACGCCGAGCGCGATGCCGAGCGTGCCGTTCAGGTCGGCCGTCGGGACGATGCGATGGTGGGAAATCACGTCCGACAGACCGAGCAGGCCGATCACGCGGCCCGGCAGGTCGACGGGGAGGAAGTCGAGGGAGTTCATCAGCGCGACCCACACGAACACCGTGAGGGCGAGCGGAGCGATGAAGGTGCGGTTGCCGTGGACGATGGCCTTCGATTGATCCTCGACCATTTCGACGAGCATCTCGATTGCGCACTGGAAACGGCCCGGCACGCCCGACGTCGCCTTGCGGGCGGCCAGACGCAGCAGGAGGATCGTCACGATGCCGCACACGATCGACCAGAACAGCGTGTCGAGGTTCCAGACGTGGATGTCGAAAATCGACGTCTGATGCGAGGTGGAGAAATTCTGCAAGTGGTGCGCAATGTACTCGGACGGATCCGGACCGCGCGTGCCTTCGCTAGCTGCCATATCGTTAATGCCACCCAAATTGTCGAAAATCGTTTTGCCCCGTTCCGCAATACGCTATTGCCGCGATTGCGGGAACGGGCCGGTGCGGTTCGTTGTCGAAACCGCACGCTGCTTGTTGCTTACCGCCAGGCCAGCGCGATCCAGTACGTCTTCAGCACGACGAGGTAGGTGACGAGGAGTGCAGGCCAGTGCACGCCGGCGTAGCCGTATGCCACTGCGGCGAACATCCCGATCGTCACGCCGAGCTTCAGGGCTTCGCCCATCACCCAGCTCATCACGGTGGCCGAGCCACCTGCCTTCAGTCGTGCCACGAACAACGCGCTTGGCACCCAGCCGATCGCCCCGCCCAGAAACGCGGATTGCGCAGCGGCGCCCGGCGACTTTGAAAACAGCCACCACGCCAGCGTTGCAACCAGGGACAAGACCACCTGCGCGATCACCACCTTGTAGGGGGTCACGCGCGACGGCTTGCTCACGTCCGGACCGAACAACCTCTCGGCTTCCGTCCGCGTGAGCGGAACGATGTTGTTATCTTGCTGCTCGGCATCCCAGTCGTCGTCATCGGACTCGCGCCGCTCGCCGGCCGCTGAAGCGGTGCGTTGCGCTCGGTGATCATCGTGCCTGTCGTTCGGCGCCTGACCCGCCATCGCAATCTTCCGCAAAATCCTTGAACCCGGCCCCTGCTTTCCGAAAGCTTTCAGGGGTGCCTAGCTAACAAATCCGGGCGATTGTAAGCGATAGTTGCAAGTGATTCAAGGCTTTAGACGCGACAAAAACCTGCGTAAAACGACGCCTCATCATGTGAAAAACGCGCGAATCCACGACGTACGATGACAGTTGTAAGGTCGCTTTTTTGCACCGGTATTTCTTGCCCGAAAAAGTCCGGCGACGAGGCAATGACGTGGCATCGACGCCTGGTGCGGGCGACACCGGCGCGACGCGTTTGCAGCAGGAATTCCGCTGTGACGCGATCACGGATAATGATCCGGCGCAGCGATGCGAAGGAGAGGAAATACTGTGACCACCGCGACGAGCGCGATGCGTGAAATACGCTCGCACGCGAGCGCGTCGATGCCAGCAATCAGTTGTTGTGCCACCACAGTCGATCGACTGTGGATCGCCGCACTTATCAACAGCCCCCGGTTTCTCACCCACTGCGAATGCTGTGCCCCACCCCGTCAAGCTTGCAGCACGCCTGCACCGCAGGCGGCCGCATCGCTTAACCGCGCACGAGCAACCACGCACCCAATGCCGCGCTCACCAGCGCGAACGGGATCGACACGAGGTGAAACGGCAGCCACATGCGCGGCTCCTTCGCGAGACGCACCGCGATCAGGTTCGCGAGCGAACCGATCGCGAAACCGAAACCGCCGACCGATACGCCGAACGCGAGCGCCCGCCAGTCGCGCGTGAATTCCGACAGCAGGATCGCCGCCGGCACGTTGCTGATGCCCTGCGACAGCACCGCGCCTGCCGCGAACACGCGCAGCGGCGAATCGAGGTGAGTCCGCGCGATCGCGTCGTGCACGACGGGCAACGCGGCCGCGCTGCGCAGCACGACGAACATCAGCACGAAGATCAGCAGCAGCAGCCAGTCGATCTTCAGGACTGCATCACGTCTCGCCACCAGCAGCGCGATCACGACGGCAATCAGGCCCGGCACGGGATGGTGCGCATCGGCGAGCAGCACGAACGCACCGAACAGCACCGCCGCGAGCAACGCATGCAGGCGCTGGACGGGGACGGCCTGGACGTCTCCAGACAGATCGAGCGGCTTCGCGCGAAACGCACACGCCGTCAGCACGAGCAGCAGCGCCATCAGCGCCAGCGCGAGCGGCCCGAGCGTGACGACGAAGCGGCCGAACGACACGCCGCTCAATTGCCACAGGAACAGGTTCTGGGGATTGCCGAGCGGAGTCGCGACGGACCCCGCATTGACGGCCAGCGCGACCACGATCACGAGCCGCCGGAAAGGCAGCGGCGTCAGCAGGCGCAGCGACACCATCAGCGGCACGACGACGAACAGCGCGACATCGTTGGTGAGCCACATCGCGAGCGCCGCCGCGAACACGACGAGCAACATCGCCAGCCCGCGCTCGGAATGCACGTGATGCACGATGCGATGCGCGAGCCACATCAGGCACCCGGACAGCTCGAGCGCCTTGGTCAGCATCAGCAGACCCGCGAGCGTCGCGACGGTCTGCCAGTCGACGAGACCGGCCAATGCGGCAATTGGTTGCGGACGCAACAATTGAAGAATAATCAGTGCAAGCGCCAGTACCGCCAGCACCGGCTCCTGCATCAGCCATCCGAGCCATCGGCGCGGCGCTGCCGCGCCCATGTTCTCCGTCAATCGCACCTCGTTACTCTTCCGTCGCGACGTTGCCGCGAAGGCGCGCGAGAATGCCCTCGAGCGCGTCGAGGTTGCCGAAGTCGATCAGCACCTGCCCTCGCCCGCGGCGGCCGAGCTTGATCTTCACCGTCGACGCGAGCAGGTCGGACAACTCTTCCTCGAGACGGCGCGTGTCGCGGCCGCCGTCATCCTTCGCGCGCGCCTTCACCGCCGGCGCTTCCTTCGTCGTGTGCGCGACCAGCTTCTCGGTCTCGCGCACCGACATGCGCTTGTTGACGACCTGATGCGCGAGCGTGATCTGCGTCGCGGCGTCGACCGCGAGCAGCGCGCGCGCGTGCCCCATGTCGAGATCGCCGGCCAGCAGCATCGTCTGCACTGGCGAAGCGAGGTTCAGCAGGCGCAGCAGGTTCGATACCGCGCTGCGCGAACGGCCGACCGATTCGGCCGCCTGTTCGTGCGTGAAACCGAACTCGTCGAGCAGACGCTGGATACCGTGCGCCTCTTCCAGCGGGTTCAGGTCCTCGCGCTGGATGTTCTCGATCAGCGCCATCGCCGCGGCGGCCTGATCGGACACGTCCTTCACGAGCACCGGCACTTCGTCGAGGCCAGCCAGGCGTGCCGCGCGGAAACGCCGCTCGCCTGCGATGATCTCGTATTTGTCAGACGAAATGGGGCGTACCAGGATCGGCTGCATCACGCCTTGCGCGCGAATGCTGGCCGCCAGCTCCTGCAGGCTGCCTTCGTCCATCCGCGTCCGCGGCTGGTACTTGCCGGCCTGCAGCTTGCCGAGCGCGAGCGTGTTCGGTGCCCCTTCGATCTTCACCGCTTCGGTGATGTCCGCACTGCCGCCGAGCAGCGCTTCGAGGCCACGTCCCAAGCCCTTCTTCTTTGGTACCGCGTTCATGTCTTTCTTCCTCGCTTCGCTCATGTCCGGATCACGACACCTCGAACGCGCGCACGCGATCGATCATCTCGGCACCGAACTGGAGATACGCCTGCGCACCGCGCGAATTGCGGTCGAACACGACGCCCGGCAACCCGTAACTCGGCGCTTCCGCGAGGCGCACGTTGCGCGGAATCACAGCGTCGAACACCTTGTCGCCGAAGTGCGCTTTCAGTTGATCGGAGACTTGCTGCTGCAGCGTGATGCGCGGATCGAACATCACGCGCAACAAGCCGATGATCTTCAGGTCGCGATTCATGTTCGCGTGGACCTGCTTGATCGTGTTGACGAGATCCGACAACCCTTCCAGCGCGAAGTACTCGCACTGCATCGGGATCACGACGCCGTGCGCCGCGCACAGCCCGTTCAGCGTCAGCAGCGACAGCGTCGGCGGGCAATCGATCAGCACGAAGTCGTAGTCGTCGGCCACATGCTCGAGCGCGGCCTTCAACCGACGCTCGCGGTTGTCGATGCTGATCAGTTCGATCTCGGCACCCGACAGCTCGCGGTTGGCCGGCAGCACGTCGTACGTGACGCCCTCCGGACGCACGCGCGCGTCCGTCACCGAGACGCCGTCAACCAGCACTTCGTACACGGTCGACTCGCAGGCGGCCTTGTCGATCCCGCTACCCATCGTCGCGTTGCCCTGCGGGTCGAGATCGATCAGCAGGACTCGTTGCTCCTGCGCTGCAAGGCTTGCGGCGAGATTGACCGATGTCGTCGTCTTGCCGACGCCCCCCTTCTGGTTCGCAACGCAGAAGATCTTTGCCATCGTTGGTGTGTTCCCTTTACCTTCAAACAAACAGCGCGCTACCGCGCGCCTTCAATTCGCCTCGTCGACGGTGACCTCGATCAGATGCCGTTCGGCATCGAGCATCGGCACCGCCAGCCGCATCGTCTGCTTTACGCGACTGCCTTCCGGCAGCCGTGCAATTTCGTCGTCCGGGTGGACACCCTTCATCGCCCAGATCGATCCGCCGGGCGCGACGAGATGTCGAGCAAGTTTAACGAAGTCGGATAGATCCGCGAAGGCGCGGGATACGATCATGTCGAATTTTTCCGGCACTTCGACACCCGGCTGCAGCGATTCGACCCGCCCGGTGACGACCGACAGGTTCGCGAGCTTCAGCTCCGCACGCGTCTGAGTCTGGAATGCAGACTTCTTCTGCACGATATCGTTCAGCGTCACTTGCCAGTCCGGCCGGACGATCGCCAGCACGATACCGGGCAACCCGCCGCCCGAACCCACGTCGAGCACGCGCGCCGATGCACGGTCGCGCAGATGCGGAACGATGGAGAGTGAATCAAGAATGTGCTGGATCAGCATCTGCTTCGGGTCGCGGATCGCGGTCAGGTTGTAGACCGCGTTCCACTTGCCGAGCAGCGCGACGTAATCGAGCAGCTGGTTGCGTTGTGTATCCGTCAATGCGATGTCGAGCGCGGCCGTGCCGTCGACGAGCATTTGTTCAAGTACGTCCCGATTAACCGCCGGCGCGCGACGCGCCGTCATTGTTGCGTCGGGACGGTGCCGTCCCCCTGCTCGGTCGCCTCTGCGGCAGTGCCATTACGACGGCCGAGGCCACGGCGCTTCAGGTGCACCATCAGCAGCGAGATCGCAGCCGGCGTGACGCCCGAGATCCGCGATGCCTGGCCGATCGTTTCCGGCCGGAACTCGTTGAGCTTCTGGCTCACTTCGAACGACAGGCCGCGCACCTCGCGATAGTCGATACCGTCCGGCAGGCGCGTGTTCTCGTTCGCATCGTTGCGCTCGATCTCGCTCGCCTGGCGTTCGATATAGCCCTGATATTTGATACCGATCTCGACTTGCTCCTTGATCTGCTCGAGCAGCACCGGATCGTCGGCCAACGGCTCCGCCGGACCGCATTCGCCGCCCTTCAGGCCGCACACGCCGTCGTAGCTGATACCCGGGCGACGCAGCAGCTCCGCGAGGCTGTACTCGTGATCGATCGCCTTGCCGAGCAGCGCGGTCGCCTCTTCCGGCGGAAGCGTCTTCGGCGTGACCCATGTCGACTTCAGTCGTTCGGTTTCACGTGAAACAGCGTCGCGCTTCCGGCTGAACGCATCCCAGCGCACGTCGTCCACCAGGCCCAGCTCGCGGCCGATCTCGGTCAGGCGCATGTCCGCATTGTCTTCACGCAGGCTCAAACGATACTCGGCACGGCTCGTGAACATCCGGTACGGCTCGGCCACGCCACGCGTGACGAGGTCGTCGACCAGCACGCCCAGGTACGCCTGGTCTCGACGCGGGCACCATGCGTCCTTCTCCTGCACGTAACGGCCTGCGTTCAGACCGGCCAGCAGCCCTTGAGCGGCCGCTTCTTCATAGCCTGTCGTGCCGTTGATCTGGCCCGCAAAGAACAGCCCGTTGATCGCCTTCGTCTCGAGCGATGCCTTCAGCGCGCGCGGGTCGAAGTAATCGTATTCGATCGCATAGCCGGGGCGCAGGATGTGCGCGTTCTCGAGGCCGCGCATCGAGTGCACGAGTTCGAGCTGCACGTCGAACGGCAGGCTCGTCGAAATCCCGTTCGGATAGAACTCGTTGGTCGTCAGCCCTTCCGGCTCGAGGAAGATCTGGTGCGATTCCTTCGACGCGAACCGGTGGATCTTGTCCTCGATCGACGGGCAGTAACGCGGGCCGACACCTTCGATCACGCCTGTATACATGGGCGACCGGTCGAGGCCGCCGCGAATGATGTCGTGCGTGCGCTCGTTCGTATGCGTGACCCAGCACGGCAACTGCTGCGGATGTTGCTCCGCACGGCCCAGGAACGAGAACACCGGGATCGGATCGAGGTCGCCCGGCTGCTCGTCCAGCTTCGAAAAATCGATCGAGCGGCCGTCGATACGCGGCGGCGTACCGGTCTTCAGGCGGCCCTGCGGCAGCTTCAGCTCCTTCAGACGCGCCGACAGCGACACGGCCGCCGGATCGCCCGCGCGACCGCCCGTGTAATTGTTCAGGCCGACGTGGATCTTGCCGTCGAGGAAGGTACCCGCGGTCAGCACCACCGCGCGTGCGCGGAAGCGGATGCCGATCTGCGTGACGGCGCCCACCACGCGGTCGCCTTCGACCATCAGATCGTCGACGGCCTGCTGGAACAGCCACAGGTTCGGCTGGTTCTCGAGCCGATGGCGGATCGCAGCCTTGTACAGGATACGGTCGGCCTGCGCACGCGTCGCGCGCACGGCCGGGCCTTTCGACGAATTCAGGATCCGGAACTGAATACCGCTCTCGTCCGTCGCAGCGGCCATCGCGCCGCCGAGCGCATCGACTTCCTTGACCAGATGGCCCTTGCCAATACCGCCGATCGACGGATTGCAGCTCATCTGCCCGAGCGTTTCGATGTTATGGGTCAGCAGCAGCGTCTTCGCACCCATACGGGCCGATGCCAACGCGGCCTCCGTGCCGGCGTGCCCGCCGCCGACGACGATGACGTCAAATTCTGTGGGAAAAAGCATGGTGGATTCCGCGCGCAGGACTGCGCACGAACCTATCTGAGAAATGTATGGGCCGAATTATAGCGGGTTCGGTTTTCACCCGAAGGCCGTCCGAATGGTAGGGACCGTTCATTTAGCCGGTTTTTTTCGGCCGATCGGCCGAGCTGTACCGCCTGGCGCGGCCTTGGCGGCGCTGGCACGACCTCGACGCACATCGTCAAGCTGTGCAAAACCGAGGACCTGGTAGCGGCTCGTGAACCGACATCACCGTGGCATCACAGTATTTCCGGTGAATCGCCCGACACTTATCCCCTGTGGCGCCCGCCCCTCGGGCGGCCGACCACTATCGCGCATGCAACGCTCAATCCCCTGTGCAACCCGACGCGATGGGTCCGCACTCTCATCACAGTGCTTCCGCTGGTTGCTCCGGCACTTATCCCCACACTCGATTCAACGTCACGTCGCCCTCCTCCGAAAACAAAAACGGCGTGTTTCACGTGAAACACGCCGCGCGTTTCCCGCCCACCGCCTCACCCATCAAGCCGTTTTCTTCGCCAGCCCCAGATACGTTTCGATTACCTGCGGATTCTGTGCCAGCTCGGCAGCCGGCCCTTCCAGCGCAAACTCGCCGGTCTCCAGCACATAGCCGTAGTCCGAGATCTGTAGCGCGGCCCGCGCGTTCTGCTCGATCAACAGCGTCGCGACGCCCGTGCCACGCAACGCGCTGATGATATGAAAAATCTCTTTCACGATCAGCGGCGCCAGCCCGAGGCTCGGCTCGTCCAGCATCAGCAGGTCGGGCTTACCCATCAGCGCGCGGCCCACCGCAAGCATCTGCCGTTCGCCGCCCGACAGCGTGCCGGCCGCCTGCTTGCGCCGCTCCTTGAGCCGCGGAAACAGCGCGAACACATGATCGAGCTGGTCGAGGAAGTTCGACTCACCCGCGACCTTGCGGCGATACGCGCCGAGCACGAGGTTGTCCTCGACGGTCATCGTGCTGAACAGCTCGCGCTTTTCCGGCACAAGGCACATCCCGCGCGCGACGCGCTGCTCGACGGGCAATGCGCCTACGTCGTTACCGCGGTAAACGATCGCGCCCGACGCGTGCCCGGTCACCGGCAACGCGCCCATGATCGCGTTCAGCAGCGTCGACTTGCCGGCTCCGTTCGGGCCGATCACGCTGACGATCTGCCCTGCGCCGACCTTGATCGCCGCACCGTGCAGCGCCTCGACCTTTCCGTACCGCACCGCCAGCCCGCGTACCTCGAGAATCGGCATCGTCGTGTCCGTCATCACTCCACCCCGCCCAGATACGCTTCGAGCACCGCCGGATCCTGCTGCACGTCCTGCGGCAGCCCTTCCGCGATCCGCGTGCCGAATTCCATCACCACCAGCCGGTCAGTGAGGTTCATCACGAAATCCATGTCATGTTCCACGAGCAACACGCTCATCCCTTCGGCCTTCAGGCGCCGCAGCAGGTCCGCGAGCTGCTGCTTCTCCTGGTAGCGCAGCCCGGCCGCCGGCTCGTCGAGCAGCAGCAGCGTCGGATCGCAGCACAGCGCGCGCGCGATTTCGAGAATCCGCTGCTGGCCAAGCGCGAGGCTGCCCGCTTCGTCGTACATGTGCTTCTCCAGCCCGACGCGGCGGATCTGTCGTGCCGCTTCAGCCAGCAGCTGCGCTTCCTCATGTGCATTGAGCCGCGCGATGCTGCGCCAGACGCCCGTATGGCCGCGCAAATGCGCGCCGATCGCGACGTTCTCGAGCACCGTCATCGTCGGCAGCAGCTTCACGTGCTGGAACGTCCGGCCGATCCCGCGGCGGACGATCTGGCGCGACGTGAGCCCGTTGATCCGCTCGCCGCGGAACGTGATCGTGCCGCCGGTCGGCTGCAGCACGCCGGTCACGAGGTTGAACGTGGTCGACTTGCCCGCGCCGTTCGGGCCGATCAGGCCGACGATCTGCCCCGCTTTCACGTCGAAACTGACGTCGTTGACGGCCACCAGCCCGCCGAACTGCTTGCGCGCGTTGTCGACCACGAGCAGCGGCTCGCCCGCCACCGGCTTCGCGCGCTGCGGCAGCGGGTCGGCATGGTCGGGCACATGTGCGCGCGGCCCGCGTGGAAACAGCTTCGCGACGAACGGCCATACCCCCTGGCGCGCGTACTGCAGCAACAGCACCATCAGCACGCCGAACACGATGATCTCGAAGTTGCCTTCCGAGCCGAGCAGCTTCGGCAACAGCGTCTGCAGGTAGTCCTGCAGCACGGTGAGGATCGCCGCACCGAGCACCGCGCCCCATACGTGCGACACGCCCCCGACCACGGCCATGAACAGGAATTCGATCCCGTGGTTCAGGCCGAACGGGGTCGGGTTCACCGCGCGCTGCAGGTGCGCGTACAGGAAGCCCGATACCGCGGCGAGCACGGCCGCGTAGGTGAAGATCACGACGCGCATCCACGCGGTGTTCACGCCCATCGCTTCGGCCATCACGCCGCCGCCGCGCAGCGCGCGGATCGCGCGGCCGGGCCGGCTGTTGAGCAGGTTCTGCACCGACACGATCGCGGCCAGCACGACGGCCCAGATCAGGAAGTACAGGCTGCGGCCGCTGCCGAGCTCGATGCCGAACAGGTTCAGTGCCGGAATCCCGTTGATCCCGTCGTACTTGCCGAGCAGCTCGAGGTTGCCGAACAGATAGAACAGCGCGAGCCCCCACGCGATCGTGCCGAGCGGCAGGAAATGCCCGGACAGGCGCATCGTGACCGCGCCGAGCACCAGCGCGACGAGCGCCGTAAGCACGACACCGACGATCAGCGCGAGCCACGGCGACACGCCGTATCGCGTGGTCAGGAATGCGGTCGCATACGCGCCGATGCCGACGAACGCGGCCTGCCCGAAGCTCGTCATCCCGCCGACGCCCGTCAGCAGCACGAGCCCGATCGCGACGATCGCGTAGAGGCCGATGTAGTTCAGCAGCGTGATCCAGTATTCGGGCACCTGCAGCGCGCCGGGCAGCACCGGCAGCGCGAACAGCACCACGAGAAACACCCAGAAGGTCTTGTTGCGTACCATCGTCTTCATCGCGTCACTCCTCTTCCTCTTCCGCATGCGGCGCCGCGAAACTGCGCCACAGCAGCACCGGGATGATCAGCGTGAACACGATCACTTCCTTGTACGCGCTCGCCCAGAACGACGAATACGATTCGAGCACGCCGACCAGCAGCGAGCCGGCGGCCGCGAGCGGATAACTGACCAGCCCGCCGATGATCGCGCCGACGAAACCCTTCAGGCCGATCAGGAAGCCGGAGTCGTAATAGATCGTCGTCAGCGGACCGACGAGGATGCCGGACAGCACACCGAGCCCGGCCGCCAGCGTGAATGCGAGCCGCCCTGCTTCGGTCGTGCCGATGCCGACCAGCCGCGCGCCGAGCCGGTTCACCGACGTCGCGCGCAGCGCCTTGCCGGCGATCGTGCGGCCGAAGTACACATAGAGCGCGCCGATCAGCACCAGCGCGGTCACGACCACGAGG
The DNA here is from genome assembly GCF_000949135.2 of Burkholderia sp. USMB20. Classification (GTDB taxonomy): domain Bacteria; phylum Pseudomonadota; class Gammaproteobacteria; order Burkholderiales; family Burkholderiaceae; genus Burkholderia. The sequence continues at coordinate 38,774 of NZ_JTAN02000008.1, read as the reverse complement.
ATGCTCTGCATCGACACCGTCATGCTGCCGACCGACAGCGACGCATCCGCGAAGCCGTTGGTGCGCGAGCCTTCAGCGCCGAACATCACGAGCCCGAGGCCGACCATCGCGAAATGGACGGCGACCGACACGATCAGCAACAGCAGCGTCGTGCCTTCGGCGATCGGCTGGTAGACGAGCCGGTAGACGAACGGCCCCATCGGCACGACGATCGCGAGCGTCAACGCGATCTGCGCAAGCATCGGCAGCGGCTGCGCGGCAAAGCTGCGCGTGATAGCGAACACCGCGAGCGGCAGCAGCACGTAGCGGCTGCCGAGCGTCGCGAGCGTGCGGCCGAGTTGATGGCGGCGTTCGCGATGGCGGACCAGGCCGCCGACTTCCAGCAGGAAGCATGCGATGCCCATCACGAACAGCAGCCAGCAGGTGGCGGGAAATTTCTGCGCCTGCAACGCCGCAAGCGTGAGCGCACCGTAGGCGACGAATTCGCCCTGGGGAATGAAGATCACCCGCGTGACGGAAAACACCAGCACGAGCGCCAGCGACAGCAATGCATAAATGGCGCCGGTCGTGATGCCGTCTTGCGCGAGGATCGCCGCAATCGAGAGATCCATACGTTTCGTGTATCGAGAATGCTGCGGAGAAACGGCGACGGGAACGGCCCGCGCGCGGACGGCAAGACCGGGGGTCAGGCGTCGCGTTGCGGGCTTCCCGGCATTCCATGCGGCGCGAGCACGGATCGCCGCGCCGCCGACGGCGCGCACGGCACCGTTCGCGCCGCGCACGCCGGTTTCACGTGGTGCTTACTCGGCCTGCAGCTTCCACTTGCCGTCGACGATCTGCACCATCACGCGCGCCCGCGTGTCGAAGCCGTTGTGATCGGTCGCCGTCGTGTTGATCACGCCGTGCGACACGGGCAGGTCCTTCACGCTCTCGAGCGATGCGCGCAGCGCCTCGCGGAACGCCTCGGTGCCCGGCTGGCCCTTCTTCAGCGCATCGGGAATCGCACGCTGCAGCAGCAGGCCCGCATCCCATGCATGGCCGCCGAAGGTCGCCAGCGAACCGGCCCCGTACGCCTTTTCGTATGCGGCCTTGTAGCCGAGCGCCGGCTTCTTCACCGGATTCGAATCGGGCAGCTGGTCGGTCACGAGCACCGGGCCGGCCGGCAGGATCTCGCCTTCGCAATCCTTGCCGCACACGCGCAGGAAGTCGTTGTTCGCGACGCCGTGCGTCTGGTACACCTTGCCCTTGTAGCCGCGCTCCTTCAGCGTCTTGGCCGGCAGCGCGGCCGGCGTGCCCGAACCGGCGATCAGCACCGCGTCGGGATTCGAGCCCAACAGCTTCAGCACCTGCCCCATCACCGACGCGTCGGTGCGGTTGAAGCGCTCGTTCGACACGAGCTTCAGGCCGTTCTTCTCGGCCGCCGCGCTGAACGTCTTGTACCAGCTGTCGCCGTACGCATCGGCGAAGCCGATGAAGCCGACCGTCTTCACGCCGTGCTTCGCCATGTAGCCGGCGATCGCGTCGGCCATCAGCTGGTCGTTCTGCGGCACCTTGAACATCCATGCGCGCTTCGCGTCCATCGGCGAGATGATCTGCGCGCTCGCCGCGAGCGAGATCGTCGGCGTCTTGCCCTGCGACACCGGATCGAGCATCGCGAGCGAGTTCGGCGTGACGGACGAGCCGATGATCGCGTCGACGTGATCCTCGTCGATCAGCTTGCGCACGTTCTGCACCGCGCGGCTCGTGTCGGACGCATCGTCGAGCACGATGTACTGGACGCTCTTGCCCGCGATTTCCTTCGGCAGCAGCGCGATCGTGTTCTTTTCCGGAATCCCGAGCGAGGCGGCCGGCCCGGTGGCCGACAGCGTCACGCCGATCTTCACCTGCGCCGACGCCGTGGCCGCCGCACCCACGAGGCCCGCGGCAAGCAGAACCTCCATCCATCGATTCATCTTCATTTACGTTGTCTCCAAACGCTGCTCGAAAAATCCGTGGGTCGCTCGGGCGGCTCCCGGTCCTCAAACAAGTTAATAAATTAACTATCTCGCCGTACCGCGTCTACGCTCGTTTTCCCGTGAAACGCCGGCGTCGCAATCGAGCCCCGGCGATCGCACGCACGCCCGCGCCGCGGCGCGTTCCGAAACGGTCGTTCGACCGCCACGATGCGCGGCAGCAATGTCGTCACGATGAAGGGAACGGAGAAACGCAGCGTTGCGCAAGACGCGATCGATGCGAACGCAACGATCGCGGGAAGGTCGGCTGGCCGAGCCTGGTTCGGCTCCGCAAGCGCGCGGCACACGATCGGAAAACCGGCGGTTCATGCGCATCCGAACGACGCGTCGGATGCGAACGCAACGACCGGAGAAGCCGCCGTGCCGGGCAATCGCTCCAGAACGCGCATACCGTCCGCAGGACGGCTCGTGAAAGCCCGGGCATACCGATGCACCGCCGCCCCCGAACGAGCGGCGCCAGCCGCCCTTCGCACCCCGATCCATCGTCCCGCGCTTCTCATCCAACCGCACTCCCTCTTCTGCATTTTGCTTGTAGGAGAACTGCCGACTATTTTCCCGACCGCACGGTCGGCGAAAGCTGAGTGTAACGGACGCTTTTTGCGCACGCCAACCGGGTAAGCCCGGACGGCATGCGCGTGGCTGTGCGCCAGCGACGATCGACCGGCAGGATTGGACGAAAACGGGGGGACGGGATGAAACGCGAGCGATGCGAGATGAGGTGAGGCGGAAACGGGCGCGGGAAACGCGGCGCCACTCGCCTGCACCATCAATGGAAATTCGCGCACACAAATGAAAAAGCGCTGTTGGATTCCGTCCAACAGCGCTTTGGGGTCCGGGCACTTTGTGCCTCGATTGTCTCCTCGTTCTCCACCTGCAAATTCGTTTCGCGGTGCATCAGAACTGAAACGAAGATTAAAGGACCTTTCACCCTGCGACAACTTAGCATTTACCCCTATGGTGCATCGCCGCACGAAAATGGGGCACCAGCCTTGCCGCGCGGCACCGTGCCGACGCCGCCGCGACGCCCTTCCCGGCCGCGCCGGATGGTGCTTCGCATCAACGCGTCGCCACGCCGCGGCGCGCTGCAATCAGGACGGCCTGAGCGTCTTGACCCGTGCGACCATCTCGCCGACGATCCCGCGCCGGAACGCAAGCACGCATGCGATGAAGATCAGCCCGGTGACGATCGTCGCCGATTCGCCGAGCGAGTGGAACCAGCCGATGCCCGTCATCGACGCGAGCCATTCGCCGATGTCGCCGAGCCGGTCCTCCAGCGCGACGATCAGCGCCGCGCCGAGCAGCGGCCCGAACAGCGTGCCCATCCCGCCGACGAGCGTCATCAGCACGACGAGGCCCGACATCGTCCAGTACGCGTCGGACAGCGTCTCGAAGCCGAGCACCAGCACCTTCAGCGAACCGGCCAGCCCCGCGAGCCCGGCCGACAGGATGAACGCGAGCAGCTTGAAGCGGTCGGTGTCGTAGCCGAGCGAGATCGCGCGCGCTTCGTTTTCCTTGATCGCGACGAGCACCTGGCCGAACGGCGAGTGCACGATGCGCACGATGAACGCGCACGCCGCGACGATCACCGCGAGCACGACGTAGTAGAGCGCGACGTCGTTCGACAGGTCGACGACCCCGAACAGATGCCCGCGCGGCACGCCCTGCAGGCCATCCTCTCCGTGTGTGAACGGCGCCTGCAGGTAGATGAAGTAGACCATCTGCGCGAACGCGAGCGTGATCATCGCGAAGTAGATGCCCTGCCGGCGGATCGCGAACAGGCCGACGACGAGCCCGAGCAGCGTCGCGGCGAAGGTGCCGACAAGCACGCCGAGCTCCGGCGTGAAGCCGAGCGTCTGGATCGTATAGCCGGTCGCGTAGCCGGCGGTCGCGAGGAACATCGCATGGCCGAACGACAGCAGCCCCGTATAGCCGATCAGCAGGTTGAACGCGGCCGCGAACAGCGCGAACGTGAGCACCTTCATCACGAACACCGGATACGCGCCGATGAAGGGGGCGGCGAGCAGTGCGGCGAGCAGCACGCCGTAGAGCACTTTTCTCTGCATCATTTTTCCTTGCCGAACAGGCCAGCCGGGCGGATCAGCAGCACGATCGCCATGATCACGAACACCACCGTGGCCGACGCTTCCGGATAGAACACGCGCGTGAAGCCCTCGATCACGCCGAGCATCAGCCCGGTGATGATCGAGCCGAGAATCGAGCCCATCCCGCCGATCACGACCACCGCGAACACGGTGATGATCATCGGCTGGCCCATCAGCGGCGACACCTGGATCACCGGCGCCGCGAGCACGCCCGCGAATGCCGCGAGCGCGACGCCGAAGCCGTAGGTGAGCGTGATCATCATCGGCACGTTCACGCCGAACGCCTCGACGAGCTTCGGGTTCTCGGTGCCCGCGCGCAGATAGGCGCCCAGGCGCGTCTTCTCGATCACGAACCAGGTCGCGAGACACACCGCGAGCGACGCGACGACCACCCACGCGCGGTAGTTCGGCAGGAACATGAAGCCGAGATTGGTCGCGCCGGACAGCTGCGACGGCACGTCGTACGGCTGGCCGGACGACCCGTAGACCGAGCGGAACACGCCTTCGACGACGAGCGTGAGGCCGAACGTGAGCAGCAGCCCGTACAGGTGATCGAGCTTGTACAGCCAGCGCAGCATCGAGCGCTCGACCAGGATCCCGAACGCGCCGACGATCAGCGGCGCGAGCGCGAGCATCGCCCAGTACGGCAACCCGAAATACGACAGCCCCATCCACGCGAGCATCGCGCCCAGCATGAACAGCGCGCCGTGCGCGAAGTTGATCACGTTGAGCAGCCCGAAGATCACCGCCAGCCCGAGGCTCAGGATCGCGTAGAACGAGCCGTTGACGAGCCCGAGCAGCAACTGGCTCAGCATCGCCGGCAACGGAATGCCAAAGATTTCCATCGACTTAGCCGTCCAAATGAGTTTCGTTGCGTGCGCAACCGTCTTGCCGTCGCGCACGCGGGCGGTGCCGCGGCCACATCGCTGCGGCCGCGCCCGCGCTTACTTCCATGCCGCGCAGCGCGTCTCCTGCTTGGTCGTGAACGCCTGCTCGCCCGGAATCGTCGCGAGCACCTTGTAGTAGTCCCACGGCTCCTTCGATTCCGACGGCTTCTTCACTTCCATCAGGTACATGTCGTGAATCATGCTGCCGTCCTGGCGGATGTAGCCCTTCGCGTAGAAGTCGTTGATCTTCGCCTTCTTCAGCTCGGCCATCACCTTGTCGGAGTCGGTCGTGCCGGCCGCCTGGACCGCCTTCAGGTAGGTCGTCACCGACGAGTAGTCGGCCGCCTGCAGGCTCGACGGCATCTTCTTCATCTTGCCGAAGTAGCGCTGCGCCCACTGGCGCGCCGTCGCGTCGCGGTTCCAGTACCAGCTGTCGGTCAGCACGAGGCCCTGCGTCGTCTCGAGGCCGAGGCTGTGCACGTCGTTGATGAACATCAGCAGCGCGGCGATCTTCATCGTCTTCGTGATGCCGAACTCCTTCGCGGCCTTGATCGAGTTGATCGTGTCGCCGCCCGCGTTCGCGAGGCCGAGGATCTGCGCCTTGGACGACTGCGCCTGCAGCAGGAACGACGAGAAGTCCGACGCGGACAGCGGGTGTCGCACCGTGCCGAGCACCTGGCCGCCGCTCGCCTTCACGACGTCCGACGTGTTCTTCTCGAGCGCCTTGCCGAATGCGTAGTCGGCGGTCAGGAAGAACCAGCTCTTGCCGCCCTGCTTCACCACCGCCGACCCGGTGCCCTTCGCGAGCGCCATCGTGTCGTATGCGTAGTGGACCGTGTACGGCGTGCACTGCTCGTTGGTCAGCGTGTCGGCGCCCGCGCCGATGTTGATGTAGACCTTCTTCTTTTCGGCCGCGACCTGGTTCATCGACAGCGCGGTCGCGGAGTTCGTGCCGCCGACCAGCAGGTCGAGCCCGCCGCGGTCCATCCATTCGCGCGCCTTCGACGCGGCGATGTCCGCCTTGTTCTGGTGATCGGCATAGACGACCTCGATCGGCTTGCCGAGCACCTTGCCGCCGAAGTCGGCGACCGCCATCCGGATCGCCTCGAGGCCGCCCTGCCCGTCGATGTCCGCGTACAGCCCCGACATGTCGGTGATGAAGCCGATCTTCACGCTATCCGCGGCGTGTGCGGCGCCGGCGGTGAACGCTGCGGTCGCGACCGCCAGACACGCGTGTGCGAGGGTCTTCATTTTCATTGACGTCTCCTGTTGTTCTGATGCGTTGTGGTTGTTCGTAGGCCGCCACGGCTAGCGGCAAGGGAAACGGGGCGGCGTCACACCCCGAGCAGGTCGTGAAGGATCGGCATCTTGCCTTCCAGTTCGGATGAGCGGAAATGCTCGACGATGCGGCCATGTTCCATCACGTAGAAGCGGTCGGCGAGCGGCGCGGCGAAGCGGAAATTCTGTTCGACCATCACGACCGTGTAGCCGCGCGCCTTCAGCGCGACGATCATGCGCGCGAGCGCCTGCACAATCACCGGCGCGAGGCCTTCGGAAATTTCATCGAGCAGCAGCAGGTTCGCGCCGGTGCGCAGGATCCGCGCCACCGCGAGCATCTGCTGCTCGCCGCCGGACAGCCGCGTGCCCTGGCTCTGCCGGCGCGACGCGAGGTTCGGGAACATCGCGTAGATCTCGTCGAGCGACATCGCGTGCTCGCGCGGGCCGATCGGCGGCGGCAGCATCAGGTTCTCCTCGCACGACAGGCTCGAGAAGATTCCGCGCTCCTCCGGGCAATAGCCGACGCCGAAATGCGCGATGCGGTGCGTCGCGAGGCCGATCGTCTCGTTGCCCGAAACCTTGATCGAGCCGCTGCGCCGGCCGGTGAGGCCCATGATCGCGCGCAGCGTCGTGGTGCGGCCCGCGCCGTTGCGGCCGAGCAGCGTGACGACCTCGCCGCGATGAACGCTCAGGTCGACACCGTGCAATATGTGGGATTCCCCGTACCAGGCCTCGAGGCCCGTGATCTCCAGCGCGGGCGTGCCGCTCTCGACGCCGCTCAATTCGCGTTCCTCCCGTTCGCTGTGCTTCATGCGTGCGCCCCCGCGAGCGCCGCATCGGCGCTGCCCATGTAGGCCTCGATCACCAGCGGATTCTTCGACACTTCCGCATACGAGCCCTCGGCCAGCACTTCGCCGCGTTGCAGGACGGTGATCGTGTCGGAGATGCCCGCGATCACGTTCATGTTGTGCTCGACCATCAGGATCGTGCGGCCGCTCGCCACCTTCTTGATCAGCGCGGTCACGCGATCGACGTCCTCGTGGCCCATCCCTTGCGTGGGCTCGTCGAGCAGCATCAGTTCGGGTTCCATCGCGAGCGTCGTCGCGATCTCGAGCGCGCGCTTGCGGCCGTATGCGAGTTCGACCGTCGGCACGTGCGCGAAATCGGTGAGGCCGACCTGCGTGAGGAGATCCATCGCGCGATCGTCGAGGCGCCGCAACGTGCGCTCGCTGCGCCAGAAGTGGAATTCAGTCCCGAGCGCGCGCTGCAGGCCGATGCGCACGTTCTGCAACGCTGTCAGGTGCGGGAATACCGCCGAGATCTGGAAGGAACGGATGATGCCGCGCCGCGCGACCTGCGCGGGCCGCTCGTCGGTGATGTCGATGCCGTTGAAGACGATCTGGCCGGCCGTCGGTGTCAGGAATTTGGTCAGCAGGTTGAAGCAGGTGGTCTTGCCCGCGCCGTTCGGTCCGATCAACGCATGGATCGCGCCGCGCCGCACACGCAGGTTGACACCGTTCACGGCGGTGAAGCCCCTGAATTCCTTCGTCAATCCGCGTGTTTCGAGAATCGTGTCGCCGAGAATCATGTTCCCTTCCGTACGAAGTCAGGCGAAGCACCGGGAAGATTCGCGCAAGCGACCGCGAACAAGTCCGCGGATCTGCGGGCTGCCCCCGGGGCGCCGTATTACGCCTCGAGGGTGGTCTCCCGCGCCGACGCGTATGCACACTGCGCAACATTGTCGCGCCGTTGGTGCAGTGCAATCATCGGGATTTGCACTTATAGGGCTGGCGGCCATATCGGGCGCGGCTGAGCGCAAATTTTCGACGCGCTTTTTTGACGCGCGCATCATCGAGGTGCGCATGCTCGCATCGGACGTGCCTGATTGAACGCAGGCATGTGACGCTGCGCGTCATGTCGTCGCGCAAAAAAAGCCGCGTGACATAAGCGATAAGCGAGTGGGCGAAGCAATTGCCGTGCGCATCGCCGCGCCCGTGTCATTGTGATGCTCGCGCGTCACCTTTGCTTCGCATAGCGAAACAGCGGGTGCTCGGATGACAGCCCGCTGTCGCGCGTGTCAGCGTGGCGTCACGCAGCCGTCATCGTCGCGTCCGTTCGCACCTGCGTCGCGTCACGCGTCGCGCGTCGATCGGCGCGAATCATGTCGCTTGCGCGCTCGGCGATCATCAGCGTAGGCGAATTCGTGTTGCCCGACGTGATGAACGGCATCACCGATGCGTCGACGATCCGCAGCCCGGCGATGCCGCGCACGCGCAGCCGGCTGTCGACGACGGCACGCGCGTCGTCCGCGCGCCCCATCCGGCACGTACCGACCGGATGGAAGATCGTCGTGCCGACCGCACCCGCCGCTTCGATCAGTTCGGCTTCGGTCCGGTATCGCTCGCCCGGCAGGATCTCCTCCGGACGGTAGCGCGCGAGCGCCGGCGCGGATGCGATGCGGCGCGTGAGACGCAGCGCGTTCGCGGCGACCTGGCGATCGTGGTCGGTCGACAGATAGTTCGGTGCGATCGACGGCGCCACGCCGGCATCGGGGCTCGCGATATGCACGCTGCCGCGCGAACTCGGCCGCAGATGGCAGACGGACGCCGTAAAGGCGTTGAAGCTGTGCAGCGGCTCGCCGAAGCGCTCGAGCGACAGCGGCTGCACGTGATATTCGAGATCGGGGCGCGTGAGCGCGGGATCGTCGGGATCGGATTTTGCGAACGCACCGAGCTGCGACGGCGCCATCGACATCGGCCCGCGCTGCAGCAGCGCGTATTCCGCGCCGATCATCAGCTTGCCCCACCAGTGCGCGGACAGCGTGTTCAACGTGCGCACGCCTTCGACGCGAAACGCCATCCGCAGTTGCAGGTGATCCTGCAGGTTCTCGCCGACGCCCGGCAGGTCCTGCACGACGTCGATGCCGAGCGCCTGCAGCCGTGCGCCCGCACCGATGCCCGACAGTTCGAGCAGCTGCGGCGAGTTCACCGCGCCGGCGGTCAGCAGCACTTCGGCGCGTGCGTGCGCGACGTAGTCGGTGCCGCCGCCGCGATACTCGACGCCGACCGCGCGCCGCCCGTCGAAGATCACGCGCTGCGCATGCGCGCCGGTTATCACGGTCAGGTTCGGGCGCGTCATCGCGGGGCGCAGGAACGCCTTCGACGTATTCCAGCGCACGCCGCGCTTCTGGTTCACCTCGAAATAGCCGACCCCGCTGTTGTCGCCGCGGTTGAAATCGTCGGTCGCCGGGATGCCCGTCTGCTGCGCGGCCTGCGCGAACGATTCGAGGATCTCCCAGCGCAGCCGCTGCTTCTCGACGCGCCAGTAGCCACCTGCGCCGTGTGCGTCGCTCGCACCCGCGTGGTGGTCCTCGCTGCGCTTGAAGATCGGCAGCACGCTGTCCCACGACCAGCCCGCGTCGCCGGTTTCCTGCGCCCAGCTGTCGTAATCCTCGCGCTGGCCGCGCATGTAGATCATCCCGTTGATCGACGAGCAGCCGCCGAGCACGCGACCGCGCGGATACGACAGTGCGCGGCCGTTGAGCGCCGCCTCCGGCTGTGTCTTGTACAGCCAGTCCGTGCGTGGATTGCCGATGCAGTACAGATAGCCGACCGGGATGTGGATCCAGTGATAGTCGTCCTTGCCGCCCGCTTCGAGCAGCAGCACGCGGATCTCGGGATCCTCGGTCAGGCGGTTCGCGAGCACGCAGCCTGCGGTGCCCGCGCCGACGATCACGTAATCGAATTCGCCCTCGAGCGTGCGTTGAGTCGTCACGACGTGTCTCCTGTCGACCCGAGTTAGCGCTTTAGCGCTTACTCGGGTCCCATGCTTTGCGGTCGACCCGAGTTAGCGCTTCAGCGCTTACTCGGGTCCCATGGCGTGGTTGGATGAAGTTGGCGCTTCAGCGCTTACTCCATCCCCACGGCGGTCGACCCGAGTTGGCGCTTTAGCGCTTACTCGTGCCCCGTGCTTTGCGGTCGACCCGAGTTAGCACTTCATCGCCTACTCGTGCCCCATGCAAAGCGCATTGTTGTGTCCCGCGCGGCGCAATCCCGCGCGTAGTTTTCAGCATAGTGCGTCGCGGGCGACGCGATCGATGAAGCGTACTCCGCCTGCCGTCCACCAATCCAATGAGTTATGCTGAACTGCGTTATAAGCTGCGCTCATATCACGACGATGGATCTCACCCTGCTCCGTGCGTTCGCGACGGTCGCCCGCGAAGGCAACCTGACGCGCGCCGCCGTGCAGTTGCACCTGACGCAGCCGGCCGTCAGCCTGCAGATCAAGCATCTGCAGGAAACGCTCGGCGTCACGCTGTTCACGCGCACGTCGCGCGGGCTCGCGCTCACACGCGACGGCCAGACGCTGCTGCCGCACGCGGAGCGCGCGCTGGCCGCAGCCGCCGACGTGCAGCGCGCCGCTGCCGCGCTGCGGCACGAGGTGCGTGGCCGGTTGCGGATCGGCACGATTCTCGACCCCGGTTTCCTGCGGCTCGGCGGCTTCCTGCGCGCGCTGGTCGAAACCCATCCGCAGATAGAAACCGCGCTGCGGCACGGGATGTCCGGCTGGGTGCTCGAGCAGGTGCGCGCGCGGGCGCTCGACGTCGGCTACTACATCGGCCGGCCCGGCGAGGACGAGCCGCGCGACGACACGCTGTTCCACACGGTCACGCTCACGCGTTTCCAGTACCGCGTGCTCGCGCCGGCCGGCTGGAAGGAGCGCGTGCAGCGCGCGCACGACTGGCGCGCGCTCGCCGCGCTGCCGTGGATCTGGACGCCGCCGGCGTCCGCCCATCACCGGCTGCTGTCGCGGCTTTTCGCGGCGGCCGGCGCGCAGCCGGTGAAGGTCGCCGAGGTCGACCAGGAGCAGTCGATGCTCGATCTCGTGAAATCGGGGATCGGGTTGACGCTCGCGCGGGACTCGACCGCGCTGGCCGAAGCGCACGCGCACGCGCTGACGATCGTCGAACGCGTGACGGTGCCGACCGAGCTGACCTTTGTGGCGCTCGTCGAGCGGCGCGACGAACCGGCGATCGCGGCCGCGCTGCGGCTGATCGAGACGCAGTGGGCGATATGAGCGTGGCTGATGTCGGTGTGACGGGTCGTGCAGTGGACTTTTACGCCTGACGCTTCCTGCTATTCCTGTTCCTCTCGTCACTGCTCCTCTGCATCCCTACATCCCTACATCCCTGCATCCCTGCATCCCTGCATCCCTGCATCCCTGCGTCTGCGGCGTCTGCGGCGTCTTTGGCGTCTTTGGCGTCTCCGGCGGATCTTGCGAATCACAAATCGCCAACACACCCGCGCATAACCAGCGAAATCACATACGAGCCCCAATCGCCCGCTCCGAGTCGCGCTGCCGCGCGCCAGTCGCTCGTCACGCCACCATCCCAGGCTTTTTGCTAGATTGTCCGTTCGCACACCGCGAGACCCCTGATTGAAGGAGACCCGCATGGCCCGCAACATCGAGATCAAAGCCCGCGCCCGCGAATTCGACCAGCTGCGCGAACGCGCCGCGATGCTCGCAACCGAAGCACCGCTCTTCTACCGCCAGCAGGATTTCTTCTACGACGTGCCGCGCGGCCGGCTGAAGCTGCGCCGCTTCGAAGACGGCACGCCGGCCGAGCTGATCTTCTACCAGCGCGACGATCGCGACGGTCCGAAGGCGTCGTACTACACGCGCAGCCCTGTGACGAACCCGGACGCGATGCACTCGCTGCTCGCGACCGCGCTGACCACGCGCGGCATCGTGACGAAGGAACGGCACGTGTACCTCGTCGGCCGCACGCGGATCCACCTCGACCGCGTCGACGGCCTCGGCGACTTCATCGAACTGGAAGTGGTGCTCGGCCCCGACGACGACGAAGCCGGCGGCGAAGCCGAGGCGCATGACGTGTTCGCGAAGCTCGGCGTGGCGCACGAGGATCTCGTCGCGGTCGCGTACGTCGACCTGCTGAACGCCGACGCGCAATCCGAAGCGGCCTGATCGAGCCCTATCCGCGGCGGCGCCTTGCGCCCCGCTGCCAACCCCGCCGCCGCGTCACGCGGCGCCGGGCGCCAGGTGCGCGAGCGGCAGCGCGCCATTGCGCTTGAACGTCGTCAGTACGATGTTCGAGCGCACGCTGTCGACGCCCGGCACGCGCATCAGCTTCTTCATCACGAACTGCGACAGCGCGTTGAGATCCGGCGCGACGATCCGCAGCAGATAGTCGGCATCGCCGACCACGGCATGGCATTCGAGCACCTCGGGCAGCACGTCGATCTGCTGCTGGAACTGCTCGATGATCGAATCGCCGTGGTGCTTGAGCTTCAGGCTCGTGAACGCGGTGACGCCGAGCCCAAGCTTTTCGGGGCGCAACATCACGCGATAGCCTTCGATCACGCCGGCCGCCTCGAGCCGCTGCAGCCGCCGGCCGATCTGCGACGGCGACAGCGGCACCTCCTCGCCAAGCTGCTGGTGCGTCGCGCGGCCGAAGCGCTGCAGCACGTCGAGAAGCGCGAGATCGAAGTGATCGAGTTCCAGCATGAACATTCTCCGCATTGATTACGATTTTGATGCGCGATTATCGCACCATCAAGCGAATCAACGCCATCTTTGCGCCCATTCCGCATGTCCCCCGCTCTACACTTGCATGGTTCCCATCACAGCGTGCAGAGCCTCACCATGTCCACCGTCGTCACCGCGAAACTGCAGGAGCAGTTCGATGCGGGCCTCGAAACCCGCGCCGATTTCACCATCGACCAGCCGCTCGAACGTTACGGCCAGGTCGACCACGCGGTGTGGCAGCAGCTCTATGCGCGCCAGTCGGCGCTGCTGCGCGGTCGCGCGTGCGACGCGTTCGTCGCCGGGCTCGGGAAGATCGACCTGCCGGCCGATCGCGTGCCGTCGTTCGCCGACGTGAACCGCCAGCTGAAGCCGGCCACCGGCTGGGAAATCGTCGCGGTGCCGGGCCTCGTGCCCGATCGCGTGTTCTTCGAGCACCTCGCGAACCGGCGGTTTCCGGTCACCTGGTGGATGCGCCGCCCGGACCAGCTCGACTACCTGCAGGAACCCGACTGCTTCCACGACCTGTTCGGCCACGTGCCGCTGCTGATCGAACCGGTGTTCGCCGACTACATGCAGGCCTACGGCCGCACCGCGCTCGCGGTCGCGGACGACGAAGCGGCGCTCGCGCGGCTGGCGCGCCTCTACTGGTATACGGTGGAATTCGGCCTGATCCGCGACCCGCAGGGCACGAACGGGCTGTCGATCTACGGCGCCGGGATCGTGTCGAGCAAGGGCGAGAGCCTCTACAGTCTCGAAAGCGCGGCGCCGAACCGGCTCGGTTTCGACCTCGAGCGCGTGATGCGCACGCGGTACCGGATCGACACGTTCCAAAAGACCTACTTCGTAATCGACGATTTCGCGCAGCTGTTCGCGCTGGCCGACGTCGACGGCCGCGCGCTGGCCGACCGGCTGGCCGCGCAGCCCGAATTCGCGGCCGGCGCGGTATGCGATGGCGATCTCGTGCTGCATCGCGGCACGGGAGAAGGCTGGCCGGACGACGCGGACGCGTAAGGCCGCGGGCCACGCCGGCGTGATTCGTGCGCCGGCGCCCGCCTTCCGATGCCCGTCGCCAGATGGCCGTCCCCGGATGCCCGTCACCGAATGCCCGTCGCCCAACTATGAAACAATGACCGGTACCGGCTTTGCCGCGTGGCCTTTGCCCGCGTGCGGGCGCCGTTACCCAACGAGGTGCAACATGATCCACAAGCTCACATCAGAAGAACGCAAGACCCGGCTCGAAGGCCTGCCGCACTGGACGGCCGTGCCGGGCCGCGACGCGATCCAGCGCAGCCTGCGCTTCGCCGATTTCAACGAGGCCTTCGGCTTCATGACGCGCGTCGCGATCAAGGCGCAGGAAATGAACCACCATCCGGAATGGTTCAACGTATACAACCGCGTCGACGTGACGCTGTCGACCCACGATGCGGACGGCCTGACCGAGCGCGACATCGCGCTCGCGACGTTCATCGACCAGGTGTGCGCACATACCCAACCGGCCGCCTGAGGTCGTCCTCTACCGCCGCGCGTCTTTCGACGCGCGGCGCGTCAACTTTTCATTTCGATGAACGTTTTCTAGGATGTACTCAGCGAAAGCCTTCAACTTTCCAAGCCATCCTTAAGGCGCACGTAAGTCTCGTACGCTTTCCGCGCCCTAGGGTCCAAACCTTCCAGTTGCAGCGCGCTTGCGCGCTGTACAATCAGCAGCGCATACGGCTTGGAGAGCGCACTGGCCTCTTCGCAGAGTTTGAGTTCGTCGCCGCTCGACGGCGAGCGGGCGCGCCAGAAATTGATCGCGGCTTCGAGGTCGTGGATCGAAATATCGGACATGATTGGATTTAATCGTTCGCTGGCCGCCATGCTTGATGTCAGGCGATGCGGCGCCCCTGTGGAAACGGCGTCGTGCTGTCCGCGTGCCTGAACCGCCAACCCATTGTACTTGAGCGAACTTCATGCGACTCCTTCTGATCGAAGACGACCGCCCCATCGCACGCGGTATCCAGAGCAGCCTCGAGCAGGCTGGCTTCACCGTCGACATGGTGCATGACGGCATCTTTGCCGAACAGGCGCTGGCACAGAACCGCCACGAACTCGTGATCCTCGACCTCGGCCTGCCGGGCATCGACGGGATGACGCTGCTCACGCGTTTCCGCCAGACCAACCGCCACACGCCGGTCATCGTGCTGACCGCGCGCGACGAACTGAACGACCGGATCCAGGGCCTGAACTCCGGCGCCGACGACTACATGCTCAAGCCGTTCGAGCCGGCCGAGCTCGAAGCGCGCATCCGCGCGGTGATGCGCCGCAGCGGCCCGCACAGCGACATGCCGCGTCCGGAAGTGTCGCTCGGCGGCGTCCGCCTCTCGGGCGTCGATCGCCGCATCTTCAACGACGACAAGCCGCTCGAACTGTCGCCGCGCGAATTCGCGGTGCTGGAAATGCTGCTGCTGCGTCACGGCCGCGTCGTCAGCAAGGCCCAGCTGCAGGATCACCTCACGCACTTCGGCGGCGATCTCGGCGACACCGCAATCGAAGTCTACGTGCATCGCGTGCGCAAGAAACTCGAGCAGTGCCGCGTCGAAATCGTCACGGTGCGCGGCTTCGGCTATCTGCTGCAGGAAATCCGCCAGACCGCGAGCGTCTGAGCGGCGCCGCACGCCGGCCGGCCGCGTGCCGCCGGCGAGCCGCCCTGCCCGCGTCGCCGTCCGGCGCACGTCCGCGCCGCTCCCCGTGAGCGGCGCTTATCCATTTGCCCGTCGAAATGTCTTCTGATCCGGCTGTGACCACCAGCCTGCGCCGCTCGCTACTCCGGCGCCTCGCCGCGCCGCTGTCGATGCTCGCGCTGATGAGCGGCCTGATCGCCTACTGGCTCGCGTGGCAATACACGCAACACGTGATCGACCGCTCGCTCGCCGACCTCGCGACCGCCATCTCCAAACAGATCCAGATCGCCGGCCCCGACGCGCCGTTCACGGTGCCGCCGCTCGCGCAGGCGATGTTCTCCGATCCGGCCGAGGCGCTGATCTACCGGATCAGCGACGGCGAGCAGGAACTCGCCGGCGATCCGAAACTGCCGCTGCGGGGCATCAACGTGCGCCGCATGCATCACGCGTACGTGTTCGAGGCCGAGTACGACAACCGCGCGGTGCGGGTCGCGCAGGTGCGCGTCGAGGAAGTCGACGGCGGCCGGCCGATGGTGGTCGAGGTCGCGCAGCCGGTGCGGCACCGCTACCGGATCGCGGCCGAATTCCTCGTCGCGATCATGATGCCGCTGCTGCTGCTGCTGCTCGCGGGCTGGGGCATCGTGTGGCGCGTCGTGAACCAGCAGCTCGGCCCGCTCACGCATCTCGCCGATTCGCTGAACCGGCAGACCCACACGTCGCTGGAGCCGGTCGACGAAACCGACGTGCCGCTCGAGATCCGGCCGCTGACGAGCGCGATGAACGCGCTGCTCGGCCGCCTGAAGACCGCGCTCGACGCGCAGCGCAAGTTCATCGCCGATGCCGCGCACCAGTTGCGCACGCCGCTCACGGCCGTGAAGCTGCATGCCGAGCAGGCCGCCGTCGCGCGCGACCCGCAGCAGACCTATGCCGCGGTGCGCGAACTGCGCGCGGCCGCCGACCGCGCGGTGCGGCTGTCGAACCAGCTGCTGTCGCTCGCGCGCGCGGAGCCGGGCGAACAGGCCGCGCGTTTCGTCGACGTCGACCTGGCCGCGATGGCGTTCGAGACGGGTGCCGAATGGGTGCCGCGCGCGCTCGCGTCGCATGTCGACCTCGGCTTCCAGCGAAGCGACGATCCCGGCGAGGACGAAACGCTGAACGTGCGCGGCAACCCCGTGCTGCTGCGCGAGGTGATCGCGAACCTGCTCGACAATGCGTTGAAATACGTGCCGCTCGCCCGGCCGCACGGGGCGCGGATCACGGTGAACGTCGCGCGCGGCGCGCTCGAGACCGGCGAACCGGCCGCCGAGATCGTCGTCGAGGACAACGGCCCGGGCGTGCCGGCCAATCAGCAGGCCGACCTGTTCAAGCGCTTCTTCCGTGGCGACGCGCAAAGCGGCAACGGCGTCGAGACGGGCGCCGGGCTCGGGCTCGCGATCGTGCACGACATCATCGCGATGCACGGCGGCACGGTGTCGTACGAGGATGCATCGGAAGGCGGTTCGCGCTTCGTGGTGCGGGTGCCGCTCGCCAAGCGCACCGGGAAGCCGGCGAGCGAGACGCCGGCCGCCGCGCCGACGCACTGAGGCACGTGCGGCGAACCCTCATCAGGCTGGATGGACGGCCGCGCGGCGGCCATCCGGCGGTGACGCAGCCGCGCGCGATGCGCGGCCTCACCGGTCACTTCTTCTTTTTCTTGTCCTTCGCGCCGGACTCGGACTTGCCGTCCTTCCTGTCCTTCTTCTTCTTGCCGTCGTCGTCCGGCGTGGCGAGCAGCGTGCCGCGGCATGCGGTCGCGCCGCAATGGCACGCGTATTCCCGCTTGAGTTTCTTCGTCAGCTTCTCGTCGATCACGAGGCCGTAGTCGTAGAACAGCTCTTCTTCCGGCCCGATGTCGCGCAGTGCGTGGATGAACACGCGGCCCTTGATCTCCTCGGCCTCGCAGTTCGGCGCGCACGAATGGTTGATCCAGCGCGCGCTGTTGCCGTCGATCTTGCCGTCGATCACCCCGCCCTCTTCCAGTGCGAAGTAGAACGTATGGTTCGGCTCGTTCGGGTCGTGCGGATGGCGGCGCAGCGCTTCCTTCCACGAAATTCGCTCGCCCTTGTATTCCACTACGCGTTCGCCGGCCTTGATCGGCTCCACCGCGAACACGCCCTTGCCGTGAACTCCCGAGCGGCGTACCGCGATCCTGCGTGAACTCATCGAACGAATCCTTTGAAGACGACTTGAATGGAAGACGGCCGCGCTGTCGTTTTGCGCGGCCGTGCGTCGCGCAAAACGAAAACGCGGCACCGGTCGGTGCCGCGTCGGGACATGCGGCGAATCACCCGCATCCTACACGTTCAAGATTGCTTCGCTCAACATCGCGCGCAATATTGCGCGCATGACGCTCAGCGCTGGCCGAATGCGATGTCGCCGAACAACGCCTTGTGCTCGCGCGGCTGCGAACGCCAGTACTGCGGCGGCGCCGACACCTGCGCGCCGAGCTCGGCAGCCGCATGCCACGGCCAGCGCGGGTCGTACAGCATCGCGCGCGCCATCGCGACGAAATCGGCGTCGCCCGACTCGATCAGCCGGTTCGCATGCGCGGGATCGTTGATCAGGCCGACCGCGATCGTCGGCATCCCGACCGCGCGCTTCACCGCCTGCGCGAACGGCACCTGGTAACCGGGCGACAGCGGAATCTTCTGCAGCGGCGACACGCCGCCGGACGACACGTCGATCCAGTCGCAGCCGCGCTGCTTCAGCTCGTGCGCAAACGCAATCGTGTCCTCGAGTTCCCAGCCGCCCTCGACCCAGTCGGTCGCCGACACGCGCACGCCGACCGGCCGGTCCGCAGGAAACGCCGCGCGCACGATCTCGAAGATCTCGAGCGGAAAGCGCATCCGGTTTTCGCGCGAGCCGCCGTATTCGTCGGTACGCTGGTTCGCAAGCGGCGACAGGAACTGATGCAGCAGGTAGCCGTGCGCCGCATGCACCTCGATCGCATCGATGCCGAGGCGCGCGGCACGCTTCGCGCTCGCCGCGAACGCGTCGCGGATCCGGTTCAGGCCGGCCGCGTCGAGCGCGAGCGGCGGCGTCTCGCCGTCCTTGTGCGGTAGGGCCGACGGCGCATGCGGCAGCCAGCCGCCATCGGCGACGGACACGAGCTGGCCGCCCTTCCACGGCACCTCGCTCGACGCCTTGCGCCCCGCGTGCGACAGCTGCATCGCGACGCGGACCGGCGAATGCTTGCGGATCGCCGCCAGCACGGGCTTGAGCGCTGCTTCGGTCGCGTCGTCCCACAAACCGAGGTCGCCGGCCGTGATGCGCCCGTCGGGTTCGACCGCGGTCGCTTCGATGCAGAGCAGGCCCGCGCCGGACAGCGCGAGATGGCCGAGGTGAATCATGTGCCAGTCGGTCGCCTCGCCGCGCTCGGCCGAGTACTGGCACATCGGGGAGATCACGATCCGGTTCGGAAGGGTCACGCCGCGCAGCGTGAACGGGGAAAACAGCGCAGTCATGGAGGCCGCTCGCCAGGAAAGGGAAACAGCGGACGAGCGTAGCATGCGGGCTCGAAGCCTGCTGGCGGCCGGTTCGGCAGTAAGCGGATGGTCAGGTAGCGCCGGCAGCGATGCCGCGCGCACACGGCATGCAGCGGTGCGCCGACCGGCAAGGCCTGCGGGTCGGTCACGCGCGGTGCCGCTCGCTCGGGATCAAAGCCCGACGCTGTCGAGCCACTCCGCGAACATGCGTCGCGCGGCCGTCTCCAGCGCGGGACCGTGCTGCACGGTGTCGGCGCGCAGCTG
The DNA here is from genome assembly GCF_000949135.2 of Burkholderia sp. USMB20. GTDB lineage: Bacteria > Pseudomonadota > Gammaproteobacteria > Burkholderiales > Burkholderiaceae > Burkholderia. Next base: position 19,501 of record NZ_JTAN02000008.1, on the reverse strand, counting down.
GCGTGCGTCGATGCCGGGCGTCGACGCGATTTCGCCGGCGTTGCCGATCAGCCAGGGTTCGAAGCGGTCGGCACGGATTTCGGGATGGCATTGCAGCGCCAGCACGTGCTGCCCCCATGCGAACGCCTGGTGGCGGCAGGCCGGTGTCGAGGCGAGATGGATCGCGCCGCCCGGCAGGTCGAACGTATCGCCGTGCCAGTGCAGCATCGAGGTCGCCACGCCGTCGAGATGGCGCAGCGGCGACGCGCGGCCCGCGTCGGTGAGCGTCAGCGGCGCCCAGCCGAGTTCCTTCTGCGCAGCCGGATAGACGCGTGCACCGAGCGCGCGGGCGATGAACTGCGCGCCAAGGCAGATACCGAGGATCGGCAGCCCGGCGTCGATGCGCTGGCGCACGAGCGCCGTGAGCGGCGCGATCGACGGATACTGCGCGTCCTCGTACACGCTGAGCGGCCCGCCGAGCATCACGAGCAGCGCCGGCTTGAGCGCGTCGAGCACCTCGACGCGCGACGCGCCGACGTCGACGTAGCGCACCCGCCGCCCGCGCGCCCCGAGCACCTGCTCGAAGCTGCCGAGGTCCTCGAAATGCACGTGGCGGATCGCCACCACTTCAGCGTTCATCATCGGCCTCCCGGTCGATCGACGGACGTCAGCCGGCGAACACCTTCCAGGTCTTCTTTTGCGTTGCCGCGTCGGCTTCTTCGTGCACCGAACAGTCGAGACGCAGATCGCTGTCGGCCATCGACAGGTCGAGCGCCGCGCAGTGATGCACGGTCTTCTTCGACTGCTTGCCCGGCTGGAAATGCGTGCACGTCAGGCACATGCGCTGCGGCGGCGTCGCGCCGGCCACCTGCAGTTCGCGCAGCGTCTTCAGCAGCGCGCGGTACAGCGCGCCCTGCTCGTCCGCGCCGAGTTTGCCGACCGCCTTCGTCAGGAATTCCGGCCATTGCAGCGCCTTCTTCGCCGCGGTACGGCCGCGGGCCGACAGGCGCACGGCAAGCGCGCGGCCGTCGTCCAGCGCGCGGCGCTTCTCGACGAGCCCCTTCGTCTCGAGCGTGCTGACCGCATCGCTGGTGGTCGCAGCCGTGAGCTGCGTCTCGCGCGCGATCTCGCCGAGCCGCATCGGGCCCTTGCGTTGCAGCAGCAGCACGAGGATCTCGCCCTGCGTCGGCGTGAGGCCCGCGCCTTCCGCCCAATCCCATGCCTGGCTTCGCATGGCCGTACTCAACCGCAGCAAGCTGTGGGTCACACGTCCCGAAGCCTGATTCCCGTAAACGCCTTCGCTCATAGTCTTTTCGCTTTGCCGCCGCCCGGATTGCCGAGCAGCCGTAGTGTGGAGATCGAATGTCTATCTCAAAACAGACGCTCATCGAGGAGCGTCGACACGGCCGTCGCGAGGCACACGCGGCGGTCGCGTTCGCGGCGACCGGTGAGACACTGGTCGTTCCGGTGTCCGCAAAGCCGACATTCTAAGCGAGAGCGGAAAATCGCACAGCTAAGTTATCCCCTTCATTCTGTGGAAAATCGCTGGATAACCGGATTTTTTCGTTGTGCCGGCAATCCCTGCCGGCCTCACGGCGCAACGCGCAAACATTTTCCTGTTCGAATCGGCCATCGTGCGGCTGGCGGCGATCCACCGGGTTATCCATACCGCAGTGCGTTGACTTTGCAGCGGAATATCCAGTTATCCACAGATTTTCAGGAGGACTGGCGACGCGGAACGCCCGAATCGGCGTCGACCGGCATTCAGCGAATCGCCGCGCGGTCGAGCCTGTAATCTGCAAAACATTTTTTCATTCACGCCAGCGCAGGCACTGCTGGCGGACCGTCTCGTTCAGCGATTTTTCCTGTTTGAAAACGGTTCTCAACCACGATGCGTCATTCACGCGCGCCTTCGCGAGTGCACCGATCTCGTCGAGTGCCGCGCGCGAGCCAAGCGCGGCCGCATGCGGCGCGATCCGGTCGAGCGTGTCGAGGATGTCTTCCGCGATCGTGCGGCGCTCACCTGTCTGAGGATTGACGCAGGTGCCCTCGAGCCCGAAGCGGCAGGCTTCGAAACGGTTGAATGTGTAGACGAGATAGTCGTCCTCCGACAGCTTCAGCGGCCGGTCGGTCAGCAGGTAGCGCGCGAGCGTCTGGATGTAGCACGCGATCGCGGCCGCGCGGTCGACCGACAGCGGCGTGTCCATCACGCGCACCTCGATCGTCCCGTAGCCGGGCTTCGGCCGGATGTCCCAGTAAAAGTCCTTCATCGAGTTGACGACGCCCGTGTTGACCATCTTCGTGAAGTACTCCTCGAAGCTGTCCCAGGTCAGCACGAACGGCGCGCGGCCCGACAGCGGGAACGCGAACACCGAATTCAGGCGCGCCGAATGGAAGCCGGTGTCGACGTTCTGCACGAACGGCGACGACGCGGACAGCGCGATGAAGTGCGGAATGAAGCGCGACATCGAGTGCAGCAGGAACAGCGCGCTGTCCGGATCGGGACAGCCGATGTGCACGTGCTGGCCGAACACGGTGAACTGCTTCGCGAGATAGCCGTACAGCTCGGAGATGTACTGGAAGCGCGGCGCGTCGTAGATCTGCCGGTCGCTCCATTGCTGGAACGCGTGCGTGCCGCCGCCGGCGAGCCCGACGTTGAGCTGGTCGGCCGCCTTCACGAGCACGTCGCGGATCGCGTGCAGCTCGGAGACCGCCTGCTCGTGCGAATGGCAGATGCCGGTCGACAGCTCGATCATGCTCTCGGTGATTTCAGGCGTGATGTTGCCGGGGAAGGTCTCGCCCTGGATCAGGCGCATCAGGTCGGATGCAGCCTTGGTGAGGTCGTAGTTGTGCGTGTTGACGACCTGGATCTCCAGTTCGACGCCGAACGTGAACGGTTCGGAATTGACGAAGGTTTCGAGTGCCATGGCAGGTTCCGGAATCAGTTTCTGTCGCTGCGTTCGCTGACCGCCGACAGGCAGCGGTAGACGACGAACGGGCTGACGAGCTGCAGGATCACGATCGTGCACATCACGATCGCGCGCAGGTGCGGGTCGAAATTCGGATAGAGCTGGTAGGTGTCGTCGACGAGCAGGTACGACAGCGCGGACATCGGTGTCAGCGCGATGCCGAGCGCGACGCCCTGCTTCATCCCGAGCCCGCTCGGCTTCGCGAACGCGACGACGCCGGCGAGCTTGGCGGCGAGCCGCGTGACGATCAGCGCGATCGCGAGCAGGCCGCCGAGCGCGATGTCGCCCCACGTGAACGACGTGAGCGTCAGCACGAACAGGATCACCGTCAGCAGCCAGCCTGCCGTGCCGAAATGCTCGGGCCACAGCTGCGGCCGCGCTTCGAGGTTCTTCACGATGATGCCGGCGAGCAGCAGCGTGAGCAGCGTCGACAGCTTCAGCGCCTGCGCGACCGCGATCGCGAGCATCACGAGCCCGAACAGCGCGACGAACGAATGCTCGTCGCGCATCGTCGCGGTCATGTGACGGAACAGGTAGTTGCACGCGCGCGCGACCAGGTACGCGACGATGAACGAACCGGCGATCAGGTAGGCGGGTTGCAGGATCGTCGCGAAAACGTTCCCGTACGCTTCCTGGTGGAGCCAGCTCGTGACGAGCTTGGTCAGCACGATCGCGTACACACTGTTCAGCGCGGTCAGCGTGATGAGGCGCTGCGACACCTGCCCTTCCGCGCGCAGCTCGGTCTTGAGCTGGATCACCATCGACGGCGACGTCGCGATCGCGATCGCCGACAGCACGAGCGCGACCATGCCCGACACGCCGAGCGCGAGCATCACGAACAGCACGAGCACGAACGTCAGCGTCGCCTCGGCCAGGCTCGACGCAATGAGCCACGGATTGCGGCGGATCCATTTCAGGTCGAGGCGGCTGCCGAGCTCGAACAGCAGCAGGCCGAGCGCGACGTCGATCAGCAGCCGCGAGGTTTCGTCGGTGCTCGCGTCGATCACGCCGAATCCGAACGAACCGGCGATGAGACCGATCACCGCATACCCGGTGATGCGCGGCAGCCGCCATGCGCGATAGCACAGCTCGCCACACAGACCGGCCGCGAACAACGCGAGCCCGGCCCAGAACACGGCATCCGGCGCGAGCGGCCAATTGGGCAGGAATGAGAACGCCGACTTCATCGTGGTGACTTCTCCTTTGGAAGCAATCGCCAGCGGCGCGGGGTCAAGCGTCAGAAATGAGATGCGCGCCGGCTGGGTATCGCCCCGAGTGTGAATGTTGTGGTCGACGACGGCGGGACATGGGATCCGCCTCTTTCCGCCATCCGGCGGAACTGTCGTTCAGGCTGCCGATCTGGATTGTCGGCCTGGTGTGTGAACGGACTGCGCAGTCTCGATGATTCAGATTCGAAATCGAGCCGACCGTTCCATTGAAGCATGTCCGGCGCTTGGCCGAACGAACGCGAAGGAAACCGATTGTGCCACAGCTTTTTCGCTCCGGAACCGATTGAATCGACTCGTGGCGCTGTGAGGCACCACAGGTCTTTGGTTTCAATGGTTTACTTGTATATATACGTAGTAGAAGTTAACAAGGCGCTCACAGTTCTGTGGATAACTTCGGTTTACGCAACAAGATCAAGGCGTTGGCGCGGCCATAAGTCGTTGCACAGGCTGTTTGCTCACAGAGGTTTGAGTTGGGCAACTTTCGGGCCGTTTCACAGCTGTGCCGAGTTGCCCAGTTTACGTCCACTGTGATTGCACACGAAGTGCGTGCGGATTCCGCGCGGTTATCCACAGCGTCGCGTGGATAACCTTGCGCGAAAAAATCGAAGGACTGTGAGGATTCGGCTGACGAGATCAGCCGATCTGGCGGCCGCGCAGCGCGCGGATCAGGAACCGGGCCGGGTCGACGGCATCGGCGAGTTCGCGCTCGAGCGGCAGCGGCTCGCCTTCCAGTTGCGACGCGATCAGTTCCGCGCCGAGCGCGGCCCACACGAGGCCGCGGGAACCGTAGCCGAATGCGCCGTACAGGCCCGCGGTACGCGGCAGGTCGCGCGCCCTCGCACCGCTCAGCACGCGTGCGTTCGCGACGGCCTGCGCTTCGTCGGCGAGCGGGCCGATCACCGGCACGCGATCGGCGACGACCCAGCGAAACGCGACGCGCCCGCGCAGCGTATCGACGTCCGGCAACTCGCCGATCAGGCCGGGCAGCAGATGCCGGACGCGCTCGATATTTTCGATATGCCCGGCGCCGCGCATCGCCGGATCGAGGTCGTCGGGTTCGAACGTCGCGCCGATCAGCAGCGTGCCGTCGTCGAGCGGTACCGCATAGCCGTCGCCGATCGCGGGGCACGGCAGCGGTGCCGTGCTGCCGGGCGGCAGCAGCGTGAGCTGGCCGCGCACCGGCTGCAGCGCGACGTGCCGCAGGCCCGCGAGACGCACGGCGTCGCCCGCGTTCGCGAGCACGACGACCGGCGCCTCGGCGAGCGTCGCGCCTGCCGCGTCGACGGCGCGCCACGTGTCGCCATCGCGCTCGAGTCGCGCGACTTCGGTGCCGGCGAGCAGTGTCACGCGTTCACCGGCCGCCGCGACTTGTGCGGCGCAGACCCCGGCCGGCCAGACGGCGCCGCCGTGCGGAAACAGCAGGCCGCCATGTGCGACCGGCAGGTTCAGATGCGCGCGCGCGGCGTCCGTGCCGAGCAGCGACACGTAGTCGGACGGTGCGCCGAGCGCGTCGAACGCATCGCGCATCCGCACGAAATCGTCGGCCGATTCCGCGAGATGGATCATCCCGCGCGTGCTGCGCGCGAACGCGTGACCCGCATGCTCGAGCGCGCGCCAGCGCGCCAGCGCATGCAGGAAACCGCTGCGCGTGAGGCGGCTCGCGACGTTGTCGTCGCGCGTCATCAGTGGATGGAATACGCCGGCCGGATTGCCCGATGCGTCGCTCGCGATTCGCGCGTGTCGCTCGATCAGCGTGACGTTCCAGCCGCGCGCGGCGAGCCGTTCGACGACCGCGCAGCCGGCCAGCCCCGCGCCGATCACGATCGCGTCGCGCGCGGCAACCGGCAACGCGCGCGGCGGTTCGTGCCGGCGCATCCGCCAGCGCGGTGCGTATTCGCCCGCGAGCATCGCGAACTTGCCGGCCAGGCCGGCCATCTTGCGATACGTGAAACCCGCTTCGAGGAGCGCTTGTTTCACCACGCCCGCGCTCGAATAGGTCGCAAAGGTCGCCTTCTCGGCGGCGATACGTGCGAGCGCGCGGAACACGTCGGCCGACCAGAGATCCGGGTTTTTCGCGGGCGCGAAACCGTCCAGATAGAACGCATCGGCGCGGGCGACCAGTTTCGGCAGCATCTCGCACGCGTCGCCCAGCGCGAGCGTGAGCACGACCCGGCCAGCGTCGAATTCGAGGCGATGAAAACCGGGAACGAGCATCGGCCACGCATCGGCGAGCATTTCCGCTTCCGTCGATATCGTTGTGTTCGCAACCATATGGGACAGTGCCCGGCGCAGGTCATCGCGCGAAAACGGATGCTTCTCGAACGACACGAAATGCAGCCGTTCGCAGCGCGCGGGATCGTCGCGCCAGGCGGCCCAGGTCGCGAGGAAGTTGACGCCCGCGCCGAACCCCGTCTCGACGATCGTGAACGTGCGCCGGCCTTGCCAGCGCCCGGGCAGCGCGTTGCCCGCGATGAACACGTAGTTCGCGTGCGCGAGCGCGCCCGCGACGTTGTGATAGATGTCGCCGTACGCGGGCGAGATGAGGGTGCCGTCGTCGCGGAACGCGAGCGTGGCGGGAACGAGTCGGTCGGGCATGCGAAACAAAAAACGTGGCAGCCAAGCCTGGCAAGGGATTGCGCGGAGGCGTCCGGCGGGTCGTTGGCAAAAACCAACGGCGTTGCGCGGCGGCGGACCCGGCTGCGTATCCCGTCCGGTTGGCGCGGGTCAAAAAACGGGCAATCGACGATTCATTCGGCGAAATACCGATGAAAATCTTTGAAACCCTTGTCGTTATTGGGTTTGCGCTGCGCTATCATAGCAACGCCGTACCGCGGGGTGGCCTTCCGGCAAACCGGACGGCACGTCGCGCGGGCCAGGATTCGGCGCTGTGCCGTCGAAGTCTGACTCTCGACGGCACGGTTCGCGCACGTATAATCGGCGCGTTCGCGCTGTTCGTGTCAAACCTAACCTGAAAAAGGAACCTTAATGAACAAACAGGAACTGATCGACGCCGTCGCCGCCCAAACGGGCGCCAGCAAGGCTCAAACCGGCGAAACGCTGGACACGCTGCTCGAAGTCATCAAGAAGGCCGTGTCGAAGGGTGATGCGGTTCAGCTGATCGGCTTCGGCAGCTTCGGTTCGGGCAAGCGCGCAGCACGTACGGGCCGCAACCCGAAGACCGGCGAAACCATCAAGATCCCGGCAGCCAAGACGGTCAAGTTCACGGCTGGCAAGGCGTTCAAGGACGCCGTCAACAAGCGTTAATCCAGCGCCTGTTCCAGGAAAAAAACCCGCCGTTCGGCGGGTTTTTTGTTGGGCGCGCGCGGCATTTTCGCCACAGTTCGCGCCACTCTTGCAAGATTTAACGGTTGCCTTTCGCAGGCCGTTTTTACCGAGTATTACGCGTGCACGATCTGCGTATCGCCGGGATCGTCGTCGTCGTGCGCATCGACATCCCACACCGGAAACGGATCGTCGAACGCGCTCCATTGCGCCGCACCGAGCGCGAATTCCGCATCGGTGAGCAGGCATGCGTCGAGTTTCGCGCGCCATGCGTCGGCATCGAGCGCGATGCCGATCAGCACCAGTTCCTGACGGCGATCGCCGACCGAGCGGTCGTCGAGGTCGCCCTGCCACTCCGTGCGAATTTCGGCGAGCAACTCGTCGTCGTCCGGCCATTCCGCGCGATCCTGCGCGGCCCACCAGAGGCCCGCCGGGCCATGCCGGCATACGCCACCCGCCTGCGACAGCGAGCCCGCGATGTCGTTGCGCGTCGCGAGCCAGAAGAAGCCCTTGCTGCGCAGTACGCCCGGCCATTCCTGATGCAGCAGCGCCCAGAGCCGTGCCGGATGAAACGGCCGGCGCGCGCGGTAAACAAAATTGCCGATGCCGAATTCGTCGGCTTCGCCATGCACGTGCGCATGATGCGGATCGTGGCACTCGGGATCGTCGCAATGCGTGTGATCGTGATCGAGCGACGCGAGCCAGCCCGGCGCGTTCGCGGCCTCGTCGAAATCGAAGCGGCCGGTGTTCAGCACTTCCTCGAGCGGCACGTTGCCGAACGTCGACACGACCTGGTGCGCGCGCGGGTTGAGCCGCGCGAGGATGTGCTGCAGACGCGCGAGTTCTTCCGCGCCGACGAGGTCGGTCTTGTTGATCACGAGCACGTCGCAGAATTCGATCTGCTCGATCAGCAGCTCGACGAGCGTGCGATCGTCTTCGTCCGATGCGGCGATGCCGCGCGTCGCGAGCGCGTCGTCGGAACCGTAGTCGCGCAGGAAATTGTAGGCGTCGACCACGGTGACGAGCGTGTCGAGCCGCGCGACGTTCGACAGCGATGCGCCGTCGTCGTCGACGAACGTGAAGGTTTCGGCGATCGGCATCGGCTCCGCGATGCCGGTCGATTCGATCACGATCGCGTCGAAGCGGCCATCCGCCGCGAGATTGCGGATCTCGACGAGCAGGTCGTCGCGCAGCGTGCAGCAGATGCAGCCGTTCGACATCTCGACCAGGCGTTCCTCGACATGCGACAACGCCTGCGCATCGCGTACGAGCGACGCGTCGATGTTGACCGCCGCGAGATCGTTGACGATCACGGCGACTTTCAGGCCCGCGCGGTTCGCGAGGATGTGATTGAGCAGCGTGGTCTTGCCGGCGCCGAGGAAACCGGACAGCACGGTGACGGGCAACGGCTGGTTCATTGCCGGATTCATAACGATTTGCACCAACGGAAAAGAGGGAAAAGCGGCCGCGGCGTCCTGGCGGGGCGCGATCGGCCCGGAGCCGGTCGCCCGGGCCGGTCGAAACCGCGGCGTGAGATCCGCATTGTGCATCAAACGCGCGCCGGCCGAGCGGCACGGCGTCGGCAAGCGCCGCGGCGCGGCGTCACTGCTCGGGCGGCATCAGCTTCCACTGCGTCAGGATCCCGGCGATCTGCCGCGCATACTTGTCGCGCAGCGACGGCGTTTCCGAATGATAGGCGCCGACGGCCTGCCATGTGTTGCCGTAGCGATTCATCTTCTGGCGCAGGTGCCAAGCGGCGATGTAGACGTTCTTGCACGGCTGCATCAGCGTGTCGCGGCCGATGCCGTAGCGCGACAGCGCCGGCAGGTGGATCGAATTGATCTGCATCAGGCCGTAGTCGACCGAGCCGTTCGTATTCTTGTTCAGCGCGTCGGGCCGGTTGTGCGACTCCTGCCACGCGATCGCGCGCAGGATCAGCGGATTGACCTTCTGGTAGCGGGCGGCCTCGTCGAAACAATCCGCGCGTGCGCTTCCGCAGGCGAACCACACGCCGGCGGCGATCAACGCGATCGAAGCGAACCGTCTGTTCATGGTGCGGAAAACGAAAGAAATGGGCGCAAGGATCGGGAAAACCCGTGTCCGTTATTCGTGCGACTGGAAACGTGCCGCCCGTATCATACCGAGAGTCCGTCACGTGGCGACATGCGAACGACGGCTGCCCGTTTATACCGCATTTTCGTGTCGATTCATCGCAAAAACGACGGCGATGGACGGCAGCCCGGGTCGGCGCCGAAATCTTACATATTGCATACGGTGCGCCGGATACATGTCGTATGTGAGACAGTCCTCGGCTCAATGTGATATTCCGGACATGAAAAGCTGCTAATGTCGCCTCTTTCGGACCTGGATCCCAGCACTACCGCCGGAAGTGGCCTGAGCCGGCATCGACCCATTCATCCATGACAAGAAATCGCTTCGTTATGCGGCGCATCGCGACGACCCTGATCGTCGCCGGCATCATCGTTTCGCAGGCCGCCTACGCTCAGGTCACGCTCAATTTCGTGAATGCGGACATCGACCAGGTCGCCAAGGCGATCGGTGCCGCAACCGGCAAGACCATCATCGTCGACCCCCGCGTGAAGGGGCAGCTCAATCTCGTGGCCGAACGTCCGGTGCCGGAAGACCAGGCGCTGAAGACGCTGCAGTCGGCGCTGCGCATGCAGGGCTTCGCGCTCGTGCAGGATCACGGGGTGCTGAAGGTCGTGCCGGAAGCCGACGCGAAGCTGCAGGGCGTGCCGACCTATGTCGGCAATGCGCCGCAGGCGCGCGGCGACCAGGTCATCACGCAGGTGTTCGAGCTGCGCAACGAATCGGCGAACAACCTGCTGCCGGTGCTGCGGCCGCTGATCTCGCCGAACAACACGGTCACCGCCTACCCGGCGAACAACACGATCGTCGTCACCGACTACGCGGACAACGTGCGCCGCATCGCGCAGATCATCTCGGGCGTCGACAGCGCCGCGGGCGCGCAGGTCCAGGTCGTGCCGCTGCGCAATGCGAACGCGATCGACCTCGCCGCGCAGCTGCAGAAGATGCTCGACCCGGGCGCGATCGGCAACAGCGACGCGACGCTGAAGGTGTCGGTCACGGCCGACCCGCGCACCAACTCGCTGATGCTGCGCGCGTCGAGCGCGTCGCGCCTCGCGGCCGCGAAGCGCCTCGTGCAGCAGCTCGACGCGCCGAGCGCGGTGCCCGGCAACATGCACGTCGTGCCGCTGCGCAACGCCGACGCGGTGAAGCTCGCGAAGACGCTGCGCGGGATGCTCGGCAAGAGCAGCGGCGACAGCGGTTCGTCGGCGTCGTCCAACGACGCGAACAGCTTCAACCAGGGCGGCGGCTCGTCGCAGAGCGGCAACTTCTCGACCGGCACGTCGGGTACCCCGCCGCTGCCGTCGGGCGGCCTCGGAGGTTCGTCTTCTTCGTCGGCCTACGGCGGCAGCGGCTCGTCTGGCGGCGGCCTCGGCACGGGCGGCCTGCTCGGCGGCGACAAGGAAAAGGGCGACGACAACCAGCCGGGCGGGATGATCCAGGCCGACTCGGCCACCAACTCGCTGATCATCACCGCGTCCGACCCGGTCTACCGCAACCTGCGCTCGGTGATCGACCAGCTCGACGCACGGCGCGCGCAGGTCTATATCGAAGCGCTGATCGTCGAGCTGAACTCGACGACGCAGGGCAACCTCGGCATCCAGTGGCAGGTGGCGAGCGGCCAGTTTCTCGGCGGCACGAACCTGAACCCCGGGCTGGGCCTCGGCAACAGCATCATCAACCTGACGGCCGGCGGTGTGGCCAACGCGGCCGGCGGGATCACCGGAGGCGGGCTGGCCTCCAACCTCGGGCAGCTGTCCCAGGGGCTCAACATCGGCTGGCTGCACAACATGTTCGGCGTGCAGGGGCTCGGCGCGCTGCTGCAATACTTTGCGGGCGTGAGCGACGCGAACGTGCTGTCGACGCCGAACCTGATCACGCTCGACAACGAGGAAGCGAAGATCGTGGTCGGCCAGAACGTGCCGATTGCAACCGGCTCGTATTCGAACCTGACGAGCGGCACGACGAGCAACGCGTTCAACACCTACGACCGTCGCGACGTCGGCCTGACGCTGCACGTGAAGCCGCAGATCACCGACGGCGGGATCCTGAAGCTGCAGCTCTATACAGAGGATTCGGCGGTCGTCGCCGGCACGACCAGCGCGCAGACCGGCCCGACCTTCACGAAACGGTCGATCCAGTCGACGATCCTGGCCGACAACGGCGAGATCATCGTGCTCGGCGGCTTGATGCAGGACAACTATCAGGTATCGAACAGCAAGGTCCCGCTGCTCGGCGACATTCCGTGGATCGGCCAGCTGTTCCGTTCGGAATCGAAGGTGCGCGCGAAAACCAACCTGATGGTGTTCCTGCGCCCCGTGATCATTTCCGATCGCGGCACCGCGCAGGAAGTCACGGCCAACCGTTACGACTACATCCAGGGCGTGACGGGCGCGTACAAGTCGGACAACAACGTGATCCGCGACAAGGACGATCCGATCGTCCCGCCGATGCCGCTCGGCCCGAGCCAGGGCGGCACGCCGGCCGGGAACCTGTTCGATCTCGACAAGATGCGCCGTCAGCAGCTGCAACGCCAGGTGGCGCCGGTGCCGGCCCAGCCGCTGCCGGAGGCAACGCCCGCGCAGCCGCGGAGCGTACCGCAGCAGGCCGTGCCGCAACAGCCGCTGACCGCCACGCCGGGAGCCTCGCAGTGAGCGACGTGCGCGCGTCCTCCGCTCACGACGGCACGCCCGGCGAACGGCAGCCGCCGTCGCCGCTCGCCGCGCGCCTGTTGCCGTACGGCTTCGCGAAGAGCGGCCAGGTGCTGATCGCGCACCAGCTCGACGACACGCTCGAGGTGTGGATCAGCGAACGCACGAACGATGCGGCGCTCGCCGAAATCGCGCGCAACTTCGGCTCGATCTCCGTGCATCGCGTGCCGGCCGACGAGCTCGCGCAGGCGATCAACCAGGCCTACGCGCGCCAGGACGGCAGCGCGGCGCAGATCGTCGGCGAGGTCGAAGGCGAAGTCGACCTGTCGCGGCTGATGCAGGACATCCCCGAAGTCGAGGATCTGCTCGAATCGGAAGACGATGCGCCGATCATCCGGATGATCAACGCGCTGCTCACGCAAGCGGCGCGCGAACAGGCGTCGGACATTCACATCGAGCCGTTCGAGAATGCCTCGGTCGTGCGGTTCCGCGTCGACGGCACGCTGCGCGACGTCGTGCGCCCGAAGAAGGCGCTGCACGGCGCGCTGATCTCGCGGATCAAGATCATGGCGCAGCTCGACATCGCCGAGAAACGCCTGCCGCAGGACGGCCGCATCACGCTGCGCGTCGGCGGCCGGCCGGTCGACGTGCGCGTATCGACGCTGCCGACCGGGCACGGCGAGCGCGCGGTGCTGCGTCTGCTGGAAAAGGACGCGCAGCGCCTGAACCTCGAAGCGCTCGGGATGGGCCGCGACACGCTCGTCCAGTTCGACAAGCTGATCGGCCGCCCGCACGGGATCGTGCTGGTGACGGGCCCGACCGGTTCGGGCAAGACGACGACGCTGTATGCGTCGATGTCGCGGCTCGAAACGGCGACGACCAACATCATGACCGTCGAGGATCCGATCGAATACGACCTGTCCGGCATCGGCCAGACGCAGGTGAACGAGCGGATCGGGATGACCTTCGCCCGCGCGCTGCGTTCGATCCTGCGCCAGGACCCGGACGTGATCATGATCGGCGAAATCCGCGACCTCGAAACCGCGCAGATCGCGGTGCAGGCGTCGCTCACGGGCCACCTCGTGCTCGCGACGCTGCACACCAACGATGCGGCGTCCGCCGTCACGCGCCTGACCGACATGGGCGTCGAGCCGTACCTGCTCGCGTCGTCGCTGCTCGGCGTGCTCGCGCAGCGCCTGGTGCGGCAGCTGTGCCCGGTCTGCAAGGAAGAGCGGCAGGAGGAAGGCCGCACCGTGTGGCATCCGGTCGGCTGCGACAAGTGCGGGCATTCGGGCTACGCGGGCCGGCGCGGCGTATACGAACTGCTGGTGGTCGATGATTCGATCCGCACGCTGATCCACCGCAACGCGGCCGATGCGGAGATTCTCGCCGCGGGCCGCGCGGAAGGGATGCGCACGCTGCGCGACGACGCCGAGCGCTGGCTCGCGGCCGGTGCGACGTCGCTCGAGGAAGTGCTGCGCGTGACGGGAGGCGCATAGCGCGATGTCGGCATTCCGTTTCGAAGCAATCGATGCGGCCGGGCGCGCGCAGAAGGGCGTGATCGATGCCGACAGCGCGCGCGCCGCGCGCGGCCAGCTGCGCACGCAGGGGCTCACGCCGCTGGTGGTCGAGCCGGCCGCCAGCGCGAGCCGCGGCGCGCGCTCGCAGCGCCTCGCGTTCGGCCGCAAGCTGTCGCAGCGCGAGCAGGCGATCCTCACGCGCCAGCTCGCGAGCCTGCTGATCGCGGGGCTGCCGCTCGACGAGGCGCTCGGCGTGCTCACCGAGCAGGCCGAGCGCGACTACATCCGCGAATTGATGGCCTCGATCCGCGCGGAAGTGCTCGGCGGCCACTCGCTCGCGAATGCGCTGGGCCAGCATCCGCGCGATTTCCCCGAAATCTACCGCGCGCTGGTCGCGGCGGGCGAGCACACCGGCAAGCTCGGCATCGTGCTGTCGCGCCTGGCCGACTACATCGAACAGAGCAACGCGCTGAAGCAGAAGATCCTGCTCGCGTTCACGTATCCGGGGATCGTCACGCTGATCGCGTTCGGCATCGTCACGTTCCTGCTGAGCTACGTCGTGCCGCAGGTCGTCAACGTGTTCGCGAGCACGAAGCAGCAGTTGCCGATCCTCACGGTCGTGATGATGGCGCTGTCGGATTTCGTGCGGCACTGGTGGTGGGCGATCCTGATCGCGGTCGCGCTCGTCGTGTGGGTGGTGAAGGCGACGCTGTCGCGCGACGGGCCCAGGCTCGCGTTCGACCGCTGGGTGCTGACCGCGCCGCTCGCGGGCAAGCTCGTGCGGGGCTACAACACGGTGCGCTTCGCGAGCACGCTCGGCATCCTGACCGCGGCCGGCGTGCCGATCCTGCGCGCGCTGCAGGCCGCCGGCGAGACGCTGTCGAACCGCGCGATGCGCGCGAACATCGACGACGCGATCGTGCGCGTGCGCGAAGGCTCCGCGCTGTCGCGCGCGCTGAACAACGTGAAGACGTTTCCGCCGGTGCTCGTGCACCTGATCCGTTCGGGCGAAGCGACGGGCGACGTGACGACGATGCTGGATCGCGCGGCGGAAGGTGAAGCGCGCGAGCTCGAGCGCCGCACGATGTTCCTGACGAGCCTGCTCGAGCCGCTGTTGATCCTGGCGATGGGCGGGATCGTGCTCGTGATCGTGCTGGCCGTGATGCTGCCGATCATCGAGCTGAACAACATGGTGCAGTGACGGCCCGACCGCCGGTCAGGCCGCCGCCGTTCAACGCATGTAGATCGCGGGGGACGGCGTGTTCGCGGGGAGCTGGACTTCGGCGCGCGCGCCGTTGCGGTCGACGATGATCGAGCGGTTGCGCACTTCGGCGAGCTTCGCTCCGGGCGCGAGCTCCGCGCCGAGCGACACGGCGCGCGGCGGCTCGCCGCCGATGCCGACGATCGCGGCGCCGCCATGATCGAGCGCGAGAATGCCGAACAGGTGGATGTCCTGCACGGGATTCTTGTCGAGCTGGCCGCCGAAGAGCGCGGCGGCGTCCTCGGTGCGGATCGGCAACCGCGCGGCGGCGGCGGGCAGCGGCGCTTCGCGGGCCGACAGCGTGACGACCCAGTAGGTGGCCGTCGCGCACAAACCCGCGAAGAGGGCTAGGGAGAGGATCCGGATCGAGAGCGCGTTCATGCGCGCTATTGTACGGATGTATATGAAATTTGCGTTGGGTGAAAGCCCTCGGCAGTGCGCGCCTTACAATGCGTGCTCCGCGCCCGGGGGAAACGGAAGCTGGCCGTCAGGCAAACGTCCGGAATGCGCCGGGTGCGTCACTTAATCGACGACATTTTTTGGAAGAGGTAGTCAGTCATGCAAACGTGGATCACTCGCCGTAATGCGGCCGTGCGCCGTCAGCGCGGTTTCACGCTGATCGAGATCATGGTGGTGGTCGCGATCCTCGGGATCCTGGCGGCACTGATCGTGCCGAAGATCATGAGCCGTCCCGACGAGGCGCGCCGTATCGCCGCGAAGCAGGACATCGGCACGATCATGCAGGCGCTCAAGCTGTACCGGCTCGACAACGGCCGCTATCCGACCCAGGAACAGGGCCTGAACGCGCTGATCCAGAAGCCGACCACCGATCCGATCCCGAACAACTGGAAGGACGGCGGCTATCTCGAGCGCCTGCCGAACGATCCGTGGGGCAACGGGTACAAGTACCTGAACCCGGGCGTGCACGGCGAGATCGACGTGTTCAGCTACGGCGCCGACGGCAAGGAAGGCGGCGAGAGCAACGATTCCGACATCGGTTCGTGGCAGTAAGCCTGCGCTGACCGTCCCGACGTTCTCCCCGTTCTTCACTCCATGCCCGCCCCTCGCACGCCCTTGCACTCCGCTCGCGCTCGCCGCGATGCCCGCGACGGCCGCGTGCGGCGCGGCGCGGCCGTGACCGTGGCACGCGCACGCGGCTTCACGCTGCTCGAGATGCTCGTCGTGCTCGTGATCGCGGGCCTGCTGGTGTCGCTCGCGTCGCTGTCGCTGACGCGCAATCCGCGCACCGACCTGCGCGAGGAAGCGCAGCGCATCGCGCTGCTGTTCGAGACGGCCGGCGACGAAGCACAGGTGCGCGCGCGCCCGATCGCGTGGCAGCCGACCGCGCACGGTTTCCGCTTCGACGTGAGCTCGCCCGACGGCTGGCACACGCTGCGCGACGACGTGCTGCGCCCGCGCGACTGGGACGGCGGCGTCACGGGCGCCGATATCGACTATCCCGGGGCCGACACGCGCGCGAGCCGCGTCGTGTTCGGCACGGAAAGCATCGACACGCCGGTGCGCGTGACGCTGCATTCGGCGGTCGGCAGCGCGACGATCGTCGGCACCGGCAACGGCCGCTACGAGGTGCAATGACGATGCGTCGTCGCCTGCCCTTTCCGGCCGCTTCCCGCCCCCCACGGGGACTCCCTTCGGGGCACCCCAGGCGTGCTTCCTCCGGAGACCGGCCCGCGGCCGGCCTCGTCGGGGCGCGCGGCTTCACGATGATCGAGGTGCTGGTCGCGCTCGCGATCATCGCGGTCGCGCTCGCCGCGTCGATCCGCGCGGTCGGCACGATGGCGACCA
The DNA here is from genome assembly GCF_000949135.2 of Burkholderia sp. USMB20. GTDB lineage: Bacteria > Pseudomonadota > Gammaproteobacteria > Burkholderiales > Burkholderiaceae > Burkholderia. The sequence goes on along the minus strand of NZ_JTAN02000008.1, from coordinate 2,695 downwards.
ATGCATCCGATCTCCACCGCCGGCTGCTCGCCGGCTGGAGTGCCGACAACGCGCTCGCGCAACTGCGCCTCACGCATGCGTGGCCGGAGGTCGGCGAACAGAGCTTCGACTGTTCGCAGGGCAACCTGCAGCTGGTCTGCACGCAGCGCGTGAGCACGACGCCGAACCCGGTGTTCCGGCGCGTGCAGATGTCGGTGAGCATGCCGGGGCGCGCCGGCGTGCTCGCGCAAATGGTGACGGTGGTCGCGAATGAAACCAGCCGTCCGCTCTGACGCGCCGATGCCGCGCCGGCCCCTGCGCGCCGCCGGCTCGCGCCGCGTACGCGGCTTCACGCTGATCGAACTGATGATCGCGATCGCGATCCTCGCGGTGGTCGCGATCCTGTCGTGGCGCGGGCTCGACCAGATCATGCGCGGCCGCGACAAGGTCGCGGCCGCGATGGAAGACGAGCGCGTGTTCGCGCAGATGTTCGACCAGATGCGCATCGACGCGCGGCTCGCCGCGACCGACGACGAAGCCGGCCAGCCGGCGATCGGCGTCGCCGGCAACACGCTGCAGATCGTCCGCGAGCTCGACGTGCCGGGCGCCGCGCCGCGGCTGCAGGTGGTCCGCTACCGGATCGCCGGCGGGCGCGTCGTGCGCTATGCATCGCCGCCGCTCGACGGCGCGAACCGCCTGCGCGACGTGCTGAAGGACAGCAGCGTCGACGGCTGGAGCTGGGTCGCGCTGATGAGCGGCGTCGGTGCGATCGACGCGAAGCTGTACGTGCCGCGCGTCGGCTGGACCACCAACCTGCAGACGGCCAACGACGCGCTCACGCAGAACAACGATGCGCTGAAGGTGCCGCAGATCGGCAACGCGCCGCCGGCGCGGGCCGTGACGGGGCTGCAGGTCAGCATCGGCGCGACGTCGCTGCGCGTGCCCGTCACGCGCATCTTCCTCGTCGGGGAATGACGATGCGCGCGCGCCCTCACCGTACCCGGTTCGCCGCGCGTGGCGCCGTACGCGGCCGCCGCGAGCGCGGCGCGGCGATCATCACCGCGCTGCTCGTCGTCGCGCTGTCGGCGATCCTCGTGTCGGGGATGCTGTGGCGCCAGCAGGTGCAGATTCGCCGCATCGAGAACCAGCGCGTGATCGCGCAGGCGCAGTGGGTCGCGCGCGGCGCGCTCGACTGGACGCGCATGATCCTGCGCTCCGAAGGCGACACGGCGCCCGGCATCACCTATCTCGGCGGGATCTGGGCCGTGCCGATCGCGCAGACGAAGCTGTCGGATTTCCTCGGCCGGATCGGCGCGCCGAACGACAACGGCGGCGAAGACACCTACATCTCCGGATCGATCGAGGACGCGCAGGCGAAGTACAACCTGCGCAACCTCGTGTCGTCACCGGCGCCCGGTGTGCTGCAGCTCAACGCAATGCAGCTCCAGGCGTTCCAGCGGCTGTTGACGACGCTCGGTTACGACGGCGCGCTCGCGAAGCGGATCGCGCTGCAGATGCGCGCGGGCCTGATGCACTCGGCGACGCGTTTCCAGACGCCGACGCTGCCCGGCGCCGGAACGGCCGCGACCGCGCCGGTGCCCGGCGGCGACACGGCCGGCAACTTCACCGACGAGCCGGGGATGTCCGACGGCGACCGCGGGCCCGCGCCGCTCGTGATGACCGGCGTCGACAGCCTGCTCGACGTCGACGGCGTCACGCCCGAAATGATCGCGCGGCTGCGCCCGTTCGTCACCGTGCTGCCGACCACGACGCCGGTGAACATGAACACCGCGCCGGCCGAGGTGATCGCGGCGCTGATGCCGGGGATGAGCGTGTCGTCCGCGCAGGCGCTCGTAGCGCGGCGCGAGACCGTGTTTTTCCGCAACGTCGGCGACGTGCAGCTCGCGCTGCGCGGTGCCGGCGCGCCGAACGTGACGATCGACTCGAGCCTCGTCGACGTCAATTCGAGTTACTTCATCGTGCATGGCCGGATTCAGCACGATCGCGCGGAGGTCGATCGCACCTCGCTCGTGTATCGTGATCCGACCACGCACTCGACGCGGGTCGTGCGCATCCGCGACCAGCTATAACGACGCCATCCGGGAGAGGAGCTCTTGAGCACGCTGATTGTTTCTTTGCCGCCGCGCGAGCCGGCCGTGCCGTTGCAGGAATGGCAGTGGCCCGAGCTGCCGTTCACGCTCATGGACAAGGCCGGCCAGGTGCAGCGCGCGGGCCGCGCCGCGCTCGCGCTGCTGCCGCGCGCGAACGCGACGGTGCTGATCGTCGCCGCGCGCGACGTGCTGCTGCTGGCCGCGACCGTGCCGCCGCTCAAGGGGCCGAAGCTGCGCCAGGCGCTCCCGAACATCGTCGAGGATCAGCTGATCCAGGATCCGCTCGGCTGCCATGTCGCGCTCGATCCGGTCGCGCTGCCCGACGGCCGCCGCGTGCTGGCCGTCGTCGACCGCGCGTGGTTCCGCGCGATCTGTGATGCCTTCACCGCGGCCGGCCACCGGCACCTGAGCGCGGTGCCCGCGACGCGCTGCCTGCCCGCACCGCGCGCGCCGGCGGCGGAAGCTGCACCGGATGCGCATGCCGACGGTGAGGCCACCCAAGCCGACGCGCTCACGGATGCGGTCGAGCCGCCTGCGCGCCCGACCGCGGTCGCCGCGGTGCTCGGCCTCACGACGGCGCGCGCGGGCGCGCTGCGTCACACCCA
>NZ_JTAN02000007.1 GCF_000949135.2 Burkholderia sp. USMB20 | reverse complement strand
GCGGCCGGTGCGCCGCGTCTCGAATTTGCGGTCGCGCGCGGCGCGCTCGGCGAAGGGTTCGCGGCGCCCGCGTCGCGCGCGGCCGGCACGCTCGCCGCGCTCGCGGGCGGCGGCGACGTCGAACTGTACGAACTCGGCGAACCGGGCGCGGAGCCGCGCCTCGCGTCGGTCGGACGCGCCGACGGCCCGCTGCTGCCGGGCGCGCAGCCGCTGCCGTTCGACGCGTTCGCGCGGCGTGCGCTGACCGAGCGCTTCGATCTGTGCCAGTTCGAGTTCGAATCGCAGCCGTGGCGCTTCGACCGCGCGACGCTGAAGCGCCTGCGTGTGCCGATCGCACTCGCCGCGGCCACGCTCGGCGTCGCGGTGATCGGGATGAACCTGCACTGGTGGAAGCTGTCGCGCGAGCGCGACGCGCTGTCCGCGCAGATCACCGAGACGCTGCTGTCGGCCTTCCCGAAGACGACGACGGTGCTCGATCCGCCCGCGCAGATGCAGCGTCAGCTCGACCAGCTGCGCCTCGCGGCGGGCGAGCTGTCGCCGAACGATTTCCTCGCGCTGTCGAGCGGGCTGTCGCGTTCGATGGGCGCGCTGCCGCTGAACGGTATCGCGTCGCTCGATTATCACGACCGGCGGCTCGACGTCGGCTTCAAGCCGGAGGTCAAGGTCGACCCCGATTTCCCGCAGCGTCTCGCGCGCAACGGGCTAACCGGCGAAGTCGACAGCAGCACCGGCAAATGGACGATCCGGAGCCGCTCATGAAGACGGAACAACTGACCCAGGCGCTGGCCCAGTTCTGGGGCGAGCGCACGCCGCGCGAGCGGACGCTGCTCGGCTGGGGCGGCGCCGTGCTGGCCGTCGCGATCGCGTATTCGGTACTGTGGTCGCCCGCGGAGGAAGGCCGCGCGCGGATCCGGCGCGCGCTGCCGACGATGCGCCAGGAACTCGCGCAGATGACCGCGCAGGCCAACGAGGCGAAGTCGTTGACGGCCGCCGCGCAAGGCGTCGCGCCGACCGGTCTTGCGCTGAAGGACGCGCTCACCGCGTCGCTGTCCGATCACGGGCTGCAGGGCGCGCAGGTGCAGGTCGTCGGCAACGGCGTGCAGATCCAGATGAAGAACGCCTCGTTTCCGGTGTGGACGCAGTGGCTCGACGACGCGCGCCGGCAGTTCAAGGTGCAGGTCGGCGAAGCGCACGTGACCGGACTGAAGGAAGACGGCCAGGTCGACCTGACGGCCGTGATGCAACCCTCGACGCAGAAATGACGCAGTGGATGAAACCAGCGACGGTCGGCCGATGAGGCCAGGGATCAGGCGGCTCGTCGCCGCATTGCCGTGGGTGGTGGCGGGTGGGTTCGCGACGGCGCTGACGCTCGTCGCGCTCGCGCCGGCCGCGTGGATCGCGCCGCAGTTCGCGCGCGCGAGCGGCGGCCACGTGAACCTCGTCGATCCGGACGGATCGCTGTGGCACGGGTCGGGCACGCTGATGCTCGCACCGGGCGCGGACCAGAGCGCGGCAACGCTGCTGCCGGGGCGGGTCGAATGGACCACGGGCTTCTGGCCGCTCCTGACCGGGCGCGTGCGGATGCGCATGCGGCAGACCGAGGCGATGCCCGACGCCGTCACGCTCGACGCGACGTGGCGCGGCGCCGTGCTGTCGGCGGGCACGATGGCCGTGCCCGCGTCGCTGCTTGCCGGGCTCGGCACGCCGTTCAACACGCTCGACCTGCAGGGCGACGTGCGGCTCGGCTGGACCGACTGGCGGATGATCGGCAACAGCGCGTTCGGCCAGCTGACGGTGACGATCGATTCGATGAGTTCGCGCGTGTCGCGCGTGAAGCCGCTCGGGTCGTATCGCGCAGTGCTGCAGGCGAAGGGCTCGGGCGCCGATCTCGACCTGTCGACGACGCAGGGCCCGCTGTTCCTCGACGGACACGGCAGCTTCGGCCCCGGCCAGGGTTCGTTTCGCGGCACCGCGCATGCGGCGCCCGAGCAGCAGGCGAACCTCGCGGGGCTGCTGAACCTGCTCGGCCATCCGATCGGCAACAACGAAGTGTCGCTGATCTTCGGCGACGCGACGCGCTGACGCGCGCCACCCTCTCCTTTCCGTCTTACTTCTGCGCGAGCGGCACGGCGGCCGACGGCGCGGTCGCGGCCGGCGCCGCCGCACCGGATGCCGGCGCCGGTGCCGCCATGTCACCCGTTTCGCGCGCGAGGTCCGACGCATCCCAGCCGCCGCCGAGCGCCTTCACGAGCCCGATCGACGACACCATTCGCTGGCCGGCGATCGTCGCGAGCTTCTGCTGCGCGGTGAACGCGGTGGTCTGCGCGGTCAGCACGTTCAGGTAGGCGACCGTGCCGGCCTTGTACTGGTTCGTGACGATCGCGAGCGCATGCTGGGCGCTGTCGACGGCCTGCCGCTGCACGTCGACTTCCTGCGCGAGGATGCGCTGCGACGCGAGGTTGTCCTCGACGTCCTGGAACGCGGTGAGCACCGCGAGGCGGTACGCGGCGACGTCCTGGTCGTAGGTCGCGCGCGCGGCATCCGTTTGCGCGGCGCGCAGGCCGGCGTCGAACAGCGTCGCCGCGAGCTGCGGGCCGACCGTCCAGAACCGCGCCGGCAGCGTAAACAGTTGCGACCACACCGAGCTCTGGAAGCCGCCGGTGGCCGACAGGGTGAGCGTCGGGAAGAACGCGGCGATCGCGACGCCGATCTGCTCGTTCGCGGCCGCCGCGCGGCGCTCGGCCGCCGCGATGTCGGGCCGGCGCTCGAGCAGCGCGGACGGCACGTCGACCGGCGTGATCGGCGGCTCCGCCGCGAGCGGGTTCGGCGCCAGCGAGAACGTCGATGCCGGTTCGCCGATCAGTGTCGCGATCGCATGCTCGTACTGCGCGCGCGCGACGCCGTTGTCGATCGACGCGGCCTGCGCGCTCTGCAGCTGCGTCTGCGCCTGGATCACGTCCGCGCGCGCGGCGACGCCCTGCGCGTACTGGTTCTGCGTGAGCTTCAGCGATTCGCCGTACGACTTCACGGTGTCGTCGAGCAGCTTCTGCAGCGCGTCGGACGTGCGCAGCTGGAAGTAGGTCTGCGCGAGCAGCGCCTGCTGCGAGAGCCGCGCGTTCGCGAGATCGGCCGCGGCGGCCGCTTCGCCGGCGCGCTGCGCACTGACGGTGCGGCTCACCTTGCCCCACAGGTCGGGTTCCCAGCTCGCGTCGAGGCCGACGCTGTAGCTGTTGCTGATCGACGAACTGCTGCCGAAGCTCGACGAAGACGACGTACGCCCCGTCCGGGAGCGCGAGCCCGAGGCGGTCAGCCCGACGGTCGGGAAGTACGCGGCACGCGCTTCGGCGACGAGCGCGCGGGCCTGCCGGTACGCGGCGGCCGATTGCGCGATGGTCTGGTTCGATGCGTTGAGCTTGCCGACCAGCGCGTCGAGCTGCGGGTCGTTGTAGACGCTCCACCACGGACCGCGGTCGGCGCGGTCGGCGGGCTGCGCGACTTTCCAGCCGGCCGGCGCTTCCTTGAAGGCGGCGGGGATCGACGTGTCGGGCCGGTGATAGTCGGGCCCGACGGCGCAGCCGGCGAGCAGCACGGCCGTCGCGACGGCGACGGCGACGGCGACGGCGGCGCTCAGCGGGCGAATGGCGCGCGGGAGGGGAGCGTACGGCATGGTGGTTTTCCTGTCGGGATGCTGCGGCCGGCGAGCGGCGTCGCGCGATGCGGTCGTCGTGCCGCTGGCGGACAAATGGTAACTGACGGCGGGAAAGCCGCGCAGCCCTAAGGGTACGGTGCGCGGCGACACGAATGTGTTACCGGCGCGGCCGGCCGGTTTACCGGTCATTACGGATCGCTTGCGCTCGAGGCAGGCGACGAATGCGGCGCAGACGAAGCCGGGCCGCGGGGTGCGGCCGGCATTCGGTCGGGATGACGGGAGCGAGCGGTGTCAGTGGCAGCGCGCGGGCACCGGGACGGGATCGGCAGCGGACCGCCATGTCGACGGCTCCGTGGCCGCCGGCCGGCTCGTGCGGCGGGCGGCGCCCTTCGCGTTGCGCTGCCGGCGGTGATCGAACCAGGCAAACCCGAGCGCCGCGAGCGACCCGCCCGGCACCACCAGCATCGTCACGTACAGCGCGATCTTCCAGCCGCGGTGCGGCCCGGAGAACACATGATGAGCGGTATCGGTCAGGTTGCGGCGCAGCGCGCCGGCGGCATTTTTCAGGAACAGCATTGCGAACATCCTCGGGTGCCCGGCAGCGCGGGCTGAGCGGTCAGAACATCGTCTCCGGCAGTGCGGCATGCACGTCGTAACTGGTTGCCTGAAATAATATTGACTAAGCAATCATTTTTCAAGATACTGGGCGCGTTTTGACCTGAAACGCACTGTTGCTGCGCGCGCAATTCGCATGAACGGCGGCCTCTACGATCCCGACACCATTGCACTGGAAACGAGCCTCGGTTATTACCTGACCAAGGCCCGGCAGGCGCTCGTCGAGAGAATGGACCGCGCACTCGAGCCGTACGACCTCACCGCGCAGCAGATCGGCGTGATCCTGCTGCTGTCGCGCGGTTATGCGCGCACGCCGTTCGAGCTGTCGCGCAAGATGTCGTACGACAGCGGTTCGATGACCCGGATGCTCGACCGCCTCGAGCGCAAGGGCCTGATCGCGCGCTCGCGCAGCGAACAGGACCGCCGCGTGATCGAGCTGACGCTGACCGAGCGCGGCGCCGACGCGGCCCGCGCGCTGCCGTCGCTGATCGCGACCGCGTTGAACGCGCAGCTCGCCGGTTTCTCGGCCGACGAACTCGCGCTGCTCACCGGCCTGCTGCAGCGGTTCATCGCCAACGGGCCCGGCGATGCCGGCTGCCCGAAGCCCGACGAACCGGATTGCTGAGCGCGGGAGGCCCGATGTCTAGGTTAAGCATTCGCTTATTTCTCTGTCTGGGCAGAAGATGACGAGGCACGTGCTCCATCTCTCCCCCCCGTTCCACCCGTCCGGGCCGCGCGATAGGGTGCGCCCGTGTGTTGTGCCGGCGCGCTGCGCGTGCCGCGTCTAGGAGATTCCGATGTCCGCCACCACGGCATCCGCCGCGCCACCTGCCGCCCAACCCGCGCCGCTCACCGGCGGCGCGCTCGCGCTCCTTACCGTCGGGCTCGCGCTCGGCACCTTCATGGAAGTGCTCGACACGTCGATCGCGAACGTCGCGGTGCCGACCATCTCGGGCAGCCTCGGCGTCGCGACGAGCGAAGGCACGTGGGTGATCTCGTCGTATTCGGTCGCGTCCGCGATCGCGGTGCCGCTGACCGGCTGGCTCGCACGGCGGGTCGGCGAGGTGCGCCTGTTCACGCTGTCGGTGCTCGCGTTCACGATCGCGTCGGCGCTGTGCGGCCTCGCGGAGAACTTCGAGACGCTGATCGCGTTCCGGCTGCTGCAGGGCCTCGTGTCCGGGCCGATGGTGCCGCTGTCGCAGACGATCCTGATGCGCAGCTATCCGCCCGCGAAGCGCGGGCTCGCGCTCGGGTTATGGGCGATGACGGTGATCGTCGCGCCGATCTTCGGCCCGTTGCTGGGCGGCTGGATCAGCGACAACTACACGTGGCCGTGGATCTTCTACATCAACCTGCCGATCGGCATCTTCTCCGCGGCCTGCGCATACTTCCTGCTGCGCGGCCGCGAGACGAAGACGACGAAGCAGCGGATCGACGCGATCGGCCTCGCGCTGCTCGTGATCGGCGTGTCGTGCCTGCAGATGATGCTGGACCTCGGCAAGGACCGCGACTGGTTCAACTCGAGCTTCATCGTCGCGCTCGCGCTGATCGCGGTCGTGTCGCTCGCGTTCATGCTCGTGTGGGAGGCGACCGAGAAGGAACCGGTGGTCGACCTGTCGCTGTTCAAGGACCGCAACTTCGCGCTCGGCGCGCTGATCATCTCGTTCGGCTTCATGGCGTTCTTCGGCTCGGTCGTGATCTTCCCGCTGTGGCTGCAGACGGTGATGGGCTACACGGCCGGCAAGGCCGGCCTCGCGACCGCGCCGGTCGGGCTGCTCGCGCTGGTGCTGTCGCCGCTGATCGGGCGCAACATGCACCGGCTCGACCTGCGGATGGTCGCGAGCTTCGCGTTCATCGTGTTCGCGGGTGTATCGGTCTGGAATTCGACGTTCACGCTCGACGTGCCGTTCAACCACGTGATCCTGCCGCGGCTCGTGCAGGGGATCGGCGTCGCCTGCTTCTTCGTGCCGATGACGACGATCACGCTGTCGAGCATCTCCGACGAGCGGCTCGCGAGCGCGTCCGGGCTGTCGAACTTCCTGCGCACGCTGTCGGGCGCGATCGGCACCGCGGCCAGCTCGACGTTCTGGGAGAACGATGCGATCTATCACCACGCGCGGCTGTCGGAATCGGTGAGCATCTACGCGCAGAACACGACCGACTACCAGGGCGCGCTCGCGCAGCTCGGGATCGTCGGGCAGACGGCCAACGCGCAGCTCAACCAGCTCGTCACGCAGCAGGGCTTCATGATGGCGACCAACGACTTCTTCCATCTGTCGGCGGGCGTGTTCATCGCGCTCGCGGCGCTCGTGTGGATCACGAAGCCGAGGAAAGGCGCGGGGCCGGCGATGGGGCATTGAACGCGGAGGCTGGACCGTTTTCGCTGCACCTTGTTCGTCTTGCAAGCCCCTTCCGTTCGGACTAAGCTAAGTAAATTACTGAACTTAGTTCACATGGGATGAGGTAATGCAGACCTACAACATGCATGACGCGAAGACGAATCTATCGCGTTTGATTGACGAAGCCGTCCACGCGGGCGAACCGTTCGTGATCGCGAAAGCCGGCAAGCCGCTCGTCAAGGTGGTGCCGATCAATGCGCCTGAAGCCGTTCCACCGGCTCGGATCGGCTTCATGAAGGGACAGATTCAGGTTCCCGACGATTTCGACACGATGGGTGACGAGGCCATTCGGAGGCTGTTCGAGGGCGACGCGTGAAAGTCCTGCTCGACACCCGTCTGCTCGTTTGGGCGGCGGCCGACGCTGCGGAACTACCGAGCAGCGCCCGGTCGATCATTCAGGATCCGGCTCATACCCTGCTTTTCAGTGTCGTGAGTCTCTGGGAAATCGTAATCAAGCGCAGACTGGATCGGGACGATTTCCAGGTCGATCCCCATCTGCTCCGTCGCAACCTGCTCGATGTCGGCTACGTGGAATTGCCGATCACGAGTGCGCACGTTCTCTGCGTCGAGCAGTTGCCGGCGGTCCATCGCGATCCGTTCGATCGGCTGTTGATCGCGCAGGCAATTTCGGAAGGTGTATCGCTGCTCACGCACGACCACACCGTTGCGCGGTACGCGGGCCCGATTCAGCACGTCTGAATTCTGCCCGCGCCGCGCGCCTCACTCCCGCGCCCGCAACCCGCCGAAGGCCAGATCGTCGCCCGACGCGATCGGCAGCGTCGCCCGCGCGACGTCGAGCCACGCCCGCGCCGCGTGCGACAGGTAACCCTTCTTCAGCCAGCCGAGCGCGATCGCCCAGGTGATCTCCGGCTCGACGATCGGCCGGCACGTGAACTGCCGCGCATCGAGCCGCCGGCAGTACGGCTCCGGCAACAGCGCGATGCCGACCCCCGCGTGCACCAGCGCGGCCATGAAATCCCAATGACCGCTGCGGCTCACGATCGACGGCGTGAAGCCGGCCTGCCGGCACGCGTCGAGCACCGCGTCGTGCAGCGCGAGGCTTTCCGCGTAGAACACGAACGACTCGCGCGCCAGATCGGCGAGCGGCACGGCCGTGTGATCCTCCCAGCGCGACTCGCGCGGCGCGACCAGCCACAGCGGCGCGCGCACCATCGGCAGTCGCTCGAACGTGGCCGGATCGACCGGCTCCAGCAGCCCGCCGAGCTCGAGCTCGCCCGACATCAGCGCGGCCTCGATCATCCGCGCGCCCTGCTCGAACAGCTTCAGCTCGATGTTCGGATAACGCTGCTTGTACGCGGCGATGATCGGCGTGAACAGCGACCCGCCGAGCGGCGGAATGCCGATCGTCAGCTCGCCGCGCCCGAGCGTGCCCAGATCCTTCAGCTCCGACTGCAGCTGCGCCTGCGCGGCGAGCACGTCCTGGCCGCGCTGGAACACGATCCGCCCCGCGTCGGTCAGCACCATCTGCCGGCCGTCGCGCAGCAACAGCGGCGAGCCGATCTCGTCCTCGAGCGCCTTCACCATCTTGCTGATGGTCGGCTGCGTGACGAACAACCGGTCGGCGGCCGCCGTGAAGCTCTGCTGACGGACCACCTCGACGAAGTACCGCAGCGCGCGCAATTCCATCGATGACTCCCCAAGTTGGTGCAACGAACCAAGCTGAATTCCGAATTGGAATGACAAGGATAGAGACAAGTCATTTTATTTATGGTTAGGGGAAACCCTATACTCACACCATCAACGCAATATCTGTATGGAGCCCGCCATGACCAAGCCGACCGCCACTGCCGCCGCCCGCCCCGCCGCCGCGGGCAACGTTGCGCGTACGGGCCGGATCGTGCTGCAGGCCACCGCGCTCGGCGTGCTGTGGATGGCGGTCGACTGGGCCGTGCGCGCGGTCGGGCTGCCGGTGCCGTCCGGCGTCGTCGGCCTCGCGGTGCTGCTCGCGCTGCTGTTCTCGGGCCGCGTCGCGCCCGCGTGGGTGAAGGACGGCGCGAACTGGCTCCTGTCCGACATGCTGCTGTTCTTCGTGCCGGCCGCTGTCGCGGCCGTCCAGTATGGCGGGCTGTTCCGCGAGGACGGCTGGCGCATCGCGCTGGTCATGCTCGCCGGCACCGCGTTCGTGATGGTCGCGGTGGCGGTGGCGGTCGACCTCGCCGCGAAGCTCGAGCGCCGGCTCGCCGCGCAGCGCGTGTTCGCCGAGCGCCGCCGTGCGCGCCTCGCGACCGCGTCGGCCCACTGAGCCGGGGCCTGCGATGCTTGCGCTGCTGTCGAACCTGTCCGCCGACCGCGTGAATACCGCGATCTCCGTCGGCTGCTTCGTGCTGACGGTCGTCCTGTATTTCGTGTCGAAGCGGCTCTACGCATACAGGAAGACGCTGCTGTTCTCGCCGCTCGTGTTCGTGCCGGGCGTGCTGGCGCTGCTCGTCGTGCTGACCGGCATCCCGTATTCGGTCTACTTCCGCGACACGCGCTGGCTGATGTGGCTGCTCGGCCCGGCGACGATCGCGTTCGCGGTGCCGATCTACGAGTATCGCGACCTGATCCGCCGCCACTGGCTGTCGCTGTCGGTCGGCGTCGCGGTCGGGATCGGTGCCGGCGTGTGCGGATCGCTGCTGCTCGCGAAGCTGCTGCACCTGTCGCCCGAGCTGCAGCGCTCGCTGATGACGCGCTCGGTGTCGACCCCGTTCGCGCTCGCCGTGTCCGACAAGATCCATGCGCCGAAGGATCTCACCGCGCTGTTCGTGATCGCGACCGGCATCTGCGGGATGCTGCTCGGCGAGATCGTGCTCGCGCTGGTGCCGATGCGCACGCGGCTCGCGCGCGGCGCGCTGTTCGGCGCGGCCGCCCACGGCGTGGGCACGGCGAAGGCGCGCGAGATCGGCAGCGAGGAAGGCGTCGTGTCGAGCCTCACGATGATGATCGCGGGCGTGGCGATGGTGCTGATCGCGCCGCTGCTGTCGCTGCTGCCGATCTGACGATGCGCGGGCGGGTGCCGCCGCCCGCCCTTCCCGCCCGAAGGCCCGGATGCCCGCCGGTCGCCTGCCTCACCGCTCGCAGACGCCGTTTTCCCGCCGCTCGTACCCTGCATCGAGCCGACACCCGGCCGACAATCGGCTGAGATAGCCGCAATTCCCCCCTCTTTTCCGCCCATCGGGCTCGGCCCGGATGCCGAACAATGCATGCTACGAGACATCACGCACGCATTCACATGGCCTCCACGACCGCAAACCCGACTGCCGACAAGCCGGCCTCGTCCGGCAAGTTCAAGCGCATCGCGCTCATCGCCGTCATCGCGCTGGGCGCAGCGGCCGCCGCCGCGGGCGGCATGTACGTGTTCCTGAGCAAGGCCGGCGTCGGCCATGCGAGCGCGCCCGCCGAACCGGCGCCGCTGGCCGCGCCGGTGTTCTTCCCGCTCGACCCGCTCACCGTCAACCTGCAGTCGGAGGACGGCGTGCAGCACTACCTGCGCGTCGGCCTGTCGCTGAAGCTCACCGACCCGAAGGCGCAGGAGCAGCTGACCGCGCGCATGCCGGAGATCCGCAGCCGGATCCTGCTCGCGCTGTCGAACAAGCATCCCGAGGATCTCGCGACGCCGGACGGCAAGCGTTCGCTCGCGAAGGAGCTGCGCGAGCTGATCGAACAGCCGACGCAGCCGGGCAACCAGCGCGCGAAGGTCGACGACGTGCTGTTCACCGAATTCGTCGTCCAGTAACGCGGCCGGAAAAGGAGCGCGCATGGGCCACCAGGAGTTCATGTCCCAGGAGGAGGTCGATGCCCTCCTCAAGGGCGTCACGGGCGAAACCGACGCAATCGACGAGCAGCGCGATACGTCGGGCGTCCGCCCCTACAACATCGCGACGCAGGAGCGGATCGTCCGCGGCCGGATGCCCGGCCTCGAGATCATCAACGACCGCTTCGCGCGCCTCTTGCGGATCGGCATCTTCAACTTCATGCGGCGCACGGCGGAAATCTCCGTGAGCCAGGTGAAGGTGCTGAAGTACAGCGAATTCACCCGCAACCTGCCGATCCCGACGAACCTGAACCTGGTGCACGTGAAGCCGCTGCGCGGCACGTCGCTGTTCGTGTTCGACCCGAACCTCGTGTTCTTCGTCGTCGACAACCTGTTCGGCGGCGACGGGCGTTTCCACACGCGCGTCGAGGGCCGCGACTTCACGGCCACCGAGCAGCGGATCATCGGCAAGCTGCTGAATCTCGTGTTCGAGCACTACACGACCGCGTGGAAGAGCGTGCGGCCGCTGCAGTTCGAATTCGTGCGCTCGGAGATGCACACGCAGTTCGCGAACGTCGCGACGCCGAACGAGATCGTGATCGTCACGCAGTTCTCGATCGAGTTCGGGCCGACGGGCGGCACGCTGCACATCTGCATGCCGTACTCGATGGTCGAGCCGATCCGCGACGTGCTCGCATCGCCGATCCAGGGCGAGGCGCTCGAAGTCGACCGCCGCTGGGTGCGCGTGCTGTCGCAGCAGGTGCAGTCGGCCGAGGTCGAGCTGAGCGCGGATCTCGCCGAGATCCCGTCGACGTTCGAGAAGATCCTGAACCTGCGCGCGGGCGACGTGCTGCCGCTGGAGATCGACGACACGATCATCGCGAAGGTCGACGGCGTGCCGGTGATGGAATGCGGCTACGGCATTTTCAATGGTCAATATGCGTTGCGCGTACAGAAGATGATCAGCGCGGGCGACACGATGAAGGAAGGTGGATATGAGTGAGTTGAACCCGACGACCGAACTCGACCCGCAGGCACTCGCCGACGCGGCCCTCGCGGAATCGGCCGCGGCCGTGCAGGCGGCACCCGCCGCAGCGGAAGAGGATTCGGGCATGGACGACTGGGCCGCCGCGCTCGCCGAGCAGAACCAGCAGCCGGTGCAGGCGGGCGCGACCGGCGCCGGCGTGTTCCAGCCGCTGTCGAAGGCCGCGGCCAGCTCGACGCACAACGACATCGAGATGATTCTCGACATCCCGGTCAAGATGACCGTGGAGCTCGGCCGCACGAAGATCGCGATCCGCAACCTGCTGCAGCTCGCGCAGGGGTCGGTCGTCGAGCTCGACGGCCTCGCCGGCGAGCCGATGGACGTGCTCGTGAACGGCTGCCTGATCGCGCAGGGCGAGGTCGTGGTGGTCAACGACAAGTTCGGCATCCGGCTGACCGACATCATCACGCCGGCCGAACGGATCCGGAAGCTGAATCGATGAAGGTCGTGACGTCCGGCCGGCACGCGCGCCTGTTCGCGATCGCGGCGGCGGCTGCCGCGTCGCTTGCGTGCGCGCCGGCCGGCGCCGCCGACATGAACGCGGTGAACAACGCCGGCGCCATCGCATCGAGCGTGACGGTCGGCTCGGCCGTGCCGTCGCTCGGCGTCGGCGCGGTGCTGCAGACGCTCGTCGGGCTCGCGGTCGTGATCGGCCTCGTGTTCGGCTGCGCGTGGCTCGCGCGCCGCTTCGGGTTCCAGCCCGCGCGGCGCGGCGGCCCGCTGAAGGTCGTGTCGAGCGTCGCGCTCGGCGCGAAGGAAAGCGCGACGATCGTCGAGATCGGCGACACCTGGCTCGTGCTCGGCGTCGCGCCGGGCAACGTGCGGCTGCTGCATACGCTGCCGGCCGGCTCGGCGGCGGCCACCACGACGGTCGAGGCACCTGCCGGCGGCCCCGCATCCGGCGGCGGCCAGCCCGGCACGTTCGGCGCGCGGTTTCGCGACGCGCTCGCGGGCGAAGCCGCGAAGCGCTTCGGACGCGGCAAGGACCGCTGACATGGCGTCGCGCCCTCTTTCCGTACTCGCATTCCGATGAAACACGAATTCCTGCGTCGCGCGGCGCGCTTCGCGCCCGTGCTGATCCTCTGCGTCGCCCCGGCGCTCGCGTGCGCGCAGGCGGCCGGCCTGCCCGCGTTCAACACGAGCCCGGGCCCGAACGGCGGCACCACCTATTCGCTGAGCGTGCAGACGATGCTGCTGCTCACGATGCTGTCGTTCCTGCCGGCGATGCTGCTGATGATGACGAGCTTCACGCGCATCATCATCGTGCTGTCGCTGCTGCGCCAGGCGCTCGGCACCGCGACGACGCCGCCGAACCAGGTGCTGGTCGGCCTCGCGATGTTCCTCACCTTCTTCGTGATGTCGCCGGTGCTCGACCGCGCGTACGCCGACGGCTACAAGCCGTTTTCCGACGGCTCGATGCCGATGGAGCAGGCCGTGCAGCGCGGCGTCGCGCCGTTCAAGACCTTCATGCTAAAGCAGACCCGCGAGACCGATCTCGCGCTGTTCGCGAAGATCTCGAAGGCCGCGCCGATGCAGGGCCCGGAAGACGTGCCGCTGTCGCTGCTGGTGCCCGCGTTCGTCACGAGCGAGCTGAAGACCGGCTTCCAGATCGGCTTCACGATCTTCATCCCGTTCCTGATCATCGACATGGTCGTCGCGAGCGTGCTGATGTCGATGGGGATGATGATGGTGTCGCCGTCCACCGTGTCGCTGCCGTTCAAGCTGATGCTGTTCGTGCTGGTCGACGGCTGGCAGCTGCTGATCGGCTCGCTCGCGCAGAGCTTCACGTAAGCGGAGGACGCGCACGATGACACCCGAACAGGTGATGACGCTGGCGCACCAGGCGATGATGGTCGGCCTGCTGCTGGCCGCCCCGCTGTTGCTGGTCGCGCTCGCGGTCGGCCTCGTCGTGAGCCTGTTCCAGGCCGCGACGCAGATCAACGAATCGACGCTGTCGTTCATCCCGAAGCTGCTCGCGGTGGCCGCGACGCTCGTGATCGCCGGCCCGTGGATGCTGACGACGATGCTCGACTACCTGCGGCAGACGCTGCTGCACGTCGCGACGCTCGGCGCCGGCTGAGCGGCGCGCCAGGCTTTCGTTCCCCGCCGATGTTCTCGGTTACCTACGCGCAGCTAAACGGCTGGCTGACGGCCTTCCTGTGGCCGTTCGTGCGGATGCTCGCGCTCGTCGCGACGGCACCCGTGGTCGGCCATGCGGCCGTGCCGGTGCGCGTGAAGATCGGCATCGCCGCGTTCCTGGCGCTGGTCGTCGCGCCGACGCTCGGCGCGATGCCGGGCGTCACTGTGTTCTCCGCGCAGGGCATCTGGATCGTCGTCACGCAGTTCCTGATCGGCGCCGCGATGGGCTTCACGATGCAGATCGTGTTCGCGGCCGTCGAGGCGGCCGGCGACTTCATCGGCCTGTCGATGGGGCTCGGTTTCGCGACCTTCTTCGACCCGCATTCGAACGGCGCGACGCCGGCGATGGGCCGCTTCCTGAATGCGATCGCGATGCTCGCGTTTCTCGCGGTGGACGGCCACCTGCAGGTGTTCGCGGCGCTGGCCGCGTCGTTCCAGACGCTGCCGGTGTCGGCCGACCTGCTGCACGCGCCCGGCTGGCGCACGCTGGCCGCGTTCGGCGCGACCGTGTTCGAGATGGGGCTGCTGCTCGCGCTGCCGGTCGTCGCGGCGCTGCTGATCGCGAACCTCGCGCTCGGGATCCTGAACCGCGCGGCGCCGCAGATCGGCATCTTCCAGATCGGCTTTCCGGTCACGATGCTGGTCGGGCTGTTGCTCGTGCAACTGATGATCCCGAACCTCGTGCCGTTCGTGTCGCATCTGTTCGACATGGGGCTGGATGCGATGGGGCGGGTGTTGATCGGGTGGCGCCAGGTCGCTTGAGCCGCCGATTGCTGGAAAACCCCTAAAGGAATCGCCCGCCCGCGAAAGGTACCGGAAGGTTTCGCCTCCCTATACTCGTCAGGACGATGCAGCAAGCATCGCGCCATACGAATACAACGAAGGAGACGACCCCGATGCGACCCATCCTGCGCACCCTCGCCGTGGCAGCCAGCCTGAGCTGCGCGCTCGCCGCTCACCCCGCTTTCGCCGACGACGGCGGCAAGATCACGATCATGGTCGGCGGGATCGCGAAGCTGATCTACCTGCCCGCGCGGCTCACGCAGGAGCTCGGCAACTTCAAGGCCGAAGGGCTCGACGTCGAGCTGCTGTCGCAGCCGGCCGGCGTCGACGCCGAGAACGAGCTGCTGGCGGGCGCCGTGCAGGGCGTCGTCGGCTTCTACGACCACACGATCGACCTGCAGAGCAAGGGCAAGGACGTGAAGGCGATCGCCGTGTTCGGCCAGGTGCCGGGCGAGGTCGAGATGGTGTCGACGAAGGCGGCACCCACCTTCAAGTCGATGGCCGACGCGAAGGGCAAGACGCTCGGCGTGACCGGCCTCGGCTCGTCGACGAGCTTCCTCACGCAATATCTCGCGCTGCAGCACGGCGTGCCGTCGACGCAGTACACGATGCTGCCGGTCGGCGCCGACGCGAGCTTCATCGCCGCGATCAAACAAGGCCGCATCGACGCCGGGATGACGACCGAGCCGACGGTGTCCGCGCTCGAGAAGATGGGCGACGCGAAGGTCCTGGTCGACCTGCGCACGCTGGAAGGCACGCGCGCCGCGCTCGGCGGCACCTATCCGGCGGCGAGCCTGTACGTGCAGTCGGCGTGGGCCGATTCGCACAAGGCCGAAGCCACCAAGCTCGCGCACGCGTTCGCGAAGACGATGCAGTTCATCCACACGCACAGCGCCGAGGAGATCGCCGCGAAGATGCCGGCCGACTACCAGAAGGACAAGGCGCTGTACGTGTCCGCGCTGAAGGCATCACTGCCGATGTACACCGCCGACGCGAAGATGCCGGCCGACGGCCCGGCGACCGTGCTGAAGGTGCTGTCGGCGTTCAACCCGTCGGTGAAGGGCAAGCACATCGACCTGGCGCGCACCTACACCAACGATTTCGTGAACGCGAAGTAATCGATCTCGGCGCCGGCGGCGGCGATCCCGCCGCCGCGCATTCCCCGTTCCGGCCCGGCTGACCGGCCCGGCGCCGCCACGATGCGGCGCCCTCATCACCCGCAGGACGAATGCGATGACCCAGGCAGTTTCTCCGAGCACACCGGCGATCGAGTTTCGCAATGTGTCGTGCCGCTTCATCTCGCCGGAAGGCAAGGCCACCGTCGCGCTGCGCGACTTCAGCATGAGCGTCGCGCGCGGCGAGTTCATCGCGATCGTCGGGCCGACTGGCTGCGGCAAGTCGACCACGCTGAACCTGATCACCGGGCTGTTGAAGCCGGCTTCCGGCGAGGTGCGCGTGATGGGCCGCCCGGTCGACGGGATCGATCCGCGCATCGGCTTCGTGTTCCAGGCCGACGCGGTGTTCCCGTGGCGCAACGTGATCGACAACGTCGCGGCAGGCCCGCTGTTTCGCGGCCGCTCGAAGGACGTCGCCTACGCGCAGGCCGAGGAATGGATCCGCAAGGTCGGCCTCGACAAGTTCACGAAACACTACCCGCACCAGCTGTCCGGCGGGATGCGGAAGCGCGTCGCGCTCGCGCAGACCTTCATCAACCAGCCGGAAATCCTGCTGATGGATGAGCCGTTCTCCGCGCTCGACATGCAGACGCGCACGCTGATGCAGGACGAGCTGCTGCAGCTGTGGTCCGCGAACAAGGGCTCGGTCGTGTTCGTCACGCACGATCTCGAGGAGGCGATCGCGCTCGCCGACCGCGTGTTCGTGCTGACCGCGCGCCCCGCGACGCTCAAGCGCGTGTACGAGATCGACCTGCCGCGCCCGCGCGTCACGTCTGAGATTCGCTACGACACGCGCTTCATCGAAATTTCCAAGGACATCTGGCACGACCTGCGCGAAGAAGTGCAGATCGGCTGACAGCAGCAAGGACAGGATAGGACAGGAGCATGACCGACATGACGCTTCCCCCCACCGCCATTCCGGCACCGTCGCTCGAGGACGAGTCGCGTGCCGCTCAAACCCGGCTGCGCCGCCGCCGGCAACTGATCATCGGCCTGCGGATCGCCGTGCTCGTCGTCGTGCTGGGCGGCTGGGAACTGGCCGCACGCCTGAAGTGGATCGATCCGTTCTTCTTCTCTCAGCCGACGCTGATCTTCGCGCAGCTCCAGGACTGGTTCATCAACGGCACGTCGCAGGGGCCGCTGCTTACGCAGGTCTGGGTGACGCTCGAGGAAACCACGATCGGCTTCCTGATCGGCTCGGTCGCCGGCGTGCTCTGCGGGATCGTGCTCGGCCGCAACAAGCTGATGTCCGACGTGTTCGGCCTCTATATCCAGATCGCGAACTCGATCCCGCGCGTCGTGCTCGGCTCGATTTTCGTGATCGCGCTCGGCCTCGGCATGGCGTCGAAGATCGCGCTGGCCGTCGTGATGGTGTTCTTCGTCGTGTTCGGCAACGCGTTCCAGGGCGTGCGCGAAGCCGACCGCTACCTGATCGCGAATGCGCAGATCCTCGGCGCGTCGCGCCGGCAGATCACCACGTCGGTCGTGATTCCGTCCGCGCTCAGCTGGATTCTCGCGAGCCTGCACGTGAGCTTCGGCTTCGCGTTGGTCGGTGCGGTCGTCGGCGAATTCCTGGGTTCCAAGCAGGGCATCGGCCTGCTAATCTCCACCGCCCAGGGCGCGTTCAACGCGAGCGGCGTGTTCGCGGCGATGATCGTGCTGGCCGTGGTCGCGCTGGCCGCCGACTACCTGCTGACCTGGCTCGAGAAGCGCTTGCTCAAGTGGCGCCCCGCCGCGTTCTGAGCAACGCACGCATCATCGAATGACACGCCCGAACCGCGCCGGTTGCCCCGGCGCGGTTCGGCATTGAGGAGACGGAATGGCGCACAGCCTGCGCGGGCGGCTCTTGTGGTGGCTGCTGCTGCCGCTCGCGGCTTTCGTGCTGATCGCGGGCGCGATGTCGTACGACACCGCGCGGCGCACGGCCGGGCTCGTGCAGGACAGCGCGCTCGTCGCGTCCGCGCGCACGATCGGCGAGGACGTCGAATGGCGTAACGGGCGGCCGGCGGCCGACGTGCCGCCGGCCGCGCTGGAGATCTTCGAATCGCCCGTCGGGCGATTCGGTGTTCTACAAAGGTGATCGACGGTCACGACCGGCTGCTCGCGGGCAACCCGGCGCTCGCGGTGCCCGGGCGGCACGGGGTCGAGCCGACGCTGTACGACACGTCGCTCGACGGCGTGCGGCTGCGCGCGGCCGCCTACGATCGCCAGCTGTACGACGAGGGGCAGATCGAGACGGTCACGGTGATCGTCGCGAAGACGACGCGCTCGTACGACGCGATGGTCGCGACGATCTGGCGGCCGCAGCTCGTGCGCCTGTCGCTGATGCTGGTGCTCGCGATCGTGCTCGTCTATCTCGGCCTCACGCTCGAGCTGCGCCCGCTGATGAAGCTGAAGGACGACGTCGCCGACCGCGGGCCGATGGAACTGGAGCCGATCCGCCCGGAGCGGCTGCAGCACGAGCTGCGGCCGATCGTCGACGCGATCAACCAGTGCATCGCGCGGCTCAATACGCACACGGCCACGCAGCGTCGCTTCATCGCCGACGCCGCGCACCAGCTGCGCACGCCGATCGCGGTGCTCGACACGCAGATCCAGTACGCGCAGCAGCGCGACCACGACGATCGCGAGCTGGCGTCGGTGCTCGACAGCATGCAGCGCAGCAGCCGCAAGATGGCCGACGTGACCGACAAGCTGCTGCTGCTCGCGCACGCGGAAGCGACGCCGTCGACGCTGCTCACGCATCGCGTCGATCTCGCCGCCGTCGTATCGAGCGTGCTCGAGGAAACGATCGTGCTCGCGCAGCAGCGCGACATCGACCTCGGCGCCGATCTCGGGGAACGGCTCGACGTCGCGGGCAGCGACAGCCTGCTGACCGCGCTGGTGATGAACCTCGTCGACAACGCCGTGCGCTATACGCAGCCGGGCGGCTGCGTGACGGTCGCGGCACGGCGCGACGGCGCCGCGGTCGTGCTGGAGGTGGTCGACAACGGCCCCGGCATTCCGGCCGAAGCACGGCCGCACGTGTTCAAGCGGTTCTACCGCGTGTCGGCCGACACCGAAGGCTCGGGCCTGGGCCTCGCGATCGTCCGCGAGATCGCGCAGGCGCACGGCGGCAGCGCGTCGCTCGCGCCGGGCCCCGGCAATCGCGGTATCGTCGTGACCGTGCGGCTGCCCGCGTACGATTGAAGAGTGCGCCCAAACCGGTCGCTGCGCGCCAGGCCCCCGAAGGGGGCAATCCCCCAAGGGGACTTCCTGCCGGGCGGGAAACTTGGGGCGGCCCGACGTTTCCTTGAAGAGATGAAGTTGCCATGAAACTCCTGCTGGTCGAAGACAACGCCGAACTCGCGCACTGGATCGTGAACCTGCTGCGCGGCGAGGATTTCGCGGTCGACTGCGTCGGCGACGGCGAGCGCGCGGATACGGTGCTGAAAACGGAGCGCTACGACGCGGTGCTGCTCGACATGCGGCTGCCTGGCATCAGCGGCAAGGAGGTGCTCGCGCGATTGCGGCGCCGCAACGACAACGTGCCGGTGCTGATGCTGACCGCGCACGGCTCGGTCGACGACAAGGTCGACTGCTTCGGCGCGGGCGCCGACGACTACGTGGTCAAGCCGTTCGAATCGCGCGAGCTGGTCGCGCGGATCCGCGCGCTGATCCGCCGGCAGGCCGGCGTCGGCACGACGCAGCTCGTGTGCGGCGATCTCGTCTATGCGTTCGGCACGCGTGAATTCCGCTGCGGCGACACGGTGCTCGCGCTGCGCCGCCGCGAGCATGCGATTCTCGAAACGCTGATGCTGCAACAGAACAAGACGGTATCGAAAGCGCGGCTGATGGACAGCGTATTCGCGCTCGACGACGAGCCGAGCGCGGATGCGATCGACATCTACATCCACCGGCTGCGCAAGCATCTCGCGCTCAGCACGGCCGAGATCATCACGCTGCGCGGGCTCGGCTATATCCTGCGCGCGAAGACCGCGCAGGACTGACGGCGCGGCCCGCGGCATCGATTCGCAGCACGTAATGTTGTTTTGGCAGCCCGCGGGCTGCCCGCTTGCCCGATTCCCGATTATTGCGATTTCGGTGTTTTCACCGATCCGATTCTTTCCTCCGGGAAAGCGGCGTGAAGGATTGCCCCCTCTACGATGCTATGCGTCGGCCCTCTCGCTGTGGTCGGCAACAATCGGCATACATTACGTACTGCCAACAAACAGATTTCAATGCGGCAGCTCGGAGGAGACGATCTTGAAACGAAAAACCCTTGCCCTTTCCATCGCGGCGGCAGGCCTGTGCGCCGGCACCCAGGCGCAGGCGCAGTCGAGCGTGCAGCTTTACGGCCTGATGGACCTGAGCTTTCCGACCTACCGGACCCACGCCGACGCCAACGGCAACCATGTGATCGGCATGGGCAACGAAGGCGAGCCGTGGTTCAGCGGCAGCCGCTGGGGCCTGAAAGGCGCCGAGGACATCGGTGGCGGCACGAAGATCATCTTCCGCCTCGAAAGCGAATTCGTGGTCGCGAACGGCCAGATGGAAGACGAAGGCCAGATCTTCGACCGTGACGCATGGGTCGGCGTCGAGGACGAGCGCTTCGGCAAGCTGACGGCCGGCTTCCAGAACACGATCGCGCGCGACGCATCGGCGATCTACGGCGACGCGTACGGCTCCGCGAAGCTGACGACCGAGGAAGGCGGCTGGACCAACTCGAACAACTTCAAGCAGATGATCTTCTACGCGGCCGGCCCGACCGGCACGCGGTACAACAACGGTGTCGCGTGGAAGAAGCTGTTCAGCAACGGCATCTTCGCGAGCGCCGGCTACCAGTTCAGCAACTCGACCTCGTTCGCGACCGGCTCCGCATACCAGGTCGCGCTCGGCTACAACGGCGGGCCGTTCGCCGTGTCGGGCTTCTACAACCACGTGAACCACAACGGCTTCAGGAACCAGACGTTCTCGGTCGGCGGCAACTACTCGTTCAGCATCGTGCGCCTGAATGCCGGCTACTTCCGCTACAACGGCGACCAGGGCGCGCTCGGCCAGCGCCACGACGATTCGTGGACCGTGTCGATGAAGATCGCGCCGAAGGGCCCGCTCGACTACGAGCTCGGCTATCAGCAGATGCGCATCAAGAACGCCGCGTACAACGCCGACGGCTTCACGCCGAACGCGAACCTCGGCGCGTTCAGCCTGACCAACGGCGTCGGCAACGGCTTCAAGGAGACGATCTACGGGTCCGTGTTCTACCACCTGAGCAAGCGCACCGAGGTGTATCTGGCTGGCGACTACATGAAGCTGCATGGCGGCTACACGGTGTCGTCGACGTTCGGCGCGAAGAACCAGCTCGAACTGACGTCGGGCATCCGCACGCGCTTCTGACCCGAGGGCCGGTCATCCGGGCGGGGCCCGCCGGGCTCCGCCACACCCTCCATCCGGGATTCTCCATGCTGGCACGGCGGCGCATCGCGCTGACCGTGCCCTTTTTTTCGCCGTTTTTTCGTCGCTTTTGGCCCGCGCAGCGCCCCCGGGGAACGCCGGTCGGCCGCCGCCGCGACCACCGGCCCGAAGCCGCTTGCGGCCCGTCGGACGGGCGATCGCGGCCGATGCGCGCACGATGCCCTCACATCGGTGCTTGACCTGCGCCGACCGACTCGCTAGCGTTTCGGGTTTGCCCGGGTGGCCATTGCCGCCGGTGCCGTGAGTGCGCCCGACGTCCTGGCGCACGCGGCCGGGCTCCGATGGAAAAAACGATGCAGAAACTCGATGCGGCGAGCCCGCAGGCGATGTCGACGGATTTCACCGCCGACAACGTCGCGCGCCTGAAGGCGCTGTTCCCCGAACTCGTGACCGAAGGCCCGGACGGCGCGTCGGTCGACGTCGACGTGCTCAAGGCGCTGGTCGGCGAGCGCACCGTCGGCGACGCCGACGAGCGCTACGGCTTCCACTGGCACGGCAAGCGCAGCGCGCGCCAGGCCGCGCTCACGCCGTCGACGGGCACGCTGCGTCCGTGCCCTGCCGACAGCGTCGCATGGGACGACACGCGCCACCTCGTGATCGAGGGCGACAACCTCGACGTGATGAAGCTGCTGCACAAGAGCTACGCGGGCAAGGTGAAGCTCGTCTACATCGACCCGCCGTACAACACCGGCAGCGATTTCGTCTATCCGGACGACTTCAGCGACAGCATCCGCCACTATCTGGCGATGACGGGCCAGACCGAAGGCGGCGTGAAGCGCAGCACCAACACCGAGGCGAACGGCCGGTTCCACACCGACTGGCTGAACATGATGTATCCGCGCCTGAAGCTCGCGCACGCGCTGCTGTCCGACGAAGGGCTGATCGCCGTGCACATCGACGAGCACGAGGTGCATGCGCTCGTGCTGATGCTGCGCGAGATCTTCGGCGAGGAGAACGAGCTCGGCGTCGCCGTGTGGGACAAGCGCAATCCGAAGGGCGATGCGCGCGGCGTCGCGTACCAGCACGAATCGCTGGTGCTGTTCGCGCGCAACGCCGAGACGCTGCTCGAGCAGGCGCCGCTGAAGCGCCCGAAGCGCAATGCGCAGCGCATGCTGGATGCCGCGCACGACGCGGTGTACCGCAGCGGCAACGCGAAGGACGCGCAGAAGGCCTACCGCGCCTGGATGAAGGCGCAGACCAACCTGTCGGGCGGCGAGGTGATGTATGACCGGCTGTCGGCCGACGGGCGCGTGTACCGCCTCGTGTCGATGGCGTGGCCGAACAAGAAGAAGGCGCCGGACGAGTATTTCACGCCGCTGATCCACCCGGTCACCGGCAAGCCGTGCGCGATGCCGGCGCGCGGCTGGCGCAACCCGCCCGCGACGATGCAGGCGCTGATCGAGCGCGGCCAGATCGAATTCGGTCCGGATGAAACCACGCAGCCGCAGCGGATCTACTACCTCGACGAGAACATGTACGAGAACGTGCCGTCGGTGCTGCCGTTCGCCGGCTCCGACGACGCGCTGCTGAAGACGCTCGGCATCCCGTTCGACCAGCCGAAGCCGGTCGATTTCGCGGCGGCCGTGATCGGCTGGTGCACGCGCGGCGACGACATCGTGCTCGACTGCTTCGCCGGCTCCGGCTCGACCGGCCACGCGGTGATGCAGGTGAACGCGACCGACGGCGGCGCGCGCCGCTACATCCTCGTGCAGTTGCCCGAGGCGCTCGACCGCCGCGACAAGACGCAGCTCGCAGCCGCCGATTTCTGCGCGAAGCTGAAGAAGCCGCTGACGCTCGCGGAAATCACGAAGGAACGCCTGCGCCGCACCGCGCAGCAGGTCGCGCGCGACTACCCGGAAAGCTATGGCGACCTCGGTTTCCGCGTGTACCGGCTCGATACGACCAACGTGATCGAATGGGATCCGCGCCGCGACGACTTCGACCACGCGCTGTTCGCATCCGTCGAGCACGTGAAGACCGGCCGCAGCGAGGACGACCTGCTCGCCGAACTCACGTTGAAGCTCGGCCTCGATCTGTGCACGCCGGTCGAGCATCACCCGGTCGCGGGCAAGACGGTGCACCTGATCGGCCGCTCGATCGTCGCGTGCTTCGACGCGCGCATCGCGCGCGACGACGCGGGCCCGCTCGCCGACGGCATCGTCGAGCTGCTCGACGTGACGGGTGCCACGCGCGACGTCACGTGCCTGTTCCGCGACAGCGGCTTCGTCGACGACGTCGCGAAGCTCAATCTCGCCGCGCTGCTCGAACAGCACGGCGTGAAGCGCGTGCGGAGCCTGTGATGCGGCTGCATTTCGAAGCGGACCTCGACTACCAGCGCGAGGCGATCGACGCCGTCTGCGACCTGTTTCGCGGCCAGGAATCGTATCGCGGCGACTTCAGCGTGCTCGCGAACGCCGCGCCCGGCACGACGGCCGCGGCGCAAGGCTCGCTCGGCTTCGCGGTGTCGGAGCAAGGCGTCGGCAACCGGCTGTCGCTGACCGACGACGCGCTCGCGCGCAACCTCGCCGACGTCCAGCTGCGCGGCGGGCTGCCGCCGTCCGGCCAGCCCGGCTCGCGCGACTTCACCGTCGAGATGGAGACCGGCACCGGCAAGACCTACGTGTACCTGCGCACGATCTTCGAGCTGAACCGCCGCTACGGCTTCACGAAGTTCGTGATCGTCGTGCCGTCGATCGCGATCAAGGAAGGCGTGCACAAGACGCTCTCGATCACCGAGGATCATTTCCGCGCGCTGTACGCGGGCGTGCCGTACGACTACTTCCTGTACGACTCCGCGAAGCTCGGCCAGGTGCGCCACTTCGCGGCGAGCGCGGCGATCCAGATCATGGTGATGACGGTCGCCGCGATCAACAAGAAAGAGATCAACAACCTTTACAAGGACAGCGAGAAGACCGGCGGCGAGAAGCCGATCGACCTGATCCGCGCGACGCGGCCGATCGTGATCGTCGACGAGCCGCAGAGCGTCGACGGCGGGCTCGAAGGGCGCGGCCGCGAAGCGCTCGCCGCGATGGCGCCGCTCTGCACGCTGCGCTATTCGGCCACGCACGTCGACCGTCACCACATGGTGTACCGGCTCGACGCGGTCGACGCGTACGAACGCAAGCTCGTCAAGCAGATCGAGATCGCGTCGGCGATCGTCGAGGATGCGCACAACAAGCCTTACGTGCGGCTCGTCGGCGTGTCGAACCGGCGCGGTGCGATCAGCGCACGCATCGAGCTCGACGTCGCGACCGCGGCCGGCGTGAAGCGCCAGATCGTGACGGCCACCGACGGCGACGATCTCGAGCGCCTGACCAGGCGCGCGCTGTACGCGGGGCTGCGGATCGGCGAAGTGCATGCGGTGAAGGGCGCCGAGTACGTCGAGCTGCGTCATCCGGAAGGCGAGGCGTTCCTGTCGCTCGGCGAGGCGTTCGGCGACATCGACACACTCGCCGTGCAGCGCGAGATGATCCGCCGCACGATCCGCGAGCATCTCGACAAGGAATTGCGCCTCGCCGAGCGCGGCGTGAAGGTGCTGTCGCTGTTCTTCGTCGATTCGGTCGAACGCTATCGCCGCTACGACGAGCACGGGATGCCGGTGAAGGGCGACTACGCGCTGATCTTCGAAGAGGAATATGCGCGCGCGGCGCGCGTGCCGGCCTACCGTGCGCTGTTCGACGGCGTCGACGTCGCGCTCGAAGTCGAGCGCGCGCACAACGGCTACTTCTCGATCGACCGCAAGGGCGGCTGGACCGACACGAGCGAAAGCAGCGCCGCGGCCCGCGAGAACGCGGAGCGCGCGTACGGCCTCATCATGCGCGAGAAGGAAGCGCTGCTGTCGTTCGACACACCGCTGAAGTTCATCTTCTCGCACTCGGCGCTGAAGGAAGGCTGGGACAACCCGAACGTGTTCCAGATCTGCACGCTGCGCGACATCCAGACCGAACGCGAGCGTCGCCAGACGCTCGGCCGCGGGCTGCGCCTCGCGGTCGACCAGGACGGCGAACGCGTGCGCGATCCGGGCGTAAACACGCTCACCGTGATCGCGACCGAGCGCTACGAGTCGTTCGCGGAGAACCTGCAGAAGGAAATCGAGGCCGATACGGGCATCCGTTTCGGGATCGTCGAGGAACACCAGTTCGCGGCGCTGCCGGTGCAGGAAGGCGACGGGCCCGCGCATGCGCTCGGCATCGAGCTGTCGCGCGTGCTGTGGACCCATCTGCACGAGCAGGGCTACGTCGACGCGCAGGGCAAGGTGCTCGACCGGCTGAAGGATGCGCTGCGCCAGAGCGCGCTCGTGCTGCCCGCGGCGTTCGAGACGCTGCGCGCGCCGATCGTCGCGACGCTGCGCAAGCTGTCGGGCCGCTTCGCGGTGCGCAATGCGGACGAGCGGCGCGCGATCGCGTTGCGGCGCGACGCGTCGGGCAAGGCCGTCGTGTTCGGCGACGACTTCCGCGCGTTGTGGGACCGCATCCGCCATCGCACCGTGTACAGCGTCGAGTTCGACAACGCGAAGCTCGTGCGCGACTGCACGGCCGCGCTGCGCGACGCGCCGGACATCGCGCGCGCGCGGCTGCAGTGGCGCAAGGCCGAGATCGACATCGGCAAGGCCGGCATCGAGGCGATCGAGGTGGCCGGCGCCGGCACGGTGCTGATCGACGAAGGCGAGCTGCCGCTGCCCGACCTGCTCACCGAACTGCAGGACCGCACGCAGCTCACGCGCCGCTCGCTCGCGACGATCCTGGCCGACAGCGGCCGGCTCGACGATTTCCGCGTGAATCCGCAGCAGTTCATCGCGCTGGCCGCCGATGCGATCAACCGCTGCAAGCGGCTCGCGCTGGTTGCCGGCATCGCGTACCGGAAGCTCGGCGAGCGCCACGTGCATGCGCTCGAGTCGTTCGAAAGCGAGGCGCTGACCGGTTATCTGCGCAACCTGCGGCCGGATGCGCGGAAGTCGATCCACGAGGCCGTCGTGTGCGAGACCGACGCCGAGCGCGCGTTCGCCGATGCGCTGGAAGCGCACGACGGCGTGAAGCTGTACGCGAAGCTGCCCGCATGGTTCCGCGTGCCGACGCCGCTCGGCAGCTATCACCCCGACTGGGCGGTGCTCGCGGAGCAGGATGGCGGCGAGCGGCTGTACTTCGTCGTCGATACGCCGAATGCAGACGGCGACGTGACGAGCGAGCACGAGCGCGCGAAGCTCGCGTGCGGCGAAGCGCATTTCCGGGCGCTGGCGGACGGCGGGGCGGCCGCGCGGTTCGTGCGCGTCAGGCAGGCCGACGCGTTGTTCGAGCCTGTTGCAGCCGTCGCGCCGCTGGCGGGCGCGGGACGCTGAAACGAAGGGCGGCGACGAGCCGCCCTTTTTTCATGGCGCGGGCCGCGGCGCTGCCGCGATGCTCGCGTATGGGGGAGCGAATCCGCCTGTCATTCGCGTGAAAGCGGTTCGTATTCTGGCGCGTTCATGCGTGCGGTTACGGCTGGTTGCAAATCGGGGTCGATGCGCGACGAGCAACGCGACACACCGCGGCGCCCCTTGGTCCGCTGGCAATGAAAAAGGGCGCCGAAGCGCCCTTCTTCCGCATGCGTGCGCCGCGCTTACAGTGTGTGGCCGAATGCGTTCCGATGCGCGTGGCGCGTGGACTTCGATGCATGCGCGGTGTGCCCGTGCGAGCGCCCGTGACCGCTGCCCGGCTGCGCGCCGGCACGATCGGCGATCGAATCGGAGCGATCGGCTGCGCGCGACAGGCCCTTGTCGCGGTCGCCCGCGTGCATGCCGTTCGAGTTGCTCAGCGCTTCACCGCTCATGTGGCCGGCGGACATGCCGCCCGCATTGGCACCCATGCCGCCCATCCCGCCGGCACCATGGCCGCCGCCGTTGCCACCACCACCACCGCCACCACCCCCATTGCCGCCGCCCGCCGCCTGCGCGGAAACGGCGCCGAGTGCGAGCAGCGCAGCTGCGAGCACGGACAGATATCGTTGCGTTTTCATTGTTTGCTCCCTGGAGCGCGTTCGAGTGACTGCATTCTAGGTACGCGCGCGCTTCGTGCGGCGCGGCGTTGTAAATGATCGTAACGGCGCGCGCGGCGCGGTTTCGTCGGATCAATCCGCCGGCGTTCGGCACGCTTGATGAACCGGCCGATCGGCCGCCACCCGGCAAGGGAAATGAAAGGCCGAGACGGCGCGATCACGCCGTTCCGCCGGTGGCTACGCTTACTGCGCCGGCTGCACGCCCTGCGCTGCGGCCTTGCGCTGCGCGGCCAGTTCCTGCTCGTGTTTCTTCGCCATGTGGCGGCCCACGATACAGCCACCGACCGCGCCGACCACGGCGTGATGTCCCGCGTAGTGGCCGGCGACGCCGCCCACCACCGCGCCCTTCATGCAGCCCGCCGCGTGCGCGCTGCCGATCGTTGCGAGCGCGACGACGGCGGCCGCCGCGCTATACCTGATGTGTCGAATGGGCATCATGCGATCACGCTCCTCTCGTCGTCGTACTCGGTGTCCTCGTGAACCGGTTGCCCGGTTCAGTTCCAGCGGCCGCGCCAGCCGTCGCCGTCACGCCAGCCGCGCTCGCGCCACTCGTGCTCGCGCCATTCACGGCGGCGCCATTCGTGTTCGCGCCATTGACGCTCACGCCAGTCGTCATCGCGATAGTAGCCAACCGGCGCGTACGTCACCGGCGGCGGCGCGACGTAGACCGGCGCCGGCGCCGCATAGACGCCCGGCACACCGATGCCGACCGACAGGTCGACGTGGGCCGATGCGACGCCCGAAGCTGCCAGCGCCGCTACGCCGAGAACTGCACCGAGGATAAGTTTCTTGCTCATTTCGCGACTCCCTGCACGTGTCGTGCGTCATGTGACTACGGTTCGGAGTCTAGGCACCACGGGCGGACACAGGTGAAACCGGTATGCGAGACCGGTAACGGACGTTTACGGAGGGGCGCGAAGCCTTGCGGGACAAGGGTGACGAGCGATTCGACACGCCGTTGCAACGACGCATCGAATCGGGAGAGTCGGGAAATCTTGCCGGCGCGCGGGCCGGCGATGCAGACCGCACGCGTCCGCGCACACGCCGCGCACGCCGCGTGAGCGGATCGCGACGACTCGCGACGACGTTACGCGCGGATATCGTCGACGCTGCGCAGCCAGTGCACGCTGAACAGGTGGTCCGCGTCGGTCCACACGGTGTCGGGCTCGAAGCCCGCCCGCCGCGCGATCGCCTGGAAGCCGTCTATCGTGAACTTGTGCGA
Source organism: Burkholderia sp. USMB20 (assembly GCF_000949135.2). GTDB lineage: Bacteria > Pseudomonadota > Gammaproteobacteria > Burkholderiales > Burkholderiaceae > Burkholderia. Next base: position 13,167 of record NZ_JTAN02000007.1, on the reverse strand, counting down.
GTTCTCCGTGTGGATGCGTTCGCCGGCCTCGAAGCGGAACGCGTGGCCGCGCACGTACACCGTCTGCGCGATATCGCTGACGAGATGCATCTCGATGCGCTGCAGCTCACGGTCGTAGAACGCGCAATGCGAGAACGCGTCGAGATCGAAATCCGCGCCGAGCTCCGCGTTCGCGCGGGCGAGCAGGTTCAGGTTGAACCGGGCGGTCACGCCCTGCGCGTCGTTGTACGCGTGATGCAGCATGCGTTCGTCCTTCACGAGATCCGCACCGACCAGCAGGCCGCCGCCGCGCAACAGCCGCGCGGCGTCCCGCAGGAACGTATCGGCTTCCTCCGGCGAGAAGTTGCCGATCGTCGAGCCGGGAAAGAAGCCGATGCGCCGGCGTGGCGTGCCGGTCAGCTCGGCCAGCTGCTCGGCCTTCGTGTAGTCGGCCGCGAGCGGCGCGACGTCGAGCCATGGATACGCGGCACGCAGCCGCGCGGCCGCGCCGTGCAGGTACTCGGCCGAGATGTCGATCGGCACGTAGCGCGCCGGCGCGTTCGCGTAGTTGTCCGCGCACGCGTCGAGCAGCACGCGGATCTTCTCGAGCGAGCCCGCGCCGAATTCGACGATGTCCGCATGCGGGCCGACGCGCCGCACGATCTCGGCCGCGCGATCGCGCAGGATTCCGAGTTCGGTCCGCGTCGGGTAATACTCCGGCAGTTCGCAGATGCGATCGAACAGCGCGGAGCCGGCCGCATCGTAGAAGTATTTCGGCGGAATGCTGCGCGGCGTGCGCGACAGCCCGTCGATCAGGTCGCGCTCGAACGCGCTCGGCCGCGCATCGCGGGCGGGTTGCAGGCCACCGCTCGTGGCCGTCAGATCAGACGTCTCGCGCAAGTCGCACTCCCGTGAATTGCCAGCGCGCGGCCGGCGGAAAGAAATTGCGGTACGTCGGCCGTTCGTGCCCCGGCGGGGTCGCGATGCTGCTGCCGCGCAGGACTTGCTGGCCGACCATGAACTTGCCGTTGTATTCCGCGGCGACGCCTGCGAGCGGCCGAAAGCCCGGATACGGCTCGTAGGACGAACGCGTCCACTGCCAGACGTGCCCGAGCATCTGCGCGATGCCATCCGCGCCGAACGCGGCCTCCCATTCGAATTCGGTCGGCAGGCGTGCGCCGGCCCATTCCGCATACGCCGCCGCCTCGTAGAAGCTCACATGACACACGGGCGCATCGGGCGCGAGTGGCTCCACGCCGTGCAGGCCGAACGCACGCCAGGCGTGTGCGGCTGCCGGATCACCGTCGTCGCCGGGAATCCAGTACGCGGGCCCTTGCCATCCTTCCCGCTGCACCGTCGCCCAGCCGTCGGACAGCCAGTATTCGGGGCGTGCATAGCCGCCGTCCGCGATGAAGGCCGCGAATTCGGCGTTCGTCACGAGACGGTTCGCGATCTCGCACGGACGCACGAGCGCCGTATGGCGCGGCCGTTCGTTGTCGAACGAGAACGCGGCGCCATCGTGGCCGATCTCGACGAGCCCGCCCGGCTGATGCAGCCAGCGCAACGGGCCGGCGTCGCCCGCGGCCAGGGCGGCGTGCCCGGCGTGCACATCGGCGCCGCTGCGCGGCCGGAACGCGGGCTTGAGCGGGTTGCACGAGAACGCATGCAGCATGTCCGTGACGATCAGTTCCTGATGCTGCTGTTCGTGATGCAGGCCGAGCTCGATCTCGGGCGCGATCGTGGCGAGCAACGCCGGATCGGCACCGTCGAGCGCGCGCAGCATCGCATCGTCGACGTACTGCCGGTACGCGTGCACCTCATCGAGCGACGGACGCGTGAGCAGCCCGCGCTGCGGCCGCGGATGGCGCGGGCCGAGTGCTTCGTAATAGGAATTGAAGAGGAACTGGAACGCGTCGTCGAACGGCGCGTAGCCGCGCACGCGACGCATCAGTACGACGGTTTCGAAAAACCAGGTCGTATGCGCGAGATGCCATTTCACTGGACTCGCGTCGGGCATCGACTGCACGGCCTGGTCTTCGGCGGACAGCGTCGCGGTCAACGCGATGCTATGGGCGCGCACGTCCTGGTAACGGCGCTGAAGCTGGGATGCAAGGAGGCTCATCGGTTTACCGTTCACGTCGCGATTCGCTGCGTTGCGTTGCCGGAAAAAGGAAAGCCTTGCGCTCGGATGCGCGCGGCTGACGTGCGACCTTCATTGCTGCGTCGTCGGACAGCCGGCGCGCGCGCCGGGCCGCTGGTGCGGCGTGACTTCATCTGCCCGTGCAGAACAGTATGGGCCAGAAATGTGAACGTCGCGAATCGGATTTCTGGTGAAACGAGCGCGAAAGAAAAATGAAAGCATTGATCATGCGCGGGGCGGCGGCGTGACGAACCGTCGATGCCCGTCATGACGGCGGCTCGGAGGGTGAACGCAATGTGTATGCCCGCGGGTTCTCCATGCCGACGCCTCATGACATCCACGCCGGCGTCATGAAAGATCGGATGACACGGGTTCGCCATGGGAGCGGCGCCATGGAATTGAAATCGGCACGGGTCCGCGCGTCGGTGTCGCGGACCACGACACCGCCGTTCAACCGCTCTGCCCTCCGCGCGCTTCCCCGTTTTTGAAAATTTTTTTGCGTCGATGTCACAGGGGCGCAGGGCTCGCTCGTCATATCGCCGGAACCCACACGAAAGGAGAAGGAACCATGACTGCGAAACTCAATCCGTTTGCCGCCGCGCCCGCATTGATGAAGAACTGGATGGCCGTCTCGGTCGCCGCTGCCGGGAGCCTCGAGCCGACACTGATCGAGTTGGTCAAGATCCGCGCGTCGCAAATCAACGCGTGCGCGAACTGCCTTAACATGCACACCGTCGCGGCGCGCGAGCAAGGCGAGACCGAGCAGCGCATCAACCTGCTGGCCGCGTGGCGTGAAGCGCCCTGCTACACCGACCGCGAACGCGCGGCGCTCGGCTGGACCGACGCGCTCACGCGGCTGTCGGAAGGCCATGGCGCGCACGAGGCCGCGTATGCGGTGCTGAACGACCACTTCAGCCAGGAGGAACAGGTGAAACTCACGGTGATGATCAACGTGATCAACGGCTGGAACCGGCTGGCCGTCGGCTTCGGGCTGTGGATCGATCCCGCCGAGGCGAAGGCCGCTGCCGCGAAGATGGTGGCGTGATGACCCACCTCGATCCGGCCGCCGGCAGCGCCGCAGACCGGGCCGACGCAGCGGCGAGCTTCGACCCGCTGCGTCGGACGCTGATGCGCGTCGCGTACCGGATGCTCGGTTCCGTCGCGGACGCCGAGGACATCGTGCAGGAGGCATTCATCCGCTGGATGGACGTCGATCGCACCGAGGTGCGCGTGCCCGAGGCGTTCCTGCGCCGCATGGTGATGCGCATGTGCCTCGACCAGCTGAAGTCCGCGCGGCACCAGCGCGAGACCTACATCGGCCCGTGGCTGCCCGAGCCGGTCGTCGAGGAAGATGAACAGGAGGACGTCACGCTGCCGCTGATCCTCGCGCTCGAACGGTTGTCGCCGCTCGAACGTGCGGCGTTCCTGCTGCACGACGTGTTCGGCCTCGCGTTCGACGAGATCGCGACGACGATCCAGCGTGACCCGGCCGCCTGCCGGCAGCTCGCCGCGCGGGCGCGCACGCATGTGCGCGAGGCGCGGCCGCGGTTTCATGTCGAGAGGCAGCGCGGGATCGAGCTGGCCGAGGCGTTTTTCGCGGCGTCGCGCAGCGGCGACATGCGCACGCTAGGCGCGATGCTCGCCGAGGACGTGAGCCTGCATTCGGACGGCGGCGGCAAGCGCACGGCCGCGGGCAAGCCGGTGTTCGGCTTCGAGCGCGTGATGAAGGTGCACGCGTACCTCGCCGAGCTGTTCGCCACGCATGCGTCGAAGCTCGTGCGCGCGGGGTTCATCAACGGGCTGCCGGGGTTCGTCACACTGGAAGCGGATGGCGAGCTGCAGACGACGGCTCTCCAGATCGAGGGCGGGAAGGTCGTCGCGATCTATGTCGTGCGGAATCCTGACAAGTTGAAGCATCTGCATTGATGCTCGGCGGGTGGGCGCTTTGCGCCCGCTTTCCCTGCTCTGCTACCTGACTTGTCGAATGCGGACTGCTTGTTGCGCATGGATTGCATGCAACGCATCGGCACATGCCTGCGCAGTTTCGGCCGCAAAAAGAAAAACGCCACGCGATGTTGCCGCGTGGCGTTCGTATGTTTGGCGAGCCGGATTGCCTGTAGGCAATTTGCGCTGCCGGACCCCTTCATTTTGTTCGTTGGTAGGCTCGATTGGATTCGAACCAACGACCCCCACCATGTCAAGGTGGTGCTCTAACCAACTGAGCTACGAGCCTAAGAAGCCGCGAATTATAGAGAGGGTTTTGGAGGTGCGCAAGCCCCTTCGTGAAAATTTTTTGAATCGGGGTGGATGCGTTGGGGGATCGTCCGGCGCTCGAGCGCAGACCGCAATCGCATCCGGGTTCATCCTCACTGCGACGTCTCACCGGGCCCGGGTACGTTCCGTCATAATGGATTCGTCGCGAATCCGGGGCCGGGGGTTGCGAACGACAATCAAGAGCAGGAACCGGCCCGATCCGGTCACGGGGAACAGGCGCGCGCGATGCACGATCCGCGTGCCACCTTGCATGAACCAGTAGCACCTCGTGACGACGGCAGACCGCAACGCACGCGTAACGATATCGGGGTGGGTATGGTCGCGCTCAATCTGGTAATTCCCTGCTTCAACGAAGAAGCCGTGTTGCCGGAAACCGTACGCCGGCTCACGATCCTGCTTGATCAGCTTACCCGCGACGGCATCATTGACGGCGCGAGCGGCGTGACCTTCGTCGACGACGGTTCACACGACCGGACCTGGTCCCTCATCGAAGGCTTCCATGCAGCCGATCCACGTATCCACGGCCTCAAGCTGTCGCGCAACCACGGGCACCAGAACGCATTGCTTGCCGGGCTCATGAGAGTCAACGGCGACGTGCTGATCAGTCTCGACGCCGATCTCCAGGACGACCTCGACGCGATTCCGCGCATGCTGCGCGAATACCAGTCCGGCGCCGAGATCGTATTCGGCGTGCGGCAGCGTCGTGACAGCGACGGCTTCTTCAAGCGCGTCAGTGCGCGCGGCTACTACCGGCTGCTGCGCCGCTTCGGCGTCGACATCTTGCCGGATCACGCGGACTTCCGCCTGATGAGCCGCCGGGCGATCGAAGAATTGCGCGGCTTCCGCGAGGTCAACCTGTTCCTGCGCGGCATCGTGCCGCTGCTGGGCTTCCGTACCGCGATCGTCCGGTACGACCGGCAGCCGCGCTTCGCCGGCGAAAGCAAATATCCGTTGGCGAGGATGATCCTGCTCGCGTCGGACGGCGTCGCGTCGTTTTCGACGAAGCCGCTGCAATGGAGCGCGTACGTTGGCGCGCTGCTCGCGCTGGCCTCGACCGTGTTCGGCATCTGGGCGCTGTCGATCCGGCTGTTCACCGACCGTTCGGTGCCCGGTTGGGCGTCCACCGTGATCCCGATGTACTTTCTCGGCGGCCTGCAGTTGCTGTTCCTCGGCGTGATCGGCGGCTATGTCGCGAAGATCTATTCGGAGACGAAGCAGCGCCCGCGCTTCATCGTCGAGAAGACGCTATGACAGGCCATCGGTCCTGTCGCGCAACACCCCGGCACGAGGCCGGCGGCGGCGGTATCTTACGGGGGGCGTCGTGCAATGGATGACAGCACGGTAAGCGGCCGCTTGCCGCGTGCGTGGCCATATCGCACAGCCGATCGCACGTTGCGCGCATTGTTCGTTGCGACGGTCGCCGCCGCCGGCCTGCTGTTCTGGCTCGCGCCGCACCCGCCGATGGTCGATCTTCCGCAGCATGCGGCGCAGGTCGCCACGCTGCGCGACATGCTGCGCGGCCAGTCGCCATGGGCGCCATTGCTGCGGATCAATCTGTTTACGCCCTACCTGCTCGGCTATGGCGCGGCAGCGCTGCTTTCGTTCGTGATGCCCGTCGCGGCTGCGTTCAAGGTCATGCTGACCCTGTCGTTCTATGGTTTCGTCGCCGCGTACCTCGCGCTGCGCCGGCGTCTCGGTACGGACCCGCGCCTCGACTGGCTGTGCGTGCCCGGATTCTTCGGCTTCGCATACGAGTTCGGTTTCTACTCGTACCTCGTCGCCGTACCGGTCGCGATGATCTTCCTGGCGCTCGCGCTCGACTATGCCGGGCGGCCGACAGCCCGCCGCGGCGCAATGCTGGTGCTCGTGAATCTCGCGCTGTTTTTCTCGCACGGACTACTCTTCGTGTTCGCGAACGCGATCGGCGTGCTGTTCCTGCTCGTGCGCCTGCGCACGACCAGCATGTTGCCGCGCGTGCTGCTCGCCTCGTGGCCGTATGCGATCCTCGCCCCCGTCACCGTGCTGTACGCGGCGTTGCATCGTGACGTCGATCTGACGCCGATGTATCCGTTCACCGTGATGTGGGGGATCAGCCCGGTCGTGCGCGTGTTCGCGGCCGTGCTCTATCCGTGGGGTGTCGCCGGCGACAGCCGTTCGCTGCTGGCATTCCTGCTGATCGCTGCCGCACCGTTCGTGATGGCATCGAAACCGAACCGGCAAGTCGCCGCCTATGTACCGGCAATCATCGTGACCATCGTCTGGTTTACCGTGCCGCTGTTCGCGATCAACACGTTTTTCCTGTATCCGCGCTTTGCGCTGTTCCTGTTTCCGTTTTATGCGCTGATGTTCCGGGCGCCCGCACCGGCGGAACCAGGCCGACGGATCCCACGGCTTGCGCTGACGACGCAACTGCTCCTTGCCGTGATCTGCGCCGGTTTCGTCGTTCAGCAAGGTGTCCGCGCGCTGCGCTTCGCCGACGAGAGCGCTGATTTCGACGTGGTTGCCAACGCGATCGAACCCGCGCAGCGCGGCCTTGCGATCATCGTCGACAGGACGAGCCCGGCTGCCGGCAACCCGTATGCCTACGAGAACTTCGCGCTCTGGTATCAGGCCGAGCACCGCGGATTCGTCGATTTCAATGCCGCGCGATTTCCGCCGCAGATCGTCCGCTTTCGGCTCGACCGGCTGCCCGGTGTCGGGCCGTCCGACGTTTCGCCGTTGCCGCTGTACCGGCACTTCAACTGGCAGCGACACCAGGGGCGCCTGTACCGTTATTTCATCGTCCGCGCCGAGACGCCGCTGCCGGACACGTTTTTCGCCAATCCGGACTGTCGCGTCGTGCGCGTGAAGACGGCGGGCGAATGGTCGGTGTACGAGAAGCAGGCTTGTCGTGGCGATTGATTGCACTGCGTCGCATGCGGTGCGATGCGTCGCGCCACGTCGTGCACCGATCGCGCCATCGGGAGATTGCGATGTCACCTGGATTCATCGCGGACGATACGCCGCGCTCGTATGACGAGATCTTCTACCGGTACCAGCGCGAGGGATCGGCGCGGTCGGCGCATGGCGTGCTGCCCGGCGTCAACGCGCTGCTGAAGCCTGCGAGTATCCTCGACGTCGGTTGCGGTGCCGGAGCATGGCTAAGCGTGCATCGCCAGCTCGGCGTGCAGGACATCACCGGCATCGACGGCGACTATGTCGATCGTTCGGTGCTGATGATCGACCCCACCCATTTCGTACCGGCCGATATTTCGAAGCGCTTCGATCTCGGGCGATCGTTCGATCTCGTCCAGTGCCTCGAAGTCGGCGAGCACGTGCCAAAGGCATCCAGCGAGGCACTCGTCGACAATCTCGTCCGGCACGGCAAGCGCGTGCTGTTTTCCGCCGCCGTGCCTGGCCAGGGTGGCGAGAACCACATCAACGAACAGCGCTACGAATTCTGGCGTGACCTGTTCGCGCGCCACGGCTACCAGCTGTTCGATTTCGTCCGGCCGATAATCGCCGCAGACATGCGCATCGAGCCGTGGTACCGCTACAACCTGCTCTTTTTCGTTGCCGCCGACGAAGCGGAACGGCTGCCGGACGCGATCGGACAACACCGCGTCGACAGCCGTTCGGGCATACCGGACGTGTCGCCGCCCGGCTACAAGGCACGCAAGTTCCTGCTGCGCTGGCCGCCGGTGCGCGTAAAAACCGGCATCGCCATGCTGAAGAGCCGCAGGGTCGCCAACCGATTGAAGCTCCACGAGGAACACCGGTGAAACCGTCCATCTACGTGCTCATTCTGGCCGGCGTGTTCCTCGCGGCAACCGGTCAGGTCGCGTTCAAGATCGGTGCCGACGGCCGCCATGCATTGACCGAATTCATCAATGCGTGGGTCGCGCTCGGGTTGCTCTGCTACGGCGCAAGCACGGTGCTCTGGATCTTCGCTTTGAGCAAGACCGGGCTCACCGTCGTGTATCCGTTTACCGCGCTTACGTTCGCACTCGTCTTTCTGGCCGGAATCGTGTTCTTCGGCGAGCGCGTGTCGTATGCGCAATGGGGAGGCGTCGCGATGATCCTCGGCGGGCTGTATCTGATTGCCATGGTTCGATAGCGGGGCGGACTGGCGCTGCAACTTATCCACAGCGCGCTATGGATAACCGTCCGGCAAGCCTCTGGATTCACAGTGGAACGATTGAGGATATGTCGGCGCGACTGTGAATCGACGGAAAGTTGTTCTGTGATGCACAGCGATTTTCCTGTGCATCGCCTGTGGTTATGCATTCCACTTCGTGCTGAAAATTCAGGGCGTTACGGAAGTTATCCACTGTGAGGCTGCGGGCTTGTTAACTATCACTACGTATATATACGAACTCTGTTAACACCTTTGGATAAGCACAGTCCGCCGACTGTGATCCGGGCGGGATATGCACTGCGTGCGGTGGATGGATCAAGCGAAGCCGAAGCCCGCGACCAGCTCGAACGCTCGTATCTGTAGAATCGCCGGGGTTCGGGATCGTTGTCGGTTCAAGGGCGAGCGATTCAACGTGAAGTTCGATCCCGGCGATCGATGAAGGCTCCCGTCAATGAGATGCTGGTGATCGATATTGCTGGCTGCGTCGTGGGTGCTCATGACCGATGCGGCTGCACAAGGTCCGTTATGACGACCACGCCACCGTCGTACGACACGACGCTGGAGTCCGTGCGGCCGTAGCGCCCGATTGTCGCGAGTGGACAACCGGCACGCAAACAATCAGGAACGCTGTGTGCCCCCGGGATACATTGATTCGAAGCGCTCACGCGCATGGGAACAACCCGTGAGCGGCCGAATCGAAATCCTGTGTACCAGCTCGGCGAGGGCGATGTGGATATCGCGACCCAAAGACACTCGAATTGCTGTGCGGGCCGAAGGTGAGTGATTCAACCAGAGACGGCATGCCGAGCCGCTGCGGCCGATGTGGATATCCTGCGTCCAGAAGGCGCCAAACCCTGTGACGTCGGAACCGAAGTGGGTCTACCCATCCGGGAACGCACCGCGACGAGGTTCGCGGTGTGGACAACCACCACGAAAGCGAATTTAAACGCTGTGACCCCGAACGGTGAACGTGAGTGCTTTCAGGCTTGTCGAACCGCATCGGCCGGACCGCAGTCAGCGCACAACAGCCACCAACGGACAGCATATCGTCCAGCTCAAATCTGCTGATCGAGCGCCCTCACGACCGCGTGCTCACCAAGACTATCCACAGGCCCGACCACCGCGAAGTTGAGCCCATTCACCGACCCATACCGCGCCAGCAACGACCCATCCACGCGTTGCCCGGCCGGCAGCAGCCGATGTTTCGATTCCGCGGGCCGGAGATAGAAGCTCAGCGTCCGCCCGGCGTCGTCCTCATAGAGCACCATCGCGGCCGTGGCCCCACTGTCCGTCGTAAACAACCGTCCGCCGACCGGCCTGAACCCCGCCGCACTCAAATCCGGCAGCCTCGCCGATGCCCCGACGCGGCGGGTGAGCCACCCCTGCAAATCGCCCGCACCGTTCGGCCGGAAATCCACCTTCGCGGTTTGATCGACCACCATCATCCGGTAAGCCTCGACCGCATCGCTCATCGGCGCAATCGGCGGCGCCGCGTTCCACCCGCGCGCTTGCCACCCACCGAACGTCCCGAGCCCGATACAGAACACGAACGAAGCCGCCATCGCGAACCGCACCCGCGAGCGCTCCGCACGCTTCGCACGAATCGCCGCCGGATCCAGCGCAGGATTCTCGCCAGGCATCCGCACGCCTTCGAGCGCGGCCCGCAACCGCTGCGCATCCTGCTGCCATTGCTTCACCTGTTCCGCACTCTCCGGATGCAGCGCGAGATATCGCTCGACCGCGGCACGCGCATCGTCGTCGAGCTGGCCGTCGACATAGGCCTGGAGATCGTGTTCGTCGGGACGGAGCGTATTCATTTCATCAAACGGAGAGAAGGAGTGGGAAGCTCGCCGTCGCTGAGCTGGCGCAGCGCCTGGCGGGCGCGGGAGAGTCGCGACATCACGGTGCCGATCGGCACGTCGAGCAGGTCGGCGACTTCCCGATACGTGAAGCCCTCGACCGCGACGAGCAGCAGCAGGCTGCGCTGCTCGTCGGACAAACGGCCGAACGCTTCGAGCGTCGCGCGTGCGGCCACCTCGCGTTCGGCGGACGGCCAGTGCGCTTCGTCGTCGTCGCGAATGCGGCCGAGCAGCCACGCATAGCGCTTCGCGCTGCGCTTGCCGTCGAGAAATTGCCGGTAAAGGATCGTGAAGAGCCAACTGCGCAGCGACGCGTCGTCGCGGCGGCTCGCCCAGCGCGACAGCGCGCGCTCGAGCGTCGACTGGACGAGATCGTCGGCCGCGTGGACATCACGTGCCAGCCAGAGCGCGAAGCGTCGCAGCCTGGGGATGAGTTCGCGCAATGCGTCGTCGTCGGGGGCGTTTGAGGGCATGGCCGGGGGCGCGAGCCGATAAGCGTGGAGATGCCGCGTAGGACGCCGGTCGGCGCCGCTTATTCCGTCAGCATACGAAAAATTTCCTCATGGAATAAAGCGGCGCGGGTGGCGTCCTACACGCGTTCGACAATGATCTGACGATCGGGAGTGCATCCATGAAGCAATCATCCTCTTCTTCACCGCCGCGCGAGCCTGGGCGCGGATGGTGGCGCTGGGCCGTGATCGGCGGCGCGGTGGCCGGCGTGGCCGTGGCGTTCGGGTATGTCGGCGGCTGGCTCGCGCCGGCGCGTCTGACCCCGCACCGGCTCGTCGACGCGCTGCAGACGGCCGGCGGCGAGCATCCGGGTTTCCGGCGCAATCACGCGAAGGGCGTGTGCGTGACCGGCTATTTCGAAGGCAACGGCGCCGCGAGCGCGTATTCGGTCGCGCCGTTCTTCAAGGCGGTGCGCACGCCGGTGGTCGGCCGCTTTGCGCTGCCGGGCGGAAATCCGTATGCGCCAGACAGCAGCGTGCCGATCCGCAGTCTCGCGCTGAAGCTCACCGCACCGGACGGCCAGCAATGGCGGACCGGGATGAACGCGATGCCGGTGTTTCCGGTGGCGACGCCGAAGGCGTTCTACGCGCAACTGCTCGCGACCCGGCCGGATCCGGCGACGGGCAAGCCCGATCCGGAGAAGGTGAAGGCGTTTTTCGGCGCGCATCCGGAGACGGCCGCGTTCCGCGCCTGGGTGAAGGGTGCGAAGCCGAGCGCGAGCTACGTCACCGAAAGCTATTACGGGCTGAACGCGTTCTACTTCGTCGATGCGACCGGCAAGCGCCAGGCGGTGCGGTGGCGCGTCGTGCCGGAGCAGACGGCGGGCGCCGGGGACGTCGCGACGGCCGCGGATCCGAACGTTTTGCAGCAGGACCTGACGCGGCGCATCGCGGACGGCGCGCAGAAGTGGAAGCTGCTGGTCACGCTGGCGGAACCCGGCGACCCGGTGGACGACGCGACGAAGACCTGGCCCGCGCAGCGGATGACGATCGACGCGGGCACGCTCGTGCTCGATCGCGTGGAGCAGCAGGACAGCGGGCCGTGCCGGGACGTGAATTACGACCCGACGGTGCTGCCGCAGGGGATTCAGGTGTCGGGGGATCCGTTGCTGGCGGCGCGGTCGGCGGCTTATGCGGATTCGTATCTGCGCAGGACGAGTGAAGAGGCCGGCGTGGCCGGCGCGGCGCGATTGAGTGCGGAGGGACGATGATGAAGGCTGCTACGAAGTTTGGCTTGCCGGCGAGGCTGCTGCACTGGGTGATGGCCGCGATGATCGTCGCGATGCTGTTCATCGGGGTAGGAATGGTGGCGTCGGTTTCCGGGCGGCACGATTTCCTGGTGGCGTTGCACAAGCCGCTGGGGATTGCCGTGCTGGTGCTGGTGTGTGTGCGGATCGTGGTGCGGCTGTCGTCGAAGCCGCCGGCGTTGCCTGAGGATTTGCCTTGGTGGCAGAAGATTGCCGCGCATGGGTCGCATCTGGTGCTGTATGCGCTGATGCTGGCGATGCCGCTGATCGGGTGGGCGATGCTGTCGGCTGGCGGGTATCCGGTGACCTTGGGCGGCGGCGTGCAGTTGCCGGCGATCGTTGCGGCTGATCCGGTCGCGTTCGCCTGGCTCCGGGTTGCGCATCGCGTGCTGGCCTATCTGTTCTTCTTGACGTTCCTCGCGCACTTCGCGGCGGCGCTGTATCACGGACTGATTCGACGGGACGGCGTGGTGAGGGCGATGGTTGGGCGGTAATCGACAGAAGATTGAGTTCGCTGCGGCGGGGCGGTTCACGGGCGACCGAGGCTGCTCCTGCCGTGTTGCTTATATATGACCGCGGCGGCGGCGCAGCGCGCTCCCGGCCTAGCACGTCAAAAATATTTCACAAAAGGGGTTGCGGAGACCGGGGCAGGTGCTTAGAATCACGCCTCTTTCGCGCTAACGGAAACGCAGCGCGGGGGAAAGAAGGGAAGCGGTACTGTTGAAGTCGGTTTTATCGACTCCAGTGCATACGAATTTAAACCGCAGTCGTCGCAACGAAGTAGTTAAAAAAGTTGTTGACGAGTTTTAAAAAACGGTTGATAATCTCGCTTCTCTGCTGCTGAAAACGCAGCGCTGCTGAGAAACACGAAGTTTCTCGCAGAAATGCTCTTTAAAAATTAACAGCCGATAAGTGTGGGCGCTTGATGGCAGCGAGCTGATCCTCGGATCAGATAGCGAAAGTATCAAGAGTCTCACACTAAAGTAAGTCAGGTTTATGAAGTGATTCATATTCCTGTCAGCTTTGAGTGAGCGACCGGTTC
>NZ_JTAN02000006.1 GCF_000949135.2 Burkholderia sp. USMB20 | reverse complement strand
ATAGTGCGGATTCCCGTGTGAAAGTAGGTAATCGTCAGGCTCCCTAAGCCAGAAACCCCCGCCCGAAAGGCGGGGGTTTTTGCATTGGCGCTGCAGAAATGCGCGCGCAATGGCGAAGTGCAACGTGGCTGGAGCTGGGGCGCCGATGGCATTAATTCATGTACCCACGGTGCTCGAACAACCCACCACTCTGCCCACCGAGATCTGCCTGGTACACCCTTCTCCAGATCACACCAATCCGCCATCTGTCAGCACCAGTCAATGTTGCGGGGCATGACGATGACGTCGTAATGGCCAACAATGCGTGACGTTGGTTCGCAATTACCTGGAAATGCCGCCTTGCAGCGGAATCCCCCGGCTTGGTCGACCGGTCCCTCAATGTGTCGCGTCGATACTGATCGTGTGCACCATTCGGCCAACGCGGCGCAATATCGTCATAAAAATCTATGCGCATAAAGTCCATTCGCGCGACCTGCCCGACAGAGCGGACAATCAATCCTTCAGGGTAATATCGCCACTCGTCCCGATTACCGGCCTCGTCTGCACCTGCCGGAACTCGGCATCCTCGTATTCCGTCTCCTGTACCGTTCATGACTGACAGCCCTGCCCAAGGTGGTCGGACGACCGACTTCCTGCCGTACCTCGTCGCCGCAACGTTCTTCATGGAGTATCTCGACACGACCGTGATCGCGACCGCGTTGCCGCAGATGGCGCGCTCGTTCGGCGTCGGGCCGAACGCGTTGAGCCTCGGGATGACAGCCTACATGCTGGCGCTCGCGGTGTTCATCCCGATCAGCGGCTGGATCGCGGATCGCTATGGCTCGCGTACGGTGTTCGCCACGGCCATCTTCGTCTTTACCGGTGCGTCGGTGCTGTGCGGGCTGTCCGAGGGCGTGGTGACGTTCACGGCCGCGCGACTGCTGCAGGGTGTCGGCGGGGCGATGATGGTGCCGGTCGGACGGATGATCGTCGTGCGCAGCACCGAGAAGGCCAGGCTGATGCGTGCGATCGCGACGATTACGTGGCCGGGCATCGTCGCGCCGGTCGTCGGGCCGCCGATCGGTGGCTTCATCACGACCTACGCGTCATGGCGATGGATCTTCCTGTTGAATGTCCCGTTCGGCATCGCTGCGCTCGTCTGTACCTGGCTGATCGTCCGGAACACACGGGCCGATGAGCAACGCCCGCTTGACTGGGTCGGGTTCGTGCTGGCCGGCGGAGCGTTGACCTGTCTGCTGATCGGTACCGAAGCGGCCGGCCAGCAGGACGTCGACTTCGCGCGCGCGGGCATTCTGGTGGGGGCGAGCGTGCTGTTCGGCATCGCCGCGTGGATGCACGCGCAACGCTGCGCCCACCCGCTGCTCGATTTCACGACGCTGAAGGTGCCGACGTTCTCGGTGACGGTGATCACCGGCTCGATCACGCGGATGGCGATCAACGCCGTGCCATATCTGCTGCCGCTGCTGTTCCAGATCGGCTTCGGGCTGTCGCCGTTCCAGTCCGGCCTGCTGCTGCTCGCGAGCGCGCTCGGCAATCTCGGGATGAAGGCGGGAACGTCGTGGATCCTCGACCGCTTCGGTTTCCGGCGCGTTGCGCTCGTCGACGTGACGATTGTCGGAATCTTCACGATCGCGTGCGGCTGGCTGACCGCGTCGACGCCGCTGGCGATCACGCTGTTCGTCGTATTCGTCTACGGGCTCACGCGGTCGATGCAGTTCACGACGCTCGCGACGCTGGCGTATGCGGATATCCCGGCCCGGCAGACGAGCGCGGCCAGCACGCTGTGGAGCGCCGCGCAGCAGATGACGATCGGGATGGGGATCGCATTCGGTGCGTTGTCGCTGCGGCTCGCGGCGTTGGTACGTGGCGACGCGGCCGGCATGCACTACGTACTCGACGATTTTCGCTGGGCGTTCGTTGCCGCGGGCGTGCTCGCGCTGCTGACGCTGCCGGGCTATGCGCGGCTGGCTTCCGATGCTGGCGACCGCCTGCGGGCAAATGTGGCCCGAGGGTAGGCCGGATCTCGCGTTGCCTTGGCGTCGCGACAGGTGAGGGCGGCGGCTTTTCGTTGCTCACCTGAAACATCGATCGGTCGAGGCGACGATGGTCCGACGGGCGGCACAACCCGTTATCCGTTACCACGAGCGATGAGCGGACCGTACGGCGACGCCAGGGTACCACGAGCCTCGAGCACCGACGTGCGGTGCCGGTTGCACGACCCTCTCCGCGTGCCGAATGGCGCGACAGCGTCATGTTCGTTCCGCGGGCCGTCACTGTGCGTCATGGAAGATGATGCCGACCGTGTGGCGGTGACCGCTTCGAATTCTGCTCACACCATGGCGCAAGTTGACGCGGTAGACGCCGCGCGTTCCCTGCACGGGCCTGCCGTGCACGGCGAAGATCACCGCGTCGCCTTGCATGAGCGGCACCACTTCCGCGCGTGACTGCATGCGTGGCCGCTGTTCCGTCAGCACGAACTCGCCGCCCGTGAAATCCCGCCCGGGTGCCGACAACAGGATCGCGACCTGGAGCGGAAAGACATGCTCGCCATACAGGTCTTGATGGAGACAGTTGTAGTCGTCCGGCCCGTATTGCAGGATCAGCGGCGTCGGGCGTGTCTGTCCCGCCGCGTGGCAGCGATCGAGGAAGGTCCTGTGCTCTTTCGGATAGCGGACGTCGATCCCGAGTGCCTGGTTCCAGCGATTCGCGATCGGCGCGAGATGCGGATAGAGCGTCGCACGCAGCTCGGCGACGACCGCGGGCAGCGGGTACGCGAAGTATTTGTATTCGCCGCGCCCGAACCCGTGCCGTGCCATCACGACGCGTGAACGGTAGAGTGCATCCCGCGCATAGAGCGAGGCGAGCGCATCGCACTCGCTTGTGGAGATCAGGCCTGGTACCCGCGCACATCCGTAGCGATCGAGCTCGACATCGACGGTCGACCAGTCGATTGCGTCGACGCGTTGCGCGATGTCCGGCGATTCGACGGCAGGTTGCAGATCGGCGATATTCACGGGCATCCCTCGGTTCGTCAGCAGTGTGGCGCCGTACGGTCGCGCGAAATACTTGCCAGCGTCGCGTGCACGGTTGAAGCCACGATGAAAGTCGATGAACCCAGTCTAGCGGCGTCCGCGTGCTGGCGCGCTCCAGATCTTGCGCTTCAATTCGGAAGGGAGGGGAGGAGAGAAAGTTGGGAACGCGGCGCGGACACATCGGATGCCGCGATGTGTCGGAGCGGAGAAGCGGAGAAGCGCAGAAGCGCAGAAGCGCAGAAGCGCAGAAGCGCAGAAGCGCAGAAGCGCAGAAGCGCAGAAGCGCAGAAGCAGAGAAGCAGAGAAGCAGAGAAGCGACTGCGGAACCTTCCACGGCAGGCGACCGGTTTTCACCGGCCACGCGCCGCTTCCCCGATCAAGCCACCGACCGGAACAACCAGTAGAGCCCGCCAGCCAGTACGATCGACGCGGGCAGCGTCAGCACCCACGCGAGCACGAGGCTGCGGACCGTGCTCCACTGCAACCCGGATCCGTTCGCCGCCATCGTGCCCGCGACACCCGACGACAGCACGTGCGTCGTCGACACGGGCAGCCCGTACACGTCGGCGGCGCCGATCGTCAGCATCGCGACGAGTTCGGCCGACGCGCCCTGCCCATACGTCAAATGCTGCTTGCCGATTTTCTCGCCGACGGTCACGACGATCCGTTTCCAGCCGACCATCGTGCCGAGGCCCAGTGCGATCGCGACAGCCACCTTCACCCACGTCGGAATGAACTTGGTCGCGTGGTCGAGCTGCTTGCGATAGTTGTCGATCGCGAGCTTGTCGTCGGCGGCGAACGCGGGCTGCCCCGACTTCTCGATCAGGCGAATGGCTTCGGACACCAGATACATCGTGTTGCGCACGTTGTCGACGTCGCGTTGCGGCACCGCCGCCATCGACCCCGACGCGCCGACCGCGCTCGCGAGCGACGCGGACAGCTGCTGCACGGCCGGCAGCACGGCGGGCGTCAGTTCACGATGCTGCACGTAGTGTTCGACGTCGGCACGCGGGTTCGCGGACGGCGCGACGCCGTTCGTGTACTTCCCGAACGTCGCGGCAGCCTGGTTCGCGACGGCGACGAAGGTCTGCGTTTCGGCCGGCGTGACGGCCTTGTTCAGCGCGTACGCGGTCGGCACCGTGCCGATCAGGATCAGCATGATGAGGCCCATCCCTTTCTGCCCGTCGTTCGACCCGTGCGCGAACGACACGCCCGTGCAGGTCAGGATCAGCAGGCAGCGAATCCAGAACGGCGGCGGCTGATCCTTCGGCGGCTCCTTGTACAACTCCGGAACCCGCACGAGCGCCTTCAGCACGAGCAGCAGCAGTGCCGCGCACAGGAAGCCGATGATCGGCGAGAACAGCAGCGACTTGCCGACGCCGAGCGCCTGGGCCCAGTCGACACCGCTCGTGCCCGAAGGCCCGTGCATCAGCTGGTTCATCAGACCGACGCCGATGATCGACCCGATCAGCGTATGCGAGCTCGACGACGGCAATCCGAAATACCAGGTCGCGAGGTTCCACACGATCGCGGCGATCAGCAGCGCGAACACCATCGCGAAGCCTGCGCCGCTGCCGACTTGCAGGATCAGCTCGACCGGCAGCAACTGCAGGATGCCGAACGCGACGGCGCCGCTCGAGACCAGCACGCCGAGGAAGTTCCACATGCCGGACCAGATCACCGCGACGTTCGGCGTCAGCGAGTGCGTATAGATCACGGTGGCGACCGCGTTTGCAGTGTCGTGGAAGCCGTTGACGAATTCGAAGCCGAGCGCGATCAGCAGCGCGGCGCCGAGCATCAGGTACGGAAACAGCGAGCCTTCGCGGACCGGCGACAGGTCCGCGATCAGGTGCGTGGCGATATAGAGGGCGCCAAACGCGAGCACCAGCAGAAAGACGGCATAGCCGACCTGCCTGGTGCGTTCGACGGAACCCGAATTGTTCGGTGCGGACGAAGCAGGTTGATTCATGGCGGCATCTCGTAAGGGAACCGCGTCCGATCCTAGCTTTCGCTACCAGTCAGTTTGATGACAGTCGGGACGTCGAATCATCGTCTTACGGATGTGTAAGGGGAGGGTGCCGTGACGTCGAATTGCGACATGTCGTGCCGGTTCGCGTCGTCATCCATTTCGTGAACAGGCCCGCGCACCGGCATGCGGGCCGCGGGAAGCGCGCACGGCGCGAGCGCCGCTAGCGCAGCATGCGCGGCGCGCTCCATGTCGATTCACGCGCCCGCGCGACGAATGCGGCCAGATAGTCGATCGACGCATCCGCCTCGCGGATGCCGAGGAAGATCTGTTTCGCGATCCCTTTCTTGCCGAGCTTGACCGGCACGACCGGCATCCGGTCCGCGTATTCGTCTGCAAGCCATCTTGGCAGCGCGGCCACGCCGCGCCCGCTCGCCACCATCTGCAGCATGATGTCGGTCGTCTCGATCGACTTGTGACGCCGCGGCACGATGCCGGCCGGCGTCAGGAACTGGTTGTAGATGTCGAGCCGGTCGGTCTCGACCGGGTAGGTGATCAGGATCTCGTCGGTCAGCTGCTCGGGCGTCACGTAGTCGGCGTTCGCGAAACGGTGCGCGTCCGCGACCACCAGCACCTGTTCGTAATCGAACACGGGATCGAAGCGCAGGCCCGGCTTGTTCAGCGGGTCGGGCGTCACGAGCACGTCGATGTCATGGCCGAACAGCGCACCGATGCCGCCGAACTGGAAGCGCTGCTTCACGTCGACGTCGACGTCCGGCCAGCGCGACAGGTACGGCGACACGACCTTCAGTAGCCACTGGTAGCACGGATGGCACTCCATCCCGATGCGCAGCGTGCCGCGCTCGCCCTTCGCGTACTGCTTCATGCGCTCCTCGGCGAGCTCGAACTGCGGCAGCAGCCGGTTCGCCAGCTTCAGCAGATACTGCCCGCCCTGCGTGAGCCGCAGGCCGCGGCCTTCGCGGTCCCAGATCGGCGTGCCGAGTTGCTGCTCGATTTTCCGGACGGTATGGCTGAGCGCCGATTGCGTGAGATGCAGCGCGTTGGCGGCCGCGGTCAACGAGCCCTGGCGCTCGACTTCGCGGATCACGACGAGGTGGAATCGTTCCAGCATGGGTATCGCTTGCTCGACAGATGCATGAACAGATTTAATGGATGAATGAAATAATGCCATTTTATTTCATAGAATGAAATCCCTATGATGGCTGCCGGATCGACTATTTCTTCAGGACGGCAGCTTCATGGTTACGACCCACAACCTCGGTTTTCCGCGCATCGGCGCGAAGCGCGAACTCAAGTTCGGTCTCGAACGCTACTGGAAGGGCGAGTCGTCGCGCGACGAGCTGAAGGCGCTCGGCGCCGAACTTCGCCAGCGCCACTGGAACGACCAGCGCGACCTCGATCTCGTGCCGATCGGCGATTTCGCGTTCTACGACCAGGTGCTCGACATGAGCTTCACGCTCGGCAATCTGCCGAAACGCGTGCAGGACTTCCATGGCGATGCGCTCGACAACTATTTCCGCGTCGCGCGCGGCCGCTCGGCGCAGTCGGCGGAAGCACACGCGGCATGCTGCGGCGGAGTCGCGGCCGGTGAAATGACGAAGTGGTTCGACACGAACTATCACTACATCGTCCCGGAATTCCATGCGGATACGAACTTCTCGCTCGATCCGTCGCGCCTGCTCCAGCAACTGGCGGAAGCGCAGGCGCAGGGCGTCGCCGCGAAGCCGGTGATCCTCGGCCCCGTCACGTATCTGTGGCTCGGCAAGGCGAAGGACGATTCCGATCGTCTCGCGTTGCTGCCGAAGCTGCTGCCGGTATATGGTGCGCTGCTCGACACGCTGACCGCGCAAGGCGTCGAATGGGTGCAGATCGACGAGCCGATCCTCGTGACCGAGCTCGACGCCGCATGGCGCCAGGCGCTGCGCACGGCATACGACGCGCTCGAGACGCGCCGCATCAAGCTGCTGCTCGCGACGTATTTCGGCCAGCTGCAGGACAACCTGGCGCTCGCGGCTTCGCTGCCGGTCGACGGGCTGCATGTCGACGCGATAAACGCCCGCGACGAAATCGACGCACTCGTGCGCGAACTGCCGCCCGGGCGCGTGCTGTCGGTCGGCGCGATCAACGGACGCAACATCTGGAAGACGGACCTGACGCGGCGCTCGACTGGCTCGAGCCGCTCGCAACAACTGGGCGAGCGCCTGTGGCTCGCACCGTCGTGCTCGCTGCTGCACGTGCCGGTCGTCTCGCTGAGCGAGCAGACGCTCGACGAGGAGATCCGCTCGTGGCTCGCGTTCGCGCTGCAGAAGCTCGACGAACTGAAGCTGCTCGCGACCGCGCTGAACGAAGGCCGCGACGAGGTGGCCGACGCGCTCGCCGCGAACGCTGCCGCGATCGGCTCGCGCCGTCGCTCGCCGCGCGTGAACAACCCGGCGGTGAAGGCCGCGATCGCGCGCATCGACGCGCAGCTCGGCAACCGTGCGAGCCCGTACCCGCAGCGTGCGCCGAAGCAGTCGGCGCGCCTGAACCTGCCGGCCTTCCCGACGACGACGATCGGCTCGTTCCCGCAGACTGCCGAGATCCGCCAGGCGCGCAGCCGGTTCAAGGCCGGCGCGCTGGATGAAGCCGGCTACCGCGCGGCGATGCAGGCGGAAATCGCGCGCAGCGTGCGCGAACAGGAATCGCTCGAACTCGACGTGCTCGTGCACGGCGAAGCCGAACGCAACGACATGGTCGAATACTTCGGCGAGCAGCTCGACGGCTACGCATTCAGCCAGTTCGGCTGGGTGCAGTCGTACGGTTCGCGCTGCGTGAAGCCGCCGATCCTGTTCGGCGACATCAGCCGCCCGAAGGCGATGACGGTCGAATGGATCACGTACGCGCAGTCGCTGACGAACAAGCCGATGAAGGGCATGCTGACCGGCCCGGTGACGATCCTGAACTGGTCGTTCGTGCGCGACGACCAGCCGCGTTCGGTGTCGTGCCATCAGCTCGCGCTCGCGATCCGCGACGAAGTGCTGGATCTCGAGCAGGCCGGCGTGCGCGTGATCCAGATCGACGAGGCCGCGCTGCGCGAAGGGCTGCCGCTGCGTCGCGCGCAATGGGGCGCGTACCTGAAGTGGGCGGTCGAGTCGTTCCGCATCGCCGCGAACGGTGTGCGGGACGATACGCAGATTCATACGCACATGTGCTATTCGGAGTTCAACGACATCATCGCGTCGATCGCCGACATGGATGCGGACGTGATCACGATCGAGACGTCGCGCTCGGACATGGAGCTGCTCGACGCGTTCGACAGCTTCAGGTATCCGAACGAGATCGGGCCGGGCGTGTACGACATCCATTCGCCGAACATCCCGACGCAGGATCACATCGTCGGCATGATGAAGAAGGCGGCGGAGCGGATTCCGGCGGAGCGCCTGTGGGTGAACCCGGACTGCGGGCTGAAGACGCGTCAGTGGGCGGAAGTGCTTCCGGCGCTGACGAACATGGTCGCTGCGGCGAAGACGCTGCGCAGCCAGGTGCAATGACGCGCGAACGCTGCGCGCCGGCCGTCCCGATCGACGATCGGGCGGCAAGCGAGCGGCCCGCATGGGCGGGCCGTTTGTCGTAATGAATGTTCGGGGCGAGGCGGGGGTAGCGGCGTATCGCCCGACGCCCGATGCAAACGGGCAGGCGATGTCGCCTGCCCGTTTGCGTGAGGTTACGCGGTACGCGCACCGCGCGGCAGCGCTTCGTCCGCCCTGCCGGGCGCGCCGGCATCGTCGATGCTGACGCGGCGCGAGATCAGCCACACGCACACCGACGACAGCACTGCGGCGCTCGTGTACTGGATCGCGAGCGGCCACCATTGCGGCGCGGTGTTCTGCGCGATCAGCGTGGCGACGAGCGGCGTGAGACCGCCGGCGAGCGCGCCGCACACCTGGTACGCGATCGAGATCGCCGTATAGCGGATGCGCGCGATGAAGATGCCGCTGACGAAACCCGCGACCACCGAGTAGTAGCCCGATTCGGCGAGCGTCGCGAGGCCGACGCCGACCGTGATCGACAGCGGCGTGCCCAGGTGCACGAGCGGCAGCATCACGAACGGCACGATCGCGGCCCATGCGCCGGTGATCAGCAGCACGCGCGTCGTGCCGAAGCGCTGCGCGAGGAACGCGGCGGCGAGTTGCACGACGAACTGCAGCACCGCGACGATCGTCATGCAATGCAGCACCATCGACCGGTCGAGCGACAGGAACTGCGTCGCGTAGCTGATCATGAAGATGTTGCTGAAATACACGCCGGCGATCCCGTACACGTTCGCGCCGATCGCGAGCAGCAGCAGCGGCCAGTACTTGAGCGCTTCACGCAGCGGCTTTTGCGCGATGTTGCCGCTCTTCCTGACTTCCTCGAACTCGGGCGACTCGGACACGCTCGCGCGGATCACGAAGCCGACTGCCAGCAACACGGCGCTCGCAAGGAACGGCACGCGCCAGCCCCAGCTCATCATGTCGTCCTTCGACAGCGTGCTGATCGCGCCGAACGCGAGCATCGACAGGATCAGGCCGCTCGCGCTGCCGAGCTGCGCGAACGACGCGAAGAACGTGCGCTTGCCTTCGGGCGCATGCTCGCCGGCGAGCAGCACCGCACCGCCCCATTCGCCGCCGACCGCGATGCCTTGCAGCACGCGCATCAGCACCAGCAGGATCGGCGCGATCACGCCGGCCTGCGCGTGGGTCGGCAGCAGGCCGATCGCGACCGTCGACACGGCCATCAGCATCAGCGTCGCGAGCAGCGAGCGCTTGCGGCCGAAGCGGTCGCCGAGATAGCCGAACATCACACCGCCGAGCGGCCGCGCGAAGAAGCCGACCGCGAACGAGCCGAACGACGCGAGCAGGCTGACGAAACGGCTTTCACCGGGGAAGAACAGCGGCCCGAACACGATGGCGGCGGCGGTCGCGTAGCTATAGAAGTCGTACCACTCGATCGTGGTGCCGACGAACGAAGCGAGCGCCGCCCGCTTCGGTTGCTTGACGGATGTCCCCATCTGTTATGTGCTCCTCTGGAATTCTCTGATTTGGAATGGGTCGCGTGCCGGGATCAGTCGCGATAGGCGACGCCGGGCAGCACGCACAGCAACTCGTACGCGAGGTTCGCGCCGAGCAGGGCCGTGGTGCCGAACGGGTCGTACGGCGGCGCCACTTCGACGAGATCGCAGCCGACGATGTTCAGCCCCTTCGCGCCGCGGATGATCTCGAGCGCCTGCGGCACCGTGAGGCCCGCGATTTCCGGCGTGCCGGTGCCCGGCGCGTAGGCCGGGTCGATGCCGTCGATGTCGAAGCTGATGTAGACGGGCGTGTCGCCGATGCGCGCGCGCACTTCCTCCATCAGCGGCGCGAGCGACTTGTTCCAGCATTCCTCGGCCTGGACGACGCGGAAGCCCTGCTCGCGGCACCAGTCGAAATCCTCGGCCGCGTAGCCGG
This sequence comes from Burkholderia sp. USMB20, assembly GCF_000949135.2. Taxonomy (GTDB): domain Bacteria; phylum Pseudomonadota; class Gammaproteobacteria; order Burkholderiales; family Burkholderiaceae; genus Burkholderia. Next base: position 78,899 of record NZ_JTAN02000006.1, on the reverse strand, counting down.
TGCCGCGCAGGCCGATCTGCGTGACCTTGTCGCCGTGCAGCAGGCCTTCCTCGACCGCGCGGCGGAACGGCGTGCCGTGCGCGATCTTTTCGCCCATCATCGTGTCGTTCACGTCGGCGTGTGCATCGACGTGGATCAATGCAACCTTGCCGTGCTTGCGGTGGATCGCGCGCAGGATCGGCAGCGCGATCGTATGGTCGCCGCCGAGCGTGATCGGCTTGCAGTCGTGCTCGAGAATCGCGTCGTACGCAGCCTCGATGCGCGCGATCGAATCGTGCAGGTTGTACGGGTTGATCGCGACGTCGCCGATATCGGCAACCTGCAGCGAATCGAAGGGCGCGGCGCGCGTGGCCATGTTGTACGGGCGCAGCAGCACGGATTCCGTGCGGATCTGGCGCGGGCCGAAGCGCGCGCCGGTGCGGTTGGAGGTGCCGAGGTCGAACGGCACGCCGACGAAACAGACGTCGAGGCCGGCTGCGCTCGCCACGTGCGGCAGGCGCATCATCGTCGCGATGCCGCCGCTGCGCGGCATTTCATTGCCGCCGAGCGGCTGGAAATGGGTGTGGTCGTTCATGGGCTTGTCTCTTCCGATGTGGGGTTGCCGTATCATTCGACGCGGCCTGGCACATAGTTTTACGCGTCCGGCCGGAAAGAAGAATGCGAAGATATCGACGTAAACATCGATTTTTATCGATGTATGGAAGGGGAACAAAAGGGGAATAGCGTGCTGGGGAATCTGTCGACCCTCGATCTGCGGTTGATCCGCGTGTTTCTCGCGGTCACGGACGCGGGCGGCGTGTCGGCTGCGCAGGCGATCCTGAACGTCGGCCAGTCGACGATCAGCGCGCAGTTGTCGTCGCTCGAGACACGGCTCGGCTACCGGCTCTGCGAGCGCGGCCGCAGCGGCTTCCGGCTCACGCCGAAAGGCGAGCGGTTCCACGCGATGAGCCGCAAGCTGCTCGCCGCGCTCGACGAATTCGGGATCGCGGCGCGGCACATGGACCGCCAGCTGGTCGGCACGTTGCACATCGGCCTGATCGGCCATACGCCGGTCAGCCAGAACGCACGGATCGCCGAGGCGATCGCCGCGTTCCGCACGCGCGACGAGGCCGTGCGCTTCTCGATCTCGGTGCGCGCGCCGGGCGATCTCGAGGAAAAGCTGCTGAGCAACGAGATCCAGATCGCGGTCGGCTATTTCTGGCACCGCGTGCCGTCGCTGCACTACACGCCGCTGTTCATCGAGCGGCAGGTGGCGTACTGCGGGCGCGGCCATCCGCTGTTCGAACGCGCCGGCGCGCTGACGCCGGCCGACGTCGCTGGATTCGAATGGGCGTGGCGCTCGTATCCGCTGCCGGAGGCGCAGATGTCGACGACGCCCGATCGCGTGACGGCGACCGCCGACAACATGGAGGCCGTCGCGCTGCTGATCCTGTCAGGCCATCATCTCGGCTATCTGCCGCAGCACTTTGCGGCGCCGTATGTCGCGCAGGGGCTGCTTGCGCCGCTCAATCCGGACCAGCTGCACTACGACGTCACGTTCCACATGGTCGTGGCGCGCGACGGGCGCGGCGATCCGCTCGTCGAAGCGTTTCTCGAGGATCTCGAGCGCGCGCATCAATCGCCCGATGTCGTGTGAGGTCGCGTGAGGTCGCCTGAGGCCGGCAACGTGAACGAATGTCACGCCGGAGAGGGTCACTGCCGCATCACGGCACCGGCAACCCCGCATCGTGCTTCACCTCCCGCAACGACAACGCCGATTCGATCGACGTGACGCCCGGCAGCATCCGCAGCGAGTCGCGCAGGAACGTACCGTAGTCGTCGAGATCGCGCGCGACCACCTGCAGCAGGTAGTCGGCCGTGCCCGCGACGTTGTGGCACGCGAGGATCCGCTCGATGCCGAGTACTTCCCGTTCGAACCGGTCGGCGACCTTGCGGTCGTGCGTCGCGAACCGCACGAGTACGAATGCGACGACGCCGAAGCCGAGCGCCTGGCGCGACAGCTGCGCGCGGTAGCGCTCGATGTAGCCGTCGTTTTCGAGACGCTTCAGGCGCCGTGCGCACGGCGTCTCGGACAGGCCGACGGAATCGGCGAGACGCGCGATCGGCAGGCGGCCGTCGCGCTGCACCGCGGCGAGGATCGCGCGGTCGGTTTTGTCGAGTTCGGTCATGTTGGCGGAATCCTTGTCTGGATTCCGTGATTGTGGCGGATTCCGCTATGTAGCGCCAATTTCGAGCCAAAGATGGCCAATAATCGCTCTCCCTTCAGCGGCAACATATCGTCACTGAAGAACGGGGGCAGACCATGATTTCCACGCATTTGCTGTTGATTTATCTCGCCGCGCTGGCGGCCATCTACGCGGTGCCCGGGCCCGACATGGCGCTCGTGCTGCAGACCAGCATCGGCCGCGGCGTGCGCCCGGGCATGGCGGCGGCGGCCGGCCTGTCGCTGTCGCGCACCGCGCACGTGACGCTGTCCGCCTGCGGCGTCGCGGCGCTGATCCGCAGCGCGCCGTGGCTGTACGAAGTGATCCGCTACGGCGGCGCGCTTTATCTCGCTTACGTCGCGATCCAGGTGTTCCGCTCGCCGGTGTTCGCGCTCGGCGACGGCGATGCGGCGGCGCCGGGCGAACTGCGGCAGTCGTTCTTCAAGGGGCTGCTGACGAACCTGCTGAATCCGAAGGCACTGCTGTTCTGCTCGGTGCTGCTGCCGCAGTTCGTGCGCCCCGAGGCAGGGCCCGTCGTGTGGCAGATGTTCGAGCTCGGCGCGCTGCTCGTCGCGGCCGGCGTGTGTTTCGACCTCGCATGCGTGTTCGGCGCGTCGCGCATCGCGGCGTGGATGCGCGCGCATCCGCTCGCGCAGACGGTCCAGCGCTGGACGTTTTCCGCGGCGCTGATCGGGTTCGCGTTGCGCCTGTCGATGGATTGAGCTGCTGCATTGCATCACGGCTGCGCGGCTCGACTTGCCGCGCGGCCGTGATGCGCTGCCGAACGCGGGCCCGCGCGCCATGCCGGGCTTCGCGCGCATGCCTTGGGGCGGAAGGGCGTGCGCGTAAATCATCTGACTGATCTAAACTCCCTGTAACTTCGCGCTTTCGCGAACCGACTGACCGAACGGAACCGACTTCCGCCGGCTATGTCCGATTTCCTGGCTGTTCCGTGCAACGCGGTACCAAGGAGGGTCTGAACATGGCAAGGCATCTTCACGCCGACCGTGAACCCCGGATCGTCGCCGAGTCGAAGTGTCTCGGCCCGTGCGATCCGGCAGAACGTATCCACGTCACGATCATGTTGCGGCGGCAGGAAGAAGGGCAACTCGACACGTTGGTCCAGCAGCTCGCCACCGGCGACGCACAGGCGAAACCGCTGTCGCGCGAAGCGTTCGCGCAGCGTTTCTCCGCCAATCCCGACGACATTCGCAAGACCGAGGACTTCGCGCGCCGTCACCAGCTCACGGTCGATCGCGTCGATCCGGTCGAAAGCGTCGTCGTGCTGTCCGGCTCGATCCAGCAGTTCGAAGCGGCATTCAGCGTGAAGCTCGAGCGTTTCGAGCATCGTTCGATCGGCCAGTACCGCGGCCGCTCGGGACCGATCGCGCTGCCGGACGAGCTCGGCGATGCCGTCACGGCCGTGCTCGGCCTCGACAGCCGTCCGCAGGCGCGGCCGCACTTCCGGCTGCGTCCGCCGTTCCAGCCCGCGCGCGGCGCGCCCGCCGTCACGTTCACGCCGATCCAGCTCGCGTCGCTGTACGGCTTTCCGGCCGGCGACGGTGCAGGGCAATGCATCGCGATCGTCGAACTCGGCGGCGGCTATCGCGCGGCCGATATCCAGCAGTATTTCCGCGGGCTCGGCATCAAGACGCCGCCGACGCTCGTCGACGTGAACGTCGGCACCGGCCGCAATGCGCCGACCGGCGAGGCGAACGGCCCGGACGGCGAAGTCGCGCTCGACATCGAGATCGCCGGTGCGATCGCGCCCGCCGCGAAGCTCGCCGTCTATTTCGCGCCGAACAGTGACGCGGGCTTCATCCAGGCCGTCAACGCGGCCGTCACCGACAAGACCAACCGGCCATCGGTGATCTCGATCAGCTGGGGCGGGCCGGAAGCGATCTGGCAGGCGCAGTCGGCGCATGCGTTCAACCGCGTGCTGCAGGCGGCCGCCGCGCAGGGGATCACGGTGTGCGCGGCGTCGGGCGACAGCGGCTCGGGCGACGGGCTGCAGGACGGCACGGATCACGTCGACTTTCCGGCGTCGAGTCCTTACGTGCTCGGCTGTGGCGGCACGCAGCTCGATGCGCTGCCGGGGCAGGGCATTCGCAGCGAAGTCGCGTGGAACGACGAGGCGGCCGGCGGCGGCGCGGGCGGCGGCGGTGTCAGCGCGCTGTTCGACCTGCCGGCGTGGCAGCAGGGATTGACCGTCACGCTCGCCGACGGCAGCACCACGCCGCTCACGAAGCGCGGCGTGCCGGACGTTGCCGCCAATGCATCGCCGCAGACGGGCTACGAGGTGTCGGTCGCCGGCACGGTCGCGGTGATGGGCGGCACGAGCGCGGTCGCGCCGTTGTGGGCCGCGCTGATCGCGCGGATCAATGCGGCGGCGAGTGCGGCGGCGAGTGCATCGGCCGGCTGGATCAACCCGGCGCTGTACAAGAATCCCGGCGCGTTGCGCGACATCACGAAAGGCTCGAACGGCACGTATGCCGCCGCGTCCGGCTGGGATGCGTGCACGGGCCTCGGCAGCCCCGACGGCGCGAAACTCGCGGCGATCCTCGCGCGCAAGCCGTCGAGCTGACGCGCCGGCACCGGCCTTTCCACGCGACGCGGGTTTCCTGCCCGCGTCTTTTTTCACCTCGAGGAGCAGCACGATGGGCATCGATTCCGCATCTTCCGGCGGCGTGTATCCGCTGCATCACGGCGACCACAATTCGCATGGCGTGCCGCCGACCATCAGTCCGGTCGCGCTGAGCCACGGCCGCGACCAGCCGTTCTTCGATCCGGTCGCGTACGGCAACGGTCCCGACGACTCGGTGACCGACACGACCGAAGCGGCCGCGATCACGCATCACACGATCCTGATCGACGGCAAGCGCATCGCGTACACGGCGACGGCCGGCCACCTCGTGACGGTCGACCCGAGCAGCTCGCTGCCGGCCGCGAAGCTCTTCTACGTCGCGTTCACGGCCGACGGCGCGAAGGAGGAAACGCGGCCCGTCACGTTCTTCTACAACGGCGGGCCCGGGTCGTCGTCGGTGTTCGTGCTGCTCGGCTCGTTCGCGCCGAAGCGCATCAGGACGTCGATGCCGGGGTTCACGCCGCCCGCGCCGTATCAGATGGAAGACAATCCGGACAGCATGATCGACCACAGCGACCTGGTGTTCATCAACCCGGTCGGCACCGGCTATTCGGCGGCCGTCGCGCCGAACAAGAACCGCGATTTCTGGGGCGTCGACCAGGATGCGGATTCGCTGAAGCAGTTCATCAAGCGCTACCTGACGAAGAACAACCGCTGGAATTCGCCGAAGTACCTGTTCGGCGAGTCGTACGGCACCGCGCGCAGCTGCGTGCTCGCGTACAAGCTGCACGAGGACGGCGTCGACCTGAACGGCGTCACGCTGCAGTCGTCGATCCTCGACTACCGGCAGGCCGGCAACCCGGTCGGCGCGCTGCCGACCGCGGCAGCCGACGCGTGGTATCACAAGAAGCTCGGCGTCACGCCCGCGCCGACCGATCTCGGCGCGTTCGTCGAGGAAGTCGCGCAATTCGCGCGTACCGACTACCTGAAGGCGCTGCGCACGGTGCCGCATGCGGAACCGGCCGCCGTGCAGAAGCTGTCGCGATACACGGGTATCGATACCGCGACGCTGCAGTCGTGGAGCCTTGACATCGCGGGCTACGACACGCGCGGCAATTCGCTGTTCCTGACGACGCTGCTGCACGCGCAGGGGCTCGCGCTCGGGTCGTACGACGGCCGCGTGACCGGGATCTCGTCGGGCATCGCCGGCAAGATCGATCCGAACTCGGGCGGCAACGATCCGACGATGACGGCCGTGACGGGCGTCTACACGGCGATGTGGAACAGCTACCTGAACGAGCAGCTGAAGTTCACGTCGAATTCCGCGTTCACGGACCTGAACGACCAGGCGTTCCGGAACTGGGACTTCAGCCACATCGATCCGACCGGCGCGCAGCAGGGCATCGATGCGCAGGGGAACCTGATCCTCTACACGGCGGGCGATCTCGCCGCGGTGATGGCGCTGAACGTCGACCTGAAGGTGCTGTCGGCGAACGGCCTCTACGATTTCGTCACGCCGTTCTACCAGACCGTGATCGACCTGCAGCAGATGCCGCTCGAGGATCAGAAGGTGCGGCAGAACCTGTCCGCGCGTTTCTATCCGTCCGGGCACATGGTGTATCTCGACGGCGGTTCGCGCACCGCGCTCAAGCGCGATCTCGCGACGATGTACGACGCGACGGTCAGCGATACGGGCGCGCGGCTGCGGATTCGCGCACTGCAGGCGAAGAAGGCGGGCGGGCACGCGTAGCGCTGCCCGTCGCGCAGGCGCCGCGCGTAACCGCCAGGGTTCGCGCGGCGCGGTGTTGCGGCTGAACGAGCCGGCTTACGCGGCCGGCCAGTCGAACGGCGTGTACGGCAGCGCGCGCTTGTGGCGCGAACCGTCGTAGAAGCGCAGCACCGTTTCGTACACGTTGTCGGCGACGGGTTTGCCTTCGAGGAAATCGTCGATTTCGTCGTAGGTGACGCCGTAGGCGTGCTCGTCGGGGCGCAGCGGACGCAGTTCCTCGAGGTCGGCCGTCGGCACCTTCATCACGATCAGTTCATCGCCGCCGAGCGCGCGGGCGACCGCACGCACGCGGCGCTTGCTCAGGCCGGCGAGCGGCAGCACGTCCGCGCCGCCGTCGCCGAATTTCGTGAAGAAGCCCATCAGCGATTCGGCCGCGTGGTCGGTGCCGATCACGATGCCGCGCCGCGCGCCGGCCACCGCGTATTGCGCGATCATGCGCTCGCGCGCCTTGATGTTGCCGTGCACGAAGTCCTGCTGGGCCGGGTTTTCGAATGCGTGGCCGGACGCGACGAGCGATGCGAGCATCGCGTCGGCGGCGGGCTTGACGTCGACCGTGAACGTTTCGTCCGCGCGCACGAACGCGAGCGCGCGTTGCGCATCGGCTTCGTCGTTCTGCACGCCGTTCGGCAAGCGCATCGCGATGAAGCGGGCGTCGTAGCCGCCGGCGCGCAGCTGTTCGACCGCCAGCTGCGCGAGCCGTCCGGCCGTCGACGAATCGACGCCGCCGCTGATGCCGAGCACGTAGGTCCGCAGGCCGGTCGAACGAAGGTACTGCGCGAGGAAATCGACGCGGCGCGTAATCTCGGCGTCGACGTCGAAATGCGCGGCGACGTTCAGTTCGGCAATGATCGCGCGTTGGCGGCTGGCGTAATCGGCGGATGTCATGAAGGTGGTTCCGGAACGAAATGCAAGGCGCCCATCATAAGCGCAATCGTGGCCCGGCGCCGCGCCGGGCATGCGATCCGGCGGCCGCGCGTTGCATCGGCGAGACGCGATGCATCGTCATGGTGCGGCGCGCGGGGCGGCGTCCCCCGGCGTGTGCGCGGATGCTTCGTTTCGAGGCATGGCGGGGCGCGCCACGACGAACCACGGGGCGCGGCGCCCGGCGGCGGCGCGACGCTGCGCATGGCGGGGCGCGGTGACGAACCCGCGCGCTCGCCCGCGTCAGCGCCGCGCGAGCACGACGCCCGCCAGTGCGAGCGCGAAGCCGGCGAGCTGGACGGTCGCGAGCGTTTCGCCGAACAGCAGGTAGCCCTGCAGCGCGGCGAGCGGCGGCGCGAGGAACAGCAACGACGTCGCGCGCGCGGCATTGCCCCGCCGCAGCATCCACATCAGCATCGTGACCGCGCCGCCGGACAGGAACACGACGCCCCACACGAGCGAGATCCACAGCGCCGGTGCACCGGTCCAGCGCGTTTCGTGCAGCAGCACGACGAAGACGGCCGCGACGATCGCCGCGCCGAGGTTCTGCACGGCGACGGCCGTACGCAGGTCGTTCTGCGCGAGCTTGCCCTTCTGGTACAGCGAGCCCGCGGTGATCGAGCCGACCGACAGGATCGACACGGTCACGACGAACCACGCGGGCGCGGCGCCCGCCGGCGGCGCGACGCCGCCCGCGACCTTCGGTGCGAGGACGAGCGCGACGCCGGCGAGCCCGAGCGCCATCCCGAGCCAGCCGCGCGCGGGCAGCCGCTCGTTGAACAGCGGCACCGCGAGCACGGCGGTGGCGAGCGGCTGCAATGCGCCGAGCAGCGCCATCACGCCGGCGTTCAGCCCTTGCGCGACGGCCCAGTAGCTGGCGCCGAGATAGACGCCCTGCAGCAGCGCGCCCGCGATCAGGTGGCGCGGCCATTCGCGGCGCGCCGGCCACGGCGCGCGCGCGGCGAGCGCCACCGCGCCGAACAGCACGGCCGTGCCCGCGAAACGCGCGAGCAGGAACAGGTTCGGGTCGGCGTAGGGCTTGATTGCCCGGGCGACGATGAAGCCGGTGGACCACAGCGCGACGAAAGCCGCGGCGACGAGCGAGGTAAACATGCGTGGCGGGCCGCGATACGGCCGGACGAATCGTGAGCCGGCCAGTATCGGGTGAAGCGGGGCGGCCGTCTTGTCGGATTCTGCATTCGCGCGTGGCGCGTGCGGAACGCATGCAGCAGCGGTGCGCGGCACGTTGGCCGCGGGCATGATCCGCCACGAGCGCGGCAGCGCGCCGGGCTGTCCGGTTAGCGGCCGTCCGGGCGCAGGCGCCGCGGCATGAAAGCGCGCCGTGGCGCGCGCAGAGGAACGGGGATCAGTCGAGCGAAAACGTGTCGAGCGGCTGGTTCGCGCGCGCATCGGTCGCGAAGCGTGCGGCGAGTTGTTCGTACAGCCGGCGGGCCTCGTCGAGCGTCAGGTCGATCCAGTACGGATCGCCGGCCCCGTCGTTGAGCCGTTCCGGCGAAAACTGGATTTCGAGCACACTGCCTTTGCGGTACATGACGCAAGCCCCTTGATGGTCTGTCGTTCGGCGAAACGCAAAGTGTAGCAATCGCTTGCCACGCCGATTCGCGCGCATCGGGCAATACAGAATTTCGCTTTCGTGAAACGCGGCCGCGGCCGGACGCGCTGCCGTCAAATGGCGGTCAAACGGCCGTAATACAATGGTCGGCCTACCCATTACCAGTCGCCTCGGGCGCATTGCGATGCTGGCGGAACAACGTCATCAATACATTCTGTCGGAGCTCGGACGATCGGGCGCGCTGTCGGTCGCCGAGCTCGTGCGCTCGCTCGACGTGTCGCGCGAGACGGTACGGCGCGACCTGAACGCGCTCGCGGCGCGCGGCCTGCTCGTGATGACGCACGGCGGCGCGCTGGCGGCGGATCGCCGCGAGCCGAGCCTGTCCGAGCGTGAGGCGGCGAATGCCGAAGCGAAGCGCACGATCGGGCGACGCGCGGCCGAATTCGTGCCCGACGACGCCTCGGTGCTGATCGACTCGGGCAGTACGCCGCATGCGGTCGCGCTCGCGCTGGCCGACCGGCACCGGCTGTCGATCTACACGAACGACTGGCGCACCGCGTTCGTGCTCGCGCGGCGCAACGGCAATCGCGTGACGCTGCTCGGCGGCGAACTGTCCGACGACGAGGATGCGACGTTCGGGCTCGATACGATCCAGCAGCTCGCGCAATACCATGTCGATTTCGCGTTCGTCGGCGCGGGCGGCATCACGGCCGATGGCGACTGCACCGACTACTCGCGGCTCGCCGCCGAAGTGCGCAGCCGGATGATCGCGGCGGCCGGCACCGCGATCATCGTCGCCGACCATTCGAAGTTCGGCCGCGTGACGCCGGTGCGGATCAACGGCGCCTCGGCCGCGCGCTATCTCGTCACCGAACGCACGCCGGACAAGGCCGTGCGCCGCGCGCTGACCGCGCGCGGCATCGAGCTGCTCGTGTGCGACTGACGCGGCGCCGACATACAAGGTTCATCGAACGGTCATCGCACGGGAAGATGCGCGTTCGACACTGACTCATTCCTTTCGACCGGCCGCCGCGGCAGGAGCAAAGAATGACCGTCAGCGTACGCAGCTATCTTTCCCCGACCCTGGTTCTCCTCGCTTTCGACTGGCCCGACGCGGCCTCGCGCACCGACTTCCTCGGCTTCGCGATCCGGCGCACGCCGGGCTTCTGGTCGGCCGACGGCAAGACGCGCGCGCCGAACAGCTGGCTGCCGAACCGGCTCACGTTCGACGGCCCGGCCGCCGGCACGCAGGGCGACGCGCCGACCGACCAGGCACCGATCCAGAAATTCATGTGGTGGGACGCGCGCATCGATCCGCAGGATCGCGATGCGTCGTTCCGCTATGACGTCTATCCGGTCGTCGGCACGCCGGAGAACCTGAAGGTGCTCGATGCGCAGGCCGGCGTGTGCGATGTCGTGCTGCCCGCGCACATCGTGGACGGCGTCGGCACGTGGTTCAATCGCGCGGTGGTCAGTTCGCAGGCGTTCGCGAAGCAGGTCGCGGCGCTGGGTCTTGCGCCGAATGCGGTGCCGAGCGCGGACCAGGCGTTGAAGCTGCGCACGTGGCTCGCGAACGACATGGAACAGGTGTTCGCGGAGATGCTCGACCCCGCGTCGCGCGCGGTCTCGGCCGTCTATCACCTGACGGACACGCTGTGGGCGTTGCCCGCATTCGAGGCGTTCGGACGGCAGCACGGCGAAGCGTCGCTCGCGATCGTCTACGACGCGCACGTGACCGCCCGCAAGGGCAAGCCGCCGCTGCCGTCGCCGAACCAGCCGGCCGTCGACGCGCTGCAGGGCCTCGCGACGCGCGCGCCGCGCGACAGGACGCACATCATGCACGACAAGTTCATCGTGACCGACGCACCGGCGAACGGGACGACTGCGCCGACGCCCGCGCGCGTGCTGACCGGTTCCGCGAACTTCACGACCGAAGGGCTGACGGAGCAGGCGAACGTGCTGCACGCATTCGATTCGCCGGCGCTCGCGGCGCTGTACAACGCGCGTGCGCAGGCGCTGGCCGCGAATCCGCCGATCGCGGAGACGGCGAGGTTGTCGCCGGGCTGGTCCGAGCCGCTGACGATCGGCAGCGCGCAGGTGCGCGTCGCGTTTTCGCCGGAGCCGGCGGGGCAGCGCACCGAGATCGATACGATCGTCGCCGCGATCGCGGCCGCGCAGCATTCGGTGTCGTTCTGCCTGTTCATGCCGACCGACGCGGCGCTGCGCGACGCATGCTTTGCCGCCGGCGACCGCGGCCTGATGATGTTCGGCCTGGTGAACCGCATCAACGCCGGCAGCGCGACGCAGGCCGATGCCGCGCAGCACGACGGCCGGCCGCTCGATGCGGCGACGCTCGCGAATCTCGAGCTTTACCATCGCCGGCGCGATCATCGCGACGTGATCGACGCCGCGTATTTTTCACCGGCGACGGTGCCGCAGGGTTTCGAGCCGGAACTGCGCCTCTTTCCGGGCGAGCCGGCGCCGGCCTATCCGCCGGTCGTGATCCACCACAAGTTCATCGTGATCGATGCGGAAGGCGCGAACCCGATCGTCTACACGGGCTCGGCGAACATGAGCCGCAATTCCGAGCAGTACAACGACGAGAACCTGCTGGAGATTCGCGACGCGCGGATCGCCGCGATCTATCTCGCCGAATTCCTGCGGCTCTACGAGCACTATCGCGCACGGGCGCTGTCGATCGAGTCGCAACGGCAGGGCGCCGATGCGCACCGGCACCTCGCGCTCGCGCCGGATTCGAGCTGGGCGAAGAAGTATTACGTGGCGGGCAGCCCGGAAGAGAAGGCGCGGATCGCATTGGCGTCGGCGCCGACGGACTGGCACGAGGCGGACGTTCGGCCTGAGGCGGCCTGAGCGGCGCGAGCGGCTTGAAGGGACCCGCCGCGTGAATCCGGCTCATGCCGGTTGCACGCGTCGTAGGGCCAGTCGGGAAGGGCCGGGCGGCGGGTTCGGCGCTCGCCGCCGGCCTTCGGATGAAACCGCGCGGTGCGCTTACGCGGCGACGTAGCGCAGCACGGAATCGGCGATCGTCTCGCGATGCCGCGCGCGCAGCCGCGGTGCCGACGGATCGCGGCCGAACGCGGCGCCGAACGTATAGCGGTTCGACACGCGGTGAAAGCAGAACGAGCTGATCAGCAGGTGCAGGTCGAACGCGTCGATGTCCTTGCGGAACGCGCCGCTCGCCGCGCCGCGCTCGAGCAGTTCCTCGAGCGTCTTGATGATGCTGACGTTGCGGTTCTTGAACGACTTCAGCTGTTCGAGATACTTCGCGCCGTGGATGTTCTCGATCGACACGAGGCGGACGAAGTCGCGATGCTTGTCGTGATAGTCGAACGTGAATTCGACGAGCCGGCGCATGCCTTCGCGCGGCTCCATGTCGCCGACGTGCAGTTCCTGCTCGAGCGCGCGGATGTCGCCGTACACCTTCTCCAGCACGGCCTCGTACAGGCCTTCCTTGCTTTCGAAGTAGTAGTAGAGCATCCGCTTCGTCGTGTTGGTACGCTCGGCGATCGCGTCGACGCGCGCGCCGGCGAGGCCCATCGCGGAAAACTCCTGCGTGGCGACGTCGAGGATGTTGCGCTTGGTTTGCTCGGGATCGTATTTGCGCCGCGCATCGGTCGCAAGCGCGCGGCTTTCGGACGTGGCGGCCTTGCTTCCAGCTTTCATGTGACTTTGTTGTGGGTTCGCGGCGGCATGAAGAAATCATTCTAGCATGCGGGAAATCGCCGCCCGGCCGACCTTCTGCTCTAATCGGCCGCGCGGTTTCGGCGGCCGTCGCCGCTCAGCGCCGGCACGACGCGAGCGCGTCGCGGGCCTGGTACGCGGTGTACGTGAGCTGCGCGGCCGCGAGGCCGGCGAGACCGAACGTGCGCGTCAGCCCGAACGCGGCGAAGCCTTCCGGCACCGGCCGCTCCCCGGCCAGCGCGGCGGCGAGCGCTTCGCCGGCGACGGTGGTGGGCGCCATCCCGTGACCGCCGAATGCGATCGCGTGCCACACGCCGTCCGCATCGCGGCCGATCTGCGGCATCTTGTGCCGCGCGTAGCTCATCAGCCCGCCCCATGCGTACTCGACCTTCACGCCGTCGAGTTGCGGATACACGCGCAGCAGGTCGCGTCGCAGCAGCCGCGCGATCGCGTCGGGGCCGCGGTCGAGCACCGAGATCCGGCCGCCCCACAGAATCCGCGTGTCCTTCAGCGGCCGGTAGTAGTCGAACGCGAAACGCGTGTCGTAGATCGCGTAAGGTGCGTCGATCGCGTCCGGCAGCCGCGTGCCGAGCGGCTCGGTCGCGATCACGTAGGTCGCGATCGGCAGCACCGCGCGCTCGATGCGCGGCGACACGCCGCGCGCGTAGCCGCCGCCGGCGAACACGACGTCCTTCGCGCGCACCGTGCCCTGCGCCGTGCGCACGACGTAGCCGGCGCCCTCGCGCGCGATGCCGAGCGCGGCCGAGCGTTCGTACACGCGTGCGCCGCCGCGCGAGGCGGCCGCCGCGACGCCGAGCACGTACTTGAGCGGATGGAAGTGGAACGCGTTCGGCTCGAACAGGCCGCCGTAATAGCGCTGCGTCTTCAGCCGCGCGCGCAGCGCGTCGGTCGCGACCGGTTCCCAGTCGACGTCGAATTCCTGCTTCATCAGCGTGCGCACGCCGTCGAGCCGCGACGGATCGTCGAACCAGTTGGCGAGCATCACGCCCTCGTCGACGATGTCGCAGTCGATGCCGTAGCGGGCAATCCGCGCGCGGATCAGGTCGACCGCATCGACGGTGAGCCGGTACAGGCGGCGGCCTTCGTCGCGGCCGAGCGTGCGCAGCAGGTCCGCGTTGTCGAGGCTGTAGCCGCCGAACACGAAGCCGCCGTTGCGGCCGGACGCGCCGAAGCCGACCCGTTCGCCGTCGAGCACGACGACATCCCGCACGCCGCGCTCGACGAGGCCGAGCGCCGTGCACAGGCCGGCGAGGCCGCCGCCGACGATACAGACCTGCGTGTCGATCGTGCCGGTCAGTTGCGGGTAGGGCTGGCGGGTAACGGTGGCTTCGTAGAAGTTCTGCATGCGTTTTCGATGACTCGTGACGACGGAAAAACGGACGGCGCGCGTCGATCTTGCCTGAACGCGCGCGCCGCGTCGAATGGGGTGTTCAGCGCACCGGCCGCCGCGGTCGGGCGGCGGCCGGTGCGCGACCGGGCATCACGCGCCCGGCGTCGGGTTGGCCGGAGCGGCGACGTAGGCCGGATAGCCGGCGTCGGTCTTGACCGTGGCGTCGGGCGCCGCGTTGCGCTCGATCCACGGCGCGATCTCCATGTCCTCGTAGCGGACGAGGCGGCATTTGCGCACCAGCGCATAGCCGAGCCAGATCGCGAGGAAGAACGGCAGGCCGATGTAGGTCGCGGCGATGCCGGCCCAGTCGATCCTGTCGGCGAGGAACGCCTGGTAGTCCTGGCCGAGCGCGACGATCGCGCACAGCGCGAACGCGAACAGCGGGCCGAACGGGAACCACTTCGACCGGTACGGCAGCTGGTCGAGCCGGTAGCCCTGCTTCAGGAAGCCCTTGCGGAACCGGTAGTGGCTGACCGCGATGCCGAGCCACGTGATGAAGCCGGCCATGCCCGACGTGTTCAGCAGCCACAGGTAGACGGTTTTATCGCCATACAGCGACGTGAGGAAGCACAGCGCGCCGACGGCAGTCGTCGCGTACAGCGCGTTGCGCGGCACGCCGCCCGGCGACAGCTTCGCGAACAGCTTCGGCGCGCGGCCCTCGACCGCGAGGTTGTAGAGCATCCGCGTCGACGCGTACATGCCCGAGTTGCCGGCCGACAGCACGGCCGTCAGGATCACCGCGTTCATCACGCCGGCCGCGAACGCGAGGCCCGCGTGGCGGAATACGAGCGTGAACGGGCTCACGCCGACGTCGGTCACGTCGCTCTTCAGCAGGCTCGGGTCGGTGTACGGAATCAGCACGCCGATCACGAAGATCGCGAACACGTAGAACAGCAGGATGCGCCAGAAGATCTGGCTGACCGCGCGCGGGATCGTCGTGCGCGGATTTTCCGATTCGCCGGCCGCGACGCCGATCATTTCGGTGCCCTGGAACGAGAAGCCCGCGATCATCGCGACGCCGAGCATCGTGGCCCAGCCGCCCGCGAACGGCGCGTCGCCGATCGTGAAGTTGCCCCAGCCCGCGCTCGGGCCGCCCTGCATGATCCCGAAGATCATCAGCAGGCCGACGCCGACGAACGCGAGCACCGTCAGCACCTTGATCAGCGCGAACCAGTATTCGGCTTCGCCGAAGCCGCGCACCGACAGCGCGTTGAGCGCGAAGATCAACGTGAGGAAGATCGCGCTCCACCAGACGCCCGGCACGTGCGGGAACCAGTAGTGCATCACGAGCTGCGCGGCGACGAGTTCCACCGCGAGCGTCACGGCCCAGCTGTACCAGTAGTTCCAGCCGAGTGCGAAGCCGAAGCCTTCGTCGACGAATTTCGCGCCGTAGGTCGCGAACGAGCCCGACACCGGCATGAACGCGGCCATTTCGCCGAGGCTCGTCATCAGGAAATAGACCATCAGGCCGATCAGCATGTACGCGACCAGCGCGCCGCCGGGGCCGGCCTGCGAGATCGACGCGCCGGACGCGACGAACAGGCCGGTGCCGATCGAGCCGCCGATCGCGATCATCCGCAGATGGCGCGCCTGCAGGCTGCGGTGGAGGGACGGCTGCGCGGGCGGCGAGCCGGACGGACGGGGCGAGTCGGGGCGGGCATCTGAATGCATGGCGGGTGCTGGGCGCTGTCTCCGGGATTGTTTTTTGGTTACGAAGGGCGGCGCGTTGCCGGCCGCCGGCCGGGCGGCGGCACTGCTTCGCGGGGCTGGTCCGGATCGACCGGGACCGCCGGGCCGCGACGCGTGTTGCCTTCGTCTGTCGTCGGCCGCCCGTTGGGCGGCCGTCGGCGCGCCGGGTGCGGTGCACCTCGACGCCGCCCCGATTGTGGGTGCCGGCCGCAAGCGCGGCAAACGATATTTCCGCACAGGGTGATGCAACTTTGTCATCAACTTGCCGCACATCGAAACCGCCGCGGCGGCCCGGTCATCGGCCTTGGATACGTCCCATGCCGGTGCCGAAACGGGCGGATTCGTCCCGCTGGGTTGTTGCGTTTTGGGAATGAAGTCGTGAGTTAATATCAATAGCGGCCGAACTTGTGGCCATCGACAATGTGTCTCATGGATCGTGCCTCGCGAGGCGGGGGCGCGCCGCCCGGCCGGGTTTCCGGCGGCGGCGCCGCGCGATGCGCCGTGCGGCGCACCGGGCCTGCCGAGCTGCGCATCCGCTTGCACAGGGCGCGCGAACGCGCTCCAATCGAATCACGCGGGCGGCGTCGCCGCCGCACCGATCAATCTGTCCCTGAAGAGGAAGTGATGCAATTCAACGACATTCTTGCTGCGCTCGACATCGATCTCGCCCAGTGGAAAGGCAATGCGCTGACCGCGCGTTCGCCGCTCGACGGCGCGACGCTCGCGACGCTGGCGGTCGACTCGCCCGCCGACGCCGAGCGCAAGATCGACGCCGCGCACGACGCATTCCTCAAGTGGCGCACGGTGCCGGCGCCGGTGCGCGGCGAGCTCGTGCGCGTGTTCGGCAACGTGCTGCGCGAGCACAAGGCCGAGCTCGGCCGCCTCGTCACGCTCGAGGCCGGCAAGATCACGTCCGAAGGCCTTGGCGAAGTGCAGGAAATGATCGACATCTGCGATTTCGCGGTCGGCCTGTCGCGCCAGCTTTACGGCCTGACGATCGCGTCCGAGCGCCCGGGCCACCGGATGATGGAAACGTGGCACCCGATCGGCGTGTGTGGCGTGATCTCGGCGTTCAACTTCCCGGTCGCGGTGTGGGCGTGGAATGCGGCGCTCGCATTCGTATGCGGCGATTCGGTCGTGTGGAAGCCGTCCGAGAAGACGCCGCTCACGGCAATCGCGTGCCACGTGCTGCTCCAGAAGGCGATCCGCGAATTCGACAAGACGCATCCGGGTGTCGCGCCGGCAGAGCTGAGCCAGCTGGTGCTCGGCATGCGCGATGTCGGCGAGGTGCTGACGGCGTCGAAGAAGGTGCCGGTCGTCAGCGCGACGGGCAGCGTGCGGATGGGCCAGGAAGTCGCGAAGGTGCTGAGCCAGCGTCTCGCGCGCGGCATCCTCGAGCTCGGCGGCAACAACGGGATGATCGTCGCGCCGAGCGCGGATCTGGATCTCGTCGTGCGTGCAGTTACGTTCGCGGCGGTCGGCACGGCCGGCCAGCGCTGCACGACGCTGCGCCGCCTGATCGTGCATCGCAGCCTGGTCGAGCAATTGCTGCCGCGCATCGAGAAGGCCTACGCGTCGGTGAAGGTCGGCAACCCGCTTGAAGAAGGCACGCTGGTCGGCCCGCTGGTCGATCGCGCGTCGTTCGATGCGATGCAGAAGGCGCTGGGCGACGCACGCGAGCAGGGCGGCGAGGTGAAGGGCGGCGAGCGCGTCGACGTCGGTCACGCGGATGCGTACTACGTGCGCCCGGCCATCGTGCGGATGCCGAAGCAGTCGGCCGTGGTCGAGCGCGAGACGTTCGCGCCGATCCTGTACGTGATGGTGTACGACAATTTCGACGATGCGATCGAACTGCACAACGCGGTGCCGCAAGGCCTGTCGTCGGCGATCTTCACGAACGACATGCGCGAGGCCGAGCAGTTCATGTCGGCAGCGGGCAGCGACTGCGGGATCGTCAACGTGAACATCGGCACGAGCGGCGCGGAGATCGGTGGTGCGTTCGGCGGCGAAAAGGAAACGGGCGGCGGCCGCGAGTCGGGTTCGGATGCGTGGAAGGCGTATATGCGCCGGGCGACGAACACGATCAACTACAGCCGTCAGTTGCCGCTGGCGCAGGGTGTGAAGTTCGACGTCTGACGGAGCGCGTCCGGGAGGGCGCCGCGACGGTCGAATCGATCGAATGACAAGGGCCGGTTGCCGCGAAAGCGGTAACCGGCCCTTGTCGCTTGCGGCGATGCGTGCGCGCCGATGCCCGATCGGCGCATGCCCGCTCGATCGCTTACTCGTGCGGGGCGGAAGCGTCGCTTGCCGGCATGTTCTGCACGACCAGCATCTGCGGCGTCGACAGCGTGATCTGCGCCGCCCGCAACTGCTTGAGGATCTCGAACAGCAGGTCGCTCTTCGTCGAGCTGGCGATCCGCGGGCTCGCCACGTAGCCCGTGACGCTCAGCGTGATCCCGTCCGGCGCGAGCTGGCTGAACGTGACCGACGGCGCCGGCTTGTCGAGAATCGCCGGGTGCTCGCGATACGCGTCGAGCAGCAGGTCGCGCACCTGCTCGGGGTCGGTGTTCAGCGGGAACGTGAGCATCAGCGTCGCGACGCCCTGCGTGCTGTTGCCCATCGTCACGTTGCGCACGTTCTGCGAGATCAGCTGCGAGTTCGGCACGATGACGGTCGAGCGGTCGCTGAGCTGGATCTCGGTCGCGCGCACGTTGATGCGGCGGATGTCGCCTTCGACGCCCGCGATGCTGACCATGTCGCCCACCTTCACCGGCCGCTCGGTCAGCAGGATCAGCCCCGACACGAAGTTCTTCACGATCTCCTGCAGGCCGAAACCGATACCGACCGACAGCGCGCTGACGATCCACGCGAGGTTGCTCCACCTGACGCCGAGCAGCCCCAGCGTCATCAGCACGAGCAGCACGTAGCCGACGTTGGTGAACAGCGTGATCAGCGACACGCGCATCCCCGCGTCCATGCCGAGTGCCGGCATGAACTCGCCGTCAAGCCAGCGGCGCACCGAGCGCAGCAGGTAGAAGCCGATCGCGAACCCGATCACCGCGTTGAGGATCCGGTCGGGCATGATGTTCAGGCTCTGCAGCCGCTGGCCGCCGATCATCGCGACCGCGCTGTCGAGCAAGTCGCTCGGCGTCGTGCCGAAGCCGCCCGTCAGCAGCGCGATCGCCGCGATCAGCATCAGCAGGCTCGTGCCGAGGCCGGACACGACGGTGTGGGCCTGGTCGAGATGCCGGTCGTCGAGCGCGAACAGGTGCTTGATCTGCTTGCCGGTCGACAGGTTCGCGGAGAACAGGCTTTCGCTGGCGTCGCGCGTCAGCTGCGTCAGAATGTAGACGCTGCACACCACGATCTCGAACCAGACGAGCTCGTACGTGATGAAGCGCGCGACCGTGATGTAGCCGATCAGCAGCGCGACCAGCGACACGACGATCGCCAGCGTGACGCCGGCGTGAATCAGCCCGGCGAGCGTCGAGCGTTCCTCGGGCGCCTCGCCGGATGCCGCCAGCGCGGTGCGGACGCGATTCGCGCGCAGGATCGACGCGCCGACGGTCAGCGCGACGACGAGCGAGACGATGCCGCGGCCGAACAGCGTGACGGACAGGCTGGTATCGACGATCCGGTTGATCGACTCGAGCGTGCCGGACATCAGCAGCAGCGCGGCCAGCACGCCGGGGAACGGCTTCATCGCGAGCGCGACGGGATCGGCGAGCGCCGGCAGCCGCCATGACGGATGCTTCGTGCAGAGCAGCGCGCGGCCGAGGCCGGCGATCAGCGCGCAGGTCACGGCGAGCTTCGCGAACTGGTCCCACAGATCGGTCATCGAAGACGTGAGCTCGGAGTGGCGGGCGAGCGCGAGATAGAGGATCTGTACGGCGACCGCGGTCGCGAGCAGTGTCGAGAACGCCGTCGCCAGCGCCAGCGCGCTGCGGCGCAGCCGGGTGGGCGGCAGGCGGTTCAGGCAGAACCACGCGAGCCCGCGTTCGACGACGCGGCGGCCGCCGAGCCACGCAGCGAGCGCGGCGATCAGCAGCAGCGTGGTGATGGCGCGCTGGCCGGGTGTCCAGGACGAGCGCAGCATGTCGCGCAGTTCGTCGTTGAAGTCCTCGAGCCGCTGGACGTCGTCCGGCGACAGGTGGAACAGCGGCAGCCAGAACTGCGCACCGAAGATGCTGCCCGAACGGAACGCGAGCTGGTTCTTCAGCAGGCTGCGGTGCAGTTTCGCAAACTGGTCGTTCAGGTTCGCGAGGTTGGTCTTCTGGTCGGCGGCCTGTTTCAGCGCCGCGTCGATCTGCGCCTTGCGCGCGTTCAGCGTCTCCCGCTGCTGTTCGACGGCAGGCGTTTCGGGCGATGCGCCCGGGGCCGGCGGCGGGCCGAGCACGTCAAGCTGCGCCTGGACTTGCGTGCGCTGCGGCGCGAGCTGGCTCTGCAGCTTGTCGACGTCGGCGCTCAGTTCCTGGGTCGCGTCGCCGAGCTCGTCGAGCTCCTTGCTGTTGGTCGCGTTCGATGTCTGCTGCTTGATGCGGTCCTGTTGCACCTGCATCTGCTTGAGCCGCGCAACCGCGTCGTTCAGCGAAATGGTCGGCACGGGGACGCCGACGCCGCTCGCGCCCGGTGCGGACGCAGCCGTCGGAAACGCCGACGCGGTCGCGATCGCCGCGAACTGCAGCAGTGCGAACAGCGCGATCCGGCGTGCGTACGTGGAGAGTCGTTGTATGAACATGGAATGCTTACGTTTTGCCGACAATGTCGGGTGCCGAAAGGCGCCCGGAAGCCGGGAGTTGGCCCGGTAGCATGTTACCGGGGCGTGGCGGCGGCGGCGCTGCCGATTGCGCACGTTGCCTGTCGTGTCTCGCGGTGCCGGCGCGGGCGCGCGACGGCCCGGCAGCCCCTTGCAGACGGGCCCGTGCCGGTTTCGGATGCGCGCGAGTGGCAGACGATCGCGATGCCTTCGAACCTTACGGATTCGACAGACAGTTACGCAAGTTACACATGGTCCGGCGCGAAAGTGGGGTGTCCGAACCGGTTCGCCACGCGACGCGGCGCGCGCGGCGTGCCGGTACAATGCGACGAATCGCCCGACGGCGGCCGGGCCGATCGGCCGCCGGACAACAACACACGACACGATCAGGAGACACGACCCAGATGGTCTCAACGGACAGCTTTCCCCAGGCAGCCACCTCGTCCTCTTCCATCGACGCCGGCTCGATTTCAGCCCGCCTCGACCGCCTGCCGCCGACCCGCAGCGTCTGGAAGCTCGTCGTGCTGCTGAGCCTTGGCTTCTTCTTCGAACTCTACGATCTGCTGTACAGCGGCTACGTCGCGCCGGGCCTCGTGAAAAGCGGGATCCTGTCCGCGACGACGCACGGCCTGTTCGGCACCACGGGCGTCGCGAGCTTCATCGCCGCGCTGTTCTCCGGCCTCTTCATCGGCACGATCGCATGCGGCTTCCTCGCGGACCGCTTCGGCCGCCGCGCGATCTTCACGTGGTCGCTGCTGTGGTACACGGCCGCCAACGTCGTGATGGCGTTCCAGGACACGGCAGGCGGGCTGAACTTCTGGCGCTTCGTCGTCGGTCTCGGCCTCGGCGTCGAGATGGTGACGATCGGCACGTACATCTCCGAACTCGTGCCGAAGCAGATCCGCGGCCGCGCGTTCGCGTGCGAGCAGGCGGTCGGGTTCGTCGCGGTGCCGGTGGTCGCATTCCTCGCGTATCTGCTCGTGCCCCATGCACCGTTCGGCCTCGACGGCTGGCGCTGGGTCGTGCTGATCGGCGCGCACGGCGCGCTGTTCGTGTGGTGGATTCGCCGCGCGCTGCCGGAGAGCCCGCGCTGGCTTGCGCAGCAGGGCCGCGTCGACGAAGCCGATCGCATCATGCGCGCGCTCGAGGCGAAGGTCGAAGCCGAATACGGCCGGCCGCTGCCGCCGCCCGCGCCGGCCGAGCCGGTGCCGCCGCGCGGCAGCTTCCGCGACATGTGGGTGCCGCCGTATCGCAGCCGCACGATCATGATGACGATCTTCAACGTGTTCCAGACGGTCGGCTTCTACGGCTTCGCGAACTGGGTGCCGACGCTGCTGATCAAGCAGGGCATCACGATCACGTCGAGTCTCATGTATTCGAGCGTGATCGCGCTCGCGGCGCCGCTCGGCCCGCTGATCGGCCTCGTGATCGCCGACCGCTTCGAGCGCAAGTCGGTGATCGTCGCGATGGCGGCGGCGATCGTCGTCTGCGGGCTGTTGTTCAGCCAGACGACGGTGGGCGCGTTCCTGATCGTGCTCGGCATCGGCCTCACGCTCGCGAGCAACATCATGTCGTACAGCTTCCACGCGTATCAGGCCGAGCTGTTCCCGACGTCGATCCGCGCGCGCGCGGTGGGCTTCGTCTACTCGTGGAGCCGCTTCTCGGCGATCTTCTCGTCGTTCGTGATCGCGGCCGTGCTGAAGGGTTTCGGCACGTTCGGCGTGTTCGCGTTCATCGCCGGCGCGATGGTGATCGTGATGGCCGCGATCGGGTTCATGGGGCCGCGCACCAAGGGCATCGCGCTCGAAACCATTTCGAAGTAGACGGGGGTTGCGCGCTCGCGTGTCGTATGCAGCATGCGAGTGAATTTCCGGGCGTTTCGGTTTTGTATTGCCGGACACGTCCGGCGAAGCAACCTGCCATGCAGCGGCGCATCAAGCAGCAATGAGTTGAAACAAAGCGTGACGAAACGCAAAACCGCGGCGAAACCGGGGAGGCGGCCCTGCCGATTCGTGTCCGCGCGGGTAGAATGAAAGATCTGACGACTCATTAGCCGCCATTGGACCGAACGCGTTGTACTGCGAACGACTCCACCGCGAAGAGGCGTCGGCGCCGGGCACATGCGTGCGGCCGGCGTGTCGATGGCTCGCGCGGGAGATGCGCCGTTCGCAACGTGCGGCGGCCGGTTCGGCCGATGGCTTCGATCGCATGATGCTCTCCGACCTGACGCGGCGGTTGTCCAAGCCGCGTTGCCATACTCTCGCGGTCGCCACGTATGTGTGGCTCGCGGCCGTTCTCCCGATCTCCGTGCTTGTCGCGCGGCCCGCCTTTGCCGCGTCCGACGTGCCGTCGGCCACTGCTACGTCGTCCTCATCAACGGCTTCGGCCGCGCATTCGGCTTCGTCGGCGCATGGGTCGTCGGGAGTCGCGCCGTCGTCCGCGGCTTCGGCCGCGCGTTCGGCTTCGCCGGCGCATGGGTCGTCGGGAGTCGCGTCGTCATCCGCGGCTTCGGCCGCGCATCCGGCTTCGCCGGCGCATGTGTCGTCCGGAGTCGCTCCGTCATCCGCGGCATCCGCCGCGCATCATGCGTCGCCTGCCAGCGGGGCATCCCCGGCTTCCGCCGCATCGGCAGCATCGGAGGCCTCGCCTGCATCGGCAGCATCCGGCACGCCGGCAAGCGAAGCCGAAGCACCCGCACCGACGCCGCCGCGCCGGCACCCGCCGCTGTCGGCCGACGAAGCGAAGAGCGCAACCGCGCGTGCGATCGACATGCGCAAGCGCTTCACGCAGGAAGTCACGCGACGCCTGAGCGTGCCCGCGAGCGAGCAGCGCGCGTATGGCGTCCGTCTTCAGCAGGCGCTCGCCGATGCTGACCTCGGCGACCTGGCCGGCGAATACGTCGCGATCGTCGACCGCGCGCCGAACGTGCAGGCGCTGTTTATCTACTTCCGCGCGACGCCGACCAATGCGTGGCTGATGATCGGCGCGTCGCCGGTCGGCACCGGCTGGCCCGGCAAATACGATCACTTCCTGACGCCGCTCGGCGTGTTCCATCACTCGCCCGACAACATGGATTTCCGCGCGGAAGGCACGACGAACGACAACGGTATTCGCGGCTACGGCAAGCGCGACATGCGCATCTACGACTTCGGCTGGGTGGACGGCGAGCGCGGCTGGGGCAAGGGCGGCAAGTCGCCGATGCGCTTCCAGATGCACGCGACCGATCCCGATCGCCTCGAGCCGCTGCTCGGCATCCGGCACTCGAAAGGCTGCGTGCGGATTCCTGCTTCGCTGAACGCGTTCCTGGACCAGCACGGCATCCTCGACGACGACTACGAGGCGCGCGTCGAGGACGGCAAGTCGTTGTGGGTGCTGCGCCGCGATCGCGACGTCACGCCGATCGCCGGGCGCTACCTGGTCGTGATCGACAGCGCGCGCAAGACGCGTCCGGCATGGTCGCCGGCGCCGGGACGCAACGCATGGTCGAAGCTGCCGAAGAGCGGCGACACGGCGGACTGACGACAGCCGGTCCGCCGGCGCGACGAAGGTTGCGCGGCGTGGGCGCCGCAGTTCGACGCACTGGTCGCGACGCTCGCGGCGGCCTGAGCGCATTGCCGGCCGCGTTCGCCGGCCGGCGCGTCAAGCGGCCGGCGCATCGTTCAGGTGGCGACGCAGGTCGCCCGCGAAATCGAACAGCGTGTAGTCGCGGAACGCGAAACGCCATGCGCCGTCGACGCGCTCGAACGCGTCGTGATAGCGGCCCGCCGCGATCGGCTGCAGCGCGAGGCCGTCGACGGCCTGCAGCACCGTGTAGTACGAGCGAGCTGTCGCGCGATGCGCGGCTTCGTCGATCTCGATGAGCGGATTCGTGATTACATGCTTCGTGCGCGGCGTGCCGCACGCGTAGCGCTTCACGCGCGCGTCGAACAGCGCGAGCAATTCATCGGCGCCGATCGTCGGCGCCGCTTCCGCGACCTTGATCCGCGCATGCCGGAACAGCGCCGCCATCCCCGGCAGGTCACCGGCGTCGAGCAGCTCCGCGTAGCGGTACAGCAGGTTCGCGATTTGGACAGCGCTGTGGGTCATGCGGCCTCCGGCATCGATGGACGGGTTGCGTCGATGATGCGCGGTGCGGGCCGGGATCGCTTCGTCCGGGTGGACGAAGCGTCTTAGTCGTGCCGCGCTCAGCGGAAAATCTTCAGCCAGTCGAACAGGCCCGGATGCGGACGCCGCCTCGGTGCCGGCGCCGGCGCGCTGCGCGGCCGGAAGTCGGGCGAGAACTGCACATGCGGGTCGATCGCACGCGCACGCAGCGCCGCATCGTAGAACGAGCCGACGATCGGCAGCGCGCTGTGCGCGCCCGCGCCCCAATAGTCGCTGCGCAGCGTCACGTTGCCGTCGTCGAAGCCGACCCAGGCGCCGGCCACCAGTTGCGGATGCATCAGGATGAACCAGCCGTCCGTGTTGTCCTGCGTCGTGCCGGTCTTGCCCGCGACGTCGATGCGAATCCCGTAGCGCGAGCGGATGTCGGCACCGGTCCCGTAATCGACGACGCCACGCATCACGTCGACCAGCGTCTGTGCCGCGGCCACCGGCATCGCGCGTTCGGGCGGCGCGCTGCCGAATGCGGCGAGCACCTTGCCGTCGCGATCCTCGATGCGCGTGATCATCTGCGGCGCGACGTACACGCCGCGGTTCGCGATCGTCCCGTACGCGGACACCATTTCCTTCAGCGTGACGGGGCTCGTACCGAGCGCGAGCGACGGCACCGCGTCGAGCGGGCTTTCGCGCACGCCCATCGCACGTGCGAGCTGTGCGACCCTGGGCGCGCCTTCGCGCTGCATCACCTGCGCGGTGATGCGATTGCGCGACAGGGCGAGCGCGTCGCGCAGGGTCATCGGCGCGTCCGTCGGCGGTTCGGCATCGGTCGGACGCCACACCGCGTGCGCGCCGATCGGGATCGCCACCGGACGATCGACGAACGTATCGTCCGGCCGCATGCCGTCCGCGAACGCGGCGCCATAGACGAACGGCTTGAATGTCGAGCCCGGCTGGCGCCGCGCCTGCACGACGTGATCGAACGGCTCGCTGCCGAAGTCGGGGCTGCCGACCCACGCGCGAATCGCGCCGTTGCGCGGATCGAGCGCGACGAAGCCGGCCTGTACCTGCGTCTTGCGCTCGCACAACGCGCGCACGAACGCGCGATTCGCGCCGAGCTGCTTCAGCGCGGCCGCGTCGGCGAGCCCGGCGGCGCGCGCGTCGCGATAGTCGGGCGTCTGCCGGATGAAGCCGCGGAACAGGTCGTTGCGCAGCCCGCAGCCGGACGAGTTGTGCCACGCGTCATCGGCGATCGCCTGCAGGCGGTCGGTTTGCTGCGTCAGCGCTCGCGTCGCGATGTCCTGCAGCTGCGCATCGAGCGTCGTGCGCACGACGAGGCCGTCCGCGTAGAGGTCGTAGTTGTTGCGATCGGCCCAGGCGATCAGCCACTTGCGCAGCTGCACCGCGAAGTGCGGGGCCGGGCCGGGTTGCGCGGTCTGCGGCTCGAAGTCGACGCGCAGCGGGCGGCGCTGCAGTTGCGCGAGCTGCCGCGGCGACAGCATGCCCATCGCGGCCATCCGCGCGAGCACGATGTTGCGGCGCTGGACCGCGCGCTCCGGATTCAGCACCGGGTTGTAGTAGCTGTTGCCCTTCAGCATCCCGACGAGCGTCGCGCTTTCGACGATGTCGAGCTGGTCCGCCGATTTGCCGAAATAGGTGCGCGCGGCCATTTCGACGCCGTACGCGTTGTACAGGAACGGCACGGTGTTCAGGTAAGTTTCGAGAATCTCGTCCTTGCTGTACACCGCCTCGATCTTGAACGCGGTGATCAGCTCCTTCACCTTGCGCGTGAGCGTCGGCGCGCGGCCGACTTCGTCCGGATACAGATTGCGGGCGAGCTGCTGCGTGATCGTCGAGCCGCCCTGGCGGCTGCCCGAGAATGTATGCAGCCCGGCCGCGAGCGTGCGGCGCCAGTCGATGCCGTGATGCGCGTAGAAGCGGTGGTCCTCGGTCGCGATCAGTGCGTCGACCATGTGCGGCGAGATCTGCTTGAGCGGCACCCATTCGCGGTTCACGGGCCGGAACTCGGCGATCAGCTGGCCGTCGGCCGACAGCACGCGCGCCGGACGGTCGATGCGCGCCTTGCGGATGTCGCCGATGCTCGGCGTGAACGGCACGAACGCGAGCAGGACCAGCAGGCCGAGCACGGGGATCGCGGCAAGCGTCAGCGCGACGCCGCGGCGCGTCGAATGGCGCAGGCGATGCCACGCGCCGGCGCCGAGCGCGCGTGCGCCGGTACGGCAGCGAAGCCACAGATCTCGAAGATACGGCACGAAGCGATTCACGGCGGCAGGAGCGCGAGCGGAAAAGGCGCGATCCTAGCAAACCGCGCAGCGTCACCTGTGGCCAAAACGCCGGTTTTCCTGCAGGCGTTACAGACGATTACGTTTGTTGCCCGCAGACAACCTTTGGTCGCGTGCGTCGTCGCGATTCCTCCGACGAATCGACGCCGGCCGCTTCGCCGACCACATCAGCGAGCCGCTGCGCGGCCGCTTCCATCCGTGCGCGATCGAACCCGCCGAAGCCGAGCACGAGGCCCGGACGCGCGGTGCCCGGCGCGAACATCGGCGACACCGCGCGCACCGCCACGCCCGCCTGCGCGGCGCGCGCCACCACGTCGAGATCGTCGATCCCTTCCGCGAGCCACAGCACGACGTGCATCCCCTGATCGCCCGGCTGCACCCAGGCGCGCTCGCGCGGCAGCCGCGCGCCGAGCGTGTCGATCAGCAGCGCGCGCTGTTCCGCGTAGACGCCGCGCACGCGGCGGATGTGGCGGTCGAGATGGCCTTCCGCGATGAAGGCGGCGAGTACGTGCTGATCGGCGGTCGGCGCATGGCGATCCATCAGCGCGCGCGCGCCGCAGAACGCGGGCACGAGCTCGGCGGGCGCGATCACGTAGCCGAGTCGCAGCGACGGGAACAGGATCTTGCTGAACGTGCCGAGATAGATCACGTGTTCCGGATCCAGGCCTTGCAGCGACGGGAACGGATAGCCTTCGTAGCGCAGCTCGCTGTCGTAGTCGTCCTCGACCACCCATGCGCGATGCGCGCGCGCCCAGCCGAGCAGCGCGTTGCGGCGCGCCATGCTCATCGGCATCCCGAGCGGATACTGGTGCGATGGCGTGACGAACGCCGCACGCGCGTCCGGCGCGAGACGGATGCCGGCCTCGACGTCGATGCCGTCCGCGTCGACCGGCACGCGGACCATCGCGTCGTGCCGCCCGGTGCTCTCGAGCAGCGCGGTGATGCCGCGATAGGCGGGATTCTCGACCCACGCGCGATCGTTCGGGCCGAGCAGGACCTGGCTCGCGAGGTGCAGGCCCGGTTGCGTGCCGCTGGTGATAACGACCTGCTCGGCGCTGCAGCGCACCGAGCGCGAGCGGCGCACGTAATCGGCGATCGCTTCGCGCAGCGGTAGCGCGCCTTGCGGATCCGCATAACCGGACGGCGCGCCGGCGCCGCGGGCGCGCAGGCGGTTGCCGAGCCGGCGCCAGATGTCGTCGGGCGCGGTGAGCCCGACCGGCACCGAGATCGCGAACGGCGCGGCCGGCAGCGGACGGAATTCGCGGGCGATCCGCGCGAACGTCGCGGGCCGGTTCGGGCAGGCCGGCATGGGCGGCGCGCTGGCGGGCGGCGGCGGTCCGCCAGCCGGCGGCGACGGCTCGGCCAGCGCGTTCGCGACCCGCGTGCCGGCGCCGCCGCGCGACTCCAGGAAGCCTTCGGCGACGAGTTGCGCATACGCGTCGACGACGGTGCCGCGCGAGACCTGCAGCGACGCCGCGAGCAGCCGCGTGGACGGCAGCGTGTCGCCGGGCCGCACGTCGCCGCGGCGCACTGCGTCCCGCAACACCTGCGCGAGCTGGCGGCTCAGGTCGCCGGCCGCGCGGTCGAGCGCGCCGAGCGACGGGATTTCGACGATCCGGGCGGTCCTGGCCATGATTCTGGTCTGCTGAAAATGTTCTAAACCGGCTCTACAGCATAAACCAGTTAGCGATCACAATCGGGGCATGACGGGCCGGTTCCGACCCGTTCCCTCCCAACCCTGTCCGACCGTGGAGCCGCCATGTATGTCCCCGCCGATTTCGCCGAATCCCGTCCCGACGTGCTGCGCGAACTGATCGTCCAGCATCCGTTCGGCACCCTGGTCACGCGCGGGAACAGCGGGCTCGACGCGAACCACCTTCCGTTCGAACTGCTGCCGGGCGACGGCGGCCTCGGCGAACTGCATGCGCACGTCGCGCGCGCGAATCCGCTCTGGCAGGACGTCGCGGACGGCGACGAGGTGCTCGTGATCTTCCGCGCCGGCGACGCGTACATCTCGCCGAACTGGTACCCGAGCAAGCACGTCGCGCATCGGCAGGTGCCGACGTGGAACTACGTGGTCGTGCATGCGCACGGCCGCATCACCGTGCGCGACGACGAGAAGTTCGTGCGCGGCGTGGTCGCGCGGCTGACGCGCACGCACGAGGCGTCGCAGCCGGCGCCGTGGAAGATGGCCGACGCGCCGAAGGACTATCTCGACACGATGCTGCAGTCGATCGTCGGGCTGCAGATCGAGATCACGCGGCTCGTCGGCAAGCGCAAGCTCGGGCAGAACAAGGCGGTCGACGATATTCGCGGCGCGGGCGACGCGCTGATCGCGGACGGGAATCTCGCGATCGGGGAGGCGATGCTGGCGGAAGCCGACGCGAAGCGCGGGTGAGTCACGGTGAATCGCACGGGGGCGCATGTCGCGCCCCCGCCGGCGCACGCTACTGCGTACGCGTCGCGCCCTTCGTCCCCATCGTTCCTTCTGCCGCCTGCGCCAGCGCCCCCCGAATCGCCGCTTCCGTCTTGTCATACCCGCCCTCGCCATACCGCGTATAGACGACTTTCCCGTTCGCGTCGATCAGGTACAGCGCGGGCCAGTACTGGTTGCCGTACGCGCGCCACGTGTCGTAGCGGTTGTCCTGCGCGACGGGATACTGGATGCCGAAGCGCTTGACCGCATCGGCGACGTTCTTCGCATCGCGTTCGAACGGATACTCCGGCGTATGCACGCCGACCACGACGAGCCCCTGGTCGCGATACTTCCGGTACCAGTCGTTCACGTACGGAATCGTATGAATGCAGTTGATGCACGAGTACGTCCAGAAATCGACCAGCACGACCTTGCCGCGCAGCTGGTCGAGCTTGAGCGGCGCGCTGTTGTGCCAGCGCTCGATGCCGGTGAAGTCGGGCGCCGGCGTGCCGGCCAGCGAGGCGGTCATGCCCGCGTCGTCGCGGGTGCCGGCGAACGCGGCGAGCCCGGCCGTGGCGGCGAGGGCGATCACGAGGGCGGCGGTCTTGAGTCTGGTCGGCATGGCGGTTCTCCGGTTCGGCCGGCCGCCGCGCGGGGGCGGCGGCCGGACAGGTTTCGACAGCCGTCATTGGGCCGCGCCGACGTATCTGCGATGTGTCCGGCCGGCCGTGCGTGTGCAATGTTGTGTGTCGTCACGGCGGCGCGATACATTGGGATACAAACGGGTGCCCGCGGTGGGGTATAAAAGCGGACATCGCCAGCCGGAACATCACGCCAACGACACCGCCCATGGACAAGATCGACCACGTACTGATCGTCGACGACGATCGCGCGATCCGCGAACTGATCGCGGACTACCTGGAGAAGAACGGCATGCGCGTGTCGCTCGCCGCGAACGGCCGCGAGATGCGCAACGCGCTCGACGACGGCGCGCCCGACCTGATCGTGCTCGACCTGATGATGCCCGGCGAGGACGGCCTCACGCTGTGCCGCGATCTGCGCGCGGGCAAGTTCCGGACGGTGCCGGTGCTGATGCTGACCGCGCGCGGCGAGGAAACCGACCGCATCATCGGTCTGGAGATGGGCGCCGACGACTATCTCGCAAAGCCGTTCGCGGTGCGCGAGCTGCTCGCGCGGATCCGCTCGGTGCTGCGCCGCGCGCGCATGCTGCCCCCTGGCATGCAGGTGACGGAGTCGGCCGCGATGCTCGCGTTCGGTGAATGGCGGCTCGACACGACGGGGCGTCACCTGCTCGACGCCGAAGGCACGCTGGTCGCGTTGAGCGGCGCCGAATACCGGCTGTTGCGCGTGTTCCTCGACAATCCGCAGCGCGTGCTGACGCGCGACCAGTTGCTCAACCTCACGCAGGGCCGGCAGTCCGATCCGTTCGACCGGTCGATCGACCTGCTCGTGAGCCGGCTGCGCCAGCGCCTGCGCGACGGCGCGCGCGAGCCGCGCTACATCAAGACGCTGCGCAACGAGGGCTACGTGTTCTCGTCGGCGGTGACCGCGGTCGAAGGCGACGCATGAGCGCGCGCACCCCGTGGCACTGGCCGCGCTCGCTGTTCGCGCGGCTCGCGCTGATCCTGTGCGTGGGCCTCGCGCTCGCGCAGACGCTGTCGTTCTGGCTCACCGTCACCGAGCGCGACCAGGCGACCACCAACCTGATGATGGGCTACATCGAACGCGAGGTCGCGAGTTCGGTCGCGCTGCTCGATCACCTGCCGCCCGACCAGCGTGCCGCGTGGCTGCCGCGTCTCGCACGGCGCAGCTACGCGTTCATCCTCGGGCCCGGCGAGACGGGCACGCCGCCGGAGGCGCGGCTCTCGGCGCGCGTCGAGCGCTCGATCTCGGACGGCATCGGCGGCGACTATCCGCTGACGGCGAACGCGATCCCCGGCGATCGCGAGCATCTTCAGGTGCATCTGCGCCTGACCGACGGCTCGCCGCTGACGATCGACATCCACCCGATGTCCACGGTGCCGCTGTCGGGCTGGCTACCGGTCGTGCTCGCGCTGCAGCTCGCGGTGCTGGCCGCGTGCTGCTGGCTCGCGGTGCGGCTCGCGACGCGGCCGCTGAAGCAGCTCGCGCAGGCGGCCGACGCGCTCGGCCCCGACCTGAAGGGCGAACGCCTGAACGAGGACGGGCCGTCCGAAGTCGCGCGTGCCGCGCGGGCGTTCAACGCGATGCAGGACCGCATCGCGCAGTACATGGCCGAGCGCATGCAGATCCTCGCGTCGATCTCGCACGACCTGCAGACGCCGATCACGCGGATGCGGCTGCGCGTCGACGTGATGGACGACGACGCGCAGGGCGCGAAGCTGCGCCAGGACCTGCTCGAGATGGAGCATCTGGTGAAGGAAGGCGTCGCGTATGCGCGCACGCTGCACGGCACGGAAGAGGCCGCGCGCCGCATCGATCTCGATGCGCTGCTCGACAGCATCGTGTGCGACTACACGGATGCGGGGCAGGACGTCGCGCTGCATGGCGGCGGCCCGCTCGCGCTTGTCACGCGGCCGAAGGCGCTGCGCCGGATCGTCGGCAACCTCGTCGACAACGCGCTGAAGTTCGCGGGCGCGGCCGAGATCGACGTGCAGGCGGCGCCGGGCGGCGGCGCGGTCATCGCGGTGCTCGATCGCGGGCCGGGCATTCCGGACGATCAGCTCGACGCGGTGTTCGAACCGTTCCGGCGCGTGGAGACGTCGCGCAATCGCGAGACCGGCGGCACGGGGCTCGGCCTCGCGATCGCGCGGCAGCTTGCGCTCGCGATGGGCGGCACGCTCACGTTGCGCAACCGGCCGGACGGCGGCGGACTCGAAGCGCGGTTGACGCTGGTGAACGCGACCTGACGCGACGCCGTGTAATGCGGTGCCAAGCGCGTCGCGGGCTTCGGAGTCGAAGCGGGCTGCGTCACACGCGCTGCAGATGCGCGTCGACGAGCGGCGCGAGCGTTTCGGCATGCACGGCCGCGAGATCGTGCCGGCCGCCCGGCACCACGTGCAGCCGTGCATCGGGCAGCCGTTCGAGCAGGCGTTTGCCTGCCGCGACCGGGCTGATCGGATCGTCGTCGCCCCACAGCAGCAGCGTCGGCTGCGCGATGCGGCCGATGCCCTGCGACAGGTCGGCGCGCAACGTCAGGAACCAGTCGGGCAATTGCGGGTTCGCTTGCGCGAAGCCGGCGCGCCAGTCCTGCGCGCCGAGCCCCTGCATGTCGAGGCCACCCGACGTGACCGTCAGCACCAGGTGCGTGACGAGCGGCGCACGTTCGAGTGCCGCGCGCATCGCGATCACGCCGCCCATCGATTGCGCGATCACGGCGGTCGGCCGGTCGATCGCGCTCAGCACATGGCGCACGAGACCGTCGAAGTCGTCGACGGCCGGATCGCGCGGCGTGTCGCCGAAGCCCGGATAGCCGACGATCCGACGCTCGGCCGGATGCGCGAGGCGGCTCGCGAGCGGTTGCCAGAAGGCGGTGCTGCCCGATGCGCCGGGCAGGAACAGCAGTTGTGACGGAACGGGCATGACGGATCGGCTTTCTGGTGAAGGAAGCGGGTGAATGGAAGGCGGCGATGCGTCAGCACCGGCCGGTGCGCAGCGCGACGCTCCAGTCGTCGCGGCCGCGCGATGCCGCGGTGGCGGCGGCCGTATGCCAGTCGTATTCGACCGCATGGAATTCGGCGTGCCAGCCGGCCGGCGTGCGCGACACCATCGCGTAGCGCGCATGCGGCGAACCCGTTTCGATCCGGTGCGGGTGCGGTAGATCGTCCACGTACGCCTGCAGCCCGACGCTGCCGGGGTTGACGATCAGCCGGCCGTCGTCGAGTTTCGCGAGGCGCGGCACATGCGTATGGCCGCACAGAATCAGCGAGGCCGTCTCGTCGCCCGCGCGCTGCGCGATTTCATCGGGCGTCGCCGCGCGGCAGCCGTCGGGCGTGACCGTCTCGAGGAAGTAGACGAGGTCGCTGGCAGGCGTGCCATGCACCATCAGCACATCGTCGCCGAGCGTCAGGCGCTCGGGCAGCGCGGCGATCCATGCGCGCTGGTCGTCGCGCAGCGTGTCGTGCGCCCAGCGGTCGGACAGCCGCATCGCGTCGCGATCGCCGGTCAGCAGTTGCCGTTCGTGATTGCCCTTGATGGTCGGCAGGTCGAGCGCGATCAGGCGGTCGGCCGTTGCGGCCGGATGGAGTGCGCCCGACACGATGTCGCCGAGGTTGACGATCACGTCGGCGCCGCGGCGGCGCACGTCGTCGAGCACCGCGTCGAGCGCGGCGAGGTTGCCGTGGATGTCGGACAGCGCGGCGATTTTCATGGCGAAGGAGTCGAAGCGGGGAACGGCGATTGTCGCGAATTCGCCGCGGGTCGTCCATTCGCGTCGACGGCGTGCGGATCGGCGCGTCGCGTCGGCCCGTCAGTCGGTCGCGAGGCGCGCGTACAGCGCGAAATCGCCCGGCGCGCCGCGCACCATCCGGTATGCGCGCAGCAATCCTTCGTACCGGTAGCCGCATTTCTGCAGCACGCGCGCGGAGCCGGCATTGCTGGTCAGCACGACGCCCTGGATCCGCATGAAGCCGCCTTCGGCGAACGCCCATGCGGTGACGCTCGCGCACAGCGCGCTCGCGATGCCGCGCCCCCAGTGCGACGGCGCGAGGTCGTACGCGATCTCGGCCGAGCGGTTCGCGGTGGATACCGTATGCAGCCCGATGGTCCCGGCGAGCACGCCCGACGCGTCGTCGACGATCGCGAGGCGGCGGATCGAATCCGGATGAGCCGATTCGATGCCGTCGAACAGCGGCAGCAGATCGTCGCGCGCATGCAGGTTCCAGCTCGTGTGGCGGACGACGTCGGGATTCGACAGGTATGCGTACCACGTGTCGAGATCCGCGCGGTCGAGTTGGCGGAGCGACAGGCCGGGGAAACCGGAGCGGGGAGGGACGTCGATTCTCACCGCGAGCCTGTTGAGACCGTTGCGGGCAATGCGACCCCCGCGAACGGCGCGTCTGAAGTGCTCGAAGCGCTCGAAGCACCGCGCATGCCGATGCTCCTACGCAGCATGCCGCCGATACAGCGCGAGCGATCCCGCCAGCGCGAGCAGCATCGCACCGCACGTGCGTTCGAGCCACAGCGCGCCCGAGCGCTTCAGCAGCCGCACGGCGCGCGCGCCGAGCAGCGCGTAGCCGAACATCACCGCGCCGTCGAGCAGCGCGAACGTGACCGCGAGCGCAACGTATTGCGGCGCGAGCGGGGCGGCCGGATCGAGGAACTGCGGCAGGAACGCGGAGAAGAACAGATAGCCCTTCGGATTCGTCACCGCGGTCAGGAAGCTCTTCGCGAAGATCGACGCGTTGCGTTCGTACGCCGCGCCGCCATGCGCGACGGCGACGTCGAGCGAGCCCTTCGACGTGAGCAGCCGGATGCCGACGTACGCGAGATAGGCGGCGCCGAGCCATTTCACCACCGAGAACTAGAACGCCGAGGCCATCAGCAGCGCGCCGAGCCCGAGCGCGACCGCGACGATCAGCACGAAGTCGGACAGCAT
Source organism: Burkholderia sp. USMB20 (assembly GCF_000949135.2). Taxonomy (GTDB): domain Bacteria; phylum Pseudomonadota; class Gammaproteobacteria; order Burkholderiales; family Burkholderiaceae; genus Burkholderia. The sequence continues at coordinate 43,857 of NZ_JTAN02000006.1, read as the reverse complement.
CGCGCCGGCGAAGCCGTAGGCCGCGCGGCGCACGCCGTAGCGCGAGCCGTTGGTCAGTGCGAGCAGCACGGTCGGGCCGGGCGTCGCGATCCCGACGAACGCGACGGCGGCGAAGATCAGCAGGGTCGATTGATGCATGCCGAAGACTCCCGGTGGAAGGCGGGTGTCCGATTATCGGACGCGCGGCCTCGCGCTGTACAGGGACGTCCGCCGCGCGGCTGATTATCTCGATTTTGGCAAGAAGCTGTTTTCATTATTGCGCTATCGACCGGAACCGGTTCCAACTACCATGGCGGCCGCGGCGGGCATGCTGGCCGCGACGTCGCGCGCGCGTTTCGCATGCGCGCGTTCCCGTGTGCGGACGCCGCCGGCCTCGCCATGCCGGTGGATCTCGCCGACCGCACGCGCTACTCGCATAGAACAACGGGTTCACCGCCCGGAGACGCTAAAAAACCATGAACAAGCAACTGATCGCAGCACCGCTGCTGCTCTCGCTCGCGGGCATCGCCTCCGCGCAAAGCTCCGTCACGCTGTACGGCATCGTCGATGCGGGCGTGACCTATCGCAGCAACGAACGGGTCGGCTCGCCGGGCGCCTATACGGGGCACTCGGACGTCGCCCTGACCACCGGCAACCTGTCCGGCAGCCGCTGGGGCATCAAGGGCGCCGAGGATCTCGGCGGCGGGATGCGCGCGCTGTTCGTGCTCGAGAACGGCTTCGACATCACCAACGGCACGTCGGGCCAGGGCGGCCGCCAGTTCGGCCGGCAGGCGTTCGTCGGCGTCGGCAGCGACCGCTACGGCACGGTCACGCTCGGTCGCCAGTACACGTCGCTCGACGACTTCGTGAGCCCGGTCGGCCCGTCGTCCTTCATCGGCGGCTTCGGCGCGCATCCGGGCGACATCGACGACCTCGACCAGACCGCGCGCGTCGACAGCTCGATCAAGTACACGAGCGCGAACTACGCGGGCTTCACGTTCGGCGCGCTGTACGGCTTCGGCAGCCAGCCGGGCAGCATGAAGCAGCGCAACACGTGGAGCGTCGGCGCGGCGTACGCGGCGGGGCCGCTGCGCGTGGGCGTCGGCTACGAGCGTTCGGACAACAGCAAGACGGGCGCGACCGACCCGACCGCCGGCAAGTGGCGGAGCACCGACGACGGCCTGTTCAACTCGTCGATCAACGAAGGCTATGCGAGCGCGCAGTCGCAGCAGATCATCGCGACCGGCGCGACGTACGACTTCGGCCCGGCCGTGGTCGGGGTGAACTACAGCAACGTGCAGTACCGCAGCGGTGCCCAGTCGCTGTTCAGCGGTCATGCGACGTTCAACGTCGCGGGCGTGTTCACGCGCTGGAACGTGCAGCCGCAGACGCAACTGTTCGCAGGCTACAGCTACACGCGCGGCAGCGACGTCGACGGCATCGACAACCGCGCGCAGTATCACAACGTCACGCTCGGTGCGGTCTACGACCTGTCGAAGCGCACCAGCGTGTACCTGCTCGGCGCGTACCAGCATGCGTCGGGCACGACGCTCGACGCGCTCGGCCGGCCGGTGGCGGCGACCGCATCGGTGTCGGACAAGGCGAACGGCCACTCGTCCGACTCGCGATCGCAGGCGATCGTCAGCCTCGGGCTGCGTCAGAAGTTCTGATGGCATGTGCAGCCAGTGGCCCGCACTCGATGCGGGCCACCGGCTGCGCGACGTGTACCCAATCCTGTCGTATCCGGGCGGCTCGGACGGCGCGATGCCCGACGGCCCGCACCGGAGCGCATCGCCTTCACGTCCGGCCGGCGTGCGGCCTTCCCGGTTGACCTGCGGCCGTGTCTCCTTCCGCCGAATTCTCGGCACCTCCTCCGGGCTGCCTGCATCGGCAACGGCATTCCGTTGCGCATCGTCTTATTTCACTTCTTCACGATTTCCCGGCAATACGGTATGCGGCCCGCGCGTCCGGTAACGTGATGTCGCATGCGCCGAACCATATTTTTTTTCTTTCATTTTAATTTCGATTTGTAATCATTGAATCGACTTGCCGGCAATGGAAATTCAATGCGTTTGAATCAGAAAAAATGACGTATTTGTATTGGGCGATTCGGAATAAAGTGCCGAAAACCGTGGATCGCGAGAGCGCTGCCTGGCGGGGATCCGCGGTGCGACTTCCGGATCGGTCCATCTTCAGTCAGCCGGCGTCGCGCGGTAAAGGAACGCAATTAACAATTCGACATGCAATTGAACCGGTTTTTTAAAAAATCACCGATATTTCATACGCGGCGAATTAGAGTGTCGAAAAACGATCGTCCGGGAGCATCATTCATGTTATCGAAACAAATTCGCGCGGCATTGCTTGGATTGTGCATGGCAATGCTGGCGCCGGTCAGTCACGCACAAGCGCAATACACGACGGACTGGCTCGCGAACACGTTCGGCACGCTCGCCGCGCACGTCGGCAACGGCGCGCGCTCGCTGTGGGTCGCCCCCGAGGGCGTGATCTATACGGCGTCACGCTGGGACGAGAACGCGGGCGGCGTCGCGATCTACCAGAACGGGCAGACGCTCGGCACGATCGGCATCCATGACGAATTCCAGGGCGGCGCGATCACCGGCAACGCGAACGCGCTGTTCGTCGCGCTCGGCTACAACCGCACGTTCGGCAGCGGCTCGGTCGGCCGCTACAACCGCAGCACGAACCAGCGCGACCTGCGCATTCCGGTCAGCACGTGGACGGGCATCCAGTACGCGGACGTGATCACGGGCCTCGCGACGGCGGGCAACCTGCTGTACGTGAGCGACTTCTACGGCAACCGCGTGCGCGTCTACACGACGGACGGCGTGTGGCAGCGCGACATCGGCGTATCGGGGCCCGGCGCGCTGGCGCTGGATGGGGCCGGCAACCTGTGGGTCGCGCGCAAGAGCGCGGGCGTCGTCGCGCAGTTCAGCCCGACGGGCACGGCGATGAGCACGATCCAGATGGCGGCGCGTGCGCGGCCGGCATCGCTGTATTTCGATGCGCCGCGCGGGCAGTTGCTGGTGGGCGACGAAGGCCCCGACATGAACATCAAGATCTACGCGCTCGTGGGCCAGCCCGTGCAGCTCGGCACGTTCGGCGTGCAGGGCGGCTATCTCGACACGACGTCGGGCATCAAGGGGCAGGTCGGCGACAAGCGCTTCACGCGCGTCGCAGGCATCGGCAAGGACGCGGCCGGCAACCTGTACGTGCTGAACAACGCGTGGGGCGGCGGCTGGGATCTCGGGCGCAACGGCAGCACCGACCTGCATTCGTACAACCCGACGGGCGCGCTGCAATGGAAGCTGCAGGCGCTGAACTTCGAAGGCGCCGCCGCGCCCGATCCGGCGACCGACGGCGCGTTCTTCTACAGCGGCAACAACGTGTATACCGGCACCGCGGGCGGCACGTTCGTCGCGAACACGATCGATCCGTTCAGCTATCCGAAGGACCCGCGCCTCGACATGAACGACTACCAGCGCGGCCAGCATTTCGGCCAGCTGGCGCTGGTAAAGGGCACCCGGATGCTCGTCGCGACCGGGCAGAACCCGGGCAACTACAACCTCTATCACTTCAACGGCGCCAGCGGCTACATCGCGATTCCGGACGGCTCGATTCCCGGCAAGCCGTTCAACACGACGCTGCAGGTAACGGCCGGTTTCGCGCTCGACGACAATGGCGACGTGTGGGCCGGGCTCGATCGCACCAACAACATCTCGCACTATCCGATGACGGGTTTCGACGCGGCCGGGAAGCCGACATGGGGCAAGCCGGTGCAGATTCCGATTCCGCGCACCGTGCTGCCGCTCACGCGGATCATCTACCAGGCCGACAGCGACACGATGATCCTCGCGCAGGGCATCTCGGGCAGCTGGGACTGGACCGCGATGAACGGGCACATCGAGGTCTATCGCGGCTGGATGGCCGGCAACACGAGCACGCCGAACGTGGCGATCAACCTGACGAGCGCGAATCCGAAATCGATGGCGGCGGCCGGCCACTACCTGTTCGTCGGCTACGTGCACACGGTACCGAACGTCGACGTGTTCGACCTGAACACCGGCAGCCTCGTCACCACGTTGACGAACTCGAACACGTCGGCGATGGACGTCGGTAACGACGTCGACTCGATGTACGGCATCCGTGCGTACCTGCGCTCGACCGGCGAATACGTGATCACGAAGGACAACTACAACGGGTCGAGCCTCGTCGTGTATCGCTGGCGTCCGTGATGGTGCAAGCCGCGCCGCCCGCGCCGGCCAGGTCTCATGGCGCGCCGAGCACGCGGCCGTTCACCTCGCGTCCGTACATCGAGTCGGGCGTGTCGTGGAATTTCGCGCGGGTGTCCTGCACCGAGCCGGTGAAGCGCGGGTCCTGCGGGCGTTCGTGGCTGTCCATGAAGGTCGCGACGTCCCATGCTTCCTGATCGGTCAGCGTGCCGCCGAGCCCGAGCGGCATGTTGGCCTTCACGAAGCCGGCCGCGTTGCGGATGTCGCCCATCCCCGCGCCCCAGTTGAATGAGCGTGCGCCCCAGAGCGCCGGAAAGACCGGCTTGCCGCCGCTCGATTGTCCCTGGCCGTCCGCGCCGTGACACAGCGCGCAGTGCTGCGTGTAGACGGCGGCGCCGCGCGCGTAGTCGGCTTTTTGCGCGGGCGGCGGCAGTTTCGGGAAACCCTGGCCGGGCAGTTTCGCGCCGACCGGCGCGCCCTGCGCGAGCCAGTACGAATAGGTTTCGAGCGCAACGAGAATCGGATCGCCGGCCGGCGGCGCCTTGCCGTTCATGCTGTATCTGAAGCAACCCTGCAAGCGTTCGGCGAACGTGTTCACGTGGCCGTTCTTGATGCGGTAGGCCGGGTACAGCAGGTAGGCGGCCCACATCGGGCCCGACTCGGGCCGGCGGCCCGCGTCGAGGTGGCAGCTCGCGCAGGTCAGCTTGTTGCCGACGTACTTGCCCGCGAGCTCGGGCGTGTGCAGGAAGATCTGCTCGCCGAGCTTCACGGTCTTGCCGAAGTCGTCGGCGGGTATCGCGGATTCGGGCGGCGGCGTGAATGGCTTCGCCGTCGTCGTAGTCGTCGCGGAACGGTGGCCGCGGCGGAGGCGGAAGCGGGGAGGCGGAAGGCGGAGGGGAAGCGGCGGAGGCGGCGGAGGCGGAAGCGGCGGAGGCGGAACGGCGGAGGCGGAAGCGCGGAGGCGGCGGAGCGGAAGCGGCGCCGGGGCGTCCTGCGGCGCGGCCGCGCACGCGAGCGCGGCAGCCAGGCGCACCGAGCAGCGCGGCACGCGCGCCGCGGACCACCATCGAGCGATCGATCATCGTTGTTCTCCGTTCGCGGCGCCGCCGCGCGCATAGTAGGCGGCCACCGCGTCGATATCGGCGTCGGACAGCTTGCCGGCAATCATCGGCATCAGCGCCATCGGGCCGGGCGCGCGCGTGCCGCGCTTCCAGCCGTTCAGCTGGCCCGCGATGTACGCGGCCGGCTGGCCGGCGAGCGGCGGAAACGCGGTGCCTACGCCGAGGCCGCCCGCGCCGTGGCATTGCGCACAGGCGGGCAGGCCCTGCGACCAGCGTCCGCGCGTCGCGAGCCAGGCGCCGGTGTTCGCCGGGTCGATCGACGCGGCGTCGGAAGCGGCAATGGCGGGCGGCGCGGGCAGGCTCGCGAAGTACGCGGAGACCGCGTCGCGATCGCGCGGCGACAGCAGTTTCGCGAGCGGCTGCATGACCGGATTCTGGCGGCTGCCGTCGGCGAACGCGGCGAGTTGAGCCGAAAGATAGGCGGCATGTGTGCCGGCGAGCCGCGGAAAGCCTGCGGCCGCGTTGCCTTCGCCCTGGGCGCCGTGGCAGCCGATGCATGCAGCCACGCCCGTCGTCGTGCCCCGGGTGGCGATGGTCTTGCCGAGCGCGACGTCGTCCGCGCGCGCATTGCCGGCCAGGAGCGCTGCCGCGGCGAGCAGCAGCGGCGCGAACCGGCGTCGCGGTGTGTCGACCGAATCGTTCACGGGTCCCCTCCTTGTTGTCTGTCTTGTGGCGTGTGCAATTGCGCGGTCAGCCCGCGTCGGGCCGGTCTTGCCGTGGCGCAAGCTGCGGTGTCGGTGCGGTCGCGTCGTATCGCCCGAAGCCGTAGCGCGCGAAAATCCGGAACGCCTTGGGCGACCGGATGAACGCGAGCCAAGCGCGTGCGGCTTCCGGATGCGGCGCGTGCTTCACCATCGCGCCTGCATAGATCGCCGTCGTATTGTGCGCGGCCGGAATGTCGATGTGCATCAGCGGATGCCCGACCTGTTCCTGGAACGCCGCTTCCGATTGCCACAGCACGCCGGCGTTCGCGCGCCCCTGCATCAGGAACAGCGCGGTTTCCCGATGATGGATGTGCGTGAGTTCGGTCGTGCCGGCGCGCACCTTGTCGTCGTAGACGGTGCGCGCGAGCGTATCGCCGCCGGCTTTCACGAGCGATGCGCGGATCTGCCGCGCGACGCCTTCGAACGCCGGGTTCGGCATCGCGAGCTTCACGTCGGGCCGCGCGAGATCGCTCAGCGACGCGATGTGCTTCGGATTGCCGGCGCGCACCATGATCGTCAACTGGTTGGTCACATAGGGCACGGCCGGACCGTCGAGCGTGCCGTCCGCGATCAGTTCGTCGATCTTGCCGAGCCCGGCGAAATACGCGTCGGGCTCGACCGTCCACGTCATGTTGCCGACGGTGATCGTGCCGCCCGCGTGGATCTGCTTCACGAGCAGGCCGGGCGGGATCGTTTCCCAGTAGATGCGGCCGCGGTATTCCGGATGGTCGGTCTCGAACTGCGCGACGAGCGGCGCCATCGCGAAGAAGTAGTTGCCGCCGACGTACAGCACGAGCTTCGGCGCGGTGAGGTCGCCGTGGAAATCGGCGAGCACGTCGACCTGCGGCACCGTGAATTCGAGGCCGCGGTTCGTCGCGTCATTGTTGCGGCCGTCCTGCCACGGCGGAAAGACGCTGTTTGAAGCATCGGCCGGGGCAGCGAGCGACAGCGCCGACGTGCAGCAGAGCGCGGCCAGCGTGGCGGACAGCGCTGTGAGCCACCGGCGTCGCCACGGAGAACGCGTGCGGATCGATGTCATCGGGCGCCTCACTTCGCGTAAGTGAAACCGGCGTGCTGCAGCTCGGGCAGCGTACCGACCACGCCCGGCGTGACGATCACCGACGGAATCACGTGGTTGGTCAGGTCGGCGGCGAGCGCGTCGAGCGGGAGCTTGTCCGGATTCGCATTCGCGCGGTCGAGCCGTTCCGCGAGCTCCCAGATCGCGTTGTGGCATGCCAGGAACACGACGCCGCGCTGCTGCAGCGCGGCGATGCTGTTGTCGTGCGACGAGAACGCGCCATCAGGTAGTTCGTGATCCTTCGCGTCTTTCGACTGCGCGGGTTTCGCGGCGAGCAGCGTGTTGGTCGCGAACGCGGTGCCGGCGAATGTCGCGAGGCCGTATTTGTCCCACGCGGCCGGATCGAACAGCGCAAGATGCGCGGCGCCGTGCGTGGCCGACACGACGAGGAAGTCCGGGTGACCAAACCCCCAGACCTGCGCGTTCAGCGCATTGCGCATCAGGTTCAGCCACGGGCCGCCGAGCTCGGTGTTGTCCCACACCTGCTTCGGGCCGCCGCGATAGCCGATCACTTCCATGAGTGCCGTGTGATCCCATTGATCGGGGCGCTCGACGATCATCGGCACCGTCTTGAAGTCGCGTCGTCTCGGCGTGGCCGCGAGGCGGCGGGTGAGGTCGGCGAGGCGCGTCGCGCCGCCGGCCAGCAGCGCGCCGGATTCGGGCGTCGCAGCCTGCGCGGTGCGCGCGGCGCCGAGCAGCGCCGTGGCGGCCGCGAGGCCGAGTGTCTTGAGCGCGCCGCGGCGCGCATCCCGGTCGGACATCGAACTCTCCCATATCGTTTTCGTGGGGGCGTGCCGCTGCGCCGTGCCGCTGCGCAGCGTCGCCATCGCGTAGCCAGTCTAGAGGCGCGCGATCGACAGCGGAAATCGCGATATCGGATGGGAGATATTCGAGGGTGCGATGATTGGATGAAACGACAAGGCCGCGCGGTGCCGACTCATGCGGCGCCGCGCGGCCTTCGTCAGCCTTGAAAGGTCAGTGTGCGGTGCGTTCGCGCAGCACTTCCGACTGCCGTGCGTTGCGCACGAACACGCCGGCCAGCACCGCGCCCGCGAGTGCAATCGCGCCGGCCAGCACGAACGCGGACGCGAACGAGCCGCTGCGCTCGACGATGAAGCCGGTCACCGCCGGCCCGATCACGCCCGACAGGCTGCCCATGCAATGCAGGAAGCCGCTGACGCCGCCGACGCGCGCCGGATGCACGACATCCTGAACGATCGCCCAATAGATCGCACCCGTCACGTACAGGAAGAACAGCGACACCGACATCAGCGCGACCGCGCCTTGGGTCGACTGCACGGCGCCCGCGACGGCCACGCACGCGCCGGCGCCGAGCAGGCAGGTGACGAGCACGATCCGGCGCGACAGCAGCAGGTTGCCGGTGAGCCGGTACAGCGCATCCGAGATCGCGCCGCCGCACGCGAGGCCGACCGTGCCGACGAGCCAGGGCACGACGGTGGCGACGCTCATCTCCTTGATGTTCAGATGGTGCGCACGCACGAGGTAGCTCGGGAACCAGCTCAGGAAGAAGAACAGCACGTAGTTGTAGCTGAAGAACGCGGCGGCCGTCGCGAGGATGCGCGGCTGGCGCACGTAGTGCGACAGCGTGTGTGCGGGCGTTGCGGGGCCGGCGGCGGCACCTGCGTGGGGGGGCGCAGCGGCGGGTGTCGCTGCGGGCGCACCCGCTGCGCCGCCGACCGGCGTGGCCGGACGGTCCGAGGTCGACATCATCCACACGACGACCCACACGAGCCCGATCGCACATACGATCCAGAACGCCGGTCGCCAGCCGAAGTGCGCGGCCAGCAGGCCGACGATCGGCCCGGCGATCGCGCCGCCGAGCGGCGAGCCGGCGCTGAGCAGGCCCATCGCGGTCGCGGCGGCGTCGCGCGGCAGCCAGTTGTTGACCATCTTGTTCGCGGCCGAGCACAGCGGCCCTTCGGCCATGCCGAACAGCAGCCGCACGATCAGCAGGCTCACGAAGCCGACGGTGAGCGCGGTCATTCCGCAGAACACCGACCACAGCCCGACCGACAGCACGTATACGAGCTTCGGCCCGAGCCGGTCGGACGCGAGCCCGCCGATGAAATTGAACAGCGCGTAGCCGATGAAGAACGTGCTGAAGACGAGGCCCATCTGCGCGGCGTCGATGCCGAGATCGGTCTGCACGATCGGCGCGACGATCGACAGCGCGACGCGGTCGAGATAGTTGATGCCATACACCAGGAACAGCAGGAATACCGTGAACCACGCCTGCGACTTCTGCTTCATGTCCGTCTCCTTCGTACCGGTGGGCCGGCCGTCATGGTTGTCTTGTCGATCGTTTGCCGCGTCGGCATGTGCGTCAGCGGGCAGGGGCACTGCGCGGTTCGCTCAGGAATCCTGCGAACCGGGGTAAGCGGTCGTTCAGCGCACGTACAACGGTGCGAGCAGCCCATCGGTGCCGCTCGCGCGAAGCGTCGAGAGATGGGCACCGATGCGCGTGATCACTGCATCCGGCCATGCCGCCGAACCGGCGAGCACGAGGCTGCCGAGGGCGGCCCGAACCGCGCTGGCGGCATCGCCGGCTGCCGACAGCGCCGCGCCGAGTGCGGCCGCGCCCGGATCGCCGACCGCGAGTGCGCGGCCCGATTCGTCGCGCGCGGTGGCGAGGTAGTGCAGCCAGAGCGCGAGCGCGCGTTCCAGATAGGGCAGCTCGACGCCGGCCCGCGCGCTTTCGGCGAGCGCGGGAAGCCAGCGCAGCGGCACCTTCTGCGTGCCGTCCATCGCGATCTGTTCGGTGCGATGCGCGAGCGTCGGATTGCGGAAGCGCTGCACGAGCGTCGCGCAATAGCCGTGCGCGTCATATCCGGACGGCACGTCGACGGTCGCGAGCAGGTCGCGCGTCATCACGCCGTCGACGAGCGCCGCGATCGCCGGATCGGCCATCGCGTCGGACACCGTCGCGCGGCCGCGCAACTGTCCCGCATACGCGATCGCCGAATGCGAGCCGTTCAGCAGCCGCAGCTTCATCGTTTCGTAGGGCCGCACGTCGCCGACGAGGTGCGCGCCGGCGTCTTCCCAGCGCGGGCGCGGGCCGGCGAAGCGATCCTCGATCACCCATTGCGAGAACGGCTCGCAGACGATCGCAGCCGCGTCGCGCGCGCCGAGATGGGCGTGCGCCCAGTCGAGCGATTCGGGCGTCGCGGCCGGCACGATCCGGTCGACCATGCTGTTCGGGAACGCGACGTCGTCGCGGATGCGCCGCGCGAGCGCGCCGTCGATGCGTTCCGCGTAGTCGATCAGCAGCGCGCGCAGCGTGTCGCCGTTCGACGTCATGTTGTCGCAGCAGACGACGGTCAGCGGCGCATGGGCCGGCCGCAGGCGCAGGCCGGCCGCGATCACGCCGAGCGCGGTGCGCGGCGTGCCGGGCGTCGCGAGATCCTGCCGGATCGCGGGATCGTCGGTATCGAGACCGCCGCCGGGGCGGCGGCAATAACCTTTCTCGGTGACGGTCAGGCTGATGATCGACACGGCCGGATCGGCGATCAGCGCCAGTAGCGCGGGCAGCGATTCGGGCGCGAACAGCGCGTCGTGCACCGCACCGACGATGCGCGCGCGCGCGCCTTGGCCATCGCGTTCGATCACCGTGTACAGGTGATCCTGCGCGGCGAGCAGGTCGACGGTATGGCGCCGCCGCAGTTCGACGCCGACGATGCCCCAGCGCAGGTCACCCTGTTCGAGCACCGTTTCCGTATGCAGCGCCTGGTGCGCGCGATGGAACGCGCCGAGGCCGAGATGGACGATACCTGTGCGAACCGCCTGCCGGTCATAACCGGGACGGCCCGTGCCGGGCGGCGCGGCGCGCAGAAAATCGGGGGCAGATAACATGACAGTCGGCAACGGTTTGTACCATGGTAGATGCGGGAATGCTTGCAGGTTATTTCGAGTTTTACGGCGAAGTTATCGGTGTAAACGCTAGATCGCCTGAAATCGACTGCTTATGTACCATGGTAGACATCGATATCAAGTCGGATCCATCGCAACCATGAGCGAAACGGCAGCACTGGAAGAAGCAGACGTCGTGGTCACGGCGTTGCAGGGGTTCTCGCTGGACGAGAGCCGGTCGTATACGGAGCAGGTGCATGCGCTGCTGCGCCACGCGATCGTGCGCGGTGCGCTGCCGCCGCGCACCGCGCTGTCGGAGGCGGTGATCTCCACGACGATCAAGGTCAGCCGCACGCCGGTGCGCGAAGCGTTCGCGCAGCTCGCCGACGAGCGGCTCGTGCAGATCATCCGGAAGGTCGGCACGCTGGTCGCGCCGATTCCGGTGTCGATCCTCGAGGAAGGGCGCTTCGCGCGCAGCACGCTCGAATGCGCGAACCATGTCGAGCTCGCGCAGAAGATCACGCCGGCGCAGCTCGCGGAGCTGTCGCGGATCATCGACGCGCAGCGCGAGGCGGTGGCCGCGGGCGACGTCGAAGCGTTCTTCGATCTCGACGAGGCAATGCACGGCCGGATGTTCGCGTTCGCGGGCCGGCCGCACGTGTGGGAAATGCTGCAGCCGATGAAGCGTCAGTTCGACCGTGTGCGCTGGCTGCTGCTCGAACGTGTCGAGGATCACGCGCGCCGCGCGCTGCAGGAACACGAACAGATCCTCGCGCACATCGCGTCGCGCAACATGGCGCTGCTCGGCGCATCGGTCGCGGCGCACGTCGACCGGATCGGCTCGCATCTGCCGGAAGTGCGCAGCCGCGCGCCTCATTACTTTGTCGACTGAAACGCCCGCTGGAGGAGCGCAGTGAAAATCGAACGCTTGCAGACCATCGTCACGTGTCCGGGCCGGAATTTCGTGACGGTGAAGATCGTGACCGACGAAGGCGTCTACGGCCTCGGCGACGCGACGCTCAACGGGCGTGAGCTCGCGGTGCGCGCGTACCTGGAAGACCACGTGTTTCCGTGCCTCGTCGGACGCGACCCGCGCAACATCGAGGACATCTGGCAATACCTGTATCGCGGCGCGTACTGGCGGCGCGGGCCCGTGACGATGACGGCGATCGCCGCGATCGACATGGCGCTGTGGGACATCCTGGGCAAGCTCGCGGGCATGCCCGTCTATCGGTTGCTCGGCGGCAAGAGCCGCGACGGCCTGATGGTGTATGGCCACGCGAACGGGCGCGATCACGAGGAAGCAGTCGACGCGGTGCGCGCGCACGTCGAGGCCGGCTACCGCGCGATCCGCGTACAGTCGGGCGTGCCGGGGCTCGACAAGGTGTACGGTGTCGGCAAGACGGCAGGCGCGTACGAGCCCGCCGAGAAGGGGCTGCCGCCCGAGGAGCCGTGGGACACCGCGCTCTACCTGCGCCACACGCCGGAACTGTTCCGCAAGGTGCGCGACGCGGTCGGCGATGCGCCGCACCTGCTCCACGACGCACATCACAGGCTCACGCCGATCGAGGCCGCGCGGCTCGGTCGCGATCTCGAGCCGCATCGCCTGTTCTGGCTCGAGGACGCGACACCCGCGGAGAACCAGGACGCGTTTCGCCTGATCCGCCAGCACACGACGACGCCGCTCGCGGTCGGCGAGGTATTCAACTCGATCTGGGATTGCAAGGACCTGATCCGCGACCAGCTGATCGACTACATCCGCGCGACCATCGTGCACGCGGGCGGCATCACGCACGTACGGCGCATCGCCGACTACGCGGCGATGTACCAGGTGCGCACCGGTTTCCACGGCGCGACCGACCTGTCGCCCGTCTGCATGGCGGCGGCCGTGAACTTCGGGCTGTGGGCGCCGAACTTCGGCATCCAGGAACTGATGCCGCACAGCGCGCTGACCGACGAAGTGTTTCCGCACAGCTACCGCTTCGAGGACGGCTATCTCGTGATGGACGACGTGCCGGGCCTCGGCGTCGACATCGACGAGACGCTGGCCGCGAAATATCCGTACGAGCGCGCGTACCTGCCGGTCGCCCGGTTGCGCGACGGATCGATGTGGAACTGGTGAGCGCCGAAGACCAGAAGGAGAGAACCGAAATGTTGAGCGTCGTTGTCGATCGTCCGAACAGCATGGGCGTGCGCGAAGTGCCGCTGCCCGTGCCCGCCGCCGGAGAAGTGCGCGTGAAGGTGCGCTATGCGGGCATCTGCGGGTCGGACCTGCACATCTTTCACGGCAAGAATCCGTTCGTGTCGTATCCGCGCATCATCGGCCACGAGTTCGTCGGCACGATCGAGTCGGTCGGCGCGGGCGTCGACGCCGCGCGGCTCGGCGAGACCGTCGCGGTCGATCCGGTGATCAGCTGCGGGCATTGCCACGCGTGCACGATCGGCCGGCGCAACGTCTGCCGGCACCTGACCGTGCTCGGCGTGCATCGCGACGGCGGCTTCAGCCAGTACACGTGTGTGCCGGCCGGCAATGCGTACCGGATTCCGGACGCGATCGCCGAACCCTGCGCGGCGATCGTCGAGCCGTTCGCGGTGGCCGCGAACGCGACGTCGCGCACCGGCGTGCTGCCGGGCGACGTCGCGTTGATCTATGGCGCCGGCACGGTCGGGCTGACGATCCTGCAGGTGCTCAAGCGCGTGTATGGCATTCGCGCATTCATTACCGACCGGCTCGACGCACGGCTTCAGCTCGCGCGCAAGTGCGGCGCGGCCGAGGACGAAATCATCGACACGAGCGTCGAGTCGTTGCCCGACGCGCTGGAAAAGCGCGGTGTCGACGGCGGCCCGACGCTGATCTTCGATGCGGTCTGCCATCCGTCGATTCTCGAGGAGGCCGTGCGGATCGCCGCGCCGGCCGGCCGGATCGGCGTGCTCGGGTTTTCGTCTGAGCCGTCGGCGATCGTGCAGGCGGAGCTGACGAAGAAGGAGTTGACGCTCGCGGCATCGCGGCTGAACTGCGCGATGTTCCCGCAGGTGATCGACTGGATTGCCCGCGGGCTGATCCAGCCGGAGCACATCGTTACGCACAAGGTGGGCTTTCGCGACGTCGCGCAGGCGTTCGAGATGGCCGATCGCAATCCCGAGCAAAGCTGCAAGATCCTGCTCGATTTCGCGGGCGGCTGAGATCGGCTCGTGTCGCCGACCGGGGCGCGCGGCACGGCCCCGGCCCTGGCCACCCGGCGCGAAGATGCGTCAGAACGACACCGTCGTCGTCAGCGTGACGAGCCGCGGCTCGCCGACCGCGACGATCAGGTTGCTGTTGCTCGACGGATAGTAGGTCTTGTCGAGCAGGTTCTTCACGTTGAGCTGGATGCGCGTCGGGAACTTGCCGATCGTCGTTTCGTAGGCCGCGAACGCATCGACGGTCACGTAGCCGGGCAGCGTGAAGCTGTTCGCGGTGTCGCCGGGCCGTGCGCCGACGAGCCGCGCGCCGCCGCCGAAGCGCCAGCGTCCCGGGAGGCTCGCGATCGCCGTGTCGTACACCGCGAACAGGCTGCCGGTGTGGCGCGCGACGTTGACGAGCGGTGTGTTGCTGTCGCGGTCGTTCGCGTTCGTGTACGCATAGCTGCCGATCAGGCTCAGGTGCCGCGTGAGCTGCCCGGCGACGTCGAGTTCGATTCCGCGCGAGCGCGCGGTGCCGATCGTCGACGTGATGTCGTTGACCGTGACCGCGACGTTGCGCTTGTCGATCTGGTAGGCCGCGAGCGTGCCGGTGATGCCGGGCTTCAGGCTGAACTTCACGCCGGCTTCCAGCACGCGGCCGAATTCCGGCGCGAGCGGCGCGGCCACATTCGACGCGACGTTCGGCTTGAACGAACGGCTCACGTTCGCATACGCGGTCAGCGACGGCGTGAGCGCATACGCGAGCCCGAACTGCGGCAGCCACACGTTGCCGTGCGAGCGGTCGGCGAACACGAACGGCCGCCCCATTCCCGATTCCTGCTGCCAGTCCTCCCAGCGCAGCCCGCCGACCGCGGTGAGCCGGTCGGTGATCTTCACCGAGTCCTGCACGATCATCGAGTACGTGTGGACCTTCGAGAGCGAATCGCTCTGCTTCGTGCTCACCGTGCCGCCGGGCGCGAGCAGGCCGTAGACGGGATCGTAGAGATCGAAGCCCTTCGTCGCGGTGCCGCGGATCGTGTCGCCGCGGAAGCTGCGCTGCCGCTCGTATTCGCCGCCGACATAGAGCGCGTGGCTCATCCCCGCGAGCGTCAGGTTGCCGAGCAGGCCGAGCGTCGCGATCTGGTCGGAGTCGTTGCGTCCGAGGTTCGCGTCGGACGAGCGCGACAGCGCGCCGGTCGTGCTGTTGAAAGCGGTCGCGCGGGCGATGTATTGATCGTAGCGGTCGCGGCCCCAGCCGTAGGTCGCGCGCACGCGCCATGCGTCGGAGAAGCGATGTTCGACGCGCGCGCGCAGCGTTTCCTGGATGCCGCCGCTTTGTGCCCACGCTTCCTCGTAGCGGCGATAGCGCAGCGCATCGTCGGGGCGGCCGTTCACGAGCACCGTTCCGCGATCGAACGGCATCGTGTAGTCGACGTACTGGTAGCTGACGTCGATCGACGTGTTCGCGTCGTGCCACGACAGCGCGGGCGCGATCAGCGCATTGCGCTCGCGGCCGAAGCTGCGCCAGTAGCGGCTCGTGTCGTATTCGCCGGTGAGCCGGAACGCGAGCGTGCCGCCCGCGACCTGGCACGGTTTGCCGAGCGGGCCGGTCAGGTCGAACTGCGCGCTGCTGCCGCCGTGGCTTGTGCGCGAGGCCGAGATCGAGCCGCCGAACGTGTCCTCCGGCTTGCGCGTGACGAGGTTGATCACGCCGCCCGGGTCCTGCATCCCGTACAGCAGCGAAGCCGGGCCCTTCAGCACTTCGACGCGGTCGATCGTCGCGAGGTAGCTGTGCAGCACCGGCGTGCGCACGCCGTCGACCAGCACGGAGCCGTCGTTGTTCGAGCCGAAGCCGCGCTTGATGAACGCGTCGCGCGTGCCGCCGAGCGTGTTGGTCTGCGTGACGCCGCTGATGTTGCCGAGCACGTCGTCGAGCGAGCGCGCCTGCTGGTCCTGCATCACGCTGCTGCTGACCACGGCGACCGATTGCGGAATCTCCTTGAGCGGGCGATCGTCGCCGCCGGCGACGCTGCTCGTGCGCGGCTGGTAGCCGACGGTCGGATCGACGGCTGACGATGCGCTGACGCTGATCGTCGGCAGTTCGCGTTCGGGGCGCGCGGGTGTCGACGAGGGCGAGGACGTGGCCGCCGAAGCCGTGGCGGCAGGTTCAACATCCGCATGCGCGCCGCTTGCGACGCAAAGCGTGATCAGGGCAGGCAGGCTCGCGCGCCACGGACGAAGCGTCCGGGCGCGGTGGGGCGTTCGGCGGGATGGCATGAATCGATGAATGGACGGAGTGCTAAGGACGATGACGCGGACCGCGGCGCCTTTACTGCGTCGCGCGGAGGATGCGCATGATATGCGGAATGAGAATCGTTTGCAATTGTAAAGAGGCCGATGCGGACCGGGCATCGCGATTGCCGGGCCGCCGGCCGTCTGCTACCGTAGCGCCCAAAAACAGACGCAGTGAAATTCAATGAGAGCCGGGGGCCGCACCATGTCATCTTCGTGTCACGTCGCGTGCCGCGCGACGTCGCGCACCGCAGCCGACCACGCGGGTGCTGAAGTGATCGCAGCCGTGTTCCACGATTCGAACGATTGACGCAACGGCCGCACGATCATGCTCGGGTGTTTCGCCGCGCAGCCGGCGAAGCGCCGCGATCGATTACTTCAACCACCACGCTTGACGGGAGACCACCCAATGAAAAAGAGTTCCGCGCCGTTCATGACGGCCGCGCTGGCTGCCTGCGCGATGCTGGCGGGCGTTCACCAGAGCGGCTACGCCGCGCCGGCCGCCGAGCCCGCGATCGACGCGCACTACGCCACCGTGATCGAGGCCTACACGCAGGACATGGCCGCCGCGAAGACGAAATACGACGGCAGGCGCCTCGCGTTCGTCGGCGCGGTGATGCGGATGGGCAGCGACCCGGGCGGCACGTACTTCGGTGCGTTGACGGCCGACGGCGAGCAGTTCGACACGCATTTCGACGCGGCCGACCAGGCCGCGTTGAAACCGAAATTCCCGGGCGGCGAGATCAAGCCGTTCACGGCGTCCGCGAATTTCCGCTTCAGCTGCGTGAACGAAGGTTATATCGACGCGCCGGTGCTGCCCGGGCTGAAGCTGTCGCATTGCCGGCTCGCCGATTGATCGAGGTGCGGTGTCCGGCGTTCAGAACTTCTGCTGGATGCCGGCCATCACGCCGAGCTGATTCATCCCGGTGCCGACCGTCCCGCCGGCCGCGACCGCGTTCGCGGCCAGCGCGCTGTTGAACATGTAGCCCACCGACGTATAGACGGTCGTCCGCTTCGACAGGAAATAGTTCGCGCGCCCGACGACCAGCGTCGCGTTCGTGCCTTCCTTGTTTTCGCGGCGTTGCAGGTAGCGCACGCCCTGCAGGTCGAGCGCGAGGTAGGGCGTCGCGTAGTACGTGCCGCCCGCGAACACGATGTCGGCCTGCAGGTGCTCGGCTGCCGCGAGGTTGCGGCGGATCCACCCGGCGCCGAGTTTCGCGGGGCCGATCTTCACGTAGCCGGTGACGATGTCGCGCGTGTCGGTGTAGGCCGGATTGTTCAGCGGCGCGAGCGCGCCGCCGCCGCCGCGCATCACGTCGTGCGACGCGGCCAGCCCGAAATTGCTCGCGTCATACGCGAGCATCGCCGTGTATTGGCGGCACGCGACGATGTCGCCGGGCACCTGTCCGGCGCAGCCCGTCGCCGACGGCCCCGCCGGCCCGGCCGCGTCGCGGCCGAAGCTGTAGGTCGCGCCGAGCGTCACGCCGTGGAACGTGCCCTTGTAGCCGATCGCATTGTCGCTGCGCGCGTTCGGCAGATACGAGTCGAAATCCGCCATCGAATGAATCGACGGGCCGATCACGTCGGCATTGGTCAGCACGATCATCGACATGTTCATCTGGCGGCCGAGGGTCAGCGCGCCGAACGGGCTGTTCACGCCCACGTTGGCCTGCCGCCCGAACAGGCGCCCGCCGTAGTTCAGCGCACCGGTGCCGGGCTGGAAGCCGTTTTCGAGCACGAAGAAGGCCTGGTAGCCGCCGCCGAGATCCTCCGTGCCTCTCAGGCCCCAGCGTGACGGCACTTCGCCGGTCAGCGTCGGCATCCCGGTGAACGATCCGCCGCGCGCGGCGTTGTTGTAATAGGACACGCCGGTATCGATGATCCCGTACAGCGTGACGCTGCTTTGCGCACAGGCCGGTCCGGCCAGCGCCATCGCCGTCGCGAGTGCGACGCCCAGTTTCGTTTTCATGGTTGTCTCCAAACAGTATGTAGATGTACTTATCGATTTTTTTATTTGCCCCGGACCCGACCGGGATGCCGACGGGTATCGGCAGGATTGCGGTTGTCGCGTGTTACGAGATCGCCGGATCGCGTTGCCGGTGCGGCGCCGCGACACGCGCGCCCGCCACGGCGACGGCGATCGCCGCGCCGGCCATCGGCACGAGGAACGCGAAATAGAGGTGGGGCACGGACCAGCCGTCGTCCAGCAGCGCGCCGACCGTCATTGGCGATAGGATCGCGCCGAGGCGTCCGATGCCGACCGCGAGACCGATGCCGGTCGTGCGGATCTCGGCGGGATACGGCGTCGGCGACAGCGCGTACATGCCGGCCACGCACGCGTTGATCACGGCGCCGAGGAACACCGCGACGATCATCCCGGTGCCGAGCGAGCCGGTGTTCGCGCCGAACGCGACCATCAATGCGCCGCCCAGCAACAGCGTCGCGCCCAGCAGGCTGCGCAGGCGGAACCGGGTCGACAGCAGGCTGAACAGCGACGCGCCCGCGATGCCGCCGAGGTTGAGCAGCACGCCGCCCGTCACCCCCTGCGAGGCCGACAGGCCGGCCTGGACCAGCAGCTTCGGCGTCCAGCTCACGACGAAATAGAAGCTGCCCATCACAAGGAAGAATGCGACCCACAGCGCGATCGTGCGGCGCGTGAGCGGCGCGCGCAGCACGGCTGTCCAACTTGACGCGGGGCTCGCCGTGTCGATGGATGCGCTCGCGGCCGGCAGCGCGTCGATCGGCGCGCGCTTCATTCTCGCGAGGATGCGGTTGATCTTCTGCAGCGCGTCGTCCGGACGCCGCGCCAGCAGGAAGTCGAGCGATTCCGGCAACAGCGCGAGCACCATCGGGATCGCCATCAAGGTCAGGATGCCGCCGAACGCGAACACGCTGCGCCATCCCCATACCGACAGGAGGTAACCGGCGAGAACGCCGCCCGCGGTGGCGCCGATCGCGTAGCCGGTCGACTGCATGCCGATCGCGGCGCTGCGCCATTTGTTCGATGCGTATTCGCCGCTGATGACGGTCAGGCTTGCGAGCATCCCGCCGATGCCGAGCCCCGTATAGGCGCGCGCGACGGCGAGTTGCAACGTGCTGTGCGTGGCCGCACAGGCCAGCATGCCGGTCGAGATCACCGCGAGGCAGAGCAGGATGATGCGGCGGCGCCCGACGCGGTCGGCGAGCGGGGCGATCAGCACCGAGCCGATCCCCATGCCGGCCAGCCCGGCGCTCAGCAGCAGGCCGATTTCCTTGCCGCTCAGTTTCCACTCGGCCGCCAGGTGCGGCGCGGCAAACGCGATGGCCAGCACGTCGAAGCCGTCGAGCATGTTCAGCACGACGCAGGCCGTGACCGCCATCGTCTGGAACGCGCTCATCGGGGACGCGTCGATCGTATTGCGGATATTTTCGCTCACGTCAAAGATCCTTGATAAAAATAGTATGACTAATCGAATGGGATGAAATCGAAGCCGACAGCGGCGAATGGGGCGAAAGCGAATGCGTGGGTTGACGGCAAACCCGGGGAACGCCCAGCGCGGCCGGCTCGCGTCGTTCGCGCGCCGGCGCGAGGGTTACGCGGGGTCGGGCTGCAGCAGCAGCCGCTCGATCACGCGCCGCGCGCGATTGGGGCCCGCGTCGACATGAATGTCGATCTGGCGGCCGTCCGGAAACCGCAACTGATTGCGGTATTGCGCTTCGATCACGGTCTTGTCTTCATCGAACGTCGCCGCGGATTGCTCGATGACCGTTCGCGCGATGCGTTCGACGTCGTGTTGCGGATTGGTCGCGACGGTCCAGAAGTAGTGCGTCGTCGTTTCCGACTCGGGCGTAATGCCGTGGAAGCCGCGCATGTGAAAACCGCCGCGCGCCGGGTCGTGCAGGTCGCCGGTGCCGGCGTCCATCGCGCCGGTCCAGATCCGGATATGCGACACGTGGAATTCGATTTCCTGCCAGCGGTCGACGCGGCCCGTGAACGGCCACGCGGCCGTGTAGGTCGGCGGCGGGTCGGACGCCGGCATCCGGCGGACCAGCGTCACCGTGTCGCCGTCGCTGCTGACGCGGGTTTCCGCGCCCATATGCAGCGGCGCGTTACCGCCGATCGTTTTCAGATGAACGTAGCCGAGGTGGCTCAGGTCCATCAGGTTGTCGTGAATCAGCTGATACGGCGCGTCGTAATGGTAGTGGCCGCCGCCGAACCGGTATTGCGGATCCGTGTGGAACGCATAGCGCGGCGGCGCGCAGGTCGGTTTGGCGTGCGCGTCGGCGCCGATCCAGATCCATACGATCGCGTCCTGCTCCTGAACCGGATACGACGCCACGCATGCCTTCGCCGGAATGCGTTCCTGCCCGGGAATCTCCACGCAGGTGCCGCCGCGGTCGAACAGCAGCCCGTGATAGCCGCAGCGCAGGCCGCGCGCTTCGAGCGAGCCGCACGACAGCGGCAGCGACTTGTGGCAGCAGCGATCCTCCAGCGCGCCGACTTCCCCGGACGGCAACCGGAACAGGACGACCGGGCGGCCGAGCAGCGTGCGGGCGACGGGGCGGTCCGTCAGTTCGGATGACAGCGCGGCGACCCACCATCGGTCGACCGGGAATTGAGCAGTACTGATGGGGGCCTGGGCAGGTCGTTCCATTGATCGTCTCCAGTATTGTGGTTGGCCGCCGCGTATCGGGCGGTCCGTCTACAGATCGAGGACCAGCAGGTCGCTTCGCGAGCGGGAGCAGCACGGCATGAACTGATCGCCGGCCGCTTGTTCCGCTTCCGTCAGATACGAATCGCGATGATCGGGCTCGCCTTCGAGCACGCGCGTCATGCAGGTGCCGCATACGCCTTGTTCGCACGACGTCAGCACGTCGATGCCGTTGGCCGCCAGCGCCGCGATGACCGTGCATTCGGCCGGCACGTCGATCACCTTGCCGCTGCTCGCGATCCGGACCTGGAACGCGCGATCCGCGCCGGACGACGCAACCGCGCCGCCGAAGAACTCGTAGTGCAGCCGCGCTTCGGCCCAGTTGCGCTCGCGCGCGGCGTTCAGCACCGCATCCATGAAGCCGCGCGGGCCGCATACGTACAGGTGCGTGCCGTCCGGCGCGGCGGCGAGCACCGCGGCGAGGTCGAAGCGTTGCGCGGGGTCGCCGTCGTCGACGTGGAAGCGGACGCGGTCATGGAACCCGGCAGCGTTGATCCGCTCGACGAAGGCCATGCGATCGGTCGAACGCGCGCAGTAGTGCATGTCGAACGGCAGGCCGGACGAGAACAGCCGTTCGGCCATGCTGAGGATCGGCGTCACGCCGATTCCGCCGGCGAGCAACAGGTGGTGCGGGGCGTCGGGCGCGAGCGGGAACTGATTGCGCGGCATGCCGATCCGCACGGTATCGCCTTGCCGGACTTCGTCGTGAATCGCGCGCGACCCGCCGCGGCCCTCGGCATCGCGCAGCACCGCGATCTGGTAGCGATCGCCGTGCTCCGGGTGGTTGCACAGCGAGTACTGGCGCACGAGGCCGCCCGGCAGATGCACGTCGATATGGGCGCCGGCGTCGAAGCGCGGCAGGGGCGAACCGTCATCGCTGACGAATTCGAAGCCGCAGATGTCGCGCGCTTCCTGCCACTTGCGGGCCACGCGAACCGTCAGCGTCGCGGCGCTCATGACGCCTCCTTGATCTGCGCGACCGGAATCACGGGCCGTTGCGGGCTCGCCGCATTTTCCTCGGCGAGCAGCCGCTCGATCACCTTGCGCGACAGCACGCCGCCGGCGTCGATGTTGAGCTTGAGCAGCTTGCGCTCCGGCCACTGCTCGAGGTTGAGCTGCTGGCGCTCGAGCATCTCGAGATCCTCGGCGAAGATCTTGCCCTGGCCTTCGCGGATCTCGGCGGTCAGCGCGTGATCGTCGGGCCGGAAGTTGCGCGCCATCCCCCAGAAGTACCAGATCGAGGTGTCCGTCTCCGGTGTGATGAAGTCGACCACGATCGACGACGCCTTCAGCTCCGCCGGCGCGTCGTAGCCGCCGTGGCCCGCATGCGCGACGCCCACTTCGATCATCACGTGGCTCGGCGGCGTGAAGCGGCAGATCTGCCAGCGGTCGACCGGCACGTCGTCGGCGAGGCCGTTGCCGCGCAGCGCCATCCGCCAGAACGGCGGCGGCATCACGTTCTCCATGAAGCGGCTGGTGACGACTTCGTCGCCATTGCTGGTGGTCTTCGGCGCGGCTTCGTCGATTTCCTTCTGGCCGATGCTCGTTGCATGCACGTAAGTCTCGTGCGTGAGGTCCATCAGGTTGTCGATCATCAGCCGGTAGTCGCAACGGATGTGATACAGGCCGCCGCCGTGTGCCCAGGCCGGATCTTCGGCCCACTGCAGCGCGGGCAGCCTCGCGGGATCGGCTTCGGACGCGTCGCCCGGCCAGACCCACACGAATCCGTACCGTTCGACCACCGGAAAGCTGCGGATCGGCGGGAAGCCGCCGACGCGCTGGCCCGGCATGCCGGCCGTCTTGCCGTTGCAGCCCATTTCCAGCCCGTGATAGCCGCACACGAGCACGCCGTCACGCACGAAACCCAGCGACAGCGGCGCACCGCGGTGCGGGCAGAAATCCTCGAGCGCGGCGACCCGGCCGTCCGCCGCGCGGTAGAACACCATCGATTCGTTGCAAATCTTGCGTCCCAGCGGCTTGCCGTCGATCTCGTCGGGCGTGCAGGCCACATACCAAGCGTTCTTGAGAAACACGTTGTTCGTCTCCTTCAGGGCGGTGCCGCCGGTACGCGGCAACTCGGCATTCCGTGTACTGAATGTGATTCAGTGTACTCATTGAGATTGGCTGGAGCAAGGCGAGCGGTATACTGGTTTTCCCGGGAAATGGCGCGAGGCAGCGCCATGCCGTCGGCGCACGCAACGGCGTGCGCCGCCTATGTCATCGACTCATTCATGGAAAAAACGAATCCCGCCGACACGCCGGTTTTCCCGCTCGACCTGTACGACGAGCCCGGGCACCTGATCCGGCGCGCGCACCAGATCGCAGTCGCGATGTTCTACGAGAAGCTGGGCCGGGACGTGACGCCGGTGCAGTACGCGGTCCTGCGGATGCTCTACGAGTGCCCGGGGCTCGATCAGGTGACGCTCGCGCAGCGGGTGGCGCTCGACACGTCGACCACTGCCGATCTCGCGGTCCGGCTCGAGGCGAAAGGATTGATCGTCCGCGAAGTGCTGCCGCGGCGTCAGCGGCGCCTGCTGCTGACGCCGGCGGGCGTCGAGCTGCTCACGCACCTGATTCCGTCGGTGAAGGAATTGCGCGCTGGCCTGTTCGACGGCATGGGCGAGGACGATTCGCAGGAACTGATGCGCTTGTTGCGCAAGTTCGTCCATCTGAATAACGAGCAGAGCCGCGCGCCGCTGCGGGTGAGCGAGGAATCGTAGCGGTTGGACTCGGCTCGATGGAGCAGGTGATGCGGCAAGGCGCCAGGCGCGCCGCACCGCCTGCCGGCGTCACGCGCGTGACGCTTCGCCTTCCAGCCGCAGCACCGCTTCCGCGACTTCGTTCCTGAAGCGCACCAGCGCCGCCTGCTCCGGCGCGGGCGGCTGCACGGCCGCCCACAGCATGTCGATCAGCTGCGTGGCCGTCGTTTCCGTATCGAGCTTGCGGTGCCCGAGGATCGCATCCCACAGCACGTGCTCGATCGGCCCGAACACCATCGAGCGCAGCAGGCTCAGCGGCATGTCGCGGCGCACCTGCCCGGCCGCCTGGCCGCGCGCGAGCACGTCCATCAGCGGCGCCGTGTAGCGGCGCTGCAGCGCGGTGAGCTCGTCGCTCAGCGCATGCTGCTTCGCACGCCCCTCCGACAGCACCAGCGCGCACAGCCCCGTGCCGTTCACCAGCATCAGCCGCAAGTGCGTGCGCACGATGAACGCGAACTGCTGTTGCACCGGCGCGTCCTGCGGCATCCCGAGTTCGAACGCGGCAATGATTTCGTCGTACCAGTCGGCGATCACACGCGCGCACAGCTCGCGCTTGCCGCGGAAGTAGCTGAACACCGTCGCCTCCGACACGCCGACGCGCTGCGCGATCTCGGCGGCCGTCGCATGCTCGTAGCCCTTTTCGGCGAACACTTCGCGGCCGGCGCGCAGGATGTCCTGCACGCGCTGCTGGGACTTGCGCCCGGCGGGGGCGCGCGACGGCTCGGCGCGATCGGCTTTGGCGGTGGCGGTCATGGTGTCGGCGGTAGCGGCTGTCATCTCGCAATGATATCTGAGTGTCACTCAAAAAACTATTGACGGCAAGCCGGACGAGGCGCGAAACTGTGCAAAATTTCCGCTGTATTGGCTTAATGAATCGACGCATTGATCCGATTTGAGCGAAACTCAGAAATCGGCGCGTGCGACCCACTTTCTGGAAACGGAGGAGACATGATCAACCTGCCCGGTGTGCAATTCATGCTCGGTGAGGACATCGAGATGCTGCGCGACGCCGTCGCGACGTTCGCGGCGAAGGAAATCACGCCGCGCGCGGCGGAGGTCGACCGCACCGACCAGTTTCCGATGGATCTGTGGAAGAAGTTCGGCGATCTCGGCGTGCTCGGCATGACGGTGGCCGAGGAATACGGCGGCGCGAACATGGGCTATACCGCGCACATGGTCGCGATGGAGGAGATCTCGCGCGCATCGGCGTCGATCGGCCTGTCGTACGGCGCGCACTCGAACCTGTGCGTGAACCAGATCCACCGCAACGGCACCGACGCGCAGAAGCAGAAGTACCTGCCGAAGCTCGTGTCGGGCGAACACATCGGCGCGCTCGCGATGAGCGAGCCGAACGCGGGCTCCGACGTCGTCAGCATGAAGCTGCGCGCGGACAAGCGCGGCGACCGTTACGTGCTCAACGGCACGAAGATGTGGATCACCAACGGCCCCGACTGCGACACGCTCGTCGTCTACGCGAAGACGGACCTCGACGCCGGCCCGCGCGGCATCACCGCGTTCATCGTCGAGAAGGGGATGAAGGGCTTCTCGGTCGCGCAGAAGCTCGACAAGCTCGGCATGCGCGGGTCGCACACGGGCGAACTCGTGTTCCAGGACGTCGAGGTGCCGGAGGAGAACATCCTCGGCCAGCTCAACGGCGGCGTGAAGGTGCTGATGAGCGGCCTCGACTACGAACGCGCGGTGCTGTCGGGCGGCCCGACGGGCATCATGGCCGCGTGTCTCGACGCGGTGGTGCCGTATATCCACGACCGCAAGCAGTTCGGCCAGTCGATCGGCGAATTCCAGCTGATCCAGGGCAAGGTCGCCGACATGTACACCACGTTCCAGGCGTGCCGCGCGTACCTGTACGCGGTCGGCCGCCATCTCGACTCGGCGGGCAGCGACCACATCCGCCAGGTGCGCAAGGACTGCGCGGGCGTGATCCTCTACACGGCCGAGAAGGCGACGTGGATGGCCGGCGAGGCGATCCAGATCCTCGGCGGCAACGGCTACATCAACGAATACCCGGTCGGCCGTCTGTGGCGCGACGCGAAGCTCTACGAGATCGGCGCCGGCACGAGCGAGATCCGCCGGATGCTGATCGGCCGCGAGCTGTTCGCGGAAACGATGTAACGCCCCACGTCACGCGAACGGAGCCCCGTCGATGCCGATCATCGAATCGAAACTGAACCCGCGTTCGGAAGAATTCCGCGCGAACGCCGCGGCGCTGGAGGCGGTCGTCGCCGACCTGCGCGCGAAGATCGAACAGCTCGCGCAAGGCGGCGGCCCGGCCGCGCGCGACAAGCACCTGTCGCGCGGCAAGCTGCTGCCGCGCGACCGCATCGCGCAACTGCTCGATCCGGGTGCGCCGTTCCTCGAGCTGTCGCAGCTCGCGGCGAACGGCATGTACAACGACGACGCGCCGGGCGCGGGCGTGATCACCGGCATCGGCCGGATCGCGGGCCGCGAGTGCGTGATCGTGTGCAACGACGCGACGGTCAAGGGCGGCACCTACTACCCGATGACCGTGAAGAAGCACGTGCGCGCGCAGGAAATCGCCGCGGAAAACCGGCTGCCGTGCGTGTATCTCGTCGATTCGGGCGGCGCGAACCTGCCGAACCAGGACGACGTGTTTCCCGATCGCGACCACTTCGGCCGCATCTTCTTCAACCAGGCGACGATGTCCGCGGCGGGGATCGCGCAGATCGCGGTCGTGATGGGCTCGTGCACGGCGGGCGGCGCGTATGTGCCGGCGATGAGCGACGAGTCGATCATCGTGAAGAACCAGGGCACGATTTTCCTCGGCGGCCCGCCGCTCGTGAAGGCCGCGACCGGCGAGGAAGTGAGCGCCGAGGATCTCGGCGGCGGCGACGTGCACACGCGCCTGTCGGGCGTGGCCGACCACCTCGCGCAGAACGACGCGCATGCGCTGTCGATCGCGCGCAACATCGTCGATCACCTCGCGCCGAAGATCGCGTCGCCGGTGGCGCTGCGCGAACCGAAGCCGCCGCGCTACGACGCGAAGAGCCTGTACGGCGTGATTCCGGTCGACACGCGCAAGCCGTTCGACGTGCGCGAGGTGATCGCGCGCATCGTCGATGATTCGGAGTTCGACGAATTCAAGGCGCGCTTCGGCACGACGCTCGTCACGGGCTTCGCGCACATCTGGGGCCATCCGGTCGGGATCGTCGCGAACAACGGCATCCTGTTCTCCGAATCGGCCGTGAAGGGCGCGCATTTCATCGAGCTGTGCTGCCAGCGCAAGATTCCGCTCGTGTTCCTGCAGAACATCACGGGCTTCATGGTCGGCCGCAAGTACGAGAACGAAGGCATCGCGCGCCATGGCGCGAAGATGGTGACGGCCGTGTCGAATGCGAAGGTGCCGAAGTTCACGGTGATCATCGGCGGCTCGTTCGGCGCCGGCAACTACGGGATGTGCGGCCGCGCGTTCGGCCCGCGTTTCCTGTGGATGTGGCCGAACGCGCGGATCTCGGTGATGGGCGGCGAGCAGGCGGCGTCGGTGCTCGCGACCGTGCGCCGCGACGGCATCGAGGCAAAGGGCGGCGCGTGGTCGGCCGAGGACGAAGAGGCATTCAAGCAGCCGATCCGCGACCAGTACGAGCGCCAGGGGCATCCGTACTACGCGAGTGCGCGCTTGTGGGACGACGGCGTGATCGACCCCGCGCAGACGCGCGACGTGCTGGGCCTCGGCCTCGCCGCGTCGATGAACGCGCCGATCGACGACACGCGCTTCGGCGTGTTCCGCATGTAACGGCCGGGAGGGCTGACCGATGCGATACGAAACGATCAAGGTAAGCGAAGCCGGCCGCGTGGCGACCGTCACGCTCGCGCGGCCCGACGTGCGCAACGCGTTCAACGAGACGACGATCGCCGAGCTGACCACCGCGTTCGAGTGGCTCGACGCGCACGCCGGCGTGCGTGCGATCGTGCTCGCCGCGGAAGGCGCGGCGTTCTGCGCGGGCGCGGACCTGAACTGGATGAAGAAGATGGCCGGTTACTCGGACGACGAGAACCGCGCCGACGCGCGCAAGCTCGCGCGCATGCTCGAGGCGATCCACCGCTGCGGCAAGCCGGTGATCGCGCGCGTGCATGGCGACGCGTATGCGGGCGGCGTGGGTCTCGTCGCGGCGGCCGACATCGCGATCGCCGCCGACGGCGTGAAGTTCTGCCTGTCCGAAGCGCGGCTCGGGCTGATTCCCGCGACGATCGCGCCGTACGTCGTGCGGGCGATGGGCGAGCGCGCGGCGCGCCGCTACTTCACGACGGCCGAGGTGTTCGATAGCGCGCGCGCCGCGTCGCTCGGCTTCATTCACGACGCGGTGCCGGCCGATGCGCTCGACGAAACGGTCGCGAAGCTGGCCGCGACGCTCGTCGCGAACGGCCCCGACGCCGTGCAGGCGTGCAAGCGGCTCGTCGCCGACGTGGCCGGCCGGCCGCTCGACGCGACGCTGATCGAGCAGACGGCCGACTGGATCGCGCGCACCCGCGCCGGCGCGGAAGCGCGCGAAGGGATCGCGTCCTTCCTCGAGAAACGCACGCCTGCGTGGCGTGAATGACCGGCGTGCCCCTAACTTTCCGGACGACATCGAAGCCATGTTCGACAAGATTCTGATCGCCAACCGCGGTGAAATCGCCTGCCGCGTCGCCGCGACGTGCAAACGTCTCGGGATCGCGAGCGTCGCCGTCTATTCTGACGCGGACGCGAACGCGAAGCACGTCGCCGCATGCGACGAAGCCGTGCACATCGGCGGCGCGGCGGCCGCGGACAGCTACCTGCGCATCGAGCGCATCATCGAGGCCGCGCGCGCGACCGGTGCGCAGGCCATCCATCCGGGCTACGGCTTCCTGTCGGAGAACGAGGATTTCGCGCATGCCTGCGAGGCGGCCGGCATCGCGTTCATCGGGCCGCCGGTCGACGCGATCGCGGCGATGGGCTCGAAGGCTGCCGCCAAGGCGCTGATGCACGCGGCCGCGGTACCGCTCGTGCCCGGCTATCACGGCGACGACCAGGACGCGGCGAACCTGCATCTCGAAGCCGACGAGATCGGCTACCCGGTGCTGCTGAAGGCGAGCGCGGGCGGCGGCGGCAAGGGCATGCGCGTGGTCGAGCGCTCCGAGGACTTCCCGGCGGCGCTCGCGTCGTGCCAGCGCGAGGCCGCGAGCAGCTTCGGCAACGACCGCGTGCTGATCGAGAAATACCTGACGCGCCCGCGTCACGTCGAAGTGCAGGTGTTCGGCGACACGCACGGCAACACCGTCTACCTGTTCGATCGCGACTGTTCGGTGCAGCGTCGTCACCAGAAGGTGCTCGAGGAAGCGCCGGCGCCGGGGCTGCATGAAGACGTGCGCCAGGCGATGGGCGAGGCGGCCGTCGCGGCCGCGCGCGCGGTGAATTACGTCGGTGCGGGCACCGTCGAGTTCATCATGACGGGCGAAGCGTTCTACTTCATGGAAATGAACACGCGCCTGCAGGTCGAGCATCCGGTCACCGAGATGGTCACGGGGCTCGATCTCGTCGAATGGCAGCTGCGCGTCGCAGCGGGCGAGCCGCTGCCGCTGAAGCAGGACGAACTGCGCGTGCAGGGTCATGCGATCGAGGCGCGTCTTTACGCGGAGAATCCGGCGCGCGGCTTCCTGCCGTCCACCGGCACGCTGAAGCACCTGCGGCTGCCGGAAGGCGTCGAGTTCGCGATCGGCGCGCCGGTGCGCGTCGACAGCGGCGTGCGCGAGGGCGACGCGATCACGCCGTTCTACGATCCGATGATCGCGAAGCTGATCGTGCACGGCGCGGACCGCGCGGAAGCGCTCGGCCGGATGCTGCGCGCGCTGCGGGCCTGCGAGGTGGTGGGCCTGCACACGAATGCCGCGTTCCTGCAGCGGATCGTCAACTGCGGGCCGTTTGCGAGCGCCGATCTCGACACGGGCCTGATCGAGCGCAACCACGATGCGCTGTTCGCGCCGCAACAGCCGCCGCGCGCGACGCTCGCGCTGGCCTGCGCGGCACTCCTCGCGCGCGAACGCGGCGCGGCCGCACGGGAAGGCGCGTCGCCGTGGGGTGCACTGCCGGACTGGCGGCTGAACGGCGGCTATCGCCGCACGCTCGAATGGCATGCGCCCGATCGCGACGCGGACGTGACGGTCACCTACGAGGACGACCGCGGCAGCACGCGCCTCGCCACCGGCGACGCGGCCGCGCAGCCGTTCGCGTGGACGCGCGGCGCGACGCCGCTCGACTTCGACGTGACGCTCGACGGCGTGCGCAGCAGCGGCCGCGTGTATGCGGACGGCGACAGTTTCCACGTGTTCACACAGGGTGTCGCCGAGACCTTCGAATGGCGCAACGTGCTCGCGCACGCGGGCGATGCCGAGCATGGCGGCGGCCGCCTCACTGCGCCGATGCCCGGCAAGGTGATCGCGGTGCTGGTCGAGCCGGGCCAGAAGGTCGAGGCCGGCACGCCGCTGATCGTGATGGAAGCGATGAAGATGGAGCACACGATCGGCGCGCCGGGCGCGGGTGTCGTCGCGGAAGTGCTGTACGGCGTCGGCGACCAGGTCGCGGATGGCGCGCAGTTGCTGATGATGGCGGAAGGCTGACCGCGGCGTGTGCCGCGCAGGGGCCGGCGTGGCGCCTCGCGGCGCGGCGCCGGCCTCGTCGCATTTCGCATCCGGCCGTCGGCGATGGCGTGCATGGCCAGGCCCGCACGGTGCGGACGACGGCTCTCGGCCGCATCGCGTATGACCATGCCTGACAGTCTGGCGGCCGGCGCTCCGCTAGACTGGCGGATTGCTCACGCGGCCATTGCCGTGAGCTACACTGCATCCATTCAATCATCCACCCCGCCGACGAGATGAAGTCTCCTGCCCTGAACGGCCTGCGCATCGGTATCACGATCGGCCTGCGCGCCCCCGACGAAAGCCTGTGGATCAACGGCATCAAGCAGAACGCGTTGTTTCTCGCGAAGTTGTTGATGGCGTCGCCGCATGGGTATCGCGTGACGCTGGTCAACACGACCGACGTGGCGCTTACCGACGCGCTGCCTTGGGATCGCCGCGTATACGACACGCGCGCGTTCGCCGACATGAAGGATGCGCTCGACGTGGTGATCGAGCTGGGCGGTCAGATCGACGGCGAGCAGACGGCCTACCTGAAGGCGCGCGGCGCGAAGATCGTCAGCTACTGCTGCGGCTTCGAATACATCACCTCGATGGAATCGATACTGTTCGGCCGCCGCATGTGGGATTCGCTGTTCATCAACCGCGGCTACGACGAATTGTGGGCCATTCCGCAGATCGCGGAGTCGTCGCTGCCGTTCCTGCAGTCGCTGCGCCGTTGCCCGGGGCGCGTCGTGCCGTTCGTGTGGGACCCGATGTGTCTGGAGGCGCGTGCGCAATCGCTGCCGGAGCGTGGCGAATACCGGCCGCGCACCGAACCGGGCAAGCGGCTGACGGTGATGGAGCCGAACCACAACGTCGTGAAGTTCTGCATGTATCCGATGCTGATCATCGACGAGGCGTATCGCCGCGATCCCGACGCGATCTGCTTCACGCACGTGACGAACGCCGATCGCCTCGCGCACAACAGCCCCGAGTTCGTGACGCTGATGAACTACCTGGACATCGTGCGCGCGGGCAAGGCGAGCTTCGTCGGGCGTTTCGACACGCCGTTGTTCCTGGCCGACATGACCGACATCGTCGTGTCGCATCAATGGGCGAACCCGCTCAACTATTTCTATTTCGACGTGTGCTGGCAGGGTTATCCGCTCGTGCACAACGCGAGCCTCGTGCCGGACCTCGGCTACTACTATCCTGGCAACGACGTGCAGAAGGGCACCGAGGCGCTGCTGCACGTGCTGCATACGCACGACGACGACTGGCAAGGGTATGCGCGGCGGCAGCGCGAGATCCTGCGCCGCTATACGTCGGCGAACCCCGCGCTCGTCGCCGACTACGACGCGCTGCTCGCGAACCTGATCGGCGCGACGGCGGCATAAGGCTGCACGACGCGGCACGCGCCGCTGCCTGCGGGCGCATTCGATCGCGATTTGCGCGATCGAGGCGGTCGGCTCGATTTCGCCGCCTGCCGTCAACCGGATTGTCCCGGGTTAATGTCTGAAGAAATGAGCCGTTAAAAAAGAAACCGCCGAACCGGGGAGATTCGACGGTTTTTGAAGGCACGAATTTGACGGCTCCGAGGGAAGTCCGTCAAAAATAATTTTATAGGTTAACTAGTCGGAAAGATTGTTAAATATCTTTCGATCGATGGTTGCCGTATAATTTGACTTAATTATTGTAGTTCAAGTCAGCCGGATTATCATTCAAATATTTTCAATATCGTTTGAAACGGCAAAATTGAATTCTGTGGAGACCGAATGCGTCGTCGCAACGCAATGGCTGCACGGTTTGCCAGCGGCTGCGAGGAATCCGGCCGTCGGGTCCGGGTAGCGTTTCGCTGGCGCGCATTTGTCATATGATATTTCAAACATCCGATTTTTGAAACGGGTCTTGCGATAAATCGATTCACCCGAAGATGTTCGGGTGGGGCAAATAACCAGTATCGATCGGAGTATCGCCGACGTTTTTGTGTAACCTGTCGCACTGTTGTCGACGTGCGCGTGTGGTGTATTTTCGGTGTTTGAATATCATTGACAATATCTGATTTGACGGCACGCCGGAATAAAAAGTACGCTCCCGAAAAAGATCGAAAAAGAGGTTGGGCCGGGTAGGCGGTGGTGCGCGTCGTGGTCGGCTCGCGCCACATGTATCGAGAGCGCGGGCCGTCATCGGCGGTCCGACAATTGCCGGAGCGCCGGATGAATGCGGTCGAACCTCGCCTGGAGGCGAACAGCGTAGCGAATCGGGACGAGATCGATCTCGTATTCGGCGCGCCTGACGATCACCCCGACCTTGCGTCGGTACGCAGTTTCGTCGAAAGCCGGCTCGGATTCGCGCGAGAGCCGGTTTGCCGCGCCGATTTGTCGGGCGGCGTGCTGTATCACGAATGCCTCGCGCGGCTGCGCTGGGGCGCGCGCGATGTCTTGCCGCCGCTCGCGTTCCTGCCGCGCCTCGAATCGCTCGGGCTGATGCGCTGGTTCGACCGGCTCGTGGTGGGCCGGACGATCGACGCGCTGCGCGCCGATCCGAAGGCCGTGTACGGCTGCAACGTCACGGCGACGAGCGCGGTCGTGGACGACGCGTGGCTCGCCCTGTTCAGGCGGCTCGAGCGCGAGCCGTCGGTCGCGGCGCGGCTGGTCGTCGAAATCACCGAGACGGGGCCGCTGAACCCCGTCGCGGGCCGGTCGTTCGTGAACCGGTTTCGCCAGGCCGGGTGCCGCGTCGCGATCGACGATTTCGGCGTCGGCTTCAGCGCGCTGAACAACCTGGTGGTCGGCAACCCCGACATCGTGAAGCTCGACAGGTCGGTCCTGTCGCTGATCAAGCGCAACGCGATCGGGCGCTACCAGTTTCGCCGGCTGATCGCGTTCGCGCACGAAAGCGCGCGGCACGTCGTCGTCGAAGGCGTGGAGAACGAGATCGACCGGCAGATCATCCTGGATTCCGGCGTCTCATGGGCGCAGGGCATCCGCTTTACATGGCGGTCACCGGCCGCCGCATGACGCCGCGGCGCGGGCGTGGCGCGCCGGCATCGGACAACGAAGAATTGAATAGGGGCGTGGGCATGGCGGCGACGAAGAAGGCCGGGCACGGAACGGGCACGCAGGCGGCCGATGCGCGCGAGCTCGTCGCGATCGCCGAACTGGCCGAGATGCTGGAGCAACTCGGCGCCGATGCGATTGACGCGACCGCTTCACCGGTCGACGTCATGCCGTTTCTCCACGGCCTGAAGAACGTCTCGCAACACATTCACCGGATGAAACCGCTCGATGCCGACGGTCGCGAGCGCGCGGCGCGACACTATTTCGCCGGTGTGTTCGCGGGCGCTTGCGGCGACGATTCGGCGATCGCGTGCGGCGTATCGGGCAGCCTGGCGCAACAGGCCGGCGATGTCGGCCCCGCGGCGGCACGTTGTTTCGCGAGGCTTGCGCGCATCGGCCGGCGGCATGGCCGTGCGTTCGCCGAGCGACGCGGGCAGCGCGTGCCGGCTTGACGCCGGTTCGTGCATCACGTCCTCGTCAGGTTCTCGTCACGCTCCTCAGGAGTACTACCGCTTGCGTCGCGCGGCAAGGTCGCTCGTCAGTCCTTCCCGAAGCCACCCAGGACGAGCGCCAGCGCGCGGTCGACCGCATCGTCCCAGCGGCCCGGATGCGCGGCGCGCACGATCCGGATGCCCGGGTACAGCGCGGTACGCGAGCCGGTTTCCCAGCGTGCATCGGCTTTCGGGCTCAGCAGCAGGACGGCCGGCACACCTAGCGCGCCGGCCAGGTGGATGTGCGCGGTGCAGGTGGTGACCACGGCGTCCATCGCGAGCATCAGTGCGGCCAGATCGCTGAAATCGCCGATCGCGTGATGCGGGAACGTGACCGGCAGATCCGACGGCTCGGACTGCGCGGCGATGTCGCGGTTGATGCAGTACGCGGCATGGCCGCGCAGCCGCGCGAGCGGCGCGAGGTCGCGCAGGCTGGCCGCGCGCAGGAAGCGCGCATCGCTTTCGTCGCGGCCGCGCCAGTTGAGGCCGATGCGGCGCGTGCCCGGTGCGCTGCCATCGCGCGCGACGCGTTCGCGCCATGCCGCCGCCCGTTCGGGCGGGCACGACAGGTAGGCGGCCGGCGCACCGGCCGGTGCCGGCGCGTAGCCGAACTGCGCGGCCAGCACCAGGAACGAACACCAGTAGTCGTGAGCGATCTGCGACGTGTCGACCCACGCGCCGTGTGCGGCGACGACTTCGATGCGCGGGAACGTATGGCGCATCAGGTCGGCCAGCGCGGCGGGGACGATGACCGTCACCGCCACGCCGTCGAGCGCGTCGAGCGCATGCAGGTAGCGCGCGTACTGGAGCTGGTCGCCGACCCCGCCGTAGCTGATCACGAGCAGCCGCTTGCCGTGCAGCGGCTGGCCGTCGTAGAGCCGTTCCGTCGGCAGCCCGAACCGTGCGGCCGTGAGCACGTTCTCGCTGGCGATGGTCGCGCGCGCGGCTTCGTCGCGTCGGCCGGCACGCAGCAGCAGCGCCGAGCGCGCGAGTTCGACGCGCCCGCGCAGCGCGTCGGGCAGCGCGGCCGGTTCGCCGATGCGTTCGAGTGCCGCGAGCCCGGCATCGGGCGCGCCGGCGAAGCCGTAGCACGACGCGAGCTGGAACGCGATCGCATCGTCGTCGAGGCCCCGGCCGCGCGCGCACAGCCAGCGGGCGATCGCGTGGCCCCATTCGCAGCGGGATTCGTGGTCGAGCGCGCGGTTCCAGTGCGTTTCGGGCGCGTCGTCGGTCTCGGCTGACACGGCGGCATTCGCGTCATCGTTTGCGCGGGCGGATACGCGGCCGACGGGCTCGCCCGAGATGAACAGGCGTTGCCGGTCCCAGCGCGGGTTCGGCACGCACAACAGATTCGGCCCGTCGAACCGGTAGAACGTGTAATCGAGGCCGGCGAACGTATCGATGACGCGTGCGTCATCCGCGTTCCGGCAGGCGATCCAGCACCACGGCAGATGCGTTTCGATCAGCAGGCGCGCGCCGTGCAGCGCGTCGATCTCCATCCCGTCGATGTCGAGCTTCAGGAAATCGAGGCGCGGCAGGCCGAGCGAATCGAGCCTGACGGTCGGGGCGGGCGTGCCGTCGGCCGCGTGCGCGTCGACGCGTGCGGCCGGTTCGGCGCCGGCGGGGTGCCCGCCGTCTGCGTCGGGCACCGTCATCGTGCCGTTGCGGCTCGCGAGCCCCATGTTCAGCAGATGAAGGTTGTCGAGCTGGTTGAGCGCGACGGTGCCGCCGAGCGCATGGAACAGCGTGCGCCGCGGCTCGAACGCATGGACGTGGCCGCCGCGATCGCGCAAGCGCTGCGCGATCGGCACGCAGACGAGTCCCGCATTGGCCCCGCCGTCCACCGCGAGCGCGCCGTCGGGCAACTGGTCGATCACCTGCATGATCGTGTCGAGCTCGCCCTGGTTGTGCGGCCGGCCGGTCTCGAGCAGCGCGTCGGCCTGCCGCGTGCTGTGCCGGTCGATGACGAACGGGCCGTGGATCGAATCGATCACGACGAAGTGGCGGACGGTGTGCTTCATGAACGGAGGGCGAACGGGCGCGGTCAGCCGAGCGCGCGCCCGGCGAACAGGCGCTGGATCTGCCCGGAATACGCGCGGACGTTGTGGTCGGCGAGCGTGTCGACCTGCTGCAGGCAGCGGCGGGCCGCTGCCGCGTAGTCGTCGAGCCGCGCGTCGTGCGTCTGCGCGGCGGTCGCGATCGCGCGTGCCGCGTCGAAGATCTCGAAGTCCGGGTAGTAATAGCCGACGTCGCGCAGGAACGGCGAGTTGTGCACGAGCGGATAGTTGCCGTACAGCGCGTCGTACAGCAGGTAGTTCAGGCCGTTTTCCCAATGGTGCGACACGACGATGTCGGTGTGATGCGCGGCCCACGCGACGAACGGCGCGCGCACGTCGGCCGTCGCCTTGCCGTCGCGCACCATCTCGAGCCCGAGCGCGAGATGCTTGAAGGCGACGTTTTCCTTCTTGTCGAACGTGTTGGTCATGTACACGTGTTCGACGAGCTCCGGATGCTCGACATAGCACGCGTTCGCGGCCAGCATCGGCACGATCGAACTCTTCACGACGTTCAGGTTCGGCTCGAAGAACGCGATGCGCTTGGCCGGACCGTGGTTGCGGTAGCCGAAGCGCGCCTTCAGCTCGGGGTCGGCGTCGAGGCTGCGTTCGATGAAGTACGGCGACCAGATGTGCGGCAGCTCGATCACCGGCGCGCGATATACGGCCTGGAAGTAGGCCGCGCACGTGTGCATGTGCTGCGGGTTGGTCCAGATCTCGTCGAACTGCACGCGGTTCGGGTTCGGCCGCCAGTTGTTCTTCTCGAAGTTGATCGTCTCGACCGCGATCACGTAGTCGTTGCCGAAGCGGTACGACACGCACTTGCCGCCGCGCCGGCGCACCGCGTCCGTGTGCGACGGGTCGACGAACGCGTTCATCTCGATCAGCAGGTCGGTCTGGTGGACGATCGCCGACAACGGCCGCAGCGCGTCGCCGAACGCGTCCATCATCAGCGCCTGCGGGTAGTCGGTGATGCCGTCGTCGTGCGCGAGCCACACTTCGCCGATCAGCGGCGAGCGTTTCAGCAGCATGTACAGGTACACGCAATGCTGGTTCGCGCCGTTGTACCAGATCGACTGCGTCGCGTCGCGCTGCACGTTCATCGTAATCGCGACATTGATTTTCATCGGCGGCTCCGGGCGGACGGTGCGCGGTTCAAGGCGTGTAGTTCTGCGACTGGCGCGGCACGTAGCCGGTCAGGTGCCAGAGGCCGTCGTCGTCGAGGCGAAAGCTCAGCTTTTCGTATACGGTCGTCCCGGTCGTGAGCGTCGTCGCATAGTCGACATTCGCATAAAGCCCGTCGGGCATCGACGATGAATTCGTGTAGCGAATCCGCGTGATCTGCGCCCAGCCGCGATGGCTGACCATGCCGACCGACTGGCGCGCGCGCTGCATGTCCGCCGCGAACTGGTCCTGCTTGATGCGCGCCTTCACGAACCCGGCGGAGCCGGTCCACACCGCGCCGTACTGACCGGCGTCGAGCTGTTTGAAGACTGCATCTGCATCGCGCAGCAGCGCGTCCGCCGATTCGTCGCCGGATTGCGCGTGTGCGCCGATCGCGATCGAGGCGACGGCGCAGCCGATCAGCCATTTCGTGCGGGAGAGAGGCGGGTGTGCGTTCATGTCGGAGTCCGGAGAAGGTGGCGCGTCAAGCGTCGCGATAGAGCGACGCGATCGCGTCGGAATACGCGGCGACGTTGTCGGGGTTGTAGATGCTGACCGAGTCGAGCACGTGCTTCGATTGCTCGCGGTATGCATCGAGATTCGCGTCGTGTTCGGCAAATGCCCGCAGCAGCGCGCGGCCGCCGGCCTGGCAGTCGAAGTCCGGATAGAAATACCCGGCCTTGCCGAGGAACGGCGAGTTGTGGATCAGCGGATAGTCGCCGTACAGCAGTTCGTAGTACAGGTAGTTCTGCGCGTTTTCCCACGTGTGCGACACCACCGCGTCGCCGTAGGCGGCCATGAACTCGTACACCGCGTAGCGGCTTTCGAACGTCGTGATCCCGTGGTTCACGATGTCGAGACTCTTCGCGAAATGAACGAACGTCGTATGTTCCTTCAGGTGCAGCGTATTGCACACGCGCACGAATTCGACGAAATCGGGCTTCGCGCGATACGCTTCCTCGGTCACCAGCATCGGGATGATGCTCGTCTTCACCATGCAGATGTTCGGCTCGAACATCGTCACGCGCCAGCGCGGCTTGCCGGGCTGATAGCCGAACGACAAACCGGCGCCGAGCGTCGCGCGTGCCTTGTCGAACAGCATCGGATGCCAGATGTGCGGGACGATCGTCACCGGCGCACGCAGGCCCGTCTGGTAATAGTGCAGGCACGAGCGCTCGAATTCCGGAATCGTCCAGACCGCGTCGTACGGCGCGCCCGAGAACAGGAAGCCCGACGGCTTGTCGAACATCGCGCGTTCGATGTCGATCACGTAGTCGTTGCCGACCCGCATCGTGACGATCTTGCCGCCGCGGTCGCGGAACGCGCGCAGGTAGTCGGCGCCGAACTGCGCGCTCATTTCGATCAGCACGTCGCAGCGCTCGAGCGCTTCGTCCATCGACAGCAGCGGCACGTCCCATTCGCCGAGCATCATCTGCGGATCCGCGAGCTGTTCGCCGCCGTTCACCATCACGGCTTCAGCGACGAGCGGCGACTGGCGCAGCAGCAGGATCAGCAGCAGGCAGTTCTGGAAGATGCCGTTTTCCCACAGCGACTGGCCGGCGCCGCGCACGAACAGCGACACGCCGACGACGAGACGCTTGCCCTCGCCGGGCGCTTGACGGGCATTGGAGTCCGACATGCGTATTCTCCGGTTCAGGCGACCAGACGCGAGACGAACGCGTCGAGGTTCGCGGGGTTGTCGATCGAGACCGACCGCAGCAGCCGGTCGGCTTTCGCGCGGTAGTCGTCGAGCTGCTCGTCGTGATGCAGCCAGGCATCGAGCAGCACGCGGCCGCCCGCGGCGGAATCGAAGTCCGGGTAGTAGTAGCCGGCGTCGCCGATCAGCGTCGAGTTGTGGATCAGCGGATAACCGCCGTACAGCACGTCGTAGTACAGATAGTTCTGCGCGTTTTCCCAGTGATGGGACACGACGGCGTCCGCGTGGCGCGCCATGAAGCCCGGCAGGTCGATGCGCGGCTCGAACGTCGCCTTGTGCTGGCGCACGAGGTCGAGGCTGTTCGCGAAGTGCAAGAAGGTCGGATGGGCCTTCATGTGCATCGAGTTGACGACGAACAGATGCTGCACGGCGTCCGGATGTGCGCGGTAGAGCTCGTCGCACGCGAGCATCGGGTAGTGGCAGGACTTCACGACCGAGATGTTCGGCTCGAGCGTGGCGAGATTCCACGGGCGACGGCCGGGCCGATAGCCGAACGTCAGGCCTTCGCTCGCCAGCGCGGCGATGCGGCGATCGAGGAAGTACGGCGACCAGATATGCGGCATCAGGTGCACCGGCGCGCGCAACAGGGTTTGCAGCATCGGTGCGCCGGTCTTCTCGTACTGCGGCAGCAGCCATACTTCGTCGAACGGCGTGTCGTTGAAGATGTGCCCCGACGGCTTGCCGAAGATCGGTGTTTCACCCAGGCCGGCGTAGACGTGTCCGCAGAAGAAGGCGACGAGTTTCTTGCCGAGCGCCTTCATGTGCCTGCGCCATTCGAGCGGCAATTGCGCGCCCATCTCGATCACGACGTCGAGGTCGTGCGTGACGTCGGAAGGCTTCACGAGCGGCACGTCGAGGCCGTCGAGATCGAGCCCGGCCGGAAACGCGTTGGCGTCGCCGCCGTTCAGGAAATAGACGGGGCCGACGCGATCGGAGCGCTTGAGCATCATCGCGAGGAACGCGATGTTCTGGTGAATGCCGTTTTCCCAGATCGCCTGGCCGTCCCGCGCAAACAGCGAGATGCCGACGGCCGGCCGTTGCTTGCGGGTGCCGCCCGAGGCGGCTTGATTGATGTCCGTCACCGGTTGGTTTCCTCTGCGGCGTCGTGCGTTCGGCCGTGGCCGCGAAACGGCGCGCCGTGGATTGTCGTGGTTGTGTTCGCGCCGGCGCGCGCCGGAATATGAGTCGAGCGGCGCGGATCGCGGGGCGGCCGCCGGATTCCGGTGTGTCGTCGGGCGGGTCACGGCGCGCGACGCGGGCGGAACGCCTCGGCAGCTGTCTGCGGCGATTGTGGCACGGAAGGCGCCGTCTTGTGGAGGGGGCCTGACGAACTTTGACATAGCCGCCCGCGCGGGAGCCGGGGCCCCGGCGAAGCGGGGTCGGTGCGGTCGGGCGGGGTGGCCGGCGGGGCGGCTGCGCGTTGCCGGTCAAGGCCGTCGCGTGCGGGCGCGGGGTGCGCCGGGGCCGCGACGGCCGGCTGCTCAGCGCTGCAGCGAGATCTCGACGCGGCGGTTGCTCGCGCGGCCTTCGTCCGTCGCGTTGGACGCGACCGGATCGGCACTGCCGCGGCCCGTGACCGACACGGCCTGCGCTTTCAGTCCGTGTGCCTTCAGGTAGCTTGCGACGGTTTCCGCGCGGCGCTTCGACAGCGCGAGATTGGCGGCGTCGTTGCCGACCGAATCCGTATGGCCGGTGACCGTCACCTGCGTGTACGTGCGGTCTTCGCGTTCGTTCAGCAGCTTGTCGAGCGACGCGCGCGCGGCCGGCGTGAGCGTGGCCAGGCCCGTCGCGAACAGCGCGTCGCCCGCGAGGTTGACGTGTTCGACCGCGGCGGGCGCGGGGGCCGGCTCGGCCGCCGACGCAGCTTGGGCCGGCGCGGCGCCGCACTGGAACACCAGCGTCGCGGGATCGGATTTGTCGCGCAGCGCGCGGGCGGAATCGACGACGCGCACCGGCTGGTCGCCGCAGATCTTGCGGGCGGCCTTCATGCAGGTCTGCGGACCCGACAGCAGGCCGTGGCAGTCCACCTGGAAGGTGCGCACGCCGTCGCGCGGCTGCAGTTCGGAGGCGCTGAAGGTCGGGCCGGATGCGGTCGAGCACGCGGCGAGGGCCAGCGCGGAAAGCGCGAGCGCAAGAGCGAGTTTGTTCACGGTTACGTCCTCAATACTTGGGTTGACTGAAGCCCGCCGCGCGTTGCGCGGCGGGCTCGTCCTGCCGTCGGGGCCCCCTGGCGCCGCCGGCTCGCGAGCCGGCGGCGTGGCGGCGCGACGGGTTACTTCCACTGGTACAGCATGCCGGCGCCGATCACCTTCTGACCGCCGCTGAAGCCGCCGTTGATCGACGCCTTCAGGTTCTCCGTGATGCGCGCCTGCATGTTGACCGCCATCGCCTTCTGGCCGAGGAAGGTCGACGTGCCGATACCCATCCCGAAGTTGGCGTCGCGATCGAGCTGCGGGATCGACGCCATCGCGCCGACGGCCGCGATACCCTGCTTCGCCATCTGGTCGGTCTGCTGCAGTTGCGAACCCAGCGCGTTGATCTGCCCTTGCTGGCCGGACAAGGCGGTCGACAGCGTCGTCTGCACCTGCGTCAGCTGGTTCACGTTCACCGCGTCGGTGCCTTGCGTACCCGGCGCGACGTTCGTGATCTGGCGCTGCTGCGTGTCGCTGCCGACCGACACCACGTTCGAGCGACCGCCGTCGTTCGAATTCGCGCCGATCGCCACCGAGTTCGAGCCGGCGGTGACGGTCGGCCGGTCGGTACCGGTGCCGTTCATGTCGGCCGCGATGGCGGTGTTGTTCGTCGCACGCGTCGTGTTGTTGTTGATCGTGGTCGACAACTGGTTCACCTGATCGCCGAGGTTCGTCACGCCGGTCGACAGCGAAGCCACCGTGCTGTTCGTCGTGCTCAGGCCGGTCGACAGCGAGCCGATGCCGGTCGAGGTCGACGTCGACAACGACGTGAGGTTGCTGTTCGTCGAGCTGAGGCCCGTCGACAGCGAGTTGATCGCCGTCGAGGTCGACGTGGACAACGACGTGAGATTGCTGTTCGTCGAGCTGAGGCCCGTGGACAGCGAACCGATGCCGGTCGACAGCGACGCGATGTTCGACGCGGTCGACGTGGACAGGCTGTTGACGGCCTGATTCGTCGCGTTGAGCTGGCTGCCGTTGATCGCGTCCGTGCTGGTGGCCGATACCTGGCCTGCCGCGACGTTCGTGATCTGGCGTTCCGCACCGGGTGCGCCGACGCTGAAGACGCCCACTGGCGAGGTGCCGTAGACCGGGTACGTGACGCCGCCGACCGTGACGCTCGACACGCCGACGGCGTTGCCCGTGGTCGAGTTCGCGCCCATCGCGATCGAGTTGGCGACATTGGCCTGCGCGTTCGTGCCGAAGGCGAGGGCGTCGGTTGCCGTGGCCTTCGCGTTCGAGCCGTAGGCCTGGGCGCCGATCGCGCTGGCCGTCGCCTGATTGCCGAGCGCGATCGTGTTGTCCGCGGTGGCCTGGTTTGCGCTGCCGAGGGCGAGCGCGCTGTTGCCGGTTGCCGTGTTCGCGTTGCCGAGTGCCACTGCGCCGGTGCCGGTCGCCGTGTCGTTCGCGCCCAGCGCGACTGCGCCGGTGCCCGTCGCGATGCTCGGGTCGCCGATCGCGACCGCGCCGTCGCCGCTCGCGGTGTTGCCGGAGCCGATCGACACCGCCTTGCCGCCGGTGGCCGAAGCGTTCTGGCCGATGGCGACCGCGCCTGCCGTCTGCGCGTTCGAACCGTCGCCGACTGCCACGCTGCTGGCGCCTGCCGCGCTGGCGTTCACGCCGGCTGCCAGCGAGTTGACGCCCGTCGCGCCGTCGTTGGCGTAGTTGCCTTGCTGCGTGCCGTTGTCGTTGACGCTGTAGTAGTGCGTCTTCGCGGCTTCGATCGCGGTCGAGGTCGAGGTGGACAGCGACGTGATCGAGCTGGTGGCCGTCGAGAGACCCGTCGAGGTCGACGTGGACAGCGACAGGATCGTGCTGGTGGCCGTCGAGAGACCGGTCGAGGTCGACGTGGACAACGAGTTGATCGAGCTGGTTGCCGACGACAGGCCGGTCGAGGTCGAGGTGGACAGCGAGCTGATCGAGCTGGTCGCCGACGAGAGGCCGGTCGAGGTCGAAGTCGACAGCGAGGCGACCGAGCTGTCGGTCGAGCTCAGACCCGTGGACAGCGACGTGACGCTGCTTGCGGTCGACGTGGACAACGACGTCAGCGAGCTGTTGGTCGAGCTGAGGCTGGTGGACAGCGAGCCGATCGAGCTGGTCGCGGACGACAGGCCCGTCGAGGTCGAAGTCGACAGCGAGCTGATCGAGCTGGTTGCCGAGGAGAGGCCGGTCGATGTCGAAGTCGACAGCGATGCCACGGTGCTATCGGTCGAACTCAGGCCCGTGGACAACGAGTTGATGCCCGTCGAAGTCGAGGTCGAGAGCGAGCTGATCGAGCTGGTTGCCGACGAGAGGCCGGTCGACGTGGAGGTCGACAGCGAGGCGACCGAGCTATCGGTCGAGCTGAGGCCGGTCGACAGCGAGCTGATACCCGTCGAGGTCGACGTGGACAGCGAGCTGATCGAGCTGGTTGCCGAGGACAGGCCGGTCGACGTGGAGGTCGACAGCGAAGCCACTGAGCTATCGGTCGAGCTCAGGCCGGTCGACAGCGAGCTGATACCCGTCGAGGTCGACGTG
The DNA here is from genome assembly GCF_000949135.2 of Burkholderia sp. USMB20. GTDB lineage: Bacteria > Pseudomonadota > Gammaproteobacteria > Burkholderiales > Burkholderiaceae > Burkholderia. Next base: position 151 of record NZ_JTAN02000006.1, on the reverse strand, counting down.
GACAGCGAGCTGATCGAGCTGGTTGCCGACGACAAGCCGGTCGACGTGGACGTCGACAGCGAAGCGACCGAGCTATCGGTCGAGCTGAGGCCGGTCGACAGCGAGCTGATACCCGTCGAGGTCGACGTGGACAGCGAGCTGATCGAGCTGG
>NZ_JTAN02000005.1 GCF_000949135.2 Burkholderia sp. USMB20 | reverse complement strand
ACGAGCTGATCGAACTGTTAGCCGACGACAGGCCGGTCGAGGTCGAGGTGGACAGCGACGAAATCGAGCTGGTTGCCGACGAGAGGCCAGTCGACGTGGAGGTCGACAGCGAAGCGACCGAGCTATCGGTCGAGCTCAGGCCCGTCGACAGCGAGCTGATCCCCGTCGAAGTCGAGGTAGACAACGAGCTAATCGAGCTGGTTGCTGACGAGAGGCCAGTCGACGTGGAGGTCGACAGCGAAGCGACCGAGCTATCGGTCGAGCTGAGGCCCGTCGACAGCGAGCTGATCCCCGTCGAAGTCGAAGTGGACAGCGAGCCGATCGAGCTGGTTGCCGACGAGAGGCCCGTCGACGTGGAGGTCGACAGCGAGGCGACCGAGCTATCGGTCGAGCTCAGGCCCGTCGACAGCGAGCTGATACCGGTCGAAGTCGAGGTGGACAGCGAGCCGATCGAGCTGGTTGCCGACGACAAGCCGGTCGACGTCGAGGTCGACAGCGAAGCGACCGAGCTATCGGTCGAGCTCAGGCCGGTCGACAACGAGCTGATGCCGGTCGAGGTCGAGGTAGACAACGAGCTAATCGAGCTGGTTGCCGACGACAGGCCAGTCGACGTCGAGGTCGACAGCGACGCCACCGAGCTGTCGGTCGAGCTGAGGCCGGTCGACAACGAGCCGATACCCGTCGAAGTCGAGGTGGACAGCGAGCTGATCGAGCTGGTTGCTGAGGACAAGCCGGTCGACGTCGAAGTCGAGAGTGAAGCGACCGAGCTATCGGTCGAGCTCAGGCCGGTCGACAGCGAGCCGATGCCGGTCGAGGTCGACGTGGACAGCGAGCTGATCGAGCTGTTTGCCGACGACAGGCCAGTCGACGTCGAGGTCGACAGCGAAGCGACCGAGCTATCGGTCGAGCTGAGGCCCGTCGACAACGAGCTGATACCCGTCGAAGTCGAGGTGGACAGCGAGCTGATCGAGCTGTTAGCCGACGACAGGCCGGTCGACGTCGACGTCGAGAGCGAAGCCACCGAGCTATCGGTCGAGCTCAGGCCGGTCGACAGCGAGCTGATGCCGGTCGATGTCGAGGTGGACAGTGAGCTGATCGAGCTGTTTGCCGACGACAGGCCGGTCGACGTCGAAGTCGAGAGCGAAGCCACCGAGCTATCGGTCGAGCTCAGACCGGTCGACAGCGAGCTGATACCCGTCGAAGTCGACGTGGACAGCGACGAAATCGAGCTGGTCGCCGAGGACAAGCCGGTCGACGTGGAAGTCGACAGCGAAGCGACCGAGCTATCGGTCGAGCTCAGGCCGGTCGACAACGAGCTGATGCCGGTCGAGGTCGACGTGGACAGCGAACTGATCGAGCTGGTTGCTGACGAGAGGCCAGTCGACGTGGAAGTCGACAGCGAGGCGACCGAGCTATCGGTCGAGCTGAGGCCGGTCGACAGCGAGCTGATACCGGTCGAGGTCGACGTGGACAACGAGCCGATCGAGCTGGTTGCCGACGACAAGCCGGTCGACGTGGACGTCGACAGCGAAGCCACTGAGCTATCGGTCGAGCTCAGGCCGGTCGACAACGAGCTGATCCCCGTCGAGGTCGAGGTGGACAACGAGCTGATCGAGCTGGTTGCCGACGAGAGGCCAGTCGACGTCGACGTCGACAGCGAAGCCACCGAGCTATCGGTCGAGCTCAGGCCCGTCGACAGCGAGCTGATCCCTGTCGAAGTCGAAGTGGACAACGAGCCGATTGAGCTGTTAGCCGAGGACAGGCCAGTCGACGTGGAGGTCGACAGCGAAGCGACCGAGCTATCGGTCGAGCTCAGGCCGGTCGACAGCGAGCTGATACCCGTCGAGGTCGAGGTGGACAGCGAGCCGATCGAGCTGTTAGCCGAGGACAGGCCAGTCGACGTGGAGGTCGACAGCGAAGCCACCGAGCTATCGGTCGAGCTCAGGCCGGTCGACAACGAGCTGATGCCGGTCGAGGTCGACGTGGACAGCGAACTGATCGAGCTGGTTGCTGACGAGAGGCCGGTCGACGTGGAAGTCGACAGCGAAGCGACCGAGCTATCGGTCGAGCTGAGGCCCGTCGACAACGAGCTGATACCCGTCGAGGTCGACGTGGACAACGAGCTGATCGAACTGTTAGCCGACGACAGGCCGGTCGAGGTCGAGGTGGACAGCGACGAAATCGAGCTGGTTGCCGACGAGAGGCCAGTCGACGTCGACGTCGACAGCGAAGCGACCGAGCTATCGGTCGAGCTCAGGCCCGTCGACAGCGAGCTGATGCCGGTCGAAGTCGACGTGGACAACGAGCTGATCGAGCTGTTAGCCGACGAGAGGCCAGTCGACGTGGAGGTCGACAGCGAAGCGACCGAGCTATCGGTCGAGCTGAGGCCCGTGGACAACGAAGTGATGCCGGTCGACAGCGACGAGATTGCGCTGCTGGACGACGACACTGTCGTCGACAGCGAATCCACGATGGAATTGGTCGCGAAGAGTTGGGAGCCGTTGATCGCGTCCGTGCTGGTCGGCGTGATCTGACCTGCTGCGACGTTGCTGATCTGACGCGTGGTGCCCGTGGCCGCGTCGCCGACGCTCACCACGCTGCTCGGATTGCCGCCCGCGAACGTGGCGGTCACGCCGCCGACGGTACCCGTTGGCGTCGCGTGGGGCGTGTCGGTGACGGAGCCGCTGCCGAGTGCGACGTCGCCGGTGTTGTTGGCGATGGCATTCGGGCCGATCGCGACCGAGTCGGTGCCGAGCGCCTGGCTGTCGGCTGCCGTCGACTTCGCGTGGAAGTACTTGATGCCCTCGCTGTTGATGCTGTCGATCGCCGAGCCGACGCTGCTGGCGGTCGACGTCGTGCCATTCGCGTTGTACGTCGTGTACGCCGGAGCGGAAACCGTTCCGGTCGTCGGATCGTACTTCGCACCGCCGCCGAGGGCGGAGGCCGTGCTGGTGCCGAGATTGTCGGTCTTGGTCGTGACCGTGCTGAGGCCGGTGGACAGTGAGTTGATGCCGGTCGAGGTCGAGGTGGAGAGCGACGAAATCGAGCTGTTTGCCGACGAGAGGCCGGTCGACGTGGACGTCGACAGCGACGCGACCGAACTGTTGGTCGAGCTCAGGCCGGTGGACAGCGAGTTGATCCCCGTCGAGGTCGAAGTGGACAGCGAGCTGATCGAGCTGTTAGCCGACGACAGGCCGGTCGACGTGGACGACGACAGCGAAGCCACCGAGCTGTTGGTCGAGCTGAGGCCGGTCGAGAGCGAGCTGATCGAGCTGTTGGCCGATGAGAGGCCGGTCGACGTGGACGACGAAAGCGACGTAACCGAGCTGTTGGTCGAGCTCAGGCCCGTGGAAAGCGAGTTGATGCCCGTCGAGGTCGAAGTGGACAGCGAGCCGATCGAGCTATTAGCCGACGACAGGCCCGTCGACGTGGACGACGACAGCGAAGCGACCGAGCTGTTGGTCGAACTCAGGCCGGTCGACAGCGAGCCGATCGAGCTGTTTGCCGACGAGAGGCCGGTCGACGTGGAGGTCGACAGGGACGCGACTGAGCTGTTGGTCGAGCTCAGGCCCGTGGACAGCGAGTTGATGCCGGTCGAAGTCGAAGTGGACAGCGAGCCGATCGAGCTGTTTGCCGACGAGAGGCCGGTTGACGTGGAGGTCGACAGGGACGCGACTGAGCTGTTGGTCGAGCTCAGGCCGGTGGAAAGCGAGTTGATGCCGGTCGAAGTCGAAGTGGACAGCGAGCCGATCGAGCTGTTTGCCGACGACAGGCCGGTCGATGTGGATGACGACAGCGAAGCGACCGAGCTGTTGGTCGAGCTCAGGCCAGTGGACAGCGAGTTGATGCCGGTCGACGTGGAAGTCGACAACGACGCGACCGAGCTGTTGGTCGAGCTCAGGCCGGTGGACAGCGAGCTAATCCCCGTCGAGGTTGAGGTGGACAGCGAACTGATCGAGCTGTTAGCCGACGACAGACCGGTCGACGTGGACGACGAAAGCGACGTAACCGAGCTATTGGTCGAGCTCAGGCCCGTGGACAGCGAGTTGATGCCGGTCGAAGTCGAGGTGGACAGCGAGCTGATCGAACTGTTAGCCGACGACAGGCCGGTCGACGTGGACGACGAAAGCGACGTAACCGAGCTATTGGTCGAGCTCAGGCCCGTGGACAGCGAGTTGATGCCCGTCGAGGTCGAGGTGGACAGCGAACTGATCGAGCTGGTTGCCGACGACAGACCGGTCGACGTGGACGACGACAGCGAAGCGACCGAGCTGTTGGTCGAGCTGAGGCCCGTGGACAGCGAATTGATGCCCGTCGAAGTCGAGGTGGACAGCGAGCTGATCGAGCTGTTAGCCGACGACAGACCCGTCGACGTGGAAGATGACAGCGAAGCGACCGAGCTGTTGGTCGAGCTGAGGCCGGTCGAGAGCGAGCTGATCGAGCTGTTGGCCGATGAGAGGCCGGTCGACGTGGACGACGAAAGCGACGTAACCGAGCTGTTGGTCGAGCTCAGGCCAGTGGACAGCGAGTTGATGCCCGTCGAGGTCGAGGTGGACAGCGAACTGATCGAGCTATTAGCCGACGACAGGCCGGTCGACGTGGACGACGAAATCGACGTAACCGAGCTATTGGTCGAGCTCAGGCCCGTGGACAGCGAGTTGATGCCGGTCGAAGTCGAGGTGGACAGCGAGCTGATCGAGCTGTTAGCCGACGACAGGCCGGTCGACGTGGACGACGAAAGCGACGTAACCGAGCTATTGGTCGAGCTGAGACCCGTCGACAGCGAGTTGATGCCCGTCGAGGTCGAGGTGGACAGCGAGCTGATCGAGCTGTTAGCCGACGACAGACCGGTCGACGTGGAAGTCGACAGCGACGCGACCGAGCTGTTGGTTGAGCTCAGGCCCGTGGACAGCGAGTTGATCCCCGTCGAGGTCGAGGTGGACAACGAGCCGATCGAACTGTTAGCCGACGACAGACCGGTCGACGTGGACGACGACAGCGACGTAACCGAGCTGTTGGTCGAGCTCAGGCCCGTGGACAGCGAATTGATGCCCGTCGAGGTCGAAGTGGAAAGCGAGCCGATCGAGCTGTTAGCCGACGAGAGTCCGGTCGACGTGGAGGTCGACAGCGACGCGACCGAGCTGTTGGTCGAGCTCAGGCCGGTGGACAGCGAGTTGATGCCCGTCGAAGTCGAGGTGGACAGCGAGCTGATCGAGCTGTTAGCCGACGAGAGTCCCGTCGACGCCGACGTCGACAGGCTGCTGATCGCGCTCGTCGTCGTGCTCATTCCGGTGCTGAGCTGGGCCACCGTGACCGCGTCCTGCGGTGCCGAGCCGTCGGCGACGTTCGTGATGCGACGCAGGGCCGTCGCGCTGCCGACCGACACTTCCGATGTCGGCGCGGCGCTGCCCGTCAGATAACCCGTTCCCGTCGGCGCTGCCGCGCCGGTCACGCTGCCGGCACCGATCGCGACGCTGGATGCGTAGTTGGCCGTGCCGCCGAGCGCGATCGCATTGGCGCCCGTTGCCGTTGCGCCATTGCCGATGGCGGATGCGCCGGAGCCGGCAGCGGTGGCGCCCGAACCGAGCGCGGTGCCATTGGTACCAGTCGACGTGACGGTCGCATTCGCGCCGATCGCAATGCCCGACGTCGTCGCGGCGTTGACGTTCGAGAACCGGCCGATCGCGATTGCGTTGGTGCCCGCAGCGATGGCGCCGCCCGTGCCCGAGCTGTTGCCGCCGCCGAGCGCGATTGAGCTGGTGCCCGATGCCGTCGCGTCGTTGCCGACCGCAGTGGCGCCGGTATTGAGCGCGGTCGAGCCGGAGCCGATGCCGATCGCGCTTGACCCGGTGGCTACGGAACGCTGGCCGAACGCCTGTGAATAGCTGCCCGATGCGGTCGCGTTCGCGCCGATCGCGATCGACGTTGCGCCGCTGGCCGTGGTCGTACTGCCCGAGTTGCCGCCGATGGCGATCGCCTGGGCGCCCGAGGCTATGACCGAGCCGCCTGCGCCGCCTGCGGAGTACTGTGCGTGCGCGACGTTGCCGACGGTCGCCCCCGCGACGAGCGCAACGGTTGCCACGGCCTTCACGACGGCCGACTTGTTCGGCTTGCCCCGTGCCGAATCGTGTTCGGATGCCGCGACCCAGGCGCCAAGAGCTTCGTTCCAGATCGAGCGGTACGTGCGGTTCATGTCCTACTACCTCCAAATAAGCACGCCACACACCGGTCTCTTTCGTTAGAGGAATCTGCCGTGCGCTCGCGCGAATCTTAAAATTGATGGGCGGAGTTTATTTGAGGCGATATTTTGAGATTGACAAACAGTGATAAATCGAAGGTTTTGGAAGTTAAAAGATGGTTAATAGATCGTGTTTTGAGCTGTTGGCGTGTAAGAAAGTTGAAAATGATTTGAAGGTGGAGTGAAGGTCTCGTGCGGATGCGGTGATGGATGAAAAAAACCATAAAAATCAACGTAGTGACGTGGTTTTGTGTGTGGCGCCACACATTGGTTAACCCAAAAAGTAAGACAAATGTAACGACAAACGTTTGCGGCAAACGTTTGCCTTTCTGAGTTGTAATGTCAGGCGGGACGCTGGCTCGTATGCATTCGAGGCTCTTGTTAATTTATTAATACGAGATTTGATGTGAATTTTTAATTGTATTTATTGGTTTGCCGGTAAATCAAAAAAACATGAGCCACGGATTGTCTGACTATGCTGGTTTGCGCATCTCATCGGCCGCGCGCGCCCGTGGGGCGGGCCTTCCCCGGCGCCGGTTTCACAAAGTTGTAAAAAAGTGCTACAGGTGCATTGGTACGGCGATTGGGATTCCAGTTCGGAATCTGTTCAATTGACGTACTTCATATGACGGGTTGGGGCAGGGGGAGACGAGGTGCCAGATCGCCCGCGCCGGGCAGTCTTGCAACCGGAGTCGTTGCGATGAGGTGGCGGGGCGTCCACGATGACGGCCGAAGACGCGAACGATAGGGAGCAACGGGGAGCCGCGAGCAGGAAACCCGGATCTGCTTCACGGTGACTCGACCGTGCTGGCAAGGGCGCATTCCGCGGGAGAGAAAGACGATACGCAAGCGCGTCGGAGGAGCACCGTCAGGCTGATGGGTGTCCGTTGGCTGGCGTGATGCCGCGCCCAAATCGCCGGATGCGAGCCGGGGTGTGGTTCGTTCTCGTCCGGAAGGGGGAATCGCGATGAGGATGGCAGTCGCGGCGACGCGCCCCGGTTCTGCCACCCGGTCCGGGCGGCCCAGTACATCGTCCCGGACAATGCGCCGGCGGCCGGCCTGCACCGCCGGCAACCCGCCGCCGTAGCCTTATTTCCGCATGAATCGCAGCGCGAGGCGCGCCATGCGCGGCACGAACATCGGGCGCAGCAGCCGTTTGTCGTACCCGGCCATGCGCCGGTCGTTCTCGCTGACACACAGTTCGATCAGTTCGCGCGGGTTCAGCGCATCGCCGATGTCGGCGGTGCTCGTCGCCGGAAAGTTCGCGTCGTGCGCGACGCCGTCCGCATCGATCCCGCGCGCGATGCCGATGCGTTCCCGGATCAGGAATGCCCACACGGCCGCCACCCGCGCGAAGAACCACGGCCGGCGCCACCACGGCAAACTCCGCCAGTACCACGCATACCAGTTCACGAAGAACAGGATGTGCCGGCCTTCCTCCTGGATCACGGGCTCGAAGGTGTCGACGAGTTCGGGCGGGAAATAGCCGGAGCGCTGCGCGGAGCGGAACAGACCGAACGCGAAGAAGCTGTCGATGCATTCGCTGAAGCCGGTCACCATCCACGACCACTCGGGGTCCTTCGGAGCAGGATAGGCCGGTTCGGGCGCGAGCTTGATGCCGTATGCCTGGACCAGCTTCGACAGCACGACCTTGTGCCGAGCCTCCTCGGCGCCGTCCATCTCGAGCGCCTGGCGCAGCAGCGGATCGCCGACGGTTGCGGCGAAGGTGGCGACGCGGATCGACGCGCGGCCTTCGGTCTGCACGGCGATGTCCCAGATCGGCAGCGACGTGAGCCGCTTGAGTTCGTCGGGCTTGAGCGGCGGCCAGTCGATGACGGCCGGTTTGTACGGGTTGTGCGTATCGAGCAGCATGCGGCAGAACATTTGCCTGTGCGCATCGGAACCGATCCTGACCGGACCTTGACGTTCGAAAGTCCAGTTGCGCATGGCGTGATCTGCCGCTGCATGGTCTTCCTGCAGCGTGTCGGACATGGCTGTTGTTATGCGATTACGAGACGAAAGATTCTTGCATAGCTTCCGTAATCGCGCATTTTCGAGCAGCCCTGCGCTGCCGGGTGCCGCGCTCAGGCCTGTGTATCGACCCAGAGGCGTCCCCAGCGGGACGCATACGCGAGCGCGTGTTCCTCTTCGAAGAAGAAATCGATTGCGTCGAACGATACGGCGCGCGGCGACGGGCCGCCGCTTGCCTTCTCGATCGTCAGGTTCGCGGCGAACAGCCCGTTCGGCAGCCGGGCGGCGGCGGGGGCGACTTCGTAGCCCTTGTAACGGATCGTGCGGTTCATGGCGTGCGCATGGAAGGTTCGGGCTTTCAGCGTACGAAAACCCGCGGCCCGCGTGAACCAATCTTTCGGCCAATGCAAATCACGTGGCGGGCCGGATCGTTATCGGGGTGGGGCGCCGACATGAAGCAGGCGGCAGCGCTGCGATGCGCGCCGGACGGCCGGATGCGCGCAGCCCGCGCGCGGCGAACGTCGTCGGCCGGGCGCGGGCTGCGGGGAGGCGGGGATTACTGGTTGGCGATCTTCAGCACGGGCGCGAGCGCGTCGACCGATGCGGCGTGCGTGGCCGCGCGATGCGATGCGAACGCGAGCGCGAATTCGGCTGCCTGCGAGCCGACGGTCTCGAGCTGTGCGACGACCTTCGGATCCGAGCAGCTGTCGGCGCTTTCGAAGCGCGTTTCGAGCGTGTTCACGGTGGCGCCGAACGGGGTCGGCCAGCCGCGCAGCGCGTGGACGATCGACCGGAGCGACGTCAGCACGGTGCCGGCGGCTTGCCAGCCGTAGGCCGTGACGATCAGGCCGACCGCGCGACCGTCGAGGTACGGGCGCTCGTCGGCGCGCAGTTCCTCGAGCGTGTCGAGCGCGTTCTTCACGAGGCCGGACACGCCGCCGTGATAGCCGGGCGTCGCGATGATGATCGCGTCGGCTTCGCGCACGGTGTCGATCAGTTCTCGCTGCGCGTCGGTCAGCGTCTTGTGTTCGGGGGCGTAGTGCGGCAGCGTATGCAGGAACGGGCCGTCGAACAGGCGCGTGCGTGCGCCGGCGGCTTGCGCGCCGCGCAGCGCGAACGACAGTGCGCGCTCGGTCGACGATGCGGCCCGGGTGGTGCCGCCGATGCCGACCACGAACGGGCGGCGGTGTTGGTCGAATGCAGTCAAAGGGCGCTCCTTGGGGATGGCTTGCCCGGCTAAGCACAGGCTTAAAACCAGATGGTAACGACCCCGCCGCCACTCTGAAAACGACTTTTCGTTCTATCGATATGCCAGGCACGCGGGGCGCGCGTGCGCGCGGCGACGCAGATGGATAGCAGAAATGCTTGGTTGGGACGGCGAGCCGCGCTCGATAAGATGGGCCCGTCTCCTCCATAAATGTCTCTACTGACATGGGTTGGCCCCGCCGCGCGGATGCAGGCGGGGCTTTTTTTCGTCCGGCGCCGGAAAGGGGGCGCGATGCGCGGGGTTACTCGAACACCGGCCGGAAGAAGCTGCGCTCGTAGCTGACGATGCAGCGCGTTTCCTCTGCATACCGGAACGCGGCCTGGCACGCGGGATCGGCCTTCGAGCGTTTGCGATAGCGCTCGTACTCGGCGAGACTCGGGAACGAGAACATCGCGAGCGCGATGTTGCTGGCGCCCTCGGAAGGCAGGAAGTAGCCGTGGTGCGTGCCGCCGAATTGCTCGACGAGCGGAATCCACATCTTGCCGTAGATTTCGAACTGCTCGAGTTTGTACGGATCGATGACGTAGCGAAGGAAGCAGGTGACCATGGGTGCTCGCGGTGCGGTGGAGGATCAGCGAGTCTGGAGCGCGTCGCCGGGTGTGTCAACGACGATGCGGGGCGCTCGCGCGGGGCATCGCGAGTCCGGAATCGCGCGGCATGGTGTCGGCGACGAAGTGCGCGTCACGTATTGCTTGCAGGCACAACGATCGGTATGTGCGACCACGGGTCCGAAGGCGCCGAACGCATGAAAATGCACACCGCCGCGCCATCGCCTCGCTTCGATTTCTCGTCTTTTTTACGACATTTTTTCTTGCGACGCCTCGCGGCGCGCTCCTAGACTTCGGTCATCCTGACCACGGAGCGCTGCCATGTCGATATCCCGGAACACGATCGCCGAACGTTCACCCGCCGCGCCGCCTGCCGTGCGCGCCGACCGGGTCATCGTGCGGCGCTTCGATCCGGCAGTCGACAGCTACACGCAGCTCACCGCGCTGCTGCACCGTGCGTTCGCGCGACTCGGCGCGATGGGGCTCAACTGTACGTGTGTCGACCAGGCCGAGGAGGTCACGCGTCGCCGCGCGGAAGCGGGTGAATGCCATGTCGCGGTGTCGGGCGGTCGCGTCGTCGGCACGATGACGCTCTACGCCACCGATCCGTCGTCGCCGTGTTCGCTGTACCGTCGCGACGGCGTCGCGAGCGTGCGGCAGGTGGCCGTCGATCCCGGCTGGCAAGGCGGCGGGATCGGTGCGACGCTGCTCGCGTTTGCCGGGCAGTGGGCCGCGTTGCGCGGTTATTCGCTGCTCGCGCTCGATACGCCGCATCCCGCGTCGCATCTGCTGGCGTTCTACCGGGCCCAGGGCTTCGACGTCGTCGATATCGTGCGCTTCGCCGGCAAGCGCTATGACAGCGCGATCCTGTGCAGGCGTCCCGTTGCATGCGTCGCGCGTCGCATGTCGCCGGCATCGCGGCGGGGCGTGCGGCCTGTCGTGATGGCGCAATCATGGGCGCTTCGCGCGATCGCGGCGATCCGGGCCGACTGGCGTGCGCGTCGCGGTACGCGCTCGCCGGCGATGGGGGCGGCCGGCGCGGCCAGCTGCCGCTCGTCGCCGTGGCGTCCGCGTCCGCACGGCCGCGTCGCGGCGCGAACGGTGCAAACGGTGCAAACGGTGCAAACGGTGCAAACGGTGCAAACGGTGCAAACGGTGCAAACGGTGCAAACGGTGCGCGCGGCACCGGCCTGATTCGGTGTACCGGCGTGGTGGCGTGGTCCTACTCGTCGCGAGCAGGCGTGTCGCCGCCGCCGCGTGCGAGGCGCCATGCGATCGTGCCGAGCACGCCGACCGCGACGACCAGCGCACCCCACAGCACGTAACGGCGGGCCGCATCCGTATCGGCTGCGGGCCCGGGCGGGACCGCCGACGCCGGCAGCGCCGCACCGACGCGCGCGGGCCGCACCTCCGGCGCCATTCCGACCAGCAGCGCATCGCGGCTCACGGCCGACGACGGCAGCGACGCATTGCCGACACCGAGCGTGAACGGCGGCGTGCCGCGCGCCACGAAGGTCAGGGCGGCCGGATGCCAGCCGACCGCGACGGCCGGCTGGCCGCCGCCGAGCCCGCCGTTGCGCATGTCGACGACGATTCGCCACGCGCGATCGGGATTCGACGCAAACGCCAGCGGCGGTTGCGCTGCTCGCCCGCCTTGCCCTGCAGCCGGAACAGCACGGCACCGGCGACCTCGCGCCACGGCGCCTGCGCGTCGGGGCGACTCTGCAGCGTTGCGCGCGCAACCGTATTCGGTTGCGGCAGGTCGATGCGCACGCGGTCGACCGGATAGGCGCCGTCGGTATCGAACAGATACTCGCCGGGCGCGCCGCCGGCCCGCACGTGTACGGCAGCGCGCCATTGACGCGGCACGGCAGCGGAGTCCGTCGTGCGCGCATCGTGCGGTTGCGTTTCGATCTCGATCGATCCGATCGCGGGCGCGCCGTCGAGCCAGTCGAGCCGCAGGTAGCGCGGCCCCGCGCCCTCGAGCGCGATGCGTTCCTGCACCAGCAGGTCGCCGCCGCGGCCGACCTTCAGCAGTTGCGTGCTGCCGAGCGAGCGCCAGCTGCGCAGGTCGTCGCTCGCTTCGACGGCGACACGGCCCTGGTAGCTGTCGTCGCTCACATGCACGAGCAGCGCGTCGACCTCGCCGTCCGCATGCGACAGGTCGACGAGATCGGCCGCATGCTTCGCGCGAGCCGGTGCGGTGACGGCCGCGCGCAGCGAGCCGTCCGGCGCGACCGACACGCCGAGCGGCGCCTGACCGTCGTCGGCGCGCGCGGGCGGCAGCGGGAACCAGTGCACCGGCGTGCGCGCCGGCGGCACGGCGGCCGCCGCAGGCGCATCGAGCGAATACGGCACGGGCTCGCCGGCGCCGTTGAACACGCGCACGTCGCCGAGATCGTCGCGCCGGCTGGCCGCATAGACGGCCTGCGGCACGGTGAGCTGGTAATACGCGGCGCTGCCGTCAAGATCGAGCGAGAAGCGCCGCGCGACGCGTTCCGCGCCGGGTGCGCCGTCGGCCGTCGCGAACGACGTCAGCAGGCTCAGGCCGAGCAGGGCTGCGAGTCGTTTCATGGTTGGGTGTCGCCCGGTTGGGCCGCGGCCTTCGGCGGCAGCGGCGAGAAATAGCCGATCAACAGCAGCAGGATGCCGATGCCGATGAACGACACGATGCGTTCGATGCCGGTGACGTGCGACAGGTCGAACAGGAACAGCTTGATCACCGTGAGCGCGAGGAGCGCGGCGCCGACGAACCACAGCGGACGCAAGCCGCGGCGCGTGGCCCAGATCATCGTCGCGAGCGCGCAGAGCGTCCAGTACACGGAGACCGACGCCTGAACGAGCGTCGATTCCGCCATCGCGTCGAATGCGTACGGCACGCCGGTCCAGTGATGCAGCGTGCGCAGCAGGATCGCGTTCAGCCACAGGAAGGCCGTTGCGCCGGCCGCGCCGAGCAGTTCGACGCGATAGTTGTCGAACGGCCAGCCGAGCGTGCGTGCGCGCACGAACCACGACGCGGCGAGCGCATAGACCACCACCAGCACGAGGTCGAGCGGATTGAGCAGAGGAATGCGCGCCCAGCTGCCGCCGTCCTGCGTGAAGTTCGCGTAGAAGGTCCAGGCCCACATCACGACGATCAGCGGCAGCGACGCCAGCGCGCACACGCGCGCGATGCCGTTGCGGCGCGTCAGCCACATGCCGGCGAATGCGAACAGGCTCCAGCCGACCATGAACACCTGCTGGATGCCGAACGACGACAGCACGGTGTCGATGTCGTAGGCCAGGTGGAAACGCTGATGCAGCGTGCGCAGCAGCAGCGCGTTGAACCACAGGAACACGGTCGCGAGCGCGGCGAGGTCGGCCGCCAGCGGATGCCAGGTGACCCCGAGCGTCTTCAGGCGGCGCAGCCAGGTGGCGAACGCGACGAAGATCAGCAGTTGCGCGACGTCCAGCGGATTGAGCAGCGGCAGCCAGAACAGCGGCGACGCATCGCCGTCGCTCGTCACGCTGGCGATGCTCCACAGCCACAGCAGCGCGGCGAGCGGCGCGGCCCCCCATACCTGATACGCGCGCGGGAACGCGGCGACCGGCCAGCGCAGGCGCGAGCCGGGGCCCGACACCAGCAGAAGCAGCGCGCCGAAACCGTAGGCCCACGCGCTCCAGCTCCACGCGCCTTCGGGGACGAACGCACGCAGGCGCGAGAAGCCCTCGAGCGAGAACAGCCCGCACAACGTCCAGAACATCAGCGTGTGCAGCGGCGCGATCACGGGGGCGGGGATGGCCGCCACGGCCGACGTGCCCGTCGCGCCCGCCACGCTCGCCGCCGGACCGGCGGCCGCCGTGCCGCGCGACTGCCGCAGCAGCAGTGCATAGCATGCGATGACGGCGATCGGCCACGCGAACGCGCCCATGCCCGACAGCGGCGCCTCGTGCGAATCGAACGCGCGCAACGCGAGCAGCGCGAGCACCGGCGTCAGCGCGAGCGCCGGCCATTCGGCGATCGGCCACGCGAGCTTGCGGCGCGCGACGTGCGCGAGCCACGCGGTGCCGGCGGCGAACAGCGCGGTCGCGTCGACGACGAACCGGTCCGCATGCAGGTCGACGTGACGGCCCGCGTAGACGAGGATCTCGTGCAGTCCGCCGCTCAGCCACCACAGCAGCCCCCACGCCGCGGCGGCCGCGCCGACGTCCGGCATCCACGCGTGCCACGTGCGCGCTTCGTCGCGTCCGTGCAGCCACCAGCCCGTGAACAGCCCGGCGAGCGCGATCAGCAGCATCGCGATGTATGCGCTGTTGAGCACCGGCAGCGTGTTCGTGTCGGCCGGGCCGAGCAGGCTCGTGAAGAATGCGCCGGCCGCGGCGATCTGCATCAGCAGGCCGAAGCCGAACGGCGCAAGGCGCTTCTCGCGCACGCCGACCCACACGATCGCCGCGCCTTCGATCGCCCACGCGGCACTGGTCGTCGGGCCCGAGAACGCGAGCGGCACCGCGAGCGTCGCGAAGATCACCGCGAGCGCGAGCATCGCTTCGAACAGCAGCGCGAGACGATCGCGGCGCCGCGCGAGCCAGGCGGCGATCGCGACGTAGAACGCCGACAGCGCGACCGCGCTCCATGCTAGCCCGAACGGCATGTCCTTCACGAGCGACGCCTGCAGCGCGGTCGCGACGATCGGCGTGCCGAACACGAGCGTGCCGTCGACATAGTGGCGCAGCGCCAGCTCGCGTTTCACCGCGTACAGCAGCGCGATGCCGACATACATCAGGAAGAACAGGATCAGGAACGGCTCGGTGGTCGCGAACAGCGCGGGGCGGTACGCCGTCACGCCCCACGCCGAGCCGATCGTGAACGTGAACACGAAGCCGAGCAGGTTCAGCGGACGCCAGGCCTTGAACCACGCGATCGCGAAGATGCCTGCGTTCAGCAGTGCGTAGTAGCTGAACAGCGCGACATGGCTGCCATGGCCGGTCGACAGCAGCACCGGCGCGAGAAAGCCGCCCGCGCTGCCCATGAACGCGAGCGGCAGCGCGTTCTGCTTCACCGCGAGGAACGCGCTCAGCGCGCACACCGCGACCATCAGCGGGAACGCCGCGCCGACCGGCAGCAGCGTGTAGAGCTTGGTCGCGGCGAAGATCGTCAGGTACAGGATGCCGATGCCGCCACCCTGCAGCACGAGACCGTACGCCGCGCGGCGCGCACGCACGCGCCAGCCGATCGCGAGCAGCGCGGCCGCGGCGAGCGCCGTGCCGGCCAGGCGGAATTCGATCGGCAGCATGTCGTTGTCGGCCGCGTACTTGAGCAGGAACGCGACGCCGAAGAACAGCACGATGATGCCGACGCGCACGACCGTGTTGCCGCCGAGCAGCCAGTCGCGCGCGGCGCGGAGCGCGCGTTCGGCGATACCGGATTCGCGGGGTTCGGGCGGGGCGGGTGGGGCCGGCGGCGTGGTCGTTGCGGGCGCACGCGTCGGTGCGCCGGCGGCGGCCGGTGCGGCGCTCGTCCGCATGGCGACTGCCGCGCGGGAGCGGGCGCGGACGTCGACGACGGCACGCCGGCGCTCGCGACGCAGGCTGCACGGATGGTCGAGGCGGGATCGCGGCGGGCGCCGGCGTGATGGTGGAGGGCGGTGTCGACGGCACCTGCGCGGCGCTGCCGGTCGTCGCGGCACCGGCCTTCGCGCCGGCGAGCTGGCGCGCAGCACGTCGAGCTCGCGCGTGAGCGCGTCGACCGTCGCTTCGAGGCGCGCGACGCGATCGGCGAGCGGCACGGGAGCGGGTTGCGGCGTCGCGGAAATCGCGAACGCGTCGGGGGGCGTACCGCCGTGCGTGCGCTTGCGTTGCTGCAGCGCGTAGCCGATGCAGAACCCGGCCGCCGCACCGAGCAGCGTGCCGTTGGCGGCGGAGAAATCCCCGAACAATGCGGCGATACCGCCCACGATGAAACCGATTGCGGCAAAAGCCCAATTCATCGCCTTGCTCCCTCTCTCATTTCGTTATCGTCCTTCGATCGTCGCGTGGCCCGATCGAGGCTGTTTCCGCATGGCCGGCAGGCGAACCGGCATGCGCGGACTGCCGGCGCAGCGCCACGCGCAAGGCGCAAGGCGACGTCGCGATCGGCGTGTTTGCCGGAATGTATCACAATGGCCATGGGGGATTTTCTGGGTTGCGGGCGGGTCGCGAAGCATGGCTGTCGCGCGTTCGCGGCGCCTGTTTTCGTACGACCATTCTTTTTGCCGGCGCCGGGCAGGCGAGACGGCCCGATCGGACGTGGAATTGTCGCAAAGCGACGCGCGGTTTTTGCGGGTTGTCGCAAAACGCCGCCGCTCGCGCGTCGCGCTGCTGCGCACAAGTCACGCCCGCGATGCCCGCCGGTGCTGGCTGTGCGCGTATTGCGTTGCCGCAATCGGGGGCCGCCGAGCGCCGCGCCCCGCCGGGCGGGCCTGCGGGGTGTGTCGTATTTGCGCAAGCGTTTGTCGTAATTCGTCGGCAGGTCGGGGTTTTTTCTGGCAACTATGTAGGCACGTTGAGTCACACGCGTGAGTCCCCGCTACACGAGGAGAAGGTTTCGATGGATGCCCCCAAGGTCGTAGTCGAAGGTCTGTGCAAGGTATTTGGAAGCAACCCGCAGCAGGCGCTCGACATGCTCGCCGCCGGCGCAACGAAAGACGATGTGCTCAAGCGTACCGGTCAGGTCGTCGGTGTGCACAACGTATCGTTCGACGTGCAGGAAGGCGAAATATTCGTGCTGATGGGCCTGTCCGGCTCCGGCAAATCCACGCTGATCCGCCTCGTGAACCGGCTGGTCGATCCGAGCGCCGGCAAGGTGCTGATCGACGGGCTCGATGTCGCGTCGGCACGCCGCTCGGCGCTGACCGCGCTGCGCCGCAAGGACATGAGCATGGTGTTCCAGTCGTTCGCGCTGATGCCGCATCGCACCGTGGTGTCGAATGCCGCATTCGGCCTCGAGGTCGCGGGCGTCGGCAAGAAGGAACGCGAACGCCGTGCGATGGAGGTGCTCGAGCAGGTCGGCCTCGCACCGTTCGCGCACAAGCTGCCGTCCGAGCTGTCGGGCGGCATGCAGCAGCGCGTCGGCCTGGCCCGCGCGCTGGCCGTGAACCCGTCGCTGATGATCATGGACGAGGCGTTCTCCGCGCTCGATCCGCTCAAGCGCCGCGAAATGCAGGACGTGCTGCTGCAACTGCAGAAGGAACAGCGCCGCACGATCATGTTCGTGTCGCACGATTTGGAAGAGGCGCTGCGCATCGGCAACCGCATCGCGATCATGGAAGGCGGCCGGCTCGTGCAGGTCGGCACGCCGCAGGACATCATCGCGAACCCGGCCGACGACTACGTGCGCGCGTTCTTCGACGGCATCGACACGAGCCGCTATCTGACCGCGGGCGACCTGATGCAGACGGGCGCCGTGCCGACCATGTCGAAGTGCGACGCCGCGAACGTCGCGGCGACGCTGAACGGCAGTGCCGAATATGCGTTCGTGCTCGACGCCGCACGCAAGATCCGCGGCTTCGTCACGCGCGAGGCGATCGGTCAGGACACGCCGTCGGTGCGGCCGATCGAAAGCATCCGGCGCGATGCGTCGCTCGAACATGTCGTCGCGCGCGTCGTCGCGAGCCCGAATGCACTGCCCGTTGTCGACGACGACGGCTGCTACTGCGGCTCGGTCGACCGCGCTCTTATCCTGAAGGCCATCACGCGTTCGCGAGGCTCCCATGTCTGAAATGATTCCGCTCGGTACCTGGGTCGACCAGTCCGTTCACTACCTGCTCGATCATGACGCGGCGACGTTCGATGCGATCGGCCGCGCGATCGAGGGGCTCGCCGCCTTCGTCGAGCACAGCCTGCAGGCGATCCCGATGTGGCTGATGATGGCGATCTTCATCGGCGTTGGCTTGTGGCGCGTGGGCTGGCGCTTCGCGCTGTTCACCACCGCGTCGCTGCTGCTGATCTTCGCGACGGGCTTCTGGGACCAGACGGTCATCACGCTCGGCCTCACGCTGTCGTCGACGATCATCAGCCTCGTGCTCGGCATTCCGCTCGGCATCTGGGCCGCGAAGAGCAAGTGGGTCGCCGCGATCGTGCGTCCGATCCTCGACCTGATGCAGACGATGCCCGCGTTCGTCTACCTGATTCCGGCCGCGATGCTGTTCGGTCTCGGCCGCGTGCCGGGGATCCTGTCGACGGTGATCTTCGCGATGCCGCCGGCTGTGCGCCTGACGAGCCTCGGCATCCGTCACGTGAACCGCGAGATCGTCGAAGCCGGCCAGGCATTCGGCTGCACGCCGTGGCAGCTGCTGTACAAGGTGCAGTTCCCGAACGCGCTGCCGTCGATCATGCAGGGCGTGAACCAGACCATCATGATGGCGCTGTCGATGGTGATCATCGCGTCGATGGTCGGCGCGGGCGGCCTCGGCAACGACGTGCTCGCAAGTATCCAGCGCCTCGACATCGGCCTCGGCTTCGAAAGCGGTCTGTCGGTCGTGCTGCTCGCGATCATTCTCGACCGCATCACCGAGAGCTTCGGCCGCGCGCCGGGCACCGCGAAAGCACCGCTGTTCTCGGGCCTGAAGCAGCTGTTCCGCGCGAAGGCCGCGCCCGCGCAAGCGTAAGCAACCGGCGGCCGGTTCGACTTCCGGCCGCCTCTTCCGATTCGATACCGGCTTCCGTGGCGTTTGCCACGGGGCTGGCTGCGTGCAACCTGCTCAACCGTTCGCCAGGAGCTCGATGTGACGTCCGCCGCCGCTGCCGCCGTGCCCGCCGCTCGCGTTTCACCGGTTTCGTCCCTTGCCCATTTCGGCTTCCTGACGCTGCCGCACTTCTCGATGATCGCGTTCTCGAGCGCGGTCGAAGTGCTTCGGATGGCGAACTACGTCGGGCGTGCCGATCACTACCAGTGGTCGATCTATTCGCTCGACGGCGCCCCCGTGCGGGCCAGCAACGGCATCGCGGTGCGGCCGACCCAGGCGCTCGACTACACGAACCTGCCCGACGTGATGATCGTGTGCGGCGGGATTCACATCCGCGAGGTGGTCGACGACGGCGCGCGCGACACGCTCGCGGCGCTCGCCGAACGCGGGCTGCCGCTGGGCGGCATCTGCACCGGCGCGTATGCGCTGATGTCGGGTGGCCTGCTCGACGGCTATCGCTGCACCGTGCACTGGGAGAACCTGTCCGCTCTGCATGCGGAGTTTCCGCAGGTGGGGTTCGCCGACGAACTGTTCGTCGTCGATCGCGACCGGCTCACCTGCACCGGCGGCACCGCGCCGCTCGACCTGATGCTGAATCTCGTCGGCATGCGTTTCGGCCAGCAGCTCGCCGCGCAGGTGTCCGAGCAGTTCATCCTCGAACGCATCCGCAGCTCGACCGATACGCAGCCGATCCCCGTCGATGCGCGCGTCGGCTTCTCGCGCGCGGAACTGATCGAAGTGGTGCGGCTGATGGAAGCGAACATCGAGGAGCCGCTGTCGCTCGAGGAACTCGCGCGGCTCGTGCGGCTGTCGCAGCGTCACCTGCAGCGAATGTTCAAGGTGTACCTGAACGTGTCGCCCACTCACTATTACCTGACGCTTCGGCTGAAACGCGCGCGTGACCTGCTGCGCACGACGGATGCGTCGATCGCGCGCGTGACGACGACGTGCGGATTCCATTCGCCGTGTCACTTCAGCAAGGCGTATCGCGCGCAGTTCGGTCACGCGCCGAGCTACGAGCGACGGTTGCCGGGGCGCTGACGCCACCCGCGCGAACCATTCGGTCCGCGACGCCGCCGGGATCGCGGCGCGCGGCTTCAACCATCGATCCCGCCCCCATGAAAAACGACGTCACTTTGAGGAGAAGACAGATGAAGCGCCAATTGATCGCAGCGGTATGCGGGATCGGGATGGCTGCGCCGATGTCGGCGGTTTATGCGGCTGACGCGCCCGTGTGCAAGAACGTGCGCTTCGCGGACGTCGGCTGGACCGACATCGCGGCCACCACCGGCCTTGCTGCGACGATGCTGCAGGGGCTCGGCTACGCGCCGACCAAGACGATCGCGTCGGTGCCGATCACGTTTGCGGGCATCAAGAGCAAGCAGATCGACGTGTTCCTCGGCTACTGGTCGCCGACGATGGACCCGATCATCCAGCCGTTCACGAAGGCCGGCACGATCAAGGTGCTCGCCACGCCCAACCTGACCGGCGCGAAATATACGCTCGCGGTGCCCGACTACGTGTACCAGGGCGGCCTGAAATCGTTCGCCGACATCCAGAAGTACGCCGACAAGCTCAACGGCAAGATCTACGGGATCGAACCGGGCAACGACGGCAACCTGCTGATCAAGAAGATGATCGACGGCAACCAGTTCGGCCTCGGCAAGTTCAAGATGGTCGAGTCGAGCGAGGCCGGGATGCTGGTCGAGGTGAACCGCGCGATCCGCGACAAGCAGTGGATCGTGTTCCTCGGCTGGGAACCGCATCCGATGAACGTGCAGATGAAGATCGACTACCTGAGCGGCGGCGACGACGTGTTCGGCCCGAACTACGGCGAGGCGAAGGTGCTGACGGCCACGCCGCCGGACTACGCGCAGCGTTGCCCGAACGTCGCGAAGTTCGTGTCGAACCTGCAGTTCACGACGTCGATCGAGAACCACGTGATGTTGCCGATCATGAACAAGGAAGACCCGAACAAGGCCGCCGCCGAGTGGCTGAAGGCGAACCCGCAGGCGCTCGACAAGTGGCTGGCCGGCGTGACGACGCTCGACGGCAAGCCGGGCCTGCCGGCGGTGAAGGCGTATCTCGGCGTGCACTGAGCGTCGACGTGACCGGCGCGCTCGCCGACGGCGGCGCGCCGGCGTGATGAAACGCGGCCCTCCCGTATCGTGCGGGCGGGCCGCGTTGCTTTCGGGCTGCGCGTCGATCGGCGCGCAGCCGGGCCGCGAACACCCCGTCACGATTCCTTCGTCGCCGCCGGCACGTCGAAGACGCGATCGAACGCCCACTGGAACACGAACGCGTAGCAGAAGAAGAACGCGAACAGCCCGATGTCGACGACGAACGCGTCGAACCACGAGACGTCGAGCCACCACGATACGACCGGCACGAGGATGAAGATGAGCCCGCCCTCGAAGCCGGTCGCATGCAGGATCCGTCGCGCGAGCGTGCGCGCAGGCTGCCGGCGCGACGCTTCCCAGCGCTCGAACAGCGCGTTGAAGATCATGTTCCACAGCAGCGCGATCGCCGACATCGTCGCGGACAGCGCGCCCGAATAGACCAGACCCTGCTTGAAGAACGCCGCGATCGCGGGCGCGATGCAGGAAATGGCGATCGCTTCGTAGAGCACCGCCTGCGTGATCCTGCGCGGTAGGCCTTGCACGTTGGTTCTCCGGTTCGACGGTCGTCGGTTCGTCGATGGTTGGGCGGTGGGTTGGCCGCTGCTGCGTGCAGCGGCCGCCGTGCCGCGACGTCCCGGAAGGCTACCCGCGTTGCGCGCGTGCCTCAATTCACCTAATCTCACGCGGATTGAATCGAATTCAACCCGGCCGGATCCGGCCCGCGAGGCGTCGTGTTCTCGAAAATTCCCCTGACCGCATTGCGTGTATTCGAGTCGTGCGCGCGGCTCGGCACGTTCAAGGCGGCCGCCGACGAACTGTCCGTGACGCCGGCGGCCGTGTCGCACCAGATCAAGTCGCTCGAAAGCCGGCTCGGCGTACTGCTGTTCGAGCGCGGCGCGAGCGGCGTGCGGTTGACGGACGAGGGCGAGCAACTGTTTCGCGCGTGTCACGACGCGCTGCTCGGCATGAGCCGCGGGCTCGATGCGCTGCGGCCCGCGACGACCGATGCGCGCACGCTGGTGCTGACCACCACGCCCGCGTTCGCCGCGATGTGGCTGATTCCGCGGCTCGGCCGGTTCCGGCGCGTCGATCCGCAGTTGCACATCAAGGTCGAAACCGGCAACGCGCTCGTCGATCTCGAACGCGACGCGCGGGTCGATCTCGCGATCCGCGCGACGTCGCGCACGTTTCCCGCGCTGCACGAGATCGCGCTGATCGACGAGTATTTCGGCGCGTATGCGGCGCGCGGCCTCGACGTCGGGCGCGCGAACGAGCGTATCGAGCTGATCGAGACCACCTGGGATACGCCGCTTCCCGTGTCGGTCGACTGGGCGTCGTGGTGCCGTGCGGCCGGCCGCGAAGCGTGGCTCGAGCGCGCGGTGTTCCGCCATTACGACGACGAGCATTACGCGCTGCAGGCCGTGCTGCACGGCCAGGGTGTCGGGCTGCTCAGTTCGGTGCTGGCCGCCGAGCACGTCGAACGCGACGCGCTGACGCCGATCGATGCATCGGTGCGGCTCGCCGGCGCGCGTTTCGTCGCGCTGTGCCGGCCCGGGCGAGAGCGCGAGCCGCGGGTCCGGCGGTTTCTCGACTGGCTCGAAGCGGAAATCATGCAGACGCGCGACGCGGTCGCGCGGATCGCGCCGCCGACGTAACGCAACGGGCGGGCGCTTGCCGTCGGCGCGCGCTGCGTGTGAGTCGTTCGTTATCCGAAGCGTACGCAATACACCGGCGGCAGATGCGCGGAGACCTGCCGCCAGTTTTCGCCGCCGTCCGCGGAGGTCCATAACCCGCCCGTCGTCGACGCCATCGCGAGACGCGTGCCGGAGTCGTCCACCGCGAGCCCGTGCCGATAGACGAGATCGTAGGCCGGCGCAGGCGGCAACCCGTTCGACAGGCTCTCGAAGCTGCGGCCGCCGTCGCGCGTGCGCGTGACGACGAAGCGGCCGTTCACCGGAATCCGGCACGCATCCTTCACGGCGGGGACGAACCACGCAGTGTCGGGGTCTGCCGGATGCACGGCGACCGCGAAGCCGAAGCTCGACGGCTGCGCTTCGATCCGCTGCCAGTGCGAGGCACCGTCGGTCGAGCGGAAGATCGCGCAGTGATGCTGGGTCCACAGTACGTCGGGGTTGGCCGCGCACTGGACGACGCGATGCGGGTCCTGCACGTTGGGTTCGCCGCGCCGCTCGGGCGGCATGTAGTCGGCCTCCATGCCGTCGGCGCTCACTCGCCAGGTCGCACCGCCGTCGAAGGTCTGCCAGACGCCGCCGCACGAGATGCCGATCGTCACGTGCCGGCTGTCGCGCGGATCGACCATCACCGAATGGATGCCCGGCGCATCGTAGCCGCCGCCGAACCACTCGGGGCGCTCCGGGCGATCCCACAGCGAGCGGTTGAGCGCCCACGAATCGCCGCCGTCGTCGGAGCGGAAGAGGCCGCCCGGGATCGTGCCGGCCCACAATACGCCCGGTTCGTCCGCGCCGCCGGTTTCGAGTGACCAGATCTGCTGAAGCGTCCACGGCGGGCGGGGCGGGGTGGGCGCTTCGTCGTGCGCGTCGCCGGTGCCGGCATGGGCGCTGACGTCGGCGCGCGGTTCGTCGGCGGGCTGCGGCGGATAGACGGGGACCGCACATTCTTCCCATTCGGCGGCACCGGCACGCCTGCGGTGCAGCTTGACCCCGAAATGGCCGAGATTGAGCGCCGCATACAGCGTGCCGTCGCGCGGGTCGGCCAGCGCCATGCTGACCGGTTCGCCGACGAAGTGCGGCTCGCCGAGCGCCCAGCCGCCGTTGCCGTCGGCGTGCAGCACGAACAGGCCCTTGCGGGTCGCGACGAGCAGTCGATCGTTCATGTCGGATGTCTCCTGTGGGCGCGGCCGCGCGCTCGTTTGGATGGCGATGCGTCCCTTTATCCGCCGGACAGCGCCTGCACGACGTACACGCGGCTGCCGTTACCGAGCGGATCGGACAGATGTTGCCGGTCGCGTACCGGCTGGCCGTCGATGAACACCGACAGGTGCTTTCGCAGCGCGCCCTGGTCATCGACGATATAGCCGCGCAGCCGCGGCTGTTCGCCGAAGACGGTTTCAAGCGCTTCGCCGAGCGTCCGTGCGTCGATGTCGCGCTCGGGCGTGTCGATATGGCGCTGGATCGACGCCGCGAAGAAGAGGTGTGCCATGGCGGTGGCTGGCAGGAGCCGTGCGGGGGGACGGTCTGTAGTGTAGGCGATCGATCGGGCCGGCAGCGACATTGCCGTGCGGCCGGCGGCGCGGCGCCGTTGCTGCGCCGCGCAACGGCCGGGGCGCCCGATCCTGTCGCTGCGCTATGCGTACTTGTCGCCGACCGTACTGCGGATCGGATAGGTGTCGTAGACGATGATCATGCGCTCGATGCGCGCGTCGTCGTCGAATTCGAAGACGTCGACACACTCGAATTGCACCGCGGTGCCGTCCTTCAGTCCCCAGTCGTAGACGAAATAGCCGGTGGCCCGACGTGCGCCCGTGGCGCTGACGCAGATGTCGATCGGCGTGATCCGGCTTGGTCCGGAGGCCGCCGCGACTTTTTCGAAGAAGGGCCGTGGCGACATCCAGCCGAGGAACGGCGAAAATATCTGCGCATCCGGCGTGAACAATGCGCAGATCGCGGCGACGTCGCCGCTCTCGAGCGCTTTGAGGTAGGTATCGACCTGCCGCGTGTATAGTGCGTCGGACGACGAGACCATGGTATTTCTCCGCTGATTGTTGACGAGCCGGCCACGACAGCCGTCGCGAACCGGTTCAACCACGATAGCGATGCAGCGATGACCGAACAAACGAATAATCCGCAACCCGGGTATGCCGCCCGCGCATATCCGCTCGCGGATCTCACCCGTGCGCTGCCGCCGCTGACGGCATTCCAGGCGTTCGTCGCCGCCGCCGAACTCGGCAGCTTCAATCGCGCTGCCGAGCATCTGTGCCGGACCCAGGGTGCGGTGAGCCGTCAGGTGCAGCAACTGGAAGCGCATTACCGGTGTGCGTTGTTCGTCCGTCATGCGTCGGGATTGACGTTGACCGCGGAAGGCGGCGCATTGCTGACGGTGGCCGTCGACGTACTCTCGCAACTGGCGCAACACGCGCGCGCGCATGCGCATGCCGCGTCGACCCTCACATTGCGCTTGCCCTCCACGTTCGCGATACGCTGGCTGCTGCCGCGGCTGTCGGCGCTCAATCATGCGTTGCCGCGCACGGAGTTGCGCATTCACACGTCGGCGGACGACACGCCGGACTTCACCGACGCCGGTTTCGATGCGATCGTCGTGCGCGGCAGCGGAAGCTGGGCGGGCATGGTGGCCGTGCCGCTGTTCGACGAATGCCTCACGCCGATGTGTACGCGCGAGACGGGCGCGGCGTTGAAGTCGATCGCCGATCTCGCGCGGGCGACACTGCTGCATCCCGCCAGCAATCGCGACGAATGGCGATGCTGGCTGGACGCCGTCGGCGCAACGCAGGTCGACCCGGGAACCGGGCTCGTGTTCGATACGCTCGAGCTGACATTGACGGCCGCGTCGGACGGGCACGGCGTCGCGATCGGCGATCCGCGCATGGCGGCGGATCGGCTGGAAGCCGGCGCGCTGGTCGCGCCGTTTCCGGAGGTGGTGCGCAACGGTCTGGGCTATTACCTCGTGTACCCGGTGCAGCGCGCCGCTCAACCCGCGATTCAAGCGCTCACCGAGGTGCTGACGCGGCTTGCGCGCGAGGATTGACCGCAACGCGCGTGCGCCGGGCGGGTTGCTAAACCGGAATCGACCGCCCCCGCACCCTGATTCCGAGCCGCACGACGCCGATCACCGCATTCGACAGCCACATCAGCAAGCGCGGCATGCCGCGCCGGCGGATATCGAGCAGCAGCACGATCCGCACTTCGTCACTGTCGTTCCACACTTCGTGCACGAAGGTGTCGTCCCACAGCAGGAAGCAGCCTTCGTCGAGCCGGTAGTCGCGGCCGTCGACCTTCAGCACGGCGGCCGGCGTGCCATCCGCGCGCTTCGGCATCGACAGCACCAGATAACCGCGCAGGATGCCGCGGAACGGCCCGCGATGCGGCGGGATGTGTTTGCCGGGCGCGAGGAACGACAGCGACGCGGACAGCACGTCCGGCGACGCCGCGACGATCGATTCGACGGTCGGGCAGCGCGACAGGTTGCGCGGGAACGGCTGGCCGTAAGCCTGCATGATGAACATCCGCCAGTCGCGCGCATCGTTGGCCGAGATGTCGTGCTGCTCGCGCATGATCTCGTGGAAGCGCGGGATGCGCGGCAGGTCGCGCGCGACGGCCAGCGCTTCCGCGCGAATGGCCGGCCACGCACGAACGAATCGCTCGGCGTCGGGAAACGCGGCCGTATCGAGCACGGCGCCGCCGTCGAGATGGCGGTCGTACAGCGTGCGAAGCAGGCCGGCTGCATAGTCGTAAGCGACGGACATGATCGAGGGGCGATCCACAAGGTGTCGTCAGTCTGCCCCACGCGCGGTGGGGCCTGCGTTACGTCAGGTTACGCCGGCTGACGAAAGAATGACAGATCGGTGAAGGTCCGGTGCGAGCGCTCCGGCATTCCGGGAATAAACGTACGCCCCGCGTCGTCATACGGGTGTAGCACCTCGTTTCGTTGACTTCCGAAGGAGTGGAGCATGAATACGCATTGGCTGGTGGCCGCCACGGTGGCGGCGATGTCCGTCGCGAGTGTCGCGACGCCTGCGTCGGCACAGGCACTGACGCGCGCGCAGGTCAGGCAGCAACTGATCGACGCCGAAACCAACGGGCTGCGCTTCGTGACCGATACGTCGTATCCGGACGTAAGTCCGCTGTTCCAGCAGCAGGCCGGGCAACTGCCTCGGCATCAGGCCGAAACCGCGGTCGGCGGCGATCCGGCGGGGACGTCCGATGCGGGCAGGCCGGCGGCGCAACCGACCCGTCCGCGCCCGGCCGCATGCGTCGGCCCCGAGAGCTTTTGCACGCCGTATTTCGGAAGCTGACGCAGCGGACCGCCGCGGCGGGTTCGACATTCACGAAGGTTGATCGGCACGCAACATTGAAGGAGTTGATGATGAAAACTTATATCGCACTACTGATGATGATCGGCGCAATCTCCGGTCAGTCCGCATTCGCGCAATCGAATGCGCCGCTCACGCGTGCCCAGGTTCGCGAGGAGCTGATTCGTCTGGAAGCGGCCGGGTACGATCCGTCGAAGGGGGATGACGGCGAATATCCGGCGGACATTCAGGCCGCGCAGGCGAAGCTCGCCGAGCAGGATCGCGCGAGGATGGCGGCTTCGGCTTCGGCTTCGGCTTCGGCTTCGGCTTCGGCTTCGGCCGCCGCGCCTGCGCCGGCCTCCGTCATGCCGGCGCAGGCCGGCAACTAGGAGCCGACATGTACGTGTGTGTCTTCAGCCCGCCGTGTTCGCGGTATGGCGATACGCATGCCGTTCGCGGCACGCGGCCCGGTCGAACGGCACGGACGGCCAGGCCGTCGATCGCGCGCCGCTTCGCGCGGCGCCGCGATCGTCTCGTTGCCCGCTTCCGTTGGGCGCGCAGGTGGATCGCGGGATGAGCAGTGATGCGGGCGAGATGCGATCCGTCATCGGCGGACTGCTGTCCGCGATGACCGCAGCGATGCCGGCGGCGAGATTACCAGGGCATCATCCGCTGCATGACCTGGTCGCGCAGGATGAAACGATGTGCGACCGCGGCCGCGACGTGAAGGCAGATGCCGCCGAACAGCACCCACGCGAGGATGCCGTGCACGTCGCCCATCGCATGCCCGAATCCCGATCCGGCCGCCGACAGCGCAGGCAGCGGCACGATGCCGAGCAGCGTCACGGCCCAGGCACGCGATGACGCATTGATCCAGCCGAGCAACGGCACCACGATCAGCAGCGCGTAGAGCCCGAAGTGCGTTGCGCCGGACACGGCGCGCATCGCCGGCGACAGCTGGTCGGCGGGCGGACGATGCGTCACGCGCCAGAGTACGCGGCAAGCCATCGCGGCGAGCAGCGCGGTGCCCACGATCAGGTGCGCGGCGATCAGGCCGACCGGTTGCGTATCGCGATGCACGTCGGGCATCGTCCAGCCGATCGCATACTGCGCGACGACGAGCGCCACGATCAGCCAGTGGAGAAGGCGTGCGACTGCATCGTATCGGGCGGAGGTAGACATGGAAGCTCCTGGCAAGCGGGTGGGGACCGTATCTTCCGGAGGATTCTACGGCCGAATCCTTAACAAAACGTTAAGCGTGCGGCCGCGCATCGGATTCGCCCCGTAACGCATGCGCGCTCTCGAT
This sequence comes from Burkholderia sp. USMB20, assembly GCF_000949135.2. GTDB lineage: Bacteria > Pseudomonadota > Gammaproteobacteria > Burkholderiales > Burkholderiaceae > Burkholderia. Next base: position 435,498 of record NZ_JTAN02000005.1, on the reverse strand, counting down.
CCGGGCGGCGTCGGCCGACGGCAACACGATCGCGACGCCGGGGCCGTATCCGCCGATGCCGGGCCCGAACCGCACGCGGCCGCCGAACCATCGCGCGATGCGCCCGACGATCGACAGCCCGGGCCCGCTGCCGGGCTGCTTGTGCGCCGGATCGTCGGTTGCGAGCGCCACCAGGGGATGTGTCGTGCCGGCTGCGCTGTTTGCGCCGAGCGTACCCGAAGCGTCTTTCACGGCGATGACATTCCGCATCCGGACCGTCATCGCGACCGCGATCCTGTCGGCCCGTAAGGTGGCCCACGCGGCGTTCAGGGCCGCGGGCGTTCGCGGCTATGTGCGCATGACCGGAATCGATCGCCGTACGGTAGTCGTGTCATCTGATTGCGCGTACCGTCGGTTGGTCGTCCTTGATATCCGGCTCAACGGGAATCGACACGGCGGCGTGTCCGGGTGAGCGCGCGTTCGCGCGTGCCGGCCGGCGCGTCGCGGTCATTGGGCCACCACTGGGGAGAAGCATGATCTTGCTGCATCTGCTGCACGCGCTGGCCGGCGCAATGTCGATCGCATGCGGACTGGGCGTGTTGCTCGGCATTGCCTACACGGTCACGGCCAGCGTGCTGGTCGGCCGGTTCTTTTCCCGCGCGCGGGCGGTGCCGTGCGATTATCCGGGCGTGACCGTCGCGAAGCCGCTGCACGGCGACGAATGGAATCTCGTACAGCATCTCGAAAGCTTCTTCGTGCAGGATTATCCGGGGCCGGTGCAGCATCTGTTCGGCGTGCACGATGCGGGCGACGCGGCGCTTGCGGCCGTCGAAACGTTGCGCAGGCGCCATCCGGACGCGAACATCAAGGTCGTCGCCGACGCGCGGCTGTACGGGCCGAACCGCAAGATCGCGAATCTCGTCAACATGCTCGAACACGCGGAACATTCAGTGCTGTGTCTTGCCGACAGCGACGTGCTGGTCGAGCGCGATTATCTGCGTGCCGTCGTCGGCGCGCTGCAGCAGTCGGAAGTCGGCATCGTGACGAGCGTGTATCGCGGCATCGCGTCGCCGGGCTTCTGGCCCGGTGTCGCCGTCGCGATGACGAACTACCATTTCCTGCCGGGCGTCATCACCGGGCTTTTCATCGGGCGCGCCCGTCCGTGCTTTGGCCAGACGATTGCGATCACGCGCGCGACGCTCGAACGCATCGGCGGGCTCGCGCGTTTCGCGCATCACCTGGCCGAGGATCACGCGCTCGGCGAAGCGGTGCGGCAGGTCGGCGCGCAGGTCGTCGTCCCGCCGTTGGTCGTCGGGCACGCCTGTGTCGAAGCGACGTTCGCCACGCTGTACGCGCACGAATTGCGCTGGAGCTGCACGATCCGCGCGGCGGACCGGCTCGGTCATGCCGGGTCGGTGTTGATGCACCCGTTGCCGCTGGCGGTGCTGGCCGTGCTGTTTTCCGGCGGCACGCTCGCCGCCTGGGGGCTGGCGTTCGCGGCGCTCGTCGCGCGGGCGTTGCTGATGTTGAAGACGAGCCGCGCCACCGGCGCGGGTCTGCGCGGCGCGCTCTGGTTGCCGTTCGTCGATTTCCTGCAGTTCGTGGTGTTCGTGTCGAGCTTCTTCTCGTCGCACGTCGTCTGGCGCGGCACGCGCTTTCGCGTCGACCGCGAGGGCTTGCTGTCGCCCGCGGGGAAATCATGACGCACGACACGCATGCCGACCTCGAAGGCGCGGACCGGCGGTCCGCGCGTCGCGACGCGCGCCTGCGGCAAGCGGGGCGCGCGGCGGCGCTGGCCGGGCTGGTGCTCGCGGTGTGGCTCGTCTGGCGCGAGCATCCGCTGGAGATCCTGCACCGGCTGAGGATCGCCGGCGCCGGGTTGCTGGTCGCCGCGCTGGCCCACATCCTGCCGATGCTCGCGAATGCGTGGGACTGGCGGATGCTGATCCGCGGCCCGCGCCGGCCGTCGTTCGCGACGATGCTCAAGCTCGTGTGGATCCGCGAATCGATCAACGGATTGTTGCCGGTCGCGCGAATCGGCGGCGAGATCGTGTCGTTCGGCCTGCTGCGGCAGGCGGGCGTACGCCCGGCGACCGCCGTGGCGAGCCTCGTCGCCGACATGCAGCTGACGTTGATCAGCCAGCTCGTGTTCGCGCTGGTCGCGATCGGCTACGTGCTCGAACACGTATCGTCCGATGCCGCGCAGGTGGCCGCGCGCCTCGCCATCGGCATGGCGGCGCTGGTGCCGGTGCTGCTGCTGTTCGCACTGGTTCAGCACGCGCGGCCGTTCGAGCGCGCGATGCGCGTGGTCAACCGCGTCACGAGCGGCAAGGTGGTGGCGCTGGTCGGCGAATCGGCACGCACCGATCAGTCGATCCTTGTGATCTGGCGCAAGACGGGTATCGTCGTCCGCTATCTGGTGATCTGGCAGACGCTGCAGTTCGCCGGCTATGCGCTGGAAATCTGGCTCGCGCTGCGTTTCCTCGGCGCCGATCCGACGTTCGCGCAGGCGCTCGCGATCGAAGCGCTGATCCAGCTGCTGAGCAGCATCGCGTTCCTGATGCCGGGCGGGCTGGGCGTGCAGGAGGGCGGGTTCGTGCTGATCGGCGGGCTGCTCGGGTTCGATGCGCCGACCTGTCTGGCGCTCGCCGGCGCGCGACGAGTGCGCGATCTGCTGTTCTATCTGCCCGGATTGCTCGCGTGGCAGCATGCGGCCGGCGCGGCGCGCTCGCCATCCGGCGCGAAGCGCGCATCGATGCACGTCGGGGAGTCCGCCGGGCCGCGCTGATGCAGCCCGACGTTGCCGGCCTGCCGGGCGGCGCGGCCGTCAACGCCGTTCGTCGGCGAGATGGCTGCGGATGACGTCCGCGAACGACGTGTCGCCCTTCAGCCCGAGCGCTTCCGCGCGCGTCGTGTCCCAGCGGCCCGGCCAGCTGCCGACGATCTTCTCGACGCGTTCGTCCGGTGCATGGCGGATCAGCTTCACGACCTCGTCGCCCGCGACTTCGCGCAGCGCCGCGATCATCTCGTCGACCGACACCGACAGGCCGGGCAGGTTGATCACGCGCTTGTTGCCGAGCTTCTCGCTGTCGAGCTCGCAACCGGCGACGAGCGCGTCGATCGCGCCGCGCGGCGACAGCAGCCACAGCCGCGTCGACCCCGGCACCGGGCACACGCTTTCCTCGCCGTTCAGCGGCTCGCGGATGATGCCGCTCGCGAACGACGACGCAGCCGCGTTCGGGCGGCCCGGCCGCACGCTGATGGTCGGCAGCCGCAGCACGCGGCCGTCGACGAAGCCGCGGCGCGCGTAGTCGCAGAGCAGCAGCTCGGCGATCGCCTTTTCCGCGCCGTACGACGATTGCGGATTCAGCGCGGTATCGTCCCGCACGACGTCGGGCAGCACGCCGCCGTAGACGGCCACCGAACTCGTGAACACGACGCGCGGACGATGGCCGCGCGCGCGGCACACTTCGAGCAGCGTGCGCGATGCGTCGAGGTTGATCCGCATGCCGAGATCGAAATCGGCTTCGGCCTGCCCGCTGACGATCGCCGCGAGGTGGAAGATCGCGCCTGTCTGCGTGTCGATCGCGCTTTCGAGCACCGCGCGATCGGCGATGTCGCCGACGATCGACGTCACGCGCGCGTCGCCGAAATCGCTGCCCTCGACGACGTCGAGAAGCACCAGCTCGTCGATCCTGCTGCTCCGGCCGTCGGGGCCGGTCAGCTCGCCGCGTTCGAACAGCTTGCGCGCGAGACGCTGGCCGAGAAAGCCGGCGCCGCCGGTGATCAGTACTTTCATGTTCTTTGCCCTCTGAGGAATACGGAAATTACAGGTACGGCCTGAGCCAGCCGAGGCCCTCGGACGTGCCGGCCTTCGGGCGATACTCGCAGCCGATCCAGCCGTCGTAGCCGAGCGCGTCGATCAGCGCGAACAGATACGGGTAATTGAGTTCGCCGATGTCCGGCTCGTGACGCTCGGGCACGCCGGCGATCTGGATGTGGCCGATGCCCGCGAAATCGCGCTTGAGCTTCATCGCGAGGTCGCCCTCGACGATCTGGCAGTGATAGCAGTCGAACTGCACCTTCAGGTTCGGCGCGCCGACTTCGGCGCGGATGTCGTGCGCATCGTCCTGGCGGCTCAGGAAATAGCCGGGCATGTCGCGCTGGTTGATCGGCTCGATCAGGATCGTGATGCCGTGCGCGGAGGCCGCCTGCGCCGCATGCCGCAGGTTCGCCACGTAGGTGTCGCGATGGCGCGCGCGGTCTGCGCCCGGCGCGACCATCCCGGCCATCACGTGCAGCTTCTTGTTGCCGAGCACGCGCGCATAATCGAGCGCCTGGTCGATGCCGCGCCGGAACTCGTCCTCGCGGCCCGGCAGCGATGCGATCCCGCGTTCGCCGGCGGCCCAGTCGCCGGGCGGCGCGTTGAACAGCGCCTGCTCGAGGTCGTGCGCGTCGAGGCGCGCGCGGATGTCCTCGGCGGCGAAGTCGTACGGGAACAGGTACTCGACGGCCTTGAAGCCGTCGTGCGAGGCAGCGGCGAAGCGTTCGAGGAACGCGTGCTCGGTGTACATCATCGAGAGGTTGGCGGCGAAGCGGGGCATGGCAGCGGTCCGGTGAATGAATGGGGCGGGGCGCCCGGCGCCCCGCGTCGAATGAAGGGTCAGCGGTTCACGAGTTTCGCGGGCGTGAGCCACACGGCGATCGCGCCGATCACGAGCATGCCGGCCAGCACGTACATGCCGGACGACGTGCTGTGCGTGACGTCCTTCAGGTAGCCGATCACGTACGGGCTCGCGAACCCGGCGAGGTTGCCGACCGAGTTGATGATCGCGATCCCGGCGGCCGCGGCGGAGCCGGCGAGGAACGCGGTCGGCAGCGACCAGAACAGCGGTGCGCAGGTCAGCACGCCGCCCGCCGCGAGCGACAGGAACACGATCGACACCGCCGTATTGTGCGAGTACGACGCGGCGACCGCAAACCCGACCGCGCCCATCAGCGCCGGCACGATCAGGTGCCAGCGGCGTTCGCGGCGCTTGTCCGCGCTGTGGCCGAACAGGTTCATCACGACGATCGCGACGACGAACGGGATCGCCGACAGCAGGCCGATCTGGAGCGTATCGGTGATGCCGGTCGATTTCACGAGGGTCGGCATCCAGAACGTGAGGCCGTACTGGCCGGTGACGAACGCGAAGTAGATCAACGACATCCACCACATGCGCGGGTCGGCGAACACGGCCTTCAGCGAATGGCCGTGCTGCTGCTGTTCCTGCGGCTGCGCGGCGATTTCGTCCTCGAGCAGCTGCTTCTCGCGCGCGTCGAGCCACTTCGCGCTGCGGATGCCGTTGTCGAGATACAGGATCGTCGCGATACCGACGAGCAGCGCCGGCACGGCTTCGATCACGAACATCCATTGCCAGCCGTGAAAGCCCGAGCCGCCGTGGAAGCGCTCCATGATCCAGCCGGACAGCGGGTTGCCGAAGATGCCCGACACCGGAATCGCGGACATGAACACCGCGATGATCTTCGCGCGCCGATGCGACGGGAACCAGTACGTGAGGTAGAGGATCACGCCCGGATAGAAGCCGGCTTCCGCGAGGCCGAGCAGGAAGCGCAGCACGTAGAACTGCGTCGGCGTCTTCACGAACGCGAACACCGCGGACAGCAGGCCCCACGTGATCATAATTCGCGCGATCCAGATGCGCGCGCCGATGCGGTGCATCAGCAGATTGCTCGGCAGCTCGAACAGGAAGTAGCCGAGGAAGAAGATGCCGGCGCCGAGGCCGAACACGGTTTCGCTGAACGCGAGGTCCTGCGACATCTGAAGCTTCGCGAAGCCGACGTTCACGCGGTCGAGATACGCGACCACGTAGCAGAGCATCAGGAACGGCACGATGCGCCAGAACACTTTCCTGTAGGTGCGGTCGAGCTCGGCCGATTGGGCGGGCGCGGCGGGCGAGCGGCTTGCGGCCGCGTCGAGAGCAGTCATCGTCGTCTCCAGAGATGTCGTGTGCCGGCAGCGCGTAGGCCGCCGGATCGTGTGTGTGTGCTGACGGAAGGGCCCGCGCACACGGCGGGCATGGGAATCGTTATGGAGTCCTGCGTGATTCGTATACGCGACGCGTTGCGTTACCAGCGCGCGCCGAAGGCCTGGCGCAGTTCGTCGAGCGCCGCGTCGGACAGCGGCTCGGGCTTCGGGTCCGTCATCAGCCACAGCCGCGCGGTTTCCTCGAGTTCCTCGAGCGCATACGATGCGTGCGACACCGACGGACCCCACATCACCGGGCCGAGGCGGTCGAGCAGCACGCCGCGCACCTGGTCGGCGAGCGCCGCGACTTCGGCCGCGACGGCCGGGTCGCCGGGGCGGCGATAGCGGATCAGCGGAATGTGGCCGACCTTCATCACGTAGTACGGCGTGAGCGGCGGCAGCACGTCGGTGTCGCGCCACACGCCCGCGAGCGTCAGCGCGACGAGGTGCGTCGAATGCGTATGGACGATGCCGTGCGCTTGCGCGTTGCGCGCGTAGATCCCGCGATGCAGCGCAAGCGTCTTCGACGGCCTGCCGCCCGATACCGGCTGGCCGTCGAGGCCGACCTTTGCGATGTCGTTCGGGTCGAGGCGGCCGAGGCACGCGTCGGTCGGCGTGATCAACCAGCCGTCGTCCAGGCGCGCGCTGATGTTGCCGGCGCTGCCGACCGCATGGCCGCGCGCATACAGGCTCGCGCCGACGACGCAGATCTCTTCGCGCAGTGTCGCTTCGTGACTCATCATGCGGCTCCGTCGAGTGCGCGCAGCGCCTTGTCGAAAAAGTCCACCGTGCCGAAGTTGCCGGATTTCAGCGCGAGGCCGAGCGGCTGCGCGTCCACGGTGGCCGTCGCCGGCACGCCCGGATCGATCTGCGCGCCGATCTGCAGCGATTTCACGTCGAGCGCCTGCACGACCGCGCCGGACGTCTCGCCGCCGGCCACGACGAACTTGCGCACGCCGAGGTCGCGCAGGCCGCGGGCGATCGCCGCGAGCGTGCTTTCGACGAGATGGCCGGCTGCTTCGACGCCGAGCGCCTGCTGGACGGCCTTCACTTCGTCGGGCGTCGCGGTCGCGTAGATCAGCACGGGCTGCGGCAGGTGCGAGCGTGCGAACGCGAGTGCCGCGTCGACGACGGGTTCGCCGCGCGAGGCCGCGAGCGGATCGATCCGGAAGCTCGGCCGGTTTTCGCGCCACGCGGCGACCTGTGCGTTGGTCGCCTTCGATGCGCTGCCGGCGAGCACCGCCGACGATCCGTCGATCTGCGGCAGCGAGGCCGCGTTGTCGCGCTCGGGCAGTTGGTCCACACGGCGGAAATTCGCGGGCAGGCCGAGCGCGACGCCCGAGCCGCCGGTGACGAGCGGCAGGCCCGCGCACGCTTCGCCGAGCACGTAGAGGTCGTGATCCGACAGCGCGTCCGCGATCGCGAAGCGCGCGCCTTCCGCGCGCAGCTGCTCGATCCGCTCGCGCACGGCGGCCGCACCCAGCGCGATCGTGTCGTAGCGGATCAGGCCGACTTGCGACTTCGTCTGCCGCTGCAGCACGCGCACGAGGTTAGCGTCCTTCATCGGCGTGAGCGGGTGGTTCTCCATCCCCGATTCGTTCAGCAGCACGTCGCCGACGAACAGGTGGCCGCGATAGATCGTGCGGCCGTTCTCCGGGAACGCCGGGCACGCAATCGTGAAGTCGCCGCCGGCCGCATCGAGCAGCGCGTCGGCCACCGGCCCGATGTTGCCCGCATCGGTCGAATCGAACGTCGAGCAATACTTGAAGAAGAACTGGCGGCACCCTTGCGCGCGCAACCATTCGTAGGCGGCAAGCGACTGCGCGACGGCGTCGGCGGCGGGAATCGTGCGCGACTTCAGCGCGACGACGATCGCGTCGGCATCGATTGCGGTGCCGCCGGCGGGCACGCCGATCGTCTGCACGGTACGCATGCCGCTCTTGACGAGCATGTTCGCGAGATCGGTCGCGCCGGTGAAATCGTCGGCGATGCAGCCGAGCAGGGGGCGGGAAGCGGAAGCGGTCATGGCGGGAACGTCGTTCGAATCAGCGGGCGGGCGGCAGCGTGATGCCGGGGAAAGTCTTGATCACGGCGGAATCGTCCTCGCCGCCGTGGCCGGCGCTCGATGCGCTCATGAACATCTGGTGCGCGGTGGCCGACAGCGGCAGCGGGAACTTGCTGCGGCGCGCGGTATCGAGCACGAGGCCGAGATCCTTCACGAAGATGTCGACGGCCGACAGCGGCGTGTAGTCGCCGTTCAGGATGTGCGGCACGCGGTTCTCGAACATCCACGAGTTGCCGGCGCTGTGCGTGATCACGTCGTACAGCGCGTCGGCGTCGACGCCTTCGCGCAGGCCCAGCGCCATCGCCTCGGCGGCCGCCGCGATATGCACGCCGGCCAGCAGCTGGTTGATGATCTTCACCTTCGAGCCGATGCCGTGCGCGTCGCCGAGGCGATACACCTTGCCGGCGATCGCGGCGAGCACGTCGTCGCAAGCTGCATACGCGGCGGCGGGGCCCGACGTCATCATCGTCATCTCGCCGGAGGCCGCGCGTGCGGCGCCGCCGGACACCGGCGCATCGAGCATCTGCAGGCCTGCGGCCTCGATGCGCGTGCCGAGCGCGACCGCGAAGTCGGGCGCGACGGTCGCACTCGCGATCACGACGCCGCCCGGCTTCATCGCCGCGACCGCGCCGTGCTCGCCGAACAGCACCGTTTCGGTCTGCGCGGCATTGACGACGAGCGTGACGACGACGTCGCACCGCGCGCCGAGTTCGGCCGGGTTCGCGCAGGCCACGCCGCCGTCGGCCGCGAATGCCTGCAGCACGGTGTCGCGCACGTCGCAGGCGTGCACGCGGAACCCCGCGCGCAGCAGCGAGCGGGCGACGCCGAGGCCCATCGCGCCGAGGCCGATGACTCCAACATTTCGTGACATGGTCAACCTTGATCGATTCGGAAAAGGTTCGGGACAACGACGGCACCGGTTCGGCCCGGGCCGCCGCATTCGTTCATCAACAGATGCCGGCTTCCGCGAGGCGGCGCGCGGCGTTGTACATGTGCGTGCGCGCCGCGTTGCGCGCTGCCATCGGGTCGCGTGCGCGGATCGCGTCGGCGATCGCCGCGTGTTCGTCGCGCACCTGCCGCGAGAAATCCTCGCGCGTCGCTTCGTTGCGCCGCGTGACCTTCACGCCGGCCTCGAGGTACTGGTTCAGGAACTGCAGCGTCTTCAGGAAATACGGGTTGCCGGTGACGGCCGCGATCGTGCGGTGGAACGCGACGTCTTCCGCGACACCGTCGCGCCCTTCGGCCACCGCGTCGTCGATCTTGCGCAGCGCGTCGTCGATGTCGGCCATGTCGTCGGCGGTGTGATGCAGCGCGGCTTCGGCTGCGACTTCAGCCTCGATCGCGCGGCGCACCGCGAGCAGGTGCGGCAGCGAGCTCGCCTCGACGGCTTCCGCGTAGTCGATCCGCAGCGGGCGGATCGCGCCGTGCTGGTTCACGTACACGCCGCTGCCCTGGCGCGGCTCGACCACGCCTTCGTTCTTCAGGCGCGAGATCGCCTCGCGGATCACGGTGCGGCTCACGCCGAATTCCTGCGCGAGCACGGCTTCCGTCGGCAGCTTGCCGGTGGCCGAGAAACTGCCGGCTTCGATCTGCTTCAGCAGTTGCTGCGCGACGTGGTCGCTCATCGCACGGGCGGGAATTTTCTCGAACATGGCGCTCTGGTTTGTAAGGTGATGTGGTCATCATACAAATTTGAAGGTGCGTCAGCATCCGGAATAACCCTCGATCAACGCGTGGCAACGTCGGTCAAATTGACTGGAACCGGTTCCAATCGACAGCGAAATATGGCGATTGTGCCGAGTTCGATGCGCTGTTGGAGGGCGAGCGAAGGGGGAAGGGAGGGCGAAAGGCGAAAGGCGAAAGGCGAAAGGCGGAGGGCGGAGGGCGGAGGGCGGACGCGAAGCCGAAGAACGAAGCGCGCGCCGGCGGCGCGCGCGACCGTCAATCACTCGGCGATGTCTTCGACGGGGTCCGGATCGGTCGCCGCCGACATACCGCCTTCCGCGACTTCCCCGCCGCGCTCGCGATACGTCGCCGGCGGCACGCCGAACTGCTTGCGGAACTCGCGGCCGAGGTGCGACGCGTCGGCGAACCCGCAGCTCGACGCGATATCGGCGACGGTGCGGTCGGAACTGGTCAGCAGCCACGCGGCCGTGCGCAGCCGCACCTGCTTCGCGAATGCCTGCGGGCTCTTGCCCGTCTCGGCCTTGAACAGCCGCTCGAGCTGGCGGGTCGACATGTCCAGCTTGCACGCGAGTTCCTCGAGCGGCAGCGCACGCCCGACATGCTGTTCCATCAGGAGAATCGCGCGCTTGACCTTCGGATGCGTGGCCGGCTCGAGACCCGGCGGATGCGGCTGCGGCGCATTGCCTTTCTGCATCTCGCCGACCAGCAGGATGCGCAGCGCCTTCTGCACGGTCGCATGGTCGAAATGGCGCAGCAGGATCGCGGCGGCGACGTCGATCGACGCGCGGCCGCCCGAGCAGGTGATCCGGCGCCGGTCGATCACGAACAGGCGGTCGGCAATCAGCAGGTCCGGATCGGCGTTCGGGAAGCGCTCGATGAAATCCCAATAGTGGAACCAGCTCACGCAGGTGCGGTAGCCGTCGAGCACGTTCGCGCGCATCAGCGTGAACACGCCCGTGCAGATGCCGACGACCGTCGCGCCGTCCGCCGCCGCGCGGCGCACGAACTCGAGCGTTTCGGGGCCGGCTTGCGGCCCCGAATGCAGCAGCCCGCCGACCACGACCACGTAGTCGAACGGCTCGGCGCTCTCGAAGGTTTCCCACGGCGTGATCTGGATCCCGCAGCTCGCGCGCACCGGCGCCAGCGTTTCGCCGATCACGCTCCACGCGCAGCGCACCGGCTTGCTGTAGTCGCCGTCGTCGGCCGACAGCCGCAGCATGTCGACGAAACCCGAGAAGGCCGTGAGCGTGAAGTTCGGCAGCAGCACGATGCCGAAGCGGATGCGCCGCGGCGCAGGTTCGGCGAGGGGGAAAGCGGGTACGTCGGGTGTCATCGCGGTCAATCTCGTCACGCCGGGAAGGCGGGTCTCACTTGTTGCACTCTGCTTGCGGGCGCGCCGGCCGACTTGTGGTTTTGCGTCGCCGATCATCGTCAAAACGCACTTTCCGGCCGTCCTGCGCGGGGCTTGGCGGCGGTATCCCACGCCGATGCCGTTTTTGTTCTATCTGCCAATTTTACGCTTTGATGTACTGATGCCAACGACATTTCACGTACGCCCACCCAGAGGAAGCCAGATGAACGTCAGCGCGTTCGACCTGTTCAAGATCGGCATCGGCCCGTCCAGTTCGCATACGGTCGGCCCGATGATCGCCGCGTGCCGCTTCGCGTCGCACATCGAGGACGCGAACCTGCTCGGCTTCGTGCGCCGCGTGCGGGTCGAACTATACGGCTCGCTCGGTGCAACGGGCAAGGGCCACGGCACCGACAAGGCGGTGCTGCTCGGCCTCGAGGGCCACCTGCCGGACACGATCGATCCGGACCTGATCGAGCCGCGGCTCGCGGCGATCCGCGCGGAGAAGTCGCTGGCGCTGCTCGGCAAGCAGACGATCCGCTTCGACGAGAAGGAGAACATCGGCTTCTACCGCAAGCTGATGAGCGGCACGAGCATCGTGCATCCGAACGGGATGCGCTTCCAGGCGTTCGACGAGCACGGCCAGCTGCTCGTCGAGAAAGAGTATTACTCGGTCGGCGGCGGCTTCGTCGTGAACCGCGACGGCGATCGCGTGAACGGCGTGCGCGCGGCGGTCGAGGTGCCGTATCCGTTCCGCACCGGCGACGACCTGATGCGCCAGTGCCGCGAACACGGGCTGTCGATCGCCGAACTGATGCTGCGCAACGAATGCGCGCTGCGCCCCGAGGACGAAGTGCGCGCCGGGCTGCTTGCGATCTGGCGCACGATGGCCGCATGCGTCGAGCGCGGCTGCAAGGTCGAGGGCGAACTGCCGGGCCCGATGCGCGTGAAGCGCCGCGCGGCCGAACTGAACGGCCGCCTGCGCGCGCGTTCGGAGGAGTCGCTGCGCGATCCGCTGTCGATGCTCGACTGGGTCAACCTGTACGCGATGGCCGTCAATGAAGAGAACGCGGCCGGCGGCCGGGTCGTCACCGCGCCGACCAACGGCGCGGCCGGCGTGATTCCCGCGGTGCTGCACTACTACGTGAAATTCGTGCCGGGCTCGAACGAAGCCGGCATCGTCGAATTCCTGCTGACGGCCGCGGCGATCGGGATCATCTACAAGGAAACGGCGTCGATCTCCGGCGCGGAAGTCGGCTGCCAGGGCGAAGTGGGTGTCGCGTGCTCGATGGCCGCCGCCGCGCTGGCCGCGGTGATGGGCGGCACGCCCGACCAGGTCGAGAACGCGGCCGAGATCGGCATGGAGCACAACCTCGGCATGACCTGCGATCCGGTCGGCGGGCTCGTGCAGATTCCGTGCATCGAACGCAACGCGATGGGCGCGATCAAGGCGCTGAACGCGTCGCGCATGGCGCTCAAGGGTAACGGCCAGCACTACGTCTCGCTTGATTCGGTGATCAAGACGATGCGCGAGACGGGGGCCGACATGAAGACGAAATACAAGGAAACGTCGCGCGGCGGTCTTGCCGTGAACGTCATCGAATGCTAACGAAGGATCACTAACATGAGCCGCTACTCGATATTCAGCCTGTTCCGCAACGGCCTCTCGTATCACGAGAACTGGGAAAAGCAGTGGAAGAGCCCGGAACCGAAGAAGGAATACGACGTCGTGATCGTCGGCGGCGGCGGCCACGGCCTCGCGACCGCGTACTACCTCGCGAAGGAGCACGGCATCACGAACGTCGCGATCCTCGAGAAGGGCTGGATCGGCGGCGGCAACACCGCGCGCAACACGACGATCGTGCGCTCGAACTACCTGTGGGACGAATCGGCCGCGCTGTACGAGAAGGCGATGAAGCTGTGGGAAGGGCTGTCGCAGGACCTCAACTACAACGTGATGTTCAGCCAGCGCGGCGTGATGAACCTCGCGCACACGCTGCAGGACGTGCGTGACACCGAGCGTCGCGTGAACGCGAACCGCCTGAACGGCGTCGACGCCGAATTCCTGACGCCCGCGCAGATCAAGGAAATCGAGCCGACCATCAACCTGAACAGCCGCTACCCGGTGCTCGGCGCATCGATCCAGCGCCGTGCGGGCGTCGCGCGTCACGACGCGGTGGCCTGGGGCTTCGCGCGCGGCGCCGACCGCGCCGGTGTCGACATCATCCAGAACTGCCAGGTGACGGGGATTCGCCGCGAAGGCGGCGCGGTGGTCGGCGTCGACACGGTGAAGGGCTTCATCAAGGCGAAGAAGGTCGCGGTGGTCGCGGCCGGCAACACGACGACGCTCGCCGACATGGCCGGCGTGCGCCTGCCGATCGAAAGCCACCCGCTGCAGGCACTCGTGTCCGAGCCGATCAAGCCGGTGGTGAACTCGGTGATCATGTCGAACGCGGTGCACGCGTACATCAGCCAGTCCGACAAGGGCGACCTCGTGATCGGCGCCGGTATCGACCAGTACACGGGCTTCGGCCAGCGCGGCAGCTTCCACATCATCGAAAGCACGCTGCAGGCGATCATCGAGATGTTCCCGGTGTTCTCGCGCGTGCGGATGAACCGCCAGTGGGGCGGCATCGTCGACGTGTCGCCGGACGCCTGCCCGATCATCACCAAGACCGACGTGAAGGGCCTCTATTTCAACTGCGGCTGGGGTACCGGCGGCTTCAAGGCGACGCCGGGCTCGGGCTGGGTGTTCGCGCACACGATCGCCCGCGACGAACCGCATCCGCTGAACGCCCCGTTCGCGCTCGACCGCTTCTACACGGGCCACCTGATCGACGAACACGGCGCTGCCGCCGTTGCGCACTAAACCCGACGACCATTGGAGAAAGAAACATGTTGCTGATCGAATGTCCGTGGTGCGGGCCGCGCGCCGAATCCGAGTTCACGTGCGGCGGTGAAGCCGACATCGTGCGCCCGGTCGCGAACGAGACCATGACCGACCGCGAATGGGGCGAATACGTGTTCATGCGCGAGAACAAGCGCGGCCTGCACAAGGAGCAATGGCTGCACACGCAGGGCTGCCGCCGCTGGTTCAAGGTGACGCGCGACACGGTGACCTACGATATCAAGGGCTACGAAAAGTTCGGTGGGGCTGCCACCGGCAACGCACACGAAGAGGGCACGAGCAAATGAGCCAGAAAGACCGCCTCGGCACCGGTGGCCGCATCAATCGCGCGATTCCGCTGACGTTCACGTTCAACGGCCGCACGTACCAGGGCTTCCAGGGCGACACGCTCGCGTCCGCGCTGCTCGCGAACGGCGTGCACTTCGTCGCGCGCAGCTTCAAGTACCACCGTCCGCGCGGGATCGTGACGGCGGACGTCGCGGAACCGAATGCCGTCGTGCAGCTCGAAACCGGCCCGTACACGGTGCCGAACGCGCGCGCGACCGAGATCGAGCTGTACCAGGGCCTCGTCGCGACGAGCGTGAACGCCGAGCCGTCGCTCGAGAACGACAAGTACGCGATCAACCAGAAGTTCTCGCGCTTCATGCCGGCGGGCTTCTACTACAAGACCTTCATGTGGCCGCGCAACATGTGGCCGAAGTACGAAGAGAAGATCCGTGAGGCCGCCGGCCTCGGCAAGGCGCCCGAAGTGCTCGACGCCGATCGCTACGACAAATGCTACGCGCACTGCGACGTGCTCGTGGTCGGCGGTGGCCCGTCGGGCCTCGCCGCCGCGCATGCGGCAGCGATCGCCGGCGCACGCGTGATCCTCGTCGACGACCAGCGCGAACTCGGCGGCAGCCTGCTGTCGTGCCGCGCGGAAATCGACGCGAAGCCCGCGCTGCAGTGGGTCGAGAAGATCGAGGCCGAGCTGCGCAAGCTGCCCGACGTGACGATCCTGTCGCGCAGCACGGCGTTCGGCTACCAGGACCACAACCTCGTGACGGTCACGCAGCGCCTGACCGATCACCAGCCGGTGTCGATGCGCAAGGGCACGCGCGAGCTGCTGTGGAAGGTCCGCGCGAAGCGCGTGATCCTCGCGACCGGCGCGCACGAGCGTCCGATCGTGTTCGGCAACAACGACCTGCCGGGCGTGATGCTCGCCGGCGCGGTGTCCACCTACGTGCATCGCTACGGCGTGCTGCCGGGCCGCAACGTGGTCGTGTTCACGAACAACGACCGTGCGTACCAGACCGCGCTCGACCTGAAGGCATGCGGCGCGAAGGTGACCGTCGTCGATTCGCGTGCGTCGTCGAACGGCGCGCTGCCCGCGGCCGCGAAGCGGCAGGGCGTGACGGTGATGAGCGGTGCGGTCGTGACGGCCGCTTCGGGCAAGTGGCGCGTATCGTCGGTCGACGTCGCGTCCTACTCGAACGGCCAGACCGGCGGCAAGCTGCAGTCGCTGCCGTGCGACCTCGTCGCGATGTCGGGCGGCTTCAGCCCGGTGCTGCACCTGTTCGCGCAGTCGGGCGGCAAGGCGTGCTGGAGCGACGAGAAGGCGTGCTTCCTGCCGGGCAAGCCCGTGCAGGCCGAAGCGAGCGTCGGTGCGGCCGCGGGCGAGTTCGGTCTCGCCCGTGCGCTGCGGCTCGCGGTCGACGCGGGCGCCGAAGCGGCGAAGGCCGCGGGCTTCACGGCCGCGCAGCGCCCCGTCGCGCCGCAGGTCGCGGAAACCGTCGAAGGTGCGCTGCAGCCGTTGTGGCTCGTCGGCAGCCGCGAGGCCGCCGCACGCGGGCCGAAGCAGTTCGTCGACTTCCAGAACGACGTGGCGGCCGCCGACATCCTGCTGGCCGCGCGTGAAGGCTTCGAGTCGGTCGAGCACGTGAAGCGCTACACCGCGATGGGCTTCGGCACCGACCAGGGCAAGCTCGGCAACATCAACGGGATGGCGATCCTCGCGCAGGCGCTCGGCAAGACGATTCCGGAAACGGGCACGACGACGTTCCGCCCGAACTACACGCCCGTGTCGTTCGGTACGTTCGCGGGCCGCGAGACGGGCGACTTCCTCGACCCGATCCGCAAGACGGCCGTGCACGAATGGCACGTCGAGCACGGTGCGATGTTCGAGGACGTCGGCAACTGGAAGCGGCCGTGGTACTTCCCGAAGAAGGGCGAGGACCTGCATGCGGCCGTGAAGCGCGAATGCCTCGCGGTGCGCAACGGCGTCGGCATCCTCGACGCGTCGACGCTCGGCAAGATCGACATCCAGGGCCCGGACGCGGTGAAGCTGCTGAACTGGATGTACACGAACCCGTGGAACAAGCTCGAGATCGGCAAGTGCCGCTACGGGCTGATGCTCGACGAAAACGGGATGGTGTTCGACGACGGCGTGACGGTGCGCCTCGCCGACCAGCATTTCATGATGACGACGACCACCGGCGGCGCGGCGCGCGTGCTCACGTGGCTCGAGCGCTGGCTGCAGACCGAATGGCCCGACATGAAGGTGCGGCTCGCGTCCGTCACCGATCACTGGGCGACGTTCGCGGTGGTCGGCCCGAAGAGCCGCAAGGTCGTGCAGAAGGTCTGCCAGGACATCGACTTCGGCAACGACGCGTTCCCGTTCATGAGCTACCGGAACGGCACCGTCGCGGGCGCGAAGGCGCGCGTGATGCGGATCAGCTTCTCGGGCGAGCTCGCCTATGAAGTGAACGTGCCGGCCAACGCGGGCCGCGCGGTGTGGGAAGCGCTGATGGCAGCCGGTGCCGAGTTCGACATCACGCCGTACGGCACGGAAACGATGCACGTGCTGCGCGCGGAGAAGGGCTACATCATCGTCGGCCAGGACACCGACGGCTCGATCACGCCGTACGACCTCGGGATGGGCGGGCTCGTCGCGAAGTCGAAGGACTTCCTCGGCAAGCGTTCGCTGTCGCGCTCCGATACGTCGAAGGAAGGCCGCAAGCAGTTCGTCGGCCTGCTGACCGAGGACGAACAGTTCGTGCTGCCGGAAGGCGCGCAGATCATCGCGAAGGACACGCAGGTGTCGGCGGTCGATCCGACGCCGATGATCGGCCACGTGACGTCGAGTTATTACAGCCCGATCCTGAAGCGCTCGATTGCGCTGGCGGTGGTGAAGGGCGGCCTGAACAAGATGGGCGAGAGCGTCGTGATTCCGCTGGCCAACGGCAAGCGCATCACCGCGAAGATCTCGAGCCCGGTTTTCTACGATACCGAAGGGGTGCGCCAGCATGTGGAATGAAACGAGAAACCAGACGCCGGTGGCGGGCGCGGGCGTGACGCTTGAATCGCCGTTCGTCGGCGCGGCCGATGTGCTGAAGCTGCACCAGGCGCGCGCATCGAAGAAGTTCACGCTGCGCGAGCGGCCGTTCCTCGATCTCGTGAACGTGCGCGGCGAGCTGAGCGACCCGGCATTCGTCAGCGCGTTCGAGCGCGTGGTCGGCTGCCGGCCGCCGGCGGTGCCGAACACGGTCGCGCGCGGCGCCGAGTACGACGTGCTGTGGCTCGGTCCCGACGAGTGGCTCGTGCGCTCGAACGGGCCCGTGCAGGCGGGCGTGCTCGAGGCGCAGCTCGCGGAGGCCGTGCAGGGTTCGTATGCGGCGGCCGTCGACGTCGGCAGCGGCTACACGGTCGTCGAGGTCAGCGGCGAACGCGTGCGCGACGTGATCGCGCGCGGCTGCCCGCTCGACCTGCATCCGCGTGTGCTCAAGCCGGGCCAGTGCGCGCAGTCGCACTACTTCAAGTCGCCGATCACGCTGATCCCGACCGGCGACGATACGTTCGAGATCGTCCTGCGCCGCAGCTTCGCCGACTATTTCGTGCGCATCATGCTCGACGCCGCGGCGCCGCTCGCATCATGAAGCCGTTCGACGAACCGTTCGTGGCGATCGACGCGCCGCGCCTGCGCGGGCGCGGCTGGAGCGTGTTCGTCGACGAACTGAAGGTGCCCGCGCGGATCGGCATCCACGCGCACGAGCACGAGGCGCCGCAGCCGATCGTGATCGATGCGCGGCTCGGGTATCGCTGCGAGCCGAGCGAGCAGGGCGAGTGGATCGACTACGACGGCTACTGCGCGCGCGTCGCGTCGTTCCTGTCGCACAAGCCGCATACGCGGCTGCTGGAGACGCTCGTCGCCGATCTCGCGGTGCTGTCGTTCCGCGAATGGCCCGCGCTGGAGTCGCTGACGCTGTCGATGTACAAGCCGAAGATCCGGCCGGGGACGAAGCGCGTGGGCGTGTCGCTCGACTGGACGCGCGGGGATTACCTGCGGTGGACGGGGGCGGCGGGGCAGCTTTGAGCGGGTAGGGCTGGTCGGCGGGATCCGGTCAGTGCGAGACGGCGGCGCGGAGGCGTCGCCGTTTCCATTTATAATTCCTGAAATATGCGAATAATCGACGGTCACGTGCCGTTCTCGATTTTATTCCTGAAATACCGGAACAATTGGCCGTTCGGCCGTTGAACCATTATAATTCCGATATTTACGTAACTATGCCGTCAGCTGCCTGTGACGGCGCTTTGTTCCTGAAATTTCGGAATTATGGCCCGAACCTTACCGCAACCCATCGCGGCACCCGACCCGTTCGCACCGGACCTTGCCGCCCTGGGCGCGCTCGTGCGCAACCGGCGCGCGCAGAACCAGATGCGGATCGACGATGCGGCCGACATGCTCGGCGTCTCCAAGGACGTCCTGTCGCGGCTCGAAAACGGCCGCGCGGTGAGTCTCGACAAGCTGTTCAAGGTACTGGACGGCTTCGGCCTCAATTTGCTCGTCGTGCCGAAACGCGACGTCCCGGCGGCGCGCAACGCATTGCGTGACACCGCGACGGTGCGCGCCGCTTTGCCAGGCTCGTCCGGTTTGCCCGAGGGCCCGTGATGATCCATCGTCTGCGCATTTCGGCCGATGGCTCGCCGGTCGGGCAGTTGACTTACGATGCCCGCCGCGACGACTACGGCTTTTCCTACGATCCGGCGTGGCTGGCACGCGGCGATGCGTTTGCGCTGTCGCCGTGCATTCCGCTCGACGGGGGAATCCCGCCGTCGGGCGCGATCCAGCGCTTCGTGGGCAACCTGCTGCCCGAGGGCCGTGCACTCGACGTGGCCGCCTCGATGTATCAGATGTCGAAGGACAACGTTTTCGGCCTGATTCGAATGCTCGGCAAGGAGCCCGTCGGTGCGTTGAGCTTCGTTCCGGACGACGGTTCGCCCGCACGGGCGCCTGAAACCCTCGAACCCGTGCGCCGACCGATCTCCGCGGAGGAACTGACCGATCGTATCCGCAAGCGCGATGCGATTCCGTTTCCCGTGTGGGACGATCAGGTACGCCTGTCGATCGCCGGCCATCAGGACAAACTGCAGGTGCTCGTCGAGGGTGAACGGTATGCGCTTGTCGACGGGGCGCTCAGCAGTTCGCACATTCTGAAGCCTGAGTCGCGCAGCCCGCAGGCGCCGTTCATGGTGGCCAACGAGCATTTCTGCATGACGCTGGCGGCCCGCATGGGCTTGCCGGTCGCGCATGTCGAGATTCGGCGCATCCCCGAACCAATTCTGCTGATCGAACGATTCGACCGGGTCGTGACGACCGATCCGGAGGATCCGCAGCGCGTGAGCGCGGTGCGGCGACTTCATGTCATCGATGGATGCCAGGCCCTCGACTTGCCGGCGACACTCAAATACGAACGCAATCTCGGCAACAATGCGGACGTACGCAATATCCGCGAAGGCGTGAGCTTCGAAAAGCTGTTTTCGCTGACGCCGTTTCTCGAGACGCCCGCCGCCGCGCGTTCGGCCATGTTGCGCTGGGCGTTGTTGCAGCTGCTGATCGGCAACAGCGACGCGCACGGCAAGAACATTTCGTTTTTCGTCAGCAGCGGCGGGCTCGATCCGGCGCCGCTTTACGACCTGGTGTGCGTGAATGTCTACGGCGACGCCTATGTGCAGGACATGGCGATGGCGTACGGCGATGTGTTTCGCACCGAGGAGCTCACGGCTTTCGCGCTCGCGGACTTCGCGCATCGTGTGCGGATCCGGCCGGCGCTCGTTGCGCGTGAAATGACGCGGATGGCGACGCTGGCCGGGAAGCTGGCTCCCGAACTGGCGGAATCCGGCGTGTACGCAGGCGACGAGCGTGCATGGGTACACCGTATTTCGGAGTACGTGCGAGCTCAGGCCGAGCGCGTCCTGCGGATTGCGCCCATGGTGCCCAAGGTCAACGTCGAGCTGCTCTGACGCGCGCGGTGCGCCTACTTTGCGTTGCGGCTCGCGGCGGGCGCCGCGGTCGACGGATCGCTGACCGGCACCATGCGCGGGTTCGTGTCGTTCGAGCCTTTCGCGCCGTCTTCCGGTTCGAGCACGAAGCGGAACGCGTCGACCCGCTGCATCACCTTCGCCGCATACGCGTTGGAGCCGCCATAACTCCTCAGCCCGGCTTGCACGTTGCCGCCGGCCGCCCGCACATAGCCCGACAGGATTTTGGAGCCCGCTTCGACGTTCGCATTCGGCTCGGTGAGGTCCTTCACGTCGCGCAGCATGCCGCGGTGCGCGGACGGCACGACCTGCATCAGCCCGGTCGCGCCGTGCTGGCCGCGCGCCTTTTCCTGGAAGCGCGATTCGATCGAGATAATCGCGTAAACGAGTGCCGGAGGCAGTGAATATTTCGTCGCAGTGACGCTCACGATATCGGCGAGCTTCGCGGCGCGCTCTTTCGCGACACCGAATTTCCTGGTCAGGTACGACGTGATGCGGCGGTTTTCTTCGTTCGGCTGATCGTTCGCGAGCGGTGCGGAGGCCATGCTCGGCGCGGATGCGGCCGCTTCGGGCGCGGAGGCAGGCAGGGTGGGCGCCTGCTGCGCCGACGCCTGTTGCGCAATGCCGAGCGAAAGCACGATCAGCCAGAGAAACCGTCGTCGCATGGTGGAGTGCGGGGAAATGAGAGGCGCATAGTATATCGGCCAATCGTCGTGCGCGTTCGAGCGCAGGCTCGAATGAAAGCACGATGTAGGCTTGTATCGATGCGCGCGGTGCGCAGACAGGATCGTTGCACGAACACGCATCGGAGTCCGGATGAAGCGCGCCCGTTTTTTTTGCGCCCCCTTGTTCTCCCGCGACGCAACGACTGCGGGTGCGTAATCCGCCTGCCGCGTGCTACGCCCGCCGCGCGCCCGCCACTCGCGCGATCGCCCCGATCGCATCGCTGACCAGCACCGCGAGCAGCCCGACGATCACGCCGCCCTGCAGCACGAACGCGGTGTTCGACGTCTGCAGGCCCGCGATGATCACGTCGCCGAGCCCGCGCGCGGCAACCGTCGAGCCGATCGTCGCGGTGCCGAGATTGATCACGACCGCGAGCCGGATGCCGTTCACGATCACCGGAAACGCGAGCGGCAGCTCGACCGACACCAGCTGCTGCCAGCCGCTCATCCCCATCCCGCGCGCGGCGTCGACGACGTCGCGCGGCACGTCCTCGAGCCCCGCGATCGTGCTCTCGAAAACCGGCAGGAGCCCGTACAGCACGAGCGCGATCAGCACCGGTTTCAACCCGAAGCCGACGGCCGGTACCGCGAGCGCGAGCACCGCGACGGGCGGAAAGGTCTGGCCGATGTCGACGACGCTGCGCGCGACCGGCAGGAAATCCGCGCCGGCCGGCCGCGTGACCGCGATCCCGGCCGCGACCGCGACCAGCGTGCCGAGCAGGCTCGACAGCGCGACGGTGCCGAGATGCGCGAGCGTGAGATCGAGCAGGCTCGCGCGGTCGTAGATGACCGGCGCGCCGTTGTCCGCGAACGGCGCGAACACGCCCTGCAGCCACGCGGGGCGCAACAGCAGCACGAGCAGCAGCGCGAGCGCGGCCGCGCGTGCGACATGCGCGGGCAGCCGCCGCGGCCGGGGCGAATGCGAACGCGCGGGCCGCGTCGTCATGCGGGCTTCCTCGCGTGCGCGCGGATCGCGTCGAGCGTGATGCGGCGCACGTCGGGCCCGTTGCCGCCTTCGACCGGCAATGCGTCCGCTCCGCGCCACAGCAGCTCGGACACCGCGTCGCGCAGCGTGCGTGTCGCGGCGATCGGTTCGCCGTCGGCGTGGCCGGGCTCGGCCACCGCGTCGATCGGCGTCAGCGCGAGCAGGCGCAGCGGCCGGTCGACGCCGGCGACGAGCTGCTCGACGACACCCGCCGCCGGCTTGCCGAGAATCTCGGCCGGCGACGCGACCTGCAGCAGCCGTCCGCCGTCCATCACCGCGATCGTGTCGCCGAGCTTCAGCGCTTCCTCGATATCGTGCGTGACGATCACGACCGTGATGCCGAGGCGGCGCTGCAATGCGTACAGATCGTCCTGCGCCTTGTTGCGGATGATCGGATCGAGGGCGCCGAACGGCTCGTCCATCAGCAGCATCGCGGGCTCGGCCGCGAGCGCGCGCGCGACGCCGACGCGCTGCTGCTGGCCGCCCGACAGTTCGTGCGGCAGCTTGTCCGCGAATTCGGACGGCGCGAGATGAAACAGGTCGAGCAGTTCGCGCACGCGCGCGTCGATGCGCTCGGCCGGCCAGCCGAGCAGGCGCGGCACGGTCGCGATATTGCGCGCGACGCTCCAGTGCGGGAACAGGCCGTGCCCCTGGATCACGTAGCCGATGCGCCGCCGCAACTGCTCGGGCGGCACGCTCGCGGTGTCGACGCCGTCGATGCGGATCGTGCCGCCGGTCGGCGCGATCAGCCGGTTGATCATCCGCAGCAGCGTCGACTTGCCGCTGCCCGATGCGCCGACGAGCGCGGTGATCGTGCCTTGCTTCATCGTCATCGATACGTCGTCGACGGCGACGACGTCGCCGAAGCGTTTGCCGATGCGTTCGATCTCGATCATGCGGTACGTTCCTTCGCGAGCGTGGTCGCGGCTTCGAACACGACGGCGGCCGCCAGCGCGAGCGCGATCGTCGGGATCGCGCCGAGCAGCACGAGATCGGCGGCCGATTGCCCGATTCCCTGGAAGATGAAGATGCCGAACCCGCCGCCGCCGATCAGCGCGGCGACCGCGGTCAGGCCGATGTTCTGCACCAGCACGATGCGCACGCCGCTCAGGATCACCGGCAACGCGAGCACGAGATCGACGCGCAGCAGCCGCTGCGCGCGCGTCATGCCCATCGCGCGTGCTGCTTCGGTCACGTGCGGCGGCACCTGTTCGAGCCCGACCACGACGCTCGACGCGATCGGCAGCAGCGAGTAGAGAAACAGCGCGAGCACGGCCGGCGCGACGCCGATCCCGCGGATGCCGAGCGCGGCCGCGAGCGGCACGTGCGCGGCGAGCAGGCCGAGCGGCGCCATCATCAGCCCGTACATCGCGATGCTCGGGATCGTCTGCACGATATTGAGCACCGGCATCACGACGGTGCGCACCGGCGCGACCGCGCGCATGCGATCCGAGCGGCAGGCCGCGACGAGCGCGCCGCGACCGAGCCGCGCGAGCGCGACGTGCCGGATCGCCTCGCCCGCCAGAAGTCGTCGCTGCGCACCGCGTATTCGCGCATCACGGACAGCCGTCCACCAGCCGCTCGCGAGCCGGCAGCGATTATCGCTGCCACGGCGACGGCGAGCGCGAAGAGCGGCCGCCACGGGCCGAAGGCCGAGCCGCGCGAGCGCGTTCGGCGACGAGGCACGCCCACGCGAACAGCAGCAGCACACGCCGCCGGGGCGACACGGTGCGAGCGCTCGTCGGCGGGGGCGACGGCGTGCGTCGCCGCCGCACCGACCGCGTAGGCCAGCGTCGCGAGCCACGTGCAGCCGGCCGCGAGCCGCCATGCGGGACGGCTCGCCGTCATCGCCCACAACGCGCCGACGAGCCACAGCGCGGCGAGCGCGGCACCCTGCACGGCGGGCAGCGCGGCGAATACCGACAGCCCCGTGCCGGCCGCGATACGGTTCGGCCGCAGCACCATGAACGGCATGCCGAACACCGCCACGATCGTCAGGACACCGATCAGGATACCGACCTTGTCGAGCGTGATGCGCCGCGCGGACGCCACCGCGCGACCCGTCACTTAACGAAGCCTTTCGACTTCAGGTAGCTTTTGGCCACGCCGGCCGCCGGTTCGCCGTTGATCTGGATGCGCGCGTTCAGCGTCTGCAGCGTCTTCAGGTCGAGGCTCGCGAACACGGGTTTCAGGAAGTCGGCGATTTGCGGATGCGCGTTCAGCACGGCTTCGCGAATCACCGGCGTCGGCGCATAGACGGGCTGCACGTGCTTGTCGTCGTCGAGCACGACGAGGCCGCTCGACGAGATGCCGCCGTCGGTGCCGTACACCATCGCCGCGTTCACGCCGTCGGTCTGGTTCGCGGCGGCCTTGATCGTCGCGGCCGTGTCGCCGCCCGACAGCACGACGAGCTGATCGGGTTTCAGCTTGAAGCCGTATGCCTTTTCGAACGACGGCAGCGCGGATGCGCTGTTCACGAACTCGGCCGATGCCGCGAGCTTCAGCTTGCCGCCGCCCGCGATCCACTTGCCGAAGTCGGAGAAGGTCTTCAGGTGCTGCGCTTGCGCGACCGGCGCGAGCACGGCGACGCCCCACGTGTTGTTCGCGGGCGCCGGCGTCAGCCAGACGAGATGGTTCGCCGCGTAGTCGAGCTTCTTCGCGGTGTCGTAGCCCTGGCTCGCGTTCTTCCACAGGGGATCGTCGGCCTTGTTGAAGAAGAACGCCGCGTTGCCCGTGTATTCGGGGTAGATGTCGATCTCGCCGCTCGTGAGCGCCTTGCGCACGATCGGGGTCGTGCCGAGCGCGATCTTTTCGGTGACGGGGATGCCGTGGGCCTTCAGCACCTGTGCGATGACGTTGCCGAGCAGGTTGCCTTCGGTGTCGATTTTCGATGACACCACGACGGGCGTGTCGGCGTGCGCGCCGGGTGCGACGACTGCGGCGGCGAACGCGAGGCCCAGGATGCGGGCGGGCAGGGCGAGCTTCATCGGGGCCTTTCTCCAGAACGGGGACGTACGCCGAAAGTTACTTGACTGAGTCGGCTTTGGCAAACCGCGTGCGGCGGCACGTCCACAGCACGCGTGGGGGTAACCCGCATGCGTCGCACGCCGTTGTTACACTGGAGCGCATTCCCGCCTGCGGACACTTGCTGACATGAAACCCGAGCTACTGGTCCTTATCGCGCTGCGCGACGACGCGCACCGCGAGATCGCCGCGTCGTACGACGTCCACCATGCACCGACCGCCGAGGAACGCGAGCGCGCGATCGCCGAACACGGCCGCACGATTCGCGCGGTGTTGACCAACGGCAGCACGGGCCTGACAGCCGCTGAAATCGACCGTCTGCCGCAGCTCACGTTCGTCAGCGCGCTCGGCGCCGGCTACGAGCACATCGACGTCGCGCATGCGAAGGCGCGCGGCATCACCGTGGTGACGGGCGCGGGCACCAACGACGATTGCGTCGCCGATCATGCGTTCGCGCTGCTGCTGGCGGCGGTGCGCAACGTCGTGCAACTCGATGCGAAGACCCGCGCGGGCGTATGGCGCGACGCGCTGCCGATGCCGCCGAACGTGTCGGGCAAGAAGCTCGGTATCGTCGGGCTCGGCAAGATCGGCGAGAAGTGCGCGCGGCGCGCGGCCGGCTTCGACATCGAGATCGGTTATCACAACCGTTCCGGGAAGGATGTTCCGTATCGCTATTTCGAGCGCGTCGAGGCGCTCGCGCAATGGGCCGATTTCCTGATCGTCGCGACGCCGGGCGGCGCGGGCACGCGTCACCTCATCGACCGCGCGGTGCTCGATGCGCTCGGCCCCGGCGGGTTTCTCGTCAACGTGTCGCGCGGCAGCGTTGTCGATACCGCCGCTTTGGCGGATGCGCTGCGCGAACGGCGCATCGCGGGCGCGGGGCTCGACGTCTACGAAGGCGAGCCGGAGCCGCCGCGCGCGCTGACGGCGCTCGACAATATCGTGCTGACGCCGCACATGGGCGGCTGGTCGCCGGAGGCGCTCGATCGCTCGGTCCAGCAGTTTCTCGACAATGCGGCGCGATATTTCGCCGGGGAGGCGGTGCTGACGCCGCTGTGAGTGTGGTCCGTGCGGCGCGCCGGCATGTATCCGCAACCCGCACGCGAAAATCGGAAAAATTCGCATCAAGGCCGGCCATTCGGCGCCGGAACGTCGATCCCGCTGCAATGACATCGCACTCCATGCCGTCCGGCCGATGCCGGACGTGTGCCGTTCATGGAGCCGATCGATGACTA
Source organism: Burkholderia sp. USMB20 (assembly GCF_000949135.2). GTDB lineage: Bacteria > Pseudomonadota > Gammaproteobacteria > Burkholderiales > Burkholderiaceae > Burkholderia. The sequence continues at coordinate 409,215 of NZ_JTAN02000005.1, read as the reverse complement.
TCGCTGCCGTACCCTTCGTGCCGAGGCGCGGCGGGATGAGCCGCCACTCCCGCGAACATACCGGCAACGATCAACTCGTCGAGCGCGCGAACCTGTGGCCGGATGTCGTGCCCAGGCGTCTTGCGGCGGGCTGAGCCGCATTGTCGATGAAGAACGGCGCCACGCAACGGTGCAGCATCGCCGCGTGGCGCCCAGGGTACGTTTCGTGTGGATTCGGGCGCGTGCGATCGTTCACGATCGCACGCGCATCCTTCGGATCACCGCGCCCGTTTTGCGCGCGCCGGGTCAGGACGACACCAGCGGCACCGTCACCGACGTTCCTGCCGGGTCGAGCGCGAGCCCCGTGCCCGGTGCTGGCCGCAGCGTCGCCTCGTTGTCGCTCGACAGCACGACGAGGCCGAGCCTGTGACCCGCTTCGAGCGTGTAGTCGCGCGGCATGAACGTCAGCTTGAGGTCATACGGCATGCCCGGCAGCACCGGCGCCGAGATCCAGTCCGACACGCGGTTGCGCGGATCGGTCCATGCCCGCGAGACGATCGTCGCCGTGCCGTCCGGCGCGCGGTCGACCAGCAGCGCCGTCACGTTCGCGACGCCGGTGAAGGTCAGCCGCACGCGGGCGGTCGCGGAGCCGGACAGGCGCGTCGCGGTCGTGAACGGAGTCGTCTCGAAGCGGCTGCGATGCTCGCCGGTCGGCGCGTTCGCCAGCGTGAGCGCGGGAATCGACGCATCGTCGGTGAAGCGCGCGAGCGGGCCGCCGCTCGGCAGCCGCGACAGCGTGCCGGTGCCCGTGCCGTCGCCGCCCGCGAAATACGCGACCGGCGTGGCGCGCCGCGCGGCCCAGTCGGTTTCCTTCAGCAGCGTGCCGTCGGCCTGCGCGACCACCGCGCGCGGATCGCGTTCGACGCCGTTGTCGACGCCGATCAGGTAGCGCGTGAACCAGCGGTTCACCTCGGCGGTCCACGCATCGGCCATCGCCGGCACGCGGGTCGGGTCGGTGTGTTTCAGGCGATGCAGCCACAGCTGCGTCGGCACGCCCTGGCGCCGCATCGCGAGATACCACGATGTCGACTGGTCGACGCGCACGTTGTCGTCGGTCAACCCTTGCGCGACGAGTGCCGGCGCGACGGCGTGCTCGGTCGGGATGTCGCGCGCGGCCCAGAACGGCGAATAGTCGCCCGTCTTGCGGTCTTCCTGCTGCAGCGCTTCGTCGACCAGGTGCGTGCAGCGCTCCGGATGCGCATTCGTCAGCAGCGCCTTGATATAGACGTCGACGTCCTCACCTTGATAGCCTTCCGGCGCGCGCACGAGGCCGCCCGAGCGATAGTAGCCGTACATGTTCGACAACCCGGCGATCGGCACGATCGCATCGAGCCCGCGCGTGCGCAGGCTCGCGACCATCTTCGGCAGCGTGCCGTCGTACGACACGCCGTACATTCCGACGTGGCCCGTCGACCAGCTCGCGACGACTGCCTTGCCGCTCGCATCCTTCGCGGTCGCATCGCGGCCGAGCCAGCGGATCACCGACGCCATCGCGACGGATTCGTCGCGCGTGAGGATCGTCGGGCAGCCGTCGGAGCCGGCGGTGCCGAGCGAGTCCGCATAGACGATCGTGAAGCCGCGCGGCACGAAGTAGCCTTCGATCCATGAACGGCCGGCGGCGGCCGCTTCGAGCTGCTGCAGCATGCGCACTTGCGGCGCGGCGGCCATGATCCGCGCGGACGCGCCGCCGGGGGCGGCGGCCGTCGCAACGGGATGCGGCGAGCCGTCGAGTTCGACGTCGACGTCGTGGTTCGGGCTGTCGGCAAGCCCCGCGTAGTACGGGCTCGCGAGCACGATGACCGGCGTGCGCGCGCCGCTGGCGGTCTCGGACGGACGCACGACGCGCACGTGAATGCGGTCGCGCGTACCGTCGCCGTCGGAGTCGACCGGCGTGTCGATCCACGCGTTTTCCTCGATCGTGCCGCCCGACAGCGACGGCTGTACCTGGCCGTTGCTGATCACCGGTTTGTAGCGTCCGCCGCTCGCCGGGTTCGCGTACGGGACGCCGGACGGCGACACGCGCGCTGCGAGCGATTGAGCGCCGGCCGCCGCCGATGCAGCGGCCTCGTCCTGTTGATTTTGCGCGAGCGCGGAGACGCCTGCCACGCTGCCGCCGTCGTCACCGCCGCACGCGGCGAGCGTCGCGGCCGCGACGAGCGCGGGTAGCCATGCGCTGCGCGATCCTCTGATATGAAATTGCATTGCCGACCTCGTTCTTTTGATTGTGTGGATACGACCGTTCCGCGATACGCCCCCTGCGGGCCGGGCCGATTACTGCATGCGACGAAGAGGAAACTGCACCATCGGGACAACGCCGGGCGCGATCCCGGCCGGAAAGCGGCGGTAGTGCATTGCTGTCATGCAGGACTGCGAATCAAATGCGTGCGTGCCACGCGTCCTTCCAGATGAAACGGAACGACATCATTCGATGAGACGGGGATGTTGCGAGCTGCGGTGCTGCGCTGCGAAAAAACACGACGCGACGCGCGTGCGGCGACGGAATGAAACGGATCGGCGGTTTCGGCCGCGCCGCGCATCGTGATGGCTTGCCGGTTCGCGTTTGCTTTCCGGAAGCTTGCGCAAAAGTTATCTCAGCGAAAACGGCGTGTCAAACTTTTTTAACTGCGTGTAAAAAAGTTTTGTGATGCTGGTGGAGGTGACGAAACAGTTGGCGGCTCACTCACGTCGGCCTCGGCGCGCCGGTCGAGTGCACATCCAATGGCGACATGAGCGTCGGCTTTCGCGCTTACTCGTCGCGCAGCGCTTCGGCCGGTCGGACGCGCGCGGCGCGCCAGCTCGGGTAGAGCGTCGCGACGCACGACATCAGGAATGCTGTCGCGGCGATCGTGATCACGTCGGTCACAGCGAGCTTCGCCGGCAGTGCGCTGAGGAAATACACGGAGGGTGTCAGGAAGTGGATGCCGAGCAACCGTTCGACGGCCGGTAGCACGGTCGGGATGCTTGCCGCGATCGTGCAACCAAGCGCGACGCCGGCCAACGTGCCGGCAACGCCGATCGCCATCCCCTGGATGACGAAAATCTTCGTGATCGACACGGGTGGTGCGCCAAGTGTGCGCAGGATCGCGATGTCGCCCTGTTTCTGCGTAACGGTCATCACGAGCGACGACACGAGATTGAATGCGGCGACTGCGACGATCAGCATCAGGACCAACGACAGCATGCGCTTTTGTAGTCGCTCGGCCTCGAACCACGTACGGTTCTGTCGCGTCCAGTCGCGGATGTAAAGCTCGCCTGACAATGAACGCGCGAGCGCCTGCGCGACTTCCGGCGCACGTTGCAGATCGTCGATGCGTAACCGCAGGCCGGTCGGCGCGGCCACGTTCGACAGCTTTTGTGCGTCTTGGAGATGGATGTATGCGAGCGCGCTGTCGTACTGATAGTGGCCTGACTCGAACGTGCCTACGACGGTGAACTGGCGGAACCGTGGCAGTGCGTCGTCGACACGCGCATGATTGCCGGGCGCGAAGAACGTGATGCGGTCACCGATCTTGACGTGCAGTGCGTCCGCGAGTGCCGAGCCAATCACGATGCCCATCCCGCCTGGCATGAGCGCGTCGAGACGACCGGTCTTCAGCTTGCGCACGACGTCGGACACGCGCGGCTCGAGCATGGGATCGATGCCGCGCAATGCGACACCAGTTACGTTGCCTGCGTTCGTCAGCAGCGCCTGTGCGTCGACATAGGGGGCGACGGCGCGCACCGAGGGGCTCTTTAACGATTCGTGCGCGGTCAATTGCCAGTCCGGCAGCGTGCCGGACGGCGAGAAGATTTCCACGTGCGCGAGTACCGACAGCATCCGGTCGCGTACTTCGGTGCGAAAGCCGTTCATCACGGATAGCACGACGATCAGCGCTGCGACGCCGAGCGCGATACCGGCCATTGCGGCACCGGTGATGAACGACACGAAGCCGTCGCTGGCCGAGCGCCGGCCGCCGCGCGCATAGCGCAGGCCGATCTGCCACTCGAACGGGAGTTTCATGGCGTTTCCTTTCGCTTTGATTCGAGTCACGTCGAGCCGCGCATTCTAGCGAACGTGGCGTTGCCGTGCGCGGAGGCAGGCTTCGCGTATCGCGGCGTGGAGCCGGCTCGGCAACGAATGCGGCAGGGCGGGTCACATCGTGCCGACTGCTGCCGAGCCAGTTGCGAAACGGCGCGATCTCGAAGCGTCGCCCCAAGCAAAACGGGCGGTGACGAATCGTATTCGTCACCGCCCGCTCGCCGGATGCTCCCGGTCTTCCTTCCATTGATGAACGCCCGCGCGCGCCGTCACCCGTCATCCGCCTTCGCCTGCAGATCCTTCAACCCTTGAATCACGACCAGCAGTGCGCGCCCGTGCTCGTCGGAGCCGTCCCACGCGTCGACGATCGCGTCGCGCAGCAGGTCGTTGTAGCGGCGGCGCGCCGGGCCGGTATCGACGCCGTAGAAACTGCATAGCTTGTTGAATGGCGCGCTGCGCCGCAGCCGATGCCCGTTCGACAGCCGCAGCCGCGACACGGTCGGCTGGCTGACCCCGGAAAGTCGCGCGATTTCGCTGGACGAGCGCGTGTCCGCCATCAGACGGCGTAACAGGTCTTGTACAGGAAAATCGTGATCCGGGGCTTCCATGCGATGCATTATACCTATACAGTTACGGTTGTTGAATGGGCTTGCTGTCACCAGCGAGGCTGTATCCCGAGAAAGTTGATGACACTGAAACACCTCCCTCCCACGTTCTGCTGGACGAAGATCGGTACCGAGTCCGGCGAGGAACTGCCGACCGTCGTGCTCCGCAAGGAATGGGAGCGCCGGCTCGGAGGCGGGCGTTTTCTGTGGGGCATCAACCAGCCGCTCGGCAGCAGCGCGCAAGTCGCCGCGCATCGCACGGGCTCGCTGCTCGCGCTGTTCTCGCCGGTTGCGTCGCGTCCGCGGCCCGGCGAGCGCAAGCGCGAGGACGCGCTGCTGTGGAACGCCTGGGTCGACGCCAGCGGCCAGGTGCGGCCGCTGCCGCCGCACACGTTCATTGCAAGCCGCGCGACGCTGCCGTCGGGCCGGCGTCGCGAACAGCACTACGCGCTCGTCTGCGCATCGTCCACCGCGCTGACGGTTGGCACGCAACTGCGCGTGTGCCCCGATCACCTGCGCAGCGTGAGCACGGGCAAGCCGCTCGGCGTCGCGCAGGGCGCGGCCGTGGTCGACTGCATCGGGCGCGCGAAGGAACAAACCGGCAAGAGCTATCCGCTCGCGCTGTCGGTCGAACTCGAGGCACCGTATTTCGTGCGGCTCGCACAGCCGTGCGTGCTGAAGGCGCGCGATCTCGCCGAAGTGAACAAGGCGACGCGCGCCGGCGATTTCGACCGCTTCGTCGAACTGGTCGCGCGCCTGCGCGGAAAGTCGCCGACGGATGCCGTGCGCGGCGTCACGCGCGACCTGTTCGACGTGCCGCCGATCGAAACGGCGGCTGCCTACGTCGCGCCCACGCATGTCGCGCGGCTGCGCAGCCGGCCCGCGGCCGAGCATCCGGGCGAGCTCACCGGCGATCTGTTCGATCTGTCGCCCGGCGAAGCGGCCGCGTTCGGCGGTCTCGCGCATCCGCGCATCGGGCGCGCATGAGTTTCGCGCCGCCGGTGCGCGGCGCGTGACGCAAGGCAGGGCAGATGAATGCGCGTGCAGCGACGCGCGTCGACGCACATGCGTGTGGCCGCCATCCCGGCGCGCGCAAGAATTTGTTGCAATCTCGCCGTAGCGGATCGGCGGGTGCGGAGCGACAATCGCCACGAAGCGTGCCGCGCGGTGGCCGTGCATCGACAGGCTGCTTGCCGTCGTTCACGCCGCCGACATGCGCACCACGCACACTGGGCGTCGGCTTGCTTCACACAGCAACCCTGAGGGAGAAGTGTCGATGTCGACCCACACCTGTTCGCGGGAAGCCCGGGCCGCGCAACGCTTCGTCGAGGCGACGCGCAACGTCGACCAGGCGTTTCGCGCCGTGCGCGGCGAAAGCGACGACGACATCTCGTCGGCCGACTATGCACTTGCGATGTCGCGCCTCGATCGCGCGCTCGCCGAACTGGCGCGTGCGCAGGAATTCTTCGATCGCGTGGTGGGCGCCGACGCCGCGCACGGCAACTGAACAACTGAACTGAATTCGCGGCTTCTGCTTTCGCTTCGGCCGCGGTTGTCTTCCGTCTTTCGTTCTGATCGTTTCGCCGCGTCATGCGACGTTCGTCGGCGTGCCGACGTACCAGCATGCCGGACGACAACGTCCGGCATGTCAGTCGCTCATCCTCCGCCAACCGGCCATTACACCCGTCGCATCGTGCAGTCGGGCGGCGCGCACCCGGTTTCAGCAGACGAACATCAAACCTTCCGCCCTTCGACCGGATAGCCGGGATCCGTGTATCCGTGTGTCGACGCATGTCCGGGCGGCACCAGCGAATCGACGAAGCGTTCGTCGTCGGGGCCGAGTTCGAGCGTCAACGCATCGATGTAGCTGTCCCAGTGCGCTTCGGTGCGCGGCCCGGCGATCGTCGAGCTGACGATGCGGTTCTTCATCACCCACGCGAGTGCGAACGCGACCGACGTCGTGCCGCGCGCGGCTGCGTGTTCGGCCACCTGCCGCGCGATGTGCAGCGACTCGGGCCGCCATTCCGTCTGCTGGATGCGCCGGTCGCCACGGCCCGCGCGCGAATCGGCGGGCGGCTGCGCGCCGGGCGCGTATTTGCCGGTCAGCACGCCGCGCGCAAGCGGGCTGTACGTCACGACGCCGATGCCGTAATGCGCGGCCGCCGGCAACTGTTCGACCTCGGCCGTGCGATCGACGAGGTTGTACAGCGGTTCGCTCGCCACCGGGCGATCGATGCCGAGCTGGTCGGCGAGGCGCACGATCTCGGCGATGCGCCAGCCCTTGAAGTTCGACAGCCCGACGTAGCGCACCTTGCCTTGCCGGATCAGGTCTGCCACCGCGCGCATCCCTTCTTCGAGCGGCGCATCGGTCAGCGTGCGGTGGAAATAGAGGATATCGATGTAATCGGTGCCGAGCCGCTTCAGGCTCGCGTCGACCGATTCGTAGATCCATTTGCGCGACTGGCCCTGACGGTTCGGTCCCGCGTCCGGACCAGCCGGAAAGCCGAACTTCGTCGCGACGACCCAGCTGTCGCGATGCCGCGCGATCGCACGGCCGACGATTTGTTCCGAGCGTCCGGCGTGATAGACGTCGGCCGTGTCGATGAAGTTGATGCCCTGATCGAACGCCTTGTCGATGATGCGCGTCGACGTCGCTTCGTCGGTCTCGCCGCCGAACATCATCGCGCCGAGACACAGCGGCGACACTTTCAGCGCGCTGCGCCCGAGATAGCGGTAATCCATGGTGAGGCTCCATGCGGGCGAGCGCCCGCGTCGATTGAAGTCGGTTGAATGAGCGTGCGGTCCGGATGTGGCGCTCACACGCCTGCTTCGTCGAACACGCGCTGCGCGATCGGTAGCGCCGAACTGGCGGTCGGCCAGCCCGAATAGAACGCGAGATGCGTGATCGCCTCGATCAGCTCGTCGCGCGTGATGCCGTTGTCGAGCGCCTTCTTCAGATGGAACGGCAGTTCGTTCACACGATACAGCGCGACGAGGCTCGCGACCGTGATCAGGCTGCGATCGCGCGGCGACAGGCCGGGGCGCTGCCACACGTCGCCGAACAACACGTTGTCGGTGTAGTCGGCGAGAGCCGGCGCGATTGCGCCGAAGGCCTGGCGCGCGGCGGAAGTCGGTTCGGACATCGAGGGCTCCGGAGGACGTGGAAGACATCGACGATGGTAGCCACCGACGCGCCTATCGATAATCCCCAGGAATGCGCATGCACTTATCGAACCGGTTCATGAGTGGCCGTGATGGCGCAGCGCGTCGACGATCAGCGCGACAGCCCGCGACGATTGCCGCCGGCTCGCGTAGTACAGGTGGTGGCCGGGAAAGGTGGGACACCAGTCGTCGAGCACGCTGACGAGCCTGCCGGCACCGACGTGCGGCGCGGCTAGTTCGGCCGGCACGTACGCAAGGCCGTAGCCTGCGAGCGCCGCGTCGAGCATTTCATAGGTGCCGTTGAACGTGACCTGGCCGTCGACGCGCACCTGCAGCGTGTCGTCGCCGCGCGCGAGTTCCCACGCGTACAGCGCGCCGTGCGTCGGCAGCCGCAGGTTGATGCAGTCGTGCGCGACGAGATCCTGCGGCGTCGCGGGGTGCTCGCGTTGCGCGAAATACGCGGGCGCGCCGACGATCGCCATTTTCAGGTCGGGCGAGATGCGCACCGCGATCATGTCCTTCGCGACCTGGTCTCCCAGCCGCACGCCGATGTCGAAGCGTTCCGCGACGATGTCGGACAGCCCGTAGTCGGTTACGAACTCGACCTTGAGGTCGCGGTAGTCGCGCAGGATCGGCGACAGCTTCGGCCACAGCAGCGTGCGGATCACGTAGTCGGTCGCGTTGATGCGCACGGTGCCGGCCGGTTTGTCGCGCAGTTCCGCGAGCGCCGACAGTTCGGCCTCGATTTCGTCGAAGCGCGGCGCGAGGTTGAGCAGCAGGCGCTCGCCGGCTTCGGTCGGCGCCACGCTGCGCGTCGTGCGCGTGAGCAGCCGCACACCGAGACGCGTCTCGAGCGAGCGGATCGTATGGCTGAGTGCGGATTGCGACACGCCGAGCCGGGCGGCCGCGCGCGTGAAGCTGCGCTCGCGCGCGACGGCGATGAAGGCGAGCAGGTCCGCAAAGTTGTCGCGCGGCATGGAGGAAGTCGGGTGGTCGATGCCTGCGCATCCTACCATCGGGTCCGTCGCGCGCTGCGACGACCCACGGGCGCGGCAGCGCGATGCGCGTCGGGCTGTCCGCGTCACGCCGGCCGGACGGCGCGCGACACGGGTGGGCGGATCCTACGCGTAGCCGCCGTGCTGGAACGACGTCGCGAAGAACTGCATCTGGTAGCGGATCGCGTGCGCCCAGTAGTCCCACGTGTGACCGCCCGGACGCTCCGCATAGTCGTGCGGCACGCCGAGTGCGACGAGTCGTTGATGCAGCGTGCGGTTCGAGCCGACGAACGAGTCGTCGCGGCCGCAGTCGATCGTCAGGTCGAGATGCGCACGGACGAACGAGCGCGCGCTTTCGACGATCGCGTTGCGGTTCCAGAACGACGGATGGCGGACGGGATCGCCGAACACGTGGTCGATGCCGGGCTCGTCCTCGCAGCAGCGCGGATCGACCGCGCCGCTGATGCTGCCGACCGCGCCGAACGTGTCGGGCCGGTCGAGCGCGATGCGCAGCGCGCCGAAGCCGCCCATGCTGAGCCCGGTGATCGCACGTGCGCCCTTGGTCGCGATGGTTCTGAAGTGCATGTCGACATACGACACGACTTCGTCGCCGACGAAGGTTTCGTAGCGGCTGCCCGAGTCGAACGGGCTGTCGATGTACCAGCTTTCGTGTCCGCCGTCGGGCATCACCAGGATCACGTGATGGCGATCGGCCAGCGCGGCGATCCGCGTGTTCGCGGTCCAGTCGGTGTGGTCGCCGCCGGAGCCGTGCAGCAGGTAGACGACCGGAAAGCGCTCGACGGCGCGTTCAGGCCCGTGGCGCAGGCGCGCATAGTCGTCCGGCAGCACGACGGTCGCCTTCAGCGTCTCGTTCATCGCCGCGCTCGGGATCGCGACGACCCGCGTCTGAAAGGCGAGGGCCGGGCCCGCGACGGCGAGCAGCAGCAGTAGCCAGAACGTGCGTATCAGGTTCATGGAGCCTCGCATGTGTCGTTTCCGTTCGGCAGTCGGGCATCGGGAAAACCCTGTTTGGCGACTCTAGCAACCGTGCCTTTCAGCCAAATTTCGGCGAATCCTACGAGTTGTCAGGTGGCCGGCGCGCAGTCCGGCGGCCGCGCGCGTCAGCCGAGGCAGCGCGCCAGCGCCTCCCGGAACGCGGCGGGCCGCTCGGCCGGTATCAGGTGCCCGCAGCCGGCGATCGTCTCGAAGCCGGCGCAGCGCGCGAGCGCCCAGTCCGGCACATGCCAGCCCGCGCGCGAGCGATCGCCGGCGACGAGCCACACCGGATGGCGCTCGAAAACTTCGGAGAGCAGCTGCAGATAGCCGGGTTCGCCCGTCGTCGCGACGACCGAGCGTCCCATCGCGCGCAACGTCGACGCCGGCTGATGCGCGAGCCAGCGGCGCGCATCGTCGAGCTGGCGCGGCGACGGTTCGTCGATCGCGCCGCGCAGCCAGCCGGATGGATCGCTGCGCAGGCCGTCGAGCATCGCGTCGGCTTGCGCGGGTGACATGCGGCCGACCGACGCCGACCAGAATGCGTCGTCGAGCGTGAAGTTGCCTTCGACGTTGACGATCCGGCGCACGCGCGCCGGATGGGCATGGGCGAACAGCATCGCGATCGCGCCGCCGACCGAGTGACCGACGAGATCGACCGGCTGCGCGCCGTAGTGCGTGTCGACAGCCTGCCGCAGATGCTCGACCTGCGCGGCGAGCGTGATCGCGTCGAACGGCGTGTCGCGATGGACGCCGTAGCCGAGCAGGTCGGGGGCGAGATGCGGGCCGGGCCATGCGGGCACGTCGAGCGTTCCGATGAAACCGTGGACGAAGATGACGGGCGGGGTGGGCTGGCTCATTGGACGGTCGACGACGGAAGGGGCGGCAATTCGAGTTCGGCGAGCAGTTCGTCGAGTTCGAGCACGTGGGTGCGATCGTGGTCGAGCAGCTCGCGCACGAGTTCGTCGAGCGACATCCGGCGGATGCCGTCGCGCAGCCCGCAGCGCGCCAGTTCCGACGGTTGCAGCGCGGCGGCCGTCGCGCACAGCGCGGCGCGCCCGGTGCGGAACGCGGCAAGCGCGTCGTCGAGCGGCTGCGCCAGGTAGTCGCGCTGCGCGGCGAGTGCCGTCCCGTCGACGGACGCGATCACCGGCAACTCGTGCGCGCGCACGACTTCGATGCGTTCGGCGAACACCGCGTCGAGGTCGCGCAGGTGGCATGCGTGCTCGACGAGCGAGAAGCCCGTGCCGGCCGGGCGGCGTGTGACGAGCACGGCGGGAAAGTGCGCGGCATACGCGGCGATCCGCGCGGGCATCGCGGCCAGCTCGACGACGACGTCGGCGAACGGCAGCACCCGTGGAAATGCGCTGAATACCGCGCCGTAGCTGAACAGCGCGCCGCCGATCCGGCCGCGCGCCTGCACGACGTCATGCCCGTGGCGGCGCATCACGTCGGCGACCATCGCGCCGCAGAACTGCCGGGCCGTCGTATCGGCTTCGATTTCGGGGAATTTGTGCGCGATTTCGTGCTGGATCGCGCCGATCGCGGCGACGCCGACACGCGACAGCGCCGCGAATTCGACATAGCGCTCAGGCCGCGCGATCAGCGCTTCGAGTTGCGTGCCGAGCGGCGTCGCGCGAAAACGGTCGAAACGGGAATGCATGATGGAAAGCGTTTGTCGGTCCAGTAACGTGTCAAAACGATACGTTACTGGACCGACGGCGTCAACCGGAGCGCTTCGGGCAACGCGCTGCATTACTCCTTGCCGGTGCCCCGGGCTGCCTGTTCGATCAGCTTCGCGACTTCAGCGGGATGCGAGATGTAGGCGACGTGGCTCGACTTGAGTTCGATCGTCTTGCTGCCGGCGCGTTGCGTCATGAAGCGTTCGAGCTCGGGGTTGATCGCGCGGTCGGCGGTGGCGACGACCGCCCAGCTCGGTTTCGTCCGCCATGCGGCGTGCGTGATCGGCACGCCGAACGACTGCGCGGCCGGCGTGACTTGCGAGATCGCCATGAATTTCGCTTGGGCGGCCGGCACGTCGGCCGCGAAGTCGGCATGGAACGACGCTTCGTCGAAATACAGATGGCCGTCTTCGGTGGCCTTGATCGCCTTTGTCGCGGGCGGCGTCTTCCTGGTCAGTTCGAGCGGGCTTTCGCCGGTGTCGGGTTGGAATGCTGCGACGTAGACGAGGCCCGCGACCTTGTCGTCGTTGCCGGCTTCGGTGATCACCGCGCCGCCGTAGCTATGGCCGACGAGGATGCTCGGGCCGTCCTGTGCGTCGACGACGCGCCGGGTTGCCTTCACGTCGTCGTCGAACGACGTTTCCGGCTGCTGCACGACGGAAACCTTGTAGCCGTCACGTGTCAGGATGTTCGAGACGGCTTGCCAGCCAGAGCCGTCGGCGAAGTAGCCATGAACCAGCACGACGTTCTTGACGGGGGCGGCGACGGCCGCATGCGAGCCGAGTGCGGCGGCGGTCAGGGCGAGGCCGCGGCGATCTGGCGGACTTGGGAAAAGCGCTTCATTTTCATTCTCCAGAAGGAAGACAGGGTAGGAACCGTCGGATATCGACAGGCGTCTTGTTCCGTCGATGAAGTCATCCTACTAGTAGGTAGGGTGGTGTGCAAGAAGAAATCACGGCTGGAAAAGAGTATCTCAGGGAGGTAAACTATCCATGTTTTTCATCCGACTAGATGGTAGGCAAAATGACGGTATCGGGGGACAGTACGGCGGGCCGCATACTCGAAGCCGGGCGGCAACTGATCATGCGGCGCGGCTACAGCGGATTCAGTTATGCCGACATCGCCGACGCGATCGACATCAGGAAGGCGAGCATTCACCACCACTTTCCGACGAAGGCGGATCTGGCGGTCGCCGTGCTGCAGCAGTCGCAGGCGAAATTCGATGCCGACATGGCGTTGCTCGACGCGAGCGGTGCCGACGCGCTGGTGCAGATGCGCGCATACATCGGCTACTGGGAACGCTGCATCGCGGACGACAGCGCGCCGTTCTGCGTCGCCGGCATGCTCGGCGCGGAGTTGCCGGCGCTGCCCGACGAAGTCGCGCGGGCGGTGAAGGCGCATTTCGACGACCTTGCGGCGTGGCTGGTGCGCGTGCTCGACACCGGGGTGAAAGACGGCGTCGTGCAGCCGGGCGTGTCGGTGCAGACCGAGGCCGCGACGTTCGTGTCGCTGGTCTATGGCGCGATGCTTGCCGCGCGGGCGTACGGCAATGCCGGGATGTTCTGGGACGTGACCGCCGGAGCGGTCGAGCGGCTCGCGGTGCCGCGCAATCGCGCGTGAGCCGTGCCGCGTCGGCGGGTAGCGAAGGCGCCCGGCGGTCACGTGGAGTCGCCAGACGCCACACGGCTTACGTGCGCTTCCCGGCCTCGGCTTGCGCGCTCAGTGTCGCTTTCAGCGCCTGCAGTTCGGCCGTGAATGCCGGGCTGAAGTCCTCGGCTTCGAACAGCGGGCGGATTTCGATGTCGGAGTCGCCGCGCATCGGATTCGGGCAGCGCTTCACCCATTCGACCGCTTCTTCCATCGATTTCACCTGCCACAGCCAGAAGCCGGCGACGAGCTCCTTCGTTTCGGCGAACGGGCCGTCGATGACGGTGCGGTTCTTGCCGGCAAAGTGGACGCGCTTGCCGCGCATGCTCGGCTGCAAGCCGTCGGCGATCAGCAGGATGCCGGCTTTCGCCAGCTCCTCGTTGAAGCGGCCCATCGCAGCGAACATTTCAGGGTCGGGCATTCGGCCGGATTCGGAATCGGCGGTGGCCTTGACGATTACCAGGACGCGCATGGTCGTATCTCCTTGGGGTGGGTGGTCGGATGATCGTCCGCCGGAAGGCGAACGGGCTTACGACATCAGGACGGCCGGCAAGCAGGGAAATCGACAACGGAGGTGAAAAAAAAAGCGCCGAAGGGCAGGCTGGAACGGCGGGTGGCGCGGTGCCGGGGCGCGATCGACCCGAGACTTTCCGGGCGGGTCGCCGCGCACGGCTGCGAGGCGGCCCGCCCGGCGGGCAGGTCAGTGCGCTCCGTCAGTTCCCGGCCGGCGGCGCCTTCGTGCCGTCGCCGAGTTGCGCGCGCAGCCGCGCTTCCTGCTCCTGCAGCTCGGGCGTGAATTCCGCGCCGAAATCCTCGGGCGAGAACACCTGGCGGATCTCGATGTCCGATTCGATCGGCATCGGGTTCGGACAGCGCTTGACCCATTCGACGGCTTCTTCCATCGAGTCGACCTGCCACAGCCAGTAGCCGGCGATCAGTTCCTTGGTTTCGGCGAACGGGCCGTCGATGACGGTCCGGTCCTTGCCGGAGAAGTGCACGCGCTTGCCGCGCGAACTCGGGTGCAGCCCTTCGCCGGCCAGCATCACGCCGGCCTTCACGAGTTCCTCGTTGTACCGGCCCATCGCGGCCAGCAGTTCGGTATCGGGCATTGCGCCCGATTCGGAAATGGCCGTTGCCTTGACGATTACCATGACGCGCATCGTTGTGACTCCTTGAACGGGAAAGGGAAGATCCGCGACCGGCCGGCCATGCGGACGGCAAATCGATCGGTTACGACACTACGACGCGCGACGATCGCGCGAATCGACATCGCGCGAAAAAAAATCTCGATGCCCGATGACGCGGCGAGTCGCGCAAGCCGGTTGATTCCGGTGCAGGTCGATCGCGCCGCGGCGCGCTGGAGCCGCCGGTCAAAACTGGTATGCTGGTCTGCATTACGTTCATGCGGAGGGCGCCATGGCAACGAAGGAAGTCTCGAAGAAAAAGTACCTGAAGATTCTGAACAAACGCCTGCGGGCCGAGCCGGATGCGCCGGCCGGCGCGTCGTTCGTGTTCTTTCCGCTCGGCGCGAAGGCCAAGCATGCGACTGGCGTCGTGGCCGGCGAACCGCGCAGCAAGCGCGAACTCGCGGTGATGGCCGCGGTCCAGAGCAAGGCGTCCGCCGAATTCGTCGTGACCGGCGCCTGACCGGCGACGGGCGACGGACTGCCGGCTGCCGCACGCGACAGCGCGTGCGCTATGCCGCGGCCGCGTCGCAATGCGCGATCACACCGGCGATCACGCGCGCAATGTCGTGCGTGATCGCCGGGCCGTGCATCGGCAGGATGATGTCGAGATCGAGCGCCTGGATGCGGCGCAGCGCGCTCGCCAGGTGCGCGAGCGACGGCAGGTAGTCCGAGCGCGTGATCGCGTCGAGGATCGCGGGTAGCGGATCGTCGGCATCCTCGCGGCCGAAGCGCATCAGGATGTCCGACGACAGCAGCGCCTTGTACGCCGGCAGGTACACCACGAGCGAATCCCACTGATGCACGTGTTTCGTGAAGACCGGCACGACGTCGATGCCCGACAGCGTCCTCCGTTCACCGTCTGTCAGCGGAACCGCATGCACGCCGAACACGTCGGCAAGCCCCCAGGTACACATCGGATGTCCGTACGCGACGAGCGCCGGGTTGGCCGCGAGGAAGTCGGGCAGCGCGCCCATTTCGTCGGCCTCGAAGTGCGGGACGATCACGCTGCTGACCATCGACGGCGCGATGCCGATGGTGTTGAGTGCCGCGCTCAGTTGCGTGAAATTGGAACGGGTGCCCGTTTCGACGCACAGCACGTCGCCGTGCGGCGATCGTACGAAGAACTGGCTGAAGCTCAGGTTCAGCGTTTCGACGTAGGACGTGGCGCGAAACAGGCCGTCGCGGACGACGTCGATTCGGGAGGCGCTCATCGGGGATCCTCGCGCAGGGAAGGGAGCCGGGCCGTCCGCGCGTCGCGGGTTGCGGCGCGGCAGACGGCAGCAGTCGATCTTCCGATCCAGTCTAGCAGCGCGGCCGCGGATCCGCGAACCGCGGCGCCCCCGCGGCCGAGCCGCGTCAGTTTTTCAGCTTGTAGCCGGTGCGGAACATCCACGCGACGACTGCAAGCAGGATCGCGAGGAACAGCGAGGTCGCCGCGAGGCTGATTCCCACGTGCACGTCGGCCAGCCCGTAGAACGACCAGCGGAAGCCGCTGATCAGATAGACGATCGGGTTGAACAGCGTGACGATGCGCCACGCGGGCGGCAGCATGTCGACCGAATAGAAGCTGCCGCCGAGGAACGTGAGCGGCGTGATGATCAGGAGCGGCACGAGCTGCAGCTTCTCGAAGCTGTCGGCCCAGATGCCGATCACGAAGCCGAACAGGCTGAAGGTGATCGACGTCAGCACGAGGAACAGCACCATCCAGAACGGATGCAGGATGTGCAGCGGCACGAACAGGCCGGCCGTCGCGAGGATGATCAGCCCGAGCAACAGCGACTTCGATGCGGCCGCACCCACATAGGCGATCACGATCTCCCAGTACGACACGGGCGCGGACAGGATCTCGTAGATCGTGCCCGTGAAGCGCGGGAAGTAGATGCCGAACGACGCGTTCGAGATGCTCTGCGACAGCAGCGACAGCATCACGAGGCCCGGCACGATGAACGACCCGTAGCCGATGCCGTTCACGTCGCTGATGCGCGATCCGATCGCCGAGCCGAACACGACGAAGTACAGCGACGTCGAGATCACCGGCGCGATGATGCTCTGCATCAGCGTGCGGCGCGTGCGGGCCATTTCGGCGCGGTAAATCGCGCGGATGCCATGTAAATTCATGTTCGCCATGTGCGTTACGCCCCTTGTGCGCCGTTGCGGCGGTTGTCGATCAGGCTGACGAAAATGTCCTCGAGCGAGCTCTGCGTCGTATGCAGGTCGCGAAAACCGATGCCGGCCGAGCCGAGCGCGTTGATCAGCGTCGCGATGCTCGCGTCGTCGCGCTGCGAGTCGTAGGTGTAGACGAGCGCGTTGCCGTCGTCCGCGCGTTCGAGCCCGAACGTTTCGAGATCGGCCGGCACGGTCGCGAGCGGATGCTCGAGCTGCACGGTCAGCTGCTTCTTGCCGAGCTTGCGCATCAGCTCGCGCTTCTCTTCGACGAGCACGAGCTCGCCGCCGAGGATGATGCCGATCCGGTCGGCCATTTCCTCGGCCTCCTCGATGTAGTGCGTGGTCAGCAGGATCGTCACGCCGCTTTCGCGCAGCGAGTCGACCAGCTTCCACATGTCGCGGCGCAGCTCGACGTCGACGCCGGCCGTCGGCTCGTCGAGGAACAGGATGCGCGGCTCGTGCGACAGCGCCTTCGCGATCATCACGCGGCGCTTCATGCCGCCCGACAGCGTCATCAGCTTGTTGTCGCGCTTGTCCCACAGCGACAGCGCCTTCAGCGTCTTCTCGATGTACGCGGGATCGGGCGCCTTGCCGAACAGGCCGCGGCTGAACGATACCGTCGCCCAGACGGTTTCGAACGCGTCGGTGGTCAGCTCCTGCGGCACGAGGCCGATCATTTCGCGGGCGGCGCGGTACTGGTCGCGGATGTCGTGACCGCCGACCGTCACGCGGCCTTCGGTCGGCGTGACGATGCCGCAGATCGAGCCGATCAGCGTGGTCTTGCCCGCGCCGTTCGGGCCCAGCAGCGCGAAGATCTCGCCGGGGCGGATGTCGAGGGTCACGTGCTTCAGCGCCTGGAAGCCGGACGCGTATGTCTTGGAGAGGTCGGAGACGGAAAGGATCGGTTGCATGCTCACGGATGGCACGGCCGGTCGGCCCGACGCTGCGCGCCGCGCGTGCCCGGAGCCGCCGCAGCGAAGCGGCGGGGCGGGGGCGGCATGGCGAACGGGCGTCATGTCGAACGGCGTTGTGGTGCGGGATCGCAGGACCGCCATATTAGCAATCGGAAGATGGAAATGCATTTCGACGGCAAGGACATGCGATGCCGGTGCGGGATTTGCGTGAAATGCGCACGCCTGACTCAATAAAGCGACGCTTTATTGGTATCGAGTGAACAATGCGCGCGGTTTTCGGGCAATCGGATGACGCTCGCATGAGCGCTTGGCGGCCGGCACGACTGTGCTGCCCGGTCGACGCCGCGCCGTACCGGGACGGCGTGCGCCGCGCTCGCGATAATGCGTTCCTCTCACGTCCCAGGAGCGGTGCGCATGTCTTTGATCGATTTCAAGTCTGTCGCGGCGGCCCAGGCCGTCGCATGGCAATCCACGATCGTCGGCGAAGTCGGCCCGGCCCGGATCAAGGTGCTGCGCATGGACGCGCAGCCGTACGAAGCCGAAGTGCACGATTACAACGAGGGCCTGCTGGTGCTCGACGGCAGGCTGATGCTCGAGGTCGACGCGCAGACGGTCGTGGTCGAGGCCGGACAGATGTATCTCGCGGTCGCCGGCACGCGTCACGCGGTGCTGCCGGGCAGCCACGGCACGCTTGCGATCATCGACGTGTGAGCGTGCGCCCTCGTGCGTGCGGCCCGCCTGAGGCCCGCACGCCGGGCCTCGCGCGGGTCGGCCGCCCTTATTCGAACGCGCGTTGTACAGCCCCGGTATTTGTCTGAGCAAATAAAATGAAGGCCGTTTGAAAAATTGTCAAACGCCCTGCTCGCACTAGGCGTGCGCGGTTCGGCGCGTTTGGAACTCTGCATCCATTTACTTGTGCGTATCGTCCGATCATAGTCTCGACCAACGACGCATCACGATAACGAATCAAGCGTACGTATGGAGACCACACCATGAGACGCCTTTCCGAGGGGCCGGCCGGACGGCCGTTTTGCTGCTGTTCGCCGGATGCGGGCGCGACGCCAGTCGCGTGCCTGCGTCATCACATCGCGTTGCCGCTGTAGCGACGCTCCACTTCCCGTTTCGATTGCTCCGACGGTGCCGTGCCGCATGACGGCGCCGCCGGAGAGCGCTTGCCTGCCGCGGCGGTCCTGATCACCTTTGCCCGACCGGCAACGCGGCGCGCATTGCGCGCATCGTCATGCGCCGCGCGCCGTCGCGGCGGCGCGATACCAACCGGCGGGCCACGCAGCCCGTCCGGACGAGACCTGTCGTAGCTCAAAAGGAGGGGTTGATGTTTTGCATTCCTGAATGGCGGAAGGCGATCCTGTCGTGCGCCGTGCTGGCGCTGCCGTTCGTCGCCGGTTGCGGCGGCGGCGACGATCCGGGCCCGATCAACGTGCCGCAGTGCTCGGGCAGCGCATGCGGGCCGAGCGGCGCCGAGACGACACCGCCCGTCGTGAAGAAGCTGTGTCCGGATTCGCTCGACTACACGACGACCTACACGGGCGGCGCCGGCAGCGGCGAATACGTGAAGGTGAAGTTCGACACGACGAAGCTGACTTACCAGATGCAGTTCATCGAGTCGTCGGTGCCGACGTCGGCGGGGCAGGTCAACGACACGCGTGCGGGCCTGACGATCAGCGGCGCGTTTCACCATCCGGCCAATCTGCCGACCGCCGAGCAGAACCGCTGCGCGTTCGTGCTCGACAGCGGCGCGACGAGCGACGGCGCATATGCGGTGACGATCAATCGCGCGGACCCGCCGATGCTGTTCGTCGGCAACGGGGTGGTCGGCGGCGGGATTCCGGGCGCGACGATCGCGTTCGCCGGTCTCGAGCCGTTCCCGGGCGTCGTGCTCGGCACCGTGCCGTCGCGCACCTTCGATTTCTATCCGTTCATCGGCTTCACCGACACCGAAACCGACTTCTCGAAGGTCGCCGGCAACTACAACGAACTCGGCATCCACCTGTCGCCGGTCGGCGGCAGCGCGCAGAGCAGCACGGGCGCCGTCGGCTGGCAACCCGATGTCGTCAACTGGAACCAGACGTTCAATGCCGACGGCTCGTGCACCATCACGGCGGGCAGCGACTACTCGTGCCAGACCACCGGGACGCCGTGGGCGTTGCGCAAGAATACGGACGGTTCGCCCGACAACGTGTTCGTGAGCCACCCGGTGGCGAAGGCGGGCGGAAACCTCATCTATCCGTTCGCGGGGCAGGGCTCGGCAATCGTCATCGTCGCGCCGAGTCAGGCGAAGGGCATCATGATCGTCGGCAAGCTGAACGGCGTGCTGGTGCCGATCGTGATTCGCGTTGGCTACACGCATATCGACGCGAGCAACCTGCTGGCATCGGTCGCCGATGCCGAGGTGGGGATCTCGATGCTGTCGCGGACCACGGCCGTCGGCGCGAATTCGCTGAAAGGCGGGTTCATCGGCGCAACGAGCGCGTCCGCATGCGGCGTCGTGGCACCCAGTACCGCGACGTTCGCGATCGCGACGTCGGGGCCGAGCTTCAACAACAACGTCCCGCATCCGGATCTGCCCGGCACCTTCGACGGCACTTTCTTCCTGGCGCAGGCCGGCAGCTGCAACGACGGCACCGCCGTGTCGACGATGGCCGCGAACTATACGTCGACGCTGTTCCAGGGCGCCACCGCAGCGTTCATCGATCCGCAGACGTCGTCGGTCACATCGCAGTTCGCGCTCGACTACACGCAGGCGACGCCCGGCAAGATCAAGGTCACGGCCTCGCAGGACTTCGACGCGAAGGGGGCGAACGGCAACGTGGCGATCTTCGGCAAGGGCGACACGGGCTGGCTCGTGACGGCCGGGAACGTCTACGCGATGGTCGTCAACAACAGCAAGGTCAATCCGTTCTTTACGGTCGGCGCGTTCGTCCAGTAACCGCGGACTGAACCCGGAACACCGGCGGCGCACGCGTCGCCGCCGGCGAATCGAAATTCAAGAGGAATCCTATGAATGTGAAGCATTGGATGGCCGCGGCGTCGCTCGCGCCCGTGCTGGCTGCCTGCGGCGGTGATGGCGACCCGCCGCCCGCACCGGTGGTCCGGCTGTGCCCGCAGGCCATCGACTACGGCACGGTGTTCGTCGGCGGCTCCGGCTCGGGCGAACTCGTGAAGGTGCAGCTCGACACGACGAAGATGACGTACCGGATGACCTACCTCGCCTCGCCGGTGCCGACCGCCACCGGCACCGTGCAACCGACGCGCGACACCGCGCCGGCCAACGTCGTCGACGGCACGCTGGTCGACGAAACGGGCCTGCCGACCGTGAAGCTGAACCAGTGCACGTTCCGGATGCAGAACGCGAGCCTCGATCCGAGCCGTCCGGCGCGCCTGTTCCTCGGCGAAGGTGTGCTCGGCGGCGCGATTCCCGGCGCGACGATCCAGTTCGACGGCGTGATCGGTGTCGGCAGGATTCCGAAGACGACATTCCCGTACTACCCGTTCATCAGCTTCTCGTCGCTCGAAACCGATCTGTCGAAGATCGCCGGCACGTACAACCAGCTCGGCTACCACCAGGTGCCGTCGCAGAATTTCCAGCCGGTGGCGCTCGACCAGCAGGTGACGATCCATGCGGACGGCAGCTATGTCGAGACCGACAACTTCGGCAAGAAGAACGGCGGTCAGCCGCTCGCGTCGAGCGCGACCGTGAACCAGCCATTCACGCTGCGCGCGGACGCACCGGCGTTCCAGTCGCTGAACTACCAGCCGCAGCTTGCGCCGACGCTCGCCGCGCTCGATCCGGCGAAGGCCGGCAAGGGGATCCTGATCGTCGGCAAGCTGCGCAACCAGCTCGTGCCGGTTTTCATCCGCACGGGCGCCGCGAACGCGGACCTCACGCAGGGCCCGCCGAGCGCCGACGACGAATCGGGCATCTCGCTCCTGAGCCCGCAGGCGGCGATCGCGCAGGGCTCGCAGAACGGCGAGTACACGGGCGTCGACAGTGCGTTCAACTATCGCGCGACCGCGCTCGTCGGTGCGCAGGCGACGCTGCTCGATCCGTTCAACGCATCGCAGGCCGCGCTCACGCGCGCGCTGAACCTCGACTACACGCAGAAGGTGCCGGGCGTCGTGACGACCGTGCACGCGGACGCGGCGTCGGGGCCGGCGACCGGCAAGTTCGTGTTCACCGGCGGCGTGTTCGGGTTCCTCGACATGGCCGATACGCGCAATCCGTACTTCACGGTCGGTGCGTTCGTGCAGTAACCGCGCATGGATGGAGATACGGCGGTGCCGCGCGCAACGGCGCGGTGCCCGGACGAAACGAGGGGAGACTTGATGAAGAAGCTGATTGTCGCGGGTGTCGTCGCAGGCGTGTCGACGCTCGCATCGGCCCAGCAGGCGGGCGACAACGTCGCGACGCTGGGCTGGCTGCACATCATGCCGCAGGATTCGACCAACGGGCTGACGACGAATCTCGCGAGCATGCCGATCAACGGGCCGCTGCGGCTGCCCGGTTCGTTCACGTCGCCGGGCACGAGCCTGACGGTCAACAACGCCGATACGGTCGGCCTCACGCTCACGCATTTCTTCACCGACCACATCGCGGTGACGTCGGTGCTCGGCGTGCCGCCCGAGTTCACGCTGACCGGTCACGGCGTGATCAGGCCGCCGGGTCCGGCCGGTTCGCTCGGCAGCGTCGACATGGACAAGCCGGCGAACCAGCCGGCCGTGAAGAACGCGCGGCAATGGAGCCCGACGATCATTCTGCAGTACTACTTCAATGCACCGACCGCGAAGTTCCGCCCGTTCGTCGGGATCGGCGTGGCCTACAGCTGGTTCAGCAACATCGAACTGAACGGCAACTTCGCGAAGGACATCAACGAGAACCTCGGCAGCGTGCTCGCGGCCGGCGCCAGCAAGCCGGGGCCGACGTCGGTGGAGGGCAAGGCGTCGTCGTCGTTCACGCCGGTCTACAACGTCGGCGCGAGCTATGCGATCGACAAGCACTGGGGGCTCACGGCGACGCTGACCTACATGCCGCTGAAGACCTACTCGTCGCTCGTGATCAAGGCCGCCGACGGCTCGACGCTCGCGACCACGCGCACTCGGCTGAAGGCGGACCCGCTGATCACGTTCGTCGGTGTTTCCTACAGGTTCTGAGCCGTCCGGCGTGCATCGCGCACGCCGGCGGCTTCCTGCGACCGCGCGGCCGGGCGAATCCGGCCGGCGTGTCGCGTTCCTGGCGGCGTGCCGCCATTTGTGAAGAGAGAGGGGGCAGTTCAAATGAGCATTCGCAAACTCGTATCGCTTGTTGCTGCAGTGGCATTCACCGTGGTTTCGGCCGCGCCTGCTTTCGCCGTGACCGTTTCGCGCGTCGACGGGCACGCGATGAACCCGAACGGGGAGCCGTTCTCCGCGACGGGCCTCACGGTCCTGGCCAAGGGGGCGATCAACGCGAGCTGCAACGCGACGTTCAACGGCACGATCAGCTCGACGGGCATCGTCAACATCACGTCGACGACGTTCGCGGGCGGCGCGACGTGCGGCCTGATCAGCGGCAGTGCGACCAGCGCGGCACCGTGGACGGGGCAGGCCGACAGCACGACGCAACTGACGATCAACAACGCGAAGGTGACCGTGACGCTGCTCGGTACCTGCGGGCCGAGCAAGATCGTGACGACGTGGAGCGATCCGAACTCGTCGCTGACGTTCAACAACGCGGTGCTGACGCCGGACTGTACGGTCAGCGGCACGGTTGCCACGTCGCCGAAGTTCCACGTGCAGTAAGCGGCACCTGATCGAGGCCGGACGCCCGCGATGAATGAGGGCCGTGCAGGAATGCGCGGGCGGGCGTTCCGGTTTCGCGATGCATCCGCGTCGTCGCGCGTAGCGGCGCGACGGCCGGCGGGCCGCCTGCCTTGCGATCCGAGGCGGGCGGCCGTGCAGGGGGCCGGTGCGGCGCACCGTGCCGCCTGCTTCGACCGACACAAGACAACCATTGCGGACCCCCGATGCTTACCGACCCAGCGAAGTATGGCGATGCCCGCGGTGCGACGCTCGACCGGCTGCGCACGGCCGCGTGGCTGCAGTACCTGATCGAACACCTGAACGAAGCGGTTTGCGTGGCGACGGTCGACGCCGATGCACCGGCCGTCCTGCCGGCGCGCGCGGCCCGCGGGCGAGCCGGTGCGAACCCGTCGCGCGAAGCGATCGCCGTCCTGCACGAACTCGCGCCGTGGATTGCAACGGACGGCGGCGGTTGCGCGTGCGACGCGAGCGATCCGCTCGGCGCGTGCCTGCACGTTCCCGACACGGCACAGCTCGCGGATGCCGAGCGACGCTGCCGCGGATCGCGCGCGGTATTCGAGTCGGCGCACGGCTTCGTCGATGCATGGGCTTTCGACGATCCCGACGACGGCTGGGCCGCGCTCGAGCGGATTGCCGGCGGTGTCGAACCCGGCGGCGACGATGGCGGCGAGCACGAAGTACGGGAACCATCCGCGAACGGCGAAGCACCGCCCGCGAAGAACCTGAGAGAACGACGCGCGGCCGTCGCGGCGGCCTGCGTGGCGCCGTCGGCCCGGCCCGGGGCGATCATCGACGCAATCGTGCTGCGCATCTGCGGGCCGCGCGACGATGCCGCGCGCGTCGACGAGATGGCCGCGCTCGTGATGTTCTGCGCGGAGCTTGCCGCCGGCAACGGGGTGTCCTTCGCTGCGTACGGCGGTCGGCACAACCTCGTTGCGCGCGCGATTCGCGAACGGCGCACCGATCTCGCGTCGATGGACGGTCTGTTCGCGGCGGTGTCCGTATGCCGTCTCGACCGGCTCGTCGGCGCGGGCAGTTTCTGGGCGTATTACCTGCTGGCGGGCATCGTGATCGCGGCGCCGGGCATCGTGCGCGAATTCGCGCGGCGCTTTCACGGCGACGCGTGGCAGACGTGGCTCGATGAAGCGCTCGCGTGGCCGGCGGTCGGCCGCTTCGGACCGACGGAGAATGTCGCGTTCGATCGCTTGCGCGGCGCGATGAGCCTGACGTCGCGATCGAATCCGATCGTGCGCGCGAAACGCGTGCGGCCGAGGGCGGCTGCGACCACGCGGTTCAATACGGGCGCCGAGCGCGCCCGATGAAATGAAAAACGGCTCGCGGCGAGAACGCCGCGAGCCGTGCAGGTTGCTGCTGCGCCCGGGGAGGGCGCTTGCGCGGTTATGCCGTTTCCGGCTGCCGAACCGCCTTCGCGACATTGCGCGCCATCGCGCCGTTCGCGACGAAGTAAGGCACGTCGACACGCGCGAGCGGCTTGCGTCCGCGGATCTTGTCGGCGATCTTCTCTGCAATCATGATCGTCGGCGCGTTCAGGTTGCCGGTCGTGATGATCGGCATGATCGACGCGTCGACCACGCGCAGCCCGTCGAGCCCGTGCACGCGGCCTTCCTCGTCGACCACGGCCATGTCGTCGTAACCCATTTTGCACGAGCACGACGGATGGAACGCGGTTTCAGCGCGGGCCCGCACGAACGCGTCGAGTTCCTTGTCGGTCTTGCAATCGGCGCCCGGGTTCAGCTCGCGGCCGCGATAGCGGTCGAGCGCGGGCTGCCGCATGATCTCGCGCGTCGCGCGGATCGCATCGCGGAACTCGCGCCAGTCGAGCGCTTCGGCCATGTAGTTGAACAGGATGCTCGGATGATCGTTCGGGTCGCGCGAGCGCAGCTTCACGCGGCCGCGGCTCGGCGAACGCATCGAACCGACGTGCGCCTGGAAACCGTGCATCTCGATCGCGTTCGAGCCGTTGTAGTTGATCGCGACGGGCAGGAAGTGATACTGGATGTTCGGCCACAGGTCGTCGTCGCGCGTGCGGATGAAGCCGCCCGCCTCGAAGTGGTTGGTCGCGCCGAGGCCGGTGCCGTTCAGCATCCATTCGAGGCCGATCTTCGGCTGGTTCCACCACTTGAGCGCCGGATACAGCGACACCGGCTCCTTGCACTCGTACTGGATGTACATCTCCAGGTGATCCTGCAGGTTCTGGCCGACGCCGGGCAGGTCGAGCACGACGGGGATGTCGAGTTCCTTCAGCCACGCGCCGGGGCCGACGCCCGAGCGCTGCAGCAGTTGCGGCGATGCGATCGCGCCGCTGCACACGAGCACTTCGCGGCGCGCATGCGCGGTCGCGCGCTCGCTGCCGCGCAGGTACGTGACCCCCGATGCGCGCTTGCCGTCGAACAGGATGCGATCGGCGAGCGCGTGCGTGACGATCTCGAGGTTCGGCCGCGCGCGCGCCTGGTCGAGATAGCCGCGCGCGGTGCTCGCGCGACGGCCCTTCGGCGTGACGGTGCGGTCCATCGGGCCGAACCCTTCCTGCTGATAACCGTTCAGGTCGTCGGTGCGCGGATAACCGGCCTGCACGCCCGCATCGACCATCGCCTCGAACAGCGGATTCACGCCCGGCTTGCTGGTCGTGACCGACACGGGGCCGTCGCCGCCGTGGTAATCGTTCGGGCCGACGTCGCGCGTCTCGGCCTTCTTGAAGTACGGCAGGCAGTCGAGATAGGTCCAGTTCTCGAGCCCCTTGTGCGTCGACCAGTTGTCGTAGTCGAGCGCGTTGCCGCGGATGTAGCACATCCCGTTGATCAGCGACGAGCCGCCGAGCCCCTTGCCGCGGCCGCATTCCATCCGGCGGTTGTCCATGTGCGGCTCGGGGTCGGTCTCGTAGGCCCAGTTGTAGCGACGGCCCTGCAGCGGATAGGCGAGCGCCGCCGGCATCTGCGTACGGAAGTCGAAGCGGTAGTCGGGGCCGCCCGCTTCGAGCAGCAGCACCGTGACATTCGGATCTTCCGTCAGGCGCGTCGCGAGCACGTTGCCCGCGGAGCCCGCGCCGCAGATGATGTAGTCGTATTCGCGTGTCGTCATGACGGGGAATCTCCTCTCGTTCTCAAAACACCGGGTTGTAACGGCCGAGCTCGACCTGTACCGACTTGATTCGAGTGTAGTGTTCGAGCGTCGTGATGCCGTTCTCGCGTCCGACACCGGATTGCTTGTATCCGCCAACCGGCATCTCGGCCGGCGATTCGCCCCACGTGTTGATCCAGCAGATGCCGGCTTCGAGGCGGTGGATCGTGCGGTGCGCGCGCGACAGGTTCTCGGTCACGACGCCGGCCGCGAGGCCGTAGTGCGTGTCGTTCGCGCGGGCGATCACTTCGTCTTCCGATGCGAATTCGAGGATGCTCATCACCGGCCCGAAAATCTCCTCGCGCACGATCTTCATGTCGTCGCGGCAGTCGCCGAACACGGTCGGCGCGACGTACTGGCCGTTGCCGAAGTGGCCGTCGGTCAGGCGCGTGCCGCCCGCGAGCAGCTTCGCGCCTTCGGCCTTGCCGCTCTCGATGAAGCCGAGCACCTTGTCGAGCTGCGCGGCCGACACGAGCGGGCCGAAGTTGGTGTCGGCATCGGTCGGCTTGCCGACGCGGATGCGCTTCACGCGTTCGAGCACCTTCTGCGTGAACGCGTCCTTCACCGAGCCGTGCACGAACACGCGCGTGCCGTTGGTGCAGACCTGGCCCGAGCTGAAGAAGTTGGCGGTGACCGCGATGTCGGCGGCGCGGTCGAGGTCGGCATCCTCGAACACGATCAGCGGCGACTTGCCGCCGAGCTCCATCGTCACTTCCTTCAGCGACGATGCGCCGGCCAGCGACATCACCTTCTTGCCGGTCTCGACGCCGCCGGTAAACGACACCTTCGCGATGTCCGGATGGCCGGTCAGCAGCGCGCCGACCGAACCGTCGCCCTGCACGACGTTGAACACGCCGGCCGGCACGCCGGCTTCCGTATAGATTTCCGCGAGCTTCAGCGCGGTGAGCGGCGTGACCTCGCTCGGCTTGAACACCATCGCGTTGCCGGCCGCGAGCGCGGGTGCGGTCTTCCAGCAGGCGATCTGGATCGGGTAGTTCCATGCGCCGATGCCCGCGCACACGCCGAGCGGCTCGCGGCGCGTATAGACGAACGACTCGGCGCGCAGCGGCACCTGCAGCCCTTCGATCGCGGTCGCGAGGCCCGCGTAGTACTCGATCACGTCCGCGCCGGTGACGATGTCGACCGCGAGCGTCTCGCCGATCGGCTTGCCGGTGTCGCGCGTCTCGATCGCCGCGAGTTCGTCGTTGCGTTCGCGCAGCAGGTCGACCGCGCGCCGGAGGATGCGCGAGCGCTGCATCGCGGTCATCGCGGCCCATTCGCGCTGGCCTTCCTGCGCCGATGCGACCGCGCGGTCGACGTCGGCCGCGCTCGCCTGCTGCACCTGCGCGAGCAGTTCGCCGGTGGCGGGATCGAAGGTGTCGAAAGTCTTGCCGCTGGTGGCGTCGACGTAACCGCCGCCGATGTAGAGGCGCTGCAAACCGTATACGGACATGAGGATCTCCTTGAGGGCGAGTGCGCGACGCGTCAGTCGGACGCGAGCAGCAGGTCGATGTAATCGTGGGTGAGCTTCAGTGCAGCCCGGGTGTCGATCGGGCCGCCGGCGAGCGCGCCGCGCAGCCACAGGCCGTCGATCAGCGCGGCGAGGCCGCTGGCGGCTTCCCGTGCTTTCGCGCGCGGCAGCGCCTTGGCGAATTCCGCGCACAGGTTCGAATGGAGGCGCCGCGTGTTCACGTGCTGCAGGCGCTTGAGCATCGCGTCGTGCATGCTCTGCGACCAGAACGCGAGCCAGGTCTTCATCACGGGCGTGCTGACCTGCGTGACGTCGAAGTTCGCGGCGGCGATCGCGCGCAGCCGGGAGCGCGGGTCCTTGCGGGCGGCGACGCGGCGGCGCGTGGTGGCCGCCCACAGATCGCGCAGCACGTGCCGCATCGTGGCTTCGAGCAGGCCGTCCTTGTCGCCGAAGTAGTGGCTGACGATCCCCGTCGAGATGTTCGCGCGCTGCGCGACCGAGGCGAGCGTCGTGCCGGGCAGGCCGGCTTCGTCGATCGAGCGCAGCGTCGCGTCGATCAACTGCGCGCGACGAATCTCCCGCATTCCGACTTTCGGCATTGCGACTCCTTCGCCCGGACGGGCCGTTCCTGGAAGTCGAGAGCTTAGCGGTTTTTTATTGACCGTTCAATCAATAAAAAATCGGGGTCCGACGGTAGATGGAAGGGTGGAGGAACCAAGCCGACGATGCCGCCGCGATTGTGCACGTGCGGAAAAACAGATTGAAAGGTGGTTAAATAATTTGAAGTTTGTTTAAAACGGTTTCAGTAAAGACGGTGCAATGGCCGCGAATGTTTCCGGATTCGATTTATTACTTAACGAAAGAATGTCGAGCTATGTGAAATTCTCGTAAATCCGGAAATTCGATTGCCCGGCGCCGCTAACGGAAATTTCTGAAAACTCGCTTCAATCGATCGATTAAAACATTTTATCTATTTGAATTTAAAGGAAATGATTTGGTTGTGCCATTGATTTAAGGCTCGCTCGCAAACGATTGCCGCCACCTTCTGATCGATTCCGCATACCATAAAAAATGCCAAAAATATTCGAATCTGGCGTATTTCCAGGTGGAGTAGAGGGGATCGTTGGAATGACTTGAGTAAGTAATATTGCCCGTATTAGTATGGCGCCGCACCACAAGGAATGAATCGGCGCCGCGGGTTATTCCCGCGGTGCGTCGGCAATGGGCGCGGCCAACGACCGCGACAGGGCCGGCGCCCGCCATTGCGCACCTGCAGCATGCCGCGACGCCGAGACGCCGCATCCACCGGAGAACGACGATGCCGACCGAAAAATACGTGGTCCCGCTACCGAATGGTCTGAAGGTCTACGTCGAACGGAACGTGTTCGATCCGTCGTTCGACACGGCGATGCTCGTCAACGGCGCGCTCGCGACGACCGCCTCGTTCGGGCAGACCGTCCAGTATCTCGGCGAGCGGATGAACACGATCTGCTTCGACCTGCCGTACGCGGGGCAGTCGCGCCAGCACAACCCCGGCTGCTTCATCCTGACCAAGGACGACGAGGCCGCGATCCTCCAGCATCTGGTCGAGCGTTTCGCGCCCGCGTTTCTCGTGTCGGTATCGTGGGGCGGCGTCGCGTCGCTGTTCGCGCTCGCGCGCGGCTGCCCGAGCGTGCGGCGCGCGGCGATCTGCTCGTTCTCGCCGTTCCTGAACGACGCGATGGTCGACTACGTGACGCGTGCCCGCGACCACATCGCGGCCGGCGAGAACCTGAAGGCCGCGCAGCTGCTGAACGATACGGTCGGCCGCTACCTGCCGCGCATCATGAAGCTGTACAACTACCGGTATCTGACGCGGCTGCCGCGCGACGAGCAGGACCAGGTCGCGTTCCACGTCGACCAGATCCTGTCGCTGCAGCCGGAGCGCTACCTGAGCGAGTTCTCGAACATCGGCTGCGAGCTGCTGTTCCTGAACGGCGAGCGCGACGAATACACGACGCCGGCCGACGTTCGCCAACTGGCCGCGCACGTGCCGCGCGCACGCTTCGCGACGATTCCCGACGCCGGCCATTTCCTCGACATCGAAGGCCGCGCGCAGCGCGAAGCCACGCGGGCGGCGCTGCTCGACTACTTCTGCGACGCGCCGCCCGTTGCCGCGGGCATCGCGCTCGGCGCCGCGCATGCGTGCGTGTCCGCGCCGATGCCGGCGCTGTCGTCGTAACGCAGCACGTCGCGCACCGGATACATCCGAATTCTCATCCACACGAGGCAGGCCAGCCGTGAATATCGTTCAGACCATCGCCATCGTCGCTCCGTGGGCCATCTGGCTCGCCTACTGGATCGCGACGTCGCAGGCCGTGAAGACGACCGTGCGCAAGGAGGCGTCGCGCTCGCGCACGCTGCAGTCGATTCCGCTGATCGTCGGCGGCGCGCTGATCATCCTGCCCGATCCGTCGTGGCAGGCGCTCGTGCCCGACTGGCAGCGCTTCGGCCTGCAGGCGCAATGCGGGCTCGCGGTGCTCGTCGCGGGGCTGCTGTTCTCCGTGTGGGCGCGGCTGCATCTCGGCACGAACTGGAGCGTGTCGGTCACGCTGAAGGAAAACCACGAACTCGTTCGCACGGGCCCGTACGGCCTCGTGCGTCATCCGATCTACACCGGCTGCCTGATCGCGCTGGTCGGCGCCGCGCTGATCGGCGGCGAGTGGCGCGGCGCGCTCGGCGTCGCGCTCGTGTTCGCGTCGCTCGCGTACAAGGTGCGTGTCGAAGAGAGCTGGCTGACCGGCCATTTCGGGCCGGCGTACACGCAGTATCGCCGCGAGGTCGCGGCGCTGATCCCCGGCTTCTACTGACTCCCGCGAGGCGCGCGATGGCGAAGGTGATCGTGACCGCGATCGGCTCGGCGGGCGACGTGCATCCGCTGCTCGGCGTCGCGCGCGCGCTCGCGACGCGTGGCCACGACGTCGTGTTCTGCACGCATCCGCCGTTCGAGGCGGCCGCGCGCCGCTGCGGCTTCACGTTCGTGCCGGTCGGCACCGCGGCCGAGTACGAGGCCGCGATGGCGAACCCGGCGCTGTGGGATCCGCGCACGTCGTTTCGCACGCTGTGGCAGGTGATCGCGCCCGTGCTGCGTCCGCACTACGACGCGCTGCGCGCGCTGACCGATCGCGACACCGTGCTGGTCGGCACGTTGTGGGCATTTTCCGCGCGCTTCATGCAGGAGCTGCACGGCACGCCGTACGTGTCGGTGCAGGTGTCGCCGTCGACGCTGCTGTCCGCGCACGTGCCGCCGACGCATCCGCGCCTGACCATTCCCGCGCGCTGGCCGCTGCCGGTGAAGGCGGCGCTGATGACGCTGATCGAGCGGCAGGTGCTCGACCGCGTGTGCGGGCCGGCGCTCAACGCGGTGCGCCGCGAGCTCGGGCTCGCGCCCGCGCGGCGCGTGCTCGGCCGCTGGCTGCATTCGACCGACGGCGTGCTGTGCCTGTTTCCCGACTGGTTCGCACCGGCGCAGCGCGACTGGCCGGCCGGTCATCTGCAAAGCGGTTTTCCGCTGTTCAACGACATCGCGACGCCCGACGACGATCGCGCGCTCGACGCGTTCCTCGCGGCCGGTGAGCCGCCCGTCATGTTCACGGCCGGGTCGACACGGGTCGATCACGCCGCGTATGCGCGCGCGGTCGCGGACGCGCTGCATGCCACCGGCGCGCGCGGCATCCTGCTGAGCCCGCACGATGCGGCACCGGACGGCGACCGGCTGCTGGTGCGCCGCTTCGTGCCGATGCGCGCGCTGCTGCCGCGTTGCCGCGCGCTCGTGCATCACGGCGGAATCGGCACCGCGGCGCTCGCGTTCGAAGCCGGGATCCCGCAGGTCGTGACGCCGTTCGCGCACGACCAGTTCGACAATGCGCAGCGCGTCGCGGCGAGCGGCGCCGGCGTGCGCATCGACGGTCCCGTCGACGGCGCGCGTCTCGGTGCGGCGCTCGCACGCGTGCTGGACGAGCCGGAATTCGCGGTGCATGCGGAACGCACGCGTGCGCTGATCGATGCGGCGCCGGACGGCTGCGAGCGCGCCGCCGATTTCATCGAGCGCTTCGCACCGAACCACGGACGCGCGCGGGTGCAGGCCTACCTCGCGACGGCGGGCGCATGAGTACCGCAGCGCCGCTTCAGGACGCGCCCGCCGCCGTCGATGCACGCGAACCCGCAGCCGCCGCGCGGCCGGTGCGCGGTGCGCGGCTCGCGCTGCTGACGTTCGCGCTGTCGCTCGCCACCTTCATCGAAGTGCTCGACTCGACCGTGACGAACGTCGCGGTGCCGGCGATTTCCGGCAGTCTCGGCGTGTCGAATAGCCAGGGCACGTGGGTGATCAGCTCGTATTCGGTCGCGGCCGCGATCGCGGTGCCGCTGACCGGCTGGCTCGCGCGGCGCGTCGGCGAGCTGCGGCTGTTCGTCGGCGCGGTGCTGCTGTTCACGCTGACGTCGCTGCTGTGCGGGCTCGCGCGCGACCTGCACGTGCTGGTGGTCTGCCGCGCGCTGCAGGGGCTGTGCTCGGGGCCGATGGTGCCGCTGTCGCAGACGATCCTGCTGCGCACGTTCCCGCCGGACAAGCGCACGGTCGCGCTCGCGCTGTGGGCGATGACGGTGCTGCTCGCGCCGATCTTCGGGCCGGTGGTCGGCGGCTGGATCGTCGACAGCTTCTCGTGGCCGTGGATCTTCCTGATCAATTTGCCGATCGGGCTGTTCTCGTTCGCCGTCTGCACCGCGATGCTGCGCCCCGACGCGCAGCGCGGCGCGGCCGGCCCAATCGACGTGCCGGGCATCGTGCTGCTCGTGATCGGCGTCGGTTCGCTGCAGGCGATGCTCGATCTCGGCCATGACAAGGGCTGGTTCGATTCGCCGCTGATCGTCACGCTCGCGGTGGTCGCGGCGCTCGCGATCGTGTCGCTGCTGATCTGGGAAGCCGGCGACGCGCATCCGGTCGTCGACCTCAGCCTGTTTCGCGACCGCACGTTCTCGTTCTGCGTGCTGATCATCTCGCTCGGGATGATGAGCTTCTCGGTGGTGGGCGTCGTGTTCCCGCTGTGGATGCAGGCGGTGATGGGCTACAACGCGTTCCACGCGGGGCTCGCCACCGCGTCGCTCGGCGTGCTCGCGCTCGTGTTCTCGATTCTCGTCGGCCTGCACGCGCATCGCTTCGACGCGCGTGTGCTTGCGACGTTCGGATTCCTGATATTTGCGGCCGTGCTCGCATGGGACGCGCATTTCACGCTGAAGATGACGTTCGCGCAGATCGCCGCGCCCGGGTTGATCCAGGGAATCGGGCTGCCGTGTTTCTTCATTCCGCTGACGGCCGCGACGCTGTCGCGCATCCCGGACGACCGGCTCGCGGCCGCGTCGAGCCTGTCGAACTTCCTGCGCACGTTGTCCGCCGCATTCGGCACCGCGATGAGCGTGACGCTGTGGGACAACCGCGCGACCTATCACTACGACGTCGTGTCGCAATCGGTCACGCACGCGTCGGCGAACACGCAGCGCTTCGTGCACACGCTGAACGCGATGGGCGTGGACGGCGTGCGCGAGCTGTCCACGCTGCATCAGGTCGTGATGCAGCAGGCGTACATGATGGCGACGGGCGACATGTTCTGGATGGCGAGCATGACCTGCCTCGTGCTCGCCGCGATGATGTGGCTCACGCGGCCGAAGCGCGGCGCGGCCGCTTCGTTCGGACATTGAGGAGAGCGACATGACGACACTCGGCGCACTCGTGATCCTGTACCACCCGAGCGACGCGCAGCTCGCGGCGCTCGGCGCGTGGCGGCACGCGTGCGACGCGCTGCTGGTCGTCGACAACACGCCGCAGCCCGATGCGCGCGCTCGCGAGGTGTGCGCGCGCGACGGCATCGCGCTGCTGCATCACGGCAATCGCGGCGGCATCGCGGGCGCCTACAACGCGGGGCTCGCGGCGCTGTTTCGCGACGACGTCGACGCGGTCGCGCTGTTCGACCAGGATTCGTCGGTGCCGGCCGGTTACTTCGCGACGATGCGCGACGCCTGCACGGGGCTCGCGGGGCGCGCGTTCCTGGCCGGCCCGCGCATCTTCGACGAGAACGCGCGCAGCTTCCTGCCCGAACTCGCGACCGACGGGATCGCGTTGCGCCGGCTGCATCTCGCGCCCGACGCGCCGCCGCAGCGCTGCGCGTTCCTGATCTCGTCGGGCTGCGTCGTGTCGCGCGCCGCGTTCGACGTGCTCGGCCGCTTCGACGAGACGCTGTTCATCGATCACGTCGATACCGAGTACAGCTTCCGCGCGCTTGCGCGCAACGTGCCGCTCTACGTCGTGCCGTCGCTGGTGCTGCCGCACCGGATCGGCGCGAAGCAGCGGCACGCGTTCGGCCCTTTCGAAATGACGTCGATGAATCACTCGTGGCAACGGCGCTACTACAGCGCACGCAATGCGGTGCAGCTCGGGATGCAGTACGGGTTGCGCTTTCCGGTGGCGATCGTGCCGAACCTGCTGACCGTGTGGCAGGTCGTGCAGATCGCGCTCGTCGAGCGCGACAAGCGCGCCAAGCTCGCGGGCATCGCGTTCGGCATCGCCGACGGCCTGTTCGGGCGGCTCGGTCCGCTCGAGCGCACGCGGCCGCGTCTCGCCGCACGCGCGCGGCGCGTCCAGCGGGGGTGAGGGCGGCGATGGAACGCATCATGAAAGCGGCGCGAGCTGCTCGGCCGGCGCGGCGCGGGCAGGGTGGCTGGGCGATCGTCGCGGCCGCCGCGCTGCTGGCGCTGGGCGGCTGCGTGCCGTCGGGGTTCCTGCCGTCGCTGTCGCTGCGCGCACCGGCCGGCGACGCGCTCGCTCGCACCGCGGGGCCCGGCGCGGATGGCGCATGGCCCGCGCCCGACTGGGTGAAGCAGCTGCAGGATCCGCAGCTCGACGAACTGGTCGTGGAGGCATCGCAGAACAATCCGGATCTGCAGGTCGCGCAGGCGCGGCTGCGGATCGCGCAGTCGCAGCTTCAGCAGTTCGATTCGCTGACGGGCTTGACCGGCACGGCCGGCGCGACGGTCAGCCGCGCGCGGATGCCGAAGCCGGGCGACATCGCCGACGTGACGGCGGGCGGTTATCGCGTGCCGGTCGAGATCTTCGGCGATCCGGTCGTGTCGCCGTCGTCGGTGTTCGTCGGGCTGAACTACCAGCTCGACCTGTGGGGCAAGAACCGCGCGGCGACGAAGAGCCTGATGTCGCTGCGCGACGCGGCCGGTGTCGAGGCCGAGCAGGTGCGGCTCACGCTCGCGGTCGCGATCGTCACCGTGTATTGCCAGCTCGATGAGGCGTACGCGGTGCGCGATCTGCTGCAGCAGAAGCTGAAGATCAGCCAGCGCGTGACGGCCGTGCTGCGCGAGCGCACCGCGCGCGGCCTCGACAATGCGTACGACGCGAGCGACGCGTCGATCAAGCGCAGCCGCCTGCTCGCACAGATCGCGCTGAACGACGAGCAGATCAAGCTCGCGCAATTGCAGCTGGGCGTGCTGTCCGGCCGCGGGCCGGAGCGCGGGCTCGCGTTGCAGCGGCCGCGCGTCGGCGCATTCCCCGGCGGCGCGCTGCCCGCGCGGCTGCCGGCCGATCTGCTCGGCCGCCGGCCCGACATCGTCGCCGCGCGGTTGCGCGTCGAAGCCGCGTTCGCGAATGCCGATTCGACGCGAGCGCAGTTCTATCCGGACGTGAACCTCGTCGCGCTCGGCGGCGTGTTCGCGCTGACACCCGCGTCGCTGTTCTCGCGCGATTCGCTCGCCGGCTCCGTCGGCCCGGCGATCTCGCTGCCGGTGTTCGATCGCGGCCGGCTGAAGGCGAAGCTCGGCGCGGACGTCGCGCAGGCCGACGTCGCGATCGGGCTGTACAACAAGACCGTCGACGACGCGCTCGGGCAGGTCGCGCAAATCGTCACGTCGCTGCAGACCGCGCAGACGCTCGTCGTGCAGCAGCAGGATGCCGTCGCCGCCGCGCAGAAGATCGTGCAGATCGCGGCCGATCGCCATCGGCGCGGCGTGTTGATGCAGAAGGATGTCGATGTCGCGGACCTCACGCTGATCGACGAGCGTGCGCAGCTGATCGCGCTGCTCGGGCGGCAGCGGACGCTGCGCGTCGGGCTGGTCGGTGCGCTCGGCGGCGGGTTCGATGCGAGCGCAACGACTGCGGGTGCGGCGATGCCCGCGGCGCGTACCGCGCAAGGCGCGCGGACGAAACGCGGCGCGACGGTGAACGCCGCTGCCCGCGGTAGCTCGGCGGACAGCAGCGCGCAAGCGCGGCGCGCGGCCGCGGCAGGTAGCGGCGCCGCGCCGCGTGCCGCGCGGATCGATCCGCCGGCGGTGTCGGTCGCGCCGCGTAGTCCGGCTGCCGATGCCGTGAGTATGAGTACCAGCGCGAACACGAGCACCAGCGCAAATACCAGCACGAACACGAACACGAGAACGAACACGAGCACGAGCACGAGCACGAGCACGAACACGAACACGAACACGAACACGAGCCTCGGCGTCGGCTCGCGCCACGCGCCCCCCACCGTCGCCGCCGACACGCGCGCGTCCGCGCTCCCCCTGTTCCAGCATGACCGCCTGATCGTTACGCAAAGCGACTGATGCACCACGACAACCTTCACACCGCGGCGCAGCCGGCCGCCCTGAACGACCCGGCACTCGACGCGCGCCGCGCGACGCGTCGCAAGCGCTTCATGCTGTTCTTCGCGATCGTGATGCTCGCCGCGCTCGTCTGGATCGCGTTCTGGCTGCTACGCGACCGCTATTACGAGGATACCGACGACGCGTACGTCGCCGGCAGCATCGTGCAGGTCGCCGCACAGATTCCGGGCGCCGTGACCGACGTACTGGTCGCCGATACGCAGCCCGTGCGTGCCGGGCAGACGCTCGTGCGGCTCGACGATACGGAAGCGTCCGTCGCGTTCGCGCAGGCGAAGGCGCAACTCGCGCAGGCCGTGCGGCAGGTCGCGAACGCAAAGATCTCGAACACGATGTACGTGGCAGCCGTGAACGCGCGCCAGGCAGACCTGTCGCTCGCGCAGCGCGCGCTTGCCGCGCGTTCGGGCGCGTCGGTCGAGATCGTCGCGCCGGAGGAGCTGGCGCGCGCCCGCGCGGCCGTCGCCGGCGCACAGGCGAACCTCGCGGCCGCGCAGGCGCAGCTCGACGCCGCACGCGCGCTCGGCAGCAAGCTGCCGGTCGACGAGAGCCCGGCCGTCGTGCAGGCCGCCGCGCAGTTCAAGCTCGCGTACCGGAACCTGAAGCGCACGACGATCGTCGCGCCGGTCGACGGCACGGTCGGCCAGCGTTCGGTGCAGGCGGGCCAGCAAGTCGGGCCCGGCGTGCCGCTGATGTCGATCGTGCAGTTGAACCGGCTGTGGATCGAGGCGAATTTCAAGGAAGGGCAGATCCGCCACATGCGCGTCGGCCAGCCGGTCGACGTGGTGTCGGACCTGTACGGGTCGCGCGTCGTCTATCGCGGTCGCGTGCAGGGCTTCTCGGCCGGCACCGGCAGCGCGTTCTCGATGCTGCCGTCGCAGAACGCGGCCGGCAACTGGATCAAGGTCGTGCAGCGCGTGCCGGTCGTGATCGCGCTCGATCCCCGCGATCTGGCCGCGCATCCGCTGCGGGTCGGGCTGTCGATGCGCGCGACGGTCGATACGCGTAACCGCGACGGCCATGCGCTCGACAGCGAACCGCCGACGCCGGCCGTCAGCACGCGCATGCACGACGGTGTCGCAAGCGACGCGGAAGCGGCTGCTGCCGCGATCGTCCGCGAGAATCAGGGCGGGTGAGTTTCCGACGCCGACGCACGCAGAAAACGCACGAACCAATCCGGGTGACAGATGGCGGGGGCGGGTGACCGGTGCATCCGACCAACGCGCCCCAATAGGGCACCCGATCGGCGCCCCCGGATCAAGGCCCCGATCAAGGCACGATCAAGGCACGATCAAGGCCCCGATCAAGGTACCAATCAACGCACCCGACCAACGCACCCGACCAACGCACGCATTGGCGGGTCGTTCGCGCCGATCGGCGGCTCCGGCGGCCTCGCGGCCTGCATCTCCTGCAGCCCCCACCCCGAACCCCTTTTCCGGCCCGACTTTCGCATTTCCGCCACCGATGTCGGCACCGATCAAACGCGTGTCGCGTTTGAGACATCGACGCCCCCACCTCCGGGACTACTCTCGAACAGCACGTTGCGTAGCACCGCATCTGCCGGCGCACAGCAGCGCCATCCAACGAGACATGGAGACAATACGATGAGCAGCAATCGAGGTGTCGTCTATCTTGGGCCGGGCAAGGTCGAAGTTCAGAAGATCGATTATCCGAAGATGGTCGATCCGACCGGCCGCGCGATCGGCCACGGCGTGATCCTGAAAGTGGTCAGCACGAACATCTGCGGTTCCGACCAGCACATGGTGCGCGGCCGCACGACCGCGCCGATCGGCCTCGTGCTCGGTCACGAGATCACGGGCGAAGTGGTCGAGGTGGGCCGCGACGTCGAGACGCTGAAGATCGGCGATCTCGTGTCGGTGCCCTTCAACGTCGCGTGCGGCCGCTGCGCGATGTGCAAGGACACGCATACGGGCGTGTGCCTGAACGTGAATCCGTCGCGAGCCGGCGGCGCATACGGCTACGTCGACATGGGCGGCTGGATCGGCGGCCAGGCCGAGTACGTGCTCGTGCCGTACGCCGACTTCAACCTGCTGAAATTCCCGGACCGCGACCAGGCGATGGCGAAGATCCGCGACCTGACCTGCCTGTCCGACATTCTGCCGACCGGTTATCACGGCGCGGTGAGCGCGGGCGTGAAGCCGGGCTCGACGGTCTACATCGCGGGCGCGGGCCCGGTCGGGATGGCGGCGGCCGCATCGGCGCGCCTGCTCGGCGCGGCGGTCACGATCGTCGGCGACATGAACGCGGAACGCCTCGCGCACGCGCGGGCGATGGGCTTCGAGACGGTCGACCTGTCGAAGGACGCGTCGCTCGGCGAGCAGATCGAGCAGATCCTCGGCGTGCCGGAGATCGACTGCGCGGTCGACTGCGTCGGCTTCGAGGCGCACGGCCACGGTTCGTCGGGCCATTCGGAGGAAGCGCCCGCGACGGTGCTGAACTCGCTGATGGAAATCACGCGTCCTGCCGGCGCGATCGGCATTCCGGGCCTGTACGTGACGGACGATCCGGGCGCGAAGGACAAGGCCGCGCAGCACGGCAGCCTGAGCATCCGCTTCGGCCTCGGCTGGGCGAAGTCGCATTCGTTCTTCACGGGCCAGACGCCGGTGCTGAAGTACAACCGCAACCTGATGCAGGCCATCCTGTTCGACCGTCTGCCGATCGCGAAGATCGTCAACGTCGAGGTGATCTCGCTCGATCAGGCGCCGGAAGGCTACAAGAAGTTCGACGGCGGCGCGCCGCGCAAATTCGTGATCGATCCGCACGGCTTGCTGGCGGCCTGACGCACGAACGGGCGGAACATGAAACGGGCGGTACCGGAAACGGTGCCGCCCGTTTTTGCTGTGGGCGGGCGCTGCCGGCGCAGGCGAACCCTGATCGCTGCGGCCCGCGATTGCTGCGATATGGCGTGCGGCACGAGACCGATCGCCGCGACCAACCGGCTGCCGAACGCCGACACGAACGGCCGGACGCTCGCCGGCTTGCGCTTCGAGTCGTATGCGGCGATCCCGTACGACAGCATCGCGGCCGCGATCGCGCCGAATTCCGGCGCGCCCGGCGCTCAGTGCGCGCGATAGACCATGGCCACTTGGGTCGCGCTTGCCGTCGCGCGCCGACCGTGGCGCGTATGCAGGCTCACGCGGCGGATCGCGTGCGCGTGTCGCGTCGCGGTAGCGCCGCCTTTCCAGTTGACGACGCGAGTACCGCTGCGCGCGCGCACCGCCGGTGCGTGCCGCGCGACCGTGGTTGCCGTGCGTCCGGTCATGTGCCGGCTCGTGCCGGCATAGCCTGCTCGATCGGTTGCGTCCAGCCGGTCGGCGGCGGCAAGCCGGTCGGTGTCGAGCGCCGGGTGGTCGGCCGGATGAAATGCATAGACGGGCGCGGGCACGACCGGCAACGTCTGGGCGTCGGCCGCATGCAGACTGGCGTCGTTTGCCGCTGGCGCCGGCGCGCCCTGGCCGCGGCAGACCGGGTCGGCC
The DNA here is from genome assembly GCF_000949135.2 of Burkholderia sp. USMB20. Taxonomy (GTDB): domain Bacteria; phylum Pseudomonadota; class Gammaproteobacteria; order Burkholderiales; family Burkholderiaceae; genus Burkholderia. Next base: position 369,196 of record NZ_JTAN02000005.1, on the reverse strand, counting down.
TTGCACGTCCGGTCGAACGTCACATAGCCGCCGACCAGCAGCACGAGGGTCAGGATGCTCAGCAGCGGCGCGCTCGACGCGCTCGGCCGCCGGATCGCCGCGCTGCGCACCGCGGCGCCGATGCGCGACGACCATGTCGGGACGGGGAGCGCGTCGTGCGGAGGAGCGGCCTGCGCTTCGTCGCTCCGGTTGCTCTGGTCGCTCGATTCGCTCGATTCGCGCAGCGGCGCGAACGGCCAGTCCCCGAGTCCGCAGACGGGGCATTGCTCGGTGGCGCGGAATGCCATGAAGCCGCATTGCCGGCAGCGCTGGCTGACGGCATCGCGCGGCTCGGCGCGCAGGTTCAGTGCGCCGCGCAACGTGTCGCGCGTGCGGACTTTCCGGATGGGCAGGACTTGCATGGTCGTTGCTACCTCGTCTGTCGTTGCCGCCGCGCGAGCGTCCCGAGGGTCTGCATCGCGTCCTCGACGGCAGGGGTCCACGGCCGGCCGTAGTTCAGCCGGACGTAGCGGTGAAAGGCGCCCGTCATGGAAAAAATCGGCCCGGGCGCGAGGCTGACGCCGTTTTTCATCGCGTCGCCGAACAACCGCATCGCATCCACGTGCGGCGGCAATTCGATCCACAGGAAATACCCGCCGCGCGGGGCATGCACCGCCGTGTCGGGCGGGAAGTACGCGCGGACGGCCGCCAGCATCTGTGCCTGGTGCGCCGCCAGGTTGCGGCGGAGCCTGCGCAGGAAGCGGTCGTACGCGCCGTTGAGCAGGTAGCGGGATACAGCCATCTGCGCGGGCACGTCGGCCGCCGGCGCGCTCGCGTTCTTCACCTGCCTGATCTGCTTCACGTAGCGTCCGGCCGCGACCCAGCCGACCCGGAAACCGGGGGCGAGGCACTTCGAGAACGAACCGCAATGCAGCACCAGCCCGCTTTCGTCGTACAGCTTCGCGGGCCGCGTGGGCGTCGGGCCGAAGTGCAGTTCGCCGAACACGTCGTCCTCGATCAGCGGCACGCGGTGCGACGCGAGCAGGTCGATCAGCGCGCGCTTGCGCTCGTCGGGCAGCGTCGCGCCGGTCGGGTTGTGGAACGAGGTCATGAACCAGCAGGCGCGCACCGGATGCGTGTCGAGCGCGTCGGCGAGCGCATCGAGATCGAGGCCGGTGCGCGGATCCACCGGAATTTCGATGGCCTTCAGATGCAGCCGCCGCACGGCCTGCAGTACCGCGTGGTAGGCCGGACGTTCGATCGCGACGATGTCGCCGGGGCGCGTGAGCGCCTGCAGGCTCAGCGTCAGCGCTTCGGCCGCGCCGGTCGTGATGACGATCTCTTCCATCGGCAATGACGCGCCCGCGTTCAGGTAGCGCAGTGCGATCTGGCGGCGCAGCGCTTCATGGCCGGGCGGCAGTCCGGCCAGCAGTTTCGCGCGGTCCATGTTGCGGGCCGCCGCCGCCGCATACCGCCACAGGCTGCTCATCGGAAACAGCGAATAGCTCGCGAATGCGGAACCCAGCGGCACGATGTCGTCGAATTTGAGCGAGTCGAGCAAGCGGAACAGCACATCGTTGTCGCCGGCCTGCGGCGCAGCCGGTTTGCGCGGGGTGTCGTGACCCGCGCGCACGCGCTTGTCATCCAGGTTCGCAACGAAATATCCGGAGCGCGCACGCGCGGTGATCAGGCCCTCGCTTTCGAGCTTGTAGTACGCGCGAAACACGGTGGATGGACTTACACGGTAAGCGCGGCACGCTGCGCGCACGGTCGGGATACGCGCGCCGGGCCCGAGGTCGCCACGCCGGATCGCGTCGCCAATCGTCTGAGCCAGCGCCGCATAACGCTTCATGCCTGCCCTCCGGCCGATCGCGGCCGTCGTGAAAAAAGAGTAGCACGGCCTCCGCCGCGTTCAATCCCGCCCTCAAACGCTGATGCGCCTGTCGCTGATCCGGTTGTTTTCGACTCACTTTGAGCCTTTTCTTCAGACGAGCGAGCAGGCATTCTGCGCAAGTTTCATTCCCGATGCGTGATCGATACCGAGTTCGCGCCCTCCGATGGCGGACCCGTGAACCCCGTGCACCGTGTGCGGGACCCGGGCCGCTCCGTCCCTACCTTTCCCGGAAGCAATCAGCGTGAAATCGAAGTTCCTCGCTGCGGGCCTCGTGGCCGGCATCGCTCTCAACCTGTCCAGTGGTGCCGCCGAAGCGGCCTGCATCAGCAATCCTCCGACTCAATCCAACGCGTCGTTTCCCGCGGCGCTGACCGGCAAGCTCGTCTATCACAGCTACGTCAACTACGGCGACGGCACGAGCCAGCTGTTCCTGTACGATTTTTCGGCCCATACGCTCACGCAGCTGAGCAAGAGCAGCTGGGGCATCACCGATCCGATGAACGGCGTGTTCAGCCCCGACGGCAAGTGGCTCGCGTTCATGGGCATCAGCAACGGCGCATGGAACGTGTTCATGCTGCAGCTCGGCGCCGGCACGCCGCCCGTCAACCTGACGAACAGCACCGGCGCGACGCGCAACGAAGATCCGAAATTCAGCGCCGACGGCAAGACGCTCGTGTTCAAGCAGAACGGCGACGTGAAGCAGGGCACGCTGTCGTACACGAGCGCGGGCCCGGTGTTCACGTCGGTCGTGAGCCTGACGAACGCACCGGCCGGCGCCGAATACTCGATGCCGTTCCTCGCGCCGGACGCGAGCGCCGTCTACTACGCGACGGGCACCGGCTCGAACATGGGGCTGATGAAGCGCACGATCGCGACCGGCGCGACCGCCACGTTCGATCATCCGGCCGGTCTGCAGACCTACTATCCGATCGTACGCGGCGACGGCATGGTGTTCTATGCACGCTGGAAGGATAGCGGCGGCGCGGACCAGATCTACACGAAGACCGCGGACCCGGCATCGACGCCGAACGCGCTGCCGATCAACGACTGCGTGAGCAACAACTCGGATCCGGCGCCGGTGACCGGCACGAACTACGTGTTCTTCTCGTCGACGACGGCGGGCGGCTACCAGCTCTACGTCGGCGACGTGACGACCGGCCAGCGCTGGAGCCTGTCGCAGTTCGGCGTGAACGCGGACACGACCAAGGCGAAGCTCGGCTCGAGCTACTACGGCGGCCCGGCCGCCGCGCAGCCGACGCTGCTGTCGCAAGGGCGGCCGGCTGCCGCGTCGGCGAGCTACAACACATCGCTGACGGCGGACAAGGCGTTCGACGGCAACACGACCAGCACGCGCTGGGATTCGCCGGAAGGCGCGGGCGTCGATCCGCAATGGATCTCCGTCGATCTCGGCGCGGTGAAGAAGATCAGCAGCGTCGATCTCTACTGGGACGCGGGCGCGCTCGTGTACCAGATCCAGACGTCGAACGACAACGCGAACTGGACGACGGTCTACTCGACGAACAACGGCGTGTCGTACGGTCACGTCACGTTGCCGAACCTGAATGCGCAGGGGCGTTACGTGCGGATGCTCGGTACGAAGCGGGCGACGCAGTGGGGGTACTCGCTCGACGAAATGCAGGTGTGGGGATCGTAAGCACCAGCAAAAAGCGGCCTTCGAGGCCGCTTTTTTTTATCGCGCGACTCGTGCGTCACGCATGAATCACATGCGCCGGAAACGCCGGCGCGGATGCCGCCGCGCCCTGCGCGAGCGGCGCGACCTGCTTGCGGCGTTCGCGCGTCGGCGCGACGCCGAACGCATCGCGATAGCTCTTGCTGAAGTGGCACGCCGACTGGAAGCCGCACGCCATCGTGATGTGCATGATCGACATGTCGGTCTGCAGCAGCAGCTCGCGTGCGCGGCGCAGCCGCAGCGTCAGGTAATAGTGCGTGGGCGTCATCCCGAGGTGTTCGCGGAACAGGCGCTGCAGCTGCCGCTGCGACATGTTCGCGAGCCGCGCGAGCTCCTCGCGCGACAGCGGTTCCTCGATGTTGTTCTCCATCAGCGAAATCACTTCGAACAGCGACTTGTTCGCCGAGCCGAGCCGCGCGACGAGCGGCATTCGCTGTTGCGCGCTCGTGTCGCGCACGTGTTCGACGATGAACTGCTCGGCGATCTGCGTGACGCGCGGCGTGCCTATCCGCGCGGCGATCAGGTTCAGCATCATGTCGAGCGGCGCGACGCCGCCCGTGCACGTGATGCGATCGCGGTCGACCACGAACAGTTCCTTCAGGAAGCGCGTGTCCGGAAACTCTTCCTTCAGCGCCGACATGTTTTCCCAGTGGATCGCGCACGCGTAGCCCGCGAGCAGCCCCGACTTCGCGAGCGCATAGGTGCCCGTGCACAGGCTGCCGAGCGGAATGCCCGAACGCGCGAAGCGGCGCAGCGTCGACAGATGGGCGGGCGTGGTCGCGCGCTGCACGTCGACGCCGCCGCACACGAATACGATATCCGGCTGCCCGACGCACTCGGCCGGGCCCGTGTCGACCGTGAGGCCATTGCTCGCCGTGACCGGGCCGCCGTCCGGGCTGATGATCGACCAGCGGTAGAGCGGCTGGCCGCTCAGGTAGTTCGCCATCCGAAGCACCTCGATCGCATTGGTGAACGCGATCATCGTGAAGTTCGGTAAAGGCATGAACGCGAAGTGGGACAGCGACGCTGTGCGGTCGGGCGACATGGGGAGCGTTCCTTGAATCTCTAATAGCTTTTAGCCCGAGGCACGGATCGGGCTGCCGTATTGTGGGAGCGAGCGCAACAACCGTGCCATACGGCTAAACCCTAGCTCCATACGTTGTATGGGCGCGGGGCGGATGCTGCACTGCACCGTAAGCGGGCCGCGCTGCACCCGGGAAGCACAGCACAGGCACCGGCGAAGTGCCTGTCCATCGGTGAATCGCGAATTCACTGCACACGCCGGCTTGCCTGGTCATCCCAAAAAGCACGACCGGTCACTTGTACAAAACGGACGCGCATGGCGGAAAAGGTAAAGAACGCGTCTAAATTCATCAATCCGTCGAAAATCCGAACGACAAGAATAGAGCCGTCGGCAGCCTTGCACTGGATGCGCTGGAAACCCAGGTACGGCGGGCCTCGAGCTTCGGTTTCACGCCCTTTATTCTTCGTCACGGACGCACTATGTCGAACACCCAGCCTTTCTTCTCGCAGCCCCTCGCCGAGCGCGACGCGCCGGTGCGCAGCGCCATCCTGAAGGAGCTCGAGCGCCAGCAGTCGCAGGTCGAGCTGATCGCGTCGGAAAACATCGTGTCGCGCGCGGTGCTGGAGGCCCAGGGTTCGGTGCTGACCAACAAGTATGCGGAAGGCTATCCGGGCAAGCGTTACTACGGCGGCTGCGAGTTCGCGGACGAGGTGGAGGCGCTGGCGATCGAGCGCGTGAAGCAGATCTTCAACGCCGGCTATGCGAACGTGCAGCCGCACTCGGGCGCGCAGGCGAACGGTTCGGTGATGCTCGCGCTCGCGAAGCCGGGCGACACGGTGCTCGGCATGTCGCTGGACGCCGGCGGCCACCTGACGCACGGCGCGAAGCCGGCGCTGTCGGGCAAGTGGTTCAACGCCGTGCAGTACGGCGTGAACCGCGACACGATGCGGATCGACTACGACCAGGTCGAGGCACTCGCGCACGAGCACAAGCCGAGCCTGATCATCGCCGGCTTCTCGGCATATCCGCGCGCGCTGGACTTCGCCCGCTTCCGTGCGATCGCCGACAGCGTCGGCGCGAAGCTGATGGTCGACATGGCGCACATCGCGGGCGTGATCGCCGCCGGCCGCCATGCGAATCCGGTCGAGCACGCGCACGTCGTCACGTCGACCACGCACAAGACGCTGCGCGGCCCGCGCGGCGGCTTCGTGCTGACCAACGACGAAGAGATCGCGAAGAAGATCAACTCGGCCGTGTTCCCCGGCCTGCAGGGCGGCCCGCTGATGCACGTGATCGCCGGCAAGGCCGTCGCGTTCGGCGAAGTGCTGCATGCGGACTTCAAGACCTACATCGACAACGTGCTCGCGAACGCGCAGGCCCTCGGCGAAGTGCTGAAGGCGGGCGGCGTCGACCTCGTCACCGGCGGCACCGACAACCACCTGCTGCTGGTCGACCTGCGCCCGAAGGGCCTGAAGGGCGCGCCGGTCGAGCAGGCGCTTGAGCGCGCGGGCATCACCTGCAACAAGAACGGCATTCCGTTCGACACCGAGAAGCCGACCGTCACGTCGGGCATCCGTCTCGGCACGCCGGCCGGCACGACGCGCGGCTTCGGCGTCGCGGAGTTCCGCGAAGTCGGCCGCCTGATTCTCGAGGTGTTCGACGCGCTGCGCGCGAACCCCGAAGGCGACCACGCGACCGAACAGCGCGTGCGCCGCGAGATTTTCGCGCTTTGCGAGCGCTTCCCGATTTACTGATCGACGACCCCACATACAGCAGAGACTGGAGCGAGAGGCAGATATGAGCACGCTGCATCAGGACAGCATCATCATCGACGGACTGAACATCTCGAAGTTCGAGAAGCCGGTGTTCGAGGACATGCGCAAGGGCGGCATCACGGCCGCGAACTGCACGGTATCGGTGTGGGAGAACTTCACCAAGACCGTCGACAACATCGGCGTGATGAAGCAGAAGATCCGCGAGAACGGCGAACTGCTGACGCTGGTGCGCACGACCGACGACATCTTCCGCGCGAAGAAGGAAGGCAAGACGGGGATCATCCTCGGCTTCCAGAACGCGCATGCGTTCGAGGACAACCTCGGCTACATCGAGGCGTTCGCCGACATGGGCGTGCGCGTCGTGCAGCTCTGCTACAACACGCAGAACCTGGTCGGCACCGGCTGCTACGAGCGCGACGGCGGCCTGTCGGACTTCGGCCGCGAAGTGATCACCGAAATGAACCGCGTCGGCATCATGGTCGACCTGTCGCATGTGGGCGGCAACACGTCGTCGGAAGCGATCGCGTTCTCGAAGAAGCCGGTGTGCTACTCGCACTGCCTGCCGTCGGGCCTGAAGGAACATCCGCGCAACAAGAGCGACGCGCAGTTGAAGGAAATCGCCGACGCCGGCGGCTTCGTCGGCGTGACGATGTTCGCGCCGTTCCTGAAGCGCGGCATCGAGGCGAACATCGACGACTACATCGAGGCGATCGACTACGTCGTGAACCTGATCGGCGAAGACGCGGTCGGCATCGGCACGGACTTCACGCAGGATTTCGCGAAAGAATTCTTCGACATGCTGACGCATGACAAGGGCCGCTATCGCCAGCTGACGAACTTCGGCAAGGTGATCAACCCGGACGGCATCCGCACGATCGGCGAATTCCCGAACCTGACCGCGGCGATGGAACGCCACGGCTGGAAGGAGTCGCGCATCCGCAAGATCATGGGCGAGAACTGGGTGCGCGTGTTCAAGGACGTGTGGGGCGCGTAAGCGCCTGCCGAGCCGAACCGCCACCCGCGATTCAACACTAGAACAATCGGGACGTGCCGGCGCCTGTCGCGCGGGCACGCGGACGATGTCGTGCCTGCGCCTGAGCCGCGCGGCCAATTTTCCTCACGGAGTCACCACGATGCAACCGCAACTGCCGATCAACGTCGATCCCGATACCGGCGTCTGGACCACCGACGCGCTGCCGATGCTGTACGTGCCGCGCCACTTCTTCACGAACAACCACGTCGCCGTCGAGGAAGCGCTCGGCGTCGAGGCGTATGCCGAGATCCTCTACAAGGCCGGCTACAAGTCCGCGTATCACTGGTGCGACAAGGAAGCGAAGCTGCACGGCCTCACCGGCATGGCGGTGTTCGAGCACTACCTGAAGCGCCTGTCGCAACGCGGCTGGGGCCTGTTCTCGATCATCGAGGCCGATCCGGCCAGCGCACGCGCGAAGATCGAGCTGCGCCACTCGTCGTTCGTGCTCCAGCAGCCGGGCAAGGAAGGCAAGCTCTGCTACATGTTCGCGGGCTGGTTCGCCGGCGCGATGGACTGGGTCAACGACACGACGCCGGAAGGCAAGGGCGCGCCGCGCGCGCAGTCGAAGGAAGTGCAGTGTGCGGCCGAGCACCACGATCACTGCGTCTTCGAAGTGTCGCCGATCGCGCACTGACGCGCCGACCCCACGACACAGCAACAAACAACACCCGCAACACGAGACATTCGAACGCCAGAGGTCGCCTGCGATGCGTTATCCCCACCTGTTCAAACCCATGCAGCTGAACCAGCTGACGCTGCGCAACCGGATCGTCAGCACCGCGCACGCGGAGGTGTATGCCGAGCCGGGCGGCCTGCCGGGCGACCGCTACATCCGCTACTACGAAGAGAAGGCGAAGGGTGGCGTCGGCCTCGCGATCTGCGGCGGCTCGAGCCCCGTGTCGATCGACAGCCCGCAGGGCTGGTGGAAGTCGGTGAACCTGTCGAACGACAAGATCATCGACCCGCTCACGCGTCTCGCCGACACGATGCACAAGCACGGCGCGAAGATCATGATCCAGGCGACGCACATGGGCCGCCGCTCGTCGTTCCACGGCGAGCACTGGCCGCACCTGATGTCGCCGTCGGGCGTGCGCGAGCCGGTGCACCGCGGTAACGCGAAGATCATCGAGATCGAGGAAATCCGCCGCATCATCGGCGACTTCGCGGCCGCCGCGAAGCGCGTGAAGGCAGCCGGCATGGACGGCATCGAAATCTCCGCCGCGCACCAGCACCTGATCGACCAGTTCTGGAGCAAGCGTTCGAACCACCGCACCGACGAATGGGGCGGCAGCCTCGAGAACCGTCTGCGCTTCGGCATCGAAGTGCTGACGGCCGTGCGCGAAGCGGTCGGCAAGGACTTCTGCGTCGGCCTGCGGATGTGCGGCGACGAATTCCACGAGGACGGTCTCGATCACGAAGCGCTGAAGGAAATCGCGCAGGCGATGTCGGAGACGGGCCTGATCGACTACCTGAGCGTGGTCGGCTCGGGCGGCGACACGCACAACACGATCGCGAACTGCATGCCGCCGATGGCGCTGCCGCCGGAGCCGTTCGTGCACCTCGCGGCCGGCATCAAGTCGGTGGTGAAGATTCCCGTGATGCACGCACAGAGCATTCGCGACGCGGGCCAGGCCGAGCGCCTGCTCGCGAACGGCATGATCGACCTGGTCGGCATGACGCGCGCGCAGATCGCCGATCCGCACATGGTGATCAAGATCCGCGACGGCCGCGAGGACGAAATCAAGCAGTGCGTCGGCGCGAACTACTGCATCGACCGCCAGTACAACGGCCTCGACGTGCTGTGCATCCAGAACGCCGCGACGTCGCGCGAAGCGACGATGCCGCACATCATCGAGAAGTCGCGCGGCCCGAAGCGCAAGGTGGTGGTGGTCGGCGCGGGCCCCGCGGGGCTCGAGGCCGCACGCGTCGCGAAGCTGCGCGGCCACGACGTCGTGCTGTTCGAGAAGAACGCCGAAGTCGGCGGCCAGGTGATGATCGCCGCGAAGGCGCCGCAGCGCGAACAGATGTCGGGGATCATCCGCTGGTTCGACATGGAAACCAAGCGTCTCGGCGTCGACCGGCGCCTCGGCGTCGCCGCCGACGAGAAGATGATCATGGCCGAGAAGCCGGACATCGTCGTGCTCGCGACCGGCGGTTCGAGCTTCACGTGGCAGGTGCCGGCGTGGGGCGTGGCCGAAGGTCTCGCGGTCAGCTCGTGGGACATCCTGACCGGCAAGGTCGAGCCGAAGCAGAACGTGCTGCTGTTCGACGGCGTGAGCACGCATGCGGGCGCCGGCGTGGCCGACTTCATGGCGAGCCGCGGCTCGAAGGTCGAGGTCGTGACGCCCGACGTGAAGGTGGCCGACGATTGCGGCGGCACGACGTTCCCGATCTTCTATCGCCGCCTGTATGCGCTCGGCGTGATCCCGACGCCGAACACGATGCTCGATCGCGTGTACGAGGAAGACGGCAAGATCATCGCCGTGCTGCGCAACGAATACACCGAGGAGCTGGAAGAGCGCGCGGTCGACCAGGTCGTGATCGAGAACGGTTCGTCGCCGAACGACGAGCTGTACTGGAAGCTCAAGCCGGAGTCGGTGAACCGCGGCCAGATCGATCCGCACACGCTGTTCGCGGCCGAGCCGCAGCCGTGCCTGTCGGAAGAACTGGGCAACGGCCGCTTCCTGCTGTTCCGTGTCGGCGACTGCATCTCGATGCACAACGTCCACGGTGCGATCTACGACTCGCTGCGCCTCGTCAAGGATTTCTAAAAAATGAATCCGGCTTTCCTCATTACCGCACTGCTGTGGCTGTCGGTGGCGGGGCTCGCGTTCGCGGTCGCGAAGCGCTCGTCCTACTGGCGTCTCGGGCGCGCGACGGCGCCCGGCTCGTTCGGCATCGCGAACCTGTTCACGATCCCGAAGCGCTACTTCGTCGACCTGCACCACGTGGTCGCCCGCGATCCGTACATCGCGAAGACCCACGTCGCGACCGCCGGCGGCGCGATCGCCGCGCTCGCGCTGGTGTTCGTCAACTACGGCCTCGCGATCTACTCGCCGTGGCTCGACAAGCTGATCTTCCTCGCGGCGCTCGCGATGCTCGTCGGCGTGGTGTTCGTCTGGCGCCGCCGCGCGGCGAAGGACGTGCCGGCGCGCCTGTCGCGCGGCCCGTGGAACGCGCTGCCCTGGCTGCTCGGCTCGTTCGCGCTCGGCCTCGTGCTGTTCATGGTCGTGCCGACCGGCGCGATGTCGGGTGCGTTCGCGGTGCTCTGCGCGCTGCTGATCGGCGCCGGCGCCTTCACGATGACCGTCGGCGCCGCGAAGGGCGGCCCGATGAAGCACGCGATCGCCGGCCTGCTGCACCTTGCGTTCCACCCGCGCCAGGAGCGTTTCGCGGCCACCCGTGAATCGTTCACGGGCAACGGCACGGCCACGCCGCCGACCGCGCTGAAGCTGCCGGACATCGAGCACGAGGAGTATGGCGTCGCGAAGCCGGTCGAATTCCGCTGGAACCAGCTGCTGAGCTTCGATGCGTGCGTGCAGTGCGGCAAGTGCGAAGCCGCGTGCCCCGCGTTCGCATCGGGCCAGCCGCTGAACCCGAAGAAACTGATCCAGGATCTCGTCGTCGGGATGGCGGGCGGCACCGATGCCGCATACGCCGGCAGCCCGACGCCGGGCCTCGCGGTCGGCCAGCATCGCGGCGAGCCGAACGGCCCGATCGTGTCGGGCCTGATCGAGGAGCAGACGCTGTGGTCGTGCACCACCTGCCGCGCATGCGTGCAGGAGTGCCCGATGCTGATCGAGCACGTCGACGCGATCGTCGACATGCGCCGCAACCGCACGCTGGTGCACGGCACGGTGCCGGGCAAGGGCCAGGAAGTGCTCGCGAACCTGCGCGAGACCGGCACGATGGGCGGCTACGACACGGCTGCGCGCTACGACTGGTCGGTCGACCTGAACGCGCCGGTCGCGCAACCGGGCAAGCCGGTCGACGTGCTCTTCGTCGCGGGTGAAGGCGCGTTCGACATGCGTTACCAGCGCACGCTGCGCGCGTTCGTCAAGGTGCTGAACAAGGCGGGCGTCGACTACGCGGTACTCGGCGGGACCGAGACCGACACCGGCGACGTCGCACGCCGCCTCGGCGACGAAGCGACGTTCCAGCAGATGGCGAAGCGCCTGATCGGCACGCTCGGCTCGCTGTCGTACAAGCAGATCGTGACGGCCGACCCGCACGTGATGCACAGCCTGCGCAACGAATACCGCGCGCTCGGGCTGCGCGTGACGGTCAAGCATCACACGACCTACCTCGCGGAGCTGGCCGACAGCGGCAAGATCGCGCCGAAGGCTGTCGAGTCGCTGCGCGAGAAGCGCACCACGTATCACGACCCGTGCTATCTCGGCCGCTACAACGGCGAGACGGAATCGCCGCGCAAGCTGCTGAAGACGATCGGCATCCAGGTCGTCGAGATGGAGCGCAACGGCATGCGCGGGCGCTGCTGCGGCGGTGGCGGCGGTGCGCCGCTGACCGATATCCCGGGCAAGCAGCGTATTCCCGACATCCGCATCGCCGACGCGCGCGCGATCGGCGCGGACGTGGTCGCGGTCGGATGCCCGAACTGCACGGCGATGCTCGAAGGCGTCGTGGGCCCGCGCCCCGACGTGCTCGACGTGGCCGAACTCGTTGCCGCTTCGCTGGAGTGAATCGATGAACCCGATCAAACGAATCGATCCGCGCCGGCCGTTCATCATCACGGCCGCGGGCCTGAAGCGCATCACGCTCGGCGAGGAAGGCAGCGCCGATGCGAGCGCCGCGCAGTGGTCCGCGCACGGCCACGGCGCCGCGGCCGCGAAGCCGCGCCGCGCGGTGCAGGACCCGAAGCACGTGATGCTGGTGGTGGCGCACGCCGAGCGCGGCGCGCTCGACGATCATGCGCGGCAGGCGATCGCCGCCGCCGCGGTGCTCGCCGACGCGCAGACGGAAGTCGCGCTGCTGGCATTCGGCGAACTGAAGGATGACGCCGCCGAACTCGGCGTCGACAAGCTGATCGAGCTGGCCGACTTCGACCGTCGCGCGTTTGCGCCCGAAAGCGAATTGCAAGCCTTGCAGGCATGCGCCGCGGCGCTCGCGCCGAAGCACGTGTTCGTGCCCGACAACGCGACCGGCGACGGCGATCTCGGCCGGCGGTACGCGGCGGCCGCCGGCGCGAGCGTCGCGACCCACGTGGTCGAGATCGACGCGAAGCATGTCGGCGCGTATGCGCAGGCCGGCCGCGCGTTCGCGACGCGCGGGCTGCCCGACGTGATCCTGCTCGCGCAGAACGCGGTCGAGGCGAAACTGCCGTTCGTCGGCGCGGGCGAGCGCCTGGCGGCCGACTTCATCCGCCCGGCCGGCGACGCGGCGCAGCCGTACCGCGATCTCGGCCTCGAGGAAATCGACGCGGCGCAGGTCGCGCTGGAGGAAGCCGACTTCATCGTGTCGGCCGGCAACGGCGTGTCCGACATCGGCGCGTTCGAGCAACTGGCCGGCGCGTTCGGCGCGGCGATCGGCGCGAGCCGCGTCGCGGTCGACAACGGTCACTTCACGCGCGACAAGCAGGTGGGCGCGACCGGCAAGACGGTCGAGGCGAGCGTGTACATCGCGTTCGGCATCTCGGGCGCGGTTCAGCACTTGCAGGGGATCAAGGACTGCCGTCACGTGATCGCGGTGAACCTCGACGGCAGCGCGCCGATCGCGAAGCGCGCGAACCTGACGGTGGTGGGCGACGCGCAGGCGACGATCGCCGCGCTGATCGAACAGGTGCAGGTCGCGCGCGCGTCGCGCGGACAATCGCCGGCCGCGGTCGGCTCGCGTGAAACCGAAGGAGTCGCAGCATGAACGCCCCCCGCCAGTTGCAACGCATCGCGGTGCTCGTGTCCGTCGGCCGGCACCCCGTCAGCGGCACCGCGCGCTACAGCCGCAACGACGCGGCCGCGCTCGAGGTCGGCCGCCAGCTCGCGGAGCGGCATCGCGCGCAGCTCGACGTGATCCATGCGGGCGATCCCGCGAATGAAGCGCTTGCTGAATACCTCGCGCTCGGCGCGCGGCAGGTCGAGGTGCTGGCCTGCCACGACGGCGACGACGCCGCGCATGCGCTCGCCGCGCGCGTCGAAGGCTACGACCTCGTGCTGACCGGCACGCGCGCCGAGGGCGCGTACGACACCGGGATGCTGCCGTATCGCGTCGCCGCGGCGCTCGGCTATCCGCTCGTCGGCTCGGCCGTCGACGTGACGGTCGACGGCGGGCGCGCGGCGGTCCGGCAATTCTTGCCGAAAGGGCTGCGGCGGCGCGTCGACGCGGCGCTGCCGGCCGTCGTCGCGGTCCATCCGCTCGCCAACGTGGCGCCGCGCTACGCGTATGCGCGGCTGCGCGCCGGCGCGATCCGCCCGGCACTCACGTCGACCGGCGCGGACGCCGATGCGGCGGCCTGGAAGGTCGGCCCGATCGAGCGTAAACCCGTAAAGCTGGTCGCCGCCGAGAAGCGCTCGGGGCATGCCCGGATGCTGTCCGCGACCACGACCGAAAGCCGCGGCGGCAACGTCGTAAATGAAGGGAGTTCAGTCGAAAAAGCACAAGTGATCCTCGCGTATTTGCGCGAGCATCAGCTCATCGACTACTGATTTTGATGCCTGTCGGCAACCACACTGGGACGCAAGGAATCCGGAGCAAACGATGAAAGTATCGGCAGACATTCGTGCACTGATCGAGCGACGCAAGGAAGGTTACAGCCTCGAGGCGCCGTTCTACACGAGCGAGGACATCTTCGCCCTCGACATGGAGGCGATTTTCCGCCAGCACTGGATCCAGGTCGCGGTCGAACCGGACATTCCCGAGCCGGGCGACTACGTGACCGTGGAACTGGGCAGCGACTCGATCCTGATCGTGCGCGACGACGACATGGAAATCCGCGCGTTCCACAACGTGTGCCGCCACCGCGGCGCGCGCCTGTGCAACGAGGATAAAGGCTCGGTCGGCAACATCGTGTGCCCGTACCACAGCTGGACCTACAACCTGACCGGCCAGCTGATGTTCGCCGAGCACATGGGCGAGAAGTTCGACCGCTGCAAGCACAGCCTGAAGTCGGTGCACGTGCAGAACCTCGCGGGCCTGATCTTCATCTGCCTCGCCGAGGAGCCGCCGGTCGATTTCGCGCAGCTGCGCGCCCAGATGGAGCCGTATCTGCTGCCGCACGATCTGCCGAACACGAAGATCGCCGCGCAGATCGACATCATTGAGGAAGGCAACTGGAAGCTCACGATGGAGAACAACCGCGAGTGCTATCACTGCGTCGCGAACCATCCCGAGCTGACGATCTCGCTGTACGAATACGGCTTCGGCTACCAGCGCTCCGACGCGAACGCCGAAGGCATGGACGCGTTCGCTGAAACCTGCGTGCGCCGCGGCAAGGAGTGGGCCGAGATGGGCCTGCCGTCCGCCGAAATCGAAAAGCTGCTCGACGTGACGGGCTTCCGCACGCAGCGCCTGCCGCTCGACCGCCACGGCGAATCGCAGACGCTCGACGCGAAGGTCGCATCGAAGAAGCTGCTCGGCCAGTTCGACCAGGCCGACCTCGGCGGCCTGTCGTTCTGGACGCAGCCGAACTCGTGGCATCACTTCATGAGCGATCACATCGTGACGTTCTCGGTGATTCCGCTGTCGGCCGGCAAGACGCTCGTGCGCACCAAGTGGCTCGTCCACAAGGATGCGAAGGAAGGCATCGACTACGACGTGAAGAACCTGACGGCCGTGTGGAACGCGACCAACGACCAGGATCGCGCGCTCGTCGAATTCTCGCAGCGCGGCGCGACCAGCAGCGCATACGAGCCGGGCCCGTATTCGCCGTACACGGAAGGTCTCGTCGAAAAATTCTCGGCCTGGTACATCGGCCGGCTCGCCGAAAAAATCGGCGCGTAGTACAGCAGACAGCAAGTGGAGCTACACATGATGCGAGATTCGGCCAATTTCGAGCCGGTGGACAGCCGGGTGACGCACCCGGCGTTCTGGAGCGCGCTGCCTGAGCGCTGGACGAGCGACGTCGAGGAAACGCTGGTGTGCTGCCACGTGCGTCAGGAAACCCACGACGTGAAGAGTTTCTTCTTCCGTTCGCCGCAAGGCCGTGCGTTTTCCTTCGAGCCGGGGCAGTTCATCACGCTCGAACTCGACATCGACGGCGAGACGATCAACCGGTGCTACACGATCTCGTCGTCGCCCGCGCGGCCGCACACGATCTCGATCACGGTGAAGCGCGTGCCGGGCGGCAAGGTGTCGAACTGGCTGCACGACAACCTGCAGCCGGGCGCGTCGGTTCGCGTGCTCGGCCCGGCCGGCGAATTCACGTGCGCGCGGCATCCGGCGCGCAAGTACCTGTTCCTGTCGGCCGGTTCGGGCGTCACGCCGCTGATGTCGATGAGCCGCGCGCATCATGATCTCGCCGAGGATCGCGACATCCTGTTCGTGCACAGCGCACGTACGCCGGACGACATCATCTTCGCGCGCGAGCTCGACCTGATCGCGTCGAACCATACGAATTTCCGCACGTCGTTCGTCGTCGAGCGCGTCGGTGCACGCACCAACTGGCCGGGCGTCACGGGCTTCCTGACGCTGCCGCTGCTGAAGCTGATCGCACCGGACTTCATGGAGCGCGAGATCTTCACGTGCGGCCCCGCGCCGTACATGAAGGCCGTGCGCGACCTGCTCGACGAAGCCGGCTTCGACCGCAAGCAGTATCACGAGGAAAGCTTCTCGTTCGAGACGCTCGCGCAGACCGCGAGCGACGAGGTGATCGCCGAACTCGCGCCGGCGGCCAACGACGGCGACGTCGCGACGAAGCAGTACACGGTCAGCTTCGCGAAGAGCAATCGCGAGATTGCGTGCGGCTCGGAGCAGCACGTGCTCGACGCGGCGCGCCAGTCCGGCGTGCGGCTGCCGGCGTCGTGCACGCAGGGCATGTGCGGCACCTGCAAGGTGAAGCTCGTGTCGGGGCAGGTCGAGATGAAGCACAACGGCGGCATCCGCCAGCGCGAGATCGATCAGGGGATGGTGCTGCTGTGCTGCAGCAAGCCGCTGTCGGATCTCGTGATCGACAAGTAGTCGTATCGAGCCATCGCCGGTCCGGGCGCGTCGCGTCGCGTTGCGTCGCCTCCGGACAAGCATCCGTCGGAAAACAACGATACCGCGGATTTGTGGTTGAAGAACCTAGAGAGACAACGCGCACGGTGCGCATTTCAAGGAGATCGACCATGAAGTTGTTCGGAAAACTGCTGTGGACCGGCGCACTGTCGGCGATGGTGGCATTGAGCGCGTCGGCGCTCGCGGATACGAAGCCCACGCTGAAGATCGGTTACGTCGAAGGCTGGGACGACAGCGTGGCGACGTCGAACGTCGCGGCACGCGTGATCGAGAAGAAGCTCGGTTACCAGGTCCAGCTCGTGCCGGTGGCTGCCGGGATCATGTGGCAGGGCGTGGCGCGCGGCGACCTCGATGCGACGCTGTCCGCATGGCTGCCCGTCACGCACGGCTCCTACTGGGGCGAGTACAAGTCGAAGGTCGTCGATCTCGGCGCGAACTTTCCTGACGCCAAGATCGGCCTGATCGTCCCCGACTACGTGAAGGCGAAGAGCATCGAAGATCTGAATGCCGAGAAAAGCAGCTTCGGCGGCCGGATCGTCGGCATCGATGCGGGTGCGGGCGTGATGCGCAAGACCGACGAAGCGATCAAGAGCTACGGCCTCAGCTACACGCTGATGCCGAGTTCGGGCAGCGCGATGACGGCCGAGCTGTCGCGCTCCGTCGGCGCGAACAAGCCGGTGATCGTGACCGGCTGGGCGCCGCACTGGATGTTCGCGAAGTGGAAGCTGCGCTTCCTCGAGGATCCGAAGAAGGTGTTCGGCGGCGCGGAGCACGTCGACAGCGTCGCGAACCCGCAGCTCGAAACGAAGGCCAAGCCGGTCGTCGCGTTCCTGAAGAAGTTCCAGTGGAAGCCGGGCGAGATCGACAGCGTGATGCTCGCGATCCAGAACGGTTCGAAGCCGGAAGCGGCCGCCGATGCATGGATTGCCGCGCATGCTGACCGCGTGAATTCGTGGACTGAAGGCGCGCAGTAAGACCGCGGCGATTCGTCGCGCGAATCATCATAAATAAATACGCCGGGAATGGCATGCAGGAATCCGAAACAATCGTGAATTCATGCGGCCATATCCCGGCTTTCTTTTACTGATTCTGCAAAAAAGCCCATAAGTTGTTACACTACGGCCCTTGTGCGGAGTCATCTGCTTTGCATCGGACCAGAGTAAGCGCTGAAGCGCTAACTCTGCTCGAGAGGAGGAATTGGATGAGTCAGGCAGGACTGCGTGCTAATCGCACCAGTGACGTTGAGGCAACCATCTCACATGATTCGACGGGCCACACGCTGCATCGTGGCCTGACTTGGAAAGACGCATTCTGGGTGACGAGCGGCGTGCCGGCAGGCGTGCTGTTCACGATCGGCGGCGTATGCGCGACGATCGGCCAGCCCGCGTGGGCGATCTGGATCGCCGCGATCACGATGGGGCTGATTCAAAGCGCGACTTATGCGGAAATATCGGGACTATTTCCCCATAAATCGGGCGGCGCGTCGGTATACGGCGCGATCGGCTGGGTCCGTTACAGCAAGCTGATTGCCCCGGTTTCCGTGTGGTGCAACTGGCTCGCGTGGTCGCCGATGCTCGCGCTCGGCTGCGGCCTCGCGGCGAGCTATGCGCTCACGAGTCTCTTTCCCGCCGACGCGGCGGTGCTGCACTGGCAGTTCAAGGTTGCGGATCTCGGGTTCATCAAGTCCGGTCTTTCACTGCGGATCAACGCGACGTTCATCATCGCGACGATTCTGCTTCTCATCACGTTCAAGCTTCAGCACAGCGGTGCGTCGAAAGCCGCGCGTACGCAGCGCATTCTCGGCATCGCGTCGCTCACGCCGCTGCTGATCGTCGGCATCGTGCCGTTCGTCACCGGCGACGTGCCGATGTCGAACCTGCTTCCGCTGCTGCCGCTCGGTCATGACGCTCAAGGCAACCTCACGACCGCGACCTTCGGTTCGTGGAACGGGCAGGGCGTGACGATGGCCCTCGGCGCGATGTTCATGGCCGGCTGGGCGTCGTACGGCTTCGAAACGGCGGTCTGCTACACGCGCGAATTCCGCGATCCGCGTCGCGACACCGCGAAGGCGATCTTCTGGTCGGGCGCGCTGTGCCTCGTCGTGATGACGCTCGTGCCGATGGCGTTCCAGGGCGCGCTTGGCACGCAGGCGATGCTCGATCCGGCGATCGGCGACGGCACCGGCGTCGCGGCCGCGATGGCGAAGATCGTCGGTGGCGGCGCGTGGGTCGCGAACGCGGTCGTCGTGATGCTGATGCTGTCGATCCTGCTGATCGTGATGACGTCGATGATGGGCTCGTCGCGCACGCTGTACCAGGCATCGGTCGACGGCTGGCTGCCGAAGTACCTGTCGCACGTGAACGAGCACGGCTCGCCCACGCGCGCGATGTGGACCGATCTCGGCTTCAACCTCGTGTTGCTGATGATGTCGGACTACATGACGGTGCTGGCGATCTCGAACGTCTGCTACATGCTGTTCGTATTCCTGAATCTCCAGTCGGGCTGGATCCACCGCATGGACCGCGGCAACTGGGATCGGCCGTTCCGCTGCCCGACCTGGCTGCTCGTCGCCGGCTCGGTCTGCGGCTACGCGAACCTCGTCTATGTCGGCGCGGGCGCGAACCTGCAGGGCGAAGGCACGCTGCGCAACGGGCTGATCGCGATGCTGCTGATCGTGCCGGTGTTTCTCTATCGTCACTACTGGCAGGATCGCGGCCGTTTCCCCGCGCAGATGCAGCGCGACATGGAACTCGAAGTGCCGAAGCGCGCGATGTGGCTGAACCTGATGCCGTATGCGGCGCTGGTCGGTGCTGCGCTGACGATCTGGCTGTCGTACTACTTCGCGTGGGTCAAGTAAGCATCTGAACGCGGCACGCGCGTCGCGCGACGAACCCGGACACCGCACCCGGGGCCGTTGCGCGACGCGTCGAACGCAACGCGATAAAAAACCCGACCGGCAGGTGCTGCCGGTCGGGTTTTTTGTTGGCTGTGCGCCGAACGGATGCGCTTACGGAAACACCACCGTCCGGTCGCCGTTCAGGAACACGCGCCGCTCGATGAACGCCTTCACCGCGCGCGCGAGCGTGATGCACTCGACGTCGCGGCCCACCGCGAGCAATTGCTCGGGACGCAGCGCATGATCGACGCGTTCGACCACCTGCTCGATGATCGGGCCTTCGTCGAGATCGTCGGTCACGAAGTGCGCGGTCGCGCCGATCAGCTTCACGCCGCGCGCATGCGCCTGGTGATACGGCTTCGCGCCCTTGAAGCCGGGCAGGAACGAATGATGGATGTTGATCGCGCGGTTCGCGAGCTTCGCGCTGGTTTCCTGCGACAGCACCTGCATGTAGCGCGCGAGGATCACGAGATCGGCGCCGCTCGACTCGAAGAAGTCGAGCCACTGCGCTTCCTGCTGCGCCTTGGTGTCGGCGGTGATCGGGAAGTGGCGGAACGGCAGCCCGTGCTGCGTGGCGAGCGGCTCGAAGTCCGGATGGTTCGACACGATGCCGACGATGTCCATCTTCAGTTCGCCCATCCGCCAGCGGAACAACAGGTCCGCGAGGCAGTGCTCGAGCTTCGAGACCATGATCAGCACCTTCGGGCGCGCGTTCACGTCGTGGATCGCCCATTGCGTGTCGCCGTCACCGCCGCCGCCGAGCGCGGTCGCGATCGGACCGAACTCCTGGCGCAGCGCGTCGATCTGCAGCGTTTCATCCGTCGGATGAAACACGCAGCGCACGAAGAAATGGTTGCTGAGATCGTCGTCGAACACGTTCAGCGCATCGACGTAGCAGCGATGGCGCTCGAGAAAGCCGACGACGGCGGCGACCTGGCCGGCCGCGCTCGGGCACGACAGCGTCAGGACGAATTGATCGGGGCGTGAGTCGGCGGTCATGAGATTCCTCGGATGTCAGGGAACGCAACGCGCGCGCGGCGGCGCGACGGGGCGCCACGCTACGCGGGTAGCGGGAGGCTCAAGTAAATCAGGACGATTCGGGCGCGGATAGAACCAACCCGCCGTGTGGCTGGTATCGGCGCGCCAGCGCGGCGGGGCGGCGGCGAGGCTCGAGGCGGGGGTTTTGGGGACGCTGGGCGGGGTGTCGGGGCGGGGCGGGCGCGGCTGGTCCAGCGAGCGTCAGGCGGTGCAGCCGTAGCCGGTCCAGCGAGCGTCAGGCGGTGCAGCCGCAGCCGGTCCGGCGAGCGTCAGGCGGCGCAGTCGTAGCGGCTCCAGCGGGCGTCAGGCGGTGCAGGCACAGCCGCTCCACCGGACCTCAGGTGGGGCAGGCGCAGCCAGTCCAGCGCGCGTCAGATGGGACAGCCGCAGCCGCTCCAGCAAGCGTCAGGCAGCGCTCCGCCGGCCAGCCGCCCGCTCAAGCCGGCGCGCACGCATCCAGCAGCCAGCGCCGGAACACATGTGTCGCGTCCGGCTCGGGCCGCTGCGGCGGCCGCACGAGGAAGTAGCCGCGCGACGTGACGACGGGTGCGTCGACGAGCTTCACGAGCTGCCCGGACGCGACGAGCTCGTCGACGAGCGGCGACCAGCCGAGCGCGACGCCGTCGCCGAGCAGCGCCGCGTGGATCACCAGTGCATAGCTGTTGAAGGTCACGCCGCGCGCGGCGGCCGGCGCGTCGAGGCCGTGCGCGTCGAACCAGCCGGCCCACGACAGCCAGCGTTCGGGGCGCGTCGCCTGCACGTGCAGCAGCGGCAGCGCCTGCAGGTGCTCGGGCCGCGCGACGTGCGCGTGCGCAGCGCGGAACGCCGGCGAGCAGACGGGCGTGACCGATTCGGGAAAGAGCCGCGCGGCCGTGCACGACGGCCAGTGGCCGTCGCCGAACAGAACCGCGATGTCGGCGTGGTCGCGCTGCGCGTCGTAATCCTGCGAGGTGACGACCCGCACGTCGACGTCAGGCATCACGCGCTTCAGGCCGGAGAGGCGCGGCATCAGCCAGTAGGTCGCGAAACCGAAATCCGTGACGATCGTGAGCGCGCCGTGCTCGCGGCGCGCGCGCAGCGTCGCGGTGGCGCCGCGCAGCGTGTCGAGGCTCAGCCGCACGGCTTCGTACAGGCACTGGCCGTCGCTCGTCAGCGTGACGCCGCGCGGGCTGCGCTCGAACAGCGGCACGCCGAGTTCCGCTTCGAGCTGGAACACCTGCTGGCTGACAGCCGGTTGCGTCGAGCCGAGCTCGCGCGCGGCGGCCGTGAAGCTCTGGAGACGGGCGGCCGATTCGAACGCGCGCAGCGCCTGCATCGACGGTAACGGTTCGGATTTCGACATAAGTCTCTCTAATGGCCTCATAAGGGCCGGACGCCTTCCCGCGCGAATTCGGGCGGGGGATAGTGCTTCGGACGGCACGGCGCCGCGCCAGGCCTTCCGCGATTCTAGCCAGTCGCGGCCGGTGCGCGCGGCACTTTCTTCAGGCTGCGTCCGTCATGCCGACCGTGCCGCCGCCCGAGCGTCGCGCCGCTCCATTCGAACACCGATTTCCCCAACACCGCCGATGACGAACCCGACTCCCAACATCCTGATCCTGATGGCCGACCAGCTGACGCCGTTCGCGTTGCCGGCTTACGGCAACCGCGTCGCGCGCACGCCGACGCTCGACCGGCTCGCCGCGCAAGGCGTGGTGTTCGACGCCGCGTATTGCGCGAGCCCGCTGTGCGCGCCGTCGCGCTTCTCGCTGCTGACCGGCAAGCTGCCGTCGGGTATCGGCGCCTACGATAACGCCGCCGAATTGCCGGCGCAAACGCTGACCTTCGCGCACTACCTGCGCGCGGGCGGCTACCGTACGATGCTGTCCGGCAAGATGCATTTCTGCGGACCCGACCAGCTGCACGGCTTCGAGGAACGGCTCACGACCGACATCTATCCGGCCGACTTCGGCTGGGTGCCCGACTGGGACCGCCCGACCGAGCGGCCGAGCTGGTATCACAACATGAGCTCGGTGCTCGAGGCCGGCCCGTGCGTGCGCACGAACCAGCTCGATTTCGACGACGAGGTCACGTTCGCGGCGAAGCAGAAGCTGTACGACGTCGCGCGCGAGCGCGCGGCCGGTCATGACGCGCGGCCGTTCTGCATGGTCGTGTCGCTCACGCATCCGCACGATCCGTACGCGATCACGCGCGAATACTGGGATCTGTACCACGACGACGAGATCGACATGCCGGCCGTGCGGCTCGATGCGCAGCAGAGCGATCCGCATTCGCAGCGGCTGCGCTTCGTCTGCGAAAACGACCGCACGCCGCCGACCGACGCGCAGATCCGTGCCGCGCGCCGCGCGTACTACGGCGCGACGTCCTATGTCGACGCGCAATTCGGCAGCGTGCTGGCCGCGCTCGAGCAATGCGGCTTCGCCGACGACACGATCGTGATCGTCACGTCCGACCACGGCGACATGCTCGGCGAGCGTGGGCTCTGGTACAAGATGACGTTCTTCGAAGGCGGCTGCCGCGTGCCGCTGATCGTCCACGCGCCGGGCCGCTTCGGTGCCGCGCGCGTGCGCGGGCCGGTGTCGCACGTCGATTTGCTGCCGACGCTCGTCGACCTCGCCGGCGCGGCGCCGGCCGGCGGCTGGCCGGACCCGGTCGACGGCGCGAGCCTCGTGCCGCATCTGCAAGGCGCGCCCGCGCACGACGTCGCGCTCGGCGAATACCTCGCGGAAGGGGCGGTTGCGCCGGTCGTGATGATCCGCCGCGGCGACTGGAAATACGTGCATTGCCCGGCCGATCCCGACCAGCTCTACAACCTCGCCGACGACCCGCGCGAGCGCACGAACCTGGCCGGCCTGCCGGAAGCCGCCGGCGTGCTCGCCGCATTCCGCGAGGAGGCCGCGCGCCGCTGGGACCTGCCGGAACTCGACGCGCAGGTGCGCGCGAGCCAGCGGCGGCGCCGCTTCCATTACGCGGCGACGACGCAGGGCCGCATCCAGGCGTGGGACTGGCAACCGTTCACCGACGCGAGCCAGCGCTACATGCGCAATCACATCGAACTCGACACGCTCGAAGCGATGGCGCGCTTTCCGCGCGTCGGGCGCTGAACGGGCCGCAGCGGACATTGACGAACGACGGAGGAAGCGAATCATGAAACGGCAATGCAATGCAGCAATCCGGAGCCTGGGCACCGCGCTCGCCGCGGCCGCGTGCGTGGTGGCGATGCAGCAGCCCGCGCGCGCCGCCGACCCGCAGACGTGCCGCGACGTGAAGATGGCGGCGCCCGGCTGGACCGACATCGACGCGACGAACGCGATGGCCGGTGTCGTGCTGAAGGCGCTCGGCTATCGGCAGGACGTCGCGAACCTGTCGGTGCCGATCACTTACCAGGGCTTGAAGAAAGGGCAGGTCGACGTGTTCCTCGGCAACTGGATGCCCGCGCAGGCGCCGCTCGTGAAGCCGTTCGTCGACGAGAAGTCGATCGACGTGCTGCACGCGAACCTGAACGGCGCGAAGTTCACGCTGGCCGTGCCCGACTACGTCGCGGCGGCCGGCGTGCACACGTTCGCCGATCTCGCGCGCTACGCGGACCGCTTCGGCGACAAGATCTACGGGATCGAGCCCGGCGCGCCCGCGAACCAGAACATCAAGCGGATGCTGTCCGACCATGCGCTCGGCGCGGCGAACTGGTCACTCGTCGAATCGAGCGAGACGGGGATGCTCACGCAGGTCGAACGCGCGGTGCGCGACAAGCGCTGGATCGTCTTTCTCGCGTGGGAGCCGCACCTGATGAACACGAAGTTCAACCTGACCTACCTGTCGGGCGGCGACGCGTATTTCGGCCCGAACTACGGCGGCGCGACGGTCAACACGGTCACGCGCGCGGGCTTTGCCGGCCAGTGCGCGAACCTCGCGCGGCTGTTCAGGCAGATGACGTTCTCCGTCGACGTCGAGAACCGGATGATCGCCGACATGCTCGACCACAAGACGTCGCCCGCGCTCGCCGCGCAGCATGCGCTGAAGGCCGATCCAGCGCTCGTCGAAGCGTGGCTCGACGGCGTCACCACGGCGGCCGGCGCCCCCGCGTTGCCGGCCGTGCGCGCGGCCCTCGACGCCCGCTGACCGCCTCCGGGCGGCCGGTTTCTCGCCGCGCCGCCCGCCTCCGTGTTTTCCCGAACGGTCGCATCGAGACCATTTGGTGTCGCCTTCAGACGGGTGACCTGAAATATGGGTTTGTATTTTTCGCCAATGGCTGCGTTATTGCGGAAAACGAAATGCCGAAGCCAGCGGACGTACCGAATTCGAATCAGCCGGCGTATTGCTGTGCGCGCCAGGCCACGGTTCTTTCCATCGAAGGGTTCAGGGAGGGTGGTCGACAATGAAGCAAAAGAAAGTTGCCGTAGCAGCCGCGCTGGCATGCGCGGCCTGTATTCCCGCCATCGGCCACGCGCAGAGCAGCGTGACGCTGTACGGGATTCTCGACGCGGGCATCACGTACGTGAACAACACGGGCGGTTCGCACGTGGTCAAGTTCGATGACGGCGTGTCGTACGGGAACCGCTTCGGCCTGAAAGGCACGGAAGATCTCGGCGGCGGCCTGAAGGCCGTGTTCGCGCTCGAGAGCGGTTTCCACCTCGGCAACGGGCAGCTCGGCTTCGGCGGGGCGGAGTTCGGGCGGCAGGCTTATGTCGGTCTCCAGAACGATTGGGGCACGCTGTCGTTCGGCAACCAGCTCGACATCACCAACGAGCTCGTGTCGATCTACAACATCTCGGCATGGGGCAGCGGCTACGCGATTCACCAGGGCGACTTCGACCGCTTCAACGGCGACCGCCTGCCTAACTCCGTCAAGTTCCTGTCGAACGACCTGAACGGCGTCAAGTTCGGCGCGATGTATTCGTTCGGCAACGTCGCCGGCAACTTCCACCGCAACAGCGCATGGAGCGCGGGCGCGAGCTACACGAAGGGCGACTTCTCGATCGGCGCCGCGTACACTCGCCTGAACAACCCGAACGGCATCTACGCGTTCGACCCGTACGCGATGATCGGCACGCATACATTCCTCGGCCAGCAGACCGTCACCGTCGATCCGGCGACCGGCGCGCGCACCGACCTGTTCGCGAACACCGCGATGGACGTCGACAGCCAAGGCACGTTCGGCGTCGGCACGAGCTACACGATCGGCAAGCTGACGCTCGACGCGAACTTCTCGTACACGACGATCAAGGGTTTCGGCCAGTCGTCGCACATGCAGGTGTATGAAGGCGGCGGCTTGTACCAGTTCACGCCGGCGCTGAGCCTGATCGCGGGCTACCAGCACACGCGCTTCGAAGGCCACCACTGGAACCAGGGCACGGCCGGCCTGCACTACCTGCTGTCCAAGCGCACCGATGTGTACATCTCCGGCGATTACCTGCGCGCGTCGCAGGGCGTCGATGCGGTGGTCGGCTACAGCTTCACGCCGTCGACGACGCAGACGCAGGCCGACGTGCGAATCGGGATGCGGCATTCGTTCTGAGCGGGGTGAGGTAGTTTTTTCGACGTCTTCAGCGAGGTCTCTCTTTGGCGCGAACCGTGGTTCGCGCTTTTTTTTGTTCAGCGCGGAATGCCGGGGAACGCGGCGGGCACGTCACCGAACCGCCGGGGCCGCGGGCCGGCAGGGTTTTCATCAGGACAGCCGGGGCGCCGCACGATCCATCATGGAGAAAGCACTGTCGCAGCCAACCGCTGGAGGACGCACCGTGACTTCCGATCCCACTCCCACAACCGCCTTCGTGTTCGCCGGTGGCGGCAGTCTCGGCGCGATCGAGGTCGGCATGCTCCGCGAGCTGGTGGCGAGCGGCGAACGGGCCGATTGCGTCGTCGGCGCGTCGGCGGGCGCGATCAATGCCGCCTATTTCGCCGGCCGGCCGGATGCGGATGGCGTCGCGATGCTCGCCGCGCTGTGGTGCAGGATCCGCCGCCAGGACGTCATGCCGTTTTCAATGCGCAGCCTCTTCGCGATGCTGCTGCGCAACCGGCCGCATCTGGTCGAGGCCGATGCGCTGCGCGTGCTGCTGGAAACGAACCTGCCGTACCGGCGGATCGAACAGGCCGCGTTGCCGCTCCACATCGTCGCGACCGACGTGCTGAGCGGCGCGGAGGTCGTGCTGTCCGCCGGCCCGGTCGTGGATGCCGTGCAAGCCAGCGCGGCGATTCCCGGCGTGTTTCCGTCGGTTCGCATCGGCGACGTGGAGCTCGTCGACGGAGGCGTCGCGAACAATACGCCGATCTCGGTTGCGATCGCGCTCGGCGCCAGGCGGATCGTCGTGCTGCCGGCCGGGTTCGCCTGTGCGTTGCGCGTACCGCCGCGCAGCGCGATCGCGCACGCGACGCACGCGCTGACGCTCGTGATCGCGCGGCAACTGGTGCGCGATCTGGAGCTGTACGCGGCACGCGCGCAAATCCATGTCGTGCCGCCGCTCTGTCCGCTCGAGGTGTCGTCATACGATTACTCGCAGTGCGCGCAACTGATCGACAGGGCCGCGGAACGCACGCGCGCATGGATCGATGCGGGCGGGCTCGCGCAGTGCGCGATTCCCGGCCAACTGCGCGAGCACGATCACGCCGCGGCGCTGTCGCATTGAAGGTTGCCCGCGCCGCGTACAAACTCATGAACGCAGAATGCAGAATGCAGAATGCAGAACGCAGAACGCAGAACGCAGAACGCAGAACGCAGAACGCAGAACGCAGAACGCAGAACGCAGAACGCAGAACGCAGAACGCAGAACGCAGGCCCCCCTCTGCCCGGGAATCGGCGAAAGACCTTTTTTACGCGATGCGGCGCGGTTCGGCGTTGCATTGTGCCGCGCGGTGCGTGCAATGGCGGCCGAATCAGCATCGGCATCCGATAGCCATCCGGCAAGGTTTCGTTGGTTGAAGCTATCATCGCGCTTTGGCCGCATCGCGTATCGGCGATCGCCGGCCTTCCTCCACGACGTCTCGCCGATGACCACCCCGTTACCCGAATCCACTTCGCCGTCGCCGTTACCCGCCAACCTGTTCCGCCACACACCGTTCCAGCGCTTCTGGGGCACGCGCGTGATGTCGTCGCTCGCTTTCCAGATCCTGTCGGTCGCGATCGGCTGGTACGTCTATGCGCTCACGCACAGCGCGTTCGCGCTCGGGCTCGTCGGGCTTGCGCAGTTCGTGCCGATGTTCGCGCTGACGCTCATCGTCGGGCAGGTGGCCGACCGCTACGACCGCCGGCGCATCGCGACGATCTGCCAGGGCGTCGAGGCGCTGGCCGCCGGCGTATTCCTGTTCGGCGCGGCGCAAGGCGGGCTCACCGCCCCGGGCGTGTATGCGCTGGCCGCGATCGTCGGCACCGCGCGTGCGTTCGAATCGCCGTCGGTGTCGTCGCTGCTGCCGGCCGTCGTGCCGCGCGGCGACCTGCCGCGCGCGACCGCGCTGTCGACGTCCGCGAACCAGGCCGCGCAGATTCTCGGGCCCGCGTTCGGCGGGGTGCTGTATGGCGTCGGCGCGCCCGCGGCGTTCGGCACGAGCGTCGTGGCGTTCGCGATCGCGGCCATCCTGAGCGGCACGATTCCGCTGCGCAGTGCGCCGCCGGCGCGCGAACCGGTCACGCTGCGGTCGGTGTTTTCCGGCATCGCGTTCATCCGGCGCGAACCGGCGATCCTCGGCGCGCTGTCGCTCGACCTGTTCGCGGTGCTGTTCGGCGGCGCGACCGCGCTGCTGCCGATCTACGCGCGCGACATCCTGCAGGTCGGGCCGTGGGGGCTCGGCGCGTTGCGCGCGGCGCCGGCGGTCGGCGCGCTCGCGGGCACGCTGTGGCTCACGCGCTTTCCGCTGAAAGGGCGGCCGGGCCGCGCGATGTTCGGCGGCGTGATCGCGTTCGGCATCGCGACGATCGTGTTCGGGTTGTCACGCAATTTCGTGGTGTCGCTCGTCGCGCTGGCGGCGCTCGGCGCATCGGACGTGGTGAGCGTCGTCGTGCGCCTGTCGCTCGTGCAACTGCGCACGCCCGACGACATGCTCGGCCGCGTGAGCGCCGTCAACTCGCTGTTCATCGGTACGTCGAACCAGCTCGGCGAATTCGAATCCGGCGTGACGGCTGCGTGGTGGGGCGCGCCGGCGGCGATCGTCGTCGGCGGCGCGGCGACGATCGCCGTCGCGCTGACATGGATGCGGTTGTTCCCGACCTTGCGGAACATGACGTCGCTGGAGCGCGATCATTGAGTCGACGCCATAGGGGCGATGCGTTTGCCGTTCACGGGAAACCGGCCTCATGCGTCGCAATTCATTTCAAATTGCTTTCTTGTTTCAATCGAATTCCAAACGGCATTCGGCCTGGATAATCATCTGAGCAATCAATCCGGCGACTGTCGTTTCGCGTGATGCGAGGTATCGGAGCTGAAAGCGGTGCGCATCATCGAGCGCGCCGAGGATGAAATCCGAAAAGAGGCTGATACTTCAGTGCCTTGCTGCACAAGGCTCCCAGCCCTAAATTTGTCAGACTGAATATTCCGATCAATTACAAAAGCCATTCATATAATTACATAAAACTTTCCGTAATTTTTCGAAACATCGTGCTTTCGTATGATGAAGCGGGTATCAATTGAAACGAAAAGAAATATCTGGAATGATACCGATTCTCATTTTCATGACCGCGGCGACGACTGCGCTGCCGGTCACTCGTCAACCGTAGCCAGCTAGTGTCGCCGTCGGTCTGATCGTCGGCGGCCAGCGAGCCAGCGTATCCGTGCCTCGTGCGCGCGTCGCCGCGCGTCCACGCGGGGCGGTTTCAAATTCCGACTGGATTTTCATGCCGAACAAGACCCCGTTCGCGAGTGCGCTCGCGCTGGCCTTTGCTTTGCCTATCGCTTCGCCTGCATTCGCGCAGAGCACGAGCGCCGAGTCGGCGCCGGCCGTCACCGCGAAACCGGGCAGTGCGACGCCGGCCGCGAGCGACACGCTGCCGACGGTCAACGTGGCGGGGCAGGCCGTGCATCAGGACTTCCAGGCCGAGCGTTCGACCGTCGGCGCGAAACCCCCCACCGCGCTGCGCGACATTCCGCAGTCGGTCACGGTGATCAACAAGGCGCTGCTGGAATCGCAGGGGCTCACGTCGTTCCAGGACGCGCTGCGCAATGCGCCGGGCATCACGATCGGCGGCGCGGAAGGCGGGCAGATCGGCAACAACATCAACCTGCGCGGCTTCACCGCGCAGAACGACATCTATCTCGACGGCTTCCGCGACCGTAACCAGTACTACCGCGACACGTTCGATCTCGATTCGGTCGAGGTGCTGTACGGCCCGTCGTCGATGCTGTTCGGGCGCGGCTCGACGGGCGGCGTGATCAACCAGGTGTCGAAGAAGGCGAACCTGAAGCCGTCCGCCGAAGTGTCGACGACGCTCGGCACCGACGACCACTACCGCGCGAGCGTCGACCTGAACCGGCCGCTCGGCGTGACCTCCGCGTTCCGCATCAACGCGTTCGGCCAGTCGCTCGGCTCGACGCGCGACGTGATGAAGAACAAGGACTACGGAATCGCGCCGGAGCTGCGCTTCGGCATCGGCACGCCGACGGAGATCACGCTGTCCGCGCTGATCCAGCACAACTACGACATGCCGGACTACGGCGTGCTCGCGGTCAACGGCCATCCGGCGCCGGTATCGAAGCACACGTTCTACGGCCTCACCGACGACCGCACGATCCAGGACGTGCAGACGGTGTCCGCGCGCATCGATCATCGCGTCAACGACGCGCTGACGATCAGCAACCGCACGTCGTTCTCGCACTCGATGACCGATGCGCGCGAGACGGCCGCGAACGCGGTACTGACCGGGCCGCTCGCGTCGAGCACCGCGCTCGCGAACGGCAACTACACGTCGTTGCCGATGTCCGCGCTGTACGTGAAGCTCGCGAGTCACGATCGCGTGATCGAAAACCATTCGGTCGACAACGACACGATGGCGCATTTCAAGTTCGACACCGGCTTCGTGAAGCACGACCTGATCGCGGGCGTCGAGGTCGGGCACGACAGCTACACGAACCAGGCGTATACGCGCAGCGGCCTGCCGATCCTGTCGCTGATCGATCCGGCCTATCTGTCGTCGAGCGCGTCCAACGCGACGCAGACGCCGGCCAACCACGCTGAATCGGGCGCGACGACGCTCGCCGCGTACATGAATGACACGGTATCGATCGGCCGCGACTGGAAATTCGTCGGCGGGCTGCGCTGGGATCGCTTCCAGGCGCATCTCGCGAACACGGTGAGCGCGCCGGGCTACGCGTCGCAGACGAACCATTTCACGAGCGTGCGGGCCGGCGTGATCTACCAGCCGACCGAATCGCAGTCGTACTACTTCTCGTACGGCACGTCGTTCAACCCGTCGCTCGAGACGCTGACGGTCACGAACAACACGCAGAACCTGTCGCCGGAACACACGAAGTCGTACGAGGTCGGCGGCAAGTGGGATCTGCTGAACGACAACCTGTCGGTCACGTCGGCGCTGTTCCAGCAGGAGAAGAGCAACGCGCGCACGCTGACGTCGACGGGTGAATACCTGCTCGAGGGCGACATTCGCGTGCGTGGCTTCCAGGCGAGCGTGACTGGCCACATCACGCCGAAGTGGCAGGTGTTCGGCAGCTATACGTACATGAACGGCGTGATCCTGAGCGCGCTCGACGGCACCCAGGGCAAGACGCTCGCGAATACGCCACGCAACACGTTCACGCTGTGGACTACGTATGCGTTCACGCCGCACTGGGAAATCGGCGGCGGCCCGACCTACATGTCGGGTCGCTACGCGGCGAACACGAACTACGTGCAGGTGGGCGGCTATACGCGCTGGGATGCAACGGCCGCGTATCACGCGAAGCAGTGGGACCTGCGCCTGAACCTGCTGAACCTGACCGACAAGTTCTATTACGATGCGCTGATCCAGTCGGACGGCGGCCGCGCGGTGCCGGGCGTCGGACGCACGTTCCTCGCGACGCTCGACTACCGGTTCTGACCGCACGCGTGCGATCGCCGCGTCATTCGATGAAAAAGGTGGAACGATGCTTGTACACATCCCGAACGTGCTGACGCCCGAGCAGGTGCGCACGGTGCGTGACCGGCTCGACCAGGCGGGCGACGCGTGGGTCGACGGCCGCGCGACGGCCGGCTACACGGGCGCGCCGGTCAAGCGCAACCAGCAGATCGCCGAGCATGCGCCGATTGCGCGCGAACTGGGCGACGCGATCCTCGCTGCGGTCGAGCGCAATCCGCTGTTCATCAGCGCGGCGCTGCCGAACCAGGTCTATCCGCTGCTCTTCAACCGCTACGAAGGCGGGATGACGTTCGGCAGTCACGTGGACGGCGCGGTGCGCGTGCTGCCGAACGGCGTGAAGCTGCGCACCGACGTGTCGGTCACGCTGTTCCTGTCCGCGCCGGACGAATACGACGGCGGCGAACTCGTGATCGAGGACGCGTATGGCGTGCAACAGGTCAAGCTGCCCGCGGGCGACATGATCGTCTATCCGGCGACGAGCCTGCACCAGGTCACACCGGTCACGCGCGGCGTGCGCGTCGCGAGTTTCTTCTGGGTGCAGAGCCTCGTGCGCAGCGATGCACAGCGGGCGCTGCTGTTCGACATGGACACGGCGATCCAGCGGCTCAACGCCGGCGGCGCCGATACGCAGGCGTGCCGCAGCCTGGTCGGCTGCTACCACAATCTTCTGAGAATCTGGAGCGAGACGTGAGCGTTGCCGATCCCATCGACATCGACGCGGCATCCGCGTCGCGCATCGCGCCGGGCGTGCGCCCGGCCGGCTCCGGCGGCGCGCGTTCGCGCCGCGGCACCTTCATCAAATGGCTGCGCAAGGTGCACGGCTGGATCGGCCTGTGGGGCGCGGCGCTCGGCCTGCTGTTCGGCACGACGGGCTTCCTGCTGAATCATCGTGCGCCGCCGCTGCGCATCCAGACCGGCGCGCCGCGCGTTGAGACGTTGCGGCTCGGCGTGCCCGATCCGCGGCCCGCGTCACCGCGCGCGCTCGAGCAATGGCTGCGCGCGCAACCGGATCTGCATCTGCCCGAACGCATGGGCCGCGTGCAGAAGGAGCCCGCGCATCCGGTCGCATGGGGCGACCGCGAAACCGTGCAGCCGGAGCACTGGCAACTCGTGTTCGCGTCGCCGCATGAAAACGTCGCGGTCGACTACTGGATCGGCAGCGACACGATGACGCTCAAGCGTACCGGCAACGGCACGCTCGCGTGGCTGACGAACCTGCACAAGGGCGTCGGGACGAGCATCGGCTGGGTGCTGCTCGTCGATACGCTCGCGGGCGCGCTGGTCCTGCTGTCGCTCACCGGCGTGCTGTTGTGGACGGAGCTGAACAAGCGCAAGACGATCGGCGTGGTGCTCGTGATCGGCTCGATCGTCGCGATCGTGTGTGCGGCCAGCGCATAAGCGCATAAGCGCATAAGCGCATAACGGCTGACGGTCAGACGCCGGCGTCGCGCGCGACCTGTACGGCCGTGCCGTAGCAGATGACTTCCGTGACGCCCGACCCGATCTCGGTCGAGTCGTAGCGCATCGCGACGATCGCGTTCGCGCCGAGCTTGCGCGCGTCGGCGAGCATCTTGTCGAACGCCTGCTGGCGCGCCTTCTCGCACAGCGACGTATAGAGCGTGATGTTGCCGCCGAAGATGGTTTGCAGCGCCGCGCCGAACGAGCCGACGATCGAGCGCGAACGCACGATGATGCCCTGTGCGACGCCGAGCGAGCGGACGATCGTGTGGCCGGGCAAATCGAATGCGGTCGTGACGTGCTCGGGCGAGAGGGCGTCGACGGAGCGGGAGAAGTCGGTCATGACGGAGCACCGTGGTGCGGAAGTGGTCGAACGACGATTCTATCCGGAACGGGAAACGCGCTCGACCGGGCGCGCATGATGCGCGCGCCCGCCCGGGCGGCTCGAGCCGGTCAGCGCTTGACGGTCGTGCTGCCGTCGCCGCCGAGATCGACCGCATACGCAAGCGCCAGCTTGCCGAACTTCAGCGCGTGGTTCGCCTGCCGGTCCGAATTCTCCAGCGTGTCGTTCACGGTATGGATATAGGGACTGTCGTTCTGGTCGGCCTCGAACGGGAACGACGCCGGATAGCCTTGCGCATGCCACGACGCGTGATCCGAGCACGCATAGCCGCATTGCGACGTGCCGATCGCGAGCTCGGGCAGGTAGGTCTTCGCGAGATTCGTCAGGTAGGTGTTCTGCGCGGCGTTCGTGTAGTCGGTGATCAGGTAGATGTCTTTCGGATCGCCCTGGTAGTTCGTCATGTCGAGCTGCAGCACGCCGACCACGTTCGCGTTCTGCGTGCGGAACTGCTTCGCGATCGCCTTCGACCCGAGCAGGCCGGCTTCCTCGGCCGCGTAGCCGACGAACTTGATCGTCCGTTTCGGCCGGTAGCCGTTCGCGAGCAGCACGCGCAGCGCTTCGGTCAGGCTGGCGATACCGGACGCATCGTCGTCGGCGCCGGGTGAGCGCGTGTTTTCCGTCGTGCGGCCGACCGTCGAATCGAGGTGGCCGCCCAGCACGATCGTGCCCGCGGCCGGATCGCTGCCGCGGATCGTCAGGATCACGGACTTCTGCGGAAAGCCCGCATGCGTGAACTGCTCGACGGCGATATCGGTTCGCGAGCCGGCCAGTTGCCGCCACTGCAGCGTGAGCCAGTCCGACGCGGCGACGCCGTGCGACGTCGTGTAGTAGCGGTTCGTGAAACCGGACAGCGACGTGATCGTGCCGACGATGTTGCTGGCCTGCAGTTGCTGGATCCAGGTCTTGATCTGCGGCGCGTTCGATACCGGGTAGGCGGGCACGGCCGCCTGTTTCGCGAGTGCCGCGGGTACCGGCTGCAATGCCTGCCGTGCGTCGTCGAACGAGTCGTGCACGATGTGGCCGGGCCCGTGGCCGCGCGCATGGTGGACAGCATGGGCGAGTTCGCCGAGTCGTGAATCGTCGATCTCGACGATATGCACGGTTTCGCGGCGCACGGCGCCGTCGGCCGTCTTGCCGGCGTCGACCGCCGTGCTGTACTGCGCGGTTGCGCTCGCATCGATGCGTTGAAGCTGGCGGAACACGGTGTCGCCGAGCGTGATCCACACCGGCGTCGCGTGCGCGGCGGCGGTCAGCAGCATGCCGCCCAGCGCGGCGCTCAGGCGGGTCAATGTCAGAGTAGGCATGTTCGATCTCGTGAGGATGGCGATGTCGAGGAAGAGGGCGCGCGCAGGTCGTGCGGCGCCCCCGCCTGCTGCGGAATTACGACTTCTGCGGCACGGTCACGCCGTACGTGCAGCTCTTGTTGTATGCATTGCCGATCGCCGTGAGTTGCGCGCTGCTGTAGCCGAGCGCGGCGGCGGCCGTCAGCACCGCCTGGGCGGCGGCCTTCTGGTTCGTCGAGCTGTTGGTCATCGACAGCCCTTTCAGGAAGGCCTTGTCCATCGCCTGCGCGCCGATCGCGTCGCGCGCGACGAGGTTGCACGACGCCCAGTACTGGCCGGCCGTGTGGATCTCGGCGCCGCGTGCCTGCGCGTAGGTGCGCCCGACGTTCCAGTTCGTCACGCGGCCGCCCCAGTATTCGTTGTGTCCGTCCCAGTTGTAGACCCAGTGATACTGCGCGTCGGACGGGCTCCATTGATTGAAGTCGCGGCTGTACGCGGCGGCGAGATAGTCGCCTGTGCCTTCCGACAGGCCTTCCTGCTGCGACAGGCCGCCGTTGGTCACCCAGTCGTGGATGCCGTGGCCGAGCTCATGGATCACGACGTCCGCATCTTCCGCGTCGTCGACACCGCCCTGGCCGAAGGTCAGCCGGCCGCTGCTCGACGAGTACGATGAGTTGTCGTCGCCCGATTCGCCGTGCGGGTCGTACTGCACGCCGCCCGTGTACTGGTAGGGCAGCGCCTTGATGCCGAGCGTCTGGTTCACGTAACGGAGGAACGTGTCGATGTGGTAGTACGTGTTCACCGCCTCGAAATACAGGTTGCCGCGCGTGAACTCGAACGTCGGCGTCGCCTGCGCCGGACACGCGTTGTCGCGCGGCGCATCGAAGTCGACGCACGACGCATACGGGCCCGACAGCACGTAGCGCGAGTTCGACTGCGCGAGATCCTTCAGTGTCACGCGCACGCGCGCGGCCGTGAGCTGGGTGGAATCGGCGTCGTTGCCGTCCTTGTAGCCCGTGCTGCCGTAGCTGCTCTTCGTCGACGAAAGCGGATCGGGCCGGAATACGAAGCCGGTGCCGTCGGTCGCATAGAACGCCTTGTCCTCGGCGCGCAGCACTTCGCCGCTGTCCGCGTCGATCAGCAGTTCCCAGTCGCCCTTCGGGCCGTCCTGCGGGCGGCCGCGTACCTTCCATGCGGTATGCGTGCCGGCCTTGTCGACGAACGCGACGCGCTGTGCGTCGAGGTTCGTGAAGCCGCTGACGCCGAGATACGCGCGGGCGCGGTCGAGCGCCTGCTGCTGGTCGACCGCCTGTGTCTTGCGCGCGGTGACGGCCACGCCGTTGATCGTGTTGCTCGCGACGTACAGGATGCGGCCGTCCTTCGCGACCGTCACCGCGATGTCGCTGCCGTACACGGGCAGTCCGGCCGCCTGCTGCTGGAAGCGCACGACGGTGAAATCGGCATCGCTGCGCTCCGACGTCACCGCGAGGCTCGCGAGTGCGGCCGGGTCGAGCCCGAGCTGCGTCGCCTGCGCCGCGACGAAATCGCGCGCGGCGGCCGCGGGCGTGGCGGCCGCCTTGTTCGCGCGATAGGCGGGGGTGTACAGCGTGACGGCGGCGCCGTCGGCGCGGAACTGCCCGGCGGCGGTATCGGCCTTGGCCGCGGCCGGTGCCACGCCGCGCGTCAGGCTTTCGCGCAGGCTCGACGCCTGCGGGTTCGCGACCTTGGTATCGGCCGCGCTGCCGCCGACGATGCCGAAACCGAGCGCGAGACCCAGGGCGAGCGGCAATGCTTTGCGTGATGTCTGCATGGGTGATCCTCATCTCAACGGTTGGACACGCCCGCGCACTTATGGCGAGCAGGCACGACACGGCTCGCGCGCCGGCTCGATGGAACCGGTGCGGCGAAGCGGTGCTCGGAGATTCGACTGACTGAGGATAACTAAGCGTCAGGTCGAAACGAATCGGAACGGAATGGCGGCGGGGAAGCGAACGGCAGGCAGGTGCGGCGACGGCGAAGCGAGCATCGTCATGTCATACCCCTCGGATCGGCATTGATATCGGTATGGCAGCCTGCGTGGCGCGACATGCGTCGGGCCAGGGCTCTCATCTCCTTAGGGCTGCCTATCTAATTGCGAGGTATGTTACAGAATATTTTCGGCCACTTTGCAATTTATTTTCGAAGGCCGCTTCGGTGCGTCGATCAATCGGCGGCATTGTTGAGCGAATGGCGGGAAACGCTGCCGGCGCGTGCAATGGCGCGCCGGATTGTACGCAAAAGCGGCGCCGTTCAGCGCGTCGCGCGGCGGTCGCTGCGCGGGCTCACGCCGAAACGCGAGCGATACGTGCGCGAGAAATGCGACGGCGATTCGAAGCCGCACGCAACGCACACCGACGTGATGCTCATGTCGGTCTGCTGCAGCAGCTCGCGTGCGCGATCGAGGCGCAGGTTCAGGTAGAAGCGCGTCGGCGTGTCGTTCAGCGTCGCGCTGAACAGCCGTTCGAGCTGGCGCCGCGTGATCGCCACGTCCTGCGCGAGCGCATCGGAGCCGAGCGGGGTTTCCATGTGCCGCTGCATCGTGTCGATCACCTGGATCAGCTTGCGGTTGTGCACGCCATAGCGCGCGGCGATCTCGAGCCGCTGGCTGTCCGAGCGTTGCCGGATGCGGCTCACGACGAACTGTTCGGAGATGGCCGCCGCGAGATCGGCGCCATGCCGCCGGCCGATCAGGTCGAGCATCATGTCGATCGACGCGGTGCCGCCCGCGCAGGTGATGCGCCGGTCGTCGATCTCGAACAGTTCCTGCGTCGCGTTCAGGCCCGGGTAGCGCTCGCGGAACGCGGCGAGCGCTTCCCAGTGCAGCGTGAGCGTTTGCGACGCATCGAACAGTCCGGCTTCCGCGAGCACGAAGCTGCCGGTGTCGATGCCGCCGAGCGTCGCGCCGTGCCGGTTCTGGCGGCGCAGCCAGTCCGCGAGCGCGCGGTCGTAGCACACGAGCGGATCGAAGCCGGCGACGACGAACACCGTCTCGACCTGCGCGACGTCCGCGTACGCGGCTTCGGCCGCGACCGGAATGCCGTTGCTCGCGGCGACGGGCGTGCCGTCCGCGCTGATCACGTGCCAGCGGTACAGCTCGGTGCGAAAGCGGTTCGCGACGCGCAGCGGTTCGACCGCCGACATGAAGCCGAGCGCGGAGAAGCCGGGCAGCAACAGGAAGTGGAAATCCTCTGGCATCGGGGCGTGGGGTGGAAGCGGGTGGTCGTCACGTACTGCGCGGGCGCGGCACGGCGAGCGGGCAGGCCCGCGCACGCCGCGCTCGGCTCGCGGAAGCCGGACGTTCAACGCACGATTATCGCGGTTTTTGCCGGCGCTCAGCGCGTTTTTGCGCCGCGCACCGTCCGGCGCGCCGTCGTCGAAGGCAGTTCGCCGAACTGGGCCCTGTACGCGTTCGCGAAATGCCCGAGGTGGATGAAGCCCCAGCGCGCGGCCGCCTCGCTGATCGGCAGGTCCGACTGCCGCGTGTCGAGCAGCAGGCGTCGCACCTGCGCGAGGCGCAGCGAGCGCGTGTAGTTCAGCGGACCGGTCTGCACGACCGACTGGAAGCTGTTCTGCATCGTGCGCCGGCTCACGCGCAGCTGCGTGCACAGGCTCAGGATGTCGACGGGCGCTTCCGGGTGCTCGATCACGTAGTCGTGCACGCGCCGCACGATGTCGGCGTGGCACGCATGCGTGAGGCGGTTCGGCGGCTCGGGCATCCGGTAGGTCAGGAGATCGACGAGCACGTTGGCGACCTCGCCGCGCAACTCGGACTGCGCATGCGCCGCGTCGAACGTAGCGGGTGCCGACAGCACGCGTTCGAGCAGTGTCGCGAACTGCAGGCTCGCGCGTTCGCGTGCGGTGACCGGCACGTCGACGACGCCGCGCCGCAGCGCGCGCTCGTCGACCCGGACGTCGGCGGCATCCTCGATCTGCTGCATCAGCTCGGCGTCGACGACCACGCCGATCAGCGACATGTCGTCGGGTGAATGCAGTTCGAACGGCGAGCCGCCGCGCGCCATCACGATCGTGCCGCGCTCGATGCGCGCATCGCCGAAGGCGAAGGTACCCGAGCCGGTGAGCGGCATTCCGAATACCGTATGGCCGGCCGGCAGGCGCCCGCGCTGGATGACGCGCACGTTCGCCGCTTCCTGGAACAACTGCACGCCGTCGAGCTCCACGTGCTTGACCGTGCTGCGATACGAGCCGCAGCCGATCTGGTCGTAACGCTGATCCCAGCCGCGCAGCGCCTCGGCATGCCGGTCTGCGTCGTCGAACATCTGGTGAAACACGAGCACGGCGCCTCCGGCGGTCGTTCGGACCGCGCAAGATTAAACCGACCGGGCGGTCGGTGCAATACGGAGGAGCGCTATTCCGGCAGGGGTTCTGGCGGGGTCGGATGGGGCGCGCCGCAGGTGCCTTTCAGGCGGTTTTCCAATATCCCGAATCGGCACGCACGCGTTGCCGGTCCGGGTGCTGAACCGATTTATTGTCGAACTACAGTCGCCCCACATTACCTGAATCCCAACTGGAGGCGACATGAGAACAAGGCGACGCACCGCGGCTTTCGCGGCGACGCTGGCGTTCGCGGCGGCGTGGGCCGGCAGCGCGGACGCGACGGAAAAGCCCGAGGAACTGGTCGTGCAGAAGATGCCGCCGTGGCATCCGCACGCGGTGTACGTCGTGGACATCGCGATGCCGACGATGACCGACGGGCGCATCTTCGTGTACGACGCCGACGCGAAGAAGCTGCTCGGCCAGATCGACGGCGGCTTCGCGCCCGGCCTCGCGATTTCGCCCGACCACAAGACGAGCTTCATCGCGACGACCTATTTCTCGCGCGGCTCGCACGGCACGCGCACCGACGTCGTCGAGATGACCGACAACACGACGCTCGATCACACCGGAGAGATCGTGATTCCGGCGAAGCACGGGCAGCACGTGCCGTCGCCGTACAACACCGCGTTCAGCGCGGACGGCAAGCGGCTGTACGTCGCGAACATCACGCCGGCCGCGTCGGTGACGGTGATCGACGCGGTGTCGAAGCAGGTGCTGTCCGAGATCGACACCGCGGCATGCGTGCTCGCGTATCCGT
The DNA here is from genome assembly GCF_000949135.2 of Burkholderia sp. USMB20. GTDB lineage: Bacteria > Pseudomonadota > Gammaproteobacteria > Burkholderiales > Burkholderiaceae > Burkholderia. Next base: position 329,374 of record NZ_JTAN02000005.1, on the reverse strand, counting down.
CGGGGAACGACCGCTTCACCGCGCTGTGCGAAAGCGGCAAGGCGCTCACGGTCACGCTCGACGCGAACGGCAAGGAGGTGAAGCGCACGATGTCCGATGCATTCATCGACGTCGACAACGATCCGGCCTTCATCAACGCGTCGCGCTACCAGGGCGGCTATCTGTTCACGACGTATCACGGCAACGTGCGCAGCGCCGATTTCGGCGGCGCCAAGCCCGCGTTCGGCAAGTCGTGGTCGCTGCTGACCGATGCCGAGCGCGCCGAAGGCTGGCGCCCGGGCGGCATGCAGCAGACGGCCGTGCAGGTCAGGCAGAACCGTTATTACGTGCTGATGCACAAGGGTGGCGACGGCACGCACAAGGATCCCGGCACGCAGGTGTGGATCTACGATCTGAAGACGAAACAGCGCGTCGCGCGCTGGGATCTCGCGCAGCAGAAGGTCGATCCGCTCGTGTCGATCCAGGTCAGCGAGGACGACAAGCCGCTGTTCTACGGGCTGACGGGCACGTCCGATCTCGTCGTGATGGACGCGCACAGCGGCAAGCTGCAGCACGTCGAGAAGCAGATCGGCAGTACGCCGACGCTGCTCGTGAATCCGTGAGGCCGCGATGACGCTCGATCCCGTACTCGCCACCAGCGCGCAGGCCGGCGCGGCCGTCGTCGTGTTGCTCGGCGCCTTCGCGAAGATGCGCCGGCCCGGGGCGTTCCGGCAGGCGCTCGCCGGCTATCGCCTGCTGCCCGATGCGCTCACCGCGCCCGCCGCGTTAGCGATTCCGCTCGCAGAAGCCGTCTGCGCCACGGCGCTGCTGTTTCCCGATACACGCATGACCGGCGCGCTCGGCCTGATCGCATTGCTGCTCGTGTTCGCGGCCGGCATGACGATCAACATCCTGCGCGGCCACACCGACATCGACTGCGGCTGTTCCGGTTTTGCCGCGGCCGCGCGCACGGATGCGCCGCGCGGCATCGGCTGGCTGCATGTCGCGCGCGTGCTGCTGCTCGTCGTGCTGGCCGCGACCGCGCTCGTCGAGCCGGGCAGCCGTGCGGTCGTGTGGTTCGACTACCTGACGCTGTTCTCTTCCGTGCTGCTGATCGTCTGCGCGCTGCTCACCGTCGACGTGCTGCTCGCCAACGTACCGCGCCTTTCCCACCTGAGGAATTCATGATGCAAACCGCTCTCACCGTTTCCACCGCCTTGCTGTGGCTCGCCGTGCTCGCGCTCGGCGCGATCTGCCTCGCACTCGTGCGCCAGATCGGCATCCTGTACGAACGCATCATGCCGGCCGGCGCATTGATGATCGACAAGGGGCCGGCGGTCGGCGCGATCGCGCCCGCCTTCGAGCTGACCGACATTCGCGGCTCGCAGGTGAAGGTCGGCGGCATCGATGCAGCGGGCAAGGCGACGCTGCTGTTCTTCCTGTCGCCGACGTGCCCGGTCTGCAAGAAGCTGCTGCCGCTGTTGCCGTCGCTGCAGGCGAGCGAGTCGACGCCGGTGAACATCGTGCTCGCGAGCGACGGCGATCCCGACGAACACACGCGCTTCGCGCAGAAGCACGACCTCGCGCGCTTCCCGTACGTGCTGTCGCAGGAGCTCGGCCTCGCGTACCAGATCGGCAAGCTGCCGTACGCGGTGCTGCTCGACGACACCGGCACCGTGCGGGCGAAGGGGCTCGTCAATACGCGCGAGCATCTCGAGAGCCTGTTCGAAGCGAAAGAGCGTGGCGTCGCATCGCTGCAGCAGTTCGTGCACGGCGATCACGACCACGACGGCCATCAAGAGCACGCGCAGCACGCGTGAGCGGCCGACCTTCCTTCAACGTCAACGGAGAACAACGGAATGGGCCTGTTTGATTCATGGTTCGAACGGTCGGCGCGCGGCGTCGCGCAGCATAGTTCGCGGCGCAGCGCGATGGCGAAGCTCGGCAAGGTGCTGGTGGGATCGGCGATGCTGCCGCTGCTGCCCGTCGATCGCACCGCGTACGCGGCCGACGCGGCCTCGGGTGCATCGGCGGCGTCCGGTGCCGCCGCATCGGGCGCGAGCGACGATCCGATGAGCTGCGACTACTGGAAATACTGCGCGATCGACGGCTGGCTGTGCAGCTGCTGCGGCGGCACGTCGAGCAGCTGCCCGCCGGGCACCACACCGTCGCCGATCACGTGGATCGGCACCTGTCGCAATCCGCACGACGGTTCGGACTACATCGTGTCGTACAACGATTGCTGCGGCAAGACGTCGTGCGGCAAGTGCTTTTGCAACCGCAACGAGCGCGAGAAGCCGCTGTACAAGCTGTCGCTGAACAACGACATCAACTGGTGCATGGCGAACGGTAATTCGAATTACCACTGTTCGGTTTCGGTCCTGCTGGGAGCGGCAAAGCAATGAAAGTGAAGCAAGCTGGAAAGATCGTGGCCGCGTGCGTGGCCGCCGCCGCCGGGTTTCTGATGCTGCCGGGCGAGGCCGGTGCGCAGCAGGCCGTTCATTACCCGGCGGGCAAGAGCCTGTTCGACGCGCAGTGCGCGGTGTGCCACCAGGCGGGCGGCAAGGGGCAGGACGGCCTCGCGCCGCCGCTGACCGAGTATCCGGGCAAGTACGCGACGGCCGACGCGGGCCGCGCGCAACTCGTCGCGACGCTGTTGCACGGGATGTTCGGCGAGATCAAGGTGCACGACAAGAACTACAACTTCAAGATGCCGTCGTTCGCGAGCGCGAGCGACGACGACATCGCGAACGTGCTCAACTACGTCGTGTTCGATCTCAACGACCGGCACGGCGACGCGAAGCCGTTCACGGCAGCCGACATTCGCGCGGCGCGGGCGAAGGAGATGGACGGCACGGCCGTTCACGCGCAACGGGCGATCGTGACGAAGGGGCTGGGGCTGTGAATGCGGCCGGCATTCGGCGTCGTGGCGGGCGTACGGCGGCGTTGCGGATCGGCTCGTGCGTGACACGCCGTCTGTCTTCGGCGCTGGTGGCTGCTGTCGCGACATGTGCGATTGCAGCTCCCGTGCATGCCGACGGCGCGGCCGACGCCACGCTCGCGCGGCAGCACTGGGTCCTCAACTGCATGGGCTGCCACACGGCGACGGGCGGCGGCATTCCGGGCAAGGTGCCGCCGCTCGCGAACTCGCTCGGCTATTTCACGCATCTGCCGGCCGGGCGCGAATACGTGATGCGCGTGCCCGGCGCGTCGAACTCGGCGCTGTCGGACCAGGATCTCGCCGACGTACTGAACTGGGTGCTCACGACGATGAATCGCGATGCGCTGCCGCGCGATTTCAAGCCTTATACGGCTGACGAAATCGCCGCGCGTCGACGGCCTGCGTTTTCCGATGTCGCGACGGTGCGTGCGCGGCTCGTGCGCGAATTGCACGAGCGCGGGATCGACGGTGTGTCCGAGCGCTATTGATTGGCGACGACGAGGCGACGCAGCATGTCGCGGCGCTTCGGTCGCGAACACCGGATTGGCAGCGCGCGGGTTCCGCGCTACGCTCGTCGTCATTGGCCGGCGCATGCGCCAGGCGGATCGAACGGAGGTTCAAATGGCAATCGAATACTTCGCAGAAAGCAACCCCGTCACGCGAAACCTGCCTCGATCGTTGGCGACCAAAGCCGGCGATCTGGTATTCGTATCCGGTCAGGTGGCGAGAAACGAAGACGGCAGCATCGTCGCCGGCGGGATCGAAGCGCAGACGCGTCAGACGTTGAAGAACGTCGCACACGTACTCGCGCTGGCAGGATGCACGCTCGGCGACGTCGTGAAAACCACCGTCTGGCTCGAAGACGCGCGCGACTTCGCCGAATTCAATCGCGTCTATGCGGAGTTCTTCCCCGAGAACAAGCCGTCACGCTCGACGTTGCAGGCGACGAACATGGTCGGCACCAGGATCGAGATCGAGGCGATCGCGTGCAAGCCCTGAGTGCCACCGCGCCACGTCGATGCGGCCGCGTGCCGCTTCAGTGCGGCGGCGACAGCCGTTTGAAGCGGCTCCACAGCTGCTTCAACGTCTGATGATCGGCCGCGGCACGCGCGGCCAGAAAGCCGCGAGCAAAGCCCGCGCCCGGCGCGGCGTCGGGTGACGTGCGAGGCAGCGCCTTCAGAAACTGCTCCGCGACCACGGCATCGTTACGCCAGCCCAGATCATCCTGAAGTTCGGACAGCGCGTCGACATACGTGCGGACGGCTTGCTTGCGGCACAGCGACGCGAAGAATTCGGTGGCGTACCGGACCTTCTTCGCCGCGATGCGCGCACGGTGACGCCGGTGATCGTCGAGATCGGCCAGCCTCTTGCCGCGTTTGATCAGTTTCCGGTGCCGGCGACGCAGAACCTCGTGAGCAAACGGACTCGCCGGCTGCATGATGGCATCGCGCCGTTCGTCAGGCATCCCGTCCCGCCAGCCCTTTCGGTTCACCCATGACGCGAGCGGTAACGCGAGCCGCGTGTAGCGAACCGATCCGACTGCGGAAGCCGCGCGCTGGCGATTGACGGCGGCAATGCGCTTGCAGGCGTTCCGCACTGAACGGATCTCGTCCGGATTGCCGTTCGTGCCGGCATGGTCGAGCGTCGCTCCGGCAAGCACTTCCCAGTCGCGCGCGGCGCCGAGCTCGCCGGCGATCCAGCGCAGTTCGTCGTCAAGGCCGGGATACGCGGGAATCACTTTCGCGAACAGGTCGAGCGCCGAACGCAGGCGACGCAGCCCCACCCGCATCTGATGCACGCTCGACGGATCATGACCGGACTCGACACCGCGTTCGTTGGCGCGGATCTGGTCCAGGCAGTTGCGCACGATCCGGCAGAACGCGTCTTCGATCGAATCGCGCTTCTTCAGCTGCACCGGTTGCGCCTTGACGGCCGGCTGGTGCTCGGCGACGAGCAGCCCGTACCCGAGATCGGCCTTGCTCTCGTGATCGATGCGCAATGGCGCGATGTCGAGCAATTCCAGTGCGATGCCGTACAGGTTTTCGGGGCGGCCGCGTTTCAGTTCCAGTTCGATCGCGGCGATCGGGACCGACTTCGAATCCGCGTCGACCGTCCCCTTGTCGAGCGCGACCTCGACTTCATCGCCGGAAGGCAGGCGCAGCGGTAGAACCCGCCGCTTGATCCGCGTGACGAACACGGGCTGAAGATCCGGTGCCGTGGCCTGGTCGCGAACCAGGCGGCCACACTCGGTGTCATCGGGGAGCGTGTCCCGCAGCCGTGTCAGATCGGGGACGTCGCCGTCGACGGGCGTCTCGAATTCGTCCCGCTCGAACAGGCCGGCCCGGGCCGATCCTTCCAGTTTCAATGTCTGGATCCTGCGATTGCCTGCCGCACGCACCCGCAGGGAAGCCGCGCACCGGTGAAATGCGAGCGTGGCAGTGTCGAAGTACGTGCTCGTCAGCTGTTGAGTCGCACCGGCGCCGTTGGACTGCGCAAGCAACGGCGCGTGGCGCAACTTGTCGAGGTTCTTTGCGGAAACCCGCAGCTTCAGCTCTCGTTCCATACCGCCTCCGATATGTTGCCGACCATCAGTCCCCCGCCGATCCCCGGGAGTCTTCCCAGTCGTGCCACTCGATTCGATGCATGTCCACATAACGACTTACCGCTGCGCCGATCGTCGGAAAGAAGTTGTCGTCGCCGAACATGCTGTACATGCCGTAATGCCTGAGGCTGTCCTTGACGGGGCCTTTCAGCTCCGCGAAGACCAGCTTGACCTGCCGCGCGGCAAGTTCGAGATGCAGCCGTTCGAGCACATCGGCAGCCGTGAGGTCGATGTCGGTCACGGGCTCCGCCGCGATGACGATCCAGCGTGCCGGCTCCGGCGATTCATCGACGGCGCGCAACACGCGTTCCCGAAAGATTTCGCCATTCGCGAAAAAGAGCGGCGCATCCCAGCGCAGCAGCACGAGTCCGGGCACGCGCCGCGCGTCCGGATGGCGCGACACGTCGTGATAGCCCTTCCTGCCGTCGACCCGCCCGAGCACGGCATCGTAAGGCCGCCACGCGCGCCATAGAAACGACAGCACGGTGAGCAGCAGTGCCAGCGCAATGCCGTTCACGACCCCGACGGCTGCAACGCCGACGAAACATGCGACCGCCTGCACGAACTCGCTTTTGCGGAGCCGATAAAGCCGCACGACGCCGCGCACCTCGATCATGTTCACGCATGCCGCGATCACGACGGCGGCCAGCGCGGATTGCGGCGTGTGCGCAAGCGCGCGCGGCGCGAACAGCAGCAGTGCGGCAACGACCGCGGCAGCCACCACGCCCGTCGCCTGCGTCTTCGCGCCGGCCGCTTCCGCGACGGGCGTGCGTGAGCCGCTCGCGCTCACCGCGAACCCTTGCATCAGGCCGGCGGCGAGGTTCGACAGCCCGAGCGCGATGCATTCGTGATTCCGGTCCACGCTGGTGTCGTTGCGCAGTTCGTAGGTGCGGGACAGCACGCTGATATCCGTGAACGAAACGAGCGCGATCGCCGCTGCGCTGCCCGCGAGATGCAGCCAGTCGTCGAGGCTCACGTCGGGGATGCGCGGCACCGGCAGGCCTTGCGGGACCGCACCGACGGTTGCAACGCCGGCGCGCGTCGACAGATCGAACCACATCACCACCGCGGTCGCGCCCGCCACGGCGAGCAGCACACCCGGCATCCTGGGCCAGAGCCGTTTGCACGCGAGTATCAGCGCGAGCGCGGCGACGCCGAGTGCGAACGACGTCGCGTTCACCTTCGATGCCGCGATGCCGGCGGCCACGTCGCGCACCTGCTCGATGAACGATTCGCCGTTGCCCTTGTAGCCGAGGAGCTTGGGCAATTGTCCGATGCTGATCGTCAGCATGATGCCGTTCAGAAAACCGTACCGGATGGGTAGCGACAGCAGCTCGGTGACGAATCCGAGCCTGAGCACCCCGACCGCGATGCAGATCGCGCCCGCGAGTATCGCGAGCGCGCCGGCAAGGGCCAGCGCATGCGCGGCATCGCCGTGAGCAAGCGGCGTGATGCTTGCGGCGATCAGCGCGACCAGCGCGGAGTCGGGGCCGAGCACGAGGATGCGGCTGGGGCCGAAGAGCGCATACGCGAGCATCGCGGCAAGCGACGCATAAAGCCCGTTGACGGCGGGCAGGCCGGCTGCGTTCGCGTACGCCATGCCGGCGGGCACGAGCACGGCACTGAGGGTGACGCCGGCAAGCAGATCGTGCGGCAGCCAATGCAATCGATACGTGCGCGCCGCGGCGAGTCCGTTGATCCACTGCAGCAGGCCGGCATCGGGCTTGCGGGGCGGGCGGGCCGTGTGCTGGCGGGCACGGCTTTTGATGTTCATCGCAGGACGTCAGGGAACCCGGGCGGAATCGTTCGTTACGTCCGCCGGTATCGTTAAAGATTATGTTCCCGTGCCCTCGGAGCGCAAGCCCGGTTTCACGATGTTGCGTTTCGGCGCGCCGGCCTGACAGTCCGGCTACTTCGCCGAACACTTGCCCGATCCAGGCTGGCGATGGCCGAAGTGATCGGCGGTGCGGGTGAATCGCCGGCGGGAGAGGCATCGTCCCGCCGTTGTCCGCTACTCGGTCGCGCGATCGCTCGCCTCGCCGAACGAAGCCCGAACTTCGTTCGCCGTCCGGGCGGGCGCCTGCAGATGCGGAAAGTGACCCAGTTCCGGAAGAATCGAAATGTTCACCCCGTTTCGGTCCGCGTACTCGATGCCCATTTCCTTCTTGATATAGATGTCCTTCCCGCCCCACACGACCTTCACGGGGACTTTCAGCTTTGCCATATTGGCTTCGAAGTAGTCCTGATCCCGGGTGAAGCATGCGTAGTAGTGGAAAAAGGCGTCGGCCGCGGTCAAGTCACCGTCCCATCCCTTCGCCACGTCGTCCATGAATTCCTCGGGCAACGTGTAGCGCTCGTCATCCTCCATGCCCCGGAAGAACGTGTTTGCGAGGATTTCGTCGCGATTCCTGTTCATGGCGGCGCGCACGATATCCGATGAAGGCTTCGACTTCAGGCCTTGCAGGCTTTCGTACATATATTGCGGCCGGTTGAACGGGGCAAAGTCGCCAACGATGATTTCCCGCGCGATATCCGGTTGTTCCAACGCTGCCAGCAGCGCCGGAAGCGCACCGATATCCGTCGCATAAATCAACAGTCTCGAACCATCGATGCCCGACGTACGGATGTAGTCTCTCAGCACACGGGCATAGTCGCTCGGCGCGTACGAAAAGCGATCGGCGCGCGGACGCGACGATTGCCCGTAGCCTGGCCAGTCGAACGCATGGACCTCGTAGTCGCTGGACAGTGATTCGGCAATCGGCTTCCACGCATACATCGTCTCGGGGAAGCCGTGCAGGAACAGCACGATGCCCTTCGATCGTGCGGGGCGGTAGACCATGCGGCGCAGCGTGATGTCGGCATCGACCTGCACGTCGCCGACGTCGACCGTGGGTTCCGGCGATGACGGCGCCGGCACGGTCGGGCACGTTGCAGAACTCGCAGCGGCGGCGGGAGATGCGGGTGTTTTCGTTACGGGTCGAGTCATGATCGAGGATCTCGTTCGGTGCGACATCGCGCGGCACACGTTGCGCTTCGCTGTTTCGAAAGATGGCGGGGTGCAGGGGGTTCTACTGAGCCGCCGGAGGATTCAAGAGCTTGCTCAATGGCTTGAGCGGGCCGATCGGGAGCAGCGTGAAGGTCATGAGGTGAGCCTTCCCCAACGGGAGTCGTTCCAGCATTTCATGCGCTTCACCCGTGTCCGTCACGTTCAGGACGAACGCCACCCCGGGCCGGTCCTGCAGGGAATACCACTGATCGATCTTGCCCGCGAGATACAGCTGTGTCGTCTCGCGGACTTCGGTCGGAAGAATGGTCTGGACGTGCTGCATGTCCGTGCCGGGAGGAAACGTACCGATCGCCAGTATCTTCGTGGTGGGCGTGGTCGGCAACGCAGCGGAATGTGCCATGGAGACTCCTGTGCAAGCGAGCAGCAAGCATGCTGCCGTCAAATCAAGAAGAAGGCGTTTCATCCTGCGGCCCCGGGCCCGGTGGCGGGACGGCTGCCGCATTGAGCGCGGCGGCTTCCCGTTCCGACAGATAACACGCGCGAAAGCGCTCGTCCACGCGCTCGCGCATCAACTGCGAGAACAGCAGTGCGGCATCGAGCGGTCGATGATTGATGACGACGGAATCCGTATCGCCTTGCTCGTTCATATGGGCGACGACCACCGTCTCGATCGGCACGCCATTGATACGTGAACGATAGGATTCCAGATAAAGATCGTCGCCGATCATGCCTTTGTAAGCATGCTGCTGGAACTCGTAGAGCGAGACCGCGTGCTTGATCACCGAGAGAATGTCGGCTCGTCCGTCGATCGGGCGCTTCAGCACGGTGGCTTCCAGCGTCGCGTTTTCGGCCAGGCGCGCCAGCCACCGCGGCGGACCGTCGGCGGGTGCCATCATCGGGGTCGTGTCGTTGAATTTCATGGCGGTTACTCCTTGCACGCGTTGCGCGTGACACCTGCGTTTGCGGCATCGAGCGCTGCCGCGAGCGCAACGCGTGCCTTTTCCCGGCGCCGTCGCGCAAGGCGCTCGGTGCCCGCGTCGCGCTCCGGTTCACCCGCGAGCAGCGCATGGATATCGGGCAGCGTCCAGATCGCGCCGCGCGTTCCCCACGCACCGTCCGGGATCTCGGTCGGAAAGATCCAGACGCGCGGTGCGACATCGTCGAACGGCCGGCCTTCCGCGCGTGCCACGGCTTCCGTGACGCGTCGGACGAGCGAGCGGCGCGATTCGTCGGTGTATTGCCCTTCGGGAACCGAAGGAATGATCCGGTAGCGCACCGTATCGGTACGTTCGCCGCCGATGTAGATCGCGGCCGGCCGGTGCAGATGGAATACGGTCACGCGCTGAACGACCGGGCTCGCGGGATCGTACCCTTCTGCTTCGATGAGGATATCGGTCAGTTCCCTGACGAGGCGGGCTTCAGCATCGGGCGTCAGTGCGTGGTCGGGCCACATCGCATCGATCATCGGCATGGGATGCTCCTGTTTTCGGTTGATCGGATGGCGCCATCGTCGCGGTTTACGCGGGCGCAGGAAAGTGGCAGCATCGCCACTATTCAAGGAAATTCGGACACGCAATGGCGATCATCCGCATCTGGGTCTATGACGGAATCCTGGCGTCCGGCGTCGCGGGCCCGGTCGATGTCTTCAGCGCTGCAAATCAGTTCCATGCGCGCCGGGCGGAACCGGGCGCGTCGTCCGCGCCGTTGTTCGCATGGCGCGTGGAGTCGCTCGACGGGCAACCGGTGAAGGCGGCGTCAGGTCAGATCATTCCGGTCGACGGCAAGATCGACCCGCGCAAACGAGCAGACGCCGTGCTGCTGACGGCACCATTCTTTTCGCGGATCGACGAGTTCCTCGGGCATCGCGAGCAGTTGAGCGAACTGACGTCCGCACTGCGGCGTCAACACAAGGCCGGCGCGATGCTCGCCGCGTATTGCACGGCGAATTACCTGCTTGCCGAGGCGGGCCTGCTGGATGGCCGCGTCGCGACGACGCACTGGGCGAGAGCGGCGGATTTCGCGCGCCGCTATCCGCGTGTCGAAGTCCGCGCGAACGAACTGCTGCTCGCGCAAGACGGGATCATCTCGGGCGGCTCCGTGACGTCCTATCTGAACCTCGCCGTGCATCTCGTCGAAGCCTGCGCCGGCGGAGAACTCGCGACGATGACCGCGAAGGCGCTGTTGATCGACATGAACCGGACGTCGCAGGCCTCCTTTGCCACGCTGCTCGACGAACACGGGCATACCGACACGCTCGTGGCGCGCGCTCAGCAGCGGATGGAAGCGACATTGCAGCAAGGATTCCGGCTCGGCGATCTGGCGGCATCGCTGGCCGTCAGCGAACGCACGCTCAATCGTCGCTTCAAGGAAGCGGTCGGCCTCGCGCCGTTGACGTATCTGCAGAATCTGCGGGTCGAGGTTGCGAAACGTCTGCTGGAAACACGGCCGATCGGGCTCGAGGACGTGAGTCAGCGCGTCGGTTACAGCGATGTCAGTACGTTCCGGCAATTGTTCAAGCGCAAGACGGGGTTGTCGCCGAGCGAATATCAAGTGCAGTTCTCGCGTGCGGCGGCAAAGAGCGTGCAAGCCGAACCACGCGATCGGCGCGATTGAGCGTCGCGACGTCGCGTTACCGCTCGCGTCAGGTCAGGGCCGCTCCGGTCGCCCCCTTTCTTTGTATCCCGAAGTATCTGCAACAGACGCGGATACGTACGCATACATATCGCCGACTTTCCGACAAGAACGGGATACGTTCGCCTGCTCCAATGCGCCTGTCGCGAGCGGAGTGCCGCACCGCGCATTGTCCAAGGAGTGTGTCATGAAAGTCGTCAAGGCCGCCGCTGTCCAGTTCAGCCCGGTGCTCTACAGTCGTGAAGCCACCGTCGCCAAGGTCGTGGAAAAGATCCACGACCTTGGCCGGCAAGGTGTGCAATTCGCCACTTTTCCCGAAACGGTCGTCCCCTATTACCCGTATTTCGCGGCCGTTCAGACGGGCATCGAACTGCTGTCCGGTACCGAGCATCTTCGGCTGCTGGAACAGGCCGTCACCGTGCCGTCCGCCGCGACCGATGCGATCGGCGAAGCAGCACGCAAGGCCGGCATGGTCGTGTCCATCGGCGTCAACGAGCGTGACGGCGGCACGCTGTACAACGCGCAATTGCTGTTCGACGCGGACGGGCAACTGATCCAGCGCCGTCGCAAGATCACGCCGACGCACTTCGAGCGCATGGTTTGGGGGCAGGGCGACGGATCGGGGTTGCGCGCGGTCGACAGCGCCGTCGGCCGTATCGGGCAGCTCGCGTGTTTCGAGCACAACAATCCGCTCGCGCGCTACGCGATGATTGCCGACGGCGAACAGATTCATTCGGCGATGTATCCGGGTTCGGCCTTCGGGGAAGGCTTCGCGCAGCGCATGGAGATCAACATCCGGCAGCATGCGCTCGAGTCCGGCGCGTTCGTCGTCAATGCAACGGCGTGGCTGGATGCCGACCAGCAGGCGCAAATCATGAAGGACACCGGTTGCGCGATCGGGCCTATCTCGGGCGGCTGCTTCACGACGATCGTGTCGCCCGACGGCATGTTGATGGCCGAGCCGCTTCGATCGGGCGAGGGCGAGGTCATCGTCGATCTGGACTTCTCGCTGATCGACCGTCGCAAGATGCTGATGGACGCGGCCGGTCACTATAACCGCTCGGAATTGCTGAGCCTGATGATCGACCGTACGCCGACCGCGCATGTTCACGAACGCGTCGCGCAGCCGGTGGCCGGATATGACGCGGGCGCGGACGATTGGCGTGCCGCGGCTGCGTGATGCGCGGGCTTGCCCGGCCGTTGCCGAACATTCGGCTTGCCGATCGGGGCCGGCAGTCGCCGCATGAACGCGCATTCTCTTGATCGCAACATGTGCATATGCATGTAGGGGTGCGATGAAATCTTTCCTTGAAAGGTGTGATATGAAAACGAACGCTGCCGATGATCGGCCGCTCCTGATGTCGGGCGCCGAAATCGCGCCTGCCGGCGTCGGTCGCAACGTGACGACGTCGTTGTCGCGCCGGCGCTTTGTCGGTATCGCGGCCGCCGCACTGGCGGCCGGTTCGCTGAGCCGCCTGGCGCTCGCGCAGACCAGGCCGGCAATCGGCACCGCGGAACCCGCACGCGGCGACAGATCGGCGATTCGGCCGTTCCGGGTGCATGTGCCCGACGCGCAGCTCGCCGACATGCGGCACCGCATCAACGCGACGCGTTGGCCGGACCGCGAGACCGTGGCCGACGAGTCGCAGGGCATTCAGCTTGCGACCATTCAGGCGCTCGCGCGGTATTGGGCGAGCGACTACGACTGGCGCAAGTGCGAAGCGACGCTGAATGCGTATCCGCAATTCGTGACCGAAATCGATGGCCTCGACATCCACTTCATCCATGTGCGATCGAAGCACGAGAATGCGATGCCGTTGATCGTGACCCACGGCTGGCCCGGCTCCATCATCGAGCAGTTCAAGATCATCGCGCCGCTCGTCGATCCGACTGCGTACGGCGCGCCGGCGTCGGATGCGTTCCATCTCGTGATTCCGTCGCTGCCCGGCTATGGCTTTTCGGCGCGACCCACGACGACGGGATGGGGGCCGGAGCGCACGGCGCGCGCATGGGTGACGCTGATGAAACGGCTCGGCTACGCGCGCTTTGCTTCGCAGGGCGGGGACCTCGGCGGCATCGTCACGAACATCATGGCGAAACAGGCGCCGCCTGAGCTGATGGACATTCATGTGAATTTCCCGGCGTCCGTGCCGGCGGAAATTCTGAAGTCGCTGACGGCCGGCGATCCCGCGCCTGCCGGCTTGTCGGACGAGGAGCGGCACGCATATGAACAGCTGAGCGCCAATTTCAAGAGGAAGCGCGGTTACGCGATTGAAATGGGTACGCGCCCGCAGACGTTGTACGGACTCGCCGATTCGCCCGTCGCGCTGGCTTCGTGGTTGCTCGACCACGGGGACGGTTACGGCCAGCCGGCGGCAGCGCTGAGCGCGGCCGTGCAGGGTCGCCCGGTCAACGGCCACTCGGCCGGCGCGCTGACACGGGACGACGTGCTCGACGACATCACGCTTTACTGGCTGACGAACACGGGCGTCTCGGCGGCGCGTTTCTACTGGGAATCGCATGCGAACTTCTTCCTTGCGGCTGACGTCGGCGTGCCGGCGGCGGTGAGCGCGTTTCCGGGGGAAAACTACCAGGCGCCGCGGAGCTGGACCGAGAGGGCTTATCACAATCTGATTTACTTCAACAAACCGGCAACAGGCGGGCACTTCGCGGCATGGGAAGAACCGATGATCTTCGCGAATGAAGTGCGTGCCGGGTTGAGACCGTTGCGCGCGTGACGGGCAACCGCCGAAATTTCCAACGAGCGGCAGCTTTCGTTAGAATCGTTCGACTATCAGAGAAAAGCAGCGTTGCATCGGCGCAGCGGCATCCGCTCATGAACACCGCTCGCGCTCATCCCATGTCCTTTACCGGAGGCGAACGTGCCAGGATTACTTCCCGATGTCGACCGCGACGGGCTTCTCGAATACTCGGTCGTGTACACCGACCGGTCGATCAATCACATGTCGCAGCGCTTCCAGGGCGTGATGCGCGATATTTCCGCTGCGCTGAAGAAGGTCTACAACGCGAAGGCGGTCGCAATCGTCCCGGGCAGCGGGACGTTCGGCATGGAAGCCGTGGCCCGGCAGTTCGCGACGAACAGGAAGTGCCTCGTCATCCGCAACGGCTGGTTCAGTTTCCGCTGGTCGCAGATTTTCGACATGGGCAGCATTCCGTCCGAGTCGATCGTGCTGAAGGCGCGTCCGGTCGAAGCGGGCAGACAGGCTGCCTTCGCGCCGGCGCCGATCGATGAAGTCGTTGCGGCGATTCGCGAGCACAAGCCGGATCTGATGTTCGCGCCGCACGTCGAAACCGCGTCGGGGATGATGCTGCCCGATGCGTATCTGCGTGCGGTCGCCGACGCCGTGCATGCGGTCGGCGGCATGTTCGTGCTCGACTGCATCGCGTCCGGCACGATCTGGGTCGACATGGAGGCGAGCGGTGTCGACGTGCTGATCAGCGCACCGCAAAAGGGCTGGAGCGCGTCGCCCGGCTGTGCGCTGGTGATGCTCGGTGCGCTCGCCCGCGAGCGCATCGATGCGACGACGAGCACCAGTTTCGCGTGCGATCTGCGCAAGTGGCTGCAGATCATGGAAGCGTACGAGAACGGCGGGTTCGCGTATCACGCGACGATGCCCACGGACAGCCTCGCGACGCTGCGCGACGTGATCAAGGAAACGGACGCGTACGGCTTCGACAAGGTGAGGGCGGAACAGCTCGAGCTCGGCACGCGGATTCGTGCGTTGCTCGCGGAGAAGGGGTTCCGGAGTGTCGCGGCCGAAGGCTTCGAGGCGCCGGGCGTCGTCGTCTGTTATACCGATGATGACGATATCCGGTCCGGCAAGAAATTCGCCGATGTCGGCATGCAGATCGCGGCCGGTGTGCCGCTGCAATGCGATGAGCCGGCGGATTTCAAGACGTTCCGCATCGGCTTGTTCGGGCTCGACAAGCTGAATGATGTCGATGCGGCGGTTGCGCGGTTCGCGAGTGCGCTGGAGCGGGTGCTGTAGCGCGTCGCCGATCCAGGCGTGCGTTGCGGCGCATGACGTGACGAGATCGATCCGATCACGATCACGGATGCGCCGCGTTTCCCGAATGCCGCCGCGACCGATCTTCGGCCGATGCCTCGCGGCCTCATCCATGCGATCGGTGCGGCAGTTCGAGAGCACGCTCTGCTCGGCGCGGTATGCGCCATCGACGAGGAGCAATCGTGCCGTAGTCACTCGGGCAATCCGGCCCGCCGCAGCCCCTCCGCAAACTGGGTCAGATCTTCTGGGCGGCCGATCGGAAGCCAGTCATTGAGATTGGAGACGCGGAGTGACGGATCGAGCGTGCGCAGGCGCTGCATCGCGTCCTTCGCTTTGTCCATGCGTCCAGCGCACGCATGACTCGCCGCCAGAATGCCGACCGGGGCAAGGAAACTGGGTAGATTCCATTTGGCCCTTTCGGCCCAATCCGAAGCGGAGTCGAAGCGTCCTGCAAAGAAATGTGCCAGCGCCATCCCAGCCTGCATCCTGAACATTTCTGGATCCAATGGACTCAAGCGAATGGCACGCGCCAAATACTTGATCGCAACGTCTGTTTCACCGCGACAAGCGTACAGGCACCCACACAGGGACCATGCAGGGGCGTGGTTCGGATTGAGCAGCAAAGCTCTGTCGAACAGCGCGATACCGCCGTCGAGGTCGCCGGTGAGATGCCCGAGTGCATGAGCTCCTCTCGTGAGCGCCACAGCATCGTCCCGGCCAAGCTCCACCGCCAGTCGCGCCAGGCGAGTGCCCTCGGCAATCTCCCGGGGCGGATCGGTCATCCAGCCATTCATCTTGCGCCAGAAATAACACCAGGCCGCCATGCCATAGGCCGATGCGAAAGCCGGATCGAGCTCGATGGCCTTGTAGAACAAGGGCAGCGCCGCCTCGATTGATTCGCGCGTCCCGCTGTGCAAGTGCGCGGCGCCGCGAAGGTAATAGTCGTAGGCGCACAGGTTCTCCGTCGGTTTGCGCTTGGCACGCTCGATTTCCGCCCGCTCGAGCTGCGGCGCGATGGCGCCGACGACGCTTTCCGCAACCTGGTCCTGCAGTTCGAAGATGTCGTCCAGCGTGCCTTCGAAGCGCTCCGCCCAGAGATGGGCCCCGATCCTGGCATCGATGAGCTGCCCTGTGATGCGCACCTTGTTGCCAGTCTTGCGCACGCTACCTTCCAGCACGTAGCGCACGCCAAGCTCGCGGCCGACGTCCTTCACCTCGACTGCGCGGCATTTGTAGGTGAAGCTCGAGTCGCTCGCGATGACGAACAGCCAGCGTATGCGCGATAGCGCAGCGATGATGTCCTCCACCACGCCGTCGGCGAAATACTCCTGCTCGGGATCGCCGCTCAGGTTCTGGAAGGGCAATACGGTAATGGAGGGTTTACCCGGAAGGAGGAGCGCGGACGGCGGCTCCCTCAATTCTCTGGAGATGTGTTCGCCGATCTCGCCGACGAAGCGGAAACCCTTGCGGGCGACAGTCCTGACCAAGCGCTGTTCCCCGCCGGTGTCGCCGATGGCCTTGCGGACCGCATTGATGTGACTGGTGATCGTCGATTCCGAGACGATTCGGCCGCGCCATACCGCCTGCAGCAGGTCGTCCTTGCTGACGACACGGTCGCGGTTCCTGACAAGATGCAGGAGCAGATCGAAGACTTGCGGCCCGACAGGTACGACTTTCGCGCGATGCGAAAGCTCCCGGCGTTCCGGGTCGATCACGTAGTCTCCAAACTCGAACTTCACTTGACATCCCGTGGCCGATTCGGCTCCCAGGGGGTAACTGGCGAATTCCGTCCATGGATGATACTGCAACCGGAGGTGAGCGCATCTCATCCCGATCGGGCAACGCTTGGACGAATAATCAAGGTCTCCTGCAGAGAAATTCAAGGCGAAGGCAAGGACTTCCCCGGCGCGCGCAGGCAATCTCCATACACATCGACGACAACGGTTTGCGGTCGAGTAACGGAGAGAAAACATGAAAATTGTCGTCATCGGGTGCACCGGCCTCATCGGAACGATGCTTGTGGAGGACCTGCGCAGGCGCGGCCATGACGTGCTCGCAGCCGCCCCTGACACCGGCGACAACGCCAGCACCCGCGAGGGTTTGGCCAAAGCGCTCGACGGTGCCGAGGTCGTCGTCGATGCGGCGAACGCGCCAGTAGGGGAAGACAAGGCGGCCATCGAGTTGCTCGAGACATCGGGCCGCAACCTGCTGGCTGCGGGCGCTGCCGCCGGCGTACGCCACCATGTGGCCCTGTCGATCGTTGGTAGCGAACGGCTTACCGACTGCGGCAATTTCCGGGCGAAGGTCGCGCAGGAGGGCCTCATCAAGGCATCCGGCATTCCATACACCATCGTGCGTGCGACGCAGTTCTACGAGTCTGTCGGTTACATTGCCCAGTCGGCTGCCCGGTTGGCCACCTTAGGCAAGGAGATTCGCTTGTCGCCGGCGCTGATCCAGCCGATCGCGTCAGCGGACGTGGCAGCGGCGCTTGCCGAGGTCGCAGTCGCGCCGCCGGTCAACGGCACGGTGGAAGTCGCCGGTCCGGAGGCGATGCCACTGGACGAACTGGTCAGGCGCTTCCTGCGGGCGACGCAGGATACGCGCAAGGTCGTGCCGGACATCCACGCGCGCTACTTCGGTGGCCTCCTCTCGGATCGGACGCTCACGCCCGGGGAGAACCCCCGCATCGGCGCGATCCGGTTCGAGGACTGGCTCGATCGCTACAAGGCTCAGTCCTGCTTCGCGATGCAGTCCCCTCTTGTGGAGATTGCCGCCGCGGATAACTCGGACGCGCTTGCATCGAGTTTCGCGATGAGCTATCCCCGAGTCGTCGCCTTCATCACGGTTGTGGCCGAAGGCGGCTTTTCCAAGGCTGCTGACCGGCTCGGGATCACGCGTTCCGCGGTCAGCCGCGGCATCCAGAAACTGGAGGCGCAGGTCGGCTTGCGTTTGTTGAGTCGGACGACGCGCAGCATTTCGCTCACGCGCGAAGGCGAGATCTTCTATGCCCGCTGCCAGCCCAGCGTCGCTCTCATCAAAGAGGCGATGGAAGACATGCGCGATCTGCGCGACGGTCCGCCGCGAGGACGCCTGCGGGTCTCCGCTTCCGTGGGCTTCGGCCGCAAGGTGGTTGCACCGTTGCTGTGGGGCTTCCAGGAGAAGTACCGCGACATCGAGATCGAGCTGCACCTGAGCGATGTCGCGAGCGACTTCACGTCGGACCGCATCGACGTCTCGTTTCTCAATGGGCGCCTGGCCGACACCCGGATCGTCGCAAAACAGATCGTCCCGATGCAGACTTTGGTATGCGCCTCGCCCGAGTATGCCGTAAGGCGCGGTATGCCCGAGTCGCCGGACGCGGTGATGCAGCACGACTGCATCAACGTCCGTCTGCCGTCGGGCCGCGTCTACGAATGGGAGTTCAAGGTGGAGGGGGGATCGCGCAAGCTGACTCCGCCATCGCGCCTCATGTTCAACGATGTCGGGCTAGTGCTGGAGGCCGTCCTCCAAGGCAAAGGCATCGCTCAGTTGGGCGGGTACCTGATCTGCGATCTGCTGCGCGAGGGGAAACTGGTTTACTCCATGTCACAGTACGCACCCGATGACCGCGGCCACCACATCTGCTACCTGAGTCGTCAGCATCTGCCGTCGCGTATCCGCGTGTTCGTTGATCACATGACGGAAGCAATCCGGGCGCTGAACCTTCAATGCGCAGGTGCTCTTTCACCAACGCGTGATGATCGACAGGCCGTCTCGGCGCCATGGGTGCCCCCTCTTCATTGATGCGCATAAGCGTATGCACCCTGCCGCGCCTTTCACGAGCGCGTTGGGCAACTTGCAGCACCAACGCGCCCCGTGCCTGACTAGCGGTTCTTCAACGCCTCGGCAACTCCTGCACCATAGGCGGGATCGGCCATCGTGCAATTGCGGATATGCCGCTGCTGCACGTCCTCGCTCGCGCCGCCGAGCGAGCGCGCCGTGTTGTCGAAGAGCTGCAGCTTCTGCTCGGGCGACATCAGTCGGAACAGCGCCCCCGGCTGCGAGTAGTAGTCCTCGTCCGTGCGATGGTCCCAGTGCGCGGCTGCCCCCGAGACTGCCAGCGGTGGCTCCGCCAGCCGCGGGCTGTCGGCCCACTCGCCGCGGCTGTTTGGCACGATGCCGGGCAGCCCGCCCTGGTTGCCGTCCACGCGCATCGCGCCGTCGCGGTGATAGCTGTGCATCGGGCAGCGCGGGGCGTTCACCGGGATCTGTTGCGCGTTCACGCCCAGACGGTAGCGGACCGCGTCGCCGTAGCTGAAGAGCCGCCCCTGCAGCATCTTGTCCGGCGAGAAGCCAATGCCCGGCACGATGTTGGCGGGCGAGAACGCCGCCTGCTCCACATCGGCGAAGTAGTTGTCGGGGTTGCGGTTGAGTTCCAGCACACCCACCTCGATGAGTGGGTAGTCGCCGTGCGGCCAGACCTTGGTGAGGTCGAAGGGATTAAACGGGCAGACCTGCGCCTGCTGCTCGGTCATCACCTGGATGCACAACGTCCAGCGCGGGAAGTCGCCGGCATCGATTGCCTCGAGCAGGTCGCGCTGCGCGCTCTCGCGGTCGTTGGCGACGATCGTGGCGGCCTGTGCGTCGGTGAGGTTACGGATGCCTTGCCGGCTGCGCAGGTGAAACTTCACCCAGTGCCGCTCGTTGTCCTCGTTGATGAGGCTAAACGTGTGACTGCCGAAACCGTGCATGTGGCGATAGCCATCGGGCAGGCCGCGATCGCTCATCACGATGGTCACCTGATGCAGCGCCTCGTGTAGCAGCGTCCAGAAGTCCCAGTTGTTCTGGGCGCTACGCAGGTTGCTGCGCGGGTCGCGCTTGACGGCGTGGTTCAGGTCGGGAAATCGCAGCGGGTCACGCAGGAAGAACACGGGCGTGTTGTTGCCCACCAGGTCCCAATTGCCTTCCTCGGTATAGAACTTCACCGCGAAGCCGCGGATGTCTCGCTCGGCATCCGCCGCGCCGCGCTCTCCGGCCACCGTGGAGAAGCGCACGAAGACGTCCGTCTTCTTGCCGACGCCGGAAAAGAGCCTGGCCTTCGAGAACGCTGTGATGTCGTGCGTCACCGTGAAGTGGCCAAATGCGCCGGAGCCCTTGGCGTGCATGCGCCGCTCGGGGATCACCTCGCGGTCGAAGTGGGCGAGCTTCTCAAGCAGCCAGATGTCCTGCAACAGCGCGGGGCCGCGCGCACCGGCGGTCTCGATGTTGAAGTTGTCGACGACGGGGGCGCCGTTGGCAAAAGTGAGTTTGGTCATGGCAATGTGGGCAAGAAGAAGGGTTCGGCGGAGCGTCTTCAGGAGGGAGGACTGGACGTCCGGAGTGGGCGTCGCGTCGATGGCCTTCACCACAAGCGTGGACCGGCCATCGACGGTGCCGACTGATTCGGACTCCATCAGGCCTGGATAAATGTCAGCAGGTCCGCGTTGATGACGTCCGCGTGCGTTGTCGGCATGCCGTGCGGAAAGCCCTTGTAGGTCTTCAGCGTGCCGTTCTTCAGCAGCTTGGCCGACAGTGGCGCGGAGTCGGCGTAGGGGACGACCTGGTCGTCGTCGCCGTGCATCACCAGCACCGGCAGTCCGATCTTCTTCAGGTCGTCGGTGAAGTCGGTCTGCGAGAACGCGACGATGCCGTCGTAGTGCGCCTTGGCGCTGCCCATCATCCCCTGGCGCCACCAGTTCTGGATGATGCCTTCCTGCGGCTTCGCGCCCGGCCGGTTGAAGCCGTAGAACGGCCCGGCGGGAATGTCTCGGTAGAACTGCGCCCGGTTCGTGGCCGTCTGCCGTTGCAGGCCGTCGAACACGTCCTTCGGCTGGCCGCCGGGATTCGACGCGGTCTTGACCATCAGCGGCGGCACGGCGTTAATGAGGCAGGCCATCGCGGCCCGCTTCTCGCCGTGGCGAGCGAGATAGCGCACGACCTCGCCGCCGCCGGTGGAGTGCCCGACGTGGATCGCGCCCTTGAGGTCGAGATGGTTCACGACCGCGGCGAGGTCGTCGGCGTAGTGATCCATGTCGTGGCCGTTCCAGACTTGCGCCGAGCGACCATGCCCGCGCCGATCGTGCGCGACGACACGATAGCCCTTGGAGAGGAAGAACATCATCTGCGCGTCCCAATCGTCGGAGCTCAGAGGCCATCCGTGCGAGAAGACGATCGGAGTGCCATTGGAGGGACCCAAATCCTTGTAGAAGATCTGGACTCCGTCTTTGGTGGTGATATAGCTCATGGGTGGATTTCCTTCCGGAGTTTCGGCGCCATTCGGCGCAGTAGGTGCAGCGAACGCTGCGAATGGCAAAGCCACTGCTGCTGCAGTGCCTGCCCCGATGATCAACAACTGACGACGCGTGACTCTGGCGAAGCCACGCTGCATTGGCACGGGATCGATCTTCATGGGTATAGGCCTGAGGGGAGACGCGATCAGTCTAGCCACGGTCACCTCGCCGTGCGATATGCATCACGTGCAATTCGATGTTGCAGGTGCTTCACCAATGTCGCGGCAACGCATCCAGCGCGTGCCGCTGGGTCGTTCACCGGGCTCAGCCATCCGCACGACAGGATCTTCAAATGCGCCGGCTCATTCTTGATGAACTCTCGCTAAACGCGATTGGTGCGTCGCGATTGACAGAACTATCCGCACCCGGCCCCTAGTTCAGGCAGGCATTTGCCTCTAGATTTCAACGCATCACGTCAGCATCGATGCATCGGCTCGAGATTCTCGCGGCGTGTTCGTTGTCCACCCCAGTCCCAGGAACCAACATGATCCAACACAGCAACTACCAACAGCAGAACAAGCGGCCTGGTACACCGATCCGAGCGCGCGCGCCATGCCCGTTCCCCACGATGACACTCGATCTGGAACGCACCGCCATGGTCGAGAAACACGCCTTCAGTCAGTTCATAAAGGAAACCTAATGACTCAGATTCCTACCTACGTTAAGAAGTCCAGAGAACTGTCCACGAATCGCATGGAGTTCGGCCCGCTGTTTCAGAAGATCACGATCGAAGGGCCTATTCGCGAGAACGTGTACACACGCAATACAGCTAGCAGGAACTGCCGATCCTCACCTGCCTCGTGGGGACGATCAACAACTGGAACCCCGTAAACGTTGCGTCCTGCATCGCCCGGCTCGTCTGACAAGGAGTTCGGGTAGCCGCAGTGCGCTTTCCAGGCGGTGATGAAACCTGGCGGCTGTGACGACCACTCCGTCTCTTCCCGATTCTGGAAGTTGCTTTAGCGAACGTGCGCTTGGGACCCGTGACAGCGCGTCGGCCGCACCTGCTAGCGTTCCCGCGCAGCCAACCGGAGAATTACTATGTGTGAATCCTCGAAATTTCATGGCCGCCGTACCTTCTTCAAGGGCATGGCTGCCGCCGCGGCAGTGGCCTCCACGCAACTGCCCTCGCTGGCCAACTCAGCGCCCGCCGGTGGCGGTGCCAAGTACGCGGATCCGGCCAAACCGGCACTGCCCAAGACGGGCATGAAGCTTGACCTCACCCGTACTGCGTTCGTCGTGATCGATCCGCAGATTGACTTCATGAGCCCGAAGGGCAAGGCGTGGCCGGTGGTGGGCGAAAGCGTGACCGAACAGAATATGGTGCCGAACCTGGTGCGACTGTTTCAGGCGTCCAAGAAGGCCGGAATTACGATAGCGATTTCCCCCCACTACTACTATCCGCAGGACCATCGGTGGAAGTTCCAGGGTGGGGCGGAGATATTTCAGCACAACCTCGGCCTGTTCGACCGTCCGAGTGCGCTCTCGCTTGAAGGCTTCCGCGGGTCAGGCTCGGACTTCCTTCCGGAGTTCAAACCGTACATCGAGGATGACAAGACAATCATTTGCTCGCCGCACAAGCTCTATGGCCCCCAGGTCAACGACCTGAAGCTCCAACTGGGCAAGCAGCGCGTGGAGCAGGTCATTCTGGCGGGCATGCTGGCCAACCTGTGCGTGGAGTCGCATCTGCGCGATCTGCTCGAGAATGGCTTCGAGGTGGCAGTCGTGCGTGACGCCGTAGCGGGACCGAAGCTGCCGGAAGGCGATGGCTATGGCGCTGCGCTAGTCAATTATCGCTTCATCGCCGATGGAGTCTGGACCACAGACGATACGGTAAAGATGCTGGAAGGTAAGTCGGTCTGAAGCATTCCCAGCCTACGCGCCCCCGGTCATGGATGTCGGGGGTGCACGATCTGAGCATAAAGCGCAGGCATATTTTCGTGGCCACCTCGATTGCACATCGAGTTCCCACACAACCAAACGGGCGACATCATGCAAGACCTGATCGAAGGCTTCCTGAAGTTCCAGCGCGAAGAGCTTGGCAGAAGTCCAGCGTGCCCCTTCGCGCATCATCACATGAAACTTGATGCCGCTACCTTCCGAAAACTGCGTCGCCTGGCTCCTGTCCTCGATGACGTGCTTAATGCCGGCGAAGTCGAGCACGCGGACCAGGCTGTGAATCTCGCGGCCCTGGCGGCCCTGTGCTCACAGCTGTTTGACGCATATCGAGGCAGTTCGGTAACCGCCTGATCGTCAACGACGATGTCTTCGCATGGGAAGACCTGCGGCAAAGCGCGGCCGTGTTCGGTCCGGGCGAGTTGGGTGAGGCGCAGTCGCGCCTTGGCGTGCCGGTGCGCTGTTTTCGCGAGCACTAGCACGAGCACGAGCGTGCGCGATGCGCAGCTTCCAGCGTCACCATCTCGAATGCGCTTATCCAGTTGCCGGTGCTCATCCTCGCGGCACCGTTTCAGCGGAGGGCAGGATCGATTTCGGCGCTGCTCAATCCGAATCCCGCCATGCGCGCGCGATGCTCCGGCGAGCCCAGATACGCGCGCAGCTGCCGGTTGACCGCATCGAGCAACGCGCTGTTTTGTCGATTGAACGAGAAGGCACCCAACGGCGGCCGGTGGTGTATCCGGTCCGCCACCGGTTCGTGCGCGACGGCCTCGAGCAATGCGCCGCCCATCCGCTTCGCCACGATCCGAAGTCCGAGCGCAGTGCTGGCGTACGCGTCGACCGCGCCAGCGCACACCGCGTCGATCGCATCGGCTTGCCGGTCGAACAGGGTGATCTGATGCTCGCTCACGCCCGCGGCTTTCGCCGAGTCGTGCTGTACCTGTCCGGTAATGATGCCAAGACGTGCATCGGGACGTGCGGCAAGCGACGCATAGCCGGTCAGTTGCTTCGGGTTTCCGGCACGAACGAGAAAGCCGTCCGCGATTCCCCACACGGGTACGCTGAACGCGACCTTGGCGGCGCGTTCCGGCGTAACGAAGAGCGGAACGTTCATGTCCCAGCGGCCTGCGGCGACACCGGGCAGCAGTTCACTGAACGTCGTCAGGTGAGGTTCGATCCGCGTGACACCGATCGCCCGAAGGATCTCGCCGGCGAGATCGAGGTCGGCACCGGTTGCCGTGCCGTCCGGTTCCGTCCATCCAAATGGCGGTTCGTCGAGGTATGCAATCGTTACCTTCATCGCGTCTTCTCGCGAGCAGGGACGGCCGCCGAATCGGCAGCCGATTGCCGACGATTCTAATACTTCGCTCGCAGGACAGGGCCGGCCGCAGCCGGCACCCATCATGCGACTACCTGGGCCGCACTCAACCCGCCACGTTCCGATTCGCTTCGATCACGGTCAACGCCGTCATGTTCACGATCCGTCGCACGGTCGCGCTCGACGTGAGGATGTTCACCGGCGCATTGACCCCCAGCAGGAACGGCCCGACCGCGACGTTGCTGCCGGCTTCCGTCTTGAGCAGGTTGTAAGCGATGTTCCCTGCATCGACGTTCGGGCACACGAGCAGGTTCGCCGCGCCCTTCAGTGGCGACATCGGCAGCAGCCGCGCACGCAGCGCCTCATCGAGCGCGCAGTCGCCATGCATCTCGCCATCGGCTTCGATATCCGGCGCGTGCGCGCGGATGATCTCGAGCGCCTTGCGCATCTTCACGCCCGACGCCGCGCTGCCCGACCCGAAGTTCGACCGCGACAGCAGCGCAGCCTTTGGCGTGAGGTTCAGCCATTCCATCTGCCGCGCGGCCGCGATCGTGAATTCCGCGATCTGCTCCGCATCCGGGTTGTCGTTCACGTGGGTATCCACGAGCGCGACCGTCCGCTGGTTGAGCAGCAGGATATTCATCGCCGCGTAGGTCGATGCATCGGGCTTCCTGCCGATCACTTCGTCGACGAAGCGCAGGTGATTGTGATACTCGCCGACCGTCCCGCAGATCATCCCGTCCGCATCGCCGAGCCGCACCATCATCGCGCCGATCAGCGTCAGGCGCCGGCGCATTTCGACGCGCGCCATTTCCTTCGAGATGCCGTCGCGGCAGCGCAGTTCCCAATACGTGGTCCAGTATTGCGGGAAGCGCTCGTCATATTCCGGATTGGTCACCTCGACGTCCTGACCGAGACGCAGGCGCAGGCCGAACCGCTCGATCCGCGCGAGCAGCACCTCCGGACGGCCGACCAGGATCGGACGCGCGAGCTTCTCGTCGACGATCACCTGCACCGCGCGGAGCACACGCTCGTCCTCGCCTTCGGTGAACACGATGCGTGCCTTGCCGCCGTCGCGCACGAGCTGGCGCGCGGTCGCGAACAGCGGCTTCATGAACGCGCCCGAGTGGTAGACGAACTGCTGCAGCTGCTCGACATACGCGTCGAGATCCGCGAGCGGACGCGTCGCCACGCCGCCTTCGATCGCCGCCTTGGCGACGGCCGGTGCGATACGCACGATCAGGCGCGGATCGAACGGCTTCGGAATCAGGTATTGCGGACCGAACGACACTTCGTCGCCACCGTAGGCCGCCGCGACGATGTCGTTCTGCTCTTCCTGCGCGAGGCCGGCGATCGCGTGAACCGCGGCGATTTCCATTTCGCGGGTGATCGTCGTCGCGCCCACATCCAGCGCGCCGCGGAAGATGTACGGGAAGCAGAGAACGTTATTGACCTGGTTCGGGAAATCCGAGCGGCCGGTCGCGATCACGACATCGTCGCGCGTCGCATGCGCGAGTTCGGGGAAGATCTCCGGCGTCGGGTTGGCGAGCGCGAGAATCAGCGGACGCGCGGCCATCGCCTTCAGCATCTCCGGCTTCAGGATGCCGCCGACCGACAACCCGAGGAACACGTCCGCGTCGCCGATCACTTCGGACAGCGTGCGCGCATCGGTTTCCTGCGCGAAGCGTTCCTTGGCCGGATCCATCAGCGTGGTGCGGCCGCGATAGACGACGCCTTCGATATCCGTCGCCCAGATGTTCGCGACCGGCAGCCCGAGGTCGACGAGCAGGTCCAGGCAGGCCAGCGCCGCCGCGCCGGCACCGGACGTCACGACCTTCACTTCCTTGATCGACTTCCCGACCACCTTCAGCCCGTTGATGAAC
The DNA here is from genome assembly GCF_000949135.2 of Burkholderia sp. USMB20. Lineage (GTDB taxonomy): Bacteria > Pseudomonadota > Gammaproteobacteria > Burkholderiales > Burkholderiaceae > Burkholderia. The sequence continues at coordinate 302,781 of NZ_JTAN02000005.1, read as the reverse complement.
GCGGCGGCGACGGTGATCGCGGTGCCGTGCTGGTCGTCGTGAAAGACGGGAATCTTCATGCGCTCGCGCAGCTTGCGCTCGACGGTGAAGCACTCCGGCGCCTTGATGTCCTCGAGGTTGATCCCGCCGAAGGTCGGCTCGAGGCCGGCGATGATGTCGACGAGCTTGTCCGGGTCGGTCTCGTTGATCTCGATGTCGAACACGTCGATCCCCGCGAACTTCTTGAACAGCACGGCCTTGCCTTCCATGACCGGCTTGGACGCGAGCGCGCCGATGTTGCCCAGACCCAGCACGGCGGTGCCGTTGGTGATGACGCCCACCAGATTCCCGCGGCTCGTGAAGCGGTGCGCGTTCAGCGGCTCGGCGGCGATCGACTCGCAGACGCTGGCGACGCCGGGCGTGTAGGCGAGCGCGAGATCGCGCTGCGTCACGAGCGGCTTGCTGGCGACGACGGAGATCTTCCCCGGGGTCGGAAACTCGTGATAGTCGTACGCGGCCTGCTGCTGGGTCTCTGTCTGTTTCATGTTGTCGGGTCCGGGCGTGCGCGCCAGGCCAGTCCCGACGCGATCCATGGAGGTGATTCTAGGGATCGGCCATAAGGAGATGATTCTGTTTTAATATCGCTCCATCACTTTTTCATGATGGTGCGGCGGTACGGCAATGACATTCGACGCGAACGACGTGGTCAGGCGGCTTGGCGCGCGCCTGAAGATGCGGCACCTGATGCTGTTGCTGCAGATCCAGCAGCACGGGTCGCTGACGCGCGTCGCGGAGCACATGGCCAGCAGCCAGCCCGCCGTGACGAATGCGCTGTCCGAGCTGGAAAGCATGTTCGGCACGCCGCTGTTCGAGCGCTCGTCGCGCGGGATGCGGCCGACCGCGCTCGGTTCGGTCGTGCTCGAGCGCGCCAAGGCGATGCTGAAGGATCTCGACCATCTCGCCCGCGAGATGGAGGCGGTTGCCGCCGGCCATGCGGCGCACCTGCATATCGGCGTGATTCCGTTTATTTCGGGCCAGATGCTGTCGGCGGCGCTCAAGCGGCTGCAATCCCGGATGGAACGGCGCCTGACCGTGACGATCCACGAGGGCACCAGCGATCAGCTGCTGTTGCAGCTCAAGGATCACAGCGTCGATCTCGTGATCGGGCGGGCGTCGTCGGCGATCGATCTGGGGCAGGTCTCCTTCGAAGTCCTGTACCAGCAGCAGCCCCGGATGATCGCGAGCCGGCGGCTCGCCGCGAAACTGGCCCGCACGAAGCTCGACTGGGAGAAGCTGCACGCGCTGGACTGGATTCTCGGCGCGCCCCACACGCCGATGCGCGAGCAGGTGACCGACCTGTTTCTGTCGGCGGGCATCGCGCCGCCCGTGCCGATCGTCGAAAGCTACTCGTCGAAGCTGATCGGCGAAATGATCGCGTCGAGCGACGACGCGGTGTCGATCGTGCCGGCCGATATCGCGGAAGAAATGGTGCGCATCGCCGGCGTGGCGATCGTGCCTTACTCGCTGGTCTGGACGCTGCCGCCCATCGCGCTGTTTACCCGCGCCGCCGAATCGCATGCGCCGACGCGGGATGTGCTCGTCCAGGCGCTGCGCGAGATCTGCAGGGAAACCTACGTCGAAACGCCGCGATAAGCCTTCGGGTGCCGGCCGGTACGTGCGCGGCCGGCAACCGCGTCATTCCCGCTTTTCATCGTCCGCCGATTCACATGGCGTGCTGCGGCGGGCGTGCTGCAATTGCATGGATCGTCATCGTCAACTGCGTCGTCAACCATCACTGGATCGTCACGGCGCATGGCCGGCAACAGAGGCGGCAAGTCCGATGCTGGCACGACTCGATTTCGTCATCAAGAAACGAGCGGCATGGGTGGATTTCCAAATAGTGGTTGTTCATCGAGCGGTGCTTGTCCTACCCTCATAATCGGTCCACAAGGAAGGCTCGCGGCGGCCGCGTACCGTATCGATTCCATCGTCTTTGTCGCTTGTTCCGTCGCAGTTCGGCGGATTATCAACGTCAGACGCGTGCATGTCGATTCGTATGGTGTGCGTTGCACCATCGCTGCCGTGATGGCATGGGTTGCCGGCCAACGATAATGCGCCGGCGTGTGCGGTGCGATCGGCAAGCAGTCGTTTGCCGGAAGGGTATCGGGATGTCGGGCAACCTGCTCGCGCCTGGCGCGGCGAGGGCCCGGGTGTTTTTTCGATCGATTGCGGACACAACGTGCGCGCTCGCGAGGCATGCCGCGGGCGGTCGAGGCGTGGAGGGGGCGAGCTTGATTTTGCGACTCAAACATTTCGCATGGCTGATCGTGGCCGCCGCACCGGCGGCCGCGTTCGCGCAGACGAGCGTGACGCTGTACGGCCGGATCGACGGCGGCGTCGAATACCTGAACCACATCGCGACGCCCGGCGGCAGTTCGACGCGCTGGAGCGCGGAAGGCGGCGACTGGGGCACCAGCATGTTCGGCCTGAAGGGCTTCGAGGATCTCGGCGGCGGGATGTCGACGGTCTTCAACCGTCGCCGCGCGACGCGACGTCGGGCACGAGCCCGATGACGGGCGAGTCGCAGACGGGCGCGTATGTGGGGATGATGCATACGTTCTGAGCGGCGGATCCGCCGGTGCATCGGCTTCAGGGTTCGCGCGTCGTCACGCGCTGTCGTCACGGGCGCGCATGTTTCATCGGCGCGTGTGGTGGTTTCATGCAGTGGTCCTATGTTTCGCGCTTCGCAACCGAACTTTGGGTATCGATATTCACGCTGCGTCAAATGATTCATCCCGGCCATGTCGATCTTTTCCCCGCTTTTGAAAGCACGCGCAGGTCGGGTATCGCCAGCGTCCCGGTCGCTTCCAGTCGCCCCGGCGCGCCAGTTTTTTTCACCGCGGCCGTTTCGGTTCGGCCGGTCATCAGTCACTCTTCTCTCGGTAAGGTGATGTCATGAAAACCTCCAACAAGCAGCATGCCGGACTTGCCTCGTGGCGCCGGCGTACGCCGGCCATGATCGGAACGCTTGCCCTGTTCGGCATGATCGCAAGCGGCCCGGGTGCGGCGGCAGACTGGGTCTTTGCCGGGCAGGGTGTCGACAACACGCGCACCGCGCCGGACGAGCGCGTGATCGGCGTCGACAACGTCTCGCAGCTTGCGCCGCGCTGGACGCTGGATACCGACGGCAACGTGTCGGCCACGCCGACCGTCGCCAACGGCACCGTGTATGTGCCGGACTTCGGCGGCTCGCTGTGGGCGGTCGATGCCGCCAGCGGCAAGGTGAAGTGGAAGAAGAAGATCACCGAATACAGCGGCATCGACAACGATGCGTCGCGCACCAGCCCGGCCTACTGGGAGGGCACGCTGATCTTCGGGCAGGGCACCCAGGTCGCGAACAACCCGACCGGCGCGTTCGTGCTGGCAGCGAAGGCAGACGATGGTGCGCCACTGTGGCGGACCAAGGTGGATTCGGATCCGACCGCGATCATTACCCAGTCGCCGATCGTCGATCGCGGCGTGGTGTACGTCGGCCTCTCGTCGCGTGCCGAGGCGCTCAAGGACAAGCCGACCTATCGCGGCGCGGTGGTCGCCCTCGACGCCAAGACCGGCAAGATGCTGTGGAAGACCTATATGGTGCCGAAGGGATATACCGGCGGCTCGGTGTGGGGCAACACGGCGGCGGTCGATCATGAAACCGGCCTGCTCTACGTGACCACGGGCAACAACTTCTCGGTTCCGCCGGGTCACTGCCGTTACCCGACCCAGAAGAACTGCAAACCCGATACGCCGGCCAACATGATCGACAGCTTTGTCGCGCTCGACCTCAAGACCGGCAGGATCGTCTGGCATACCCGTACGTTGGCGGCCGACATGTCGACCAACTACGACCACGACGACGGCCCGGACTACGATTTCGGCTCGGGGCCCAACCTGTTCAAGGCGACCATCAACGGGAAGGAGAGGACGTTGGTGGGCGCAGGCGCGAAGAGCGGCGTGTACTGGGCGCTCGATCCCAAGACCGGCAAGGTGGTCTGGCAGACGCAGGTCGGCCCGGGCAGCCTGCTGGGCGGCATGCTGTGGGGGACGGCCGCCGACGGCAAGCGCATCTACGTTTCGATCGGCAACCTGGACGGCAAATCGATCGACGTCGACAACGGTCCGAACGGCCAGAAGACGACCAAGGGCGGCATCTGGGCGGCGGTCGACGCCGCCACCGGCAAGGTGCTGTGGCGCACGGCCGACCCGCAGGGCAAGATGGACACGGTGGCGATGTCGGCCGCAAACGGTGTCGTCTATGCCGGCTCGTTGGCCGGGACGGGCGCGAGCATGTATGCGCTCGATGCGGCGACGGGCGAGATCAAGTGGAGCTACGAGAACAACGGCGCGGTGGTGTCGGGCGCTGCCATCGTCGACGGGTCGGTGTACTGGGGGGCGGGCTACCACACCAAGGTACTCGGTCTGCCGTACGACGGCACGAGTCACAAGCTCTATGCGTTCGGTCTTGCCGCCAGGCAATAAGCGCAACGCAGATACCGGCGTACGCGGATGACGGGTTGCTCGTGCGCCGGCGCAAGCCCGGCCAGGCGGATGAAGAGGCGCAACGCCGGACACCGGGGCGCGCGCTGCGCTCCGGACCCTGTTCCAATCTTGCGGGAGAGACGATTTGGTTCTTCGACAAAATATCGGTCGTTGGCGGGAGGTGGCCTTCGAGGTCGCCGCATGGGATGGCGTAGGCGCGCAGGTCGACCTCTCCTGTGGCTGCATGTTTGCCCGCGAGGCGACGGGCGATGGCCCGACCGGCGGGTTACGCCATCTCGACCTCGCACTGTCGGGGGCACTCACCGGCTTGCGGCGCGAGGGCCGTTTTCTGGCCGCGCCGATGGAAACGCTGTGGATCAGCCATCCGCCCGCGGGCATCGCGGCGCGTGCCTTGTTGCTGGTCGGGCTCGGCGATCCGGCAAGCTGGACGATCGAAAGAACCGCGGATGCCGTCGCCACGGCCGCGCGGACGGCGATCCAGCAGGGTGTCGAAAGCGCGGCCTTTGCGCCTAGCATACTCGACGGCGGGCTGACGACCGCCGCCACCGAAGGCATGCCCCAAGCGATGGTGAAGGCCGTGCTGGCCGCGATCGACACCGGGTATCGGGTCGCGGAGCTGGGTCTTGCCACGCCCCCCGCGCTGCGCCGCTGGGTGTTCGACGTCGGCGCGGCGCGCTTCGACGGCGCCGTCGAGCATTTCGGCAACGCGCTTGCAGCCGCACGGACCTGACTGACCCCGTTTGGCTGTCGCGTACGGCATCTCATGACGCCGCATCCGGACAAACCCCTCCTCATCGAAATCCGCCCCAAACCCCCGCCATACAAGCCACTCCCCGCGCATAGTGGTTTCCACCCATAGTCGCAAATAGTCAAGAACAGGTCGCCGGCGGTCGTCTTGCGGTGAATATGGCTCGTTACTTTTACTCCCACGATGCAGGCCGGGACGCACTCCGCGCACCGTCGGACATCGGTCCAACCGAAGGGGAGAAACCATGAAGTCGACAAAGATCGCCGCGTTCGTCGCGGCCGTGCTGGCGACCGGCGCGTTCGCGACCGCGGCGCAGGCCGAAACGGATGCCGCGACTTGCCGCAACGTACGCTTCGCGGATATCGGCTGGACCGACATCACGTCCACCACGGCGCTCGCGTCGACGGTGTTCGAAGGGCTCGGCTACAAGCCGACGACGACGATCGCATCGGTGCCGATCTCGTTCGCCGGCCTGAAGAGCAAGCAGCTGGACATCTCGCTCGGCTACTGGTGGCCGGTGCAGCAGAAGCAGCTCCAGCCATTCCTCGACAGCAAGTCGATCAACGTGGTCGAACCGCCGAACCTGTCGGGCGCGAAGGCGACGCTCGCGGTGCCGAGCTACGAATACCAGGCCGGCCTGAAGACCTTCGAGGACATCGCGAAGCACCGCGCGGAGCTCGACGGCAAGATCTACGGGATCGAGCCGGGCAGCAGCGCGAACGCGACGATCCAGAAGATGATCGACACGAACCAGTACGGCCTCGGTGGCTTCAAGCTGGTCGAATCGAGCGAGGCGGGGATGCTCGTCACGGTCGAGCGCGCGATCCGCGACAAGAAGTGGGTCGTGTTTCTCGGCTGGGAACCGCATCCGATGAACATCCAGATCAGCATGAACTACCTGTCCGGCGGCGATGCGGCGTTCGGCCCGAACTACGGCGAAGCGCGCGTGTACACGCTGACGGCGCCCGACTTCATCTCGCGCTGCCCGAACGCGGGCAAGCTCGTCGAGAACCTGCGCTTCACGACGCAGCTGGAGAACCAGCTGATGCAGTCGGTGATGAACAAGACGAAGCCGGCCGACGCCGCGAAGGCGTACCTGAAGAAGAATCCGCAGGTGCTCGATGCCTGGCTCGCCGGCGTCAAGACGTTCGACGGCAAGGACGGCCTGCCTGCCGTGAAGGCCTATCTCGGCCTGTAACGGCCCGCACGCGCCGCGAGCGTGCGGCGCGCAGCGAAAAATCATCTGCAGTACGACGGAAATCGAGCGACACGAACCGAAGCAAACGAGGGCACTCAGCATGAACCACGAAGTCATCATCACCTGCGCGGTCACCGGCGCGGGCGATACGGTCGGCAAACATCCGGCGATTCCGGTCACGCCGAAGGAAATCGCGGCCGCCGCGATCGAGGCCGCGAAGGCCGGCGCGACGGTGGCGCACTGCCACGTGCGCGATCCGCAGACGGGCCGCGGCAGCCGCGACCCGAACCTCTACCGCGAAGTGGTCGACCGGATCCGCTCGGCGGACGTCGACGTGATCATCAACCTGACGGCCGGCATGGGCGGCGATCTGGAGATCGGCCCGGGCGAAGACCCGATGCGCTTCGGCAAGGGCACCGATCTCGTCGGCGGCCTCACGCGTCTCGCGCACGTCGAGGAACTGCTGCCGGAAATCTGCACGCTCGACTGCGGCACGCTGAATTTCGGCGACGGCGACTACATCTACGTGTCGACGCCCGCGCAACTGCGCGCCGGCGCCAAGCGCATCCAGGAACTCGGTGTGAAGCCGGAACTGGAAATCTTCGATACGGGCCATCTGTGGTTCGCGAAGCAATTGCTGAAGGAAGGACTCCTTGACGATCCGCCGCTGTTCCAGCTGTGCCTCGGCATTCCGTGGGGCGCGCCGGCCGACACCGGCACGATGAAGGCGATGGTCGACAACCTGCCGCCGGGCGCGCACTGGGCCGGCTTCGGGATCGGCCGCATGCAGATGCCGATGGTCGCGCAGGCGATGCTGCTCGGCGGCCACGTGCGCGTGGGCCTCGAAGACAACATCTGGCTCGATCGCGGCGTGCACGCGACCAACGGCACGCTCGTCGAGCGTGCGCGGGAAATCGTCGAACGGCTCGGCGGCCGCGTGCTGACGCCGGCCGAAGGGCGTCGCAAGCTCGGCCTGCCGGCGCGTGGCGAGCGCCTGCTCGAACGCCGCGCGGTGGCCGAGTTCGCGTGAGTTTCAACGCTGATTCCGCTTCAATGCGGCGGCGCACACGGGTGCGCCGCCGTCCGATTCTCCTCGATTTGAAGGATGTGTTGACATGGCAGTGAAGACCGACATCAAGACGTTCGCCGCGATCGGCACCGGCGTGATCGGTAGCGGATGGATTTGCCGTGCGCTCGCGCATGGTCTGGACGTGGTCGTGTGGGACCCCGCGCCGGACGCGGAAGCGCGCTTGCGCGCGAGCGTCGCGAATGCATGGCCCGCGCTCGAGCGCGTCGGCCTCGCGCCGGGCGCCGATCCCGCGCGGCTGCGCTTCGAGTCGACGATCGAGGCCTGCGTCGCCGACGCGGACTTCATCCAGGAAAGCGCACCCGAGCGCGAGGCGCTGAAGCTCGAACTGCACGAACAGATCAGCCGCGCGGCGAAGCCCGACGCGATCATCGCATCGTCGACGTCGGGGCTGCTGCCGACCGACTTCTATGCGCGTGCGACGCATCCGGAGCGCTGCGTGGTCGGTCATCCGTTCAATCCGGTCTACCTGCTGCCGCTCGTCGAGGTGCTCGGCGGCGCGCGCACCTCGCCGGAAGCGGTCGAGGCGGCGATGGAGATCTATCGCAAGCTCGGCATGCGGCCGCTGCACGTGCGCAAGGAAGTGCCGGGCTTCATCGCGGACCGGCTGCTCGAAGCGCTGTGGCGCGAGGCGCTGCATCTCGTCAACGAGGGCGTCGCGACGACCGGCGAGATCGACGATGCGATCCGCTTCGGCGCGGGCATCCGCTGGTCGTTCATGGGCACCTTCCTGACGTACACGCTGGCTGGCGGCGACGCGGGCATGCGACACTTCATGCAGCAGTTCGGCCCCGCGCTCGAACTGCCATGGACGAAGCTGGTCGCGCCGAAGCTGACCGATGCACTGATCGACAGCGTCGTCGAAGGCACGAGCGAGCAGCAGGGCACGCGCAGCATCAAGGAACTCGAGCGCTATCGCGACGAGTGCATCACCGAGGTGCTGAAGGCGATCGCCGCGGTGAAGGCGCGGCACGGAATGCGATTCGAGGACTGAACGAACATGACAGGCGATACCCCGCTGACGATCTACCGCGACGTCGTGCGGCCCGAATGGGTCGACTACAACGGCCATCTGCGCGACGCGTTCTATCTGCTGATCTTCAGCTTCGCGACCGATGCGTTGCTGGACCGCATCGGTCTCGACGACGCCGCGCGTCGCGAGCGGGGCCGCTCGGTCTACACGCTCGAAGCGCACGTGAACTATCTGCAGGAGATCAAGGAGGGCACGCGCGTGCGCGTCGATGCGCGCGTGCTCGCGCACGACGCGAAGCGGCTGCACCTGTATCTCGAACTGTTCGCCGACGGGCACGACGGCGCGGTGTCGGCGAGCGAGCAGATGCTGCTGCACGTCGACACGCGCGACGGCGCGAAATCGGCGCCGTTCGACGACGACGTCGCCGCGCGCGTGGCCGAACTGCATGCGGTGCAGCGCGATTGCGCGGCCCCCGCGTATGCGGGCCGCGTGATCGGACTGCCGCCGCGCCGCTAGCGTCGGCGTTCAACTTTCGACCTTCGACCGCGGAGCGCACACGATGCTCGAACCGGAAATCGCGGCGTTCGTCGCGGCCGTCGACGCGTGGTATCCGGCCGACACAGCGGCGCGCTCGCCCGACGAGCAACGCCGCGTCTACGATCGCTTCGCGGCCGCATGGACGCCCGCCGAACTGCCGGCCGGCATCGTCCGGCACGATGCGGTGTGGCATGCGCCGGACGGACGCGCGATCGCGCTGCGGCGCTATGCGCCCGCGCACGGTGAGCCGCGCGGCACCGTGCTGTTCTTTCATGGCGGCGGCTTCGTCGTCGGCTCGCTCGACAGTCATGCGTTGATCACCGCGCAACTGGCGGCCGACACGGGGCTGGCCGTGATCGCGGTCGGCTACCGGCTCGCGCCCGAGCATCGCGCGCCGGCCGCGCTCGACGATTGCCTGGCCGTCACGCGCGCCGCGCGCGACGCAGCGCACTGGCCGTTCGACGCGTGCGCGCGACCGCTGACGCTCGCCGGCGACAGTGCCGGCGGCAACCTCGCGGCCGCCGTCGCGACCGCGCTGCGCGATGCGGGCGAAGGCGGCATCGACGGGATCGCGCTCGTCTATCCGATGCTCGGCTTCGAACCGCAATCGCCGGCGCGCGAAACCGAGGCACACGCGCCGATGCTGACGCTCGACGACGTCCATCGCTATCGCGCGTTGTACTGGGGCAGTGAACGCGACGATGCGCCGGGCGATGACGATCCGCTGCTGCGCGCTTCGGTGCCGCTCGCGGCGGCGCGTTTCGACGGCCTGCCGCCCGTGCTCGCGATCGGCGCGGAACACGATCCGCTGCGCGACGATGCGCGCGTCTATGTCGAACACATTCTTGCGGCCGGCGGCGCCGCGCGTTACTGGATGGGAGAGGGGCTGGTGCACGGCTGCTGGCGCGCGCTCGGAAAGAGCCCGCAGGCGGCGCGGATGCACCGGATGATCGGCGGGTTTCTGCTCGCACCACACGCGTAGCGGGCGTTTTCCGGGAGGCAACGATGCAGGCAGCGCAACACCGTATCGAGGACTGGCGGACCTTTTCCGCCGACGCGGCCATTGCGGCGGCGACGATCGGCGAGGGTGCGGTGAACGTCGAGTGGAGCGACACGCGACGATCGCCGTTTCACTTCGACTGGTTGCGCGACAACTGCGCGTGTTCCGCGTGCGTGCATGCGCTCACGCGCGAACAGGTGTTCGAGATCGCCGATGCGCGCGAGGATCTGTCGGCGCTCGTCGTGCATGTCGAAACCGACGGCGCGCTGCACGTCGAGTGGAACGACGGGCATCGCAGCGCCTGGTCGCCGGGATGGTTGCGCGCGCATGCTTACGACGATGCGTCCCGCGCGGAACGCCAGGCCGCGCACGGGCGGCACGTGTGGACCGGCGACGATGCGACGGCGATCGGCGTGTTCGCGTGGCGTGACGTGATGGAGGACGACGGCGCGTTGCTCGCCTGGCTCGCCGCGTTGCAGCGCACCGGGCTGACGCTCGTCGAGGGCGTGCCGGCCGAACCCGGCCGGGTCGACCAGATCGCGCGGCGTGTCGGCCTGATCCGCGAAAGCAATTTCGGCGTGCTGTTCGATGTCGAATCGAAGCCGCGGCCGGACAGCAATGCCTATACGTCGCTGAACCTGCCGCCGCACACCGACCTGCCGACGCGTGAATTGCAGCCGGGCGTGCAGTTCCTGCACTGCCTCGCGAACGACGCAACGGGCGGAGACAGCGTGTTTCTCGACGGCTTCGCGCTCGCGGATGCGCTGCGGCACGAATATCCGGACGATTTCACGCAACTTGCGTCGACACCGTTCGAGTTCTGGAACAAGAGTGCGAACAGCGACTACCGCTGTTCGGCGCCGGTGATCGGACTCGATGCGCGCGGCAACGTGACCGAGGTGCGCGTCGCGAATTTCCTGCGCGGGCCGCTCGATGCGCCGGCCGGCGCCGTCGCGGCCGTCTACCGCGCGTACCGGCGGTTTCTCGCGCTCGCGCGCGAGCCGCGTTTCCGCGTGCAGCGCCGGCTGCGGGCGGGCGACATGTGGGCGTTCGACAACCGGCGCGTGCTGCATGCGCGCACCGAGTTCGATCCGTCGACGGGCCGCCGGCATCTGCAGGGCTGCTACGTCGATCGCGACGAACTGCTGTCGCGCTGGCGTGTGCTGTCGCGTGCGCTGCCCGCGGCTGCCGCCGGGCGCTGATCGGCGCATTCGACTTCCGCAGTCGGCTGCCGCATTCGACTTCGTTACGCATACCTCGCCGGGGAAAAAGCGCCCGGACGCAGGGCGCCCGGGCGAAGCCACCCGCTGCCGGGCGGCGGAGGTATGCGTTTCACAAAAAAAGACGAGCCCGCATGAGGGGCTCGTCCGGATCCAGCTTCTTCATCGCGCGATGCGCGGTGCGCCCGCCGGGGGCGCGTCGGCTTACTGGCCGAAGAAGACCGAGTCGCGTGCGTTCGACGACGTTGCGGCAGCCGGGGCGCCCGAGTGGACGACCGGAGCCGGTTGCGCGCCGTAGCCGCTGGCGTCGGCACCATGAACGCGCGCTTCCGCCGACTGGATGTCGTTCGGGTAGTACGGGCTCGACACGCCCGGCTTGTAGCCGGCTTGTTCGAGCTGAACCAGTTCGTTGCGGACTTGCGCGCGGGTCACGGTGCTTTGTGCGAAAGCGCCGAACGAAGCGGACAGGGCGACAGCGGCAACAACTGCGGAAACGAGCGATTTCATGATGACCTCCGGTGTTTTATTGGGTTCGCTTGCGACACCATGTCTGCAGCGATTGACTAAATCTTAGTCACCGGGTCGTTCAGGGTAAACGCTGGTTTTGACGATAGATTGTTTCCAAGGCGGTAACAGTGGGACGCCGGATCACGCTTTCATCCGGCTTTCGTTTCTGTAAGCGTAATAAGTATGAAGAATGTGGCCGCGACGCGCACCGCATTCAGCGCGCCTCGGCGGCCGCGTCGAACGGCTTGGCGGGCGGCCGGCCGGCGGGCGCGCCCGAACTCAGGAAACGCACGCCCGTCGCGGCTTCGGTCGCCTCCCACAGCAGAGCCGCGAGGGCCACGTCGCGTGCCGCGCGCGGCACGCTCGCCGGTGCCGGCAGGCCGCGCGACTCGAGCCAGCCGGACGGCCCGATGTACGAGCCGCCGGCGAGGTCGGGCGACGTCGCCGCATGAATCGCGGGCAACGCACCCTGCTCGGCCGGTTGCGCGAGATATCGGTTCGCCGCGCGCATCAGCGCGGCGCGCGTGGGCGAACTGTCCATCGCGGGGCCCGCGAACTGCAGGTTGGTTGCCGCGTAGCCGGGATGCGCGGCGACGCTGATTCCCGCGAACCCCGCGCGCTGGAAGCGGCGCTGCAACTCGAGCGCGAACACCAGGTTCGCGAGTTTGCTGTCGCAGTAGGCGAGATAACGGTTGTAACGGTGCTCGGCGCGCAGGTCGTCGACCCGGATCCGGCCGCCGCGGTTGAAGCCGCTCGACATCGTCACGACTCGCGCGCGCCGGGCGGCGCGCAACGCGGGCAGCAGATGGCCGGTCAGCGCGAAGTGGCCGAGGTGATTGGTGCCGAACTGCATCTCGAAGCCGTCGTGCGTGTGCCGCAGCGGCAGGAACATCACGCCGGCGTTGTTGCAGAGGATGTCGACGCGGCCGTGGCGGTCGGCGACACCGGCGGCGAAGCGCTGGATCGACGCGAGATCGGCGAGGTCGAGCGCATCGACTTCGACCCGTGCGGCGGGATGGAGCCGGTGAATCGCAGCGGCGGCCTGTGCGGCGCGCGCGGCATCGCGGCAGCCCATCACGACCGTCGCGCCCTTGGCGGCCAGCGTTTCCGCGATGTGCCAGCCGAGGCCGCTGTTGGCGCCGGTCACGACCGCGACCTTGCCGCCTTGCGCCGGGACGTGGCGCGCGCTCCATGCATGCATGTCTGCCTCCATCGGCGTGGCGGTGCGCCACGACGCGCAATCGTTACATTGAGTGGTGTAACGATAGTCCGCGCGGGCGGGACAGACAAGCGGGGGAATTAGACCGGCGCTTCTAGGGCGCGCAAGCGCATCACGCCGCGGGCCCCGCGGCACGGGTGGCCGGTGTGGGCGTTACCGGCTGCCGGCCAGCGCGAGCACTTCGGCGGCGGAGATCATTGCCGCCGCATTCGCGGGTGCCGGGCGCTCGGCCGGGCGGAATACTTCGTCGCCGCGCTGGATGACCTGGCGCGACAGCGCGCAGGTACCGGTGCGCTGCGCGAAGCGGCGGCGCCAGCGCTGTTCGCCGTAGTGACAGCGGCCGGGTTCGACCCAGCGGACGACGAGCAGCGTATCGGAGCGTTCCAGAATTTCGACGTGGACGTCGGCGGGATCGAGCACAGGCAGGGATTTGGAGGCCTTCATTTGCCGTTTCCTAAAGCTCGTGCGGTTTCGGCCGTGGCAGTGGATGTCACTACCCGAGGGCGAATCCGTAGCGGTTTCCATGAGTGGTGCGCTAAATGTAAGCGTCTGTGACCGGAAAAAACATCCTGTCTGGCTCAAATTACCTTTTGCCGAATCAGAAACAATCGACGCGCATTTTCGTGAAAAAGCCAACGACAAAAGCGCCCCGGACGCGCACGCCCGGGGCGGAAAATCGGCCCGCGCCCCCGTGTCTGCTCGCTCAGTCACGTGGACACCGCGGGGGACGGAGACGCCCGTCAGGGATCGGCGACGGGCGGGGGCGGTGTCCGGGGAAGCGCGGTCCGGCAACACCATGATCGCGCGCGCCCGCCGTTGACACCCTGACGGGAACATGACTTTTTTGTCAGTTTCGCCGTGCCGACGGCGCGACTCCGGTGCCCCGGGTGTCGCCGAAACGCCCACCGGTATTGGCTTTGCGCGATACGCGGCCGATCGGCGGAACCTGAAAAATACGGTAATCGAAGCCCGCCGCAGCGCCTTCCGCCCGATTCTCCCGCTCGGGAAAATACTGAATCACGCGAACGTGACAAATCCGGAATCTGTTCCTATGATTGGTTGGACCTTTAGTCCTTTGTGCCAATCAGCCGGCCCGGCCGGCTTCTTCGGGAGAGGTGCTCATGAGATTGCAGGGCAAGCGCGCGCTGGTAACGGCGGCCGGGCAGGGTATCGGCCGCGCGACCGCGCTGCGGTTCGCAAGCGAGGGTGCCGACGTGCTGGCAACCGACATCAACGAAGCCGCGCTCGCGCAACTCGCGGCCGACGCCGAACGCGCGGGCGGCCGGCTGGCCACGCGGCGGCTCGACGTGACCGATGCGGGCGACGTTGCCGCACTCGCCGCGCAGGAGCGCGCGTTCGACGTGCTGTTCAACTGCGCGGGCTTCGTTCACCACGGCTCGATCCTCGACTGCGACGACGCCGCGTGGGCGTTCTCGCTGAACCTGAACGTCACGTCGATGTACCGGCTGATCCGTGCGCTGCTGCCGGCGATGCTGGCAGCGGGCGGCGCGTCGATCGTCAACATGGCGTCGGCCGCGTCGAGCGTGAAGGGCGTGCCGAACCGCTTCGTCTACGGCACGACCAAGGCGGCCGTGATCGGCCTGACCAAGTCGGTGGCCGCCGATTTCGTCGAGCAGCGCATCCGCTGCAACGCGATCTGCCCGGGCACGATCGAGTCGCCGTCGCTGGAGCAGCGGATCGCCGAGCAGGCGCGCACGCGCCAGGTGTCGACCGATACCGTGCGCCAGGCGTTCGTCGCGCGTCAGCCGATGGGCCGTATCGGCACCGCGGACGAAGTGGCCGCGCTCGCGCTGTATCTCGCGTCCGACGAAGCGTCGTTCACGACCGGCGCGATTCACCTGATCGATGGCGGCTGGTCGAACTGACCGCGTCTAGCCGACCGCGCCTTTCCACTCACTTTCCATTTCCGCCCACACCACATGAAACTGCTGAGATTTGGCGACAAACACCATGAAAAGCCGGGCCTGCTCGATGCGCAGGGCAGGATCCGCGACCTGTCGGGCGTGATCGACGACGTCGCCGGCGACGCGCTCGCACCCGCGTCGCTCGCGCGGCTGCGCGAGCTCGACCCGGGGTCGCTGCCGCTCGTCGAAGGCGCGCCGCGGCTCGGCGCGTGCGTCGGCCGCGTCGGCAAGTTCATCTGCATCGGGCTCAACTATTCCGACCACGCGGCCGAATCGGGGATGGACGTCCCGAAGGAGCCGGTCGTGTTCGGCAAGTGGACGAGCGCGATCTCGGGGCCGAACGACGACGTCGAGATCCCGCGCGGCTCGGAGAAGACCGACTGGGAAGTCGAGCTGGGCGTCGTGATCGGCCGGGGCGGCCGCTATATCGACGAAGCCGACGCGCTGTCGCACGTCGCCGGCTACTGCGTGGTGAACGACGTGTCGGAGCGCGAGTACCAGCTCGAACGCGGCGGCACGTGGGACAAGGGCAAGGGTAACGATACGTTCGGGCCGCTCGGCCCGTGGCTCGTGACGGCCGACGAAGTGCCCGATCCGCACGCGCTGCGGCTGTGGCTGGACGTGGACGGCCACCGCTACCAGAACGGCACGACCGCGACGATGGTGTTCCGTGTGCCGCACCTGATCAGCTACCTGAGCCGCTTCATGAGCCTGCAGCCGGGCGACGTGATCTCGACCGGCACGCCGCCGGGCGTGGGCCTCGGGCAGAAGCCGCCCGTCTATCTGCGCGCCGGGCAGGTGATCACGCTCGGCATCGACGGGCTCGGCGAGCAGCGCCAGCGCACCGTGCAGGCCTGAAACCCTTTCCCGGACGGTTCGTTATGCCTATCATTCGATCGATGCGCGTCCTCGACGTGCGCTTCCCGACCTCGCGCCAGCTCGACGGTTCCGATGCGATGAATCCGGACCCCGATTATTCGGCTGCGTACGTCGTGCTCGAAACCGACCGCGACGGGCTCGAGGGCCACGGGCTCACGTTCACCATCGGGCGCGGCAACGAAATCTGCTGCGCGGCGATCGACGCGATGCGTCACCTCGTCGTCGGCCTCGACCTCGACTGGATCCGCGAGGACATGGGCCGCTTCTGGCGGCACGTGACCTCGGACAGCCAGTTGCGCTGGATCGGCCCCGACAAGGGCGCGATTCATCTGGCGACGGGCGCCGTCGTCAACGCGGTGTGGGATCTGTGGGCGAAGGCGGTCGGCAAACCGCTGTGGCGGCTCGTCGCCGACATGAGTCCCGAGGAGATCGTGCGCGCGATCGACTTCCGCTACCTGACCGACTGCCTGACGCCGGACGAAGCGCTCGGCCTGCTGCGCCGGCAGGCGCCGGGCAAGGCGGCGCGGATCGCGACGCTCGAGCGCGAAGGCTACCCGTGCTACACGACGTCGGCCGGCTGGCTCGGCTACAGCGACGACAAGCTGCGCCGGTTGTGCCATGAAGCGGTGGACGCCGGGTTCGAATACGTGAAGCTGAAGGTCGGCGCGAACCTGGAGGACGACATCCGCCGCGTGACGATCGCACGCGAGGTGATCGGCCCGGACCGCAAGCTGATGATCGACGCGAACCAGGTGTGGGAAGTCGACGAGGCGATCGACTGGGTGCGCGAGCTGGCGTTCGCGAAACCGTGGTTCATCGAGGAGCCGACGAGCCCCGACGACGTCGAAGGGCACCGCAAGATCCGCGAGGCGATCGCGCCGGTGCAGGTCGCGACCGGCGAGATGTGCCAGAACCGCGTGATGTTCAAGCAGTTCATCGCGCGCGGCGCGATCGACGTCGTGCAGATCGACGCGTGCCGGCTCGGCGGCGTGAACGAGATTCTCGCGGTGATGCTGCTCGCCGCGAAGTACGGGTTGCCGGTGTGTCCGCATGCGGGCGGCGTCGGGCTGTGCGAATACGTGCAGCATCTGTCGATGATCGACTACGTGTGCATTGCCGGCACGAAGGAAGGGCGCGTGACCGAATACGTCGATCACCTGCACGAGCATTTCGTCGAGCCCTGTGTCGTGCGCGGCGCGGCGTACATGCCGCCGACGGCACCCGGTTTCTCGATCGAGATGAAGCCCGCATCGCTCGAGCGGTACCGGTTCCGCGGCTGAAGCACGCAGCACGCAGCACGACGGCGCACGATGACCCGCGCATGGCCTGCGCGCGGCGACAACATGAACGACGGAGACGCGAAGTGGATTTGAATCTGCAAGACAAGGTCGTGATCGTGACCGGCGGCGCGTCGGGCATCGGCGCCGCGATCTCGATGCGGCTTGCCGACGAAGGCGCGATTCCGGTGGTGTTCGCGCGCCACGCGCCGGATGACGGCTTCTGGCGCGCGCTCGCGCAGAAGCAGCCGCGCGCCGCGTGCGTGTCCGTCGAGCTGCAGGACGACGCGCAATGCCGCGACGCGGTCGCGCAGACCCTCGCGCGCTTCGGCCGCATCGACGGCCTCGTCAACAACGCGGGCATCAACGACGGCGTCGGGCTCGATGCCGGGCGCGACGCGTTCGTCGCATCGCTCGAACGCAACCTGATCCACTACTACGTGATGGCGCATTACTGCGTGCCGCACCTGAAGGCGACGCGCGGCGCGATCGTCAACATCTCGTCGAAGACGGCGGTCACCGGCCAGGGCAACACGAGCGGCTATTGCGCATCGAAGGGCGCGCAGCTCGCGCTCACGCGCGAATGGGCGGTCGCACTGCGCGACGACGGCGTGCGCGTGAACGCGGTGATCCCGGCCGAGGTGATGACGCCGCTTTACCAGAACTGGATCGCCGGTTTCGACGACCCGGAAGCGAAGCTCGCGGAAATCGCCGGCAAGGTGCCGCTCGGCAAGCGCTTCACGACCGCCGACGAGATTGCCGACACGGCCGTGTTCCTGCTGTCGGCGCGCGCATCGCACACGACGGGCCAGTGGCTGTTCGTCGATGGCGGTTATACGCATCTCGATCGCGCGATCGGCTGAGGGCGGCGAGCCATGCAACCCGATCCGAACCCGACGACCCTCGCGCCCGCGGCGCTGATCGAGCTGACCGGCGTCAGCAAGCGCTTTCCGGGCGTGCTGGCGCTCGACGATTGCCGCTTCGACCTGCGCGCCGGCGAAGTGCATGCGCTGATGGGCGAGAACGGCGCCGGCAAGTCGACGCTGATGAAGATTCTCGCCGGCGTTTATCAGAAGGACGAAGGCGAGATCCGGATCGACGGCCGCGCGGTGGACATCGACGATCCGCGCGCCGCGCAGGCGCTCGGGATCGGCATCATCCATCAGGAACTGAACCTGATGAACCACCTGAGCGTCGCGCAGAACATCTTCATCGGCCGCGAGCCGCGCGGCCGCTTCGGCGTGTTCGTCGACGAGGACAGGCTGAACCGCGACGCCGCCGCGATCTTCGCGCGGATGCGGCTCGATCTCGATCCGCGCACGCCGGTCGGCCGGCTGACGGTCGCGAAGCAGCAGATGGTCGAGATCGCGAAGGCGCTGTCGTTCGACTCGCGCGTGCTGATCATGGATGAACCGACCGCCGCGCTGAACAACGCGGAGATCGCCGAGCTGTTCCGCATCATCGGCGACCTGCGCGCGCGCGGCGTCGGCATCGTCTACATCTCGCACAAGATGGACGAGCTGCGCCAGATCGCCGATCGCGTGACGGTGATGCGCGACGGCAAGTACGTCGCGACCGTGCCGATGGCGGATACGTCGATGGAAGCGATCATCGCGATGATGGTCGGCCGCCAGCTCGATGCGACGTTCCGCACGCCGCCCGATACGTCGGCCAACGCGGTCGCGCTCGAGGTGCGCGGGCTGTCGCGCGGCCGCGCGATCCGCGACGTCGGCTTCACGCTGCGGCGAGGCGAGATCCTCGGCTTCGCGGGGCTGATGGGCGCGGGCCGCACCGAGGTCGCGCGCGCGGTGTTCGGCGCGGACCCGGTCGACGCGGGCGAGATCCGCGTGCACGGCAAGGCCGTGACGATCCGCACGCCGGCCGACGCGGTCAGGCACGGGATCGGTTATCTCTCGGAGGACCGCAAGCACTTCGGGCTCGCGGTCGGGATGGACGTGCAGAACAACATCGCGCTGTCGAGCATGCGGCGCTTCGTGCGCCGCGGCATGTTCCTCGATGCGCGCGGGATGCGCGACACCGCGCAGTCGTACGTGCGCCAGCTCGCGATCCGCACGCCGTCCGTCGCGCAGCCGGCGCGGCTCCTGTCGGGCGGCAACCAGCAGAAGATCGTGATCGCGAAGTGGCTGCTGCGCGACTGCGACATCCTGTTCTTCGACGAACCGACCCGCGGCATCGACGTCGGCGCGAAAAGCGAGATCTACAAGCTGCTCGACGCGCTCGCCGCCGACGGCAAGGCGATCGTGATGATCTCGTCGGAGTTGCCCGAGGTGCTGCGCATGAGCCACCGGATCCTCGTGATGTGCGAAGGGCGCGTGACCGGCGAATTGCGCGCGGCCGACGCCACGCAGGAAAAGATCATGCAGCTCGCGACGCAGCGCGAGTCGACCGTATTGTCCTGATTCCGACGCTTACCCGATCATGTCCAACGATACGCATCCCGTTCCGCCTCTGGCCACCGGCGACACGCCGGCCGGCGCAGCGGGCCTCCGTGCCCGCTTCTTCAACCCGGCCGCGCGGCAGAAGCTGCTCGCGTTCGCGAGCCTCGTGCTGCTGATCGTGTTCTTCAGCTTCGCGTCGCCGAACTTCCTCGAAGTCGACAACCTCGTGACGATCCTGCAGGCCACCGCCGTGAACGGTGTGCTGGCCGTCGCGTGTACCTACGTGATCATCACGTCGGGCATCGACCTGTCGGTCGGCACGCTGATGACCTTCTGCGCGGTGATGGCCGGCGTCGTGCTGACGAAGTGGGGCATGCCGCTGCCGCTCGGGATCCTGGCCGCGTTGTTGTTCGGCGCGCTGTCGGGCAGCGTGTCGGGCTTCGTGATCGCGAAGATGAAGGTGCCGCCGTTCATCGCGACGCTCGGCATGATGATGCTGCTCAAGGGGCTGTCACTCGTGATCTCGGGCACGCGGCCGATCTACTTCAACGACACGCCGGGCTTCACGTCGATCGCGCAGGATTCGCTGATCGGCAGCCTCGTTCCCGCGCTGCCGATTCCGAACGCGGTGCTGATCCTGTTCCTCGTCGCGGTCGGCGCGTCGATCGTGCTGAACCGGACGATCTTCGGCCGCTACACGTTCGCGCTCGGCAGCAACGAGGAAGCGCTGCGGCTGTCCGGCGTGAATGTCGATGCGTGGAAGATCGCCGTCTACACGTTCAGCGGCGCGGTGTGCGGGATCGCAGGACTCCTGATCGCGTCGCGGCTGAATTCCGCGCAGCCCGCGCTCGGGCAGGGCTACGAGCTCGACGCGATCGCGGCCGTCGTGATCGGCGGCACGTCGCTGTCGGGCGGCGCGGGCAGCATCGTCGGCACCATCATCGGCGCGTTCATCATGAGCGTGCTGACCAACGGCCTGCGCATCATGTCGGTCGCGCAGGAATGGCAGACGGTCGTGACGGGCGTGATCATCATCCTCGCCGTCTACGTGGACATCCTGCGCCGGCGCCGCCGCTGACGCGTGCGCGCACGAACACGAACACGAACACGAACACGAACACACAGGCGCTTCACCGCCGGCCGGGCCGGCATTTCAGTCGATACCAACCAAGGAGACGCGAAGTGATCAGGAGCAAGGTGTTGAACGCGATCGTCGGGCTGACGTTCGCCGTCGGCGTGACGGCCGGTGCGCAGGCGCAGGAATCCTACATCCCGCTGATCTCGAAGGGCTTCCAGCATCAGTTCTGGCAGGCCGTGAAGGCGGGCGCGATGCAGGCGGCGAAGGACTACAAGGTGAAGGTGACGTTCGAAGGCCCCGAAACCGAGGCGATGGTCGACAAGCAGATCGACATGCTGTCCGCCGCGATCGCGAAGAAGCCGGCCGCGCTCGGCTTCGCGGCACTCGACAGCAAGGCCGCGCTGCCGCTCCTGAAGAAGGCGCAGGCCGAGAAGATTCCGGTGATCGCGTTCGACTCGGGTGTCGACAGCGACATCCCGGTGACGACCGCCGCGACCAACAACAAGGCCGCCGCCGCGCTCGCCGCCGACAAGCTCGCCGCGCTGATCGGCGACGAAGGCGAGGTGGCCGTGGTCGCGCACGACCAGACGAGCCGCACGGGCATCGACCGCCGCGACGGCTTTCTCGAACGGATGAAGTCCGCGCACCCGAAGGTGCAGGTCGTGACCGTGCAGTATGGCGAGGGCGATCAGCTGAAGTCGACCGAAGTGACGAAGTCGATCCTGCAGGCGTATCCGAAGCTCAAGGGCCTGTTCGGCACCAACGAAGGCTCGGCGATCGGCGTGGTGAACGGCGTGCGCGAGATGAAGCGCAAGGTCGTGATCATCGGCTACGATTCCGGCAAGCAGCAGAAGGACGCGATCCGCAGCGGGCTGATGGCCGGCGCGATCACGCAGAACCCGGTCGGGATCGGCTACAAGACGGTCGAGGCGGCCGTGAAGGCGACCAAGGGCGAGAAGCTGCCGAAGGTCATCGATACCGGTTTCTACTGGTACGACAAGACCAATATCGACGACCCGAAAATCACGGCGGTGCTGTACGACTGAGCGCGACGTGACGCGGCGGGCAACGGTGAATCACGAGGACACCATGGGCGCAGTGCGTATCGATTCCCACCAGCACTTCTGGCGTTACCGCGCGGCCGACTATCCGTGGATCGGCCCCGGCATGGATGTGCTCGCCCGCGACTACCTGCCCGACGCGCTATGGCCGCAGATGCACGCGCAGGCGCTCGGCGCGTCGATCGCGGTGCAGGCGCGCGCCGGGCGCGACGAGACGGCGTTCCTGCTCGATCTCGCCCGCGACGACGCGCACATCGCGGCGGTGGTCGGCTGGGAGGATCTCGGTGCGCCGGAACTCGCCGAGCGCATCGCCGAATGGCGCAGCCCGAAGCTGCGCGGCTTTCGTCATCAGGTTCAGGACGAAGCCGACGTCGGCGCGTTCGTCGCGGATCCCGCGTTCAATCGCGGTGTCGCGTGGCTGCAGGCGAACGGCTATGTGTACGACGTGCTCGTGTTCGAGCGCCAGTTGCCCGACGTGCGCGCGTTCTGCGCGCGGCACGATGCGCACTGGCTCGTGCTCGATCATGCCGGCAAGCCGCCGCTCGCCGAATTCCACCGCGATGGCGCTGCGCTCGCCCGCTGGCGTGCCGGGTTGCGCGAGCTGGGCGCGCTGCCGCACGTCGTGTGCAAGCTGTCGGGGCTCGTGACCGAGACGGACTGGCGGCGCGGCCTGCGCGGGCAGGACATCCGGCACATCGAGCAATGCCTCGACGCGGCGCTCGACGCGTTCGGCCCGCAGCGGCTGATGTTCGGGTCGGACTGGCCCGTGTGCCTGCTCGCGGCGTCGTATGACGAAGTGGCGTCGCTGGTCGAGCGCTGGGCCGAAGCGCGGTTGTCGGCGGCCGAGCGCAACGCGCTGTGGGGCGGCACGGCCGCGCGTTGCTATGCGCTGCCGGGCGATTCGAAGCCCGGCATATAAAATAGGCGCGAACGGCCCGACGCGCGTGCGCCATTCGTCAGACCGTCCGCAATGCAATCGCTTACCTGTATCAACGTATGTCCATCCAGCCGATTCAGAACCGCCGCCTCTACCAGCAGATCGCCGACAAGCTCAGCGCGATGATCGAGTCCGGCGACTTCCCGCCGGGCAGCTACCTGCCGCCCGAGCGCGAACTGGCCGAGCAGTTCGGCGTGTCGCGCACGTCGGTGCGCGAGGCGCTGATCGCGCTCGAAGTCAGCGGGCTCGTCAGCGTGCGTGTCGGCGACGGCGTGAAGGTGCGCCAACCCGAGGCGGCGGCCGCGCCGGAGCCGCGGCCCGATACGAAGGTTGCGCCGTTCCCGGTCGTCGAGATCGATCCCGAGCTGGGCATCGCGCTCGACCTCGATACCGAAATCCCGCCGTTCGCGCTGCTGCAGGCGCGCCGGCTGATCGAGCCGGAAGCCGCGTCGCTCGCCGCGAAGCACGGTTCGGATGCGCAGATAGAAGGGATTCACGCGGCGTTCCTGCGCAACCAGGAAGACAACCGCAGCGGCTCGCTCACGCATCCGGGCGACCGGCTGTTCCATATCCGTATCGCGGAAGCGAGCGACAACCCGGCTTATGCGCTGATGATCAAGCAGCTGCTCGCGCACAAGTACGACCTGATGTTCCAGCGGCTGCAGTCGCTGTACATGCCGAACGACATGCCGCACCGGTCGGAGCTCGAACACCGCGCGATCCTCGACGCGATCCGCGCGCGCGACCCGGAGGCCGCGCGCCGTGCGATGGCCGAGCATCTCGACGAGGTGATCCGGATCTTCGGCCGCGCGCTCGACTGAGCGCGGGCGAGCGCAATCAGAAGCGGTCGGCGCGGTAGGGCGTCGGGTCGGTGAACGGCGCTTCGCCCGTCATCATCTCGGCCAGCAGGCGGCCGGAGACGGGGCCGAGCGTGAGCCCGTGATGGTTGTGCCCGAACGAGAACCACAGCCCGCGATGCGCGGGCGCGGGGCCGATCACCGGCCGCATGTCGGGCGTGCACGGCCGGAAGCCGAGCCACGGCTGCGGGTCGAGCCGTTCGCCGAAGCCGAACACCGGGCGCGCGACGCGTTCCGCGCGCTCGAGCTGCACGCCGGTCGGCGGCAGGCCGCGCCGGGCGATCTCGACGCCGGTGGTCAGCCGCAAGCCGCGCCGCATCGGCGCGATCACGTAGCCGTATTCGCGATCGACGATCGGCGCCGACGGCGCGCCGCGTTCGGACGGCGCGTAGTGCATGTGATAGCCGCGCTTCTCGCGCAGCGGAATCTTGTAGCCGAACTTGCCGAACACCGTGTCGGACCACGGGCCGAGCGCGACGACCACGGCCGGCGCGGCGATCTTGCCGTCGTCCGTCGTGACCTGCCAGCCGGGCGACAGCGCGTCGAGGCTCGCCGCATCGCCGGTGAGCAGCGTGCCGCCGCCTTGCACGAAGAGTTGCGCGTAGGTTTTGACGAGCGCGGACGGATCGACGACGCTTTTCGGATCGAGCCAGTGCAGCGCGCCGCAGAAGCCGGGCGCGAGGCTCGGTTCCTGCGCGCGCAGTGTCGCGGCATCGAGCGGCGTGATGCCGAGCCCGTGGCGGCGCGCGGTGAGTCCCGCATCGGCGACGGCGCGTTCGAACGCGGCCGGCGTGCGGAACGCTTCCATCCAGCCGCTCGCGCGGATCAGCTCGGTGGCGCCGGCGCGCGCGATCAGCGCGTCGTGCTCGACGATGCAGCGCTCGATCAGCGGCAGCATGTCGCGCGAGGCCGCCGCGTGACGCAGCGGCGCCGATTCCCACCAGAACCGCGCGAGCCACGGCGCGAACGCGGGCAGCGACGTGCTGTGCCAGTAGAGATCGGTGGAGCGGTTCAGCGCGTAGCGCATCAGCGTGAACGGGCTGCGCGGAAACGGATACGGCTCGACCGACGAGCGTTCGATCAGCCCCGCGTTGCCGAAGCTCGTGCCTTCGCCGGGCGCGCCGCGGTCGACGAGGGCGACCTTGCGGCCGCGATCCTGCAGGTGAAGCGCGGCGGAGACGCCGACGATGCCTGCGCCCAGAACGATTACGTCGAAGTCCATCGGTGGTGATTGGCGGTTAGTGGGGCGCCTGCTCGCAGTGCGGTGCGCGCGCCCGGATTGGAGAGGCTCGAACGACAAGCATACTCGCGGCGGCGCGGGTCACCAAGAGGGGGCGCTAATGGTGCAGCCCGCGCCACTCAGCCGCGAATTTCCGCGCGGCGTCGAAGCAAACCGCGTCGCGTTGCGGCGCGCCGATCAACTGCACGCCCACTGGCAATTCACCCCGCACGAAGCACGGTGCGCTGACGACCGGCAGCCCCGCGAACGAAATCGGCTGCGTGAGCAGGCCGAGCGTCTTCGCGGGTTCGAGCGCGACGCCGTTGACATCGACGGTCGCGTCGGTCAAGCGCGGCGCGGCATAGGGCGTCGCGGCCGCGAGCAGCACGTCGTAGCGCGCGAACAGCGCTTTGACGTGCGCGCGCCACGCGGCCCGGCAGGCAAGCGCTTCCCGATGGGCGGCGCCGGACGTGGCGAGGCCGGTTGCGATGCGCGACCGCAGGCGTTCTGAGACGTGCGCCGCCGGCGCGTCGAGCAACCCGCGATGGTTGCGGGCCAGCTCCACGTTCGAGATCGTGACCGCGGCTTCCCGCACGCGTGCGACTTCGTCGCTGTCGACCGGCACCGCTTCCCCCGCATCCAGACACGCCGCCGCACGCCGCACCGCGCGTTGCGCATCCGCATCGGCATGTCGTTCGAAATCACCCGTCAGCACGGCGACGCGAAGCGGCGCTGCCGGATCGCGAGCCGGTTGCGAGTGCGCTGCATGCGTATCGCGCAGCGTGTCATACAGCGCGGCCAGGTCGTCGATATCGTTCGCGAAGCCGCCGACGGTGTCGAGCGATTCGGCATAGGGGAGGCAACCGACCGCCGACAGCCGCCCGTCGCTCGGGCGAAACCCCCATACGCCGCATAGCGCCGCCGGTGCGCGGATCGAGCCGTTGGTGTCGCTGCCGAGCGCGAGCGGCACGTAGCCGGCCGCGACGGCAGCGGCCGAGCCGCTCGACGAACCGCCCGTCATGCGCGCCGGGTCAGCTGGCAGGCGCACGGCGCCATAGTGCGGATTCACGCCGGTGGCACCGCACGCGAGTTCGTCCATGTGCGTCGCGCCGATCGGCACCGCGCCGGCCGCGCAGAGTCGTTCGACCATCGCGGCATCGGCGACGGCGGGCGGCAACGCGGCGCGCGCCGGCGAGCCGGCGACCGTCGTGTAGCCCGCCACGTCAATATTCCACTTCACGAGAAACGGCACGCCTGCCAGCGGCCCGGGATCGCGTCCGTCACGCACGAGGCGATCGATCCGCAGCGCGTCGCGCAGCGCCCGCTCGTCGAAGGTGCGGGCGCAGGCATGGATCGCGCCGTCGCGCGCGGCGATATCGGCGAGCACGGTTTGCACGAGCGACACGGCACTCACGCGTCCCGCACGAATCCCGGCCGCCAGCGCGAGCGCGCTGCGCATCGAAGGCACCGGGTTCACGTGCGCACCATCAGCCGGCGCGGAATCGACAGGATCAGCGCGGCGGCGGCGAACAGCGTGAAGGCGAGCAGCGCGACGCCGAGTTCGGTGCTGCCCGTCAATCCGGTCGCGTAGCCCATCAGCGTCGGGCCGACGAACCCGGCGACGGCCGCGCCGATGTTGACGAGCCCCGCGCCGCCCGCGGCCGCCTCGCCGGCGAGAATCCGCGACGGCAGACTCCAGAACATCGCGAGCGTGCTCATGATGCCGGCCACGCCGATGGTCAGGCACATGACGGCGAGCACCGGATGTGCGCGCATGCCGAGGCTCGCGAGCAGCGCGACGCCGCCGATCGCGACGGGCAGCGCCGTATGCCAGCGGCGCTCGCCGGTGCGCACCGAGTGCTGTGCGTTCGCGACCATCGAGACCGATGCGACCAGATAAGGGATCGCGCTGACGAGGCCGACACCGAGATTGCTCAGCGAACCGAGCGCCTTGATCATCGTCGGCATCCAGAACACCAGCCCGTAGTTGCCGACGTTGTAGAGGAACGACGTCGCGAACAGCAGCCACAGCGTCGGTTCACGCAGCGCGGCGCCGAGCTGCGTGCGCTTGCCGGCCGCTTCCTGCGCCATCTCCGCGCGGATCATCCGTTTCTCCGCGTCGGTCAGCCAGGTCGCGTCGTCGATCCGCTCCGTCACGCGTGCGAGCAGGTACAGGCCGAGCACGATCGCCGGCAGCCCTTCGATCAGGAACATCCACTGCCAGCCGCGCAGCCCCAGGCCGCCATGCGTCGCGTCCATGATCCAGCCCGACAGCGGGCCGCCGACGATCACGCCCAGCGGCATCGCGAGAAACAGGAACGCCATGACCTTCGCGAGCCGGTGCGACGGAAACCACACGCTGAAGTACGCGATCACGGCCGGAAAGAAGCTGGCCTCGGTCACGCCGAGCAGGAAGCGCAGCGCATAGAAGCTCGCGGTGTCGCGGGTCGCCAGCGTGGCGACCGACACGACGCCCCACGTCAGCATCGAGCCGGCGAGACAGCGCTTCACGCCGATTCGCCGCACGAGCCAGCCGGCCGGCACCTGCAGCAGCAGGTAGCCGACGAAGAACAACCCGGCGCCAACGCCGTAGGCGGCGTCCGTGAGGTGCAGGTCCGTCACCATCTGCAGCTTCGCGAAGCCGACGTTGACGCGGTCGAGATAGCCGAAGAAATAGCAGACCAGGATCAGCGGAATGATGCGCCGGCTCAGGCGCGCGTACAGCGCGTCGAGGCCGGGCGCGGCGGTGTCCGCGTGCGGGGCCGCGCCGGTTTGCATGCCGCGCGGCGTGGGGATGCCGTTGGAATTCGTCATGGTGACTCCGTGCAGGTTGATTCCGGGGCGACGGCCGCGCGGGCGGCGGCCTTCGCGACGACGGACAGGCGTGCCATCGATCGGCCGACGCTAGCGTCCACGGCGCAGCGCCCGGCCGGGGTGCGCGCCGGTGTGCCGGCCGTGTTCGAGCACGGCACGCCCGTTGACGAACACGTGCTCGATGCCTTCAGGCCGCAGCGTCGGGCTCGCGAACGTTGCGCGGTCGATCACGCGGGCGGGATCGAACACGACGAGATCCGCGTAATGACCGACCGCGAGCCGCCCGCGCGCCGCGATGCCGAATTGCTCGGCCGTGAGGCCCGTCATCTTGCGCACGGCGGTTTCGAGCGGGAACAGGCCGCGCTCGCGCGAGAATTCGCCGAGCACGCGCGGGAACGTGCCCCACAGCCGCGGGTGCGGGCGCGTGTCGTTGGGCAGGCCGTCGGAGCCGATCATCGTCAGTTCGTGGCGCATGATGCGTTCCACGTCCGCCTCGTCCATCACGAAGTAGATCGCGCCGGCGGGGCGCAGCGCGTCGATCGCGGCGTCGATGGAATCGCCGAACAGCGGCAGCAGTTCGTGGAAGTCGCGGCCCGCGAGCTCGGGATGCGGCTTCGACCAGGCCAGGATCACGCGCGACGACTGGCGGATGCGATCCGCGCGCAGCATCGTCGACGTGGCGGGATATGGATGGCAGTCGATGCACAGCGGTTGCCGTGTGCGCTGCGCGTCGATATGCGCGAGCGTTTCGACCGAGCGGCCGTGGTTGGCCTTGCTGGCCACCTTGTGATGCGACAGCACGACGCGCACGTCGAGCGCGCGTCCGATCGAGAACGCTTCGTCGAGCGACGCGATGATCGCGTCGGTTTCGTCGCGCAGATGCGTCGCGAACACGCCGCCCGTCTTGCGCAGCGGCGCGCACACGTCGATCAGTTCGTCGGTCGTCGCCGCCGCCGCGGGCGGATAGAAGGTGCCCGACGAGACGCCGAACGCGCCGGCCGTCATCGCTTCGCGCACGTCGGCCGCCATCGCCGCGATCTCCGCCGCGCTGGCCGCTCGATCGAGATCGGCCATGTGCCGCACGCGCAGCGTCGAATGGCCGACCAGGGCCGCCGTGTTCACGGCGGCGGGCGTTGCGTCGAGCGCGTCGAGATATGCGCGAAACGACGGAAAGCGAAACGACTGCCAGGCGCCCAGCAGGTCGAGCGGCTGCGGCACGTCGCGTTCGGCGAGCAGGGGGGCGAGACTGATCCCGCAGTTGCCGGCGATCACCGTCGTGACGCCTTGCGCGACCTTCGGTTCGACGTCGGGATCGGTCAGCACGAACGCGTCGTCGTGCGTATGGCTGTCGATGAAGCCCGGCGCGACGACCAGGCCGCTTGCGTCGAGCGTGTGTGCCGCGGTCGCGTCGCCCAGATCGCCGATCGCGGCGATGCGCTCGCCCGTCACGCCGAGATCGGCCTCGAAGCGCGCGGCCCCCGTACCGTCGATCAACTCGCCGCGGCGCAGGATCACGTCGAAATGCATGGTGGCTCCTCCGGAATCTGCCCGGACCCGGGTGCTGCCCGCGTCCGTCGTTCATGTTCGCCACCATCGTCACCAGCCATTTTTCAGGCGTCCAATGCCGTTCGGCTCGCGATTCATGCGAAACCGGCATCAATGCGAGCGCCGCCGCGCCCGCCGCATTACGCGAACGCTGCCTTCACCAGCGCAAGGAGATCGCTCGCGAAGCTCGACATCGAGATGGTGCGATGCCGCACGATGCCGACCGTGCGGTCAATCGTCGGGCTCGCGATCGGCACCGCGCGCACCGCCGGCGAGCCGTACGCACGCAGCGCGCTTTCGGGCAGGATCGCGCTGCCGACGCCGGCCGCCACCAGCGCGGCGACGCACGAGATGTGCTCGACCTCGTAGAACCAGCGGGTTCGCACCGCCTCCTGGCCCATCAGCATTTCGAGCAGCAGACGGTTGCCGCTGTCGCGGCCGCCGATGATCAGCTTCGCGTGCCGCAGTTCGCCGAGCGTGACGGCGTCCGCGCGCGCCAGCGGATCGTCCTCGTGGGTCGCGAGCACGTAGCGGTCGGTGAAGAGCGGTTCGAACACCAGATCGTCGTCGTCGCCGGGGTGCAGGCTCACGCCGAACTCGGCGATGCCCGCGCGCACCTGCGACAGCACGAAGTCGTGATTGCCGTCGAGGATCTGCACGGCGACCTGCGGATACCTGGCCGCATAGTGGCGCAGCACGTCGGGCAGCGCCTGCGCGACGACCGTCGGGATCGACGCGAGCCGCACCTTGCCGTAGCGCTTTTGCGCGATCTCCTGGATCGACGACAGCATCATCCCGAGCTGCGCGATCTGCTCGCGCGCCATCGGCAGGAACTGGCGGCCGACGCCCGTGAGCGTCACGCTGCGCGTGGTGCGCTGGAACAACTCGACGCCGAGCGTCTGTTCGAGCTTCTGGATGCGGCGCGACAGCCCCGGCTGTGTCAGGTGCAGCTTTTCCGCCGCGCGATGGAACGTGCCGAGTTCCGCAACGGCGACGAAGGCTTCGAGTTCCGAGTTTTCGACTTTCATGGCGCTCCAATGTGCAGGCCGGTTCCCGCATGCCGGCGTGTGGCGGCAGGATTCACGCACCGGTATTTTCGTCGATATCGATTCGTGGCCGGCGGTGCCGCTCGCGGGGCGATCGCGACGGGAGAAATGACGTGACCGCTTCTGGCAGAAGATGCGCGTCGGGCGGTGGATGAAGATCCGTCGAAGCCGGGACGAATGTATGAAGGTTGACGCGCGCGTGCGTTCAATCCACTGATCAATTTTCCGAAGTCGAGGCTCGATCGTCGTCGGCAAACACGTTCGCTCGCATCGTCGCGCATCGCACCGATTCGCCCTATTTTCCGATTGCGATTTGGCGGGAGTATCCCACTGGTTCGGGTTGCGAATTTTTACCTAAGATGGAAGCAATCATGTGCGTGACACGGTACCTGCGCGCGCACACGGCAGGCAGGAGGCAGGGCCGGGAACGACTGCAACCGATGTTTCCATCATGGATGCGAGTGTGTGCGCGACGGCCGCGAAGCATGCGGCCGCATCGACGCCAGCGGGCGCGGCGGCAATCGCCGCGCGGACGGCGTCCGGCCGGTCGGGCCGAGTCGCGTCGTTGCGCCACGCATTCATCGCAATCGTTTGCGTTCTGAGCGTTGTCCCTTCCGTCCTCGCCGGATCGCCTGCCGTCAGGGACGACCCGGTCGACACGATGCCCGTCGCAGCCACCGCGACGCCTGCCGGCCCGACGGGTCCCGCCTTTTCGTCACACGACTCCAACGTACGCCAGGTCGTGCTCGGCATCGTCAGTTTCACGCGCTGGCCGACGACGCCCGCGCGCCTGCGTCTGTGCGTGACGGGCAGGCCCGACTACGCGGGCGACCTCACCGACACGATGCAGGCCGGCTCGACCGTGCTCGACGTGCAGCGCGTCCCCTTCGACGATCCCTCGCTCGGCATCGCCTGTGACGTCGTGTATCTCGGCGCGCTCGGCAACGACGAGCGAATGCGGGTGAGAACCGAGCTCGCCGGCCATCCGGTGCTGACCATCGCCGAACACGATCCGTCGTGCACCGCGGGCAGCATGTTCTGTCTGACGGTCGAAGGCGAGCACGTGACGTTCGACATCAATCTCGACGCCGTCGCGCGCAGTGGCGTGCGCGTGCATCCGAACGTGCTCAACCTCGCGCGGCGGACGCTGACGCCATGACACGTTCCGCGCCCCCCATTGCGTCCTCACGCGTGCCGCGCCCGACGCTGCAAAGCGTGTTGCGACGCGCGCACCTGCGCCTGGCGTTCGTCGCGGTGACGATGGCCGCCGTGTCGCTGATCGTCGTCGCCGTGATCGCGTTGCGTGCGTATGCGGGCAACAACCTGAACCTGCTGGCCCGCTCGCTCGGTTACACGGTCGAGGCGGCGCTCGTGTTCGGCGACCGTGCCGCGGCGAGCGAAGCGATCGCGACGATCGCCAGCGACGAGGACGTCGCGCAGGTGGTGGTCACGGACAACAAGGGGCAGTTATTCGCGACCTGGAAGCTGCCTGCCGGCGGCCGGATCGCCGGGCTCGAGCGCGTCGTCGCCGATCTCGCGTTGCCGGGGGCCGTGACCGTTCCGGTGATGCACGACGGCATCGTCGTCGGTCAGGTGATCGTGCGTGGCCGCGGGCATCAGTTCTTCGGATTCCTGCTCGGCGGCATCGGCGGCATTCTCGGCTGTCTCGTCGTCAGCGTGTTCGGCGCTTACATCAGCTCGAAGCGTCTGCTGCGCAACATCGTCGCGCCGCTGCGCGCGCTCGCCGCCGTCGCGCACGCCGTGCGGCGCGAGCGTGCGTTCGCGCGGCGCGTCGAGCCCGTGGCGATCGCCGAACTGAACCAGCTCGGCGACGACTTCAATGCGCTGCTCGATGAACTCGAGGAGTGGCAGAACACGCTGCGCGACGAGAACGCGTCGCTCGAATACAAGGCGACGCACGATGCGCTCACGGGTTTGCCCAACCGCGTGCAGTTCGAGTCGCGTCTGTCGCTTGCACTCTGCGACGCCGTGTTGACGGGGCAGCGGGTCGCCATCCTGTATCTCGACTGCGACCGCTTCAAGGAAATCAACGACTGCCTTGGCCACGATGCCGGCGATGCGGTGCTGGTCGGCGTCGCGGCACGGTTGCGCGCGCAAGTGCGCGAAACCGATCTCGTCGCTCGCCTGGGCGGCGATGAATTCGCGGTGATGCTGACGGGCGTGCGCGACACGGACAGCGTGTGCCTGATCGCCGACCAGATTTTGTCCGGCATGGTGTCGTCGATCGAGTTGCCCGACGGACGCATGGTGGCCACCATGATGAGTGCCGGCGTTGCGCTGTATCCCGACCATGCGTCCGACGCGAGCGGCTTGCTGCGCGCGGCGGATGCCGCGATGTACCGCGCCAAGCGTGCGCGGCCGGGGTCGTGGCAGTTGTCGGAAGGCGTAGCCGGGCCGGTTTGACGTCGATCGTTTCGCGCTGCGGGCGAGGCCGCGGCGGCGGGATAAGAAGCGCACGCGATGCGCGCGCATGCGAAGGAAGGGGACTGTGATGAAAAACGCGTTATCTGTGAGCATGGGGAGGATGTGCGTCGCGAGCGCGGTGCTGCTGTGCCTGCTGCTCGGCGGGTGCAAGACGCCGCCGCTTCATCGTGGGCTCACGCAGACGCAGGTCACGGCGCTGAAGTCGGCCGGGTTTCAGGAGACCGAGCAGGGGTTCGAGTTCGGGTCGACGGGGCCGATTTTGTTTGACTTTGATCGGTATAACCTCAAGCCGGTCGTCAGGCGGATCGTCGAGCGGATCGGGAGGACGTTGAGGTCGGCCGGGATCAACGGTGTGCGGGTTTATGGGTACTCGGACGAGGAAGGGGAGACGGCTTACGATCTCGAGTTGTCCCGGCGGCGGGCGGAGGTGGTGGCGATCGAGCTGGTGGATGTGGGGCTGGACGGCAAGCAGATCGCGGTGGTCGGGAAGGGGAAGAGCGATCCGGTGGGGGATAACCGGACACCGGCCGGGCGGGCGCAGAATCGGCGGGCGGCGATTGTGGTGTCGCCGAGGTGAGGGGGCGTCACGTCTGCATGACCAGCGACGTCAATTGCGCCGCCCGCGTCACTTCCGTCTTCGCATAGATCGACTTGATCTGCGAGCGGATCGTGCCGATCGACACGCCGCGCAGCTCGGCGCATTCCTGCGGCGAGTGTCCGTCGCAGCACAGCAGCACCGCGAGATCGGCTTCGGCCGACGACAGTCCGTAGAACACGCGCAGCCGCTGCGCGCGTGCCGCCGGCGAACGCAGGTCGGCTGCCGTCATCAATGCCACGACGCCGGGCCGCTCGCGCACGAGGCGTGACTGTTCGGGCACCGGTATC
This sequence comes from Burkholderia sp. USMB20, assembly GCF_000949135.2. Classification (GTDB taxonomy): domain Bacteria; phylum Pseudomonadota; class Gammaproteobacteria; order Burkholderiales; family Burkholderiaceae; genus Burkholderia. The sequence goes on along the minus strand of NZ_JTAN02000005.1, from coordinate 269,404 downwards.
AGCGCAAGCGGTAGCGGTTCACCCGTCGCACGGCGCAGCAACAGCCCACCGCGCGCGAACGCGTGCCGCCATTGCGCATCCTCGACGCAGCCTTCCGGTGCGAAGCGCCCATTCACGATCCGCAGCGCAGGTTCCGCCGCGATCAGTTGATCGGCTGCGCGATTCGTATAGCGGAGTTCGCGTTGCGCGCCGAGTAAGAACACCGGCACCGGAAGCGCATCGAGCGCCGATTCCGCGGCGGCCACGCGTGCTTCGAGTTCGCCGATGCGTGCCTCGATCCGCAACGCGCGGCTGATGTGTGCGCCCATGCTTTCGATCGCGACGCGCTGTGCGTCCGACAGGCCCTGCGATTCGGGGCCGCTCTGTACGCTGAGGAATGCGCCGGTGTGCTCGCCGCGATGGATATACAGGCCGGCGATGCTGCCGATTCCGTATGGCCTCAGGAATTCCTGGTAGAACACGCAGTGTTCGCGCTGCGGGCGGGACAGTTGCTTGACGTCCTCGAACCAGCGACCAGTCGGCCAGTTGCCGGCGATCGGTACGACCGGGTCATACAGATAGAACTCGGTGTTGTATGCGCGGCGGCAATCGGCAACCCACGGCTCGTCGTCGCCCGCAGCCCGGTCGATGACCGGCACTCCCGCCGTATCGTCGAACGACAGCAGCGTGGCCATGCGCACGCCTACCGACGATCGCAAGCCGTCGAGCACGACTTCCCATCTCTGATCGCCCAGTGCTGCAGCGTAGATGTCATCGAGCAATGCCGATGGAATCAACTCGTTCCGTTGCATTTGGCTACCCCGCGCGATGGGTTGTTTTTGACAGCCTTTCGGGCATCTTACTCATTCTTGCGCGGGGTTCAATATGCGTGGGCGATTTCGGCCGGAAACATGTTGATTCAGGTGTGTTCATCGTCAGATGTAATGGCGATTTTCAATATTCTTGCGCGACTTTTCTGCATATAGGACAAAGGTTGCGGTATCGCCAGACGATTCGAACATTGAACTTTTCATTTCCAAGGTATCGTCGCACAAACGCCTGTCGGGAAGGTTTGAGTGATCGCTAACTATCCGTACGCGTTTCGGGATTCAACCGGTCGATGTTAACGTCCAGATCGTCGACAATTGCGTACGTGTCTTTGGCCGCTGCCAGTCACAAAAAGCGTATGAGGTGCCTAGTCATACATGAACCATCCTCCACTTGAACTTGGTGCTGTCTTCCAAACTGACTGGACAGAACATCCTATTCGCGTGATCGCGTTTGATGCAGATGTGGTCATGTATGACGCTTGGTGGCCACAGAAGCAAGCCTGGGGCATGGAGAACTTGTCCGGCACCTTTAGCTACTACCGCGTGCGACGTACTGTGTTCTGGTCGCGAGCGCATTATCTGCGGACCGATGAATACTCGGAGCTCGAGGCTAGCATTCACAGGCCAGATCTTCCCTTGGCCTACGGTCAGTTCGAATCGTTGAACTGGCATGAGCAAAGGCCCGAATCTTTGTTGCAACTGGCTCAACAGATCGTCCAAGCACGAGGCCATCAAGACCCGCGCGATAATGCTTCGCTGCTAAAGACATCGGCCATTTACCTCGCACCTTTCGGTCCAAAGGGCAGCCACAAGCCGCCGACGTTATGCCATGCGCAAGACGGCCATGCATTCAGCGAATCAGAAGTTCTATGGAACGCGTGGCAATTGCAGGCCCCGCACCTAGGTGAGCGCCATCTCACGAGCGGCATCGGCATCTATCGTTTGGGGGTTCGGCGGCGCACCCCGACCTTCTATATCTGGGGTTTTTTGAGCCAGCTGGATGGAGGAGCGAGTAGCTCGTGAGAAAGGGGCGTCACGATTGCTCCTGTCGCTGCTCTGCGTACTGCGAACGGCAGTTTCCGAGATGGCCCGAGGCCGCTCCGGGGGCGGAGGTTGCTGGTCGAGCCGCGCAGGGCGGCGACTGGCGACTTCCGGCCACAATCGGACTGTCGCAAACGCGACCATGCGGACGTTCGAACGTCGGCTCTACACGCGACTGCAGACGTACGTACCAGAAAGGTATCGACGGGACACTCAAGGTTCTAATCTGACAGCCGACAATTAGTTGCCGAGTTTTAGTTTTCTGCGGGGATTTTTGGAGAAGGTCTGCGTTAGGCTAGACCCATAAAAATACATACGGGAGCCGAGCTATGAAAAGATGCGCGTATTGCAATACTGCGAATGAAAAATTTACGAGAGAGCATATCTGGCCCGCCAACATACTTCGGAAGTGCGAATCTCTCCTGACGTACAATCCTAAGAATGAGGATTTTCATCAAGGTGAGCCCGTTGTCAAAGATGTTTGCGGGGAATGTAACAATCGCCACTTAAGCAAGGTTGATATGTATCTGGCGGACTTGTTCGATCGTTACTTTTCCAACTGCATTGAGGCCGGGCAGCCTGCTGATCTCATCTATGATTACAATACGCTGCTTCGCGGCTTGCTGAAGATTTCGTATAATTCAGTGCGATCAACAGCAAATGAAAAGCAAAGAAAACTGTTGTCACGCTTCGCGAAGCAGATCCTTCAAGGCGGAGCATTTCCGTCGGTGATGGTGCGGTTGCAGATCGTAACGACATCAAGAGCCACTACTGTGATTGGCCATGAAGTCGGAGCGCTGAGACCCGAAGTCTTGAGATCCGCCACTGTCTCCTACGATGGAAGATTTAGCAATAGATTTTGCATTAGGTTGATCGCATTTAGAAGTTACTGGTTCTACGTCATCATCCCTTACAAAAATGAACCGCAGCATATTTGGAGGGAGTTCATTAAATGTCTTGGAGGCTGGGTGACCCCCATGGGCGTGCCTTTAGAACCGAACAAGAATGTGGCTTCTATTCCAGTCAACAAAACCACATGGGTTTCACCGACACTCCTCGGCAGACTCGCTCGTGATCTAGAGGAAATCGAGTTGTAACTTTTTTGCTGCCTCGCATTCGCTGGTCGGTGGGGTCGCGCCATTGGCCAACTCAACGAAAACTCATTCGGAGATTAGAGAGCCACGCAGATGACCGGGTGCACTCCAAAATTGAGTGATTGCTTCAAAATTGAGGAATATATGCGCGCAATTAGCTATCAGAATACGATTACAACCATTCCAGGCTGGGCTCCCATACACAACGATCAACCGCGAGGTTACGCGTATCAAGCTGACGGCTACAATATTCACGTCTATGCACACAATGATCACCTTTTTATCATGTCGCCTGGCTTAACCGTCACCCAAGTGATCGGTGCCGCGTCCCTAGATGATTGGGTTGCCGCCACATTCGGGGCGCAGAACATCGTTGAGCTGCAAACTCCCCCGGGAACCGTTGTCGCCGGAGTATGGCGCCCCGGCCTATATTCCGAATCGCATATTCATCAAGCGTTATCGACGAACCAATTCGAACAACGCTCCGCCGAACAGGCGTTGCGTATCCTCGTCGAAAAACTTGACGAAATTTTGTTGTACATCGAACCGTCACCTACAGGCTTGGGTTCCTATGGGCACAAAACGCGAGAATTGCTCATTCTGGCTTGCACCGAAATCGAGAATGCATGGAGTCAATATTTAAGGTTAGCTGGATCTGCTACGGTGCGGCCCACTACAAATCAATACGTGCGATTATTGAGACCATTGCATCTCGCCGATTATGAAATTTCTTATTCTTTGTTTCAGACGCTGCCTGTAGTAACACCGTTTCGCGGGTGGCGCGCATCTAACCCTACCGCGTCGCTACCTTGGTATGATGCATACAACAAGACGAAGCATGACCGAGCGACGCACTTTAATTTGGCAACGCTTGAAAATTGCCTTCATGCGATTGCAGCAGCGGTGGTTATGTTCTGCGTGAGGTATAGCCCATTCCCGTTGCTCAACAGCAATGGACCGCTATCAGGGTTGATTCGTCAGCATATGACGATAAGGCTTAGGGACCCAGATGTCACGTCGTTTTATGTACCGCTGGTGCAACTACCGGCTGCGTATCAAGGCCATTTGGTTTGTGGTCGTGCGGATGAATTCATTGGCAACTGGAATCAAATTCCACTAACTATTTGACGAAGTCAATTGGATATTCGAACAACAGCACATAGGAGTTTCGGTCTCGGCACCACACGGCGCGGGACTCAGGCCAAATCGTCCGGTGGCAAATCGGCTTCGGCTTGTCGATGGCTGGGAATGAGAATGTCCCTTGTGCACCCGATACTGCCATTTGTGGTGTGATGCGCCGAAGGACCGAAACGGGTCGGATAGCGCCCGCCGGAAAAGGCGCACACTCAATCCCCCTTCGCTTGAGAGGAGATTGTCATGGAATCCGAGAATGTCGTCGTTCGTCACCGTGTGCCATGGAACAAGGGCAAGCTTACCGGGCAGAAGCCGCCGTTAAAGCTCCGAGAAATCTGGGCGATTCGGACGCGACTTCAAATAGCGTCGAACCTTCGTGAGCTCGCGATGTTTAATCTCGCAATTGATAGCAAGCTCCGAGCGTGCGATCTTACGCGGTTGCTGGTCCAAGATGTCCGCCACGGAAGCCAAGTGGCGTCCAGAGCGACAATCATGCAGCAGAAGACCCAGCGGCCGGTGCAATTCGAGATCACGGAACAGACCCGTGAGAGCCTCGAAGCTTGGATCGAAGCGCGAGGACTGAAGGCGGCAGATTTTCTATTCCCGAGCCGGTCGCACACGTCACCGCATCTGTCGACGCGGCAATATGCCCGGCTGGTACATCGTTGGATTGCATCGATTGGCCTTGACGATACTGCATACGGAACCCATACGATGCAACGCACAAAAGCTTCGCTGATCTACCGGCGAACGAAGAACCTTCGGGCGGTGCAGTTGCTGCTCGGACACACGAAGCTGGAAAGCACGGTTCGCTATCTCGGCATCGAGGTCGACGATGCCCTTGAGATGGCGGAGCAGACGGAGGTTTGATGGCATCGCGGCCGGCGAGCGGTCGCTTGCCGGCCAAAAGCAGAAGTTCGCGAAGGTGGCTGCAAAGCTGCCATTCGGGCGGCAACTCGTTCATGGACAGGTGTTCAATTCCACGTAATGATTAGGCGTGTTGTTATACGGACCCGGCTTTGCAAGAATCGAGGCTACATGCGGGGTACGATGGCATAATTTTACGCTCTGATAATAATTGTTACGCTGACCAAGAGGTCAGGTTATTCAAAGTTAGAGAACTAGTAACATCCGATTTTCCTGAGAGACACAATGAGGCGCGAACTGAAGGACCGGCTGATGAAGAAACATGGTGAGCGCTGCCCCATTTGTGGTGCAACTGGAGTCCCGCTAGAAATTCACCACATTCTCCCTCGCTCAGCAGGTGGCACCGATGACGAAGCCAATTTGATATTGATATGCGCCAACTGTAATCGGTCAATCACCAATCGAAATTTTACCGAAGCTGAATTCAATCACTATCTTGCGAGCCTCCTCACAAGGTCATCGGAATTTGAAGATATCAAGCTTGAAGAGCGCCTTTCACGGGAAAAGCCGTTTCGAGCCGACATAACCGCACGATCTAAGGATGGTAAGACTTGGCTGATCGAGTGTAAAAATTCTTCTTCGTTCACCCCTGCGCGCATGGATCAGGCGATCAGTCAGATCGAGTCGTATAAAGCGCTAACGAAATTTGATAGGTATGTATTGGCGTTTCCCGGGCTGTTATCTGCAGCTCAAGTAAGCGCATTAAGCGCCCATGGCATTGAGTCTTGGGATGTCAATACACTGGCAAACAAATTCAAGTCCGAAGTTTCATCAATACCACACCCGGTATTTCAGGCGATCCTCTCCGCTTCCCGGCCATCGGCGAGCAAGACACTAGAAGAAGAATTCATAGCCAGCCTGAAGGCATGCAAGAAGGGTAAAGAGTATTGGTCGGAATACCAAAAGCTCATTGGACAAATTCTTGAGCATTTATTTTGCCCTCCTTTGGAAACGCCAATTTCCGAGTTGGCAGATCGTGAAGGCATTAACAGACGGGACTGGATCATCCCGAACTATGCTGACCAAGGTTTTTGGAATTTTGTGAGAGAAAAGTACCGCGCTGACTACATTGTTGTTGATGCGAAGAATTATAGGGCAGCGATTTCAAAGAGCCAGGTATTGCAGTTGGCGAACTATCTTAAGGTCCACGGCGCAGGAATGTTCGCGATGATTGTGACGCGAATTGGTGCGGACAATGGTGCTCTTCTAACTATAAGAGAGCAGTGGGTGGCCAACCATAAAATGATCTTGGTCGTAAATGACGAAGATATGGAAGCAATGCTGCTGGCCAAAATGGCGGGGGGCAATCCAGAGAAGATAATTGGTCAGGCCATCGAGAGGTTCAGGCTCTCAATGTAGTTGCTAACCCGTTCTCTAACATGGCACATATGGACTCCCCCAATTCAATAAGAAATTGATCGATACGTCTGACCAAGAGGGAATAGTTGCAGTCGTATATCCGGCATCTTCAGTGGGCCCTGCCAACATGGAATCTGTGCACGATAGCGCCACACGCTGCAAGCTGCCGGAAGAGTTATCTGCGTTCAATCGTTGGGGGAGCGACCGGTCGCTTGAGCCGACTCACCTTGGCAGGCCGCCGCTCGCGACTCAACGTCCACGTGACCGTCCGCTTCAACCAAGTCCGAAGGACCGCTTCGGGTCGGCTACGGCCGACCGCGTCGGGCGGCAGGCGGCCATGAGGGGGCGTTCGCGCATTTTGTTTCCCTGACGTTCAAGCGTCGGCTGTACCCGGATAGTGTTGAAAAATTCACTTTTGCCCGCGGGCGCACCGCGCCGAGAAAAATCAGCCTCTCAGATCGCTCTACAAGCCGCCCGTGAGCATCGGCTAGGGGTAAGACGACTCCCGAAAACTTGCCCGGGCACCTGACGGAAGAGTTTTTCAACACTATACCCGGCAATCGGCCATTCGCTCCTGGAAGCTGAACGCTGCTTTTTCGGTCCCTGTATCCATAGGCAGCGAACGGCGCTTACCACGGGTACAGGCACCAACTCCGGAGTTGTCGGCGATCGTTCGGTTGATATGTGGGCAATGTGGCTAGAGCACGACGCAGTTCGGGCGGGAGTGCTACTTCGAATCCGATCCTTCCGGCACCGGCAAACAGGCAACATTCGGCAGTAGGGCGACTCCGAACATCCCGCGTCGGTTCCGCCTTTGGAGGCAGACCTTCAAGGTCATCGGGGCTGAGTCGCTTGAGAACCAGGTGACGTTACCGCGGTGTGTTGGCATACTGGCGGGCGACTGATCGCCTCGGCAAAATCTATATGAAAAAAGAAGACAACGTTGGTGCCACCTCAAAGGCGATGGATCCCTTTTTTGAGACGATTTACGATGGGGAATGGAATGCCTGTGTAGGTATCCAAGGTGACGCTGAAAATTATGTTGACGGCTATCTTGAGGCAGCGCTTGAACTCGCAAGCGCCGTTATTGACAAGCGCTTGATTGGCAGCCGCGATACGTTGGCTATGCCCATACTTTATAACTGCCGGCACGGTCTTGAACTGTCGCTGAAATATGCAATTGACCGCCTGCACAAGTCAGGGATGCTTACGCAAGGCTTTCCAGTTAATCACGACATTGATGGTCATTGGCAACATCTGCAATCCGCAGGGGGCGGCCCCAATGCCGCCCTCGGAGACGCATCGTTGAGAAAAACCGTTTCCGACCTTGAGCCATTTGTTAGAAGCTTGGCGGCCGTAGACGATGACGGTCAAGAGCTTCGCTACGCGCTTAATAGGGACGGTCAAATTAGCTTGTCCGATGTTGCTGTTATTAATCTCCAACATGTGCGCAACAGTATCGGGAACCTCAGCGAGATCCTTCAATGCCTTAAACACCGTGTTCAAGACATTGTAGAGGAGCGGCTGACGGGGACGCATACTTCGCATTGTTCACGCAAAGATCTCGAAGCTATCGCGATTTTCATGGGAGATCAATCAGCGTGGAATGATGAGAGCTTCCTCGAGAAGAAAGTTCAGGTCATGAAGCAATACGGTCTAAGTGGCCGTAAGTTTTCCGATGCCATAGATTCGATCCGGCAATCGCGGCCCCTCGCGGCCTTGATCGGAAAGGAAACAGGCCTTAAGTATATCAGTGATGAGAAAGCAATCGAGGCCATGCGGCTTTGGGTGGCTAGCAAGCCGGAAACCGACGGAGGCGATGGCCTCGGATTGGATTACTTTGATCGCGATTTCGAGAAATACAAAGAACAGGGGTTACGCCGCAAACGGCTTTTTGAATCGATCTCCGCACTGCTAACAGTACAAGAATTCGCGGAAATACAGACGCTCTACTATTTGGGAAGGGATCAAGTGTTAGGCGAACACCACGAAGGGCTCCTGGCTAACACCACCTCGACGTTGGGCGAGACCCTTACGTGGGAAGCCGTGGACCATCTGCTATCAAGGATCTCCATTCTTGACATGGTCGCAGATGGATTGGTGAAGGCCGGGCGTCCATCCCTTGCGCGGAAGTTGCGAGAACTGCGTCCGTCAGAGACAGCATAGCCGCGGTTGCTTCGCCAAGGCGGCGAGCGATGCGACCGGTGAAGCCGATTCATCTGCTCACCGCTTCGGCGAAGGTGCGCCGGATCGTCAAGATCACGGCGCTCCCTGATCGCCGATGCGAGGGTGACTTGTCGTGCGAGGTCCGAAGCGGAGGGCCGTTTTTCTCCGGAGGCAGCCGCTACGTTTTCTCCAAAGCGAAAGTCAGGTTCGGGTCGGCTACTGCCAAGTGCATTGGGCTCCAGACGGCCAAGAACGAGCACTCGCACCACATACGCTAACGTCTGCTCAAGATTTGTTAACGGGCATACGAAAGAGCGACGATGAGTACAACCCGTCGCTCTTTGCGCAATCCTCACCGCCAGTTTCATTCTGCCAGCTATTTTACGGTGCTCAAGTGATCCCTCGCCGTATTCAATTAGTCAGACCGGGTTTGCGTCAGTGAGTTGAGAATATCGCAAAATCTTCTGATCGCCGAGATTGCGCGCTGGGTAAAGCGTTCGTCAACATCCCGTTGACCGTTGTGCACGACGTTCTGTCGCTGGGTCAGCGCCTCTTGACACTCCGAAAGAATAGTGCCCGGCAATATATCCTCAGAAAGAATTGTCGGCAAAAGATATTTTACCGTGGCACTTAGCCCGAGGTGGCTCACTTGCGAATAAAGGGTCGAAAGGCCTAATCGCCCACCCAAACGGTCACCGAATTCAGCTTCCGCCTTGGGGCTCTGCGAGAATCTAAATACGACTATCTCAAGCGCCGTGACGGCTTCTGTAAGCGCGCTCCGACGATGCCCGGCTCTAAGCAGGTACTCCGCACCTGCCAATAGTTCACCTACCAAGTCTGGCTTCTTTGCACCAACGACAAAGTCGCGGAATGCCGGCCAATCATCCTCCTCTATGTAGCTGTTCGTGCCTCCCGCCCTTATCGTAATAGAGTCAGTAGTCGGCGGTACAAAAGTAAACCAAGGTCCTTCGTCGACGCGCCCTCGGGCATCGAACTTTAGAAAACAGGAGCGCAACTGATCATGATCAATATTATGCTCAGTTAGCCAGTACTGTCCTTTCCGAGATCGTGCAAACGCGATAAGTCGATTAACCCTTTGAAGCACGGAAAGCAAAATTTTTCGCGCGAGGATTCCGTACTCTACCTGCAAACTATCGTTGATCTTGGTGGACGATTCCGAATTTTTCGCAGTTTGCACGTAGGCCACCAGTTCGTCGGATAGGTCTAAGGCCTGGACTTCGACATTGACGTAATGTGCCAATACGTTGACATAGTTCTTCAGTTCGTCAGCGGTTGGTTGTGATGCCCACCATGTACACTTCTCGTCAAACCACAAGATAAATCGCACGTCACCGTCATCAACTGCGATACCTTTATCGCGGCCCAACGGAAGCCAATGAGTGAAGGTGAGCGCGGGCACCAAGCCACCAGGCGGGTCGCATTCGAACGGTATTTTCAGCGTAATGGTTATGGATGGCATGAGGTACCGTTAGGTCGTCGTCTAGAGCAGGCTGGATGCCGTACCTACGACGCACTACGGCCTGATGAACGATAGATCAGCAACTTTTATTGTGCCGCAGAGCGGTGCAGAACGGTGCGGCTGTCATTATGACAATGACTAGGCGACTTGGGAAGAAATGACGAACCCTAATCCATGCATCTAATAGATTGGCCGAGGAGTGTTGGCCAAGGAATCGACAACGTGATTTCTCGCGAAATTGACGATAAGCTAATGAGACATTGCTCGTAAAAACGCGTCTAATGTCCGCTGAAGAGCAACCAACGAACATTGATTACGCGGATCTGAATGACTGAAAAGGAACACGGCCGGTTGCGCGTCACAGGGCAGTGGCCCGGCTGCCGGCCGAGTTCGGCCAATTGCGGCCGTTCGATCATCTTTCGGGCGGCCATTCGAAAGGCGGCTCCGCCCGGATAGCGGACGTATGCCTGTGCATTCGCCCCACTAGGGGCAGTGGCCGTACAGCGGACCTCGTGAGCATGTACGCCACGCCAGGCAAGTTCGGTCCTGAGCGATCACCGAGACTGCGGAGGTCACGGGCACTCCCAGTCTAGCTATGCCAGGCGTTTGTGATCTAAGTCGCCGTCTTGTACGCCCGTTGCGCGCTAAGCAGTTGCTCCGGTATCGGGTTTGGCGCACCTTGCGCGCTAGGTGGCTTCAAGTTGACTTCGGTATCGCAAATACGCGCATGCCCTCCCGGATTCTTGCGTTACCTTCTGGCCACAGGAAACCAGCCGGGTCGCCCTCCTGCGCACGCTCCACGGCACTCCCTTTGATTTGGATAGATTCTACGTCGGCTTCATCGAAATAGATTGGCCCCTCCACCGCTATCCGATCGCCGACCGCGATGCTGTTCTCCGAAATGACAACGCCAAATTTCCCCGTCATGGCTTTCGCGACCGTGCCAATATACCGATAGTGTGCCGGCACAGCCTCGATACGTTGTTGGCTGTAGAAAACCGCCATCACTTGCTCCGCGGACCATCCGTGTTTGCGCATGTTGACGACCAGACGGTACAGATCGAACGCCGTCATCAAGCCGAGACTCGTTTCGCCCGCGACGTCCAGCAGTTCCTGCCGAAATGGCATTTTGTTCTCACGATCGAGGGGCGGCAGGTGTCGCTGATGGTTGACAATTGCAAGTCCCTGCACATCCGTCCTACCCAGTTCTTTCGTGTTAATGAAGGCGTGCTTGTTCGCCTGCGTCGCGTCTTCGTCGGTTGGGTACCCACCAATGCCCTTGATGTCGATGATCAGCAATGGGCTCCGATCCTCGATACGCAGATCTTCGCGCCGGCTTTTGCCTTCCTGATCCCGGATTTCATCGACGTCTATCACACGCTCAAAGCCGATTTCGCCAAGCGCTCTCTTTATCGCCATCACTAGCGAGTCGCCCGTTCCCGTCAGCAAGTCGTGTAACCAGCCATTCGTCGCACGCTCCGCCTCGATATCGCTGTCAAGCCGCGCGATCGCTGCCTTGGCTTCCGCAGCAATACGGGCCTGCTCCGACTGCAATTCAGCTATGCGCGGTAGTTCATATTCGATCCGATTAGTCCAACTCCCGCGCTCAATCTCAGGAAAGAGATGCGGCGATAGTTCTGGTAACGCAGTCGCCATCAACTCTCGAAGAAACGCGGCCTTCCGCGCTATCTGCGGTAATACAATCGTTAATCCCTTTCCACGCCGGCGCATCAAACCAACTGCATGACCGTATTTGTTCACGGCCAGCGGTTGCCATTCGTCTTCTTCCCTGTACCCTCCCACCAAGGTGCAGTCGAACCGAGCCATATCCAAGTGCTTCGCGAGCACTGCGCCAACGGATGATGTATCGACGACCCGGATTTCTTCGCCTGCGTCCTCTTTGACGCGCATGTCGTTAAGTTCAGACGTGATGCCCCACACGTCCCTATTAACCTGACGTTCTTGGTTAAATCCGTAGGGCGTCGAGCGTGCCATCACAAAGGTCAGCGGGATGCGCCGGGTCGCGAACACCACAAAAATGCCACCGTTGTCCAGTACGCGGTCGAACGCAGGGAATTCTTGCAAGACTGTACGGACCCGAGCATCGATAAAGCCCATGTCGCACTTCGCCCATAAATCGAGCTCACCTTTAGGGCGATGTGGTTCGCCATTAGGATGAGTGTCCATGTCGTCCATGGATAGATCCGCAACAACGATGTCGACTTCTTCATGCCCATTGAGTTCGTCGTGTTGTATGACCGGAAGGAACCCAGCGCTCACCTCCACGCGATACGGGGTGCCCAGGGAAGCGGTCGTGACATTCGCCCAATTCTCACGCAGCGTATCCCCAACCTCTGAATCAACGTCCAGAAGCAGAATCTTTGGGTGATTGAATTTTTGCGGCTTGGCCGCGAGCGTGCTGGATCCCGCCGATTCTGCCGCTGGACGTGCGGTACGAGCTGGTTTGGCGGTGTCAGAGGTTCGTTTCGTCCAAGCAGGGAGCGCCATTTTTTCGTCGTTCGGTTGGTTGAAGCGCACTATGCGCCGCTGTCGGGCGACTATTATGGCTCACTAATCCCGGGTCGAATCGTTACGACGAGGGACGGATGTATTTTGTAAGCGGTCGTTGCGACGACCGCTTACAAACGGCGGCTCAGGGTCGCGTTCAGCCGCCGGTCGTGCGGTGGGCGATGTCCGGAGGGGGCGGTTGGCCCGGTTCGGCCAGAAGCGGTCTTCCAATAGTTGGGGCTAGATAGGGCTCCACGGACGCATGCTCCAACCCAATCGCCCGCGATGTTCCGGTGAGAACCATCCTCGTTGCGATGTAACTGGTCCCGCGAATCGGAGGTGGCAATGGCAAAAAGTCGGAAGCTGGCCTCCCAACGACGTACCGCGATACGCGCGGGATTATGGGTGCCGCTTTATCTTGCGCTCGTACCTTGGGCGTCGCACGCATCCCCTCGGCAAGATCTCGAAGTACTGGGAAAAAGATTTCGCATTGAAATCGACAAGGCGTATCAGAAGGTTCCCCAAAGCGGCTCGACCCAAGAGATAGATAAAGCCGGGGACATTACTTGGCTCGCAGTTCGCTACATTCCGCTCGGAAGCTCATTTGACGACGCCGAAGTTATTCTTCGCGCCGCGGGATTTTCAGTCGGAACACGGCCGGGACCAAACGAGCCGGGGAATCTACCACATAGATATGATGTCGTTGCGAGGATAGAACAGTACCGCACCAGCTTGCTTTTCTCGCGCACCGACGTGTTCGTACTTCTTTCTCCCAAAGCTCCCGGCGATTTTCAAGATGGTGTTTCGGCGATTTTCGCATCGTTTACGACGAGTTATTTGTAGCGAAATTACACGCATCCGGGTCGCGACGTACTGTTCAATAGTTGGTTGTGTATATCAGTTTTGCTGGTATCTAGAGACATGTCCGGAACGAGTACGAGATTGAGGTGGCGTTTGTCGGTACCTAGTTGGATCGCGTGCTCGTATGATATGGAAGAGTTGCTTTGGCGAGCCATTCGCGACGGCAAGCGGATGACGACTCAGGGCCGATTGCAGCCTGTAGAAGGTGTAGAAAAAGAACGTTTCCAGCGAGAAACTTCTTCATGTCGGGGCAGTTGGAAGAGACGGAGCAGCAGTCGCTTCTGTATCGAACTGTGCCCGTACCGTGAGTGAAGCCAATTCATTCCAACTGTTTCGAATGATCGCGTCCGAGGCCGATCGGCGTCCGCGTCGATTAGCTTTTCCTTCCGCATCTTCGCATGCAATGGCGCTACGCACGCAGGCGAAATTTCGTACCTATGCCTAACGGCTAACGTTCGCACAAGCCGAAAATATTGAGCGTTAACGATGGTCTAATAGGCAATGTCCAATGATGATCGCGCGGGCATCGCGCGCGCGAATGGACGCAACGTAACCGGTAGGCCCTATCGAAACATTGCTTTCATCGGGGCAAAAACAAAGGAGGAATCCCAACCACAAAAAACGCCGCAGTAAACGAGCGCGGGCCGCAAGTGCTACCAACACTCACGACCCGCTAACCACAGCCAACTTATCAGGAGTTGCCCATGGCTAAGCCGAATCATAAAGCACGACCACCGAAGACGGAACGTTTCGTCACGATCCAGGAAATGTGGGGTACCCCGAAAACGGACATCAAGCCGGAGAAGTTCTACCCGTACATGAAGATTGGTGGAATGTGGCTGATCGAAGATGCGTGTTTCGTACCCGGCCAGAAGGCACGGATTGATATTGAGCCTGGCAGGCTGATCATCACGAAACTGTAAAAGGCAACGCCGCAAGACGCGGCCGCGCTGCGCGACGTCGCGCAGCGCGCCGGGCAAGGCAGGGTAGCCGCTATCAGCCGCCCCAATGCATCACCAGGCAATATTGCACGACGACCGCGACGTTCCCGCACCACCTGTAGCCGTGCAATGCGTACCGGCGCCGTTGTCGTAGAACGTCCGGGTCTCCGGTTGCGGTACCGATGGATCAAACGGATTCGGCGTACCGTGCGGCCCGCGCGCGGCATCGTAAGCCCGCGTTGGCGCATACGAGCCGCCGCTGCCGACACGTCGCGATCCATTTGCCCGCAGGTATTCGTTCCAGTTCTGCGCACGCTGTTCATATCCGGGCAAAGCGCGCCCGAGGCTGTCGCTCCCACCCGCGCCGAGCGCAACGCGATTCGCGGGCAATACAAAATCGGATTCGTGTACCGACGGAGTTTGCGATTCGAGCGTATCGCCTGACACCCGCACCGGCCGCGTATCAGGCGTATCGAACGGGCTGCGTTCAGCCGGCGCAGCGTACTTTACGCGTCGGGTTGCGCGTGCCGAGCGCCCATCATCGCGAGCCACGGCCTGACGTTCCGAACGAAACACGTTGGCACCGCCCGAGCGATCGACCAGCGAATCGCGGCCCGAGGCGTCGACGGTAGAAACAGAAAGCGCACAAGCAAGCGCGGCGGCGGAAGAAAGACGGAAGGGATGATTCATATGCGATCCGAAGCAGGTGATGTGCATTGAAAAAACGGCAGATCACTGGCTGGCGAGACTGAACGGCGGACGGGCGTTGAAGCGGCCCTGAAGCGACGGCGAAGCGCGGCGGGCGCGGTTCGCGGGAAGGCTGGCTGGATTGCAGAGGAGAGTTCGCATTATTTCATAAAAATAACAAAAAGCTTTCGTATATGCCGTAAACGTCAGCATATGGAAGGATTTGCCGATCCAACACACCGCCCCACCTCGGTACACGCCAACGCAATCCTCAGTCGATTGATTTAAAAAGCACCGACCCCCAAAAACAAAAAATCGCACGATCCACAACCACAAATCGCCGCAAACCCCCACCCATCAAGCCACAACCCCACAACCAGACCCAAAATCGCAACCCAATTGCACCCACCGCAAACGTTCTCCACCCGCCCGAGTTGCTCCCAAATCGCCACCTCTCCCCAGCCCAGTTTCTCCGTGTTTTCCCTCATAGAAGCGGCATTTTTGACAGACGATTTAAAAACCCCCATATAATTTCGACTGCCTTGCCAACGGCTGTCGGACCATCCCTCCGAACAAGCAGTTGGCAAGCGGGGCAGGCGAAACGCTTGCGCAATGCAAGACGCATCACGATGTCTTTCCGAACCAGACGTCCCCCTTGGGGGACTGCAAGAGCCGGGCCCCGCTACGCAACATTCATCCGCAGGTCCGTCTTCATGTGTCTCGGGCGTGTCCCATGTCCTCGCCCCGGGTGCTGTTCGATTGCGCAAGTCATGCCGCCTTTGCCCGTATGACTAAACAACATCGAGGAGCTCCCAGATGACGCTGTCCCGTCTTACGTCCATTTCCGTCGCCGCCGTGCTGTTCGCCGCCGGCGCCGCCGCCGCGCAAGCGGAAACCGTGAAGATCGCCATCGCTGGTCCGATGAGCGGCTCGGTCGCCCAATACGGCGACATGGTGAAGGCCGGCGCGCTGACCGCGATCGAACAGATCAACGCGGCAGGCGGCGCGGGCGGCAACAAGTTCGAAGTCGTGCAGATGGACGACGCATGCGAACCGAAGCAGGCCGTCGCCGTCGCCAACAAGATCGTCAGCCAGAAGATCAAGTACGTGATCGGCCACGTGTGCTCGGGTTCGACGATCCCCGCCTCCGACATCTACGAGAACGAAGGCATCGTGATGGTCACGCCGTCGGCCACCGCGCCGCAGCTGACGGAAGGCAAGAAGCGCCACTTCATCTTCCGCACGATCGGCCGTGACGACCAGCAAGGCCCGGCCGCCGCGCACTACATCATCAACAACGTGAAGCCGAAGAAGGTCGCGATTCTGCACGACAAGCAGTCGTACGGCCAGGGCATCGCGTCGTCGGTGAAGAAGGACCTCGAAGGCGCGAAGATCCCGGTCGTGCTGTTCGAAGGCATCAACGCCGGCGATTCGGACTACTCGGCGATCATCACGAAGCTGAAGTCGCAAGGCGTCGACTTCGTCTACTTCGGCGGCTATCACCCGGAAATGGGCCTGCTGATGCGCCAGGCGCGCGAGCAGGGCGTGAAGGCGACGTTCATGGGCCCCGAAGGCGTGGGCAACAAGGACGTGACGGCGATCGCCGGCCCGGCTTCGGAAGGCATGCTCGTCACGCTGCCGGCCGACTTCTCGGCCGACCCGGCCAACGCGGCGCTCGTGAAGGCGTTCGCGGACAAGAAGCGCGACCCGAACGGCCCGTTCCAGATGCCGTCGTACGCAGCGGTGAAGATCATCGCCGACGCGATCGCCGGCGCGAAGACGACCGACCCGACGAAGGTCGCCGCGTACATGCACAAGACGACGTTCGACACGCCGATCGGCAAGGTCGCGTATGACGCCCAGGGCGACCTGAAGGCGTTCAAGTTCGTCGTCTACACATGGCACAAGGACGCGACGAAGACCGCCGCCAAGTAATCCGGCGTACCCGCCCGCGCGTCCGCCCTGTCCGAGACCCGGACGGGGCGGGCGTGCATTCGCGCCGCGCATGACCGCATTGCGCGGCCGACGGGCGGCCCGAGACGACACCGTGCGTTGCGCGCGGCCGACCGCCGTGATCCGGCGACGGCACGCGACCCAGCGCCAACGGGAGCTTCCCGCACATGACTGACTTCTTTCCTCAATTCGCCCAGCAGCTGGTCAACGGCCTGACGCTGGGTGCGATCTATGCGTTGATCGCCATCGGCTACTCGATGGTCTACGGCATCATCGGCATGATCAACTTCGCCCACGGCGAGATCTACATGATCGGCGCATACGTGGGCCTCGTGACCCTCACCGCCATCGGCATCTCCGCCGGCTATCCGCTGCCGCTCGTGCTCGGCGCCGCGCTGATCGTGTCGGTGCTCGTCACCGGCCTGTACGGCTTCGCGGTCGAGCGCGTCGCGTATCGCCCGCTGCGCGGCGGCCCGCGCCTCGTGCCGCTGATCTCCGCGATCGGCATGTCGATCTTCCTGCAGAACTACGTGCAGATCGGCCAGGGCGCGCGCGACGTGTCCGTGCCGGTGCTGATCTCCGGCGCATTCGACATCCATCTCGGCGGCGACTACGACGTGACGATTCCGTATGCGCGTCTGCTGATCGTCTGCGTGACGGTCGTGCTGATGATCGCGCTCACGCTGTTCATCTCGCATTCGCGGATGGGCCGCGCGTGCCGCGCGTGCGCCGAAGACATGAAGATGGCGAACCTGCTCGGCATCGACACGAACCGCGTGATCTCGTTCACGTTCGTGCTCGGCGCGATGCTCGCGGCCGTCGGCGGCGTGCTGATCGGGCTGACGATCGGCAAGCTGAATCCGTACATCGGCTTCGTCGCGGGCATCAAGGCGTTCACCGCCGCGGTGCTGGGCGGGATCGGCAGCATCCCGGGCGCGATGCTCGGCGGCGTGCTGCTGGGCCTCGCCGAAACCTTCGCCGCAGGCTACATGCCGGCCGAGTACAAGGACGTGGTCGCGTTCGGCCTGCTCGTGCTGATCCTGCTCTTCCGCCCGACCGGCCTGCTCGGCAAGTCGGACATCGAAAAGGTCTGAGGGAGACGCAGATGAGTCAAGTCATTTCCGTTCGCCGCCCGGCCGCCGACGCGTCGGTCGGCCAGGCGCTGAAGAATGCCGCGGCCGCCGCGCTGCTGACGGCGATCCTCACGATTCCGGTGCTCGGCCTGCAGCTGAAGCTCGACGGCTATCAGGTGGTGCTCACGCCGCACTGGCGTCCGGTGTGGATCGCGGTCGCGGCCGTGTTCCTGTTCCAGCTGTTCAAGCCGTGGCTCGTGCGCGCGAAATCGGCGGTGAAGCTGCCGGCGATGCCCGCGATGGGCGCGCAGCAGCAGCGCGCGATCATCTGGGTGCTGCTCGCGGTCGGGCTCGTGTGGCCGTTCTTCGGTTCGCGCGGCGCGGTAGACGTCGCGACGCTCGCGCTGATCTACGTGATCCTCGGCCTCGGGCTGAACATCGTGGTCGGTTTCGCGGGGCTGCTGGATCTCGGCTATGTCGGGTTCTACGCGGTCGGCGGCTATACGTACGCGATGCTGAACCAGTATTTCGGGCTGTCGTTCTGGGAGTGCCTGCCGATCGCGGCGATCGCCGCGGCGACGTTCGGCTTCCTGCTCGGCTTCCCGGTGCTGCGTCTGCGCGGCGACTATCTCGCGATTGTCACGCTCGGCTTCGGCGAAATCATCCGCCTGCTCGCGAACAA
Source organism: Burkholderia sp. USMB20 (assembly GCF_000949135.2). Taxonomy (GTDB): domain Bacteria; phylum Pseudomonadota; class Gammaproteobacteria; order Burkholderiales; family Burkholderiaceae; genus Burkholderia. Next base: position 250,689 of record NZ_JTAN02000005.1, on the reverse strand, counting down.
CCTGACGAGCCTCACCGGCGGCCCGGACGGCATCTCGAGCATTCCGAAGCCGACGGTGTTCGGCTTCGAGATGGCGCGCTCGGCGAGCGTCGAAGGCGCGAAGACCTTCCATGAACTGATCGGGCTGGAATACAGCGGCGAGCACATGGTGATCTTCCTGTACCTGATCGCGCTGGTGCTGGTCGGCTTCACGCTGTTCGTGACGAGCCGCCTGATCCGCATGCCGATGGGCCGCGCGTGGGAAGCGCTGCGCGACGACGAGATCGCCTGCCGCTCGCTGGGTCTCAACCCGACGCGCATCAAGCTGTCGGCGTTCACGCTCGGCGCGGCGTTCGCGGGCATCGGCGGCGCGTTCTTCGCGGCGCGTCAGGGCCTCGTGAATCCTGAATCGTTCACCTTCATCGAGTCGGCGCTGATCCTCGCGATCGTCGTGCTCGGCGGGATGGGCTCGCAGCTCGGCGTGATCCTCGCGGCGATCCTGCTGACCGTGCTGCCGGAAGTCGCGCGCGGCTTCGCGGAGTACCGGATGCTGATCTTCGGTCTGGTGATGGTGTTGATGATGATGTGGCGTCCGCAGGGCCTGCTGCCCGCGAGCCGTCCCCACGTGGAGCTGCCGCAATGAGCGCGAATACGGAACTGTTGAAGGTCGCCGGGCTGCAGATGCGCTTCGGCGGGTTGCTCGCGGTGGACGGCATCGATTTCGACGTGCGCCGCAACGAGGTGTTCGCGATCATCGGGCCGAACGGCGCGGGCAAGACCACGGTGTTCAACTGCGTCGGCGGCTTCTACAAGCCGACCGGCGGCGACGTCGTGCTCGACGGCCACGCGATCGCGGGGCTGCCGAGCCACCAGATCGCGTTGAAGGGCCTCGTGCGCACGTTCCAGAACATCCGCCTGTTCAAGTCGCTGACGGTGGTCGAGAACCTGCTGGTCGCACAGCACCGCAAGGTGAAGTCGGGGCTGTTGCCGGGCCTGTTCTCGACGCCCGCGTATCGTCGCGCCGAGAAGGAAGCGCTCGAACGCGCGGCCGTGTGGCTCGACCGGATGGGGCTGAAGTCGGTCGCCAACCGGCAGGCGGGCACGCTGTCGTACGGGCACCAGCGGCGCCTGGAGATCGCGCGCTGCATGATCACCGAGCCGCGCCTGTTGATGCTGGACGAACCGGCGGCTGGTCTCAACCCGCAGGAAAAGATCGAGCTGCAGCACCTGATCGACAAGCTGCGCCACGAGTTCGGCGTGTCGGTGCTGCTGATCGAACACGACATGAGCCTCGTGATGGGCGTGTCGGACCGCATCCTCGTGATGGAGCACGGCCGGCCGATCGTGATCGGCACGCCGGAAGCGGTCCGCAACGACCCGCGCGTGATCAAGGCGTATCTGGGGGAAGAGTGATGCTGAAGCTGGAACAGGTCCATACGCACTATGGCGCGGTCGAGGCGCTCGCGGGCGTGTCGATCGAGGTGAAGAAGGGCGAGATCGTCACGCTGATCGGCAGCAACGGCGCCGGCAAGACGACGCTGATGATGACCGTGTGCGGCACGCCGCGCGCGTCGTCGGGCCGCGTGCTGTTCGAGGGCAACGACATCACCGCGATGTCGACGCACCAGATCATGCGGCAGGGGATGGCGATCTCGCCGGAAGGGCGGCGCGTGTTCCCGAGCCTGACGGTGCTCGAGAACCTGAAGATGGGCGGGTTCTTCGCGAGCCGTCATGAAATCGACGACGGCATCGAGCACGTGTTCAAGCTGTTTCCGCGCCTGAAGGAACGCGCGGCGCAGCGGGCCGGCACGATGTCGGGCGGCGAGCAGCAGATGCTGGCGATCGGCCGCGCGCTGATGAGCAAGCCGCGCCTGCTGCTGCTCGACGAGCCGACGCTCGGCCTCGCACCGCTCGTGATCGCGCAGATCTTCGACATCATCCGGACGATTCGCGACGAGGGTGTCACGGTGTTCCTGGTCGAGCAGAACGCGAACAAGGCGCTGGGTGTGGCCGATCGCGGCTACGTGCTCGAAACGGGGCGTGTGGTGCTCGCCGATACGGGCGCGAACCTGCTCGCGAACGACCGGATCAAGCAGGCGTATCTCGGCGGTTGACGAGAGAAAGCCGCCGGCCTGCAATGGGCTGGCGGCGCTTGCCGCATGCGTTGTCGCTTCACATGCAAGGCCGGTCACGGCCTTGTCTTCTTTCCCTAGCCGATCCTGAACGTACTTTTCAGCACGTCGCGCAAATGCAGCGCGGCGCGATTGCTGTCGTCCGTGAGGATCGTGATCAGATGCGGCGGCAGATCCGGCAGCGCGATCCCCGCGACGTTGCTCGTCAGGTTGCCGGACACGCGGTCGTGCTCGATGATGCCGACCGCGAGGCCATTCGCGATGCACGCCTCGACCGCCGGCGAGCTCGCGCTCTCGAGCAGCATCCGGTGCGCGATCTTCGCCTTCTTCAGCGCGTTCAGCGCGGTGTCGCGGTACGGACATCCCTGCAGCTGCACGGCGATCGGCAGCGGCGCGTCGGGATTGAACTTGAACGTGCGCGCGGCGACCCACACCGGATGGGTCTTGCTGAGCAGTTCCGCGTGCGGCAGCGCTTTCGGCACGACGGCAATCGTGATGTCGAGCTGACCGCGGGAAAACAGCTGCTGCAGTTCCTCGCTGGAGCGCGCTTCGACGGTCAGTTCGAGCAACGGCCGGTCGGCGGCGAAGCGCGGCAGGAATTCCGCCATGAAATGCGCGGCATACGAATCGGGGATGCCGAGCCGCAACTTGCCGGTCAGGATCTGCGGCGACAGCGATTCGACCAGGCGGTCGTGGCTCGACAGGAACTCGGTGGTGTCGCCGAGCAGCTTGTGCCCGAACTGCGTGAGCTCGACGGCCTGGTTGTTTCGCGTGAACAGCCGCTGCGCGACCATCTCCTCGAGCTTCTGGATCTGTGCCGTGACCGACGACGGGCTGCGATTCACATACGCGGCCGCATCCTTGAAGCGGCCGAGCTTCGCGACGGCGTGGAAGGTACGCAGCAGGTCGACGTCCAGGGTGCGCGGCATGATTTTGATTTTCCGAATCAGTGATTCAGGTAATGTCGATTGACGGAATTATTGCGCCTCCCTATCCTCGGGTCAACAGGCGGACGACGGCAGGCATTCGATCGAGCGTGACACGTATCCCGGGGAACGATTCATGTCTATCAATGATTTTGTAGTGGATGCATTGGTGCGGGACAGGAAGCTGAAGGCGGAGTCGGTATGGACGGTCGAGAATCACGAGAAGTATTCGACGTTGCAGCGCACGGACGATGCCGCGCGGCAACGCGAGGCGGGGCGTGAAGTCTTCTCCTTGATGCGGAACCTGAACGAATTGGGGGTTCGGAGTCCTGCATTATGTGCGGATCGCAACGGAAAAGGGTCGTTGCGCGAAGCGATCGGTGCGTTGAGCGAGCGTCTCGCCACGTTGTCGCGCGGCCGCCATGTTCACTACATCGAACTCGGGCCCGAGCCGGTCAAGACGACCGAACTGATGAAGGGCGTCAGCGGCGGCGGGCCGGACCATCTGCGCTACACGGCGGTCGACATCAACGAGTCGTCGGAACACGCGATGCGCGACGCGATCATGCCGTTCCTGAAGACGCCCGGCTGTTTCAACTACATCGCCGACGACTACCGGAACGTGCAGTGGAACCACATCGATCTGGGCCAGGACATGACCTTCATCACGATGCTCGGGTTCCAGGAAGGCAACGAATTGCCTGTGACGATCGGTCGGCTGATCCGCAATCTCGGCGGCAAGTCGACCTACGTGGTGTCCGAGATGCAGCTGTTCGTGGAAGGCCGCGAAGCGCACATCTACGACTTCTACCGCAACGAGAACATGGTGCGGTTCTCCGAAGTCGTCAGCCGGCAGCAGGGCTTCGAGCCGCACGGCGAGCATGACGTGTCGATCGTCCGGCTGAACCTGCTGGGCGATCAGTTCCACGTTGCGGTTACGCTGCAGCCGGTGTCGAAGGCGGGCGTCCACGGGCATCTGATCACCAACGTCTGCCTGAAATACACGCCCGAGCAATTCCGCCACGTGCGCAGCAGTCACGGCAACTGCCGGGTGATCGACGAGCTGCGCAGCGGGGACGGCAGCGTCGTGTACCAGATTGCGCAGTTCAAGGGCTAGCGCCCCGGGCCGCAACGACGAGAGCGAGGCACGCGATGAACAAGGGAAATGCACTGCCGGTGTTTGCGCGCGGGTTCGATCGGGTGAGGCTTGCGCTGCGGACCTCGCTGGCCGGCGACGCGAATGTCGCGGACGACACGGTTACCGTTGCGGAACGGATGCGCTGGACGAGCGGCTGCCTGCGCGACGGCTATCAGGTGCGGTATCGCCGCAACCTCGACGATCTCGGCTATCGCGACGTGCCGATGCGCGGCACGCAGTCGAACGCGCTCAACGCGGTGTGCAGCCTGCGCGGGTTGTTCTCCGACGAAGCGGTTCACGCGCTGCGCGAGATCGGCCGCACGCTGGAACGCAGCGCGTCGCACAGCAACTGGATCATCTCGAAGCGGGTGCGTGCGGTGACGAACCGCTCGCGCTTCATCGACGCGATGATGCACGACCGCGCGTTCCTGCTGCGGCTGTCGCGTCTGGCCGGCGCGCCGTTGATCCCGTATCCGATGATCAATGCGCGCTCGCAGTTCAACTATTACTACCCGACGCGCGAGCGCGACGACAAGGAACAGGTCGGCATGTGGCACACCGACGGCACCAGTTTCGTGCTGAACATCGTGCTGTCGGATCGATCCGAATACGAGGGCGGAAACTTTCTGTTTTACGAATCGACTGCCGAGACGTTCGATCGGCACGATCGCGAACGCGCGCATGTGAAGACGGCGGATTTGAGCCAGGCGGGCGACGCGCTGCTGATCTACGGCAGCAAGCTGTTTCATGGCGTCGAACCGGTCGAGGCAGGGCGGCGCATGTCGCTGGTGCTGTCGTTTCATTGCCCGTACACGCGCGAGGACGACAACGGCTTCTGGCATCTCGCGTCGGACGACGGCATCCCGCGCACGGTCGTCAACTGGCTGGCACTGCAACGCAGCCTCCGCGACGAAGCCGCGATGCAGTACCTTCGCCTCGGTCTCGAACCGATCCGGTTCGAAGACCTGGGCGACGCGCGCACATCCACGGTCACGTTCTGAGGGGCGCCGTTCCGATGCAGCTTTTCCTGATCCAGCTCGTGTTCGTGTTGTCGTGGAGTTCCGGCTTCATCGGCGCCAAGCTCGGCGCGGAGACGGCCGGTGCGTTCAACCTGCTGTTCTGGCGTTTTCTGCTCGTCACGCTCTGTCTGGCGATCGTCCTCAACAGGCGGCTCGGGCGCCTGACGCTGGAGAAGATCCGCTATCACGCGGTGATCGGCTTTCTGTCGCAGTTTCTCTACCTGGCCTGCGTCTACGTCGCGATCCAGCATGGGCTGCCGCCGGGCATCGCGGCGATCGTCGCGGCGTTGCAGCCACTCATCACGGCGGCGATGACGACGTTCGAAGGCAGCGAGCGCAGCGGCGCGCGTCAGTGGGCCGGGCTCGTGCTCGGATTCATCGGCGTCGGCATCGTGATCGGCGGGCAATACGCGCTGCCGACCGAATCGGTCGGCATCGTCATGTACATGCTGCCGCTGGTGTCCGCGCTGGGGCTGTCGATCGCGACGATCTATCAGCGGCGGCGCGCGCTCACGACGGCGCGCAGCAACGAGGACGGGTTGTTTCTGCCGCTGTTCGTGCAGGGGTGCGTGAGCCTCGTGCTGTTCGCGGCATGCGGGCTCGTCACCGGCGATCTGCATGTGCCGACGCAGCCGAACGTCTGGTTGTCCGTCGTGTGGCTGACGGTGTTCTCGACGTTCATCGCTTACCTGACGTTATGGGCGCTGCTCAAGCGCATGCCCGCGACGCGCGTGGCGACGCTCGTCTATCTCGAACCGCCCGTGACGCTGACCTGGGCCGCGTGGATGTTCGGCGACCGGATTCCGGTGACGACCTATCTCGGCATCGTCGTCGTCGCGCTCGGCGTGTGGCTCGCCAGCAAGCACGGCGAACGGTTCGGCCGGACGCGGCGGGCAGGCATGGAAGCGGCCCGCGGCAGCGAGCCGGACGCCGGGTTCACGCGTGCAACGCCAGACCCTTCACGGCTTTATCCACGGCCTTCTTCGGCCCGTGCAATGCAAGGCCGACCAGATCGAGATTCGTCGCGTCCCCGGCGCGAAACGCTTCGCGATTGGCCGCGTCGTGCCCGGTCGAGAACATCGCGCGCACGTACGGCACGATCCTGACTTCGCGCGACAGCGCGTGCCGATGCGCGGCCTGCAGGCCGTCGAGATCGGCCGCGAACACCAGCATCGGCTGGCCGAACATGCGGCCGTAGCGATTCCCGGCCGCATCCTCGTAAGGCTCGCCGAGCGCTTCGGGCGCGCCGGCCGCGACGCCCGTCGCGAGAAATGCGACCACGTTGAGTTTCTGCCACGCCGCGAGATCGTCGCGCACGATCAATGCCACTTTCGTATCGAACATGAGTGCTCCTCGTTGAAGCGCTCATGATCGGACAGCCGGAGCAATCAATCTGGAACGTTTGTGCACATGCGCCGATAGGCGGCCGGCGTCATCCGGTATGCGCGGCGGAACCAGCGGCCGAGGTGACTCTGGTCTGCGAAGCCGACGTCCGCGGCAGCCTGCGCCGGCGTGCGGCCTGCCGCGAGCAGCCGGCGCGCCGCGCGCAGGCGCAGGCGAACCAGGTACGCGTGCGGCGACGTCCCGTATGCGCGCTGGAACAGCCGCGTGAGCCGGAAGCGGTCGATGCCGGCTAGTTCGGCGAGTTCGTCGAGGCCGAGATTGCCGTCCAGATGCGCGTGCAGCAGGTCGCGCACGCGCACGATCGCCGGCGGCACGGTGCCCGTGCTCGTGTCGGCGCTTGCCGCGACCGAATCGCGCAACTGACCACCGAGGCGCGTGAGGAGACGGTCGAGCGTCTGGTCGCGCGCGAGCTTGCCTTCGTTGCCGTGGATCGCGAGAAACGCGTGGCGGATCGCGTCGACGAGGCTGCGATCGTCGACGAGCGTATGGCCGAACGCGGCTTCGACGCCGCTCAGGCCGGGAAGATCGATTCGGCGTGCCGCACGTTCGACCCACGTCTGCGGCAGGTACAGCATCGAGTAGGTGAAGCCGCCGGCTTCCGGCGCATGGCCGTCGTGCAGCGCGCCCGGCTCGATCAGGATCGCGCGGCCCGGCACGCTCGTGTGCAGCGACCGATGACACTGGAAACGCTGCACGCCTTGTTCCGTGAAGCCGATCAGCATGTCGTCGTGATCGTGCGGATCGTACGCATGCCCGCTGAAATGCGCGCGCAGGCTTTCGATTCCCGTTTCCGGATCGCGGCGCGCGACGAGCCAGTGTTCGTTCGTGCCGTTGTCGTTTGCCGCGCTCGCCATCGCTCGCCTCGCTGCCCGTCGTCGTTGCCTGCCTGATAGTGTACGCAGATCGTACGCGCTTCGTGCGGCAGCGACGGGCGGCGGGGTTACAGCGCGCGTGCGATCGCCTGTTCCAGCAGCGACAGCCCGAGATCGATTTCCGCTTCGCTGACCGTCAGCGGCGGCGCGATCCGGAACACGCCGCCCATGCCGGGCAACTGCACGATGTTCATGCTGAGCCCGAGGTTCATGCATTCGCGCGTGATCTTCGCGCCAAGGCCATCCGCCGGTTCCTTCGTCTGCCGGTCCTTGACGATCTCGACGCCGAGCAGCAGGCCGCGCCCGCGCACGTCGCCGATGCAGTCGAAGCGCTCCATCAGGTCGAGCAGCCCGCGCCGCAGCCGGTCGCCCATCACGTTCGCCCGCTGGACGAGGCCGTCGCGCTGCACCACGTCGAGCACGCGCAGGCCGACCGCGGCCGGCAGCGGGTCCGACACGTGCGTCGTGTAGAACAGGTAGCCGAGTTCGTGCGCGCGTTCCTCGATCCGCGCGGACGTGACGACCGCCGCGAGCGGCAGCCCCGCGCCGAGGGTTTTCGACAGCGTGAGGAGGTCGGGCGTCACGCCGTCGCGCTGGCACGCGAACATCGTGCCGGTGCGCCCGACGCCGGTTTGCGCTTCGTCGAGGATCAGCAGCATCCCGCGCTCCTCGCATTTGCGCTTGAGCGCCGCCATGTAGCCTTCCGGCAATTCGATGATGCCGCCCGAACTGAGGATCGGCTCCGCGATGAACGCGGCGAGGTTGCCGCTCGACTGGCGATCGATCAGGTCGAATGCGTAGTCGAGTTCGGCGAGATAGTCGTAGGTGCCGTTGCGCTCGAAGCGCGGCCGGTACGCGAACGGTGCCGGAATCGCGAACGAACCGACGGCGGCCGGGCCGACGCCCTTGCGGCCGGCGCTGTACGTGGCGGACGCCGCCGCGCCCGTCATCCCGTGCCACGACTGCGCGAAGCCGACGATCTCGTACTTGCCGGTGACGAGCTTCGCCATCCGGATCGCCGCTTCGTTCGATTCCGCGCCGGTGCTCAGCAGCAGCGCGCGATCGAGCCCAGGCGGCGTGAGGTCGGCGAGGCGTGTCGCGAGGTCGACGACGGGGCGCGACAGCATCCCGCTGAACAGGTGATCGAGCTTGCCCGCGTATTCGTTGATGACGGAGACGATCTCCGGATGGCTGTGCCCGAGCACCGCGCTCATCTGTCCCGACGTGAAATCGAGGATCGCGCGGCCGTCCGCGTCGTAGACGAAGCTGCCTTGCGCGCGCTCGATGATCATCGGCTCGAACGTGCCGCCGTAGCGGATCAGGTGCTGCCTGGCGTTGTGCCAGAAGGTTGCGTCGTCGTTCAGGGACATCGGGCTTCTCCGGACAAGGGCCAAGGATCGCTTGCAGTCTAGGCGCCGGTCTGGTTTTATGGAAACGAATAGTTCTTATGCAAGGTAGAAAAGGAGCTAATACCTTGGCACGTTCGCTCGAAATCGACCTGCTGCGCTCGTTCGTCGTCATCGCCGAAGTGCGCTCGCTCAGCCGCGCGGCGGCGCGGGTCGGCCGTACGCAATCCGCGCTCAGCCAGCAGATGCGGCGGCTGGAGGAAAGCGTCGACCAGCCGCTGTTCCAGCGCACCGGGCGCGGCGTGCTGCTCACGCATCCCGGCGAGCGGCTGCTCGTGCATGCGCAGCGCATCCTGCGGCAGCACGACGAGGCGATGGCCGATCTGTGCGGCACCGGGTTGTCGGGCACGATCCGGTTCGGCTGTCCGGACGATTACGCGGGCGTGTTCCTGCCGTCGCTGCTGCGGCAGTTCTCGAGCCAGCATCCGCAGGCGATCGTCGAGGTCGTGTGCGGGCCGACGCCGCGGCTGCTCGAACAGCTCGACAAGCGGGCGGTCGATCTGGCGATGGTGTCCGTGCCGGACGATGGTTCGGACGGCGACTTCATCCGCCGCGAGCAACTGGTCTGGATCGGTTATCCGGGGCTCGATGCGGCGCGGTTCGATCCGTTGCCGCTCGCGCTGTCCGATCCCGATACGCTCGATCATATTGCGGCCTGTGAGGCGCTGCGTCGCGCCGGCCGCGATTATCGCGTCGCGTATGCGAGCAGCAGCCTCGCGGGGCTGACCGCGCTGGTGCGTTCGGGGCAGGCGTTCGCGGTGATGACGCAGACGGCGGTGCCGGCGGATCTGGCCATCCTCGCCGGCGATCGCGGGCTGCCGCCGCTGCCGGCGGTCGGCATTACGCTGCGGTTCGACCGGAAGCGGCCGTCGCATCTGACGGCGGCGTTCGCGGAGCATATTCGGGCGGTCTTGCCGGTGCTGTGAGGGCGGGGTAGGGCGTGTGGGTGATCGGTCGAGCGATGCGCCGTTTTCTGATGGAGAGGGGGAATGCTGATGCAGCAGTACCTGCGCCTTGTCTGATAGGGATCGGCACACGAAGCTACGCCACGACCTACGCTCGATCTTTTCAGGACTGGCCGATGCCGACCCTCAGCGGTCCTTTAGTGATTTGCAAACGGTCATTCAATCGACCAACCACAGTCTTTGTTGTCAACAATCCGATGATTCTATAAGCCGACAAACATAACAAATCCTTTCGTCCACTCGATTTTTCCGATTTGATCCACTTTCCAATAGACTTCTGCGGACACACCGTAAGATAGGAAGTCCTCGCCTTTACGGAAAAAGTCGGCAGCATGAATCGACCGGTCTGTCTGGCAGACACCGTCAAGGTGAAATCCTTGTTCAGCAAGGATCCTTTCGAGTTTCTGAGCATCCGATCCAGGAGGGAAACCGGCATTCAATCGGGCGTCAAGTTCAGGCGATGTTCCAAGCCGCCCCATGGTTTTCAACGTTTCCTGTCCGATCCTGTCCTTAGGCGGGCACGCGCCCCAGTAACCACCACTCGCCGTCACGTTTTGCAATAGAGCAGGCCACTTGTCTTGTTCCTGCTTGCAAGCCCCAAGACACAGGCAGAGAACAAATGTCGTAGCAATCGAAATGTAAGGGTGAAGACTGGATCGCATATTCGTGCCCCCTTGTCTCAAGCACTTTGTTCTAGTTGCGTCTCGGTTGTTTGCCGGCGATGTACGTTTCCCTGCCCCCCGTAAGAACTGGACTGATTGTTACCGATCTCTCCGAGCCGTCGGTTGACCGCTTCTGGCCGGCTACCGCCGCACGCGGTCGACTGTCGCCGACCCACAACGACCTCACAGTCTACGCAGCAACGGACGTTCATCAACAAAAAAAATCTACAACGTAAAAGTATCCATCGAGATGAGCGGCCTTCCATCGGCACGAAGCAAATTCAGCTGCGTCCTGAGGCGACTGACGGATGACCAATTCGTTGACTTCTTCCACTTTTCCGCGGCTGAGCGCTTCGGTCTCATCGTAGGCAATACGCTGATCGACCTCGCCGGGCTGTCTTTCATTCTTTGCCTCAAAAATGATGAAGTTTCGATGCGGATCGGCCAGTTTGTAGTTTGCGACCAGTGCCTCGTAAGTTGCCCTCTCGCCTTCGAATCGGAACGCCTGAGCTGAATGTTCCAGAATGTCTCGACCCGGCAAAATCCACTGTGCGGAAAGGTAAGCGAACACTGCTGCAATGACGGCGGATGTTATGCCTAAGATGCTTCTTGATTTCGCAGCGTATACAATTCGAACCACAAGCCAAACTGCGACCCCGGCAGTCGGAATAAGTAGAAACAACGCCACTAACAGAAGCTCGTGCGATATTGCCAGCGCGCTAAGCGCGGCGATTAATCCGGCGGCACAAACAAGGGGCCAATCGAGTGAATCGTGGTTAGACGCAGGCTGCATGTTTCCCCCATAGCAATCCCAGCGACCTTGAAGACAGACTGCTTATCCGGAAAGGACACTGCCTCAAGCGCTGACGCGCCGAGCGCAGCGTTCATGGCTTTGCGCCGATTGTCGACGATCTGGACACGACTGTCGAATGTCTCCTCCTGGCCGGTAGCAGACTCACGTGGAGGCCCGCTTCCGACCCGGAGCGGACAGCCGCCCTTCTGCAAAGCAGCCATTCGCTTCAGATGGGCCAAACGCCGCGCGAAAGTTTACAACTCTTTCGGATTGACGTGTGTGAAATGCAATGGGGTTAACGATTCCTTGAAAACTCCGCTGCCATTGCATCTAATTGCTACCAAACGCAACAATCAAAGCTTGGCGGGGTAGCATCATGAAGAAAATTGCCTTGCATTTGATGGACGCCGCATTGGTCTCGGCGGTTTTGTTTTTTTACTACGTTCGCGCATTTTACGGTCACGGTCGAGCACCAATATCAACCCAAATGGCTCATTGGCGAGACGTATGCTTCGTCTTGACGCTTATCGCGATGTTTGTCATTCCATTTCGAGTAAAAAAATCATATCCGAGCATATATAACTTCGCTACATTTAACGCAAAAGGAGAGAGAAGAAAAACAATATTAATTCCATTATTGACAACGATTACGATCATCATCGGCACGGTGGCAATAATTCGAATATTCATTGTGGCGGCGCCGTAAACAGGGGGGCGTTAATAGTTGTGAATACATCTTCATATCCGAGTCCACTGTGATCATACCTGCACCTTATCTGACAAGACGCAGATCACAAACCTACGCCGAGACCTACGCCAGACGTTTCAGCGATGGGCCGTTACCGACCCACATCAGCCTCTCGAATCCGCTCGGATTAGACGGCGGCTTTCAAATGTGCAATCGCCGTTCGAGGAACGTAGGAGAAGTGTGTGTAGGTCTCAGTGGAGTTGACTCGCCTGCGGCGAGTGAGTTAGCGTAGCAATATGCAACGCAATCTGATTCCTTTCGTGACCGTCATTACAACGACGACCATCGGCAACGGTGGGTCGTCCTTGATGCGCACGCGGTAATCTTCGTCGTTGCATATTTTCAGGGGCCCCGCCGGCAAAAGACGGGGCCTTTCGCGTTTACGGCTGATCGTCTTTCGTCGGTATCACACCAGCACGGAGTCGTCATGAGCAAAGTAGATCATCACAGCCGGAATTGCGAACGGGAGCTGATGCTTGTTATCTCGATTCAAACCCTTCCAGGAAAAGGCCACGAGCAAATCGCGGCATATGAAAAGTTAGCGCCGCTTGTGCGTGCGGAGCAAGGCTGTCTCCAGTACGATCTCCATTCTGTCGTCGGTGACGAAAGTAGATTTGTCTTGATCGAACGCTGGGCGTCAACTGAAGCATTGGCGGCACACGACGTAACGCCTCACATGATTGCGGCCGATGCACATAGCCCGACCTTCAGGGCGGCACCGGCACGGGTTTTACAACTTGCTCCCGATAGCCTCGCGTAGTCGAGCTGCCAACGCAGCCCGCGATCGGGGCCGGCCCAGATAGCGTAGTGATGGGCCGGCCGTCGCCAGGTGGACTTCTGCCGAACGTCCGTCGTCAGAGGTAGATAGGCCGCTCGCGAGCGAAGTGGCCATCTTTGGTGACGAACATCCGAATCGGCTTGCGACTCATTCGATATCTCTCGGTCGCGAAAGTCCGCTGTCCCGCGCGGCATCGACATTCGACCGTCGGTGGAAGCGTGCAGATGAATGGCGCATTATGGCCGACTGCCGCCCGACGCGGTCGGCCGTAGCCGACGGCGGATTCAGCCAATCGCTTTCCTCTACAGCGGACGTTCAAGCTTTACGTTGCACATGCCCAGATCAACCACTGGCCCGGAATCCTTAACCAGTAAATCCACGATCTGCTCGCTGACGAGCTCAGCCCAACAGCGATATTGCCCAGCCCCGGGGTGAAATCGATCACGGGCCATCTCGAGCGGCTTTGCTGCCCAATCAAGCGATATATAGCGCGCGGCAGCGTCCTTGCTAATCCACCGCCGCAGCGTGCGGTCCAGAGACGCGGCATATCGGCCCAGGTACCAGCGCAGCGGGTGCTGCGCCGCTGGCAGAATTCGCAATGGCGGTAGCCCTGTTGCTACCAGACCGAATGCGCCGGTGCGACGGCGGACTTCTTCAACCAGTCGCCGATAGTCTTGCAGGAACTGGCGTGGCGAACGTTGCGACGTTACATCGTTAGTACCCAATGCGGTTACGAGAAAGTCCGCCGGCTGTAATTCGCTCTGCCTTAATAGCGCTAGAGACTCTTCAGTGTTGACACCCGACTTTGCCACCAGTTGCCATGTAACGGGCCTGCCCAGTTTGATAGCCAGCATTTTGGCAACCGGTTGCGCTAATGCCTGTACCTGATCGTCGACCCCCACTCCTGCCGCCGACGAGTCACCGACAACCAGAATTCGCAAGGCCGGTTGCAGGGCCTCTCGCGAGCCTTCCCTCCCGCAACGAGGCCCCGCTGCTTCCGGTAGGCGTAGCGCCGTTCTCCTTAGCCTGCGTGCCTGTATCACCAGAATTGGGCCGAGGACAAACTTGTAGAGTGGCAACATTTTCAGTTCAGATCAGAAGAGGAACAACGGTAGCCCGATGCACGTTTTGACACGGTCTGGGCCGAACCCGGCCCGACGATGAGCCAGCAATGCGCTCTGCCGATGATGCTTCCGAATCCGACAGTACCCGACTCATCGCGGTCAGACGGTCAACACGGAATCATCGGCTTTTGGAAATCACGTCACTCATGTAGTTATTCAGATCGCGAAAATCCTGAACGGTCCAGGAGTGCGGCGCAAGCTTTACGCCGTTCTCCCTCAAAGTTCTCGGAATCAGGTCCCCGTTCGGACGAAGTATTACCGATGAAACAATGACGCCTGGATAATCATGGAGTCGCTTTTTGAACGCAGCAGTTGTGAGGTCAGGCGTGGCAGGATTGCTTTTCTTGGCCAATGGCCCGGTGCCCCTGATATCTACGCCATGGCACATCGCGCATCTTTGTATATAGAGATTTTTCCCGTTGATGTTTTGCGAGAAGGATAGTGAAGGTTGAGTCAACACCAACGCTCCTAGCGAAGCGATCAACAATTCTCTCGTTTTCATTTGGCCTTGTCGTATCACGCAGATTGCTGTGTCTGGGAGTATAAACGCGTGATCGTGGAATGGTCGCTCTTGGCCGTACATGGAAATTGGCCGATCAGCCTGATTGGAGGTTGGCTACGCAATCGTTGATTGCCTGTTCGAACTGCGGATTGGATAAATCGACACCGACACGCGCAAGCGAAAGCAGCAATTGCTCCGCAGCCGACAGCCGCCGGCGGCTACCGCCGCCAACCGGCGTTGCAGGCGATCGACGCGCCTGCGTGATGCCCCCGCGGCGTGCCGGTCAGGCCGTCTCGCGTTGTTCGGCGAAGCGCGGCGCGCCGCGCTGCGCCTGCGCGTCCAGTTCGGCGTCGCGCTCGATGCCGAAATGTTCACGCAGCGCATCCCAGCCGGCCGGCGTCACGGCGACGACGCGGGTCTCATGACCGCGGGTCATCCATCCCCACGTACAGAATGCATTCATCAAATGGGCGCCGAGTGCGCCGGCAATATGAAATTGCCGCTCGGTCCAGTCGAGGCACCGGTGCGCGTATCCTGCCTGATTGGCGAAGAGACTGCCGACGTCGAGGCCCAGTTGCTGCAGCCACGAATGCCCGCTCGGTGTGAGTTCATACGCGTATTCGCCGTGCTCGACGAGGTAGCCGCGCTCGAGCATGCGCTGTGTGACGGCAACGCCGATCTGTCCGGCGAGATGGTCGTAGCAGCAGCGCGCAAAGCGCAATTCCCGCGCGGAACGATTCGGCGTCGTGCGCCATGCCTGCGAGACGGGGCCAACGGACGCGAGGCTCTCGAGCACGCGGGGAACGTGCGGGCCGGCCAGACTGTAGTAGCGGTGCCGGCCCTTGCTTTCCACTTTCAGCAGGCCGCCGTCAAGCAGTTTTGCGAGGTGCGAACTCGCCGTTTGAGCGGTGACGCCGGCGACTTCCGCAAGCGCGCTCGCCGAGCGGGCACAACCGTCCGTCAGTGTGATCAGGATCACGGCACGCACGGGCTCCGCGATCAGGTGGGCCACGGTTGAAATATTGTGCTGACTCACTGTTTCTCTCCGGTTCCATTTATTGTCTTTTTCGTATCGCGAACCGATGTTCGGTCCGGCACACTTCCATACTTCGATACGCGCCGAAGCATTGTCGAAGGCCCCGCGCTTATAGTCAACGCGCTATTCCGCAAGGGGCCTCATTCACGTGAATGAAACAATCGCATTTAAGAAAAGCGTGCTGTTGGCGACGAGCCTCAGCTATGTCGTCGTCATACTCGACACGTCGATCGTCAACGTTGCGCTCGCACGGATCGCGGCGACACTCGGCTCGGATGTTTCGGGGCTGCAGTGGGTCGTCAATGCCTACACGCTGACGTTCGCGAGCCTGCTGCTGACGGGAGGCTTGCTCGGCGATCGTCTCGGCGCGAAGAACGTGTACCTGACCGGCTTGCTGGTGTTTGCAGCCGCGTCGGCGTTATGCGGCGCCGCGCCTGATCTCGCGACGCTGGTCATTGCGCGCGTGCTGCAAGGTGTCGGCGCCGCGCTGCTCGTGCCGTGTTCGCTGACGCTGATCACCTCGGCGTACCCGGACGAGCAGGAGCGGGCCGGGGCGATCAGCGTGTGGGCCGGTTGCGGCGGCATCGCGATGGCGGCCGGCCCGCTCGCGGGTGGTCTCCTGATCCACTGGTTCGGATGGCGAAGCATCTTTTTCGTGAACGTTCCGCTCGCCGTTTGTGGTGCATGGCTGACGACGCACATTCCTCGCGCATCGCATCGCCAGGGTGGAGCGCATATGGATTTTGCCGGCCAGGTGGCGGCGATCATCGCGCTCGGCAGTTCGGTTGCGATCCTGATCGAGGGCGCGAAACTGGGATGGGGATCGACGCCGATTCTCGGCGGCATCGTGCTGGCCGTCGCGGCCTGGACCGGTTTCGTCACGATCGAGCGCCGCCGCGCGCAACCGATGCTTCCGCCCGGCCTGTTTCGTCTTCCGGTGTTTTCCGCATCGGTATTCGTCTCACTGGTGTCGGCGTTGATTTTCTACGGATTGCTGTTCCTGCTCAGCCTGTATTTCCAGGAGAACCGCGGCTGGCCGCCGTTGCAGACCGGTCTCGCATTTCTGCCGCTCACCGTGCTGGTGACGGCCGGCAGTTTCTCGGCAGGCCGGTTGTGTCGGTCGTTCGGCGCGCGCCGGGTCGTGGTCGCGGGATTCCTGCTCTACGCAGCGGGTTTCGCGGGGTTGCTGGCGTTGGCGAGCGATGCGCCGTACTGGCGCGTGGCGTTGTGTTTTCCCGCGGTCGGATTCGGCTCGGGCGTGATCACGCCGGCCGTCACGGCCGCGATGATGGGCGCCGTCGAGAAGAGCCGTGCGGGCATCGCGGCTGGCGTGCTCAATGCGAGCAGGCAAAGCGGCTCCGCATTCGGCGTGGCGATCTTCGGCGCGCTGATGAGCACCGCGCAGACCCCGGGGGGAGGCGTGCGCGTCGCGATCTTCGTTGCGATCGGGTTGTCGCTGGCGGCGGCTGGATGCTGGCGCATCACGCTCGTGCGAGCAGTCCGCGAGCCGAAAACCGCAATCTGATTCACTCGAGCATTCAACCGGATCGCCGTTGGACGCGGTCCGCGACACCGTGTCGGCGGGCGCACATTGCGTGTCCGGGCCGCCGCTTCGCGCATCGATGGCGCGACGCCGGCCGGCAGCCGCGTCTCGTTCTTCGATGACGCGCCGGTCCACGCATCGGCCCGGCTTGCCGATGCAATAAAAAAAACCGCGAAGCCTTGCGCTGTCGCGGTTCTTTTAACGTTCCCGAAACACGGAGCAACCGTGTTCTGGTGCCGACGGCGAGACTCGAACTCGCACAGCTTTCGCCACTACCCCCTCAAGATAGCGTGTCTACCAATTTCACCACGTCGGCACTTCAGTACTGCAAGGGGCGCAATTCTAGCGCCACATTGCGCGTTTGTGAAGGGGGTGTGACGCGATCGCGGGGCAGGCGAGGGGGAACCCGGTAAAATTCGCCGGATCGATCCGACGATCCTCGCAACCGCAACCCGTTTTCTCCCCGTGACGACGACCCTCGAACAACTGCAGGCCGGCCAGCTGTCGGGCGCCCGGCAACTGAAGCTCGCGTGCGGGCTGACCGAATTTCCGCGCGAGATCTTCGATCTGGCGGACACGCTCGAAGTGCTCGACCTGTCCGGCAATGCGCTGTCCGCGCTGCCGGACGACCTGTCGCGGCTGCATCGCCTGCGCATCCTGTTCGCGTCCGGCAATCGCTTCACCGAATTTCCTGAAGTGCTCGGCACGTGCGCGCAGCTCGACATGATCGGCTTCAAGGCGAACCGGATCCGCACGGTGCCGCGCGATTCGCTGCCGCGCGCACTGCGCTGGCTGATCCTGACCGACAACGCAATCGACGCGCTGCCCGCCGAGATCGGCAACTGCGCGCGCCTGCAGAAGCTGATGCTCGCGGGCAACCGGTTGCGTGCGTTGCCGCCCGAAATGGCCGCCTGCCGTGCGCTGGAGCTGGTGCGGCTGTCGGCGAACCGGCTCGACGCGCTGCCGGACTGGCTGTTGCGCCTGCCGCGCCTCGCGTGGCTCGCGTCGGCGGGCAATCCGTTCGGCGCCGCGCCGGAAGCCGCGGCGTCGGCCGAGCCGGGCGTCGCGGATATCGACTGGACGTCGCTGACCTGCGACGAGAAGCTCGGCGAAGGCGCGTCGGGCGTAATCTACCGCGCGCAATGGCGTGTGGACGGCGCCGCGCCGCGCGCGGTCGCGGTCAAGCTGTTCAAGGGCGCGGTGACGAGCGACGGCCTGCCCGATTGCGAAATGGCCGCCTGCCTGCACGCCGGGCGCCATCCGAACATGATTCCGGTGATCGGCAAGGTGCGCGGTCATCCGGACGGCACGCACGGCCTCGTGATGGAACTGGTCGATCCGGCGCTGACCAGCCTCGCCGGGCCGCCGAGCTTCGCGTCCTGCACGCGCGACGTGTATGCGGCCGACGCGCGATTCGCGCCGGCCGACGCGTCGCGGATCGCGCTCGGCATCGCGTCGGTCGCCGCGCATCTGCACGCGCGCGGCATCATGCACGGCGACCTGTACGCGCACAACATCCTGCACGACGGCAACGGCGGCGCGCTGCTCGGCGATTTCGGCGCGGCGTCGGTCTACGACGTGAACGACCGCGAGCGCGCGGCGCGGCTCGAACGGCTGGAGGTCAGGGCGTTCGGTCATCTGCTCGGCGAGTTGCTGGCGCGCTGCGAGCCGCGTGCGTGGGAAGACTCGCACGCACTCGACGCGCTGGCGGCCGCGTGCCTGAACGAGGATATCGACGCGCGGCCGTCGTTCGGCGAGATTGCGGCAGCGCTGGCCGCATCGAAGGACTGACGATTCCGCCCGCGCCGCGGCGCGGGCCGTCGCCGTGCGGATGCTTACGCCTGCCGCGCGGTCAGCAGCTTGATCCCGAGCCCGACGAACAGCAGCCCGCTCGCGCGCTTGGCCGCGCGTACCCACGGGCTGATGCCGAGGCCGCGATGGAGCCGGCGCACGCCGAACGAATAGACGCTGTGCACGATGACGACGGTGCAGGCGATCGTCGCATACATCGCGACGAACTGCATCGCGAGCGGGCGATCGTGCGCGATGAACTGCGGCATGAATGCCGACAGGAAGATCATCGTTTTCGGATTGCTGCCCGACACGAACAGCGCTTCGCGGAACAGTTTCCTGCGGTCGGGCTCGACGATCGCGGCCTCGCCGTCCGGCGAACGGGGGGTGAGCCCGCCGCGCAGTTGCCGGATGCCCAGATAGATCAGATACGCGGCGCCGACGACCTTCATCGCGATGAACAGCGGCGGCATCTCGGCCAGCACGGCGCCGACGCCGAACGCGACGAGCATGACCACCGCGCCTTGCGCGACGAGGTTGCCCGCGATCGTCGCGGCGGTGCCGCGCGAGCCGTAGCGCACCGTGTTGCGGATGACGAGCAGCACGTTGGGGCCCGGCGACAGCGTGGTGGCGAGATAGGCTGCGGCAAACAGCAGCCAGGTCTGAATGGACATGCGGCGCTCCGAAAGGCGGGTTCTGCGGTCGGGGTGAATCCGTGCATGATGCCACGGCGGCGCGGTTCACCCCGACACACGGCGTCAACGCGCGTCGCGCACGCAGTAGGCGGCGATCGACGACGGCGAATCGATCGCGGACGGCCGCGTCATCCAGGCGATCCACCCCGCCCATAACCCGCAGACGATCAGCACGGCGACATTCAACGGCGTCCGGTAGCGGACGATCAGGTTGGCCAGCGGCAGGCGTTCCTTGCTCATGTGCATCTCCTTCGGTCGTTGCGCAGGCGGCGTTACTGGCCGGTGTAGGACGGCGCCTTCGCGTCGCAGGTCACGGACGCCGTCGCGCCGTCGGCGAAATGCAGCCGCAACGGCACCTTCGCGCCGGGCGCGACGGGCTGGCGCGGCTCCTCCAGCATCACGTGATAGCCCTTCGGCCTGAACGTCACCGTGCCGTGCGCGGGCACGTCGACCGCTTCGACGTGAACCATCTTCGCGGTGCTGCCGGCCGTCTGCGTTTCGTGCATCATCGCCATCCCGAACGCGGGCGTATCGATGCCCGTGAGCGTGACGGGCTTGTCGCCGTCGTTCTTCAGCGTGAAATAGCCGGATGACGGCACCGTCGCCGGCATCGTGCGGATCCAGCATGCATCGGCCTGGACGGCCGACGCGGCGAACGTGGCGGGCGCCTGCAGCGCCAGCAGTGCGAACAGCAGGCTGGTCGGAATCGAGCGTTTCATTGTTGGTGTTCCTGATCGAGTACGGAAGCGGGCAGCGTGTGCGTTACTTCAGCGTGAACGCGTAGCGGCCCTGCGTGCGATGGCCGTCGCTCGCCACCGCAACCCAGGCGACCGTGTACGTGCCGGGCGTCAGGTTCGCCAGTGCGACATGCATCCGCTTCCGGTTGCCGGCGTCGACCGCGGATTTCCCGTCGGCGACCGACTGGCCGTGGCTGTCGGTGACGGCGATCGAACTGAATGCGGGTTCGAGCGTTTCGCTGAAGTCGATCGTGACCGCGTGCGGCGCGCTCGACAGCGTGGCGTCGGCGGCCGGTTCCAGGGTTTTCGGGTGCGCGTGCGCGTGTGCGGCCTGGGCGACGACGAAGCCGAGAGCGACGAGTGCGCCGCGGAGGAATGCAGTGGTTTTCATGACGGGATGATCCGGTTGGAAATGATAAGGAAAACGATGTATTCGAATTCGGCACGCGGACGCGCGTTCGCGCGCGCGCAACGGCCTGAAGCGGACGAGCGCACGCACGGCACGGCGCCGCGAGCAATACGGTCGAACATGATCGTCCTTCGAAACGTGACACGGCATGCACGCGCGGACGCGTGCGGACGGCGCGATGCGCTGCGGCATCACGCGCGGTGACGACGAATCAGGACGCGAGCGGCGGGGCGCGCGGCTGCGCGGCCGTGAGCGGCAGCGCGCGGCGCAGGCTTTCGAAGCGGGTTGCTTCGCGGTGCTGGAGCGGGTGGACGTTGGCCGCGAACGTCAGTTCGGGCGCGGGCAGGGCCGGCGTATGGGCGAGCAGGCTGCAATAGCCGCAGGCCTGCAGATGCGCCTGCAGGCTTTTCGACGACGCATCGCCGGCGTGGCCGCCGTCAGCTGGCGCGGCCGTGCAGTGGCCGGCAAGCAGTGCGTCGACGCGGCCTTGCGTCGTCAGCGCCTGCGAGATCGTCGGCGCGAGCGCCGTCATCAGGATGGCAAGCATCCCGATCAGACTGACGATCTTCCGGAAACGACGACTCAGCATGCGATGCGCGGGGCGGCGTAGGGTAACGATGGAGCGGATTATGCCATGCACCCGCGGCTAGGGCATGCGGGCACGTGGATACCGGGAATGACGCGCGCCGCGCTCACGCGTGCTTCGCCAGATATTTCGTGATCAGCATCATCTGCGCGGCCCAGCCGTGATCGTTCATCTCGCGCGCCTTCGCACGGCGCGCTTCGATCAGCTGGTCGAAACCCGTCTCGGTGACCGTCAGCAGCGTGCCGCCGTCCTTTTCCGCGAGCGCGAACGTGACGAGCGTCATCGGCTCGGACGTGTAATCGAAGTTCGGGTCGATCGCGAACGGATGCCAGCGAAAGGAGAACAGTTGTTTCGGCTCGACGCGATCGACGACGATTTCGAACACAGTGCCCGCATACGGCTCCTGTGCCTTGGCGATGTCGTCGTCGACGCGCGTCGGCGTGATGCGGCCGAACAGCGGCTGGTCGGGCACGAACGGCCCGTCGAACGACACGCCGAACCAGATGCCGAATTCGCCGGCATTGCTGACGGCTTCCCAGACGCGCGCCAGCGGCGCGGCGAGCAAGGCTTGCTTCTCGATGCGATCGGTGGACTGGGTCATCATCTTCTCCAGGCAGGCATCATCGTTGCGGGACGGCGCGCGGCAGCGCGCCGCGTTCAGTCGATCATGACCGCGTCGGGCACGTCGAGCACGACATCCGAAGTCGCGACGGCCACGCACGGCAGCGTATAGCCGTCGGCCTTCTCCTCGCGGCTCAGACCGGGCCATTCGATCGTATAGCGTACGCTGCCGCTGACGATCCTGCACAGGCAGCTTCGGCACGTACCGTTGCGGCACGAGCGCGGCAGCCTGACGTGCGCGAACGCGGCGGCCTCGAGCAGCGTCAGCGAATCGGGCGCGTCGAACGTCGCGCCAAGCGGCTCGATGCGCACGACAGGCGGGTGGTCGGGATCGGTCATGGGTGAAAGCGGGCGGCGAATCGGCAGCGAAGCGAGGCAAGGCAGCGCGATGCCGGAAGGCAACGCAAGCGCCAAGCATACCCGAAGCCGCCTGCGGCCGGCGCCCGTCGGGCGGGCAACCGGCCCGGAACGTGTCAGTGCCGGCGCAGGTAGCGGTACACGGTATTGCGCGCGAGCCCGAGCTCCCGCGCGGCGGCCGATACGTTGCCGCCGTGCCGTGCGAGCACGGCATCGATCACCGCGGCCTGGTGGCTCTGCAGCGTCGTCGCTTCGCGCACGTCGGCCGGTGCGGCTTGCGCCGCGGGTGCGTCGTCGCAGTCGAGCCAGAAATCGTCGGGCAGGTGCGCGAGCGTGATTTCGGCTTCGTCTTCGGCGAGCATGCCGGCCGTGCGCAGCACGTTGGTCATTTGCCGCAGGTTGCCGGGCCAGCGGTGCCGCATGAACGCGTCGAGCACGTCGGCCGCGAGGCGGCCCGGCATCGGCTCGCTGCGCGCCAGCCGCGCGAGGATCCGCTCGACCAGCGCGGGCAGGTCGGTGCGCGCGGCGAGCGGCGGCAGCGTGACCGCGAGCCCGTTGATCCGGTAGAACAGGTCTTCGCGGAACGTGCCTGCGGCGATCATCGCGCGCAGGTCGCGGTGGGTCGCGCAGACCACGCGCACGTCGACCGGCACCGCGCGTGCGCCGCCGAGCGGCATCACCGCGCGCTCCTGCAGCACGCGCATCAGCCTGACCTGCTGCGCGAGCGGCATGTCGCCGATTTCGTCGAGAAACAGCGTGCCGCCGTCGGCCTGCACGATCTTGCCGGGGCTGCCGCGCTTGCGCGCGCCGGTGAACGCACCGTCCTCGTAGCCGAACAGTTCGGCCTCGATCAGCGAATCCGGCAGCGCCGCGCAGTTGACCGCGACGAACGGGCCGTCCGCGCGCGGCGATGCCTGGTGCAGCGCACGCGCGAGCCATTCCTTGCCGGTGCCGGTCTGGCCGAGGATCAGCAACGGCAGGTCGCGTCCGCGGATCTTCGCGACGCGTTCGAGCACGGCGGCCATCCGCGCATCGCCGGTGTCGAGCGTCGCGAACGTGATCGCGTCGGGGTCCGGCGCCCGCGTGCGCACGGCGGGGGCGGGCGGCGTGACGGCGACGGCCGTCTTGTGAGCTTCCGCGAATTCGCAGCGGGCGAGCACGCGCACGCCGGTCGACAGCGTGAGGCGGAACGGTGCGCCGGCCGCGCGTGCTGCGTGCTGCGCGAGCTGGCCGAAGTGCATGCCGAACAGCGCGTCGCAGCCTTGATGCTGCAATGCATCGAACGTCGCGCCGAGCTGGAATTGCGCGCTCCGGTTCGCGGCGATCAGCCCGCCGTCAGGGCCGAACGCGACGAGCCCGGCGAACAGCGAGTCGACGCAATCCTCGTGGGCGTGGAAGCGCAGCCGCAGCGCTTCCGCGCACTGGTTCGCGAACAGATGGTTCTCGATCAGCTGCGCGGACATCCGCACCAGCGCGAGCGTATGGGGGCTGAAGCCGCGCGGGTCGCCGCTCACGTCGAGCGTGCCGAGGGTACGGCCGAACGGATCGATGATCGGCGCGCACGAGCAGGTGAGGATATGGTTCGCGCGCAGGAAGTGTTCCGAGCCGTGCACGGCGACCGCCTGGCCCGATGCGAGCGCGGTGCCGATCGCGTTGGTGCCGCGTGCGCCTTCGGCCCATGACACGCCGGTGCACAGCGCGACGCGGTTCGCCTTCTCGATGAAGTCCGCGTCGCCGATGCTGTGCAGGATCACGCCGTCGGCATCGGTGAGCAGCACGAGGCTTTGCGTGTCGGCGATTTGCGCGTGGAGGTTTTCCATCACCGGGCGCGCGTGCGCGAACAGTGCGTGGTTCGTGTCGAGCAGTTCGCGCAGTGCGAGCCGCGACAGCGGCGAGAAATCGGGGCGCTCGTTCGCGCGCAGGCCGACCGCGGTCGAACGGGCATGCGCCTGCGCGAGCAGGTCGGTGCGGCCCGCGGTGGCGGGCAGCACGAAAGATTGAGGCATGTCTTGTCTCCTGTCGACCAGAGTTAGCGCTTTAGCGCTTACTCTGGTCCCATGCTTCGCGGTCAACCCGAATCCGCACATCAGCGCGTTCCGAGGCCCCCGCTTCGCAGTCGAACCCCTTGACGCCCTGCACCGCACCATCCGCCACCCGGGCCGCCGCCGTCGATATCGCCTCATCATACAAGCGCCGCGCACGTTGTGCGACTGCGTACAAAAACCCCTTGCTTTTAAGCGCCCGCCTGCAATGATGGAAATGGAACACGCACGCGCCGTGTTCCGCATCGCAACATGCATGCGACGCGACATGCATCCGTTCGGGAGACGCATCATGGTTCGGACGGAACTGAGAGTCGTGCTGGCGGCCATCGCCACTTTCATCATGCTGGGCGGCATCGCCGTGGCGATCCACGGTCTGCTGTTCGACCTGAGCGACGCGGTGCAATACGGAGCGGCCGCGATTGCGGCGGGCGCCACGACCGCCGCGATCGCGCTGAACGTCTGGCCTACCGATCCTCACTGACGCCGTTCGGCAAAACGGTGCCGGATGTCGCGCTGGTCAGAGGAAACGCGCGTCGGAACGACGCACATCGCAAATTTTGCCTCCTGCGCGAAACCGTCTAAAGTGGAATGCAACCGGCATGCATTAGTCCGCGCCATACCCCCGTGGATCGTGCCTCTGCCGGCGAGCCCGCGTAAATTTTCGTCCGGCCGGTAGCGGACGACGGACGCGGTCATTTGCTTTCTACCGGTCGAGGCGGCTCCCATGCAGATCCATTTCACGAATGAGAAGCCCGAATATTCGGGGCGCGACCTGATGCTTGGTTTCACGGCGCTGGTCAATGGCGAGCGCGTCCAATGTCAGATCACCGCCGAGGCGCTGGAGGATCATTTCGGTGCGGCATCGCCGCGCTTCGAGGACATGGTCGGTGCGTACGATCAGCACCGCGAGCGGATCGAGGCAGCCGCACGGCGGTTGCTGTCCGAGACGCGCGCGCAATGCGTGACGCTGCGCAGCGGCTACGTGCGCTTCTACGAAGCGAACTGGCGCTGAGCCGGACGACCGGGCAGCGACGGAGCGGGCGCCGGATACCGGCGCCCGTGTCATATCGGCGCTGGCTCGTCCGGTAGACCGATCGCTTGTGCGGGACGATGCGCTGCACGGTCCGGGCATCGTGCGGCGCGATGGCGTGCCCGCGTTCCGTTTCGCTTGATCCCGTTTCGCTCAATCTGCGCCGATCAGCGCATACGCGCCGCTCGTTGCGTCGTGCGTGCGCGCGATGCGTGCGAAGCCTGCGTCGGCGAGGTGCATGCCGGCAATCAGCAAGCGATCCGAAGCGACTTCGGCGAGCGTGGCCGCGCGGGTCGCCGATGCCTGCGACGGATCGTGATCGAACGCGATCGACACGTCTGGGCGAGCAACCTGGATCGGCGCGAAATGCACGAGATCGCCCCAGATCAGCAGGCGCTCGCCCTGCGATTCGACGCGATAGCCGGTGTGGCCGGGCGTGTGCCCCGGCAGCGGCACGGCGGCGATACCGGGCAGCACGTCGCCTGCCGCGATGGTGCGCAGTTGCGCCGCGCAGGCGTCGAACGCGCGCCGCGCGATTCGGACATTGACGCGCGCGCGCTCGCTGGCCCTTTCGTACATATCGTCGTCCAGCCAGAACATGCGTTCCCGTTCGTCGATGAGCACCTCCGCTTGCGGAAAGGCCGGGCGCCCGTCTGCGTCGAGCAGGCCGCCGATGTGGTCCGGATGCGCGTGCGTCAGCAGGACCGTGTCGATCTCGCGTGCATCGATGCCGGCTTGCGACAGCGACGGACGCAGCAGGCCGCCCCAGTTCCGGATGCCGCCGGCACCGGTGTCGACGAGCACGGTGCGGCCGTTGCCGCGTATCACGTAGCAGTTGATGTTGACCGCCGACGGCGTGTGCATGCCGGCCCGGTGCATGATGCGGGCCGCGTCGTCGACGTCGATGTTCGACAGCAGATCGAGGCCGGCCGTCAGCGTGCCGTCGCTGATCGCGGTCACCGTGAAATCGCCGACCTGACGGCGCGGGAAAGAAGGGCGTGGAACGGGTGCGCTCATGGGGTCAATGTCGGGCGTGAAGGTGGGTGGTGTCGTAACCGAAGCAGCGGATGCGTGCGACGAATCCGGTGTGGCGGAGAATCTCGCGATCCAGTTCGGCCATGAACCGGTCCATCAATTCAGTGGTACGAAATGACGCGATGCGAAAGCAGATCTCCGCGCTGACCGGATGTCCTCGGCCGAGCCGGATCGGCACGTACGCGACGTGGATCGTGCCGGGTGCGGCGCGCAACGCATCGATGCAGAGCGTCTCGCAGGCCGACGACAGTGCGTCGAGTGCCGCGTTGGACGGCATGTTCGTTTCGGGGATGAAAATCGTGACGCTGGGCATGGCCGGGCTCCCGTCAGCGTGCGGCCGACGTTGCCGTCGCGCTGACGAGCCGGTCGCCCATCGGCGCATAGCACCGGATCGCGGCGCCCGACGCATCGGACGCGAGCCGCGCCTGATCGTGATCGAGGACCGCCAGCCAGCGAGCGGCCGGCTGGCGGTCCAGCGCAACCGCATGCATGGCGGTGGCTGCGATACCTGCTCGCGCGAACGGGGCGGCGTCGTCGCAAACGGCCAGCGATTGATGGCCGGAGACGGCCGGCGCGGGTGCCGCGCTGTCGTACACGTTACGGCGCCATTCGACGATATGCGGCTGCCAGCGCGCGAAATTGCCGCCGCCCTTGTCGCGATACTCGGCCGACGTCAGCACGTCCGGGCCGTCGATCGTGTGCAGCGCGAGGTAGACGGGGCCGTCGCCGCCGAGGGCGCGAAAGCGTTGCGACGTGCGGAAGCCGGATACCGAGATCAGCGCCGGCAGTTTGACGCGGCTGTAGAAGTCGTTCCACCCGGCTTCGACGGCGGGCTCGGCGATGCTGCATTCAACGGCATAGATCATGACATCTCCACGGGTGGCGAGCGGCCTTCGGGAGCGATCGGCCGGCTCGACGGGTTGAGTTTTTGTCATGATAATGAGCGGAAGAATGGTCAGAAAGCGATGATTCGTCACCATTCAATGACATTTGATCAAGCCATGACCGACGGCGGTCGGACCGGGAGCAATCGTGACGCGACGCAGGATTCCGAGCAATTCGGCATTGATGGCATTCGAGGCCGCGGCGCGGCATGGGAGCTTCGCGCGCGCCGCCGATGAGCTGGCGTTGACGGAAGGCGCGATCAGCCGGCAGATCGGCCGGCTGGAGACGTTCCTGGGCGTCGCGCTGTTCGAACGGGTCGGCAACCGCGTGCGGGTGGCGCCGAACGGCGCGCGCTACGCGGCGCAGGTTCGCGAAGTGCTGGACCGGCTCGAGCGCGACAGCCAGTACATGATGGGGCAGCCCGGCGACGGCGGCAGCGTCGATATCGCCGTGACGCCGACGTTTGCGACGCGCTGGCTGATTCCGCGGCTCAAGGGATTCCAGACGCAGCATCCGAACATCACGGTGCATTTCGCCGATCGCGCCGAGCCGTTCGTGCTGGCCGGCAGCGGCTTCGACGCGGCGATTCACTTCGAGCATCCGGCCTGGGCCGGCATGCATACGTACCGGTTGTGCGAGGAGGTGCTGGTGCCGGTCTGCCATCCGTCGCTGCTCGCGGGCGGGCAGCCGGACACCTTGCTGGGCACGCTGCCGCGCCTGCACAAGCGCCAGACGCCCGATGCGTGGTCGGCTTACGTGCAGGAGACGGGGTTGCCGGTGAACAATCCGGCCGCCGGCGCCCGCTACGATCTTTACTCGATGCTGATCGCCGCGGCGCTGGCCGGGCTCGGCGTCGCGCTGGTGCCGCGCCTCTATGTCGACGCCGAAATCGCGCAGGGGCTGCTCGCGGCGCCCTGGCCGGACGGGCGGGGCGTGGTCAAGCGCTTCTGTCTCGTGTTGCCGGAGGCGCTGGAACTGGGCGAGGGGCCGTTGCAGACCTTCGCGCGCTGGGTGCTCCGGCAGGCGGACGCGTGACCTGACGTCGCCCGCACCATGCGGGCGCCCATGTGAAACGACCCGGCCGCAAATGCGACCGGGTCGTCAGGGGCCGTCCTTCTCGCCATGCCGTTCGGTTCCGCGACAGGAACCGGGCGGCACTACACCTGAAGGTGGCGTCTTTTCATCATGCAGCGCACCGATGCGCGTGCGTCACTCGCTGCCGAGATAGAAGAAGCGGAACAGGAACACGGCCGCGATGATCCACACGATCGGCTTGACCGTGCGGGCCTGGCCCGTCAGCAGCTTCAGGCCGCCGTACGCGATGAAGCCGAATGCGACGCCGTTCGCGATCGAGTACGTGAACGGCATCAGCAGCGCGGTCAGCGCGGCCGGCACGGCTTCGGTCGCGTCGTCCCACGGCACGTCGACCATCTCGCGCAGCATCAGGCACGACACGTACAGCAGTGCCGGTGCCGTTGCGTAGCCCGGCACGACGCCGGCGAGCGGCGCGATGAACAGGCACGCGAGGAACAGCACGGCGACGGTGATCGCCGTCACGCCGGTGCGGCCGCCGGCCTGCACGCCCGATGCGCTTTCGATATACGCGGTGGTCGACGACGTGCCGAGCACCGAGCCCGCGACGATCGCGGTGCTGTCGGCGAGCAGCGCCTTGTTCAGGCGGTTCATCTTGCCTTCGACGAGCAGGCCCGCGCGGTTCGCGACGCCCATCAGCGTGCCGGTCGCATCGAACAGCTCGACGAGGAAGAACACGAGGATCACGTTGATGATGCCGGTCGACAGCGCGGCGCCGATGTCGAGCTTGAACAGCGTCGCGTCGATCGACGGCGGCGCGGAGAACACGCCGTGGAACTGATTGCCGCCGAAGAAGAACGACAGGACGGTGACACCGATGATGCCGATCAGGATCGCGCCGCGCACGCGCAGGTGGTCGAGCGTGACGATCGTGAAGAAGCCGATGATCGCGAGGATCGTCGTGGGCTTGTGCAGGTCGCCGAGCGTGACGAGCGTGGCCGGGCTGCCGACGATCACGCCCGAGGTCTTCAGCGAGATGATGCCGAGGAACAGGCCGATGCCGGCGGTGATCGAGATGCGCAGCGATTTCGGAATGCCGTTGACGATCGCCTCGCGCACGCGGAACAGCGTGACGAGCAGGAACAGGCAGCCGGAGATGAACACCGCGCCGAGCGCGGCCTGCCACGTGAAGCCCATCCCCTTGACGACCGTATACGCGAAATACGCGTTCAGGCCCATGCCGGGCGCGCACGCGATCGGATAGTTCGCGTACAGCCCCATGATGATCGATGCCAGCGCCGCGACGAGGCAGGTCGCGACGAACACGGATTCCTTCGGCATGCCGGCATCGCCGAGGATCGCGGGGTTGACGAAGATGATGTAGGCCATCGTCAGGAACGTGGTGACGCCCGCGAGTATTTCGGTGCGGAAGTCGGTGCCGGCTTCAGCGAAGCCGAAATACCGCTTGATGGATTCCATGAAGGCGTTTTCTCCGGTCGGGTTGTCGTGTTGCTTGTTGTTCGTGCCGAATTGTTGTAAGGCAGCGCGAGGCCGGCCTACTGTAACCAGCCACTATTGCCGCGCTATCGGCGGATTGTAATAGCGCGGATAGCTCGGACGATATAGTTGCGGGGCACGATCGGCCGCGTTCGCGCGAACGGTCGGACAGGCCGGCCGCGCGAGGAAGGCGCGCATTTTACCGGTTCGGACGACGCGGCCAGGCAGAAACGATGGAAACGATTCGATGACGGGCGGCGGGCCGGGCCGGCCGATGCGGGCGCAACGACATGACCGGCATGCGGCGCGCGGCCGCCGCGCGATGACATGTGATGACATGCGACTGCAATGGCGCACCCGCATGCTGGCCGAACGCAGGACGGTCGCAATGCATGCGCGAACGCGCGCGGCATGACCGGCGCGGGTGCGCAGCGGCGTGCAGCGGCCATTCATCAGTCCAGGCGGTTGCAGATATCGGGGTATCCTGCGCCGAACCCGTTCCGTCCGCAACTGTCATTTCGCGACGCGGGCCCGACTGTGGTTTCTGTGTAAAAGATTGCAAGACGTCATCGCGTTAACCGGCAAGTCTTTCTAGGATAGATACACCGCACACACACGCCGGCCAGTCGTTGCCGACGCGGGGGAGTCGCAGTCCGTGCAGGGCAGGCGGTGAAGTGCGGTGACGGTCGTTGCGCATTCGGGCAGGCGCGACCGGTTGCGATTGCCCGATGCGGGTTCGTCCGTCATCCCGGAGGTGAGCATGTTGAACTGGATCAGCCGTTGGGCGATGCGGCACGCCCCCACGCCGGAAAAAACCGCTGCGTCGATGCTCGTGACGGCGCGCATGGAACTGTTCGCAGCCGAACAGCGCGTCATCGATGCGAAATTACAGGCGGATTACTGGCGTACGCGGGTGTCATTTCTCGAGGAGGTGCAAAAGCAAGGCATCGACCCGTGGGTGACCTCGCAGGCGGCGCAACGCCCCGACCTCGATGCCATTCCCCGCAGCACGGGCCCGCGTCTCGCCGCCAGCACCTGATGCACGCGATGCATGCAAGGGTTGCGCACGGCGCGCGATCGCTCGCGGCACGCACGCGCGTGCCGCGTCATTCGATGCGCACCCGCGACGCATGGCGCCGCGGGTGCGTCCGTTTCCGGATGCGTTGATTCCGCGCGTTCCGGTGTCACGTCGCGCGACGGAATCGCGCATCGTCACCCCCGTCTTCGCCATCGTCCGGCGAGCAAACGTTGCATTCGCGCGAGCGCGCGTCTCAGCCGTTCGCCGCGCCGCACGTACGCCGTCGTGATCGACGCTTCGGCCGGCCGGTCGTCATCGGTGCCGAGCCAGATGCGATCGCCGCGCGCGATGCGCAGCACGTCGCCGGGTTGCACCCAGTAGTCGTCGACGCTCGGCGGCCGCGTGATCCACAGCGGCGCACCGTGCGCACGAATTTCCGCATCGCCCGGCGCGCGCCAGGTCAGCGTCGTGCGCGGCGCAACCGCGAAACGGATCACGACGGTCGGTAACGCGATCGCGCCGGCGCGGCGCGAGTCGGGACGGTGTAACAACGGGCTTGCCTGGTCCATCGTCTTCTCCATTCGTTGAGCCGGACGGATGACGCGCACCAGAACAAAAAGGCCTCATCCGTTTCCGGTGAGGCCTCGTGTGACATGCGGTACTGCTCGGATGCTAACGCACAAGCGCCTCCCGTGATCCATTCTTTCGAATGTTCACCGGGCAATGATTCGCGATGGCGATGAGCTTGAACGTAGGCATGCGAACGAGTTTGTCGATGTCGTACGGCGTTGTCAACGACTATTTTCGAGAAACGTGGCGCGTCACGCGTCGCGCTGGGCGAGGCCGTTGACGAGCAGTTCGGACAGCAGGCCCGTCATGCCGTTCGGATGCGTGGCGGCGCGTGCCTTCAGCTGTTCGACGAGTTCGGCGTTGAGCTTGCACGCGAACGGCACGAGGCCCTGTTCCTGGTCGAGCTTGCGCTGCGCGCGACGATCGAGCTTCGCCGCGTCCTCGGCGCCCTTGCCGAAACGGGCGGAGCTCGACTGCTTCATCGCGTGCGTCAGCTTGAGCGCCTTGTTCTTTTCTAGATCGGTTTTCTTCATGGCCATCGCGGCACCTCCGGGAAATGAAGCCGCGATTGTACGCATTTCGGCGGACGCCGCCCGCCGACGCCGTGACGAAGCCGTCGACGAACCGGCTCACGCGCCCTTCGTCGTGCCCCAGTTGCCGCCGTGCGCGGCCGCCTGCGCGGCCGGCGAGCGCGCCAGATACGCGAGCGCCTGCTCGGTCGAGCCTTCGTGGTGCGGCGTATAGCCCGGCTTGAAATAGCGCAGCGCCGCGCCGATCACTTTCCAGAACGACGGCAGGTGCCCGCGCCGCGAACCCTTCCACCACGCGAGCACGAAACCCGGATAGCGGCCGGCGGCCGGATCGCGCCGGTACATGAACTTCGCGCCGCTCGTGATGAAGTAGAGCAGCAGCACGATCACGAACGCCATGTGCAGGCAGCGCTCCGGGTAGTTGCCGCCCATGTGGTTGTAGATGTCGAACGCGACGGTCCGGTGCTCGACTTCCTCCGCGCCGTGCCAGCGCAGCAGGTCGACCATCGTCGGGTCGGCGCGGCCTTCGTCGAGCCCGTGCGCGTTGAGCACCCAATTGCCGAGGTAGCCGAAGAAATGCTCGAGCGACGC
Organism: Burkholderia sp. USMB20; assembly: GCF_000949135.2. GTDB lineage: Bacteria > Pseudomonadota > Gammaproteobacteria > Burkholderiales > Burkholderiaceae > Burkholderia. The sequence continues at coordinate 218,233 of NZ_JTAN02000005.1, read as the reverse complement.
GATGACCGCGAGCTGCTGGCGCAGCCAGAAGCGCGTATGGCCGATCTTCAGCCCGAACGGCGCTTCGCCCAGCACGCGCGTGAATAGCCAGTTCAGCTTCTGCGTGAACGGCTTCGTGTCGATCCCGTGCCGGTCGTAATAATGCTTGAGCACGCCGCCGTGCGAGCGCGAATGCACCGCTTCCTGGCGCAGGAAGCCTTCGGCTTCGTCGCGCAGGCGCGCATCGGTGATGTGCGGCAGCGCCTTGTTGTACACGCGGCAGAACCACAGCTCGCCTTCCGGGAACAGCAGGTTCAGCGTGTTGATGATGTGCGTGCTGCCCGGGTCGTTCGGCACCCAGGTGATCGGCGTGTCGCTGAAGTCGAACTTCACGTGTCGGGCCTTGATCTTGTGATAGTCGGCGGTAGCGGTCATCTGTGTCTCCGTTCCTGTGCGGCGGTCTGCGCCGTCAATGCGATGCCATGCTGATGCGGGCCAGCATCCGGCCGAGCCACGGCATGAAGCGGCCGACGAAGCGCAGCGCGTGCGCCTCGGTGCCCACCGCCACGACCGGCCGGTTGCGCAGCACGCCGTCGACCATCGCCTGCGCGACGGTTTCCGGCTTCAGGCCGCGCATCTGGTACAGCTTCGTCGCGCGCTTGCGCAGCCGCGCTTCGTCCTGTGCGTTGGCGCCCGCGTATTGCGTCGACGCCATGATTCCGGTTTCCGCGAAGCCCGGGCACACGGCCGTCACGCCGATGCCTTTTTCCGCCAGTTCCGCGCGCATGCATTCGCTGAGCATCAGCACGGCGGCCTTCGTCGTCGCGTAAGCGGGCAGGTCGCGCGACGGCCCGAACGCGGCGGCCGACGCGGTGTTGACGATGTGGCCGCCCGCGCCGCGCGCGGCCATCTGCTGCGCGAACAGCCGCGAGCCGTGGATCACGCCCCACAGGTTCACGTGCAGGATGCGCTCCCAGTGCCGCTCGCTCGTGTCGAGGATGCCGCCGGCCATGCCGATGCCCGCGTTGTTGATCACGATGTCCGCGCCGCCGAGCTCGCTGCCGACCCATGCCGCGAGCGCTTCCATCTCGTCGGCGGCGCCGACGTCCACGCGTTTCGCGTGTGCCTGCGCGCCGGTCAGCCCGAGCAGCAGCGCGGTGCGCTCGGCGCTCGCGAGATCGATATCGCACGCGACGACGGTCGCGCCTTCGCGGGCGAACGCGAGCGCCGCGCTGCGGCCGATGCCGCTGCCCGCGCCGGTGACGACCGCGACCTTGCCGCTGAACCGGCCGCTGCTCGCGCGGCGGCGTGCGTTCGCGAGCGCGGGCGGTTCCTCGCCCGATTCGACCGCGTCGATCAGTTGCTCGGCGAGGCCCGCGAAGCGCGCGGGATCGGCGAGCGGCAGCCAGTGGCCGGCCGCGACTTCACGGCGGTAGTACTGCGGCACCCAGCGCGACAGGTTCTCGGACAGCGCCGGGCTCACGTACTTGTCGCCGAGCGGCACGATCGTCTGCACCGGTGCGTGCGCGTAGCGCTCGCGCGGCGCGAACAGGCAGCGGATGAAGTTCGCGCGATAGAGGCGCACGCCGCGCGCGCCGTCGTCGGCCTGCGTCGGGCGCGGCGCGGCCGGCGTCTTCTCGATCCGGCGCAGCAGGCCCGGCCATGCGCGGCCCAGCCACAGTCGCCAGCCGAGTTCAGGGACGAACGGCAGGTGGAACAGGTACACGTACCACGAGCGCACGAGCTGGCCGCCGAGTTTGCCGAGCGACGAGGGCGTCGGGTGCAGCACGCGTTCGCGCAGCCAGAAGCCGACGTGATCGAGGCACGGCCCCGAGCACGACGTGTACGACGCGATGCGGCCGGCGAGCCGCGGATCGGTGACGAACTCCCAGCCCTGGATCGAACCCCAGTCGTGCGCGATCAGGTGCACCGCGCGGCCGGGGCAGAGCGAGTCGATCACCGCGACGAAGTCGTCGGTCAGCTTCGCGAGGTGATAGTCGGCCGTGCGCTTCGGCACGCCGGACAGGCCCGCGCCGCGCACGTCGTAGGCGATCACGTAGTGCCTGCGCGCGAGCAGCGGCGCGACCTGCTGCCAGACGCTGCTGTCGTCGGGGTAGCCGTGTACGAGCACGACCGGTGAGCGGGCCGGGTCGCCCCAGGTTCGCACCGCGAGCGTCAGGTCGCCGGAGGCGACGGCCGTTTCGCTGTGGACCGATTCGAACAGGGCCAGCGGCGCTTCGTCGGAAAGAGGCTGCATCGTGAGTCCGTCGTTCAGGGATTCGGGAGGAAGGCGCAACGCGTGCGTGTCAGGCGGCGGCCTGCACGGTCGCGACGGCCGGCGCGCGTTCGGCCTGGCGGCGCTGCCAGCGGCGCACGTGCGGCAGGTCGTCGTCGAGCCAGTACGCATCGTCGTCGGTGATCACCAGCAGCTCCTCGAATTTCGCGCCGACGCCGGCGAAGCCGAGATGCGGCTCCACGGCCCACAGGCCCGGCACGGGCGCGTGCTCGGAACGGCGGTCGATCGACCACAGCGGCGACCAACCCTGCTGCTTCGCTGCGCGGCCCTGGTCGAGCAGCAGGTTGCGTGTCGCGTTCAGCCCGAAGCGTGCGACGAAGCGCGGCTTCGACAGCTTGTGGATCTTCGCGACGCGATGCGCGAGCACCTTGAACGGATAGGCCTTGTGGCGCGGCTCGACGCCCTGGCGACGGCACAGCGCGTCGACCGCCTGCGCGACTTCGGCCATCGGACGGCGCGCCTTCACGAGCTGCACGATCAGGTCGCGATGGTCCATCAGGTCGTCCTGCAGCTGTTCGAGGATCGGGTTGTGGCCGAGGCAGTGCGCGTAGCCGACGTCCGCGACGATCCCGTCGAGCACGGGCGCGACGTCGAGGATCACCGGCATGTCGGTTTCGAGCTGGCGGTTGCTGGGGAAGAACGCGAGGTTGAAGCCGCCCATGTGCTTCAGGCCCGAGAAGCCCTGGAACGCGGTGCGGTCGCCGAACCACGCGAACGGCTTGTGCAGCCAGTCGTGCACGCCGTTGTCCTGCAGCCATTCGGTCAGCAGGCGCGCGGCTTCCTTCTCGGTGATGCCGGGGTAGAGCATCGCGCCGACGGTCTCGACGCAGCGGTACGCAAGCTGCTGGACCGCGCGGAATTGCGGCAGCTCGTCGAGGTGGACTTCCGGCAGCGGATGGTGGGCGGTCATGATGCGTCTCCGTGTGTCGGCCCGCGTTCGCGCGTCGGCGCGACGCGGGTCCGGTGCAAGGCTGGGGCGCTGATCAGGAATGCATCCGCCGGTGATCCGGAGGCGGGTTATTCAGTCAGCATTTAATGTGTCATTGGTCGATGTAAGGATCATAGCGGGTTCGACGTGGCGCGGAGGTGAGGATTTCTCCTAATGAAGGCCGAAATGGAGGGGAAGCTCTAGGTTTGCGGCGGTCGGGGCGGACGGCCGTCGGGCGCACGCATCCCGAGCGGGGCAGCCGGCCGGGGAGCGCCACGCGAGGCCGCGGCGCGGGCCTGGCATGTCGCGCTGGATCAACTCCCTGTCGTGTCGCGGCGCGACGCTGTCAAATTGCCGAAATAATTTCGTCACATCATTCGCCCCCGATTCGAAGCCTTCGCGGCTTCGCGGGGCCGGTGTGCCGCGCGTCGCGCGGGGGCAGCGACCGAAGCCGATTCGACCTTCCTACGGAGACAGACCATGCAACGCCGCAAGTTCATGAACACCCTGGCCGCGGCGACCGCTGCGACGCCGCTGATGCTCAAGGCCGGCATGGCCGGCGCGAAGAGCGCGACCGCGCCGGACGCGCTGGACCCGGGCCGCTGGTCGCCGTTCAACGCCGCGCGCCTGCAGGCGGTACTCGACCAGCACGGCGTCGCGAGCGCGCGCTACGACGGGAAGCGCCGCCCGTATGCGGTGTTCGACTGGGACAACACGTGCATCATGAACGACTGCGAAGAAGCGTTGCTGATGTACCAGATCAACCATCTGCAGTACAAGCTGACGCCGGACGAGTTCGTCGGCGTGATGTGGAAGGACGTGCCGAAGGGCGCGTTCATGAAGGACTACACGACCGTCGACGGCAAGCCGGTGACGATGGAGGATCTCGCCGCCGACGTCGAGTCCGACTACCGCTGGCTCTACGCGAACTACAAGGGTTTCGGCGGCGACAAGAGCCTCGACGAGATTCGCGAGACCGACCAGTTCAAGGATTTTCGCGCGAAGCTGTACTTCATGTACGACGCGATCTGCGATACGCATCCGCTCGAAGTCGGCTACAAGTGGATCATCTATTTCTACAAGAACATGACGACCGCCGAGCTGCAGGCGATGGCGGAAGCGTCGAACAACTACGGGATCGGCGACGCGCTGCGCAAGGTCCGCTACGAAAGCCCGAAGGCGCTGCCGGGCAAGGCCGGCGTGGTGGCCGACACGCATTTCCACGGCATCCGCATTCACGAGGAAATCCGCGCGGTGATGCATACGCTGCGTGCGAACGGCATCGACGTGTACGTGAGTACCGCGTCGCTCGACGATGTCGTGCGCGTATTCGCCGGCAATCCGAACTATGGCTACGGCGTGCCGCCCGAGAACGTGATCGGCCTGCGTCTCGACATGCAGGACGGCAAGTACACGAGCACCTATCCGGCCGGCTGGCATTTCAACTGGGGGCCCGGCAAGACGGTGGGCATCCGCAACGTCCTCGCGTCGAAGAAGGGCTACGGCCCGCTGCTGGTGTTCGGCGACAGCGACGGCGACGCGTGGATGCTGCGCGACTTCAAGGACACCGCGGCCGGCGTGATCGTCAACCGGATGAAGAAGGGCGAGATTGGCGCGGACAGCAAGCTCGCGGCCGAGCAGATCGGCAAGCCGGACGCGCGCTTCCTGCTGCAGGGCCGCGACGAGCACACGGGGCTGATGATCCCGGACGAGAAGTCGATCAAGTACGGCAAGACCGACCGCAAGCTGCTGGCCTGACGCGGGCCGGGCGACGGGCGGCGGGCATCCGGCATCCGGCACCCGGCACCCGGCATCGGGCATCGGGCATCGGGCATCGGGCATCGGGCATCGGGCATCGGGCATCCGGCTTCCGGCATCCGGCATCCGGCTTCCGGCTTCCGGCCGCGGCGGCCCCGCGCCCGAGCGTCGCCCGTCGGCATCGGCCGCGGCCGCGGCGTCGCTCGGGCCGGCGCCCGCCCGTCTCACTGCTCGCGCGGCGGCCTCAATCGCTCCAGCAACGCCCCCAGCAGATCCACCGGCAGCGGAAACACGATCGTCGAATTCTTGTCCGCCGCGATCGTCGTCAGCGTCTGCAGGTAGCGCAGCTGCATCGCCTGCGGCTGCAGCGCGAGCCGCTGCGCGGCCTGCAGCAGCTTCTCCGACGCCTGCAGTTCGCCTTCCGCATGGATCACCTTCGCGCGCCGCTCGCGTTCGGCCTCGGCCTGCCGCGCGATCGCGCGGATCATCGTCTCGTTCAGGTCGACGTGCTTGATCTCGACCGTCGACACCTTGATGCCCCACGCATCGGTCTGCGCGTCGAGCGTTTTCTGGATGTCGGCATTCAACTGCTCGCGTTCGGCGAGCAACGCGTCGAGTTCGTGCTTGCCGAGCACCGCGCGCAGCGTCGTCTGCGCGAGCTGGCTCGTCGCCTCGAAGAAGCGCGCGACCTGGATCACGGCCTTCTCCGGATCGACGACGCGGAAATACACGACCGCATTGACCTTCACCGACACGTTGTCGCGCGTGATCACGTCCTGCGCGGGCACGTCGAACACGACGGTGCGCAGGTCGATCCGCACGACCTGCTGGACGATCGGGATGATCAGCACGAGCCCCGGCCCCTTCACCTTCCAGAACCGGCCGAGCATGAAGACGACGCCGCGCTCGTACTCGCGGAAGATGCGGATCGACGATGCGACGAGCACCACGACGAAGACGATCAGGACGCTGCTGAAGCCAAACGTGTAGCCCATCATGACGGTGCTCCCTGGTGTTGTTGTTCGTGTGCCGGCACGTCGTATAGCGGCGCGACGGTGAGCGTCAGCCCGTGGCGGCCGGTCACGCGCACGCGGCAACGGCGGCCAGCGGCGTGCTGCTCGCGACGCGCCAGCGCTCGCCGTGCACGCGCGCCCAGCCCGCCGCCGACGTGCGGCGCCGGCCGCGCCCGCGGCTGGTCGGCGTGCAGGCCGTCGTCGAGCACTTCGCCGATGCTGCCGACCATCGCCTCGGCGCCGTCACCACGGCCGCCGCGCGCGCGCAGCGGCGACGCTCGACACGACGCGACGAGCAGCCGCGCCGGCCGCGAGGCCCACGATCACCGGCACGGAATGCCGTAGCCGGGCACGTCGGTGTCGATCAGCATCAGCGCGCCGATCGTGAAGGCGACGATCCCGCCGAAACCGAGCACGCCGAAGGTCGGCAGGAACGCCTCCGCGACGAGGCAGCCGAGCCCGAGCAGCACGAGTCCGAGGCCCGCATAGCTGACCGGCAGCAACTGCATCGCGAACAGCCCGATCAGCAGGCAGATGGTGCCGGCGACGCCCGGCAGCACGAAGCCGGGATTCGCGAACTCGAAGAACAGCCCGTAGATGCCGATCGTCAGCAGGATCAGCGCGACGTTCGGATCGGTGATGATCGACAGGAAGCGGCTGCGCCAGTCGGGCGCCAGCACGACGAGCGGTGCGTGCGCGGTCGCGAGGTGCAGCGTGCCGGCGGTCGTCGTCACGGTGCGGCCGTCGAGCTGGCGCGCGAGGTCGGCCGGGTCCTGCGCGACCAGGTCGACGACATGTTGCGCGCGCGCCTCCGTTGCCGACAGGCTCAACGCCTCGCGCACCGCGCGCTCGGCCCACTCGGCATTGCGTCCGCGCAACTGCGCGAGGCCGCGGATGTACGCGGCGGCATCCTGGGTCGCCTTGCGGATCTCGGTCGACTGCGTGTCGTTCGGCAACTCGGCTGGCGTCGCGGATGCGCCGGACGCGCCGGCCGGCGACGGCTTCGTCGCCCCAGGCGCTCCCGGCGCGCCGCCGCCGATGCCGAACTGCACCGGCGATGCCGCGCCGAGATTGGTGCCGGGCGCCATCGCGGCAATGTGGCTCGCGTAGACGATATAGGTACCGGCGCTCGCGGCCCGTGCGCCACCCGGCGCGACGAACGCGGCGACCGGCACCGGCGAGCCGAGGATCGCCTTGATGATCAGCCGCATCGACGTGTCGAGCCCGCCGGGCGTATCGAGCTGCAGGATCGCGAGCGGCGCGTGCTCGTGCGCCGCGCGCTCGAGCGAGCGGACGATGAAGTCGGCGCTGGCCGGCCCGATCGCGCCGTTGACCGGGATCACGACGACCGGCGGCGCGGTGGCGGGTGCGGTGGCGGGCTGGGTGGCGGGAGGCGGCGCGGCAACCGCCGCGCACACGACGAGCAGCGCCGCGAACAGCGCGGCGCGCGCGACCCGCGCGGACAGCGGGTGACGGGGGCGGCCGCCGGGCGATGCAGGCGCCGGCGGCGGCCCATGACGGTGAATGTGCATCGGGGCGTCCGGGCGGCGCGCGGCCGCACGCCGTCCGGCTCGCGGAAAGGGCGTTGGCCCGATATTTGAAGATTAGGCGGTTTCGGCGGAAAGCGCGAAGGCGGTGCCGCCGACCGCGCACTCAGCCGGCGGCGCCGCCCCGCGCGAGCGCTTCTTCCCGGTACTCGGCCGGGCTGCGCCCGCTCCATTTGCGAAACGCGCGGTAGAACGCGCTCGGTTCCGCGAAACCGGCGGCGGCGGCAACGTCGGCGATGGTCCGCGCCGGATCGGCCAGCGCCTCGAACGCGAGGTCGCGCCGCAGCGTGTCCTTGATCGACTGGTACGCGTGGCCTTCCTGGTGCAGCTTGCGGCGCAGCGTCGCTTCGGCCACATGCAGCCGCGCGGCCATCCCGCCGGCGCCGGGCCACGCGGCGGGCGGCATCCCGCGCAGCACCGTGCGCACGCGCTGCGCGAGCGCGTTCGGGTTGCGGTACTTGACGATGAAGCTGGCCGGCGCGTTGCGCAGGAAGGTCTTCAGCGTCTTCGCGTTCTGCACGACCGGCAGCGTCGCGAATTCGGGATCGAAATCGACATACGAATCGGGCTGGTTGAACCGCATGTCGTCGCACAGCATCGACGGGTATTCGTGGTCGGCCGGCGGCGTGTCGCAGCGGAAGCTCGCGTGCAGCACCGGGATGCGTCGCCCGATCAGCCAGCAGGTGAGCCCGTACACGATGATGAAATAGGTCGCGTACGTAAACATCGCGGGCGCCGCGGCGCTGTTGCGGTGCACGAAGCGCAGCCGCACGCGCTGCGGGTTCGCGTCGAGCTCCGCGTGCAGGTCGTCGAGCACGCAGTGCATGAAATTCACCGCGCGCGCCATCGCGTGCAGTCCGTCCTGCGCGGACAGCGCGGCCTGGCTCATCGCGATGAAGCTGCCGCTACGCATCGGGTGGCGATCCTGCCCGAAAAACTCGTCGTCGAGCGCGCGCGCAATCGCGTTCCACAGCGCGCCGTATTGCTGCGCCGACACCCGCGCGCGCGGCTGCACGAGCAGCGCGGGCGCGATGCCGGCCTGCGCGAGCAGCGGCTCGGCCGCGACGCCGCGCCGGGTGGCGAGCGCGACGCTATAGGCGACGAGGCTGATCGCGACGGTTCCCTTCTCTTCCTGCTTCATCGAAGCCGCCGGTATGGCAAAAACGCTCAGTGTAAATGAGCGGCGCGAGCATCGAACAGTCGCGCGCGCTTGCCTACACTTGTTGCATCGAAACGAAAGGTCGGTCGCGGCACGCGGCCGCGGGAGACAGCAGCGCCATGGACGAGCTTTACACCGAAGACCAGCGGATGATCCGCGACGCCGCGCGCGCTTTTGCCACCGAGGTGCTGGCACCGAACGCCGCGCAGTGGGACCACGACGCGCACTTGCCCGACGCCGTCGTCGCGCAGCTCGGCGAACTCGGCCTGCTCGGGATGATCGTGCCGCAGGAGCTGGGCGGCGCGTATACGGATTACGTCGCCTATGCGCTGGCGATGGAAGAAATCGCGGCGGGCGACGCCGCCTGCGCGACGATGATGAGCGTGCACAACTCGGTCGGCTGCGGGCCGATCCTCGGCTTCGGCACGCCCGCGCAGAAGGATCGCTGGCTGGCCGAGATGGCGGCGGGCCGCATCATCGGCGCGTTCTGCCTGACCGAGCCGCAGGCCGGCTCGGAGGCGCACAACCTGCGCACGCGGGCGGAGCTGCGCGACGGCAAGTGGGTGCTGAACGGCGCGAAGCAGTTCGTGACCAATGGCCAGCGCGCCGGCGTCGCGATCGTTTTTGCCATGACCGACCCGGAAGCCGGCAAGCGCGGCATTTCCGCGTTCCTGGTGCCGACCGACACGCCGGGCTTCATCGTCGGCAAGCCGGAGAAGAAGATGGGCATCCGCGCATCCGACACATGCCCGATCACGTTCGAGAACTGTGCGATTCCGGAAGAGAACCTGCTCGGCAATCGCGGCGAAGGGCTGAAGATCGCGCTGTCGAACCTGGAAGGCGGGCGCATCGGCATCGCCGCGCAGGCGCTCGGCATCGCGCGCGCCGCATTCGACAAGGCGCGCCGCTATGCGGGCGAGCGCGTGCAGTTCGGCAAGCCGCTCGCCGAGCACCAGGCGATCCAGCAGAAGCTCGCCGACATGGCCACCCAGATCAATGCGGCGCGCCTGCTCGTGCATCACGCGGCGAAGCTGCGCACGGCCGGGCTGCCGTGCCTGTCGGAAGCATCGCAGGCGAAGCTGTTCGCGTCCGAGATGGCCGAGCGCGTGTGTTCGGACGCGATCCAGATTCACGGCGGCTATGGCTACCTCGTCGATTACGAAGTCGAGCGTCACTATCGCGACGCGCGCATCACGCAGATTTACGAAGGCACCAGCGAAGTGCAGCGGATGGTGATCGCGCGACAGCTTTGAGTCGCGACGCGCGCGCCATCGGCAACCACGCAAACAACCAGAAATACAGGCAGGCAAACAGGCAGGGCACGAGGGCAGCGCGGCAAACGCGGCACGCAACGACGTGACCGTGCGCCGCGTGATACGGAACCGGGCATTCGCTGCAGCGCGTGCCCGGTTGACCGCTGGGCATGGAGACTCGCCAAGGCATGGGACGTGAGTAAGCGCTAAAGCGCTAACTCACGTCGACCGCGCGAGGCATGGGACGTGAGTAAGCGCTAAAGCGCTAACTCACGTCGACAGGAGACAGGAGACGACACGATGACGGTACAGGCATTCCTGGACGCACGCGACTTTCTGCTGCGCCATCGCACGGACTACGAAACCGCTTACCGCGATTTCGAATGGCCGGTGCTCGATGCGTTCAACTGGGCGCTCGACTACTTCGACCCGATGGCGCGCGGCAACGACAAGCCCGCGCTGTGGATCGTCGATGCGGCGACCGGTACGGGCGACCCGTATTCGTTCGCGCAGATGTCCGAGCGCTCGTCGCGGATCGCGAACTGGCTGCACGGCATCGGCGTCGTGCGCGGCGACCGGATCCTGCTGATGCTGCCGAACCGTGTCGAACTGTGGGACGCGATGCTCGCCGCGATGAAGCTCGGCGCGATCGTGCTGCCCGCGACCACGCAGCTGTCGTCCGACGATGTGCGCGATCGCGTGCAGATCGGCGGCGCGAAATACGCGATCGTCGACGAGAACGAAACCGCGAAGTTCGAACAGGCCGATCTCGGCCTTAAGCAGAAGATCGTCGCCGGCGCGCCGCGCGCGGGCTGGCTCGCGATGAACGACGGCTATGCGGCGAGCGCCGCGTTCGAGCCGGACGCCGTCACGCACGCGAGCGATCCGATGCTGCTGTACTTCACGTCGGGCACGACGTCGAAGCCGAAGCTCGTCGAGCATACGCATCGCACCTATCCGGTCGGGCACCTGTCGACGATGTACTGGGTCGGCCTGCAGCCGGGCGACATCCACTGGAACATCAGCTCGCCGGGCTGGGCGAAGCATGCATGGAGCTGCTTCTTCGCGCCGTGGAATGCGCAGGCGTGCGTGTTCGCGTTCAACTACGCGCGCTTCGAGCCGAAGGTCGTGCTCGATGCGCTCGTCAAATACCAGGTGACCACGCTGTGCGCGCCGCCGACCGTGTGGCGCATGCTCGTGCAGCAGCCGCTCGCGTCGTTCGACGTGAAGCTGCGCGAGATCGTCGGCGCGGGCGAGCCGCTGAATCCCGAGATCATCGAGCGCGTGAAGAAGGCGTGGGGCATCACGATTCGCGACGGCTACGGCCAGACCGAAACCACCTGCCTGATCGGCAACACGCCGGGCCAGCCGGTCGTCGCGGGCTCGATGGGGCGGCCGCTGCCCGGCTACCGGATCGCGCTGCTCGACCCGGACGGCGCGCCGGTGACCGAAGGCGAGGTCGCGCTGCCGATCGGCGCCGGCGTGACGCGCCCGGTCGGCCTGATGACCGGCTATGCGAACAATCCCGACGCGACGGCCCACGCGATGCGCGACGGCCATTACCGCACGTCGGACATCGCGATGCGCGGCGACGACGGCTACTACGTGTACATCGGCCGCGCGGACGACGTGTTCAAGTCGTCCGACTACCGGCTGAGCCCGTTCGAACTGGAAAGCGTGCTGATCGAGCATCCGGCGATCGCGGAAGCGGCCGTCGTGCCGAGCCCGGACCCGCTGCGGCTGTCGGTGCCGAAGACTTTCATCACGCTGCGCCAGGGCTACGAGGAAAGTCCCGCGCTCGCGCTGGAGATCTTCCGCTTCTCGCGCGAGAAGCTCGCGCCGTACAAGCGCATTCGCCGCCTGCAGTTCGCGGAGCTGCCGAAGACGATCTCGGGGAAGATCCGCCGCGTCGAGCTGCGCCGCCGCGAGATCGAGCGCGGCGACGATGCGAGCACGCGGATGCCCGGCGAATACTGGGAAGAAGATTTCGCCGCCGAACTGAAATGACCGGCCGCGGGCCGCGCGCGCCGCGCTTTTGCCGTGCGTCGCCGGCCACCATACTGAACCGAACCGGCCGCGCGTGGCATCACGCCACGCGGCCCACTGCAAGGAGAGTGCACTGATGAACGCGAATCCGACGCCCCGCACGGGGCAAGACGTGCCGACGGTCAAGCTGCTGATCGACGGCGCCTTCGTCGAGTCCACCACGAGCGAGTGGCGCGACATCGTCAACCCGGCGACGCAGCAGGTCCTCGCGCGCGTGCCGTTCGCGACCGTCGCCGAAGTCGACGCGGCCGTGCAGGCCGCGCACGCCGCGTTTGCGACGTGGAAGAACACGCCGATCGCCGCGCGCATGCGCATCATGCTGAAGTTCCAGGATCTGGTGCGCGCGAACCTGCAGCGCATCGCGAAGACGCTGACGGCCGAGCAGGGCAAGACGCTGCCCGATGCCGAAGGCGACATCTTCCGCGGCCTCGAAGTGGTCGAGCATGCGTGCTCGATCGGCACGCTGCAACTCGGCGAATTCGCGGAGAACGTCGCGGGCGGCGTCGACACCTACACGCTGCGCCAGCCGCTCGGCGTGTGCGCGGGCATCACGCCGTTCAACTTCCCCGCGATGATTCCGCTGTGGATGTTCCCGATGGCGATCGTATGCGGCAACACGTTCGTGCTGAAGCCGTCCGAGCAAGACCCGATGTCGACGATGCAGCTCGTCGAACTCGCGATCGAGGCCGGCGTGCCGAAGGGCGTGCTGAACGTCGTGCAAGGCGGCAAGGAAGTCGTCGACGCGATCTGCACGCATCCGCTCGTGAAGGCGATCTCGTTCGTCGGCTCGACGGCCGTCGGCACGCACGTGTACAACCTCGGCAGCCAGCACGGCAAGCGCGTGCAGTCGATGATGGGCGCGAAGAACCACGCGGTGGTGCTGCCCGATGCGAATCGCGAGCAGACCCTCAACGCGCTGGTCGGCGCGGGCTTCGGCGCGGCCGGGCAGCGCTGCATGGCGACGTCGGTCGCGGTGCTGGTCGGCGAGGCGCGCGACTGGCTGCCCGATCTCGTCGCGAAGGCGAAGCTGCTGAAGGTGAACGCGGGCGCGGAAGCCGGCACCGACGTCGGCCCGGTCGTGTCGCGCGGAGCGAAGGCGCGCATCCTGTCGCTGATCGAAGCGGGCGTGAAGGAAGGCGCGAAGCTCGAGCTCGACGGCCGCGACGTGAAGGTGGCCGGTTACGAGGACGGCAATTTCGTCGGCCCGACGATCTTCTCCGGCGTAAAGACCGACATGTCGATCTACACGCACGAGATCTTCGGTCCGGTGCTGGTCGTGCTCGAAGCCGACACGCTCGACGAAGCGATCGCGCTCGTCAACGCGAACCCGATGGGCAACGGCGTGGGCATCTTCACGCAGAGCGGCGCGGCGGCACGCAAGTTCCAGAGCGAGATCGACGTCGGCCAGGTCGGCATCAACATCCCGATCCCGGTGCCGGTGCCGTTCTTCAGCTTCACCGGTTCGCGCGGCTCGAAGCTCGGCGATCTCGGCCCGTACGGCAAGCAGGTCGTGCAGTTCTACACGCAGACCAAGACGGTCACCGCGCGCTGGTTCGACGACGACACGACGGCCGGCCCGGTGAACACGACGATCCGGCTGCATTGAGCCGCGGAGGATACGAACATGAAGATCGGTTTTATCGGACTGGGTCATATGGGTGCGCCGATGGCGCTGAACCTGTTGAAGGCCGGCCATGAAGTGCATGCGTTCGACCTGAGCGCCGACGCATTGCGCGCGCTGCAGGACGCCGGCGCGCAGGTCGCCGCATCGCCGCGCGACGCGGCGTCGGGTGCGGCCTTCGTGATCACGATGCTACCAGCCGCGCCGCACGTGCGCTCGGTGCTCGCCGGCGAGAACGGCGTGCTGGCCGGCCTCGGCGCCGGCGCGACCGTGATCGATTCGAGCACGATCGACCCGGCGAGCGCACAGGCGTTCGGCGCGCTCGTGCGCGAGCACGGCGGCGCGTTCGTCGACGCGCCGGTGTCGGGCGGCACCGGTGGTGCCGCGGCCGGCACGCTGACCTTCATGGTCGGCGGCAGCGATGCGGATTTCGAGCGCGTGAAGCCGGTGCTCGCCGGGATGGGCAAGAACATCGTCCACTGCGGGCCGACGGGGATGGGGCAGGTCGCGAAGGTCTGCAACAACCTCGTGCTCGGCATCTCGATGGCGGCCGTGTCGGAGGCGATGTCGCTCGGCGTCGCGCTCGGCATCGACCCGAAGGTGCTGGCCGGCATCGTCAACACGTCGACGGGCCGCTGCTGGAGCTCGGACACCTACAACCCGTATCCGGGCGTGATCGACACCGCGCCGTCGTCGCGCGGCTACAGCGGCGGCTTCGGCACCGACCTGATGCTGAAGGATCTCGGCCTCGCGAACGACGCCGCGAAGCAGGCGCGCCAGCCCGTCTATCTCGGTGCGCTCGCGCAGCAGCTGTACCAGACAATGAGCAGCCGCGGCGACGGGCAGCTCGATTTCTCGGCGGTGATCCGCCTGTACCAACCGGCCACCAAGAAGGACGCCTCATGATCGAACTGGACTACGTCGACGACGGCGCGATCGCGTGCGCGACGCTCAAGCGTCCGCCCGCGAACGCCTTCACCGCTGACGGGCTGCAGCAGCTGCAGGCCACCGTCGCCGAATTGAATGCGAACCCGCGCGTGCGCGCGCTGGTGATCACCGGCGACGGCCCGAAGTTCTTCAGCGCGGGCGCGGACCTGAACACGTTCGCCGACGGCGATCGCGCGGTCGCGCGCGCGATGGCCGCACGTTTCGGCGCGGCATTCGAGGCGCTGCACGACGCGCGCGTCGTGACGATCGCGGCGATCAACGGCTATGCGATGGGCGGCGGCCTCGAATGCGCGCTCGCGTGCGACCTGCGGATCGCCGAGACGCACGCGCAGATGGCGCTGCCCGAGCCGTCGGTCGGCCTGCTGCCGTGCGGGCTCGGCACGCAGACGCTGCCCTGGCTCGTCGGTGAAGGCTGGGCGAAGAAGATCATCCTGGCCGGCACGCGCGTCGACGCGGCGACGGCCCTCAGGATCGGCCTCGTCGAGGACGTGGTCGAAAGCGGCGCGGCCCGCGATGCGGCGCTGGCGCTCGCGCGCAACGTCGCGCGACAGAGCCCGCATGCGGTCGCCTACAGCAAGGAGCTGATCGGCCTCGCGCGCCGCGGCGTGCCGCGCGGCGCGGCGCTCGCGGTCGAGCGCGAGCGCTTCGTCGACCTGTTCGACACGAACGATCCGCGCGAGGGCGTGGCCGCGTTTCTCGGCAAGCGCGCGCCGCAATGGCACACCGACGGGGAGCCGCAACGATGAGCACGCCGGTGACGACTCATGACAGCTTCGCGCAACCCGCGCCGGAGGTGCTGTTTCGCGTGGTGAACCGCGTGGCGCTCATTACGCTGAACCGGCCGGCCGCGCTCAATGCGTTGTCCTATTCGATGATCGGCGAGCTGGCCGCGCTGCTCGAACGTTGCCGCACCGACGACCAGATCGTCGCGGTCGTGCTGCGCGGTGCGGGCGAGAAGGGCTTCTGCGCGGGCGGCGACGTGCGAGCGCTCTTCCGAATGGTCGCGCAGCGCGAGACCTGGCTGCCGTTCTTCGTCGACGAATACCGGCTCGACTACGCGATCCACACGTTCCCGAAGCCGGTGGTCGCGCTGATGGACGGCGTGACGATGGGCGGCGGAATGGGGCTCGCGCAAGGCGCGGCGCTGCGCGTCGCGACCGAGCGCAGCAAGATCGCGATGCCCGAGACGCGCATCGGCCTCGTGCCCGATGTCGGCGCGACGCATTTCCTGTCGCGCATGCCGGTCGAGCTCGAGCTGTACGTGGGGCTGACGGGCGCGATGCTGTCGGGCGCCGACGCGCTGAGCGCGAAGCTCGCGGATCTGTGCGTGCCGTCGGCGTGGCTCGATACGTTCGAGACGCGCATCGACAGCATCAAATGGGACGGCGACGTGCTGCCGGCGCTGCGCAAGGTGTTCGAGCCGCCGTGCAACGTCGTGCCGCATGCGGCGCTCGATACGCAGATGGCGTGGATCGTCCGTCACTTCGACAAGCGCTCGACCGTCGAGCGGATCGTCGCGACGCTCACGCAGGAGCTCGCGCGCGACGAGCTGTCGCGCGAGCACCGTCAATGGCTGCAGGCGACGCTCGATGCACTCGCCGGCCATTCGCCGACGATGCTGTGCGTGACGCGCGAAGCGCTGCTGCGCGGCCGCCAGATGACGCTCGCCGAATCGTTCCGGATGGAGCTCGGCATCGTCGCGCGCGCGATCGAGGAGGGCGACTTCTGCGAAGGCGTGCGCGCGCATCTCGTCGACAAGGATCGCAAGCCGCGCTGGGCGCCGGCGTCGCTCGTCGAGCTGCGCGCCGAGCGCGTGCGGCATTTCCTGACGTCGCCGTGGAAACTGTTCGCCCATCCGCTCGCCGATCTCGGCGCGGCGTGAGCGCCACGTGACGGCCCGGCGCGCCCGTGCGGCGCGTCGGTTTCAACCGGTTTTCTTGAGGCTCGCGGGCTCCGGCCGCTCGATCATCGGCGGCACTGCCTGCACGAGCGCGTCGATCACGCAGCGCGTCTTGCGCGGCAGGTAGCGCGTTTTCGGCCAGATCGCGTGAATGTCGCCTTCGCATACGAAGCAGCGATCGAGCACGACGACCATCTCGCCGCGCTTCACGTAATGATCGAGCAGCCAGCTCGGCAGCCACGCGATCCCGAACCCCGATGCGCCGGCCGCCGCGATCGCCTGCACGTCGTCGAAGCTGAGCTGGTGCGGCATGTCGATGCGCACCGTCGAGCCGTCCGGCGCGCGCAGGTCCCACGGCTGCGCGACGCCCGAGCGTGAGTACGCGATCGTCCGGTGGTTCCTCAGATCGTCGAGCGATTGCGGCATCCCGTAGCGCGCGAGATACGACGGCGCGGCGCCGAGGCTCCCGTATTGCGTGCCGAGCCGCCGCACCGCGAGGCTCGTGCTGTCCGCGAGCGAACCGATCCGCACCGCGAGGTCGATGCCTTCCTCGACCAGGTCGACGAAGCGGTCGGTGATCGACACGTCGATCCGCAGGTGCGGATAGGTGCGCGCGAGATCGAGCACGATCGGCGTCACGCAGTGATGCCCGAACGCGAGCGGCACGCTCAGCCGCAGCTTGCCGCGCGCTTCGTTGCGGCCGCAATCGAGATCGGCTTCGGCCGCTTCCAGCTCCGCCAGCGCGCGCACGCAGCGGTCGTAGTACGCCTGGCCGTCGTCGGTCAGGCTCTGGCTGCGCGTCGTGCGCTGCAGCAGTCGCGCGCCGAGCCGCTTCTCGAGCCGCGCGATCGCCTTGCCGACCGCCGAGCGCGTCATGTCGAGCCGTTCCGCGGCGAGCGCGAAGCTGCCGGATTCCACGACCTGGACGAAGGTCGTTACGCCGTCGAGTTTGTCGGTCATGGCGGGGGGGTGCTGAGGTTGCCCTGATTGCGTCCTGCGATTCCCTAGTCCGGGGAAATGGACGCATCAATGGGGAGGGAAATTCTCACTATAGTACCGATTCCCGCCCAGCGTGCGTTGCCGGCCGCACGCGGCGCATCCTTCTCACCTGGAGGCGCACGGCCTGTCGAGGGCCGTCGCGCAATACGCATGACCCTATCCGACTCCCGCAGGAATGCGGTCGCGCTGGCGGCCGTCTGTCTCACGTCGCTGATGTTCGGCCTCGAGATCTCGAGCGTGCCGGTGATCCTGCCGACGCTCGAACGCGTGCTGCACGGCGACTTCAACGGCATGCAGTGGATCATGAACGCGTACACGATCGCATGCACGACGGTGCTGATGGCGGCCGGCACGCTTGCCGACCGGTTCGGCCGCAAGCGCGTGTACGTGATCGGCACCGTGCTGTTCGGCGCGACGTCGCTGCTGTGCGGGCTCGCACCGAACGTGCCGGTGCTGGTCGCGGGCCGGCTGCTGCAGGGCGCGAGCGGCGGCGCGATGCTGATCTGCCAGATCGCGGTGCTGTCGCATCAGTTCCGCGAGGGGCGCGAGCGCGGCCGCGCGTTCGGGATCTGGGGCATCGTGTTCGGGATCGGCCTCGGCTTCGGGCCGATCGTCGGCGGCGCGATCGTCGCGGCGGCAAGCTGGCCGTGGGTGTTTCTCGTCCATGCGCCGCTCGCGGCCGTCGCGCTCGTGCTGATCGGCGGCGCGGTGCAGGAGTCGCGCGATCCGCATGCGGGCACGCTCGACGTCGCGGGCATCGTCACGCTGTCGCTCGGGGTGCTCGGTCTCGCGTTCTACATTACCCAGAGCGCGGAATTGGGGCTCACGAGTGCGGCCGGCCTCGGCGTGCTCGGCGCGACCGTGCTCGCGCTGGCCGGCTTCTTCGTCGCGGAGCGCACGAGCGCGCGGCCGATGTTCGACTTCTCCGTGTTCCGGATTCGCGCGTTCACCGGCGCGATCTTCGGCTCGATGGGGATGAACTTCAGCTTCTGGCCGTTCATGATCTTCCTGCCGATCTGGTTCCAGGTCGCGCTCGGCTACGACAGCGTGACGGCCGGCTTCGCGCTGCTCGCGTACACGCTGCCGACGCTGGTCGCGCCGCCGTTCGGCGAGCGGCTCGCGCTGCGCTACGGGCCCGGCGTCGTGATTCCGGGCGGCCTGTTCACGATCGCGGCCGGCTTCGCGCTGATGCGGATCGGCAGCGGCGTCGAGCACGCGAGCTGGCTCACGATGCTGCCCGGCTGCGTGATCGCCGGCATCGGGCTCGGGCTCACCAACACGCCGGTCACGAACACGACGACGGGCGCGGTGCCGAGTTCGCGGGCCGGGATGGCGTCGGGCATCGACATGAGCGCGCGGATGATCTCGCTCGCGCTGAACATCGCGACGATGGGCTTCGTGCTGGTCGCGGGGATCGTCGCGAGCCTGAAGGCCGGCGTCGCGGGAGCGGTCGATGCGGAGGCGCTGCGCGCGCTGGCGCAGCAGATCGCGTCGGGCCGCACCGACGGGCTGCAGGCGATCGCGCCGGCGCTCGCCAGGGCCGACCCGAACGGTGCGGCGCTGCACGCGGCGCTCGTGCACGGCTTCGGCTGGGTGATGGTGTACGGCGCGGCCGGCGTGGCCGTGCTCGCGACGGCAAGCGCGGTGGCGTTCGCGCCGGCGCGGCGGGGGGTGACGGTGTGTGAATGACGCGAGCGCCGCGCGTCGGGTGACGCGTCGTTGCCGTGACGCGGCAACGAGCGCCATCATCGGCCGGTCGCGTTCCTCGCCGAGCGCGGGCATCGCGCCGATTCCCGTCCGTGCAGGTGCGTGCGCATCTTGTGCGATTGCCGCACGCGGTGTGGTGCGCGGCTGGTTCCGCGCGCTTACGCGCCGTCGCCGCGTGTGTCGATCCTGCGTTGCGTGTCCGCGTCGACGATCGCACGGATCGCGTTGAACAGCGGTGCCGCGTCGGTGTAGCGCCGGCCGTAGCCGAGATTGAACGCGTAGTCGAAGTCCGGCGGATTGCTGCCCTGGTTGTGCTGCAGGATCGTCTCGAGCTTGTCGAGTGCCTTCGCGGCGCGCGCTTCCGGTGATGTCGCCGCCTCGTATTCGTCCCACAGTGCGACGATCTCGTCGCGCAGCGCGCGATCGAGCCCGGCCGTCAGCGTGAGCAGGTCGTCGCGTTCGTGCGTGCTCTTGTCCGGATGCGCGGCCTGCTCGATCGCGGGGATGTCGCCGTGCAGCGCTTCGCCGAGATCGTGGACGACGCACAGTTTCAGCAGCTTCGTCGTGTCGACGTCGGGCAGCGCGTCGGCGAACACGAGCGCCATCAGGCACAGCCGCCAGCTGTGCTCGGCCGTGCTTTCGGCGCGCCCGCTCGACGTGTGGCCGCTGCGCAGCACGTCTTTCAGGCGTTCGGCTTCGCGCAGGAAATCGAGCCGCGCGTGGATCGTGTCGAGGTTCATGGCCGGTGGGAATGCTTGAATCGTGCCGTCAAGCGTACGCCGTGCGGCCGCGCTGCGTCCACGCATGAAATATGCGCGCCGCGCTCGCCCCCGCGACCGCCGCGTGTGCTACAGCGTTTCGACGAGGCGCGCGGCGGAGCCGTCCGACAGCGTCATCCGCGTCCATCGGCAGGTGCTGCCGCGGATCGGCACGACGCGCGACGCATTGGCGCCGGTCGCGAATTCGACGCTCGGCGGCCCCGCATGATCGTGCCAGCCGAGCGGGTCGAGCGCGGCTTCCATGCGGACAATCTCCGGCGACGCATAGCGCCACAGCGACGTGCCGAGCAGCGTCGGCAGCGGCCGCGAGAACTCGGCCGCGCGCGACGGCGAGCACGCGAGCAGACGGTGCGTGAGGTCGCACACGAGATGCATGCGCGCCGCGCTGCTCGCGATCAGCCGCGCGAGCGCGTGGTCGCCGGCCGAATCGAGCCGCGCGGCAAGCAGCCGCTCGGCCGTCGCGCGCTCGTCCGGCGACATCTGCTGGATGCCGGCTTCCCAGCGCGAGATCGTCGATTGGGCGACGCCGAACAATTCGGCAGCATGGCTCTGCTTCACGCGATGCAGCGTGCGCCAACGCTTGAGTTGCGGGCCGAGCGGCGGGGTGTGAAGCGGTGAGGCGGGCATGTTCGTATTCCGTTCGGGATGCGGGCCGCGCAGGCGCCGCGTTGCGCAATGGATGAATGGGGCCGTCATTTCCGGGATGCCTGGATTACGACGAACCCGATCGGAACGCGCGTCGTCCGCCAAGGGTGGGTGAGCCGTCGGCGGTGATCGGTGTGCGCTGCATCGTGAGATCCAGACCTGCGATCGCCATCGTGACATGCCGAGCTTAGATCGTGTACGGCTGGTCGAGCAACGGTGCGGCCATCCCGGACGGTACGTCGAAACCCTCGGCGGAATAGCAGCCGCAACTCCGCCAATCGCGCCGTCTCTATCGACACGCCGGGCGTCCGGCTCCGCCGGCAATGTTTTCGCCAGGCTTTCAACCGGCTCCGCCATATCTTATTATTCGGCGAAAGCGGAGCGCGCCGGCCGTCATTGGACATGTCGATGCATGACGCGCCGGTCAGCATTGCCACGGTCCGACTTCCGCATCGCACGATGCACGATCGGCACGACCGGAGGCGCGTGATCTGCGCGTATCCCGAAAAAATCAATACGAGGGCGCCATGGTACGACTGGTGTTGCTGCTGCTGGGCATCGAATATCTGCGAACGCGCTGGCGTGGACTGACCGTGCTGGGCTGGCTGTGGGTCGTCGCGGGCGTCGGCATCTTCGTCGATGCACTCGACGGCGCGCTGCATTTTCCGATCGAACTGTTCGCGTGGCTGTTCCTGATCGAGGGGCTCGCGACGCTCGCGGTGGCCGGCAGCGGCGTCGGCGGGCAGCGCATCCTGCGCTACGTGAAGGGCATCGCGGTCGTGGTGGCCGCCGCGCTCGTGTTCGCGGGCCATCATCACGGACACTTCCTGCTGTCGATGATCTTCGGCACGCTGTTTCTCGTAGACGGGCTGCTGCAGTGCACGTCCGCGTGGATGGTGCGTTACCGGCGCTGGCACGTCGCATTCGCGTGGGGCGTCGTCGAGATCCTGCTCGCGATCTTCTTCTACCAGCCGTATCCGACTCATTATGTGGGCACCGTGCCGTACTGCCTCGGCCTGCTGCTGATGTTCGGCGGGATGCACATGCTGAGCCTTGCCGCGCGCGTGCGGCGGCTGACGCGCAACCCTGCGTTCGTCACGTCGCCGGCGCCGGCGATCGTCCCCGACATCGACACGGCTGCCGACCTCCCGCGCTTCACGCAGTCCGAATGGGACGGTCCGCCGGCCGACCACGAGCACGCGCTGACCGTGCACGTGTGGACGCCGACCGGCACGTCGAAGGCCGAGGCGCAGCGCTATCCGGTGATCGACCGCTACATCGCGGCGGTGGACGTCAACGGCGTGATCTCCACCGGCCATGCGGCGCTGGAGTCGCCCGAGGGCATCTACATCAGCCTGTATCCGGCCGTCGAGATCAATCGTTCTCCCGATGAATTCACGCGGATCCTGCGCGCGACGCGCGAGAACGACGTGCCCGGGCTGTTCCAGCCCGACTATGCGACCGAGTCGAAGGCGTGGTGTCCGTCGACCGTGCGCGTGCGGATCCGCAATTACGATCCGGCGAAGCTGGCCGCGTTCTGGTCGTCGTATCGGCAGACGGTCACGTACAACCTCACGCACCGCAACTGTTCGAGCACCGTGTCGAACGCGCTCGAAGCGGCGCTCGACGGCGCGGTGTGGCGGCTCAAGGGCGCGCGGGCCGGGTGGGGCGCGTTCGTGCGGCTGCTGCTCACGCCCGAGCTGTGGGTCGCCGCGCAGATCCGCAAGCGCGCGGTGACGATGGCCTGGACGCCCGGGCTCACGCTCGACTATGCGCGCGCGCTCAGCATGCTCGCCGATCCGCGTCCGTTCGCGTGGTGGAAGGTCGCGCGCTCGGCCGTGCAGGCGATCATCGCGTCGCGCCGCGCGTGGCGCGAGCAGGACAGCGCGGCGCTGTCGTCCGGCGGATCGGAAGCCGCGTCGGTGAAATGATCGCGTGGCGCCGGACGAGGGCCTGCGCGTGAGCATCGGCGTGTGGCAGATTCTCGCGCTCGAAGGCCCGGATTCGGCCGTGCGTGCATGCAGCTTGGCAGCGAGCCGTGAGCAGGGGCATGCTGTCCGCGAGTTCGATGCTTTGCCCGTTCCGATCGCGACGCGATAGGGCCTGCCCGGCCGGCAGGCCGTCAACGTGGGGATGCTCCGTTGCAGGGTGGGCCGGCGTCTCCGGCGGAGAAGGGCGCGTATTGGTACCGGTGCCGGCGCTGACAAGGGTGGCGTTCGACTACGAATTTCTTCGTCCACCTTCATATTGATGCCACGTTGCGCGAGCAACAATCGCGGGCAGACATTCGACAACCTTGCGGCGCATCTCGCGACCGCAAGCCTTTTCCGAGGAAACGCCATGCTCAAGACGCTCGCTCGCGCCGCGGCCGCAATCGCGGTTGCATCCGCCTCGCTGCACGCCGTCGCGCAGACCAGCTACGACTACCTGCTGCTCGCCGCTTCGTGGGAACCCGGCTTCTGCGCGTCGCACGACACGCCGGAGTGTACGAGCCTCGCCGGCACGTATGCGGCGACGAGCCTGTCGCAGCATGGTCTCTGGCCGAACCGGTACGACGGCAACCAGCCGTTCTACTGCGGCGTGCCGCAGAGCGACGTCGATCTCGACAACGCGCACCAGTGGTGCAGCATGGATGCGTATCCGGTCAGCACAGCGACTCGCAATACGCTGTCGACCTACATGCCGGGCGTGGCGTCGTGCCTCGACAAGCACGAATGGTTCAAGCACGGCACCTGCTCGAACTCGGCGTCGCCGGATGCATACTGGAACCAGGCGGCGGGCATGATCAGCCGGCTCGGCAACACGTCGTTCAACGCGTTCCTGCAGGCGAACGCAGGCAAGACGGTGACGCGCAACCAGCTGCTGTCCGCGTTCGAAGGCGCGTTCGGCAGCAATACGCGCAGCGCGGTGTCGCTGAAGTGCACGAAGACCAATGGCGTCAGCTATTTCACGGAAGCGTGGATCGCGGTCAAGACGAACGCGACCACGCAGTTTCCGAGCACGGCGTCGCTCGTGACAGACGGGAATACGCAGGGGACGTGCCCGACGTCGGGCGTGTATATCGCGAAGTAACGCGCGAAGTTGCGCACGGCGTGATGCGCGAGGCGCCGGCCGGAAGCGTTCCGGCCGGCGTGGCGTGGATATCGTGCGCCTAAGCGAGCAGCCGCAGCGCGTCCGCGAGCGACAGCACCGTCGTGCGCGTCTCGAACGCCGTCGCGAACAGATGCTCGTGCACGACTTCATCCGGGTCGTAGCAGCAGTCCTTCACCGTATACAGCCGGAAATCCGCGTCGCTGGCGTGTGCGACCGACGACAGCACGACGCCGGTCGACGCGATCCCGACCAGGATCAGCGTATCGATACCGCGCGCGATGAGCCGCGCCTGCAGGTCGGTGCGGAAGAACACGCTCGCGCGATGCGCGATAGTCAGCGGCTCGCTGTCTAGCCGGCCGAGCTCCGGGCACGGGCCGTCGTCGACGAACAGCCCGAGTTGCTTGATCCCTTGCCCGTTCTTGTTGCGCGGACTGACTTCCGGATAGCCGGGGCTGAAGCGGAGATTCGCGAAGCAGACGTGGACACCGCTCGCCCGGGCTGCATCGCACAGCTTGCGCGTGTTGGCGAGCAGGGTGGGGGCGACTGACGGAAAGAGGCCGAGGATGTCGGTCTGGTAGTGCATCACGATGAGCGCGGTTTGTGCCGGAACGATCGAGGGTATCGGCGCGTGCGTGCCGCCTTCCGCACCTGCATGGCGAGTCGTTGCGAGATCTGAAGCGTGTTCCGGTTGCATGACTGATGCTCTCCCATGAGTCACTTCGGTGTTTTCAGAAAATCGACCGCTCCGTATACGTCGTCGACCATTCCGGCGCGAGCGTGTTGGAACTCCGGCAATATAAACCGACATTTCATCTAGGTGCAGACCGGCCGAGCCGGCGAGTGCGGTGCCGCCCTGGACGACCGGGTTCGGTCAGCTCTGGACATCGGGTCGGCGATACTGAAATGCCGGCAATCTGGCAAACTTCGCGAAACACCGACATTTGGAGAACGGTGGTGTCCATCAATGTACGCGGCACGGAAGGCTACGCGGAGCATGCACATTCGCTCATCGAGCGATGGCAAGACATCTCGTTCGAGAAACATCATCAGCCCATCCTGCATCTCGTTCCCGTGCTCCCGTCTTGCATTCTCGATGTCGGAGCCGGTATCGGAACCGATGCGGCTGCATTCGCGGCGATGGGGCATTCGGTCGTAGCCGTCGAACCGGTGGATGCGCTGCGCGTTGCGGGAATCAGGCAGCATTCGTCTCCGCGGATCGAATGGCTGGACGATAGCCTGCCGGATCTCGCGATCTTGCGTACGAGGCGAAAAGCATTTGACTTCGTGATGCTGTCGGCCGTCTGGATGCACCTTGACGAAGACGAGCGCCGTCGGGCGATGCCGAACGTCAGCGCTCTCCTGTGCGACGGCGCGGTGCTGGTCGTGTCCCTGCGTTACGGACCGGTTCCGGAAGGACGACGGATGTTCGACGTTTCAGCGGAAGAAACCATCCAGCTTGCACGAACTCATGGCTTGCGCAATGTGCTGAATGTGCGGACCGAATCCGTGCAGTGTGGAAATCGGCGTGCGGGTGTGACGTGGAGCCGATTGGCATTCGTCAAAAGCGGCACGCGGGGTTAGATATGTCGCTTGCGGCGATACGCTCGAAACTTGTTCCGCGATTTGCCGCGCCCGGTTGCTTTCTTCACTGTGCTCGCAATGCGGCAAAATGAGTGTCCTGTTGCCGGGCGGCCCCGATGAGTGGCGCACTGGAAGGCGTGCCCCCCGTTCACGGCGCCTTTGCCCCGGTCGACTGGTGGCGCGAGGCGGTGTGTTGCACCGTCCGGATTCGCGGCACCGGCCCGGGTGCGGCCCGTGCGATGATGTGCCATGACCGACATGAGAGATGGAATGACGACTACCTTCGACGAAGCGACAACGGCGGCAATCGCCGCGTTCGCCCAATTGGATTTCTACACGGCTGTGCAAGCGATGCGCGCCGAGGCCGATTACGACCGCGAACTGGACCAGTGGATCTCGCGCTATATCGACGAGCACGGCGGCGGCGCGGACGATGCCGCATACGACGCCCTGCACGCGCAGGCCCAGGCAACCCCGGAATACGCGCAGTTCGTCGATGCGATTCGCCGGGAAATCCTGGAATACTTCGGCGTGACCGACGATCAACTGGACTGGATGGTCGTGCTGCGCAATGACGACAGCGATGAGCTTTGGGCGGAAGTCAACCGGCAGCGCAGCGCGCTGGGAACCGGTGAAGTGCGCGGAGATCTCTGATCATTGCTTGCCGTTGGGAGCGCAGGTCGGACTGGGTGCCCGGCTGGAGGTGATGCAATGCGTTCTTCGTGTTCCCGTCACGGTTCGAACGCTTCGATGATGGCTTGTCCATGCACCGCGATTCGTCCATCAAGCACCGACCAGGTCCCGATCCACTCCCTGTAGCTCGCGGAACGAAACGTCACTGCGTCGCCCGCAACTGCTTCTGCAAAGCTGGCAATTTCGTCCCGGTGCCGGGCGAGGTTGTCCGGGGCGATGACATGGCCGGCTCGCGCCGCCGGTTCGGCGAAAAGATAAAACAATGCGGGTGCGCGGTTGCGCCGGGCGCCTTCGGTCACCAAACCGAACGCGTGCTTGACCAGTTGCGCGGCATCGAGATGAACGTACCTCGCGTCTCCTGAGCGCAATCGGTCGCGCATCCTTTCGTAACCCTTCATATTGGCGCCCCACACCGGACGGTCATAGGCGGCTGACAGGCTGACCGATTTCACGTCCCGGAAAGGCTCGAAACGCTTGCTCTCGATTCCGATGAGGCACCTGGGCGTCTGCACGATGGCGTCGAGCCAGGGATGCCGCCCGCCAGCCCATGGAAATCGCGCGCAGAATTCGATGTCTACCAGTTCCGGAACGCCTGCGTCCTCGAGGCCTTTCAGTGGCGGCAGTTGGCAAGGGCGTTCGATGAACCAGCCAAAGCAATTGACCGCGAGTGCCGCCGAGCTTTCAGGGCTCGAAAACTTGCCGGATTCAATCTCTTTGCCTCCGGCTTTCGCGAGGCGATCAAGCACGTGATCGACGGGAATCCCGGATAGAAATGGTTGGCCGCTCACACGTCCCCCCGCATCGGATCAATGAACATGCCGACCGGCGGAGCCAGCAAGGCGCTCGCGAGTCGGTCCAGCCGGATGTACCGTTCGACGCCCCGCACTCGGTCACTGAGCGGGACGATGAAAGATGTCAACTCGGTTTGCCATGCCGAAACCCGCGGCCCACGTCGTCGACATGTCGGAAGATGCTACATAGGGAGCGAATCGATCGCAATGACCATTGCATCCTGGACGTGGTCGCCGTAGCCGTGGAGGCGCGAATGACACCAACTCGGCTGGAGTCGCGAGAAAAGGCGGCATATATCAGGAAAAAATCGCACGGCGAGAATGATCGTTCGCTATGCTGCCTGTGACAACGCATCTATTCCATCCGATACACATGAGCACAACTGCGCGGACCATTCTCAAAGCCATTCTGAGCATCCCCATTGCCTTTGGGCTCGCCTATCCCCTTATCTATCCCGCTGAAGGCGGAGGCGTTCTCGGCGAAATGGAGATGCTTGGGCCGATCGGTGGCATCGTCGTCATCGCGGTTTTCCTGGCGCTGGTCTATGCCTACGCGAGCGACCTCAGGACCACCCTGAAATCGGTCAACCGAGGATCGCGTGCGGCCGAACCCAACAGTGTCTGGCTCATGTTCCTCTTGCCATACAACTTCATCGAGGACTTCTTCATTATTTCCAACGTCGCGAAGTCCCTGGAAGCGGAGTCTCGTATCAATCCGGCTCTGTCGGGTTTGCGCTCGTTCGGCCGGATCAGCGGCATCGGGTGGTGTCTTGCCCAGGTTCTTTCGCTAATACCCAATACCATTGGCTCCATCGCGGGCGGCGTTGCGGTTTTGCTCTGGGTTTGGCACTGGGTGTTCGTGCGCCGAGCGAACAGGATGCTCGCCGGCAGTCAGGTCTCGGTTGCTACGCTACCTGGACGGACAGGATCGTAGCCCTCACTGGAAGCCGGATCGCGTACCTCTGCACATCCCGAAGCGTAAAACCGACAATGCCAGGGCTGTCTGCGTAGATCGTGCCAAACAGCCCATTGAGTCGCCAGCCGTGATCCCCGGCTCGCCGGTTTTGATGTGCTTCCGCCATCGCGCAGGACGATCACGCGTACGGTCTGGAAGTGCTTGCATCTTGTCACCGGCGTGGCGACTGCTCGCTTTTTGTCCTAGCGATCCCACGGCGGCACTCCACCGAACGCATCGACCAGGAAATCGATCATGACGCGCACTCTGGCGCTCAAGTGTCGGCGGCTCGGGTAGACAGCAAGTATGTCGATCTCGGGTAGACGATACTCAGGCAACACGTGAACGAGTTTGCCTGCACGCAGATCGTCGTTGATCAGGAACGTGGGTTGCCAGATCAGCCCTTGCCCGGCGAGCGCTGCCGAGCGCGCCGTATCGCCGTTATTGGTATGCATATGGCAGTCGACCCTCACAGGATGGGTCTTGCCGTTTCCATCGATCAGTTCCCATTCGTCGCCGGCGGCCGCATATGTGTACCCGATGCAGCGATGCTCGACCAGGTCCGTCAGCGCGGTCGGATGTCCGAAGCGGGCCAGATAGGCCGGCGACGCACACAGAATGTTTTGCGATGTCGCCAGCTTGCGTGCCGCGTGGCTGGTCGAGCCGGCGCGCGAGATGCGAATGGCGAGATCGTAGCCCTCGTCGACGATATCGACGACGCGGTCGATCAGCCCGATGTCGAGTTCGATTCGCGGATATTTCTGCATGAACCCGGGCCATAGCGGCGCCAGATACAGAATGCCGAAGCTCACGGGCGCATTGATGCGCAGTCGTCCACGTGGTTCGACCGACGCGGATGACACAAGCCCCTCCGTCTCCGCAACCTCGTCGAGGATGGACTTGCAGCGGGCGTAGAGGGTCTCGCCGCCCTCCGTCAGGGACAGCGTGCGTGACGTGCGATTCAGGAGGCGCGTGCCGAGATGCGCTTCCAGTTCATGCACGTACCGCGTGACGTTGGCCGGCGACGTGCCGAGCGCTTCCGCCGCGCGCGCGAAGCCGCCACGGCTCACCACCGTCACGAAAACCTCGAAGGCGCGAAGGCGATCCATACCGATCCTCGATCATTCACAAAAACTTAATGATAGGACCATTTTTTATGCCTTTCTGCAATCAAGACTGAAGCCTATATTGCTCTCACGGGCCAACGCATCGGGCGCTGGCCGACGCAGCGGATCAGGAGATTGGAAATGCAACGTTTGACAGGAAAAGTCGCCATCGTGACGGGTGCCAGCGCAGGTATTGGCCGTGCCACTGCAAAGCTGTTCGCGAAGGAAGGCGCCAAGGTGGTCATTGCGGCGCGGCGCGCCGCGGAACTCGAAGCGCTCGCGGCGGAGATCGCCAGCGAAGGCGGCGAAGCCGCGTATCTGGCCGGCGACGTACAGTCGGAGGACTTCGCGAAAGCGCTGGTCGCGCTTGCAGTGAGCCGCTTCGGCCGTCTGGACATCGCCTATAACAACGCAGGTACGCTCGGCGAGATGGGCCCGACCACCGGTATTTCCGAAGCAGGCTGGAACGCCGCGCTGGCGACCAACCTGACCAGTGCCTTCCTGGGCGCGAAGCACCAGATTCCCGAAATGCTGAAGCAAGGCGGCGGATCGATCATCTTCACGTCGACGTTCGTCGGTTACTCGTTCGCGTTTCCCGGCACGGCGGCCTACGCGGCGAGCAAGGCCGGGCTGATCGGCTTGACGCAGGCACTCGCCGCGGAGTACGGCGCGCAAGGCGTGCGGGTCAACGCGGTGTTGCCCGGTGCCGTGGACACGGAGATGTATCGCGGCATGAACGACACCCACGAATCGCAGGCGTTCGTGACCGGGCTGCATGCGCTCAAGCGCGTGGCAAAGCCGGAAGAACTGGCGCGTTCAGTGCTTTATCTCGCATCGGACGATTCGTCCTTTGTCACCGGCACTGCCTCGCTGGTCGATGGCGGCGCATCGATTACGCGTACGTAATCCCGTTGGCGACATCCGGTCGTTCGAGACTCGATGTCGTCACGTCTACTTTGTCCACGGAAAAAGGAATCACTCATGAACCTGAATCTGACAGGCAAACTCGCACTGGTGAGCGGCAGCACAGCCGGCATTGGCCTCGCTATCGCCAGCACGCTGGCCCAGGAAGGCGCTCGTGTGATCGTGAACGGACGCTCCCAGTCATCTGTCGATGACGTAGTCGCGCAACTGAAAGCGGATACCGGCGGCGATGTGGCTGGATTTGCGGGCGACCTGAGTACGGCCGAAGCGGCCGACGAACTGGCGCAACGCTATCCCGGCGTGGAAATCCTGATCAATAACCTCGGCATCTTCGAGCCCAAGCCATTCGAAGAGATTCCTGACGCGGACTGGAAGCGTTTCTTCGAGGTCAACGTCCTGAGTGGCGTACGCCTCGCCCGGCTGTTCCTGCCGGCGATGAAGCAGGCCGACTGGGGGCGCATCATTTTCATTTCGAGCGAAAGCGGGGTGCAGATTCCGGCCGAAATGATCCACTACGGGGTGACGAAGACCGCGCAGATCGCGGTTGCGCGCGGGCTGGCCGAAGCCGTTGCCGGCACGGGTATCACGGTCAACAGCATCCTGCCGGGGCCGACGAAATCGCGCGGCGTGGGCGAATTCGTCGAGACGCTCGCGAAGGCCGACGGCAAATCGTTCGAAGCGTTCGAAAAGGAATTCTTCGAGAAGGTCCGTCCCACATCGCTCATCAAGCGATTCGGTTCGCCGCAGGAAGTGGCGTCCCTCGTGGCTTATATCGCCAGCCCGCTTTCGTCGGCGACGACCGGCGCTGCGTTGCGAGCCGACGGGGGCGTGATAAAGAGCGCCTTCTAGCTGCGTGGCCGGACTTGCGCCGGCCTGTCCGAATTTTGCTCGCTCAGTGTTCCGATGCGATGAGTTGACGCGTGCCAATTGTGACGAGCGCAACGTCCGGTTTCGGGAGCGGCGAGTGTGTCCTCCGGGTCGATCGCTACCCGAGGACGCATTCCCGATTCAACCTGCAGGTGCGTGCCGAATCGATCGTCACATTTCAAAGAATGCGTTGCGCGTGATTTCGGTGCGTCAAAAAATCGACCTTCCCGTATAAGTCGTCAACCATTCCAGCGCCAACGTCCCCGCCAGCGAGTTCCCGTTCGCATCGAGCCCCGGCGCCCACACGCACACGGCCATCTCCCCCGGCAGCACCGCGACGATCCCGCCGCCGACACCGCTCTTGGCAGGCAAGCCGACGCGATATACGAAGTCGCCCGCCGCGTCATAGGTGCCGCAGGTCAGCATCAGCGCCGACAGCCGCTTTGCCGAACTCGCATCGACGACCCGCTCGCCGGTAACGGGCGCGACGCCCCCGTTCGCAAGAAACAGCGCGGCCTGCGCCAGCTCGACGCAGTTCATCGTGATCGCGCACTGGCGGCAATACGCGTCGACCACCGTATCGGGCGGCATCTGCATGTTGCCGAAGCTCGCCATGAAATGCGCCATCGCGCGGTTGCGTTCCGCGTGCTGCAGCTCCGACAGCGCGACACGCGAATCGTAGTCGAGGTCGGTCGCGCCGATCAGCCGCCGCACGAACTCGACGAGCGCCGTCTCGGCCCTGACGAAGCGGCGGCACAGCACGTCGGTGACGACCAGCGCGCCGGCGTTGATGAACGGGTTGCGCGGCTTGCCGCGCTCGCTTTCGAGCTGAACGAGCGAATTGAACGCGGTGCCGGACGGCTCGCGGCCGACCCGTTCCCACAGCGCGTCGCCCAGCAACTGGAACGCGAGCGTGCACGCGAACAGCTTCGAGATGCTCTGGATCGAGAAGCGCTCCCGCGCGTCGCCGACCGTGTAAACGTTTCCGTCCAGCGTCACGACGGCCATCCCGAACTTGTCGGCGGGCACTTTCGCGAGCTCGGGAATGTAGTCGGCGACGCGTCCCTGGCCGATCCAGGGGGCGAGTTCGGTATGGATGCGTTCGAGGATCGGCTGATAGTTCATCGCGTGCGAGGCAGGGCGGGCGGCCCGGTTTCCAAAGAGCCCGTATGGAACCGTTTCGGCGCCGGTTCGTCAAGCGCGGCAGCAATCGCGCCCTTATTTATCGGATCGGGCAAACAGGCGAGCGGTGGGCGCAGTATCATGCGGTACGTTTCGACCGATGGCCGGCAGCCGGTGCAAGCCTGCCGCCGCCGCGGTCTCCCCGTACGATCCGACCGTTGCCCATGCCCTTTCGCATCCTGCTCGTCGAAGACGACACCCGCCTGTCCACGCTGATCGCCGGCTACCTGCGCAAGAACGACTATGAAGTCGACACTGTGCTGCATGGTGACGCCGCCGTGCCGGCGATCCTGTCCACGCGCCCGGATCTCGTCATTCTCGACGTGAACCTGCCGGGCA
The DNA here is from genome assembly GCF_000949135.2 of Burkholderia sp. USMB20. Lineage (GTDB taxonomy): Bacteria > Pseudomonadota > Gammaproteobacteria > Burkholderiales > Burkholderiaceae > Burkholderia. The sequence goes on along the minus strand of NZ_JTAN02000005.1, from coordinate 186,124 downwards.
AGGACGGGTTCGAGATCTGCCGCGAGGCACGCAAGCAATACGACGGCGTGATCATCATGGTGACGGCGCGCGACGAGCCGTTCGACGAACTGCTCGGCCTCGAATTCGGCGCCGACGACTACGTGCACAAGCCGGTCGAGCCGCGCATCCTGCTCGCGCGGATCAAGGCGCAGCTGCGCCGCGTGCCCGCGCGCGCGGCCGAGGGCGCCGCGCCGCAGCCGGAGCGCTACACGTTCGGCCAGTTCTCGATCGACCGCACCGACCGCTCGGTCGTGCTGCCCGGCGGCGGCTCGCCCGACCTCACGTCGGCCGAGTTCGACCTGCTGTGGGTGCTGGTGTGCCGTGCGGGGGAGGTCGTCAGCCGCGACGACCTGATGCTGCAGCTGCGCGGGGTCGAATTCGACGGCCTCGACCGCACGATCGACGGGCGCATCTCGAAGCTGCGCCGCAAGCTGCACGACGATGCAGGCAACCCGCAGCGGATCAAGACGATCCGCAGCAAGGGTTACCAGTTCAGCAAGCATGCGTGGGAATGACGCCACCCTGGCGCGACGCCGTCGGCCGCCGCGTCCCCGCATCGCACGATAGCCGGAAGCCGCGATGATCCGACGCACCCGTTCGCACCCCGACGCAGCGCCGCTTTCCGCGCTGCGCTATGTCAAATGGCGCTGGCTGCATTTCCGCCGCGCGTGGACCGACACGCGCGCCGACCGCATTCCGAGCTGGTCGCGCCTGTACGTGCGCACCTACCTGCACCTGCTCGGCCTCGTGCTGCTGACCGCGCTGGTGCCGGCGCTCGCGCTGTGCGTGGTGTTGTCGCCGGAAGTCGTGTGGCATGCGTTCGACGCGCTGCCGGGCGATATCTGGATCGTGCTCGCGTTCGTGTTCACCGCGCCCGCACTCGCCGCGTATCGGTGGATGCGGCCGGTCTGGTCGGATCTCGTGATGGTGCGCGAGCGCGCGATCGATTTCACCGGCGGGCGCTTCAACACGCGCGCACGCGAGTCGCACAGCGTGATCATCGGCCCGCTCGCGCGCACGCTGAATGCGCTCGCGATGCGCATGGAGCGGCTGATCGCCGCGCAGCGCGACCTGACGAACGGGATCTCGCACGAGCTGCGCACGCCGCTCGCGCGCGTGCGCTTCGCGCTCGAGATGCTGCGCGAGCCGGGCTCGGCCGCCGAATACCACGGTGCGCTGGAGAGCATCGCGCAGGACGTGACGGAACTCGAGGAACTGATCGACATGAGCCTCACGTACGCGCGGCTCGAATACAGCTCGCTGCAGTCGAACCTCGAGCTGACCGCGCCGGTCGCGTGGTTCGAGCACCAGGTCAGCGACGCGCAGCTGCTGTATCCGGAGCGCGCGATCGAGTCGCGCATCGCGATCGCGTCGGACCTGCGCGTGAAGATGGACCGGCGGCTGATGTCGTACGCGATGCGCAACCTGCTGCGCAATGCGAGCAAATATGCGGCGTCGCGGATCGTCGTCGGGATCGCGATCGAACACGGCAACATCGCGATCTATGTCGAGGACGACGGGCCGGGCGTGCCGGAGAGCGAACGCGAGCGGATCTTCGACGCGTTCGTGCGGCTCGACCGCCGCACCGGCGGCTACGGGCTAGGCCTCGCGATCACGCGGCAGGTGCTCCACGCGCACAACGGCCGGATCGCGGTCGTCGATCCGGCCGAACTCGGCGGCGCGCGCTTCGAGATCAGCTGGCCGATCTAGCCGGCGTCCGGCCGCGCAAGGCGCGGGCGGTGACGCGGCGGATGCCCGCCGCCGCCATCCGCGCGCCCCCATCAGTATGTGCGGCCGAGCTGCAGGTAGATGTTGCGCCGGCCGCCCGGCGCGAGCGCGATACCCATGTACAGCGGACCGAATGAGGTCGACAGGCTCGTGAAGAACGTATAGCTCTGCTTGAGCGTGCCGCCGCCGACCTTCACGCCGCTCGACCACACGTTGCCGAGTTCCGCGCTGGCGCCGACCGACAGCGCCTTGATCGGGGACGCGTTGAACGTCATCAGCTGGTTCATGTAGGTCACGTTGCCGTACGCGAGTTCGTTGCCCGTCAGCTGGTCGGCCGCATACGCGGCCAGATGCTGGAACCCGCCGAGCGTGAAGTTGAACGCATTGATCAGGTTGGTGCCGCCGATGCTCTTGCCGCCCTCGATCGTTGCACTGACGCTGTGCCGGCCGAACTGCTGCGCGATCATCGCCTTGGCGTAGAGCTCGGTGTAAGGCGTGTTGGATGTATCGGCGAGGTCCTCCGCGGACTGGCTGTTGTGCGACCACAGCGACCGTTCGACACGGAATTCGCCGTAGTAGCCGCGGCGCGGGAACATCGGATCGTCGAGCTGATCGATGACGAGCCGCGCACGCGCGGTCAGCGCCTGCGACGTGAAGCTCGGCCAGATCAGCGTCGAGCTGCCGTCATCGAACGGGAACGGCAGGTTGTAGTTCGGCGAGCCGTGCCCGGTCGCATAGCCGATACCCATCCGGAAGTCGCCGAGCCGCGCGATCGGCAGGCCGAAGTCGAGCCCGGTGCGCGCCGTCTGCATCAAGTACTGGTTCAGCTTCACCTCGCCGCTGTTGTCGTACAGGTTCACGTAGCGACGCTGATATTCCGCATAGGGCGAAATGTACAAGCCGTATGCGGCCGGCAACGGCTGGCGCAATTCGACGCGCGCCGACTGCAGGTCGCTGCCGATCGTCGTGTCCGCGCGGAACTCAAGGCCCGATTCGGTGAGCCACGGCCGCCGGTAGCCGACGTGCAGGCGGAAGCCGCCTTCGTCGGTCGAGCTGCTCGACATCCCGACGCCGAACAGCAGGAAATTCGGCCCCCAGTATTTCTCCCGCGCATCGATCTCGAGCACGTTCTCGTCGCCGTGGCTCACGATCTGCTGCGTCACGCTCTCGAAATTGCCGCCGGTCGTCAGTCCGAGCAGGTCCTGGCTGACGGTCGCCGGATCGTAGGTGTCGCCCGGTTTCACGTGCAGCGCGTCGGCGACGACACGCTTGGGCACGCCGCCGGTCGTCTTGATCTCGACCCGCGTGATGCGGATCGGCGGCGGCAGCGGCTGCGCATGCGCGGACCGGTAGGCCGCGTACTGTTCCGGCGTGAGCGCGAGGTGCCTGAGCCGCGGCAGCGCCGCGGTCGCGGCGGCCGCGCCGGCGGCGATCGCCTGCTTCGCGTTCTGGAAATCGGTGAACGCGAGCGCGCCGAGGTCGGGCGTGAGCAGCACGTCCTGCGCGGCGAGCTGCTTGCGCTGCGACGTCACGTTCTGGCGGATCAGGATGCCGACCATCTGCTGCATCACGTCGGCCGGCGATGCGAGCGCGTCGAGCGGACGCAGCTGCGAGCCGATGTCGACGGCGATCACGACCTTCGCACCCATCTGCCGCGCGGTGTCGACCGGCAGGTTGCTGACGAGCCCGCCGTCGACGAGCGCGCGGCCGTTGATCTCGGCCGGCGCGAACAGGCCGGGCATCGCCATGCTCGCGCGGATCGCGAGCGGCAGCGAGCCGCGGTCCAGCACGACCATCTGGCCGGTCTGCAGGTCGGTCGCGACCGCGCGATACGGGATCGGCAACTGGTCGAACGGCTGGTTGGTCGGCACGGCGGCGGTCCAGTTCGCGAGCAGCGCCTGCAGCCGGTTGCCCTGCACGAGGCCGACCGGCGCCTTCACGCCTTTCTTGCCGAAGCCCAGCGTCAGGCTGTTGATGTACAGGCGCTCGTCCTCGCGGCTGGTTTGCGGCAGGTCGGCGCGGTCGGTCACGTCGAACGCGATGTCGGCCAGGTTCACCTCCGACAGCTGCTTCTGCATCTCGTCGGCGGCCATCCCGCTCGCATACAGCCCGCCGACCACGGCGCCCATGCTCGTGCCGGCGATGCAGTCGATCGGGATGCGGTTCTCCTCGAGCACCTTCAGCACGCCCAGGTGCGCGTAACCGCGCGCGCCGCCGCCGGACAGCACGAGGCCGACCGGCGGCCGGCCGGCCGGCCGCCGTCGGCGTTGCAGGTCGAGGCGGCGTGGCGGCGGGGCGGCCGCCGTGGCAGGGGCCCGGTGCGGCGGCAGTGGCCGCCGGCGCGGTGCGCGCGGCGTGTCGGCGGCCGGCAAGGCTGCGCGGCAACGGTGCAGCCACCACAGCGCAACGAGCGTGGCGCCGAGCCGGCGCACCCCGAGCCAGCGGAGAGAGGCGGTCGCTGTCATGGTGGAATACCTGGCGTGATCGGGCGTCGGGCGCCTGCCGGGAGCAGGCAAGACCGAGAGATTACCGTGTTTTACAAGCGCAACGCGAGCGGCCGATGCGTAGCCGCGGGCCTGCCGAAACGCGGTTTCGGCAATTTCGTCGCGAAATAATCATTGGAATTGCTTAAAGTATCGGCACGATTTGCCGCTAAGACTTCAATGGGGCGGCGAAGGTGCGCCGCGGGGATGCGGCCTGGCCGCTTCGGCCGGTTTGTTCAAGAAAAGGGTAACCATGTCGACACCGCTGTTCGGAAAGTTGTTTGCGCAACCCGTTGCGATCGACCCTGGAACGGCGAGTACGCGGATTTATACGCACGAGCGCGGCGTGGTGCTGGATCAGCCGTCGGTCGTGTGCTTTCGCAAGGGCGGCGCGTCCGACGCGCGACCGACGCTCGAGGCGGTCGGCGAACTCGCGAAGGCGCTGCTCGGCCGCGAGCCGGGGCATCTCGAGGCCGTGCGGCCCATGCGGCACGGCGTGATCGCCGATGCGCACGCCGCCGAGCAGATGTTCCGCCGCTTCATCGACATGTCGCGCACGCGCTCGCGCTTCAGCCGCCGCGTCGAGGTCACGCTGTGCGTGCCGTCGGATGCGACGGCGGTCGAGCGCCGCGCGATGCGCGAGGCGGCGTTCGCGGCCGGTGTATCGGACGTCGAACTGATCGAGGAAGCGCTCGCCGCCGCGCTCGGCGCGGGCCTGCCGGTGACCGAGCCGGTCGGCTCGATGGTCGTCGACATCGGCGCCGGGACGACCGAAGTCGCGGTGATCGCGCTCGGCGGTGTCGTCTATCGCGAGGCGATCCGCGTCGGCGGCAACCAGTTCGACGCGGCGATCGTCAATCACGTGCGCAACCTGTACGGCGTGCTGCTCGGCGAGCAGACTGCCGAGCGCGTGAAGGAGACGATCGGCTCGGCCACCAGCGCCGTGCCGCGCGCGTCGACGCGCGCGATCGGGCGCAGCGTCAAGGACGGCCTGCCGCGTTCGATCGAGCTGTCCAACCACGATGTGGCGGACGCGCTGGCCGCGCCGCTCAAGCAGGTGATCGGCGCGGTGAAGTCGGTGCTGGAAAACGCGCCGGCCGAACTCGTGACCGACATCGCGCATCGCGGCGTGGTGCTGACGGGCGGCGGCGCGCTGCTCGCGGATCTCGAACGCCTGCTGCGCGACGAGACCGGGCTGAGCGCGCGGATCGCCGACGAGCCGGCCACCTGCGCGGTGCGCGGCGCCGGGGAGGCGATGGGGCGGCTCGCGATGTGTCCGGTGGATTGACGCCGGCCGGGCAAGCCCGTCGACGTTCGTTGAACATCCTTCGAACCCCGAAGCTCCGGCATGCCGAACATCGTCCGGCTGCTCCGGACACGCTCGACACGCCGTGTCGACCGCAGTGCCTGGCCATGCGCGAGCCGGCCGTGGCAGCATGCCGGGCCGCGTGCCGTGCAAGCCGGCGGCACGCTTCTCCTGAAGTCCGACACTTTTGAACCTGCGTTTCAAGCGGGGCCGCGTGGCCGGGGGGCGATTGACCTTGCGGCTTTCATTTTTCATTTCAAGGCGGCGGAATCATGTGCGCCGAATGCGAAGGCACTCTGCAAGTGTGTTGAGAATCCATGCTTTCAAATCTTTAAATAAAATGGGTTCGGATTATTTGCGCCGACTGCCGCCGTCATCATTTAAATTGAGTCGCGAAAATCCGGCCGGCGATTAGTATGAATTATCAGTGTTTTTACTGATCTCGTGGTACAGGTAACTTTTCCTGGCATGACGGAATGACCGAAAGACCCTTTTAATCCGGTCGTTTCACGCAATCTAACGAGTAAAAAATACGTATTCCATCGACCTCGCTCCGATAACCAAACATCGACTGGAAAACCCTGTTTATTTGATATAGCCTTGTCTGACAAAAAGCAGGGCGGTAATCAAATCAACCAGAAAGTCGCTGCATAAGAACAAGGGGCCACGATCATGTCGTCCGGTTGAGTTTGCACTCGCAAACGAGAATCGATTAACCCGCAGTTCATCCACGAATAGACCGACGTCGTTCCGCGACCGCCGGAGGGCACGCTTGCGTCCCGGATTTTCCGCCGCCGCCGGATCGATTCACCGGCCATGCCGAGCACGAGGGGAAGCATGAACATTGCGCATTCGAAGAAGAGCGGAGAGCCGTTTCCGAAATTCCTGTTGCCGACGGGCGTCTTCCTGGCCTTGTCCGGCGCGGGCATCGTCCCCGCGTACGCGACCTGCAGCACGGCAGGCACCACGGTGACCTGCACGGGCGTCGCGAATCCGCTGGCGCCGAGCTATGCAAACAGCGCCAACAACCTGAACGTCACCGTCAATCCTGGCGCGAGCGTCGGCGTGCTGCTGGGCGTCGGCGGCACCGCGATGTCGCTGACCGGCAACAACAACACGCTGACCAACAACGGCACGATCGACCCGTCCGCGCTCGGCTCGGGGCTCGGCGTGCTGTCGAGCGGCGCGGTGCTCGGCAATGCGTCGGCGAGCAATACCACCGTCACCAACAACGGCACGATGCTCGGCTCGACCGGGGTCGCGATCAGCGGCGTGACCGGCATGGCGCTGTCGGTCCAGAACGGCACCGGCGGCACGTCGACCATCAACAACACCGGCACGATCGGTTCGAACCCGCTGGTCGGCGCGACGCTGTCCGGCGCGGATGCGCCGGTGGTCGCCGCATACGGCGGCGGCACGGTCAACATGACGAACAGCGGCACGATCAACGGCCGCGTGTCGCTCGCCACGAACGGCACGCCCGGGGGCGGCAACACGTTCACCAACTCGGGCACGATCAACGGCAGCGTGTCGATGGGCGCGAACAGCACCAACACGTTCAACGCGGTGACGGGCTCGTCGGTCAACGCGGCGGGCGGCACCGGCGGCGCGTTCAACATCACGGTCGGCCCGAACACGCTCAACGTGGCGGCGACGGGGATCGTCGACGGCGGCGCGGGCGGCAACAACACGCTGAACCTGCAGCAGGGCACCTCCGCGAACGGCACGATCGCGATCAACAACTACGTCAACTTCAATCACCTCGACGTCGCGAGCGGCAACTGGACGATCAACGGCGCGTCGACCGTGCAGGACGCGACGCTGTCGAGCGGCGGCGTCGCGATCATCAACGACAACGCGTCGCTCGGCACCGGCACGATCACGGCCAACGGCGGCGCGCTGCAGGCGGGCACGGCCGGGCTCAACGTGTCGAACAACGTGACGCTCGGCACCGGCCTGACGGTGCAGGGCGCGACCGGGCTCACGCTGTCGGGCACGGTGTCGGGCAGCGGCGCGCTGACGAAGAACGACGGCGGCACGCTGGCGCTGTCGGGTGCCAATACCTATACGGGCGGCACGAACCTGAACGGCGGCAACCTCGTGGTCGGCAACAACGGGGCGCTCGGCACCGGCGCGGTGAACGTCAATGCGTCGGCGTTGCTCGACACGAGCGCGAACGTCACGCTCGACAATGCGATCAATCTCGACAACAGCGCGACGCTGACGCTCGGTGGCAGCAACAGCCTCGGGCTGTCCGGCACGATCAGCGGAAACGGCGGCCTCGTGAAGAACGGCGCCGCGACGGCCACGCTGACGGCCGCGAACACCTACACGGGCGACACGACGATCAACAGCGGCACGCTCGCACTGAGCGGCGCCGGCAGCCTCGCGGCGACCGGCACGGTGAACCTGACCGGCGCGGGCGCGACGTTCGACCTGAGCGGCGCGTCGGGCGCGCGGACGATCGGAGCGCTGGCGGGAGCGGCCGGCACGAACGTGGACCTCGGCGGCAATTCGCTGACGCTCAACGGCACCATCAACGCGACCTATGCGGGCACGATCGGCGGCTCGGGCAGCGTGACGCTGTCGGGCCCCGGGACGCAATCGCTGACCGGCACGAACGTCTACTCCGGCGGCACGAACCTGAACGGCGGCAACCTCGTCGTCGGCAGCAACACGGCGCTGGGCTCCGGCGCGGTGAACGTCAACGGCTCGTCGACGCTCGATGCGACCACCAACGTGTCGCTCGCGAACGGCATCAACGTCGCCACCGGCACGACGCTGACGGTGGGCGGCAGCACCGATCTCGGGCTCGGCGGCACGATCTCCGGCGGCGGCGGGCTCGTGAAGAACGGCGCGGCGGCGCTGACGCTGAGCGGCGCGAACAATTACACGGGCGGCACGACGCTGAACGCCGGTACCCTCGTGCTCGGCAACGCCGCGGCGCTGGGCACCGGCACGCTGACCGTCGGCGGTGCCGCGACGCTCGATGCGAATACGAGCCTGTCGGTCGCCAACGCGATCGATCTCGGCACGGCCACGGCACTCACGCTCGGCGGCAGCAATGCGCTCGCGCTGGGCGGCGTGATTTCCGGCGCCGGCGCGCTCGTGAAGAACGGCGCGGCGACGGTGACACTGACGGGCGCGAACACCTACACGGGCGGCACGACGATCAATGCCGGCACGCTGGCGATCGGCGCGGGCGGCAGCCTTGCGGCGACCGGCACGATGAATCTCGCGAACGCGGGCGCGGCGCTCGACCTGAGCAATGCGTCGGGTGCGCAAACGCTCGGCGCGCTGTCGGGCGTCGCGGGCACGAACGTGAATCTCGGCGCGAACGCGCTGACGCTGGGCGGAACGGCCAGCGGCACGTTCAGCGGCGTAATCGGCGGCACCGGCAGCCTGACGCTGGATGGCACCGGCACGCAGACGCTGAACGGCGCGAGCACTTATTCGGGCGGCACGAACCTCAATAGTGGCGGACTGGTGCTCGGCAACGCCGCGGCACTCGGCACCGGCGCGCTGACCGTCGGCGGTGCGGCGACGCTCGATACGAATACGAGCCTGTCGGTCGCCAACGCGATCGATCTCGGCACGGGTGCGGCGCTCACGCTTGGCGGCAGCAACGCGCTTGGATTGGCCGGTGCGATTACCGGTACGGGCGCCCTCGTGAAGAACGGCGCGGCGACGGTAACGCTGACGGGCACGAACACCTACACCGGCGGCACGACGATCAACGCGGGCACGCTCGCGATCGGCGCGGGCGGCAGCCTGGCGGCGACCGGCGCGATGAATCTCGCGAACGCGGGCGCGACGCTCGACCTGAGCAATGCGTCGGGTGCGCAAACGCTCGGTGCGCTGTCGGGCCTGGCCGGCACGAACGTGAATCTCGGCGCGAACGCGCTGACGCTCGGCGGAACCGCCAGCGGCACGTACAGCGGCGCGATCGGCGGCACCGGCAGCCTGACGCTGGCCGGCACCGGCACGCAGACGCTGAACGGCGCGAGCACCTATTCGGGCGGCACGAACCTCAACAGTGGCGGACTGGTGCTCGGCAACGCCGCGGCACTCGGCACCGGCGCGCTGAATGTCGGCGGTTCGGCGACGCTCGATACGAACACGAACCTGACGGTGGCGAATGCAATCGGTCTCGGCGCGGGCTCGACGCTCACGCTCGGTGGCAGCAACGCGCTCGGATTGGGCGGCGCGATTACCGGTACGGGCGCGCTCGTGAAGAACGGCGCGGCGACGACCACGCTGACGGGCGCAAACACCTACACCGGCGGGACGACGATCAACGCGGGCACGCTGGCGATCGGCGCGGGCGGCAGCCTCGCATCGACCGGCGCGATGAATCTCGCGAACGCGGGCGCGACGCTCGACCTGAGCAATGCGTCGGGTGCGCAGACGCTCGGTGCGCTGTCGGGCGTGGCCGGCACGAACGTGAGCCTCGGCGGCAACGCGCTGACACTGGGCGGGACGGCCAGCGGCACGTTCAGCGGCGTGATCGGCGGCACCGGCGGGCTGACGCTCACGGGTACCGGCACGCAGACGCTGTCCGGCGCGAACACGTATACGGGCGGCACGACGATCAACGGCGGCAGCACGCTGGCGCTGGGCGCGGGCGGCAGCCTCGCGGCGAGCGGCACGGTGAATCTGGCCGGCGCGGGCGCGACGTTCGACCTGGGCGGCGCGTCCGGTGCGCAGACGATCGGTGCGCTGACCGGCGCGGCCGGCACGAACGTGAATCTCGGCGCGACTGCGCTGACGCTGAGCGGCAACGGCAGCAATACCTTCGGCGGCGCGATCGGCGGCACCGGCAGCCTGACGCTGGCCGGCACCGGTACGCAGACGCTGACGGGCGCGAACACGTACACCGGCGGCACGACGATCAACGCCGGCACGCTGGCGCTGGGCGCGGGCGGCAGCCTTGCGTCGAGCGGCGCGGTGAACCTGGCCGGCACGGGCGCGACGTTCGACCTGAGCGGCGCAACGGGCGCGCAGACGATCGGCACGCTGACCGGCGCGGCGGGTACGAGCGTGAACCTCGGCGGCAACGCGCTGACGCTGAACGGCAGCACCGCCGGCACATTCGGCGGGACGATCGGCGGCAGCGGCGGCGTGACGGTCGCGGGCGTCGGCACGCAGACGCTGACGGGGGCGAACACGTACACCGGCGGCACGACGATCAACGGCGGCAGCACGCTCGCGCTCGGCGCGGGCGGCAGCCTCGCCGCGGGCAGCACGGTGAACCTGGCCGGCACGGGCGCGACGTTCGACCTGAGCGGCGCCGCAGGCGCGCAGACGCTCGGCACGCTGACCGGCACGGCGGGCACGAACGTGAACCTCGGCGCGAATGCGCTGACGCTGAACGGCAGCGGCGCCAGCACGTTCGGCGGCGCGATCGGCGGCAGCGGCGGCGTGACGCTCGCGGGCACCGGCACGCAGACGCTGACGGGGGCGAACACGTACACCGGCGGCACGACGATCAACGGCGGCAGCACGCTCGCGCTTGGTTCGGGCGGCAGCCTCGCGGCGAGCGGCGCGGTGAATCTGGCCGGCGCGGGTGCGACGTTCGATCTCAGCGGCGCAACGGGCGCGCAGACGATCGGCGCGCTGTCGGGCGCGGCGGGCAGCACCGTAAACCTCGGCGCGAACGCCCTCGCGCTGAGCGGTAGCGGCGCCAGCACGTTCGGCGGGACGATCGGCGGCAGCGGCGGCGTGACGCTCGCGGGCAGCGGCACGCAGACGCTGACGGGCGCGAACACCTATACCGGCGGCACGACGATCAACGGCGGCAGCACGCTCGCGCTCGGCGCGGGCGGCAGCCTCGCGTCGACGGGCGCGGTGAACCTCGCCGGCGCGGGCGCGACGTTCGACGTGAGCGGCGCAGCGGGTGCGCAGACGATCGGCGCGCTGTCGGGCGCGGCCGGCAGCACCGTGAACCTCGGCGCGAATGCGCTGGCGCTGAGCGGCAGCGGCGCCAGCACGTTCGGCGGGACGATCGGCGGCACCGGCGGCCTGACGGTCGCGGGCACCGGCATTCAGACGCTGACCGGCAGCAACACCTATACGGGCGGCACGACGATCGCATCGGGCGGCACGCTGCAGCTCGGCAACGGCGGCACGTCGGGCAGCGTGGTCGGCAATATCGTCGACAACGGCGCGCTGATCTTCAATCAGTCCGCGAACGTGACGCTCGCGAGCGTGCTGTCCGGCACCGGTTCGCTGACCCAGGCCGGCAGCGGGCAACTGACGCTGACCGGTACCAGTACGCTGAGCGGCCCGACCACCGTCGCGGCGGGTACGCTCGCGGTCGACGGTTCGCTCGGCCAGTCGACCGTGACCGTGCAGAACGGCGCGACGCTGACGGGCACCGGCACGGTTGGTGGCCTCGTCGTGCAGGGCGGCGCGTTCGCGGCCGCGTCGCAGCCGGGCGCGGCGCTGAACGTGGCCGGCAACGTCACGTTCCAGCCGGGCTCGACGCTGCAGGTCGCGGTGACGCCGCAGCAGGCCGGCAGCATCGCGGCGGGCGGCACGGCCACGCTGAACGGCGGCACCGTGCAGGTGCTCGCGAACCAGGCCAGCTACCAGCCGACCACGAAGTACACGATCCTCAGCGCATCGTCGGGCGTGCAGGGCACGTTCAGCCAGGTGAATTCGAACTACGCGTTCCTGATGCCGACGCTCAGCTACGATCCGGACCACGTGTACCTGCAGCTCGTCGCGAACGGCACGGCGCTGCCCGATGTCGCGGTGACGCCGAACCAGCGCGCGGTCGCGACCGCGATCGGTGGGCTCGGCGCGGGCAACCCGCTGTACGACACGGTGCTGACGACCGATGCGGCCACCGCGCGGCGCGCCTACGGGATGCTCGACGGGGAACTGCAGGCGAGCCTGAAGAGCATGCTGCTGCTCGACAGCCGCTACGTGCGCGAAGCCGTGACCGATCGCGTGCGCCAGGGCCTCGCGCCCGGAGCGGGGCCGCTCGCCGCGCTGTCGTCGGGCGGTGCCGCGCTGTGCGGAGACAACACGGCCGGCGCGACCGATCCGACGCTGCCGCCGGAACGCCGGATCGGTTCGCGCGCAGGTTGCTACGGCGGCACGCCGTATCAGCCGGTGGTCTGGGGGCAGGCGTTCGGCGGCCGCAGCCGGCTCGCGGGCGACGGCAACGCGTCGACGATCAACCGCAGCATGACGGGCTTCATCGCCGGTGCCGACATGGCGCTCAACGACCAGTGGCGTGCCGGTCTCGCCGCGGGCGTCACGCACAGCTCGCTCGACAACGACCAGAGCGCGTCGGCGTCGGTCAACAGCTACTACGTGTCGCTGTACGGCGGCGCGCAGTACGGTGCGCTCGGCGTGCGCGGCGGCGCGTCGTACACGTGGTACCGCATCAACAGCGACCGCAATCCGGGCTTCGCGGGCTTCTCCGATCACGATTCGGCCGGCTACAACGCGCATTCCGAGCAGGTGTTCGGCGAAGTCGGCTATGCGCTGCCGGTCGGGCCGGTCGCGCTCGAACCGTTCGCGGGTCTTGCCTACGTGAACCTGCATACCGACGGCTATACGGAAACCGGCGGCGCGGCCGCGCTGCAGGCCGGCGGCCAGACGACCCACGTCGGTTTCTCGACGCTCGGCGTGCGCGCGGCCTCTCAACTCGGCATGCTCGCGAGCGGCACGTTCACCGCGCGCGGGACGGTAGGCTGGCGGCATGCGTTCGGCAACGTGCGGCCGTCGTCGGCGTTCACGTTCGCGAACGGCGGCACGTCGTTCCAGGTGTCGGGCGTGCCGATCGCGCGCGACAGCGCGGTGCTCGAAGCTGGCATCGACGCGACCATCACGAAGCGCCTGACGCTCGGTCTCACGTTCAGCGGCCAGTACGGCAGCGGCGTGCGCGACAACGCGGTGCTCGGCAACATCCTGTGGAAGTTCTGACCGGCGCCTGAGGTGCCTGTGCGCGATCCCGATGCGACGGCGATGCCCGCATCGGGGTCGCGTCTTTTTCGGCGCTGCGCGCGTCCCCCGTTCTGGCCTATCCTGTGCGAAACACGCGACGCGCGCCGCGCGTTGCGCCTCGACACAGGAGCATCGATGCCGAATCACGCCGAAGCCACCACGACGCAGGCGCCGCAAGTCGCGCCCGTCCCCCCGACCCAGGCGACAGGCCCCGCATTCATCGCGCCCGAAGCCGATCCGCAGGCGCTCGCACGCAACAACCAGTACGTGCTGAAATCCGGCGACGCGTTCGTCGTCAGCGACGCGCTCGGCGACGTCGGCGGCCACGACGACGGCCTGTTCGTCGACGACATGCGCGTGCTGTCGACCTGGCGCCTGACGTTCGGCGGCCGCGCGCCGTCGCTGCTGTCGGGCGCGACGAGCGCGGACAACGCGTCGTTCACCGCGCACCTGACGAACCGCCCGCTGCCGCCGCTCGGCGGTCGCGAGACGCCCGAGGGCGTGATCCACATCGAACGGATGCGCGTGCTCGCGGGCGACGTGCTGTACGAAGCGCTGACGCTGACCAACTACGGCGCGAGCGAGGCCGAGGTGCCGCTGTCGCTGTCGTTCGCGGCGGATTTCAAGGACATGTTCGAAGTGCGCGGCACGCCGCGCCCGAAGCGCGGCACGGTGGTTGCGCCGCGCGTCGACGGCGGTGCGGTGCGGCTTCGCTACGATGGCCTCGACAAGGTCGAACGCAACGTGACCGTGCATTTCTCGCCGGCGCCCGACGCGTTGTCGGTCGATCGTGCCGATTACACGCTGACGATCGCCGCGCAGGCGTGCGTGTCGATCTACCTGACCGTCGACGCGACGCTCGGCCGCGCGCACGACGGTGAAGGCCCGGGATGCGGGCGCGTCGCGCTGCGCACCGCGCTCGTCGGCGTGCATCGCGAGATGCGCTCGCGCCGCGAGTCGATGGCGCGCGTGCACACCGGCAATCCGCTGTTCGATGCATGGCTCGACCGCTCGCTCGCGGATCTCGGGCTGCTCACGACGCAGCTCGATACCGGGCCGTATCCGTATGCGGGCATTCCGTGGTTCTCGACGCCGTTCGGCCGCGACGCGGTGATCACGTCGCTGCAGATGCTGTGGCTGCAGCCGTCGCTCGCGCGCGGCGTGCTGCGCTTTCTCGCGGAGCACCAGGCGCGCGAGACGTCCGCGTTTCGCGATGCGGAGCCCGGCAAGATCATGCACGAATTCCGCCGCAGCGAAATGGCCGCGACGGGGGAGGTGCCGTTCGCGCTCTATTACGGCGGCGTCGACACGACCCCGCTGTTCATCGTGCTCGCGGGCGCGTACGTCGAACACACCGGCGACGATGCGCTGATCGACGAGCTGTGGCCCGCGCTCGAGCGCGCCGCGCAGTGGGTGATCGACAAGTGCGACCGCAATCCGTACGGTCTGCTCGACTACCAGCGCACGTCGGAGCGCGGTCTCGCGAACCAGGGCTGGAAGGACAGCCACGATTCGGTGTTCCACGCGGACGGCCGTTTTCCCGACGGCCCGATCGCGCTCGTCGAAGTGCAGGCGTATGCGTGCGCGGCGCTCGATGCGATGTCGATGTGCTCGCACCGGCGCGGCCACGCGGCCGACGCGACACGCTATGCGCTGCGCGCGAAGGCGCTGCGCGACCAGGTCGAGACGCTGTTCTGGATGCCGGAAGGCCAGTTCTACGGGATCGCGCTCGACGGTCACGGCGACCTGTGCCGCGTGCTGGCGTCGAACGCGGGCCATCTGCTCGCGTTCGGCCTGCCCGACGCCGAGCGCGGCGCGGCGGTCGCCGGCGTGCTCGGCTCGACGCTGTTCCAGACGGGCTGGGGCGTGCGCACGCTCGCGGCCGGCCAGCCGCGCTTCAACCCGATGGCCTATCACAACGGCTCGGTGTGGCCGCACGACAATGCGCTGATCGCGCGCGGGCTCGCGCGCTACGGCGACAAGACGGCCGCGGTGAACCTGCTGCGCGCGCTGTTCGAAGCCGCGGTCAGCTTCGAGATGCGGCTGCCGGAGCTGTTCTGCGGGTTCCCGCGCCGGCGCGGCGAGCCGCCGACCGCCTATCCGGTCGCGTGCCTGCCGCAGGCGTGGGCGGCCGGTGCGCCGTTCATGATGCTGCAGGCGTGTCTCGGCGTGAGCGTCGACGCGGCGCGCCACGAGGTGCGGGTCGAGCGCCCGGCGCTGCCCGAAGGTGTCGACTGGCTGCGCATCGACGAACTGCGCGTCGGCGACGAAACGGTATCGCTGACGTTCCGGCGCGTCGACGGCCAGGTGATCGCGTCGGCGGAGCAGCCGGGGCGGGTGAAGGTGGTCGCGGTGCTGTAGCGCATGCGGCTGCACGGACGTTGCGCGATGTCGTGCCACGTCCGCACGCAGCGGCATAGAATCGTGACATGACCCTTGAACGATGGCGGAGGCACCTACGATGACGACCGACAACCGGCCCGACGACGGCGAGCAGAAGAAGCTCGAGAACCTGGAAGCGGCGGTCGACCACCTGCACAAGTCGATCGAGTCGCAGAGCATCGCGGCTGGCGCGGCGAAGGGCATCCTGTTCAGCCTGATCGAAACGCTCGGCGCGCTGATCGGCGATCCCGACCTGCCCGAACATGCGCGCTCCGGGTACGAGGCGCTGCGCGACAAGGCGAGCGAATTGCGCCGCGGGCTCGACCGGCATTGACGAAGCGGCAGCCGGCGTCGACCGCGTGGCCCGCGCCGGCGCTGCCCAATCCTGCACGGCGCGCACAAAATCCCGTGCGCTCAATGAGTTAGCCGGCCGGTGCGCAGGATATCCACAAGCTTGCCAACACAATCTGTGGAGAACCGGCCGGCCCCCGACCGGCCGCGCAAGCGGCGCCGCGAGGCCGCACACGATGACGCGTCATTGACCTGTCTGGCCCGATCTACTGAATCCCCTTTTGTATCAGGATGTTACGCGTCACATTGGTGGAATATCCACAGGCTTGCCAACAAAATCTGTGGATAAGTCTGACGTGATTGCTTCCTGATGGTTGACGATCCGGCGCGCGGCGGTCGGTGCGTCGAAGCCTTTGCGCACGGGCTGCCCGCTGCGTGCATCGGCGCGATAATTCGTGCGCGATCAACGGGTTAGGCCTCGGGTACCCAGGATATCCACATCCTTGCCAACACAATCTGTGGACAAGCCGGGCCGCATCATTCGACCGGCGCAGTGTCGGCCGCCTCCGCGACGATCCAGTCGCGAAACAGCGTCATCGCCGGCGAGAGCGGCTTCGACTTCAGCGACGTGAGCCAGTAGCCGCCCGCGCGCACGTCGATGTCGAACGGCCGCGCGAGCAGGCCGAGCTGCAGTTCGCGCGCGAACATGCAGGCTGGCGCGAGCGCGATGCCGGCGCCCTGCATCGCGGCCTCGACCATCAGCCGCGACGAATCGAACACGGGCCCGTTCACCGCCCACGGTTCGAGCGGCGCGGCATCGAACCAGCCGAGCCATTCGTCGGTGCGGTACGAGCGCAGCAGCGTTTCGTTCGCGAGATCGGCCGGCCGCGCGAGGCGCCGCGCGATCTCCGGCGCGCACAGCGCGGTGAGCGGGGCGTCGAGCAGCCGCTCGTTGCGCGTCGCCGGCCAGTTGCCTTCCCCGAAGCGGATCGCGAAATCGAGACCCTCGGCCGCGAGGTCGACGACGTTGTTGTGGGTCCGCAGCCGCAGCTCGACGAACGGGTGCGTGTCGCCGAAGCGCTTCAGCCGTGGCATTAGCCAGCCTATGGCAAAGGTGCCGACCGCGCCGAGCGTCAGCACTTCGTGGAAGCGCCCGCCGTCGAACTGCTTGAGCACGGTTTCGATCCGGCTGAATGCGTCGCTGAGCACCGGCAACAGCGCGCGCCCTTCGTCGGTGAGCCCGAGGCCGCGCGGCAACCGGGTGAACAGCGCACAGCCGAGCCGCTCCTCGAGCGAGCGCACCTGCTGGCTCACGGCCGCCTGGGTCACGCTCAGCTCGAGGCCGGCGCGCGTGAAGTTCAGGTGGCGCGCCGACGATTCGAACGCGCGCAACGCATTGAGCGGAAGATGAGGGCGGAGCTTCGTCATAAGAATTTCTTTTGTCAGCGCTCAATTATCGTTGCTTGTCAGGCAACCGTAAAGTCACGATAGTGCTGTCTCGCCGGCCGGCCGTTCTGCATCCATTCCACCACGAGAGACACCCCATGACCTACTCATCGCAACGTCGAACCCTGCTGCTGGCTGCCGCGACGGCGCCGCTCGTCCTGACCGTCAGCGCGTGCGCGTCGCCGCCGGCTGCCGGGCAGGACGTTTCGTCCGCGACGTCGTTTGCCGCGCTCGAGCGCGCGGCGGGCGGCCGTCTCGGCGTGTGCGCGATCGACACCGCGGGCGGCCGGCGCGTGCAGCATCGCGCGGACGAGCGCTTCCCGTTCTGCAGCACGTTCAAGGCAATGCTGGGTGCGGCGGTGCTCGCGCAGAGCGTCGAGCGCCCGGGGCTGCTGCAGCAGCGCGTGGACGTTGCGCAGTCCGATCTCGTGAACTACTCGCCGGTGTCGGGCAAGCATGTCGGCACCGGGATGACCGTCGCCGAGTTGTGCGAGGCGGCGATCCAGTACAGCGACAACTCGGCCGCGAACCTGGCGATGAAGCTGATCGGCGGGCCGTCGGCGGTGACCGCGTTTGCACGTTCGATCGGCGACGACACGTTCCGGCTCGATCGCTGGGAGACCGAACTGAACACCGCGTTGCCGGGCGACCCGCGCGACACGACGACGCCGGCCGCGATGGCCGCGAGCCTGCGCGTACTCATGCTCGGCGACGCGCTGCCGCCCGCGCAGCGTGCGCAGCTCGTCGCGTGGCTGCGCGGCAACAAGGTCGGCGACAAGCGGATTCGCGCGGGCGTGCCGGCCGGGTGGCAGGTGGCCGACAAGACCGGCACCGGCGACTACGGGACGACGAACGACGCGGGCGTGATCTGGCCGCCGTCGCGTGCGCCGATCGTGCTCGCCGTGTATTACACGCAGGCGCGTGCCGATGCGAAGGCGAAGGACGACGTGATCGCGGCCGCCGCGCGCATCGCGGTCGCGATGTTCGCGTGAGCGGGCGGCGCGGCGCGCGTTCATCGATGAACGCACGGATCGATGAAGCGATGTGTCGATGAATGCACGCGGTGCCGCAGTCGTGACCGGCATGTCGAAACGTTGTGCGATCAACGACTTAGGTCACGCATGCTCAGGATATCCACATCCTTGCCAACAAAAATTGTGGACAAGCCCGCGCGCGGCCGCGTTCCTCGCGCAGCGGGCGCGGCGCCGGCGTGCGTGAGGCTTGCCTGCCCGGTTCGAAGCGGCACGGACAAAACCTTTCGGATCAAGTGCTTGTGCGTGGTATGCGCAGGCTATCCACACGCTTGCCAACACAATCTGTGGACAAGCGGCGTGGCGCGCGCGACATGCGGTCCGTCGCGTCGCGCGACGATGCGTGAACGGCACATCGCGTGGCCGCGTGCCCGATTCGAAGCGGCGCGGACAAAGTCTTACGGATCAAGCGCTTGATCGCGGTATGCGCAGGCTATCCACATGCTTGCCAACACAATCTGTGGACAAGCCCGCCCGATGTTCAGCCATGCCGATCGTCGACCGAGGGCCAGCGCGCGAACGCGAACACCCACAACATGATGAAGTTCAGGACCGGGACGAACATCGTCAGGATCCACCAGCCTGAATGCCCGGTACGCCGAACGATGCGGACATACGGATAGACGACGATCGCGACGAGCACGAGCGAGACGATCAACTGCCCTGCGGTGAAGTGTTCCATGGTCTTCCTCGGAATGATGTGTCGTTGTCCGATGCGGGCGCAACGGCCGGCATCGTGGTGCCGCTGCGTGAAGTCTCGCGATGCGTGGCGCGTGCGGCTCGTGTGATCGTGACGCGTGGCAGGTGCGGGCGTCAAGCGGCGGGCAGGGTGCCGCTGTTGCGCCGGATCGTCCGTCTGCGCGCGCGGGCGAACCGCGTGCTGCCGCAACGGTGACGTGGCGCATGAATCATTGGCCGATCAATGGGTTAGCCGATGCGTGCGCAGGATATCCACAAGCTTGCCAACAAAATCTGTGGGTAAGTGCTGCGACGATCGCATCGCACATCATTGGGGCATCGACGTGGCATCGTGATGCGAAGTGCGGCGAACCGGCGCGTGTGACGGCCCGGCGCGCGCCGCGTCTGCATCACGCGTGCCAAAGTCCGTCGGATCAACGGCTTAGCGTTGCGGTGCGCAGGATATCCACAAGCTTGCCAACATTTTCTGTGGAGAAGTCCGCGTGGCGATCGCGCGGCGCGGCACATCGTGCAAACCGCCTCGTCTGCCGGATCCACCGTGAAGACGTTGAGGAGCACGACGGGTTGCGCGTCGACGCCGAGCTGTTGCCGGATCGGGAAGTTCGGGTCCATCGATTTGAAATGTGGCATTGGGCGCCCCTGCAAGTAGTGCGGCGACGACTCGGAGGGAAGGGATCGGTACGCGATGTCGCGTCGAGGCGAGCGCCTGCTCGGCGCGGGTTGGCGCATTCGCTGCGCACGAGCGCCAAACCCTTTCGGATCAATGGCTTGCTGCCATTAGCGGCCGGTTGTCCACAAGCTTGCCAACACAATCTGTGGAAAAGCGGCCCGTCGGGCGTGTGTCAGGCCGGCGCCGGAAAGCGGACCGTCACGGTCAGCCCACGCCCGCCTTGCGTCGTGCCGAGCGCGACGGTTGCGCGATGCTGTTCGGCGATCCGCTTGACGATCGACAGCCCGAGCCCGCTGCCCGACGACGTGACCGCCTGCGCGCCTTCGCCGCGATAGAAGCGTTCCCACACGTCCGTGCGCTCGGCTTCCGGAATGCCGGGGCCGTCGTCGGCGACTTCGAGCACGGGCGTCGCGCCATCGAGACGCGCGGACACGTCGACGCGCGCGCCTGCGCCTGCGTAGCGGATCGCGTTGTCGACGAGGTTGTTCAGCAGCACGCGCAACGTGTCGATGTTGCCGGCGGCCATCACCGGCGACGACACGATCGCGCCGAGGTCGATGCGGTGCGCATCCGCGACGCGCGTGCGATCGGCGACCACCGAGCGGCACAGCGCGGCGAGATCGACGGGCGCGGAGGCCGCGGCGGACGCCTGCGCGTCGGGTTCGAGGCGCGCGAGCGTCAGCAATTGTTCTGCGAGGTGGCCGAGGCGTGTCGTGCCGGCATGGATCTGCGCGAGGATCTGCTCGCGTTCGTCGGCCGTCGACGCGCGCCGCAGCAATTGCGACTGGATCGACAGCCCCATGATCGGCGTGCGCAATTCGTGCGCGGCATCGGCGATGAAGTGCCGCTGCAGCGTGAACGAACGGTCGAGCCGCGCGAGCAGGTCGTTGATCGCTTCGGCGAGCGGGCGGACTTCGTTCGGCATCGACGCGACGTCGACCGGCTCGAGATTGTTCGCATTCCTGCGCTTCAGGCCGGCCGCGATCGTGCGCAGCGGCCGCAGCCCCGCGCCGATGCCGAACCACAGCCCGATCGCGAGCACCGGCAGCATCGAGAACACCGGCCACAGCAGGTGCACCGCGATGCCCGCGATCGCTTCCCAGCGCGCGTGGCGCGCCTGCGCGAGCCGGATCGTCGTGCCGCCGCGTTCGGTCACGTAGGTGCGCCACGGCTGGCCGCCGACGTCGACGCTGCCGATGCCCGTCTGCGCGGGCGGCGGCAGCGCGGACTTGCGATCGGTCGAATACACCAGCGTGCCGTTGCGCCAGACCTGCAGCAGCACGGCGTCGGGGTCACCGGCCTCGAATTCGTGCTTGCCGTCGCGATGGTTGCTGAACGACAGTTCGCCGTTCGGGCCGACGACGATCTGCTTCGACATGCTGCGCATCTGGTCGTCGAGGAGATCGTCGAGTTCGCGCAGCGCGCCCCAGTAGGTGCCCGCGCTTGCGACCAGCCCGATCACGCACGCGGCCGGCAGCAGCCACGTCAACAGGCGCCGCCGCAGCGATGCGCTGCGCCAGCGCGCGATCGCGTGTTGCAGACTCGTCATGCGGCGTCACCGATCCGGTAGCCGACGCCGCGCACCGTGCGGATCATGTCGTGGCCGAGCTTCTTGCGCAGGTTGTGGATGTGCACCTGCACCGCGTTGCTCTCGATTTCCTCGCCCCAGCTGTACAGCCGTTCCTCGAACTGTTCGCGCGAGATCACGGCGCCGGGGTCGCGCATCAGTTCGTGCAGCAGCACGAACTCCTTCGGCGACAGCGTGACTTCTTCGTCGTTGAGCCAGACCAGGTGCTTGACCGGATCGAGCCGCAGCGGGCCGATCGCGAGCGTCGTCTGCGCGCGCCCCGCATGGCGGCGGTTGACCGCGCGAATGCGGGCGAGCAGTTCCTCGAGCACGAACGGCTTGACGAGGTAGTCGTCGGCACCGCTGTCGAGGCCGGCGATGCGGTCCGGCACGCCGTCGCGCGCGGTGATGATGATCGCGGGCAGGGTTTCGTCGCGGCGGCGCAGCGACGCGAGCACCGACAGGCCGTCGCGGTTCGGCAGCCCGAGGTCGAGCAGCAGCAGGCCGTAGCCGGTCGAGCGCAGCGCGAGCGTCGCGGCGTCGCCGTCCTTGACCCAGTCGACCGCGAAGCCTTCCTGTTTGAGGCCCTGTTCGAGCCCGCTGCCGATCAGCGGATCGTCCTCGACGAGCAGTACGCGCATGGATTCGTGTCTGTTGGCGGGCGCGGGCGCCCGGGGTTCCCATGATAAGCGCAGGTGTCTTAGGCCGAGCTTAAACACGGGCGCCTGCGTGCGTTCGCGCACCGGAACGTTGCGACGGCATGCCGCGGCGCACGGTCTTCAGCTTTGCTTAATCTTACGGTCCGTAATCTGGGGCCGTCGCGTTCAACGGAGCGCGGCGCACTCGAAAAAATGGAGGAACGAGATCATGAAACACCTGACGAGAATCCTGGCGGTCGCGCTTGCCGTGCTGCCCGCCGCCGTCTACGCGCAATACACGGGGCCGTCCGCGCTGACCACGACGACCGTGAAGGAACTGCTCGCGAACGGCAAGGACGACCAGCACGTGCAGTTGCAGGGGCGCATCGTCAAGCATGCCGGCGGCGAGGACTACGAGTTCGCCGATGCGACGGGCACGATCCGCGTCGAGATCGACCACAAGCTGTGGGCGGCCGGCCAGCCCGTCAGCGACAAGAACGAAGTGAAGCTGACCGGCGAGTTCGAGCGCAAGTGGTCGGGCAAGGTGAAGGTCGACGCCGATCACGTGGAAGTGCTGCGCTGACCGGTGCACCGGTGCACCGGTGCGTACGGGGCCGGTGATACCATGGACGACCGGTTCCCGTTCTCACCAAGATGGCTGCCAATTTCGATGAACTCGCGTCCCGGATCCGGGCGCAATTTTCCGAACTGAGCCCGCAATTCCAGGCGGGCGCTGCATTTCTGCTCGATCATCCCGACGAGGTCGCCACCTCGTCGATGCGCAAGGTCGCGCAGCGCGCGCAGGTTCAACCCGCATCGCTCGTGCGGCTCGCGCAGCAATTCGGTTTCCCCGGCTGGAACGAGCTGCGCGATCTGTGCGTCGCGCGCGTGCGCACGCGTCCCGAGCCGCTCACGCAGCGGGCGCGTTCGCTCGTGCGGCCCGACGCGAAGGCGTCGCTCGCGCACGACCTGCTCGCCGCACAGCAGCACAATCTTGCCGCCACCGCCGCACAAAACGGGCACGCGCTCGCGGACGCCGCGAAGCTGATCCGCAAGGCGTCGCACGTGCATGTCGCGGGGTTCCGGTCGTGCTATCCGGTTGCGTTCGGTTTCGTGTACGGCTACCGGCTGTTCCGGCCGACCGTGTCGTTGCTCAACGGTGTCGCCGGCTCGCTCGAGATGGAATTGCGCACGATCGCGAAGCAGAGCGTGACCGTGATCATCAGTTTCGCGCCGTATTCGGCGGAAGCGACGCGCGTCGCGCAGGCGGCGAAAGCGCAGGGCAGCAGGATCGTCGCGATCACCGACAGCGCGGTGTCGCCGATCGCGCTGCATGCGGACGCGCAGCTGATCTTCACGCACGACAGCCCGTCGTTCTTTCCGTCGCTGGTCGCCGCGCATGCGATGGCCGAGGCGCTGGTCGCGCAGTTGCTGGCGCTCGAAGGCAGCGATGCGATCACGGCGCTCGAGCGCACGGAAGCGGAACTGCATGCGAAGGGCGCGTATGTCGTGTAGCCGCACGCGCGGCTCCGCCTTTCTTCCACTCCCGTTTTCTCCTTGATCCGACGTAACCGATGACGTTCACCTACGACGTGACCGACGCCGGCGACGTGAACGTCCGCAAGCAGATCGCGGCGCCACTCGTCCGGTTCAACGAAAGCCGGGCCGGCCCGGCCGACTTCCGGCCGCTGGCCGTGCGCGTGACCGATGCCGACGGCGCGGTCGTGGGCGGCTTGTGGGGCAGCACGGCGTTCGGCTGGCTGCATGTCGACCTGCTCGTCGTGCCCGAGGCGGCGCGCGGCCGGGGAGCCGGCTCGCGCATCATGGATCTCGCCGAAGCGGAAGCCGTCGCGCGCGGGTGTCACAGCGCGTGGCTCGATACGTTCGACTTTCAGGCGCGGCCGTTCTACGAGAAGCGCGGTTATGTCCGTTTCGGCGAGCTGCCGGATTACCCCACCGGGCATACGCGCATTTTCCTGACGAAGAAACTCGGTTCCTGAGCGGCGGCCTGACCGGCCGCACACCGCGCCGCGCGCGCGGCCCTGACATCCGCATCGATATTTCATCGCGACCTGAACCGTCGCGTACCGCGCGCGCGTATGCTGGCGTCTCCATTCCGAGGAGACGTCAATGTCCGATTCCAACGTGCAGTTCCGCCAGGCCGAAACCTTCCGCGCGCTGCACGCGCGCCCCGGCGCCTTCATCATCCCGAACCCGTGGGATGCCGGGTCCGCCCGGCTGCTCGCGATGGCCGGCTTCGAATCGCTCGCCACCACGAGCGCCGGTTTCGCGTTTTCGAGAGGGCGGCCCGACAACGCGATCGGCCGTGACGAAATGCTCGCCCACATCGCCGAGATCGTCGCGGCGGGCGGCTTGCCGGTCAGCGCCGATCTCGAGAACGGCTTCGGCGACGCGCCCGACACGGTCGCCGAGACGATCCGCCTGGCGGCCGGCGCCGGCGCGGTGGGCGGCTCGATCGAGGATGCGACCGGCCGCGCCGATGCACCGATCTATCCGTACGACGCGGCGGTCGAGCGCATCGCGGCGGCGGTCGACGCGGCGCGCGCGCTGCCGTTTCCGTTCACGCTGACCGCGCGTTGCGAAAACTACCTGCACGGCCGCCACGACCTGGCCGACACGATCGCGCGGCTGGTCGCGTACCGTGACGCGGGCGCTGACGTGCTGTACGCACCGGGCGTGACCGATCCCGACGACATCGCGGCGCTCACGCGCGCGGTCGGCGCGCCGGTCAACGTCGTGATGGGGCTGCAGGGCGGGTTGCTGAGCCTCGAGGCGCTCGCGGCGCTCGGCGTGAAGCGCGTCAGCGTCGGCGGCGCGCTGGCGCGGGCCGCATTCGGCGCGTTCCTGCGCGCCGCGACGGAAATGGCGCGCGACGGCACGTTCACGTTCACGCAGGCGGCGGTGCCGGGGCGCGACCTCAATCGCTGGTTTTCCGCGCCGGACAATTCGCCCGTTCAGTTCGAACAATAAGGGCCGGTGAAACGTGGGAACGTTTCCAACCGAAAGCTGATTGACGGTAATCAATCGAAACCGCTGCCGATTTGAAGTTCGATGACGGCGCGAAAACCATCGATTATTCTCCGTATTCCGGCGGTGCGACCGGAACCGGCACGCAAGCCGCGCCGGTTCTGGCGTCAGCCGCCCGCCACGCGAACCGGTGCCGCATATTGTTGCGATTTTCCGGTCGCTGTTTTTTTCGTATTCGGGAGTTGCCGGTTATTTATCGGATTGGTAATCTCCCGCATATCCGAATGACCTGCCAGCGGGCCGCCGGAAAATGAATATATAAAAAATCGAGAGAGCGATGACAATCCGAGAAAATCACCGCAGTGGCGTTCGCGTCGGCGATGTCGTGACGCTGAAAACCGGCGGGCCGCGCATGACCGTCACGTACGCGGGGCCGGTCGTGTTCGACGATGCCGACTGGCTGATCTGCCAGTGGTTCGACGACAGCGGCCACTTCCGGCAGGAAATGTTTCATCACGAAACGGTGGTGCCCGAACCGCGCGCGATTTCCGCCGGGCGTGTCCGCGTGCGCATGCAGGGGCACCGCTACCGGTCGGCAGCCTGACGCCGCATCCCCGGATCCCCGAGTCCGTTACGGCGCGGCGCCGCGTGCCGCCCGTGTGCTGCTGCGTCGCAGCAGCCTGCCACGGCGGCACCGCCGCGACATCCACGACATTTCACGTCAACCCGAAACATGCGGCGGCCCGGCGCGCCGATACTCCACGCATGAACCCGACCCATCCGATTGCCGCGGTCACGCACCGCGATCCCTACCCGTATTACGCGACGCTCGTCGACGGGCCGCCGCTTGCGTTCGACGCCTCGCTCGGCCTGTGGGTCGCGAGCCGGGCAGCGAGCGTGACGGCCGTGCTCGGCCACCCGGCGTGCCGCGTCAGGCCGCTCGATGCGCCGGTACCGCCCGCGTTGCGCGGGTCGACGGCGGGTGCGCTGTTCGGCGAACTGGTGCGCATGAACGACGGCGCATTGCGGCACGACGTGCCGAAGCAGGCGCTGCACGCGGCGTTCGCGCCGATCGATGCGAACGCGTTGCGCGAACGGGCCGCCCAACTCGCCGGCAGCCGGCTGCGCGCGCCGTATGACGCCGATGCATTGAACGCGTGGTGCCTGACGGTGCCTGTCTGCGCGGTCGCCGATCTGCTCGGCTTCGACAGCGCGCAACTCGACGATATCGCCGCGCTGGTCGTCGACTTCGTCGCCGCGCTGTCGCCGCTGTCGGACGACGCCGCGCTGGCCCGCGCGAGCGAAGCCGCGCGGCAACTGCTCGACCGCATGACGGAACGCGTCGCGCGCACGCATGCGCAGGACGGTTCACTCGTCGCCGCGGTTCAGCAGGCGGCCGGCGCCGCGGGCTGGCACGCGAGCGGCGCGCTGGTCGCGAATCTGGTCGGGTTGCTGTCGCAGACGTGCGAGGCGACGGCCGCGTGGCTCGGCAACGTGCTGGTCGCATGGGATGGCACGGACGGCGAACGCGCGATGCCGGATACGGCCGCCCTCGACGCATTCGTCGCCGAGGTCGGCCGATTCGATGCGCCGGTGCAGAACACGCGCCGCTTCGTCGCGTCGCGCACGACGATCGACGGCGTGACCGTCGATGCCGGTGCGGCCATCCTGGTCGTGCTCGCGGCGGCGAACCGCGATCCGGCCGTGCATCGCGAGCCGCACCGATTGCTGCCGGGCCGCGCGCCGGGGCCGAACTTCGGGTTCGGCACGGGGCCGCACGGCTGTCCGGGCGAGCGGATCGCGCGGGCGGTCACGGCGGGGGCGTTCGGGGCGTGGTTGCGCGCGGGCGGTGACGCGCCGCGCGACAGGCTGGTGTGGGACTACCGGGCCTCGACCAATGTCAGGATGCCGAAGTTCGGCGCGACGAGGTAAGCGGAACGGCTGGACTGCCTAGCGGCAACCTTGCTTCTCGGCCCATTGTTGCTGGGCGGCGACGCGGCGTTGCACGCGTTCGACGAGACCGGTAGAGAAGGTCCGCATGCTGATGCCGCGGCGCTTCGCGAGGATGGTTTGCGCGACGTCGGTCTGCGGGTTCGGCTGGCATGCCCAGTACAGCGTCATCAGCCAGCCGATGCCCGTCCACGCGAACAGCGCGTTGAACATCGCGATCGTCAGCTTGTCGTGCCGGCTGCGCCGATCGGCGACGATGGCCGGAAGAAAATAGAGCGCGATCGCTGCGACCGAACCGGCCACCTGAATCAGGACTGTGTGTTCCATGTTGCTGCTCCGTCCGAACTGCAATGAGGCTGATTGTCGCGCTTTTTCCGTTCGTGTGCCGGCAATTGATTGTTGCGTTTTCAATAACGATCAGCGCATGGCGACGCCCTCCGGCTGCACTTCGTTGCTCAACGCGAAACCTTCGTCGAGCCAGCCCGTGACGCCGCCGATCATCAGCTTCACCGGGCGGCCGAGGCGCGCGAGCCGGATCGCCGCGCGCGCGGCGCCGTTGCAGTGCGGGCCCGCGCAGTAGACGACGAACAGTGTGTTGGCCGGATGGTCGGCGAGCTTGCCGGCGACGATCTTGCGGTGCGGCAGGTTGTGCGCGCCGGGCACGTGGCCGGCGGCGAACTGCTCCGGACCCCGGACGTCGAGCAGCACGAAATCCGGCGTGCCGGACGCAAGTGCATCGTGGACGTCCCAGCAATCGGTCTCGAAACGCAGCGATGCTTCGAAGTGCGCGAGGGCGGTGGCGCTGTCGGCGGCGGTGACGTCGGTGACGTATGACATGAAAGGCGCTCCTGAAGGACGGCGCGGAATGCGCCGGAATGAAGGGCAGTATCGCGGTTCGGCGGCCGTCGCGGCAGTGGCGCGATCGACAAGTTCCGGTAACATCGCGCCATGCACAATCATCTCGTCGTCGCGCTCGCCTACGATCGCCTCTGCACCTTCGAGTTCGGCTGCGTGGTCGAACTGTTCGCGCTCGAACGCCCGGAACTCGGCGTCGACTGGTATCGCTTCGCGGTCTGCGCGAGCGAGCCCGGGCCCGTGCGCGCGGCGGGCGGCATCACGGTCGCCGCGCCGTACCGGCTCGCGATGCTCGATCGCGCGGACACCATCGTGATTCCCGGCTGGCGCGATCCGGACGAGCTGCCGCCGGAGCCGCTGCTGAAGAAGCTGCGTGCCGCGCATCGTCGCGGCGCGCGGCTCTGTTCGATCTGCTCGGGCGTGTTCGTGCTCGCGGCGGCCGGCGTGCTCGACGGGCTCACCGTGACCACGCACTGGCGCTACGCCGAGCGCCTGCAGGCGCGCTATCCGGCGCTGCGCGTGAATCCCGATGCGCTGTATGTCGACGAAGGGCAGATCGTCACGTCGGCCGGCTCGGCGGCGGGGCTCGACATGCTGCTGCATCTCGTGCGCCGCGATCACGGCGGCGCGATCGCGAACCGCGTCGCGCAGCGCCTCGTGCTGCCGCCGCATCGCGACGGCGGCCAGGCGCAGTTCGTGCCGCGCCCGGTCGCGCCGGGCGGCAGCGACCGGCTCGCTAAGCTGATCGACTGGATGCGCGCGCACGCGGCCGAACCGCACACGCTCGCGTCGCTGGCCGCGCAGGCCGCGATGAGCACGCGCACGCTGCAGCGGCAGTTCGCGGATGCAACGGGGATGTCGCCGCTCGCATGGCTGATCCGCGAGCGCGTGAACGTCGCGAAGGACATGCTCGAAGCGCATCCCGGGCTGTCGCTCGCGCAGATTGCCGCGCGCGCGGGGTTCGGTTCCGAGGAGTCGTTGCGCCGGCATTTCCGGCGCGTCGCGGCGACGAGCCCGGCTGCGTACCGGCGCGGGATGGATCGCGGTGTGAGGTCCACGGACGCGTGAGTGGTGCGTCTTTCCGCGCAGCGGCGGAATCAGTCCGTCGTTTGCTTCTTGTCGACTTCGAGCACGCGTAAGATGGCGATCGCCGTGCGGCGACCGTAGATGCGGCGCCGCCATTCCCGCTCGCAACGACAACGACAAGGACAATCATCATGGGCCTGCTGGGCAAGCTGTTCGGAAAGAAAACGCGTGACGAAGCGGCAGCGCCTGCGCGTTCCGCGCACGACGCAGGCGGAGCGTCGGAAGCAACGGAAGGATCCGACGATACGAACGAACAAGGCGGCCCCGACATCGCGCCGGAACTCGCGCCCGCGCTGAGGGCATTCCAGGCCGGCCGGCACGAGGCCGCGATCGCGGCCGCCGCGCCGCACGCGGAGCGGCTGGCCGATGCGGCGCGCCTCTGCGCGCTTTCATACTCGGCGATGAAGCGTTACCCGGAAGCGTTTCCGTACTGGCTCGCGCTGTTCGACCATGAGCCGAGCGCGCACAACGCGGTGCAGCTCGCGACGACGTCGGTGATGTGCGACGAAGTGGAGCGCGGCGAAGCGTGGATGCAGAAGGCCGCCGAGGTCAATCACGACACGCACGAGCAGTCCGACGTCGCGGCGCGCGTGAACTTCATTTCGGCGCTGATGCAAGGCGGCCACCTGCGCGAGGCGCTGCCGCATCTCGCGTGGGTGCGCGACGTGTACGGCCACGTGCGGATCACCGATTCGACCTTCCTCTACATGCGCGGCATTCCGTTCTTTTCGTCGTTCCTCGAGAACAGTCTCGAGATCCTGAAGGCCACGCAGCCGGCCGACGCGATCGCGCCGTGGTACGGGGAACTGAAGGGCAAGCTCGACGAAGAAGGCGAAGCGCAGCTTGCCGCGTGGGTTAATCAGTTGCCGGCATGACCGGCCGGTTCATCGCGCGTCGCGACGCGTGCCGCATCCTGCCGGCGCGGCGTCGCGGCGCGCATGCTCAGCGCGTGTTGGTATTGCCGGTATCGCGCGCGGTTTGCTTGATGCACGCGATCCGGTACACGCCGTCCTCGACTTCGACGCCATGCGTGTCGTGCGTGAAGCCGGGGAAGCGCAGGTCGTACTGCTCGAGCGCCTTCAGGTAGCCGAGCAGCGGGCCGTCGGCCGGCCCCGCGTTCTCGCCGGGCATCAGCAGCGGAATGCCGGGCGGATAGGGCACCACGCCCGTCGCGACGGTGCGGCCCGCCATCTCGGCGAGTTCCAGCATCTCGATGTCGTTGTGCACGAGATGCTCGTACGCCTCGGCCGGGCTGAAGTCGGGCTGCGGCAGCGTCGAGAAGCCGCGCGACATCATCTCGGTCGTCTTCAGGTCGCTCATCGCGCTGAACATCAGGTCGCACAGATCGCGCAGGCCGAGCGTGCCGTAGCGGTCCGGATAGCGCGCGACCAGCTCCGGCAGCGCCTGTTCGAGCGGCGCGTTCGCGTCGTAGTCGCGCTTGAAGTCGAGCAGCGTGTTGACGAGCGTGCCCCACTTGCCCTTCGTCACGCCGAGCGAGAACAGGAACAGGATCGTGAAGTCGGTCGTCTTCTCGACGACGATCCCGTGCCGGTCCAGGTACGCGGTGACGACCGACGCCGGAATGCCGACCGGCATCAGCCCGCCATGCGGCGCGACGCCCGGCGTGACGATCGACACCTTGATCGGATCGAGCATGCAGTAATCGTCCTCGATCTCGCCGAAGCCGTGCCATGTGTCGCCCGGATGCAGCACCCAGCATGACGGATCGGTGGCGAGCAGCGTTTCGTCCGCTTCATGGAAGCGCACGCGCCAGCCCGTCTTGCGATCGACCACGGTGTCCGGCTGCCAGCCGTTGAAGAACCAGTCGTTGTTCTCCTCGCATTCCGCATGCAGCCGCGCGAGCATCCGGCGGAACGACACGGCCTCGCGGATCGCGTCGGTGGTCAGCGCCTCGCCGCCGGGGCCGTCCATCATCGCGGCGCTCACGTCGTTCGACGCGATGATCGCGTAGTTCGGCGACGTCGATGCATGCATCATGTACGCCTCGTTGAAGCGCGCGTGCTCGATCGGGTTGCGGCCGTTGCGGACATGGATGAACGACGCCTGCGACAGCGCGGCGAGCAGCTTGTGCGTCGACTGTGTCGCGAACACGGTCGGCTTGCTCGCGTCGTGCTGCGACGGATCGCCGTGCATCGCGTGGCGATCGCGGTAGATCGGGTTGAAGCGCGCGTAGCCGTACCATGCCTCGTCGAAATGCAACCGGTCGACGCTCTGGCCGAGCAGTTCCTCGATGCGCGTGACGTTGTAGCAGAGGCCGTCGTACGTCGAGTTCGTGATCAGCGCATGCACGGGCGCCGGGTCGATGCCGTCGCGGCCGCGCACGAGCGGGTTCGCGTCGATCGCGAGACGCACGGCGGCGGCCGTGAGCCGTTCCGGCATGATCGGCCCGATGATCCCGTAATGGTTGCGCGACGGTATCAGGTAGGTCGGAATCGCGCCCGACATCGTCATCGCATGCTCGGCCGACTTGTGGCAGTTGCGATCGCACAGCGCGACCTGGTTGCGCGTGACGCTCGCCATCAGGATCACGCGGTTCGACATCGACGAGCCGTTCGTCACGTGATACGTGCGGTGCGCACCGAACACGCGCGCCGCGTAGCGTTCGCTTTCGCCGATCGGGCCCGAGTGGTCGAGCAGCGAGCCGAGTTCGCCGACCGAGATCGACAGGTCCGAGCGGAACAGCGCTTCGCCGAAGAATTCGAAGTACGCGCGGCCGACCGGCGATTTCAGGAACGCGGTGCCGCCCGTGTGGCCCGGCGTGTGCCACGAGTATTCGTACACGCGCGAGAACTGCGCGAGCGCGCGGAACATCGGCGGCAGCACGGTTTCGCGGTAGCGTTCGATCGCGGCGACGATCCGCCCGCCGATGAATGCGGTCGTGTCCTCCAGCATCCAGATGAAGTCGTCGGCCTTGCGCATCGCGTCGACGGGAATCGCCGCCGCGCTCGCGCGGCTCGCGAGCAGGAACACCGGCACCGTCGCATTGCGCGCGCGCATCGCGTCGAGCACGGCCTGCGCGGGCGCATGAGCGGGATCGTTGCCGAGCTCCCAGTTGAGCAGCAGGCACTGGATCGCGGGATCGGCGTCGACCACCGCGCGTGCGTCTTCGGCTGAGGTCGCGATCACGACGTCGACGAGCCGCGTGCGCAATTCTTCGACGAGCGCGGTGGCCGCGCGTCCGGTGGCCGTGCGTTCGTCGATGTCGTGCTGCACGAGCAGCGCCTTCATGCCGAGGCGGCGGAACGCCGGTTGGGTCAAGGAAGCGGTCATGGGTCATTCCCCCGTTTGTTGAGTTGCCGGGATGCCTGCTGCGGCGGCCG
This sequence comes from Burkholderia sp. USMB20, assembly GCF_000949135.2. Taxonomy (GTDB): domain Bacteria; phylum Pseudomonadota; class Gammaproteobacteria; order Burkholderiales; family Burkholderiaceae; genus Burkholderia. The sequence continues at coordinate 153,683 of NZ_JTAN02000005.1, read as the reverse complement.
GCGAGCGTGCGTGAAGGCGGGCGGCCTCGTGTTGGCCGACGGAGATCCAGAAGGCCGCGACGAGCGCGACGATGGTCACGCCGAGCGCGAGGTAGCGCACCCAGCGCGGCGAGCGGCCGCCCGGATGGACATGGGTTTCCTCGATTTCGCGCTGGCGGTTGATCGACAGCTCGTAGAACACGATCGTCGCGATCACGAAGATCAGCGACCAGCGCGTCTGCTGGCCGTCGGAGCCGACCATCGCCCACAGCGCGTAGACGGCGCCGATCAGGCCGACGATCGTGTAGAAGGTGAACTGGTGCGACGGCATCTTGCCGTAGCCGAGCACCTTGATCGCGATGCACGAGTAGATGTACGGCAGCAGTGTCATGATCACGGCGATCGACGCGATCTTGCCGAACTGCTCGCTCGCGCTCGGCGACATCGTCGCGAGCACCTGCACCGACATGATGACCGCGACGATCGCGAGGCCGGCCGACGGCACGTTCTTCGAGTTGACGCGGGCGAACACGCCGGCGAACAGGCCGTCGTCGGCCGCGGCCTTCGCGGTCTGGCCGACCAGCAGCGTCCAGCCCGCGAGCGAGCCGAGGCAGCCGAGCGCCGCGCAGATCGCGACCGCGTTCGCGGCGGTGTCGCCGAGCGCGAGGCGCGCGGCATCCGCGAACGGCGCGCTCGACGCGAGCAGCGCCTTGTTCGGGATCATCCCCATGATCACGGTCGAGCTGAGCACGTAGCACACGGCCGCGAGCACGACGCCGCCGACGGTCGCGATCGGCACGTTGCGCGACGGGTTCTCGACGACGCCGGCCGACACCGACGCGCTCTCGACGCCGATGAACGCCCACAGCGTGAAGTTCAGCGTCGCGCCGATCGCGCTGAAGCTGCTCGCGCCCGACACGTTCCAGCCGGCGAAGTACACGTCCTTGCTGAACCAGAACCAGCCGAACACGGCCATCCCGAGGATCGGCACGAGCGCGAAGATCGTCGTGACCGACTGCACGCGGCCGACCACGTTCGGCCCGAGGATGTTCGCGTAGGTGAACAGCCAGATCACGAAGATCTGCGCGAGCGCGAACACGAGCGGGTCGTGCAGGACCGGGAAGAAGTGCGTGAGATAGCCGAGGCCGGCGACCGCGAGGCCGACGTTGCCGAGCACGTTCGCGAGCCAGTAGATCAGGTTGGTCTGGTAGCCGATGTACGGGCCGAAGGCCTTGCGCGCATACGCATACGGGCCGCCGGCGGCCGGGTCGATCGCCGCGAGCTTCGCGAACACCAGCGCGAGCGACACGGCGCCGACCACGGTGATCAGCCAGCCGAAGATCGCGATGCCGCCGGTGGCGGCGAGGTTCGCGGGCAGCATGAAGACGCCGGAGCCCATCATGTTGCCCGCGACCATCAGCGTGGCGGGGATGACGCCGATTTTCGGCGCGGCGGTCGCGGCTGGCGCGGCGGCGGAACGGGAGGAGGACGAGCTGGCATCGGACATGCGAGGCTCCTTGAATGGTCGTGATGCGGTTGAGGTGGCGCGGCCCGGCGCCGGTCGACGATTCCGGAATGGATCGTCGTTTTATTGAACGACAGCATCTTATCTCCTAATGAAGTTCAATAAGGGTAAGCGAGGCCATTTAATATCTTGAATATTGATGTCGATCATTGAAAAGGGTGAAACGCTTTGGTGCGGATGAAGGTGGCCGCACCGGGGCGGGTGGCCTGTCTGGCCCGTCCGGCCGGTGGTTCTGGGGCGAAGGCGAGATGCGGGGCAGGTTGAGCGGATAATCCGTTTTTTGCCGAACCGGTTAATTAAATTCATGGGCTGAATGAGTCGGCAAACCCTGATTGAATCAGTCGGTTATTATCGAGCGCTCGAAATGCGCTCGCCCGCGCCATTGAATACTTCTACCGAACGGAGATTCCGATGACGATGCTGCCTTCCCGCCTGCCGCTGATCCAGGCTCCGATGGTCGGTTCCCTGAGCCCGCTGACGATTGCGGTCTGCGAGGCGGGCGGGCTCGGCTCGCTCGCATGCGCGGCGCTCGGCCCGCAGCAGTTGCGCGACGAGATCGCGGCGATCCACGCACGCACGCCGGCGCCGTTCAACGTCAACTTCTTCTGTCATGCGCCGCCCGCGCCCGATGCCGAGGTCGACGCGCGCTGGCGCGCGGCGCTGGCCGGCTACTACGCGGAAGCCGGGCTCGATCCGGCCGACGTGAAGGGCGGCCCTGGCCGCGCGCCGTTCGACGACGCGATGTGCGCGGTCGTCGAGGAATTGCGCCCGGCCGTCGTGAGCTTCCATTTCGGTTTGCCGGATGAAGCGCTGCTCGAACGGGTGCGGCGCACGGGCGCGTTGGTCGTCTCGTCCGCGACGACCGTCGAGGAAGCGCGCTGGCTCGATGCGCGCGGCGTCGATGCGATCGTCGCGCAGGGCGCCGAGGCGGGCGGGCATCGCGGGATGTTCCTGACCGACGACATCCACGCGCAGCCGGGCCTGTTCGCGCTGCTGCCGCAGATCGTCGACGCGGTGCGCGCGCCGGTGATCGCCGCCGGCGCGATCGCCGATGGCCGCGGCATCGCGGCCGCGTTCGCGCTCGGCGCACGCGCGGTGCAGATCGGCACCGGCTACCTGCTGACGCCGCAGGCCGGCCGCTCGGCGCAGCATCGCGCGGCGCTGCGGGCCGCGCGCGACGACGGTACGCGCGTGACCAACCTCTACACGGGCCGCCCCGGACGCGGCCTGCTGACGCGCTTCATGCGCGAGCAGGGGCCGATGAGCGCGCTGGCGCCCGCGTTCCCGCTCGCGACGGCGGCAGTCGATCCGCTGCGCGGCGCGTTCGAGCGGCAAGGGCGCGACGATTTCTCGCTGCTGTGGTCGGGCGAGGCCGCGGCGCTCGCGCGGGAAGAGGATGCCGGGGCGCTGACCCGGCGGCTGTGGGACGACGCGATCGCGTGCGCGGCGGGGTTGCGCGACGCATTCCCGCAGGCCGTTTGAGCGGGGGCGCGACGCGCTGCGGGAAACGGGCCGAACGGTCCCTGAATACGGCACGGAAAGCGCCCCGGGGCGGGGCCATCGGCGTATCATCCGGTTTTTCGTCAGCCCTATCCAGGCACCCCATCATGACCTCCGTCGACACTACCCCCGTCCTCGACCATGACAAGCTCGTTACCTTCGTCGAGCGCAAGTGGAACGATGAAATCCTCCACGCACTGACCGACTACATCGCGATCCCCGCGAAGAGCCCCGCCTTCGACCCCGACTGGGCGAAGCGCGGCTATCTCGAACGGGTCGTCACCGATGCCGCGCAGTGGGCCGAACGCCAGCCGGTGAAAGGCCTGAAGCTCGAGATCGTGCGCTTGCCCGGCCGCACGCCGGTGATCTTCTTCGAAACCCCCGCAACCCGCTCGGGCAGCACCGACACGATCCTGCTGTACGGCCACCTCGACAAGCAGCCCGAATTCGACGGCTGGCGCGCGGACCTCGGCCCGTGGACGCCGAAGTTCGAGAACGGCAAGCTGTACGGCCGCGGCGGCGCGGACGACGGCTACGCGATCTACGCGAGCCTCGCCGCGCTCGGCGCGCTCGACGAGCAGGGCGTCGAACGCCCGCGCTGCGTCGGCCTGATCGAGACCTGCGAGGAGTCGGGCAGCTACGACCTGCTGCCGTACGTCGATGCGCTGCGCGACCGGCTCGGCCAGGTGTCGCTCGTCGTGTGCCTCGATTCGGGCGCCGGCAACTACGACCAGATGTGGCTCACGACGTCGCTGCGCGGGCTGGTGTCCGGCGACCTGCAGGTCGAGGTGCTCGAGGAGGGTGTTCACTCGGGCGTGTTCGGCGGCATCGCGCCGTCGAGCTTCCGCGTGATGCGCCAGCTGTTCGAGCGCCTGGAAGACGCGAAGAACGGCAACCTGCTGCCGGGCGTGTTCCATTGCGAGATTCCCGACAGCCGCGTGCGCGAAGCCGACGCGGCCGCCGCGATCCTCGGCGACGCCGTATGGAAGGGGCTGCCGTGGGCATGCGGCGCGGACGGCAAGCCGGTGCTGCCGACCACCACCGATCCGCGCGAGGCGCTGCTGAATTCGACGTGGCGTCCGTCGCTGTCGGTGACGGGCGCGGCCGGCCTGCCGGCGCTCGCCGACGCGGGCAACGTGCTGCGTCCGCGCACCGCGTTCAAGCTGTCGCTGCGCCTGCCGCCGCTGGTCGATGCCGCTCAGGCCGTGCAGCAGCTGAAGGCACTGCTCGAACTCGATCCGCCGTACAACGCGAAGGTCACGTTCAAGCCGGATGCGGGCGCGGCGACCGGCTGGAGCGCGCCGGATCTCGCGCCGTGGCTCGCGTCGTCGCTCGACGCCGCGTCGCGCCGCCACTTCGGCGCGGACTGCGCGTACATGGGCCTCGGCGGCACGATCCCGCTGATGAACGTGCTGCAGGCCGGCTTCCCGTCCGCGCAGTTCATGGTGTGCGGCGTGCTCGGGCCGAAGTCGAATGCGCACGGCCCGAACGAGTTCCTGCATGTGCCGTACGCGAAGAAGCTGACCGCGGCGGTGGCGGACGTGATCGCGTCCGCGCGCTGAGCGTTCGCGCTGTCTGTCCCGACCCGACCGGATCCAACCCGACCTGACGGAGCCTTGCCGATGACCGCGCTGCCGCCCCCCGATACCGACCCGCTGCGCATGCGCGCCGAACCGCTGCACGCGTTCGTCGCGGCACTCTGGGAGCGGGTCGGCAGCAGCGAGCGCGAGGCGCGGCTCGTCGCCGATCATCTGGTCGGCGCGAATCTGGCCGGTCACGATTCGCACGGGATCGGGATGATCCCGAACTACGTCGCGTCGTGGCGGGAAGGGCAGTTGCAGTTGAACGGGCACGCGTCGATCGTCCGCGACGGCGGCGCGGTGCTCACCATCGACGGCGGGCGCGGCTTCGGCCAGGTGATCGCATTCGAGGCGATGGTCGAAGGGATCGAGCGGGCACGGCGCATGGGTATCTGTGCGATCGGGCTGCGCGACGTCCATCACCTCGGCCGCATCGGGCACTGGGCCGAGCAGTGCGCGCGCTCGGGGCTCGTGTCGTTCCATTTCGTCAACGTGCCGGGCGACTTGCTCGTCGCGCCGCTGCACGGCACCGATCCGCGCTTCGGCACGAATCCGTTCTGCGCCGCGTATCCGCGCGCGGGGCGGCCGCCGCTGCTGCTCGATTTCGCGACGAGCGCGATCGCTTACGGCAAGACGCGGGTCGCGTACAACCAGGGCAAGCGCGTGCCGGCCGGGTCGCTGATCGATCATCGCGGCCAGCCAACCGACGATCCGGCCGTCATGCACGAGCAGCCGTTCGGCGCGCTGCTGCCGTTCGGGCTGCACAAGGGTTATGCGCTGGCCTCGATGTGCGAGATCTTCGGCGGCGCGCTGGTCGGCGGGCATACGACCTACGGCGACACGCTGCAGAAGACGAGCGCGATCGTCAACGGGATGCTGTCGGTGCTGATCGATCCGGACGCGTTCGATGCGGCCGATGCGCAGCGCGAAGCCGATGCGTTCGTCGCATGGGCGAAGGCGTCGCCGCAGGCGGGCGATGCGCCGGTGCGGATGCCCGGCGAGCCGGAGGAGGCGAGCCGCGCCGCACGCGGCGTGGACGGCATTCCGGTCGATCGCGCGACGTGGCGGCAGATCCGCGAGAGCGCGGCGGCCGTCGGCTTCGACGACGCGGAACTCGACGTGTGGACACAGCGCTGCACGGAGCCCGCATGAGCTGGCAATCGGAGAAGGCGCACGGCGAGGAGATCGCGTACCGGCTCGCGCCGCTCGGCAAGGTAGAGGTCGCACGGTTCTTCAGCGGCGCCGCGATGCGGCTCGACGGCGTGATGTTCGGCTTCATGTCGCGCGGGTCGCTGTTCCTGCGCGTCGACGACGTGAACCGTCCCGCGTTCGTGGCGGCGGGGATGGGGCCGTTCTCGTATGAGCGTCCCACGCGCACCGTTGCGCTCGAGGGGTATTACGAAACGCCGGCCGACGTGCTCGAGGATGCGGGCGCGCTGTTCGACTGGTGCCGCGGCGCGTATCGGGCGGCGTTGCTGGCGGGGGCGCCGAAGCGCAAGGCGAAGGTGAAGGCGGCGCCGAAGCCGCCTGCGGAGCCGAAGACGGCAGCCGCGTCGACGCCGGCTGAGAAACGGAGTGTGAAGCCGGCAGCGAAAGCGTCTGTGAAACAATCCGCGAAAGCGGCGCCGAAACCTGTTTCGAAACCGGCCACGAAATCCGTGGCGAAGCGCAAGCAACCGTAGCGCCGGCCGTGTCGCCGGCCTCGCGAGCGGCGCATCGAAAGCCGCGCGAATGATTCCCCACTCATCGTTCCAGACGGAGACAACCGATGCTCGTCCTGATTCTCGGTTTAGCGATCTTCCTCGGTGTGCATTCGATTCGGATCGTCGCGGACGGCTGGCGATCCGCGACCATCGAGCGGATCGGCGAGAAACGCTGGAAGGGCCCCTATGCGATCGCGTCGATCGTCGGCTTCGTGCTGATCATCTGGGGTTACGGGATCGCGCGCCAGGGCGGGACGCTGCTGTGGGTGTCGCCCGTCGGCGTTCGCCATCTCACCGGCATGCTGACCGCGATCGCGTTCGTGCTGATCGCCGCATCCTACGTGCCGCGCAACCGCATCAAGACGCTCGTCGGCCATCCGATGGTGGCCGGCGTGATGGTATGGGCGATCGCGCACCTGCTCGCGAACGGCACGCTGCACGCGGTCGTGCTGTTCGGCGCATTCTTCGTGTGGTCGCTGGTCGATTTCGTCGTGTGGCGCGCGCGCGATCGCCGCAACGGCGTCCGCTATCCGGCCGGCAGCCTGTCGGGCGATGCCGTGACGATCGTCGCCGGACTCGTCGTATGGGCCGTCTTCGCCTGGTTCCTGCACGGCCCGCTGATCGGCGTGCGGCCGTTCGGTTGAACGCGCGCGCCTGCAAGCATTGACGAGCGCGGCGCGCAAGCCGCCTGCCGCGCCCGCGAATCCGCCCGCGGCATCGAGGCGGGCGCATTGCCCCCCCCATCGCTCGACGCACCTGCCCATCGATGGCGAGTTCGTCGCGACCGGCGGCATGCGTGCCGTCGGCGCGATCGGCGCGCGTGCGTCAGATCGGCTTGACGAACAGCCCCACGGTCAGCGCGGCGCCGATGCAGACGATCGCGATCCGCAGCACGCGTTCGTTCACGCGGTGCAGCGCCCACGCGCCGAGCAGGCCGCCGACGATCGCGCCGCCGCCGAGCGCGATCGCCGCCTGCCAGTGCAGGTGCGGCGAGGTCAGGAACAGCACGACCGCCGACGCGTTCATCACGCCCGCGAGCGCGTTCTTGGTCGACATCGCATGACGCGGCGACAGGCCGGCCATCGTCAGCGCGGCCATCATCAGGAAGCCGATGCCGCCGCCGAAGTAGCCGCCGTAGATCGCGATCAGGAACTGCGAGATCGCGGCCGTGACGGGGCCGACATGCTGCGTGCCGGCGCCGGTCTTGCGGAAGAAGCTGCCCCATGCGAACACGACCGTCGCGAACAGCACGAGCCACGGCACGAGGTGCGAGAAGATCGACGACGGGGTTTTCAGCAGCAGCAGGCCGCCGAGCGCGCCGCCGACCACGCTGATCGCGAACAGCGCGCGAAACGACAGCTTGCCCGCGCCGCGCACCATGTTCCGGCTGGCCCAGCCCGTCGTGACCTGGCCGGGAAACAGCGCGACCGTCGACGTGATGTTCGCCGCGAGCGGCGTCATTCCCGACACGATCAGCGCGGGCAGCGTGACGAACGAGCCGCCGCCCGCGAGGGCGTTTTGCAGGCCGGCCCACAGGCCGGCGACGATGATGAGGGCGAGCATTGGTGCGGAAGCGAAGAGGTGGCAGGGGGCGCGGGGGTACGCGCGATGGTCGCCCGATGGTAATGCAGGATCGCGGCGGCGCAAAGCGGGCCGGCGCATAGCGTTGCGGGGGTGCGGGGGCGCGGGCGATCGACGTGGGGCGTTGCGTCGGGCACGACGCGCTCGCACCGTTGAGCCGTCACGCCGTCACGCACCCGACCGGTGTCGCGTCACGCGTTCGGCTGCGTGTCGGCTGTTTCCGCTGGCGCATGGCCTTCGACGTCCGGATAGACGATCGTGCCGTCGTCCCGGATCACCGCGCCGGCAGTAAGACGCGCGGGCTCCACGCGGTTCTTGCCCATGATGTGCAGCACCGTTTCGCCGCGCGCGATCAGGTAGTCGGACACGATGCGCCGATGACAGCGCCACCACACGGCTTCCGAGCACATGATCGCGCTGCGCTGCCGGTGCCCTTGCGCGATCAGCTGGTCGAGGCCCGCTCGAAACTCGGGCGACAGCGCGTAATCGGCGTAGCGATGGAAACTGCGGTTCGTCCAGAAGTCGTTGACGTCGTCGGGCACGCCGAGCGACTTGCCTCGCAGGCCGCCGAGTGCGGCGATGTGCTCGTAGGCGATGTCGGCCGCGGCCAGCGCGCCGGGAAGCGTTGCTTCGTTGAACTGCGGATTCATGCGCGAACGCGTCATCTTCCGGATATCGGCGAGCAGCGCGATGTCGGACGCGTCGAGCATCTCGATGAACGCGTCGAGCGTGCGGTTCGAATGGCCGATCGTGTAGAACGGGAGCGTCACGAATCGTCCTTGCCGGCAACGCGTTCGAGCACGTGCCCGCGGTGCGCGGCGATGTGGTCGGTGCGGTCGCTCCTGATCTCGTAGTGCGGATCGTCGGGCGATGCGTGTTCGCGATGACCCTTGTAGTCGAGATCCTGCGTGTGGATCGCGATGATCGTGCCGGTCACGTAACCGGCTTCGGAATTCCAGCGGACGTGGTCGCCCGGCTTGAATGGCGTCGTCATGCGGGGAGCCCCCTTGCATCGGTGCGGTGTCGTCGGTCGTTGCCGTACGCGTTATCGGCGCTCGCCGGGCATGGAAAAAGATACAGGCGGCGGGAGCGTGCCGGGCTGCGGGCGCAAGCGTCGTGCCGGCGCCCTGCGAGCCTTCATTTTCCCAACGACGACGATCCCATCCTCCCGCTTGCCTCCGTGAAATTGACGTGCTAATTTTTCATGAAATTAGCCGACTGAAATTTCACGGGAGCCCGCATGTTCGTGCAGTCCGACCGTCACGTCGCAAGCTACTACGCCGGCACCTACCCGGCGCCGATCCCGCGGCGTCCCGAACTGGACGAACGCATCGACGCCGACGTGCTGGTCGTCGGCGCGGGCTTCAGCGGGCTGCACACGGCGTTGCGCCTGGCGCTTGCGGGCAAGCGCGTGGTGGTGCTCGAAGCGAGCCGCGTCGCGTGGGCCGCATCGGGCCGCAACGGCGGACAGGCACTGCTCGGCTGGTCGTGCGACATGCAGCCGCTCGAGGATTCGCTCGGCCGCGACGGCGCGCGCATGCTGTGGGACAGCATGCGCTGGGCCGCGGCCGAAGTGCGCGAACTGCCCGCGCGGCACGGCTTCGACATCGACTATCGGCCCGGCAGCCTGTGGGCCGCGGTGCGGCCGCGTCGCGTTGCGTTGCTCGCACAGGCCCGCGACGAAGCCGCGCAGCGCTGGGGCTACGACCGGCTGCGCGTGATCGGGCAGGACGAGATGCCCGAGTGGATCGGCAGCGCGCGCTATCTCGCCGCGCTCTACGATCCCGAGGCCGGCCATCTGAATCCGCTGAAGCTCGCGCTCGGTCTCGCGCAGACGATCGAACGGGCCGGCGGCCGCATCTTCGAGCAAAGCCGCGTGCTCGACTGTCGCGAGACGGCCGGCGGTCACGTCGCGCGAACCGCGCACGGCGAAGTGCGCGCGGACGCGCTGGTGCTCGCGTGCAACGCGTACGTCGACCGGCTCGATCCCGAGCTGTCGCGCCGGTTGCTGCCGGTCGGCACCTACCAGGTCGCGACCGCACCGCTTTCGGCGGACGTCGCCCGCTCGCTGCTGCCGCAGAACAGCTGTGTGATCGACAACCAGTTCGTGCCCGACTACTTCCGCCTGAGCCCCGACAACCGCCTGCTGTTCGGCGGCGGCTGCACGTATCTCGGCGGGATTCCGGCCGACATCGCGGCCGCGACGCGCCCGCATCTCGAACGCGTGTTCCCGCAACTGGCCGGCGTGCCGCTCGACTTTGTGTGGGGCGGTCACATCGACATCAGCATGCGCCGCACGCCCGACATCGGCTGCCGCGGCCAGCGCTTCTGGCTGCAGGGCTTCTCGGGGCACGGCGTGCTGCCGACGCTCGCCGGCGCGCGCGCGGTCGCCGATGCCGTGCTCGGCGACGATCACCTGCTCGCGCAGTACCAGCGCATCCGCAACCCGCGCTTTCCCGGCGGCGACCGCCTCGCCGCGCCGCTGGAAGCGATCGGCAAGGCCTGGTACCGTTTGCGCGATACCGTCTGACGTACCGGAACTCATCATGAACGAACAGGAAGAGATAGAAAGTCTGGCGATCCTGATCCGCGACCTGCGCAAGCATCGCAAGGTCACGCTCAACGATCTCGCGGAACGGATCGGCCGCTCGGTCGGCTTTCTGTCGCAGGTCGAGCGCGGGCTGTCGCGCCCGACGGTCGCGGATCTCACCGCGATCGGCGAGGCGCTCGGCGTGCCGACCACGTATTTCTACAGCCTGAGCAAGCCGCGCAGCGTGCCGTGGGTCACGCGGCCCGACGAGCGGCGCACCGTGTATTACGCGGCCGGCATCACGGACATCCTCGTGTCGCCGAACATGCGCTCGCGCTTCTCGATCCTCGAGAGCCATCTCGCGCCCGGCGCGAGCAGCGGCGAGCGCTCCGTCGACGACAGCGACGAGCAGGGCGGCTTCGTGCTCGAAGGCGAGCTGACGATCTGGATCGACGGCGACGACACGCCCGTCACGCTCGGCCCGAACGACGCATTCCAGCTTCCCGCGCACAAGCGGTTTCGTTACGCGAACCTGGGCGACGCGCCGGCGCGCGTGATCTGGGTGTTCACCTGAGTTCGCCGGCGGGCGGTCCCACGGATCGTCGCGCCGTGCTGCTGGTTTGCAGTACTGATCGATATCGGGCATGTGGCGTGCCGCATGCCGATGAGTCCGGTTTGCCGCGCCGCGGCACCGTCATACAAGACATGGAAAGGATGAGACATGGCTGACGTCGTTCCCGTGCTGGTCGATGAAGTCCGCGCATTCCGGCAGGCGCATCCCGAGATCCGTTATGTCGACCTGATCTGTCTCGACCTGCCGGGCCATTTCTACGGCAAGCGTTATCCGATCGATGCGCTCGAGAAGGTCGCGTCGGGCTCGCTGCTGAAGCTGCCGCAGAACTGCGTGCTGCTCGGCACGCAAGGCGGCCTCTACAAGATCGGCGATTACTGCTTCAACGACGGCGACCCCGACGCGCCGCGCCGCCTGATCCCCGGCACGCTGAAGCCGGTGCGCTGGGAGCGGCAGCCGCTCGCGCAGATGCTGATCAGCTCCGACGGCACGGACGCGCCGATCGAGTTCGAGCCGCGCGAGGTGCTGGCGCGCGTGCTGCGGCGGTTCGCGGCGCGCGGCATCCGGCCGGTCGTCGCGTTCGAGCTTGAGTTCTACCTGTTCGCCGCGCAACTCGCGGACGGGCTGCCGCAGTATCCGCGCGACCGCTTGAGCGACGACCGCGACGACCAGCCGAACATGCACATCGAACGCCTGTCGCGGTTTTCCGATGTGCTGCACGAGATGGTCGAGGCCGCGCGCGAGCAGGGCGTCGACGCGACGGTGATCACGGCCGAGCTCGGCCCCGGCCAGTTCGAGATCAACTTCGGCCACACCGACGACGCGCTGCGCGCGGCCGACTGGTCGGCGCTGTTCTGCCGCAGCACGCGCGGCGTCGCGCTGCAGCACGGCTACCGTGCGAGCTTCATGGGCAAGCCGTACCTGCATGCGCCGGGCAGCGGGATGCACGTGCACGTGAGCCTGTATGACGACGCGGGCCGCAACCTGCTCGCCGCGGACGCGCAGCGGCCGCTGCGGCATGCGGTGGCCGGCTGCCTCGCGCTGCTGCCGCACTGCATGCCGGTATTCGCGCCGAACCACAATGCGTTCCGCCGCTACGGCTCGATGGTGAATGCGGCGAGCCGCGCAAGCTGGGGCTTCGAGGATCGCGACGCGTGCATCCGGATTCCGGAATCGGATGCGCGCAATCTGCGCATCGAGCATCGGCTCGCGAGCGCGGACGCGAATCCGTACCTGGTGCTCGCGGCGATCCTGTCCGGGATGGAGCATGGGCTCGACGCACGGATCGAGCCGATCGCGCCGCTCAACGACGATCGCGGCAGCGGGATCGATTTCCCGAAGGAGATGCTGTCGGCCGTCGCGGCGATGCAGGATCACGCGGCCGTGCGCGACGGGCTCGGCAGTGAATTCGTGATGGTGTATTGCGAGAACAAGCGGCAGGAGGAGCTGGATTTTCGCAACGAGATCGGGGCGCGCGAGTATCGGTGGTTCCTGTGACGACATCACGCGTGACCCCGCCGCGGGTCACGCGCAATCGGCCTGCGTCGTTGCCTGCGATCGAATCCGTTCAATACGTGGACAAGGCGTTCCAGCTCTCGCCGTCCTTCACTTCGACGGCTGCGGTCGCGACCGGCGTCATGACCAGCAATTCCGTCGGGCGCACCGACCACACGACGGCGATCAGTGTCGAGTCGTCGAGCGTCGTTCCGTTCAGGTACAGGCTCATGCTTTTGACGTCGGTTTTCAACACGCTCCAGTCGACTTTCTTCAGGCCGTCGATCGCGAGACGATAGAAGAAGTCGTAGTTGTCGTAGGCCGTCTGCGTGTCCGTGCCGGTGCTGAAGAACCAGCCATTCTCCTTGTTCTTGTACATGCACCAGCTTTGCGCCTGCTGCGCGAGCGTGCCGCTCGTGACGAGCTTCACGAGATTGCTCTTCGCGTCGTCGACGGTTTTCGCCTGCCACGGCGCGAAGCCGCCCGCCGCCTTGACGTCCGCCGGCGTGCGGCCCGGTTTGCCCGCGCGGGCGTTGTCTTCACCACGGTATGCGTATTGCATGATGTGCCTCCGGTTCGATATCGGTCGATCGGGATGTGTCCGCGATGCGAATGGACACGAGCACGATATCGGCGGCGCACGCGGCGGGAAATGGACCGAAGGTGTGGCGGGGCGTCAGGGGGAGGACGGCACGGGACGATCGTTCGGGGTGCCACGCATTGCCGGGTGGCGGATAAGCACGACATGAACGGGGACGAGCATGCGGACGAGACGGCAGGTCAACGGCCGCATGAAGCGAATGAATGGATTGACGGGAATGGCCGAACGCGGCCATCCCCGGTTCATCCGTAGCGTGCCGGCGCAGCGCCGGCGGCATGCTTACTCCCCGAGCTTCGCCGTCACGCACCCCGTGCTCGAGCATTCGCGCTCGCGTTCGCGCAGGAACGACAGGCGCGATTGCGTGAAGTCGATCGCGCATTGCAGGTTCACGAGATAGCCGTCGTCGCGCGTTTCGCTGCAGCGGTCGTCGCGCCGCTTCATCCACGCGAGCTGGCCGGTCTTCAGCTTCGCCTGCTGGTCGCCGCTCAGTTGCTTGCGCACGCGGCCGTACTCGTCGTTCAGTTCGCGGTCGACCTGCGAGAACTCGTTGCTGCTGCAGTACACCTGGTCGAACGCGCTGCGCGGTTTGCCGCAGCCGGCCGCCTGCGCGGAGAACGGCACGGCAAGCGCGAGCAGCGCGCAGGAAACGAGCAGATTCTTCTTCATCATTGTGGTGCTCCTCACTGGGTGAAAATCGTTGAAACCGACCGGCGGCGCCTTTACCTGGCCGCCGTACATGCGTCGATCCCGCCCGCGATCGCGGTGGCGAGGCGCTGGATCGTCTCGCGCTGCGCGAGCCGTTTTTCCTCGTCGGGATTGACGATCACGCCCGCCTCGACCAGAACGGCCGGGATCGGCGCGGTACGCAGCACGACGAGATCGTCGAAGCGGTGGATGCCGAGTTGCGGATCGATCAGCGGGCGGTTCTCGCCCTTGATCGGCTGCGCGTGATACAGCGACGGCCGTTCGCCGGCCGCGACCAGGCGTTCGGCGATCGCGTTCGCGCAACGCAGGCTTTCCGCGTAGTGCGGATTGCGCTCGGACACGAACACGGCGAAACCGCGGAATTCGCGCTGCCGGCCCGCGTCGATGAACTGCTGCTGCATCGAATCGTGATGGATCGACACGAACAGATTTGCGTCCGACGCCTGCGTCGAGCGCTGGTCGAGCGCGATCTCGCGGCCGTCGGCCGACGTGCGCAGCACGCGATCGCCGTGCGCGGCGAGCGTCTCCGCGACGGCGGTGGACAGGTCGAGGTTGTACCGGTATTCGACGCGGCCGCTTGCGCCGGTGGCACCCGGGTGGGCCGGCGTATGGCCGGTGTCGACGACGACGTAGCGGCCGGAGGCCGGCTGTGCGTCCCGACCTGCCGCATCGGCCGCATGCAGCGCGAGCGGCGCGCCGAGCAGCGGGACGCATGCGAGCAGGCGCGCGGCGGCGCGCACGAACGGACGAAGACGTCGAAGGGTTCGGTTTGTCATTGTTGTTGTCGAGGAGGGCATGCGGCGCGTCGTATGGCGCGCACCGTCGGCCTGCTCAATGCAGTCGGAATGTCGCGCGATTATAGCGGTTGCCGGCGGCGCCGCAATGACGGAATGCGCGGCGTCGCGCGCGCCGGAAATCGGCGCTCAGGCGAGCACGCGCCGGGCCGCGAGCATGCCCCAGTACGATGCTTCCTCGAACAGCGACAGTCCGGACAGGTCCGCATGCGCGAACACGACGGGGCCGTCGGCCTCGCGCAGCGCGAGCAGCCCCGGCCGGCTCAGGAAGCCGACATCGGGTGTCGCCATCGCGTGGCCGCGCACGGTGATCTCGAGCGCCGTCGCGTGCTTCCACAGTTCGCGTCCGTAGACGGCCTGCAGGTCGATCGCCGCCTGTTCGCGCAACGCATCGGGCTTTGCCTGGGCAAGCCAGCGGCGCGTGTCGTCCGGCGTTTGCGTACTCAACGCCTGATAGGCGGAGAACACGGAACGGGTCGGCGGCGACATCCGGATCAGCTGGTGCGTCGACACGACATAGCCGAGCCCCGCGCCGTCGTAGACGACGTTGTCCCACGCGAGCGGCACGCCGGCTGCCTCGGCCGGCATCCCGTCGAGCAGGAAATTGGACACGAGCCACGGCGCGCGCGGCGGCAGGTCGCGCGTGGGATCGAAACCGTACGCGCGCAACTGCGGAAACACGCGAGCCGCGACGAACAGCGGCATGGCACTGACGACGCGCCGCGCCTTCAGCGTGAACGTCGACAGCGTGCCGTCGTCGGCGATGCGCGCACACAGCACGTCGACGCCGCCCGCGCGCTCGGTCGCGCGAACGGCGAAGCCGCGCCGCGACCACGCGTTCGAGCCGGTGCGCGCGGTGATCGAGTCGCTCAGCTTCGTCACCATCGTATGCAGCCCGTCGGGCCAGGTCAGCACGGCGCCGTCGCCCGCATCGCTCGCGTGGCCGCCGCGCGACGAGAAATAGTGCAGGCCGGCCCACGCGGACACGTGCTCGTAACCCGCACCGTAGTCGTCGCGGCAGCAGTAGTTCAGGTACCAGTGCAGCGCGGTCGCGGTGTAGCCCTCGTCGAGCAGCCACTGCCTGAACGAGCGCCGGTCGAGCGCGCGCCAGCGCGGGTCGCGCGACGATTCCGCGAGCGGGATGCAGAACACCTTGCGGCCGTCCGCGCCGCGCGCCGTGGGCAGGTTGTCGGTGTAGGCGAAGAAGCGCGTTTGCTGCGCGAGCGCATCGGCGTCGAGGCCGGCCGTCGGCACGATGCCGTCCTGCCACTGGCCGCCGATGAACAGCCGTTCGTCGGGTGCGTGCACGAGCGCGCGTTCGTCGTACGCGGGTTGCGCGGAGAACGGCGCCGCTTCGATCACGCCGAGATCGGCGAGCATGTCGCGCAGATGTGCGGATTCGAGCGACGGCAGCGGCAGGTAGTGCGCGCCCTTCGGATAGCCGAGTTCGCCGAAGCGGCCGCCGGCCGCATTGCCGCCGAATTCGGGACCGGCGAGCACGACGAAGCGTGTGTGCCCCGCGCGCGCGAGCTGCCACGCGCACGACAACCCGGCCGCGCCCGCGCCGAGGACCGCGACGTCGGTCTCGATCGTGCCGGACGGCGGCGGCAGCGCCGCGTGGTCGCGCAGCGCATGGCCTTCGCGCATGCCGGGGTAGCCGACGCGCGGCGTCGTCTCGATCCAGCCGGTGCGGCCGCACGCGGCGAGCGACGCCGCCGCGGACGCGACGAGGAACGTGCGGCGATCCATCAGCGCAGCACGTGCTTCCAGTCGTCGTCGAAGCGGCGCACGAGCGGCTGGTCGTTGAGTTCGTTCGGCGACATCGGCAGCGCCGGCATGTCGGCCGGGAAGTGGAACATCTCGGCGGCCGTCTGCGCGTCGAGCCAGCGCGTCGGCACCGAATAGCGTGTCGGCACGGTGAAGTCGCGACGCTTGCCGGCGATCACGAATCCCCAGTCGCCGAACGACGGCACGTAGCAGTGGTACGGCCAGGTGTTGAGCCCGGCTTCGCGCAGCGTCGCGATGATCGTCCAGTACGCGTGCGGCGCGAAGTACGGCGACGTCGACTGGATCACCGCATAGCCGTTCTCGGACAGGTGGCGCGCGAGCAGCCGGAACACCGGCACCGAATACAGCCGGCCGAGCCCGAAGTTGGTCGGATCGGGGAAGTCGACGACGATCGCGTCGTACACGTCGGCGTTCGATTCGAGCCAGCGCACCGCATCGTCGTTGATCACCTGCACGCGCGGGTCCTTCAGCGAACCCTGGTTCAGCTTCACGAGCGGCACCGAAGTCGAGAACAGCTTCGTCATCGCGGGGTCGAGATCGACGAGCGTGATCCGTTCGAGATTGCGGTGCTTGAGCAGTTCGCGCACCGCGAGGCCGTCGCCGCCGCCGAGCACGAGCACGCGCTTCGCCCACGGCAGCGCCTCGATCGTCGGATGGATCAGCGCCTCGTGATAGCGATGCTCGTCGCGCGACGAGAACTGCAGGTTGCCGTTCAGGTACAGCCGCATGTCGTCGTGCCACTGCGTGAGCACGATGCGCTGGTACGGCGTCGTTTCCGAATAGATGGTCTCGTCGCCGTACACGCCGTGCTCGGCCCAGTGCGTGATGCGGTCCGACAGCGCGAAGCCGGCGACGAGCAGCCCGATCACGAGCGACGCGCGCATCAGCTTGCCGCGCACGTTGCGGATCTCGGCGCGGAACAGGTGCGTGGTCCACAGTGCGACGAACGCGTTCAGCAGCCCGAACAGGAAGCTCGTGCGCAACAGGCCGAGACGCGGCGCGAGCACGAGCGGGAAGATCAGCGACACGGCGAGCGAGCCGAGATAGTCGAAGGTCAGCACTTCGCTGACGGTATGGCGGAACGCCTGGCGGCGCTGCTGGAACGCGCGCATCACGAGCGGAATCTCCATCCCTATCAGCAGGCCGAGCGCGAGCACGAGCGCGTAGAGCGCCGCGCGGAAGGGCGCGGCCAGCCACGCGAACACCGCGAACAGCAGCGCAGCCGACACGCCGCCGAGCAGGCCGACGAGCAGCTCGATGTCGACGAAGCGGTCGAGCACGTCGTCGTCCTCGACGAACTTCGCGAGCCACGAGCCGATCCCCATCGCGAACAGGTAGCTGCCGATCACCGACGAGAACTGCAGGATCGAATCGCCGAGCAGGTAGCTCGACAGCGCGCTGCTGATCAGTTCGTAGCCGAGCCCGCACGACGCGAGCACGAGGATCGACAGGACGAGCGCGCGCTTATGCAGCATGGCGCGTCCGTTGTGCAGTGCTCGTCAATGTGGATATACTGGCGCGGATTTTCGTGGGGTGGCCCGCCATGGGCCAGCCTGCGACGGGGCGGCGAACCGAGCACAAAATCCGAGGAAAAGAATGAATAGTGCCTATCTTTATGCGGTTCATTTGCTGTCGGCGTTCGTGCTGCTTTTCGTGTTCGCGGCAGTGTACCTGAAGGTCACCCCGTTCGACGAACTGGCCCTGATCCGCGACGGCAACGCGGCCGCGACGCTGTCGTTCGGCGGCGCGCTGGTCGGCTTCTGCCTGACGCTCGCGTCCAGCATCGCGCACAATTCGACGCTCGGCGAAGTCGTGCTGTGGGCCGTCGGCGCGATGGCCGTGCAGCTTGTCACCTACGCGGTGCTGACCCGCCTGATTCCCGGCATGAACCATGCGATCGAGGATCGCAACGTCGCGATGGGTGGCCTGATGGGCACTGCGTCGCTCGTCGTCGGCATCATCAATGCCGCCTGCCTGACCTGACGCGCCACGCGTCCTGGGAGACCGACATGAGTCTGGGTTCGTTTATCCGCAAGCAGTTCATCGACGTCCTGCAATGGACGGAAGACACCGACGGCGTGCTGGCCTGGCGCTATCCGATGGAAGACCAGGAGATCCAGTACGGCGGCCAGCTGACCGTGCGCGAAACGCAGGTCGCGATCTTCGTCAACGAAGGCAAGGTCGCCGACGTGTTCCAGCCCGGGCTGTACAAGCTGGAAACGCGCACGCTGCCGGTGCTCACGTACCTGAAGAACTGGGACAAGTTCTTTCAGTCTCCTTTCAAGTCGGATGTCTACTTCTTCAGCACGCGGCTGCAGCTCGGCCGGCGCTGGGGCACCGCGCAGCCGGTGACGATCCGCGATCGCGAATTCGGCTTCGTGCAGCTGCGCGCGTTCGGCATCTACTCGTACCGGATCGTCGATGCGGCCGCGTTCCACCGCGAGGTGAGCGGCACGCGCGCGCAGTACACGGTCGACGATCTCGAGCAGCAGCTGCGCAACCTGGTCGTCACCGCGATGAGCACGACGTTCGGTTCCGCCGACGTGCCGTTCGTCGACATGGCCGCGAACCAGACGCTGCTGTCGCAACGCGTCGCCGAGGCGCTGGTGCCGGTGTTCACGCGCTACGGCCTCGCGCTCGATGCATTCGCGGTCGAAAGCGTGTCGCTGCCGGCCGAGCTGCAGAAGGCGCTCGACCTGCGGATCGGCGCGGGGATGGCCGGCGATCTCGCCCGCGCGACGCAATACCAGACGGCGCAGGCGATTCCGCTGGCCGCGCAGAACCCGGGCGGCATCGCGGGGGTCGGCGCGGGGCTCGCGGCCGGCGCGGCGATCGGGCAGGCGATGGCCGGCCAGATCGCGGGCGCCGCGCAACCGGCGCCGGCCGCACCGGCCGAAGGGACCGATTACGTGCAACGCCTCGAACAGCTGAAGGCGCTGCTCGACAAGGG
Source organism: Burkholderia sp. USMB20 (assembly GCF_000949135.2). GTDB lineage: Bacteria > Pseudomonadota > Gammaproteobacteria > Burkholderiales > Burkholderiaceae > Burkholderia. The sequence continues at coordinate 134,382 of NZ_JTAN02000005.1, read as the reverse complement.
CCTCGTCACCGAAGAGGACTATGCGCGCGCGAAGGCGGACATCCTCGCGAAGCTCACCCGGTAAGCGTCACGCATGTTCAGTACTTCGTGCCCCCAGTGCGGCGCGCCGGTCGAGTTTCGCTCGGCGGCGGCGGTGATGGCCGTCTGCGCGTTCTGTCGCAGCACGCTGCTCAAGCGCGGTGCCGACGTCGAGCGCATCGGCGAGCTGGCCACGGTGCTCGACGACGCGTCGCCGATCCAGATCGGCACGGCCGGGCGCTACGGCAAGCGCACGTTCACGGTGCTCGGCCGCATCCAGATGACCTACGACGCCGGCGCGTGGAGCGAGTGGTACGTCGTGTTCGACGACGGCGCGTTCGGCTGGCTGTCGGATGCGTCGGGCCAGTATGCGGTCACGGTGCGCGAGCCCGACGATGCGTCGGGCGGCGCGTGGCCCGCGTTCGGCACGCTCGAACCGGGCATGCGGATCGACCACGGCGGCCGCGCGTATCTCGTGTCCGACGTGCGCACCGCGCGCTGCACGGGCGGCGACGGCGAGTTGCCGTTCCGCATCGATGCGGGCTGGGAAGCCCGCGTCGTCGACCTGCGCACCGGCAACGCATTCGCGACCTACGACTATTCCGACGCCGACGCGAACGGCGGGAGCCCGGCCGTCTACAGCGGCGAGGCGATGGAATTCGACGCACTCGCATTCACGGGGCTGCGCGATACCGACAACGACACGCGGGAGAAACGGGGCGCGCAGATGGTGCCGTTCGCGTGCCCGAGCTGCGGCGCGCCGCTGTCGTATGCACCGAACCTGGCCGACTACGTCGTGTGCGGCAGCTGTCACGCGGGCGTGCAGTGCACGGCCGAGCAGCAGACCGTGTTCGCCGCGCAGCGCAAGCTCGATGCGGTGAAGGGCGCGCTGGAACTCGGCGCGACCGGCACGTTCGACGGCGTGAAGTACACGGTGATCGGCATGATGCGTTGCCGCGTGCCGGGCGACGACGAGACGTGGGACGAATACCTGCTGCTGAACCCGAAACGCGGCTTCCTGTGGCTCGTGCAGAGCGAAGGGCGCTGGGATCGCGTGCAGGTGCTCGATCACTGGCCGACGATCGGCGGCGAGTCCGACGTCATCGACGAAGGCAAGACCTATCGACTGCGCGAGACGTACGACTCGGAAGTCGTGTACGTGGTCGGCGCGTTCAACTGGCGCGTGCAGATCGGCGACCGCACGTCGATCACCGACTACGGCTGGCAGAAGGACAAGCTCACGCGCGAGCGCAGCGCCGCGGAAATCGTCTGGTCGCGTGCGCGGCCGTTGTCGGCCGGCGCACTGGCCGAACGCTTCGCGACGCTGGCGCTCGCGACGGCAGCGGTTGCGTCCGCAACGGGTTCCGCCGGGGCGTCGACGGGCCTGTTCGGCGCGAAGCAGCCGCATAGCTTCGCGCCGCTGCCGATCGTGTTCAGCGCGATGCTCGTGATCTTCAACCTGGGTTCGCTGTTCTCGTTCAGCGGCCGCTCCGTCTACGTGCTGATCGGCCTGCTCGTGCTGTGGCTGCCGGAATGGCTGTGGAAGGGCTTCGCGTCCGACGGGGGCAACTCGTAATGCGTTACATCCTCTACGGACTTTACGGGCTGATCGTCGTCACGCTGTTCAGCTGCGCGTCGCTCGGCGGCAGCGGTTCGGGCGGCAGCGGGTGGGGCAGTTCGTCGGCGCGCAGCGGCTATTCGTCGTACGGGTCGCACAAATGACGGCGCGAGACGATATCGCCGCGCCGCGTGCGACGCTCGGCTCGCACGTGCTGGCCGATCTCGCCGGCATCGACGCGGCACTGCTGCGCGACGCCGCGCGGCTCGAGACGATACTCACCGACGCCGCGCAGCAGGCCGGCGCACGCGTGATCGGCGCGCATTTCCATCATTTCGGCGGTGAGCATGGGGTGACGGGTGTCGTGCTGCTCGCGGAGTCGCACATCACGATTCATACGTGGCCGGAGCACGGCTTCGCGGCCGTCGATGCGTTCATGTGCGGCGCCGCGCGCGCGGCCGAGGCGGTCGATGCGATCGCCGCCGCGCTCGGCACGCACGCGCAGGTCCGGCAGCAGGTGGCGCGCGGCGTCGCATGAGCGGCCGGGGCGACAGCGGTGGTCGCGCATGCGACGACGCGCTGCACCGATTTCGCGAACCGCTTATGATCGTGCGGTACGACGTCCCCACGCAGAGGCCTCCATGCACATCGCCATCCTGACCTTCGACGGTTTCAACGAACTCGATTCGCTGATCGCGCTCGGCATTCTCAACCGGGTCAGGCAGCCGGGCTGGCGGGTGTCGATCGCGAGCCCGACCGCCCGCGTGCGCTCGATGAACGGCGTGACGATCGACGCGCAAGCGTCGCTGCAGGACGCCCGCGACGCGGACGCCGTGCTGGTCGGCAGCGGCGTGCGGACCCGCGACGTCGTCGCCGATGCCGCGTTGATGGCGCAATTGCAGTTCGACCCCGCGCGGCAGTTGCTCGGCGCGCAGTGCTCGGGCACGCTCGTGCTGGCGAAGCTGGGCTGGCTCGGCGATGTCCCCGCGTGTACCGACCTGACCACGAAGCCGTGGGTGCAGGAAGCCGGCGTGGCCGTGCTCGACCAGCCGTTCGTGGCCAACGGAAACGTCGCGACCGCCGGCGGGTGCCTGTCGTCGCAGTATCTGGCCGCGTGGTTCATCGCGCGTCTGGCCGGCATCGAGGCCGCGCGCAGTGCGATTCACTATGTCGCGCCGGTGGGCGAGAAGGACGATTACGTGTCGCGCGCGATCGCGAACATTTCGCCGTTCCTCTGATGCGCGCGGCGTCGCGCGTCAGTGCGGCAGCGCTTCGGCTTCGGCCCAACGCTTGAACGAGTCGAGACGCCGGCGCGTGTGCACGAGATAGAACGCGCCGATCAGCGGTTCGAGCAGCCAGCGCAGCCAGGACGGCTGCGCACGGAAGTGATACGTGAACTTCACTTCGGTCGTGCCCGGTGTGTGCTCGGTGAAATTCCAGCTGCCGCTGAAGCGTTCGAGCACCTTCGGCCCGTCGACCATTTCGACGGCCGCGACCTGCGGCGGACGGTACGAGATGTAGCGCGACACCATCGTCGCGCCCGACTGGCTGCGGCAGAACGCATCGACGCCGACGTCGGCCGTCATCCCGTCGGGCAGGTACGCGTCGGCAAGGAAGCTGTCCCACACGAGCCGCCGCGCGTAGTCCTGCGACCACGTGAAGAGGCGTCTGCGATCGACGCCGACGATCCGGCTGACTGAGATCCTCATGATGGGTAGCAAGCGCAACGCTGTAATCGGGATGAAATCGAGTGTAACCCGCCAAAGCCGCGCAATTCTTCAGACTTCGTCAAGTCGAGCGCGCGCTCGATTGACCTTCTCCGGGAATTCCCCTACGATCGATTCCATGCCTTCGGGAAAGACCCGAAGCGTTTCAATCTCTTGAGGGAGCCTCATGAGTACGCAACAGAACCGGCGCTTCGACGCGCTCGTTTTCATTGGTCGTTTCCAGCCTCCGCATCGTGGTCACCTGAACGTGCTGAAGTCCGCACTGAGCCGGGCCGAGCGCGTATGCGTGCTGATCGGATCGACCGACAAGCCCCGCACCATCAAGGATCCGTTCTCGTTCGACGAGCGCCGCCAGATGCTGGCTTCGCTGCTCGAGCCGTCCGAGCGCGAGCGCGTGACGGTCGCGCCCGTGCAGGATACGACGTACAACGACGGCGACTGGGTGCGCTGGGTGCAGGATGCCGTGGCCGCCTCGCTCGGCGAGGTCGCGCAGCGCAGGGTCGGGCTGATCGGCCACGAGAAGGACGCCACGTCGTATTACCTGCGGATGTTCCCGCAATGGGAGCTCGTCGACGTCGATGCGACCGAAGACATCTCCGCCACCGAAATCCGCGATCAGTACTTCGCCGAACGCACCAACAGCTTCGTGCAATGGGCCGTGCCGGAACCGGTGTTCGGCTGGCTCGAACGTTTTCGCACGCAGCCGGCATTCGCACAGCTGAAGGCCGAGGCCGAGTTCATCGCCGGGTATCGCAAGGCGTGGTCGGCCGCACCGTATCCGGTCACGTTCGTGACGGTCGACGCGGTGGTCGTGCACTCGGGCCATCTCCTGCTCGTGCGCCGGCGCAGCGAACCGGGCCGCGGCCTGTGGGCGCTGCCGGGCGGGTTCGTGAACCAGGACGAACGGCTCGACGCGGCCTGCATCCGCGAACTGCGCGAGGAGACCGGCCTGAAGCTGCCGGAGCCCGTGCTGCGCGGCTCGATCAAGGATCGCCAGGTATTCGATCATCCGACGCGTTCGCTGCGCGGCCGCACGATCACGCACGCGTGCCTGTTCAACTTCCCGACCGGCGAGTTGCCGCGCGTGAAGGGCAGCGACGACGCCGACAAGGCGCGCTGGGTGCCGCTCAACGAATTCGCGCAGATGCGCAACGTGATGTTCGAGGATCACTTCGAGATCGCGTATCACTTCCTGGGGAAGCTGTGACACGCTGATTCCCCGGATTCCGGTCCGCCGCGACAGACGCGGCGGCACTTCAACGGCCTAGAGGAGCTCTAGCCATGCAAAACGATCCCGGCGGCTTTGCCGCGGTTCTCGCCAATCCGATCCTCAACACGGATTCGTACAAGGCTTCCCACTTCCTGCAATACCCGCCCGACGCGCAGGCGATGTTCTCGTACGTCGAGTCGCGCGGCGGCCGCTATGACCGCACGCTGTTCTTCGGCCTGCAGATGTTGCTGAAGGACTATCTGTGCCGGCCGGTCACGCACGCGATGATCGACGATGCGCGCGATTTCTTCGCGGTGCACGGCGAGCCGTTCAACGAGGACGGCTGGCGCCATGTCGTCGAGCACTACGACGGCTACCTGCCCGTCAGGATCCGCGCGGTGCCCGAAGGTTCGATCGTGCCCGTGCACAACGTGCTGATGACCGTCGAATGCGACGACCCGAAGGTGTTCTGGCTCGCGTCGTATCTGGAGACGATGCTGCTGCGCGTGTGGTACCCGGTGACGGTCGCGACGCGCAGCTGGCACCTGCGGCAGACGATCCGCCGCTTTCTCGAGAAGACCGACGACGATCTCGCGCAGCTGCCGTTCAAGCTGCACGACTTCGGCGCGCGCGGCGTATCGAGCGCCGAGTCGGCCGCGATCGGCGGCGCGGCACACCTCGTGAGCTTCATGGGTTCGGACACGGTGCTCGGCGTGCTGGCCGCGAACCGCTTCTATCGCGAGCCGATGGCCGCGTACTCGGTGCCCGCGGCCGAGCACAGCACGATCACGTCGTGGGGGCGTGAGCACGAAGCCGATGCGTACCGGAACATGATCGCTCGCTTCGGTTTGCCCGGCGCGATCGTGTCGGTCGTGTCGGACTCCTATGATCTGTTCGCCGCGCTTGAACTGTGGGGCGGCCCGCTGCGCCAGGCGGTGATCGATTCGGGCGCGACGCTCGTCGTGCGTCCCGATTCGGGCGACCCGGTGCAGATCGTGCTGCAGACCGTGCGCGCGCTCGACGCTTCGTTCGGCTCGACCGTGAACGGCAAGGGGCGGCGCGTGCTGAATCGCGTGCGCGTGATCCAGGGCGACGGCGTCGACGAGCTGTCGATCGACGCGATCCTGTCCGCACTCGACGACGCGGGTTATGCGGCCGGCAACGTCGTGTTCGGGATGGGCGGCGCGCTGCTGCAGCAGGTGAATCGCGACACGCAGCGCTTCGCGATGAAGTGCTCGGCGATCCGGCGCGGCGACGTGTGGCACGGCGTGAGCAAGGATCCGGTTACCGATCCGGGCAAGCGCTCGAAGCAGGGCCGGCTGACGTTGCTGCGCAGTCGGCGCACGGGTGAATACCGGACGGTGACGCTGCCGGTCGCGTGGGACGATCGCGCGCTGGAAGGCGAGTGGGATGACGCGCTCGAAACGGTGTTCGATACCGGGCGGATGCTGGTCGATACGACGTTCGCCGAGGTGCGGGCGAGGGCGCACGCAGGGGAGGCGTGATCGGGCGACCGGGGCGGCGGCGTGGCAACGTCAGCCGCCACCCCGTTCGCGCTCAGGCGACGCGGGCGACGAGGGCGTGCAGCACGGCGTCCGCGTCGATTTCGTCGCGGAAATCGTGGCGACCGGCAAGTAGCGCGCTCGCCCGCCGTCAACGTTCGCCGGCGAGCGCGCGCCCGTTCGTGTCCGGTTGCGCGATCGCGTGCTCCGACATCCGCGCCGCCTCCATCGCCCGCCCGAGCGCATCGAACACCGCCGGCCCCTTGCAGCGCGACACGTTGAAGCGCATGAACGACGTTGCGCCGTGCGACGCACTGAACACGTTGCCCGGCGCGAGCACCACATCGTGGTCGAGCGCATGGCGCGCGACGCGCGCGGCATCGAGCCCGTCGGGCAGCTCGGCCCACACGAACAACCCGCCGCGCGGTTCCGTCCAGATCCCGAGCCCGGCGCGCGCGAGCCGCCGGATCGTTTCGCCCATCGCATCGGCCAACTGCATACGCAGGCCGTCGAGATGGCGCCGGTAGGTGCCGTCGACCAGCAGCCGGTGCACGACGTTCGCGCCGATCTGCGCATTGCCGAACGACGTCGCGAGCTTCAGGTCGACGAGCGCGTCGATCCATTCGGGGCGCGCGGCGATGTAGCCGCAGCGGATCGCGGCCGACAGCGTCTTCGAGAAGCTGCCGATCGACACGACGCGCGAGAGCCCGTCAAATGCCGCGAGGCGCGGCGCCGGCGTGCTTTCGAAATCCGCGAAGATGTCGTCCTCGACGATCAGCAGGCCGTGCTCGGCCGCGAGCGTGAGCAACCGGTGCGCGACCGGCGGCGCGAGCGTCGCGCCGGTCGGGTTGTGCAGCGCCGCGTTCGTGATGTACAGGCGCGGCCGGTGCTCGGCGAGCACCTGTTCGAAACGCGCGAGATCGGGGCCGTTCGGCGTATACGGCACGCTGACGATCCGCGCGCGATGCGCGCGCAGCAGCGCCTGGAAGTTGAAGTAGCACGGATCGTCGAGCACGACGGTGTCGCCCGGCTCCAGCAGCAGCCGGCACACGAGATCGAGCGCGTGCGTGCCGCCGTCGGTCAGCATGATCTGCGCGGGCTCCGCATGAACGCCGTGCTGCGCGAGCCGCCACGCGAGTTGCTGGCGCAACGCGGGCAGCCCGAGCGGTGTCGCGTAGTCGGTCAGCGCGTCGGGTTCGTCGCGGGACACCGCGCGCAGCGCACGTCGCAGGCTCTCGTCCGGCAGCCACGACGACGGCAGCCAGCCGCAACCGGGCTTTACCGAGCCGGGCGCCGCCTCGAGCGACTGGCGCGACAGCCACAGCGGATCGAGTTCGCGATCGAGGCGCGGGCCGAGTTCGGCGAGCGCAAGCGGCGGCGCATGGCCCGACACGTAGAAGCCGGAGCCGCGCCGTGCGACGAGCACGCCTTCGCTCGCGAGCCGCTCGTAAGCGTCGACGACGGTCGATTTCGACACGTGCAGCGCGTCGGCCATCATCCGGATCGACGGCACGCGCGCGCCGGGCATCAGCGCGCGGCTCGCGATCCGCGCGCGCAGCGTATCCATCACGGTTTCCACGCGCGTGCGCGACGGCGCGGGCGGAGCAGGGTCTTGCACGGAACGGCTCATGGCGGGAGGGAACTGTACGGCCGGTTGTCCAGTACAGTTTGTCCGAATTGTATTGGGCTGTAGCTTACGCGCTTTTCGCGGGCGGCGGATCATCGGTCATCCACCTTGTTCCGACCAGGATTTCCCGTGCAAAAGACGACCGACGGATGGCTCAGCGGCCTGCTGGGCGTGATCATCTTCAGTGGCTCGCTGCCCGCGACGCGCATCGCGGTGCAGGGGCTCGACCCGCTGTTCCTCACGTTCGCGCGCGCGACGATCGCCGGCGTGCTCGGCCTGATCCTGCTCGTCGCGCTGAAGCAGAAGCGGCCGACGCGTGTCGAGACCGCGTCGCTCATCGTCGTCGCGCTCGGGGTCGTGGTCGGTTTTCCGCTGCTGACCGCGCTCGCGCTCAAGCACGTGACGTCCGCGCATGCGATCGTGTTCGTCGGGCTGCTGCCGCTCGCGACCGCGCTGTTCGGCGTCTGGCGCGGCGGCGAACGGCCGCGGCTGCCGTTCTGGGTCTTCTCGCTGGTCGGCAGCGGCGCGGTGGCCGCGTTCGCGCTGCGCAACGGCGGTCGAGCGTCGGTGGCGGGCGATGCGCTGATGCTGGCCGCGATCGTCGCGTGCGGGCTCGGCTATGCGGAAGGCGCGCGACTGTCGCGCCAGCTCGGCGGCTGGCAGGTGATCTCGTGGGCGCTCGTGCTGTCGCTGCCGGTGATGCTGCCGCTCGCGGGGTTCACGTGGCCCGCGACGTTCGACGGCGTCGACGCCGCCGCGCTGTGGGGGCTCGCGTACGTGTCGCTGTTCAGCATGCTGATCGGCTTCGTGTTCTGGTATCGCGGCCTCGCGCTCGGCGGGATCGCGGGCGTCGGCCAGTTGCAGCTGCTGCAGCCGTTCTTCGGTTTCCTGCTCGCGGCCGGGCTGCTGCACGAGACGGTGCCGCCGTCGATGCTCGTCGTGACGGTCGTGGTCGTCTGCTGCGTGGCCGGGGCGAAGTATTTCTCGAAGATGGCGCTGGTGCGGCGCGCGGGCTGATTCACGCGCGGAGCGGTCGCGCGACGACGTGACGGGTGCCGCCCGTGCGCCGTCGCGCGTGCGCCGTTTACCCCATCACCACGTTCGCGAGCCGGAACTGGTACGCGGTCGCGGTCGTGCCGCCACCGCCGCCCGTCATCACGATGTCGGCGCTCTTGATGCCGAGCAGCGACAGTTCGGTGTTGATGTCGGACAGCACGGCCGAATTCATCACCGCGCCCTGTTCGATCTGCGACGCGGTGCCGATCCACAGCGTCGGCTTGAACTCGAACACGGCCTTCTGGCCCGGCACGATCCCCGTCTTGTGCGCGAGCAGCCGGTTGTCCTTGAAGACCGACGCGGTGATCGCTCCCTGGCTCAGGTCGTTGCGCAGCTGGATCTCGCGCGACGTCGGGGCGGGGCCGGCGAGCGCGAGCACGTTGCCCGACGTCGAGCGCGACACGTTGAAGACCTGTCCGTTGTCCGCGCGCTTTTGCGGCATGTAGTTGCCGTCGGCATCGCTCGCGGAGACGGTCGTCAACAACGGGAACACGAACGGATGGTTGTCGCCGCGTCCGCAGTTGGTGATGACCTTCCACGCGATCGCGAGCTCGTCGAAGTCCGTCGACACGTTCTTCTGGAAGATCACGATCTGGCTGTTGTTGACGTCGTTCGACAGGTTGACGAAGTTGAGATTGATGTCCATGAGTCACCTTGATTCGATTCGGATAACTGATTGAACGGGCGCCGGCCGTGCATCGCCGGCGCACGGACCGTTACGCCATCACCACGTTTTCCAGCCGGAACGTGAACGGCGTCGAGCGCGGGCCGGGGCCGCCGCCGGTCATCACGATGTCGGCGCTCGCGATGCCGAGCAGCGACAGTTCCGTGTTGATGTCGGAGATCACCGCGGAATTCATCAGCGCGCCCTGTTCGATCTGCGACGCGACGCCGATCCAGATCGTCGGCTTGAACTGGAACACCGCCTTCTGGCCCGGCGCGACGGAGGTCTTGCGCGCGAGCGCGTTGCCGTCCTTGTAGATCGTCGCGTTGATCGCACCGGCCGGCAGGTCGTTGCGCACCTGCACCTCGGAGCTCGCGCCCGGGTCGCCGCCGAGCTGCAGCACGTCGCCCGAGCTGGAGCGCACGACCTGGAACACCTGGCCGTTCGCCGCGACCTGCTGCGGCATGTAGTTGCCCCAGCTGTCGCTCGCGCTCACGCTCATCGTCATCGGGAACTTGAACGGATGGTTGTCGCCCTGGCCGCAATTGCGGATCACCTTCCACGCGATCGCGAGTTCGTCGAAGTCGGTCGCCACGTTCTTCTGGAAAATCACGACGCTCGAGTTGTTGGCGTCGTTCGAGCGGTTGATCAGGTTCAGTTGGATATCCACGTCGTTGCTCCTTGAGTTTGAAAAAACGGCAGTCGGTCTGCCGCACACCTTTCCCGCCGGCCCGGCCGCGAAGCCGTGCCGTCAAGCCGGTTCAAGCCGTGTCGGGCGGCACTACGCGCGCACGATGTGTTCGAGCGCGAACGCGAACGGCTGCGCGTCGGTGCCGGTGCCGCCGCCCGTCATCACGATGTCGGCCGCGGCGACGCCCGCCAGCGGCAGCATCGTGTTCGCGCTCGACATCACCGCCGCGTGCAGTGCGCGGCTTTCCTGTACCTGCGACGCCACGCCGATCCACAGCGTCGGCGTGAAGCGGAACACCGCCTTCTGCCCGGGCGCGACCGCTTCCTTCACCGCGATCAGCCGGCCCGCGCTGAACGCGTTGACGTTCACGGCGCCGCGCCGCAGCCGATTGACGATTTCGATGTCGCCGCCCGGCGCGTCGGCCGGGTCGGGCACGAGCCGACCGCGTCCGGTCGGCTGCGCGTCGATCACGAAGCGCACGCCGGCGGGCGCCGTGACGCGCGGCGAGAAGTTGCCGTGCTCGTCGCCGAGCGCGACGTCGATGTCGGTCGAGTAGTCGAACGGATGGAAGCAGTCGCGTCCGCAATAACGGATCACCTTCCACGCGATCGCGAACGTATCCAGATCGGGGATCACGTCGCGCTGGAACAGCACGACCTCGCTGTTGCCGCAGTCGTTCGAGCGGTTCACGAAGCGGAGCTTGATGTTCATGATGCTTGCTCCTCATCCGGCGTGCCGCGTTCGTCGCGCAGCGTGCGGTCGGCCCACTGCGCGAGCGCGGGCGCGACGCCGTTCGCGAGCGACGCGACGTGCAGCGCATGCGCACGCGCCTGCGCCTGCAGGTCGCCGGCGAAGCGCCCGAGCGCCATCGCGGCATCGGCCGGGCCGCGCGTGCGGCCGAGATCGTCGAGGTATTGCGCGGCCGCGTCGGCCATCGCGCCCGCGTGCTGGAGGTGGCTCTGCGTGAAGCGCGTCGCGAGATCCGCGTTCAGGGCCGCCAGCTCCTTGACCGCGGCGGCCGAACTGCCGAGCCCGAACCGTTCGAGCTGGCCGCGCCACAATGCGTCGGTCGCGGCCTGGCATGCATCCGTGTAGCGATGGCCGGCGAGCAGCGCGGTGTGCGCGAACGCGCGCCACGCGGGGCTGGCGGACGTGCCGCCGGTGCCGGTCGTCTGCGCGGCGAGCTTGCCGAACAGCTGGAGCGCGTCGGCGTGCGCGCGTTCCCATTGGGCGATGAACGTGGAGAACATGGCGATTCCTCTTGAAGAAGGAGCGATGACGGCGCGACGGCAGCCGCTACGCGGATTACCGACGCGCGGCGCCGAGGCGCTGCACCATCTGCATCACGGCGGCCATCTGCGGCGCGTCGCGGCGGTAGAAGCCGGGTTGGAGCGGATCGGTGCTCGTATAACCCCAGAAATCCCAGCAGCCGAGCGGATTGACGGCCGATTTCTCGACCTGCGGATACAGCACGATCAGCCGGTTCGTATCGGCGATCTCGTTGTAGCCGACGCCGCGAATCATCCGCTCGCCGACGGTCGCGACGTTCTGCACGCAACCATGGAACACCACGTGGACCGCGCAGGTCACGCGTTCGCAATCGGCCGGCACGTACGCGTAGCCCGTATCGCCGAGCGACGCGCGGCGCTGCGGATCGAACGCGCGCTGGTCGAACGCCAGCAGCTTGCCGCCAGCCTGCGCGGCGGGCGCGTTGAGCGGCTTGTCGGGCGTGCCGTAGATCCAGCGCACGATGTCGTGCGCCTGCTGGAAGCCGCAGTTGTCGATATACGGGCTCGCGTTCGCACTGCACGCGTTGTCCTCGGGGCGGTTCGTGATGAACGCATGCCCGGCGTCCGGCGATTGGCGATACTGAAGGTTCGCGGCCGGAACCTGCGCGAGCGTGTAGAAGCGCGCGGTCTGGTCGACGACGCGCGTGAACACCACCGTATCCTTTGCCCCGCTGAACACATAGATGCGTTGGCCGTGCAGGTTGGCCGGATCGTCGATCTCGCCGCGCTGCGCGAACGTGCGCGCGGCGCGCCATGCGTCGGTCGCGGATGGCGCAGGGCCGATCGGCTGCATGCACAGCGTGGTCGCGGCCACCGCCGGCGGGATCAGCGCGTTCACGCCCGCGCAATAGAACGGCCCGCCCGCGACGATGCCCGCGCCGATCAGCCGGCTCGAGAACGCGACGTCGAACTGCGCGGCCATGAAGCCGCCGGACGACAGCCCCGACACCGACGTGCGCTGCAGGTCGGCGCCGTATGCGGGAAGCGGATCGGCGGGGGCGGCGAGCGCGGCGTGCGGCGCGAGCGCAGCCAGGGCGGCGACGGCAACGGCAACGGTAACGGTGGCGGTGACGGTGGCGGTGACGGCGGCGCAAGCGGCGCGCAGCGCGCGGCGCACTACGTGCGAGGCGGCGGTGCGGGGCAGCGTCGTGCGGCCGGGCGAGCGGGTGACGTTCATGCGGGGCTCCTGTCGTGACGAGTGGTGAATGACAAGGGTTGTAACGGTACGGATGCAGCAAGACTTCAGCGACGGTTTCAGCTTACGGGCAGCCGACGACATGTGAAATGGCGCGAACGACACGCACGACGACCCGTGACGTTCGGCCGGTGCGGCGTCACGGCGCTCACGACAGAAACAGCGCTCGCTCGGCCCGGCGGCGCTTCGTGAGGCCCGCGAGCGGCTTGCCGCCGGCCTTGTTCCAGACGAGGAACTGGTCGGCCGCCCGCGCGCTCGCGCCGGCGTTCAGGTAGCGCAGCAAGGTCGACGAGCGCAGCCGTCCGGCGCCGAGGTTGAAGACGAACGACATCAGCGCATCGAACTGCTGCTGCGTGACCGGCACGCGCAACAGCTTGCGCAGGTTCAGCTCGGCGCCGCGCAGGTCATGCCGCAGCAGCGCCTCCGCTTCGGCCGGCGTCAGCGGGCGCGTGAAGCGCTCGTTCGGCAGGATCAGGTGCCCGTAGCCGATCGTCGGCTTGCCGACCGCGTCGAGATAGCGCGCGAGCCGCAGCCCCTCGAACTGCTTGATCAGCGCGATGCCTTGCTCGCCGGTGCGTTCAGGCTGGTTCGCCATCGTCGTTCTCCTTGCCGCCCGGCCGTGCGCGCGGCACCAGGCGATGCGTGTATTCGTCGATCACGCGCATGATCGCTTCGGGCGGCGGCAGCGCCGCGAACTGCATTTCGATGTCGATGTGCTCGGTGTCGCGCTGCCGCGCACTGCCCGGCGCGGCGTCCTTCTTCTCCGAGCGCGGCGCGAACGTCACGTAGAAGCGGCCGCGCTGGTCGTCGTTGCCCGAGATGCCGCCGGCCGGCAGCGCCTCGGTGAAGTCGCCGCGCACGGTCAGGTGCACGACCATCCGGTCGAGCGCGAGCCCGCGCGGCGTGGCGAGCGCGACGAGCGGCACCGGCATCGTGTGCTCCGCGTCGAGTGCGACCGTGACCTCGCGCGGCGCGAGCAGGCCGTCGTCGCGCAGATCGAAGAACTGGTCGAGCACGGCGGTGTACTGGTGCGCGAGTAGCTGGTTCGCGGCGGCGGCCGCGTGCTGCATCCCGCGTGCGATCTCGTCGAGCGCGATGCCGCGCGGCGGCGGGCGTTCGTCGTCGGCCGGGGCGCCGGGCGGCGGCGTGGGCGGCGCAGGTGGCGTCGGCGAAGCGGGTGGTGTCGGCGAAGCGGGCGAGACAGGCGCAGCGGGCGACACAGGCGCAGTGGCGGCAGCCGCCGGTCGATGCGCCGGCCGCGGCGGTGGGGCATCATTTACGCCCGACGCGGCGCCGGCGGCCAGCGGCGGAACCGGGCGTCGCGTGGCGCGGCGGATCGACGCTTCCGCCGCCGGCACCGCGCCGCCGTGCCGGCGACCGCGTCCGGGCCCGCGCGGCGACCGCGCCGCTACGGCCGCCACCGCCCCGGCCGGCGGCGGGACCGGCCGTCCGGTTCTGCCGGCAGTGCTGCCACCGGACGCGCATCCGCGTCGTCGTGCCCGCCGCCGCCCGCGCGGCGCGACCGTCTGAAGAGCCTGAACATGGCCGGTCCGCGCGCTTACGCGTGCGCCGGCTGCTGGGCGCCCGCATCGGCTCCGGCCGGCGCGGCCGCCTTGCCGCCGGCACCCGACGCGTCGCCGACCAGCTTGCCGTCGGTCGGCGTCGCCGGCAGCGGCCTCACGTCCTTCGCGTTGCCTTCGGTGACGACCGGCTTGGTCGCGGCCTCGGTCAGGAAGTCGATCACGCGCATCAGCGCTTCGGGCGGCGACTGGCGCTTCACCTGCGTATGGATCGAGTATTTCGCGCGCGTATCGGTGCTGCGCGTCTGCTCCGCCTTGTGCGACACGCGCCCGGACACGCTGACGCTGATCGGCCCCCAGCCGAACTTCGCCTGGAATTCGCCGCCGGCTTCGGTCGACGACGACGACTTCTCCGACTGCGTGATCTCCATCTCGAAGTCGATCGTGCCTTCCTCGATCGCGATGATCGGATGGACGATCGCCGCGAGCAGCGGGATGCGCATCGTTTTCTGCACGACGCCTTTCGACACGCCGCTTTCGTCCACCAGCGTCTCGTCGTAGTCGAACTGGACGGCCACGGCCTTGCCGCCCTGGATGCAGACCTGCATCAGGAAATCCGCGTAGCTCTTTGCGGCCTGCGTCTGCGCGCTGATCATCGCCTTTAACGGGCCGGCGATCATTTGGTCCATGGGTAAAGCGTTAATCACCGAGCCAATGAAATTCGCGTCCATGAATAAACTCCTCTTCGTGTTGAAGACAACGGAAATTCGCTGTCGTTATTCACATTAGGAAATTGAAGACGTTTACCAAATATGACGTCCGTCACGTCCGGCGGCCCGGGCCGGCGCGCGGCGGGCATCGGTACGCGCGGCGGGGCGCGGCGTGGACGAATTAGGCCATTCGTCACGGAGCGACGGGCCTAGTGCGCGGTGCGTAAAACAGCGGTAAAAAAAACGCCGGGTAGGGAAGCAAAAAATCCTAAACCGAGCATCCCGATTTCGAGGAAACCGCGCAATGAACGTTCTGATGATCGATAGCCCGCCGTTATTCGTCGCGGGCGTGGCGGACGTACTGTGTAAACGCGATGTCGACTGGCATGTGTGGTCGGCCCGCCGTCCCGAGGACGTCTTGCGCTTGCGCGACGCGTTGCTGCCCGGGACGGTCGAGGCGATCACGATCGAATGCGGCGAGCACGCCGCGCGGCCGAGCTGGCCGAGCGTACTGAACGAGACGTTTGCCGGCGCACCGTGGCTGTGCGTGGTGGCCGCCGTGTGCCGCCGCACGATTGCCGATGCGCTGCTGGCGGGGGCGGCCGGCATCATCGACCGGCACGCGAGCGCGGACGAATTCGCGGATGCGCTCGGCCGCGTCGCGGCCGGCGCGATCTACGTGCCGCCGAACGACGGCGGCGCGACGCAGGCGCCCCCGGGCGGCGTGCCGGCCGGCGACGATCGCGCATTCGAGCGCCTCACGCCGCGCCAGCGCGAGGTGCTGCGGCTGCTGGCCGAAGGCAAGTCGAACAAGCAGATCTGCCGTGTACTGAATGTCGCGGAGGGCACGATCAAGAACCATCTGTACGCGTTGTTCCGCCAGATCGGCGTGAGCAACCGGACGGAGGCCGCATTGTGGCTCGCGCGCCACGTTCCGGCCGAGCCGGCCGGATTCACGTTCGCGCCGGCGTGCCATTCGCCCGGCTGATGCGTGAGACGGGCGCACCGATCGGGCCGGCACGCGAGCGTGCCGCGGGCGAAGGCGGGTTTCGCGCTGCGGCGGCAACGGTGCGCCCGCGCCGCGTCGCGCTACTGCCGGGGCGCGTCGGGCGGAAGCGGATCGTCCGCGGCCGACGGCGCGGGGTGGGCCGCGAGCATCGCACGCGTGAATTCGGCGAGCCGCGCGCGGACGACCTCGGCGGATGCCGCGCCGTCGAGCGATTGCTGCAGATCGAGCAGGTTGGCCGCCAGTTCGCCCTGCCACTGCGCGCGTTCGCTGGCGGCGCGCGCGCGATTCGCGGCGAGCGCCGCGCCGACGTCGGTCGAGCGGTCGCCCTGCACCAGCGTCTCGAGCGTCTCGACGAGCCTTTGCAGCACGCGATGCACGGCCGTCGCCGAGAAGCCGCCGAGCATCGCGAGCGCCGGCCGCCCGAAGTTGTGCATGCTGCCCTGCGCGAACAACTGGGCCGGCAGCATCTGGACGATGATCAGGCCGGCGATCACGCCGAGAATCAGCCGCGCGCCATACGATGCGTCGTATTTCGGATCGTAGGTCGACGCGGCGACGTAGTGGTGCGCCTGGAACAGCGTCGCGAACGACGCGCCGAGCCCCGCGCAGCACAGCAGGAAGGTGGTGTTCCACAGCAGCTGCACGCCGTTGGATTGCAGGAAGCCGCGCTCGATGTTCTCGCCCGACACATGCGGCGACAGGCTCGTCAGCACGACCGCGAGCAGGAAACCGAGCGCCGACCCGGTCAGCAGCCGGATCAGCGGCACCGGGCCGAGCCACGCGAACGGGTGCGCCTGGCGCCGGTGCATGTCGAGCAGCGTGACGGCCTGTGGCGTCGCGGGCGCGACGAGCGTCGCGAGCTTGCGGTGGATCGCCGCGAGCGCGTGCTGCTGCGCGGGCGCCAGCGGCGTGGTGGTCGACGCGCCCGGCGCCGGGTTGGCCGCCGGGTTGGACGAAGCGGCGGCCGCGATCAGCGCCGCGAGCCGCGCGACGAGTTCGGGCTCGATCGGCAGCCCGTGATGGAGCGCGTAGCGCGCCATCGCCTCGCATTCGTCGCACAGCTGCGCGGCGAGATCGTCCGGCGCGCGTGGCGGCTCCTGCAGCGCCGGCCGCGCGCGCCAGCGCCCGAAGCGCGGGGCGCCCATGTCACGGTGCGCCGTCCGCATCCGGCACGTCCACGTCGAACGCGTGGATTGCGACGCGTTCGCGTTCCGCGCTCGACAGGTGGCGCACGCACGGCGCTTCGGCGACCCGCTGCCAGTGCGTCTGCGTGCGGTCGACCGCGAACACGACGACTTCCTTGTGGCGGCGGCCGTCGTTGTGCGCGATGTATTGCAGCGAGTCGGGCACGTCGAACGCGTCATCGGTCGGATTCACGCCGTACGACAGCACGAAGTCGAGCACGAGCGCGCCGTCGTTGAGATGCGGCGGCTTGACGTCGTTGCCGGGATACTCGCGCCATTCGAGGAAGTCGAGGCAGATGTCGATGCCGAACGGCGGCGCTTCGCCGAGCCGGTTGTCGAAGCTGTCCGACAGGCGCGGGCCCTGGTACGGCGACGACGGCGGCGCGTCGGCCGTCGCGCTTTGCGGCGACACGTCGCTCGTCTTCAGCACCTCGACCAGCGTGCCGTCGCCGAGCTGGAACGTGTGGGCGAGCGGCGTCTCGAGCGCATCGACCGAGTCGCCGTAGTCGATCCACGACGTATGCCGCTTCGGCCAGATCGCCGCGCGGCGCGTTCCGTCGTCGTCGCCGTCACCATCGCCCCCTTCGCCGCGCGCGAGCGGCGGCAGGAAATTGGTCGTCGCGAATGTGAAATTCAGCGACACGTACGGCCCGACGAACGCGCCGTCATCCGGCACGTCGGCCGCCGTCTCGTGCTTGACGAGCATCGCGACGGTACCGGGCAGGAACACGATCGGCCCGTACTGATCCACCGGAAAGCGATCGGCGACCGCGCCGATCGCGCGCCGCACCGGATCGAGCTGCAAGTCGACGATCGCATGGAGTTCGTCGACATCGTTCAGCGCGTCCCACGGCACGTTCCAGTAGAACTCGGGCGCGGTGACGAACGTGACGCGGCGTGCATCGTCGTCTTTCGCGTCGCGCCGCACGGCTTCGAACGCGCTCGACAGCGCACCGTTCAGGTGATTGAACAAGACCCCCTGCACGCGCGCTGCATACGCATCGAGCGCTTCGTCGGGCGCACGCAGGGGTTTGCAGTCGCATGAATAGCGCACGGAAACGATTCGGACTGGCTGTTTCATGATGGTTTCCTCTTCCTTGATGATGGCGGCGCGGCGCTTCAGGCCGCACCGCCGCGGCTTCAAACGGACGTGATGTCGGTGATCCAGAACCACGGGTTCGCGTACGGCCCGTCGACGACCTTGGCGACGGTCTGTCCGGGCCCCGGATCGAGCGTGCCGGGCACCCAGGCTTCGTAATGGATCGGCGAGAAGTACAGGCGGCCGAACACGTAGTCGAACGCGATGCGCGCGCGATTGCCGCCGCGGAACAGCGCATTCGTGCCGGCCGTGTATTCGACGTAGCCGGTCGTTTGCGCGCCGCCGCCGCGACCGTTCGAATTCGCCTTGAACGTGGCCGCATAGCGTTCGTACAGCTTCGCGCGCTCGGTGAGCCCGGCGAACGGGTCCGTCGTCGTGCCGTAGGTGAAGGTCGGCAGGTAGCGCGGCACGTTCTGGTGGATCTGCCGCATCGCGCCGAGCACGTCGCCGCCGATGTGACGCCCGGGCGGGCCGCGATCGACGACGCGCGCGGACGTGGCGATTTCGGACATCAGCGCCCGCAGCTCGGGCGGCGCGTCGAGCCGCGCGAACGGAATCACGTACATCGGCAGTGCGCAGCCGGTCTGCTGCTTGCCCGCGCGCGGCGTATCGCCGGCATTCGCGATCAGGCCCAGTACGAACGCTTCCCAGCGCAGCGACGCGTTGAAGTCGAGTCCAGACATGAGTGGCTCCTTCGCCGGCATCAGGCCGGCGCGCCGAGCGGGAAACCCTTCGCCGCCCAGTTGTTGAAGCAGGCCGTGCGATCGTCGTTCGGCGCGTAGGTCGCGAGCGTGCCGTCGAGCAGGCCGGCGATCGCATGCTCGGTGCGCGCGAAGCGCAGCGCCTCGGACAACGCGATCACGAGCCGTGTGAGATCGGGCTTGAACGGTGCGGGCTTCGACGCGTCCGCCGGCTTGAGTTTCGACAGCGTCCACACGGCCTGATGGAGGTTGCTCGGATTGATCGTCGGCAATGGATCGGTCGCGTAGCCGAGCCAGCCGTACGAACCGTCGCCGCCGAGCGGTGCCGCGCCGGCCGGCGTGCCGCCCGGAAACGGCCGGATGTCGAATACGAAGGTGCCGCCCTGGCTGACGAAGCCGAGCGTGTACAGCGACGCGTCGACGGCGGGGCCGTTCTTCGCGGCTTGCCACGCGAGGTTCAACAACAGCGACACGCGCGGCGCGCCGGTGTCGTCGCCGATCACGACGTCGACGGCTTGCCGCGTCGCGCGCGTGCCGTTCTGGCGGATCGCGTCGCGCAGCGCCGTGAGGTCGTCCTGGTAGTCACGGCCGGTGGTGAGTCGAAGTTGCACGATGTTCGCTCCTGCAGATAACCCGGCGTTGCTCGGCCGTCGAGACGGCGCGCGGGTCGAAGCGAATGCGCTGCCGTGCGGCCACTGTGCGTGGTGCGCGGCGGGCGAACAATGCGGCAGAAGTCATTGGCCGGGGTGTGACCGAACACCCGGGAAGCGGGTGTCGGATTCGGTCGGCGCAGGTGGCGAAGGGGAGAAGGGGCGAGGCGACCGCGTGTGGAAGATCGGCGACTTCGGCGGCGTGCTTCATGCGTTGCCGGGCGGCATGACCGCCGCGCGCCGAAAAGCACAACGGCCAGATTTGCCGGTAGCGGCAAACCTGGCCGTTGGCGTGACGGCTGTCGAACGCGTGTTACGCGAACGTTTCGAGCGCGAGCAGTTCGTCGATCGTCTGCCGGCGGCGGATCAGCCTGGGCGTGCCGCGATCGACGAGCACTTCCGGCGCGAGCGGCCGGCTGTTGTAGTTCGAGGACATCGACGCGCCGTAGGCGCCCGCATCGTGCAGGAACAGCAGGTCGCCGATCTGCGGTTGCGCGAGCTTGCGGTGCGTGACCACGCCGCCCGCGTCCTGCGTGAACACGTCGCCGGATTCGCACAGCGGCCCCGCGATCGCGATGTCGACGAGCGGCCGGCCGGCCGGCAGCGCGCCGTCCTGCGTGTGGACGGACACCGCGTGGTAGCTGCCGTACATCGACGGACGCATCAGGTCGTTGAAGCCCGCGTCGATCAGCACGAAGTCGTGCTTCGGACGGCGATTCACGGCCTGTACTTCGGTGACGAGCGTGCCGGCCTCGGCGACGAGGAAGCGGCCCGGTTCGATCTCGATGCGCACCGCGTGGCCGAGATGCCGTTCGATCCGCTTGCGCGCGGCATCCCACTGGCTGAAGTAGTGACCGACATCGACGCGCGGCTCGCCGTCGCGATACGGAATCGACAGCCCGCCGCCGGCGGAAATCGCTTCGATGTCGTGGCCGAGCGACGTGACGAGGTCGACCATCGCGTCGCACACCTGCGACAGGTGGCCGTAGTCGACGCCCGAGCCGATATGCATGTGGATGCCGACCAGCTTCAGCCCGTACTGGCGCACGATCTCGATCGCGCGCGGCACGTCGTCGATCCAGATCCCGTGCTTGCTCTGCGGGCCGCCGGTGTTGGTCTTGTTGCTGTGGCCGTGGCCGAAGCCGGGATTCACGCGCAGCCACACGCGATGGCCGGGCGCATGCTCGCCGACGCGCGCGAGCATGTCGAGCGAGCCGGCGTTCACGGTCACGCCGTGCTTCAGCACGGCCGCGAGCGTCGGACGGTCGATCAGGTCGGCCGTGAACACGACGCCTTCCGGCTCGCCCGCCGGACTGAACCCGGCCGCGAGGCTGCGCTCGATCTCGCCGAGCGACACGGCGTCGACGCACGCGCCTTCCTCGCGCATCAGCTTCAGGATATGCAGGTTCGAGTTCGCCTTCTGCGCATAGCGGATCACGTCGAACTGGCGCAGTTGGGCGATGCGGTCGCGGATGACGTCGGCGTCGTACACCCACAGCGGGGTGCCGTATTGCTGCGCGAGCGTCGCGAGCTGGCGGGAATCGAGGGACATGGCGGATGAATCGGATCGAATGAACGGACAGCGTGAATGATGCGCCTGAATGGCTATACAGTAAAATGCCTGTTTGTCGACATTCGATTCATTTCTGATATAGGCGGCCATGCTCACACACCGGCACATCGAGGTCTTCCGTGCGCTGATGGTTACCGGCAGCACGACGCGCGCGGCCGAGATGCTCTATACGTCGCAGCCCACGATCAGCCGCGAGCTCGCGCGGATGGAGCAGGTGGTCGGCTTCGCGCTGTTCGAGCGCTCGCACGGCCGGCTGCGGCCGACGATGGCCGCGCTCACGCTGTTCGACGACGTGCGGCTCGCGTATGTGGGGCTCGAGCGCGTCGCGGCGACGGCCGCGCGGCTGCGCGAGTTTCGCGACGGCCAGTTGTCGGTGATCGCGCTGCCGGCGTTTTCGCACGCGATCCTGCCCGGCGCATGCCGGCGTTTTCACGACGCGCATGCGGGCGTCAGCGTGTCGGTCGCGACGCAGGAGTCGCCGGTGCTCGAAGAGTGGCTGACCGCGCAGCGCTACGATCTCGGGCTGACCGAGCACGACGTCGCGCCGGCCGGCACCGTGCTCACGCCGCTGCTCGAAGTCGACGAGGTGTGCGTGCTGCCGGACGGCCATCCGCTGCTCGCGCAGCGTGCGATCGATCTCGCGGATCTCGCCGATCGCCCGTTCGTGAGCCTGTCGCTGAACGACCCGTACCGGATCCTGATCGACGAGGCGTTCGCGCAGCTCGGTGTCGCGCCGCGTTCGGTGGTCGAGACGCCGTCGGCCGTGTCGGTGTGCGCGTTCGTGCGGCAGGGGCTGGGCGCCGCGATCGTCAATCCGCTGACCGCGCTCGATTTCGTCGGGCGCGACCTGCACGTGCGGCCGCTCACGCGCTCGTTTCCGTATCGCGTCAGCGTGATCGTGCCCGAGCACCGGCCGAAGAGCCTGCTCGTCGACGCATTCGCCGAAGCGCTGCGCGGCGAAGCGCAGGCGATTCGCGAGCGGCTCGCCGCGCTGCCCGGCTGACGATGGCCGTATGATGGGCGTTTCGCTGCGCGCAGCCTGCTCCTCTTCGTCATCTTCACGGAAACGGAACCCGTCATGACCGATGCTGCATCTTCCCCCGGACAACCGACGCTCAACGGCGAGCGCATCACGCTGCGGCCGCTCGAAGCATCCGACCGGCAGGCTTTGCTCGATGCGGCGGCGGACGGCGAGCTATGGAACCTGAAGGTCACGGTCGTGCCGGGCGAGGAGACGGTCGACGCCTATCTCGACACGGCGCTACAAGGCCGCGCGGCCGGCACCGTGATGCCGTTCGTGATCGTCGAGCGTGCGTCGGGCCGCGTGATCGGCAGCACGCGTTTCTGGAAGATCGACCGCAAGCACCGCAAGCTCGAGATCGGTCATACGTGGCTGAGCGCATCGGCGCAGCGCACGCGTGCGAATACCGAAGCGAAATGGCTGCTGCTCGCGTATGCGTTCGACACGCTGCACTGTGTGCGCGTGCAGTTCACGACCGACGAGCTGAACGAGAAGTCACGCGCGGCGATTCTGCGGCTCGGTGCGAAGCAGGAAGGGATCGTGCGTCACGAGCGGATCATGCCCGATGGCCGCAAGCGCAATTCGGTACGCTTCAGCATCATCGACGACGAATGGCCGGAGGTGAGCGAGCGGTTGCGGGCGAAGCTCGCGACCTGACGCGAAGGAGCCGCAGGCGTCGCGCCGCCGGAGAGGGGGGCGGCGACGCGACGAGGGGGGAAGCGGCGTGCCGCGCGCGATGCGCGGCGGGGCAGCGCGTTACTGCGCCGATGCGAGGTGATGACGCTGCGCGAGCTTCTGCGCGGCCGCGTAGTGCGCCTGCAGGATCGGCAGCGCCTGGCGTGCGACTTCCTTCAGCTTCGTGTCGCGGCCCGACGCGATTTCGGCCTGGAATGCCGAGATCGTCTTCTGCTGGCCGGCGAGCGCGACCTGCTCGATATACGCCTTGTCGAATTCCGCGCCGCGCAGGGTCTTGATGCTGTCCAGCACGGCCGTGTCGGGATCGTTGGCCGGCACGTCGACGCCGCGCGGGCTGGCCGCGCGCATCGCCTGGATGATCTTCTCATCGTCGGTCGACACGCGTTGCGCGAACGCCTTCACCTGGCTGTCCGACGTGCGCGAATCGGCGATGCGTGCGGCGTCGTGCTGGGTCGACACGGTTTTCGTGCCGTCGTTGATGAAGGCCTGGTCGGCTTCGTGGATGCGCGTCTGCGTGGCGGCGGCCGGTGCGGCCGGCGCCGGTTGCGCGGTTTGTGCGGTCGCCGTCACGGCGACGAGAAGCAGGCCAGCGGCAGACAATGCAAGGCGCGAGACTTGGGGAAAGCGGTTCATGGGACCTCCTTTCGATCGGGGCTCTGATTAACGGACGGATCGCGTGATCCGCAGCTGTGCGAGAGACCGGGCGCGCCCGGGCCGGGCTCGATTACCGCTCTGCCGCGGCGGCGTTCGAAGTGTTTCCCGGCCCGACTGATTCTAGGAGAGCGCTCAGGTAGCAGGTGCAACCGCGCTGTGGTTTGTGTAACGGTTGGTAAGACGAAGCGATGGGTGCGCGCGCGGCCAGGTAGGGCGTACCTGTTGCGTGCATCGTGGCGGCAATTTTTGCGTGCGCGACGTGCATGCGATCGCTGCAATGCGCGCGCATGTCATCGACGTTTCATCGTCGTGCGGGTGGATTGTTTCGCGATCCGTCGAATCGAACGCGCGATTCGTACGGCGTCCTCACACGCGATCGAGCAATGCGTCGAGACGCGGCAGCAACGGCGTCGCGCAATGCGCCTGCAGCGCGTCGGGCGCCGTGTAACCCCATGCGACGCCTTGGAATGCGATACGCGCGCGGCGCGCCGCTTCGGCATCGCGGATCTCGTCGCCGACATACAGCACGTCGTCGGGCTGCATGCCCGCTTCGCGCACGAGCGCGCGCAGCCGGCGCGCCTTGCCGAACAGCGGAATGCCGCACGCGAACATGTTGACGCAACGGCTCGCGTGCGGGCCGAGCCGGTCGCGCACGATGTCCTCGGTGTTCGACGTCGCGATCGCGATGCGGATGCTGCGTGCGGCGAGCGCGTCGAAGGTCGCGTCGACGCCGGGGAACAGCTTTACGTGCGCGATGCGCGGCCGCATCAGCCGGCGCATGTCGAGCGTCACGCGCGGCACTTTCCACATCGGCACCTCGAGCGCGCGGATGATCTCGCGTGCCGACATGCCGCGCAGCGCGGGGCGCAGCTCGGGCGTCGCGTCGCGAAAGCCGTGCAGGCGCGATGCCTCCGTGAGCGCCGCGAGAAAGCAGTCGAGCGAATCGGCGAGGGTGCCGTCGAAGTCGAACGCGATGAGTCGATAAGGCATGAAGCGATGCCGCGAGTTGATCGAGCCGGTGACGATATCACCGAATCGGGCCGCGTGGCCCGCGCGAGCGGTTGGGGCCGTAGCGAAGCGGGAGCGTTGGACAGCTTCCTTGCATCGACCGGAATGCCTCCCGCGAAACGCGGTGCATGACATAACGGGCGTGAAAGCCCGGTATGCTGTCGACGCCATCGTTTCCCCCCGTTTCCTTCGTCTGGACTTCCCTGAAATGAAAATCGCCCGTGCCCGTTCTGCGATGTGGATGCTCGGTGTGTTCGTCGCGTTGACGTCCGCGACGCCCGCGGCCGCCGCCGCGGAGAAGCGCTGCGGATGGCTCGAGAATCCGACGCCGGCCAACTGGTGGCTCGTCGACAAGGACAACAGCTGGACGCTGTCGACCCAGGGCAGCCCGCCGGTGCCGGGCCTCGACGAGATGCCGGACATGTCGACGCGCGGCTGGGTCGTCACCAATGCGGGGATGCACGGTTACGGCTGCGCGTGCCTCGACCTGGAAATCGACCCGCGCACCCGCGAGGTGACGCGGATCGTGGCGGCCCGGCCACTGCCGCTGAAGCGTTGCAAGGCTGATCGGGCGTTGCCGGCGCCGTAAGGGGGCAGGTTGGTGGGAGCGACGCGATCGTGAATCGGCGGCATCGCTTGTCGCCCACCCCGCGCCGCGCTATCGTTGCTGCTCCACCCCGAGCCGACCGGAGAGCCGACGTGCCCGCAGCCACCCCCGCCCCGCTGAGATTTTCCACCGACAAGCGCGAGCTCGACATCGACGCGATCTTCGATTTCCTGCACCGCGATGCGTACTGGTCGCAGGGCATTCCGCGCGACGTCGTCGAGCGCGCGATCGACGGCTCGCTGTGCTTCGGCGCGTATGTGGGCGACCGGCTCGTCGGGTTCGCGCGGCTCGTGACCGACCACGCGACGTTCGCCTACCTGTGCGACGTATTCGTCTTGCCGGCCGAGCGCGGCAACGGCTATGGCCGCGCGCTGATCGACCACGTATTCGCGCAGCCGATGGTGCAGGGCCTGCGCCGCATCATGCTCGTGACGACCGACGCGCACGAACTGTACCGGCCGGTCGGCTTCGGGCCGTCCGCGAATCCCGAGCGGCTGATGGAGATCCGCCGCCCCGATATCTACGCGAAACGCTGACGCGCGGCGAGCGCATACAATACGCGCTTTCGTTTTTGCCGAAGGGAAGCAGATCATGACCGAACAGGAAGCCGAACAGCTCGCCACGCATCGTCACTACAAGGGCGGGCTGTATCGCTACATCGGCGTCGCCCGTCATTCCGAAACCGAGGAGTCGGTGGTCGTATACGAGCATCTGTGGCCGCATGCGCGCGGCTTGTGGGTGCGGCCGGAAGCGATGTTCAACGAGAACCTGCCGGACGGCACGCCGCGTTTTCGCAAGCTGCGCGACTGACCTGAGCGCGCTCGCCGACCGCACGACGAGCGGTGCCGGCGCCCGGCCTAGCCGGCGGCGCCCGGCGTGTCGCGCGGCGCGGACTCCCGGTGCATCGCCAGCGCGAAGAAGCGCCGGATTTCGTCCATCAACTCCGCACGCGCCGATGCGAAATCGAAGGCGCGCCGGTTGTCGTGCGCGAAGCGCCGGCGCCACTCGTCCGCCGCATGCCGTGCTTCGCGTGCGCGCAGGTCGTCGAGTTCGGGCGTGCGCAGTGCGTGGTCGGCAATCAGCGTCACGCCGTCGCGGCTGACTTCCAGCAGGCCGCCCGCGACGAGCAGCCGGCGGTGCTCGCCGCCCGGTGCGGCAACGAGCGTCACGACGCCGGGCCGCAGCCGCGTGAGCAGCGGCGCGTGATGTGGGTAGATGCCCAGCTCGCCGCTTTCCCCGGGCACGACGACGAAATGTGCGTCGCCCGAATACAGCACGTCTTCCACGCTGAGGATGTCGAGCTTCATCGACGTCGGCATGCGTGCCTCCTTCAGACCGCCGCCGCGCCGGCGACGATCTCGCACAGCTCGGTGGTGATCTGCGCCTGGCGCGTCTTCTGATACAGGTGCCGCAGCTCGCGCAGCACGCGATCGGCGTTCTCCGTCGCGGTCTGCATGCTGAACATCCGCGCGCACTGCTCGCACGCGTAATTCTCGACGACGGCCTGGTAGAGCGTCGCCTCGACGTAGCGCAGCAGCAAGGTATCCACGGCCGGTTTCGGCGCGGGCTCGTACAGATAGTCGGATGTCGCGGTGTCGCCGGGCGGCGTGCCGGTGTCGAGGCCGGTGAGCGGCAGCACCGCGTCGATGCGCGGCGAATACGCGAGCGGGCTCGTCAACTGGTTGTACGCGATGTGCAGTTCGTCCAGTTCGCCGTTGACGAACGCGGTGAGCGGCACGAGCAGCGCGCCGAGCAGCTGCTCGAAGTGCGGCGCGGCGGCGAGGCCGCTGGCGCGGGCGGTGATGGTCGCGCCGTGGCGCATCAGCGGGGCAATGCCGCGTGCGCCGATCACGCTGAGTTCGCACGCGACGCCGGCGCCGTCCCAGCGTTCGAGCGCATTCACGCATTCGACCAGCAGCCGTGTGTTGAGCGGGCCGCACAGCCCGCGATCGGTGCTGACGACGATCAGGCCGACGCGGCGCACGGGCGTGCGTCTCGCCATCAGCGCGGAGACGTGGCCGGACCGGTCGCGCAGCACGCGCTCGGCCATCTCCCGGATGCGCGCCGCATAGGGCCGGAAATCGCGCGCCCGCCGCTGCGCGCCCGCCATCTTGGTGCGAGCCATCATTTCCATCGCCTTCGTGATCTTGCGCGTGGACGAGGTACTGCTGATCTTCGAGCGGATTTCGCGGATGTGCATGTGAGGCGGGGAGGCAGGTCGCCCGGTGTCGCCGGTGCGCTGTGGCGACGCGATGTCGGCCGCGAGTGCGGCAGCGAGGTCGGCGGATATCGCGCCGAGGCCATCGAACTGTCATCGCGCGATTTCATGCTATCGGGATTTCACCTGAAACGATTGACGGCGATCAAGCGATCGCTTCCGGTTACGGACCAGAATGGTTTCGCCAATCGTCGCACCGGGCGTTCGATGGCCGATTGCCGTCCGCATCGGAAGATCGATGCGGACGCATCGAAGGACGCAAACGTCACGCATACGTCACGGCCGCGCGCGTGACGTGCGATTCGCCGCGGGTGCAGCGCGGACGATCGTCGCGCATCCCGCACACGGCTTTTTTCCCTTCATGTTCCCAGTAGCCAGGAATTCGATGAATTCGAGCGATACCGATACCGCCCTGCCTTCCGCGACGTCCGCCAGCGCGCCGGCGTTGCCGATCTTCTGGCCGATGGCCGCCGCCGCCGCGATGGTCCGGCTCGGCTCGGCACTCACCGCGCGCAACCTGCGTTTCGTCGCGGAAGAGGAGAAGCTGCATTGCGAGCCGCATCCGGCGCTGGCGTCGCCGAACCGCGCGCTGCTGGAACTGCGTACGATGACGTTCCGCGATTATTCGGTCGCGCCGGCGCACGGGCTGCCGACGATCGTCGAAGCGCCGTATGCGGGACACCGGGCGATGATCGCCGACTATCAGCCGGGGCAGAGTTTGATGCAGACGCTGCGCGAGCACGGTGTGACGCGCGTGTACCTGACCGACTGGCGCTCGGCGACCGAAGACATGCGGGACCTCGAGATCGACCAGTACCTGGCCGAGCTGAACGTCTGCGTCGACGAGCTCGGCGGGCGCGTGAATCTCGTGGGTCTGTGCCAGGGCGGGTGGATGTCCGCGATGTATGCGGCGCGCTTTCCGCACAAGGTCGCGAGCCTCGTGCTCGCGGGCGCGCCGATCGACACGGATGCGGGCGACGGTCCGATCAAGCGGATGGCGCACACCTATCCGACGTCGTTCTACGAGGAACTGGTGACGATGGGCGGCGGCCTGATGCGCGGGCGTTTCATGCTGCGCGGCTGGAAGAACATGCATCCCGACCAGCACTATCTCGCCGAGCACGTCGACCTGTACGAACACCTCGACGATGCGGACTACCTGCGCAAGCGCGAAGCATTCGCGAACTGGTACGAAAGTCCGATCGACCTGCCGGGGCGCTGGTATCTGCAGGCGATCGTGCAGATCTTCAAGGAGAACCGGCTCGCGAAGGGCACGTTCGTCGCACTCGGGCGGATGCTCGACCTGAAGGCGATCACGTGCCCCGTTTATCTGCTTGCCGGCGCGGCCGACGACATCACGACGCAGGAGCAGGTGTTCGCCGCGCAGGACCTGGTGGGGACGCCCGCCTCGCAGGTGACGCGCCAGCTCGTGCCGGGCGGACATATCGGGCTGTTCATGGGATCGCGCACGCTGAAGGACGTGTGGCCGGGCATTGCCCGCTGGATTGCCGCGAAGCGGTAGCGGTTGCAGCGGAGGCCCACCGCGCGGTGGGCATGCGCGGCGGCGCCTCGATACGTTGGTGCGTCGATGGGTCGATGCGTCGGCGCGTCGGTACGGCAACGGTGCCGGCGCGCATGCATGCGGCGGGCGAGCGGTCGCGCCGCCGCGGCAGATCAGCCGCCGAGCAGTGCGTCCGCGAGCGCTGGCGGCGCGTGCCCGACCGTGACTTCCGGCGTGCCATGCCACGCCGCCAGCCGTTTCACGGCCTTCGCGACGTCGGCCGCGAGCCCCGTGCCGAACCGCACGCCCGGCTCGACATGCACCGTCTTCAACTCGAACGTGCCGAGCGCGCGATGCGCTTTCGCGTCGACGCGCCCGATCAGCCGGCCGCGATGCAGCACCGGCAGGCAGAAATACCCGTAGCGCCGCTTGTGCGCGGGCGTATAGCACTCGATCGTGTAGTCGAACCCGAACAGCGTCGAGGCGCGCCGCCGGTCCCATACCACCGGATCGAACGGCGACAGCAGCGTCGTGACCGTCGAGCGCAGCGTGTCTGCCGCGGCGGCCGGCAGCAGCGCGTCGAGCGAGCGATGCACGTAGGCCGGCTCCTTCCAGTCGGCGACCTCCACCGGGATCAGCTCGCCTGCGTCCGCGAGTCGCTCGAGCTCCGCGCGGTACGAACGGCGCGGCAGCCGGTAGTAGTCGGCCACCCAGTCCGCGCGCACGATCCCGAGTGCGCGGCACGTGTAGTCGAGCAGCGCAGGCAGCACCGCGTCGCGCGGCGGCAGGTCGCGCGCATCGTCCCAGTCGGGCAGCACGCGTTCGCGCACGTCGTAGATGCGCTGGAAATTGCGGCGCTCGGACACCATCAGGTGGCCGGTCGTGAACAGCACTTCCAGGTGTTTTTTCTCGGGCTTGCGGTCCCACCAGCCGTTGCCTTTCACCCCGTCTTCCCGGATGAAATCGGCGGACCGCACGGGGCCTTCGTCGCGAATCCGCGCGAGCAGCCGCTCGATTTCGGCGCGGTTCTGCGCGTGCCAGTCGGCCGCGTATTTCCAGCCCATCCCCGACGGATCGAGCATCTTGTAGCGCATCAGCCCGAATTGCTCGACCGGCAGGAAGCACGCTTCGTGCGACCAGTATTCGAACAGGCGCGCCTCGGCGAGATGCTCGTCGAGCCACTGCGGGGCGAAGTCGCCGAGACGGCTGAACAGCACGAGATACGGACTGCGCGCGACGACATGAATCGTATCGATCTGTAACTGCGCCATCCGGCGGATCGTGTCGAGCACGTCGGCCTTGGTGGCCTTGCGGCGGGGCGGGGTCAGCAGGCCCTGCGCGGCGAGATGCAGCGCGCGGGCGGCGGCGAGCGAAAGCGTGAGCATCGGAGCGGCGGCTGAAGGTGGCGGTCGGGCACCACTTTAGCGCGAAAGCGGCGCACGTGTGCGACGCTTTCGCGCGACACGTCTGACAATGCTTGACAGATGCGCGGCGCGACTTTCCCTATAGTGCAGTCATGGCGCGACGAAATGTGCGCGCAACGATTCGGCTTCCGACGCACATATGTCCATGGCACGCAGGAAGCAGATCCGGGATTCTCAACCCCCAACGAGAGACCCGGAGCCCTGAGCGGACATCCATGCGGCTGTGCACCGGCCCCGTGTGGATGTCCGCTGATTTTTTTTGTGTGGCGGCGTTTCCGCCGCCTGCCTTTTTCCGCCAGCCAGCCCGTTCATTGCCGCTTGCCGCGCGCGACCTCGTCGCCGGCGCCGGGCGGCAGCCGCCGCGTGATCGGAATCGATGCGAACGAACACAGCCCGACCACGACGAACGCGGGCCAGAAATCCGACCACACCATCGCCTGATGCCCCTGCAGCCAGTGCGACAGGTGCAGCACGAGGCCGGCAACCGTCACGCCGAGGCCGAGCGACATCTGCTGCACGACACTGCCGAGGCTCGTCGCGCGGCCTGCATCGGCCTGCGAAATATCCGCGTAGATCATCGAATTCAGGCTTGTGAACTGCAGCGCGGGGAAGATCCCGCCGACCAGCACGATCATCCAGATCGCCCAGGTCGCCATGCCCGGATGGAACACGCCGTAGGCGGCGATCGCGAGCCCGGCGAACGCGGCGTTGTAGATCAGCACCGTGCGAAAGCCGAAGCGGCGCAGCGTATGGGTAGCCGTCGAGCGGCTCACCGCGCCGCCGAGGGCCGATGCGCAGGTGATCAGCCCGGAGTGGAACGCGCTCATGCCGAGGCCTTCCTGCAGCGCGAGCGGCAGCAGGAACGGCACGGCGCCGAGGCCGATGCGGAACAGCGACCCGCCGACCACGCTCGCGTGGTAAGTCGGGATCTTCAGGAAACTGAGGTCGAGCACGGGGCGCGCCTTGCGGCGCGCGTACGGCACGTAGAGCGCGAGCATCGCCGCGCCGGCCGCGCACATCAGGAGCGCGTTGCCGCGCGACGTGAGCGCGCCGTCGATCAGCGTGAGCCCCATCAGCAGCAGCGCGGCGCCGCTCGCCGACAGCAGGAAGCCGAACCAGTCGAGCGGGCCGGGATCGGCCTCGTGCGTGTTCGCGATGTGCTTGCTCGCGAGGTAGATCCCGTAGATGCCGATCGGCACGTTGATGAAGAAGATCATCCTCCAGTGCAGGTAGGTCGTGATGAAGCCGCCGACGAGCGGCCCGACCGTCGGCCCGAACAGCGCGGGAATCGCGAGGTAGTTCATCGCGCGCACGAGATCGGAGCGCGGCACCGCGCGGAAGATGATGATCCGGCCGACCGGCACCATCATCGCGCCGCCGACGCCCTGCACGAAGCGCGCGAACGTGAGCACGCCGAGCGAGTTGGAGGCCGCGCACATCAGCGAGCCGGCGACGAAGATGCCGATCGCGGTGCGGAACACGGCGCGCGCGCTGAAGCGGTCGGCAAGCCATCCGCAGATCGGGATGAACACGCCGAGGCCGACCACGTAGGCCGTGATCGCAATGTTCAGTGTGACGGGATTGTGCCCGAAGTCCCTCGCCATCGCGGGCAGGGCGGTGACGATGATGTTCGCGTCGACGCTTTCCATGAACAACGCACAGGCAACGATGAGCGGTGCTAGAAAGACGGGCGACATGGGCAGGGCGCGCGGTAAAGACGCCATTATGCCCACAATGTGGTCGTTGCGTCACGCGAGACAACGCTCGTTCCGCATGTTGCAACAGTCGTTCCTGTTAGCGCGCGTGGAAGAAGAGACGACCGCGCTGCGGTGCGCTCCATGACATGACACATGACGCGCGCCCGCGGGGGCCGCCGCGAAACTTGCGTGCGATGCGCGTTTCGTGCGACAGTCGGAACTCATCCGCGGATGACAACGACGCGCATCGATCGACGGCCATCGAGACGAGCGCACGCGCGAACGAGACCCCTGCCGAACCATTCATCATCGAAAGGAGGGGACACGTCATGACGTCACGTCGCGCCGCATCGACCGCATCGCATCCTGCCTCGCATCCATCCGTGCCCGCGCCGCGTCTGCGCTGGGCCGCCGTGCTCGCCGTCGCTTACCTCGCCGTCGCCGGCTGCGCCGCGCAGGCCGACAGTGCGAACCAGGCCGCGAACCAGGCCGCGATGCAGGCGGCCAGCCAGTCCGCCGCGCCCGCCACGGCGCCGGCTTCCGGCACGCTGCTGCCGCCGCCGAGCCAACTCTACGGCGACCTGTTCGTCGCGGTGCAGACGGCGCAACTCTATCCCGACCAGAAGACCTTCGTCGACGCGACGCCCAACGCCGATCCGGCGACGATCGTACAGTTGTATCAGCAACAGAAGTCGCAGCCGGGCTTCTCGCTGAAGGCGTTCGTCGACCAGCACTTCACGCCGCCGCCGGAAGGCGGCGTCACGCCGCCCGCGAACCAGACGCTGCGCCAGCACATCGACTGGCTGTGGCCGCAGCTCACGCGCACCAGCACGACGGTGCCGCCGTACAGTTCGCTGATCGCGTTGCCGAAGCCGTATGTGGTGCCGGGCGGCCGCTTCCGCGAAGGCTACTACTGGGATACCTATTTCACGATGCTCGGGTTGCAGGTGTCGGGGCGCGAGGATCTCGTCGACGACATGCTCGACAACTTCGCATACCTGATCGACACGATCGGCCACATCCCGAACGGCAACCGCACGTACTACGCGAGCCGCTCGCAGCCGCCGTTCTTCGCGTACATGGTCACGCTCGCCGCGCAGGCCGAAGGCGACAAGGTCTACCAGAAATACCTGCCGGCGCTGCGCAAGGAGCATGCGTACTGGATGCAGGGCGAAACGACGACGCCGCGCGGGCAGGCCGCGCGCAACGTGGTCGCGATGCCGGACGGTGCGGTGCTGAACCGCTACTGGGACGCGAGCGACACGCCGCGCGACGAGTCGTATCTCGAGGACGTGACGACCGCGAAGGCCGTGCCGGATCGCCCCGCGAACGAGGTGTACCGCGACCTGCGCGCGGGTGCCGAAAGCGGCTGGGACTACAGCTCGCGCTGGTTCGGCGACGGCAGGACGCTCGCGACCATCCGCACGACGGCGATCGTGCCGGTCGACCTGAACAGCCTGATGTTCCATCTCGAGACGACGATCGTGAAGGGCTGCGCGGTCACGCGCGACTTCGCGTGTGTCGCGGATTTCTCCGGACGGGCGGCGCGGCGCGCGGCCGCGATCAACCACTATCTGTGGAACCGTCGCGGCTATTACGGCGACTACGACTGGCAGTTGCGCAAGCCGCGCGACGGCGTGACGGCGGCCGCGCTGTATCCGCTGTTCGCGGGCGTCGCGTGGCCCGAGCGTGCGAAGGCGACCGCGCGCGAAGTGCGCAAGACGCTGCTGCAGCCGGGCGGCCTCGCGACGACGACCGCGAACACGGGCCAGCAGTGGGATGCGCCGAACGGCTGGGCGCCGCTGCAGTGGATCGCGATCGACGGGCTGCGCCGCTACGGCGAGCCGGCGCTCGCAAAGGACATCGGCACGCGCTTTCTGGCCGACGTGAAGCATGTGTATGCAACCGAAGGCAAGCTCGTCGAGAAGTACGTGGTCGAAGGGGCTGGCGCGGGCGGCGGCGGGGGTGGCGAATATCCGCTGCAGGACGGCTTCGGCTGGACCAACGGCGTCACGCTGAAACTGCTCGGGCTGTATGGCGAGTGACAGGCCGCGCGCATTGCATGCACGCACCTGAACGAGCACGGGCCGGATCGCCGCGCGCGCGGCAGTCCGGCCCGTGTCGCATGCGAGGGTGTCAGAACGTGATCGTCGTGCGCACGCCGACCACCGTTTCGTCGCCGATACGCGCGCCGGCCGCGTTCGGGTCCGGAATGCCGCCGCCCGGCCGGAAGAAGTGCTGCAGGTCGGCCTGCACCTGCCACCACGGCGCGACCTGGTACTGGTAGGTCGCCTCGATCACCGTTTCCGCGCGCCGTACCGGATAGCCGGGCGTCGCGAGCCTGCCGGTGTCGCCGTCGAGCGCACGCGCGTGCGAGCCGATCTTCGCGTAGCCGACCGCGATGCCGGCCGTATCGTCGTCGCGGCCCTTGAACGGCGCCTTGAGCGTCACGCCCGCATTCGCCGCGAAATCGACGACGTTGCGATCGCCCGGCGCGCCCATCACGCGCGCGAACACGCCGACCGAGCGCGGGCTGTCCGCCGACGGCCGCCATACCATCTGATCCGCGACCGCATAGAAACCGTAGTTACCGCGATGCGTGGCGGGGATCCCGTTGCTGGCCGGATCCGCGAGCGACAGCCCGTCGGTGCCGACGCGCGGATCGTTCGCGTGCTGCGACTGATACCAGAAGCCGAGCTTGTACGTGCCGGGCAGGCCGGCCGGTTGCGGTGCCTTCGGGTCGGCGGGCGGCGCGTTCAGCGCGTACTGGAGTTCGCCGATCACGAACGCGCCGCTGCGCAGGTTGAAGTTGGTGCCGTGCGCGTTCAGCGCCTGCGCATCGCCGTCGCTGCGGCCGGCCGGATTGCCGTCGAACACGCCGACCATCGCGGTCCACGCGTCGGCCGGCTTCACGCGCAGCCGCACGCCGAGCGACGACAGCGGATAGGCAGCGCCGCCGGCCGGCAGGTCGGTCGCCGGAAGCACGGGCCAGCCGAACGTCGCGTTCATGAACGTCGCCGCGTACTGGCTGACCATGAATTCCTGGTCGACGCTTTGCTGGCCGACCTTCACGTCGGCCTTGCCGGCGAGGAACGCCTGCTGGTACCAGAGCTCCCACAGCCGCGTGGTCGAATTCGCCTCGATGCCGGTCGCGGTCTGCAGCGTCTGCAAATAGCGCTGCGTGAGGTTGGTGCCGTGGATCTGCAACCCGGACACGTTGAACGTGCCGCCCGGCAGGCCGATCGCCTTCTCCGTATCGACGTTGAAGCCGAATTGCGTGAGGCCCTGGTAGGCACCGCCGCGCTGCGTGCCGCCCGCGGCGTTGTACAGGTACTCGCTGGTTTCCTGCAGGTTCAGCGTGACGCCGTGATCGCCGAGCACGTCGCGCAGGCCGCCCATGTTGCCGAGCAGGTTCGACCGTTCCCAGAAACCGGTGGGGGCGGGCGCGGCAGCGGCGGCTTGGGCGGGGGCGGCGGCAGTGTCGCTGGCTCCGGCCGCCGGTTCGGCCGCGCTGGCCGGTGACGACGATTGCGCGAACGCAGGCGCGGCCGCGAGCGACAGCAACAGCGCGGCGAGCGCGTCGAGGCGCGCTGTGCGCGGCGCGGATGCGAAGCGATTTTTCATGCGGGCTCCATGATTCGAGTGATTGGTTTGGCTGAAGCAGTGAAAACGTGAAGCGATGGCGCAGGTGCGGGCGGCGGCGCGCGGGCATGCTGCGCGTTGCGCGCGCGACCCGTTACGGCAGCCAGCCGCCGATCCGCCATACGTGCGTGAAGCCGAGGCGCGATGCGCTCGCACAGAGCAGCGCGACGAGCGCGACGGCGGCCGCCATCGCGCCGGCCAGCACGCAGTCGAGCGGGCGCGGTGCCGCCGGCAGGTGCGCGAGCGCGCTGCCGCGCCAGTTGCCGAACGTGTGGGCGAGCGGTGCAAGGGCCGAAGCGAACGAGCGGTCGGACACGACACGCGCGAGTTGCTTGAGTCTGACCATGAGCGATTGAAACAACATGACGTGCCTCCGTCCGGTCCGGCGCATGCCGGACGACGTGATCGAGCACGGCTGCATGACGCGACCGGCGCTCGGCGGTTGGAACGTAACGGAGCGTGCGACACGGACGATCCGGCGATGCCGGCCCGGGAGGAAGCGCGCTAACCCGACGATGGCGAGCTAGCGGCGAAAGACATGCGCCTGGCTGCTATCTCGCGATGGCTTGGCCGGCCTGGACCGGCATCGAACTGCAACTGGAGCATGCGTCCACGAAGGGACTCCCTTGATGAATTGGGGCGGATTGTAGTCGCGAGTTTTGCTGCGGTGCAAGCAAAAAAGGCGGCGACGTTGCGCATTTCGCACCGCGTGCGGCGCCCCCTCCGGGCCGGTTGATGCCCGCCGCGACCGCCCGCCGGCGGCGCGCGGCGACTGTTGCTCGCACGCATCGGCGGCGCGTGCGCGTCGAGGCGCTGAAAGGTTGCGGCGCGTCATTCCGGGCGCGATTCTTTCAGCTCGCATGAACCCGAAAAAATATTCCGTCAAGCCTGTTCCAAAGGGTTGACTTCCGTTTCGGCCGGTCCATAGAATCCGCCATCTTCACTCTTGGGGCCGCCGCCTTGGACGCCTGCAGTAGTCGATCTTCGAACGAAGTTTCCGCCTGAGCGACCGACGTCCGCGCCTCATCGAAGCCGCCGTTTGTCCCCCAGGCAAACGGTGCGCGCAGCAGTATTTCGCAGTAACCCCCTCGTGCACCCAGATTCGCGCCGGTCAGCGTGATGCGTTTGCGCATGCGCCATCCGGTTTCGCCGCCGCCCGGCGCGCGGCCGCGTTCGCGCATGCGTTTCGCATGCACCCGAACGGCGGCTCGCGCGCCGGGCGGCGGTCAACCGTGTTCTCCGGAACACCGCACAGGAGCCGCCATGAACGACAGTGACAGTTGTCCCTTATGCCCGTTGCACCAACAGACCCTTTTGAACCCGGGTCGCAGGGACATTCCGGCCAACTAGCCTGACACGTCGTTCAGGCCCCGGACTGGCCCCGCACCCACCACGCGGCCGGCATGCATGCCGCTGCCGTCAGGAGCCAGACCATGAACTTCGGCCTTCTGCTGTCGAATCTTCCGCAAGTCACGCGATCGCATCCGCACTACGACGCGATGCCGATGCTCGACGCCCGTCCGCGGGTGTTTTCCCGTTTGTTCAACCGGTTGAAATCGCTGCTTTGCTGAACTGAAACACCGAGCGCGTCTCGGCATGCGCGCGCGGGCTCCGGGCTCGTTACGCGTGCGCATTCCAAGACCACACGCTTGACCGAAAAAAACCAGTCGTACGGAATTCATCATGTCCACGCCATCCAACGTCTCTCCACCGATCGCCGTCGAACGCAGTGCCGTGCTCGACGAAGCCCACCTGGGCGACATCCGCGGCGCGCTCGGCACCATCGCGCATCACGACACCGCCGCGCGCGGCACGTGGTGGGCGCGCCTGCGCACGCTGCTCGCGATCATCGGGCCCGGCCTCATCGTGATGGTCGGCGACAACGACGCGGGCGCCTTCGGCACCTATACGCAGGCTGGCCAGAACTACGGGACGACGCTGCTGTGGACGCTGCTGCTGCTCGTGCCGGTGCTGTACGTAAACCAGGAAATGGTGCTGCGCCTCGGCGCGGTCACGGGCGTCGGCCATGCGCGCCTGATCTTCGAGCGCTTCGGCAAGTTCTGGGGCGCGTTCAGCGTGATCGACCTGTTCCTGCTCAACGCGCTGACGATCGTCACCGAGTTCATCGGCATCACGTTCGTGCTGGCTTTCTTCGGTCTCCCGAAGATCGCGGGCGTGTGCGTGGCGGCCGCGCTGACGATGGCGGCCGTGAGTACCGGCGACTTCAGGCGCTTCGAGCGGTTCGCGATCGTGCTGTGCGTGCTGAGCCTGCTGCTCGTGCCGGTGCTCGTGTCGATCCACCCGCCGGTGGCGCAGATGTCGCGCGACTTCTTCGTGCCGAACTGGCCCACGCACGCGAAGCTGTCCGACGTGATGCTGCTCGTGATCGGCATCGTCGGCACGACGGTCGCGCCGTGGCAGCTGTTCTTCCAGCAGAGCTACGTGATCGACAAGCGCATCACGCCGCGCTTCATGAAGTACGAGAAGGTCGATCTGTGGATCGGCATCGCGTTCGTGCTGATCGGCGCGGTCGCGATGATCGGCTTCAGCGCGGCGCTGTTCGGCGGCCATTCGGAAGCGGGCAACTTCAGCGACGCGGGCGGCGTGATCGCGGGCCTCGAGAAGTATGCGGGCCGCACCAGCGCGACGCTGTTCGCGGTCGCGCTGCTCGACGCGTGCATCATCGGCGCGGCGGCGGTGTCGCTGTCGACCGCGTACGCGATCGGCGACGTGTTCAAGATCCGTCATTCGCTGCATCGCGGCGTGTCCGACGCGAAGGGCTTCTATCTCGTCTACTTCGGGATCGTCGCGGCCGCTGCCGCGCTCGTGCTGATCCCGGGCAGCCCGCTCGGCCTGCTGACCGAAGCGGTGCAGACGCTCGCGGGCGTGCTGCTGCCGAGCGCGACGGTGTTCCTGCTCGTGCTGTGCAACGATCGCCAGGTGCTCGGCCCGTGGGTCAACTCGACGAAGCTCAACATCTTCACGGGCGCGGTGATCTGGGTGCTCGTGCTGCTGTCGATCATCCTGACCGCGTCGGTGATGTATCCGGACATCAGCGGCGAAGCGATCATCGACGTGCTGGTCGGCGGAACCGTGCTCGCGATCACCGGCTATCTCGCGACGGTGCTGATCCGCCGCAACAAGCGCGTCGTCGAGCCGGGCATCGATCGCGCGCTGCGCGCCACCTGGCGCATGCCGCCGCTCGACACGCTCGAACCGCAGAACATGACGGTCGCGACGCGCGTCTGGATGGCCGTGCTGCGCGGCTATCTGGTGATCGCGGTCGGTCTCGTGATCGTCAAGGTCGTGCAGATGACGCTGCTGAAGTAACGCCGTTCGAGACGTCATCGCCAGTTGTGCGCACATGCCGGCCCGCGAGGCCGGCATGTGCGTTTACGCGGGCAGAGCGCGCGCGCGTCAGATCAGCTCGAGCTTCGACGTCAGGTACGTGAGCTGGATCCGGTTCGCGACGCCGAAGCGCTTGCGCAGCTTGCGCAGGTGATAGTCGACGTTGTGCGCGCTGGTGTCGAGGCGCCGGCCGATCTCCTTGTCCGACGCGCCTTCCGCGATGCCCAGCAGCAGTTCCTGCTCGAACGGCGTGAGCCCGTTCACGGCGCGTTCGCGCGACGTCGCGATCAGTTGCGGCGACGCGAACTTGTGCACCGACAGCCCGATCGACAGCGCCTGCTCGATCGTCGCCGGCGTGATCCACTCGCGCGTGCGGCGCGGCGCGGTGAAGCTCATGAACGCATGCAGCCGCGTGCCGGGCACGGCCATCGAATACATGATGCCGCTGCACATGCCGTCGTCCTGCATCGTCTGCAGGAAACCGTCGAGCGCGGCCGGGCTCACGCACGGGCCGCCGTCGCGCGCGCGGTGGTCGCGGCGCAGCTGCTGCAGGTCCCACACGATCGGCATGTTGCACACGCGCGCGTCGAGCGTGCGCGGATCGATGTCGTGATGGTTGTGCCGGACGTAGTCGCCGCGATAGGTGGGCGGCGTGAACGCCTCGTGCAGGTAGAGACTTTCGACACGCTCCCGCGAGAATTCGAGCGCGAAATACGCGAACGTCGAGAAGCCCGTCAGGTGCAGCAGGCTGGTGACGATCCGGTTGCGTTCGGCGGTGCTCTGCGCGTGCGCGAGCGTATCGGCGACGCCGAGCTTCGGCGCGTGCGGCTGCGCGATGTCGTCGCGCTTGACGTCGTCGCACCAGACGACCTGCACCGGGCGCGCTCTCGACGCGTCGGCACAGGCGACCGTCCGCCGCGGCGGACGGGGCAAGGTTGGGGCGACCGCTTCTTCTTGCAATGCAATATCGGACATGAGCCATCCCTCGGAATCGACGCGCATCGCGCAGCGGCAGCCGTGTCATGCACGGTGCCTGCGACGATGCGATCGAGCATCTTTATGATTTGCGCCGATCGTCATCCAGACGAAACGCGGGGGCATTGTACAAAAATGCCTGTCTGCGCGTAATATGCCGTAATACTAATTCGGGCGAAAGGTTCATATTCGCACCGGTATAGAGTCGACCAGAAAATCATAAAGAAAAGACCAAATCGTGACGGGGCAGGTTCACATATTGGGAAGGGGTGGGCTCCTCATGACATATGCTGACGACGCGCCACGCGTCGAGTGGTTCTCGCAAGCCGATATCGCGGCCGCTGCCGCTTATTCGAAAGAAATTCATGCAATCGAGCGCGACGTTTTTACCGGCATTCAAATCGCGCCCGGTAAATCCGACCTCGCTTCCGTCGATTTCTCCCAATGCCATGCGCGATTGCGGCAAATCGGTTTCAGCACGCTCGGCTACGGCGCCTACGAGATGATCGGGCGGCGCATCCTGTGCGCGCATCTGCTGCGTGACCTCGCGCCCGCGACGTTCATGCAGCCGTATATCGAGGGCATGCTCTACGAGAGCGACCCGCGTTTCGCGCAAGTGCGCAGCAGCGGCTTCCCGGTCGCGTGGCGGCTCGACGAGATCGAGTCGGCCGCGCAGGGCAGCGGCGACCGCAAGGTGCTCGCGCTGGCCGGCCATCTGCGTGCGCATGCAATGAACAGCGGCGTGATCTTCAGCCTGTCGGCGCCGCGGCTCGACCTGCGCGTTGCCGTGAACGTGACGTCGGAAGCCCACGGCACCGAATGGATCGACGATCGCGTGATCGGCGGTGCGCTGTCGGTGAGCCTCGCCGTGCATCGCGTCGCGCTGCCGTTTCTCGAGGCGCGCATCGCGCGCATGCGCGGCTTCGCGCTCGGCGACGAGCAGCAGCAGGTGCTCGACCGGCTCGTGCACGGGCTGTCCGACCAGGAGATCGCGAGCGCGCTGCGCACGTCGCTGCACAAGGTCGGTCACCATATCCGCTCGCTCGAAAAACTCTTCAACGTGCAGAACCGCGCGCAGCTCGCGTATCTCGCCGCGCGCCGTCTGGAGTCCTGACCCTGTCTCGCCGCGCGGCGCCAGCCGCGCGATGGAAGCGGTTCCGGCGATGCGCGCGCGCAGGCGCCGCCGGGTTTCGTAGTCCGATCCGATCGTCACCGGAAAACGGCCGCGACGCTACGAGGCGCTTCCCTTTTTACGCGGTTGCGCGTCGCTACACTCGTCCCATTCAACGGTCCGCGCGACGCGGGGCATGACGGCCCGCGCCCGCCGGCGACAACGACAGGACGACGGCACGATGGCAGAACCGAAGGCGCTCCCTCGCGACTGGCAGCGGATCTTTTCCGCCGGCCGCAGCGTGTCCGGGCGACGTCTCGGGGCATCGCCGCGCGCCGACCTGTTTCTCGCCGCGTTCATCGTGTCGGTGGTCGCGCTGTTCATCCTGCCGCTGCCGCAAGCCGCGCTCGACGGGATGATCTCGCTGAACCTTGCCGCGAGCGTCGTGCTGCTGACGGTGTCGACCTACGTGCCGTCGGCGGTCAGCTTCTCGTCGTTTCCCGCGCTGCTGCTGTTCACCACGCTGTTCCGGCTCGCGCTGAACATCGCGTCGTGCAAGCTGATCCTGCTGCACGCGAACGCGGGCCACGTGATCGACGCGTTCGGCCGGCTCGTGGTCGGCAACAACGTCGTGGTGGGCGGCGTGGTGTTCCTCGTGATCGCCGTCGTGCAGTTCATCGTGATCGCGAAGGGTTCGGAGCGGGTCGCCGAAGTCGGCGCGCGCTTCTCGCTCGACGCGATGCCGGGCAAGCAGATGAGCATCGACGCGGACCTGCGCGCGGGCATCATCAGCGCCGACGAAGCGCGCGAGCGCCGCGAGAAGCTCGAACAGGAATCGCAGATGCACGGCGCGATGGACGGCGCGATGAAGTTCGTGAAGGGCGATGCGATCGCGGGCCTCGTGATCGCGTTCATCAACATCGTCGCGGGCATCGCGGTCGGCACGCTGATGCACGGGATGGATATCGGCGAGGCGCTGCAGCGCTACGCGATCCTGACGGTCGGCGACGGGATGGCGTCGCAGATCCCGTCGCTGCTGGTGTCGATCGCGGCGGGCATCGTGACGACGCGCGTCGCGACGCGCGACACGCGGCAGCGCCAGCTCGGCGAACAGCTGGGCGAGCAGCTCGGCGCGCATCCGCGCGCGCTGCTGATCGCGGCGCTGGTGCTGGCCGGGTTCCTCGTCGTGCCCGGTTTTCCGAAATGGTCGTTCGCGCTGATCGCGCTCGGCCTCGGCGCGTTCGCCTTCACGCAGCTCAAGCGCAAGACGACCGCGCCGAGCTTCAACCTGATTCATATCGCGGGTCGCATCGGCGCGACCGACGACGGCCAGCCCGCGAAGGTGTCGCATGCGGCAGGCGTCACGTCGCTGATCGCGGTGTCGCTGTCGGACGACCTGCGCACGACGCTGAACCTCGCGCAGCTGCAGACTGCGCTGTCGAGCGCGAAGGCGCGCGTCGACGCGGACATCGGCACGGTGTTTCCACGCATCACGCTGAACGACGACGAAGGGGCGGCGCCCGGCACGTACCGGATCTATCTGCAGGACGTGCTCGCCGCGCATGGCGCGCTGAAGCCGGGCTGGCTGCTGTGGGACGGCGTCGCGCCGCTGCCGGAGCGCGCGGAGCGCCAGCCGGCCGAGGCGTTCGGCCCGTTCGCGACCGCGCTGTGGATCAAGCCCGACGGCGCGGCGCCGGACGGCAAGTGGCTGACGAGCGAAGGCGCGCTCGCCGCGCACGTCGAGCAGATCGTGCGCCAGCATGCGGACGAGCTGCTCGGCATCCAGGAAACGCAGGCGCTCGTGCACCTGGTGCGCCGCGAGCATCCGGAACTCGTCGGCGAACTGACGCGGCTCGTGCCGCTGCAGCGCGTGACCGAGGTGCTGCGCCGGCTGCTGGCCGAGCAGGTGCCGATCCGCAACCTGCGCGTGATTTTCGAAAGCCTGATCACGTGGGCGCCGAACGAGCCGGACGACGTGATCGCGCTGGTCGAGCTGGTGCGCGTCGACCTGCGCCGGATGATCACCGATCGCCATGCGGGCGCGACGCGGCAGCTGCGCGTCGTGCTGTTCGAGCAGAACCTGCAGGAGCGGATCGAGAACGCGGTGATGCGCACGAAGCAGGGCAATTTCCTCGCGCTGTCGAGCGCGATCAAGCAGGACATCGGCGAACAGGTGCGCGCGATCGTGCAGGCCGCGACGGCGGCGCAGCCGGCAGGCGCGGGCGGTCACGGCAACCCGCCGGGCGCCGCGCGGCTCGCGGTGATGGTCGCGCTCGGCGCGCGCCGCTACGTGAAGACGATTTTGCAGCCGGTGCTGCCGGAACTCGCGGTGCTGTCGTACCAGGAGGTCGAGGAGGACGTGCAGCTGCATACGGTCGGCTGGGTGAAGAACCCGCCCGACGACGGCACGCTCGGCGCGGGCGCCGGCGTGCGTGCGCCGGGAGTCGTGCAATGACGAGCTCGACGATCCTCGACCTGACCCGGCAGGCGCTGATGCTGGTGCTGCTGCTGTCGTTGCCGATCGTGCTGATCGCCACCGTCACCGGCCTCGTCGTCGCGATCCTGCAGGCCGTCACGCAGGTGCAGGACGCCAACCTCGGCATCGCGGTGCGGCTGATCGCCGTGATGGTCGCGCTCGTGCTGCTGTCGGGCTGGCTCGGCAGCGAGGTGCTGCGCTTCGCGCAGCAGGCGCTGGAACGCATGTTCGTTTCTTCCACAGGAGTGTCTTGATGCGTCGACGCGTCGCCCCGATCCGGTTTCAACCGCGCCGCCTGCAACGGGCCGCGCTCGCCATGTGCGCGACCGCGCTGCTCGCCGCGTCGCTGTGCGTGACGGTCGCGCAGCCGGCGCGCGCGGCGGACCTGCGCTGGCGCAACAAGCCGTTCACGATCGTCGCGAACGGCAAGAAGATCGGCGACTTCATTCGCGAGCTCGCGTCGTCGCAGGGCGTGACGGCCGTGGTCGACCCGAAGGTCGACGGCGTGATCAGCGGCCGCTTCTCGGGCACGCCGCAGCAGACGCTCGACACGATCTGCTCGACCTACGGGCTCACGTGGTACTACGACGGCTCGTTCCTGTACGTCGACCCGGCCGACCAGTCGCAGACGCAGATGATCCCGATCCCGCCGAACGCGGCCGGCGAGATCGGCCGCGCGCTGCAGGCGATGCAGATTCCCGACAAGCGCTACACGCTCGTGATCAACGATCGCGCGAACAGCGTGTACGTGGCCGGCCCGCGTCGTTACGTGGAGCTCGTGCGGCAGGCGGTCGGCTCGGTCGGCGATCCGTCGGCGAACGGCGCGCATGCGGACATCCGCGCGTTCCGGCTCCGGTACGGCTGGGCGTCCGACTTCACGATCAACCGCTCGGGCAAGGAAGTGACGGTGCCGGGCGTCGCGACGATCCTGCGCCGGCTGTTCGGCAAGGGCGGCGGCACGAGCGAGCTGCCGTCGAGCACGCCGCTCGGGCAGGCCGCGCGCCAGGTGAAGCTCGGCTCGGGGCTGACGATCGCGGTGCCGCGGCTCGACTTCCCGGACATTGCCGGCGGCCCGCGCCAGGCCGGCTATGGCGGTGCCGACGGCGCTGCCGGCGGCGTCTCGCCGTTCTCGAACGGCGGCGGTGGCGACACGCTGCCGCAGATCGTCGCCGATCCGGCGATCAACGCGGTGATCGTGCGCGACCTGCCGGAGAACATGTACCGCTACCAGGCGCTGATCAACCAGCTCGACGAGCGGCCGCGCATCGTCGAGATCAACGTGACGATCATCGACATCAACGAGGATTCGCTCGACAGTCTCGGGATCGACTGGCGCCTGCACACGACGCACGGCGACGTGCAGATCGGCAACGGCGCGAATCCGCTGAACGGCAACACGCAGTACAACGGCGCCGGCAATCCGCCGCTGACGTTCGGCGTCGGCGCGTCGGAGACGGGGCAGACCGGCACCTTCATGCCGACCGGCATCGCGCTGACCGCGTCGATCGGCGGCTCGCTGCGCAACTACCTGCTCACGCGCGTGAACGCGCTCGCGCAGAAGGGGCAGGCGCAGCTGCGCTCGAAG
This sequence comes from Burkholderia sp. USMB20, assembly GCF_000949135.2. Lineage (GTDB taxonomy): Bacteria > Pseudomonadota > Gammaproteobacteria > Burkholderiales > Burkholderiaceae > Burkholderia. The sequence goes on along the minus strand of NZ_JTAN02000005.1, from coordinate 89,436 downwards.
CCGAAGGTGCTCGCGCTCGACAACACCGAGGCCATTCTCGAGAACCTCACGCAGTTCTACGTGCAGGTGCAGGGCTACCAGGATTCGTCGCTGTACAGCGTGACGACCGGCACCAGCATCAAGGTGACGCCGATGATCGTCGACGAGGCGATCCGCAACGCGGCCGCCGTGTCCGGCAACCCGCAGAGCGTGATGATGTCGATCGACATCCAGGACGGCAACATCGTGCCGGGCCAGGCCGTGTCGAACGTGCCGGTGATCCAGCAGCGCAACATCGTCACCAAGACGATGATCGACGAAGGCAAGAGCCTGCTGATCGCGGGCTTCAACGACGACGAGGTGCGGCTGAACAAGAGCGGCGTGCCGTGGCTGTCGGACATCCCGCTGATCGGCAACCTGTTCAAGTACACCGACAAGTCGGGCAACCACATGGAGCGGTTCTACCTGCTGACGCCGCGCGTGGTGACGACCGCGTCGATGTACGCGCCGGACGGCGCACCGGTGAACCCGGGCGCGGACGGGCCGGCCGGTTCGAACGGCACGTCGATGTATCGCCCGCCGGACAACGACATCGCGGTGCCGCTCACGCCCGCGCCGCTGCCCGGCACCAAGTTCGGCCCGCCCGCGCTGCCGCCGCCGAAGGATTCGGCGGCGCAGCCGGTGGCGACGACCGCAGGAGCGTCCACCCATGTCGACGACCATCATTGACCCGCACGGCGACGGCGCATTGTCCGGCGGCACGGCGGGCGCCGCGGCCGGGGCGCCCGCGCTCGCGTCGCCGTGGAACCTGTGTTTCCTCAGCGGGCCGATGTACGGCCGCACGATGTCGCTCGCGCGCGGCGCGAACTGGGTCGGCACCGCGGCCGACTGCGAAGTGATCCTGCCCGATCGCGAGATCGGCGCGAAACAGGTGTGCCTGCAGGTCGGCGCGCTCGCGGTGACGGTGCAGAACCACGGCGGCGACGGCGGCGCGCCGGTGCTGTTCAACGACGCGCCGCTCGGCGCGGGCCGCCGCTCGATGACGCCGCAGGACGTCGTGACGGTCGGCTCGATCAAGCTCGGCATCGCGCGTCATGCGCAGGCGAGCGTCGCGGTGCCCGACGAGGCCGACGCGCCGGACGCCGCGCGCGAGGCCGCGTGGCTCGGCTGGCTCACCGGCGGGCTGCGCCGCCTCGGCAGCCGGCGGCTCGTGATCGCGGTCGTCGCGCTGTGGATCGGCGTGCTGCTCGGCGCGCTCGGTTACGGCTTCGTCGCATGGTCGGGGCGCCTGCCGTGGCAGCACGAGTCGGTGCTCGCGCGCACGCACCGGCTGCAGCAGCTGCTGCACGCGTATCCGGAGCTCGCCGTCGCGCCGCGCGACGACGGCGTGATCGTGTCGGGTTACGTGAGCGACCCGGCCGCGCGGGAACGCGTCGCGCAGATCGTCGCGGGCGTCGACAACGCGGCGCTCGGCAACCTCTACGTGGTCAGCGATCTCGTCGCGACCGCGCAGACGTATTTCAGCGACACGGCGCTGACGGTCACCTATCTCGGCCGCGGCCGGATCGAATTGACGGGGGCGGCCGAGCGCGCGCAGATCGAGCCGCGTATCCGCAACTACATGAAGGACGCGCGCCCGGCGCTCGAGGTGGTCGACCACGTGCGCGACGCCGATGCGGCCGCGCCGCGCACCGCGACGACGCTCGGCGGCGTCGCGGGGATTCCGGAGATCACGACGGTGTTCGCGGGCGACGGCGACCAGCGCTACATCGAGACCGCCGACGGCAGCCGCTATTTCGAAGGCGCGCGGCTGAAGGAAGGGCCGACCGTGGTGTCGATCGGCCCCGACGAAGTGGTGTTCGAACGCAATGGCCAGCGCATCACGATGCCGCTCGGCGGTCCGTCCGCGAGCGCGCCCGAGCGGGCATCGGCGCCGCACGTGCCGCCGCTCGCGAGCGGCGCGGCGGCCGGCGTCGCGCAGCCAGTGCCCGGACCGGCGTTGTTGCCGGATGCGCCGGCGGTACCGGCGGTTGCTGCGGCCGGCGCATCGAAGGCGGCGGCGCGTTAGCGCCGCGACAGGACTTGCGCATCGCGTGTCGCGCGGTGCGCGCATTACGCGACACGCCGCGCGCATGCGGCGCGTCACGTCGCCGGCGGGGCATGGGGCCGCCGCCGGAACAGGGAAGCAGTTCAATGACGTACATGCAAAGGAGCGAAACATGAGTACCCCCCCCACTGGTGCCAACAACACGCAACAGGTCCAGCAGCAGGCGGACGACCTGACCAAGACGCAGCTCGAACTGACGAAGATCAACTTCCAGGTCCAGCAGTCGACCGCGACGTTCGAAACCAGCAACGCAGTGACCGCGCAGGAAGGGACGGCGAACGCCCAGGTCGCGCAACACCTGAGTTCCGCCGGCCGCGCATGACGCCGGTCGCCGGCCGTGCCGCGCGACGCCGGATGCCGGGGCCGCCCGTGACGGGCGCCCGGCGGGGCGTATGCGCGTGGCGGCCGGCTCGTTCCCGGCGCTGCCGGTCAAGGAGGACACGATCATGTCGGTAACAGGCGTAGGCGCGGCACCCCCGGACGCGGCCGCGCTCGCGGGTGCCGTGCAGCAGGCGGGCACGGCGTCCGATCCGGCGCAGGTGCGCCAGTTCGATGCGTTGATGCAGCCGGGTGCCGCGCCGGCCGCGGCGTCGCCGTCGGCGTCGGGCGTCGCGATGTCGCGTGCGCCGGCCGATGCGGCGCCGGCCGTGCAGATGACGCCCGCGACACCCGCGCAGGCGAACCATTCGTCGCTCGTCGAGCGGTTGCGCACCTACGGCAACGATCTCGACACGCGGTACGCGAACATCGACAAGCATCGCACCGAGATGCTGACGTCGATGGCGGACAACCGCAGCGATCCGCTGATGACGATGGTGAAGGCGATGGATTTCCAGTGGACCGCGACCACCACGATTTCGGAATACCAGTTGAGCCTGTCGGTCGCGCAGGCGGCGAACGGCTTCACGCACACGGTGCTGAAGACCCAGGAGTAGCGAAAGCCGGTGCGTGCGCCTGAACCGGCCGCGCGCCCTGAAGCGGACAAACGATGACGACGATCGATTCGACGCCGCGCCTGCATGCGTGGCGCAGCCGGGCGGCGCGTGCGCTGCTCGCGGGACTGCTCGCGCTGCTGGCCGGCTGCCAGAAGGAGCTTTACTCCGGCCTGTCGGAGCGCGATGCGAACCAGATGGTTGCCGTGCTCGGCGACGCGGGCATCAGCGCGGCGAAGGACAACGACGCGCGCGACACGTCGGATCGCAACGCATGGCAGGTGAGCGTCGCGGACGGCGACATGCAGTCGGCGCTCACCGTGCTGCAGGCGAACGGGCTGCCGAAGCCGAGCTATGCGAGCCTCGGCGAGCTGTTCCAGAAGCAGGGGCTCGTGTCGACGCCGGCCGAGGAGCGCGTGCGCTACCTGTATGGCGTGTCGCAGGACCTGTCGCGCACGCTGCAGGACATCGAGGGCGTGGTGGTCGCGCGCGTGCAGGTCGTGATTCCGGAGAACGATCCGCTTGCGGACAAGATCAAGCCGTCGTCGGCGGCCGTGTACATCCGCTACCGGCCCGGCGTGGACCTGCGCGCGATGGCGCCGATGGTGAAGGATCTCGTCGCGCACAGCATCGAAGGGCTGCAGTACGACAACGTGTCGCTGTTCCTGCAGCCGGCCGCCGCGCGCACGGCGCGCGTGGACGGGATCGGCAGCGCGGTGTCGGACATCCTGCGGCTGCGCTCGCCGCTCGGCTGGCTGGTGTTTCGCGCTGATCTGCTGACCTGCGCGGTGATCGCGCTGTCGGCCGCGCGGCGCGGGATGTTCGGCGCGCGGCTGCCGGGCTGGTCGGCGGCGCACCGCGCGGCGGCAACGGTGCAGGCGGCGCGTCCGCGCAGTCGGCGGCAGCCTGCGCACGCCGGACGGCGCGCGCGACGGCGCATGAACGAGCCGCATGTGCTGCCGCCGGGCGTTGCGCCCGACGCCGTGTCGCTGCCGTGGCTGCAATCTCTCGCGGCGCCGCCCGCTGCGCGGCGCGCGGCGTTTCATGCGCTCGTCTGCGAATTCAACCTGCGGCCCGACCGTTATCTGCACGTGACGCGCGTGCCGGCCGACTGGCCCGCGCGCTACCGCTCGCCCGACGCGTTCGGCCCGGCCGGTCGCAAGCTGCTTGCGCGCCATCTGCTCGATGCGAACGGCGTGGCCGAACATCACGACTTCGACCTCGCGAATCCGTGCGCGCGGCTTGCGCTGCTGCCCGGCGCGGCGCTCGAACAGCTCGCATCGTATGCGGGCTTGCTGCTGCATCGCGGCTGGCTGCGCGATGCGCTGGCCGTGCGCCGCATTCGCGCGGAAGTCGCGGCGAAGCTCGGCGGCGATGCACTGGAGCTCGCGCTCGAGCGCGCGCCGGAGTTCGGCGCGCTGGCGGACACGCTCGAACCGTGGCGTGCCGATCCGGCCGCGCTGCCGGTGGTGATCCGTGCGCGCGGCGGGCGGCTGCTCGCGGATTTCATCGGCGTGGCGGGCGATGCGGTCGCGCGGCGCGCGCGGCTGAAATTCAACCGCGCGATCGACGACGAAGCGCCGTACTGGCTGAACCGCGCGCAGCGCGACCAGTTCGGCGAATTGCTGTTCCTGTTTCTGATTCCCGAGAGGCTTGCGTCATGGGACTGGCTTTTCTGATCACGAGCGACAACCTGCAGCTGCTGTCGGAGCGCAAGGTACTCAAGGAGCGCGAATACGCGGCGCTGCTCGACGCGTCCGCGGTGATCGCGACCGCGCGCGACGAGGCCGCGCGCATCGTCGCCGATGCGCAGCGCGAATTCGACAAGCGCCAGGCGGCCGGCTACGACGAAGGGATGCGCCGCGCGCAGCGCGAGCATGCGGCGCAGGCCTATACGCAGGCGCTGGCCGCCGCGCGCACGATGGAGTCGATGAAGGATTCGATGGCCGACATCGTCGTGAAGGCCGTGCGCGCGATCGTCGGCGAGATGCCCACGCAGAGGCTGTACGAGGCCGCGCTCGCGCGGATCGCGCCGCTCGTGCGCGACGAGGCGTTCCTGATCGTGCGGGTCGCGCCGGGCCGCGAGGACGAGATGCGCGACGCGCTCGAGCGCGCGTTCGCCGGCCAGTCGAACCGGCAACGGATCCGCATCGTCGAGGATGCGCAGCTCGAACGCCACGCGTGCACGGTCGAGACGCCGTCCGGGCGCATCGACGCGAGCCTCGACCTGCAGATCGACGCGCTGCGCCAGGCGATCCGCCGCGACGCGCTGAAGGGCTCGCCGCGATGAATGCGCCGCTCGACGATCCGCAACCGAACGGCCGCGAGAGCGACGACGATGCCGCGCCGTTCGATCGCGGTCGCCTCGTCGGCGATCTCGACGCGGGGCTCGCCTTCTTCTCGCCGGTGTCGGTGCAGGGCCGCGTCAATCACGCGGTCGGGCAGATCCTCAACGCGACGGGCATCCGTGCGCGGCTCGGCGAGATCTGCGAGCTGCGCACGCCGAACCAGCCGACGCTGCTCGCCGAAGTGGTCGGCTTCTCGCGGCAGACCACGCTGCTCACGCCGCTCGGCGACGTGGCCGGGCTGTCGCCGGAGACGAGCGTCGTGCCGTCCGGGCGCGAGCACGTGTTTCCGGTGGGCGAAGCGCTGTTCGGCCGCGTGCTTGACGGGCTCGGCCGGCCGCTCGACGATCGCGGGCCGGTGACGGGCGCCGCGTGGGTGTCGACGCAGCAGGACCCGCCGAACCCGCTCGCGCGCAAGCTGATCGACACGCCGTTTCCGACCGGCGTGCGCGTGGTCGACGGCCTGATGACGCTCGGCATCGGCCAGCGCGTCGGCATCTTCGCGCCGTCGGGCGTCGGCAAGAGCACGCTGCTCGGGATGATCGCGCGCGGCGCGCAGGCCGACGTGAACGTGATCGCGCTGGTCGGCGAACGCGGCCGCGAAGTGCGCGAGTTCATCGAGCACAGCCTGTCGCCCGAGGTGCGCGCGCGCTCGATCGTCGTCGTGTCGACGTCCGATCGTCCGGCGATGGAGCGCGTGAAATCCGCGCTGGTCGCGACCGCGATCGCCGAGCACTTCCGCGATGCGGGCAAGCGCGTGCTGCTGCTGGTCGATTCGCTCACGCGTTTCGCGCGCGCGCAGCGCGAGGTCGGCCTCGCGAGCGGCGAGCCGCCGACGCGGCGCAGCTTCCCGCCGTCGACGTTCGCCGTGCTGCCGCGCCTGCTCGAACGCGCGGGGCAGGGCGCGACCGGCTCGATCACCGCGCTGTATACGGTGCTGGTCGAAGGCGATGAGGAATCCGATCCGATCGCCGAGGAAGTGCGCTCGATCCTCGACGGTCACATCGTGCTGTCGCGCAAGATCGCGCTCGCGAACCGCTATCCGGCGATCGACGTGCTCGCGAGCCTGTCGCGCGTGATGCCGCTCGTCGCGGGCCGGGCGCATCAGCAAGCGGCCGCGCGCGTGCGCGAGCTGATCGCGAAGTACCAGGAAATCGAGCTGCTCGTGCAGATCGGCGAGTACCGCGAAGGCAGCGACCGGCTCGGCGATCTCGCGCTGCGTGCGCGCGATGCGATCGGCGCGTTCTGCGCGCAGGCGTCGCACGAGGACGTGCGTTTCGACGCGCTGCTCGCGAAGCTGACGAAACTCGCGAACGACCATGTCTGAAGCCGACGACCGTCTCGTGCTCGCGACGCTCGCACGCCTGAAGCGCGTGCGCGAGATGCGCAGCCAGATCGCGCGCGTGGCGGCCGCGCGCCAGCAGGGCATCGCCGCGCAGAGCCGGCGCGCGCTCGATGCCGCGCACGCGCAGCTTGCGCAGCAGGTCGCGGCGAAGGCCGCGATCCAGACGCGCCTCGCCGACGACGTGCGCGAGGCGCGCGCGTTGCAGAACGCGGCGGCCGATACGCGCACGTTCGACCGCCATATCGGTGTCGCGCACGCGTCGGTCAGCGAGGCCGCGCACGTGCACCGCGATCACGAGGCCACGCTCGCCGACCTGCAGCGCGCCGCGCGCAAGGCGAAGGCCGCCGAGGACAAGCTCGACAAGGCCGGCGAGAAGGCCCTGCACGCGCGCGCGGCGCGGGTCGAGCGTGATGCCGACGAAGTCGCGGATGCGCATGCGGTGCGGCGCTTCGCGACGGCCGGCGTGTGGGCGGGCGACGCGCAGGGGCATGCATCGGGTCAGCGTGACATGGCGGCCGCGTTCGATGCGGAAATGGTGTCGCGACCGGCGGGGGTAGACGCGACGGACACGACGGACACGGCAAACACGGCAAACACGCGCGCAGCGGCCGGCAACGCCGACCCGGGCGGCGCGACTGTCCCGGCCGCCGCCGTCGACGATCCGGCGCCGCCCGCCGCCGCGGAGCGCCGATGCTAGACCACGCCGCGAACTTCAACGACATCGCCGGCACGCTGCGTCCGCTGCTCTACGTGATGCCGCGCCTGCTGCCGATCATGTTCGTCGTGCCGGTGTTCAACGAGCAGATCGTCACGGGCCTCGTGCGCAACGGCATCGCGGTCGTGATCGCCGCGTTCGTCGCGCCGGTGATCGACCCGGCACAGGTCGCCGCGCTGCCGTTCCTGATGTGGTGCCTGCTCGTCGCGAAGGAGGCGGTGATCGGCATGCTGCTCGCGGGCGCGTTCAGCGCGGTGCTGTTCGCGATCCAGGGCGTCGGCTACCTGATCGATTTCCAGACCGGCAGCGGCAGCGCCGCGTTCTTCGATCCGATGGGCGGGCACGAGGGCGGCCCGACGTCAGGGTTCCTGAATTTCGTCGCGATCGCGCTGTTCGTCACCGCGGGCGGGCTGCAGGTGCTCGTGCAACTGTTCGCGCAGTCGTACGCGTGGTGGCCGATCGGCTCGCTCGGCCCCGATTTCTCGTCGATGCTGCAGACCTTCGTCGTGCGGCAGACCGACACGATCTTCGAATGGATGGTGAAGCTGGCCGCGCCGGTGATCATCGTGCTGGTGCTGGTCGAACTCGGCATCGGCCTCGTCGGGCGCGCGGTGCCGCAGCTGAACGTCTTCGTGTTCGCGCAGCCGCTGAAGAGCGCGCTCGCGGTGCTGATGATGGTGCTGTTCCTGCCGGTGGTATACGCGTCGCTGCACGCGCTGCTGAGCCCCGACAGCGGGTTGATGGCGCTGCTGCGCGCGCTGTTCGCCGCGCACGGCGGCGCGTGACGGCCCCGCCGGAACCGGAGCGACGATGGCCGAAAAGAACCAGCAGCCGACCGCGAAGCGCCTGCGCGAGGCGCGCCAGAAAGGCGACGTGCCGAAGAGCGCGGAGACGATCTCGTCCGCGTTCTTCGTCGGCGTGTGCGTCGCGCTCGCGGTCGGGCTCGGCACGTTGATCGCGCGGCTGCAGGCGCTGTTCCGGCTCGTGTTCGATGCGGCGGGCGCCAGCGATCCCTCCGCGCGGCTCGCGGTGCTGATCGACGGCGCCGCGCGCGAGTGGGCGCTGCTGTCCGCGCAGATCGTCGCGGCCGGGCTGCTGGCCGGCCTGCTCGCGGGCTTCGTGCAGGTGGGCGGCGTGATGGCGTGGAGCCGGCTCGTGCCGCAGCTGTCGCGGCTCAATCCCGCCGAGGGGCTGAAGAACATGGTGTCGATGCGCAACCTCGTGAACCTCGCGAAGATGCTGCTGAAGACCGTGCTGCTGGTTGCGACGCTCGGCTGGCTGATCGTCGAGTCGCTCGACCCGGCGGTGCAGTCCGGCTTCACGCGGCCGATGTCGATTCTCGCGCTGATCGTGAAGCTGCTGATGCTGCTGTTCGGCTGGGCCGCGCTGATCTATATCGTGATGGCGCTGATCGACATCGTGCATCAGCGGCGCGAGTTCAATCAGAAGATGAAGATGTCGATCGAGGAAGTGCGGCGCGAGCACAAGGAAGATGAAGGCGACCCGCACATCGAGGCGAAGCGCCGGCAGCTCGCGCGCGAAGCGCAGTTCTCGTCGCTGCCCGACCGGATCGGCTTCGCGTCGGTGGTCGTCTATTCGTCGAGCGTCGCGGTCGCGCTTTATTACGGCGGCGTCGGCACGCTGCCATGGGTGCTCGCGCGCGGCGAGGGCGAGGCGGCCGAGCGGATCGTACGGCTCGCGCGCGACGCGCTGCGTCCGACGCTTGCGAACGCCGGCCTCGCGCAGGCGCTGTACGAGAGCACGCCTGAAAAGGGCACGATCCAGCAACGGCATTTCCGCGAAGTCGCGCAGTTGCTGAAGTGGGCGACCGGCGCGGCCTGACGTGCTCGAACTGTCGGGGCCGGAACATCGAAAGGCGCGCGGTTCAGCGATGCGTCGTGATGCGGAACCGTTTCCGCTTCACCGGGCCGGTCGCACGCAGTGCTTGACGCCGGTTTTTTTCCGGGTTCTTCCGAGATTCACCCATGAATTATTGCTGATTTATTTCTTCGTAATATGGCTCGACCGTCAGCCGGACGGCGGGCTGCGAGGTTGCGCCGCCGCTGACGGAACAGGTCAACAGAGGCAGACAAATCAATGTGCGGAATCGACGGCTTTCTGAATAGCGTCGCCTTCGATGAGGAGACAGCGCGCGGCACGCTCGCGCGAATGACGGCGAGCCTCGCGCATCGCGGCCCCGACGGGCAGGGCCTCTGGGTCGACCCGGAAGCCGGTATCGCGCTCGGCCACCGGCGGCTTGCGATCGTCGATCTGTCGGTCCACGGCCGGCAGCCGATGGCATCCGCGTGCGGCCGCTACGTCATGGTCTTCAACGGCGAAATCTATAACCATCGCGAGTTGCGCGCGGAGCTCGGGCGTGCGGGTCGCGCACCGGCGTGGCGCGGCCACTCCGACAGCGAGGTGCTGATCGCGGCGATTGCCGCGTGGGGCGTCGAGGCGGCGCTGCGGCGCGCGACCGGCATGTTCGCGTTCGCGCTGTGGAATCGCGCGTCGCGGGTGCTGACGCTCGCGCGCGACCGGATCGGCGAGAAGCCGCTCTACTACGGCCGGATCGGCGACGCACTGGTGTTCGCGTCGGAGCTCAAGGCGCTGCGCGGCTACCCGGGCTTCGACGGCACGATCGATCGCGACGCGCTGTGCCTGTACCTGCGCCAGTCGAGCGTGCCCGCGCCGCACACGATCTATCGCGGCATCAGCAAGCTGCCGCCGGGCACCTTCATCCAGTTCGAGCATGCGCGCGACACGCCGCGCCCGCGCGCGTACTGGACGCTCGAGCAGGCGATCGAAGCCGGCCGCGAGCAGCCGTTCGAGGGCAGCGCCGACGAGGCCGTCGATCAGCTCGACACGATCCTGCGCCAGGCCGTCGCGCGGCAGATGGAAGCCGACGTACCGCTCGGCGCGTTCCTGTCGGGTGGCATCGATTCGTCGGCGATCGTCGCGCTGATGCAGGCGCAGTCGGCGAAGCCGGTCGACACGTTCACGATCGGCTTTCACGAGGCCGGCTACGACGAGGCCGGCTATGCGAAGGCGGTCGCGCGTCACCTCGGCACGCGGCATACCGAGCTCTACGTGACGGCCGACCATGCGCTCGGCGTCGTGCCGAAACTGCCGACGATCTATGACGAGCCGTTCTCCGACGCGTCGCAGATTCCGACCTTCCTCGTGTCGGAGCTGACGCGCCGGCACGTGAAGGTGAGCCTGTCCGGCGACGGCGGCGACGAGCTGTTCGGCGGCTATACGCGCTACTTCCTGACGCCGCGCCTGTGGCGCAAGCTGCATCGCGTGCCGGCGGCGGTGCGCGCGCGGATCGCCGCCGCGCTGCATGCGCTGCGTCCCGATCATGCGGACCAGCTCGCGGCGGTCGCGCAGGGCGCATGGAGCGGCGTGGAAGCGCGCGACTCGGCGACCCGCATCGGCGACCGGCTGCACAAGCTCGGCCACGTGATGACGGCCGAGAGCCGCATCGCGCTGTACCGGCTGCTGATGTCGTCGGTGCATCATCCGGAGCGCATCGCGCTGGCCGGACAGGAACCGCCGACCCCGCTCGATACGGTGTCCGCGTGGCCCGCGAACCTGAGCTTCGCCGAGCAGGCGATGGCGATCGACACGCTCACGTACCTGCCGACCGACATCCTCGCGAAGGTCGACCGCGCGGCGATGGCGGTGAGCCTCGAGACGCGCATGCCGTTCCTCGATCATCACGTCGTCGAATTCGCATGGCGCGTGCCCGCGTCGGTGCGTTTGCCGGAAGGGCAGTCGAAGGCGCTGCTGCGCCGGCTGCTGGACCGGTACGTGCCGTCCGCGCTGATCGACCGGCCGAAGCAGGGCTTCTGCGCGCCCGTCGATCACTGGCTGCGCGGCGCGCTGCGCGACTGGGCCGATGCGTTGCTGCAGCCGTCGCGGCTGCGTGACGAGGGCTTCTTCGACGCGGCGGCGGTCGAGCGGCTGTGGCGCCAGCACCAGTCGGGCCGGATGAACTGGCAGCATCAGCTGTGGACGGTGCTGATGTTTCAGGCATGGCTGGAGGCGCAGCGCGCTGCGTGAAGCGGGGTTTCGCGCACGCTTGGAGGCACAGCGCGCTGCATGAAGCGGGATGACGCGGCGCGGTTCGGATGTGCCAGGCATGGCTGGAGGCACGGCGCGCCGCATGAAGCGGGGCGACGCGGCACGCCGCGTCATCCGATGCACGTCATGCCGGCGTCGCGTCGACGCTCACTGATCGAGACAGCGCACGCACAGCCGCTTCGCCTGGCTCGCCGGCAAGCCGCGGCACATCATCACGACCGGGCGCGCATGGCACGACGGCGCGTCGGCGGAGGCCGCGGGCGACGCGAGCCTGCGCGCGCGTTCGGGCGGCGTGGTCGCGGCCGCGTCCATGCGCCGTTGTCGCGCGGGTGGCGGCGTATCGCTCACCACCGGAATCGGTTCGACGCCGCCTTCGCGCGCATTGCGTTGCGCGCTCGCGACGACGCGGCTCACGTAGCCGCTCGAGAACCCGGTCGTGAAGTTGCCGCTGTAGTAGCACGACAGCGCCGCGCGCAACGCGGCCTGCGCGGGACGGCCGGTGTTCGACGAGCGCGCGAAGCATTCGGTCAGGATCGCGCCGCCCGCCCGCAGGTTGCGGCACGGTTCGAACATCGTCGTGTCGTCGAGGCCGTATTTCGCGAAGTTTCGTTCGTTTACCTGAGCGAGGCCGACACTGTAGCTGAAGCCGCGCGCGGCCAGCTCGCTTGTGGTCGCGCGCGCTTCGTCGAGCGACGCGGGCTGGCGCGTCAGGTGGCCGCCGACCACGCCGATCGCATACGGGTTGAAACCGGATTCGGTGCGCACCAGCGCGGCGAGCGTGTCGGGATCGACGTTCGGCGCGCACGCGCGCGCGAGCTGCGCGAAGCCGGCAGCGCTGCCGGCCGCGTGCGCGCTGCGCGGCTGCAGGCCCGCGCAGGCGAGCGTCAACGCCAGCGCGATTAGCACGGCCGGCGCGACCACTGCGCTCAGGTTCGGCACGACGCTGCGCAACGCGCGCGCGTTCATCCCGCCCCCGCCACGCGATACGACAGCACGAGCCCGTGCACGAGCAGCGACCAGCCGTCGAGCGCGACGAACAGCAGCAGCTTGAACGGCACCGAAATCGTCGTCGGCGAGATCATCTGCATCCCGAGCGCGAGCAGGATGTTCGCGACCAGCAGGTCGACGACGATGAACACGATGTAGATCACGAAGCCGATCTGGAACGCCTTGGTCAGCTCGGCGAGCGTGAAGCTCGGCACCAGCACGAGCAGGTCGTCGTCCTTGATGCCGTCCGCGCGGTTCTTCGGCCAGACCGAGGTTGCCGTGCGCACGAAGAATTCGCGGTCGCGCTGCCGCGTGTGCGACACCAGGAAATCCTTGACCGGCGGCAGCGCGGCATCGGCGAGCGCGCCGATATCGGCGGTCGACAACTGCCCCGACGCGTCGAAGTGGCGTGCCTGCAGCGCGTCGCGGATCGACATCCCGACCGGCGCCATGATGAACAGCGACAGGATCAGCGCGATGCCGTTCAGCACGAGGTTCGGCGGCACCTGCTGGATCCCGAGCGCGGAGCGCAGCAGGCCGAGCACGACCACGAGCTTCGTATAGCTCGTCACCATCAGCGCGGCGAACGGCGCGATGCCGAGCGCGGCGATCACCGCGATCAGCGCGACCGGATTCGGCAGGCTGCCCATCGTTCAGCGCTCGCGCGGCGCGGGCTGCGTCAGCGTGACGACGCGCACGCCGAGCTTCTGGCCGACCGCGATCAGGTGGCCGGTGCCGATCAGCATCCCGTTCGCGACGAGATGGATCACGCTCTGGTTGATGCCTTGCTGCAGCTCGATCACCGCGCCCGGTTGCAGCGCGCCGAGTTCGCCGAGCGGGATCGACGTGGGCGGCAATTCGAAACGCAGGTCGACCGCGAGGCCGTCGAGCGAGCGCGGCGCATCGTCGGGCGGCGCATCGTGCGCGCTCGCGGGCGGGGTGTCGGTGCGGGTCGGTTCCAAAGGCATCTCCCTGATTCGTTCGACGGTCAGCCGGTTGCCCGACGGCCGTCCGGTGATCTCCCACGTCGGCGCGGCCGGCACCCGCGCGACGCACAGCAGGTTCTGCTCGTGCGCGCGCCAGCGTTCGATCGCGATGATGTCGCCGCCGACGACGTCGGCCAGCTCGGCCATCGTCAGCTCGGTCCGGCCGATCTCGAATACCAGAGGCACCGGCAGGCCCGCATACGCGGCGCGGGTGTCGGGCCGCGCGGCCGCCGGCGTCGGTGCTGCGAAGAACACCGCGAGCGCGTCCGGCGCATCGAACAGCAGCGCGCCGTGGCAGCGCCAGGCGCCGTCGGCGCGACGCAGCTCGAAGCGCAGCGCGGCCGGCGCGGTGCGCCACGCGGGCACGCTCGCCGGCGGCGGCAGCAATTCCACGCGCTGCCGCGTCGCGGCCTGCAACACGGCCGAGAGCGGCACGGCGAGGTCGGCGAGCAGCGCCGCGCGGATCACGGCCGGCACGGCCGGGTCGGCCGCGTGGCCGAGCCATGCGCTTTCCGCGACCGGATCGATCCACAGCGTGCCGGCGGCCGGGCCGATGACGAAGCGGTAGGCATGCGCGTCGGCGGCCGGTTCGGCATCGACGCGCCAGCGCACCTCGTACGCGTGTTCGCCGAGCGTGACCGGACCGCGGCCGTCGCGCCGTACGCACTGCGACAGCCCGCGCGCGGCGCGCGACAGCGCGGCAGCCAGGCGACCGTCGAGCGCGACCGCCGGCGCGGCGGGGATGCGGCCGCGCGGCCGGGGTGGCGGCCGGGGTGCGGCGGCGGGCGCGCCCGTTCGCGGCGTCGCGGCGTCGGCATTCGTCAGGGACAGACAGCAGGCACGGCGGATCAGGGCGGATTCGGCGTTGGTTCGACGGTTGTTTGTGGCGCGCGCGCAGGGGCGCGCGGCTGCTGCGTCGATTGTAGGGACGCCGCCGGCCGCGTGCCGCGCCGGAATCCGTAGTCGTGTGCAGCGCGGGGCCGCGCGGGCGGCGGCGAGCTACGAAGCCTTTTGTCGGGAGGCGTGGCGGGGCGGTGGTGGGTCGGCGCGGTGTCGCGGCGGCGTGGCGTGCGATAGCGCAGCCGCTAATCGACGGCACGCGCGCTTGCATGCGACTGCCGCAAACGCGGCCGCCGCCCGATGGCGGCGGTCGTGTCGCGGCGGGGAAGGCGTGCCCGGCCACGAGACGCTCCGGGTCGCGCGTGCAGCGCCGTGGACGAGCCTTGCCGGCGCGCCGCGCTGCGGCGGCGCGCGGGTGAGCCGCTACGCGTTACGCGTAGTCGGCGGCCAGCGCCTGCTGCGGGGCGGCGCGCAGGATCGGCGCCACATCGTGGCGTTCGACGTGCGTCATGGCCGCGCCGAACAGCACCAGCCGATAGCCGACCGCATAGATCGGGATGATCCGCAGGTTCTTGTCGTGATCGAGCTGCAGCTTCGAACGGATGCGCGAGATATGGGTGTCGAGCGTGCGCGACGACACGCCGAGCTCGCGGCCCCAGACCGCTTCCTGGATCGCTTGCCGCGGCACGATCTTGTTCATGTTGTCGAGCAGGAATTCGACGACATCGAATTCACGCGGCGTGACGTCGACGACTTTGTTGTCGATTTCGATCGTGCGGCGCACGAAGTTGATTTTTATGTTGTCGATGTACAGGTATTTGCAATCCATGTTGGCCCTCGCATGTCCGTAAAGGAGTGTTTGCGGGTCATGTACCGCAACTTCCGGGCCAGGGACGCGCTGACAGGGATCGACGAATGGTCGGAGCGGGGTGGGCGGCGCGCCAGCGTTGAATCTAAAAGAATTTTTAACGTGGGGCGTGTGGTGTGCTTCGGAAGGGTCGGAGCAACATTGAAGGATTGTTACGTAGCATCCGGCCGGAACGTTACGGGCGTTACGGGCGGCGTAACGTTGGGGAATGCGCTGACGGCAGGCGACGCGTTCGCGCGACATGGCGCAAAATCGAGCAAAATAAACCCTACACTGAACCCTACATTCAACCCAACCAATAATCATGAAAAATGCATATAAATCATATATATAAGTCGCTATAATCGGCCACATCAAACCCTACATTCAACCCGACATCGAACCCTCCCGGCGAAGCATGACAACCGTTGCCACCTTTGAACCGCTGTTTCCCGAGGACCGTGTCCTCGATCCGCTGCTTGATCAGGCCGGCCAACTCGTCGATTCGTCGCAACGGTTGCTCGCGGTGAGGGATACGCCATTGGCACGCGCGCTCGTTCCGCAGTTGCGCGTAATGAATTCGTACTATACGAACAAGATCGAAGGTCAGCACACGACCCCCGCCAAAATCGAGGCGGCGCTTCATCGGGATTATTCGACCGATATCGTCGAGCGCAAGAAGCAGCGCTTCGCGGTCGCGCATATCGCAACGGAAGCCGCACTCGAGGAAGAATGGGGCGGCCTTCCGCTCGCCGCGCTGTTCGAGCCTGCGCGAATTTCCGTCATCCACGAGCGGTTCTTTTCGTGCCTTCCCGCAGATGAGCGAATCACCGACGATGGTCAAATCGTTGTTCCGGGCGAGCTTCGGCGCTCCGATGTGACGGTCGGGCGCCATCTGGCACCGGAGCCCGAGATGATCGAGCCGCTGCTTCAGGCCTGGGCGACGCGTTACGCCCGTATCCGCGCGAGGGAGTATCAAGTGATCGGGATCGCTTGCTCGCATCATCGCCTGGCGTGGGTACATCCGTTCATGGACGGTAACGGCAGGGTTGCGCGTCTGCATTCGCATCTTGGACTGCGCGCCGCCGATCTCACCCACGGGCTGTGGTCACCGCTTCGCGGATTGGCGCGCGAGCATGAGCAGTATTACGCGAGGCTGAGCGAAGCCGATCAGTCCCGGCGCAATGATCTGGACGGCCGGGGCAATCTGACTCAGGAAGGGCTGGTCAGGTTCGCGCGGTTCTTTCTGGCCTGTTGCGAGGATCAGGTCGGATTCATGGTGCGTATGACGGAATTCGACGGAGTCACCGCACGCATGCTCGATCTATTGCGGTACCTCGAATTCAATCCATGGAGCATCCGTTCGGAAAAGTCCGTCATCAAGGCGGAAGCCGCTGCGCTGGCCATGGAATTCGTCGCACTGCGTCGCGCCGTCACGCGCGCGGAATTCACGCAGATGCTGGGAGTCAGTGACGTGCTGGCACGCCGTATCGTTCGATCGCTGCTCGATTTCGGGCTGCTGACTTCTCCTTCGCACCGCGGTGAGCTTTCCTTCGGGCTGCCGCTCGCGGCACTGCGATTTCTTTTCCCCAGGCTTTGGCCGGAAGTCGAACAGGAGTGACCGGTCCGGCGTGATCGTGTCGCGTGCCGCAGGCGCCAGCGCAATAAAAAACCGGCCGCGCAACGTTCCCGTCACGCGGCCGGCCCGGCGTCTCTTCGTTCTGCCCGTCAAGCCTTCGCCGTATCGCCCGAATCGAACGGCAGCACGTAATGCCGCTTGCCGGTCGCCGCGAAGATCGCGTTGGCGACCGCCGGCCCGACCGGCGCGACACCCGGCTCGCCGACGCCCGTCGGCGCCTCGGCCGACGGCACGATATGCACCTCGACCTTCGGCATCTCCGCCATCCGCAGCACGTGATAGCCGTCGAAGTTGCGCTGCTCGACATGGCCGTCCTTCAGCGTGATCGCGCTGTGCAGCGCCGCGCCGAGCCCGAAGCCGATGCCGCCTTCCATCTGCGCGGCGACGATGTCGGGATTGATCGCGATCCCGCAGTCGACCGCGCACACCACGCGCTCGACCTTCACCTTGCCGTCGGCGTCGACCGATACTTCCGCGACCTGCGCGACGTAGCTCTTGAACGCCTCGGCCACCGCGATCCCGCGCCCGCGGCCCTTCGGCAGCGGTTTCGCCGGATCCCAGCCGGCCTTCTGCGCGGCCAGCTCGAGCACCGCGCGCATCCGCGGCTCCTTCGCGAGCAGGTCGCGGCGGAACAGGTACGGATCCTTGCCCGCCGCGTGCGCGGCTTCGTCGATGAACGCCTCGACCGCGTAGGCCGTGTGCGAGCTGCCGACCACGCGCCACCACAGCACGGGCAGGCCGACCTTGGTGGTGGTCAGTTCGACCGACACGTTCGGCACCGCGTACGGCAGGTTCGCCGCACCCTCGACCGACGTCGCGTCGATTCCGTCCTTGACCATGAACGCCTCGAACGGCGTGCCGGCGAGGATCGACTGGCCGACGATCCGGTGGCGCCAGCCGACCAGCCGGCCGTCCGCGGTCAGCCCCGCGTCGAGCTTGTGGAAGTACATCGGGCGATAGAAGCCGCCCTGGATGTCGTCCTCGCGCGTCCACTGCAGCTTGACCGGCTTGCCGTCCGCGCCGAGCGCCTTCGCGATCGACACGGCCTCGACCACGTAGTCCGACCACGCGTTCGCGCGCCGGCCGAAGCTGCCGCCCGCGTACAGCGTGTGGATCTGCACCTGCTCGGGCTTCAGGCCCGCGACCCTGGCGGCGTTGCCCTGGTCGACCGTCTGGAACTGGTCGCCGGCCCAGATCTCGCAGCTGTTCGCGCTCAGCTTGACGACCGCGTCGAGCGGCTCCATCGGCGCGTGCGCGAGATACGGAAATTCGTAGGTCGCGCTGACCTTGCGCGCGGCACCCGCGATCGCCGCGTCGGCATCGCCATCCTTGCGGGCCGACGCGCCGGGCTGCGCGGCGAGCTGCCGGTACTCGCGCATGAGCTCGTCCGAGCTGCGCTTTTCGGCGTTGGTTTCGTCCCAGTCGACCTTCAGCGCGTCGCGGCCCTGCTTCGCGGCCCAGAAACCGTTCGCGACGACCGCGACGCCACCCGGCACCTGCACGACCGACACCACGCCCGGCACGGCCTTCGCGGCCGTCGCGTCGAACGACTTGACCGTCGCGCCGAAGCGCGGCGGGCGCTGCAGCAGCGCGACGCGCATGCCGGGGAAGGTCGTGTCGAGCGTGAAATGCGCGGTGCCGTTCGACTTGGCCGACCCGTCGACGCGCGCAATGCGATGGCCGATCAGCTTGAAGTCGGCCGGCTGCTTCAGCGTGACCTTGTCGGGCACCGGCAGTTTCGACGCGTCGGCGACGAGCGTGCCGTAGGCGGCCGTCTTGCCGCTCTTCGCATGCGTGACGACGCCGTTGGCGGTGGTCAGTTCGCCGGCCGGCACCTTCCAGCGCGCCGCGGCGGCCGACACGAGCATCGCGCGGGCCTTGCCGCCCGCTTCGCGCAATTGCTGCCACGAGTTCGCCATGGCCGAGCTGCCGCCCGTGCCCTGCATCGTGCCGAACGCGAGGTTCGCATAGCGCTTCGCATCGGCCGGTGCGCTTTCGACGCGCACGCTCGACCAGTCCGCGTCGAGTTCCTCGGCGACGATCGTCGCGATGCCCGTGTACGCGCCCTGGCCCATTTCGACGTGCTTCGCGATGACCGTGACCGTGCCGTCGGGCGTGATGCGCAGGAAGGCGTTCGGCGCGAAGTCGGCGGCGGGCGCCGTCGCGGCGAGCGCGCGGCGGCCGAGGCCGGCCCATTCGAAGCCGATCGTCAGGCTGACGGCGGCCGCGGCACCGGCGGCCTTCAGGAACGTGCGGCGCGACGGTCGCACCGAGCCGGCGTTGTCGAGTTCGATCGTCATGGTCAGGCTCCCAGCGTCGCGGCCGCGTCGTGGATCGCGGCCCGGATCCGGGCGTAGGTCGCACAGCGGCAGATGTTGCCGTTCATCGCGGCGTCGATGTCCGCGTCGGTCGGCTTCGGGTTCTGTTCGAGCAGGGCGGTTGCCGACATGATCTGGCCGGACTGGCAATAGCCGCACTGCGGCACCTGCAGCTTCACCCAGGCGGCCTGCACGGCCTGCGCGGGTTTGCTCTCGAGGCCTTCGATCGTCGTGATGTGCTTGCCCGCGATGCCGGCGAGCGGCAGCACGCACGAGCGCACGGCCTGGCCTTCGAGATGGACGGTGCACGCGCCGCACTGCGCCATGCCGCAGCCGAACTTCGTGCCGGTCAGCCCCGCATGCTCGCGGATTGCCCAGAGGACGGGCATCGACGGATCGGCGTCGAGCGTGACACTCTTGCCGTTCAGGACAAACGTGGTGGGCATTTTTTGTCTCCGTGGGGAAAACCCGGCATGCGCCGGATCAGGTGGGAGTGTGCGCGAACGGCCGATTTTTACGTCTACCCAATCCTGCAAATTTATTGAACAATCCTGCAAATCCCCGGCGCGGCGGCGAGCGATTCGCTATGCTCCCGCGATTCAGGGAAATGAGGCGAGGAATCCGTCATGGACATGACCGATATCGCGGCGTCGCGCGAATCCGGGCGGCGCGAACTGGCGTCGCTGATCGGCCGTTTCGCGCCGACGGACGGCTCCCACTCGACGGCCGTGCCGGCGCTGATGCTGCATCGGCATGCGCATCCGGTCGATCTCGGCTGCGGCGTGTCGCGTGCCGCGCTCGTGATCGCCGCACAGGGCGCGAAGCGCGTGATCGTGGCCGGCCAGGCCTACGAATACGACACGCGCAATTGCCTGATTACGTCGATCGACTTGCCGATCCTCTCGCGCGTCACGCAGGCCTCGCCCGACGCGCCTTACCTGTGCCTGTCGCTCACGCTCGATCTGCAGCGCATCGTCGAACTTGCGGCCGAGATGCGGCTGCCCGAGCCCGATGCGGGCCCGGAAGGCGAGGGCATCGCGCTCGCCGAGTTGACGCCGCCGCTGCTCGATGCCGCGCTGCGGCTGTTGCGGCTGCTCGATACGCCGGCCGACATTCCGGTGATCGCGCCGCTGATCGAAAAGGAACTGCTGTACCGGCTGATGACGAGCGGGCAGGGCACGCGGCTGCGGCACATGGCCGTCGCGAGCAGCCAGACGCACCGGATCGCGCGTGCGATCGAATGGATCCGCGATCACTACGCGGAGCCGATGCGCGTCGACACGCTCGCACAGGCGGTCAACATGAGCGTGTCGTCGCTGCACCATCACTTCAAGCACGTGACCACGCTGAGTCCGCTGCAGTACCAGAAGCAACTGCGGCTGCACGAGGCGCGGCGTTTGCTGTTGCGGCAGGGCGGCGACGTCGGGTCGGTGGCGGCGACCGTCGGCTATGAAAGCGCGTCGCAGTTCAGCCGCGAATACAGCCGGCTGTTCGGCGCGCCGCCGATGCGCGATGTCGTGCATCTGCGCAAGAAGGAATTGCTCGGCACCTGACGGGAGTGCCGGTCGTGTCGACCGCATCGGGCCCGGCTTCGTCGCGCGATGCGCGGCTCGCCGGAACGGGATGACACGCAATCGATGTGCCATGGCCGCCGCACGCATGCGCAACGGGACAGCGGAGCGTGCCGCCACGCCGCGCACGAACTTCTGTTTCAAGCATGCATCCCGGAAACGGGCGAACCGATACGGAAAATGCCGGCAGGATGCGAACCGACGGGCCGAAACGCGCAATAACGCCGCTCCGCCCCGCACATTCTGCATGGATCGCGCATTTCACGACCATGTTTCGCGCGATGAGATTCGCAGCCGAAATCGATTCGAAAATGTTTCTCGCGCGCAGCGCGCGTTCTCATCCCAGCCGTTGGAGCACGATGGTTGCCGGTACTGGATGTCGGTGAATTGAAGGAAAACAGTAAAAATCGATAAAGTGTGTTCAAGGCCGCATGGCGCA
Source organism: Burkholderia sp. USMB20 (assembly GCF_000949135.2). GTDB lineage: Bacteria > Pseudomonadota > Gammaproteobacteria > Burkholderiales > Burkholderiaceae > Burkholderia. Next base: position 68,300 of record NZ_JTAN02000005.1, on the reverse strand, counting down.
CCTGCCGTCGTTTTTTCCGATATGCGGCGTGAAAGTCATGTCGGCTCGCGTCGTATTTACCGGTTTTTGCTGCGCGATCGCATCGCCGGCCGATGCTCGATATCGTCGGTATTTTCACGGATGAATCAATTGCGTTTCGCGGCGGCGGGTCCGCACGTCCGGAACGATAGCGATGTCGGCCGCGCGGGTCCCGCAGAACCGGTTGTCGCGCGCTTCGATTCACGATTTTTTCGCGTACGGGAAGGCTGCCGAACGGGCTGCGGCAGGCGGTTTGCCGGGGCCGAAATGTACATCGGCCGGGATATGCGACGGTGCAGTTCTCAAGTATGAAACATCCGTTCGACACCCCCTTGCGCGAGGCCCCGCGGGCCGCGTTCGTCCGCCTTTTCCGGCATTGCTTCGCGCCATTCGATGATCGGCGCGTGCTGCCGACCGTTATCGCGATACATTCCTGAAACAAAAAATTCGATTCCCGGCGATATTGCGGGCGCCGCGAACGATACGCGACGCGCAACCATCGGTGGAATCACGCATGGCATGCCGTTTGCGATATTGGACGCACCGGCGAGCGGTCGACCTGATGCAACAAAGATGGGGGGCGGCCCGTTCGTCAATAAGCAGTCGGGGAAATAGCGATGAAGACCAGAAGCAACAACTTGATGCGCGCATTCCTTGCGCACCCGTGGGGTAGTCGGACAGCTCGGAACAGGACTCGCGATGCAGTGCCAGCTTCGCGGGTTCGTTGCCGGTTTCCCGGTATCCGCGCGTTGCGCGTGCTGGACCGCCTGTCGTTTCTCACGACAACCGGCCGACAGCCGTGCTCCCCTTCATTCAGCTCGTCCGGATGGGCCATGCTGTCCGTGCCGGACAGCTCGACGCCGAATCGTTTCCGCTCGTGCCGAGCCGTATCCGCTGCGCCGGGCCGATGCCTGCGCTGGCTGGACTAGCTCGCATACCCGTCGGCCGGATTGCCCGGAAGATCTTTGATCGGTAGCCCAGGGAGAAGCGATGCCGCCTGACTGTAATGCAGGCCCGTTATCGCCGCGATAACGCGCATGTTTTGATGGCACTGCATTCACGGTAGATAACTGTACTCACGCATTTTCGATCGCTGAAGCGGATGCCATGTGCCGGTATGCCGTGTAAGCAAATTTCGAAAACGACTGATCCCGAATGGCGAATGCCTGTTTCCGGGTGCGTGCGTCGATTCGTTTTTCCGATTGATAAATGATCGATAACTTATATCGATAATAAGTATAAAAATTTCGGAAAACTAAAAAAATACGAAACCAGGATTCGGATCGCCGAAAAATTGTGCGGCCATCGGATTCGAGATGAATCAATTCTTTGTAATTAGATAGTGATCCTTATGTTATGGGGATTGCTCAGGGCTGGAAAGTTGAAGGCGTGCAGCTTTCCTCGCTTGTTCCGTCCACGCCGTTATGGAGTCGACCATGAAGAAGCTTCTGATTGCAGCCGCAGTTCTGGCGGTTTCGGGTGCAGCATTCGCCGGCAGCGGCACGGTATCGACCAGCAATTCGTCGAGCGGCGGCTCGACGATTGCCGGGGTTGCCGGATTCGGCCATTTCACCGCGACCGATTCGGGTGCCGCACTCGGCGCAGCCGGTGCCACGGCTGGCGGCGGCAGCAGCGGTTCGATCTCGTACACGAGCCACGTCCAAACGTCGACGGTGGGCGGCTTCGGCTTCGGCGGCGCACAAGCGGGCGGCAACAGCGGTGCGAATGCCGGCTCGATCGGCTGGACGTATCACCACTGAGCCGCGGCGCGCAGCGTTCGTCATTGGCTGGTGGCACGGACGCCGGGTTTCGTTTCGCGAGGGCGAGCCCGGCGACTTCGCCATCAAACTTTCTCACGGCAAGGAATTGCTATGAAAGCCAAAGTCATTTTAGCGACAGCGCTCACCGTCCTTTCGTCGGCCGTATTGGCCGCCGGTCCGTCCACGACCAACCAGACGCAATCCGTCGCAGCAGGTGTGTCCGGTTCGGTGCTGGTCGGCTCAGGCAGCTATACGAGCAATTCGAATTCGGTCGCGGGCGCAAGCGCAGGAAGTACCGTGACACCCGCTGGTTCCACCGGCGCGGCATCGGCCTTCCACAACTCGACTTCGACGGCCAGCGGCTGGGGCTCGAACGGGGGCGCGTTCGCGGCAGGCGGCGGTATCGGTGCCGCAGGTTCGTACGGTGGAAACAGCAGCACGAACGAGAACGCGAATGCGCTGTCGGGAGGGGTGACCGCCACGATCGTCCTCGGCGCGAACCACTACACGGCCAGCGGCGGGAACGATCAGGGTATCGCCAACGCGGGTGCTGCCGGGTTGACGGGCAGCGGCGGGTCGGGCGCGATCGCGGGTTCGAATCACTACAACGCGTCGACCGTGTGGAGTACCGGTCCGGCCGGTTCGCCGTCTGCATCGGGCGGAAGCCAGGGGAGTTCGAGCGCGACCGGGAGCAGTCACTAGTCGGGTGCGGGGGACCAGTTTCCCAGCGACGCTGGTCTCTTTTCCGCACTGTTGTTCAAGTAAGGAGTTGGCATGAAGCAGAACCTGATTGCCGCCGCTCTGATGCTCGCGTCTCTGACGGCATATGGCGCTGACCGCGCTGCCGAGGACGTGCAATCAAATTTGCAGACGTCGAACCCTGCAACCAATCCGTCAGAACAACACACGCTTTCGTCGGGCAGTGCCATCGGCGCACCGGATTCCCTGGCGTGGCCGGGAATGTCGGGCGGTTCGTGGTCCCAGCTGGGTAGCGGCTGGAAGCAGTTCGGGGAAGCGGGCAAAGCTGAAGGCATTCGGGGGAATTAGTGCGGTTGCCTGGGTCGGAGGTCAAACCTCGTCCGGAGAGTGAAATGAACAGCAACAAGATCAGGGCGGCATGTGCCGCAATGTTCGCGATGGCCGCGATCGGTGCCCAGGCGCAGACTGCCGACTCGACTTCAAGTTCGCAGTCCTCGACGTCGTCGACGGCGATCAGCCAGGGCGGCGGCTCGAGCATGAACACGAACGTCACCAGTTCGCGCGGCGGCAACGCCAGCAGTGCCAGCACGAGCGGCGTGCGCGGCAGCGGCAATTCGAGCGTGAACGTGAACGTTACGATGCCATCCAGCACGAGCGGCGGCTCGAACGTGACGCCGCAGAGCGTGAGCTCGCTCCAGTCGGCCGGCTCGCCCGGCACCAACCCCTACAACACTCAGGCGTCGGAAAACGTCAACTATTCGGGCACCCAGACGATCAAGACGAACCCGTCGATCCAGGCGCCCGGCCTCACGACCACGCTGTCCGATACCTGCATGGGCTCGGTGAGCGTCGGCGTGTCGTTCCCGGGCTTCGGCGCGACGGGCGGCACGACCCTGGTCGACCAGGCGTGCGTGCGTCGTCTCGATGCGCGGGAATTCCGCGCGATGGGGCTGACCGACGTCGCGCTCGCGCTGCTCTGCCAGAGCGATGCGAACCGGCGCGCGGTGGAAGCGACCGGGCATCTGTGCCCGGGCACGACCACGCCGCTCGCGCGTTCGAATGTGGCGCCGTCCGCCGAAGCGACCGTCGCCGACGACGTGAAGTATCGCGATCCGCTCGTGCGAAACCGCATGGGCCTGCCGCCGCTCGATGCCGCCGCGCCCGTGCAGATTCGCCCGCTGGCGACGACCGCGGTCCAGGCGGCGCCGATTCCGGTTCCGGTGCCCGCGCCGTCGATGGTCGCGCCGGCCGTCAGCGCGGTGCCTGCCGCGACGCAGGCGGCCGCCGTGAAGGCATCGCAAGCGGCTGCCGTCGTGCCTGCCGTCGTCACCACGCCGGTTGCCGCGGCAGCACCGGCGGTGAGTGCTGCGCCTGCCGTTGCACCGGCTGCGATGAGCGTGGTGCCGGGTGCCGCCATCGTTGCCGCGGGGGGCTTCGCGGACAAGGCGCCGGAATCTGCGCCAGCGGTTGCGGACAAGGCGCCGGAACCCGCGCCGGCGGTTGCCGACAAGGCGCCGGAACCCGCGTCGACGGTCGCCGACAAGGCGCCGGAACCCGCGTCGACGGTCGCCGACAAGGCACCGGAACCGGCACCGGTTGCAACCGACACCGCAGCGCAAGCCCCGGCAGCGCTTGCCGTCGACGCGAAGGTGCCGGACACCGCGCAAGCCGCACCGGCCCCGGCCTACGCTGCAGCGCCCGAGCCCGCGGTCGATGCGAAGGCTGCCGAGCCGGCAACGCAGGCGGCAGCCGAAGCGCCCGCACCGGAGGCCGCGTCGCGCGCCACGGCGGCAGCCGCTGCCGACACGCCAGCCGTCGACGCAAAGGCGACCGGCTTGGTCGAATCCGCCGCCGCGCCCGCGCCGTCCGCCGACATGCCGGCCGCGCCGGATCCAGCCCCGGCCGCGGCCGACCAGCAGGTCGCCCCGGCCGCGCCGGCGATGCCTGCTCCGACCGTCATCTCGACGAGCACATCGTCGTAAGCACGCGGGCGACGCTTCCGCGCGACCGGCAAGCCGGGCCGCACGGGAACGCCGGGATCCGCTGTGCGACGCACGGTGCAAGTTGGACGGGTGTTGATCCCTCCCCGAGGTCAACACCTCTTTTTGCCTGACGAGGGTACGAGGAGGCCTCAATCATGAGGATCTTTTGGGTCGCGCTGCTGCTGGTCGACACACAAGCCGCCGCACAGTCGGTTTTCCAGAACCCCGCGGTCTTTGTCATCCTGAGCGAGCAGACTCTCGCGAACGCCGCGAGCGTCCAGCAGGCGCTGACGACGCTCGGCCGCGCGGACAACACGGCATGCGTGCCGATGATGATGGTTGGCGATCCGCAGATGGTCTACATGATGCCGGAGGACGGACACGCCCCGTCGTGGCAATCGCCGGTGTACGGCCGCGGCGCGTCGTTCGAGGCGCAGAACGGGCCGACCGCGACCGGCAAGACAATCGGCGCGATGCAGCACGCGGAGGACATGCAGACACAGCCGTGGAGCGACAGCAGTGCGATCACGCAGAAGATCGCCGGCGAGTCGAACCTGTCCGCGTCGGCGCGGGTCAGCGACTGGCAGCGCAAAGGATTGAACACGATCGAGACGGCGCCCGCGACGCAAGTGACGGTGAACGGCAAGACCTACCGCACGTATCGCGAGGAACTCAACCAGGCCGCGCGGCCCGTCGTCGAACCGCAGATCTACACGCAGCGTGTCGTGTTCTGCCGATGACGAAACTTTCCGGAGCGGACATGCCGGTAGCGCCGCGTGCGGGCAGGGAGGCCCGCCGCGCACCGCTTCGCGCCGCCCGCTCCGTCAGACAACCCTATGCGGCGAGGCCATCATGAACCATTGCTGCCAGATCAGCCTGTCAGGCCCGCACGAGGACGAACGGGCCGCATACGCGCCGCCGTTCGTTGCGGCCCGGCGTCACCTAACCGTGCTGTCGCGCCCGCTCGTCTATCTGTCGCAGCATCCCGATGCGGGGCTCGTCGACTGTCTCGCGTCGCGCGGCTGGGATGTGTGGCACGCTAAATCCGTTGCGGACGCATTCAATCTCGTGAAGGCGAACCGCCTGCATGCGGGCATCGTCGATTTCGACGGCTTCGCGTCGCCCGACGTCGCGTCGTTCGAGACGCTGCTGCGTGATCCGCGGATCGGCTGGGTCGCGCTCGCCGACGGCGAGCGGCTGCGCGATGCCACCATCGCGCGCCTGATTCGCCAGTGCTGCTTCGACTACGTGCGCAATGTGACGGCCTACACGACGATCGGTTATCTCGTCGGCCATGCATACGGGATGCTGAAACTGGCGGAAAGCGATCCGGCCGACGATGCCGCGCCGCCCGGCGGTGTGATGATCGGCGCGTGCGCCGCGATGCGCCGCCTGTTCGCGACGATCCGCAAGGTCGCGAACACCGAAGCCACCGTGTTCATCGCCGGCGAATCCGGCACCGGCAAGGAGTTGACCGCATCGGCGATCCACCAGCATTCGTCGCGCGCCGATGCGCCGTTCGTCGCCGTGAATTGCGCGGCGATTCCGTCGACGCTGCTGCAGGCCGAACTGTTCGGTCATGAGCGGGGCGCGTTTACCGGCGCGCATCAGCGCAATATCGGCCGCATCGAGGCCGCGCACGGCGGCACGCTGTTTCTCGACGAAATCGGCGACATGCCGTTCGAGAGCCAGGCGAGCCTGCTGCGGTTCCTGCAGGAGGGCAAGATCGAGCGGCTCGGCGGGCGCGCGTCGATTCCGGTCGACGTGCGGATCGTGTCCGCGACTCACGTCGATCTCGAGTCCGCGATGCAGGCGGGGCGGTTCCGCCCGGACCTGTACTACCGACTGTGCGTGCTGCGCATCGACGAGCCGCCGCTGCGCGCGCGCGGCCGCGACATCATGCTGCTCGCCGATCATGTGCTGCGGCGCTATCGCGGCGAAAGTTCGCACCGGATTCGCGGCTTCATGCCGTGCGCGATCGAGGCGATCCACAACTATGCGTGGCCCGGCAACGTGCGCGAACTGATCAACCGGATTCGTTTCGCGGTCGTGATGACGAACGGCCCGCTGATCTCGGCCGTCGATCTCCAACTGAACCAGTACACGTCGCATCGGCCGCCGACGCTCGCGGAATCGCGCCGGCAGGCCGAGCGGCGCACGATCGAGGAAACGCTGTTGCGGCATCGGCATCAGCATGCCGACGTCGCGGCGGAACTCGGCATCTCGCGCGCGACGCTGTACCGGCTGATGACCGCGCTCGGCCTGCACGGCTGACGCCGGTTGCGGCCGCGCGGCACGCGGCCCGACGTCGCGGCCCATGGCCCACGGCTCGCGGCGTCAGGCCGGCCGTTCGAAGCCCGATTCGACCCAGCGTGCGGCGCTGGCCTTGTTGAGCTTGAACCCGGCGGACACTTTCGCGTCGGCCAGCAGTTCGCCGTACGGGTCGAACGCCTTCAGTTGCGCATACGGCTCGAACTCGTCCGGCACGATGTCGAGCGTGACCGACACATCCTGCCCGTCGCCGTCCTGCACCGTCACTTCCTTGTGCAGCATCGCGCGGCGCTGCTGCTCGTGACGCATCAGCACCTCGGTCGCGGTCTTCACCAGCGTGCGGAACGCGTTCGCGTCCATCGGCTTCGGGTTCTTCTTGTCGCGACCCATGGTCCACGGGCCGACGAGCGCGGGCTCGGCTTCGCCGTCCTTGATCATCTCGACGGCCCAGCCGTCGTCGTCTTCGTTCTTGATGATGCGGGCCGTCCAGCCGTTGTCGCGCCAGAGGCCGTCTTCGTGGATGGTGGTGTCGTCGGATTGCAGATCGGATTCGGTCATGGAGGAAGCGGGAGTACGGGCCGCCGGCGAACGGGCGGGGCGCGCGGCCGGCAACGGCGCGCTGCCCCTGGCCGGTCGCCCGGAATGGCATGCAAAGGCCGCAATTTTACCCCGCGGGCCGTCGGTGCGGCCCGCGCGACCTGTAACGTTGGCTGTCAGGACGAGGGCGACACCGGCCAAACGGTCGGGCCGGCGCCAAAAATCAAACTTGTACTACGTCCCCGCAGGCCGCTCTATTCACCGTCCGATATCCCGTCCAAGCGTCGCCTCATAGAATAACGATCGGGATAAAAATATCTCACTCGTAAATTCAACGCCACGCCGGTCGTACGCGCATTCCGCGCCGCGCGCCGGGTGAACCTTCTGGAACCGCGCATGGGGAAATTCAATATTCGCACCATCTTTGCATACGACTGGCCGTTGACGCTCGCCGGCATGGAGCACATTGCCGGCGACGTGTGCGCAATCGATCTCGTCGGTGTCTGCCGGACGCCGGACGAACTCGTCGCGACCCTCGACACGCTCGATTGCGACATCGCGCTGGTCGATTATTCGGTCCGCGGCGATGCGCAGATGAACGGCTTCGCACTGTGCGAGTGGCTGCGACGCATGCGTCCGAACGTCGGGATCGTTGCGTTGGTCGGGAACGAGAACCCGGTGATCTTCCGCTCGATTCTCTCGCAAGTCGGCGCGAGCCTCGTGAGCAAGTTCGACGAGGTGGGCCATATCGTCACTGCGATTCACTCGAGCTATAGCGGCGGTCACTATCTGTCGCCGCTTGTGCGCCGCGCGCTCGATGCGTTGGCCGGACACGAGGCGCCGCCGGTGAAGCTTTCGACGCGCGAGATCGAGGTGATTCGCCTTTATCTGGCCGGCATGCCGATCAAGGCGATCGCGCAGCGGCTGAACAAGGGCAAGCAAACGGTCAGCGCGCAGAAGATCAGCGCGATGAAGAAACTCGGTGCGAGCAACGACATCGAGCTGGTTCAGCGAGCGGCCGCGCTGGGGCTCGACGGCGGCAAGGTTGCGAGCTGCCTGGACGGCGCGGAGCAGGCGGGGAGCCGAGAACAGGAATCACGAGCGCTATCTCGGTAGCAGTGACATTCCGGAATCTTTCTTAGGGCCGCGTCGACTTGGACAATCGTTTGGTTGTCCTTCATATCGAAAGGCTGAACGCGTGATTGTCCAGTGCGTCGGCGCTTCGTCTTGCTGACGTCTGAGGAGGGCCGATGCAGGGGGGCACTTTGCATGCCTCCCCCACGATCATCGGTCGGAACGAAAGGAAGCGCGTGCCGATATCGCTCCGGCGTTATGTGCGGCCTAGGGTTGCGCGTACATGAAAGCGACCGGCGGCCGACGCAGACCGGTTCGGGAGGCCGGCGACGCGGTTCATCAAGAAGAATGGTCAAGATATATGAAGGAATGCAGATGAGCGATTCATTTTCCGATGCGCGGCCAGTAGCAGCCGCTCGAACGGGGGCGCGCGGCGCTGAAGCCATAGCCCGAGACGGGCCGGCGCCGCGACCGAAACCGCCGCCGATCGTCGTCGGCCGCGTCGAAGGCGTGACGATGTTCGCGAAGAACACGCCACTCATCTGCATCAAGCAATTGCCCTTGCCCGGTATCGTGATCTTCGTGCATGGGGTGAATTCAGAAGGCGAATGGTTCGAGGCGTCGGAGGATGGGCTATGCAAAGGCCTGAATCGCAGGCTCGGGCGTCTGGACGATCAGATGATGTATCACGGTATCGATGCGGGGCAATTGACGCCCGCGAAGTACACGGAGAGTGTGACGCCGGATGGGTTCCTGAACCCTGATTTGCTGGCAGACAATTACATCAAGCCCGATCCGTCGTTCTCACCCGTCATTCATTTCCGCTGGGGCTATCGCGCGACCGCAGCGGAATTGAAAGAGTACGGCGACAAGATCTTTCTCAACGAAAAAGATTATTGGGGCGGCGGCCCGTTCACGAACGGGTGTGCCAGCCTGCCCGATCTTTGGCACGGCGGTCTGGATGATCGAACGATGGGCTGGATGACCGTGCAAGGCATCAACCCGACCAATCGGCCGCTGTATCGCGCGCCGCCGCGTGCGTATGGCGTACTCGCCGCGTTGCGCTTGGCCAGGCTGATCGAGTCGATCCGAAGCATGCAGGCCGATGTCCCGATTACCGTCGTATGCCACAGCCAAGGAAATATCGTGGGCCTCACTGCCGCGTTCTTCGGCGACGCATTCCCCGATGTCGAAGATCCGTGGGGGCGCTCGGGCCACTGCGTGGCAGACGCCTACGTGCTGGCGAACGCACCGTACAGCCTCGCCAATGCTGACGGCCCGAACAAGTCCGATACATTCATGGATTCATGGTCGCAACGCGCGACGAAAGACGGCAGCGGCCGGCGTGGACGACAAACCTACGCCGCGCGCACGAAGACATTCGGCAAATTCCTGTCGATCATCAGCGCTCGAAAAGCTTACGAACAGCCTGCCGACAAAATCGATGAGGACATGGAAAACGAGCGGGTCTCGCCGACGAGCAAGCGGTCTTATGCGGCGCAAGAGGATCGCGCGAGGCACGGGCTGAATGAATCGACATATGGCCGCGTCACCGCATATTGCTGCCCGCACGATCAGGTGATTTCGGCGGTGACGGTTCAAGGGATCGGCTGGCGCGGCATCAGCACGCACGAACTCGACGATATCGGCGCGGCCGGTATCCTGACGCAGCGCGTGTTTGCATCGGGTTTCGCGGTCGGCGTGCAGAAACCATACCGATACTGGGAAGACGATTGGCGACATGGAAAGCAAGGAACGAAGCCGGGGTTCTGGTATCCGCCCTCGCCGCCGGCCAAATTCAATCTGGTGGGTGCGATCAGAGGGAACGAGTCTGTGTTCGGTGTGGCGGCGACGCTCGTGACCGCGCCACTCATGTTCGTCGTGACCGGCATCAGTTCGGCATTGAACATGCTCCGCGTGAACGCCGATCCGCCGAAGGGCTGGACGGTGGTGGCGGATGCCCCGGCGCTTGATGAACCTTTCCCGCCGAAGGCCTTGCGATTCGGCAAGTCAGTCGAGACCAAGGACGGCGACGCGATCAGCGACTTCAACGAAGGCAACGATCCGCCGGCTGCATGGCGCGATGCGAACAAGGCTGACGCGGACAAGCGAGCCGACGACCCCTACGACCAGTACAAGGCGAAGAACCAGGACAGTATCGCTCAAGGTACGGCCGCAACCGAAGCCGGGCAGCGTTACGAGGACCGCGCATTGATGCGAATGGAGGCACGTAGGACATTGAACACGGAGTGGCTAGACCGAGACGGCCACGTGATCGGCGAGGATGGCAAGAGCGCGATGCCGGAAGGCTACAAGGATTGGCGCGACAAGCAGATCGTCGATTGGCTCGATCGCGGTGCGACCAATAGCCCCACGAATCACTCAACGACGATGACCAACCCCGAGCATGCTGAAAAGGCGCTTGCGTATGACGTCGCAGTGGGCTTGTGCTACGTAACGGAGAAGCAACTCAAAGCGTTGCGTATAGAGGCGGATTGGAGGATGGGGGATGGAATCCCCTTGGAAAATCCGAACAAGAAGTACGTCGACTATTTTGCGTCGGGAACTCTCGATAGAACACCTCTCCCCGAATGGGTACACACCGAGAAAAGCGAAGGCAAGATGCCGCTCGCGATCGTGGATGAGCGGGAAGGTCAGCTTTATTTGAAGGTCGGAGGTGCCGTATGAGGGCACTGATTACTACGCGACCACGACGTATCGCCGTTGCCATTTCGGTTTGGTTAATCACCACTGTTCTCATGGCCTCGCTGATGGCTCATGTAGAACAACCCGACCCGGCACATTTGGAAGTAGGGGATTGGATGAAACGATACTTTGTCGTACCTGGACTGGCTGCGCTCACGGTGTTTCTCTTCACTACGGCCACGATGCGCTCCGCACACGCCGCCCCTGTTAGAGAGCCTGCGGCGAATTCAACACCAGCAGCCGAAGATCCGGCGAAGCCATTCACCGCTCAGGTTGTCGGGCTGATGTGGTTGAATCCGTTGCAACGGATGGACTACCCCACCGAATGGCAATTGTTGTGGGCGCAAGGGCTGACCAAACCGAACAAAAATGACGACATGGTGCGCACGAAGCCCGAAAAATTTTCGTCACTTCGCTCCATCGGAGCATTGGTTTACGGCAACGAGGGCGAGGAAACGTTCAAGGGCTTCTACGCGAAGTACATTGATAAGTTCATTCTCCTCCTGCGCTCGCGCTACTTTAGCAACTCAGGTTACTTCTACACGGTAAAGCCAGAAAACCAAGGCCATTGGCGCGAACTCGCCGGCATACGCGTCGAAGCTGCCGTTCCGCCCCGACTCGATCCGGCCTTTGCCAAGTCGCGCATGGTCGATCGGATGATGAACTTCTTCGAGATTGGCCCGCCATCACCGAAGACGCTTTGGAGCCGCGACACACCTCCCGACGTGCAAATCACTCAAGGCGGCGCGAACGCCGGCTTCACATCGCTGAACAACGCGCTGGACTACTTGCAGGCGAACCCCGACAAGACCGTATGGGCCATGAACTGGGACGCCCCGAACTTCCCGCCCACGGATGCGCAGATCAACGAAAACCTCGTCGTGCTGTTCCTCGCCGGCCCGAACTTCAACACCGAGCGCGAACCGCTCGCCTGGATCGGCAAGGCCGCAACCGGCAACACGCACGATTTTTCGCCGAAGGTCGGCACGACGCGAACGGTGCAGGCATGGAAAGCCACGATCGACGAAGCAGCACGCAACGCCGGTGTCGCGGTCACGGACCTGAATTACATCGTCCACGACGCAGGTGTACCCAGCGACGCAGCGTCGTTACGCGTTGTCTCGCTCGCGCAGACCTTGACTGAAACCCTTCCGGAATACGACCCCAGGAATCAGACCTTCAACACGGCCGCCCTGCTCGGCGACATGGGAACCGGCAGCGCGTTGACCGACGTCGCACTCGCAATCGGCCGGATCAACCACTTTGGCGGCAACGCGCTGGTAGCCGGCACGACCGACCCCGAGCACCCTGTCGCGGTCGTCGTCAGACCACCATCGAAGCTCACCCCGATCGATCCCGCCAAAGACTGGTTCCGCGCACGCGGCGGCAACAATGCTTACCTGCCGTGGTGGGGTCGTCGACACGACACCGATTACGGCATGCAAGGCTATTCGTGGTGACGCAAACTACGCGGCAGCGCAATCGTTGGCGACCGGGTTCGCTCGGCCGCTCCGCCGCGCCACCCGCAATTCGGCACCGGCGATCAGAACGATGGTGAATGGCGAACGGCGTACCCCACACGACACGCATTCGCCGGTTCCGCCACGCTCGCCCCCTCAAGGCGCAAACCGCGTGAACACATAGTCGTGATTCTTCACGCGCGCCTGATGACACGCGAAGCAGGTCTGGTGCTGACCGATATCGGCCGGCACGCCGTTGATGAAGCGCCCGAAGCCCCAGCCGCCCGTCGATGCATAGCGACGCGAATCCTTCACCATCACCTGCACGGTCGTCGCCTGGCCGGGCACCGTTGCCGGCGCGAACTCGTCGGACTGCTTGCGCTTGTATGCGAGCTTCACGAGGATCGTGCCGTCCGGAAACGGCAGCGTCGACCGTTCGAGCGCGCGGATCGCGACCGGGTTGCCGAGCACCACGCGCAATTCGTCGAGCGGTGCCGCTTCCTCGGCCGGCGCGACCATTTCCCACTTCCGGTAGCCGGGCGGAATCGTCACGCCGTAGATCGGCGACGCGGCCGGCTTCGGCTGCTCCGCGAAAGCGGCCGGGCCGCTCGCGGACAACGCACCGGCCAGCCGCGCACCCGCGACGAGCGCACGGCGCGCGCCGCGATGCACAACACCAGCAGTACGTGCCCGCATCACAGATGCTCCACTTGCAGGATCGCATCCGCGAACGCCTGCGGCGCTTCCTGTGGCAGGTTGTGGCCGATGCCGCCGGTGATCGTCCGGTGCTGGTACTTGCCCGTGAACTTCTTCGCATACGCGGCCGGCTGCGGATGCGGCGCACCGTTCGCGTCGCCTTCCATCGTGATCGTCGGCACGGTGATCGCCGGGCCGGCCGCGAGCCTCCGCTCGATGTCGTCGTATTGCGCTTCACCCTGCGCGAGCCCGAGGCGCCAGCGATAGTTGTGGATCACGACGGCTACGTGGTCGGGGTTCTGGAACGACGCGGCGCTGCGCGCGAAGGTCTCGTCGGAGAACTGCCACTTCGGCGACGCGAGCTGCCAGATCAGCTTGTTGAACGCGTCGCGGTTCGCCGCGTAGCCGAGCGCGCCGCGCTCGGTCGTGAAGTAGAACTGATACCACCACTGCAATTCGGCCTGCGGCGGCAGCGGCTTGCGGTTCGCCTCCTGGCTGCCGATCAGGTAGCCGCTCACCGACACCAGCGCCTTCACGCGCTGCGGCCACAGTGCCGCGATGATGTCAGCCGTGCGCGCACCCCAGTCGTAGCCGCCGAACACCGCGCGGTCGATCTTGAGCGCATCCATCAGCGCGACGATGTCGACGGCCGTCACCGCCTGCTGGCCGTTGCGCACCGTGTCGGCCGAGCGGAACGTCGTCGATCCGTAGCCGCGCAGGTACGGCACGATCACGCGATAGCCGGCCGCCGTGAGCAGCGGTGCAACGTCCGCGTAGCTGTAGATATCGTACGGCCAGCCGTGCAGCAGAAACACGACCGGACCGTTCTTCGGCCCGAGATCCGCATACCCGACGTTCAGCACGCCCGCGTCGATCTGGTGGATCTTGCCGAGCGACGCCGCGCCGGCCGCGCGCTTCGGCGTCGACGCATCGGGCGCCGACTGCGCGCGCGCCAGCGAGCCGAACCCGAGGTCGGCCAGGCTCAGGCTGGCGAGTGTCGTGCCCAGAATCAGGCGGCGGCGGGTGTTGACGGTATCAGGCATGACGCGTTCTCCATTGTCGATCGGTAAGAAAGGGGCCCGCGGCACGTGCGGGCGATGCGGTATCGCCATTCACGGCGGCGGCGCATCGCACCGCGCCGCCGTGTGAATCGCTTCACCGGTTTTATATCCGAACCGTCCGGACGCTTTGTATCCCAACGTATCTGCGTTCGGGTACGACATACAGCGATTCAAAATCGTGGCGGAAACGGGTGTTCGCGGTCGGCCGCGCGCGACGCGCGACACGAGCCGGCATCGCTACCGGCCCGCGTTTTCCCGTCAAACCACGCTTACGCGCGACGCAACGGCCGGAACCCGGCGCGCACTTCGCGGGCGAACAGTTCCGGCTCCTCCCAAGCCGCGAAATGCCCGCCCTTGTCGACTTCGTTGAAGTAGATCAGGTTGTGATAGCTGCGCTCGGCCCAACTGCGCGGCGCCTGGTAGATCTCGCCGGGGAACACCGTGATCGCCGCCGGCAGCGAGATGTCCACCGCGTTGAAGTTGTTCGAGCGATCCTCCCAGTAGATCTGCGCGGCCGACGTCGCCGTGTTGGTCAGCCAGTACAACGAAATGTCGTCGAGAATCTCGTCGCGCGGGATCGACCGTTCGGGCACGCCGCCGCTGTAGGTCCACTGCGAGATCTTGTCGTACATCCACGCGGCCTGACCCGACGGCGAATCGGCCAGCGCGTAACCGACCGTCTGCGGACGCGTGACCATCATCGCCGAGTAGCCGCAGTTATCGCGATAGAACGTCGCGAGCTTCTCGTACGCGGCCTTCTCCTTCGGCGCCAGCGACGCCGGTGCCGGCGCGTCGGTCTGGAGCAGCGTCGCGATGTCCGGCGGCACCGTCGCCGGCATGTTCACGTGAATCCCGGCCAGGCCCTGCACGCGCTGCATCGCCATCCGGTGCGAGATCACCGAGCCGCAGTCGCCGCCCTGCGACACGAAGCGCGTATAGCCGAGCCGCGCCATCAGCTCGCCCCAGGCACGCGCGATGTGGTCGGAGCCCCAGCCCGTTTTCGCCGGACGCCCCGAGAAACCGAAGCCCGGCAGCGACGGCACGACGACGTGGAACGCATCGTCGGCACTCGCACCGTGCGCGGTCGGGTCGGTCAGCGGGCCGATCGCCTTCAGCAGCTCGAAGATCGAACCGGGCCAGCCGTGCGTCATGATCATCGGCATCGCGTTCGCGTGCCGCGAGCGCACGTGGATGAAGTGAATGTCGAGCCCGTCGATCTCGGTGATGAACATCGGAAAGCCGTTCAGGCGCGCCTCGCCCTTGCGCCAGTCGTATTCGGTGCCCCAGTAACGCAGCAGCGCCTGCATGCGCGCGAGCCGCACGCCCTGCGATTCGTCGGCGACGGTCTCGCGGCCCGGCCAGCGCGTCGCGGCAAGGCGGCGGCGCAGGTCGGCCAGTGCGTCGTCGGGGATATGGGCGGTGAACGGGCGTATGCCGTTGCCGCCGGTGGCCGCACGCAGCGCGGCGGTGGGCAGCATCGCGGATACCCCGGCGGCCACGGAAGTGGCCAGCAGGTGGCGACGCGTCGGGGAAAACGGTGTGGAAGACATCGTTCGGCATCTCCTTTCGTGAAGTGGAAAGTGAACATGCCGCGCGTCCGAGCGCGCCTTCGCTTTCATTCGGGCGCGCGCCGGTCACGCGGCGTTGCCCATTTGAAAGGTCTGATGTATCCGGGATTTGTCTGACTTGTACGGGTTTGTAGCGGAAACGCGGACGTCGCCGTCAGGGCGCGACCCAACGGCCTACGTAGCCGTCGTCGTTCACGTCGAACACCGCGCGGCGATGGCCGCTGCGCGCGAGTTCGAGCCAGTCGATGCGCGTCACCGTGACGTGGAGCAGGCAGAAGTTCCGGTAGCCGTCGTCGGTGGCCGATGTGCCTGTGGTTGCGCCTGCCGCAACGTGCGCCTCTTCGGGCGACGCGATCGGCGTGCCGGGGCGCAGCGGTGCGCGATACAGCAGCAGCGTATGCGGACGGCTCGATTGCCAGACCGCGCGACGTTGCGCTTCGTCGTCGCAGATCGATGCCACGCCTTCCGCGCGAATCTGCACGAGTGAATCGAGATCGTTCGCGACGATGGCGATACGCGCGTCACGGCGCAATTCCGCGACCTTCTCCGAACGCGCATCGGTATGGAACGACAGCAGGCGATCGGCGCGGCTCACTTGCCGCAACACGATCGTGCGCACCTTCGGCGCGCCGTCGAGGCCGAGCGTCGCGGCCTGCAGCATCGTGAACGGCGAGCGCTGCGCGCCGACGCCGGACTCGAGGCAGGACCAAAGGCGGTCGTACGTTTCCGTCAGCGATTCGGAAGGGGTGTCGGTGTCGGACATGATGGCGCGGCGATCCTGCGCGATTCGATCGCGACAGCTTAACCGTTTCGTCGGCGGGCTTTCCTTGTAGGCCCGCCGCCGCGCGGTTCAGTTGTAGCCGAGGACGGCCGGTGCGGCGTCGCGCGTGTCGGTCGACTCCGCGCCGAAGCGGCCGAGTACGTCGGCCACGTACTGCGGCCCCGCGCTGATCTGCGACGACTTGTGCGCGACGGGACGGATATCGGCCATGCCCGGCGCTTCGTCCATCCATGCGGTGTGGTTGATGATCATGTTCATGTGTGTCTCCTCACGCGGCCAGCGCCGCACCATACGCGCGCACGAGGCGCGCCACGCCTTCCCGGATCGCGTCGACATCGGGCGCGGCAAACGACAGCCGCAGCGATGCCGCGTCGACGTTGTCCGCGAAAAACGCCTTGCCCGGCACGAAGACGACCTTGTTCGCGATCGCCTGCTGCAGCAGCACGTCCGACGACACCGCGCCGATGCGCGCCCACACGAACATCCCGCCTTCGGGACGATGGAACGTGATCGCGTCGCCGAGACCGTCGCGCAGCGCGTCGCACATCGCGTCGCACTTGCGCTGGTAGGCCGCCGTGATGCGCGGCAGATGGCGTTCGAGTGCGCCGTCGGCGAGATACTCGGCGGCGGTGGCTTGCGTCCACGGCGTGCTGCACAGGTCGACCGTCTGCTTCGCGATCACGCAGCGCCGCGCGATTTCGGCCGGCGCGATCGTCCAGCCCACGCGCAGCCCCGGCGCGACGATTTTCGACAGGCTCGCGAAATGCACGATCCAGTCGCGCGCGCCTTCGACGTCGTTCGCGAGTGCAAGCATCGACGGCACCGGTTCACCCGCGAAACGCAGGTCGCCGTAGGGATCGTCCTCGACGATCAGGAAACGGTATTGCACCGCGAGGCGCAGCAACTTCAGCCGGCGTTCGCGCGTGAGCGTCGCGCCGGTCGGGTTCGCGAAGGTCGGGACCGTGTAGAGCAGCTTCGGCTGCGCGATCGCGCCGGACGCGAGTTGCGACGCGAGGCGCTCGACGTCGAGCCCTTCGCCGTCGACGGGGATCGTGACGATGCGCGCCTGTTGCAGACGCATCGCCGACAGGGTCGCCGGGTACGCCGGCTGTTCGGTCAGCACGACGTCGCCGGGGCCGACCATCACGCGCAATAGCAGATCGAGGCCCTGTTGCGAGCCGGTCGTGACGAGCAGTTCGGCGGGCGTGCACGTCACGTTGCGGCGCGCCATCAATGCGATCAGTTGCTGCTTCAGTTCGGCGAGGCCGTCGGTCGGGCCGTATTGCAGGCAGCGGACCGGCTGCGCGTACGCGCGTTCGGCGGCGGCGTTCAGGCCGTCGACGTCGAACAGGTCGCTGGCCGGGTAACCGCCGGCGAACGAAATCATCCCCGGCTCGGAGAGGTATTTGAACAGCTCGCGGATCGGCGAACCGGCAGGATTCTGGAATGAAGGCGTGAACGCGTACATGTCGTCGTGAGCTGGATGGCAGCGACGGCCGGGATAGCCGACAGGTGCCGCCCGCCAAGGCGCTTCTGGCGCCAACGGCGGGAATTCGAGCCACGATTGTCGATAGTCATTAACGCTGCGGCAAACGATATCTATGCACTAGGTCTTGCGGTTTGGTCATCAAATGGGCGGCGCTCGCCGCTTCTCGGGAGGTCGGCAGACTCCCCCGGTTTCCGGTTGTCGGCGGCTCGGTGACCCGACATCACCCGCCTTTCCCGCGCTCTCCAAGCAATTCCGAGCGCCCGATCACTTCTCTTCCATTGTCGGCCTTGTCCGCGTCCGAGAAACCGGCGGCATCAATTACCGGTGTGAGCGCCCTCAGTGCCGTCTGCGGTTTGGCACTCCGTAGCGACGCCATCCCTTCGTTCCACGCATGCAGCATCTGCTTTGCCACCCAGTGCCACCGCGTGTCGTTTTTTGCCGCTTCGGCGACTGCCTTCCCGGTGGACACGGCCGAATCGCAGATCGCCTCGACCATCTCGCGATATTGCTTCGGCGGGATGCCGAGCCGGGTGTTGAAGAAGCGCTCCAGCGTCTTTCCCGGCGCCCATGTCTTGCGACCGTCGATGCTCAGCGCGGGCGGATTGTTCGCAAAGCGCGGGTAAGCCTCCGTGGTGACGATGTCATAGGCGGGGGTGTAGAGGACATCATCGATGCCCGAGTACAGGAGAGCGATGTTCTTGGCATGGCAGTCTGCGTTGCGCACCACATGGTTGGTGATGATCAGCCAGCCTAGCTGTTCGGCCTGCCGCCTCCAATTTGCAGCGTGGACGTATGGTTTCGTTGCGTTGACAACCTGTTCCATTGACGGACGGTACTTCTCGTGCGGAGGCAGGCCAAGCAGGCTGCACGCGTCTTCCACGCCATATGCCGGTTTGCCTTGCTCGTCCACGTCGAAACGATCGACGACGAGCACGCGACCATCGTCCGACATCGTGGTATTCGCGACGCGGGCGACGCCCAGCCTTGCCAGCACCTGCATCGAATAATGTTCGTTGAAGCCCAGATACGGCGTTTGCTCATCGGAGCCTTTGATGATGTGCCTGCTCGTGCGCAGTGTCTGCTTGCCAACAGGCGTCTGCAACGATGAGGATTCAGGTGCCAGGAACTTGGGCACGGCTCCGGAAATCGCCGCGCGAGCGTAGTACCGCACCAGTTCTGCGAAGTGATCGGTCGTCATGTCCTCGTGCAGCAGGCGCTTGAGATCGACCGGTTCGAGCTCGCCGCCTGGTGAGCCTCCTTCGGGTGAGACGGTCACGCGGCCAATGCCCGAGCTTCCGATAACAGCCAGTAGCGAAAGGTCCGTTCCGTCCAGATAAGGACCGAACTGCTCACGAATCACCTGAAGGAGAAAACCTTCCGGCAAGTTCTGGCGAAAGAAGGGATGCAAGTCGCGAGGCCACACCCATGCATTTTCGCGAACGGGCATCGTCAAGCCGACAAAGTTGTCGGCAGTCGCATCGTCGGTGTAGCGCAACGCATAATCATCCGCCTGACGATTGAGATGAGCGACAAGCTTGCCTTTGACATAGACGTTAAGGCGCATTTCGTCAGTCCTCGGTCTTGCGCTGTTCGGCCAGAACATCGTCCAGCGTGCGCTGATGTCCGCGCCGAACCATGCGCAGATCGTAGCCGGCTGCCTCAAGCAGGCGCACCAGCGCGGATACGCTCATGTCGCCTCGTGCAAGCGTTTCCATACGAGCAAGCGTCGTACGGGCGATGCCGGCGCGCTCCGCGAGTTCTCTCTGGGAAAGCCCCACCGCGCTGCGCGCTTCTTTCAGCATCTCTCCGACATCGGACAATGTGGTCATTTGTAGCCCCGGGGCATCAAAAATGAGTGAACCTGGCTTAATTGTAGCCCCAGAGGCACAAGTTGCCATCTGCGATTTTGTATCCCCAGGGATACAAAAACTGATAAAACAGGCACCGATGTAGCCCAAGGGCTACATGGATTGGCTAACCGCGGTCGATATCGACAAACGATATCCATCGATCACGGTCTTGTGGTTCGATCATCGATCGAGGGACGTGATGCGGCCGTGCCGCGCGGATGAATAGAGTACGTTGGAGGGTTTCGACGGGTACGTGTTGGCGCTTCACGGAGGCTCGCAGCCGCAGTTGTCACAGGTGACTACAGGTGTGCCGCTACATGCGTTGATGGCCACACGGAAGCCCCAAGATGCGCGCAATCCGAGGCATCTTCCGTCATCGAGCCCTCGCCACGAAACTCCCCATCAGCGGCACACAATATCGACCGCCAGGATCTCGTACCCCGGATCGGCGTTCTCGCTCGCCGCCTTTTTCGCTTCTTCATACGAAAGAAAGGACATCGCTTCTTCGATCTCCGGTGCCATGCCGATATCGCCGTCCTCGCCGGTACAGAGGAACTGAAGCCCGGTCTTCACGACATAGATGGTCGTCATGTCTCCCTCCATGGTGTGCATGGGGAACTTCCAGTCTAGCCTCCACGCTCCCTTATTCAACTCCGGCAACGCCGCGCGGCAGCCTGCCGGGCGGCCAGCGCCCCTCGCCCCGCCCCCGATTACCTAGGTAATTGACACGTATGGACCTACGTAATTGGCGTCCCTACGATGTTTTCGACGCGAACCGAACCACACCTACGAAGAGGACCCGACCATGACCACCCAGGACGTCGATACCAGCACGCTACGACGCGTGATCGCCGCAGCCTCGATCGGCAATTTCGTCGAGTGGTTCGATTTCGCCGCATACGGCTTTCTCGCCACCATCCTGACGCGCGAATTCTTTCCGAGCGGCGACCCCACGGTCGGCCTCCTGAAGACCTTCGCCGTCTTCGCGGTGGCCTTCGCATTCCGCCCGCTGGGCGGCCTGGTCTTCGGCGTCATCGGCGACCGGATCGGCCGCAAGCGCACGCTTGCGCTGACGATCCTGATGATGGCCGGCTCGACCACATTGATCGGCCTGCTCCCGACCTACGCGAGCATCGGCTACTGGGCCCCGTTGCTGCTCACGATCATCCGCTGCGTCCAGGGGTTCTCGGCAGGCGGCGAATACGCCGGCGCATGCGCGTACGTGATGGAACACGCACCGCGCCGCCGCCGCGCGTTCTTCGGCAGCTTCGTGCCGGTGTCGACCTTCTCGTCGTTCGCCTGCGCGGCCGTGGTCGCCTATCTGCTCGAATCGTCATTGTCGTCGCAGGCGATGGTCGAATGGGGCTGGCGCGTGCCGTTCCTGATCGCGGCACCGGTCGGCCTCATCGGCGTGTACCTGCGCGTCAACCTGAATGAAACGCCCGCGTTCCAGGCGCTCGAAGGCAAGCACGACATCGCGCATGCGCCGCTGATGGAAACGCTGCGTTCGCAGTCGCTGAATATCCTGAAGCTCGGCGCGTTCGTGTCCGTGACGGCGCTGTCGTTCTACACGTTCACGACGTATTTCGCGACCTACCTTCAAGTGGCCGGGCACCTGTCTCGCGGCACGTCGCTCCTGGTGACGGTGCTCGCCCTCTTCTTCGCCGCGGCCCTGTGCCCGGTCGCAGGCTTCTTCTCCGATCTCGTCGGCCGCCGCGCGACGATCGCCACGACCGGCCTCTTCATCATCGTGTCGGTTTATCCGGCGTTCTCGCTGGGCGGCTCGGGCGTGCTGTCGCAATCGCTGGCCGGCGTCGCGCTGCTTGCGATCGGCGCGGTCTTCTCGGGCGTCGTGACGGCACCGCTGATGTCGGAAGTGTTCGCGACGAAAACGCGCTATACCGCATCGGCGATCACGTACAACCTCGCGTACACGATCTTCGGCGGTACCGCACCGCTCGTCGCCACGTGGCTGATCTCGGCGACGGGGACCAACCTGTCGCCCGCTTATTACCTGATCGCCGTGTCGATCCTGGCGATGATCGGCGGCCTGTCCCTGCCGGAAACGTCGAAGACGGCGCTCGAAGATGCAGGTCCGGCAACCGCGAGAACCGGCCAGTCCGCCAAGCGCGGCGTCGAAGGCGCGGTTTGAGTACACGCCCCGCTCGTGCAAACGGAGCCGACTAAACCAACGCATGGAGAAACACCATGACGAGCCTTCACGACACCAGCATCATCATCGACGGCCTGAACATCTCCCGCTTCGAGCGATCGGTGTTCGAAGACATGCGCAAGGGCGGCGTCACGGCCGTCAACTGCACGGTCTCCGTGTGGGAAGACTTCCAGAAGACGATCGACAACATCGCGGAGATGAAGCAGCAGATCCGCGAATACAGTGAAATCCTCACGCTGGTGCGCACGACGGACGACATCCTGCGCGCGAAGCGGGAGAACAAGACCGGCATCATCCTCGGCTTCCAGAACTCATATGCGTTCGAGGACAACCTCGGCTATATCGAGGTGTTCAAGGAGCTCGGCGTGAATGTGGTGCAGCTCTGCTACAACACGCAGAACCTCGTCGGCACGGGTTCCTATGAACCGGATGGCGGGTTGTCCGGCTACGGCCGCGAAGTGATCCAGGAGATGAACCGCGTCGGCATCATGGTGGATCTCTCGCACGTCGGCGCGAAAACCTCGTCCGACGCGATCGCCTGTTCGAAGAAGCCGGTCACCTACTCGCACTGTTGCCCGTCCGCGCTGAAGGAACATCCGCGCAACAAGACGGACGAGCAACTGCGCGAGATCGCGGAAGCGAACGGCTTCGTGGGCGTCACGATGTTCATGCCGTTCCTGCGACGCGGCGCCGATGCAACCATCGACGATTACCTCGAAGCGATCGAATACGTGATCGACGTGATCGGCGAGGACAAGGTCGGAATCGGCACGGACTTCACGCAGGGCTACAGCACCGAGTTCTTCGACTGGATCACGCACGACAAGGGCCGCTATCGCCGCCTGACTGACTTCGGCAAGGTCGTCAATCCGGAAGGCATCCGCACGATCGGCGAATTCCCGAACCTGACGGCCGCGATGCAACGCGCCGGCTGGAGCGAGTCGCGCATCAGGAAGGTGATGGGCGAGAACTGGCTGCGGGTGTTCGGCGAAGTCTGGAACGGTTGATCGCACGACACGAACCCACCACGCACCCGCCATGCAGCCACAATTGCCGATCGACGTCGATCCGGACACCGGTGTCTGGACCACCGACGCGCTGCCGATGCTGTACGTGCCGCGCCATTTCTTCACGAATAATCATGTCGCCGTGGAAGAGGCGCTCGGCCGCGAAGCCTACGCGTCGATTCTCTACAAGGCCGGCTACAAGTCGGCCTATCACTGGTGCGACAAGGAGGCGAAGCAGCACGGCATCGCCGGCATGGCCGTGTTCGAACATTATCTGAAGCGGCTGTCGCAGCGCGGCTGGGGCGTGTTCAGCATTGCCGAAGCCGATCCGGCGACGTCGCACGCGCGCATCCATCTGCATCACTCGTCCTTCGTGCTGGCCCAGCCCGACAAGCACGGCAAGCTCTGCTACATGTTCGCGGGCTGGTTCGCCGGCGCAATGGACTGGGTCAACGACACCGCGCCCGACACGGCGAGCAGGGGCCCGCGTGCGCATTCGGCCGAACTCCGGTGCGCGGGCGAAGGGCACGACTGCTGCGTCTTTCACGTCGGTTGAATGTGCTGCAAGCGCTACGGCTACAATCCGACAGGAGCGAACCTGCCCGATAGCCTGGGTCCGAACACGGTTCGGAGCCGCCGACCCGATGCCGAACATGACCGACACGATGCCAAGCCTCGACTACGAAGATCTCTTCAGGCATCTTCCCGTCGCCGCGATCGTGGCGAAAGAGCGCATCATGATCGACTGCAACGAGAAGGCGCTGCAATTGTTCAGGGCGACCCGCGACGACATCATCGACCAGTCGTTCGCGAAGCTGTATCCGCAGCAGAAGGACTTCGCGACGACCGGCCGTCGCCTCGCGCCGCTGCTCGCGAAGCGTGCGGGGTTCAGCGACGATCGCATCATGCGCCGCGTCGACGGCAGCCATTTCTGGGTCACCGTGTGCGGCTTCGGCTACAACCCGAAGCGGCCTTTCGAGCTGGCCGTCTGGACCTTCACCGACCTGTCGGGCGACGCGAAGCATCCCGACGTCGCCAGCACGTTGACCGATCGCGAGCGCGACGTCGCGGCATT
Organism: Burkholderia sp. USMB20; assembly: GCF_000949135.2. GTDB lineage: Bacteria > Pseudomonadota > Gammaproteobacteria > Burkholderiales > Burkholderiaceae > Burkholderia. The sequence goes on along the minus strand of NZ_JTAN02000005.1, from coordinate 44,093 downwards.
CCTGGTTCACGGGCTCACCAGCAAGGAAATCGGCAAGGAGCTGAACATCAGCCCGCGCACGGTCGATATTCATCGTGCGAGCTTGTTGAGGAAGTACGAGGTGCGCACAACGCACGATCTGATCGCTTGCTTGCTGGCGTGAAGCGCACGTGCCGGAACGACGCCTCCGGCCTCCCGCTCAGACAAAAAAAAGCCCGGCAAAGCCGGGCCAATCAGATTGAGACACAAGGAGAATCCCGCCCACCACACACCGGGCGGTCACGCCGCGCTACACGACGTTCTTTTCGACGATCGGCCGGTTTTCGAGCACACGCTCCCAGCCGAGCGACGACAGGTCGAGCGATTCATATCGCCCGCCCAGGATCAGTTCACTCACCCCACGCCCGGTTGCGGGCCCTTGCTGCAGCCCGTGCCCGCTATACCCGTTCGCGAACACGACGTTGGCGAGCTCGGGGTGATACCCGATGATCGCGTTGTGATCGAACACGTTGTACTCGTAGTACCCGGACCAGCAATTCTCCACGCGCAGCGCTTCGAACTCCGGCACGCGATTCGCGAGCGTCGGCCAGATCACCTCGTCGAATAGGTCGTGATCGACCTCGTCGAGCGGCAGGTCGTCCGGGTCGCGATCGGGGCTCGGCGACGTCCCGCAGATATACGTGCGCCCTTCCGGCCGGAAATACACACCGGTCGGATCGATCAGCAGCGGGCAATCGGTGAGCTTCGCCGGCGACGACACGTTGAAGATGCTGCGACGCCGCGCGTACACGGGAATGTCGATGCCCATCATCGACGACAGCGTGCGCGTCCACGCACCGGCCGCGTTGACGAGCGTGTCGCATGCGTAGCGCTCGCCGTCGTTCGTCACCACGTGCGTGATCTTGCGACCATCGCGCACGACGCCGGTCACATCGGCCGGCACATACCGCGCGCCGAGCGCCTGCGCCTTCTTGCGCAGCGCCTGCACGAGCCCGTAACCGTCGAACCACCCTTCGCCGCTCGCGCCATAGGCGCCCGACACGAGATCGTCGACGTTCAGCCAGGGAAACTTCGCGCGCAGCGCGTCGCGATCCATCAACCGGATATCGGCACCGAGCTGCGTCTGCAGCGCATGGTTCTCGCGCAGCGTCGCGTCACCAGCCGGCGTCGCGAGAAACAGGTAGCCGCCTTCATGCAGATCGATCGACGGCCGCGTGCCGTCGACCTCGAGCCGCTCGCCGATCGTGCGCAGGAAGTCGATCCCGAACAGCGACATCTCGATCGACAGCGGCGTCGAGAACTGCTGGCGAATCGACGCGGCCGACAGCGCCGACGACGATTTCGCATAGGTGGGATCGCGTTCGATGACGGTGACGGACACCGTCGGATCGGTAGCACGCAGGAAATAGGCGATCGAGCTGCCGATCACACCACCGCCGACGATGACGACTTGAGAACTCACGACTGACTCCAGTTGCACGTGAAAGGCGCGGCCGGCCGGCCGCGCCCGAAGGTTGTTCGTGCCGCGTCGCGCGCGGCGCCGTGCGCGGCGGACCGTGACCACCCGGCGAATCGCCCCGACATGCGCCGCGATCGCATCCGATCGCTCTGGCTATTTCAGCACGTCCGGGCGCGCCGCGAAAGTCCGCGCGCGTTCGGGTAATTCGGGTACTCAGTCCGCCGTTTGCGTGGTGACGGGCTGCCACGCGGCGTTCTTCACTTCATACAGCGTCGAGCTCGGGTTCTTCAGGTCGCCCGTGTTCGTGAACGCGATCGTGCCGGTGATGCCGTCGTAGCGCGTGCCCTTCAGCGCGCCGTTGAAATCGGCCGGCTTCGTCGAGTTCGCCTTCTGCATCGCGTTGATCGCGATCCACGTCGCGTCGTACGCGAACGGCGCATACGCGAGCATGTCGACGCCGTACTTCTGCTTGAATTTCGTTTCGAACTGCTTGCCCTTCGCGAGACGCGACAGCGGCTGCCCGTATTCCCACACGGACGCGCCTTCGGCCGCATTGCCCGCGAGCTTGATGAAGTTCGCGTTCATCACGCCGCCGCCGGCCAGGAACTGCGCGCGGATGCCGAGCTGGCGCATGCGCTTGACCAGCATCGCCGACTGCGCGTCGAGGCCGCCGAAGAACACCAGGTCGGCATTCGTGCTCTTGATCTTCGTGAGCTGCGCGCTGAAGTCGACGGCCTTGTCGTTCGTGAATTCGCGCGCGACGATCGTGCCGCCGTTCGCCTTCGCGGCCTTCTCGAATTCGTCGGCTTCGCCCTGGCCGAACGCGGTGCGGTCGTCGATGATCGCGATGCGCTTCGCCTTGGTCACGCTCGCCGCATACGCACCGGCATTGCCGGCGTTCTGCGCGTCGGTCGCGATCACGCGGTACACGGTGCCGAGACCGGCGCGCGTGATGTCGGGATTGGTGGCCGACGGCGTGATCATCGGAATGCCGGCCTTCGCGTAGATCTTCGACGCGGGCAGCGTCGTGCCCGAATTGAAGTGGCCGACCACGACGGCCACCTGCGCGTCGGTCAGCTGCTGCGCGGCCTGCACGCCGATGCGCGGATCGCTCTGGTCGTCCTGCGACGCGACGACGAATTTCACCGGCTTGCCGCCGATCGTCGGGTGCGCGGCGTTCGCCTCGTCGACGGCCATGCGCACGCCGTTCTCGATGTCCTTGCCATACGCGGCGCCGCCGCCGGTCAGCGGCACGGCCACGCCGACCTTGACGACGGTTTCCTGCGCATGGGCCGCGCCCGTCTGGAACGCGAGAATCGCGGCGGTCAATGCAATGCCGGAAAGCGAACGAATGCGGAACGTCATCGGCCAATCCTTCTTCTGTGGGTCGGGATGCGACGCGCGACCATCGCGCGCCGGCGACCTCCCGCGTGCCGGTGAATTTTTTTGTCGCCGGGGCGGCGCCGATGGCGCATCGCCTGCCGGTCGATCACCGCGGTTCCGTCTCCGGGGAACCTGTCAGCGCGAAAGAGGTGAACCGATTGTGGGTAGCCAATACGCGTGCAGCAAACGAAATATCGGAACTATGTTGTGAGGAATTGTCATCAAGTGCCCGTGCCACCGATCCGCGGCCCGTGCGACGGCGGCCTGGAAGCAAACGCATCGAGCGGGATGCGCGCACGTACCGTTGCCCCAAGGCCGCGTCGGGTCATGCCGATGGAGAATCATCGCCGTGCCACACGGCGGCAACGCAGCGCACATCGCGCGATTCGATCAATGACGCCCGGTGCCGCTCAATGCCGGTCGGTACCCGTCTGCTTGCGCTCCGCATCGGCCGCCTCGCCGGCCTGCTCCTGACGCTTGCCGGCCTGCTGCTCCGCCACGCCTTCCGCTTCCGTCTCGCGGTCGCCCGTCACCTTGCCGAGCGCTTCCTTGACCGAACCCTTCACCTGTTTGAGCTTGCCTTCGATGCGATTCCTGTCCATGGTCGTCTCCTGCGATGAGTTGGGGAGAGAGACGACGGCACGGCAGCCCGCGCCGCACCGCCGAGTGGACAGGATCGCAGCCGCGCGCCGCGCGCGGCAGATGCGGATGCACCAGCCTGCATGGTGCATTCGCACCGATGGCCCGACGGCCGGCGTCAGTTCTTGCCGTTCTTGTCGGCAGCTTTCTCGCCTCGCGCACCGTTCGCGTCGGACGTGCCGACAATCCCGCGCTCGCGCGCCCACACGATCGCCTCCCCGCGGCTATGCACGTCGAGCTTCGCGTAGATCGTCGCGACGTGATTGCGGACCGTGTTCGGCGCGAGCCCGAGACGGCCGGCGATCTCCTTGTCGGCGAGGCCGTGACACAGCAGGTCGAACACGTCGCGCTCGCGCGCGGTGAGGTCCGACAACTGCGCGCCCGCGTCCGGCGCATTCGCGCGCCGCACGTTCGCCAGTTTTTCGATCAGCGTGCGGCTGAACCACGACGCATCCTGCATCGCGGTCTCGATCGCATAGACGAGTTCCATCTCGGTGCGCTTGCGATCGCTGATGTCGAGCAGCGCGATCAGCAGGCAATCCTGCCCGTGAATCGCGACCGGCTCGGCCGACACGACGCAATCGCGCACGTCGCCGTCGCGCGTCCGGATCTGCACATCTGCGTTGCGCACGTTGCCGTCGCGCGCGAGTTGCGTGTCGATGCACTGCCGTGCGCCGCGTTCGGCCCACAGGCCGATCTCGTCCGCGGACTTGCCGAGCAGGTCGTCGCGCGCATGGCCGGCCATCCCGACGAACGCGTCGTTCACGTCGAGCAGCACGAAACCGTCGGCCGTGACGATCGCGGTCGCGACCGGCGCCATCCGGAACGCCTTCGCGAAGCGCTCCTCGCTCTGCCGCAGCGCGAGCTCGGCCTGCTTGCGCGGCTCGAGATCCATGAACGTGAACAGCATGCATGGCTCGCCGTTCATGTCGATCGGCTGCCCGGCGACCACCACCGCCTTCGTGCCGCCGTCCGCGCGCTTGAGCACGGCCTCCATCTGCGGGATCGTCGCGCCCTCGCCCAGCCGCTCGATCGCGAGTTCGCGCCGCTCGGCCTGTTCGAGCACGTCGAGTTCGTAGACGGAGCGGCCGAGCACGTCGTCGCGCGCATGGCCCGTCATCTCGAGGAAGCCTTGATTGACCTTCACGTAGCGCAGGTCGTCGAGCCGGCAGATCACGGCCGGCGCCGGGTTCGCGTTGAACGTGCGCTCGAAGCGGTCCTCGGCGCTCGCCCATTCGGTCGCATCGTGCAGCACGAGCGCGAGACAGTCGGGCTCGCCGGCCGCGTTCGTCAGCACGAGGCTGCGGATCCGGTGGACCCAGCTCACGTTCTCGTCGGCCGCCGATTCGACTTCGACCGTCACGTCGCTGAACTCCTCGCCCGCGATCACGCGGTCCATCGGATAGTGGCCGTCGCGCACCGGACGGTTGTTCCGGTAGCGCAGCCGGAAGCGCTCGCGATACTCGGTGACGTCCGCGCCGAGCGCGTCGAGCTCGGTCACGCCGTGCATCGCGAGCGCGGCCTCGTTCGCCCATACGATGCGCTGGTCGGGTTCGATGAGGATCACGCCCTCGGTGAGCCCCGCGATGATCTGATGCAACTGGCGCCGGTCGGTATGCGACTTGAGCACCTGTTCGTTGACTCGTTCGTCCATTGATCGGTGATCCACGTGGTCGATATTGTTGCCGGGCGGGTCGCCGCCGCGCCGATAAGCGCCGATAAGCGCCGACATGTGCGGCCGGCGCGCGCCGCGATGATCGCGTGCGGTCGACGCGGTCGAGAGGCGCGGATGCACCCTGCGCAATAGTACATTCGCATGCCGCGCCGCCTGCGTGCGCCATCCCGCCAAGCGGCGCGCGGCGCACCTCCCGCGCCTGTCGTCCCGCATCGCGCGTGTCACGACGCATTTCCCGTTCCCGCTTCCCCGTTCCGTCCCCGTGCAAACGCACTAGCCGATCCGGTGAATTTGCGCGATGCCCGCGTGCGTTCGCGCCGGTACGCTGGTACTGCATCGGCGCTCACGCGCTGCCCTTCCATACCGCAGAGGAGGACCAACTGATGAAGCTGCATCAGACACCCGATCCGACGCGGCCCGAGCCGGCTCCGGACAATCCGCCCGAACCGTCGCCCGGCACCGATCCGCCGGTGCCGCTGCCGCCCGACGTGCCGCGCCCGGACATGCCGCCGCGCGAGCCTGGCTACGACACGCCGATCGCGCGATGACGCGCGGCGCGCCTGCACCGACTCGCCCATCCATCACGTCAATCGAAGGAGCACATCCCATGAACAAGACCTCGAACCTGTCGGCGTTACTCGCCGTCAGCGCGGCGTTCCTGCTTTGCGCCGCCCCGCTCACGAACGCACAGGCATCGTCGTCCGACGAAGGCATGAAAACGGAATCGAACCAGCCCGTCACCGACACGTGGATCACGACCAAGGTGAAGAGCGAACTCGCGACCACCGAGGGCGTGAAGAGTACGCACATCAGCGTGAAGACGGTCGACGGCGTCGTCACGCTGACGGGCGTGCTGCCGTCGAGGATCGCGGTGAAGAAGGCCGTCGCCGCGACGCGCTCGATCAAGGGCGTGAAGCACGTCGACGCAGCCGGCCTGAAGGCGAAGGCCTGAGCTATCACGCGGCCGCGTGCCGCACTTTTTTCTCCCCTTATGACAGGAGCGCATCATGAACGAGGACAAGATCAAGGGTCAATGGAAGCAGCTGACCGGCAAGATGAAGGCGAAGTGGGGCAAGCTGACCGACGATGACCTGAAGGTCGCCGAAGGCAACCGCGACTACCTCTCCGGCAGGATCCAGGAGCGTTACGGGATTGCGCGCGACGAAGCCGAGAAGCAGTTGAAGGAATTCGATCGCGAGCTGTAACGCGCCGGTCGTCTCACCCCGCCGCGGCGCATCCCGCGTCGCGGCCATGAAGAGGACAACGACATGGGCAAGTATCTGATCGCCTGGCTGCTCGGCGTACCGATCGGCGTGCTGCTGCTGTTCTATCTGGTGACGCACCTGTTCTGACGATCGCGGCGCCCATTGAACGCAAACGGGCCGGTGTGAACTGACCCCACGAAGTTGGACGGTTGAAGCCTAGGCGGCCGAGGGCTGAGTTCTGTATTGCACGGGACTCAGCCCATTTAATTTGAGCTTGATGCGCTCGTGGTTGTAGTAATGGATGTACCGGCTCAATGCATCTCGCAACTGCTCCACGTTTGCAAAGCGAGTCAACCGATAGCACTCGGACTTCAGCGTGCCGAAGAAGCTCTCCATTGCTGCGTTATCGAGGCAGTTGCCTCGGCGCGACATGCTCTGGGTGAGCGCGTGCTGCATCAACAGTCGACGGTATGCGGGCATCTGATACTGCCAACCTTGATCCGAATGCAGCAACGGCCGCCCCTCATCATCGAGCTTGGCCAGTGCCTTCTTCAACATACCGCTGACCAACTGGAAGCTCGGCCGCTCATCCATTTGGTAAGCGACGATTTCCCCGTTGTACAAGTCCATCACCGGCGACAGATACAGCTTCTGGCCATCAACATTGAACTCAGTCACGTCGGTCACCCACTTCTGATTCGGGCGTTCAGCATCAAACTGGCGCCGCAGTAGATTCGGGGCAACACGGCCGACTTCGCCTCGCCAGGAGCGATATCTCTTCGGACGCACCAGAGATTTCAACTGCAGCTGTCCCATCAACCGCTGTACGGTCTTGTGGTTGATCGCATGTCCGGCCTGCCGGATCGCTGCCGTGATTCGCCGATAGCCGTAACGGCCCTTATGGTGGTCGTACACGGTTCGGATCTTCGCTTTGAGATCCGCATACCGATCGCCTGCATCCAATGCCTTGAGTTGGTAATAGAACGTGCTGCGTGCCAGACCTGCCGCCTTCAGTAGCGCGGCTACCGGATAGCACTGCCTGAGCTCACGCACTATTTGCGCTTTTTCTTGGGCGCTGCCTGCTTCTTTGATTGCAGCAGCGCATCGAGCTTTTTTAGGTACGCCACCTCCGCGCGCAAGTACACGATTTCCTTGAGTAGCTCCTCGCGGGTCGGCTCTTTCTGCGCGGCATCGTCGGTAGGCTTCGGTGGCGGTAAGGTGGTCATCTTGGGGGGACGCCCTCGGCGACGAGGCGTCAAGGCTTCTATACCGCCCTCATGATACAGGCGCTCCCAAACCGGAATGCTTCGCTCGTTGCGGACACCGAATACCGCCGCCACCTGTGCATATGACAGCTCATCGCGCCACATCTGCTGGAGAACTGATAGCTTGAATCGCGCGTCGTAATGGCCGTGTTTCTTGCTTAACCCTTCTTCGCCATGCTCACGATAGCTCGCCACCCAACGTTGGATCATCGTCCTGCCCACACCGAACCGATGCGCAAGCCTCCTGGTACCTGCCTCTCCAGTCAGATACGCCTGAACCACTCGATGCCGGAAACGTTCGTCGTACTTCGTCATGAAAAACACCCCAAAGATTGGATCTAGTCCAACTTTTGGGGTGCAGTTCAGTGGCTTATGCTCAGCCACCGGCCCGTTTTTTTCGTGCGGCGTCGCGCTTACTTCGCCGCGTTCACCGTCATCTTGAAGATGCCCTGCGCGTTGCCCGCATCGAAACGCAGGTCCGTCACCCAGCGGCGCGCCGCCTGGTCGAACGTGCGACGGCGCGTGATGAACTCGTAGAACGAGCCCGGCACGTTGCGCTTCACCGTGCCGCCGTCGCGCGTGCGGAACTCGCGCTCGACGATGTCCGCGCGATACGCGGTCTGGAACACGCGGCCCGAACGCGAGCGCTCGACTTCCGGCTTCATCGGCCGCCCCTTCGCCTTCTCGTCGTCGGACAGCTTGAACACGTCGGCCACGCGATCGGTCGCATGGTTGAACGCGTTGCCTTCGGTCGCGATCCACGCCATCTCGGCCGATTCGAGCAGCAGCGTTTCGTAGTCGAGTTCGTTCGGCAGGTCGTGCTGGCGCGCGAACGCACCGACGATCTCGGGCAGCAGCGCATGCGCGGCGTCGAGCGACAGCCAGCCTTCGCGCTCGATCTCCCACAGAAGCGCGACGGCCGCCGGCGACAGCGGATCGCGCGACGAACTCACGACGTTCGTCACGGCCTGCTGGAATTCCTTCGAGAAGCGCTCCGGATGCAGTTCGCTGACGAAGAACTGCGCGATCTCGTCCGGCGCGTCTTCGTGCGCATACGCGCGGCCGGTCATGCCGAGCTTGTCGAGCGGATAGCGGCCGTTCAGGCGGAAGCCGAGCGGACGCAGGATGCGCGTGAACGCGGCCTCGCCCGGCGGCAGCGCGCCCGTGTGCGGCCAGCGCACCGTGCGCAGCGCGCCGTGGTCGAAGTAGACCGAGCCGCCGTTTTCGATGGCATCGGCCGTATACGCGCGGCCGTTCGCCGAACGTTCGAGCAGCCCTTCGAACAGCGCCATGTTCATCGCCTGCGCGATTTCCGCGCGCGTGACGACGTCGGTTTCCCATTCGTCGAGGATGGCCGGCATGTTCAGGGTCGCGAACAGGGCGTCGGTCTTCGCCTGTCCCAGCAGCTTCGTCAGCAAGCTCTCGATATTCGGATTGCGCATCAGGATTCTCGTGTTCGGGGGACCGCCGGCAAACGTGCCGGCAACTCGATTGGCCGGCCGCCCAGCGGGCGCCTGGCCTTGCGTGGGATGCATTATTCAAAGGGTTGCAGCGGGGCGTAAAGCGAGATTAAATTGACACGTGATGAGTTTTTGGAATTATTCGCGATCCCCACACGCGTCCGACGGCCCGCCGCGGGCCGGTCCGTTCGTCAGACAAAACGAGCATCATGCGCAAATTCAAGATCCCCAACATGGGTGCGCTCGTGGCTTTCGAAGCCGCGGCGCGCCACGAGAGCTTCACGCACGCGGCCAAGGAGCTGTTCCTGACCGAAAGCGCGGTATCGCGGCAGATCGCGACGCTCGAGGCGAGCCTCGGCGTGCGGCTGTTCGCGCGCGTGAAGCAGCGCGTCGTGCTGACGCGCGCCGGCAAGCTGTACGGCACGCAGGTGCGGCGCGCGCTGGAGGCGCTCGACCGCGACACGCTGTCGATCATCGCGCACGGCAGCGGCGGCGGCTACCTGGAACTCGCGGTGCTGCCGACCTTCGCGTCGCACTGGCTGATTCCTCGCATCAAGAGCTTCTACGACCGCACGCCGGACGTGCGCGTGAACATGGGCAGCCGCACCGACCTGTTCTCGTTCGAGGACACCCACTTCGAGGCCGCGATCCACTACGGCAAGCCGACCTGGCCCGGCACGTCGTCCGACTACCTGTTCGGCGAGGAAGTCGTGCCGATCTGCTCGCCGGCGCTGCTCGACGGGCCGGTCGAACGCGTCGAGGATCTGCTCGCGTATCCGCTGCTGCACTCGACCACGCGTCCCGGCGCGTGGGCGCAGTGGTTCGAGACGCACGGCGTCGAGGACATCCGCACGATGCAGGGCGTGCGCTACGAGCTGCACACGATGCTGATCAGCGCGGCCGCGGCCGGGCTCGGCGTCGCGCTGGTGCCGAAGTTCTTCGTCGAGGAACAGTTGCAGCAGCTCGGCCTCGTCGTGCCGTGCGACGCGGCGACGGTCGGCGATTCGGCGTACTACCTCGTGTATCCGACGGAGTTCAGCCACAGCAAGCCGCTGGAATCGTTTCGGGCGTGGTTGCTGGAACAGGCGAGCGCGTATGCGGCGCCGGGGCGGGACAGGGAGGACGATGACATGGATGCAGAGGACGACGAAGACGTCGAGTGATCGCGACGCGTCACCGGAGGTCCGGTGCGCGCCGAGCCGGGCAACCCCGACCCGGCGCTCCGGGCAGCCGACCTCGCTTCGGCAGCGCGGCGGACCTTCTCTCTTTTCTTCACTGCGTCTGTTTTCTCTCAGGTTCCGGGCAATTTTTTCTTCGCCGCGCCGGGTCATTATCCGCTCAATGCGGCCGAAGTGAAACGTTTGCGTACGCACCGAACGGCTTATACCCGCCATTCGGACACAATCCTTCAAATTGTTTACGCGCGGTGCGATGGCATTCGGCAAATCTTGCAATCGGCTCGGCGTTCCTTTTTAATGGAACTGGTTCCATTCCGCGTTTCAGCCATGCCGACGCGTGACGTCCCGTCGTCCGCGCGTCATCATGCCGATTCAGGATCGAGGATCGTTCAGCTCAGGATTCCGCATCGCCCGTCCTTACCGGACACCCCCGTCAAACGAGACCGTCATGCCCGATTCCGCTTCCCTGCAGCAGCTGTTTCCCGCCTATCAGGACATCCCCGCCGAGTTCCGGCTCGCAGCCCCCATCCACCAGCGCGTGTCGCTGGTCGACGGCGAGCTGCGTCCGTGGGACGGCACGACGAAGACCGTGCTGTCGCCCGTGTGCGTGCGCCAGCCGGACGGCAGCGTCGCGCAGATGGAGATCGGCAGCTATCCGGTGATGGGCGAGACGGAAAGCGACGCGGCGCTCGACGCCGCGGTGCGCGCGTACGACTCGGGCCGCGGCGAGTGGCCGACGATGAAGGTCGAGCAGCGCATCGCCTGCATGCAGGACTTCATCAAGCGGATGGTCGCGCAGCGCGAGCTGGTCGTGAACCTGATCATGTGGGAGATCGGCAAGAGCCTCGCCGATTCGCAGAAGGAGTTCGACCGCACCGTCACGTACATGGCGCAGACGATCGACGCGCTGAAGGAGCTCGACAACGCGAACTCGCGCTTCGTGATCGCGGAAGGCACGATCGGCCAGATCCGCCGCACGCCGCTCGGCGTCGTGCTGTGCATGGGGCCGTACAACTATCCGCTGAACGAGACCTTCGCGACGCTGATCCCCGCGCTACTGATGGGCAACACGGTGGTGTTCAAGCCGCCGCAATACGGCACGCTGCTGTTCGAGCCGCTGCTCGAGGCGTTCCGCGACGCGTTCCCGAAGGGCGTGATCAACACGATTTACGCGCCGGGCGCGGTGGTCGTGCCGCACATGCTCGCGTCGGGCAAGATCAACGTGCTCGCGCTGATCGGTTCGAGCAAGGTCGCCGATCACCTGAAGAAGCAGCATCCGAAGTCGCACCGGCTGCGCGCGATCCTCGGCCTCGACGCGAAGAACGCGGCGATCGTGCTGCCCGACGCCGATCTCGACCTCACCGTGAAGGAGTGCCTGCTCGGCGCGCTGTCGTTCAACGGCCAGCGCTGTACCGCGCTGAAGATGCTGCTCGTGCACCGCTCGATCGTCGACGAATTCCTGAAACGCTTCACCGCCGCGCTCGAACAGCTGAAGATCGGCATGCCGTGGGAGAAAGGCGTGAGCATCACGCCGCTGCCGGGCATGCATCGCACCGCGTACATGACCGACGCGATCGACGACGCGAAGGCCAAGGGCGCGCAGGTCGTCAACCACTCGGGCGGCGAGTTCAGCAAGACGCTGTTCTACCCGGCCGTCGTGTATCCGGTGTCCGAAGGGATGAAGCTGTATCGCGAGGAGCAGTTCGGGCCGATCATTCCGGTTGCGCCGTTCGACGACGTGGAAACCGCGCTCGATTACGTGACGACCTCGGAGCACGGGCAGCAGGTCAGCATCTTCGGTTCCGATCCGGCGCAGATCGGCGCGCTCGTCGATCCGCTCGTGAACCAGGTGTGCCGCGTGAACATCAACTGCCAGTGCCAGCGCGGGCCGGACGTGTTCCCGTTCGCCGGGCGCAAGGATTCGGCGGAAGGCACGCTGTCGGTGAGCGACGCGCTGCGCGCGTTCTCGATCCGCTCGATGGTCGCGGCGAAGCAGACCGACGGCAGCAAGCAGCTGCTCGATTCGATCGTGTCCGATCACTACTCGAAGTTCATCAATACCGGCTTCATCTTCTGAAGCGCTGAAGCCGGGACGGCGCGATCGACGATCCGCCGCGTGTGTGCGCGGCGGATCGTCTGTTTTCGGATTCGGGGATTCGCGGTTCCGGGATTCGGGTTCCGGTGACCGCGGCGGGTTCGCTCACACGTTGGACGCGAGCAGCCGGACCCCGGCGAGCCCGAACACCACCGCGAGACACGCGTCCATCATGCGGCGGCCGCGCACGTACAGCCGGCGTGCACCGTCCGTCGAGAACACCAGCGCATAACCGCCGAACACCGCGCATCCGATCGCGAGGCAGCCCGGCACGACGGCGCCGTGCGACGCGCCCGCGCCGTTCGACGACAGCGCGACGATCGACACCCACACCAGGATCGCTTTCGGATTCGTCAGGTGAAGCATCGCGCCGCGCGCAAAGAAGCGCGACAGCGTCTGCTCGGGCGCAGCTTTCAGCGCGGCGCCCGCCTTCGCCGACCACGCGGTGCGGCCGGACTTGAACGCGAGCCACAGCAGATACACGCCGCCGAACAGCTTGATCGCGAGCAGCAGCTTCGACCATGCGAGCAGCGCGGCCGAAACACCCAAAGCGGCCACCGTCGCCCAGCACATCGAACCGGAGATCACGCCGAGCGCGAACGCGAGCGCCGCCTTGCGGCCGTGGTTCGCGGCGACCGACATGATCGCGAGATTGCTCGGGCCGGGGCTGCCCGTGCCGACGAAGTAAGCCGCGTAGGCCAGCAGCAGGTTGGCCGAGAAGAAGGCGTGGACGCTCATGTCGAACCTCGCGGGGGATGATGCGGTGATTGTTCGCGAACCCGGCGCCGCTGCCCATGAACAGTTGTCCGGTTATTCGGTGGGCCAGTTGGAGGGCGCGCGTGACGCCGGTTGCACGTGCGTCCGGCGGGCCGCGAAAAAAACGTCTCGGATATGAAACATCCGGCGCATGCGGCGCGCGCCTTCAATGCGCGGCGGGTGGCGGCGGGTGGCGTCGCGGCTCGCCGCACGAGACCGTCCCGAGGCCGCGGGGACGCCGCCGACGCCCATGCTCCGCGACCTTGCAGCGCTTCGTCGATCGACACACTCGACCGTTTTCAACCCGGCGTTACGTTACATCGCTGAAGCATTTCGTCCGTCCGGCCCCTGTCGCGCGGCCGACCGCGATCGCGCGCGGCGGATGGGCGCCCTGCCCGATTTTCCGTGCAAGCCAGTCCCGGCGGGACGCGATGACCGTTGCCGCGCCCCGCGTCAACAGTGCTCAACAATCGGATCGAGGGCTGGTACGGAACCTGCATTCGCATTGCAGTGACAGCCGCGCCGACGATCGGCGCGAACACCAACCCGGATCGGGACCGTCCCCGGATACGCCCGAACGATCCACGCAAGCTGCGAGGCACATCATGGATGCGCTGCCCAATTCGTCCGATACGTCGTTCCAGATCTTCCTCGCGAAACTGCTCGAACAGCCGCAGCCCGAATGGACGGAAAAGCAGCAGATGGAACTCGAGATGGCGCGCACGCTGTCGACCCGGATGGTCAGCTACGCGGAAGCCATGCGCGGCGGCAACGCGGATCTCGCGCACTGCCTCGTGCTGCTGCGCTACGCGAAGGTCCTCGACTTCATGCTGACGTCGCTCGCCGCGCACCGCGACATTCATCCGCAGACGCTGCGCACGCTGTTCCGGCTCGCGAACCTGAAGGTCGACGACGCGTATCCGGTGTGAGCGGGCCTCGGGCAGCCCGACGCGCCGCGTGCGCGGCTAGCGCGCCGCCCGCCCCGCCATCCACTTGCGGTACCCCCGCGTCTGACACTGCGCGGCGAGTTGCTGCGACACCAGCGCGCGCAGCGGCGACACGCGCGGATGCGTGCGCCGCCCGACGCTCAGCCGTGCGAGCTGGAACTTCACGACGGCCATGTTCGCCAGCGCGCCCAGCGCCTTGTTCTTCCATCGGATCGGCTGCAGCGCCGGCGCGCTGTCCTTGCCTGCCTGCCAGTCGCGCGGCAGGTTCGGCTCGATCGACAGCGCGGTCGCGATGCCGACCATCGCCACGCCGCTCGCGACCACCTGCTCGGCCACCGCGCGACGCCGGATCCCGCCCGTGACCATCAGCGGCATCGCCGCGACCGCCGTGATGTCCCGTGCGAATTCGAGGAAATACGCTTCGCGTGCCAGCGTGCGTCCGTCGCGCGCCTCGCCCTGCATCGCCGGCACTTCGTAGCTGCCGCCTGACAGTTCGACGAGATCGACGCCCAGCGGATTCAGCAGTTCGACGACGCGCTTCGCATCGTCCGCGCTGAAGCCGCCGCGCTGGAAATCGGCCGAATTCAGCTTGACCGACACGACGAACGCCGGCGATACCGTCGCACGCACCGCGCGCACGATGTCGAGCAGTAGCCGCGCGCGGTGCTCGATGCTGCCGCCCCACGCATCCTGCCGGCGGTTCGTCAGCGGCGACAGGAACTGGCTCAGCAGGTAACCGTGCGCCGCGTGGATCTGCACGCCGGTGAAGCCGCTTTGCTCGGCAAGCTGCGCGGCGCGCACGAAGCGCTGCTGCACGTCGGCGATGTCGGCTTCCGTCATCTCCTTCGGCACCGGAAACTGCTTCGACAGCGCGCCGAGCGCGAGCGGCACGGCCGACGGCGCGAGCGTCGTCTGGCCGAGCGCCGCCTGCATCTGGCGCCCCGGATGGTTGATCTGCATCCACACGTGCGCGCCGCCGGAGCGCGCGACCTGCGTCCACCGCCGAAAGCGGTCGAGATGCGCGTCGCCGTCGAGCACGACGCCGTTCGGCCCCGTCATCGCGCGGCCGTCCACCATCACGTTGCCGGTCAGGATCAGGCCGGCCCGGCCGTCGGCCCACGCCTGGTACAGGCGCAGCAACGCGTCGGACGGCGCGTGATCCGCATCGGCCATGTTCTCTTCCATCGCGGCCTTCGCGAGCCGGTTCGGAATCACCGCGCCATTGGGCAGCGTGAGGGGCGCAAACAGGTTCATGGTGGACTTCCTCGATTGACGATGCCCAACCATAACTTTAAAGTCAGCTTCAAGGTCAAGCCCCTCTGGAGCACAAGCATGAAAATCGGCGAACTGGCGCGCACCAGCGGCATCGCGGCGTCGCGCATCCGGTTCTACGAAGCGAGCGGCCTGCTCGAACCGGCGCGCCGGCAGGCGAACGGCTATCGCGAATACGGGCCGGAAGCGCTGACGCGGCTCGCGATCATCGACCGCGCGCAGCGCGCGGGCTTTGCGCTCGACGAGATCCGCGCGGTGCTGCCGCCCGATCTCGGCGCATGGCCGCGCGACGAACTGCTGGAGGCGTTGCGGCACAAGGTCGACGAAATCGCGCTGCTCGAGCAGCGGCTCGCGCAGAACCGGCGCAACCTGCAGACGCTGATCGACGAGATCGCGAACAAGCCCGCTGGCGAGGATTGCGCGGGCGCCGCGCAACGCATGCTCGACAAGCTGTGCAAGGAGGAAGCCGAGTCGGTGCCGGCGCCTGCGCCGATGGCGCACCATCGGCCGATGCGCAAGCGCGCGTAGGCGCGGCGAGCGCACGCGTGCGCCGGGTCTTGCGGTGTGGCTCACGCGCGCCGGCCCGCGCGCACGGCTGCGCGGATTTGCTTACGTCGCAGCGACGGCGTGGACGAGCGGCACAAGGCGACGGACGTCCTGCGCTGATCGACGTGCGCGAGCCGGCCTCGCTTACTTCGCGTTGCGCTCCATCGGCTCGCCGACGACGAACCCGCCGCCCTGGAAGCGTTGCGCGGGATCGTCGTACTCGGCGCTCGGCGCCGTCACCGGAAACAGCCCGGCGAACTGCTCGGAACTGTCCTGCGGCCGGAAGCCGAGGAAGCCGGCCTTCGTGTTGTCCCACCACTTCACCGGATTGTCCGACACGCCGTAGACGATCGCGTGGCCGACGCGGTTCGTCAGCAGCGAGCAGCGCACGAGCTCGATGAAGTCGCGATAGCTGAGGAACGTCACGAGCATGCGCGGGTTCTTCGGCACTTCGAACGACGAGCCGATCCGCAGGCACACCGTCTCGATCCCGAAGCGGTCGAAGTAGTAGCGCGACAGCGACTCGCCGAAGCACTTCGTCACGCCATACAGGCTGTCCGGACGCTGCGGCGAATCGGCATCGAGCACTTCCGTGACCGGATGGAACCCGATCGCATGATTCGAGCTCGCGAACACGACGCGCTTCACGCCGTGCTTGCGCGCGGCTTCGTACAGGTTGTACGTGCCGGTGATGTTCGCATCGACGAGATCGTCGAACGGCGCGTCGACCGAAATGCCGCCGAGGTGGACGATCGCGTCGACGCCGTCGACGAGTTCCATCACCGCCGGCCGGTCGGCCAGGTCGACGACCCGGGTTTCTTCGTGCGGGGCGGCGTCGCCCAGCGCGGCGATGTCGCTCACGCGCACGACGTCGGCCCAGTTCGCCAGCGCGCCGCGCACCTGACGGCCGAGATTGCCGGCCGCGCCGGTCAGCAGCAGACGCCCGAACGGCTTGCGTGCGCCGGTGGATGTGGCGTTCATCGAATCTCCTTGAATCTGTTCTGAGGTGTGCTGGACGTTGCCCGAAACCGGCGGAGCCGGCAAACAAGCGGAAAACGTTTTCCAACTATACGCGGGGCAAAAGCCGAACGTCAATGGTTGAACCTGTTCGCACCCATCCGCACTTTCCCGATATCGTCCGGCGGCCGGACGCCGGCTTTTTCTGCCACAATCCGGTGCAATCGAACGAAAACGTTACCCTTCCGATGAAAAAAGTTTCCCCGACGATCCGCGACGTGGCCGCGGAAGCCGGCGTGTCGGTCGCGACGGTCTCCAAGTACGTGAACGGCACGCAGCGCTTTTCGCCGACCGTCGAAGCGCGGCTCAAGGAAGCGATCGAGCGGCTCGGCTACCGTTCGAACCCGCTCGCGCGCTCGATGATCACCGGGCGCACGCGCACCATCGGCCTCGTGATCCTCGACATCAGCAATCCGCACTTCACGAACGTCGTCAAGGGCGCGAACCGCGTCGCGCTCCAGCACGACTACACGCTGCTGCTCGTCGATACCGAGGAGAACCAGGCGCGCGAACGCTCGCTGATCGAGGCGCTCGCGCAGCGCGTCGACGGGCTGATCGTCAGCACGCGGATGCCCGACGACCAGGCCGGCTGGATGCTCGACCTGCACAAGCCGCTCGTGCTGCTGCGCCGCAGCCCCGACCTGCCGATTCCGAGCGTCGGCATCGACAACCGGCTCGCCACCTACATGCTCGCGCGTCACCTGCTCAATCTCGGCCATACGCGCATCGCGTACCTCGGCTTCGGGCCCGCGCGCGTGAACGACGAACGGATCCAGGGCGCGCGCGACTGTCTCGCGGAAGCGGGGCTCACGCTCGACGTGCACGACGCGCACGCGCCGACCGCCGAAGCCGGCGAGCGCGCATGCTCGCGCGTGATGCTCGGGCCGCAGCGTCCGCAGGCCGTGATCTGCTACAACGACCTGATCGCGCTCGGCTTCATGAAGGAAGCGGCGTCGCTCGGGTTCCGGCTGCCGCAGGACGTGTCGGTTGCCGGCGTCGACAACGTGCCGTACGGCGCATACGCGGCGCCCGCGCTGACCACCATCGACATCCAGAGCGAAAACATGGGCGAGCTCGCGATGCAGAAGCTGATCGACGCGCTCGCCGGGCGTACCGAGGCAAGCTATTCGACGTTCGAGCCGCGGCTGATCATGCGCGCGTCGACGGCCGCGGTGGGTTGAAGCGCGCATCGCGTTCGATATCCGCTGTATCGCTGCTTCGTCATATCGTTGATTCGTCGCTTCGTCGCTTCGTCGCTTCGTCGCTTCGTCGCTTCGTCGCTTCGTCGCTTCGTCGCTTCGTCGCTTCGCAAACAAAAACGCGCCGCCTCCGGGCGGCGCGTTCGTTTGCCGTCACGCGATCACGCGTCGAGCTTCGCGGGCTTCATCTTCGGCGTGAGCATGTGCATGATCGCCAGCGCGAGCAGGTAGGCCAGCGCGCCGATCGCGAACAGCACCCAGTAGTGGCCCGTGCGTTGCAGCACCTGGCCGATCACTTCCGAGAACAGCACGCCGCCGATCGAGCCGGCCATCCCGCCGATGCCGACCACCGACGCGACCGCGCGGCGCGGGAACAGGTCGGACGCCGTCGTGAACAGGTTCGCCGACCAGCCCTGGTGCGCGGCGGCCGCGAGACCGACGATCAGCACCGCGATCCACAGGCTCTGCACCTGCGACACGAACGCGATCGGCAGCACGCAGCACGCGCAGAACAGCATCGCCGTCTTGCGCGCGCCATTCACGCTCCAGCCCGCGCGCAGCAGCGCCGACGACAGCCAGCCGCCGCCGATGCTGCCGACCGTCGTCAGCGCATAGATGCACACGAGCGGCAGGCCGATATGCTGCATGTCCATCCCGCGCGACTCGTTGAGCCACTTCGGCAGCCAGAACAGATAGAACCACCACACCGGGTCGGTCAGGAACTTGCCGATCAGGAACGCCCACGTCTCGCGCTTGCGGATCAGTTCGCCCCAGCGCGGCGCGCCGGCATCCGCGTTCGCCGCGTCGAGCGCTTCGGCTTCGTCGCGCGGCTCGTCGTATTCCGCGGCGAGCGCGCGCGTGTCGGCCGTGCGATACATCACCAGCCACACCGCGAGCCACACGATGCCGATCGCACCGATGATCACGAACGCCGCGCGCCACCCGTAGGCCACCGCGATCGCGGGGATGATCGCCGGCGCGAACACCGCGCCGATGTTCGCGCCCGAGTTGAAGATGCCGGTGGCGAGCGCGCGTTCGCGGCGCGGAAACCATTCGGCCGTCGTCTTGATCGCGGCCGGGAAGTTGCCGCCCTCGCCGATCCCGAGCAGCGCGCGCACCGCCGCGAAGCCCGTCACGGAGCCGACCGCCGCGTGCAGCATCGCCGCGATGCTCCACACCAGCATCGCGACCGCATACGAGATGCGCGTGCCGAGCCAGTCGACGATGCGTCCGAAGCCGAGCAGGCCGATCGCATAGAACGCGGAAAACGCCATCACGATGCGGCCGTACTGCACCTGGCTCCAGCCGATGTCGTGCTGCAGCATCGGCGCGAGCAGGCCGAGGATCTGTCGATCCATGTAGTTGATGACGGTCGCGAAGAACAGCAGCGCACAAACGGTCCAGCGGTAGCGGCTGGCCGCGGTGCGCACGGCACCGACGACGGCGGATTGCATGAATGTCTCCGATACGCGGTCGCGCCCGTCGCGCCGCTGGATGGTGCTGTCCGTGACCGGCGACGGGCGCCGGGGCGGGCGGCGGCCACACCCCTAGCGTGGCGCGGCCGCTCGTCCGTCGAGTTCTGGAAAACGTTTTTCAAAGGATAGGGCGTGGGTCGGTGCCGTGTCAGTCGGGGATTTCGATGAGTCATCTCAAAATTGGCCGTGCAAAAAGAGATGACTGTTTCGCAGAGTGGCATTAACCGTTTTTCCGGGATTCTCCCGCGTGCGAAACGGGGCCACGACGCGGGACGGTGCGTCGACACACATGTCCGATTCCAGCCGGAATCGGCGGCGCGGATGGTTTACAGTCGTCGCATGCGCCTCGATCCCGACACCTGCTACGACGCCCTGCTTGCGCGGAACCGCCGCTTCGACGGCTGGTTCTTCGTCGGCGTGTCGACGACCGGCGTGTATTGCCGCCCCGTTTGCCCGGTGAAACCGCCGAAGGCGCAGAACTGCAGTTATTACCCGACCGCCGCGGCCGCCGAGAAGGCCGGCTTTCGGCCGTGCATGCGCTGCCGGCCCGAGCTCGCGCCCGGCCACGGGCTGCTCGACCTTCATGGAGAAGCTTCGCGATGACGCACGCTCATCTGATTCCGAGCCCGCTGGGCGACATCGCCATCCGCATCGAGGACGATGCGCTCACAGGCCTGTTCTTCGTCGGCCAGAAATACTATCCGTCGCTGGCGATCGCGCCGGACGCGGACGTACGCAGCGCGTCGCCGCTTGTGTGCAAGGTTGCCGAACAAGTCGCCGAATATTTCACCGGCACGCGCGAAACCTTCTCGGTGCCGATTCATCTGCGCGGCACCGCGTTTCAGCGCAGCGTGTGGAAGGAACTGCTCGCGATTCCGTTCGGCGAACTCGTTTCATACGGCGACATCACCGAACGCGTCGGGCTGCCGATGAGCGCGGCGCGTGCCGTCGGCGGCGCGGTTGGCCGCAATCCTGTGTCGATCATGGTGCCGTGCCATCGCGTGATCGGCGCGTCGGGCAGCCTGACCGGTTATGCAGGCGGCATCGAACGCAAACGCGCGTTGTTGTTGCTCGAAGGCGCCGGGTTCGTGCGCGGGGAACGTCATCCGATGCAGCAGTCGCTGGCGTTCTGAATCAAGATCCGCGGCGCGCGTTGCCGCGTCATGCGCTCAGCGCCGGCCGGCGCGCTTCACGCTTCGCATACACGCCCGGCGTCACGTTGAACTTCGCCTGAAACAGCGCGATGAACGACGACGTCGAGTCGTAGCCCAGTTGCGCGGCCACCGCGCCGATCGGCTCGCCCGCATCGAGCAGCGGCAGCGCCGCGAGCAGCCGCACGGCCTGCCGCCACTCGGTGAACGACAGCCCCGTGTCCTGCCGGAACAGACGCGACAGCGTGCGCCGCGTCGCACCGACCTGACGGCCCCATTCGTCCAGACTGCGCGTGTCGCCCGGTTGCGCATGCAACGCACGCGCAATTTTGAGCAGACGCGAATCGTGCGGCAGCGGCACCGTCAGCGGCGCGGGCCGCATCCGCGCGATCCGGTCGGCGATCAGGCACACAAGCGCACCGTCCGGCCCCGACTCGTCGTAGTTCACCGGCAACTCGCCGGTCGCGATCACCAGCTCGCGCAACAGCGGCGTCATGCAGAGGATCATGCAATCGTCGGCGGCATCGTCGCGCGCGATCGCATCGTCGAGATACAGGCTGTGGAACGCGACGCAATCGCGCGTCGACACCGCGTGCGGCACGTGCGGCGGAATCCACATCGCGTAGTGCGGCGGCAGCAGATGCCGGCCCGACGGCGTCGATACCTCCAGCACGCCGCTCGTCGCATACATCAGCTGGGCCCACGGGTGACTATGCGCGTCGACGCTCGCGTTGCCGGGAATCCCGAACGCGCGCACGAACAGCGGCCTCGGCAGGCGCGCCATCGGCGGCACCGCGTACGGATCACCCGATTGTCCCGCCAGCGACATAAGACGTCCTCCGAAGGTCATTGCATGCACGATCGCGATGCTACCGTAACGACTCTTCTTTCTCACGGCTTCCGTTCATGAGCGCGCATACCCGCACCACCCGCAAGACCGTCACCGCGATCCGCGCGACGAAAGGCATCGGCAGCCTCGTCTCGCTCACCGCCTATTCCGCGCCGATGGCAAAGCTCGTCGACGAAGTGGCCGACGTGATCATCGTCGGCGACTCCGTCGGCATGGTGCTGTACGGCATGCCCGATACGCTGCGCGTCACGCTCGACATGATGAGCGCGCACGGCGCGGCAGTCGTGCGTGGCACCGCGCAGGCGTGCGTCGTCGTCGATCTGCCGTTTTCGACGTATCAGGAATCGCCCGCGCAAGCGTATCGCTCCGCCGCGCGGCTGCTCGCCGAAACCGGCGCGCAAGGCGTCAAGCTCGAAGGCGGCAGCGAGATGGCCGACACGATCCGCTTCCTGACGGAGCGCGGCATTCCGGTGATGGCGCACGTCGGCCTCATGCCGCAGCAGGCCAATGCGACCGGCGGCTTCCGCGCGCAGGGGATGGACCCGCGCTCGGCCGCACAGGTGTTCGACGCCGCGTGCGCGGCCGAGCGGGCCGGCGCGTTCAGCGTCGTCGTCGAGGGCACCGCGGAAGCGCTCGCGCGCCATCTGACCGAAACACTGTCGATCCCGACCATCGGCATCGGCGCATCGCCCGCGTGCGACGGGCAGGTGCTCGTGACCGAGGACATGATCGGCGCGTTCGACGCGTACACGCCGCGCTTCGTGAAGCGCTACGCCGATGCGAACGCGGTGATGCGCGACGCGATCCGCCAGTACGCGCACGACGTGCGGCAGCGCGTGTTTCCCGAGCCGGCGCACTGCTTCGGGTACGGCAAGCCGCTGCAACTCGCGGCAGCCGCCGCGGCGTGACGGCTGCGCTTACACGCACGATTACGCACGCTTGCGCATCGCATGCGCGACCCGCGCGTTGGCCTCGAACTTCGCACGATGCGTCGAGAAGAACGTCCGCACGTTGCGGACGTTCGATGCGCCGGTGAACAGCCGCCGCGCGAACGCGTCGTATTCGGCGACGTCGGCCAGGTCGGCCACGACCACGAAATCCGGCCCCGGCGACACGCGGTAGCACTGCGTGACCGCCGGCTCCGCGCACACGTAGGCTTCGAACGCATCGTAGTCTTCGGCCGTCTGCCGGTCGAGGCTGATCTCGATCAACGCCGTGACCGCCGTGCCGATCGCGACCGGATCGAGCACCGCGACCTGGCGGCGGATCACGCCCGCTTCCGTCAGCCGCCGCACGCGACGCATGCAGGTCGGCGGCGACGACAGCGCGCGCTCGGCGAGTTGCAGGTTCGACACCGATGCGTCGTCCTGCAGGATCGCGAGAATGCGCAGGTCGAGATCGTCGAGCGTGATGCCGGCCATGGGCGGCTCCTTCCGGTCAGGGTGTGAAATTTAATTTCAACATGATAGATGATCGCCTGTCTGTTTCATTCGTTGACGGATTTTGAAATTTAATTCCATCTATGCACCTCTACCATCGCTGTCACGGGTCCAGACAGGACATTTACGGAGCGCGCTATGTGTGGAATTGTCGGGGCGGTTGCCCAGCGGGACATCCTGCCGAACCTCGTCGACGGGCTGAAGCGGCTCGAATACCGCGGCTACGACTCGTGCGGCGTCGTGGTCTATCGCGATCGCGCGCTGGCCCGCGCGCGCAGCGTCGACCGCGTCGCCAACCTGCAGCGCGAGATCGCCGGGCATGCGCTGTCGGGCTACACCGGCATCGCGCATACGCGCTGGGCGACGCACGGCGCGCCCGTCACGCTCAACGCGCATCCGCACTTCTCGCCGAGCGACGACAACGCGCGCATCGCGCTGTCGCACAACGGGATCATCGAGAACTGCGATCAGCTGCGCGCGGAACTGCAGGCGCATGGTTATGTGTTCGCAAGCCAGACCGACAGCGAGGCAATCGCGCACCTGATCGATCACCTGTACGACGGCGACCTGTTCGACGCGGTGCGCCGCGCGGTCGCGCGACTGCGCGGCAGCTACGCGATCGCGGTGATGTGCCGCGACGAGCCGCACCGGATCGTCGGTGCGCGCGACGGGATGCCGCTCGTCGTCGGTGTCGGGGATGGCGAGAATTTCCTGGCGTCGGATGCGATCGCGTTGTCGGGCATCACCGATCGGATCGCTTACCTCGAGAACGGGGACGTTGCCGATATCCAGCTGCATCGCTACTGGATCGTCGATGCGGCCGGCCAGCGCGTCGAGCGTGCGGTGCAGCGGGTGGCCGCGCACAGCGGCGCGGCCGACCTCGGATCGTATCGCTATTACATGCAGAAGGAGATCTTCGAGCAGCCGCAGGCGGTGGCCGATACGCTGCTCGATGTCGGGTCGATCATGCCGGAGCTGTTCGGCGACGGCGCGTGGCGCGTGTTCAACGACGTCGATTCGGTGTTGCTGCTCGCGTGCGGCGGCAGTTATCACGCCGCGCTGACCGCGAAGTACTGGATCGAGAGCATCGCGAAGCTGCCGGCGAGTGTCGAGATCGCGAGCGAGTTCCGGTATCGCGACAGCGTGCCGAATCCGCGCACGCTGGTCGTCGCGGTGTCGCAGAGCGGCGAGACGGCTGACGTGCTCGGGGCCGTGCACGTCGCGAAGCAGCGCGGGATGCTGCACACGCTCGCGATCTGCAACGTCGCAACGAGCGCGCTGATGCGCGAATGCGCGCTGCAGTTCGTCACGCGTGCGGGGATCGAGATCGGGGTGGCGTCGACGAAGGCTTTTACGACGCAGCTCGTGGCGTTGTTCTTGCTGACGTTGTCACTGGCGCAGGTGCGCGGGCGGTTGAGCGACGACGAGGAGAAGGCGCATCTGCGTGCGCTGCGGCATCTGCCCGATGCGATGTCGAAGGTGCTCGCGCTGGAGCCGCAGATCATGGGCTGGTCGGAGTTGCTCGCGCGACGCGACAACATGCTGTTTCTCGGACGCGGAATGCATTATCCGATCGCGCTCGAAGGCGCGCTGAAGATGAAGGAGATTTCGTATATCCACGCGGAGGCTTATCCCGCCGGGGAGTTGAAGCATGGGCCGCTGGCGTTGGTCAGTAATGAAATGCCCGTGATTGCGGTGGCGCCGAATGACGTGCTGCTCGAAAAGCTCAGGTCGAACATGCATGAAGTCAGCGCGCGGAACGGCAGGCTTTTCGTGTTCGCGGATGTGGACTGCGGGTTGGTGCCGAGTGAGGGGATCGAGGTGATTCGACTCAATGAGTACTACGGGCCGTTGTCGCCGATCCTGCATACGGTGCCGATGCAGTTGCTGGCTTATCACGCGGCGTTGGCACGGGGGACGGATATTGATAAGCCGAGGAATCTGGCCAAGTCGGTGACGGTGGAGTGAGGGTATATCGCGGAGGGCCGGGCTGTGCCGACCGAACACCGACCGCACCGCAATCGCACGCAATCGCGCAGACGACCGGCGCCGAAGCACGCGACATACGTGCCCCCGCAAGCCGGTCGGCATCACCGCCCTGCACAGGAAAAAACCCTACTTCGACAACTTCAGTTTCTTCGCCAACACAACCCCGCTCGACGGACTCACCAGCGAGATCGCATTGATATCCATATGCAACCTGGAGATCCGGGTCGTAATGTCCGTCGGCTCGTCGATACTCGGATCGGCATGGTCGACTTGCTCCGTCAGATAAGGCCGAACCAGGCGCCCGGAAAAGACGAGCGCGAAGTCGCCATGCGCTTGAGCGTACACGGCAGGCGAAATCCGCATCCGGCTGCGAACCGTGGTCTTTTTCCCATGCCCGGAATCGAGTTCGATGATGTCGATCTGCTGGACGTACCCTTTCGCCTTCGCTTCGGGGGCGATCACGAGCCCTCGCCCTCGTGGCCCCTTCGTGACCTTCCGGAGCAGGATGCCCGTCCGGTCGCCGTGCTCCGCGTCGAACAGGTCGACGTCCAGCGTCAACAGGTGCCGTAGCGACCGGTACCTCAGCCCGTACTGCACCGGCACCACGAACGTCACGTCGCGATCGAGGCCGACGGCCGCCAGGTCGGGATTCGGGGCATACCGGTCGGTTGCGTCGGAGACGAGGCCGCGCACCCGGTCGCTCAAGGAAGGCGGCGCGGGGCTGATGTGCAGCTTCTTCAGGGCATCCCGAATGGCAACCGGGTCGTCGCCGACGATCGGTCGTGCGGGCGACGCGTCGTGATCGGCAGCAGGCGCGACGTGCGTCGTGCCGTCGACGGCCTCCGCCTCTGCATGCACCGCGACGGGCGCCAGGATCATCGTCAAAGCGACGACGCACGCGAAGCTCGAACGCCCCAACTTGGATTTCCGATGAAACACGAAGACTCCTGATTTTCTTGCGGATCGGTCAACGACGAGCACTATAGGGTGGAATGATAGGCAACGCATCCATTGTTTGAAATTCACCGATGCCCTGAGCGCCCCTTCGCCGGTTCATTGTCAGCCCGAAAGCAGGCCAACGCCCGCTCATCCGCAACCTCACCCCTGCCGATCCTCCCGCCGATACTCCGCCGGCGCCTTCCCGACCAGCTTGCGAAAATCGCGCGTGAAATGCGCCTGGTCGAAATACCCCAACGCCTGCGCCAGTTCCGCGAGATCGACCGGCTCGCCGCCGGCGAGTTTGTCGGCCGCCTCATGCAGGCGATAACGACAGATCACCCACTTCGGCGTCACGCCCACATAGTCGGAAAAGAGTTGCTGCAACGTGCGCTCGCTCAACCCCGCGCGCTCGGCCAGGTCACGCACCTGCGTGAGCCCGATATCCTGCTGCAGCATCTGCAAAATGCCATGAATACGTTCTACCTGCGGATCGGCCGGCGGCAGCACCCGCAACAGCAGCGCCTCGGCAGCCGCCACCATCCCGGCGTCATCCTCGGCACCGAGCACGGCGTCTTCGGCTTGCGCGTCGCCGCAATCGAGCAGCGTCGACACCGGCAGTACCTTGTCGGTCGACAAATGCACCGGCTTGCCGAAGAACGCCCGAAACGCGCCCGGCCGGAACCGCAAGCCGATCACGCGCCCGGCCCCGGCCAACGTCGTCTCGAACGCCCCCGACACCACGCCGAAGATCCCCGTCCGCCGCCGGTCGAACACCAGATTCACGCACGGATACGGCAGCGTGCGCTGCACATACGGCGGCTGGTCGCGCAGATCCCATTCGACGATCCAGTGGTGATCCAGCACCCCGGCCAGATCGGCACACGGGTAATAGCGATTCAGGCGGAAGCGCTGATTGAAGGCTTTCGGGCCGACGACGCCTTTGGGCGTCTCGGTCACGTTACGCAAGTCGGCCATGGTGACGAACCGTTGAGGTGACTGCGTGATGATGCACCGCCGCAGCGGATTTTTCCAAGACGAAGCCGCGCGGCCGTCCTATATTGGGCGGCCTGTCCCGAATGCACACCGGAGCCCGCGATGCCGCAAGACCGTCACCTGACCCTGTTCCACTCCCCGCGCAGCCGCTCGGCCGGCGCGCGGATGCTGCTGGAAGAACTGAGTGCCGACTATGAACTGCACGCGTTCGACCTCTCCACCGGCAAACATCACGAAGCCGAATACCTCGCCATCAACCCGCTGGGCAAGGTTCCCGCGCTGCGTCATGGCGACGTGATCGTCACCGAGCAGGCCGCCGTCTACATGTACGCGGCCGAGTTGTATCCGGAAGCCGGCCTGTCGCCGGCGCCGGGCGATTCGCTGCGCGGGCCGTATCTGACCTGGATGACGTTCTATGGCTCGTGCCTCGAGCCGGCCATCGTCGACCGCTCGATGAATCGCCCGCCCGCCGCCTACTCGACGTCGCCGTACGGCGACTTCGATACCGTGATGATGCGGATCGATGCGCAACTGGCGAAAGGGCCCTACCTGCTGGGCGAGCGCTTTACGGCGGTCGACGTGCTGTGGGGCTCGGCATTGAACTGGACGACGATGTTCAAGCTGGTACCCGAAACGCCGCGCATTCTCGCGTACATCGATCGCGTGCTGGCGCGCCCGGCGATCCAGCGCGCGCAGGCGGCGGATGCGGCGCTGGCGGCGGAACAGGACAAGGCCAAGGAGGCGGCCGCAGCCACGCGGTAGCCGGTTGGCGGGCGAACCGCGACGCCGGTCCCGCCCGCCGCGCCATCAGAACATCGTATGCAGGCCGACCCGCGCCACCGCCTGACTCGCTGAACTCGACGCCCCGTTCGGATCGAGCACGCCGTTGATCTGCGCGTTCGCGCCGCTGTTCGCGCGTTGATAATCGGCGGACACGTAGACCATCGTCCGCTTCGTGAACAGGTATTGAAGCGCGACGCTGACCTGATGCGCATGGTTGTCGTTCACGGCTTCGTTGCCCTTCATGTACATGTACTTCGCGCCGAGAAACACGTCCGGCCTGATGCGCCACACGCCACCGGCCTCGGCCATCCACACGCCGGCATCGTTGAACGAATTGTGCACGGTGGTCAGGAGTGCCTTCGCGCTCACCGCACCGAAGTCGTAGTGCATCCCGACACCCCAGTTGCGCACGCTGGTCGACGGTGTACCGGGCGCCGGGCCGTACTTCTCGTTCGTATATGCGGCACCGATGCCGAGCGCGCCGACTTCGTAGTTCAAGCCCGCGCTTACGGCATTGTCCGCGCCGATGGAACCGGCCACGCCGCCGAACGCATACATCACACCGCCGGAAAACCCCGCGACCGTCGGCGAAGTGTATTTGACCGAATTCGCGACCGGCTTGCTGCCTGCCGTGCGATCCCAGTCGAACGCGCCGGTCGGATTGCCGGGCAGCGCAAGACGCTGGAACGGGCCATTCCTGAATCCATACAGCCCCGAGATGTCCATCGAGATCGCATTCCCCTTCGCAAACAGCGAATCGACCATGAAGTCGTACTGATTCCCGAGCCTGACGCTGCCGAACCGGTCGCTCTCGATGCCCACGTATGCATTACGTCCGAAGATCCCGGTCCCGATGATGCTGCCGTTCGCCATCGAGAACTGGTTCACGAGCGCGAACGTCGCGTGATATCCGCCGCCGAGATCTTCCGTGCCGCGAAAGCCGAACAGGTTCGGCGTGAAGATGCCGTCGTCGAACTTGACGTTCTTCCCGCCGCCCTCGTTGCTGACGTACGAGATGCCGCTGTCGATCAGACCGAACATGGTCACGCTGCTCTGTGCATACGCACCCTGCGCGATGGCCAGCATCGCGACTACTCCAAACCTGAGCTTCATTGCGTCTCCGTCTTTTTTGAAATTCGAGCCGGTCGCCCGCCACGTCGCGAACGATCCGCCCCATGCTTCGTTAAACAACACCTTCCCGCCGGATCAGGCTTGCATCCGGTCCGGCACAATGAGATTTACTTAGCTATACTTATTTACTGGAACGAATGAAATCCCGCGCATTTCCGATTTCTTCCAGCCAGATGCGATCGGCCCGTCCGCCGATTCAGGCGCTCCGGCAAATCACCCACGCCGCCGCATCCACCTCGACGGCCACGGCTTCCAGCCCGGCACCCGAACACGGCCCGTCGATACACACCCCGTCGTCGAACCGGAACAGCGCACTGTGATGCGCGCACATCAGCACCTGGGATCGATAGCAGGAAACGCTGCCCGGCACGAAATCGAGCGGAACCGAGAAATGCGGGCAACGATTCACGTAAGCCCACACCTGCTCCCCGCGCCGCACGACGATGACGGGGCGTCCGATGCACGCCTCATCGACGACCCGCGCGCCACCATCCGGCACATCGGCGAAGCGACAGAGTTGCGTGGCACCCATGACTCACGCTCTCCGCTCGGGATTGCCGAGGCTCCAGTCCCACGGACGCACCTCGACCCGCGAGAACAGCCCTTCCTTCACATACGGATCGTTGCCGACGAACTGCATCACCGCATCGATGTCGTCCGCCTCGACGACGAGCAGCGTGCCGTTCATCGCATCGCCCTGCGGATCGAGCGTCGGCCCGCCGAGCCGCACATACACGCCGTGCTGCGCGGCGGAACGCAGGTAGGTCCGATGCGTCGCCCGCACGCGGTCGCGCACCTCGCGCATGCCGGGCTGGTCCGTCGCAAATACCGCAAAGAATCGCGCCATGTCGGTCAGCTCCGGTCGAGCACGAAGTCGTACGTCGCCTCGCGATACGGGCCGCTCAAGCCGACCCGGCGCGCGAGTTCGTCACCCGCCGCACGCGGCCGATAGGCGACCATCAGCGACGGCTTCACGCCGAAGACGGCATCCGACTGCAGATACGCGTCGTTCTCGTCGAACAGATGCGTGACGAGCTTGCGGTAACCCGGCGCGTCGATCATGAAATGCAAATGCGCGGGCCGCCACGGATGGCGCCCGGTGGCATCGAGCATCTTCCCGACCGGGCCGTCGGTCGGAATCGGATAGCTGACCGGCAGGATCGTCGTGATCGCGTAACGACCTTCGGCATCGGTCCGGTAGCGGCCGCGCAGGTTGCCGTGCGGCTGCGCCGTATCCTGCCCGGAATACATACCGTTTTCGGCGGTCTGCCAGACGTCGAGCACGGCGTCCCGCACCGGCGCGCCGTCGGTCGTGAGCACGCGGCCATGCACGACGACCGGCGTGCCGGGCGTGAACGCCATGTTCTCGCCATACGCGCGCTCGGGCATGCCCTCGATGTAGAACGGGCCGAACACGGTTGTTTCCGTCGCACCGGTGGCGAAGCGATGGTTGATCGCATCGACCAGCATCGACACGCCGAGCGTGTCCGACAGCAGGATGAATTCCTGGCGCACGACGTCGTCGCACATCTGCCCGGTTTCGGTCAGGAAGCGAATCGCGGCCATCCACTCGGCCTCGGTCAGCTCCGTTTCGCGGACGAACGCATGCAGGTGCCGCACGAGGCTCTGCATCAGCACGCGCAAGCGCGGGTTCGGCGTACCGTCGAAGCTGGCGACGACCTGCTCGGTCAACCGCGTGTCGCCGTCATCATGATGATCATTCGTCACGTTCGTCTCCTTTGTATGCAGCCGGCCGCTCACTGCGGCTCGCGCCCTTCCCACGCATGCTGAAGCAACTCGCGGATCGGCGCGCGCTCGATCGGCCGCGGATTCGCGTACGGATTCCGGCACGCGAGGTCGGCGGCTTCGTCGAGGCCCGCTTCCGGCATTCCGATGTCGGCCAGCGCCGCCGACAAGCCCAGTTGCCGGTTCAACCGGAACAGCAGCGGGCCGGCGTCGGCCGCGTCGGTGCCGCCCAGCGCCCGCGCGACGCGGCGCAGCGCGTCGGGCGCCGCCGCATGGTTGTAGTGCGCGGTATGCGGTAGCATCGCGGCGTGCGTCTGTGCGTGTGGCAGGTTGAAAGTGCCGCCGAGCGTATGACAGAGCTTGTGATGCAGCGCCATGCCGACCGCACCCAGGCACGTGCCGGCGAGCCATGCGCCATACAGCGCGCGGCTGCGCATCTCGCGATCGTCGGGCGCGCGCACGATCGCCGGCAGCGCTTCGCCGAGCGCACGAATCGACTCCTCGGCCATCAGGCTGATCACCGGGTTCGCATCTTCCGCATAGAGCGCCTCGACCGCATGCGCCATCGCATTGACGCCCGACGCCGCGGAAATCCCCGGAGGCAGCGACAGCGTCAGGGACGGGTCATACAGCACCGTACGCGGCAGCACGCGCGCGTCGCGTCCGGTGCGCTTGAGCCGGCCTTCCGTGAGCCCGAAGATCGGCGTCATCTCCGAGCCCGCGTAAGTCGTCGGCACGGCGAGGATCGGCAGCGACGACTCGAGCGCAATCGCCTTGCCGAGCCCGATCGTCGAGCCGCCGCCGATCGCGATGCAGCAGTCCGCGCCCAGCTCGGCGGCCATCTCGCGCGCGGCCCGCGCCACCTCGACCGGCACGTGCATCACGGCCTGCGCGCACACGCCGGCCGCACGCTCGCCGAGCACGGCCCGGACACGTTCGGCGAGCGGCTGCTGCTCGGGCGTCGACAGAATCAGCGCGCGCTGCGCGCCGAGCGCGGACAACTCGTCCGGCAGCCGTTCGAGCGCGCCCCATTCGAACACGACGCGGGACGGCGTTCCCTGATAGACGAAGCGCTCCATCTCGGCCTCAGCGCTTGAAGTGCGGCGGCACCTTGCCGTCGACGTTGACCCACACCGAGCGTGCTTCCGTATAGTCGTGCATCGCCTCGAAACCCATCTCGCGGCCGTAGCCCGACTTGCCGATGCCGCCGAACGGGCTGCCCGGATTGACGCGCTTGTAGCAGTTGATCCAGCACATGCCCGCGTCGATCCGCGACGCCATCCGGTGCGCGCGGGAGAGATCGTTGGTCCAGAGTCCGCTGCCGAGCCCGTATTCGGTCGCGTTGGCGATCGACAGCGCTTCCTCGTCGCTGCCGAAGCGCAGCACGGTGACGAACGGGCCGAACACTTCCTCCTGCGCGACACGATCGGCGGCGCTCTTCGCTTCGATGACGGTCGGGCGCACGTAGTAACCGTTCGCGAGTGCCGCATCCTGCGGCGCGCTGCCGCCGGCGAGCACGCGGCCGCCCTGCTCGCGCGCGACGTCGACGAACGACAGCACGCGGTCGAGATGCTGCTTCGACGTCAGCGGGCCCATCTCGGTGTCGGGGTCCAGCGGGTTGCCGACGCGGATCGACGACGCCAGCGACACGAAGCGCTCGAGGAATTCGTCGGCGATGCGTTCATGCAGCACGAGCCGCGAACCCGCGATGCACGCCTGCCCCTGGTTGTGGAAGATCGCCCACGCGGCGCCGTTGATGGCGGCGTCGAGGTTCGCGTCGTCGAACACGATGTTCGCGCCCTTGCCGCCCAGCTCCAGCTGCACGCGCTTCAGGTTGCCCTGCGACGCCTCGACGATCCGGCGGCCCGTCGCCGTCGAACCGGTGAACGCGATCTTCCCGACACCGGGGTGTTCGGCGAGACGCTGGCCGGCCGTATGACCGTAGCCGGGAACGATATTGACGACGCCTTCGGGAAACCCGACTTCGGCCATCAGTTCGACGATGCGCAGCGTCGACAGCGGCGTGATCTCCGACGGCTTGAGCACGACGGTGTTGCCTGCCGCCAGCGCCGGGCCCATCTTCCAGCTCGTGAACATCAGCGGGAAATTCCACGGCACGATCTGGCCGACCACGCCGATCGGCGCGCGCTGCACATAGTTCAGGAAGCCGGTTTCGACCGGAATCACCGAGCCCTGCAGCTTGTCGGCCATGCCGCCGAAGTAGCGGAAGCAGCCGGCCGTGCGCGGCACGTCGAGCGCGCGCGAATCGCGGATCGGGTGGCCGGTGTCCAGCGATTCGAGCTGCGCGAGTTCCTCCGCGTTGGCTTCGATCGCGTCCGCGAGGCGCAGCAGCAGCCGGCCGCGCTCGGCCGCCGGCATCGCCGACCACTTCGGGAATGCGCGGGTCGCGGCTTCCACCGCGAGGTCCACGTCCGCCGCGGTGGCGGCGGCGATCTTCGTGATCAGCGAGCCGTCGTGCGGATTGAGCACGTCGATCGTGCCGCGCTCGACGGCGTCGACGAAACGGCCGTCGATGAAGAGTTGGGTTTGCATGAATCGTCCTCGATGGTGTGCTTGTGCGAGCCGGCGCGGCTCAGAACTCGATCGGATACGGCGCCAGCTCGCCGCTCTCGTATCGCTGCGGAAGGTTCGGCGTCGCGTTTTCCCAGACCAGCAGCATCGAACGCTTCGTCGAGTAGCCCTGGTGCCGGATGTCGGCGGGCATCGCGCAGATGTCGCCGGCGCGCATCGTGACGCGCGCGCGCGGTGCGCCGGTGTTCTTGTCGCCGATGTCCCACACGATTTCGTCGGACAGTTGCAGGAACCATTCGACGCGGTCGTTGCCGTGGAATACCGGCAGGATGAATTCCTCGGTGGTCGGGCAGAACAGGCTGCGCCCGCACACGGAGGTCACCGACGGATTCCACGTCACGTCCGAACGCGACAGGTACTTGAACAGGTTGAACGCATGCAGCTCGCCTTCGAAGCCCGGTTTCACGTGCACTTCCGGCTCGTCCTGAGCGACGTCGAGGAACGCGCGGTTCACCGGCAAATCGTCGCGCAGCGGCGAGTCGCCTTCGAGGCCCGGCATGCGGCGCGTCGCGATGCGCGTGCGTTCGATCGCGGAGCCGTTCTCGCCGTGCTTGCGCCCGAACGCCGTGCCGGTTTCCTCCGGCGCCGCGAACGGATCGAAGCCTTCGTTGGTCCAGTCGTGCAGCATCGCCTTGAAGGTCGCCATGATCGTCGGCGTTTCGAACGTCTCGGTGTAGTCGACGCCGGCTTCCTTCAGGATTCCGTTGAACGTGCCCGCATAGACGTCGACCTTGCCGTAGTGGTTGCGCGTGCCGAACACGTGATCGAAATTCACCCAGCCGTAGAAGAAGCCCCATGCGACGTCGCGCATCATCGCGCGCAGGAATGCGTCCGCGGGGATCGCGTGCGTGCGGGTCTGGCCTTTCGCCGGCCAGCTGATTTTCACGAAATACTCGTCGCGCTGGAACGCGAATTCACCGAGGTGGAAGCGGCGGTAACCGGTGACGGCATCGGCTTGCGTGGCCTGCACCAGATCGGCGGCGAAGCCTGCGGAAAGATCGAGGGTCTCGAGGGTGGCCATAACGTGTCTCCTGGAATAGTTGAATCTTCGCGATCGAATCGATCAGTGCAGGCAGATGTCGGCCCACTTCTCGACGGACAGCTCGCCGAGCACGGTCTGCACGAGCGCGACGCCCGGCTTGCCGGCGGCGAAGCGATACGCGCAGCCGGCCGGCAGCAGTGCCTGGTGGCCCTTGCGCAGCACGACATAACCCATCTCGCGGCCCGCCGGCTGCGTGCCGGCGTTCACGGTGCCGTGGCCGGTGGCGGGCGGGTTGTCGAGCTTGATGAAGTCGATGCGGACTTCGCCATCCATCTGGATTGCGAACTCGTCGTGCGCGCACGCGAACCACGGCGACTGGCCTTCGGTGCGCAGCACTTCGATCACGTATTCGAGGTTCTTGCCGGCGACGACCTTTTCGTAGGGCGCCGACTTCGATGCGATCTCGAAGACGTTCGAGAACGCGTAGTGTTTTGCGCTGCCGCTGGTGATTTCGATCTCGCCCTTCGTGTAGCCGTCGAGCGAGCCAAAGACGGTGTGGAATGCCGTGTCGGTCATTGCTGTCTCCTGAGTTGAACCGCTTGTTGGATTCAACTTTAGGGGCGACGCCGCCCGTCAACAAGGCAACGGAGCGCGACTACGGCATTTGCGTTTCGCGAATAATCGCTTCGCTCAACGAACCCAGCCGCGCTCCAGCAGCGGACGATCCCACGGCGACTCGTCGCCGATGTATTCGACGAGGAATTCGACCAGCGCCTTCACCTTCAGCGCCTGTCGCTGCGTTGCGGGATAAACGGCGGCGAAGCTCAGCGGCGCGATCTGGAAGTCGGTGAGGATGGGCACCAGCCGGCCCGCGACAAGCGCGTCGCTCGCGACCAGCGTGGGCAGGCACACGACGCCGCCGCCCGTCAGCGCGTACTCGCGCAGCAGGTGCACGGAGTTCGAGCGGATCATGCCCGGCAGCTCCATTTCGACGACCTCGTCGCCGCGCGTCAGCGTCCAGCGGTTGCGTGATGGATAACCCGAATACAGCGCCGTGGTGTGCTGCAGCAATTCGCGCGGATGTTGTGGCGCACCATGCGCGTCGAGGTAGGCCGGCGACGCGCAGAACAGGCGTCGGACCACGAACAGGCGCCGCTCGATCAGCGACTCGGATATCGGCGGAAAGATCTGGAACGCGATGTCGAACCCTTCTTCGACAGGGTCCACGACACGGTCATTGACGATGATGTCGAGCTGGATGCCCGGATAGCGGCGATTGAATTCGGCGAGCGGCACGCCGAAGTGATCGAGCGCGAAGCCGGGCAGCATCTGGATGCGCAGCCGCCCGGTCGGCGTCGCGCGCAACTCGCGCATCTGGTCGGTCAGCTCGTTGACGCGCCCCACGACTTCCGCGCATTCGCGGTAGAAGGTCTCGCCCACTTCGGACAGCCGCACGTGGCGCGTGCTGCGATGGAACAGCGGCGCGTTGACGAACTTCTCCAGCTGCTGGATGCGGTTCGTCACGACCGAACTGGTGACCCCAAGCTGCCGCGCCGCTTCCGCGAAGCTGCTCGCCTCCGCGACCCTGACGAACGCCTCGATGCTCAGAAACCGGTCCATGCCGCACCTTTCCCGAAAGCCAAACCGGCAGTCTAACCGCACCTGCCGGCCGGGTGGGTCAAGCCGAACGCGTCACACTGTCACCGGACGGGTGTCAATCCCGCCGGCTGCGCGCATGACCGCGCCGCACGTTACGGCTGCTTGCCCGCCGACAGCTCCGGCTGCACGCCTACGCGGCGCTGCAACACGGCCGGGGCCGTCTCCCGCAGCAGCATGCTGACCACGATGCCGAGCAGCACCGCCCCCATCGGCAGCCACAGAATGTTCTGGATCCCGAAGTGCGCGGCGACGTAGCCGCCCATCGCCGGCGCGATGCCGCCGCCGAAGATCTCGCCGCAACCGACCACCACGCCGATCGACGTCGACACGAGGCCGACGGGCGCGGCTTCGGTCGCGACGGGGCCCGACAGCAGCGACACCAGCCCGAGCGTGAAGAACGACGCAACGAACAGGACCACGAACAGCACGAGCGGTTGCGGGCCGAGGCCGCGGAAGATGTAGAGCATCACCGCCGTGCCGGCGAAGCCTGCGATGCTCGCGAGGCGGCGGCCCACCACGTCGGACAGGCCCGGCAGCCCGAACTGCCCGAGAAAGCCACCGAAGCCGATCGCCGACACCACGAGGCCCATCTTCTGCGTGCCGAGCGCAAGGTAATCCGTCAGGTACAGCGGCAGCAGCGCGCCGAGCACGAACACGCCGGTCATCGCGCAACACAGCGCGGCCATCGCGACGAGGATGTTGCGGCTCTTGAGCACATGGCCGAGCGACGCCGGCGCGTGCTCCGACACGACCTCCTTCGCGCGCTTCGGTTCGCGGATCACGAAGAACATGATCGCGCCGAGGATCAGCCCGGGAATCGCCACGAGCGCGAACACCCAGCGCCACGACACGACGTTGAGCAGTTGGGTCGCGATGATCGGCGACAGCGCCAGCCCGAACAGCGCGAAGCCGCTTTGCTGCAGCCCGAGGTTCAGGCCGCGCCGCCGCGGGTGCGACGCGTCGGCGGTGGCCGCGAAGCTGGTCGGGCAGAACGAGCCTTCGGCGACGCCCATCAGCCCGCGGATCGCGATCAGGCCGAGCAAGCCGCCCGCGAGGCCCGAGAAGCCGGACAGCAGCGAGAACACGATGATGGCGGGGATCAGGACCTTGCGGCGGCCGACCTTGTCGGAGATGCCGCCCATCAGTGCCGCGAAGATGCCCCACGACAGGCCGAGCACGCCGATGCAGTTGCCGACGTCCTGCGCGCTCAGGTGCAGGTCCTTCATGATCGAAGGGAACAGCGGCGCGATGAGCCAGCGGTCGAGGCCGACCAGGCCGAAGCCGAGCGCCAGCAGCGTCACCGCCTTCCACTCATAGGAGGTATCCCACTCGTTTGCTTTCATGTCTGTCTCCGTGGATTGGTCCGCTTGCGCGCGCCGGGGCGTCCGCGCATCAGCCAGGTCCGTTGTCTTGGGTGTGCGACGCGACCTGAGTCGCGAGGAAGTGGCGGCCGCCTGTCCGGCTTCTTTCCGGTTGCAGGCGTCGAATTCAATCAGCCGACGCCCGAACGATAGGTGCGCGCAGGCGGATCGGGTATGGAACAACCGGCGAACGCGCCATTCGCGAAACGCAAATAATCGGCGGCGGCGGGCGGGAAAGGTCGGTGGAGAAGCGCTGTGGAAGGGGGCGCTGCGCCGAAGCGGCGCTTGGTTGAGGGTTACGGGGGAATCCCTCATAGACATTAGCGATGCCCGCAGGCGACGCCGCTTGCGCGACCGATGAACGCCGTTCAGCGCGCCGCCCGGCCGCGCGCTGATCAGGTCGCGTCGAATGACGAGACCGGCAACCGGCCGATGCGCTCCGAGCGGGCACGAAGCAATCCGTCCACACGTTTTTCGTCGACGCAATACGCCGCCATTTTCTTCGAAATCAGACGGATCTGATCCCCAAAGACCGTTAATCGATTTTATTTAAATAAAACGGCCCGTGCGACAACTACGCAATCCGACAGAACCACCGTGCGCCTCCCTTTTCGCCGATCAATACAAGACT
The DNA here is from genome assembly GCF_000949135.2 of Burkholderia sp. USMB20. GTDB lineage: Bacteria > Pseudomonadota > Gammaproteobacteria > Burkholderiales > Burkholderiaceae > Burkholderia. Next base: position 6,297 of record NZ_JTAN02000005.1, on the reverse strand, counting down.
TTTAAAAAACCATCCAAATCACCGAAAAAGAAAAATACCGTTTCAAACCAAGCATCTATCCACATAAAAACAAAAATACATTTATCAAGACCGACAAGCTTGATATTCTCGACGCGAATTTTCCATCCAATTTCCTCATTTCAAACAGGACCACATTTCAAACAAATCCCAATCAATAAAAAAGCAATGAGATTATGGCGATGTCGATAGCAAGAACATTTCGGGAATTTGCGACCAGTCTGACCGACGGGAGCACGCGCCCCGTCGATCTCCATTTCGGCCGGGCGCAGCGCGCGGTCGGCCACTTGCTTGCGCTCCATCACGCCGATATCCGCGAAGGCCTGATGTCCGGCATCGACGGCGAACTGACCTGCGTGTCGAGTCACGATCATCTGTCACCGACGCTGTTTCTCGGCCTGCCCGTATCGGTCCGGCTGACGACCGACCGCGGCAGTACGCGTGCGATCAACGCGATCGTGCGCGAAGTGCGAACCGGTCAATCCGACGGCGAACTGACCGTCTATCAATTGCACGTGTGTGACGCGCTGTCGTTGATGGACCGTCGCACCAACGCCCGCGTATTCCGATCGCGCCACGTGACGGAGATTCTCGCGACGCTGATGAACGAGTGGAAACTGCGCAGCCACGCACTCACGCGCGCATTCGATTTCGACCTGTCCGGCTTGCAGGCCGATCGCTATCCGGTGCGCGAACTCACGCGGCAGGTCAACGAGTCGGACGCTCGTTTCATCCGGCGTCTGCTGCGTCGGGAAGGCATTACGGTCTTCGCGAAGGCCGAGCCGGCCGGAGGCGCGCGCGGCATGAACGACGCGTGGCCGCTTCATACGCTCGTGTTCTGCGACGACCCGCATCGCCTGAAGGAAGCGCCGGCCGGTACGCTGCGGCTTCACCCGCGCGACGCCGGAACCGAACCACGCGACACGGTGACGCTTTTTGCGCACTGCCAGAGCGTGTCTCCCGGCCAGGTCCGCCGCGCGTCCTGGGACTACAAGCCAGCGCGTGCAGATGACTCCACCGCTGTCACGGACCTTGACCAGGGCGAAGCGGGGAACGACCTTGCGCGCCTGCTGACTGACGCCGCGATCGACATCCCGCACGTCGGCGACTCATGGCGCGATCACGATCGCATCACGCGCGACCGGATACTGGCGCATCAGTTCGAAGCCGAGCGTTACGACGGAATCAGCAGCGTACGCGACCTGCCCGTCGGCCACTGGTTCACGCTGACGGGCGACCCGGAGCTGGACATGCGGCCGGCCGATCGTCGCCAGTTCGTCGTCACGTCGGTTCGGCACGATATCTGGAACAACCTGCCGAAGCCGCTCGCGGGCCGCGCGCACACGTTGTTCGCGGCGAGCCGGAACCTCGCGCAAACGGCTGCGCCGGCACCTGTCGATCTGCCGGAGCCAACCGACACGCGCTATGAAAACCGTTTCACGTGCGTGCGACGCGGCGTGCCGCTCAAGCCCGCCTATGATCCGAAGGTCGATGTACCGCCGGTTCACCTGCTGACCGGCACGATCGTCGGCGCCCAGGGCGAGGAAGTGTTTTGCGACGGGGCCGGCCGCGTGCGTGTGCTGATCCACGGACACGATCCGGCCGATCATGCGCACGCGCAAGGCGCCGGAACGAACGGCCGGGCCGGCGACAGTGCGCCGATTCGTGTCGGAACAAGCCTCGCCGGAGGCAACTTCGGCGCGCTCTTCCTGCCGCGCGTCGGTATGGAAGTGCTGCTGGGATGTCTGTCCGGTGACCCGGATCGGCTCGTCATCATCGGCGTGCTGAGCAACGGCGCGAACCCGCCCGTGACGTTCACCCATACGGGCGCGCTTCCCGGCAACCGCTTCCTGTCGGGCATCAAGACCAAGGAAATCAACGGCCGGCGCTACAACCAGCTTCGTCTCGACGATACGCCGTCGCAAATCTCGGCGCAGCTGGCGAGCGAACATGCGCATACCCAACTGAATCTCGGCTATCTGACCCAGCCGCGCGAAAGCGGACACGGGAAGGATCGCGGCGAAGGTGCCGAGCTGCGCACCGATGCCGCCGCGGCACTGCGCGCGGCGCAGGGCATCCTGTTGTCGACCTATGCGCGCGCACGAGCCACGGGCGGTCAGCTCGATCGAGACGAACTGATTCGGCTGCTCGACGAATGCACGGCGCTGTTCAAATCGCTCGGCGACTATGCCGGCGAGCATGGCGGACAGTCGGCCGATACCGCCGGTCAGGACAACGTCGCCGATGCGTTCCGCAACTGGACGCCTGACGGGGCACGGCCCGGTTCGACCGGCGATGCGCCCGCGTTGATCGCGTTCGGCGCGCAGTCGGGGTCGCTCAATGTCACGCCCAGAACGCACGTCATGTATGCGGGCGAGAACATCGATCAGATCGCGCAGCAACACGTTCAGGTCAGCAGCGGCGAGCGCATCAATCTGCATGCCGGTCGTGGCGTCGCGTTGTTCGCGCACAGCGACGGCGTGTCGGCGATCGCGAATCACGGGAAGGTCACGATTCAATCGCAGCACGACGATACGCAGGTCGATTCGGCGAAGAACCTTCAGTTGACGGCCAGTGGCGGAAACCTCGTCGGCACGGCGAGCGATGAAGTCGTGTTCGTCACGTCCGGCGGGGCGTATCTCAAGCTGCGCGGCGGGGATATCGAGCTGGGATGTCCGGGGACATTCACGGTGAAGTCGGCAGGGCATGTGTGGGACGGGCCTGCGAGCATGAGTGCGGATATGCCGAAGTTTGGTCAGGACACGCTTGGTCGCGTACCGAAGCTGGTCCGATCCACCGACGGCAACGCGGCTGCGGGATTCGAGGGAGAGGTCAAAAGGCCGTCCGGACCGCTATCGAACTTGTCGAGCGATGCGGCCGGCCAACTTCCGGCCGTCGATGCTGACCAGTTCGAGAGACTGGCGGTGCAGTTCATCAAAAACAATACATAGGATCGCGAAGGAAACTGCATGACTGATTCATTTCTTGACCCGCCGCTGATGGCGACTGCTCATCGCGACCAACCTGCGGCGAAAGTCGATGCTGACGACGTAGCTGTGTCGCGGCCGGCACCGCCGCCGATCGTCGTCGGCCGGGGCGAAGGCGTGACGATGTTCGCGAAGAACACGCCACTCATCTGCATCAAGCAATTGCCGTTGCCCGGTATCGTGATCTTCGTGCATGGGGTGAACTCGGAGGGCGAATGGTTCGAGGCGTCGGAGGAAGGGCTGTGCGCCGGGCTGAATCGCCGGCTCGGGCGTCTGGACGATCAGATGATGTATCACGGTATCGATGCGGGGCAATTGACGCCCGCGAAGTACACGGAGAGCGTGACGCCGGATGGGTTTCTCAACCCGAAGCTGCTTCCCAATAACTACGTCAAGCCCGAGCCGTCGTTCTCGCCCGTCATTCATTTCCGCTGGGGCTATCGCGCGACTGCTGCGGAATTGAAGGAGTACGGCGACAAGATCTTCCTGAACGAGAAGGACTATTGGGGCGGCGGCCCGTTCACGAACGGCTGTGCCAGTCTGCCCGATCTTTGGCACGGCGGTCTGGATGATCGAACGATGGGGTGGATGACCGTGCAAGGCATCAATCCAACCAATCGTCCGCTGTATCGCGCGCCGCCTCGAGCGTATGGCGTACTCGCCGCGTTGCGCTTGGCCAGACTGATCGAATCGATCCGAAGCATGCAGGCCGATGTCCCGATTACCGTCGTATGCCACAGCCAAGGAAATATCGTCGGCCTCACGGCGGCGTTCTTCGGCGACGCATTCCCCGATGTCGAAGATCCGTGGGGGCGCTCGGGCCACTGCGTAGCAGACGCCTACGTGCTGGCGAACGCACCATATAGCTTGGCGAACGCAGACGGCCCATACAAATCCGATACGTTCATGGATACCTGGTCGCAACGCGCGACGAAGGACGGCAGCGGACGGCGTGGACGACAAACCTACGTGGCGCGCGCGAAGACGTTCGGCACATTCCTGTCGATCATCGGTGCTCGAAAAGCATACGAACAACCTGCCGACAAAATCGATGAGGACATGGAAAACGAGCGGGTCTCGCCGACGAGCAATCGGTCTTATGCGGCGCAAGAGGATCGCGCGAGGCACGGGCTGAATGAATCGACATATGGCCGCGTCACCGCATATTGCTGCCCGCACGACCAAGTGATTTCGGCGGTGACGGTGCAAGGGATCGGCTGGCGCGGCATCAGCAAGCACGAACTCGACGATATCGGGGCAGCCGGCATCCTGACGCAACGGGTCTTTGCTTCCGGTTTTCCGGTTGGCGTGCAGAAACCGTACCGGTATTGGGAAGACGATTGGCGGCATGGCAAACAAGGAACGAAGCCGGGGTTCTGGTATCCGCCGTCGCCGCCGGCCAAATTCAATCTGGTGGGTGCGATCAGAGGGAACGAGTCTGTGTTCGGTGTGGCGGCGACGCTCGTGACTGCGCCACTCATGTTCGTCGTGACCGGCATCAGTTCGGCATTGAACATGCTCCGCGTGAACGCCGATCCGCCGAAGGGCTGGACAGTGGTGGCAGATGCTCCGGCGCTTGACGAGCCATTCCCGCCGAAGGCATTGCGATTCGGCAAGTCAGTCGCGACCAAGGACGGCGACGCGATCAGCGACTTCAACGAAGGCAACGATCCGCCGGCTGCTTGGCGCGACGCGAGCAAGACCGAGGCAGACAAGCGCGGCGACGATCCGTACGACCAGTACAAGGCAAAGAACGAGGACAGCATCGCCCAAGGTACGGCTGCAACCGAAGCCGGACAGCGTTACGAGGACCGCGCGCTGATGCGAATGGAAGCGCGTCGGACGCTAAACACCGAATGGCTCGACGGCGACGGCCACGTGATCGGCGAGGACGGCAAAAGTGCGATGCCCGAAGGCTACAAGGATTGGCGCGACAAACAGATCGTCGATTGGCTCGATCGCGGTGCGACCAACAGCCCGACGAATCACTCAACGACGATGACCAACCCCGAGCATGCCGAAAAGGCACTTGCGTATGACGTTGCGGTGGGCCTGTGCTACCTCACGCCCGAAAAACTCTACGACTTTCGTATCGAGGCGGATTGGAGGATGGGGGATGGGATTCCCCTGGAAAATTCAAACAAAAGGTACGCCGACTATTTTGCATCGGGAACGCTCGATAGAACGCCCCTCCCCGAATGGGCACATGGCGAAACAAGTGAAGGCAAGATTCCCGACGCAATCGCTGACGAACGCGAAGGTGAGTTCTATCTCAAGGTCGGGGGTGTCGTATGAAGACGCTGATTGCTACATGGCCACGACGTGTCGCAATTGCTGTTTCGGTATGGCTGATTGCCATCGTGCTCATCGCCACGACGATGGCGCACCTGGAACAACCCGACCCGGCACATCTGGAAATAGGAGATTGGATGAAGCGATTCATTGTTGTACCTGGCCTAGCTGCGCTCATGGTGTTTCTGTTCACTACGTCAGTGATGCGTCCGGCACAAGCTGCGTCTGCCAAGGAGGCTGCAGGGAATATGGCGCTGGCAGCCGAGAAGCCGGTCAAGCCATTCGTCGCGCAGGTGGTCGGCCTGATTTGGTTGAATCCATTGCAACGTATGGACTACCCGACCGAATGGCAATTGTTGTGGACGCAAGGGCTTGCCGCACCGAACAAGAACGACGACATGGTGCGCACCGACCCGAAGTCATTTTCCACGCTTCAGTCGATCGGGGCGTTGGTTTACGGCAATCGAGGAAAAGAAACATTCAAGGGCTTCTACGCCAAGTACGTCGACAAATTCATCCTTCTCTTGCGTGCTCGATACTTTAGCAACGCGAAGTACTTCTACACCGTGCAGTCCGATAGCCAGAAAGATTGGCGCGAACTCGCCGGCATACGCGTCGAAGTTGCCGTTCCGCCCCGACTCGATCCGGCCTTTGCCAAGTCGCGCATGGTCGATCGGATGATGAACTTCTTCGAGATTGGGCCGCCATCACCCAAGACGCTTTGGAGCCGCGACACGCCCCCCGACGTGCAAATCACTCAGGGCGGCGCAAACGCCGGCTTCACATCGCTGAACAACGCGTTGGACTACTTGCAGGCGAACCCCGACAAGACCGTATGGGCGATGAACTGGGACGCTCCGAACTTCCCGCCCACAGACGCGCAGATCAACGAGAACCTCGTCGTGCTTTTTCTCGCCGGCCCGAACTTCAACACCGAGCGCGAACCGCTCGCCTGGATCGGCAAGGCCGCAACCGGCAACACGCACGATTTTTCGCCGAA
>NZ_JTAN02000004.1 GCF_000949135.2 Burkholderia sp. USMB20 | reverse complement strand
TCGATCGCGGTGCGACCAACAGCCCGACGAATCACTCAACGACGATGACCAACCCCGAGCATGCCGAAAAGGCACTTGCGTATGACGTTTCTGTTGGTCTCTGCTACCTGACCGAGAAGCAACTCAAATCGCTGCGTATTGAAGCAGATTGGCGGATGAGAGATGGCATTCCCGACACCAACCGGAACAAAAAGTACACCAATTACTTTGCGTACGGAACGCTTGATCGAATGTCGATACAAGAATGGGCCCATGCCAAGGACAGCGAGGGCGCGATCCCCGAGGCGATTGCCGACGAACGCGAAGGTGAGTTCTATCTCAAGGTCGGGGGTGTCGTATGAAGACGCTGATTGCTACATGGCAACGACGTGTTGCAATTGCTGTTTCGGTATGGCTGATTGCCATCGTGCTCATCGCCACGACGATGGCACACGTGGAACAACCCGACCCGGCACATTTGGAATTAGGAGATTGGATGAAGCGATTCTTTTTCGTGCCCGGCCTGGCTGCGCTCGTGGCGTTTCTCTTCACCACGGCCATGGCGCGTCCGGCACAAGCCGCCTCTGTCAAAGAGTCTGCGGTGAAGGCAGCACCTGCAGCCGAGGAGCAGGCCAAGCCATTCGTTGCGCAAGTCGTTGGTTTAATCTGGTTGAATCCGCTGCAACGCATGGACTATCCGACCGAGTGGCAATTGCTGTGGACACAAGGACTTGTCAAGCCCAATAAGAATGATGACATGGTGCGCACGAAGCCCGAAAAATTTTCGTCACTTCGGTCCATTGGAGCATTGGTTTACGGCAACGAAGGCGAAGAAACATTCAAGGGCTTCTATCACAAGTACGTCGGAAAATTTCTCTTGTTGCCGCGCTCTCGTTATTTTGCAAATGCGAAATATTTCTACACCGTAAAGTCCGAAAACACCAAAGATTGGCGCGAGCTTGCCGGAACACATATCGAGTTCGCGTTACCTCCAAGGCTCGATCCGATCGAAGCGAAGACGTACTTGACCAATGAGTTCGTCGAATGCTTCGAAATTGGCCCGCCATCACCGAAGACGCTTTGGAGCCGCGACACACCTCCCGACGTGCAAATCACTCAAGGCGGTGCAAACGCCGGCTTCACATCGCTGAACAACGCGCTGGATTACTTGCAGGCGAACCCCGACAAGACCGTATGGGCAATGAACTGGGACGCTCCTAACTTCCCGCCCACGGATGCACAGATCAACGAAAACCTCGTCGTGCTGTTCCTCGCCGGCCCGAACTTCAACACCGAGCGCGAGCCGCTCGCCTGGATCGGCAAGGCCGCAACCGGCAACACGCACGATTTTTCACGGAAGGTCGGCACGACACGCGCCGTGCAGGCATGGAAAGCCACGATCGACGAAGCAGCACGCAATGCCGGTGTTGCGGTCACGGACCTGAATTACATCGTCCACGACGCAGGTGTACCCAGCGACGCAGCGTCGGTACGCGTTGTCTCGCTCGCGCAGACCTTGACCGAAACCCTCCCTGAATACGACCACACGAATCAGACCTTCAACACGGCAGCCCTGCTCGGCGACATGGGAACCGGCAGCGCATTGACCGACGTCGCACTCGCAATCGGCCGAATCAACCACTTCGGCGGCAACGCCTTGGTCGCAGGCACGACCGACCCCGAGCACCCCGTCGCCGTCGTCGTCAGACCACCGTCGAAGCTCACTCCGATCGATCCGGACCAAGACTGGTTCCGCGCACGCGGTGGAAACAACGCGTACCTCCCTTGGTGGGGGCGTCGACACGACACCGATTACGGCATGCAGGGCTATTCGTGGTGACGTAAGGCAGCGCTGTGGCGTGATTGCTTCGCTTGCGGATTCGCAACGTGTCGGAACGCGATCGACTGGACACATGACCGGTCGACAGTTCCAACGAGTGTGGCTACGAGATGCCGTCAACCGCGACGCCGAACGGAAGCGGATTCAGCGGTTGGCCGTGTTGAGGTACACGCCACTCCCGCCCTCCGGCGCGACACGCGCGGAAGGGCGGGGCAGGACCCCGGCCGTCAAGCCGGCAACGCGAACCGCGTAACGGCGTCGCGCAGCGCTTCGGCCTGGTCGCGCAGCGAATGCGCGGCCGCCGCGGCTTCCTCGACGAGTGCCGCGTTTTGCTGCGTGACCTGATCCATCTCGCCCACTGCACGGTTGACCTGCTCGATCCCCGCGCTCTGCTCGCGCGATGCATGGCTGATCTCGTCGAGGATCTCGTTCACGCGCCGCACCGACTGCACGATCTCGGCCATCGTCTCGCCCGCGTTCGTGACGAGCGTCGCGCCGTGCTCGACGGTTTCGTTCGATGACTCGATGAGCGACTTGATCTCCTTCGCGGCCGTGGCCGAGCGTTGCGCGAGCGAGCGCACCTCGGCCGCGACCACCGCGAAACCGCGGCCCTGTTCGCCCGCGCGCGCCGCTTCGACGGCCGCGTTCAGCGCGAGGATGTTGGTCTGGAACGCGATCCCGTCGATCACGCCGATGATGTCGCCGATCTTGTGCGAGCGGTCGGTGATCTCGTTCATCGTGCGCACGACATCGTCGACCACCTCGCTGCCGCGCGTCGCGACTTGCGCGGCCTGACCGGCGAGCGTGGCGGCCTGCGCGGCGCTGTCCGCGTTCTGCTTCACGTTCGCGGTCATCTGATCCATGCTCGACGCGGTCTGCACGAGCGCGGCCGCCTGTTCTTCGGTGCGCTGCGACAGGTCGGTGTTGCCCGACGCGATCTCGCTCGCGCCGACGTTGATGTTCTCCGTGCCCATCCGTACGCGCGACACCATGTCGATCAGTCCGCTCTGCATCGTGTGCAGCGCATGCAGCAGGCTGCCGCGGTCGTCATGCTTGACGTTCACGCGCGCGGTCAGGTCGCCCTGCGCGATGCGCCGCGCGGCGTCGAGCGCCACTTCGAGTTCGCCGCCGAGGTTCGCGCGCACGCTTTTCAGCACGAGCACCATCACGGCGGTCGCGATCGCGCCGAGCACGGCCGTCATCGCGAGCCAGCGGCCGACGCTCGCGAGCACGGCCGACCGCACGTCGTCCATGTACATGCCCGTCACGAGATACCAGTCCCACGGCGCGAAGCGCTGCACCGCACTGGTCTTGTCCTGCGGCTTGTCGGCACCCGGCTTCGGCCACAGATACTCGACGAAACCCTTGCCGCCTTCCATGTTGCCGGCCTTCACGATCTCGACGAACAGATGCTTGCCGCTCGGATCCGCGAAATTCGACACGTCCTTGCCGTTGAGCTCGCTCTTGATCGGATGCATCACGATCACCGGCTTCGAATCGTTGATCGAGATGTAGCCGTCGGTGCCGTAGCGCATCGCGGCGATCGCCTCGAGCGCCTTCTGCTTCGCGTCGGCCTCCGGCAATGCATTCTGTTGCGACAGCTTGTAGTAGTGGTCGGCGACGTTCGTCGCCTGCGCGACCAGCGACGCAAGCTGATCGCGGCGGTCCGTGATCATCGACGCGCGCGTCTGCCACGCGCCGATGCCGGCGATCACGAGCAGACCGAGCCACAGAATGACGATCATCGAGGCGAGTTTCTGATTCAGGGAAAGGATGCGCATGGGTAGTGAGGTCGGTCGGTCGAACAGGCGCGCCGGAACGGCGTGACGGGATAACTCGTTGACGGCATGCAACGAACGTTGCCGTAGGCGGGAAATCCCTTAGAAGCGGTAGCGGCCCGATACCGGCGAGCGTGGTGCGGGCATCTATGCATATACATATTCTGCGTCGCTATACTGTCGGGCGATGGCGCGCCGTGCCCCGACGGTCGGGCGCACGGCGGCGAACGAACCTGAAAGGAGGCAACGATGCGAATTCTGGTGGTGGGGGCCGGCGCGGTCGGCGGATACTTCGGCGGCCGGCTCGCGGCGGCGGGGCGCGACGTAACGTTCCTGGTGCGCGACGGCCGCGCGGCCGCGCTCGCGCGCGACGGGCTCCTGATTCGCAGCCCGCGCGGCGACCTGACGCTCGCGAACGTGCAGACGGTGCGCGCGAGCGACACGGCCGGGCCGTTCGACCTGGTGCTGCTGAGCTGCAAGGCCTACAGCCTCGACGATGCGATTGCATCGTTCGCGCCATTCGTCGGGCCGTCGACGCTGATCCTGCCGATGCTCAACGGGATGCGCCATCTCGACGTGCTGCGCGAACGGTTCGGTGCCGCGCAGGTGCTCGGCGGCCTGTGCGTGATCGCGGCGACGCTCGATCGCGAACAGCGGGTCGTGCACCTGAACGACACGGCAGGGCTGTCGTTCGGCGAACTCGCCGGCGGCGAATCGGCGCGCGTGCGCGCGGTGGCCGACGTGCTCGGCGGCGCGGGCTTCGAGGCGACGCTCAGCGACGACATCGCCGCGCGGATGTGGGACAAGTGGGTGTTCCTCGCGACGCTCGCGGCGAGCACGTCGCTGTTTCGCGGTTCGATCGGCGACATTCTGGCCGCGCCGGACGGCCGCCGCCTGCTCGAGACGATGCTCGACGAGTGCAGCGCGATCGCCGCGCACAACGGTTACCGGCCCGATCCCGCCGCGGTCGAGCGGATGCAGCGGATGGTGCTGACGCCGTCGCCGCTGACCGCGTCGATGCTGCGCGACGTCGAAAATCGCGCGCGGGTCGAAGCCGATCACGTGATCGGCGACCTGCTCGCGCGCCGCGACCCGCAGGCGGCGGATGCGCTGTCGCTGCTGCGGATCGCGTACAACCACCTCAAGACGTACGAGGTGCGCGTGGCGCGGGAAGGCGCGGCGGCGTAGCCGCGGCAGCGGCCGTGTCGTTTGTCAGGGCGAGTGCCGGGGCAGGCCTGATGGCGCAGGCGGATGCCGGCTAGACAGGATCCTTGCTTGGCGGTCCGTTGGGTTGCTGCGGATTGTCGTGAGGATGCCCCGGTGGCGGCGGTGACAGCGGATCGTCTTCCGGATCGCGGTTCGGGTCGGCCGGGGGCTCGGGCATCGGGGTCGTGTGGTCCATGGGGAACTCGCGCAAGGCGTGACGGCGGTGGCGCGGCGGGCGCGTCTCGTCTCCGTTATAGGCAATCGGACGGGTGTTTGCCGGGGGATTCTCGCGGCGGCATGCGGATTGCCGGCGACAGGCGAGCCGCTGCAGGTATCGCGCCGGATCGCGCGCAAACAGCGCCACGATGCGGGTGCGGCCGGCGCGCGCCGCGGTCAGCGCAGATCGGCGGGCGTATCGACGTCGCGCAGGATGCCGGGATCGTCGACCTCGAGCAGGTTCACCGGCGCGCTGGCGAACAGCGCGCGGGCGCCCGTATCGCCGTCCAGCGCGGCGAGCGCCTCGTAGTGGTGCGCGGCAAAGCCGACCGGATGGCCGCGCACGCCGCGGTGCACGGGGGCGACGATCGATGCATCGTCGGCGTCGAGGGCGCGTGTGACCGCTTCGTAGGTGGACGCCGCGATCCACGGCATGTCGCCGAGCGCGACCAGCCAGCCGGGCGCGTCCGGCGAGGTGCGAACGCCGGCTGCCAGGCTCGCGCCCATGCCGCGCATCGCGTCGGGCGCATAGACGACCTGGCAGCCGGCGTCGTTCAGCAAAATCGCGAGTTTTTCGGCGCCGGGACGCACGACGGCGATCACTTCGGCCGTGGCCGCCGCCAGACGACGGGCGGCGGCGACCGCAACCGGCGTGCCGTCGGGAAGCCGCGCGAGCAGCTTGCTGTGCAGACCGCTTGGGTCGAAGCGTTGACCGAGACCGCCGGCGAGCAGGACGCCGGTGGCGAGTGACGCATAGGACATCGGCGCGGGAGGAGGGAAGGCAGGTGGCCCGATTGTGCGGGAGCGGGCGGGGATCGGCAAGTGCGGATGTTACCGACGCGGGGGCGTTGTCGTCGGAAAGAATGTCGGCGGGCGCGTTCGTCGAGCATGGTTTCCTCGACGGGGCCGTTTATGGAGTGCGATTCTCGTTACATCACGGTTCAATCGCGGTCGCTGAACGGCTAATGCCGCTAACCCGACGGGTAATACGTGAAGTGGGTGCGAGGTAAAGCGTCGATCGTTCATGGACGGCTTCGCGTGATCGCCATCATCGGTTCCGTCAGATGAATCGTCTGTCGAGCGGCGTGCGGATGTGTCGGTGTTGCGATTCGGCCGACGTGCCCATGACGGTCACCAAAGTGTCTTGACGTGCGCGTATGCACGGATCTTTTCGTCACGGGTGACGAGCGGCGCACCGAGCCGGCGCGCAGTCGCGACGATCATGCGGTCGGCTGGATCCTTGTGAAAAGTGCCGGGCAGCGCGGTGGACCTCGCGGCGATGTCGGCGTCGACCGGCACGAAGCGCATGCCGTCGATTTGCGCGACTGTCGCGAGCCACGCATCGACATCCATCGTCAATGCGAGGCGCTCGTTGCGCACCAGCATCGCGATTTCCCATGCGGAGATCGCGGACGCAGCAAGTGCGCCCTCGCCGCGCGCGCGATCGATCGCGCTTCGCGCCTTCTTGCTGAGCGACGGATCGCCCGCCACCCACCAGACCAATGCATGCGTATCCAGCACGATCACCGCGACGCCTCCCAGTCATCTTCCGCAATCGGATCGAGAGGATTGTCGTAGCGCATGACCGAGCCGCGCAATATGTCCAACGGCTGAGCCTCGCGTGCGTGATACGGCCGGATTTCGAGCGTTGGCTTGCCATGGTCGGTGACGATCAGGCTTTCGCCCGACGCCTCGACGAGCCGGAAGTATTCGAGTGCGCGAGCCTTGAATTCGGATTTCGATACGGGAGCGTGCGGCATCATGATATGAGCATGGTCATTTGACGATGGTCATTTTAGACATGCATCGTGAACCGATGCAAGCGATGGAGCGCCGGCTCCGGCGACGTACTTCACGGCGGACGTCGCGTGATCAGCCCATGCTACGCATCCGCCCATTTCCTCAACAGGTTGTGATAAATCCCCGTCAGGGAAATCACAATCGGATCCTTCGCGCCTTTTTCCGCGGAAAGCGCCTGAATCTGCGTATCGAGCTGAAACAGCAGCGTGCGGTCGCCATCGTCGCGCACCATGCTCTGGATCCAGAAGAACGACGCGACGCGCTCGCCGCGCGTGACCGGCGTGACGTGATGCAGGCTCGACGCCGGATACAGCACGAGATCGCCGGCCGGCAGCTTCGCGCGATGCACGCCGTACGTATCTTCGACGCACAGCTCGCCGCCGTCGTACGCGTCCGGTTCCTCGAGAAACAGCGTCGCCGACAGATCGCTGCGCACGCGGAAATCCGTGCCGCGCAGCAGCCGGATCGCGTTGTCGACATGCGTGCCGAACATCTCGCCGCCTTCATAGCGATTGAACAGCGGCGGAAACACCTTCAGCGGCAGCGCCGCCGAAAAGAACAGCGCATGCCGGGCCAGCGCATCCTGGATCGCATCGCCGGCCGCGCGCGCGACCGGCGAACCTTCCGGCAACTGCCGGTTGCGTTTCGCGAGCGCCGACTGCGCGCCGGATGTCGCGTTGCCGTCGACCCAGTCGGCGGCATCCAGCATCTCGCGGCATTGCGCGACCTGTGCCTTGGTCAACACGCCGGGGATATGAAGCATCATGATTCGGATTCCATGCCGTGAGACGGCAACTGCATCGCCGCCGCGCGCAACGCATCGAGCGGCGACGACGCGAGATAGGCGCGCATCTTCGCGACGAACGCGGGGGTAGCGGTGGCCGGCACGCGCGCGAGCCAGACGACGGCTTCGTCGACGCGCCCGCGCTCGGCGAGCAGCCGCGCGTGGTTGAACTGGCCGCGAAAATCGCCGGCCTCGGCGGCGCGGCGATAGTGGTCGAACGCGGCGTCGGCATCGGCGGTCACGACCCAGCCGTCCTCGTAGAAGCCGCCGATCAGGTTGATCGATTTCGCATGGCCGAGCGCGGCCGCGCGGCGAAACCAGTCGAGCGCGGCGGCGCGATCCTCGTCGATGCCGTTGCCGAGCGCGAGCGCCGTCGCGTAGTTGTACATGCCCCAGTCGAGCCCGGCCTGCGCGGCGAGCCGATACCAGTACACGGCCACCGGCGCGCATGCCGCCGTCCCCCAGCCGAACTCGTAACAGCGGCCGAGCATGTTCATCGCCATCGGGTGACCGGCCCGCGCCGCGTGCCGGAACCAGCCGCATGCGGCGGCCGGATCGCGCGCGACGCCGTGCCCGTCGAGCAGGTACTGGCCGTAGACGGCCTGCGCGTCGACGATCCCGTTATCGGCGGCAGCCGCGACCCACGCGGCGGCGCGCTCGGGCGGCCCGGCCAGGATGTCGGCGAACGCGCGCGGCGACACCGACGCGAGCGCCTTCAGCGAGACGGTTTCCATCGATCAGTAGCGCGCGTTCAGCGTGACGAACGCCGAGCGGCCCGGCGCGATCGACGCGTAGTGCGCCGGATACGCCTGATCGAAGTACGTGCGGTTGAACAGGTTGTTCACGTTCAGCTGCAGGTCGAGCTTCTTGTTGATCCGGTATTGCGCCATCGCGTCGAAACGCCAGTACGACGGCACCGCGCGCAGGTTCGCGGGATCGCCGAACACTTCCGACATGTAGAACGCGCCGCCGCCGACAGTGAACTTCGGCGTCACGTCGTAGTTCGACCACATCGTCAGGCTGTGCTTCGGCGTATTCGGGAAGCGGTTGCCGTCATTCGCTGCATCCTTGCCGTTGTCGCGCAGCTCGCTCTTCATGTACGTATAGCCGCCGAACACCTGCCACTGCTTCGTGATCTGCCCGGCGACGCCGAGTTCGAGACCTTGCACGCGCTTGTTGCCGACCATCGCGTACTGGTTGTTCGGCAGCGTCACGCGCGCATTCGTCGTGTCGATCTGGAACAGCGCGGCGGTCAGCGACAGCTTGTCGTTCAGCACGTTCCACTTCGTGCCGAGCTCGATGCTGCGGTTCTTCTCGGGGGCCATCTGATCGGCGTTCGGGCCGACGCCGCCGCGGCCCGGCGTGAGCGACTGCGTTTCGCTGCCTTCGCCGAGCAGCATGCCGGCCGGCGTCGACGACGTCGCATACGACGCGTAGATGCTGCCGTTCTGCGCGGGCTTGAACACGAGGCCGGCCTGCCAGTTGAAGAGCGTGTCGTCGCGCGTGTAGGTCTTGCTGCCGTTGGCCTTGGTGTCGGTGAAGCGGGTCGAGTAATCGTCGACGCGCACGCCGGCGTTCACCTGCCAGCGCGGCGTGAGCTCGATCGTGTCGAAGCCGTAGATCGACTTGGTCGTGGTGCGTGCATGCGCATAGTCGTTGTTGCGCGTGACGGAGCCGGCCCACGGATCGTTCGGATCAGGCGACCACAGGCTCGTGCAGTTGTAGCCGGACGGCGCGCCGATGCCTTGCTGGCAGATGGTGCCCTTGTCGGTCGCGACCGTGTACGAATCGCGCTTGCCCCATTCGCGCGTCAGCTCGATGCCGGTCGTGAAGCTGTGCTTGAACGGGCCGGTGCGGAATTCGCCGAACAGTTCGGTCAGGTTCGCGAGGCTGTTGATCGAGCTGTCGCGATTGTTGTTGCGGCGCCAGACACGGCCGTTGACCACGTTGCCCTGGCTGTCGTCGGGCTGCGTCCAGATGTAGTCCTGCGTCGATTCCGTGTAGCGCGTGGTGTTGCGCACCGTCAGATTCGACGTGATGTCGTGCTCGATCTTGATCGTGCTGATGTCCGACGTGGTCTTGCGGAAGTCGCGGTCGATCAGGCCGTAGAAGTTGTGACGGTCGACCGGCGCCGGATAGATCGTGTCGACGTTCGCGGGCTTGTTCGACGTCGTGTAGAAGTACGGAATGCCGCCGTCGGGCATGTCGTCGGTCGACAGGTGGTAGTAGCTCGCGGTCACGCGCGTCGGCGTGCCGAGGCCGAACGCGATCGACGGCGCGACGCCCCAGCGCTCGTTGTTGACGGCGTCGCGGCCGGCGACGTCGTTGTTGTGGCTCATCAGGTTCAGGCGGAACGCCGCGTGATCGGCGAACTGCCAGTTGCCGTCGGCGGTGAAGCGGCGATAGCGGTCGGTGCCGAGGCCCGCGCTCGCGGCGGCCGTCGTGCCGAGGTGCGGCGCCTTCGTGATCAGGTTGATGCTGCCGCCCGCGCCGCCGCGGCCGCCGTACGCGCCGTCGGAGCCCTTGGTGATCTCGACGCGTTCCGTGTTGAAGATTTCGCGCGTGGTCGCGCCCGTGTCGCGCATCCCGTCGACGAACATGCTGCCCTGCGTGTCGTAGCCGCGGATGAACGGGCGGTCGCCGAGCGGGTTGCCGCCTTCGCCGGCGCCGAACGTGATGCCGGGCACGGTGCGCAGCGCTTCGGTCAGCGTCGCCGCGCCGCTGCTCTGGATCAGTTCCTGCGGGATCACGGTCACCGACTTCGGCGTGTCGACGAGCGGCGCGGTGAATTTCGCGGATGCGGAAAAGTCGGCCTTGTAGCTGTGCTCGGCCTTGCCCTGGACCTCGATCGGCGCGAGATGGCCTTCGGTGCCGACCGGGGCGGATGGCGGCGTGCCGTCGGCGAACGCCGGGCTCGCGGCGAGCACGCTGCACAGGGTGGTGAATTTGCCGAGCTTCTGCTCGTCAGGACGGGACTTCATGATGCGCTTCGACCTCGCAGTGTGGCCCCGGGAACGACGCGCTACGGAAATGTGCATGCCGCCGGGAATTATTACGATTTGTTTTCAGGTGGCATTCTATGTAATTTCTTTTTAAATGAGAAGCGTTCGCGTTCTCATTTGTGGGAGGAGTGTTGGCGAATGTGGCGGAGGGCTGCCGAGCGCGTGCGGGGTTGCGGCGATGGCCGAATGGCCGAGTGGGAAAGGCGAGGCGGGCGGTTTACAGTGATCGGGTCTTCACTCGTCCAAAATGACAGCAAGGTGATAATATGACTGCATTGAAAGCAAATGTAGTGAGGCGCATCATGCCTGTGATCACTGTTAGAAACCTGCCCGACGAGGTGCATCGCGCGCTTCGAATCCGTGCTGCACAACATGGCCGCAGTACCGAGGCCGAGGTGCGCGATATCCTCGAGCAGGCCGTTCGGCCCGGCGGACGTCCCAGGCTGGGAACGCTGCTGGCGGAGATCGGGCGAGAGGCTGGCGGCATCGATCTCGAGGTTCAGCGCGATCAATCGCCAACCGATCCGATGAGCTTCGAATGATTCTGGTCGATACCAACGTCATTTCGGAGCCGCTGCGACGCGAACCGAGCGCGGCCGTGATCGAATGGCTCGACGCGCAAAACGTCGAGACGCTGTTTCTTGCCGCGATCAGTCTGGCCGAGATGCGATTCGGCGTGGCCGCGTTGCCGGAGGGGCGCAGGCGAGACTGGCTGCACCAAAACATCGAGCAACGCGTCGTGCCGTTGTTTCGCGGGCGGATTCTGCCGTTCGACGATGCGGCCAGTGACGCATATGCGAGCCTACGCGCGAAGGCGCGCGCCCTGGGGCACACGATGGCGCCTGCCGATGGCTTCATCGCTGCAACCGCCGCAGCCAACGGGTTGATCGTGGCCACGCGCGACGTCGCACCGTTCGAAGCAGCGGGCCTGCGCGTGATCGATCCGTGGGTTCGCTAACTTCCGGCCGGTCGCCTCGATATCACCCGCGCCGAAAATGAAAACGCGCCGTGCAAGGCGGCGCGTCGTGCGTTGCTTCGGCGCGCGGCGCTCGATCTTCAGCAATCTCGAGTCTGGCCGCGCGACACTGGATGCGGGTCAATCGATTCCGTGAAACACCGCATCCTCCGGCCCGAGGTACGCCGGCGGGCGCCACGTCGCATCGCGCATCGAATGCTGGACGAGATTCTCGACGCCGAGCAGCACCGCGAAGATCGCCATCCGCACCGGAATGCCGTTGTCGGTCTGCCGGAAGATCGCGAGTCGCGGATCGCGGTTCAAGTCGACCGACAGGTCGTTCGCGCCGGGCCGGCTGTCGCGCGGCAGCGGGTGCATGATCAGCGTGTCGGGCTTGCAGACGGAGTCGACGAGCGCCTGGTTGATCTGGAAATCCGGCGTATAGCCCTCGAACGACTCGTCGGTGAAGCGCTCCTTCTGGATCCGCGTCGCATAGACGACGTCCGCGCCGCGCAGCCCGCCCGCGAGGTCGTTCGTCTGCTCGATCACGTGGCCGTTCGTCGCGATCTGGTCGATGATGTACGCGGGCATTTCGAGCGTCGGCGGCGACACGAGCGTGAACTTCAGTCCGCGGTACAGCGCGAGCAGCTTGACGAGCGAATGCACGGTGCGACCGTATTTCAGGTCGCCGACGAGCGCGATATGCGCGCCGTCGACGATTTTGCCGAGCCGCGAGAACTCGCGCTGGATCGTATAGAGATCGAGGAGTGCCTGGCTCGGGTGCTCGCCCGGGCCGTCGCCGCCGTTGATCACCGGCAGGTTGGTCGCGCGCGCGAATTCGGCAACCGAGCCTTTCTCCGGGTGGCGGATCACGAGTGCGTCGACGTAGCCGGCCATCACGCGGCTCGTGTCGTAGATCGATTCGCCCTTGGCCATCGACGAGAACGTGAAGCCGGTCGTGTCGCACACCGAGCCGCCGAGCCGGCAGAAGGCCGCGCCGAACGACACGCGCGTGCGCGTGCTGGCTTCGAAGAACAGGTTGCCGAGCACTGCGCCCTCGAGCACGCGCGAGATCTTGTGGCGGCGCGCGATCGGCTGCATCACGTCGGCGACGCGGAACAGCGCCTCGACCGAGTCGCGCGAGAACTGGTCCACCGAGATCAACTGCGGCTTGCCTTCGAACAGGAATTGCTTTGCGAGCTCCTGTTTGTCTACGCTTTGCGTATAGTCTCCGCCGTCCGGTGCCGAGCGCTCGACGATTTCCGACACGAAGCGTTCGACGATCTCGGGCATCCCGCGCGATTCCTGCGAGTCGTCGGGCAACAGCCACGTGTCGAGCGCGCGGCGGCTCACGCCGATGCGGTTCGCGAACGCTTCGCGGGTCATGTTGAGGCGGCGCATCGCGTCGCGCAGGAAGGCTTGCTGGGGAACGGTCATCGGCGGCACCTGATGAGAAATATACGCGGTGCGTATATTAGTTCGCGTGCCGACGAAGTCAAGGAAAATCTGTGCGACCGGCCGGCCGGCCGTGTCGTGCGAGGGCACTGGCGCGGTCGGCACTGGCGCACGGCGGCCGTCTCCGTATAATCAGGTCAGGCCCCGTGTCCTGCACACCGCAGGGCACCACGCCGCATACGATTCGCCCGGTCGGGCATGTTGACTCGAAGGAGAACGAGCATGACGCGTACGATTGCTGCAGTGCTGCTGGTGGTGACCGCCGCGCTCGCCGGTTGCAATACCGTTGCAGGCGTGGGGCAGGACATTTCGAAGGGTGGCCAGGCAATCAGCGATACGGCTGAGAAGGCCAAATAAGCTGCCGGGTTCCGGAATGCAGAAGGCGCCGGGCCGTCCCGCGATTGCGGGGCGGCCCGGCGCCTTTTTCACGGTGCGTGGTGCGTGGTGTGCGGTATCAGGCGGTTTCCACGAACGCGTAACGGCCCTCGACCTTGCGCGGCGTGAACCAGCCGAAGTCGGGGAACAGCCGGTTGCGGACGAACCAGACGTAGCCGACCAGGATGACGGTCACCCCGAGGGTAGGCAGCGCGGCCGACGGATCGCGGCCGAGATCGGCGATGGTCTTCGGTACCTGCAGCAGCGACAGAATGATGAACGCGTGATATGCGCCGACGCGATGGGTCGCGAAGCCCCAGATGAACAGCAGCGACAGCGGCACCGTCAGTGCGAGGAACAGCACCGCGGCGCCGATGCTGAGTGTGTCCACCAGGATGAGATAGGCGAGTGCGACGCTGATCACCAACTGCGCGATGCCGAGCCCGATCAGGACCCGTGTATGCACCTTGTTCTTCCTGCACAGCTCAGGGTCGGGGCGCGACGCGATCAGGCGCGCGAGCACGCGATCCTTGAGGCCCTGTTCGGCCAGTTCGGCCAGCACGTCGGCTTTCCTCGCACCCGCGGACAGCAGCGCCGCGATTCTTGTTTTTGCTTCCTTCTTGTTCATGGTGATGCGAATTATTGTTCGGTGGTTGTCGAATGGCCCGGCCACGCGAATATTGCATCTTGTGCGACGGTGCGCAACGATTTTGCCGCGGGCGGACACATTCCTACAGTCGCCGCGCACGCGGATCAATCGGTAGCAGTCGACGTGGATGCCGCTGGGCGCGCTGGCGACCTCGACCGTGAGTCCGTTGCGCGTGCCGGCGGCTCGCGCCGCCGCGTCGCGCCCACCAGCATTCCCGCGACGACGAGCGCGATGCCGAGGAGTCGCGTGCCGCCCAGGGTCTCGCCGAACAGTGCGACCGCGAACAGCACGGCCGAGACCGGCGCAACCGCCGTGAACAGCGCGGCTTCGGTGCCGCTCGTTCGCGCCGAACCCGCATACCAGCACAGATAACCGAGCACGGTCGGCACCAGCGCGTAGTACACGATCGCCGACACCGCGCCGATGTTCCAGTTCGTCGCCAGCGCGTGCCATTCGAACGCGGCCGGCACCAGTGCGAGCACGAAGCCGAGGCCCGACATCGCCGTCGACAGCGTGAGCGGCGGCAACGGCGCCGACAGCCGCCGGTTGAGCAGGATGAACACGGCCTCGCATGCGACGGCGGCCAGCACCAGCGCGTCGCCGGCGAGCGTCCGGAGCGACGGCATGGCCTGGCCGGGCGCGAACGTGACCAACACCACGCCGGCGGTGGCGAGCGCGGCCGCGCTCCAGTCGCGCCGCGTTTGCCGCTCGCGCAGCACGACCGCCGCGATCAGCGTCGACATCGCCGGCAGCGTGCCGAGCATCACGCCCGCATCGACCGGCGACGACAGCTTCGTGCCGCTGATCAGCAGCACCGTATAGCCGACCCCGCCCGCCGCAGCCTGCACGACCAGCAGCACGGCGTCGCGTGCGGAGAGCCGCGGCCATCGCAGCCGCTGCGCCCGCATCAGCGCGAACAGCAGCGGGGTTGCGATCAGGAAGCGCAGCGCGGTGGCGGCGAACGGCGGCAGGCCGCCGGCCGCGAGGCGGCTCGCGATGACGGTGCTGCCGACGCCCGCCATCGCGGCGGCGAGATAGAGATAGCCGATCAGTCGTGTTTTCATGTGCCGCATGGTCGCGTGCGGCGGCGCGGGCGTCTTGAACGAAATTGCAGCGGCGCCGGCGAGCGGAGCGGGTGAACGGAAGGGTATTGCGCTCGGTGTCTCCGGATGACCGGTGGCGCTGCTATCAAGCGCCATCGTTGTTGCCGAACGGCGGCGATCGACGACGTCGCGCCACGGCGGCGGTCGTGCCGGGACCGCGAGGTCCGTCAGCCGGCCTGCGTGAATCGTCCCGGCGTGATCCCGAACTGGCGTGCGAACGCGCGCGTCAGGTGGCTCTGGTCGGCAAAACCGGCTTCGGCCGCGGCATCCGCGATCGGCCGGCCGCTCGCGAGCAGTGCCCGCGCCAGCCGCGTGCGCGACTGCACCAGATACGCGTGCGGCGTGATGCCGAGTTCACGCGCGAACCCGCGCAGCAGCTGGAAGCGGCTCACGCCGCTCAGGCCGGCGAGTTCGGCCAGCGAGACGGGTGCGGCGGGCGCCGCATCGAGCCGCTCGCGGGCCACGCGGATCGCCGGCGCGACGCCGGCGGCCGGCAGCGCCCGGTTCGAATGCCGCGCAAGCAGCCCGGCGACCAGTGTCACGAGCGCCTCGTCGCGGGCGAGCGGCATGGTATCTCCTGCGACGATTCGAGCATGCAACCGGCCGAACGCGGCCGCGAGCCGCGCGTCGCGCACCGCCGGATGCGCGAGCTCGACGCCGCCGAGGCCTTCTTCCGCCGCGACGCCCGCGACCAGCGCCGGCGCGAGGTACAGCATCCGCCAGCGCCGCGCCGTGCCCGTCCCGATCGGCATGCCGTCGTGCATTTCGCCCGGATTGACCATGATCGCGTCGCCGGCCAGCGCATCGACCTGCCCGCGGCCGCTCCAGGACCGGTGCGCGCCGCTGACGATCACGCCGACCCCGAATTCGTCATGCGCGTGCCGTGGAAACGTGCGGTCGGACTCGAGGCTGATCGCCTCGATGCCTTCATCGGTCCGTCGGTAGTGGGTGACACGGTGCATGGGGGCTCCTCGCGCCGGCAGCGGCGCGGATCACATGCACTGTAGCGCGTTCCGGCGCCGCGCGCCCTTCATCCTTTTGGCCGATACCGTGCGGCGCGTGCAGCCCGCACCATGTGCACATGAGCAGCGTACACGGCCCGCCGGGCCTGAAGCTGCGCGGGAGACGGCAGGTGGAACGACAGGATCCGGTATTCATTCAGGTTGGCGCGCTCGCGGACGGCTTTGCACCGGACGCGAACATCCTCACGCCCGTGAACGCGCTCGTCGGGCGGTCCCTGGCCCTCGGCGACGCAACGGGCGCATGGCGCGTCTATACGTTCGAGGCGGGTGCGCTGCAATGGCGCGATGTGGCGACCGGCACGGGCGGCCATGCGCCGTGCCGCGTCACGGGGCTGCGCGACGACCTGTACTTCGTCGACTACATCGATCCGGTGGCGCGCGCGACGTCCGTCAGCCTCGTGATCGATGTCGGCCGCGGCGTGTGGACGTCGGTGATCGGCACGCTGCCGACCGAGGCCGACACACATGTCGACGCGTTCACGCGCGTTTCGCGCGGGTTGCCGCTGACTGGCGTCGACGCGGCATTCCGGCACGGCACGCTCGGCGGCCATGCGCAGCCGGGCCCGCTGCACGGGCCCACGCGCGAACTGATCGGCAAGCGGACGATGTATCGCTACAGCCCGACCGAATGCTACGAGCACATCTACCTGAACGAGAACTTCTACGCATGGCAGTGCCTGCAGGGCGTAGAAGGCGGGCTGGCGGACGTGGATCGCTGCCATTACTTCAGGATTGCCGATGAACTGTATCTGTTCGTGTGGCGCGAAAAGGTGGTGCCGACGCTCGGCGTCGTGCTGATCGATCTCGCTCAACGCAAGACGGACGGCAAGATCTTCGGCTATCAGGGCGGCGACTTCGGCACGTTGTCGAACTTCCCGGTCGGCGCGCATGCGCAGGTGCTGAACGAAACCGTGCATCCGCTCGGCGGCGAGGCGCAATGATGAGCGCCGTGCCGGGCAGCGCCCGCCTGCGTGCGGATTTCAGCGGACGCGTCGTGCTGGTCACGGGCGCCGCGCAGGGGATCGGCGCGGCAATCGCGCGCCGTTTCGCGGAATCCGATGCGTTCGTCGCGCTCGCCGATCTCAACGGCGATGCCGCTGCCGCGCAGGCGGACGCCCTCGTCAGTGCGGGCGGCGACGCGCGCGCGTATCGCGTCGACGCCGCGAGCCGCGACGAACTCGGCGCGCTCGTCGCGGCGGTCGAGCGCGACGGCGGCCGGCTCGACGTCGTCGTTCACAACGCCGCGTACTTCCCGCTGACCCCGTTTGCGCGGATCGACGAGCCGATCCTCGAGCGCACGCTGTCGGTCAACCTGTCGGCGCTGTTCTGGCTCGCGCAGGCCGCGCTGCCGGCGTTCGAGCGTGCGGGGGCGGGGCGGCTGCTCGTCACGTCGTCGGTGACCGGGCCGCGCGTCGTCTATCCGGGGCTCGCGCACTACGCGGCGTCGAAGGCCGGCGTGAACGGCTTCATCCGCGCGGCGGCGCTCGAACTCGCGCGTCGCAACGTGACGGTCAACGGCGTCGAGCCGGGGATGATCCGCACGCCGGCCGCCGGCAATCTCGGCGACGCGTCGGTCGCCGCGCAGATCGCGCGCGATATTCCGCTCGCGCGGATGGGCGAGCCGGAGGACATCGCGAACGCGATGCTGTTTCTCGCGTCGGCCGATGCGGCGTACATCACCGGGCAGACGATCGTCGTCGACGGCGGCGCGACGCTGCCGGAGAGCGGGGCCGTGCTGGGCGACGGGTAAGCGGCGCGTGCGCGATCGTGCGATCGCGGCCGTCGAATGTGCCGGCCGCGGTGGCGTCGGCGCGATCAGCGCACCGTCGCGCCTACAGCCAGCCGTTGCGGATGAACTCCACGATCGAGTATCGGCGGGGTTCGAGTTCGTGCTGCCGGACGGTCTCGACGATCCGCGACACGCCGTCCGCGTAAGGCGACGCGCCGTACACGCGCGATTCGAACTGCAGGCTGCATGCGCCATCCTCGATGCGGATCCGGTGGAACGCATGGCGGCCGAGCTGATCGTCGGGAATCTGCAGGGCGTCGCGCTGTTCGTCGGGGTCGCGCACGGAGCGGATGTCCTGCGCCGGCACGCCGAGTGCCTGACCGATGCCGACCGCAGTGCCCGGCACGGAGGTCTTGCTGGCCTGGTGCGACTCCGTCACGCTGATGCGGCAGTCGCGAAACAGATGGCCGCTGGTTTCCAGCATGCTCATGAACTTCAGCATCAGGATGTTCGTATTCGGACAAAGCACGACGGGGAAGTCGTGCGATCCGGTTTCGAGCTCGGAGCCGGTGGACAACTCGACGAGCGGCGAGCCCGTTGCGCGGCAGAATTCGATCGCGGCAGGCAGCTCGCGGCCGGATCCGGCGTGCACGACGATCGAACGCGTCTCGGTGCGTGCGGGGTCCGACCAGGCCGTCACGCGACAGGTTGCGGGGTCGAGCCGGTGCGAGCCGAGCAGTTCGGTTGCCAGCTTGCCGGTGCCAACGACGAGTACTTGCATGGGATAGACGGGTTGAGGTTCGGGTTTCGTTACGGAAACGACGCGGGCCGTTCAAGGACCCGGCGCGATCACGGGGCACCGTGCGGCGCACCGTGTTCGCGCATTATGCCCGGCCGTCGGCCGTCCACCGTCCGCCTTCCCCCGCCCACCGTCTGCCGCCCGCCGCCCGCCGCCTGTCGCCTGTCGCCTAACGCCTAACGCCTAACGCCTACCTCCTGCCGTCCACCGTCATGCGCGGTGCGCGCCTTCACGGCTGCGGATCAACCGAGCGGCTGCGTTGGCGGTGACGCATTGATCGCCGTGCGCGCGCAAGCATGAACGGCGCTACGCTGTCGAAACGCTGGCCACGCGCGTCCGTGTCGGTACCGGCATCGCCCCGAACCACGTATCATCCAACCCCCTCGACCCAGGAGAGCACATCGATGGAACACGACCTGAAAGGCAAGGCAGTCGCGATCACCGGCGGATTCGGCCATCTCGGCGTCGCCACGGCCGCCTGGCTCGGCCAGCGCGGCGCGCGCGTCGCGCTGATCGGCCGCGGCGCGGTGCCGGACGCGCAGGCGTTGCCCGGCGTGCCGGCCGATGCGCTGCGCATCGGCGGCATCGACCTCGTCGATCCGCAGGCGGCTGCGCGCGCCCTTGAAGCGGTGAATCGCGAATTCGGCCGGGTCGACGCGCTGCTGAACATCGCGGGCGCGTTCGTCTGGCAGACGATCGCCGACGGCGACGCGGCCACGTGGGACCGCATGTACGAACTGAACGTGAAGACGGCATTGAACGCGTCGAAGGCCGCGCTGCCGTATCTGGTGACGAGCCCGGCCGGCCGCATCGTCAACATCGGCGCGGGCGCGGCGTTCAAGGCGGGCGCCGGGATGGGCGCCTATGCAGCTGCGAAGGCGGGCGTCGCGCGGCTCACCGAGGCGCTGGCGGCGGAACTGCTCGATCGCGGCGTGACCGTGAACGCGCTGCTGCCGAGCATCATCGACACGCCGCCGAACCGTGCGGACATGCCGGATGCGGATTTCACGCGCTGGGTCCGGCCCGAGCAGCTTGCGGCGACGATCGGATTCCTGCTGTCGCCCGACGCGCAGGCGATCACCGGCGCATCGATTCCGGTGAGCGGTCGCGTGGCGTAGCAGGGAGCGGGTGATCGCACTCGAGTGCGACGTCAGGGCATGCGAAATCGCGCACGCGAGATTTCCGCGATCGCCGCGATTTCGATCGGGATCCGGCCGTCGCCCTGGATCGCGGCCATCGAGAAGGCGCCGAACGGCGCCCGGCGTTCCGGCGGATTCACGGCTTCGGCCGTGGCGCGACTCCTGTCCGTGGGGTGGATGCGCGGCTGCGCCCGGTGCGTGCCTGCATGCCGCCGACCATCACCGTATACTGGGCGTTCGACACCATATGACTGAAGCCGTGACCAAGCCTGCCTCCGCGGATGCGCTCGCCGACGATCCGCGTCCGACCCCGCCCGAACAACCCGAACTGGAAGACTGCTGCAACAGCGGCTGCTCGCCGTGCGTGTTCGACCTGTACGACGAAGCGCTGGCGCGCTATCGCGTCGAACTGGCCGAATGGGAAGCACGGCACGCGCAGCACAAGCATCATTAGCGAGCCCGCCGCCGACAAGCGGTCGCGCATGCCGCGATTCGCTGCCGGCGAGGGCTTCCCTGGCCGGCGTCGTCACGCGATTGTCCGCCCCCGCCGATGCATCGGCCCCAATGCGGCCGACAACGCGACGCACGCCAGCAGCACGGCCGCCAGCGCCCACATCGCCGTCCTGAACCCCTGCACGTAGTCGAGCGCACGCGGCTGCGCGCCGAGCCGCGCGAAGAACAGCCCGCCCAGCGTCGCGGCGCCGACGGCCGCGCCGATCTGCAGCATCGCGGTGACCATGCCGGATGCGACCCCGGCGCGCGCCGCGTCGACTTCCGCGAGCACGATCCGCACGACCGACGGCAGCACGAGGCCTTGCCCGATGCCGATCGCCGCGATCCCCGCGTAAAAGCCCGGGCCGGGCGCATGATCGCCGGCCAGCGCGGCGGCGGTCGCGACCCCGGCCGCGAGCATCGCGAAGCCGAGCGTGAGCACGCGATAGCCGCCGAACCGCTCGACGAGATGCGGCATCAGCAGCGGGCTCGCGAGAAAGCCGATGCCGAGCGGCAGGATCGCGACCCCCGACGCGAGCGGCGACCAGTTCAGGCAGCCCTGCAGATAGATGCCGTAGCTCAGGAAGAACGCGCTCAGCATGTAGAACAGGAACGCGAGCGTGAGCCCGAGCGCGACGACCGGATTGCGCAGCAGACGCACGTCGAGCAGCGGATCGCGACCGCCGGCGAGCCGGCGCGCTTCGACCGCCAGCAGCGCGCCGAGCATCGGCAGCGCACCGACGACGCACGCGATCATCCACAGCGGCCAGCCCGCCTCGCGTCCGTGCGTGAGCGGATAGACGAGCATCAGCAGGAACAGCGACAGCAGCACCGTGCCGGGCACGTCGATGCGCTGGCCGCGCGGCGGCCGGCTTTCCGGGATGAAGCGCCAGCTGCCGAGCAGCGCAAGGATGCCGATCGGCACGTTGACCAGGAAGATCGCGCGCCAGCCGAGCCCGAACGGATGCAGGTCGATCAGCGCGCCGCCGCCGAGCTGGCCGATCACGGCCGCGAGGCCGAACACGAAACCGTAGAAGCCCATCACGCGCACCTGCTCCTGCGGGCTGAACACGCTGCGGATCGTCGCGAGCACCTGCGGCGCGAGGATCGCGGCGAACAGGCCCTGCAGCACGCGGCCGCCGACCAGCACCGCGCCGCTGCCGGCGAGCCCGCACAGCGCCGACGCGACGACGAACCCGGCCATCCCGATCATGAACATCCGCTTGCGGCCGTACAGGTCGCCGAGACGCCCGCCGGTGATCTGCACGACCGCGTTCGCGCACGCGTAGGCCGACACGACGAGCTGCAGCTCGGCCGGCCGCGCGCCGATGCCGTCGCGGATGGCCGGCAGCGCGAGATTCACGATGAAGTAGTCGAGCGGCGGCAGAATGGCGCCGACCAGCAGGACCACGAGCGCCCAGCCGTGATGGCTGCGCGGCGGTGCCGCGGCGGCCGCGCCGGCCGGTGCGCAAGGGGCGAGGGTGTTGTCGGTCATGAACGGAAATCCGGAAGAATGGCGGCCGCAACGCATGCCGAATCCCGTGGAAACGGGTTCGGCGGGCCGTTGAACCGATATTCTGCGGACCGCCGATGAATCGGAAAAGCGGGAATTGGTGGTAGCATCCATCGGGTTATTCGATGGATGGAGAGTGCGATGCGCGGTTTCGACCTGGATCAGTTACGCACGTTCGCGGCGGTGGCGGATGCGGGCAGCCTAACGGCGGCCGCGCCGCTGCTGCATCTGTCACAGTCGACGGTCAGCGAGCAGGTGCGCAAGCTCGAGTCGCGCGCCGGCGTGCCGCTGTTCGTGCGCAGCAAGCGCGGCGTCGAGCCGACGCCGGCCGGCGCGCGCCTGCTGCAGCATGCGCGGCGCATCGTCGCGCTGAACGAGGCCGCGTTCGACGAAGTGCGTGGACAGGCGATCAAGGGCGAATTGCGCGTCGCGATCACCGACTACTACCGGACGCATGAAGTCGCGGGCCTGCTCGCGCGGTTGCGGGAGTGCTACCCGCAACTGAGCCTGCACGTGAGCGCGATGAAGAGCGCGGAGATCGAAGCTGCCCATGCGCGCGGGCAGATCGATCTTGGCGTCGTGATGAACCTGTCGAGCGGCCCGTTCCGGCCCGCGTCGGCCGATACGCGCTGGGTGCTGCGGCGCGAGCCGCTGTCGTGGGTCACGTCGCCCGCGCTCGCCGAGCAGTTGCCCGAGCCGTTGCCGCTCGTGCTGCTGCCGGACGACTGCATGATGCATCAGATCGCGGTGCGCTCGCTCGACGAGCAGCACGCGCCGTACGTGCTCGTGCACAGCGCGTCGGGCGTCGCGGGGCTGCAGTCGATGCTGGCGGCGGGGCTCGGCGTCGGCTGCCTGTGCGCGTCGGCGATCGGCGAGGGCCTCGTGCGGCTCGGCGCGAAATACCGGCTGCCGACGCTGCCCGACGCGGTGTTCTCGCTGACGCCGCCGATGCCGGGCGAGCGCGAGACGGTCACGCAGGCGCGCGAGGTCCTGTCGCGGCAGTTGCTGATGTGAAGCATGAAGCACGCATGCGCGTCGGCGCAGCGGCACGTATTCGACGGGAGTCGGTACCGATGAAAATATCGAGAGATTTCGGGATCGTCGTTCGACGCGCGGCGCTGGTCGAGAAAGACGTCGACCTGTCCGCGCTCATGCGCGAATTCAATTTCGCCGACTGTTTCGACGAGTCGGACCGGCTGGTGTCGCTCGGCCCGTTCTTCGGCGGCGACGCCGCCGATGCGTGCATGAGGTCGCTCGAACGGCTCGGGCTGGTCTACTTCGACGATTTCTTCATCGTCGAGGAAACGTATCCCGGTTGGTGCGAGCTGGAAGCGTTCTGAACGTTGCGTAGCAGGGGGCGATACGCATGAACGACGAACTGAAAAGCGAGATGGCCGTGCGGTTGGCGCACGCGCTCGAGCGGGTGATCGACGAGCGCTCGCTGATCCGTTTCCTGCGCGTGCTCGGCCATGACTGGCACAAGGAGCGCCAGCTCGAGGCCGACTTGCCGCCGGCGCCGTATGCGGCCGCCGCGCTCGGCTGGGAAAACCGCTCGATCGGCGAGTACCTGGAGGCGATGGTCGACTGGGCCGAGGCGTCCGACGAGGGGCTGCGCTGCTACGACCTGCCCGACAACCCGTGGCGGCGCATGGCCGACATCCTGTTCGCCGGCAAGATCCACGAATAGCGCGCGCCGCGGCGATTCGCGCGTGCGGCGGGCGGGAACGGCCTAGTCGGCCGTCCCTTCGGCATACGCACGCAGCCCGTTCGCCAGCGCATCGAACACGGCCCGGCAACGCGGGCTCGTCCGCAGATCCTCGTGCATGACCATCCAGGTTTCCAGTTTCGTCGCGGGCCCGTCCGGCAGCACGCGCACGAGCCGCGCATCGCGCTGCGCGAGCCGGTTCTGGCAGAAGCCGATCCCGTAGCCCGCGCGAATCATCGCGAGCTGCGCGAGATTGCTGTCGGTGCGCAGCGCGAACGCATCGCGGTTCCACAGCGGCATCCCGCGCCCCGCCGCGCGGATGAACGGCGTGACCGTATCGAAGCCGATCAGCGCGTGATGGGCGAGTTCGTCCGTCGATGACGGCGTACCGTTGCGCGCCAGGTAGTCGTCGCGGGCATGCAGCCCGACTTCCAGCGCGCCGATGCGCCGCGCGACGAGCACCTCCTGCGCGGGCGGCGCCATCCGCACCGCGATGTCGGCCTCGCGATTCAGGACGTCCTGGATGCGGTCGGTCGGCACCAGTTCGATCACGAGCCCCGGATGGTCGCGCCGCAACTGCGCGAGCATCGGCGGCAGCACCTCGACCGCGATCACGTCGCTGGCCGAGATCCGCACGGTGCCGCGCACGCCCGCGCCGTGGCTCGCGGCCGCGCGCTCGAACGCGGCCGCCGCGCTGCGCAGCGCCTCGGCATGGCCGCGCAGCGCCAGGGCCGCCTCGGTCGGCAGCAGCCCCGACGGCGAGCGCGTGAACAGCGTCTGGCCGAACGCGGCTTCGAGCGCCGCGACGTGGCGGCCGGCCGTCGGCTGCGTGATGCCGAGCGCGCGCGCCGCGCCCGACAGCGAGCCTTCCGTCAGCACGGCGAGGAAGGTGCGGTAGCGTTCCCAGTTCAGATCGATGGCCATGCATAAATGTATAGCCGATGCATCGGGTTAGGCAATTCCTTGTTAGGCTGCCTCGCGCCAGAATGGGTGCTGACAACGGTTCATTCACGGAGAACGGCAATGACGGCGAACGCAGGCGGGACGCAACGACAGGCACTCGTGCTCGGCGCGAGCGGAGGTATCGGCGGCGAGGTCGCGCGTCAGTTGCGCGATGCCGGCTGGCAGGTGCGCGCGCTCAAGCGCGGGCTCGACGCCGAGACCGTGGAGCGCGACGGGATCGCGTGGCTGCGCGGCGACGCGCTCGACCGCGAGGCGGTGGTTCGCGCGGCGCGCGGCTGCAGCGTGATCGTGCATGCGGTGAATCCGCCCGGCTACCGGAACTGGTCGACGCAGGTGCTGCCGATGCTCGACAACACGATCGCGGCGGCGACGCTGGCGCAGGCGACCGTCGTGCTGCCGGGGACGGTCTACAACTATGGCCCCGACGCGTTTCCGGTGCTGCGCGAAGAGGCGCCGCAGCATCCGGTGACGCGCAAGGGCGCGATCCGCGTCGAGATGGAGCGGCGGTTGCAGGCGGCGACCGCGCAGGGCGTCCGGACGATCATCGTGCGGGCCGGCGATTTCTTCGGGGCGCACGCGGGCAACAACTGGTTCGGGCAGGCGCTCGTCAAGGCCGGGCGGCCCGTCGCGGCCATCAGCGTGCCGGGCCGGCCGGGCGTCGGCCATCAATGGGCGTACCTGCCGGACGTCGCGCGCACGATGGTCGAGCTGATCGAGCGGCGCGACACGCTGGCGCCGTTCGCGCGCTTCCACTTCGGCGGTCACTGGGACGCGGACGGCACGCAGATGGCGCAGGCCGTGCGCCGCGTCGCACAGCGGCACGGGATGCGGCCGACGGTGCGGCGTTTCCCGTGGTGGCTCGTGTGGGTCGCGGCGCCGTTCGTCACGACGATGCGCGAGATGCTCGAGATGCGCTATTTGTGGCGCGAGCCGCTCCGGATGGACAACGCGCGGGTGACGGCGGTGCTGGGCCGCGAGCCGGTGACGCCGCTCGATACGGCGGTAGAGGCGACGCTGGCCGGGCTGGGCTGCTTGCGATGACGGCGAGCGCTGAAGGCGGGTGACGGGGCCGCGTGCGGGCGGGTTCTTTATTGCCTGCGCACCTGCCACCGTCCTTTACGCGACAACCGGCAATACCTCGACCTCATACCGGTGCCGCAGGCTGCGCCCGAGCACCGGATCGTGGAGTTCCATCTCGAACGCGTCACCGTCGCCCATCGCCGCGATCGCGCCGTGTACGGCGACCGTGCCGCCGAACATCGCGCAGCGCGCGGGCATCGTGCGCCGGTCGTCGAAGCGGTGCCACAGCGCGGCGGGCGCAAGCAGCCCGCTGACCGCGCCGTGCTGATATGCGACGCGCTCGCCGCCGGGTTTGATCCACCACGAACGCATCTCGATCGCGTCCCAATGATCGGCGACGTCCGCATGACGCCACGCGTCGCGGCCGAGCGGTTTCGCGCACACCTGTTTCGACACCGCGACGCCGTAGGCCTCGACTTCCCGATCCGTATGATCGGAGCCGACCGTCACCAGCGTGCCGACCGGGCTGTCGATCAGCACGCACTCGATCTCGCCGCCCGAGCGTGCGCCGAGCACGCCGATCGACGGCGCCTGCGTGAGCAGCGCGGACGACACGCGATAGAAACACGGCGTGGCCGACGGCGGCGCGACGCCGAGCGCCGCGAGTTCGTCGATGTGTGCGCGGATCGCGTCCGGATCGCGCCCGGCCCAGCCGGCGATCACGACACGTTCGATCTCGACGTCGACCTGGGCGGGCGCGCCTTGCAGGGACATCACGTTGAACGACAGGGCTTGCATGCGGGTATCCGTTCGAAGTGCGAATGAGTGAAACGACCGGCGGGGATGTTCAATCCGCGAGCGGCCGGTGCGCGGTCTCGCGCGCGGCCAGCAGCGCGATCGACGTGACGACGAGCGCCGCGGTGACGTACAGCGATACGGCCGTCGTCGTGCCCGTCTGGCGGAACAGCGTGGCGATCACGAGCGGTGCGAAGCCGCCGCCGGCGATGCCGGCGAGCGTGTAGGCCAGCGACGAGCCCGCATAACGCACGCGGGTCGGGAACTGTTCGGTGACGAACGCGCCTTGCGGGCCGTACATCACAGCATGGATCACGAGGCCGATCGCAACCGCCGCGACGATCGCGCCCGGCCGCGCCGAATCGAGCATCGCGAAGAACACGAACGCCCATACGATCCCGGCGATCGCGCCGGCGAGGTATACCGGACGGCGTCCGAAGCGGTCCGACAGCGCGCCGAAGAACGGCACCGCGAGCGCGTTGCAGGCCGTGCCGATCATCACGGCCGTCAGCGCGACCGGGCGCGACAGGTGCAGCACGGTCGTCACGTAGGTCAGCGTGAACACGACGATCAGCGCGTACAGCACGTCGGAGCCGATCCGCGAGCCGCCGGCGATCAGCAGGCGCCGCCAGTGACACTTCAGCACTTCGGCGACAGGCACGTCGGCGGTCGCGTGCGACTCGGCGAGCTGCTCGAACTGCGGCGTTTCGTCGACGCCGCGCCGCAGCCAGAAACCGAATACGACGAGTAGCGCGCTGGCCGCGAACGGCACGCGCCAGCCCCACGACAGGAAGGCGTCGGACGTGGTGGAGAGCGTCACGAGCGCGATGCAGCCGGTGCCGAGCAGCGTGCCGAACGACGGGCCGATCTGTGTCCATGACGCGGACAGTCCGCGCCGTTTCTGGTCGCCGTGCTCGACCGACAGCAGCACTGCGCCGGCCCATTCGCCGCCGAGCGCGACACCCTGCACGAAGCGCAGCGCGACGAGCAGGATCGGGCTCAGGATGCCGGCCTGCGCATAGGTCGGCAGCGCGCCCATCAGCGCGGTCGTGACACCCATCAGCACGAGCGTGAGCATCAGCACGGCGCGGCGGCCGATGCGGTCGCCGAGGTTGCCGAACACGAAGCCGCCGAGCGGACGCGACACGTAGCCGACCGCATAGGTCGAGAACGCGAGGATCGTGCCGGCCAGCGGATCGACCGACGGAAAGAACAGGTGGTTGAAGACGAGCGCGGCGAGCGTGTTGTAGATCGTGAAGTCGTACCACTCGAGCGACGTGCCGATCATGCTCGCGGTCGCGAGTCGGCTGTTGCGGACGCGGCGGGGCGCGTGGGCGGCGGGCTGGGCGAGAGTGCTCATGGTGTCGGGCATGTCGTGAAGGAGGACGGGGGGACGCGCGGGGACCGATGCGCGGGCCGCGTGTGGATCACGGACGGCGCGGCCGGTGGCGGCGTCGGCGTTCAGGCGGGCAGCGCGGCGGCGGCCGGTTTTGCTTGGGCGTCGCGACCGGCAGCCGGCTGCGGCGCGGCGGCGCGCCACAGCAGGTCGAAGGTGCGCACGTCGTCGTGACCGGCGATCGCGGCGGCGACGCGGCGCGTGGCCGCGGCATCGCTGCCCTCGATCAGCACGAGCGCGTCGGCGGCCGGACGCGCGGCCGCATCGGCGCCGATCGGCGCGGACAGGTCCGGCGCGGTGCGGAACAGCCGGGCCGCGTGGATGCCGGGTTCGTGCAGCGCCGCGTCGAAGCGCTCGCGCAGGTGCGGCACGTCGACGCGCTCCGGCGGTAGCACGAACAGCGCGAGATGCATGCCTTCGCCGTCGCCGGCCTCGATCGTCAGGTCGCCGACCCGCCGCTGCGTGCCCGTCATCCGTTCGAAGTTCGCGAGCGACCACGCGGTCTGCTGCGTGAACGCGCGCCGGTACGCGTCGCTATGGAATACGTCGAGCGTGTCCGTCACGTACAGCGCGAGGTACTTGCGCGGGCCGCCGTCGGTCGCGCGAAACCGCCGCGCATGCGTGAAGCCGGGAATCGCAACACGCTCCTGCATGTGCTCGCGGTCGTACCACGCGTTGAAATCGGCTTCGTGCGCGGGATCGATGTCCGTCCAGACGCAGAGCTGGCCGTGCGGAAGGGAAAGGCGGGACATGGCGGGTTCCTTGTGACGGGGTGTGTCAGGAACCGCAGTGTCCCGAAGACGGGCCGCACCCGTCCAACAAGAAAACAAATTCGCGGTGAACAGGTTTTCTTATGAGCGGCGCGGGCGGCGTTTCGCCGAGGGGGCGGGCGACGCGGATTGGGGCGTGCGTTTTGCCGACGCGGGTCGGGCTTTTTTCGCCGAGCGGGCGGGGGACTTGTCGACGATGTCGGTTTCGGTTTCGGTTTCGGCCTCGGCCTTTGCCGACGCGGCGGGCCTCGCATGACTGGAAACCGCCGGCATTGCGCGCGCGACTTCGCTCGCCAGTTCCGCGATGCGCGCGGCGACCGGCAGCCCCTGCGTGCGATACGACGCGACGAGCGGCAGCGCGGGGAATTCGGGTTCGACGTCGAGCAGTTCGAGCGCGCCTTCCTGCAGTTCGCGCCCGATGATCGCGGGCGGCAGCGCGGCCACGCCGAAACCGTCGGCGACGAGCCGGATCATCGCGGCGACCGACGTGATGCAGTTGATGCTGGCCGGCCGCTCGACGGCCGCGAACAACCGCTCGATCGTCGCGTGCGGGCCCGAGTGGCGCGAGAAGCTGATGATCGGGTACGCGGCAAGCCGCGCGACGTCGAGCCGTTCGCCGCCGAGCCCGAGACGCGGGCTCGCCGCCCAGCGCACCGGGAATTCGCACAGCGGCAGGTTCGTGAAGTCGGGGCCCGGCACCGGGTCGGTCTGCAGGATCAGGTCGACGCCGTCGGTGCTAAGCAGGCGGATCAGGTGCAGTGTCGTGTCGCTGGTAATCTCGACGTCGAGGCGCGGATAGCGCTCGCGCAATTGCGCCATCAGTGCCGGAAACCAGCTGTGCACGATCGACTCGATCACGCCGATCCGGATCAGCCCCGCGTCGCTCGCTGCGTCGATGTCGCGCCGCATCTCGCTGTCGAGCCGCACGATGCGTTCCGCGTACGCGAGCATGCGCCGCCCCGCGGGCGTGAGCGTCGCCGAGCGCGTGTTGCGGTCGAACAGCCGCACGTCGAACGCTTCTTCCAGCGACGCGATGCGGCTCGACACGGCCGCCTGCGTCGTGTGCAGTTTCTCGGCCGTGAGCCGGAAGTTCTCCAGCTTCGCGAGCCAGACGAAGGTTTCAAGAAACCGGATGTTCATCGAATGCCGATCGGTGAGGCAGGGCCGCGCGGGGGCGGCGGGATCGGTCGATGTTAGCGGATTTCCGGGGTGGGAAGCGCGCGCGGCGTGGTGCATGCGCCGGGCGAGGGAACGGGCGGTCGCGTACCGGCGGCGAGCGCGGCCGCCCGTCACGATGCGCGCGCGGGCGATGCGTCCCCGTGCAGTGAAGAAGCGTGGTGCGGGCGGCGTATCCCCATGCATCAAAGCGTGTCGAATGCGAGGGTCGGCACGTCGACGACCGTTGCGCCACCGTCGGCGACGAGCGTTGCGCCCGTTACGAACGACGCATCCGGTGATGCCAGGAATGCGCACACGGCCGCGATCTCGTCCGGATCGGCCGCGCGCCGCAGCGGCACGTCGGCGCTCACGCGGGCATACGCGCCGTCGAGCGTGTCGCCGTATGCGGACATCAGCGGTTCCATTTCTGCATCGGCCATCGGCGTGCGGACCCAGCCCGGGCACACCGCGTTCGCGCGCACGCCGTGCGGCCCGTAGTCGCGTGCAAGCGATCGCGCGAGCCCGAGCAGCGCATGCTTGCCGACCGTATAGCCGCATACGCCGGGCCCGGCCGCGAGCGCGGCGATCGACGCGACCAGCACGATGCTGCCGCGCTGCGCGATCAAGTCGGGCAGGCACGCGCGTGCGCTGACGAACGCGGTATCGAGGTTCGCATGCAGCGCGTCGCGCCATTGCGCGTCGTCGGTTTCGTCCGCGCGGCCGAGACCGTGGCCGCCCGCGCACGCGACGAGCGCATCGACGGGGCCGAACCGCCCGGCGATCTCCGGCAGGAAGCGGGTCCAGTCGGCCGTGCTCGCGGCGTCGCCGGCGAGCGCGAGGCCGCCCGTCTCGGCGGCGAGCGCGTCGAGCGGTGCGCGGCGCCGCCCGATCAGTACGACGCGGTCGCCGCGGGCGGCGAAGCGGCGCGCGCACGCGGCGCCGATGCCGGTGCCGGCGCCGGTGATCGCGATCGTACGGGGTTGCGGGTGCGTCATGTCGTTCTCCGTAAGGGGGGCGTTTCCGGTCACTTTAGGCGGCACGGATGAATGCCGGTATCAGCCGAAAGGATGAACGTGAATGAGGGGCGACGGCCGGCGATGACGTCACGCCGCACGGCGAGGCGCCCGCGCTGCCTCCGTTCCTGATCCGGGGCAAGCGTGCACCCGCCCGCCGGGGGAGCCGACTGATATTCGGACGCCTGACCAGTCCGGAATCCGGACGTCCAAGGTGAGTCGCCTGCCCGAAGCAACCCGCTCCATCCGATGGGCGCCCCGCCTGGCTTGACCGGGGCGCGCCGATCGGCCGGATCCACCGAATGGCACGGTTGTTGCCTCCTTGCAGATGAGCCGACGCCCGGGATCGAACGATGACCCCGTTCGAACCGGAGCGCGGCTCATCACGACTTCAATCATTGGAGACATCACCATGGAAGGACTTTCGCAAGTCCAGGTCTTGGGCATCGACGCGGGCGGCACGATGACCGACACCTTCTTCGTGCGCGAGGACGGACGGTTTGTCGTCGGCAAGGCGCAAAGCAATCCGGAGGATGAATCACTCGCGATCTTCAACTCGTCGCAGGACGCGCTCGCGCATTGGCAACGCGACGTCGACGACGTCTATCCGGAACTGGTCACCTGCGTGTATTCCGGCACTGCGATGCTCAACCGCGTCGTGCAGCGCAAGGGGCTCGACGTCGGGTTGCTCGTCAACAAGGGCTTCGAGCACGTGCACCTGATGGGGCGGGCGATCCAGAGCTACCTCGGGTACGCGCTCGAAGAGCGCATCCACCTGAATACGCACCGCTACGACGAGCCGCTCGTGCCGTTGTCGCGAACGCGAGGTGTCACCGAGCGTACGGACGTCCAGGGCGAGATCGTGATTCCGCTGCGGGAAAACGAAGTGCGGCAGGCTACGCGGGAGCTCGTCGCCGCCGGTGCGAAAGCGATCGTCATCTGTTTTCTTCAGTCGCACAAAAACGCCGCGAGCGAGCGCCAGGCGCGGGACATCGTGCGCGACGAGCTGGCTGCGCGCGGCGTCGATCTCCCGGTGTTCGCATCGGTCGACTACTACCCGCAGCGCAAGGAAAGCCACCGGATGAACACGACGGTGCTCGAAGCGTATGCGGCCGAGCCGTCGCGGCAGACGCTCAGGAAAGTCAGCGACCGCTTCCGCAAGCACGGCGCGAAATTCGACCTGCGCGTGATGGCGACGCACGGCGGCACGATCAGCTGGAAAGCGAAGGAACTGGCGCGCACCATCGTGTCGGGGCCGATCGGCGGCGTGATCGGCTCGAAGCTCCTCGGCGAGGCGCTCGGCTACGACAACATCGCATGCTCGGACATCGGCGGCACGTCGTTCGACATGGCGCTCATCACGAAGGGCAAATTCGCGATCGCGTCCGACCCGGACATGGCGCGCCTGGTGCTGTCGCTGCCGCTCGTCACGATGGATTCGGTCGGCGCGGGCGCCGGCAGCTTCGTGCGGCTCGATCCGTACAGCGGGGCCATCAAGCTCGGGCCGGACAGCGCCGGCTATCGCGTCGGCACGTGCTGGCCCGACAGCGGCCTGACGACGGTTTCCGTATCCGATTGCCACGTCGTGCTCGGCTACCTGAACCCGGACAACTTCCTCGGCGGCCAGATCAAGCTCGACGTGAATCGCGCCCGCGAGCACATTCGCGTGCAGATCGCCGAGCCGCTCGGACTCTCCGTGGAGGATGCGGCGGCCGGCGTGATCGAGCTGCTCGACCTGCAACTGCGCGAATACCTGCGCTCGAACGTCAGCGCGAAAGGGTACAACCCGACCGAATTCGTGTGCTTCTCGTATGGCGGCGCGGGGCCGGTTCATACCTATGGCTACACCGAGGGCCTCGGCTTCAAGGATGTCGTCGTGCCGGCGTGGGCGGCGGGCTTCTCGGCATTCGGCTGCGCGTGCGCGGATTTCGAGTATCGCTACGACAAGAGCGTCGATCTCGCGCTGCCGCAGCTCGCGTCCGACGCCGATAAGGCGCAGGCCGCGCAGACGATCCAGAAGGCCTGGGCCGAACTGACCGCCAAGGTGATCGACGAGTTTCGCATCAACGGTTTCGGCGAGCGGGACGTGATATTGCGGCCGGGCTTCCGGATGCAGTACATGGGCCAGCTCAACGACCTCGAAATCGAATCGCCGATCGCGGGCGCGTCCGGTGCGGACGACTGGGACAAGATCGTGACGGCCTTCGAAGAGACCTACGGCCGCGTGTACGCGAGCTCCGCGCGCTCGCCGGAGCTGGGCTTCTCGGTCACGGGCGCGATCATGCGCGGCATGGTCGTCACGCAGAAGCCGGTATTGCCGGAAGACGCCATTGCCGGCCCCACGCCGCCGGCGGACGCGCGTATCGGTACGCGGCGTCTGTATCGGCACAAGCAGTGGCATGACGCGGTGATCTGGCGAATGGAGTCGCTCAAGCCGGGCAACGAGATCGCGGGGCCCGCGATCATCGAATCCGACGCGACGACGTTCGTCGTCCCGAAGGGCTTCGCCACCACGCTCGACAAGCACCGCCTCTTCCATCTCAGCGAAGTCAAGTAAGGAGACATGCGATGAACATGATGTCCAGCCAGGAAGTCGGCTTCGCCGATCTGCTAAAGAACGGCCAGACGCTCAAGCAGTTTCGCGACGGCATTCTCGAGCGCACCGCGCAAACCGGCCATTACAACGGGCTCGAACGGCTCGAGCTGCGCGAGCGCGATCCGATCCGCTACGAGAAGATCTTCTCGAAGCTGCGCGGCGGCCTCGTGCATGCGCGCGAAACGGCCAAGAAGATTGCCGCGAGCCCGATCGTCGAGCAGGAAGGGGAGCTGTGCTTCACGCTCTACAACGCGGCGGGCGACTGCGTGCTCACGTCGACCGGAATCATCATCCACGTCGGCACGATGGGCGCGGCGATCAAGTACATGATCGAAAACAACTGGGAAGCCAATCCGGGCATTCAGCCCGGCGACATGTTCACCAACAACGACTGCTCGATCGGCAACGTCCACCCGTGCGACATCGCAACGATCGTGCCGATTTTCGCGCACGGCAAGCTGGTCGGGTGGGTTGGCGGCGTCACGCACGTGATCGATACCGGCGCGGTGACGCCGGGCTCGATGTCGACGGGCCAGGTGCAGCGTTTCGGCGACGGCTACATGATTACGTGCCGTAAGACAGGGGTGAACGACACGCCGCTGCGCGACTGGCTGCACGAGAGCCAGCGCTCGGTTCGCACGCCGAAGTACTGGATTCTCGACGAGCGCACGCGCATCGCCGGCTGCCACATGATCCGCGATCTGATCGAGGAAGTGATCGACGAGGAGGGCCTCGACGCCTACGAGAAATTCGGCTTCGAGGTGATCGAGGAAGGACGGCGCGGGTTGCAGACGCGCCTCAAGGCGATGACGCTGCCGGGCAAGTATCGCAAGGTCGCGTTCGTCGACGTGCCGTACGACCATCCGGACGTGCAGACGTCGTCCGCGTTTGCGAAGCTCGACTCGATCATGCATTCGCCGGTCGAGATGGAGATTCGCAAGGACGGCTCGTGGCGTCTCGATTTCGAGGGCGCGAGCCGCTGGGGCTGGCACTCGTACAACGCGCACCAGGTAGCGTTCACGAGCGGCATCTGGGTGATGATGACGCAGACGCTGGTGCCGACGCAGCGCATCAACGACGGTGCGTATTTCGGCACCGAATTCCACCTGCCCAAGGGCGCGTGGATGAACCCGGACGACCGCCGCACCGGACACGCTTACGCGTGGCACTTCCTGGTGTCGGGCTGGAGCGCGATGTGGCGCGCCCTGTCGCAGGCGTACTTCAGCCGCGGCTATCTCGAGGAGGTCAACGCGGGGAACGCCAACACGTCGAACTGGCTGCAGGGCGGCGGGATCAACCAGGACGGCGATATCCATGCGGTGAACAGCTTCGAGGCGTCGTCGTGCGGCACCGGCGCGTGCGCGATCAAGGACGGTCTGAATCACGCGGCCGCGATCTGGAACCCCGAAGGCGACATGGGCGACATCGAGATCTGGGAGATGGCCGAGCCGCTGCTGTACCTCGGCCGCAACGTGAAGTCGAATTCGGGCGGCTACGGCAAGTACCGCGGCGGTTGCGGATTCGAGACGCTGCGCATGGTCTGGAAGGCGCAGGACTGGACGATGTTCTTCATGGGCAACGGCTACATGAACAGCGACTGGGGCCTGATGGGCGGCTACCCGCCCGCCACCGGCTATCGTTTCGAAGCGCATCGCACTGGCATCGAGGAGCGCATCGCGCTCGGCGAGAGCCTGCCGCTCGGCGGCGATACGAATCCGGACCTGCCGGATTACGAAAACCACCTGAACGCCGGCGCGGTCGTCAAGCGCGACCAGCAATGCATGACCACGGAGGACTGCTACAGCAACTACGATCTCTACCTGAACTATCTGCGCGGCGGCCCCGGCTTCGGCGATCCGCTCGACCGCGAGATCGACGCGATCGAACGCGATCTCAACAACGCGGTGCTGCTGCCCGAATACGCGCAGAAGGTCTATGGGGCGGTGGCGACGCGGGATGTCAACGGCATCTGGACGGTCGATCCGCAAGCGACCGCTCTGCGGCGCATCGAGATCCGCAACGCGCGTCTCGCGCGCTCGCAACCGACTCGCGAATGGATGAAGGGCGAGCGCGAGCGGATCCTCCTCAAGCATGCATCGACACAGGTGCAGCACATGTTCGCGACGAGCTTCGGCCTGTCGACGAAATTCGAGCAGCAGTTCCGCGCGTTCTGGGAGTTGCCGGACACGTGGACGCTCACCGAGGACGAGCTCGACGTGCCGACCTACGGCTCGAAATTCCGCATGGACCTGTCGAAGATGCCCGACGTCAATACAGTGGTGCTGGTCGAGGAGTGAACCGGACCCTGCGCACTATCACCCACATGGAGGACTGGAGATGTCTACCTACACCAAGGAACAGATCAGGAACATGGTCGACGGCAAGCTCGACTGGGACACCACGTTGCGCATGCTGTCGATGCCGAAGGACGGCGAGCGCTTCCGGATGTATGTCGATGCGCTGCAGCAGAAGCTCGGCTGGAAGGACCGCATCGTGTTGCCGCTCGGCCCGCACCTGTACATCGTGCAGCAATGGGCGACGAAGCACTGGGTCACGCAATGCGACTGCGGCCATGTGTTCTGCGATTACCGCGACAACTGGAAACTGCATGCGAACATCTTCGTGCGCGAATCCGAAGAGGCGATGGACGAGGTCTACCCACGCTTGATGGCGCCCGACACGCAATGGCAGGTCTATCGCGAATACTACTGCCCGACTTGCGGCGCGATGCACGACGTCGAGGCGCCTACGCCGTGGTACCCGGTCATTCACGACTTCGAACCCGACATCGATGCGTTCTACGCGGAATGGGTGAAGCTGCCGGTTCCGGAGCGCGTGCAATGATCTGACATTTGACGCTGTCCGCGTGGCTCGGCGTTCGCCGGCCTCGCTTCGGCTTCGTTCGCGTAAAGTGTTCGATTTCCGGCCGTTCGATTTTCGAACGGCCGGTTTCTTTTCGGCCACCGGTTCTCGACGGCGTGCCGAGCCGCGCGACGACGTGCGGGCGACCGCTTGCTGGCGCGCGCATTGCTTGCAGTGGTTGGTGTCCGGACGGACGTCGAGGCGCCGGGACGGAGTACGATAGTCGCTACGCTCGCCGCCGGCTGCGGTCGGGCGCCCCACAAAGTCGACAAAATGGCCGCTGAGACGGCCGTGCGGTTGGTGCCGTCACGACACCGCCAGGAGACAGACATGCAACAGAGAGGCACGCCGATGGACTGGTTTCCCAGTCCACGCCATGACGCGAGCATCATGGCCGCATGGGAGCATCTGGTGACAGGCAGCGAGTGGCGTTCGCCCGACGTACGCGGCGTGGTCGACGATTCGTGGCAGCGCTGTCTCGTCAGCCGCGTCGATCCCGGCGTCGACCGTGCGCCGCCGCCGCTCGATGAAGACGGGCTCGTGCAGTGGCGCACGTCGAACCGTCGCCTCGTCGATGCGAGCCTGCCGCTGATGCAGCACACCCGGGATTTTCTTTCGCAGACGGGTACGGTAATGCTGCTGGCCGATCCGAGCGGGATGATCCTCCAGCAGGAGGGCGACATGCGGATCGTCGAGCCTGCGCGCGAGGTCGGCCTCATTCCGGGCTGCGAGTGGACCGAGCTGAATTGCGGCACCAATGCGATCGGCACCGCGCTCGCGCTCAGGCAGCCGGTCCAGATCCATGGCGCGGAGCACTTCTGCGCGGGCATCAAGCGCTGGACCTGCTCGGCGACCGTCATCCAGGATCCGCGCGACGGGCACGTATTGGGCGTGATCGACATTTCGGGGCTCGCGCAGACCTACAACCCATACAGCCTTGCGCTCGCGGTATCGCTTGCGGGCCGCATCGAAAGCCGGCTCGCGAAGGAGGGCATGGCGCGCCGTCTGAGCCTGCTCGACCGCTGCGCGTCACGCTTCGGTGCGTCTTCCTCCGATGCGGTGATCGTCGTCGACGAACGCGGCCGACTCGTCAAGGCCAACGCGCAGGTCGTTCCGGTGTTGCGCCGGCTCGGATTCGATATCCGGTGCGACGCGGCGTTCGCGCTGCCCGAACTCGAGCACTACGCGGGCGACGGCCGCCTGTCGGCGAGTGCGCCGGCATGGCTGTCGCGCGGC
This sequence comes from Burkholderia sp. USMB20, assembly GCF_000949135.2. GTDB lineage: Bacteria > Pseudomonadota > Gammaproteobacteria > Burkholderiales > Burkholderiaceae > Burkholderia. The sequence goes on along the minus strand of NZ_JTAN02000004.1, from coordinate 86,197 downwards.
CACATCGAAACCGTGCGTGACGGTGCGGACGTGCTCGGCTACATGATCGTGACGCCGGGCATCACGAATCCCCGCGGCGCCGTTCCGATCGCGCGCGGACGGGAACGGCACGGCGGTGAGCCGCGAGGGTTCGAGCGTATCGTCGGCGACAGCGCCACATTGCGGGCGGCCGTGAATCGTGCGCGCCAGCTCGCGCCGTCCAGGGTGCCGGTGCTGCTGCTTGGCGAAACCGGCGTCGGCAAGGAACTGTTCGCGCAGGGTATCCACCAGGCGAGCGATCGCGCCGACGGTCCGTTCGTTGCGCTCAACTGCGGCGGGTTGTCGAGAGACCTCCTGGCCAGCGAGTTGTTTGGCTACGCGGAAGGCGCATTTACCGGCGCACGCAAGTCCGGTGCGGCGGGCAAGATCGAAGCGGCCGATGGCGGCACGCTGTTTCTCGACGAGATCGGGGAAATGCCGCTCGACATCCAGCCGCACCTGCTGCGCGTGCTGGAGGAGAGCGAAATCTATCGCCTGGGCGAGAATACGCCGCGCAGGGTGAATTTCCGGCTGGTCGCGGCGACGCACCGGGATCTGAAGGACGCCGTCGCGAACGGCCGGTTCCGGATGGATCTGTACTACCGGATCGCGGTCACGACCGTGTCGATACCGAACTTGCGCGAGCGCGGCGAGGACCTGCCGGCGCTGATTGCGCATTGGCTCGGGCATCTGTGCGAGTCGTATGGCCTCTCCCCGAGGTCGTTCGACGACGATGCGTATGCACGCCTGTTGCGCTATCCGTGGCCCGGCAATGTGCGCGAACTGCGGAACGCGATCGAGGGGGCGCTGCTGCTGTCGGACAGCCCGGTGATAAAGGCCGACAAGCTGCCTGCCGAGATCGGCGCGGGGGCGCCGATCGATGCATGCGCCGCGCGGGCCGTCGACGCGCTCGCGCCGGATGCGGGCGACTCGTTGAAGATGGCTGAGGCGGAATCGATCCGTCGCGCGCTTGCGCGTCATGCCGGCAATCTGACGAAGGCAGCGAGTCAGCTCGGCATCGCGAAGAGCACGCTCTATGAAAAGATCCGCAAGTACCGCTTGCTCGAAGCAGTGAGCGACGTTCGTCGAGGTCACGCGAAGTAAGTCGCGGCAGGCCTGGCCGGGCGGCAGACGGGCAAGCCTGGTTCTTCCGCCGGTCATCTCGTCCTCCCGGGCCGCACGCGCCGTCATTTTGCAAAGAATGACGATGTCGCCGGTCCGGTCGCTCTATGCTCCTTATTTTGCGATAAGACGCCAAGGTCGGCAAAATGGCGCGTGCGTCAGACCGTCGCCCGGGTGCCGCGTGCGTCGTGTAACGATGAGGCGGCGCGGTACTGCATGGTGCCGCACCACTGACCGGGCGGTGCCGCCGTGCGATGGCGCGCCGGACGCTGCACGTCGCAATGGGAATCAATCGTCTGCCGGGGGCTGTCCGGTCAGCACAACGACAAGGAAGGGAGGGCCGGCAATGAGGCTGGACGACGAAAGGGAAAGCGTGAACGTCGAGGATCGACGCGGCGGCGGGTTCGGCGGCGGACGCGCGACGATCGGCATCGGCACGATCGTGGTCGCGCTGGCCGCATCGTATTTCTTCGGGATCGACCCGCGCGTCGTGCTCGAAGGCGCATCGGCGCTGCAGGGCCGCCAGCAGCAGGCGCAGCCCGCGCCCACGCAGCATCAGGGCGCGGCGGCGAACGATCCCGGCGCGGTGTTCACGCGCAAGGTGCTCGGCAATATCGAGCGCACGTGGACGGGCGTCTTCAACACCCAGCTGCATGCGCAGTACCAGTCGCCGAAGCTCGTGATGTTCACGAACTCGACGCCGACCGCGTGCGGCACCGGCCAGACCGCGATGGGGCCGTTCTATTGTCCGGGCGACCGCAACGTATACATCGATCTCGGTTTCTACGACGAACTGCGCAAGCGCTTCGGCGCGGGTGGCGATTTCGCGCAGGCCTATGTGATCGCGCACGAAGTCGGCCATCACGTGCAGAACCTGCTCGGCATTTCCGACAAGGTCGATGCCGCGCGCCGCCGTTCGAGCGAAGCGCGCTCGAACGCGCTGTCGGTGCGGATGGAACTGCAGGCCGACTGCTTCGCCGGCGTGTGGGCGAACAACGCGCAGCGCGCGAACCAGCGGCTGATGGAGCCCGGCGATTTCGAGCAGGGGCTGAAGGCGGCGGCTGCGATCGGCGACGATCGGCTGCAGCAGCAAGGCCAGGGCTATGTCGTGCCGGAGAGCTTCACGCACGGCACCAGCGAGCAGCGCGTGTACTGGCTGCGGCGCGGGATGGAGTCGGGTGAAGTAAGCGCCTGCGACACGTTCGCCGCGAACGCGCACTGACGCGGACCCTGACTGACCGGGCGCGGCGCACACGCTGCCGCGCCGCCGTTTCGCGGCCGCGCGTGCGGCCGCTCCGCGCATTTCGCTGATCATTCCGATCGCGCTCGATCGGCGCGCGATGTTCCGCGCCGCCCTCGACATCCATTTTCGATCGCACGGCGCGCGGCGCATGCCTATCCGACGCGGATTCTGTCGTCGGGACACGGCCCGTGCGTGCGATGTCTCGCGCCACCGTCGACAGCCATCATCGTCCGCACGGCTCACGGCGCATGCCTTTCCGTCGCAGGCTCCGTTGTCGCGACATGGCCGGCAGCTTCGTCATCCGCCCCCTGCGGACGAATTGCCGATTTGTGCTCACCGGCCCATTTCGGCGCGGGTAGGCTGGCCCGACCTTCGACGCGTTCGGCCGCCGGCCGCTCCCATCATGCCGACCTCATCCGCTTCCGCCGACCACGAAGCCGCCGACTGGCAGCGCGCGCTACGCGCGTGCGTCGATGCGTTCGACGCGTTTGCGAGCCCGTCCGCGACCGTGTTCTACCGGCTCGACCTGAGCGGCGAGCCGGCCGATTTCGAGCTGTTCGGGATGCCGGAGGCGATGCATCGCACCTACATCGCGCGCTACCGGATGCTCGATCCGCTGCACCCGTCGCGCTGCGCGGCAGGTGAACGTGCGGTCGTGACGCTCGCGTCCCAATTGCCTGACGAAAGACGCGATGCGTCCGCGTACTGGACCCGTTTCCTGCGACGGCACGATGTGGCCGACGTCGTCGAGATCTGGCTGCGCGACGACGCGGGCCGCACGGTCGGCGCGTTTTCGCTGCTGCGCTTCGGGACGGGCGACGCGGACGGCAACCGCACAGCGGGCCGGTACGCATCAGGCGAGATCGACGCGCTGGCACGGCTGCAGCCGGTCGCCGAAGCCGCGCTGGCCCCGCTGCTGCGCGCGCGGCGCGGGATTCACCGGATTGGTTGCGAGGAGCGGTTGACCTACCGCGAGGAGCAGATCGCGCGACTCGTACGCGACGGCCGCTCGAACAAGGAAATCGCACGCGATCTCGCGCTCGGCCAGCCGACCATCAAGACGCATCTGATGCGCATGTACCGGAAGCTCGGCGTGTCGAACCGCACCGAGCTGGTCGGCGCGTTGTTCCTGTAGCTTTTCCGCATCCGCATCCGCATCCGCATCCGCATCCGCATCCGCATCCGCATCCGCATCCGCATCCGCACCCGCACCCGCACCCGCGTCCGCATCCACGTCCACGTCCACGTCCACGTCGCACCGCATCGCACCACGCCACACCCCGCCATCGATCCGACGATAACGCGACGCTCGCCCGCCGCCATTCCACGTTCCCGAGTCACCCGCGTTCCGGTCCCGCACGCGCTTGCCAATTTGCGCTCACCGGGCGCGATCCCCCGTCGATACAGTGGTTCGACACCCGCATGCCGAAGCGCACGCGGCCCAGTCATGACAATCATCGAGACGCCCATGAGCACCACGAACTTCGTCGCGGTCAGCGACACCGTGCGTACCTTCGTCGCACGCGACTTCGGCCTTTTCATCGACGGCGCCATGCAGCGCGCGCACTCGCCCGCGCGGCTCGACGTGTACGACCCGGCGACGGGCGAGCGGCTCGCGACGGTCGCCGATGCCGACGCGCACGACGTCGACCGCGCGGTAGCGAGCGCGAAGCAGGCGTTCGACACCCGCGTGTGGAGCGGGCTGCGCCCGGCGGACCGCGAGCGCATCCTGCTGAAGCTCGCCGACCTGATCGAGGCCGACGCCGAAACGCTCGCGCAACTCGAAACGCTGAACCAGGGCAAGTCGATCCACGTGTCGCGCGCGATCGAGGTCGGCGCGAGCGTCGAATACGTGCGCTACATGGCCGGCTGGGCGACCAAGATCACCGGCCAGACGCTCGACGTGTCGATCCCGTTTCCGCCCGGCGCCCGCTATACGGCCTATACGCGCAAGGAGCCGGTCGGCGTGGTCGCGGCGATCGTGCCGTGGAATTTCCCGCTGATGATCGCGGTGTGGAAGCTGATTCCGGCGCTCGCGGCCGGCTGCACGATCGTGCTGAAGCCGTCGCCGGAAACGCCGCTCACCGCGCTGCGTCTCGCCGAACTCGCCCTCGACGCCGGCGTGCCGCCCGGCGTGTTCAACGTCGTTACCGGCGGCCGCACGTGCGGCGCCGCGCTGTCGAGCCATCCGTCGATCGCGAAGATCTCGTTCACGGGTTCGACCGCGACCGGCAAGCTGGTCGGCGCGGCGGCCGTGCAGAACATGACGCGCTTCTCGCTCGAACTCGGCGGCAAGAACCCGATCGTGATGCTCGACGACGTCGACGTCGCGCAGGCGCTCGACGGCGTCGCCGCCGGCGCGTTCTTCAACCAGGGGCAGGTATGCGCGGCAGCGTCGCGCATTTACGTCCATCGCAGCAAATTCGCGCAGCTCGCGGACGGCCTCGCGGGCGTCGCGCAGTCGATGAAGCTCGGCGCGGGGCTCGATACCACCGCGCAGATCAACCCGCTCGTCTCCGCGCACCATCGCGACAAGGTCGTCGAGCACATCGAAGGCGCACGCCGCGCGGGCCTCACGTTCCTCGCGGGCGGCACGCCCGCCGACGACCTGCCCGGCTACTACGTGAAGCCGGCCGTGATCGCCGATCCGCATCCGGACAGCGCGATCGTGCGCGACGAAGTGTTCGGCCCGGTGATCGTCGTCGTGCCGTTCGACGATGCGGCCGACGCGGTGCGACTCGCGAACGCGTCGCCGTACGGCCTCGCCGCGAGCATCTGGAGCAACGACCTGAAGCGCGTGATGAACCTCGTGCCGCAGATCGAGGCCGGCACCGTGTGGGTGAACTGTCACATTCCGCTCGACCCGTCGATGCCGTTCGGCGGCTACAAGCAATCGGGCATCGGCCGCGAGTTCGGCCAGTACGCGATCGAAGGCTTCACCGAAACCAAATCCGTCTGCATCGCGCACTGACGCGCGGCGCCTGCTCCGAACACCACGAACCCCGCGAACAACCCGAAAACCTCGAACCCCGACCCCGGACGATCGAGGTTCAAACGATCCGAAAGTGGAGATTGCAATGAGCTACAACGAAGCGAAATTCTGGCACCCGATGCTGCACCCGAACGAAATGAAACAGCGCAAGCCGATCCGCATCGTGCGCGGCGACGGCTGCTACGTGTTCGACGAAACCGGCAAGCAGCTGGTCGACGGCGTCGCGGGCCTGTGGAACGTGAACGTCGGGCACAACCGCCAGGAAGTGAAGGATGCGATCGTGCGCCAGCTCGACGAACTCGAATACTTCCAGCTGTTCGACGGCATCTCGCATCCGCGCGCGGAAGAGTTGTCGAAGAAGCTGATCGACATGATGGAGCCGGAAGGGATGCGCCGCGTGCTGTACAGCTCGGGCGGCTCGGACTCGATCGAGACCGCGCTGAAGATCGCGCGCCAGTACTGGAAGGTGCGCGGCCAGGCCGACCGCACCAAGTTCATCTCGCTGAAGCAGGGCTATCACGGCACGCACTTCGGCGGCGCGTCGGTGAACGGCAACACGGTGTTCCGCCGCAATTACGAGCCGAACCTGCCCGGCTGTTTCCACGTCGAGACGCCGTGGCTGTACCGCAACCCGTTCACGCAGGATCCGGAGGAACTCGGGCGGATCTGCGCGGAAATGCTGGAGCGCGAGATCCAGTTCCAGAGCCCCGACACGGTCGCCGCGTTCATCGCCGAGCCGGTGCAGGGCGCGGGCGGCGTGATCGTGCCGCCGGCCAACTACTGGCCGCTCGTGCGCGAGGTGTGCGACCGCTACGGCGTGCTGCTGATCGCCGACGAAGTCGTGACCGGCTTCGGCCGCAGCGGTAGCCTGTTCGGCAGCCGCGGCTGGGGCGTGCGCCCCGACATCATGTGTCTCGCGAAGGGGATCTCGTCCGGCTACGTGCCGCTCGGCGCGACGGCCGTGAACGCGCGGATCGAGGATGCGTTCGCCGCGAACGCGGACTTCGGCGGCGCGATCATGCACGGCTACACGTACGCAGGGCACCCGGTCGCCTGCGCGGCCGCGATCGCGAGCCTCGACATCGTCGTGAAGGAAGACCTGCCGGCGAACGCGGCGAAGCAGGGCGCGTATCTGCTCGAAGCGCTGCAGTCGTTCCCGGAACGCTTCGCGGCGGTCGGCGAGGTGCGCGGCAAGGGGCTGATGCTCGCGCTCGATCTCGTCGCGAACAAGCAGACCCGCGAGCCGATCGACCCGCTGTCCGGCTATGCGAACGCGGTCGCGGAAGTGGCGCGCGAGCACGGCGTGCTGGTGCGGCCGGTCGGCACGAAGATCATCCTGTCGCCGCCGCTCGTGATCCAGCGCGAGCAGCTCGACCGGATCGTCGACGCGCTCGCGGCGGGCTTCGAGGCCGTGCCGTTCGCATGAGGCCGTGACGGCATGAGCGCATGACGCCGAACCGGCGGTGGAGGGCGGGATAACCCGTTCGCCACCGCCGGTTTGCCGATTTGCGCTATGACCGGATTATTTTGCCTGCGTATTTTTTCGACATCGGATCAGGTTTGGATCGACAGGGGCCCGGGTGCCGGCGCTTGAGCGCCGCCCCGGGCCGACCGCGAAGCATGGCTCGGAGCGGGCGCCGCAGCGCCGGTTCCGGCCCGAAAAGGGAAGGAGACGAAGATGTCGGGATGGTCTGGAATGACCGGCGCAGCGGGCGACACGCCCGCCGGTGCGTCGGCTGAAGCGGGCGGCGGCACGGTGCTGAAGGCCGGTGCGGTCGGGTTTCCGACCGCGCTGGCGAGCGCCGTCGGCCTCATCATGGCGAGCCCGGTGATTCTCACCGCGACCTCGGGCTTCGGGATGGGCGGCTGGGCGTTCGCGGTCGCGATGATCATCGCGTTCGTGATGATGCAGGCGCAGGCGACGACGTTCTCCGAAGCCGCCGCGATGCTGCCGACGGCCGGCTCGGTTTACGATTACCTGTCGTGCGGGCTCGGCCGCTTCTGGGCGATCACCGGCACGATTTCCGCGTATTTCCTCGTGCACGTGTTCGCCGGCACGGCGGAGACGATCCTGAGCGGCATCATGGCGCTCGTGAACTTCGAATCGCTGAACGCCGCGCTCGAGAAGCACAACAGCTCGTGGCTCGTCGGCGTCGGCCTCGTGGTCACGTTCGCGATCACCAACATCATCGGCATCAAGGTGTTCAGCAAGCTCGAGATCGTGCTGACGGCCGGCATGTGGCTGTCGCTGATGATCTTCGGCATCCTCGGCCTCGCGGCCGCGCCGGCCGTGCATCTCGACGGCTGGTTCGGCGGCTCGGAAGTCGGCACGTCGGTGCCGGCCGTGCTGTCGCTGGTCGGGATGGCGATGTTCATGTTCGTCGGCTGCGAGTTTGTCACGCCGCTCGCGCCGGAAATGAAGGCGCCGGGCCGCACGATTCCGCGCGCGATGGCGCTCGGCCTCGTCGGCGTCGCGATCTGCATGTTCCTGTACGGCGCGGCGATCCGGCGCCAGGTCGCGAACGTGCCGGTGAGCCCGGACGGCCTCACGCACCTGCTCGACACGCCGGGCGCGATTCCCGCGTTCGCGCTGCAGGTGCTCGGGCCCTTCGGCCGCATCTGGTTCGGCATCGCGTTCCTGTGCGCGGGCGCCGCGACGATCAACACGCTGATGGCCGGGCTGCCGCGCATCCTGTACGGGATGGCGATCGACGGCGCGCTGCCGCGCTGCTTCGCGTATCTGCATCCGCGCTTCAAGACGCCGGTGGTCGGCATTGTCGCGGCGGCGGTCGTGCCGATCTTCCATGCGTGGCTGATCAACGGCAATCTCGACAGCATCCTGCATCTCGTGCTCGCCGCGACCTGCGCGTGGGGCACCGCATACCTGCTCGTGACCGCGTCGGTGGTGATGCTGCGCATCCGCCGCCCGGACCTGCCGCGCCCGTACCGATCGCCGCTGTTCCCGCTGCCGCAGATCGTGTCGAGCGTCGGCATCGTGCTCGCGATCTGGTACATCACGCCGCCCGGCATGAACGCGCGCGACATCTACGTGCCGTTCGGCGTGATGCTCGGGCTCACCGCGCTGTACGCGCTGTTCTGGACGCTCGTCGTGCAGCGCCGGCATCCGTTCAGGCCGGTGCCGGTCGAGGAAGTGCTGCGCAACGAGCACGTCGCATCGTGAGGGCCGTGCTCGCCCGCTGGCGCGCGGCGCCCGACGCGCCGCCGCCCGGCCACCGGCCCGGCGCGATCGCCGCACGCGTGCTCGTCGACCTCGGTGCGGTGCGCGACGCGAACGGCGGCGCTGCCGAAATCCTGGCCCGGCTGCCGAACGGCGTGCGCGTGAGCATCGAAGAACACGTCGACCGCCAGTTCCTGATGCATACGGTCAGCGTGCAGGTGTCGATCAGCGCGGACGGCCCGGCCGCGCAGGGCCTTGCACGCGTGCTGCAGACCGGCTGGCTGCGGCGCACCGGCATCGTGGCCGCGCCCGAGCCGGGAAGCGACCCCGGATTCGCGCGGACGGTGGCCGCACTCGTCGCCGATTCGTCGCTCGCCGACGCGCTGCGCCCGCTGCACCTGACCGACTGTACGATCGCCGCGCACGACGGCCGCTGGACGCTCGCCGTCGTGCCGTTCGGCGGCAGCGAGGTCGTGAACCGGATGCCGTCGTTTCGCCGCTACGTGCGCGTGACCGGCGAGCAGGCCGCCGCGCTGTCGGCGGCCTGTCTTGCATTCGAAACTGCACTGCGCGGAATTTTGCGGGGGTAAGCTGTGGCGCTGCGCGCCGTGCGGCCGCAGCGTGGAATCAGGGTTTTACCGGAGATGCCGATGCTGTTCCAGTCACGCTCACACGAAGACGTGCATGACCACGGGCTCGCGATCGCGGGTTGGCATCAGGTCTACCGCCAGATGACGCCGGGCCGCTTCAGGGGCACCGTCACGCAGGTGCTGTACGACGATTTCCATTTCTTCCGCGAGACGACCAACCGGCGTGTCGCGCAAACCGGCCTCGCACCGGCCGGGCGCACGTCGCTCGCGGTGCCGCTGTCGGTGCCGCTCGCCGGCACGTTCCAGAGCCAGCCGGTCGACGGCTATGCGCTGCTCGCGCTGCGCGCCGGCGAGGATTTCGAATTCCATACGCCGGAAGGGATGGGACTGGTCGGGATCAGCGCGGCGTCGGACATGGTCGACGAGCTCTGCGAGGCCGAATTCGGCGCAGCCGGCGCGCGCAAGCTGCGGCACGTCACGCGGCTGTCGGACGCGCAAGGCGTCGCGCTCGGCGCGCGGCTGTCGTCGCTGATCGACGACGCGCAGCGCAACCCCGGCTGCCTCGAATACGCGGCCACCCGCAAGATGTTCCGCGACACGATGCTCGGCATGTTCCTCGATGCGCTCGAGCAGGGCATCGGCGTCGAGCGCCGCGACATCACGCACGCCACCTACAGCGATATCGTCAGCCGTTGCGAGAAACACCTGCGCGACCGGCCCGAGGAACCCGTCACCGTGCTCGAGCTGTGCCGCGCGCTGCGCTGCAGCCGCCGCACGCTGCAGACGAGCTTCCAGCGCGTCGCCGATGTCACGCCCGTCGGCTATTTGCGCACGATCCGGCTGAATGCGGTGCGGCGCCTGCTGCGCACGACGTCCGCGCATCAGTTGGGCGTCGGCGAGGCCGCCGCGAGCTGGGGCTTCACGCATCTCGGCTATTTCGCGCGCGAGTATCGCGACCTGTTCGGCGAGCTGCCGTCGCAAACCTTGCGCCCCGAATGACGTCTTCGCATCGCGACGGCGCCGCCGGGCGGCGTCGCGTGTCGCCCGTTCCGTTCGCTTCACCATTTGCTGATTTGGGATAGGGGTCCCGAATTTTCGCTGGATAGAGTCCTGTCACCGAAATCGACAACACCATCGGTTCGCACTGCGAATCGATGACAACAGAGGGACGGGACATGAAGATCGGACGAAGACTGGCCGCGGCCGCGGCCACGCTGGGTTGCATGCACGCGCACGCGCAGACCTCCGGCAGCGTGACGCTGTACGGCACCGTGGACACCGGCATCATCTATTCGACGAACCAGCAGTTCACGCGCGCCGACGGCAGCACGGGCGGCGGCCATGCATGGCAGATGGGCGGCGGCAACCTCGTGCCGTCCCGCTTCGGATTTCAGGGTGCCGAGCCGCTCGGCGGCGGGCTCGACGCGGTGTTTTCGCTCGAGCAGCAGTTCCTGTCCGCGAACGGGCAGGCGCTGCAGGGTGGCACCGCGTTCAGCCGGCAGGCGTGGGTCGGGCTGCGCCAGGATGCGATCGGCACGCTCGGCCTCGGCCGGCAATACGACTCGTACACGGACATGCTCGGCGCATACGTATCGAGCAACAACTGGGCGACGCCGTACGGCTCGCACCTCGGCGATGTCGACAACCTGAACGCCGCGTTCAACTTCAACAACGCGGTGAAGTTCACCAGCGCGGATTTCAACGGCCTGACGTTCGGCGGCACGTTCAGCTTCGGCGGCCAGGCTGGCGACTTTTCCGCGAAGCGCGGCTATGCGGTCGCCGCGACCTACACGCGTGCGCCGGTCGCGTTCTCGGTCGGCTATCTCGACCTGCACCAGCCGCTCGACGCGGCGCTCGGCGGCGCGAGCGGCTATATCGGCGACTTCGCGTGCAGCAACCCGGGCGCGATGTACTGCCTGCTGCAGGACGCCGGCTCGATGCGCGCGTTCGGCGCGGGCGGCTCGGTGACGCTCGGCGCGGCGACGGTCGCACTGACCTACACGCACACGCGCCTCGGCGACAGCCGCTATTTCTCGACCGGCGCGCAGCCGCGCACGCAGGCGTTCACGTTCGACATCGGCGAATTGAACGTCACGTACATGTTCACGCCCGCGCTGCAGGGCGGCGTCGCGTACATCTTCAACGCCGCGCACACGGACGGCCGCGGCACGACGCGTTTTCACCAGGTCAACGTCGGCACGAACTACAGCCTGTCGAAGCGCACCGCGCTGTATGCGGTCGCGATCGGCCAGATCGCGAGCGGCACGGGGCTCGGCACCGACGCGAACGGCAATGCGGTGAACTACGCGCAGATTCCGGTGCTCGCGAACAGCAATTCGAGCCGGCAGCTCGCGGTGATGGCCGGGATTCGCGTGAACTTCTGACGGCACGCACACGACGGCACGGGCGGCGGGCGGGGCGGGCGGCCGCACCGCCGGCCGCTTTCGCCGCGTGCCACAAATTCTTAACGATCGACGTGAACAATGGCGTTCGCTTCAGGCCGCCCGAAGCGTCGCCCGCGTTGCACACGTGTGCAGCGCCCGGCGGCTCGCCACCACGCCGATCGAGAGAGACCACATGACCCTGCTGAGCCGCCTGCGCGGGCTGTCCGCCGCCGTTGCGCTGTCCGTTGCCGCCTCGCACGCCTTCGCGGCGGACCTCGTCATCGCGGGCCGCGACGACATCTACGGCAAGGGGCTGGCCGACGCCGTCGCCGGCTTCACCAAGCTGCATCCGGGCACCGACATCGAGTTGCTCAAGCTGCCGAACGCGAACCTGTACCAGAAGCTGAAGCTGTCGATGCGCGAAGGCACCGGCACGTACGACCTCGTGATGATGGACGATACGTGGGCACCCGAATTCATCGGCAACGGCTGGCTGAAGCCGCTGCCGGCCGCGCTCGCCGACGCCGATCTCGTGCCGTCCGCGGTCGCGCTCGGCCGCAACGCGGCGGGCGCGCTGTACGCGCTGCCGATCGTCGGCAACGTCGAGATGTTCGCGTACCGGAGGGACCTGCTCGCGAAGTACCAGCTGCAGCCGCCGCGCAACTGGGACGACGTGCTGAAGATCGCGCAGACCATCGGCGGCGCGGACAAGAGCGTGTCGGGCGTCGTGTTCCGCGGCACCAAGGGCAACCCGGTCGTGACGGGCTTCCTGCCGATCCTGTGGGCCTACGGCGGCGACGTGTTCGACCGTGCCGGCAACGTGACGATCGATTCGCGCGAGTCGCAGGCCGCGCTCAAGACTTTCCTTGCGCTGAAGACCGCCGCGCCGAAGGACGTCGACGTGTACGGCGCCGCCGAGGTGCGCGACGCACTGCAGCGCGGCACGGCCGCGCAGTCGATCGAGGTGTGGCCGGCGTGGATCCCGGCGCTCGACGATCCGAAGCAGTCGCGCGTGGTCGGGCAGATCGCGCTGCAGCCGCCGCCCGGGCAGACGGCCGGCCCGGCGCCGATGCTCGGCATCTGGCAGATGGGCATTCCGAAGGATGCGCCGCACGCGAAGCTCGCGCAGGATTTCCTGGCCTACCTGAGCTCGCGCGACACGCAAACGCGTCTCGCCGGGATCGGCATTCCGCCGACGCGCCGCAGCGTGTTCGCCGATCCGGCGCTGGTGCGCCAGTACCGCTGGTACCCCGATCAGCTGAAGGCGCTCGAGGCCGGCCGTGCGCGGCCGCGCGTGAAGGACTGGCAGCAGGTCGAGAGCATTCTCGGCGACCAGCTGCAGCTCGCGCTGACCGGGCAGGCCGCTCCCGACGCCGCGCTGCGCCAGGCGCAGCAGAAGATCGCGCAGGCGATGGCCGCGGCCGGCAAATGACGGCACGCCGCCACGCATCGTCCGGAAACCGCGCATGAAAGCCCTCGGCCGCGGCCTGCCGTTCGTCGCGCTGCTCGGGCCCGCGCTGCTGGTGCTGGCCGCGCTCGCGCTGTACCCGGTCGCGCAGGTGCTGATCGACTCGTTCTGCCAGGTCGACTATACGGCCGGCCGGCGCGCGTTCATCGGGCTCGCGAATTATCGCGCGGTGCTCGGCGACGACGCGTTCGCGGCCGGTTTCGGCAACACGCTGCGCTTCACGATCGCGGCGTCGCTCGTCGAGGTCGCGCTCGGCTTCGGTCTCGCGCTGCTGTTCGTGCGCGCGTTTCCGGGGCGGCGCATTGCGCTGCCGCTCGCGATCCTGCCGATGATGCTGTCGACGCTCGTGTGCTCGGCGATCTGGCGCAACTGGCTCAACTTCGACGGCTTCCTGAACGCGCTGCTCGCCGCGTTCGGCGTCGAAGGCGTGCGCTGGCTGTCCGATCCGCATCTTGCGTTGTGGTCGCTCGCGCTCGTCGACGTGTGGCAGTGGACGCCGATGGCGTTCCTGATCGTGCTGGCCGGGCTGCAATCGATCCCGCAGGAACTGTACGAAGCCGCGCGCACCGACGGCGCGAGCGAATGGCAGTGCCTGCGCGACATCACGCTGCCGCTCGCGGCGCCGCAGATCGGCCTCGCGCTGCTGCTGCGCTCGATCGACACGTTCAAGCTGTTCGACAAGGTCTACGCGCTGACGGGCGGCGGCCCCGGCAACGCGACGCAGACGCTGTCGACCTACATCTACGACACGGGCTTCCGCTTCTTCAACGTCGGGCCGGCGAGCGCCGCGTCGGTGCTGATGCTGGCGGCGTCCGCGCTGCTCGTTTCGGGGTACGTATGGCAGACGGTTCGCAAGCGGCGCGCATGACGGCGCGATCCGCGTACCTCGCGCACGCGCGAAAGGGTGCCGCGTTCGCGCATGCCGCGCCGTGGGCGCTGCGCATCATTGCGCTCGCGCTGTTGCTGCTGCCGTGCCTGTGGATGGCCGGCGCGGCGTTCATGCCGACGCTCGAACGCCTCGATCATCCGCTGCGGATCTGGCCGGCTGCACCGACGTTCGAGCATTTCGCGTCGGTGTGGTCGAACGGTATCGGCGCGCCGCTCGCCAATTCGCTGCTGGTCGGGTTCGGCACGACGCTGCTCGCGCTGACGCTCGCGTTTCCGGCCGCATACGCGCTCGTGCGGCTGCGGTTTCCGGCGCGGCTGGATGTGCTGTTCCTGATGCTCGTGCTGGCCTTGAAGCTGATGCCGCCGATCACGATCGCGGTGCCGCTGTTCGCGCTCGCGAAGCGGTTGCATCTGCTCGATTCGACGCTCGGGCTGATGCTTGCTTACCAGATCTACGCGCTGCCGATGGCGATCTGGATGCTGCTCGCGTTCGTGCGCGACGTGCCCGTCGAATACGAGGAGGCCGCGTGCATCGACGGCGCGGGGCTCGCGCGGCGGCTCGTGCAGATCGTGTTGCCGCTGTGCGCGCCGGGGCTGATCGCGACCGCGATCTTCGTGTTCATCGCCGCATGGAACGAGTTCCTGATCGCGCTGCTGTTCGTGTCGACGCCGAGCCGCTTCACGCTGCCGCTTGCGATTGCCGGCTACGTGACGGAGAACGGCATCGACTGGGGCGACCTGATGAGCGCGGGGCTGCTGGCGTCGCTACCGACCCTTGCGGTGGCCGGCTACGTGCAGCGCTACCTGCTGCGCGGCTTCGCCGGCGGGCTGAAGTGACGCGACGCGTTACGCGCAGCTATGCCGCACCACGTGCGTAACCGGCACGACCCGCGTGCGCGACGCGCCGTCGAACGTCTGGATCCGGTCGGCGAGCAGGTCGACGGCCGCGTGCGCGAGGCCTTGCGTGTCCTGGCGCAGCGTCGAGAGCCGGTAGGCGTCGTATGCGGCGGCGGGGATGTCGTCGAAGCCGATCACGCGCAGGTCGTCGGGCACGCGCAAGCCGAAGGCGTCGCGCGCGGCGTCGATCATGCCGAGCGCGAGCAGGTCGGACGAGCAGAACACACCGTCCGGCCGCTCGCCCGTCGCGAACAGTTGCCGTGCGGCGTCGAGGCCGCATGCGTGCGTGTCGGAGTCCGTATCGATCACGCGGACGAGCGCCGCATCGTACGCGTCGCCGCATTGCAGCGCCTGCTCGAACGCATCCGCGCGCGAGCGTGCGCTGTAGCTCGCGGTGCGCGGCCCGACGAACGCGAGCCGGCGCGCGCCGGCCCGCACGAGCCGTTGCGCCGCGTGGACGGCGCCCGTGGCGTTGTCGCTGACGACGACGTCCGCGCCCGGCAGGTTCGCTTCGCGGTTGATCATCACGACGGGAATCCGGTGGTCGAGATACTGTCGTGCGACCGACAGCGGCGGCGAAGCGGACGTCATCACCAGGCCCGCGATCCGGTAGCTGAGCAGCCGTTCGAGCGATTGCCGGACTTGATGCGGATCGTCCGCATTGGTCACGAGCGGCGTGAACGCGCGCTGCCCGAGCGCGGCCATCAGGTCCGACAGCAGCCGCGCGCGGAACGGATTCTCGAACCCGGCCGTCACGACGCCGATCATGCTGCTGCGCTGCGTGATCATGTCGCGCGCGATCAGGTTGACCTGGTAGCCGAGCGCACGCGCGGCCGCCATCACGCGTTCGCGCGTCTCGGGCGCGATGCTCGCCGTCGGCGAGAACGCGCGCGACACCGCGGAGCGCGACACGCCGGCCCGCACGGCGACATCCGACGCGGTCACCCATGTCTTTCTTTCCTTGTCAGTCATCGATTCATGATCCCTTCGCGACACGAAGCCTCCACGCCGCTGGCCGACTGGATGTCGGCGCTCGACGACGCGCGGCCGCTGCATACGCTGACCCTACCGGGCAGCCATGACACCTGTGCGTATACGGTCGACGATCCGCTCGTGCGCACGCAGCGCGCGCCGCTCGATGCGCAGCTCGCGCATGGCGTGCGGCTGCTCGACATTCGCTGCCGGCACCGGGGCGATACGTTCGACATCCATCACGGCGGCATCGCGCTCGGCCTGTCGTTCGACGACGTGCTCGCGGACTGCACGCGCTTTCTCGATGCGCATCCGCGCGAATGCATCGTGATGTCGGTGAAGGACGAATGGCCGGCGCATGCGTGCACGCGCAGTTTCGACGCGACGTTCGATGCGCATTGCGCGCGGCATCCGCGGCTGCGCTGGCATGCGGGCGGCGCGCTGCCGGCGCTCGGCGACGTGCGCGGCGCGATGGTGCTGTTGCGGCGGTTCCGCAGCAGCCGGCCGCTGGGCATCGACCTGACCGCGTGGCCCGACAATGCGACGTTTACGGTCGATCATCCGGATGCGGCGTTCGTGATCCAGGATGAATACCGTGTGCCTGTCGCCGGGTCGATCCACTACAAGTGGCGTGTGATCGATGCGCTGCTGAGCCGCATGCCGTCGCCGGAGAGCGGGCGCTGGGCGATCAATTTCTGCAGCGGCACGGGAATGGGCGCGAATCCGTCGGTGGTCGCGCGCGGCGACGGCAGGGTGGTCGGGATTCAGGCGCGGCTCGCGGCGCGGTTGCGCGAAGCGCGCGGGCCGTGCGGCGCGATGCTCCTCGATTTCTGCGACGACGATGACTGGGCGCTGGTGCGGGCGTTGGTTGAGTGTAATGAGGATGTGCCTGTGGCGGGTGGCAGGCGCAGGTCGGTGGGTTGTTAGCGCATTCGCATTGACGATCGCGAACTAGCTGATCGGGGCACTGCCTGAGAAAGGTGAAATGCGTGGCATTCGAGACGCCGTCGATATCGAGGACCGATCGCGCGGGTGGGGCAATCAGTACGTGTCGCCGATCGTGATGCAGAAATGCAGCTGGTCGGTTGTCCCGGGGTATTCGTTGTGCCACACCTTCGATTCGGACACCATCGTGCTGCGGCAGAACGCGGTGGCCTCCGCCAGCGGCCAATCATCAAGACTCACGGTGCCCTGCGGAGCGCTGCCATGTCCGACACGTCCGTCGGCAGTCAGGACCCAACCTTCCCAACCATAGATCGGAATGCGATGACGCTCGCAATAGTCAATGCATTCGAGCGCGGCGTCGAGCGGAAGCACGATCTCGCGACGAGAAATCGACAGTGCGGCAAGTGCCGCGGGAATTTTCTCGAGTTGCGGCATCGCAGGTCTGCAGAGAGCGGTAGGGTGTGCGATCGACGGACTACCGCGTCGCAATCGCCACCGCCGCACCCGCCATCGCGGTCGCGCTCGTGCGGTTCGCGACCCGCTTCGCGCGTGCCGACGTCAGAAATGCGCGCGCACGCACCGCGAGCAGCGACCAGAAGCAGTCGGCGAGAATCAGGATCGCGAGCATCGTGCCGACGAGCTCGGCCCACGCGAGCACACCGACATGCGTCAGATCGACGATCGTCGGCAGCAGCGCGAGATAGAACAGCATAATCTTCGGATTGCCGAGCGTGACCAGCGTGCCCGCGACGAACATGCGCCACGGCGACTGGCCGCGCGGCAGGTCGCCGGCCTGCGTGTCGGTCGGCGCGGTCCACATCTTCCACGCGAGGAACAGCAGGTACGCGACGCCGAGCAGCTTCAGCACGAGCAGGCCCGTCTCGAACGTGCGTGCGAACGCCGACAGCCCGGCCACCGCCAGCGTGAGCCACAGCGCCTCGCCGATCCACATCGCGGCGAGGAACGGCAGCACGTCTCGCACGCCGTTCGTCAGCACGCGCGCGACGAGCGCGGCGACGCTCGGGCCGGGCGTGCCGGCGGTGACGAGCAGGGCGATGGCGAACACGGCGAGCGCGGACAGCGTCATGGCGAACCTCGTGGGCAAGGCGTTCGAAAGGTATGAAGTTTCGATTATAGTGACGGCCGTTCCTGCCTGCCTACCTCGTCGTGATGACAGTATCGATCCGGATTCGTCCCGCCACGCGGGAAGACGCAGCCGCGATGGCCGCCGTGGAAGTGGCCGCCGCCCAGCGCTTTCGCGACATCGGCATGTCCGACATCGCCGAAGGCGAGCCGACCGATGCGGCCGACGTGCTCGCACGCATCGACGACGGTCGCGCGTATGTGGCGACGGACGAAGCGGGGGCCTGCGTGGGTTTCGCGTTCTACCGGCTGCTCGATGCGCAGCGGCTTTATCTGGAGGAGCTGGACGTCGCGCCGTCGCATGCGGGGCAGCGGATCGGCGCGCGCCTGATCGAACGGATCATGATGCGCGCCGCGCAAGACGGCATCGCGCAGGTCGTGCTGTCGACGTTTCGCGACGCGCCGTGGAATGCACCGTACTACGCGCGCCTGGGCTTCGACATCATCGACGACGCATCGCTCGACGACACGCTGCATGCGATCCGCGCGCATCACGTTGCACGCGGGCTCGACGAGACGCAGCGCGTGTTCATGCGCGCGGACGTGCGCGCATGAACGGGCCGCCGGCCGTCAGGCCGCGTCGCTGAGCGCCGGGTAGTCGGTGTAACCCGTCTCGCCTTCGGCGTAGAACGTCTCCGGCACCGGCTTGTTCAACGGTGCGCCGAGTTCGAGTCGACGCGGCAGGTCCGGATTCGCGATGAACAGCTTGCCCCACGCGATCGCGTCGGCGTGGCCGCTCGCGAGCGTGTCCTGCGCCGATTCGAGCGTGAACTGCTCGTTCGCGATCAGCGGGCCGCCGAACGCCTCCTTCAGACGCGGGCTCAGCTGGTCGCCCGAATACGATTCACGCGTGAAGATGAACGCGATCTTGCGGCGGCCGAGTTCGCGTGCGACGTAGCCGAACGTCGCGGCCGGGTCGGAATCGCCCATCGTGTGCGCGTCGCCGCGCGGTGCGAGGTGCACGCCGACACGGCCCGCGCCCCACACGTCGATCGCCGCGTCGACCACTTCGAGCAGCAGGCGCGCGCGGTTCTCGATCGGGCCGCCGTACGCGTCGGTGCGCAGGTTGGTGCTGTCCTGCAGGAACTGGTCGAGCAGGTAGCCGTTCGCGCCGTGGATCTCGACGCCGTCGAAGCCCGCCTTCTTCGCGTTTTCCGCGCCCCTGCGGTACGCGGCGACGATACCCGGAATTTCATCGATGTCGAGCGCGCGCGGCGTCACGTACGGACGCGGCGGCCGCACGAGGCTCACGTGACCGCCTGCGGCGATCGCGCTCGGCGCGACCGGCAGGTCGCCGTCCAGGAACACCGGATCGGAAATCCGGCCGACGTGCCAGAGCTGCAAAACGATGCGGCCGCCCGCCGCGTGCACGGCCTGCGTCACGCGCTTCCAGCCTTCCACCTGCTCGTCGGACCAGATGCCCGGCGTGTCCGCGTAGCCGACGCCCTGCGGCGTGACCGAAGTCGCTTCGCTGATGATCAGGCCGGCCGACGCGCGCTCGGCGTAATAGCGGGCCATCAGGTCGTTGGGCACGCGCGCGCTGCCGGCGCGGGCACGGGTGAGCGGCGCCATCACGACGCGGTTCGGCAGGGTCAGGTCGCCGAGGGTAACGGGGTCGAACAGGGTGGGCATGGAGATAACCTCTTCACGAAAGACGGGATGGCCGTCGCGTCGTGCGCGGCGGGTGGCCCGCATGGCCTGGGTCAGAGTTCGCGACGCAGGGCGTCGAGAAATGCGTCGATGACGGCCTCGTTGCGCTGGAAGAACGCCCATTGGCCGATCCGCGTCGACGTCACGAGCCCCGCGCGCTGCAGCGTCGCGAGGTGCGCGGAAACCGTCGACTGCGACAGCCCGCAGCGCGCGTCGATCTGCCCGGCGCAGACGCCGTGGTCGTACGGCAGCGTCTGCTCCGGGAAATGCGCGCCCGGCGTTTTCAGCCAGACGAGGATTTCCCGGCGCACGGGGTTCGAGAGCGCTTTCAGGATCGCGTCGATGTCGAGTTCGGTCGGCATGGAAGGGCGTGATGTTCGGGGCAAACGGGTATCGTCGATGGGCGAATCATATATCGGAAAATAACGATACGTGCGAAGGCACTGATGGAAGTGGGGTTGTTGATCGGTCGGACTTCAGCGTGTCACCCGTTCCCGTACTGCGCGAACAGCCACCGCCGCATCGCATCGAGCGCCTCCGAATGCGCATTGGCCTGCGGAAAGACGACGTAAAACCCGAGCGACATCGGAAACGAAAAGTCGAACACGCGCCGCAGCCGGCCTTCCGCGATATCGCGTTCGACCAGCGGCTCGCTGGTCAGCGCGATGCCCTGGCCGGCGACCGCGGCGTCGATCGCGAGCAGCGACTGGCTGAACCGCGGCCCCTTGGTCGGATCGGCCCGGCCTTTGCCGCCGAGCTTGTCGATGAACTCGGGCCACAGATCGTGCGCGTCGTGCAACAGCACGTGCTTTGCGAGGTCCGCGGGCGTCCGGATCGGCGAGCCGCTGTCGAGCAGTTTCGGGCTGGCGACGGCAAAGATGTCGAGCGGAAACAGCAACTCGGCGACCAGGCCGGCCGGGAACGGCGGCTTGCTCAGTCGAATCGCGATGTCGACGCCGTCGGCCCGGAACGACGCCAGCCTTTCGTCGGCGATCACGCGCACCTCGATGTCGGGATGCAGTCGGCCGAAGTCCGACAGGCGCGGAATCAGCCACTTCGACGCGAACGACGGCGTCGTGCTGACCGCCAGAACCGTCGGGCGCTGCCCGAGCGCGTCCGTGGCGTCGGAGATGATCTGCAGCGCACGCTGGACCGACGAAAAATACTCGAGCCCTTCGCGCGTCAGCGCCAGCCCCCTGGGCAGTCGCCGGAACAGCTGAACCTCCACGACGTCCTCCAGATGCCTGACCTGTTGCGCCACCGCGCCCTGGGTCACGCCGAGTTCGTCGGCGGCCAGCCGGAAATTGAGGTGTCGCGCGGCGGCCTCGAACGCGCGAAGCGCATTGAGCGGCGGGAACCGGCGGGTACGCGATAGCGCCTTCATGCAGTAGAAATTCTACAGGGTGGGTGGAGAAATCATGGTTCGACAAGCCGATTATAGAGTCCTACAGTGCTGCCATAGACGATGATCGCGGCGCTGCGCCGACCCATCCAGGAGAACAGCATGACTGTAGAGAAAGTGGCTTTGGTGACGGCGGCGGGCAAGGGTATGGGCGCCGCAATCGCGCGGGATCTCGCGAGCAACGGTTATCGCGTCGCGCTGATGTCGCCGTCCGGCAGCGCGGTCGAACTGGCGAAGGAACTCGGCGGGTTCGGCGTGGCGGGGTCGGTCACCGAAGACGCCGACATCGCGCGCTTCGTGAACGAGACGCTCGCGAAGTACGGCCGTATCGATGCGGTCGTCAACAATACCGGGCATCCGCCGAAGGGCGACCTGCTCTCGATCGACGACGACAAATGGCACGAAGGGCTCGACCTGATCGTGCTCAACGTCGCGCGCGTGCTGCGCCGCGTGACACCGGTCTTCCTGAAGCAGGGCGGCGGTGCGGTGGTCAACATTTCGAGCTTCGCGGCCGACGCGCCCGAGCAGGCGATGCCGGTGTCGTCCGCGCTGCGCGCGGCGCTCAGTGCGTTCACGCGCCTGTACGCCGACCGGTACGCGAAGGACAACATCCGCATCAATTCGGTGCTGCCCGGCTTCATCGATAGCTGGCCGGAGACGCCCGAAATCGTCGCGCGCATTCCGGTCGGCCGTTTCGGCAAGACACAGGAGATCGCGCAGACCGTGACGTTCCTGCTGTCGGAAGGCGCCGGCTACATCACCGGGCAGAACATTCGCGTCGACGGCGGCATCGTCCGTGCGCTTTAAGCCGCTGCCGGGCAGGGCGGTGCGCGCGCGGACGTTGCGCCGGCTGCCTCAGTTGTGCCGTTCGCCGATCCGGTTCTCTTCCGGGCTCCAGACGCTGAGCCCTTCCGTCGGGTCCATCGGCTGATCCCACGGTCGCGCGGCGATCGCCTCCATCGTCGCGTCGAACCCGGCCTGCCGGCGCGCCGCGATGCCGTCCGGCGTGAAATCGATGTCCTTCCACTGATCGTCGCCGTCGAGCCGCGGCGCTGCGAGCTTGATCACGTGCATCGTCGTCTGGCAGCCCCACGCGGCGAGCGCCTGCACGTCGGCCGACGTGCGCTCCGCCTCCGGCAGCCGCATCACCAGTTCCTTGATCACGTGGCGCAGCCGGTGAATCTGCTGTTGCCGCGCGATGTTGCCGTCCGTGCGGCTCGCGTACTGGATGTCCTTCTGCCGCTCCGACACCTGCCAGATGCTTTGCGGCTCGGGCCCGACCGGATTCCACATCTGCACCGAGAAAATGATCGAGCTGCGGCGCGGCGCATCGTCGAGCACGACCTCGACCGGCGTATTCGAATAGATGCCGCCGTCCCAGTAGGGCGCGCCGTCGATCCGCACGGCCGGGAACGCGGGCGGCAGCGCGCCCGAGCTCATCACGTGGTCGATGTCGAGCGGCCGGTCGCGCGAATCGAAATAGCGCATCGTGCCGGTGCACGCGTTGACCGCGCCGACGGTCAGTCGCGGCCGGCACGCATTCAGCAGGTCGAGGTCGATCAGCGACGCGAGCGTGTCGCGCAGCGGCTCGACCACGTAGTACGACGCGTGCTCGACGCCGACCCGCGCGAGCGGCCCGAGCCACGCGGCGGGATTCGGCCGGAAGAATCCCGTGAGGCCCGCGCCGATCACCGCGAGTTCCGAGCCGATCTTGTCCCAGCTCGTCGGGAAGCCCGGCACGGTCACGGCGGGCCGTTCGGTGACGTGGCGCCAGAATTCGGCCATTCGTTGCGCGCGGCGCGCGGGAGCGTTGCCGGCGATCAGCGCCGCGTTGATCGCGCCGATCGACGTGCCGATTACCCAGTCTGGCTGGATGCCCGCCGCGTCCATTGCCTCGAATACGCCGAGCTGGTATGCGCCCAGTGCGCCGCCGCCCTGGAGCACGAGCACGACCTGTCCGGGTAGCTTCGGGTGTGCGGGTTGACTTGCCGTCATCGCTTGCCTCGTGGTCGGTGACGGCCGGCGGGGGCCGGCCGGTTGGAACCAGTGTAGGCGATCGGCGGGCGTCGCTCTGCGGTGCCGGATCTTCGCGCGCATGGTGCGGCGCGCTGCGCCGCGTCATTCCACGGTGATGGTCTCCTTCATGTACGGATGAATCCCGCAGAACACCTTGTAGACCCCCGGCTTGTCGAAGCGGAACGAGTAGGTCTCGTCCTGGTCGAGCGCGTTCGAATGGAAGATGCCCGCGTCGTTGACGACGGTATGCGGTTCCGCGTCGAGGTTCTTCCACGTGACCGTCGTGCCGGCCTTGATCGTGGTCGACATCGGCGAAAACATGAAGTTGTGGATCGTCACGAGCGGGCCGGCCGGGGGTTGCGCGAATGCGGCGAGCGGCGTGCCGGCGGCGGCCGCGCACAGGGTCAGCGCCGCCAGCAGCGTCGAGGGCTTGAGGAAGGTCATGTCGGTCTCCTTGCGTAGCGGAATCGGGCGAGGGATCAGGCGAGGGATCAGGCCAGCGTCGTGTCGCGCAGCGACGCCGCCACGGGATGGCCGGCGAAGTCGACGGTCGTCACGCCGAGCATCGCGGGCAGCCGGTCGCGCGGCACGGTGAGCGGCACCGGGCCGGGGCCGTTGCCGGCGGTCGGCTGCGGGAACGCGGTGGAGCGCGCGGTGTGGAACGTCACGTTGCCTTCGACCTTCGACACGATCTGGTGAATGTGCCCGTTCAGCACGGTGACCGAGCCGAAGCGGCGCAGCAGCGCCATCGTCTGCGGTGCGTCGCCGGTGCCCCAGCCCCACGGCTCGTAGATGGTCCACATCGGCATGTGCGAGAACACGACGATCGGCGTGCTCGACGATTGCCCCTTCAGATCCTGCGCGAGCCACGCGAGCTGCTCGTCGCCGAAGCTGCCGAGCCCGTTCGGCTTGAAGTGCATCACGTTGACGAGCGCGACGAAGTGCACGCCCGCGTGATCGAAGCTGTAGTAGCCGCGGTTGTCCGACGCCTTGCCGAAGCGGCTGAAATATTCGGCACCCGAGCCGTCGGTCACGTCGTGTTCGCCGGGCACCGTATGCAGCTCCGGCACGCGCAGCGCGGACAGCAGCTGCGACGCCTGGTCGAACTCCGCTGCCTTGGACAGGTGCGTGATGTCGCCGGTATGGATCGCGAGCGCGGGCGTGGCAGGCATCGCGTTGACGAGCTCGATGGTCTGCCGCAGCGTGGCCGCGACGTCGGGATTCGCGTCCTTGTTGAAGCCGATGTGCGTGTCGCTGATCTGCACGAACAGCGGCCGGCCCTTGTCCGCGGGGAGTGCGGCGCCGCTTTGCGCGAGCGCGAGGTCGAACGGCGTCAGGATGCCGCCCGACAGCGTAAACAGCGTGCCGAGGCCGCCGAACGCCATGCATTGCAGGGCCTTGCGACGCGACGGGCGGGTGGGATTCGATGAAGACATGTGAGCCTCGCATTCGTGTGACGGAACCGGACGGCCGGATCGTCCTGGAATAAGCCGGCGCCTTCGTATGCCATACCGCTGCGGCGGCGGATTTATTCCCGCGCGTTGCGAGGTTGCTCGCGGCTTGCGGCGCAATGACGGACCACCGGCGGATGACCTGTCAATGTCCTGTAAGTGACACGTCACGTTTGCGTCATGTCCGCCCGATAGCCTGCGACACCGAATCACTTCTCCGGAGCCCCTCATGCCGAATCTCGCGGCAACGGAAACCAGCGGTGCGGGCGGTCATCGCACGCGCACCATCGGCTTCGCGCCGTTCTTGCCGATCGTTGCCTGCGGCGTCGTCTACGTCGGCGTTCAGCTGAGCGCGGATCCCGGTCCGGTCAAGGAGGGTTCGGTCCTGCCGATCATGCTGCCCGCCGTCGCGCGGGTGCTGGTCTTGCCTGCGTCGATCGCGCGTTCGGCGGTCCTGTACCGGGCGCGCCACAAGCCGTTCTGAGCCGCGCCGGCTAACGGCGCATCCGGCCGCGCGTCACGCGGCCGATCCCATCGATTTTCAATTCGACCAAGACGCTACCGATGGATATCAGTTTCTTCGATCCGAATCGCACCGCCAACGCGTCCGCGTGGCGCGTGCTCCCAACCGCTGGGATGCGGTCGCGTTTCCGCTGATCATCGGATACTCGCAATGGCGATCGTCGGCGTTCATCGCAATGGCGCCGATCGCCGTGCTGCAGACGCAGAAGATCTCGCTCGCCCGTCGACCTGCCCGAATACTGCGTGGGCACCACCTGCGGATGCTCGCCGGCGATGGTCGCGTCGCTGGTATCACGCTTGTAAACGGCACGCCGCGCGAAAGCCGCCGTGCCGGCATGGTGCTGATCCCGATCCTCGCATCCTGCAGTCGGTGCCGGTGCTCGGCTATATCTCGTTTACGGTCACGTTCTTCCTCGCACTGTTCCCGGGCCGCGTGCTCGGCGCCGAGCTCGCGGCGATCTTCGCGATCTTCACGAGCCAGGCGTGGAACATGACGTTCAGCTTCTACCAGTCGCTGCGCACGGTGCCGCGCGACCTGAGCGAAGTGTCGCGCGGCTTCCACCTGACGCCGTGGCTGACGTTGTCGAGCGCGCGCACGGCCGGGAAGGTCTTGCTGATGCCGCGCATCTCGAGCAGCGGCCGGGGGGACTCAGAACGCGACATAAGCGACCTCTTGCGTATCCAGGCCTGCACCGCGCAGGATGCCGGAGCGTGGAGAGAAGTTGAAGAACATCGGCAGCGTCGCGGCGCCGATCGCGCCGGCGTCGGCGCCGAACGAGCCGCGCACGAGTTCCGGCGCGCTGCGGGCTTCCGGCGTGATGTCGGCGAGCGCCACGCCCAGGCGTTGCATGAGCGTGTCGAGCAGGCCGGCGTCAACGTCCGAATCAAGGACGACGACCGGCAAATCGAGTACGGATAGCGCCCCGCGCAGCGCGAACGCGAGCGCATCGACGCAATCGTCGATCCATTCGTCGACGGCCGGCACGTTGCGTGCGATGCAGTCGTTGAGATCCGCGCGGTTCTCGACCCGCTCGCCGCAATGGCGCAGATGACGAATCAGCGCGCTCAACGACGCACGCGTCAGGAGGATGTCCCACGCGCCGTGCGGCGCGGGCGCCGACGGCAGGCGGCTCGGGTGTACGGGCATCACGGCGAAATCGCCGGCGTTGCCGGTGCGGCCGTGCAGGCAGTCGCCGTCGATCGCGATGCCGCCGCCGATCACCGGTCCGAGGAACAGATAGACGAAATTGTCGCGTTGCCGGCCGCAGCCATAGAACAGTTCGGCGATCGCGGCCGCGTTGCCGTCGTTTTCGCTGAACACCGGCAGCGGAATGACATTGGCGAGTTCCCGGGCCAGGTCGATCTCGGCCCACGCGCGGAAGGCTTCGGCCGGCAGGCCGAGTTCGCGCAGCCAACTTCCCAGGTTGAACGGATGGGCCACGCCGACGCCCGCCAGCCGATCGCGATCCTGCGCGGGCAGCAGCCGTTGCATCTCTTCGATGTCGCTGCGAACCAGTTCGAGCACGGTCGCGGGCGGAGGGAGCAGGGTGTCGTGGGAGCGGCAGCCGATGATCTCGCCCGCGAAGTTGACCAGCGCCGTTTCGATGCGCATGCGGTCGATGCGGACGCCGATGCCGAATGCCCCATTCGGATCGAGACGAATCAGCGACGCCGGCTGGCCGCGCTGGCCTTCGGTGCGGCCGGCGAATTCGATCAGCTTCGCGTCGGCGAGCGACGCGATGATGCCGCCGACAGCCGCACTCGTCATGTTCGCGTGGCGGGCGAGGTCGGCCTTCGACGCGCTGCCGGTACGGCGCAGCGTCTTCAGCAGCAGGCGCTCGTTGTAACGGCGCACGTTGACCGAGTTGCTGCCCTGGCCGATGTGCGGGCTTCGCATGGCGTCTCCCTCCATGTGGCGCCGCTTTCGGCGCATTAAATAAATCAAGTTGATTTATTTAAGCATGCGCTCGGCGTCCAGTCAGTTAGGTAAACCCCGGAAAGACATGCTTGCGGAAGATGGCGGGTGCCAGGTCTTGATCGGTCAGGTGTTTACCGGCACAAATTCTGATTTATGGGGCCGGATCTGAATGCCTTGCGGGCATTGGCTCGCGATGCAGGCGCGATGCAAAGCCCCAGTGCTGGCCAGTGCGATCTCCGGTCCGTCGGCGTCGACTGATTTCGTCGACGCCGATCGGTTCCGGCGCCCGTGATCGGGCCGGCACCCAGGTGAAGGGCGGCGCGGCGTGGGCGACAGGCGTGCCGAAGTCGCGATTCATCCCGTGCCCGCAACGATCGCCGACCCACACGCTGTTCCTTACACGGCCGGATCCCACTGCGGCGCGAACGCCGGACTCACGAGTCGCTGATTCTTCGGCAGGCCGGCGATCAGTGCACGATCAGCGTCGTCCAGGTTCACGTCGAGCGATGCCAGATTGGCGAGCTGATTGCGTTGCCCGGCCGCCTTCGGCACGGCGGCCACGTTCGGCTGGTCGAGCAGCCATTTCAGCGCCACCTGGCTCGGCAGCACGCGATGCTTGTCGGCGATCCGCTGCAGTTCCGGGATCTCCGACACGCGGTTGCGCGCGAGCGGGCTGTACGCGATCAGCGCCATGTCATGTTGGCGCGCGAATTGCAGCAGCCGCGCCTGACCGAGCAGCACGTGATACTCGACCTGTATCGCGGCCAGTGGCGCCTGCATCTGTTCGACGACGGCGCGCAACAGCGCAAGCGGAAAGTTCGCGACGCCGATCGCTCGGGCGCGTCCCTGCTCCTTGAACGAAACGAGCGTGTCGATCGTCTCGGCAAGATTCCAGTCGGGCGCCGGCCAGTGGATCAGGAACAGGTCCACGTAGTCGCAGCGCAGCGCGCGCAAGGTGTCGTCGAGCGATTTCCGCATGCGTTCGGGGTTCAACTGGTCCCACCATACCTTGCTGGTCACGTGAATCTGCTCGCGCTGGACGTTCGAAGCGGCGATGGCGTTGCCGACCGCCGCTTCGTTCTCGTACGCGGCTGCGGTATCGATATGGCGATAACCCGACTCCAGTGCGAGCGCGACCGCGCGCGTGCATTCGTCGCCGAGCATGGGCCATGTGCCGAGCCCCAGTTTCGGCATGTTCAATCGATGGCGGTTGACGATGCGTTGCATGAACGACTCCTTCTCGATGGGGTGAGCCGGCGCGGCCTGCGCGTGCCGTGCCGGCGCGTTCGTCAGCGTTGCGCGCTGTCGCAGGTCGAGCGGTGCACCGCGGCCGCGGGTGATGTGCCCGTCGATGCCGCTTCGCGTCGCGCGACGAACTTCGCGATGCGCCAGCCGAATACGATGGCCGGGCCGAGCGTCGTGCCGGGGCCGGGGTACGTGCCGCGGAAGATCGACGCGAGATCGTTGCCGCACGCGAACAGGCCGGGGATCACGCGCCCGTCGACATCGATCACCTCGCCGTTCGCCGTGCCGCTCAACCCCGCGCTGCACGCGAGATCGGCCGGCCATACGGTCAGCGCATAGTAGGGGCCGGCGCCGATGGGGCGGATGCACGGATTCGGCTGTTGCGCCGGATCGCCGTTGAAGCGGCTCATCGGGCTGCTGCCGCGCTGGAATGCCGGATCCTCGCCATTGGCGGCGTCGCGATTGTAGGTCGCGACGGTGCGCGTGAGACTGTTCGCGTCCACCTGCAACTTAGCCGCCAGCTCGGCCAGCGTTGCACCTTTCACCAGATAGCCGGCGCGTTCGAATTCGGCGATGCGGGCCGCACTGCGCGCCGGCATCAGCAGGCCGAGGCCATAGGTGCGAATGAACGCCGCATCGACGATCAGATGGGCGGGCACGCTCGGACCGTTGCCGCTGTCGCGCAGCATGCCCATCACGAAGTCGTGGTACGAGTTCGATTCGTTGACGAAGCGCTCGCCGCGGCTGTTGACCGCGATGAGGCCGGGCTTCGCGCGATCGAGAATGATGTGCGGCCAGACGCTGTCGCCGTCGCCGCCCGGGGGGGCGCCCGGTGCGCGGCGGATCGAACACGGCATCCACAGCCCCGGGCTGTCGCCGCCGTTTTCGACCCGCGCATTGACGCGCTGTGCGCGGTCGACGCCGTCGCCGGTATGCGTATTCGGCGACAGCGACAGCGGCTGGGCCGCGGCAGGGAAGAACTGCCGGCGCAGCGACGGATGGCGCGCGATGCCGCCGGTCGCGAGCACCACGCCGCGCCGCGCGCCGATTCGCTTGCGACCGCCATCCGGTGTCGTGACGATGGCGCCGGTGACGCGGCCGTTCTCGCGTACCAGTTCGAGCAGCGGCGTGTCGAAGCGAATCTCGACCTGGCGTTTGAGCAGGCTGTAATAGAGCCGGGCGGCGAGCGCGTTGCCCATCACCAGCTGCGTGCCGCGCGGAAAACGCAGGCGATCCATCGCATAGCGCCCGACGACCGCGATCGTGCGCTTGAAGTTCGCGACGGACGCGAACGGCGCGAGCAGCGCATTGAGGTCGGCACGCGCGACCATCATGCCGCCGAGGCCCATGAATTCCTTGCGCGGCGGGCGCACGCGCGCGAACGCGCGGCCGAGCACGCGCGCATCGAACGGCGCGGGCACGAGCGCCCGGCCGCCGTAGGCCGCGCCCGGGCCGTTGACGTAATCGGGATGTGCGGTGGCGGCGACGAACTTCACGTCGCTGATGCGCGCGAGTTCGTCGATCGCGTCGGGGCCGCTTTGCAGAAATGCTTCGCGCGCGTCGTCGCCGCCGCGCGCGCCGACCACCGACTGCAGGAAGCGGCGCGCATCGTCGACGCTGTCGGGCACGCCCGCGGCGACGCTCAAGCGTGTGCCCGGCACCCAGGTCGTGCCGCCCGACGTGGACGTGATGCCGCCCACCGCGGCGGTTTTTTCGCATATCAGGACGGCGAGCCCCTCGTGATGCGCGACGAGCGCGGCGGTCATGCCCGCCGCACCTGCGCCGAACACCAGCAGGTCCACCTCTTCGTCCCAACCCTGTTGCACTGCAGCCATGTCCATGTCTCCTTCGTTTCGTTCCGCCGCACGTCCGGATTCGGCGCGTGGCGGAAGAGGCTTCGACCGTTTTGGAATGTTATTCCAATAAACAACAAAGTGGAATAGTGTTCCGAAATATGATCGAGAGACGAAGCGCGACTTCGTTCAGAACCGGTGCACGCTGCCCACACCGGCTGCGAACTGGCTGCGCGTCGACGCCGGTGCGGCGGCGAGCCGGGCGGCGCTGCGCGCCAGGCGCCCGGGCGAGGTACGCCCGGGATGCATGGGTTGTCGTCGGATGGTCGTGATGAGGCAGGCAGGAACGGCGGCGCGGCACGCCGCGTCACCGTCGTTCGGCGGAAACGATTCGGCAGGCCGCGCCGCGCATGACGATCGCGACCTGTCCACATGCACTTAGGCGGCGGTATCGGTATCGACCAGGAATGCGACCATTCGATCGCAGACCCGCGCGAACATCTGCGTGCCCGTGACGGTTCGGCAACCGCGAGCACGCGCTGCCTCGATGAACGGCGTGAGCGGCGGCTTCGTGACGACGTCGCCGACGAACGCGGTGGCCGGCACGCGCGAGACGTCGACGGGCAGCGGATCGTCCGGCCGCATGCCCATCGGCGACGCATTGACGATCACGTCGAACGATTCGGCTGCGACCTCCGCGCCGGCGACGCGCACCGTGCCGCGTTGCAGCGTGGCCAGCCGCTCGACCAGCGACGCGGTGCGGGCGGCATCGTTGTCGCGCACGTCGAGCGACGCGACACCCGCCATCACCAGCGCATGGCCGATCGCCGAGCCTGCGCCGCCCGCGCCGACCAGCAGCGCGCGCTTGCCGCGCAGGTCGCAGCCTTCGTCGCCGAGCGCGGCGACGAAACCGGTGCCGTCGAACATGCCGCCGTGCCAGCCGCCTTCGGCGGTGCGTCGTAGCGTATTCGCCGCGCCGAGGAATGCCGCTTCATCGGACAGGCGCGAGCAGAACCCGGCGGCGCTGAATTTGTGCGGCACGGTGATGATCACGCCGTCGACGTTGCGCATCGGTGTGATGCCCGCGAAGAACGCCGCAAGATCGTCCGGTGCGACATGAGCGGGAACGACCAGCGCGTCGAGTCCGGCCTCGCGCAGCGCGGCCGTCACGCCTTTCGGCGAACGGACCTGCGCGATCGGATCGCCGACGATGAAATGGATGCGGGTCGCACCGCTCAGGCCTTCGTCGAGCGAAACCGGGGCAGTCGGGGTCAAGGGGGCTGTCATGCTGTTTTCATCTCCTGGGTGGAACCGGCCTCGTCGTGTACGATGCCGAGCAATTGCGCCTGGGTGGCGGTGTCCTGTTCGAGCGCGACTGCGCTGCTTTCGTGCGCGACGCGACCGTTGACGAGCACGTACGCGCGATCCGCGATCGGCAGCACCATGTCGGCCTGGTGCTCGACGATCACGACGCTCGCGCGCTCGCGCAGCTTGACTACCGCGTCGAGCACTTCCTGTACGACGGCGGGCGCGAGCCCCTCGAACGGTTCGTCGAGCAGGATCGCCTTCGCCGGCGCCATCAGCGCGCGCGCGATCGCCACCATCTGTCGTTCGCCGCCGGACAGATGTTCGGCGCGCGCATCCTTGCGCGTCGCGAGTCGCGGGAACAGCGCGAACATCTCGTCGACGCTCGCGCCGCCCTTGCGTGCGGCGAGCCGCAAGTTCTCGGCGACCGTGAGGTTCGGGAACAGGCGGCGGCCCTCGGGGACCATCGCGAGGCCGAGTCGATTGATCTCGTGCGCGGGGCGCCCGGTGATGTCGTGGCCGTCGAACACGATGCGCCCGGCCGTCACGTCGGCGACGCCGGTCGCGGCGCGCAACGTCGTCGTCTTGCCGACGCCGTTGCGTCCGAGGATCGCGATCACTTCGCCTTCGTGGAGCGTGAGGTCGATGCCGTCGAGGATCGTGTTGCCGGTATAACCGGCCTTCACGCCTTCGAGGCGCAGCAGCGGGCGGCGTGCCGGTGCGGCATCTTCGTGCTGTGCGCCGCGTCGGGCGGCCAGCCTCGCATCGACCGGCCGCTCGCCCTTCGCGTGGCCCAGGTAGGCTTCGATCACCTCGGGATGGCGCGCGACTTCGGCCGGCGAGCCGTCGGCGATCAGCCGGCCGCGATGGAGCACGCTGACGCGATCGGAAATCGTCAGCACGCGATCGATGTCGTGCTCGATCAGCAGCACCGCGTGATGGTTCGCCAGCTCGCGGATGATCGCCGCCACGCGCACGCGGTCGGCTTCGGCAAGCCCCGCGAGCGGCTCGTCGAGCAGCAGCAGGCGTGCGCGAGTCGCGAGCGACAGCGCGATTTCGAGCAGGCGCTGCTCGCCGTGCGACAGGCTTTCGCAACCATGCGCCGCGCGCTCGGCCAGCCCGACCGCCGCGAGCAGCGACCAGGTCATCTCGTTCTGTTCGCCGAGCGTGTGCGCGTCGCGCCACAGGCCGAGGCGATCGTGCTGCGCGGCCTGCACCGCGACGCGCACGTTCTCGAACACGGTGAGATTGCGAAATACGCTGAGGATCTGGAACGAGCGGCTCATGCCGAGCCGCACGCGGCGGAACATGGCGAGCTTCGTCACGTCCTTGCCGTCGAACGTGATCGTGCCGGCCGTCGGCGACAGCACGCCCGTCAGCATGTTGAAGAACGTGGTCTTGCCCGCACCGTTCGGGCCGATGAAGCTGTGCAGCCGGCACGGATGGACGTCGAGGTCGATCCGTTCGGCGGTCACGAGCGAGCCGAAACGCTTCGTCAATCCGCGCACGCTCAGCACGGGCGTGGCGGGATCGGTCTCGACGCCGCCCGCGCGATACGGCGCGATCGTGGCGGGGCGCGCGGGAATCGTGTCGCGCACGAGGGTCCAGCGCGGACGTCGCAACAGCCGCTGCGCGATGCCGTGGATGCCCTCGGGCGAAAAGAACGCGAACGCGATGACGATCGGCGCGAAGATCAGCCACCAGTGCTCGGTCAGGCTGCTGAGCTTGTCTTCGAGCAGGATGAACGCAATCACGCCCCACAGCGGCCCGAGAAACTGGTGGACACCGCCGAGCACGGTCATCAGCAGGCTGTCGCCCGCGTGCTCCCAGCTCAGGTTGTTCGCGTACGCGCCCTGCAGCATCAGGCACAGCAGGCCGCCCGCATAGCCGATCACGGCAGCCGAGATCACGAACGCGCGCAGCTTGAGCCGATACGTGTCGTAGCCGAGGCTCGCCGCGCGCTGCTCGTTGTCGCGCAGTGCCTGCAGCGCCCGTCCGAACGGCGCGTGCACGAGGCGCCATAGCAGACAGGCGATGGCGATCACCGTCACGCATGCGAATACGTGGAAGCCGACGGTCGTCGGGAAGGTCGGGCGCGGCACGTTCTGCAGGCCGTTTTCGCCGCCGGTCACATCGGTCCACTTGAACGCGATCTCGAACGCGATCTGCGAACAGGCGAGGGTGAGCAGCGAGAAGTAGAGCCCGCGCCGGCGCAACACAACCGCGCCGATCAGCGCGGCGAGCACGGTCGTCACGATCACGGTGGCCGCCAGCGCGAGCAGCTCGTTGCCCAGCACGCGCAGCAGCGACACGGCGACCAGGTACGTGGCCGTGCCGAAGAACACCGATGCGCCGAACGGGACGAGCCCCGTATACGCGACCAGCAGGTTCACGCCCATCCCGTAGAGCGTGTAGATCGCGATCTGGGTTGCGCGCTCGAGCGGCGTGCCGGTCGCGGTGAGGGCAAGCGACACGAGGACGAGCGCGGTGGTCAGCACTGCAACCGGATGGCGGGTCAGATAGTCGAATTTCATTCGAAGCGCTCCCAGCGTTCACCAAACAGCCCGCGAGGGCGCACGAGAAGGACGAGTGCCATCAGCGCGTACATCGCGACCGACGAGGCCGCCGGAAAGAACTGGACGGCCAGCGCGGTTGCGATGCCGACCAGCAGGCCCGCGACCACCGCACCGGCGAACGAGCCGAGCCCGCCGATCGTGACGATCACGAACGCGGGCATCACGGCGGTCGTCGCCATCCCCGGCGTGACCGTGACGAGCGGCGCCGCGAGCACGCCCGCGGCACCCGCCAGCAGCGCGCCGAGCGCGAACGCGCCGGTCAGCACGCGCGGCAGGTTGATGCCGAGCAGGCCGACCATTTCAGGATCGCGGCTGCCGGCGCGCAGGATCCGCCCGTATGGCGTGTAGTTCATGAACCACCACAGCACGACGAGGATCGCGATCGTCGCGGCGAGCACGAACAGTCGATACTTCGTGATCAGCAGCGGCCCGTATACGAGAAACCCGTTGAGCATCCCGGGCGGACTGAACGGCAGCCCGCCCGCGCCCCACACGAGGCGAACCAGTGCGGTGAGCAGCAGCGACAGCGCGAACGTGACGATCAGGCCGAGGAGCGGCTCCTTGCCGTACAGGCGCCGGATGAACACCACTTCGATCAGCATGCCCACCGCCGCGACGAGCACCGGTGCGAGCACGACGGCGGCCCATCCGAACTGCGTCGACAGTGCGATCGCGAAATACGCGCCGAGCGCGAAGAGCGCGCCATGCGCGAAATTCACGATGCCCAGCAGCCCGCAGATGATCGACAGTCCGATCGCGAGCAATACATAGAGGAATCCCAGCACCAGTCCGTTGGCGACCTGGGACAACAACATTTCAGCCATGCCCTTACTCCAGAGTGCGGCTCGCCGCCGCCGCGCCGCGGCCCGTCGTGACGGGCGAGCGGCGGGCCGCGACGCGCGCGGGATACGCTTGGCGGCGGCGCGCGGGCTCAGCGCGCGGCCATCTTGCAGCCGATCTCTTCGCGTGTGCCGAACAGACGGTCGAGGTCGCCGGGGTTCTGCGGCACGACGGAGATCGGGTCGAGCCAGTCCCATTTGTCGCCGATCCGGTCCTTCACCTTGAACACGCTCCAGCGCCGCAACAACTGGTGGTCCCACGGGCGGAAGTAGGCGGCGCCGCTGCCGTCGGCGAGCTGAATGGTCTCCAGGCTCTGCACGATGTCCGCGCCGGACGTGCTCTTCGCGTGGTTGATCGCCTGCAGCAGTGCGCGCGCCGTGAACCAGCCGATCCAGGCCTTGTCGGCCGGCGGCTTGCCGTACTTCGCCGTGTACTTCCTGATGAACGCAACTTCTTCCGGCGCATGGCCCGGCGAGCTGAAATGCCACGGCTTGCCGTAGTAGCCGGTGGCGGCGTCGGCGTTGATCGACCAGAGATCCGAGTCGCCGATGATCGGGCACGCCACCGGGATGCGGCCTTTCATGCCCATTTCCGCGTATTGCTTCAGGAACGTCGACAGGTCGCCGCCCGGCAGCCCGAGCAGCACGACATCGGGTTTCGACTGGCGGATCTTCAGGATGAACGAGCTGAAGTCGGTGGTGTTGAGCGGCGTGACGTCGGCGCCGGTGATGACGCCGCCGGCCTGTTTCAACAAGTCGGACATCGCGCGCTGAATGTCCTGCCCGTACGCATAGTTCGCGACGAGGAAGTGCCATTTCTTGCCGATCGCGAGCATCGACGGTGCGAGTGCGCGGCATGCGACGGGCGTCGGGCTCAGCACGCGGAACGTGTACGGGTTGCAACTGCTGCCGGTCAGCTCGCGCGCGGCGGCGTTCGGCGCGATGTAAGGCGTCCTGGTGCGCCATGCGACCGACGACATCGCGAGCGACGTGCCGCTGTTCGTGCCGCCGATCACCGCGATCGCGTGGTCCTGCTCGACGAGCTTCTGCATGTTCTGCTGCGCCGACTGCGGGTTCGGTTCGTCGTACCAGACGAGATCGACGCGCCGGCCGCGCGCCTGGTTGCCCGCCTCGTCGAGCGCGAGCTTGACGCCGTTCGCGATCACTTCGCCCTGTTCGGTCCACACACCCTGCTTGGCCATCAGCAGGCCCAGCTTCAGCGGTTGCTCGCCCTGCGCGCGCACGATCGCCGGCGCGGCGAGCGCCGCGGCCCCGCCCGCGAGCGCCTTGCCCGCGGTGACGAGCCACGCGCGGCGCGACGCCGCCGGGTGGTCGGGCACGTCTGCCGGGGCGCCGGAAAGGGTGTCGTTCTGCTCGTGCTGATCAGTCATGTGTCTGGCCTCCTGTTTCCTGGTCAAGGTTCGATTCCGTGCGGTCCGTGGGCGGGCCGCGCGACACGTGTCGAATTTTCGTGAATTATGGTTAGAAGTGGAATAGCATTCAACAATCAAAGATGGTTTCAATAAATCGGGGTATTCACCCGGTCGATCCGGAAGACGAACGGCTCGACGCGACACGTACGCCCCGCACAACGGAGATGAAGCGATGGCAAGAAGACGGCTGGCAGTGATCGGTGCAGGCGCAATCGGGCGGATGCACGTGGAGCGCGCGCGCACGCATGCGCAGGTGGAAGTCGCGGCGATCGCCGATCCGTCGCCGGCGGCCGAGCAGTTCGCGCGTGCCGAGGGGCTGCGCTGGTTCGCCGACTACGCGACGATGCTCGACGCGATGCGCCCGGACGGCGCGATCGTCGCGACGCCGAATGCGACGCATGTCGAGGTCGGCCTTGCCTGCATCGCGCGCGGCGTGCCGGCGCTGATCGAGAAGCCGGTGTCGGACAGCGTCGCGGCGGCGGCGGGCCTCGGTCGCGCCGCACGCGAAGCCGGCGTGCCGCTGCTGGTCGGCCACCATCGCCGCCACAATCCGATCTTGCGGCGCGCGCGAGAGATCGTGCAGTCGGGGCGGCTCGGCAAGCCCGTCGCGGCCAATGCGCTCGCGACGTTCTACAAGCCCGATGCGTATTTCGACGTCGAATGGCGTCGTCGCGCGGGCGGCGGCCCGGTGTTGATCAACCTGATTCACGACATCGACATCATGCGGTTCCTGCTCGGCGAGATCGTCGAGGTGCAGGCCCAGGCGTCCAATCGCGTGCGCGGCTTCGACGTGGAAGACACGGCCGCCGTGCTGCTGCGCTTCGACAGCGGCGCGCTCGGCACGCTGGCCGTGTCCGACTGCGCGACCTCGCCGTGGAACTGGGATCTCGCGGCGGGCGAGGCCGCGCACTATCCGCGCCAGCAGGTGAACACGCATTTCCTGATCGGCACCGATGCGTCGCTCACGCTGCCGCAGCTCGATCTGTGGGAATACCGCAGCGGGAAGGGCTGGCACGATCCGTTGACGGTCGAGCGCTGCACGCCGCATGGCGCCGATCCGTATCACGAGCAGTTGCGCCACTTCGCGGCGGTGATCGCGGGCGCCGAGGCGCCGCTGTGTCCGGCCGACGACGCCGCGCGCACGCTCGCGGCGACGCTCGCCGTGCATCGCGCGGCTGCGACGCGCACGGGCGTTGCACCCGCGGACGTCGTCGCGTAGCCGCGGGGAGCGGGCGCCGGCCTAGCGCTGGCGCCGGTAGAACGCCACCGTCTGCCGCAGTCCGTCGTCGAGCGCGGTCCGCGGCAGGCCGGGCAGCAGGCGGTCGAGCGCGGGGTCGTCGGGGAACGCCGTCGCGATCGGCAGCGGCGGGCCGCCGGCATCGATGTGCGCACCCGGCACGAGGGCCGCGATCCGTTCGATCAGTGTGTTCACCGGGGTGATCTCGCCCGCCAGCGTGAAGGCGTGTGCGCCTTCGATGTCGGCCAGCAGCGCGGCCTCGTAAGCGGCGGCGACGTCGTCGGCGAACACGAGGCCCGTCGCGCCGGTAAACGGAATCGTGTAGCGCTCGCCGCGCGCGGCCGCCCGACAGGCCAGGCTCGGCCCCGCGCTCGATCCGGTCTCGCGTCCGGCCCCATAGACCACGAGCGGACGGAAGCCCACGCTCGCGATCCCGTGGTCGTGCCAGTACGCGCGCGCCGATCCTTCGCACGCCAGCTTGAACGCGCCGTAGTGGGTTTGCGGCAACGGCACGGCGCCGTCGTCGGGGCCGAATACGCCGGCGCTGCTCGCATAGAGCACGCGTCGCAGCCCGGCCGAGCGTGCGGCCTCGAATACGTTCAGCGTGCCGATCAGGTTGACCCGCGCGCCGCGCACGGGATCGGCCGCGCAGTCGGGCGTGAGGATGCCTGCGAGATGGATCGCCGCGTCGCAGCCGTCGAAGGCGTGCGCCGTGGCGGCCGCGTCGGCGATGTCGCCGGTGCGCCAGCGTACGGCCGCAGCCCGTTCGGGCGCGAGCGCCTCGACGAGGCGCGGGTTCGTGCGCACGTCGAAGCTCACGCATTCCATGCCGCGCGCCAGCAGCCTCCTGATGATCCATGCGCCGAGAAAACCGCTGCCGCCCGTTACCAGTACTCGCATTGCATTGCCTCCCTGTCGTCACAAAGTCTTTGCGAAATCCGATTGAGTGGAATAGTATTCCACTTCGCAATGATATTCCATAGGCGTCGCGATCGTGTCGCATCCGGCGTTGGAGACACTGAACGGGCAGGACTGAACATGAAGCGTGAACCGATACTCGATTGCGACGTGCTGGTACTGGGCTCCGGCGCGGGCGGCCTCGCGGCGGCCGTCACGGCGGCGGCGCGGGGCCTGGGCGTGATCGTCGCCGAGAAGGAGGCCGTGTTCGGCGGCACCACCGCGTGGTCGGGCGGATGGATGTGGATTCCGCGCAATCCGCTCGCTACGCGTGCCGGCATTCGCGAGGACATCGATGCGCCGCGCACGTACCTGAAGAACGAGCTGGGCGCGCAGTTCGATGCGGCGAAGGCCGATGCGCTGCTCGAACGCGGCCCGGAGATGATCGAATTCTTCGAGCGGAACACGGCGCTGCGCTTCGTCGACGGCAACCGCATTCCCGATTTCCACACCACGCCGGGCGCCGGCACGGGCGGGCGCTCGGTCTGCGCGATGCCGTACGACGGCCGTGAACTGGGCCCGCTGCTCGACAAGCTGCGCACACCGCTGTCGGTGACGACGCTCAAGGGGATGGCACTCGCGTCCGGCCAGGATCTCGCGCATTTCTATCGCGCGACGCGCTCGCTGAGCTCCGCGCTGCATGTCGGCCGCCGGCTGGCCGCGTTCGCGTGGCACAAGCTGCGTTACGGGCGCTCGATGCATCTCGTCAACGGCAATGCGCTCGTCGCGCGCCTGTTGAAGTCGGCCGCCGATCGCGGGGTCGACCTGCGCACCCATGCGAAGGCGATCGGCCTGCTGCGCGACGACGTGCGCGTGACCGGCGCCCGCGTGGCGATCGACGGCATCGTGCACGAGGTGCGCGCGGCGCGCGGCGTCGTGCTGGCTTGCGGAGGCTTCCCTCACGATCGGGCGCGGCGTGCGCAGACGTTCGCGTATACGCCGTCGGGCCGCGAACACTGGTCGGCGGCGCCGCTCTGCAATACCGGCGACGGGATCCGGCTCGGCGAATCGATCGGCGCGCATTTCGACCGGTCGCTCGATGCGCCGGCCGCGTGGGCGCCCGTCTCGCTGGTGCCGCAACCGGGCGGCGACGCCGTCGCGTTTCCGCATCTGATCGAACGCGCGAAGCCGGGCGTGATCGCGGTGACACGCGCGGGCAAGCGCTTCGTGAACGAGGCATCGTCGTATCACGACTTCATTGCCGCGCTGCTCGACACGACGCCGGCCGGCGAGGAAGTGTGCGCGTGGCTCGTCTGCGACCATCGCTTTCAGCGGCGCTACGGGCTCGGTTTCTCGAAGCCGTTTCCGTTCCCGACCGGCCCGTACCGGCGCTCGGGCTATCTGAAGCGCGGCGCGACGCTCGACGCGCTAGCGCGCGAATGCGGAATCGACGCCGCTTCGCTGGTGGACACGGTATCGGCCTACAACCAGTACGCGAAGCAGGGTTGCGATCCGGCGTTTCACAAGGGCTCGACGCCGTACAACCGCGTGCAGGGCGATGCCGACCGGCAGCCGAACCCGTGTCTCGCGCCGATCGACGCGGGGCCGTTCTATGCGGTGAAGCTGCTGCCGGGCAGCCTCGGCACGTTCGCGGGCCTGGCCACCGACCGCGACGCGCGCGTGCTCGACCACGCCGGCCGTGCGATCGCCGGCCTCTACGCGGTCGGCAACGATTCCGCCAGCATGATGGGCGGCTGCTATCCCAGCGGCGGCATCACACTCGGCCCGGCGATGACGTTCGGTTATCTCGCCGGCCTTTCTCTCGCCGACGCCGCGCCCGAATCCGCGCGTGCCGGCATCGATTCATCCACGAGGACAACGCAATGAGACTGTATGACGTAGTGACGCTCACGGTGAAGATCGGCGCGAACGCGCAGGTCTTCGAAGGGATTCAGGCCAGCGGCGATCCGCACGGCGGCAGGCTGCTCGGCGCGTGGTACTCGGACATCGGCACGCTCGGTCAGGTGCTGGTGCTGCGCGGTTATGAATCGGAGGCCGCGCTCGTCGCCGAGCGCAAACGGATGCTGCTCGAAGGCAACCCGTTCGGCTGCGGCGAATCGATCATCGACGTGAAGACGGCCAGCTATGCGCTGTTCCCGTTCCTGCCGCCGATCGAACCGGCCGTGCACGGCGGCATCTACGAGATGCGCGTGTACGGCACGAAGCTCGGCAGCCTGCAGCACACGATCGACGTGTGGGAGCAGGCGGTGCCGGAGCGCACCCGCCGCTCGCCGCTGGTCGGCGCGATGTATGCGCTCGACGGCGACACGCCGCGGTTCCTGAACATCTGGCCGTATGCGAGCGTGGACGAGCGTTCGCGCATTCGCGCCGAAGCGGTCAAGGACGGCATCTGGCCGCCGAAGGGCGGCCCGGCCCACCTCACGACCATGGAATCGACGATCTGCGTGCCCGCGCCGTTTTCGCCGTTGCGCTGAACGTGCCGCGTAGTGCGCCATGACGCTCAAGGAGACGATATGACCCAGCCTCAATTCCGCGCGCTGTCGCTGTCGGCGCTGACCGTGCTCGAACTGAGCCCGCCGCAGATGGTGCGATGCGCCGTCGACGCCGGCTACGACTACGTCGGCCTGCGACTGCTGCCGGCCACCGACACCGAGGTTCGCCACGAGATCGTCGGCGATACGCCGCTCAGGCGCGAAACGCTGGCGGTCCTGCGCGATACGGGCATGCGCGTGCTCGACGTCGAGATCGCGCGCCTGAAGCCCGATACCGACGTGACGCACTACCTGCCGATGCTCGAAACGGCGGCGGAGCTCGGCGCGCGCTACGTCCTCGTGGCCGGCAACGATCCCGACGAGGCGCGCACCGTCGACCGGCTCGGCCGGCTGTGCGACCTGGCCGCGCCGCTCGGCCTGTCGCCGTCGCTGGAGCCGATGCCGTGGACCGACGTGAAGGACATCGGCGCCGGCGCGCGCATCGTCGACGCGTGCGGCCGGCGCAACACCGGATTGATCGTCGATCCGATCCACTTCGATCGTGCCGGCTCGTCGCTCGACGCGTTGCGCGCGTTGCCGCACGCGTACTTCGGCTACGTCCAGTTCTGCGATGCGCCGGCCGACCGACCGACCGACGTCGACACGCTGCTGTTCCAGGCACGCTGCGCGCGGATGGTGCCGGGCGATGGCGGTCTCGACCTTGCGGGCATCCTGCGCGCGCTGCCCGCTCACCTGCCGGTGAGCGTCGAGGTGCCGAACGAGGCGTGGGCGAAGACGACGCCTGCCGTCGAGCGCGCGCGCCGCCTGCGTGAAGCCACCGTTGCCGTGATCGATGCGGCGGCCGTGCCGGCCTGATCGCGTGGCGGCCGCCTTCTCGACGCAACGGGCCCGATCGGCGCCAGGCATCGCGCCGGCGCGCGGATCGGGCATTCGATACGACAACAAGAACAGCATCTCCGGAGACATCAGCATGACTTCCTCGCAGACGGCCCGACGGCCGAAACATTTCATTCAGGAAAGCGAATCGAATGACGCGCGCTCACTCGACGTTCAGCAATTTCTCGATACGCGGCCGGTGGGCCGGTTCCAGTGGCTCGTGCTGGTGTTGTGCATGCTGATCGTGATGCTCGACGGGCTCGACACGGTAATGATCGGCTTCATCGCGCCGTCGATTTCCGGCGCGTGGTCGATTCCGCGTGACGCGCTGGGCCCGGTGATGAGCGGTGGCCTGCTCGGCCTCGCGTTCGGCGCGCTCACGGCCGGCCCGATGTCCGACCGCTTCGGCCGCAAGACGGTGATGGTCAGCGCGGTGATGTTCTTCGGCCTGTGGAGCATTGCATCGGCGTTTGCGACCGGCGTGGTGTCGCTGACGGTGCTGCGCTTCCTGACCGGCATCGGCCTGGGCGCGTCGATGCCGAACGCGGCCACGCTGATGGCCGAATATGCGCCGCCGCGGCGGCGCGCGCTGATGGTGACGGCCGTGTTCTGCGGCTTCACGTTCGGCGCGGCGGGCGGCGGCTTCGTGAGCGCGTGGATGATCGAAGCGTGGGGCTGGCATTCGGTCCTGCTGCTCGGCGGCGTGCTGCCGATCGCGTACGTGCCCATCCTCGTCAAATGGCTGCCGGAATCGGCGCGGTATCTCGCGCTGTCGGAGCGGCGCCGCGCACGGCTCATCGGCGTGCTGAATCGCATACAGCCGGCGGTCGCCGACGCACGGACGCGGTTCGTGTCCGCCGAACCGGTGCGCGACGTGCGCAGCCCCGTTCGCGCGATTCTGTCGCGCGAACATGCATTCGGCACGGTGATGCTGTGGATCTGCTACTTCGCGGGATTGCTGACCGTCTATCTGCTCGGCAACTGGCTGCCGACGCTGATTCGCGGTCTGGGGTTTTCGCTGGCCGAGGCGGCGATCGTCGGCGCGCTGTTCCAGGCGGGCGGAACGGTCGGCTCGTTGCTGATCGGCTGGCAGATGGACCGATTCAATCCGCACGCCGCGCTCGGCGCGACCGTGCTCGCCGGCGGCGCGCTGGCCTGGTACATGGGTGTGTCGGCTCATCCGTTCGGCGTGATCTGCGTGCTCGCGTTCGGCATCGGGTACTGCATGAACGGTTCGAATACGGGCTTCTGCGCGCTGGCGGCCGGCTCCTATCCGACCGAGATGCGGGCCACCGGGACGAGCTGGATGCTCGGAGTCGGCCGTTTCGGCGGCATCGCGGGCGCGATGCTGGGCGCGGCCATGCTCCATGCGAACTGGAGCTTCGGCCAGGTCTTCGCGGCGCTTGCGGTGCCGGCGGCCGTGGGCGGTGCGGCGGTGCTGCTCAAGGGCGCGCGCCATCGCGGAAGGTTCGTGGCCGTGAGCGGGGCTGCCGGCCACTGACGGCGAGCGCGGCGCCACGGCGGGGGGGCGGTGTCGCGCAAATTCTCTTGAATTCCAGTATGGAATTGTGTTCTTATTTGACATTCACCATACGGACGAGAAGGCGCCATGGCAGGAAATCTCGAGCGTGCGCTCGCAGTGCTGGAATTGCTGGCAAAGAACGGCGGCCGCATGCCGCTGGCCACCATTGCCGATACGCTGAACATTCCCCGCAGCGGCACGCATCGCCTGCTGTCGATGCTGATCGACGAGGGGTTCGTCCGTCAGGACGAGGAGCACGGCGAATACATGCTGGCGCTGAAGCTGGTGTCGCTCGCGCTGATCTATTTGTCGACGAGCGGGGTATTCGACATTTCCCAGCCGGTGCTCGATCGCCTGGCCGAG
Source organism: Burkholderia sp. USMB20 (assembly GCF_000949135.2). Taxonomy (GTDB): domain Bacteria; phylum Pseudomonadota; class Gammaproteobacteria; order Burkholderiales; family Burkholderiaceae; genus Burkholderia. The sequence goes on along the minus strand of NZ_JTAN02000004.1, from coordinate 42,799 downwards.
TCGTCGGGCGAACTGGCGCGGCTGGGCGTGGTCGAGGACGATCACATCACGTTCGTCGGCAAGGCGCAGGGTGCGAAGTCCGGCCTGCGTTACGACCCGGACATGGGCAGCCAGCCGCCGCTGCATTGCACCGCGAGCGGCCAGGCGTGGCTCGCGACGCTGCCCGACGAGCGCGCGATCGAACTGGTGTCGAGGCAGGGCGGGCTCAGCGCGAAGGTGCAGAATGTACCGCGCGCACCGAAGACGATCCAGCAGTTCCTGAAGGATTTGAACGGCGCACGCGCGCGTGGCTACGGGATGGCGATCGAGACGTACGAGGTCGGCATGACGTCGATCGCGGCAGCCGTGCGCAATCCGGTCACGAACGAAGTGGTCGGTATCGTGAGCCTCGCCGGGCCGACGAGCCGCCTGCCGGAGTCGCGCCTGAAGGAACTCGCGCCGCTGTTGCTCGCGGCTGCGTCGGACATGAGCGCGGCCACGCTGGGTTCGCCGTGGTTCAAGCGGACGGGCACGGCGGCTGCCCCGGCGGAAGTGGCGCCGGTTGCGGCAGCAAAGGCGACGACGCGCGGGCGTGCTTCAAAGCGCTAGTGTGTCGCGCCCGGATGTTGGCGCGACGCGTTTCGTTTGGGCGGGAAGGCTTGTGTATTCGACGGGGCTGTATGGGGGTTGAATTCACGGCGGTTGATCTGTATGCCGTTGCCTTGTTCGATGACGTTGTCGTTTTTATTGGGTCATCGCGGATTTCCGGGGAGCGCGGTGCGAAATGTCGGCGATCGGCCAAGTCCGGACGCTAACGAGCGTTTCCACGTAGTGATTCGAAGGGCCGCTTTTCACCCTACAAGAGACAAAAGGGCACGGGGAACGCTGGGAATCACTGCGGCGTTGCCAGAGGTCTATGGCATCGGCATTTCATACCGCATATGCATGAAAGGACCTGTCAGAACATCAAAAAGTGTAAGATCCGGTGATCATCTTTTCAGCGACCTGCCATAAGGTGCGAACGTGAATTCAACCGGCATCGCCTCTGCCCCCGCAATAGAGTTTGACGAACTTCTCGAAAATCTAGAAATTCCCTGGTACGACGCCACCAAGGAGCAACTGAGCCCTTCCGATGTATTGTATGGTTTGCTAGATCACGGCTTGTTTAATGAGAAAATTCCGCCATGCTTTTCCAGCGCGGGTTTAACTCAAATCGTTTTGGGCGCGATGGGCAGCCTTCTTGACGAACTTGATGAATCGACGCTAAAAAAAGAAATTGGCAAATGTGCTCACGACTACGTGAGATACGAGGCGTTGCGGGACAGCAATATTCCGAGGCATCTGGGTATCCCGCATCCACAAGCATATGCAGCTCAGGCACTGGCGATCTCTAAGCACTGGGAAACCATCGCCATTCATTGCAATAAGCCGGATCCGGCTTTCAGCCGAATTTATGTGCGGCATGTCGGAGACGGTAAGATCTTCGAGATGAACTATAAGGGTGACGAGCGCTTCCAATTCGAAGAAGATGAGCTTCGATGGATGTCCGGCGCACAATTTGTTGTTGCCGCCGACATCGCCACTTGCTTCCCGAGCATATACACACACTCTGTTCCTTGGGCGCTCCATGGTAAGGAGGCCGCAAAGGGAAGCGACAGCTTGATCAACTTTGCAGGAAACCTACTTGATAGATGCACCCAGAACACGCGCGACCGTCAGACCAACGGATTGCTGATAGGCCCTCATGCGTCGAACATCATCTCGGAGATCATCTTGACGCAGATTGATGCCGACTTACAGAAAAAGGGGTATCGCAAGGTTAAGCGACATGTGGATGATTACAGCTTCTACGCTGCAAATTTCGAAGAGGCAGAGCGGTTTATCAAGGATTTAGGGTTGGGGTTGCGTGCTTTCGAGATGTCGCTAAACGAGAAAAAAACCAAAATTTTGTCTCTTCCCCGTCCAAGCGACGAGGATTGGATATTGGTGCTTAATCGATTCAAATTTCCTAACGACGAACTCAAGTTTTCTGAAATCCGTTCATATTTGGATCTCGCATTAACTTGCGGCCAAACTATAGGTAAGTCGACCCCACTGAACTACGCAATCAAGGTGCTGGCGAAGACGCGCACGAAGAAGAGTCCTGGAGATCCAGATGGAATCGCCCCGCGAAATCTCAGTTTGAGGGCGAAGCGAATGTATACGCAGGAAGCAATGAATCTTGCGTTAGCTTACCCGTACCTTGTTCCACTTTTGGACGAGCACGTTTTTGCACCGTACTGGCATGATGGCGCGCTGGAAAAAATAGCTGAATTCTCCAGGGAGTTGATCAGAATAGGACTGCGCAAGCTATATCCGGACACCATAGCCCATGCTTTGTTCCTTGTTCTCAAGCACAACTTGGTTCTCGACTTGGACGACAAGGAGCTCATCGACGTCATAGCTCTAGATGATTGCGTTGTGAATGTATTGCTACTCGAGTACGCATTGCTTCGAGACCGCAAAAAGATAGCAAAAGCAGTAAAAAATAGGACAAACGCGCTGCTGAAAGCGGATGCGCGTGAAAAAGACAAACATTGGCTATTGATTTATCAAGTTTGGTCTGAGGCCGAACTCTCAGGAAACGGGCAAGGTTTTCTCGCTAACCTGAAGAAGAAGGGTTTCCAGTTTTTCTCTCCACCGAAGCCTTCTGTTGAAAATGGCGCAGTCTAAACACTTTCAACGGCGCCAATTTTCGGAAGCGAAATAATCGCGCTGAACGAAATTAAAGTTGTGCCGCTCCAGTAAAGCGCTTGGCCGTTGTCCCATTTAAACCGGCCGCTGAGTTCGCGACGGCCGGACTGGCCGTTCAGGGTCGACAGCGGAAGTCGGGGGGGGCCGGTGCCAGAGCGCGACTGTCGACCAACTTCGAGCTTCCGGGTTCGGCCACCATCTGACATTCGTGACGGTGGAGTGGACGGCGGCTTTCCGACGCGCAGCGGACATTTAGCGTAGATTCGAAAAAAGGGGGCATGCATCTGCGCCGCCTTCTTTCAAACGCGGGCGCTTAAATCCACTGATCGTTTAGTACAGTGCGTTCGCTTGTTGCGCTGTCGCCGGTATTCACGACACCGCGCGGTTCGATCAGCAACAGTTTCACTTCGGCAGGCGCGCAAGGCTTGTGTTCGACGCCTTTCGGCACGACGGCCATCTGACCCGCACGCAACACGATAGAGCCGTCTCCCGATGGTTCGCCACGAAAGTCGATTCGCAATTCACCGTCTAGCACGATAAAGGTCTCATCTGTATCAGCGTGCTTGTGCCAAACGAATTCACCTTCGAGCTTGACGACCTTGAACTGATAATCGTTCATTTCCGCAACCACGCGCGGTTGCCAGTGCCCGTCAATCAACGCGATCTTGCCAGTCAGGTCGATTGCTTCGCATTGACCGCGTGAGGCGGGGGCTGTGAGGGAATATGTTGAAGTGGACATCGTTCTCTCCGTTCGGTATGGATGTGCCGTCGAGAATACTCAGCCATCAGAGCGCCGTATTGAACGATCGTGGGTGACAGTTCAATCGAGGGGCACGTTGTCCACTATCTGGAGCCAGACTCCCGGCGTTAGGCCGAAGGCCTTCAGGAAATGACGCGTCATGTGACTCTGATCTGCAAAGCCTGCGTCTGCCGCAGCACTCGCTAGCGAGATGCCCGAGAGCAGTGAGCGCCGCACCGCATCAAGCCGACGCATGGTGAGGTAGCGATACGGACTCGTGCCGTAGAACGTGCGGAAATCATGCGAGAGGCTCCAACGGTCGCGGCCCGTTGCGATTTCCACTTCTTCGAGCGTGACTACTCGCGTGAAGTTCGCGTGCAAAAAATCGCGAGCACGGCGTGCCGCGAAATAATCGCCCTTGCCTCGTTCGCGCTGCATGCCAGAGACGGCGGCGAGCGCATGCGCAAGCTCGGCTAGCGCGTCGCTCTGCTCAAGCGGCTCGAACGTATGGTCTACACGTTGAAGCAGGGTTTCCGTTGCCGCTGCGATGCGTGGGTCAGTTGTCACACCGTCTTCGAGGAACGGAAGCGCCTGGCCACCCAACACGTCTTGAAAAAGTGCTGGCTCCACGTAAATCATGCGGTAACGGAAGCCCTCGCACGTACCCGCCTGACCATCATGTGCTTCGTCAGGGTGTAGCACGATGGTGTTGCCCGGCAGGCTGTCGCGGCGACTGCGTCGATAACTGAAACTCTGCACCCCTGCGAGCGTGCGTCCGACCGCGTACGTATCGTGGCGATGCATGGCATACGCTTTGCCATGAAACCAGGCCTCAATGCGCTCTATGCCTTCTGTCGGTTGGGTACGCATCACCCAGTCTGGGCGCGCGGAGGCAGCTTTTCGGGGCATGGCGAGTCAAAAAAGGGGGGGAATTGAATTCGCGTCGGCGCAACGTGGGCAGGTCGATTCTATAGATTACCACGTGAGAGGCCCTCGCAAGAGCGACCCCAGTGTCAAAGTCGTCGTGTCCTGCTTTGCGTAGACGACGCGAACGACCGCTTCCTCAGGCTCAAACGACGTTCGTATCACGGCTGCCGGAGTCTGCAACGGGTCGGTAACGGCCCATCGCTGAAACGTCTGGCGTAGGTCTCGGCGTAGGTTTGTGATCTGCGTCTTGTCAGATAAGGTGCAGGTATGATCACAGTGGACTCGGATATGAAGATGTATTCACAACTATTAACGCCCCCCTGTTTACGGCGCCGCCACAATGAATATTCGAATTATTGCCACCGTGCCGATGATGATCGTAATCGTTGTCAATAATGGAATTAATATTGTTTTTCTTCTCTCTCCTTTTGCGTTAAATGTAGCGAAGTTATATATGCTCGGATATGATTTTTTTACTCGAAATGGAATGACAAACATCGCGATAAGCGTCAAGACGAAGCATACGTCTCGCCAATGAGCCATTTGGGTTGATATTGGTGCTCGACCGTGACCGTAAAATGCGCGAACGTAGTAAAAAAACAAAACCGCCGAGACCAATGCGGCGTCCATCAAATGCAAGGCAATTTTCTTCATGATGCTACCCCGCCAAGCTTTGATTGTTGCGTTTGATAGCAATTAGATGCAATGGCAGCGGAGTTTTCAAGGAATCGTTAACCCCATTGCATTTCACACACGTCAATCCGAATGAGTTGTAAACTTTCGCGCGGCGTTTGGCCCATCTGAAGCGAATGGCTGCTTTGTAGAAGGGCGGCCGTCCGCTCCGGGTCGGAAAGCGCCATCCATGGAAATCCGCGAAGCACACCCTTTTGTCTGGACTCGGGTCCGCATTGACCGGCTGCCCGGCCGTTCTCACGAGCAAAACGTGAAGTAGGTCGAGGAAGTAACGCCACTGACTTCCAACGGTGCGACGACGATGCGCCGGTGCGCGGCAGCCGGCCGCCGCGCACCGGCACGGGCGCTGGCCTCACGCCTCCCGGTAAGTTCCTTTAGCCTTGGCCGTATGCGTCGCCAGCACGTCCATCAGCGCCGGGCTCAGGCAATCGTAGGGCTCCAGCCCCTTGCTGCGCAGCGTGTCGCGCACATCCGCCATCAACGACGGCGGCGTGCCGCTTTCGATGATCGACGACACGAACGCGGCGAAACCCGGGCCATCCCAGCCGGCATCCTGCGACAGTTCGGTATGGATGAAATCCAGGCCGTAAAACGCATGGTCGCGATTCTCGATGCGCCCGAACAGATGCGTGCCGCACGTGGAGCAGGCATGACGCTGGATCAGCGCCTTGTCGTCGACGACGCGCAATTTCTCGCCATGCGCGGTGACGGAGACCTTGTCGCGCGGCACGACGCCCACGACGGCAAACAGCGCACCGGCCGGCTTCCAGCATTTCGTGCAGCCGCACGCGTGATTGAATGCGACCTGCGTATCGACCCGGACCTCGACCGGATCCTGCGTGCACAGGCAGCGCAGCGTACCGCTCGCGAACGGATCGGCGCCCTTCTGGATACCGCGATCGACAGTGGGATGAATGGCGACGGACATGGTCATGCTCCTTTTCGGTGCTTCGGCAGTGAACGACGGTTCGGATCGAATTCCCTTCGCGCATCGGCCCGGCGACCAGACGGAACTGGCGTGCAGAGCCCCGATCATGTGGCATTTCATTCGTCGAATGAAACTGGGGGGGAGTATATGGCGATACTGGTGGGGAGTATACCCGGCGATTTCCCGATGATGCGTTGATCGGGCCGCGCTACGTCAGATAAATGCCGGCCGGACGCCGCATGCCGGCGTCGAATATTTCCGGGCAAGGCTTTCCGTGCGGCACACTCATGTCTGCGGCTTTCCCGCATCGGGCATCCGGCTGTACGCAGTCGATCCCGGCTTTTCAGCGAAGGGCCTTCAAAGGCGGGGCATGCGGTTTGCAGGCTCGCTTGCCGGCCGTGCGCCGGCCGAGACGGCGACGGCCGGCCAGCCCAGGCAAGCCGTCGCGTTGCGGAACGCGTGCGCTCGTGGCAGCCGAGCTGCCGTTGCCGGCCGACCTGGCGCCTCGACGACGACCCCGCTACTTCACCGGCGTGAGGACCGGCGCGTCCTTGTTCTTGATCAGGAACACGACGAATTTCGCCGGCTTCGTGCTGCTGGCGTTGCGTCCGACCGTGTGCACGTCGTCGGGGCCTTCGTGGAACGTGTCGCCCGCGTGCAGCGTGACCGTCTTGCCGCCGTTCAGGCCCATCACGATGCTGCCGTCGAGCACATAGACGAACGCGTGCGCGTCGTGGCGATGAACGGGGTCGACGCTGCCGGGCGGATAATCGACGACGATCATCTCCACTTCCTTGCCCGGATACTCGGGCAGCGGCTCCGTGGTCAGTTGCGTCACCTTGGCTTGCGGTGCGGCGGCAGCCGGCGGAACGGGCATCAGCGGCGACAGCGCAAGCGGTGCAAGCGCGAGCACGATGCGTTTCATGTCGTTACTCCAGGTTGGCCTTGTCGAGACCGAACATCTTGTCGAACGAGCCGGGCACCATCCGGAACGCGACGTTCAGGCGGTTCCAGCAGTTGATCGCACCGACGAGGACGGTGAGATCCGACAGCTCCTTCTCGGCAAAGTGGGCGCGCACGCGATCGTAGAGATCGTCCGGCACGCCGTGCGGCGAAAGCTGCGTCAGCGCTTCGGTCCATTCGAGCGCGGCGCGCTCGCGCGGCGAGAACAGCGGCGACTCGCGCCAGATCGCGACGTGATGCACGCGCAGTTCGCGCTCGCCGTGGATCCTGGCCATCTTGATATGCATGTCGACGCAGAACGCGCAGCCGTTGAGCTGTGACGCGCGAATCTCGACGAGTTCGCGAACCGGCACTTCGATCGTCGTCTTCTGAAGCAGCCCGTCGAGTTCGACGAGCTTCTTCGTCAGCTCCGGCGATTGCTGAAAGTAGTTGATACGTTGCGTCATGATACGTTCTCCTGATTGCTGAAGCAGGGCTATCGGCGCTGCGCATGACCATTCATTGCGCGACCTGCCTGGCGACCATCGTAATTGCAGGTCCCACGGGCCAGTAGTGCCGGGAAGGTGCGCACTCTATTGCCGCTTCGGAACCAATCGCGCGCCGTGGAAGCACGCGGCGAAGGCCGCCGCGAACAGCTGTTCCGGATGGGTCCCGGTGCCGGGACCGCCGAACTCGGCGGGCAGGCGCAGATCGACGGCGAGATTGCCGTCGTCCGAGCGGGCCACGCCGGAGGCCCGGCCGCACGCCGCGCGTCAGCCGCCGAGGCACGCAAGGAGCGTCCGTGCATGACGGTGCGCTTCGTCCGCGTCGGCGACGTTCGCGAACCCGATGACGAGGCCGCGCGGCGTTTGCTGCGTATGGCTGTTCGTGTACCAGATCGACAGCGGCACGACCGCGAGCCCCGCGTCGCGCGCGCGTGCGGCGACGGCGACGTCGTCGACCGGCCCGTCGGGGCCGTCGGTGAACCGCACCGCGAACTGGATGCCGCCCACCGGCAGTTCGACGATCATCCGCTTGCCGAACACCTGTCGCAACGCGTTCACGATCAGCGTGCGGCGCTCGCCGTACAGCGTGCGCATGCGCTTCAGGTGCCGGGCGAAGTGCCCCTGTTCGATGAAATCCGCGAGGGCCGCCTGCAGGAGCGTCGGCGAGCCGGCGTTCATGCTGCAGGCCACGCGTTCGACGCGTTCCACCGCGCGTTCCGGCACGACCGCATACGCGAGCCGCAAGCCGGGATACATCGCCTTGCTGAAGGTGCTGCAATAAATCACGTGATCGCGCCGGTCGAGACTCTTCAGCGCCGGCAGCGGGCGGCCGAGATAGCGAAACTCGCTGTCGTAGTCGTCCTCGACGATCCAGCCCGACGTCTTTTCGGCCCAGTCCAGCAGCGCGATGCGCCGCGACAGCGACAGCGTATGGCCGAGCGGGCTCTGCCGCGACGGCGTCACGAGCGCGAAGCGCGCGTGCGCGTCCAGCTGCAGGCCGCGCTCGACGTCGATTCCGTCGGCGTCTACCGGCACCGGGACGAGTTCCACGCCGGTCTCGGACAGGAAGCTGCGTGCGAGCAGATAGCCGGGGTCCTCGAACCACACACGGTCGTTCGGGCGCGCGAGGCTGCGCAGCACGAGTTCCAGCGTCGCGCGGTAGCCGCTGGTGACGAACACCTGTTCGGGCACGCAGGTGACGCCGCGCGACAGCCCCAGATAGGTGGCGATGTGCTCGCGCAGCGGCCGGTAGCCGGCCGGATTCGGGTAGCCCAGCAGCGCGCGGTCGGCGCTGCGCGCGCGCAGCGACACGAGCCGGTGCCATACCTTGCGCGGAAACGCGTCGAGCGCGGGCAGCCCGGGCTGCAGCGGGCGCGGCTCGCCGCTCAGCGCGACGGCGATCGGTTGCGCGCGCCGCGGCGGCGGGCTGTCGCGTGACATGCCCGGCGGCTGGCGCAGGCCGGCATCCTCGGCGTGCCGGACCGGATCGTCGGCACGCGAGGGCGCCGCCCGCGTCACTGAATTCGGCAGCGACGGCGAGACGAACGTGCCGGCCGCGCCGCGCATCTGCAGATAGCCCTCGTCGACCAGGATCGTGTATGCCTGTTCGACGGTGCCGCGCGCGGTGTTCAGCTGCGTCGCGAGGCCGCGCAGCGCGGGCACGCGATCGCCGGGACGCAGGTGGCCCGCGGCGATCGCGGTTCTGAACCGCTCGCAGATCTGCAGATAGATCGGCAACCGATGCTGCCGGTCGATTTCGATGGTCAGGGTGGAGGGGTGCTCAGACATGACGGTCTCGCGGATGACGGGGACAGGCACGGCATGGATCAGTCCGATCGACGATTCTTGGCACTGCTGGATAGGACATGATTCTTCCACAATTGCGCCAAGCGATGGACGGTCATCGCCGCGTTCACCCGATCCGGCAGCCGTCACGCCCCGTCACATTCCACTGCAGTTCATTCGTCAGGAGATTTTGCGATGAAGATCGTCGTCATCGGCGGTTCGGGCCTGATCGGCTCGCGTGTCGTCACGCTGCTCGAGGAAGCCGGCCATCAGGCGCTCGCCGCATCGCCGCGCACCGGCGTCAATACCATCACGGGCGAAGGCCTGACCGACGCATTGACGGACGCCGACGTCGTCGTGGACGTCGCGAATGCACCGTCATGGGAGCCGCAGGCGGTGCTCGATTTCTTCCGCACGTCGGCGCGCAATCTCGGCAAGGCCGAAGTGGCCGCGGGCGTGCGCCATCACGTCGCGCTGTCGATCGTCGGCTGCGACCGCATGCCGGAGAACGGCTATTTCCTGGCCAAGGTCGCGCAGGAGCAGGCGATCGAGGCGGCGGGCGTGCCGTACACGATCGTGCGCGCGACGCAGTTCATGGAATTCATCGGCGGCATCGCAGATGCCGGCACGGAAGACGGCACCGTGCGCATCGGTGATGGACTGTTCCAGCCGATCGCCGCGGAGGACGTGTCGGCCCTCGTCGCGCAGGCCGCGCTCGCCGGGCCGCAGAACGGCACGATAGAGATCGCGGGCCCGGATCGCGCGCCGTTCGCGGAAATCGTCGCGCGCTATCTGAAGTCGGTCGGCGACACACGCGCGGTGGTGACCGATCGCGACGCCCGCTACTACGGCGGCCGCGTCGAGGCAACGTCGCTGGTGCCGCTCGGCGCGGCGCGGCTCGGGCGCATCGGCCTCGACGCGTGGCTGGCGGGGCGCTGAATCACGTTCGCACGCAGGCGCTTGGCCGGCGCATGCCGGCGACGCGCCAATCCGTATGAGCAGCATGCTTGGGGGCAGCGGAAATGAATCATTCGGAAACATCGGAGCCCGACGTTCGTCGCGACCTGGCCGGTCGCGCCGATGCGCTGTCGGCGAGCTTCGGTGCGAGCTATGCGGGCATCCTCGCGTTCGTTGCGGTGGCGAGCGAGGGGAGCTTCACGAAGGCCGCCGAACTGCTCGGCGTCGGGCGGCCGGCCGTGAGCCGCAATGTGCAGAAGCTGGAGGCGCAACTGAGTACGCGGCTGTTCCAGCGGACCACGCGCACGACCGAGCTGACGTGCGAGGGCCGGCGATTCTTCGAGAACTGCCATCAGGGCGTGGCGCAGATCGTCGAAGCGATGAACGACATGCTCGAGTTGCGGCAGGGGCCGCCGCGCGGCCTCATCCGCATCAGCTCGGCCGCGGGGTTCGGCAGGAAGATCGTGGCGCCGCTGCTGGAGAAGTTTGCGGACGCCTATCCGGACATCATCGTCGATCTGCTGCTCGACGACCGGCCCGTCGACCTGGTGTCCGAGCGGATCGACGTGTCGTTCCGCAACGGGCGCATCGAGGACTCCAGCATCATCGCCCGGCAACTGATTCCGATGCAGATGGCGCTCTGCGCGGCGCCGTCGTATGTGGCGGCGCACGGGCTCCCGCAACGCATCGAGGACCTCGACCGCCACGCGTGCATCAATTTCCGGTTCGCGAGCGGGCGCCTGTTCGAATGGGAATTCAACGTGGACGGCCGCGTGCAGAAGTACCTGCCGACGGCGCGCCGCACGTTCAACGACGCCGATCTCGTGTTGCGCGCGGTGCTGAACGGATCGGGCATCGCGCAGATGGCCGGCTACCAGATCCGCGACCATCTCGCGTCGAACGAACTCGTCGTCGCGCTGGCGCAGCATGTGCCGCAGGATCGCGGCCACTACATCTGCTATCTGAGCCGGCAACATCTGCCGACGCGCATCCGGATCTTCGTCGACTTCATGACCGAGCAGATCCGAGCGCTCGACCTGAACTGCATGACGCGGTTCAATCCGGAGATTCCGGTGGATGTGGCGGATGCGGCGCAGTGGCTGGCTGCCTGACGATTCGAGATGGCCGGATGCGCGCCCCGGCACGTCGACGCATCGCCGAATCGCGCCCCGCGCCTGCCCGTCGACGCGCCGCGCCGGCCTAGAACGAATACGCCAATGACGCGAACAGGCTGCGCGGCGCGCCGGGCGTGACCCACAGGCTGTTGTACGAGCTGACGTAGTACGTGCGGTTGAACAGGTTGTTCAGCACGACCGACGCGCGCAGATGCTTGTTGACCTGCACGTAGCCGTTGAGCTGCACGGTCGCGTAGGCGGGCAGGTCGAAGCCGTCCTGCGTGTTCGCGGTGTTGCCCGCGCGGCGCCCGACGTAGATCACGCCCGCGCCCGCGCCGGCCTTGTCGACCAGCGGCAGCGCGGTTTCGTACATCAGCAGCGCGCTGCCGCTCAGGCGCGGAATGTCGACGAGGCGCGCGCCCGGCGTCAGGACGGTGTCGCGCGTGACCTGCGCGTCGACGTAGGCGAGGTTGACGATGCCGCGCAAGCCGTGGCCCAGTTCGCCGTTCCATTCGAATTCGACGCCGCGGCTGCGCACTTCGCCGGCCGCACGCGAGAACCCGGCATTCGCCGGATCGGCGGTCAGCACGTTGCGCTTGTTCACGTAGAACGCGGCGACGGTCGCGAGCCAGCGCGTGCCGGCCCACTTCACGCCGGCTTCGTAGCCGTGCCCCTTCTCGGGGTCGAACGCGTGGCCGTTCGCGCCGGCGCCGTTGTTCGGCCGGAACGAGTACGCGGTGTTCGCATACAGCGACAGCGCTGCGCTGGCCTCGTACACGATGCCGAGCCGCGGGCTCAGCGCCGTTTGCAGCTGGCTCGTCGTCACGCCCTTCAGGCGATTCTCGACCGACTGGTGAAAGCGGTCCCAGCGCAGCCCGGCGAGCACTTTCCAGTGCGGCCCGAACGCGAGCGTGTCCTGCGCGTACAGGCCCTGGCCGTCGTCGCGCTCGAGCAGGTTCGTCGCGGTGCGCGGCACGGGCGCCGGCTGGCCGTACACCGGATCGAAGATGTCGATCGCATACGGCGCCGCGGCTGTCGGCGTCGAGCGCGCGACGAACTGGTCGTAGTTGAAGCGATACGCATCGACGCCCATCACGAACGCATGGTCGATGGCGCCCGTGCGGGCCTTGCCGGCCACTTCGACGCGCCCCTGCACGTCGTTCGAGTGAAACGCGACCTGCCGGTAGCGGCGCCACAGCGTGCGGCCGTCCGGCTGCAGCGCGAACGCTTCGGACGAGCGGCCGGACAGGTCGGTGTCGCGCTGCGCGAAGCCGGCGTTGACCGACCAGTCGGCATCGAAGCGATGTTCGAGCGTGAACTGGTGCCCCGAGTTGCGCACGTCGTAGTCGCCGTCGCGCGGCTCGCCCAGGAACCGCGACGCCGGCACCGCACCGAGCTGGCCGCCGACCGCGACCACGCCGCGATCGAGCGGCGCGCGCTGGCGCGCGGTCTCGAATTCGTAGTGGAGCGTCGTGTCGGCGCCGATATCCCAGGTGAACGACGGCGCGAACAGGTAGCGCTTGCTCGACACCGTGTCGCGGAAGCTGCCGTTGTCCTCGTTCATCGCGATGAAGCGGTACGCGAGCGACTGCGTGACGGGGCCGGTCGAATCGAGCGTCTCGCGCAGCGCGCCGTAGCTGCCGGCCGACACGCCGATCGTGTTCGAGCGCTTGAACTGCGGCTGCTTCGTCGTGTAGCTGATGAGCCCGCCGGGGTCGCCGCGGCCGTACAGCGCGGACGCGGGGCCCTTGAGGACTTCCATGCGCTCGAGCGTCGCGGTGTCGCGCGGCACGCTGATGCCGCGATTCCACGAGAAGCCGTTGACGAGGTAGTCGGTGCCGGACGTGTTGCCGTCGCCGGCAAAGCCGCGCACCGCATAGTTGTCCCACAGCCCGCCGAAGTTGTTCTGCCGCGCGACGCCGGCGACCCAGTCGTACAGGTCTTCGCCGCGGGTGGCGGCCACGGTCTGGATCAGTTTCGTATCGACGCTGCTGACCGCGAACGGGATCTCCATCACGTCCGCCTCGGTGCGCGTCGCGCTCGTCGAGTCGGGCGCGCGAAACGGTGCCTTCGTGCGCTGCGCCGAGATCTCGACGGCCGGAAGCACCAGCTCCTGCGCATTGGCGACGTTCAGCCCGACCGTGCCGACGGCGATGGCCACCGGTGCGGCCGCCCAGTTCTTTCTGCTCATACCCGTCCCTGAGAAATTGGTTCGCGTTCGGGCACCACGAGCCGCGTTGCGCCGGCATCCGTGTTCCAAACGGTACATTTGCGCGCCGGAATTTAATGCAAATGAGAGTTATTTTCAATCGTAAGTTTGCGGTTGTTGTGTCCGGGTTGAATCGCGCAGGGACACCCATCGGCATGACTGGAGGATCGGCGCGCGGTGCAGCACCGTGCCGGCCTCGCGGCTGACGGCCGGCCTGCGATGGGGCGGGTCCGACGGCTAGTCGGGGACGACCGCGGAATTCCGCGCGCGGCGCGGCCGTCGATCTGCTGAAACGCATCGGCGGCACGGCGCTCCTGTCCGAGACGCCGGAAATCGACGGCGCGGAGCATCCGCAGATCGCGCACGCGGCTTCGCGCGACGAGGCCGGCCGTCTGGTCGACAGGTTTCAGGTGGGAGCGCTACGTCGCCGACGATGGCGGAGAAAGGAACGACAACCGTTTTCCTCACTCCGGGATTCGTCGACCGCATGACCGGACAGGTCCGAGTACGCGAGCGGCGCTCGCATGACGTGGTTCAGTCCGGAAGTTTCGGCGATGGCGATGGCGATGGCGATGGCCGAGACGGCGGCACGGCCGGCGTGTCGACGCAGCGCCACGCGCGTTCGTCCGCGATCCAGTCGCCGAACAGCTGGATCTTCTGCTGCTGTTCGGACCCGCGCGGATACACGAAGTAATAACCCATCCCCGTCGGCAACGATACGTCGAACGGCATCACGAGCCGGTGCGCGGCCACGCTCTCGTCCACCAGCGTCCGGTCGCCGATCGCGATGCCGTAACCGTCGATCGCCGCGTGTGTGGCGAGATCCAGCGTCTCGAAGCTCAACCCGCGCGTCGAGTCGACGTGCGGCGCGCCCGCATGGTCGAGCCACCGCTTCCAGTCGCGGTGATCGCGCGTCGGATGCAGCAGCGTGTGACGGAGCAGGTCTTCGAGACTCGCGAGCGGTTGCCGCTCCAGCAGGCTCGGCGCACAGACAGGCGTGAGCCGTTCCTCGAACAACGGGATCGCATGCATGTCGGGGCCGGCGCCGGGCGCGTAGATCACCGCGGCGTCGAACGGCTCCATGCGGAAATCGACGTGATGCTCCCAGGTGGTGGTGATCTGCACCTGGAGTTCGGGATGCTCGGCCTGGAACCGCATGATGCGCGGCAGCATCCACTGCATCATGCAGGTCGGCACCTTCAGCGCGAGTTCGGTGCGCCTGCGCGACAGGCGCATCGACACTTCCTCGATGCGCGCGAAGCTTTCGCGCACCGTCGGCAACAGGAGCTCGCCCTCGGCCGTCAGCGTCAGCCCCTTGGGCGTGCGCTTGAACAGCGGAAACTGATAGAAGCTTTCGAGCGCGAGGATTTGCCGGCTCACGGCGCCCTGGGTCAGGCACAGGTGCCCGGCGGCGCGCGTGAAGCTGCCGTGTCGCGCGACGACGTCGAAGACCTGCAGCGCATTGAGGGAAGGCAGTCGTTTCATCGGGAGCATCGGCGTGGAACGGGCGGCGGCGCGGGATCGCTCAGTGCAGGATTTTCGCGAGGAAGTCCTTCGCGCGATCCGACTTCGGATTCGAGAAGAAATCGTCCTTGCGGTCGTCCTCGACGATTGCGCCTTGGTCCATGAAGATCACGCGATGGGCGACCTTCTTCGCGAAGCCCATCTCGTGCGTGACGACCATCATCGTCATCCCTTCCTGCGCGAGTTCGACCATCACGTCGAGCACTTCGTTGATCATCTCGGGATCGAGTGCGGACGTCGGCTCGTCGAACAGCATCGCGATCGGGTCCATCGACAGCGCGCGCGATCGCGACCCGCTGCTGCTGGCCGCCCGACAGCTGGCCCGGAAACTTGTGCGCATGCGCCTTCAGGCCGACGCGATCGAGCAGCTTCATGCCTTCTCGGCCGCTTCGTCCTTGCCGCGGCCGAGCACCTTGACCTGCGCGAGCGTCAGGTTCGCGGCGATCGACAGGTGCGGGAACAGCTCGAAATGCTGGAACACCATCCCGACCTTCGAGCGCAGCGTCGACAGGTTCGTCTTCCTGTCGCCGACCGACTGGCCGTTCACGAGGATCTCGCCCTGCTGGAACGGCTCGAGCCGTTCACGGTCTTGATCAGCGTCGACTTGCCCGAGCCGGACGGGCCGCACACGACCACCACCTCGCCTTTCTTCACCTCGGTCGTGCACTCGGCGAGGACCTGAAACTGGCCGTACCACTTGGAAACGTTGCTGATGGAAATCATGAAAGTCCCTGCATCGTAATGAGGCGCGCGCGGCGCCGGTTCAGCGCGCCTTCGCGACGCGATAGCGGCGCTCGAGCGTGCGCGCATACCACGTCAGCGGGAAGCACATCGCGAAGTACAGCAGCGCGACCATCGCGTAGATCGGAAACGGCTTGAATACCGCGTTGGTGATGATGTTGCCGGTCTTGGTCAGTTCGGTCAGCCCGATGATCGACGTGAGCGCGGTGCTCTTCACCGCCTGCACGAGGAAGCCGACGGTCGGCGCCAGCGCGATCTTCCACGCCTGCGGCCACACCACGTAGCGTAGCCGCTGGGTCCACGTCATGCCGAGGCTGGCCGCCGCGTGCCACTGGCCGTGCGGGACCGCGTCGACGCAGCCGCGCCAGATGTCGGCCAGACAGGCGCTGGCATTTAGCGTCAGCACGACCGACGCCGCGACCCACGGCGTCACGTCGATGCCGACGAGCGGCAATCCGAAGAAGCCGAGGAACAGTTGCATCAGCAACGGCGTGCCCTGGAACAGTTCGATGTACAGGATCACGAAGCGGCGCAGCGCCGGCACGGGCGAGATGCGCATTGCCAGCAGCGCGAACCCGGCGAGGCCGCCGCCGGCAAACGTGATCAGCGACAGCAGCACGGTCCAGCGCGCGGCGAGCAGCAGGTTCCATGCAATGTCCTGGAAGGTGAATTCGATCATCGCGCACGTTCCGTCGGCAGGTGGGTTTCAGGGGAGCGGGCGCGCCACGTGAAGCGGGCAACCCGCGTGCGCCGCGGTGCGGCAGCCGCGCCGTGGCGCGTGCGACCGGCGAACAGCCGCCGGCCGACGCGATTGAGCAGCATGCGCAGCGCGATCGACAGCAGCAGGTAGATCGCGGTCACGACGATGTAGATCTCGAACGCGCGGAAATTGCGCGACTGGATGAAGTTGGCCGCGTAGGTCAGGTCGGGCACCGAGATCTGCGACACGACCGCCGAGCCGAGCATCACGATCAGGACCTGCCCGAGCAGCGCGGGGTACACGTTCGCGAGCGCCTGCGGCAGCACGACGTGGCCGAACACCTGCCGGCCGTGCAGCCCGAGCGCCCGCGCGGCCTGCACTTGCCCGTGCGGCACCGATTCGATCCCGGCGCGCAGGATCTCGACCGCATAGGCGCCCAGGTTGACCGTCATCGCGAGCACGGCCGCCTGCGCTTCGTCGAGGTGTACGCCGAGCGCGGGCAGCCCGAAGAAGATGAAGAACAACTGGACCAGGAACGGCGTATTGCGGATCAGCTCGACGTAGGACGCGGCGAGCGCGCGCGCCCAGCGCGGGCCGGCGAGCGCGATCCACGCGCCGCCGGTGCCGAGCAGGCCGCCGAGCACGGTCGCGGCCGAGGTCAGGCCGAGCGTCACGCCGACGCCGCGCGCGAGCATGCCGGCGTAGAGACCGAAATCGCTGAAGTCGAACACGTAGCTCATCGCGATGCCTTGGGTCGAGCGTGCGGGGCGAAGGCGCTGCGCATCACAGATCGGCCGGCAGGGCAGCGTGCAGCCACTTCTGCGACAGGGTGTTCAGCGCGCCGTTCTTCTTCGCGCCGGCGATCGCGTCGTTGACCTTCTGCATCAGGCGCGGCTCGTTCTTGTTCAGGCCGACGTGGTCGGGCGAGCTGAACAGCGAGAACTTCTGTTCCGGATCGATCGACGGATGACGCGCGATGATCGTGGCGCCCACGTCGTTGCCGACCACCAGCAGTTGCGCCTGTCCCGACAGGAACGCCGCGATCGCGCCGTTCGGGTCGTCGAAGCGCTTGATCGTCGCGCTCGGCGGCGCGACCTTGCTGATGCTCAGGTCCTCGAGCGTGCCGCGCGCGACCGCGACCGATTTGCCGGCGAGATCGGCGTTGCCCTTCACGGCGAGCGACTTCGGACCGAACACCGCGAGGTAGTACGGCGCATACGCGTTCGAGAAGTCGATCACCTTCGCGCGCTCCGGCGTCTGTCCGACCGACAGCAGCATGTCGGTCTTGCGGTCGGCGAGATACGCCATCCGGTTGTCGCCGGTGACCTGCACGAGTTCGACCTTCGCGTTGAGCGCCTTGCCGATCAGGTTCGCCATGTCGATGTCGTAGCCCTGCGGCTTCATGTCGGGGCCGATCGAACCGAACGGCGGGTAATCCTCGAATACGCCGATGCGCACGACGCCCGATTTGGCGATCGTGTCGAGCGCGTCGGCGTGCGCGAGCGGCGCGACGGCGGCTACGCCCGTGGCGCAGGCGCAGAGGAGGGCGGTACGGGCGAGCAGGCGTCGCACGAGGCGGTTGGCTTGGGTCGATGCGTTCATGGCGGGATCCTTGTTGCTGCGTTGGGGAACGAAAGGAAAATCAGGCGCCGCGTGCGGCGATCAGCTTGCATGCGTGTGCCGGCAGTTCGGCGGCAACCGGCATGCCGACGTGCAGGTCGGGTGTCTCGCGCGGCGTGGTCGCGGCCGTCAGCGTGAAGCCGCGGCAATCGATGGTCGCCTCGATCGACGCGCCGACGTCGCGCACGAACGTGATCGTGCCGGCGAGCGTGTTCGGCGCGCCCGACGCCGTCGCGCCCGGGCGCACGCATACGTCCTCGGGACGAATCAGCAGGCGCACGGCGTCGGGCGCGTGTGGCGTGTCGGGCGCGCGCCCGATCGAGAGGCGCTGTCCGCCCGGCAGGACGATCGCGTCGTCGCCGTCGCGCGCGACCGGCAGGATGTTGCCGAGGCCGATGAAGTCGGCGACGAATTCGTTGACCGGGTCGCGATAGATGTCGAGCGGCCGGCCGACCTGCTGGATGCGGCCTTTCTCCATCACGACGATCTCGTCGGCCATCGTCATCGCTTCGCGCTGGTCGTGCGTGACCATGATCGTCGTGATGCCGAGCCGTTGCTGGAGCAGCCGGATCTCGACCTGCATCGCCTCGCGCAGCTTCGCGTCGAGCGCCGACAGCGGCTCGTCGAGCAGCAGCAGGCGCGGCGACGACGCGATCGCGCGCGCGATCGCGACGCGCTGGCGCTGCCCGCCCGACAGCTGCGTGACGAGCCGGTCGGCCATGTGCGGCAGCTGGATCAGCTCCAGCAGCTCGGCGACGCGCCGCGCCTGCGCGGCCCGCGCCGTCTTGCGCAGCCGCAGCGGGTACGCGATGTTCTGCGCGACCGTCATGTGCGGAAACAGCGCGAGCGACTGGAACACCATGCCGAAGTCGCGCCGGTTGGCGGGTACGTGCGTGAGGTCGCGGCCGGCGAACGTCACCGTGCCGGAGGTCGGCGTGTCGAGGCCGGCGATGATCCGCATCAGCGTGGTCTTGCCGCAGCCGGACGGGCCGAGAAAGCAGACGAGCTTGCCGTCCGGCACCGACAGGTCGACGTGGTCGACCGCACACGCCTGATTGAAGCGCTTGGTCACGTTCTGGAGGATGAGCTGGGTCATGACGGTTCCTTGCATGGTCGAGGGCGAGGCCGTGCGCGCATCAGAGCGCGACGCCCTTGTCGCCGACGAGTTTTTCGAGCATCCAGATCAGCGCGAAGTCGATCGCGACCGTGAACACGGCGAAGCAGAACACGGTCGGGTCGAGCGACGACACGGTGCGGCTGTAGAGCCAGACCGGCAGGGTCATCGTGTCGATGCTGTACAGGAAGAACGTCACCGTGAATTCGTTGAACGACACGATGAACGCGAACAGCATCCCGGCGAGAATCCCGGGCCGCATCAGCGGCAGCACGACGTCGACGAGCGCGCGCCACGGGCTCGCGCCCATCACGCACGCGGCTTCCTCGAAGTCGGGGCCGATCGACGCAACCGAGGCCGCGCAGTTCTTCACGGTGAAAGGCAGCGTCAGGATCACGTGCGCGACGACGAGCCGCACGATGCCGAGCTCGACCGGCAGCGCGTTGAACACGATCAGCAGCGCGAGGCCGAGCATCACGAGCGGATAGACGATCGGCAACGCGACGAGCTGCTCGACGAGCGCCTTGCCGCGGAAGCGGCAGCGCGACAGCGCGTAGGCCGCGGGCACCGACACGGCGGTCGCGATCAGCATCGTCGCGACCGCGACGACGAGGCTGGTCGTCAACGCGGCGCCCATCGACTGCGCGCTGCCCGCATCGGACGACACGAACGTCTGCCAGGCGGCGCGATACCAGTGCAGGCTGAACTCGCGCGGCGGGAATTCGAGCGTGCCCGATGCGCCGAACGACATCGTGATCATCGTCAGGATCGGCAGCGCGGCGAGCAACAGCACGAGCGTCGCGAGCGTGCCCGTCGCGCGGCCGAGGCGGCCGGGCAGGGGCGTACGCAAGAGCAGGGTATTCATCGGCTCACCTCGCCGGCACGTTGCAGGGTGCGCACGAGGCGCTGGGACACCGCCATCACGACGAGCGTCGCGGCCATCAGCACGACGCCCGATGCCGACGCGGCCGGCCAGTTGAGCAGCGGCGCGACCTGGTCGTGCACGAGCACCGCGAGCATCGGCACGCGTCGGCCGCCGAGCAGCAGCGGCACCGCGAATGCGCTGGCGTTGTACGCGAACACGAGCAGCGCGCCGGCGACGAGGCCGGGCATCGCGAGCGGCAGCGTCACGTGCCGCAGCGTCTGCCAGCGGCTCGCGCCGAGTGTCGCGGCGGCTTCGTCGTATGCGCGGGACACCGCGCGCAGCGCGCTCGACAGCGGCAGCACGGCGAGCGGGAACGCGGTCTGGATCAGCCCGAGCAGCACGCCGTGCTCGCGGTACAGCAGTTGCAGCGGCCGATCGACGACGCCCGAGGCCAGCAGCGCGCGATTGAGCAATCCCGCCGGGCCGAGCATCACGAGCCAGCCATAACCTTGCAGCAGCAGGTTCACGAGCAGCGGCAGCAACACGCCGGCGAGCATCAGCCGGCGCGCGAGCCGCGATTCGGTGCGCGCCATCGCGAGCGCGACCGGGATCGCGAGCAGCACCGCGCACACCATGCTCTGGAACGCGAGGCGCAGTGTGAGCCACAGCGATTTCGTGAAGTACGGGTCCGCGAGATCGGCGTAGTTCTGCAGCGTGAAGGTCCGCCATTCGTCGCCGGATACGCCGACGCTCATGCGCAACACGGTGAGCGTCGCGGCGGCGAGCACCGCGAGGAACGCGAGGATCGGCGCGAGCAGCAGCCACGGCGGCACGCCGGCCAGCGCGGGCCCGGCGTCCGAGCCGGCGCCGGCCGGTGTGCCGGCGGCCGGCGCCGCGTCGCGGGGGGAGGACAGGGAGGCCATGTCGTTACGCCGCGAAGAGGCCCGTGTAGCGCTTGATCCACGCCGGCTGGACGACGGCGAGCGCCTTGTCGTCGTGCAGCACGGCCTTCTCCGCGATCTGCTGCGGCGACGGCACGAACGCGCGGCTTTCCGCGGGAATCACGGCCTTGCCGTTCACGGGCCCGTTCAGCACGTCGGCCGCCATCCGGCCCTGCACGCCCGCGTCGAGCGAATGGTTGATGAACGCGTGGATCAGGTCGAGGTCGCCCGGATGCGCCTTCGGGATCACCGTGAACATCAGTTGCGTCGCGAAGCCTTCCTTCATGCCGTACGTCACGCCCAACTTGTAGTCGGGCTTGCGGATCTGGTCCGGGAAGAACGCCGGCGAATAGATGCCGCCGATGTCGAGCGAGCCGGTGCGGAACAGGTCGGCGACCTGGTTCGGGTTCTCGCCGAGGGTCATCACGCGATCCTTGAGCTGCGCGAGCTTCCGGAACCCCGGATCGATGTTCTGCTGCGAGCCGCCGGCCAGCTTCGCGGCGATGATCGCGAGGTCGACCGCTTCGGCCCACTCCGGCGGCGGCAGGAACAGCCGCCCCGCATATTTCGGATCCCACAGTGCCTCGTAGCTCGACGGCGCGCTCTTCACGGTCGCCGTGTTGTAGATCAGCCCGTCCGACCACAGCAGGTAGCCGATGCCGAAGCCGTTCGCGCCCGTGCGGTATTGCGGCGCGACGTCCTTCAGGTTCGGCAGCCGGTTCAGGTCGGGCTTCGCGAGCAGGCCGGCGTCGGCGAGGCCGGCCGCGCCGACGCCCGCGAGCGTGATGACGTCGTAGGTCGGCCGCTCGCCCGCGGCCTTGACCTTCGCGACCATCCCCGACGTGCCGTCCGCGCGATCGGCGATCACGCGCGCGCCGGTCTGCTTGCTGAAGGTTTCCGCGATGTTGCGCAGCGCGGCCGCGCCGGTATCGTCGGACCAGGTGAGCAGGCGCAGCGTCTTTCCGGAAAAGTTTCCAGACTGAGCCTTCGCAGTCCTGATGAACGGCATCGGAATGGCGGATGCGGCGAGTGCCGTGCCGAGGGTTTTGATCACCTGCCTTCTGCCCGCCTTGAAGTGTTGCATGGCCGTCTCCTGATAAACGATGCCGTGTGGTTCGATGCCGGTCGCCGAAAGGCGGCGCGGGGTGTGGATGAACTGTAGGGAGGTCAAATTTCCGCAACAAACGAAATATCCGCATGCGCGCCATGACATAAACGCATGGGTCGCCAGCCTCAGCGGGCCGCCGTCATGACCTGCTTGATCTCCTGGAAGGCGGCCAGCCCGAACGGGCCGAGCTCGCGCCCGACGCTGCTGCGCTTGTAGCCGCCCCATGAGGTTTGCGGATAGATCAGTTGCGGTGTGTTGATCCACACGACGCCCGCCTCGAGCGCATTGGCGACCCGCCTGCCGCGCGCGGCGTCGCGCGTGACGACGGTTGCGACGAGCCCGTATTCGGTATCGTTGGCGGCCGCGATCGCGTCGTCCTCGGCGTCGAACGCGCGCACGCACAGCACCGGCCCGAAAATTTCGTCGCGCCATAGCGCGCAGCCGGCCGGCACGTCGGCGAACAGCGCGGGCCGGATGAAGTAGCCGGGGCCGGCGAGCGCGTCGCCGCCCGTCACGAGCCGCGCGCCGTCGGCGCGGCCCTGTGCGATGTGGCGCTTCACGCGTTCGTATTGCGCGCGGTTCGTCAGCGGGCCCATCTGCACGCCGGGTGCGAACGGCGGGCCGACGACGGTCGTCTCGATCCGTCGCGCGAGGCGCGCGATCAGGTCGTCGGCGAGCGGGGCGGCCACGAGCACGCGCGAGGTCGCCGAACACATCTGCCCGGCGTTGAACAGGCCGCCGCCCGCGATCAGGTCGACCGCGTGATCGAGGTCGGCGTCGTCGAACACGACGATCGACGATTTGCCGCCGAGTTCGAGACCGACGCCCTTGATCGTGTCCGCGGCCGTCTTCATGACCTGCGCGCCGACTGCCGTGCTGCCGGTAAACGACACCTTCGCGACGAGCGGATGCGCGCACAGCCGGGCACCGACCTCGTGGCCGGTGCCCGTCACGACGTTCAGCACGCCGGGCGGCAGGCCCGCTTCGGCGACGATCGCGGCGAGTTCGAGCTCGGGCAGCGGCGTGATCTCGGACGGCTTCAGCACGACGGTGCAGCCGGCGGCGAGCGCGGGCGCGAGCTTCCATGCGGTCGTGACCATCGGGAAATTCCACGGCACGATCAGCGCGGCGACGCCGGCCGGTTCGCGCCGGATCCACGCGCGATGGTCGCCGCCGGGCAGCGCGATCTCGGTTTCGCCGTCGGTGTCGAGGGCCTCCGCGAGGCCCGCGTAGTAGTCGAAGGTGGCGATCACGTCGGCGACGTCGATCTCGGCTTCGGCGAACGGCTTGCCGTTGTTGAGCGACTGCAGTGTCGCGAGCCGCGTGCGCCGTGCGTCGACGCCGCGCGCGATGGCACGCAGCAGCGCCGCGCGCGTGGCGCCCGTCGTGCGTTTCCAGTCGCGAAACGCGCGCGAGGCGGCTTGCACGGCATGCTCGACGTCGGCGTCGTCGCCTGCGCTGACCTCGGCGATGACCATTTCCGTCGACGGGTCGACGACGGGTAGCGTCGCGCCGCCGAAGCTCGTGCGCCACGTACCGTCGATGAAATGGCGCGTGTGCAGCGGCGGATCGAACGCGAGATCGGGCGTCGTGCTCATGGCCGCACCTGACCGAACCAGGTTGCCTCGTCGATTTCGATCACGGTCGGCATCGGGCGTGCCGTCGCATCGCGCAGCGCGTCGGCCAGCGCGTCGGGCGTCGCGGCCGCCTGCGCCGCGCAGCCGAAGCCGCGTGCGAGCGTCTGGAAATCGGGCGTATACGGATCGACGCCGACCGGCGTGATGTCGCGCTCGACCATGTATTTGCGGATCTCGCCGTAACCGCGGTTGTTCCAGACGATCACGATCACCGGCACGCGAGCCTCGACCGCGCTCGCGAGCTCCGGCAGCGTGAATTGCAGGCCGCCGTCGCCGATCAGGCACACCACGGGCCGCGCAGGTGCGGCGAGCTTTGCGCCGATCGCGGCGGGCAGCCCGTAGCCGAGCGTGCCGTAGCCGGTCGACGAGTTGAACCAGCTGCGCGGTGCCGGCGCATCGTGCGTGAAATTGCCGACGTAGACGGGGCTCGTCGAATCGCCGGCGATGATCGCGCCGGGCAGTGCGGTGACGATGGTCTCGATCAGCCGTGCCTGGGCACGCGCGGCGTCGTCGTGGCCGGCCGCGATCGCGGCGCGCACGGCGGCCACCCGCGGCGCGCCCCAGCCGGGCTCGGGTGCCGGCGCCGGCCGTTCGTGCACGCGGGTCGACAGCGCGCCGAGCGCCAGCCGTGCATCGCCGGCGATGGCGATTTCGGCGCGCGCGTTGCGCATCAGCTGTTGCGCGTCGATGTCGATGCGGATCAGCCGGCCGTCGATCGCGAAGCCGCCGTCGAACGTGACGTCGTAATCCGTTTCGCCGAGTTCGGTGCCGACCGCGAGCACCACGTCGGCCTCGCGGATCGCCGCGCGCGTGGCCGGCAGCGACTGGGTGGAGCCGATCAGCAACGGGTGGCCGGCCGGCAGCAGGCCCTTCGCGTTGATCGTCAGCGCGACGGGCGCGTGCAGGCGTTCGGCGAGTTCGCGCAGTTCCGTCGCGGCGTGGATCGCGCCGCCGCCGGCCAGGATCAATGGCCGCCGGGCCTGCGCGAGCAGGTCGGCGGCTGCCGCGAGCGCGTTCGCATCCGGCGCGGGGCGCGCGGGCAGCGCGAGCGGCGTGGCGGGCAGCGCGGGCGCCGGCATCACGATCACGTCGAGCGGGATCTCGATATGCACGGGGCGCGGACGCGCGCTTTCGAACACCGCGAAGGCGCGCGCGAGGACCTGCGGCAGGTCGGCCGCGTCGAGCAGCGTGTGCGAGAACGCGGTGAGCCCCGCGAACACGTCGCGCTGCGACGGCAGCTCGTGCAGGCGGCCGTCGCCGCTGCCGAGTTCGCGCCGCGCGTTGACGCTCGAGATCACGAGCATCGGAATCGAATCCGCGTAGGCCTGTGCCATCGCGGTCGCGATATTGGTCATCCCCGGCCCGGTGATGATGAAGCAGACCCCCGGCCGGCCCGTGACGCGGGCATAGCCGTCGGCCATGAATCCGGCCCCCTGTTCGTGGCGCGGCGTCACATGACGGATCGACGATGCCGCGAGGCCGCGATAGAGCTCGACGGTATGCACGCCGGGAATGCCGAACACGCATTCGACACCCTGGCGTTCGAGGAGATCGACGAGCGCTTCGCCGCAGGTGCGGGGGCGCGCATGGAACGGAGCGGCCGTGGCCGCGCAGGCCTCGGCAATGCAGGAGACAGGGGCGGGATGGTTCATGGATCGTGACGTGCCGATTGGGAGGGGGAGTGGCCCGTACCGCAAGCAACGGGCATGAAGCGGATTGTCGGGGTCGATCGGCGCTGCCAACAATCGATTAGTTTTCATGCAGCGCATGAGCGCCGTGCATGGCGGCGTCGCGGCTTGCCGACGGCCGGACGCTTGCCGCGGCGAGCGGTCGGCATGCGCGGGAACCGTTCGGCCCGCGCACGATTCCCGCGTCCTGCTGCTTCGATCTCCATCGGGCACGAGCGTGCCCGGATGTCCGTGGTCAGCGGGCCGGACCCGCCACCGGCATGCCCGGCCCGGCCTGCAAGCGAACCCGCGACGGTCAGTGCGGCGCGGTGAAGCGCGGATCGATATACGCGTCGACGTCCTGCGACTGTTTGTACACGGCGTTACGCACGTTGAACGCATTCGCGTTGCGCGTCGAGCCATAGATCGAATCGAGCCCGTCGCCCTTGCGGAACGCACGCTTCGCGGCAGCCTCGTCGAGCAGGTGCGTGCCCTTCAGCAGCGGAAGGTATTGTTCCGGCGCGAGCCCGACACGCGCGGACATGATCCTGACCGCGTCGGCCTGCGTCTTCGGGTCGTTGATGTACGCGACGCAGCGGTACCAGACCTTGACCACCTTCGCCCAGTCGGCCCGGCGTGCGGCGAGGCTCGCCGGCGCGACCGTGATCGCATCGTAGATCAGCCCCGGCGCATCCGCCGACGTGAAGATCGCCCGTGCGCCCGGTGCGCGCTTCAGTGCCTCGCCCGCGTTCGGCTGCCAGGCGGCCACCGCGGCGATGTCGGACGACGAGCCGAGCACCTGCGGCAGTTCGTTGGTTTTCGCGTTCACGAGCGTGACGTCGCCGTCCTTGAGCCCGTGCTTCTGCAGCGCGGTTTCGAGCAGCAGGTGATCGACCAGGCCGAGCTCGACGCCGACCTTCTTGCCCTTCAGGCCTTCGACGGTGCGCAGCGGCGGCTTCGCGACGATCATGTCGTTGCCGGCCGAATAGTCGGTCAGCAGGATCATCACGTTCTTCGCGCCGGCCGCGCCGGTGACGAGCGCATCGCCGTTGGTCGCCGCGACCGCGTCGAGCTTGCCCGCGGAAAACGCGTCGAGCGACGCCGAATAATCGAACCATTCGAAGTCGACGTCGACGCCGGCTTCCTTGAACCAGCCCTTGTCGAGCGCGACCTGGAACGCGACCCAGCCGGGCCAGTCGCTGTAGCCGATCTTCAGCGGCGCGGCCGCGTGCACGGCGGGCGCCGTCAACAGCGCGGCGGCCGTGACGGCGGCCCCCAATACATGACGGACGAAACGGAGGGACGGCAGGCGGCGGAACGCCAGGGCGGGACGGGTCATCGTTGTTCTCCAGGAGACCGGGATCGGGATCGTCGATTCGGACCGCGCCTGTGCGCGGTCCGGCCGCGTGGCCGGTTCCTGCGGATGCGGAACGAACGAAGCGGCCACGGAGAGGCGCGACGGCCGTTGCCATCGCCAATCTCCCGGGCTTTTGTCCCGCCGTGTAGCGCGGGTGCGTCCGGTCTCGCGATCGGACGCACCCGCGCCGGGCTGCTCTCGGACCAGACGTTCGATGAACCGGAACCCTAGCACCCCTAAGATGCGACGCTGCCGCACCTCTCGGCGTCATGCCGAGCGAGAAGCGTGCCAATGGCACGTGGTCACGCGATTCAACGGCGCCGCGCGGCGCGCTGAAGTTCGATGAAGCGGGCGGAGAACAGCGCGCTCAATGCGCGCCGGAGCAGGTCGAGCTTGTTCATGACGCGTGAGATATCGAGTGACGATGCATCCGTTCAGCAATGCCCATGCCATTGCCGAACGCGCGGCGCAGGTGCGCACGCTCCGCACTGCGCCGGTGCGCGATCGCATGCGCATGGTGCGCCGCACGCCCGCTGCGAGGGCAAGCCGCCGCCGCCGATTCGTGCATGCCGCGGGTCGTCGCGCCGTCGTGCCGCGTCGTGCGGTCGTTGCGCGGTCGTCGTGTGGTCGTTGCACGGCGGCTGGCACGCAACTCGCTTGATAGACGCTCGAGAGGTGCGAAGCAATTTGCATCATCTTCAGGATCGCTAGGGTTCCGGTCGTGCGGCGTTCGCGCCGCGCGATGACTGGTCCGAGAGCAATCCGGTCTTGCCTTCGCCTCGATTCGAGGAAACGGCGAGGCTCCACGGAGGGATAAAAGCCCGGGAGGTCGCGATGTCGTTCGGTCGCCCTCTCACGCCTTTTGTCCAACCCTCCACGGAGCCGCCATGTCGCCGAGCCCCCAAGCCCTCCTTGCCCCGCCGCCGCACGTCGTGTGGGAAACGCTGATTCCCGCAGGCACCCACTGGTCCGGCATCCTGCGCCGCGGCCTCGCGCTGCGCGTCGTCGACGTCGACGGCGGCGCGAACCTGTCCGCCGTGTTTCATCGCCAGGAAGACCCGCTCGAACGCTACAACATGGCCGATACGCTGAAGGCGCAGCACACCGCGCATCTCACGCGCGGTCATGCGCTGTACACGGACATGGGGCGCGTGATCGCGTCGATTACGGCCGACACGCTCGGCTGGCACGACCCGCTCGGCGGCGTCGGCGATGCGCGCTTGTTCGCGCACAAGTACGGTACGAGCTCGTACCAGGCCGATCGCAACGCGATGATCCGCAACGGCCGCGACAGCCTCGTGCTCGAGCTCGCGAAACACGGATTGTCGGCGCGCGATCTTGCCGCGAACGTCAACTTCTTCAGCCGGCTCGACACGCGCGACGACGGCACGCTCGATTTCGTCGCCGGACATTCGCCGGCCGGCAGCGCGCTCGACCTGCGCTTCGAGATGAACACGCTCGCGGCGTTCTCGACCGCGCCGCATCCGCTCGATCCGCGTCCGGACTATGCGCCGAAGCCCGTGAAGCTGATCGCGTACCGCGCGTATCCCGCGGACGGCGCCGCGCCCGAGGACGACCCGTGCCGGCGCGCGTGCGCCGAAAACATGCGCGGCTTCACCAACACCGACCGCCTGTTCGCGTAAGGAGCCGGACCATGCCGATCATCGAAAGCCGTCTCGACCCGCGCGACGCGATCCACGACACCACGCTGAACGCGGGCGAACCGTGGCTGCACGACCTGAAACGCGGCCAGGTCTTCCGCATCCTCGACCTGGAAGGCAACCAGGCGGTCGACACGCTGTTCTACCGCACCGACGACACTGAGGAGCGCTACAGCGCGCAGGACACGATTCGCGCGCAGCGCAACCTGTACCTGAGCGCGGGCAGCGTGCTGCTGTCCAGCCGGGGCAATCCGATGGTGACGATCGTCGCCGACACGTGCGGGCGCCACGACACGCTCGGTGGCGCGTGCGCGGCCGAGAGCAACACCGTGCGCTATGCGCTCGACAAGCGCTACATGCACAACTGCCGCGACAGCTTCCTCAACGCGATCGCGCACTGCACGTGCGGCGCGGGTGCGCGGCTCGGCAAGCGCGACCTCGTCGGCAACGTCAACTTCTTCATGAACGTGCCCGTCACGCCGCTCGGCGGGCTCACGTTCGAGGACGGCATTTCCGCGCCCGGCAAGTACGTCGAGATGCGCGCGGAGATGGACGTCACGGTGCTGATCTCGAACTGCCCGCAGCTCAACAACCCGTGCAACGGCTACAACCCGACGCCCGTGCGCCTCACGATCTGGGAGGCCGAATGAACCACGCCCACGCTCGCCATCGTTCGCGGGAGGCCGCATGAGATTCGCCAAAGTCCTCGTCGCGAACCGCGGCGAAATCGCATGCCGCGTGATCCGCACGCTGAAGCGGCTCGGCATCGCGTCGGTCGCGATCTATTCGGACGCCGATCGCGACGCGCGTCACGTGGCGCTCGCCGACGAAGCCGTGCGGGTCGGGCCGGCGCCTGCGGCCGACAGCTACCTGAACGTCGCGGCGATCCTCGCCGCCGCGCGCGAGACCGGCGCGCAGGCCGTGCATCCCGGCTACGGCTTCCTGTCCGAGCATGCGGGCTTCGCCGATGCATGCGAAGCGGCGGGCCTGCGCTTCATCGGCCCGCGCGGCGATCACATGCGCGCGTTCGGCCTCAAGCACACCGCGCGCGCGCTCGCCGCCGCACAGGGCGTCGCGCTGTTGCCGGGCACGGGCCTGCTCGACGACGTGGCGACGGCGCTCGCCGAAGCCGGCGCGATCGGCTATCCGGTGATGCTGAAAAGCACTGCGGGCGGCGGCGGGATCGGCATGTCGCTCTGCCGCGATGCCGCGCAGCTCGAGGCAGCGTTCGAATCCGTCGTGCGGCTCGGCAACGCGAACTTCGCGCATGCGGGCGTCTATCTCGAGAAGTTCGTCGAACACGCGCGGCACATCGAAGTGCAGATCTTCGGCGACGGCCGGGGCGGCGCGATCGCGCTCGGCGAACGCGATTGCTCGGTGCAGCGCCGCAACCAGAAGGTGATCGAGGAAACGCCCGCGCCGGACCTGACCGATGCCGAGCGCGACGCGCTGCACGCGAGCGCGGTGCGGCTCGCCCGCGCGGTCGGCTACGCATCGGCCGGCACCGTCGAATTCGTGTTCGACGCGAACGCGCGCCAGTTCTATTTCCTCGAGGTGAATACGCGCCTGCAGGTCGAGCATTGCGTGACCGAAGCGGTGACGGGCGTCGATCTCGTGGAGTGGATGATCCTGCAGGCCGAAGGCGACCTGCCGCCGCTCGACACGCTCGCGGTCGCGCCGCGCGGCGCGAGCATCCAGGTGCGGCTGTATGCGGAGGATCCGCACAAGCAGTTCCTGCCGAGCGCCGGCCTGCTCACGCACGTCGCGTTTCCGGACGACGTGCGCGTCGACGGCTGGATCGAGGCGGGCACCGAGATCAGCGCGCATTACGATCCGCTGCTCGCGAAGCTGATCGTGCGCGGCGATACGCGGCGCGACGCGCTGGCCGCATTGCAGGCCGCGCTCGCGCGTACCGAGCTGTACGGGATCGAGGCCAACCTCGACTACCTGCGCGCGATCGCCGGCTCGGACACGTTCGCGCGCGGCGCGCCGACGACGGCATTCCTGTCGCGCTTCGCGTTCGCGCCGCACACGATCGACGTGCTCGACGGCGGCGTGCAGACCACCGTGCAGCAGGCCCCCGGGCGGGTCGGCTACTGGAGCGTCGGCGTGCCGCCGTCCGGGCCGATGGACGATCGCGCGTTCGACCTCGCGAACGCGCTGCTCGGCAACGCGCGCGACGCGGCCGGGCTGGAATTCACGATGGTCGGCGCGACGCTGCGCTTCAACACGGCGACGCTGTTCGTGCTCGGCGGCGCGCCGCTCGCGGCCACGCTCGACGGCGAGCCCGCGCCGTTCTGGCAGGTGCTGCGCGCGCGGCCCGGCGCGGTGCTCAAGCTCGGCGGCGTGACTGGCGCGGGCGTGCGCGCCTGCCTGGCCGTGAAGGGCGGGCTGCAGGTGCCCGACTATCTCGGCAGCAAGGCGACCTTCACGCTCGGCCAGTTCGGCGGTCACGCGGGGCGCGCGCTGCGCAAGGGCGACGTGCTGCATCTGCACGCGGACGCGGGGCGCGGCGACGCGGGCGCGACGCTGGCCGCGACCGAGGTTCCCGCGCTGACGCACGCATGGACGCTCGGCGTGCTCGACGGTCCGCACGGCGCGCCGGACTTCTTCACGCCCGACGACATCGCGATGCTCTACGGCACGCAGTGGACGGTCCACTACAACTCCAGCCGCACCGGCGTGCGGCTGATCGGCCCGAAGCCGCAATGGGCGCGGGTGGACGGCGGCGAGGCGGGCCTGCATCCGTCGAACATCCACGACAACGCGTATGCGATCGGTGCGGTCGATTTCACCGGCGACATGCCGGTGATCCTGGGCCCCGACGGCCCGAGCCTGGGCGGCTTCGTGTGCCCGGTGACGGTCGTGCGCGACGAGTTGTGGAAGCTCGGGCAGTTGCGGCCGGGCGACACCGTGCAGTTCGTGCGCGCCCGCGTGTCGCCCGCGCCTGCCGCTGCCGCGGTCGTGCCTGCGGCTTGCGCCGGCGCGCCGGACGATTGCGTGCTGCATCGCGATCCGGCGGCCGGCGGCGGCATCGGCGTGGTGTACCGGCGCTCCGGCGATCGCAACGTGCTGGTCGAATACGGGCCGCTCGTGCTCGACCTGAACCTGCGCTTTCGCGTGCATGCGCTGATGTGCTGGCTCGACGCGCACCGGCTGCCCGGCATGCTCGACCTGACGCCGGGGATTCGTTCGCTGCAGGTGCAGTTCGACGCGCGGACGCTGCCGCTCGCCACGCTGCTCGCGCATCTGCAGGCAGCCGAGCGCGAACTGCCCGACGTGGCCGACATGCGCGTGCCGAACCGCATCGTGCATCTGCCGCTGTCGTGGGACGACCCGTCGACGCGCATCGCGATCGAGCGCTACATGCAGTCGGTGCGGCCCGATGCGCCGTGGTGCCCGAGCAATATCGAGTTCATCCGGCGCATCAACGGGCTGGCGAGCATCGACGACGTCAAGCGCATCGTGTTCGACGCGCGCTATCTGGTGATGGGGCTCGGCGACGTCTATCTCGGCGCGCCGGTCGCGACGCCGATCGATCCGCGGCACCGGCTGGTGACCACGAAGTACAACCCCGCGCGCACCTGGACGCCGGAGAACGCGGTCGGCATCGGCGGCGCGTATCTGTGCGTGTACGGGATGGAAGGGCCCGGCGGTTACCAGTTCGTCGGCCGGACCGTGCAGATGTGGAACCGCCACCGCACCACGCGCGAATTCGAAACCGGCAAGCCGTGGCTGCTGCGCTTCTTCGACGAGATCCGCTTCTACGAAGTCAGCGAAGCCGAGCTGACCGCACTGCGCGCGGATTTCATCGCGGGCCGCGCGGCGCTGAGGATCGAGGAATCCGTGTTCGATCTGGGCGCATACAACCGCTTCCTGCGCGACGAGGCCGAGTCGATCGCGACGTTCAAGGCCGCGCAGCAAACCGCGTTCGAAGCCGAGCGCGAGCGATGGCGCGCGGCCGGGCAGGCGGAATACGTCGGCGAAGCGGAGCCGGGCGACGGGCAGGCGGCGCGCGCGGCGGGCGCGCTCGACGACACGCAGCGGGCGATTGCCGCGGACGTGTCGGGCAGCGTGTGGAAGGTGCTGGTCGAAGCGGGCGAGCGCGTGACCGAAGGACAGGTCGTCGCGATCGTCGAGTCGATGAAGATGGAGGTGGCGGTGACGGCAACGGAAGACGGCACGATCGAGACGATCGATTGCGCGCCGGGCGCGGCGGTGGTGGCCGGCCAGCGGCTGATGGTGATGAAGGCGGGTGCTGCCGAGGAGGTCGCATGAACACGACGGAACGCTCCCTCCTGCCCGGGCTGCGCTCGATTGCCGCGCTGCGCGCGCGCTATGAAGCGGGCGACCTGACGCCGCATGCGCTCGTCGACGCGATCGCCGCGCATTTGGACGCGGGCGACCCGCATCACGCGTGGATCCGGCCGCTGTCGCGCGCGGAGATGACGCGGTATGCCGACGCGCTCGCCGGGCGCGACATCGCGACGCTGCCGCTGTACGGCGTGCCGTTCGCGATCAAGGACAACATCGACCTCGCGGGCATCCCGACGACGGCGGCCTGTCCGGCTTATGCGTACACGCCCGCACGCAGCGCGCCCGTCGTCGAGCGGCTGATCGCGGCCGGCGCGATTCCCGTCGGCAAGACCAATCTCGACCAGTTCGCGACCGGGCTCTCGGGGCAGCGCTCGCCTTACGGCGCGTGCCGCAATGCGCTCGATCCGCGCTATGCGTCGGGCGGGTCGAGTTCCGGGTCGGCGGTGGCGGTCGCGCTCGGCGTCGCGACGTTCTCGCTCGGCACCGACACGGCCGGCTCCGGGCGCGTGCCGGCCGCGTTCCACGGCCTCGTCGGGCTCAAGCCGACCCGCGGCGTGGTGAGTACGCTCGGTGTCGTGCCGGCCTGCCGCTCGCTCGATTGCGTGTCGGTGTTCGCGCACTCGCCGGCCGATGCGCGGGCCGTGTTCGACGTCGCGCATGGCGTGACCGAAGGCGATCCGTACGGGCGCGCGTGGCAGCCGCTGCCGGGCGCTAGCGGACTGCGCGCGCATCCGGGGCGGCCGCTCGCGCAGTTGCGCTTCGGCGTGCCGCGTGCCGATCAGCTCGAGTTCTTCGGCGACGAATCGTATCGCGCGGCGTGGGGCGTGGCGCTCGAACGCCTGCGCGCGACCGGCGCGCGGGTCGTCGAGATCGACTTCGGCCCGTTCCTGGCCGCCGCGCGGCTGCTGTACGAAGGCCCGTGGGTGGCCGAGCGGCTCGCCGCGATCGGCGCATTCGCCGCGCGGGAACCCGATGCGCTGCATCCGGTGATCCGCGAGATCGTCGGCGGTGCGTCGCGTTTCAGCGCGGCCGATGCGTTCGCGGCATTCGACCGGCTCGCGATGCTGCGCGTCGAGGCCGATCGCGCATGGGGCGGGCTCGATGCGATCGTGATGCCGACCTCGGCGACGACCGCGACCGTCGACGCGCTCGAAGCCGACCCGATCGGCGTCAACTCGCGCTTCGGCTACTACACGAACTTCGTCAACCTGCTCGACCTGTCGGCGATCGCGGTGCCGGCCGGCACGTGCGAAAGCGGACGGCATGCGGGCTTGCCATTCGGGATCACGTTCGTCGGCCGCGCGCACGACGATGCGCGGCTGCTGGATCTCGCGCAGGCGTGGGTCGACGGCGCCGTCGCGGGCGGCGATGCGGGCGTCGGCGATGCCGGGGCGCCAGCGCCGGCGGCGCCTGCGTCCGGCGCATCGTCCGATGTGTCGTTTGGCGCATCGTCTGGCGCGTCGTCCGGTGTGTCGTCCGATGTGTCGTCCGGCGTGTCGTCCGGCGTGTCGTCCGGCGTGTCGTCCGGTGTGTCGTCCAACGCGTCGTTCAACGCGTCTTCCAACGCGTCGTCCGGTGTCGTGTGCGTGGCCGTCGTCGGCGCGCATCTGCGTGGCGAGCCGCTGAACGGGCAGCTCACGGATCGGGGCGCGCGTTTCGTTGCCGCGACGACGACGGCCGCCGCCTATCGCCTCTACGCGCTGTCCGCGGCGGCCAGCGGCGGCCTCGCCAAGCCGGGCCTCGTGCGCGTGCCGGACGGCGGCGCGCCGATCGCGGTCGAGATCTGGGAGATGCCGGTCGACGCGTACGGCAGCTTCGTCGCCGGGATTGCGGCGCCGCTCGGCATCGGCACGCTGACGCTCGCGGACGGTTCGCGGGTGCAGGGTTTCCTGTGCGAAAGCGCGGCGCTCGACGATGCGCAGGACATCACGCGCTTCGGCGGCTGGCGGGCCTACCGCGCCCAGGCCGCCGACGGCGCATTGCAATGAACGCCCGGTCGCGCGTGGCCCCGGGGCGGCGCGCGACCGGCACCCGCAACGATACGGAGATTCCCATGTCAATGACCCGCAACACGACCGGCTGGCTGGCCGTGCGCCGCGAACTGACGACGCGCGGCAAATGGACGCTCGGCCTCGCGTCGTTCCTGCTGCCGTGCGCCGTCTGGTGCCTGATCAGCTATGTGCCGTTCGTCTGGCATCCGCAGATGCGCATCACGAATCCCGGGAGCGTCGACTATTTCCAGGCCGGCATGCAGATCGATCGCGACGTGTTCGACGACGAACTCGCGCATGCGCGTGCGACGCACGCGGCCGTGCCCGAAGGCGTGCGCGCGAACCCGGTCTACCTGCCCGCGCCGCACCAGGTGCTGCGCGCGTTCTACACGGCGTTCACGACACCGCCCGCATCGCGCGACGGCGTGTGGCTGCACGAGAGCCTGTGGCACAGCATCCGGATCATCTTCTGGGGCTTCGTGATCTCGTCCGCGATCGGCGTGCCGCTCGGCATCGTCTGCGGCACCTTCAGTGCGCTCGCGCGGCTGCAGGAGCCGTTCCTCGAGTTCTTCCGCTACCTGCCGGCGCCGGCGTTCGGCGCGCTGATGGTCGCGATTCTTGGCATCTACGACGCGCCGAAGATCGCGATCATCGTGATCGGCACGCTGTTCCAGCAGGTGCTGATCATCGCGAACACGACGCGCAAGCTCGAATACGGGTTGTTCGAGGCCGCGATGACGCTCGGCACGAAGAAGCTGAAGCTGCTCACGCACGTCGTGATTCCGGGCGTGCTGCCGGACCTGTATCGCGACCAGCGGATCCTGCTCGGCTGGGCGTGGACCTACCTGATCGTCGCCGAACTCGTCGGCACGAGTTCGGGCATCACGTGGTACATCAGCCAGCAGGCCCGCTACCAGCATTTCGACAACGTATACGCGGCGATCCTGATGATCGGGATCATCGGCCTCGGCACCGACATCGTGCTCGGGCTGCTCGGCCGCAAGCTGTTTCCGTGGGATCGCACGCTGAAGGCGTGACACCCGTCGACGCGCATCCATCGACCGATTTTCGCAGAGGGCATCATGCAGAATCCGCAAACCGTTCCCGATTACCTGATTCAATCCGACGCGGTGCGCGAGCGCTTCGCGCGGCTGAAAACCCGCGACGTGATTCTCGACGTGCGCCATGTCGGCAAGCGTTTCGCGACGCCGCAGGGCGAGTGCGTCGCGCTCGACGACATCAGCTTCCGTACGCACCGGCGCGAGTTCGTGTGCGTGATCGGCCCGTCCGGCTGCGGCAAGTCGACGTTGATCCGCATCCTGGCCGGGCTCGACGCGCAGACGAGCGGCGAGGTGCTGCTGGACGGCAAGCCCGTGCAGGGGCCGGGCGCCGACCGCGGGATGGTGTTCCAGGGCTATACGCTGTTTCCGTGGCTCACCGTGAAGAAGAACGTGATGTTCGGCCTGCGCATGAACGGCAGCAGCAGCGGCGAGGCCGAGCGCGAGGCGCTGCAGTGGCTCGATCTCGTCGGGCTGACGCGTTTCGCCGACGTGTATCCGCACCAGTTGTCGGGCGGGATGAAGCAGCGCGTGGCGATTGCCCGCGCGCTCGCGAACCGCCCGCGGATCCTGCTGATGGACGAGCCGTTCGGCGCGCTCGACGCGCAGACGCGTGCGCGGATGCAGACCCACCTGCTCGACATCTGGCGCAATATCGACGTGACGATCCTGTTCATCACGCACGACCTCGACGAGGCGATCTTCCTGGCGGACCGGATTCTGGTGCTGAAGGCGAACCCGGGCGGCGTGCAGGAACTGATCGAGGTGCCGGTGCCGCGGCCGCGCGATTATGCGCAGGTCAATACGCCCGAGTTCATTGCAACGAAGGCGCGGCTCGAAGCGCTGATCCATCCGAAGGAAGCGGTGGCCGCGGACGACGAAGGCGTCAAGCCGCACATGATCCGGATGACGGACGTCGCGGACAATGTCGAGTAGCGGGCATGCGCCGAACAGCATTCGCGGCCTGCGCGCAAGGCATCGGCGCGGGTGCGGGACCTGTCCGCATTTTTGTGGGCGAGGCCGGCCTCGACGACGCGCCGCAGCAGGCCTGGCGCGAGTCGAACCATCGGTGTTGCTTGGCAGCGCGATCGACGATCGCTGGGTCCACGCCGAGTGCCTTGCCGGCTTCGCGCAGCGCGCTGAGCGGCCGATAAATCGTCCGTCTCGAGCAAAAACTGAAGGTTTGATCACTGATAGAGTTCTGCGATCGCCGCGCTGTATTGCTCGACATTGCGCTCTGCATGCGGATCAAGCGTCTTCAAGAAACCACGCGCGGCACACCGGTAGTCGTCGAGCCGCCCATCGTGCTCTGCAAACGCCTGGCGTAGCGCCAAAGCGCCGTCCTGCGGGTCGAAGTCCGTATACCGGTATCCACTGTCCCCAAGCAGCGTCGAATTGTGGATAAGCGGGTACCCGCCATACAGCGCCTCGTAGTACAGGTAATTCTGTCCATTCTCCCAATGGTGAGAAATGATCGCGTCAGCCTGCAACGCCATGATTTCATACGTGGGAAAGCGCGCCTCGAATGAAGCAAGCCCGTGCCGCACGAGGTCGAGGCTCGTCGCGAATCCGACAAACAGCGGGTCGCTCTTCAGATGAAACGAGTTATATACACGCAGCACCTCGATGATGTCGGGCGACTGACGATATGCGACATCCGCAAGCAGCATCGAAACGTGGCTGGTCTTCACCATGCATAGGTTGGGTTCAAGGATGGCGAGGCGCCAGCGCGAGCGGCCGGGGGTATAGCCGAACGGCTGCGTCGGCGCACTCCGGCCGACTGCGCGTTCGAGGAGCACCGGACTCCAGATATGCTGCATGGTTCGCACCGGGGCACGCAATGCTGCTTCGTAATAGGCAGAGCACGTTCTTTCAAAGGCAGGCAATGTCCAGATCATGTCGTATCCGGTACCGGAAACAAGCATGCCATGAGGGCGATTGAAGATCATGCGCTCGACATCGATTGCGTAATCGTTGGCCACGCGCATGCCGATGACGCGCCCGCCGCGCGACCGGAAGTCTCGCGCCCACTGCGGGTCGAGCTGCGCGCTCAGCTCGATGATCACATCAAGCTGCGAGCGCGCCGTTTGCAGATCGATCACCTGCGCCGGCGCATCAGCCAGAAATTCTCGTGCATCCTCGGCACGACCATCGCCACCGTTGACCAGGAATACTGCCTCGACGAGGGGCGATTTCGCGAGCAGCATGGCCAGGAAGAAACAGTTCTGAAAGATCCCGTTTTCCCACATGGATTGCTGACCTGAACGCACGAAGAGCGTCACCCCTACCTTGAGCCCCCGACCATTCA
The DNA here is from genome assembly GCF_000949135.2 of Burkholderia sp. USMB20. Classification (GTDB taxonomy): domain Bacteria; phylum Pseudomonadota; class Gammaproteobacteria; order Burkholderiales; family Burkholderiaceae; genus Burkholderia. Next base: position 4,677 of record NZ_JTAN02000004.1, on the reverse strand, counting down.
ACATGCCGCCCTCCGATCTCGTACGGATGTCAACCGCAACAAGCTGCGCGAATACGCAGTCTGATTCATCGTGTGAAGCGGGCTCAGCGCGGCCAGAAACTCGCTTGCGGAGCGCCGATAGGAATCGAAATTCTCATCGTGGTTTCGGGAAGCTTCGATGAGCCGACATGCGCCGCTCGGTATGTCCGCGTCCGGATAGTAGTACCCTGCCGACCCCAGCCACTTCGAGTTATGGATCAACGGGTATCCGCCGTAAAGTGCATCCAGATAGAGCGTATTCTGATCTTGTTGCCACTGATGCGTGACAACGGCGTCGCCGAACTGGCTCATGTAGCCGGCGAAATCATGCCGTTGCTCGAAGCGGACTTTCCGGCGCTTCGTCAGGTCCAGGGAGTTGGCAAGATGCACGAACGTCGGATGATCTTTCATCTGAATCGTGTTGAGCAGATGCAGTTCGGCAACGGCATCCTCGTTCGCACGAAAAGCTGCATCGCAGATCAGCATTGGAATACTGCATGTCTTGGTGACGGAGATATTCGGCTCCAATACCGCAGCCCTGAGTGCGCGAAACGTATATTCCTTGCGAGATTGGGGACGATATCCGAATTCGACTGCATGGTCCCTGCGCAGCAATGTGGCGCGCCGCTCGAGAAATGTCGGTTCCCACAAATAGGGCACGTCGTACACCGGGCATCGGTAAAGGGATTCGAGCATTGGGTGAAAGCACCGGTCTCTCGGCAAGGTCCAGATTTCATCGCAGCGCTCAAAACGGGAGACATAGCCCTCCGTGCCGAAGATCGTTGGCTCGATCAGGGCTGCATAGGGCTGTCCGCAGCAGTGGTAGACCACCTTCTTTCCCTTCGAGCGCAATTGGTCGAGCCAATTGACGTCGAGCCCGCCCGCCATTTCGATCGCCACGTCGATCAAGTCGGTTGTGTCTTGCGGCGCAATCAGCCGAAAGCCGGCATCGTCCGGCTCGACGTCATCGGGCAGGTGTGACTGATCGCCACAATTGAGCAGCAACACTTCTTCGACAAACGGCAACGTGCGCAACAAGCGGGCCAGATAGAACACGTTCTGGCCCAGGCCGTTTTCCCAGACGTTCTGGCCGGCATGCGTGAAAGCCGAAATTCCGATTCGCATGATTGTTCACTCGAGTGCGTATGCGTCGCTTACCACTGGTAGGCTGCGCCAGCACCGTACGTATTGCCGCCCGCACCGTTGATCGCCACCCCTCCCTTGACCTTCAGGTTGTTCGTGATTCGAGCGGTAAAACCAAGGGCCACCGCCTGATATCCCTGGTAGCCGGCGGTACCTATGCCGAACGAGAGCGTCTTCCCGGGATCAACTTCAGGAATCATCGTCAGCGCGGCGGCACTGGCAATTCCGGAATAGGCCATCCTTGCCACCTGATTCACGTTCGACTGCACGGCTCCCAATTGCGACATGTTGACCGCGTCCGTCGGGTTCATCCCGGGCGCCACATTCGTAATCCTGCGCTCGTTGCCAGGCGAGCCCACCGACACCGTGTTCGCTTCGCTTGCGATTGAGCTCGCGCCTAGCGCGACCGAATTCTCCGCTGTTGCTACCGCTCCCGCGCCGAGCGCAACCGAGTTCGTCCCCGAGGCGAGCGCGTTGGTGCCCGTTGCCGTGGCGGAGCTGTTGACGACCTGTGCTGCGGCGCCTGTCGCGACCGGGTTTGCCGACATGCCCTGAACTGCTTGCGCGGTAACGACTGCCTTCGTGCTGGTCGAGAGCGAGGTCGAACTGGTAGATAGCGAAGCCGTCCCTGTCGATGAGGTGCTTTGCGCGGTACTGGCACTTGTCGAGGTCGATGTCGAGAGCGCGGTAGCAGTAGACGTACTCGTGCTTTGCACCGCGACTTTGCCGGACCCCTGCGAGTTTATCTGCGTGGACAGCGAGGCCAGCCCCGTCGACAGCGATGTCACCGTGGTACTCAACGCCGCCACCTTGCCGTTTGTTGTGTTCAAACCGGTCGAGAGAGACGCAACGCCGGTGAAGAGCTGAACCACGCTGGTCGATGTGGAAAGGCTCAACGTCGACAGGCTGTTGTTGACCGCGTTCAGTTTGTTGAGCCAGGAGGCAATCGAGCCGGAATACGAGGTCGACAACGACGCCAGATTGCTGTTCGTCGTGTTCAGGCTCGTGGAGAGTGAAGTCACACCGTTCTCTGCCGCGCTGATTCCGGTCGATGCCGATGTCGACAGGCTCGATACGTTGTTGTTGGTCGTGTTCAGACTCGTTGATAGCGAGTTGACCCTGCCGGTCGTCGTGTTCAAGCTCGTGGAAAGCGAGCCGACCGTGCTGTTCGTCGTGTTCAGGCCAGTCGACAGCGAGCTTACGCCGCTTTGCGCCGTGCTGATGCCGGCCGCGGTCGAGGTCGACAGGCTCGCCACTTTGCTGTTGGTCGTGTTCAGACCTGTCGACAGCGAGGTCACACCGCTTTGCGCCGTGCTGATGCCGGCGGCGGCCGTCGTCGACAGGCTCGCCACATTGCTGTTGGTGGTGTTCAGGCCCGTCGACAGGGAGGTCACGCCGCTTTGCGCCGTGCTGATGCCGGCCGCGGTCGAGGTCGACAGGCTTGCCACTTTGCTGTTGGTCGTGTTCAGACCTGTCGACAGGGAGGTCACGCCGCTTTGCGCGGTGCTGATGCCGGCCGCGGCCGAGGTCGACAGGCTTGCCACATTGCTGTTGGTGGTGTTCAGGCCCGTCGACAGCGAGCTTACGCCGCTTTGCGCCGTGCTGATGCCGGCCGCGGTCGAGGTCGACAGGCTCGCCACTTTGCTGTTGGTTGTGTTCAGTCCCGTCGACAGCGAGGCCACGCCGCTTTGCGCCGTGCTGATGCCGGCCGCGGTCGAGGTCGACAGACTCGCCACTTTGCTGTTGGTGGTATTCAGGCCCGTCGACAACGAGGTCACGCCGCTTTGCGCCGTGCTGATGCCGGCGGCGGTCGAGGTCGACAGGCTCGCCACGTTGCTGTTGGTGGTGTTCAGGCCCGTCGACAGCGAGGCCACGCCGCTTTGCGCCGTGCTGATACCGGCTGCAGCCGACGTCGACAGACTCGCCACGTTGTTGTTCGTGGCGCTCAGGCCCGTCGACAGCGAGCTGACGTTGCCGTTGGTCGCATTCAAGCTGGTCGACAGCGATCCGACGTCGGTCGACTCCTGGGTCGACAGTGCACCGAGGGTGCTGTTGGTCGTGTTCAGACCTGTCGACAGCGAGCTCACGCCGCTTTGCGCCGTGCTGATGCCGGCGGCAGCCGAAGTCGACAGACTCGCCACGTTATTGTTCGTGGCGCTCAGGCCCGTCGACAACGAGCTGACGTTGCCGTTGGTCGCATTCAAGCTGGTCGACAACGATCCGACGTCGGTCGATTCCTGAGTCGACAGTGCACCGAGGGTGCTGTTGGTCGTGTTCAGACCTGTCGACAGCGAGGTCACCCCGCTTTGTGCCGTGCTGATACCGGCGGCAGCCGAAGTCGACAGACTCGCCACGTTGTTGTTCGTGGCGCTCAGGCCCGTCGACAACGAGCTGACGTTGCCGTTGGTCGCATTCAAGCTGGTCGACAACGATCCGACGTCGGTCGACTCCTGAGTCGACAGTGCCCGAGGGTACTGTTGGTCGTGTTCAGACCTGTCGACAGGGAAGTCACGCCGCTTTGCGCCGTGCTGATACGGCGGCAGCCGACGTCGACAGGCTGCCACATTGCTGTTGGTGGTATTCACGCTGGTCGACAACGATCCGACGTCGGTCGACTCCTGAGTCGACAGTGCCCCGAGGGTACTGTTGGTCGTGTTCAGACCTGTCGACAGGGAAGTCACGCCGCTTTGCGCCGTGCTGATACCGGCGGCAGCCGACGTCGACAGACTCGCCACATTGCTGTTGGTGGTATTCAAGCTGGTCGACAGCGATCCGACGTCGCTCGACTCCTGGGACGACAGTGCACTGAGGGTGCTGTTGGTCGTGTTCAGACCTGTCGACAGCGAGCTGACGTTGCCGTTGGTCGCATTCAAGCTGGTCGACAACGATCCGACGTCGGTCGACTCCTGGGTCGACAGTGCACCGAGGGTGCTGTTGGTCGTGTTCAGTCCTGTCGACAGCGAGCTCACGCCGCTTTGCGCGGTGCTGATGCCGGCCGCGGCCGACGTCGACAGACTCGCCACATTGCTGTTGGTGGTATTCACGCTGGTCGACAACGATCCGACGTCGGTCGATTCCTGAGTCGACAGTGCCCCGAGGGTACTGTTGGTCGTGTTCAGACCTGTCGACAGCGAGGTCACACCGCTTTGCGCCGTGCTGATGCCGGCCGCGGCCGACGTCGACAGACTCGCCACATTGCTGTTGGTGGTATTCACGCTGGTCGACAACGATCCGACGTCGGTCGACTCCTGCGTCGACAGTGCACTGAGGGTGCTGTTGGTCGTGTTCAGGCCGGTCGACAACGAGGTCACGCCGCTTTGCGCCGTGCTGATGCCGGCGGCAGCCGACGTCGACAGACTCGCCACATTGCTGTTGGTGGTATTCACGCTGGTCGACAACGATCCGACATCGGTCGACTCCTGGGTCGACAGTGCCCCGAGGGTACTGTTGGTCGTGGTCAGGCTCGTCGACAGGGAGGTCACGCCGCTTTGTGCCGTGCTGATGCCGGCCGCGGCC
>NZ_JTAN02000003.1 GCF_000949135.2 Burkholderia sp. USMB20 | reverse complement strand
GACAGGTACGACGCGTTGTAGAGGACGCGCCCCGCATCCGTCAGCGCGATATGCCGGCCGGTGCGCTCGAACAGCGCGACGTCGAGCGAATCCTCGAGTTCCTTGATCTGCCGGCTGATCGCGGCCTGCGTCACGCACAGCACCTCGGCCGCCTGGGTGAAGCTCTCGTAGCGCGCCGCCGTCACGAAACACCGCAGCGCCCGAAGCGACGGCATCTGCGCGAGGAGTCGGTCTGCAAACAATTGCTTCTTCAACATGGCTTTCACTCTCAAAACGGAGGTCGGACGCAGCGTCGGCGCATTCGTCGACGGCAGTCCCCATCGGCCGCCTGCGAGCAGGCTCATCGCAAACCTTTCGATTATCTGAATATTACGGCTTGCGAGTCGGCCGGGCGGCGTCGCGATGACGTCATTCTTGATCGATTGTGCACTGCGTCGCCATTATCGGAAGCGATGATGGAGACGGCAAGGCGCACGGTGGTGCCGCCCATCCGCCCCCGCGCCAGGCCACTGCGCGGCGCGGGGGCGCAGCGCACCATACGCGATGCCGACGCGGCGTAGCGTCGTTCGTTCTGTCGCGCGCCGCGTGCGCCATTCTCGCCGGCCGAGCGGCCGCTGGCCATACTCGTGCGACATGGTGCAGGACAACATCGCAGCCGATCGGCGGCTCGACAAGCCGCCGAAACGGTTTCGCCGCAACCTGCAGCCTGGGCCGCGCGGCCCCGGGGTGCAGCGTGCGCGGCGCGCCCCACTTAGTCCAGCTTCAACCAGGTGGTCTTCAACTCGCAATATTGATCGTGCGCGTACACGGACTTGTCGCGGCCGCCGAACCCCGACTGCTTGAAGCCGCCGAACGGCGTCGACAGGTCGCCTTCGCCGAAGCAGTTCACCGTGACCGTCCCCGCACGAATCCGCGCGGCGACCTTGTGCGCGCTGTTCACGTTGTCGGTCCACAGCGACGCGGCCAGCCCGTAGCACGTATCGTTCGCGATCCGCACCGCGTCGTCGACGTCGTCGTATTCGATGAAGCACACGACCGGCCCGAACACCTCGTCGCGCGCGATGCGCATCTCCGGCGTCACCTGATCGAAGATCGTCGGCTCGACGAACCAGCCGCCCGTCTCCGCGAGGATCGCGCGCCCGCCGCATACCACGCGCGCGCCTTCCGCCTTCGCCTGTTCGATATGGCCGAGCACCTTCTCGTAATGCTTCTGTTCGATCAGCGCGCCGAGCTTCACGTCCGGGTCGAGTGGGTCGCCCGTCTTCCACCCGGCGAGCACCGCCTGGACCTTCTCCAGCAGTTCCGCCTTGCGGCTCGACGGAACGAGGATCCGCGAGCCGGCGCTGCAGTTCTCGCCCATGTTCCAGAACGCGGCCGCAACTGCCTGCTCGGCCACCGCGTCGAGGTTCGCGACGTCCGGCAGGATGACCTGCGGATTCTTGCCGCCGCACTCGAGCACGACGCGCTTCAGGTTCGTATCGGCCGAGTAGTGCAGGAAGCGCTTGCCGGTTGCGGTCGAACCGGTGAACGCGACGAGATCGACGTCCGGATGCCGGCCGATCGCCTCGCCGGCCTCGGCGCCGAACCCCGTGACGACGCTGAACACGCCCGGCGGCACGCCGGCTTCCATCGCGAGATCGGCGATGCGCAGCGTCGACAGCGACGTCTGCTCGGCCGGCTTCACGACGACGCTGTTGCCCACCGACAGCGCGGGGCCGATCTTCCACGCGAGCATCAGCGCCGGGAAATTCCACGGCAGCACGGCGCCGACGACGCCGATCGGCTCGCGCGTGATCATGCTCACGACGCCCGCACCGGACGGCGACAACGCGTCGTAGCGCTTGTCGGTCACCTCCGCGTGCCACCGAATGCACGCGGCCGATTCGGGAATGTCGAGCCCGAGGCATTCGCCGATCGGCTTGCCGGCTTCCAGCGCTTCGAGCAGCGCGAGCTCTTCGGCATGCTCGTCGATCAGTTGCGCGACGCGCAGCAGCACCGCCTTGCGGTGCGCGGGCGCGGCCTTCGACCAGACGCCCGATTCGAACGCGTCGCGCGCGGCCGCGACCGCGCGGTCGACGTCGCGTTCGTTGCAGCGCGCCACTTCGGCAAGCACCTTGCCGGACGCCGGGTTGAGCGTCGCGAACGTCTCACCCGACGCTGCCGCGCTGCGCTGCCCCGCGATGAACGCACGACCGTCGAGCGACAACGCGTTCGCCTTCTGTTTCCAATCCTGATGGGTCGTCATGTCGTTTCCTCAAAAATCAAAGCTCGGCACCAGCCGAGAATTCCTTGGCCCAGATCGTCGCCGACACGGCCAGGTCGACGAGCGGCCGAACCGGCAGCGGACGCGGATGCGGCTGCTTCAGCAACTGCTGCACGAGGCTGTTCGATTCGCCGAGCGCGTATTCGGCGATCAGCTTGCCGGAGGCCGACCCGCGGCTCAGCCCGAGGCCGTTGCAGCCGATCGCCTCGTAGAGGCCGTCGTCGCGCCTGCCGAACAGCGCACCGTTGTTCGAGGACAGGCACAGCGGCCCGCCCCACGTATATTCGAGCTCGACGCCGCCGAGCATCGGGAAGCGGCGCTCGAACGAGCGCTGATGCAGATGCCGCGATTTCGCGAGATCGGCCTGCGACAGCTTCACGTCCGGCCGGAACGCGAAATGGTTGCGCACGCAAATGCGATCGGTGACCAGGCGCCGCACCGTCGTGCCCATCGGATCGGCCGGAATCAGCGCCCACGAGCGCGTGCCGCCGAGTCTCGCCACTTCGTCGGGGTTCATCGGGCGCGTGAGCGACGCGAACGTATAGACCGGCAGCAAACCGTTCGAATGCATGCCGAAGGTCGCCGCGTATGCGTTGGTGCACAGGATCACCTGCTTCGCGACGATCGTGCCGCCGGCGAAATGCAGTACGCGCGTGTCGCCGCGCGGTTCGATCCGCTTCACCGGGCTGAGCTCGAACACCGTCACGTTCGCCGGTTGCGTCGCCGCCAGCCCGCGCATCAGCGCCGCCGGCTGCACGGTGCTGCAGCCCGGCGTGAACAGCGCGCCCGTGTAGAACCCGGTGCCGGTCACGGCCTGGATCGCCGGCTGATCGAGCCATTCGAATGCTTCGCCGATACGCGACAGCCCGTCGGCAAAATGCGCGAGTGCGGTCGCGCCCTTCCGGTTGACCGACGCGTGGAATTTGCCGTCGTCGCGCCAGTCGCAGTCGATGCCGAAACGCAGCACGATCTCGCGCACATAGTCGATGCCGTGCCGCTGAAACCGCACGTCCGCACGATCCTCGTCGATGCTGCGCGAGTAGCTTTCGCTGCTGATGTCGTGCGGCAGGTCGACGAAGAATCCGGAATTGCGCCCGGACGTGGTGCGGCCGATCCGGTCGGCCTCCACGAGCGCGATGGACGCACCGGGTGCGAGCTCCGCCAGCCGGCGCGCGGCACAAAGCCCGGTGATGCCGCCGCCGACGACGACCCAGTCGAACCGGCTGTCCGACTTGACGGTATTGGCGTCCGGTGCGGGCGGAAGACTCTCCCACCACCCGTTCATCCCGTCCGGCGCCGGAAACCGCGCGAATTCCAGAGTCGAGCCCATGACGGATTACCGGCCGTCGCGCAGCAGCGGCTTGACGAGCTTCGCGAACGCGTCGCGCTCGTCGCCCGACAACGCCCCGAGCGGCGCGCGCGCGACGCCGACCGGCAGCCCGGCCAGCTCGCAGCCGTAGCGCACGTACTGAATGAACTTGCCGCTGCGCTCGAGCAGTTCGAGTACCGGCAGCAGTCGGGCCATCAGCTTGCGACCGGTCGCGAAATCGCCGCGCTTCACGCATGCGTCGAACAGGTCGGTGTGCGCTTCCGGCAGGAAGTTCGATGCGCCGCCGACCCAGCTGCGCGCGCCCCACGCGAAGAACTCGAGCGCCTGGTCGTCCATCCCGCAGCTCAGCACGAGCCGGCCGCTGAAATGCGTCGACAGATGATGCAGATGCGCGATGTCGCCGGTGCTTTCCTTCATCGCGACGAAGTTCTTGCGCTCGAGCAGCGTCTCGAGAATGTCGTCGCCGATTTCGGTGCCGGTGCGGGCTGGGAAGTTGTACAGCATGATCGGCATGTCGAGCGCGTCGTCGACCGCGAGCAGGTGCTCGAGCAGTTCCTGCTGGGTCGGCTGCGCATAGTACGGCGCCGCCACGAGCAACGCGTTCAGTCCCGCGCGCTTCGCTTCACGGCCGAGGCGCAGCACCTCCTTCGTCGTGGTCGCGTTGATGCCCGCGGTCAGGAACGTCTTGCCGCCGGCCGCGGCGGCGACCGTGTCGAACGTGCGCACGCGCTCGTCGAAGCTCAATGCGTAGTATTCGCCCGTCGTCCCGCCGATGCCCAGGCCGGATACCCGGCCCGCAAGATCGGCCGCATGCCGGCCGAGCAGTTCGTGGTTGATTTCGCCGTCCGCGTCGAACGGGGTGACCAGCGGAGTGTGTACGCCCTCGAAGCTCATTTTCGATTCCTCAATCAAGTGGTTGCACCAGGTTCCCGCCCGTCAGGCAGGAAACCGGCAATTCGACACAACGTCGTCGGTACGTCGCTGCATACGCGCAGCGACGCCGATCGATTCACTACGTGATCCGAACGATGTTCGAGGTTCAGACCGATTCCCGGATCAGGCGAACGCCTCCGCGTGCGCATAAACGGGAAACTGGCTGCACAGGTCGCGCACGCGGGTCCGTACCGACCGCTCGACCGCTTCGTCGCCGCTCGGATCGCGCTCGAGCGCAGCCAGCACTGCCAGGATCAATTCGCCGATCTGCTCGAACTGCGCGGTTCCGAAGCCGCGCGTGGTGCCGGCCGGCGTGCCGAGCCGGATGCCGGACGTGACGGTCGGGTTTTCCGTATCGAACGGAATCCCGTTCTTGTTGCAGGTGATGCCCGCGCGCTCCAGTGCCTTCTCGGCCTGCGCGCCGGTGATGCGCCGGGCGCGCAGGTCGACCAGCAGCAGGTGGTTGTCGGTGCCGCCCGTGACGAGCGTCAGGCCGCCGGCCGTCAGCACGCGCGCGAGCGCCTGCGCGTTGCGCAACATCTGCTCGATATAGCGGGTGAATTCCGGCCGAAGCGCTTCCGCAAAGGCCACTGCCTTGCCGGCGACGACATGCATCAGCGGCCCGCCCTGCAACCCCGGAAACACCGCCGAATCGATCTGCTTCGCGACCTCGGCGTGGTTCGTCAGGATGAAGCCGCCGCGCGGGCCGCGCAGCGTCTTGTGCGTGGTGGACGTCACCACGTCGGCGAACGGCACCGGATTCTGATGCCGACCGGCCGCGACGACGCCCGCGATGTGCGCCATGTCGACCATCAGCTTCGCATCGACGCTGTCGGCGATCTCGCGAAACGCGGCGAAGTCGAGCGCCCGCGGATACGCGGAGTAACCGGCGATGATCAGCTTCGGGCGATGCCGCCCGGCGAGCCGGCGCACGTCGTCGTAATCGATGCGCAGCGTGTCGCGGTTCACGCCGTACTGCACCGCGTTGAACCACTTCCCCGACAGCGCGGGCCGCGCGCCGTGCGTGAGGTGGCCGCCCGCATCGAGCGACATGCCCATCACCGTGTCGCCCGGCTTGACGAGCGCGAGCATCACCGCGCCGTTGGCTTGCGCGCCCGAATGCGGCTGGACGTTGGCGTGGCTCGCGTCGAACAGCGCGCACGCGCGATCGATTGCGAGCGCCTCGATCCGGTCGACATGGTCGCAACCGCCGTAGTACCGCCGCGACGGATAGCCTTCCGCGTACTTGTTCGTCAGCACGGTGCCCTGTGCTTCCAGCACCGCCGCCGACGCGATGTTTTCAGATGCGATCAGTTCGATCTGGGTTTGCTGGCGACGCAGCTCCAGCGCGATCTCCGACGCGATCACCGGATCCCGGCTCTGAAGCGTTTCGGAAAAAAAGCGGGCGTTCTCGTTCACTTGCTGACTCCGCGACGCGATTCGTGACATGCTGCATGGACTGCGCGTACCGCACATCGCGAGGCCGGCGCCATCGTTGCGGCTCCGCCCATCGGCTTCGGGCGATACGCCCCGCCGGTTCGCGCGGACGACGCCGATCGCATCGTCTGCGCCACCGGGGCGCGGCTTTACTGCTGCAGCCAGGCCTTGAGCTTCTCTGGGTGTGCATCGACGAACTTCTTCGCGGCGCTCGCGTAGTCGTTCGTGCTGTTCCCCTCGAACTCGATCGCCTCGACATCGGCCAGCGTCAGCTTCAGGTGCTTGAAGAACACGTCGGCGCGCGGGAACTTGCCCGCGAACTTCTTCGACGCGAACGCATGAATCTGCTCTTCGCCGCCCAGCGTGCCCTTCGGATCCTTCAGGTAACGCATCTGCCACTTCTGGAACAGCCAGTGCGGGCTCCAGACCGTTGCGACGATCCACTGCTTCGACTGGTACGCACGCGACACGCTCGCCAGCATGCCGGCCTCGCTCGACGCCTGGAGGTTGTAGCCGTCCAGGTTGTACGCCTTGATGGTCTTCTCGGATGCCTGCATCAGGCCGCCGCCCGGCTCGATGCCCTGGATCGTGCCGTTCAGCTTGCTCTTGACTTCCGCCTTGTTCAGGTCGGCGATCGACGACAGCTCCGATTCCGGAATGTAGGTTGGCACCGCCCAGCCGTTCTTGCCGCCGGTGTAGATGATGCCGACGTCGTCCAGGTCGTTCTTGTACTTCGCGTAGTAGGTCCCGTGCGTGACCGGCAGCCAGCCCCCGACCATGATGTCGAGATCGCCACGCGCGACACCCTGGTACTGGATGCCGATGTCGGCCTGGACGAACTGCACCGGTTGCTTGAGTTGCGTCTCGAGCACGTACTTCGCGACGTTCGCCACCGCGAGCACGTCCGCCCAGTTGGTCACCGCGATCTTGACCGGCTCGGCCGCCGATGCCGCGCCCACACCTGCACTGCAGGCCACCACCGTCGATACCGCAAGTTTCGCCAGAAGCGACTTGAACGTATGGGTATTCATCTAGTACTCCTTTTTAATCACGCGAGTCTTTCAAGGGTGAGGAACGCCTTCGATCGGCGTTTCCGGTCTCCACGCACTGCTACACCGGTTCCGCCGCGGCACCGTGGCCGCGACGCTTCATCGTCCTTCAAATGCCTTCGACCGCCCTGTTCGTCAGGTGCGTGCCGCGCCACGCGGGCCGACCTTGCCGGCGCGCACGATCGGCTTCTTCGCCTTCTTCTTCGCCTTCACGCCGAAGCTTTCCGTCAGGCGATCCAGTACGATCGCGAGCAGCACGACGCCCAGCCCGCCTTCGAAACCGATCCCGATGTCGAGACGCTGAATGCCGCTCAGCACGTATTCGCCGAGGCCGCCCGCGCCGATCATCGACGCAACCACCACCATCGACAGCGCCATCATGATCGTCTGGTTCACGCCGGCCATGATCGACGGCAGCGCGTTCGGCAACTGGATCTTCCACAGCAGCTGCCAGTCGGTGCTGCCGAACGAGCGCCCTGCCTCGATCAGTTCCTCGCGGACCTGCCGGATGCCGAGCGTCGTCAGCCGCACGACGGGCGGCATCGCGAACACGATCGTCGCGATCACCGCCGGCACGCGTCCGAGCCCGAACAGGATCACGGCCGGGATCAGGTACACGAACGCGGGCATCGTCTGCATGAAGTCGAGCAGCGAGCGCAGGATCATGCCGATCCGGTTGTTGCGCGCGCCCCAGATCCCCAGCGGGACGCCGATCACGAGGCTGAAGAAGGTCGCCGCGGTAACGAGCGCGAGCGTCGATACCGTCTGTGCCCACAAGCCCATGTAATGGATGACGAGCAGCGCGAGGCCGACGAAGATCGAGAACACGATGCCGCGGCGCCACAGCGCGAGCCCCACCATGATCACGACCATCGCGATGAACGGCACGGCGGCGAGACCGTCTTCGAGCAGCTTCACGACCGCGCCGAGCCCCGCCGAAAACGTGTCGAAACCACCGCGGAAATGCAGAAACAGAAAGTTGACGAAGTCTTCCGCGAACTTCCCGATCACCGACGCGTTCATGCTGCCCTCCGTTGCATCATCTGCTTGAGTATCGTCCGGCAGGACACGACGCCCGCCAGTTGTCCCGCCGCGTCCGTCACCGGCACGTCGTGCTGCCGGGTCAGCGCGATCGACGCGAGCCGATGCAGATCCGTATCGATCGACACCGCATGGAAGTCGGGCAGGAATGCCTCGCGAATCGGCCGGACACCGGACCGGTGCAGTGTGGCGGCCGTCACGCAGCCGAGGTAATGGCCGGCCTCGTCGCACACGTAGCCGCATTCCGCGCCGCTGTCGATCAACCGGTTCAGGTAGCGGTCGGACGACGTGCCCGCGTCGCACTGAATCAGCCCGCGCTCGATCTTCGTCAGCAGGCTCGACGCCTTCAGGAAGCGCGATACGTCGACATTGCGGAAGAAGTCCTGCACGTAGGCATCCGCCGGTGTCTGGATCAGTTCGGCCGGCGTGCCGACCTGGATCAGGCAGCCGTCCTTCATGATGCCGATGCGGCCGCCGATCTTCACCGCTTCCTCGATATCGTGGGAGATGAACACGATCGTGCGCTGCTCTTCCTTCTGTAGGCGCAGCAGCTCGTTCTGCATTTCGAAGCGGATCAGCGGATCAAGTGCGGAGAAAGCCTCGTCCATCAGCAGGACCGACGGGTTCACCGCGAGTGCGCGGGCAAGGCCCACGCGCTGCTGCATGCCGCCGGACAACTCGCTCGGCAGCAGCTTCTCGTACGACCCGAGCCCGACGCGCTCCAGCGCGGCACGCGCGACCTCGTAGCGCTGCGCTTTCTTGATCCCCGCGACCTCGAGCCCGTACGCGATGTTGTCGAGCACGGTCCGGTTCGGCAGCAGCGCGAACGACTGGAACACCATCGCCATCTTCCGGCGTCGAACGTCGCGCAATTCCGGCGTCGACATCGGCGCGATGTCGCGGCCTTCGAGCACGACCTGCCCGGACGTCGGCTCGATCAGCCGGTTGAGCAGACGTACCAGCGTCGATTTACCCGAGCCCGACAGCCCCATGATCACGAAGATCTCGCCGGCCCGCACGCTCAGGCTCACGTCGTCGACCGCCACCATGTTGCCGGTTTCGGCGAAGATCTCGTTGCGCCCGACGCCGCGCTTCATCAGCTCGATCGCACGCTCGGGCTTCGGACCGAAGATCTTCGACAGGTGCTTGACGGTCAGGATGTCGGTTCCGGTCGCGATGCTCGACCGGGCGATCGACGGCGCACCGTCGGTGGAGATTGCTCCGGGGGGAAGTACGTCGCCCGGTGCAAACGTCAGATTTGGGGCCATTCTGTCATCCCGACTAACTGGTAACGGAAACCGCGAACTCCGCACGTGTCGCCATCGATTGCCGGCTTGCTGCCAGGGCTCGATGCCGCGCTCGCGTGGTTGACGGCGCTGATTCAGTGACTGCAGCGTATCAATCCAATTTCGTCGCTCCAGATACATTTTCTGTGCGCTTTTCCATACCTTTGGTAATGCATCGAATGCGGGCAAAAAGGCATGACTGCCCCGAAACCGTGCGAATGACGTGAAAACCAGTGCCGGTGCGGCTGTGCGGGATTGGACGAGAATTGCGCCGAGGCGGCGTGCGTGGCGTGCGCAGGGGTGCGCTAGGGGAAAATCCCGACGAGGGGACTTAAGGGAAACTACCAGGAAGACGCGCATTCGACGGCGCACATGGCCGTCGGGCCGGCTCTCGGCAGGGCGGCCCGGCAGATGCTCGCGATGTTCAAGCGTCCCTTGCCGCGGGACCTCGCGGCGCTCGACGCGTAAGCGCGTCGCGCAAAGCAAGCGGCCGCCCGAAGGCGGCCGCGCGAAGAGGCACTGATGCGCCGCTTACTTGCTGTAGTCGTACACCCCCCGCCCCGTCTTGCGCCCCAGCCGCCCTGCCGACACCATCTCGCGCAGCAGCGGGCACGCACGGTACTTCGTGTCGCCGAAGTCCTTCAGGAACACGTCCATCACCGCGAGACACACGTCGAGCCCGACGAGGTCGGCCAGCGCGAGCGGCCCGATCGGATGGTTCGCGCCGAGCTTCATCCCCGCGTCGATCTCCTCGGCCGACGCGATGCCCTCGGCCAGCACGAAGAACGCTTCGTTGATCATCGGCACGAGGATCCGGTTCACGACGAAGCCCGGCGCGTTGCGCACGCCGATCGGCGACTTGTCGAAACGCTCGGTCAGCGCGCGCACCGCCGACGCGGTCGCGTCGCTCGTCTGCAGCCCGCGGATGATCTCGACGAGCGGCATCAGCGGCACCGGGTTGAAGAAGTGCATGCCGACGAAGCGCGACGGATCGGCGAGCAGCGCCGCGAGCGACGTGATCGAGATCGACGACGTGTTGGTCGCGATGATCGCGTCGGGCCGCGCGACCGACTCGATCTGCTTCAGGATGCGGCTCTTCAGCTCGACGTTCTCGGTCGCGGCTTCGATCACGATGTCGACCGCGGCGAGCTTCGCGTAGTCGGTCGACGTCGTGATGCGCGCGAGCGCGGCGTCGCGTGCGCCGGCGTCGAGCTTGTCCTTCGACACGAGCCGCTCGAGGCTGCCCTTCAGCGCGGCGACGCCCTTGCCGAGCGCCGCGTCGCTGACGTCGATCATCACGACGTTGAGTCCTGCAACGGCCGCGGTTTGCGCAATGCCGTTGCCCATGGTTCCGGCGCCCACGACGCCGACGGTTTCGATTGCCATGACGATTCCTGTGTATTCGGGTGCTGAGCGGTCGATTATCAGATGTTCTCGAAGATCGCCGCAATCCCCTGGCCGCCGCCGATACACATCGTCACGAGCGCGTAACGCCCGCCGATGCGCTTCAGCTCGTACAGCGCCTTGACCGTGATCAATGCGCCGGTCGCGCCGATCGGGTGACCGAGCGAAATGCCCGAGCCGTTCGGGTTGACCTTGGCCGGATCGAGGCCGAGCTCCTGCGTGACCGCGCACGCCTGCGCGGCGAACGCCTCGTTCGCCTCGATCACGTCGAGATCGGTGATCTTCAGGCCCGCGCGCTCGAGCGCCTTCTGCGTGGCCGGCACCGGGCCGATGCCCATGTACGCCGGATCGACGCCCGCGTGCGCGTACGCGACGAGACGCGCGAGCGGCTTCACGCCCTGCGCGCGCGCGGCATCCGCGCTCATCATCAGCACCGCGGCGGCCGCATCGTTGATCCCCGACGCGTTGCCGGCCGTCACCGTGCCGTCCTCCTTCACGAACACCGGCTTCAGCTTCGTGAAGTCGTCCGGGCCAGCGTCGTGACGCACGTGCTCGTCGGTGTCGAACGCGACCTCGCCCTTCTTCGTGCGGATCGAGATCGGCAGGATCTGGTCCTTGAAGCGGCCTTCGGCGATCGCGCGCGCCGCGCGACGATGCGATTCGAGCGCGAGCGCATCCTGCGCATCACGCGAAATGCCGTACTTTTTGGCGACGTTCTCTGCGGTCACGCCCATGTGGATCGTCTGGAACGGGTCATGCAGCGCGCCGAGCATCATGTCGACGAGCTTTGCGTCGCCCATGCGCTGGCCGAAGCGCGCGGCCGGCACCGTGTACGGCGCGCGGCTCATGTTCTCCGAGCCGCCGCCGATCGCGACGTCGGCGTCGCCGAGCATGATCGTCTGCGCGGCCGACACGATCGCCTGCAGGCCGGAGCCGCACAGGCGGTTCACGGTGAGCGCCGGCGTGTGCTGCGCGACGCCGCCGTTGATCGCCGCGACGCGCGCGAGATACATGTCCTTCGGCTCGGTGTTCACGACGTGGCCGAACACGACATGCCCGACCGCATCGCCCGGCACGTTCGCGCGCGACAGCACTTCGCTCACGACCTTCGCACCGAGATCGGTCGGCGAGAAATCCTTCAGGCTCCCGCCGAAATCGCCGATCGCGGTACGGACACCGCTCACCACCACGACTTCCTTCGCTGCATTGCTCATCGTCTCACTCCGGTTCGTTCGCGCCCGCGGGCGCGGGGATGCGTTGCGTTACATGTTCGGGTAATTCGGCCCGCCGCCGCCTTCCGGCGTGACCCACACGATGTTCTGCGTCGGGTCCTTGATGTCGCAGGTCTTGCAGTGCACGCAGTTCTGCGCGTTGATCTGCAAGCGATCTTCGTTGCTGTCGTTCTTGACGAACTCGTAGACGCCGGCCGGACAGAAGCGCGCTTCCGGGCCCGCATACGTGCGCAGGTTCACGTTCACCGGCACGTTCGCGTCCTTCAGCGTCAGGTGCGCCGGCTGGTGTTCCTCGTGGTTCGTATTCGAGATGAACACCGACGACAATCGGTCGAACGTCAGCTTGCCGTCCGGCTTCGGATACTCGATCGGCGTGCACTGCGATGCCGGCTTCAGCATCTCGTGGTCCGCATGCTTGTGGTGCAGTGTCCACGGCACGTTGCCGCCCATCACCTTCTGTTCCAGCCCGACATCGCGTGCCGAGGTAGAGACCTTCGCATCCACTGCTTGAGTTGCGCGCGCGGTCAGCTCCTGTACAGCCACGATTGCTTGAAGGCGTCCGGATACGCGTGGAGTCGTCGCTCTGGCGGCCAGCCTGCAGCGCGTCGAACGCGGCGTCCGCCCCCAGCATGCCGGTCTTGATCGCCGCGTGGGCCGCCCTTGATCCGCGATGCGTTCAGGAAGCCCGCGTCGTCGCCAATCAGCGCGCCGCGGAACCGTTTCGGCAGCGACAGCAGGCCGCCGGCGTGACGCCAGGGTACACACGCTGCGCCCTTCGGGAACGCGCGATCACGGGTGGTTTGTAGCGCTGGAATTCTCGAACGGCACAGATACGGGTTCGTGTAGCCGAGTGCGACAAGCCGACGACCACCTGGTTTGTCCATGTGAACAGAACAGCCGCCGTACGTATCCGACTTCAGCGGCAGCCGCCGTTTCACCACCGCTTGTGTTCGCGGTCGATTTCCCACATTCCTTGATGCATCTACGCCTGCATCGGCGTTTCGCGTCGGCTGACTCGAGATCAGTTGGCCAGATGACGGCACCTTGCGAACAGCGTGTACTTCGCGTGCAGTTCCATGCCGAGCTGGAAGTTCTCCGGTCGGCTCGCCGTCCTTGCCCACGCCCATTTGCGGTGCGACGCCCTTCACGGAACCGTCGTCGTTGTAGAGAATCTCCGCGGCCGGGAAGCCCGGGAAGATCTCGACGCCCAGGGCTTCCGCCTGCTGGCCAAGCCAACGGGTCACATTGCCCAGCGAAATCACGTAGTTGCCGTGGTTCTTGAAGTTGTCGGGCAGCGCCCAGTTGGGCGTGGTGACCGCGCTGCTCTCGGACAGGAACAGGAAGCGATCTTCGGTCACCTCCGACGTTCAACGGCGCACCCTGTTCCTTCCCAGTCGGGAAACAGCTCGGTGATCCGCGCGCGGGTCCATCCACCGCGGCCCGACAGGATGTTGCGCGCCGATCCGGAACCCTTCTCGAGCACGCACAACGCCGATCTCGGTGCCTTTCTCGGCGGCCAGCTGCTTGAGCCGGAATCGCGGCCGACCAGCCCGGCCGGCCGCCCGCCGACGATCACGACGTCGTATTCCATCCGATTCGCGCGGGGCCGTATTGCGCGAGCAAGTCCTGTGTGGTCAAAATCCTGTCTCCTCCTGCGCCCCGACCGTTACGGTCAGAACTGGTCTTCCGTCAACGCGAGCACGCTCTCGTTGCCCTTCGCGCCGACGATCGACGCTTCGAGCCCGCCTGCCTGCACGAGGACGTGTTCCGCATAGCATTGTGCGATCGCGATCTTCGCGTCGAAGAACGCCGTGTCGCTCGCACGGTTCGCGTGCGCCGCCAGCAGCGCACGCGCCATCTGCCATCCGCACAGCACGACGCCCGCCAGCTTCAGGTACGGCACGCTGCCCGCGAACACCGCGTTCGGGTCCTGCTTCACGTTCGCGACCACGTAGTCCACCACCGTCGACAGCGCGCGCGCACCCTTCTCCAGCTGCGCCTTCATCGACGCGGCCGCCGCGCCGTCGACCTTGCCGAGCGCCGCGACGGTGTCGCCGATCTCCGCGATCAGCGCCTTCGCCACCGCGCCGCCGTCGCGCATCGTCTTGCGGCCGACCAGGTCGTTCGCCTGGATGGCGGTCGTGCCTTCGTAGATCGCCAGGATCCGCGCGTCGCGGTAGTACTGTGCGGCGCCGGTTTCCTCGATGAAGCCCATCCCGCCGTGCACCTGCACGCCGAGGCTCGCCACGTCGTTCACCATCTCCGTGCTCCAGCCCTTCACGACCGGCACCAGATATTCGTAGATTGCCTGATGACGCGTGCGCGTCGCCTCGTCCGAATGGCGGTGGGCAATGTCGCTGTGCGCGGCTGCGACGTACGCGAGCGCCCGCGCGCCCTCGGTCAGCGCGCGCATCGTGCCGAGCATGCGGCGCACGTCCGGGTGATGGATGATCGTCACCGACTGCTTGGCCGACCCGTCCACCGGGCGGCTCTGCACGCGCTCCTTCGCGAATTCCGCGGCCTTCCGGTAGGCACGGTCGGCCACGCCGATCCCCTGCATCCCGACGCCGAAACGCGCCGCGTTCATCATGATGAACATGTATTCGAGGCCGCGATTCTCCTCGCCGACGAGGTAGCCGATCGCACCGCCGTTGTCGCCGTACTGCAGCACCGCGGTCGGGCTCGCCTTGATGCCGAGCTTGTGCTCGATCGACACGCAGTGCACGTCGTTGCGCGCGCCGAGCGAGCCGTCGTCGTTGACCAGGAACTTCGGCACGATGAACAGCGAAATGCCCTTCACGCCTTCCGGCGCGTTCGGCGTGCGCGCGAGCACCAGGTGGACGATGTTGTCCGCCATGTCGTGCTCGCCCCACGTGATGAAGATCTTGGTGCCGAACACCTTGTACGTGCCGTCGCCCTGCGGCTCGGCGCGCGAGCGCACCAGCGCCAGGTCCGAACCGGCCTGCGGCTCGGTCAGGTTCATCGTGCCGGTCCATTCACCCGAGATCAGCTTCGGCACGTAGCGCTGCTTCTGTTCGTCGGTGCCGGCCGTCAGCAGCGCCTCGATCGCGCCGTCGGTGAGCAGCGGGCACAGCGCGAACGACAGGTTCGCCGCGTTCAGCATCTCGATGCACGGCGTCGCGATCAGCTTCGGCAGCCCCTGGCCGTCGTATTCGGCCGGATGCTGCAGACCTTGCCAGCCGCCTTCGACGAACTGGCGGAATGCGGCGCCGAAGCCCGGCGTCGCGGTCACGACGCCATCCTTCCAGCTGCTCGGGTTGCGGTCGCCCTCGACGTTCAGCGGCGCCAGCACCTCGTCGCAGAATTTCGCGGATTCGTCGAGCACGGCCTGCGCCGTGTCATAGCCGGCGTCCTCGAAACCCGGCAACTGCGCAACGGTGTCGATGCCCGCGAGTTCCTTCAGCACGAACAGCATGTCCTTGACAGGGGCGTTATAGCTCATGGTCGATGTTCCAAATCAGGCGGTGAATGAGGCGCGCGGCCCGGGCGGCTGCGGCAAAACCGGCCAGCGCCAGGCGACGTCGTGGCCCATCGTAATGCCGCGCCGGCGGTTTTCCATTGTCATATCCGGCCCACATGGTGACAAAACCGGCCACACGATGCGCGGGGCGATGGCGGAAACGGGCGTCCGGGCGGGGCGGTTCGGGTGCCGTTTCCAGCATAAACGATGCGCAATCGGCGTGCCGGCCGGACGGGCCGGGCGGCGGCTCGAACGACCGGCGAAGCCGAAAACCGGGAGACGATCATGGACATCGCCGAAGGATGCCGGCCTGAGCGCGTGCGACGGCAACCGCGCCGAGCACATGGCGGCCGGCGCCAAATCGGCCGCCCTTTTTCGCTGCCCGGGCCGGCACGTTTCTGCATAGACTTTCGTCTCATCAAGCCAGCGAGCACCGGAGCACAGACCAGCATGAGTGAACGCCCGAAGCACATCGCGGATTTCGTCCGGATCGCCGGCGAACTGTTCCAGTCGGACCGGCTTCCCCCCGCCGCGCGCGCATTCGCGCCGAAAGTATTCGCGCGGCTGCAGACGCCGTCGGACAACGGAACGCGGCTCGCGGAGCGCTACCCCGCCAGCGCATGGCTCGCCCCGGCGCTCGAGTCGGTTGCGCACGTCAGCCCGACGTTCGCCACGGTTGCACGGCTGATCAGGTCGCTCGAACCCGTGGTCGGATGGTCGCGTCGCACGTCGGGCAAGGACGGCAGCCCCAACTACATCGACGGGCACGCGAACGCGATGATCTGCGGGCCCGGCGGCGCGGAGAGCCGCGACGACATTCAGCTCGGCTTCTCGCTGATGATGCCCGGCGTCAGATATCCGGATCATGGTCACGCGCCGGAGGAAGCGTACGTGCTGTTGACCGCCGGTGAATTCCGGCAGCAGAACGGCGAATGGTTCGATCCCGGTATCGGTGGCGGCATCCACAACCCGCCCGGCGCGCTGCATGCGATGCGCGCCGGCGATACGCCGTTCCTCGCGATATGGTGCCTGCTGAATTGATCCGACGATCGTCGCGATGCGCTGACGGGTCCGCCTGCGGTGAGCGCCCGGCCATTGACCTACCGGTCGGTCCGGATTGCTTCAAACCGCTGTTGAACGGTACCCAGGCGTTTCGCGATCGGCCCGATCATGCCGGCATGCGTGTAAGCGGAACGATTCGACCTCTGCCCGAATCTCCGGCTTCCGTGTACGCCGACGAAATCATCCGAAGGAAGGCGAGCCGACCGGGCAACGAGCGGCGAGATCATCGACCGGAAGCCGGCCATGGGAACCGGCGAAGGACGCCGGTCATGGGAAGCCCGTGCAGCCCACAGCGCGACGGCCGGCTCACGCAGCCGCACCGCACGGCGGAAATCGCGGTCCGACCGCATCGTCAACCTCCATTCGGTCGACGCGATATCGCCCGCGCGTGGATAAAACGCAACAGCACGGCAGAAGACGCGTTCGACGATTTTGTGTCCTCGATGGCGCCTTTGTTATCGGGCATACTCTATTCGCGCCCAGCGAACGGTCGTTCCATTTTTAATGCGAACCCTCGCGCGAGCCACTAAATACGCACATGATTCTGTTACCTTGACGCACCGGCCCGAGCGCTTCGCGATGGCCATCACCCATCTTTCACACTATGACATTACAGATTGGGGTTCCTCTGGAGACAGCCACCGGCGAACGGCGCGTTGCGACCGTTCCCGAGGTGGTCGAGAAACTGATCAAGCTGGGGTTTTCGGTGGCCGTCCAAAGCGGCGCCGGTGCCGGCGCGAACTTTGACGACGACACGTATCGCGCGGCCGGCGCGAGCATCGCCGCCACGGCGGCCGAGCTCTGGTCCGGCAGCGACATCGTGTTCAAGGTGCGCCCGCCGAGCGCGGACGAAGTCGCGCTGATGCGCGAAGGCGGCACGCTAATCGGCTTCGTGTGGCCCGCGCAGAATCCCGAGCTGATGCAGCAGCTGGCCGCGAAGCGCGCCACCGTGCTGGCGATCGACTCGCTGCCGCGCACGCTGTCGCGCGCGCAGAAGATGGACGCGCTCACGTCGATGGCCGGCATCAGCGGCTATCGCGCGGTGATCGAGGCCGCGCATGCGTTCGGCCGCTTCCTGAACGGCCAGGTCACGGCGGCCGGCAAGATCCCGCCGGCGAAGGTGTTCATCGCCGGCGCCGGTGTGGCCGGTCTGGCCGCGATCGGCACGGCCGCGAGCCTCGGTGCGATCGTGCGCGCGAACGACACGCGTGCGGAAGTGGCCGATCAGGTCAAGTCGCTGGGCGGCGAGTTCGTCAAGGTCGACTACGAAGAGGAAGGCTCGGGCGGCGGCGGCTATGCGAAGGTGATGAGCGAGGGCTTCCAGCAGGCGCAGCGCGCGATGTATGCGCAGCAGGCCAGGGACGCCGACATCATCATCACGACCGCGCTGATCCCCGGCAAGCCGGCGCCGAAGCTCATCACCGCCGAGATGGTGCAGTCGATGAAGCCCGGCAGCGTGATCGTCGACATGGCCGCCGAACAGGGCGGCAACTGCGAACTCACGGTGCCCGGCGAAGCCGTGGTGCGCCACGGCGTGACCATCGTCGGCTATACCGATCTCGCGTCGCGCCTGTCGCGGCAGTCGTCGACGCTCTATGCGACCAACCTGCTGCGCGTGATCGAGGAGCTGTGCAAGGCCAAGGACGGCACGATCAACGTCGACTTCGACGACGACGCGATCCGCGGCCTCACCGTCATCAAGGAAGGCAACGTCACGTGGCCGCCGCCGCCGATCAAGCAGGCGGCCGTCGCGCCCAAGCCTGCAGCGGCCGCACCCGCGGCAGTCGCGGCGCCGGCGAAGTCGAAAGGTCATGGCCACAGCGGCGAGCCGATGTCAGCCAAGGCGCTCGCGATCGTGTTCGCGATCGGCGCGCTGGCGTTCCTGCTGGTCGGCCAGTTCGCGCCGGCGAGCTTCCTGTCGCACTTCACGGTGTTCGTGCTCGCGTGCTTCGTCGGCTACATGGTGATCTGGAACGTCACGCCGTCGCTGCACACGCCGCTGATGAGCGTGACCAACGCGATCTCGTCGATCATCGCGATCGGCGCGCTCGTGCAGGTCGCACCGCCCCTCGGTGAGCTGGCCAACGCCGGCGATCGTCCGTCCGGGCTGATCCTCGGTCTCGCGGTCGGCGCGCTCACGCTCACGGCCGTCAACATGTTCGGCGGCTTCGCGGTCACGCGCCGCATGCTGGCGATGTTCCGCAAATAAGGGGACGACAATAATGACTTCCAACCTGACCACCGTCTCCTATATCGGCGCCGCGATCCTGTTCATCCTGAGCCTCGGCGGCCTCGCGAACCCCGAAACCGCGCGCCGCGGCAACCTGCTCGGCATGATCGGCATGCTGATCGCCGTGCTGGCCACCGTGGCCGGGCCGCGCGTGTCGGCCGCGGGCATTCCGTACGTGATCGCCGCGCTCGTCGTCGGCGGCGCGGTCGGCCTGTACGCGGCGAAGAAGGTGCAGATGACGCAGATGCCGGAACTGGTCGCGCTGATGCACAGCCTGGTCGGTCTCGCGGCCTGCCTCGTCGGCTTCGCGAGCTACATCGACACGTCGCTGCAGTTCACCGGCGCCGAGAAGGCGATCCACGAAGTGGAAATTTATGTCGGCATCCTGATCGGTGCCGTCACCTTCGCGGGCTCGATCATCGCGTTCGGCAAGCTGTCGGGCAAGATCGGCGGCAAGCCGCTGCTGCTGCCGGCACGGCACTGGCTGAACCTGGCCGCGCTGCTGATCGTGATCGACTACGGCCGCGCGTTCCTGCATGCGGAAACGATCCAGGACGGCATGCTGCCGCTCGTCGTGATGACCGTGATCTCGCTGCTGTTCGGCGTGCACATGGTGATGGCGATCGGCGGCGCGGACATGCCGGTCGTGGTGTCGATGCTCAACAGCTACTCGGGGTGGGCGGCAGCCGCCACCGGCTTCATGCTCGGCAACGACCTGCTGATCGTGATCGGCGCGCTGGTCGGCTCGTCGGGTGCGATCCTGTCGTACATCATGTGCCGCGCGATGAACCGCAACTTCATCAGCGTGATCGCGGGCGGCTTCGGCAGCGGCGCGGGCGCACCGGCGGCAGCCGGCGGCGGCGCCGCGCAGCCGGCCGGCGAAGCGGTCGCGGTGAGCGCAGTGGAGACGGCCGAGCTGCTGCGCGAAGCGAAGCGCGTGATCATCGTGCCCGGCTACGGGATGGCCGTGGCGCAGGCCCAGCACACGGTGTTCGAGCTGACGAAGCTGCTGCGCGAGAAGGGCGTCGACGTGCGTTTCGCGATCCACCCGGTCGCGGGCCGCATGCCGGGCCACATGAACGTGCTGCTGGCCGAAGCGAAGGTGCCGTACGACATCGTGCTGGAGATGGACGAGATCAACGGCGACTTCCCCGAAGCCGACGTGTCGATGGTGATCGGCGCGAACGACATCGTGAACCCGGCCGCGCAGGACGACCCGTCGAGCCCGATCGCCGGCATGCCGGTGCTGGAAGTGTGGAAGGCGAAGACGTCGATCGTGATGAAGCGCAGCATGGCGTCCGGCTATGCGGGCGTCGACAATCCGCTGTTCTACAAGGACAACAACCGCATGTTGTTCGGCGATGCGAAGTCGATGCTCAATGAAATCTTCGGCGCACTGAAAGCCTGAGTACGGCCACGCGCGCGGAGCGGCAGCAAGCCGCTCCAGCGCCGCGTGGCTTCGATACGCCGTCGCGGACGCCGAACCGGACGACGCGCAGCCTCCCCCGCCTGCCCTTTTCCCGTTGCGCCGGTTTGGTCAGCGCTTGTGAACGACGGAGTCGAGCACGAAACTGGTCGTCATGTTTTGCACGCCGTCCAGCGCGCTGATCGTTGCCCAGATGTCGCTGATGCGCTCGTGCGTGGCCGCCTCGATCTGCACCAGCAAATCGACCTCGCCGCTGAGGACCGCGCAATCGCGCACCTCGGCGATCCGCTCGAGCGCGGCGAGCACGTCCGCGCCGCGCATCCGGTCCCGGCGATACACGAGCATCACGGCGCGCACCGGCACGACATCGTCGGGCAATGCGAGCCGCACCGTATAGCCTGCGATGATGTTCAGCGCTTCGAGCCGGTCGATCCGGTTGCGGACCGCCTGCCTGGACAGACCGATCCGGTCGGCCAATACCGCGAGCGGTATCCGCGCATCGGCACACAATGCGTCGATGATCTTCTGGTCCAGGCCGTCGATCTTCATTGGCTGAACCCGGTGTGCGCGGCGCCGCGCGCATCGACCGCGTTGCGCAATGCCGCGATGTGGCCGGGGCCGATGCCGCAACACCCGCCGACGATCCGCGCGCCCAGGCCAAGCCACTGCTCCGCCCATCTTGCATAGCCGGGCGGATCGACGTCGCCGCGCAGGCCGTCGAGTTCCTCGTTCGCGCGCGCATCGGCGCGCTGAGGCGGAAACGCGTTCGCATAGGCGCCGATCGCGAGCGACGTTCCGGTGTTCGCGAGCGTGCGCTGCACCGTCTCGATCGCCGCACCCATCACCTCCGGCTGGCTGCAGTTGAACAGCAGCGCGGTCGCGCGCGCGGACACGGCGGCGTCGATCGCTTCGTCGAGCGTCTGTCCCGATCGCAGTACCGGCGTGGCGCCTGCGTCGACGTCGTCACGCAGCGTGAACGAGACCCAGAGCGGCTTCGGATTCGCACCGAGCGCACGCCGGACCGCGCCGATCTCGTCGGTCAGGCTCTGCGTCTCGGCCAGCCACAGGTCGACGTAGGGATCGAGCCCGTCGACGAGCGTCGCCAGGATCGCATCCGCGCGCGCCGCGTCGAACAGGTCGGGTCGGTAGGAACCGCCGGTCGGCGGAAGCGATCCCGCGACGCGCACGGGCCGCGCTGCGCGGTCCGCCGCTTGCCGCGCGAGTTGCCCGGCAAGTGCCGCGAGCGCGACACCGTCGCGACGGAACCGCGCTTCGCCGATATGGAACGGCACGACCGCATAGCTGTTCGCGGTGATCACGTCGGCGCCTGCCGCGATGAACGCGTCGTGCGCAAGGCTGACGTAATGCGGCGCTTCCATCAGCGCGAGTGCCGACCATTCCGGCTGCCTGAACGGCGCCCCCATCCGCGCCAGTTCGCGCCCCATGCCGCCGTCGAGTACTGTGATGTCTTGCATAGTCCGTGCTCCGTCGTTGCAATCCGCGCAGCTCGTGCCCGCATCGATTCAAAGGTCGGTGCGACGCGCGTGGGGCGTCGACCGAGCGTGCGCGCGGGTCCGTGTCAGATCTGCTCCAATGCTTGCGCGATATCGCTTTTCAGGTCGTCGATGTGCTCGATGCCGACCGAATAGCGGATGAAATTGAGCGGAATGTCGGCAGCGCGCATCTGCTCCGCCGACATCGTGCCCGCCCACATCGATGCCGTATGGATCGCGAGCGAATCGACGCCGCCGAGATTGCCTGCATTCAGCGGCAGGCGCAGCGCCTCGACGAAGCGCTGCGCTTCGCCGTAGCTTCCCCGCACGCCGAACGCGACCACGCCGCCGAAACCGCGCATCTGCCGGCACGCGAGCCCATGCTGCGGATGGCTGCGCAGGCCCGGATAGAACACACGCTCGATCTTCGCGTGCGCCTCGAGGAATTCGGCGAGCGCCTGAGCGTTCGCATTGATCCGCTCGACGCGCATCGGCAGCGTGCGCAGCCCGCGCAGCAGCAGCCACGCGTCCATCGGCGACAGCACCGACCCGAGCGTGATGTGCGTATGCCAGATCTGCTCGGCGAGCACGCGGCTCGTGCAGATCACGCCGCCCGTCAGGTCGTGATGGCCGCCCAGATACTTGGTCGCGCTGTGCACGACGATGTCGACACCGAGCCGGTGCGGCTGCTGGTTGATCGGCGACGCGAACGTGTTGTCCGCGAGCGTGAGGATGCCGCGGGCTCTGGCGATCTCGGTCACCGCGGCGATGTCGGTCACGAGCAGCAGCGGGTTGACCGGCGACTCGAGCACGATCAGCCGTGTGTTCGGCCGGATCGCGCGATCGAACGCGACCACGTCGGTCTGGTCGACGAACGTCACCTCGACGCCGAACCGGCGCAGCATGTCGTCGAGCAGCTTCGTGGTGCTCATGTAATGACGCGTCTGGCCGACGACGTGATCGCCGGCCTTCACGACACTGAGGATCGCGGTCGCGATCGCGCCCATGCCGGATGCCGTGACGAGCGCGGTCTCGGTGCCCTCGAGCTCCGCCATGACCGCCTTCACGCGCTCGTGAACCGGATTGCCGTAGCGCGTGTAGTTGCGCGGATGCTGCGGCACGCTCGACATCTCCGCGAATTCCTCGCTGCCGGCTGCCTTGAACACCGCCGAATAGTGGATCGCCGGCGCGACCGACTTCTCGTCGGTCACGTCGCGGTCCGCGGCGAGCGCCAGCGTTTCAAGCTTGTATCCCATGTCGTCCTCGGATCGTTCGTTGTGTCGCGTTCATGCGGCGCCCGTCAGACACGCACGCTGCCCAGATGGCGATTCAGCAGACCTTCGACACGTTTGAGCACGGTCGAAAGTACCGCAGTGATACCGACGTACACGATGCCGGCCAGCATCAGCGCGTCGGTCGTATAGGTTTCGATGGAGATGCGTCGCGCGACACCGGTGAGGTCGAGCACGGTAATCGTGCTGGCAAGCGCGGTCGATTTCAGCTGCAGCACGATCTCGTTGCCGAGCGTCGGCGCGACGATGCCGATCGCGCGCGGCACGATCACGAACCAGGTGAGCATGAAGCGGCTCATCCCGAACGCGAGCGCGGCCTCCTTCTCGCCGGTGGGAACGCCTGCGATCCCGCCGCGGATGTCTTCGGCCATGTAGGCCGCGAGATTGAGCGTCAGCGCGCACAACGCACACGAGAACGATCCGCCGACCAGCAGCCACAGAGGCGATGCACGCACGAGCGAGAACTGCGCGAGCCCGTAATACAGCACGAAAATCTGCACCAGCAGCGGCGTGCCGCGAAACACCGACATGAACAGCCGGCTCGGCGTCGACAGCCAGCGGCACGCCGACGTGCGCGCGACCGCCAGCGGCACCGCGAGCGCGAACGCCAGGGTGCACGACAGCACCAGCAGCTCGAGCGTGATCCAGATGCCGCGCGCGACGTCCGGGCCGGACTGCGCGATGAGGGAAACAAAGTCGTTCATCAGATGGCCCTCCTCAGGTGCGTGCTGCGTAACCGCGGCCCGCGCTGCGCTCGAGCCACGCGAACACGGGGTTTGATGCGGCGAGAAAGCCGAAATAGACGACTCCGACCGCCACGTAGAAGACGAATGGCTGCTTGGTGAACTGCGCGGCGATGTTGGCCTTGCGCAACATGTCCTCGAGCCCGACGATCGACACCAGCGAGGTGTCCTTCAGCAGGTTCTGCCACATGTTGTTCAGGCTCGGCAGGCAGATGCGCCACGCCTGCGGCAGCCGCACGTACCACAGCGTCTGCAGGCGTGTCATCCCGTACGCGCGCGCGGCCTCGATCTGGCCGGCCGGCACCGCGCTGAACGCGCCGCGGAACATCTCCGACGAGTACGCGCCGAACACCACGGCGAGCGCGATCACGCCGGCGGAGAACGGGCTGATGACAACGGCGCCATCGAATTGCGCGTTGAGAAAATGCGACAGCCCGAAGTAGCAGATCAACAGGATCAGGAACTCGGGAATGCCGCGCAGGAAATTGGTCAGCGCATAGGTCGCATGCCTGAGCCACCCGAGGCTCGACAGTTTTGCCGACGCACCGGCGATGCCGAGCAGCATGCCGACGCACAGCGCGGCGACCGCCAGCTCCAGCGTGACGAGCGCACCAGCCGCGATCTGCGCGCCGTAGTTCACCAGGATATCCATCGTAATGTCGCTCCGTGTAAGGCCGGGACCGCGCGGGCCGCCGTCCGGCGCCCGCGCGGGACCGCTGCGCGGTTATTGCGGCGCGATGCTGAACGGGAAATAGCGCTTGTTGGCCGCGGCGAACGTACCGTCCGCCTGCACCTGCGCGATGCCCTTGTCGAACAGCGCCTTCAGCGGCGCGTCGCCCTTGCGCACCGCGATCGCCGTACCGTCGCCGAAGATCTCCGCATCGGCGATCGGCTTGCCGACGAAGCCGAAGCCTGCCTTCCTGCCGGCCTTCGTCAGCCAGTCGTACGCGACCGTGTTGTCGGCGAATACCGCATCGACGCGCCCGGCCTCGAGATCGAGCCAGGCCTCGTCGAGCGTCTGATAGACCTTCACGTCGATCCCCGACTTGCTCGCCGGCAGGCGGCGGCGCAGATAGGATTCGTGCGTCGAGGCCGTCTGAACGCCGATCGTCTTGCCGCGCAGCGTGGCGGCGTTTTCCGTGATGCCGGAGCCCTGCTTCGCGACGAGCTGCACGGGCGCCGTCGTGACGATGCGCGTGAAGTCCACCGACTGCTCGCGCTCCGGCGTCTTCGACATTTGCGCGAGCACCGCATCGATCTGCTTCGCCTTGAGTGCCGGAATCAGCGCGTCGAAATCCATCGTCACCCACTGGCACTTGACCTTCATCGTGTCGCACATCTTCTTGCCGATGTCGATCTCCATGCCCTGCAGCTTGCCGGAGGCATCCTTGTATTCGAACGGCGCGTAGTCGGCGAGGGTGCCGACCCGCACGACCTGCTCGGCCTGCGCGACCGATCCGAGCAATGCCGCGCCCACGCACAGCGACTGAAGCAGCTTTTTCATGGTTTCCTCTCCGGTTGGCATTGAATCCGCATCAAATGATGCTGGACAGAAACTTCTGGAACCGCGGCGATTTCTGGCTCGCGAACACTTCGTCAGGACTGCCGTCTTCCTCGATTCGTCCCTGGTGGACGAACACGACGCGGTTCGCGACCTCGCGCGCGAACCCCATCTCGTGCGTGACGACGAGCATCGTGCGTCCCTCGTCGGCCAGCGAGCGCATCACTTTCAACACTTCGCCGACGAGTTCCGGATCGAGCGCCGACGTCGGCTCGTCGAACAGCATCACGTCGGGGTCGGTCGCGAGCGCACGCGCAATCGCGACGCGCTGCTGCTGGCCGCCCGACAGCTGGTTCGGATAGTGTTCGCACTTGCCGGCGAGCCCGACCCGTTCGAGCATCGCGATCGCCTTGTCGCGGGCGTCGCGCTTCGGCACGCCGAGCACGCGCACCGGCACGAACATCACGTTCTGCAGCACGGTCATGTGCGCCCACAGATTGAACTGCTGGAACACCATCGCGAGCCTGCGGCGCACGCGCATCACCTGCCGCGCGTCGGCCGCAACGAGCGCGCCGTCGCGGCCCGCCTGTTTCAGCGCGAGCGTTTCGCCGTTCACGCAGATCCGGCCTCGGTCGGGCATTTCCAGCAGGTTGATGCACCTGAGGAAGGTACTTTTCCCCGACCCGCTGCTGCCGAGGATCGACACGACCTCGTGATTCTTCGCGGTCAACGAGATGCCCTTCAGCACCTCGACACCGCCGAACGACTTGTGAATATCCTCGACCACCAGCGCGTCCGCCGCCGGTTTGCATGCAGGAATTGCTGCTGGCATCCTCGACTCCTTCCTCGATACGTTGCTCACAACGCTCCGGTTCGCGCCGCGCCGGCCCGCGAGGGGCCCGCGCTTGCGCATCAGCTAGACAGCCGCCGGTTGCGCCTGAAGCAGACCACCTTCGGCTGCGTCATGTCCGTCATCGCGAACCGAACGCCTTCGCGGCCTAGCGACCCATGCTTGAATCCGCCGAACGGCATGCCGTCGAAGCGGTAATCGGACGAATCGTTGATCATCACGCCGCCCGCCTGCAGGCGCTCGGCCGCGCCGAGCGCCACCTCCAGGCGGTTGGTGAACACGCCTGCATGCAGGCAGCTCTCCGACGCGTTGGCCGCGTCGAGCGCCTGCTGCAGGTCGGTGAATTTCTCGATCGTCACGACCGGCGCGAATACCTCGTCGGTCCAGACACGCGCGTCGTGCGGCACATCCGCGAGCACCGTCGGTTCATACAGCGCCCCGCGTCGCCGATGGCCGGTCAGCACCGTCGCACCGCGCGACACGGCTTCGGCGACCCACTGCTCGATGCGGATCGCCTGCTCCTCGCCGATCATCGGCCCCATGTCGGTCGCATCGTCCAGCGGATCGCCGACGACCATCCTGCCGGTCAGTTCGACGAAATACCGCACGAACGGCTCGTACGCGGCCTCGGCGACGAAGATCCGCTGCGTGCCGATGCAGTTCTGCCCCGCCGCCCAGAACGCGCCCGACACGCACGATTCGGCGGCATCCTTCAGGTCGCAGTCGGCCATGACGATCACCGGCGCATTGCCGCCAAGGTCCATCGCGATCTTCTTGAGTCCCGCATCGCGCGTGATGGCCTCGCCGGTCTGCGGGCCACCGGTAAAGGTCACCATCCGGATCCGCCGGTCGCGCACCAGCGCGGACGCGAGATCCGCGCCGCCGTGCACGATCTGCAGCGCGGCGCGCGGCGCACCGGCTTCCCACAGGACCTCGACGAGCGCCTGTGCGGACAGCGGCGCGAGCAACGAGGGCTTCAGGATGACCGCATTGCCGGTCGCGAGCGCCGGCCCGAGCTTGTGTGCGACGAGGTTCAGCGGGTCGTTGAAGGGCGTGATCGCGAGAATCACGCCCAGCGGCTCCAGCGTGTAGTAGCCGCTGCGATCCTCCGAGCCGGGATACCCGTCGAACGGGATCGTCTCGCCGTTGAGTCGTTTCGCTTCCTCGCCCGACAGGCGCAGCGTGTTTACGCAGCGCGCGACTTCCTTGCGGGCCTGCCGCAGCGGCTTGCCCGCCTCCAGCGCGATCGTGCGTGCGAATGTCTCCGCTTGTGCCTCCACGCTCGAGGCTGCGCGAAACAGGAGGTCGGCCCGCTGGCTGCGCGACATGGTTGCGGCCGCGCGCGCGCCGTCGAGCGCGCGCTCGACGAGGAGCGGCGCCGCATCGGCTCGCGACAGACGAACCTGGCCGACGGTCGAGCCGTCATACGGCGATCGCACATCGGCCACGCCGGCTCCCGTGCAGTCGCTCATCACCGCATCGCGCGCGCTCATGCCGCCACCTCGTGCGAGGCCGCGCCAATCCGGTCCGCCAGTTCGATCAGGTCGGAGAGGATCGCGAACGCCGTTTCCTCGCGCCCGGCACCCGGCCCGCTGATCGTCACGCCACCGAGCACGTCGGTGTCGAACGTGATCGCGTTCGTCACGCCGCTCGCGGCCAGCAGCGGATGGCCGGCCGGCAGCTTGCGCGGCTCGACGCTCGCGGTAACGGTGCCGTCCGGATGGCGGATGGCAGAGCCGATCAACCGCCAGGACATGCGCTCCGCCGCCGCCGCGCGCACGTCTTGCTCGGTCAATTCCACGATGCCGCGGCACGTCACGTCGGCGCGCTCGAGGCCGGCATTCCACAGTGCGTTCGCCAGAATGACGACCTTCAGCTGTACGTCCGAACCGTTGACGTCGGCCGCCGGGTTCGCCTCCGCATAGCCGCGCTGCTGCGCATCGCGGATCGCCGCATCGAAGCTCGCGCCGGCCTCGACCTCGCCGAGCACGTAGTTCGACGTGCCGTTCAGGATGCCGGCGAAGCCGCGGATGTCGCAGCCGCGCAGCGAGGTC
Source organism: Burkholderia sp. USMB20 (assembly GCF_000949135.2). Taxonomy (GTDB): domain Bacteria; phylum Pseudomonadota; class Gammaproteobacteria; order Burkholderiales; family Burkholderiaceae; genus Burkholderia. Next base: position 668,804 of record NZ_JTAN02000003.1, on the reverse strand, counting down.
GCGAGCTGCCGCAGCACCGGCGTGCCGCTCATCACCGTGCCCTCGTACATCACACACGCACCCGATTGCGCGGCAATCCGCGCCAGTGCCGGCTGCGCGAGCGCGATCGGCCCCTTGTTGGTCGTGATCACGTGCTTGCCGCATTCGAGCGCGGTACGGCAATGCGACAGCGCGGGCTCACCGGTGGTCGGATCGGTGAAGGTCGCCTCGATGACGACGTCCACGTGTTCCGACGCGATGGCCTTCAGCACCGCACCGAGGCCGACGTCCGGCGACACCAGCGTGCCGGGATCGCGACGCAGCGCTTCGGCATCGACGCCCCGCCGGGCGGTTTCGTCGAGCACGTCCAGCGCGATACCGCGAGGATTCGTCGCGATCCCGAGCCGCAGGTCGGCGACCATCGTCACCGATACGTCGAGTCCCGCCGCACCCAGCATCGCGCGCTTCTTCTTGAGCAGTTCGACCAGTCCCTGATTGACTCCGCCGAAACCGACCAGTGCCAGTTTGAGTTCCATCTCGATCATCTCCTGTTCATTGACCACACGACACAGGTTAGTTATGCGAATCGATTTTCAAATTATGCGTTTCGCCCGATTCAAGCCGTCACTCATTGCGATTCGTCATGCGGGACGGACGGATCGCCCGTCCCGCGCGAAACCAGTCCGTCAGGCGGCCGGCGGTTCGTCGTCGCCGTCCTTGTCGACCGGCACGAACAGCCCGACCTTGACCGCACTCAGCACGACATTCGTGTTGATCCGGCGGATCATCGGATTGCTCTGCATGATCCGCGCGGACAGCCGGTCGTACGCCTCGACGTCGCGTGCGGTGATGATCGCGATCAGGTCGGCGGAGCCGGTCACGTAGTAGATCTGCTGGATCTCGTCGTGCGCCTTCGACCACTCGCGGAACCTGGCGACCGTCTCGTAGTTTTCGCGTTCGATCTCGATTGCGGCGATGAACGTCATCGGCCGGCCGACCGCCGCACGATCGACCACCGCGATTTCCGCCGAAATGATCTTTTCGGTGCGCATGCGCTTCAGCCGCTTTTGCACGGCCGACGTGGACAGGCCGATCCGTTCGGCAATGGCGTCCGCGGTCGCGCTGCAATCGCGCTGGACGATATTCAGGATCTTGCGGTCGAAGGAGTCGAGTGCGTCGGTCATCGCGTGGTCTGCCGGAGAACGGGGGCTTGCGTCAAAGATAGAAAGGGCGGGCCGACCTGAGCCCGACCAGATGCCGGACACGGTCGAACGCGGTGACGAGCGTTTCGCGCCACTGCGCCACCGGCCCGCTGATACGTACGGGCGCGAAATGGATCGTATCCACACCCGCGGGAATTCGGAACGGACGCTCGATGCCATCGTCCGATTCGGTCACGAGTGCGGTGCCGTCGACTTCGGTCAGGCTCATCAGCAGATGGGCGGGTGCTGTCGCACCCAGCAGGTCGCGCAGAGGCGACTCGTTCGCGGACAACTGTTCGAGCAGCGGCAACTCGTACGCGCCGGGCCACCAGGTGTCGTGCTCGTCGAGCCACGGGCCGACGCCCGGCATGCCGACCATCTCGAGGATCCGGTTCGCACCGAGATGCGCATACGCGCGACACCGGCCGGCTCCGTCGGTCGACGAGCGCGCCAGCCAGCCGCCGGCGCTCGGGACAGGGTCCGTCAACGCGACGTTCGCAGGCTTCAGTCGGCCGAGCGTTTCAGCCGTGCCTGCGGCGGATCGGTGCCCTTCGCAGGACCTCGGTGCGTGATCCGGGACGATCCTGCACACCCACTTGGGACCGCCCTGCAAGGCGGCGGGGACGTCGCCGGCCCGGACTTGAGCGGTTCGCCTGCGGGCGTGTTCGACGATGACGATTGGCGTGTCCGGCATACGACTCTCTTGTGCTTGCTGGGCCGCGTCGCAGCGATGCTGGCGCGCTTCATGGATCGGCCGACGGTGTTGGGGCTGGAGAAATCATATCGCCTCGATGCGACTGAAAAAATCTCAACCGCGCCGAACCTCGACGTAAAACGTCGAAAAACACTGCTTGCCGGACGTTTCGCATCCAATCGAGCGCCGGCCGGTCCGCCGGCCGTCGCGAACGCCGAACCCGCAAGTCAATGCGATGCACCGAACAGTTGAATCACGACGCCGCGCAGCCAGCGGTTGCCGGCCTCATGGTGATATCGCGCATGCCAATGCTGTCGTACCGCAAACCCGTCGACCGGGATCGGACACGCATGAACCGCCAGATCGCTCGCCTGGGCCAGTGTCTGGCCGATATGACGCGGTAGCGTCGTGATCAGGTCGGTCGTCTGGACGATCGCCCCCAAGCCCAGGAAACCCGGCAACTCCAGCACGACGTCCCGCTCGATGCGCGCCTGCCGCAGCGCCTGTTCGAGGAGTTGCGCCCCGGTTCCCGCGGTAATGGCGACATGTCCTTCGGAACGATACTGCTTCGCCCCGAGGCGGCCGCGAATCCGCGGATGATGCCGGTTGGCCAGGCATACCCAGTCCTGGTCGTACAGCTTCTGCTGATAAATGCCGCCACCCAGCCACGGCACATAGCCGATCGCGAGATCGGCTTCGCCGGATTCGAGCGCGCGTTCCGTATTGCCGTCGATCCGCGCGGCTTCCAGCCGGACGCCGGGCGCCTGTGCCCGGACATGGGCCAGCAGCCTCGGAAGCAGCGTGATGTGGCTCGCGTCGGTCATGCAGATGCGAAAGCGTCGCTGGGCCGTCGCCGGATCGAACGCGATCTCCCATGCGGTGAAGCGCCGCAGGGATTCGAGAATTTCCCGGCATGGCCCGATCAGCGCGTCGGCCTGCGGGGTCGGCGCCATGCCGCCGGGCGTCCGGATGAAGAGCGGATCGTGCAGGTGTTCCCTCAAGTGCCCGAGCCAGATGCTGACCGTCGGCTGGCTCTGGCCCAGTTGCTCGGCGACGCGCGTGACGCTGCGCACGTCGTACAGGAGATCGAAAAGCTGAAGCAGCTTCAGGTCGGGCAGGTCGGCAGGCATCGTGGCGTTATTGTCCAGGGCAATGACGACATTGTATCCATTGCATTGTCGGCATGAGCGGCGACTCCTATCGTGATGCCATACGTCAGCTTTGCATGGGACCAGAGTAAGGCGCCAAAGCGCCAACTCTGGTCGACAAAGGAGAAGCCATTGAAAATAGCAATTCTGGGCGCCGGCGCACTCGGCTGCGCGATCGGCGCCACCCTCACCCAAGGCGGCCACGAGACCTGGCTGATCGACCGCTCGCCGGCACACGTCGATGCGATGCGCCGTGACGGCCTGCGCGTCGACGACGCGGCCGGCACCCGCCACGTGCGCGTCCACGCGACGACCCAGGCTGCCGAAGTCGGCGTGGCCGACCTGGTGGTGGTGCTGGTCAAGTCGTTCCACACCGACGCGGCCATCCGCGGCGCCCAATCGCTGGTGGGGCCGGATACCACCGTGCTGTCGCTGCAGAACGGCCTCGGACACGAGGACATCCTGATCGACGTCGTCGGCCGCGAGCGCGTCCTCGCGGGCAAGACTTACGTCGGTGGCGTGCTGCGCGGCGCGGGCCATATCGAATCCGGCGTGATCGGCAAATACACCTATATCGGCGAACTCGACGGCCGCATCACGCCGCGCGTGCAGGCGATCGCCGCCGCGTTCGATGCCGCCGGCCTCGCCACGACGATCAGCGACAACATCGTCGGCACGATGTGGGACAAGCTGCTGGTGAACGTCGCGACGGGTGCGCTGACCGGCCTGACCGGCCTCACCTACGGGCAGCTTTACGATGAACCGCTGCTGAAGGCGACGTCGCTCGCGGCCGTGGCCGAGGCGATCGCGGCGGCGCAGGCGGCCGGCGTCAAGCTGTCGATGACCGATCCCGAGCAGGCCTGGACGCTCGCCGCCGAGGGGCTGCCGGCGTCCTTCAAGACGTCGATGCTGCAAAGCCTGGAGAAGGGCTCGATCACCGAAATCGACTTCATCAACGGTTCGGTCGTGCGCTGGGGGCAACGCTACGGCGTGCCGACCCCGGTCAATGCAACGCTCGTCGCCTGCATCAAGGGGCTGGAACGCGCGATGGCCGACCGCCAACGGCAGGAGGCCGCCGCATGAATGCCACGAAAGCCTATCTCGAACACGTCGCGATCTGGGTCAAGGACATCCGCTGGCACATCCGCTTCTTCGAGGACGTGCTCGGCATGACCCTGCGCGAAGTGGACGGCACGCTCGACGCGCCGCGGCAGTACTGGACGCTCGGCGGCCTGCAGTTCATCCACGCGCCGGAACACGATGGCCCGGAAGGCCGGCTCGCGCATCTCGGCGTGATGTGCGAAGACCTGGAGGCCGCGCTGGCCGCGGCGCAACGCTTCGGCGTGACGGAGATGCCGCAAGGGCGCAACTGGCTTCGCCTGCCCGACGGGCTCGCCGTCGAGCTGATCCAGGCCAGGCCGGCTTCCTGCGTTGCGCAGGCGCTGGCGATCAACCCGCGCGCGGAGGCATGACCATGACGATCGTCGAAAAATACTGGGACGACGCCCGCGAGGGCGACACGTGCACGAGCCCGAGCTACACCGTGACCAAGGAGCGCATTCTCGCGTACGCCGACCTCACCGGCGACCATACGCCCGTCCACGTGGACGAGGAATACGCGAACGCGAGCCATTTCGGGTGCCTCGTCGCGCACGGGCTGTTCGGCCTGTCCATCGCCGACGGCCTGAAGACGCAGAGCGACTATCGCTTTCTGCCGGGCATGTCGCTCGGCTGGAGCTGGGATTTCCTGCTGCCGATCAAGGTCGGCGACGTGCTGCACGTGACGTTCCGCGTCGGCTCGATGCGGGCGAGCAAGAGTCGCCCGGACTGGGGCATCGTCGTGCTGCCGTCGGAGCTGATCAATCAGGACGGTCAGGTCGTTCAACGCGGCGAGCATCGCCTGATGGTGCCGCGCCGCCCGGAGGCACTGTGATGCAGGCTCGCCCACTCGAAGGCATTCGCGTCGTCGACTACAGCCACTTCCTTGCCGGTCCGTATGTCGGGCGCTGTCTCGCGGCGCTCGGCGCCGAAGTCATCAAGGTCGAGCGCCCCGGCTCGGGGGACGCCGGACGCCAGCACGCGACCGTGCTCGACGACCAGCAAAGCGGCTACTTCCTGCAGCTCAACATGGGCAAGCGCGGCGTGAGCGTCAACATGAAGGACGCGCGCGGCAAGGCGTTCATGCAGCGGCTGTGCGACTCGGCCGACGTGTTCATCGAGAACTATCGGCCGGGCGCGCTGGACAAGCTCGGGCTCGGCTATGCCGAACTGTCCGCGCGCAATCCGGGCCTCGTCTACTGTTCGATTTCGGCGTACGGGCACACCGGTCCGGACGCGCATCGCGCGGGCTTCGGGCTGATCGCGGAAGCCAAGAGCGGCATCATGCAGATGGTCGGCACGCCCGGCGAGCGGCCGCCGCTGCTGCGCATCTCGCTCGGCGACATGTATACCGGCATTCATGCGGTCGCGGCCATCAACGCCGCGCTGCTCGGGCGCGTGAAGAGCGGCCGCGGGCAGCACATCGACATGGCGCTGTACGACACGCTGGTATCGATGCACGAATACGCGGTGCAGTGCTACACGCTGCAGGGCGTGCTGCCCGAGCAGACCGGGCACGACATGCCGACCTCGACGCTCTACGGCGTATTCCGCGCCGCGGACGGCGATCTCGTGATCGCCGCGCAAGTCGACGACGCGTGGAAACGCTTCGCCGAGCTGATCGCGACGCACGGCGGCCCGGCGGAGTTCGGCGCCGACACGCGGTTTCACGACAGCACCGGGCGCAACGCGCACCGCGCGGAAATTCTGTCGGTGGTCGAGCCGTGGGTGGCCGCGCGTTCCGTCGCGTCGGTACTGGAACTGCTGGACGGCATCGACGTTCCGTGCGCGAAGGTGCAGCGCATCGACGAGGTATTGAACGATCCGCAGATCCAGGCGCGAGGCATGGTCGTCGAGCAACAGCATCCGCGCTACGGGACGCTGCGCCTGCCCAACCTGCCGTTCCGGTTTTCCGATTGCGATACGACGATACGCGACGTCGCGCCCGATCTCGGGCAGCACAACGCGGAAGTCGCGCGCGCCCTCGGGTTCGATCCGGCCGAAATCGACGCGATGCAGGCCGACGGCGTCCTCTATTCAAAAGCGAGCCAATGATGACCGACCAATACGCGGTGATCGGCAATCCGATCGGGCACACGAAATCCCCGTTGATTCACGGCCTCTTCGCGCAGCAGACGCGCCAGGACCTCAGCTACACGGCGATCGAGGGGCCCGTCGAGCCGGCAGGCGCTTTCGCTGCCACGGTTCGCGCGTTTTTCGACGGCGGCGGCAAGGGCATCAACGTCACTGCGCCGTTCAAGCTCGACGCGTTCGCGATGTCGGACGAACGCAGCGAGCGGGCGCAGCTCGCGGGCGCGGCCAACGCGCTCAAGTTCGACGGCGGCCGCATCCTGGCCGACAACTTCGACGGCATCGGGCTGGTTCGCGATATCGAGGCGAACCTCAGGCTGCCGATGGCCGGCAAGCGTGTCCTGGTGCTCGGTGCGGGCGGCGCGGCACGCGGCGCGCTGTTGCCGTTCCTCGAAGCCGGACCGGCTGAACTGGTCATCGCGAATCGCGACGTCGACAAGGCGCGCGCATTGGTCGCGCAGGTCGCCGGACGCGGTCCGCTCGTTGCCGGCGGCTACGCGGACCTCGCACGCATGGGGCGTTTCGACCTGGTCGTCAACGCGACGTCGGCGAGCCTGACCGGCGACCTGCCGCCGGTTCCGCCGAGCGTGTTCAGTCCGGCCGGCACGGCCTACGAACTTGCCTACGGCAAGCGTCTGACGCCGTTTCTCCGGCTCGCGAAAAACGCCGGCGTACACGGCATTGCGGACGGCGTCGGCATGCTGGTCGAGCAGGCGGCCGAAGCATTTGCATGGTGGCGCGGCGTACGCCCCGAGACCAGCTCGGTGATCGATCGGCTGGCCGTGCCCTTTGATTGAACACGCGATGGAGATTCGCATGAAGAAGATCCTGATGCTGCACGGCATCAATCACAACATGTTCGGCAAGCGCGACCCGGCACAGTACGGGACGATCACGCTCGCGCAGATCGATGCGCGGCTGCAAGGGCTGGCGAGCGAACTGGGTGTACAGGTGGAATCGTTCCAGACGAACAGCGAAGGCGCGATGTGCGAGCGCATTCATCGCGCTTTCGAGGAACGCCAGGATGCGGTGCTGATCAACGCCGGGGCATGGACGCATTACAGCTACGGCATTCGCGATGCCCTCGCCATCCTCACGTGCCCGATCGTCGAACTGCACATGTCCAACATTCATGCGCGCGAGCCGTTCCGGCATCACTCCGTGCTGGCCGAGATCGTCAGCGGGCAGATTTGCGGTTTCGGAGTCCAGAGCTATCTGCTGGCGCTGAGGGCCGCGGTCTCGGCGCTCGGCGACGCATAGGCCGATTCCCGCATCGGCCGCCGATGCGGGACCGACGCCCATGCGCAACCGTTCCCGGGTGCACGGCGTGGCGCGCCGCGCTGGTTCGCCGTGCGTGGGATCGACGGGGCCCGGTCAGGTCACACAACGGAGTCGCCACATCGGGCAGTGACGACTCGCATCACCCGCGTTGCCCGGCACACATATCAATATCTGGAGACGACGATGACCACGACCTTGCGAGACGAGCCTCGCGGCAGGCACCAATCGAGAAAAGCCGCCATCAGCGGCTGGATCGGCTCGGTGCTCGAATACTACGATTTCTTCATCTACGCCACGGCATCGGCGCTGATCTTCCCGCAGATATTCTTTCCGCACGGCAGCCCCACGACCGCCATCATCGCGTCGCTGGCCACTTACGGTGTCGGCTACGTGTCGCGCCCGATCGGCGCGTTCGTGCTGGGCCATCTCGGCGACACGCGCGGACGCAAAACCGTCCTGCTGTTCTGCATGTTCCTGATGGGCATCTCGACCGTCGGCGTCGGCCTGCTGCCGACCTATCAGCAAGCCGGGCTGATCGCGCCGGCCTTGCTGGTGACGCTTCGCCTGCTGCAAGGTTTCGCCGTGGCCGGCGAGATCACCGGCGCGAGCTCGATGATCCTGGAGCACGCGCCGTTCGGTCGGCGCGGATACTTCGTCAGCTTCACGCTGCAGGGCGTGCAGGCGGGCCAGGTGCTGGCCGCCGCCGTGTTCCTGCCGCTCGCCTACTACATGCCGTCCGCGCAATTCGACAGCTGGGGCTGGCGCATTCCGTTCCTGCTGAGTGCGCTGGTCATCGTCGCGGGTTTGATCATTCGCCGTAAGGTCGACGAATCGCCGGCCTTCGATGAAGCGGTACGCAACCAGGCGCAAGCCGGCTCGCCCGTCGCCGACGCTTTCCGGCATCACTTTCCCGACATGGTGCGCGTGGCCTGCATGTCGATGATGAACGTGATTCCGGTCGTCGCCACGATCTTCGGCGCAGCCTATGCGGTCCAGCCGGCGTATGGCATCGGCTTCCAGAAAGACATCTATCTCTGGATCACGGTGATGGGCAATATCGTTGCGATGATCGTGATTCCGTTCGTCGGCAACCTGTCCGACAAGGTCGGACGCCGGCCGCCGATCATCGTCGGCGCGCTGGCGGCCGGCCTGCTCGCGTTCGCCTACCTGTATGCGATCAGCATCCGCAACGTGCCGCTCGCGTTCGCGATGTCGATGCTCATGTGGGGGGTCGTGTACCAGGGCTACAACGCGGTATTTCCGTGCTTTTACCCGGAACTCTTCCCGACCCGCACGCGCGTCTCGGCGATGGCGATCGCGCAGAACCTCGGCACCGCGGCCACGGCGATGCTGCCCGCGCTGTTCACCGCAGTCGCGCCGCCCGGCGCACACCACGTGTGGCTGATCGTCGGCGGGATCGCGTTCGGCATCACCGTGATTGCGTCGCTCGCAGCCGCGAGCGCACGCGAGACCCATCGTGTCCATATGAACGACCTGGGGCAAGCGAACGCTCGACCGGTCGACAAGGCAGAATACGACCGGCTGCGCGTCGCCGCGATGGCGCGCCATCGCGTCGTGCACGAACACGTGCCGGGATCGCTGGGCAGCTAGCCGGCGCTCGACGGGGCGTCGTGTCCGGCGCCCCGTCCGCCGGGCAGTTCCGGCTTGCTGCTGCACCCTCGCCGGCAGAGCGCACTTGCTTTGCCGCTGTCTTCACCCGATGCCTGATACCGTGCCGAAAACCGTCATGCCGGACACCACGCGCCCTGCCCGCCTGAACTTCGCGCTCATGTTGCCGCTTCTGCTGGCGGCCCAGCCGGTGGCGACCGACAGTTACCTGCCGGCGCTGCCTGAAATCGCCGCAACGCTGGGGTCCGCCAGCGTCAGCCTGACGGTTTTCGCATTGATATTCGGTATCGGGCAATTGCCGATGGGCAGTCTTGCCGACCGGTACGGCCGCCGCCCCGTGTTGCTGAGCGGCCTTGCGCTCTATACGCTGGCAGCGCTCGCGGCTGCGCTCGCGTCGAGCGCGGCGATGCTGGTCGCCGCTCGCGCGATGCAGGGCTTTGCGATGGCCGCGATCCTGGTATGCGCGCGCGCGACGGTGCGCGACCGGTATTCGGCGGCCGACGGCCCGTACGTGATGGCGCGTGGTTTCATGGGAATGGGGATGATGGCGTTCCTCGCGCCGATTCTCGGTGCGTATGTCACGCAGCAGGCCGGATGGCGATGGGTGCTCGCGGGGATGAGCCTGTATGCGTTCGGGCTGCTCGTCATGTGCTGGTACGGCTTCGAGGAAAGCTTCACCCGAGTCGCTTCTGGCCGGGGCTCGATCCGGGGCTCGATCCGCGGCTCGATACGCGACGTGCGCGAGATATTCGGCAATGCCACGTTCAGGGTATGGGCGCTGCTGGCCGCCTCGACGTACACCGGCATGTTCTGCTTTCTGTTGCTCTCGCCCGCAATCTACATCCGGCATCTCGGCCTGTCGCCCCAGCGATATGGCTGGATACCGGCGAGCGGTACGTTCGTCTATGTGCTGAGTACGTATGGCTGCCGCCTGTTGCTGCGACGTCAGAGCATGCTGCGAACGGTGCGACAAGGCGCAACGTTGAGCCTCACCGGCGCGGTGATTCAGGCATTGGGGTGTGCGCTGCTTCCCGGAAGCATCTGGCCGCTGCTCCTCGGGCATGGCGTGTATTGCCTCGGCCACGGCATCCATCAGCCCTGCGGGCAGGCAGGCGCGGTCAGCAGCCTGCCTCATCTGGCCGGCCGCGCGGTATCGTGGTCCGGCTTCATCATGATGTTCTTCGCTTTCAGCGTGGGGCAGACGGCAGCGGTCTTCACCGATCCGCGCTATCAACTGGGCGCGTGGCCGATGGTGGTGCCGATGCTCGTCGTCGGCGTGACGCTGGTCACGATCGCGTTTGCGTGGCTGCCGACAATCATCCACACAGCTTCGGTCGGCAGGCAATCCGGCGTATCGGCGAGTTCGAGCCGCTGACCGGGCCGCACGCACGCCGACGCCTGACGACGGGGAGCCGTCCATGGGAGCGCACGAAGGATGCCGGTTATGGGAGCGGGATCGAAACCGGGTTTGAACGACCCGCGCTACGCGCGCCGCCGGTAAGTCCCCGGCGTACTCCCCGTCCAGTGGCGGAACGCGCGATGGAACGCGCTCGGATCGTCGAAACCGATATCGGCGCCGATCGCCGCGATCGTGTCGAGCGTGTCGGTGAGCCGCTGGATCGCGATGTCGCGCCGCAGTTCGTCCTTGAGCGCCTGGAACGTCGTGCCTTCCGAGGCCAGGTGGCGGCTCAGCGTGCGCACCGAGCAATGCAGATGCTCGGCTGCCTGCTCGATCACCGGCAGGTCGGGCAGCGCCGCCGACAGGTATTGCCGCACGCGATGGCACACGAGCTGTTCGCTGAACGATTCGAAGATCCAGTCGCCGGGCGCGCGCGCGAGGAACTTGCGCAGGTTGCGCTTGCTCTGCCGGATCGGCGCGTCGAGGTAGTCGGCGCTGAAGCGCATCAGCGTGCGTTCGCAGTCGAACTGCACGGAGCCGGTGAAGAAGTACAGGTGCTCGACCGCATGGCGCGGCCGCGGGCACGCGAACTCGATCTGCAGCAGCGGGATCTTCTGCCCGATCAGCCAGGAACACACGCCGTGCACGAGCTTGAGCATCAGCTCCTGGCCGAGCGCGCCGATCGGGCCGACGGCCGGGTTCGGCCGCAGCAGCACCTGCGCGACGAGGCCGTCGCGCTTCGATTCGACGAAGAAGTCGTCGAGCAGGATATGGAAGAACTGGCCGAAACGGTGCAGCGCCGTTTCGAGGTTGCGCGCATCGAGCAGGCTCAGGCACAGGTACTTCAGCGTGCCGCCGCGCAGCGGGCGCGAGAAGATGCCGGGCATCTCGTCGTCGAGGTCGATCGCGAGCGTGCGGTACAGCGTCGAGAACTGCTCTTCCGTCACGCGCGCGTGCGGCTCGCCGAGCAGCTCGAGCGGGATGCCGGCCCCGCGCAGGTAACGCTCGACCACGTCGCGCTGCGCGCCCGCGCTCGCCAGAAAGCCGTTGACGAGCGAAATCGGCACCGTCGCGCTCGGCGACGGCAGCGCCTGCCCGGGCCGGGCGGAAGGTGAGTCTGAACCGGTCATCGCGTCCCCGTCGATCGAACCGCTCGCATTGTACTTGAGCGGCCCGGGCCGGGCTTTCGGGGCTTTTGGGGCTTTTGGGGCTTTTGGGGCTTTCGGGGCTTTTGGGGCTTTCGGGGCTTTCGGGGCTTTCGGGGCTCTCTCGGCTCTCTCGGCTCTCTCGGCTTTCTCGGCTTTCTCGGCTTTCTCGGCTTTCGGCGCGCCGGCCCGCGCGCCGCCGGGCGCGCGACGCGTCGGCGCCATCAGTCGGCGCGGCTGAGTTCCCGGCGCAGGATCTTGCCGACCGTCGACTTCGGCAGCCGCTCGACCAGGCGGATCAGCTTCGGCACCTTGTACGCCGCGAGGTTCGCGCGGCAATGCGCGACGAGCTCCGCTTCGGTCACGGCCGCGTCCGGCGCGAGCACCACGAACAGCTTCACGGCCTCGCCGGTGCGCGCGTCCGGCACGCCGATGCACGCGCATTCGGCCACGCCCGGCAGCGCGGTGGCAACCGCTTCCACCTCGTTCGGGTACACGTTGAAGCCCGACACGATGATCATGTCCTTCTTGCGGTCGACGATCTTCAGGAAGCCGGCCGCGTCGAACACGCCGATGTCGCCGGTGCGGAAGTAGCCGTCCGCGGTGAACGCCGCCGCATTCGCTTCCGGCTTCTGCCAGTAACCGCCCATCACCTGCGGCCCCAGCACGCAGATCTCGCCCGCTTCGCCGATCGCGACCTCGCGATCCTGGTCGTCGAGCAGCTTCACGTCGGTCGACGGCAGCGGCAGGCCGGTCGTGCCGGTGAACGCGTCGATCGACTGCGGGTTGAAGGTGACCACCGGCGACGTTTCCGACAGCCCGTACCCTTCGCGGATGAAGTTGCCCGTCACGGCCTTCCAGCGCGCGGAGATCACGTCGATCACCGCCGCGCCGCCGCCGGCCGACAGCTTCAGCCGCGACCAGTCGACCTCCTTCAGCCGCGGATGGCCGGCGAGCCCCGCGTACAGCGTGTTGACGCCGACGAACACCGTCGGCCGCGCGGCCTTCAGCACGTCGATGAAGCCGTCCATGTCGCGCGGATTCGCGACGAGCCAGTTCTCCGCGCCGATCGCGAAGTAGGACAGGAAGTTCACCGTCAGCGCGAAGATGTGATACAGCGGGATCGCCGTGACGACGACCTCCTCGCCCGGCTGCCGTGCGCCCGACACGATCGCCGCGAACTGCTCGATGTTCGCGACCAGGTTGCGGTGCGACAGCGCGGCGCCCTTCGACAGCCCGGTCGTGCCGCCCGTGTATTGCAGCAGCAGCAGATCGGCGCCGCCGAGCGCGACCGGCTCGAATGCGAGCGCTTCGCCGGCGGCAAGTGCATCCGCGAGCGGGATCGAGCCCGGCGGCAACGCGTCGCACGCGCCGGGCGGCGCATCGACGACGCCGAGATCGCCGCGGCCCACGCCCAGCACGGTCCGGATGCGCGTCTTGCCGACCACGTCGGCGAACGTCCCCATCGAGCCGCCGCACACCACGGCCACTTCGACGCCCGCGTCGTTGAGCTGGTGCTCGAGTTCGTGCGCGGTATAGAACGGGTTCACGTTGACCTGGATCGCGCCGAGCCGCGCGAGCGCGACGGTCGCAACCGGAAACGCGAGCACGTTCGGCAGCATCACGGCCACGCGGTCGCCCTTGCGCACGCCGACGACCTGCTGCAGGTACGCGGCGAGCGCGGCCGACAGGCGGTCGACGTCGGCGTAGGTCAGCGTGCGGCCGAGCGCGCGGAACGCGGGACGCTCGGCGAAGCGGCGCATCGCGTCGTCCAGCAGCGCGGTTACGGAAGGAAAGCGATCGGGGTCGATCTCGGCGGGGATCGAGCCGTACGAGCCGATCCAGTGTCTCTTCGTCATTGTCCTGCTCCTCGGGGGACGGCACCGGGCAGCGCCGTTCGCACGGCGGCCCGCGCACCGGATGCGCATGGGCCGTCGCCTGAGCGGGAACTATCGCCCGCCAACCGTTCTTTGGAAATGATCCGGGCGGTCGAAAAGATGATCGAAACGGACACGCGGACGCGCGGCGAGCGACCAGCCGCGGCGTGCGCTCGCGCGACGGTTTGCCCTTGCCGGACCGTGCAAGCCCGTGCGCATCAGGGTGAACCCTATGGCGCGCCCGCGTGTTCCGGCGCAGAATCGCGAACCCGGAACGGTATCGAATCGGACGCAGAACCAGCCATGCCGCGCAGTGCGCTCTTGACCCCGACGGCCGCCGGCGCCGCCCCGCCGCCGGACGCGCCGCTCGCCCCCGCGTCGCGCGAGAAACGCTTCTCGCCGGCCAAGCTGGCCGTGCTCGTCGGCGTCGCGCAGGAACTCGGCCTCGACCCGGCCGCGGTGCTCGACGGCACCGGCCTGGCGCCGGACGCCGTCACCGACCCGTTCACGCTCACGTCGCCGCTGCAGTTCCTGACCGCCGCGCGCAACGCGATCGGCCGCTACGACGGCACCGATCTCGGCGTGCGCGTCGGCCGCCGGCTGCATGCGTCGAGCTACGGGATGTACGGCTACGCGATGCTGTGCTCGGAATCGCTCGCGCATGTGTTCGATTCCGCCGTCAAATATCACCAGCTGGCCAACGGGATGCTCGCGATCCGCTGGGTCGAACAGGGCGACACCGCGTCGTGGCTGTTCCCGGATCCGCACGAAGCCGCGCTGCCCGGGCCGGACCTGCCGCTGTACCGCTTCCTGATCGACATGCAGTTCGCGCTGCACGTGACGATCATCAAGGACGTGATGGGCGCGTGGTGCGTGCCGGCCCGCGCGCAGTTCGCGCAGCCGGAGCCGGCGCACGCGGCGCAGCTCGCCGATGCGCTCGAATGCCCGATCGCGTTCGACCAGCCGCACCATGCGTTGAGCTACCCGGCCGCGTGGCTCGCGCGCGCGCCGCAGCTCGCGAACCCGATCACCGCCGCGCAGGTGTCGTCGCACTGCGCGCGCCTGCTCGACGAGTTGCGCAGCCAGGCCGGCGTCACGCGGCGCGTCTACCAGGAACTCACGCGCACGCCCGGGCAGTTTCCGGACATCGACGCGATCGCCGATACGCTGTGCATGACGTCGCGTACGCTGCGCCGCAAGCTCGACGCCGAAGGCTCGTCGTACAGCGAACTGCTGACGAGCGTGCGCAAGGCGCTCGCGATCGATTACCTGAGCACCACCACGCTCAGCACCGAGGACATCGCGCTGACGCTCGGCTTCAGCGACGCGGTGGGGTTCCGCCACGCGTTCAAGCGCTGGACCGGCACGACGCCGAGCGAGGTGCGGCGCAAGCGTGGCGGGTGACGGCGGGCACCGCGGGTGGCGTGGACCAGGATCAGTGAAGTCGTCACCGGGGCAGCGCAAACCGGCCGTGTTCTTTTTTCAGCCGAAAGAAGGCGCGCTTTCGCCAGCCGCCGTGCCGATCTTGCGCGTTGAACAGGGAGAATCATGAAACCGTTTCATAGCCGTTGCCTGGCACTTCTCGGTGGCGTCAAGTCTGTTGCCTGGCTGCTCGTCTGCGCATCCGCGCATGCGCAGACTTCCGGGCCGTTCGAACTGAAGTGGACCCATCCAGGCGAGAAGCTCGTCTACCAGTCGCGCGGCTGTGCCGATGAATGCTGGGAGGCTGCGGTGGTGAACAAGCGTACCGGCGTCTTGCTTGCACGCCTGCGCTGCGACGGCACCGACTTGCCGTTGACCCTGCGCGGCTACCGGCCCGCCGCGACGCCATCCCAAGTGGATCTCGGCGATTGCAGCCCCGATTCGTGGCCGCCAGACGGCGTGAACAAGTTTGAGGCCATATCGGCGGAATTCGAGCGATTGCTCAGGATGCCTTGACGCTGGCGACTCGCACGGCAGCGCTCGGCACCGAGCGCTTTCAGCGTGACATCCTGATGCCGAAATCGCGACATCGTCCGACCGAAACGCGTTGATCGCCCCATCGTCCGAAGCCACGGACGACCGACGAGCGGGGCCCGGCCCGCCGCGATTTCCGAGCATGCATTCGGGCGGAAATCGCGCCAACGGCGCGGGTCGGTTTCAGTCAGCTTCAGCGCGCCTCACCCGCCGCCGGATTCGCCACCGCCAGTGCAAACTCGAACACCGCGCCGCGCCCGTCCCGATCGACGAGCCGGATGCCGCTGCCGTTGAGCGCCAGCATCCGGTGCACGATCAGCAGCCCGAGCCCGCCGCTCGTCGCCGCGCCGCCGCTGATCGGCCGCTGCGGCCGCCGGAACAGCCCTTCGCGCCGCGCCGGCGGAATCCCTTCGCCGGTATCCGACACGGTCACCACCACGCGATCGTCGAGCGGCGTCAGCGCGACCTCGACCTCGCCGTGCTGCGGCGTGTGCCGCAATGCGTTGTCGAGCAGGTTGGTCAGCACGCGCTCGATCATCCCGAGATCGGCCGACACGACCGGCACGCGCGGCGGGATCCGCGCATGCAGCGCGATGCCGCGCGACTGCGCGGCGAGTTCGAACTTCTGGAATACGTCCTGCACGAGATCGACGAGCGAGAACGCCTCGCGCTCGGCCTGCACGCCGCCCGACTCGAGCCGCGCGAGCTCGAACAGCGCCTGCGCGAGCCGGCCGACCTTCGAACTCTGCGCGAGCGCGATCGACAGGTAGCGGCGGCGCTCGGGTTCGGCGAGCGTGTCGGACTTCAGCGACAGCGTCTCCAGATAGCCGTGCAGCGACGTCAGCGGCGTGCGCAGGTCGTGCGAGATGTTCGTGATCAGTTCGCGTCGCTGCTGGTCCTGGCGCGTCAGCGCGCGCCACTGGTCGCCGATCCGGTCGGCCATCTGCGCGAACGCGGATTCGAGCACCGCGATCTCGTCGCCGCGTCGCCCCGGCGGCGAGCGCGGCACCGGCGGCTGCGCATCGGGCGCGGCGTTCGCGTCGAAGCGGCGCATCGCATCGGTCAGCCGGCGCAGCGGGCGCGTGATGAAGCTGAACGCGATCAGGCCCGCGAGCAGGCCGAGCAACGCGACGACCGCCATCGACCACAGCGTCGTGCGCAGCACGTTGCCGGCGTCGACGCGCGCGGCCAGCCGGTCGTGCGCTTCGCCGAGCAGCACCACGTAGATATAGCCGGACGGCGGCTGCCCTGCGCGCTGCAGCGGCGCGGCGCTGAACACCTTGCGCGCGTCGGGGCTGCGCGGATCGTCGCCGAGGATCGGCAGCGGCTCGCCCGCGATGAAGCGCTGCACCGGCGCGAGATCGACGCGCTCGCGCTTCACGTGGCCGGGCGGCGCGTCGTCGCCCTTGATGCGCCCCGCGTTGTCGAGCAGGTACACCTCGACGCTCGGGTTCACGCCCATCAACTGGCCGAACAGCGTGCGCACGGCGTCCGGGCGCAGCCCGTTCGCGTCCATCAGCGGCGTGCTGCCGGCGATGTGCGCGGCGAGATCGCGCGACAGGCCCTGCACGACTTCCTTCTCGCGCATGTCGTTCGCGCGGATCTGCAGCCACGCCGACGCACCCGAGCACGCGAGCAGCAGGATCGAGAACACGAGCGACAGCCGCTGGGTGAGGGTCAGCTTCATCACGTGTCCCGCTGGTCCGGCGCGGCGAGCTTGTAGCCGCGCCCCCACACGGTGAGGATCCGCACGGGCTCGGCCGGATCGGCCTCGATCTTCGCGCGCAGCCGGTTGATGTGGGTGTTCACCGTGTGTTCGTAGCCTTCGTGCTGATAGCCCCACACGGCATTGAGCAGGTCCATCCGCGAGAACACCTTGCCCGGATGCCGCGCGAAGAAATACAGCAGGTCGAACTCGCGCGGCGTGAGGTCGATGCGTGTGCCGTCGACGGCGGCTTCGCGCGCGATCGGGTCGATCGACAGCCCGGCCACGTCGAGCGTGCCGGCGTCGATCCGCGAATCGCGCGCGAGCGCGTCGACGCGCCGCAGCAGCGCCTTGACCCGCGCGACGAGTTCGAGCACCGAGAACGGCTTCGCCAGGTAATCGTCGGCGCCGAGTTCGAGGCCGAGGATCCGGTGCACCTCGCTCGAACGCGCGCTGGTGATGATGATCGGCGTGTAGCGCGCCATCGCGCGCGCGCGCCGGCAGATTTCCAGGCCGTCGACGCCCGGCAGCATCAGGTCGAGGATCAGCGCGTCCCAGTTGCCCTGTTCGAGCAGGCGCAGCCCTTCCGTGCCGTCCGCGCTGTGCACGACTTCGTAGCGCTCGTCGCGCAGGTGCAGGCTCAGCACGTCGGCGATGTCGGCGTCGTCTTCGACGATCAGGATGCGTTTGGGGTGGTCCATGGCGGTCGGCGGCGGCGCGGCGGCGGCGGTCTTCGGTCTCGAACGGCGGTTCTGGCCGGCCAGGTCCGGCAAGCCGGCCTGCCCGGGGCGAATCGCGGCGCAATGCCGCGCTGCCGCCATTGTGCAAAATTTTGCGGCGGAAAGGGGTCACAAATCGTTTAAGTTTGGATCGTGGCTGTGTCCCGAGGCAATTCCAGCAAGGCTTTGCGCTCCGCCCCCAAAAATCGAACTTCCCTTACCCCAGTCGAACACTAAAAAGCAGCCGCGACGGAGCCCCAGATCCGGCGAGCGCGGGAAGTCGGCAGCGTTCTCGGCAGCATCCGAACTACTCGTCGTGTATGAGTGATCGGTACGATTACTTGATCAACTGCATCCCCGCGACCTTCGAGGCAGACACGTCGAAAGTAGCCGTGTACTCGCACTCGGCTACATGCCCGGAACGCTCGATCAGGCAGTCCGCGAAATCCGCCTTTGAAGATGCGAAAACGCGAAGTGCCTTACGTACCGTGTCAGCACTTTCGACGACCAGTTCTTTGGTCCCGATCATTGATTCGACGATGTCCTTCATCTGCTCTCGTTCGACACCGTAGCAGCGCCCAAGTACCCAGACGACCTCGATTAATGCGACCTGCGAAACATATCCCGGACGCTCGGGCGACAGGGACTCCATCAGTGCCGTCGCCTTCTTCGACTGAACTTCATCGTCTTGCGCGAAGTAGCGGACTAGCACGTTTGTATCCAGTCCGATCATCGCGCTGACGCCCCCTGCTCGGCGATGGCCTGATTCATGTCGTCAATCGACACCGGTTTCGCAGGCTTCTTCACAATGCCCTTGAGCGCCACGAGCGAGCGCGTCGCTGGATAGACCTCGTACCGGCCTGTTGCCTCGTTGAAGCTGAATTCGATCCGGTCCCCGGCCTCCAGGCCAAGCTGATTCCGCACGTCCACAGGGATCGTGACCTGGCCCTTTGAAGTAATAGTTGCTGCTGTCATAGTGACACCTCCTGATTCCTTACTTTATGGTAAGGAAAATCAAAAAGCAAGAATGACTTCCAGGCGCATCGCACCGATGACCCTAAATCCTCGGCCGGGATCACGCCCCAACAGCTTCCCCGTGACCGCCGCCAGCTTCTGTATCTCGCATTGAACTGGCACGGCGGTGCGCACAGGTGTGAACTGTTGACAACCGTTGCCCGCGCCCCGCCGATGGACCGTCTCTCGACAGAATCCGCCATCGGTGCTCCGTCCATACAGACGGATGGACCTGTCATGAATGCGCGTTTCCCGCCTTTCGCTCCTGCGATCTGCGCCGTAGGCAGCTAAACCCTGCGCCGGCCGAGTCGTCCGAGCGCCTCCCGCCGCTCACGCGCCGTGACCGGGCTTTCGCGTTTGCGCATCGAGCCGCGTCCCGCGTCTCGCCCCTGACGGGCTTCAATCCCTGGCGCGGCAGTCAACCCCGCCCCCTCCTATCCAGGCGTGGCCCTACCAGGCTGTTGAAAAGCGCCTCGTTTTGACGGCTGGAGCACTATTTAAAAGGGTTTCGTATGCGATTGGCTGCTGAGTTGCAGATAAATCGTCACGGCTGCCCTGCGGGCTAGCGGGCCAGCAGGCGCGTCGCCGCGCGACGGCCAAGCTTAGCCGGCTCGGGCCGCTTGCCCTTCCAGTCGGTGTCGACATTGCGGCCGCCGCCGGCCGGCGGATCGTCCGGGCCGTCCTTGGGCCAGAAGCTCTTGTGGCTGGCCCACGCCTGGATCAGCGTGCCATCTACCGAGAAGTGATCTCTGGACCGCAGCCGTTGCTTGTCCGCCAAGCTCATGACTTCGGTAAAAAACGCTTCGACCACTTCGTGCTCGAGCAAGCGATCCCGGTTCTTCGAGAACACCGAGTGATCCCAGACGGCGTCTTCGATCGCCAACCCGACGAACCAACGGAACAGCAGGTTGTAGCGCCTCTGCTCCAT
Organism: Burkholderia sp. USMB20; assembly: GCF_000949135.2. Classification (GTDB taxonomy): domain Bacteria; phylum Pseudomonadota; class Gammaproteobacteria; order Burkholderiales; family Burkholderiaceae; genus Burkholderia. The sequence continues at coordinate 648,939 of NZ_JTAN02000003.1, read as the reverse complement.
CAGCATGCGCTCGCTGCGCACCGAATAAAACACTTACAGCAGCAATGCACGCAGCAGCTTCTCGCGCGCCCGTCGACCGCAGGCGAATGCAGCGAAGCTGCATGAACGCATCGCCGCTCCCGCGCGTCAGCCCTGCGTATGCCGCAATTCGCCGTCGATCTCCTGCGGCAGCCTCAGCAGGTTGAAGATCGGGCAGACCGCCTCGACCGCCTGATGCAGCGCGCGGATGGCCTCGGACGGCTCGGGCGACACGATGTCGAGCGTATAGCGGATGTTGTGCGGGAATACCGGGACATGCTCGAACCCCGGCTGCTGTGCGAGCGGATGCTGGTCGCCGGTCACCTCGACCGCGATCGAATCGATCTTCAGGCCGCGCTCGGCCGCCTGGATCAACGTGATATGCGTGAGGCAACTGCCGAGCACGCCAAGCTGCAGCTCCGGCGACGCGGGCCCGAGGTTGTAGCCCGCGAAGTCGGGCGGACTGTCGCTGATCACCTGGAAGTCGCGAATCCGGATCTCGCGCACGCCGCTGCGACCGAGCGCGCGCACGGTCGCCTTCAGCGGCGTCGCCTTGAAATCGGGATCGTTGCGGGCTGCCTGCTGCTTCGCGTGCCACGCATCGCGTTTTTGTGCGAGATAGTCGTTGAGTGTCGTCATGGTCGAGTCAGGGGTAGGCTGCACGCGGGCGACGGATCGATTCGCCGCGTGCCGAGGCGATCAGTCGGCCGCCGGAATCCATGCGGCGGTCGCCGCGTCGCTTGCGCGGAACGCAGGAAACTTCGCGCCGAGTTCGGCCACGGTGCGAATGTCGTTTTTCACGAGATCGTCGCGCGTGATCAGCGTCGGCTTGACCGCGATGCGCGCGCCCGGGTCCTGGCCGGCCACCAGCAGTGCCGCCGCGCGCACCGACACGGCGCCGACGACCGCGGGATTGGTCGCGGCCGTCGCGACCCACGCGCTGTTCGGCGCGCGGATCGCCTCGATGTCGGCCGTCGAGATGTCGGCACTGTAGATGCGGATCTTCGACGCCAGCTTCGCTTCGTCCGCGGCGAGCTTCGCGCCGCGCGCGAACTCGTCGTAAGGCGCAAAGACGACACGGATATCCGGATTCGCGCGATACGCCGCGGCCGCCTGATTCGCGACGGACTGCGCGATCGGATTGTCGACGGTGCCCCAGCGCGCCTTCTCCCGCACCTTAGGGTGTGCGCGCTTGAAGTCGCGCCACGCGGCATCGCGCCGGTCGAGCGGCGCAAAACCGGCGACGTAGACGTACCCGGCCGAGAACGCGTCGCCGTTGTCCTTGACGGCCTGCCCGAGCAGCAGGTTCGCGAGGTCGCGATCGTTCTGCTCGATCTGCGGCACCTTCGGGTTGCCGAGGTCGACGTCGAACGCGACGACCTTGATGCCTTTGTCCAGCGCACGCTGCACGACGTCCTTCAGCGATTCCGGCAGGCCGTGATTGACGATGATCGCGGACACGCCGACGCTGATCGCCTGCTGGATCTGCTCGCGCTGTTCGGCCGCATCCTGCCGGCCCTCGTAAATGCGCAGATCGACGCCGAGCGCACGCGCCTGCTTCTGCGCACCGGCCTCGTAGGCCTGGAAGAAGTCGCCGGTCGACAGATAGTTGACCAGCGCGATCTTCACGCCGCCCTTGTCGAACGGCGCGGGCGCGCCCTTGAGCGGACCGGCCTGCGCGGCGGGCACGCCGAGCGCAGTCGCGAACCACAGCATGCATGCACCGATCTTCAGATCGACGCGCGATTTCCGGCGAAGCAACGAGCGCATGGCGGGCCTGTCTCCAGATAGGGCGATATCGGCCCAATCTATCAGCGCCGCACGCGAACTCAAACCGAGCGATTCGGAAATAGATATGACTTAGGATGACAAACCGTTCCGGTTCGGTTAGCCGGCCGATCAAGGCGAGCCGCTGCGGCGCATCGCGGCATGCGCATCACGCTCGCGCATCCGTGCGGCGCCCGATGCCGAACGTGAACGCGAGCGCGAGCACGAGCAGCGCGCCCTTGATGAAATCCTGCATGTAGTACGGCGCGTTCAGCATCGTCAGCCCGTTGAGCAGCACGCCGACGAACACCGCGCCGACGACGGTACCGAACACGTTGGGCCGCTTCGCGCCCCATACCGCGTGACCGATCAGCGCGGCGGCCACCGCGTCGAGCAGCAGCGAGTGGCCGGCGCTCACGTCGCCGCGACCGACCCGCGCGGCGATCAACACGCCGCCCAGCGACGCGATCGCCCCCGAGACGACGTACGCGGCGACCCGGTAGCGCGCGGCGGGCGCGCCGGCGAGCCGCGCGGCCGTTTCGTTGCCGCCGATCGCGTAGATCACGCGGCCCCATCGGGTGGCCTCCATCGCGACACAGGCCACGGCCGTGACCGCTGCGAGCAGCAGCACCGGCAGCGGCACCACGTCGAACACGCGCAGCCGGCCGAGCGCGAGAAAGGCGTCGGGGAACACGCCGGTCGCGTCCGTGCCGTCGGGCAGCACCGAGCCGGTCGCGAGCGAACGGCCGCCGGTCGGAATCAATTGCAGGCCGGCCATCAGGAACAAGGTGCCGAGCGTCGCGAGCTGGTCGGGCACGCGCAGGCGCGTAATCAGCACGCCGTTGAACCACCCGGCGGCCACGCCGAGCGTCACGCAGGCGATCACCGCCGCCAGCGTGCCGCCGTGCCACACGACCAGCACATAGCTGGCCGCCATCTGCGCGGTCGCGGCCACGCTGCCGACCGACAGGTCGAAGCCGCCGGCCGCGAGCGTGATCGTCACGCCGATGCCGAGCAACGCGACGATCGACACCGACTGCAGGATGCTGAACAGATTGTCGACGTTCAGGAACGCGGGCTCCCTGAGCGCAAACCCGATCACCAGCAGGATCAGCACGAGCAGGATGCCCGTGCGCTCGAGCGCGTCGCGGACGCGGGCCGACGCGGCGCGCGGCCGTTCGGCGGGCGCGGCATCGCGCCGGGCGGAAGAAGTCACGGTTTTCATGAGCAGTCACGCAAGGTGGAGGACGTCGGAGGCGGGTCATCGAGCGTCGCGCGATCGAACCGCACGATACGATCCGCGATCTCGGCAGCTTCCTCGAGATCGCTGACGAACACGATCGTCGCGCGCGCCTGCGCATGACGCCGCAGCGTATCGACGATATCGGCCCGCGCGCCGGCATCGATACCCTGAAACGGTTCGTCGAGCAGCAACAGCCGCGCGGGTTCGGCATGCCAGCGTGCGAGCACGACTTTCTGCTGATTGCCGCCGGACAGGTGAGCCACGCGATCGTCCGGGCCGGTGCAGCGGATGCCGAACCGCGCGATCGCCGCCGCGGCGGCCGCGCGTTCGCGCGCCCTGCCCACCGGGCCGCGCGCGAACCAGCGCGCCAGAAACGGAAAGCCGATCGTGCCCGCGATCGATGCGAACGGCACGCTGTCGGGAAACAGCGACGTGCGCCAGCGGTCCTCGCCGGCCAGGAAGACGCCGGCGCGAATCGCATCCGCCGGCGAACGCGGCCGCCACGGCCGCCCGTCGAGCTTCATCTCGCCGGCCACCGCGCGCGCGGCGCCGAAGATCGTATTGGCGAGGCGCGACTTGCCGCCGCCCACCGGCCCCGCGATCGCGACGATCTCGCCGCGCCGCACGTCGAGGTCGAACGGCGTACTGGCCGGCGTCAGCCGGATGCGCCGCATGCTGAATGCCGCGTCCGGTTCGCGCGGCGCGGCGCGGGCCGGCACCGGCTCACGCGTGTTCGGCAACGGCCGCCCGATCATCGTCTGCACCGCCGCATCCAGATCGACGGGCGCGGGCAGATCCGCGACGATGCGGCCGTCGCGGACGATCGCCACGCGATCGGCCATGCGCCGCAAATCGCCGAGCCGATGCGACACCAGCAGGATTGCCACGCCATCGCGGCGCAGCGCGTCCAGCAGCGCGAAGAGCCGCTCGGCCTCCGGGGCGGACAGGCTGGCGGTCGGCTCGTCGAGTATCAGCAGCGACGGCTGAGCGCCGAGCGCGCGCGCCAACGTCACGCGTTGCTGGTCCGCCAGCGACAGCGACGCGAGCGGCGCGGCCAGGTCGACGTCGAGCCCGACCCGCGCAGCGAGCGGTCGCGCCGCGACGCGCCGCGCGGCCGGCGTCGCGCGCCACGGCGACGCCCGATCGCACAGCCGGTCGAGCAGCAGGTTGTCGGCGATCGACAGCGTCGGCACGACCGCGTCGGCGACCGACTGGTGCACGGTCGCGACACCGAGCCGCTTGGCCGCGTGCGGCGACGCCGGCCGATACGGTTGGCCGCGCAGTGTCAGCGTGCCGCCGTCCGGCCGCAGCACGCCGCTCAGGATCTTGACGAAGGTCGACTTGCCCGCGCCGTTCGCGCCCATCAGCGCGACCACTTCGCCCGCGTCGATCGTCAGGTTCAACGCCGACAGCGCGACGGTCGCGTCGAAACGTTTCGCGATGCCGGCGACGCTCAGGACGGGCGGCGACGCCGATCGACCTGCGTGCATCGCGCCGGCAACCTCGTTCGCCGTCGTAGTCATGCCGGCCACCCCTGTCGGGCACGGCGCGGTTGCAGCCGGAACAGCACGTCGTGGTTCACGTCACGCCCCTCCCCTGATAGTCGTCCGTATCGACCGGCGCGTCACCGTCCGTCAGATGCGGATGGCGGATTGCCGGAACGACGCGCCGTGCGCGGTGTCCGGCAGGCGGTCGCGGCCGCTCAGCCGCGAGCGGAAGGTGCCGGCCGGCGCCGTCGTGCGGTACAGGCCGCGCTTTTTCAGTTCCGGCACGATCAGCTCGGCGAAATCGTCGAGCGTGCCCGGGCTGATCAGCGGATTGAGCATGTAGCCGCTCGTCGTCGACTGGCGCGCATGCTCGGCGAGCTGATCGGCGACCTCGTCGGGCGAGCCGACGAGGATCAGGTCGGTGCCGCGCGTGACGCTCGCGAACTTGCGCCGCACGTCGCCGGCGGTGAGCGGCTTGCCGCTGCCGTCGGGCCGCACCACGTAGGACGTGAGCCCTTCCGTGTGCGTCGTCAGCGGTTCGTCGTCCGCATAGCGGTCGATGTCGATGCCGGTGTCGCCCGCATAGCTGACGAGTTGCGCGTGCTGGTGATAGTGCTGCTGCAGCGTGTGGTATTTTTCCTTCGCGTCGGCCGACGAGCGCGCGGTCACGATCCGCAGCACGGTCAGCGACTTCACGTCGTCCGCCGCGCGGCCGCGCTCCGTCGCGAGCCGGCGAATCTCGTCGAGACCCGCACGAATCTCGTGCGGATTCGACTTCGCGACGAACACCACCTCCGCGTGCTTCGCCGCGAACTCGCGCCCGCGCCCGGACCAGCCGGCCTGGATCAGCACGGGCGAGCGCTGCGGCGACGGCGCGCAGACGTGCGGCCCCTGCACGCGGTAGTGCGTGCCTTCGTGCGCGATCGGCCGCACGCGGTCGCCGCGCGCATAGCGCGGCGCTTGCTTGTCGGCGACCACCGCATCGTCCGCCCAGCTCCCTTCCCACAGCTTGTACACGACGTCGAGGAACTCCTCCGCGCGCGCGTAGCGTTCGTCGTGGCCGATCATCCGGTCGAGCCCGAAGTTGCGCGCCGCGCTCGTCAGGTAGGACGTCACGATGTTCCAGCCGATCCGGCCGTTGCTCAGGTGATCGAGCGTACTGAAGCGGCGCGCGAGCGCGAACGGGTGCTCGTAGGTCGTGCTCGCGGTCACGCCGAACGCGAGCCGCTCGGTCTGCGCGACGAGCGCCGGAATCAGCATCATCGGATCGTTCGCGGGCGCCTCGACCGCCCACTGGACCGCTGCGTCGGCCGACCCGCCATAGACGTCGTACAGGCCGAGCACGTCCGCGAAGAACAGCATGTCGAGATCGGCCTGCTCGGCCGTGCGCGCGAGGTTCGACCAGAACGGGAGCGTATTCGCGCGCAGCCGTTCGTCGGCGGGATGGGTCCACAGGCTCGGCGCGCCGCCGCAGCCGACGCTGGCTTGTTCATACAGGGAAAACAGCAAGGGGCGAGGATCGGACATCGTCAGGTTCGTTACCAGGAATCAGTTGGGGGCCGCCCACGCGTCCGGCGACGCGCGGCGGCGGCGTACGGGGACGCGAGCGTCGGGGGTGCGCGTCAGGTGGCGATTGACATGCCTCTCGAGACGAGCGGCCGGAATGGTGAGCAGCGCGACCAGCACGACATAGACGACAGCCGCGCCGACCAGCGGCTCGTACACGCGCAACGTCTCGAAGCGCAGCGTATTGGCCGTTCCCATCACGTCGAACACCGTCACGGTCGACGCGAGGACGGTCGATTTCAGCAGCAGGATCGCCTCGCCGGTGAGCGCGGGCAGCGCGAGCCGCCACGCGCGCGGGCCGACGATGCGGCGCAGCACCTGCACGCGCGTCATGCCGTACGCGTGCCCGGCTTCGATCTCGCCGGCCGGCACGCCGGCGATCGCGCCGCGCAGGATCGTCGCGACATACGCGCTCTCGTTCACGCTCAACGCGACGATCGCGTACCAGAACGCGTCGCGCAGCAGCGGCGACGCCCAGCTGTCGCGCATCCATTCGCGCGGCACGATCTGCCCGAATCCGTAGTAAAGCAAATAGAGCTGGACGAGCAGCGGCGTGCCGCGAATCAGCATGAGCCAGCCGCGCGCGGACCAGCGCAGCGGCGCATGGCGCGCGCCGGCGGCGAGCGCGAGCGGCACGCCCAGCAGCACGCTGGCCGCGCCCGACACGAGCGTCAGCGCGAGCGTCGTCGGCACCGCGGCGAGCAGCTTCGGCATCACCGTGTCGAGCAGGAATGGCAGCGAGAAGATCATGCGGTTGCGCGCCTCGTGCCACGGTTCGCGTGGCGCTCGAGCGCCGCGAAGAGTCCCGTCGACGCGATGCTCAGCAACAGGAACAGCGCGGCCGTGACGAGATAGAAGAATACGTAGTGGCGCGTCGCGCCGGCCGCGAGCTGGCTCGCCTTCAGCAGATCCGTGAACGAGCCGAGCACGCTGATGAACGACGCATCCTTGGTCGCGTTGAGCCACACGTTACCCGTGCCCGGCAACGCGAGCCGCGCGGCGGCCGGAAGCCGGATGCGCGCGAACGTCTGCCACGGCGTCATCCCGTACGCATGCGCGGCTTCGATCTGCCCGGCCGGCACGTTGACGAGCGCCGCGCGGAAGATGTCGGTCAGATACGCACCCTGGATGAACCCGAGCGACAGCGCCGCGACGAGGAACGGCGGGAACGCGAAGCCGTCGGGCGCGAGGCCGCCGCGGTGCAGCGCGGCCTCGACGGCGGGCGCGAGCGCATAGAACGCGAGCAGCAGGCACAACAGCTCGGGCAGCGCGCGCACCAGCGTCGTGTAGAGCCGCGCGAGCCACGCGAGCGGCGCGTGGCGCGACAGCTTGCCGAGCGCGCCGGCGATGCCGAGCAGCACGCCGGTGCCGAACGACGCTGCCGCGACGCCGAACGTCAGCGCGAACGCGCCCGCGAACACGCGGCCATAGCCGCCGTCGCCGAATGCGAGCAACGCGAGCAGCGAATCGTCCGCGGCCATCGCGTCAGCGGCCCTTCTCGATCGTGCCCTTCAGGTTCGGATAGCGGGCGGTGATCGCATCCCACGTGCCGTCCTGCTGCAGTTGCGCGATCGCGGTCGACAGCTTGCCGCGCAGCGCATCGCCCTGGCGCACGCCCGCGCCGATGCCGAGGCCCAGCACCGGATTGTCCGCGCAGGTCGCCTTGACCTCGAAGTCCTTGCCGTCGCGCGACGCGAGGAATGCCGTAAACAGCCCCTTGCCTTCCTGCACGTAGTCGACCCGGCCGGACACCAGATCCGCGAGCGCGTTGTCGAACTTGTCGAAGGCCTTGATCTGCGCGTCCGGCTTGAAGCGGGAGTCGAGGAACGCCGAGAAGTTCGTGCCCGCCTCGACGCCGATCACGCGGCCCTTGAAGCTCGCGGGCACCGCGCAATCGACGCGGCGCCGGTCGCTTTTCGCGCCGACGAACACCGTCGGCGACTCGTAATAGGCACGGCTGAAATCGATCGCCTTCTGCCGTTCGCCGGTAATCGTCATCGACGACCAGATCACGTCGATCTTGCGGTTCTGCAATGCCGGAATCAGGCCGTCCCACGCAATGTCGGCGAGCTCGCAGCGCACGTTCAGTTTGCCGCACGCGGCATCGAGCAGGTCGATTTCCCAGCCCTTCCACTTGCCGGCCGCGTCCTTCGAGAAGAACGGCGGATACGACTCGGCGTCGATGCCGACGCGCAACGTCGGCTGGGCTGCATGGGAAGCCGGCACGAGGCCGAGTACGAACAGCGCGGCCGCGGCACGGCGGACCCTGGAACGCATCAAACGATTCATGTGGCGCATTTCTGAAATAACGTCGAAACGACCGGCGTTGCAGCCGGCAGGAGGCCAGACTGTAAAGCGCGCGCAAGCGTGTACCAAATGGTTATTTTTTCGATGGATATCTGATTGCGCGATATGGCGCAACGGCGCACCGCCGAACGCGAAGCACGGTGCACCGTTCGGCCGTTCGCCCGCTCACGCCAGCGCCGTTTCGCGCTGCAAAGCCGGCAGCTCCAGGTTCGCGCGGAAATCGCCGCCCACGTAGTCGGTATCGAGCAGGTCGCGACGCCGCAACTCGGGCAGCAAGCCGTTGAGCAGCAGGTCTTCCTGGTCGGGCTGGCCGAGCCCGTGCAGCGACAGCACGTCGACGAGCCCCGCGCGATAGCGCGCCTCGATCGCGTCGGCGAGCTGTTCGGGCGTGCCGGCGACGAACCAGTGGCCGGTCTCCTGGGCGCGGACGATCAGCTCGCGCAGCGTCAGCCGCTGGCGCGCATAGCCGACGAAGATCGCAACCCGCCCGCGCCGGCGATGCACGCTGTCGATGGCCGGCAGCAGCGACGCCGGCAACGGCTGGTCGAGCGGCAGGCCGCGCAGGTCGACGACGCCGCCGAGCATGTCGGCGAGCTTCAGCCTGCCTTGTTCGTAATCGATGCGTTCATGCTTGTCGCGCAACCGTCGCGCGACGTCGGCATCGGATTCGCCGATCACCGAATGAAACGAGTTCATCACGAGCGGCAGCCGGTCGCCGCGGCCGAATGCGGCGGCCTGCCGATGCAGCGCGGCGACGAACGCGCGCGCGTCGTCGTGCGTCGGCTGAGACGTGTAGACGACCTCCGCGTACCGCGCGCCAAGCGCTACGCCGCCGGCCGACTGCCCGGCCTGAAACAGCACCGGCCTGCGCTGCGGCGACGGCGGCACGTTCAGCGGGCCCTGCACCTGGAAGTGCTCGCCGTGGTAGTCGATCGCGCCGAGCTTGCGCGGGTCGACCGAAATGCCGCCGCCCTGAGCGCGCCGCGTCGCGCCCGGATCGTTCGCATCGAACAGCGCGTTGACGACTTCGACGAATTCGGCCGCCCGTGCGTAACGCCGTTCGGGGTCGGGCAGCGCCGCATCGCCGAAATTCTCCTCGCCGACCGACGACGTGACCGCGTTCCACGCGGCCCGCCCGCCGCTCACGTGATCGAGCGTGCCGATCAGCCGCGCGAGGTTGTACGGATGGTGATACGTGGTCGATACCGTCGCGACGAGCCCGATCGCCGAGGTCGCCTGGCTCAGCGCGGCCAGCGCGACGATCGGCTCCTGGCTGCCGGTGGTGCCGGCGAGGCCGGCCGCATCGGCCTGCAGCAGGTCGGCGGTAAAGAGGCCGGTGATCTTCTCGGCCTCCGCCTTGCGTGCGAGCGACGCCGCGCGCCGCACACCGTGCGCGACATCCGGGTCGCCGGGTGCGTACAGCACGCTCGCCGCGCCGACGAGCGTCTTCAGTCGTCTGCGTGCGCCGCTCATGACGCGGCTCCGCTCGTCGCGCGATGGCGTGCGCTGCGCGTCGCGTTTCGTTCGCGTGGATCGTTCATCTGCACTCCTCGTGATTCCGTTTGATCGGCGGCCGCATGCCGGCATCGCGACGGCGAGCACGCTCGCGCCGGACCGTCCCGCATGCGCCGGGAACGCGCCGCGGGGCGCGCAGCCACCGACCATAACGCAAGCGCCCCGGTCGGCCGGAACGAATATTTTCGGCTTTCGATATTCTTCTTGATTGTTTGACCGTGCGAACGGCGGCGCAAAATAATTCGGCATGCCAAACCCGTTGATCAGGCCGCTTCGACTCGCGCCGGTCGCTTCATCATGACGTTCGACGCCATCCGCTCCGACTCCGATTCGTCCGCTCTGTCCGCGTTGCCGTTCCGCGTGAGCGTGCTCGACAAGAGCCCGGTCGCGCCGGGAGAAACGGCCGCCGACGCGCTGGCGCGCAGCGTATCGCTCGCGCGCTTCGCCGACACCGCCGGCTATCACCGCTACTGGCTCGCCGAGCATCACGACACCGCCGCGCTCGCGTGCCCGTCGCCGGAGATCCTGATCGCGCACGTGCTCGCGCATACGCGGCGCATCCGCGTCGGCTCGGGCGGCGTGATGCTGCAGCACTACAGTCCGTACAAGATCGCCGAAAACTTCAACCTGCTCGCGTCGCTCGCACCGGGCCGCGTCGATCTCGGTATCGGCAAGGCGCCGGGCGGCCTGCCGCTGTCGACGCGCGCGCTGCAGGCCGGCTACGATCCGGCCCGGCGCGCGTCGTTCGCCGATCTGGCCGACGCGCTGAATCGTCATCTTCGACACGACGGCACACAGCCCGACGCATCGGACACATCGGACGCGGACAGCGCGACACCGCACGCGACGCCGCTGCCGCCCGTACCCGCACGACCGTTCCTGCTCGGTGCGAGCGTGCAAAGCGCGGAACTCGCCGCACGGCTCGGCTGGGCATTCGTCTATGCGTCGCACCTGAATGCGTCCGCAACGGATCTCGAACGCACGTTCGACGCGTATCGAAGCGCGTCCGGCGGCCGCACGCCGCTGCTCGCGGTCTCCGCGATCGTCGCGGCAACCCGTGACGCCGCCACGCAACTCGCGCACGGACATCAGGGCTTTCGCGTGCAGGTGGGCGACACGCCCGCCGTCAACGTCGGCAGCCTCGAACAGGCGCATGCCTACCTCCGCCAGGCCGGCGGCGGCCCGCACCGGATCGATCCGCGCGAAACGCGGATCGTGCACGGCACGCGCGACGACGTGCTGCATGAACTGGATGCATTGCATCGCCGCCACGGCGTTGCCGAATTCATCGTCGACACGCCGCTCGCCGATGCCGCACCGCGAATTGCGTCGCTGCGGCTGCTGGCCGGCGCGTCGGCCGACGAGCGCGGCGCGGCGGCGCGGCACCAGCCCGATGCGCGCGGTTCGCGCGAGCGCACGACGGCACGGCAACCCGACTTCGAGGGCACCGCGCGATGACCGATACGATCCGCATCGCCGGCGCCGCCGACGTGCCGGCCCTTTATGCGCTGCTGCAGGATGCGTATGCGCCGCTCGTGCCGCAGGGCGTGCATTTCACGATCACGCGCTCGCCGATCGAACGCGTCGCGCAGACCGTCGCGCGCGAAACCACGTTCGTGCTCGAGCACGCGACACCGGAAGGCCGTCCGACCCTCGCGGCCACGTTGACCGTGCGGTTTCCGTGGGTATCCGGCGAACGCCATCGCACGCCCTATCCGTTCCTGCACTGGTTCGCGGTCGCCCCCGCGCTCAAGCGGCGGGGATTCGGACACGCGCTGCTCGCGCACGTCGAGACGCAGTTCCTCGCGGCGCAGCTCAAGGCACCCGCGACCTGTCTCGCGACCGCGACCAACCATCCGTGGCTGCAGCCGTACTACGAACGCAATGGCTACGTGCCGTTCGATCGCTCGACGAACGCGCTCGGCACGCCGCTCGTCTGGCTGCGCAAAATCCTGATCCCGGATCTCTGTCTGGACCCGGCGGCGGACGATACCAACGCGCACGGCGCGCCGCTCCACGCGAACGCGTGACGCCCCGTCCGCCGGGCTTCGCACACCACCCCCTGCTACCTCCTTCGTGAAAGGCTTCCACGCATGACATTCGCATTTCCGGATTCCACTCTCCGCGCTTCGCGCCGCACCGCTTCGGCCGCAGTGCTGCTCGCGCTCGCGTTGCCGTACGCGGCCTTCGCACAGGGCACGCCCGTCTCCGGCGGCACGCTGACCTGGGGCGTCGAGACGGAGCCGCGCACGCTGAATCCGCAACTGAACGGCCAGGACAAGGTCGAGCTGCTGCTGCGCAACGCGTACGAAAGCCTGCTCGCGCAGAAGCCGGACGGCAGCTACGTGCCGTGGCTCGCGACCGGCTACAAGGTTTCCGCCGACGGCAAGACCTACACGTTCACGCTGCGCGACGGCGTGAAGTTCACCGACGGCGCGCCGTTCGACGCGAAGGCCGTCGCCCGCAACTTCCTGAATGCGCGCGAACTGTCGTACTCGGCCGGCAGCCAGCTCGCGCGGCTGATCTCGCACGTCGCGGACGTGAAGACGCCCGACGAGCGCACGGTCGCGATCACGCTCGACGCGCCGTATGCGCCGTTCCTGACGTTCGCCGGCCGGCTGCCGCTGCTGTCGCCGAACGCGTTCGAGCGGCCAAGCCTGAAGTCGGGCGGCACCGATATCGCGGGCACCGGCCCGTTCATCCTGCGCCGCTACGTGAAAGGGCAGGAAATCGAGTTCGCGAAGAATCCCGACTATCGCTGGGCGCCGCCGACGGCGGGTCACCAGGGCCCCGCGTATCTCGACCGGGTCGTCTACCGGTTCCTGCCCGAATCGTCGGTACGCACCGGCGCGCTGCTGTCGGGCCAGGTCGACGTGATCGAAGGCGTGTCGGGCAACGACGCGGCGCTGATCCGCAAGAACGCCGATTTCACCTACCGCCGCGCGCTGAACACCGGCACGCCCTATTCGCTGTTCCTGAATGTCGCGTACGGTCCCACGCAGGACGTGAAAGTGCGCCGCGCGCTGCTCGAAGGGCTCGACACCAGCGGCATCGTGCAGTCGATCTATCGCGGCGAACGCACGCGCGCATGGGGCGTCACGTCGCCGATCGATCCGTTCTACGACGCGTCGATCGAGAAGACCTACGGCAACAATCCGAAGCTCGCGAATCAGCTGCTGGACGAAGCCGGCTGGAACGTCCGCGACAGCGGCGGCTACCGCACGAAGAACGGCGAACGGCTGACGATCGCGGTGATCCAGGCGCAGGCGACGGTGCGCGACCAGCGCGACGTGCTGCTGCAGGCACTGCAGGCGCAGGCACGGCAGCGACTCGGCGTCGACCTGAAGATCCAGTACGTCGACGACGGCACGTACGTCGAAGCGCGCAAGAGCGGCAAGTTCGGCTCGATCGCGAACTCGAACACGCCGCCGGACGGCATCGACATCGAAGGCCACTACCTGCCCGTCGATCGCGGCGGCGCGCTGAACTACAGCCGTGCCGCGGCGCCCGAGCTGACCCGCTGGCTGCAGGCGGCCGCGCGCACGCAGAACGTCGCGGAACGCAGGAAGCTGTACGGCGAGCTGCAGCACTTCGCGCTCAACGAGCAGGCGTACGCGGTGCCGCTGTACGAGCCCGAAGACCAGATCGCCGCCGCGAAGGCGGTCCAGGGGCTGCGCTTCCGCTCGTTCGCGCAGATGCCCGAGAACCCGTACGACGTGTGGGTGAAGAAGTAAGCGGGCGCGCGTCGACCGCGTCGCCCCGCACACCGCGCCGAACCGACAGGAGATTTCACATGAACCCTTCGCCTTCCGCTCCCGTCCCCGTCCCGGACACGCGGCCGGCCGCACGATCGCCGGCCGCCTGGCGCCGCTGGCCGCGTTCGCCGGTCGCGACGCGGCTCGCGACCGGCGCGCTCGTGCTGTGGGCCGCGGTCACGCTGTCGTTCGCGGCCGTGCATCTCGCACCGGGCGATATCGTGAGCATCCTGATCGGCGAGCAGCTGAGCACGCCGGAGATCGAAGCGGCGATCCGCCAGGAATGGGGGCTCGACGAGCCGCTCCCGCTGCAATACGCGCACTACCTGTGGCGCGTGCTGCACGGCGAGTTCGGCCGCTCGTACATCCTGAACACCGACGTCGCGCCGCTCGTGCTCGGCCAGCTGTGGCCGACGCTGAAGCTGACGGGCGCGGCGCTCGTCGTGACGATCGCGTTCTCGGTCGGCCTCGCGGTGCTGACCGCCGGCCGCCGCTGGGCCGGGCGTGCCGCGTCCGGCGTCGAGCTGCTGCTCGCGTCGACGCCTTCGTTCTGGCTCGGCATCATGCTGCTGTTCGTGTTCAGCTTCACGTTGAAGCTGTTCCCGGTGGCCGGCGATCGCGGCTTCGCGTCGCTCGTGCTGCCCGCGCTGTCGCTCGGGCTCGCCCAGGGCGCGGTGATCGGCCGCGTGCTGCGGCAAGGCATCGAGCGCGCGCTCGACGAGCCGTACGCGCTCACGGTGCGTTCGTGGGGCATCGGCGGGCTCGCGCTGCGCGTGCGCCATGCGCTGCGCCACGCGGCGCTGCCGGCCGTCACGCTCGCAGGCTGGCTCGTCGGCGGCTTGCTGAGCGGCGCGGTGATCACCGAACAGGTGTTCGGCCGGCCCGGCCTCGGCAAGGTGACGGTCGACGCCGTGCTGTCGAAGGACATGCCGGTGATCCTCGCGATCGCGATCCTGTCCGCGGCGATCTACGTCGCGCTCAGCACCGCCGTCGACCTGCTGTACCTGCTGATCGATCCCCGGCTGCGCGATCGCCGCGCAGCCCGCTGAACCGGAGGCTTCGATGTCCACGCCCGTCGATCTCGCGTTGCGCGCCCCGGCGCCATCCGGCGCCGCCGGCTGGCTGCGCCGCCACCCGGGCCTCGCGCTCGCCGCCGTCTATCTGCTGCTGAACGTGGTTGCCGTCGTCGCACCCGGATGGCTCGCACACTACGACCCGCTGGCGGCCGATCCGCTGTCCGCGCAGCTCGGCAGCAGCGCCGCGCACTGGCTCGGCACCGACCAGCTCGGCCGCGATGTATTCTCGCGGGTCGTGTACGGCGCCCGCTACTCGCTGTCGATCAGCGCGGCCGCGATCGGCGTCGCGACCGTGTTCGGCACCGTGCTCGGTTTGTTCGCCGGCCTCGCGCGCGGCTGGCTCGACGAGCTGATCACGCGCGTGCTCGACGTCGTGTCCGCCTTCCCCGACCTGCTGCTCGCGCTGATGCTGATCTCGTTCACCGGCCCCGGCGCGGTCAATCTCGTGTTCGCGCTCGGCGTCGCGTCGGTGCCGCGCTTCGCACGCGTGGTACGTGCGCAGACCTTCGTCGTCGCGGCATCCGGCCATGTCGAGCACGCGCGCACGCTCGGCCTCGCACCGGCGGTGCTGGTGTGGCGGCACGTGTTGCCGCACGCGATCGCGCAGGTTCCGGTACTCGCGACGATCGGACTGGGCACCGCGATCATCGGCGCGTCGGGACTGAGCTTCCTCGGCATGGGGCCGCAGCCGCCCGCGGCGGAATGGGGATTGATGCTCGCCGAGGGCCGCAACTATCTGTACAACGCGTGGTGGATCGCGGTGTGGCCCGGCCTCGCGATCACCGCGGCCGTGATCGCCGTGAATGCGCTCGGCGGCTACTGGCAGGCCCGCTTCGAACGCCGGGAGGCCGCATGAGCACGATTGCATCCACTGCGCCGGCAACGCCGGCGCGCGCCGCACCACTGGTCCGCATCGAAGGCCTGACGATCGGCTTTCGCGGCACGCACGGCACGCGGCCCGTCATCGGGCCGCTCGAGCTCGCCGTGCATGCCGGCGAATGCGTCGCGCTCGTCGGCGAATCGGGTTCCGGCAAGTCGGTCACCGCACGCAGTCTCGTCGGGCTGAACGGACCACACGCGGTGCTCGACGCCACCCGCTTCGAGATCGCCGGCGCCGATGCGCGCGGCCATCGCGAGCGCGACTGGCGCGCGATACGCGGGCGCCGGATCGGCTACGTGCTGCAGGACGCGCTGGTGTCGCTCGATCCGCTGTGGCGCGTGCGCGAC
This sequence comes from Burkholderia sp. USMB20, assembly GCF_000949135.2. Taxonomy (GTDB): domain Bacteria; phylum Pseudomonadota; class Gammaproteobacteria; order Burkholderiales; family Burkholderiaceae; genus Burkholderia. Next base: position 632,978 of record NZ_JTAN02000003.1, on the reverse strand, counting down.
CTCGTGGCCGAGGCGCTGCGCGACACGCGCGGGCGCGACGTCGCGGCGCGCAGCGCCGACCTGCTGCGCGCGGTCGGCATCGACGACCCCGAGCGGCGGCTGCCGCAGTATCCGCACCAGTTGTCCGGCGGCTTGCGGCAGCGCGTGCTGATCGGCACCGCGATCGCGGGCGGCGCATCGCTGCTGATCGCCGACGAGCCGACCACCGCGCTCGACATGACCGTGCAGCGCCAGATCCTGTCGCTGCTGCGCGCGCGCCGCGATGCCGGCGACGCGGTGCTGTTGATCAGCCACGATCTCGCGGTCGTCGCCGAGCTCGCCGATCGCGTGCTCGTGATGCGCGCCGGCCAGGTCGTCGAACAGGGGCCGGCGCGCGACGTGCTGACCGCGCCGGCGCATCCGTACACGCGCGAATTGCTCGCGGCGATTCCCACCGCGGCATCGCGCGGGTTCCGGCTCGCGACTGCCGCGCGCGTTCCGCTGCCGCCGAAGCGCATCGATGCGCATGCACCGGTACTGGCCGTCGACGCGCTGACGAAACGCTACGGCGATCGCACCGCGCCGGCCGCGGTCGACGGCGTGTCGTTCACGCTCGCACGCGGCGAGACGCTCGGCATCGTCGGCGAATCCGGTTCCGGCAAGTCCACCGTCGCGCGCATCGTGCTCGGGCTCGTCGAGCCGGACAGCGGCTCCGTCACGCTCGACGGCCAGCCGTGGAGCGGTGTGCCGGAAGCCGCACGGCGCGCGCGGCGCGCCCGGCTGCAGCTGATCGCGCAAGACCCGTACAGCTCGTTCGACCCGCGCTACCCGGTCGGGCAGATCGTCGGCGAAAGCCTCGACGCGGCCGGTATCCGCGGCGAGGCACGCCGCCGCCGCGTGCTGGAACTGCTCGACGAGGTGCAACTCGGCGCCGGCTGCATCGACCGCTACCCGCGCGAATTGTCCGGCGGGCAGCGGCAGCGCGTCGCGATCGCGCGCGCGTTCGCGTCGAACCCGGCGCTGCTCGTCGCGGACGAGCCCGTCAGCGCGCTCGACGTGTCGATCCAGGCGCAGGTGCTGGATCTGCTTGCCGATCTGCAGGCCGAGCACGGCACCGCGATGCTGTTCATCTCGCACGATCTCGGCGTCGTGCATCACGTCGCCGACCGGATCCTCGTGATGCGCGGCGGCCGGGTGGTCGAAAGCGGCCCGGTCGAGCGCGTGTTCGGCGCGCCGTCGCACCCGTACACCGCATCGCTGCTCGATGCGCTGCCGACACTGCCTCCGCTGGCCGGCGCGCATGCCGCGCCGCCGCTCGCCGCGCTCGCATGAACCTTGCCCGTCCTCACCGAACCGCCACCATGAGTCAACCGATCCGCACTACTCCCCGCCAGATCCATCTCGGCGCCATCATCCAGGGCGCATCCGGCAACATGTCCGCATGGCGCCATCCGGATGCGGTCGCCGACGCGAGCATCAACGTCGACTTCGTCCGCACGCTCGCGCGGCAGGCGGAGGCGGCCAAATTCGACCTGCTGTTCGTCGCCGACGGGCTGCACATCAACGCGAAGTCGATTCCGCATTTCCTGAACCGCTTCGAGCCGCTCACGCTGCTGTCGGCGCTCGCGCTCGTCACCGAGCGGATCGGGCTGGTCGGCACGCTGTCGACGTCGTACAGCGATCCGTTCACCGTCGCGCGACAGTTCTCGAGCCTCGATCATCTGAGCGACGGCCGCGCGGGCTGGAACGTCGTCACGTCGCCGCTCGAAGGTTCAGCGAAGAATTTCTCGCGTGGCGCGCACCCGGAGCACGCGCTGCGCTACCGGATCGCGTCGGAATTCCTGACGGTGACGAAAGGGCTTTGGGATTCGTGGGAAGACGATGCATTCGTGCGCGACAAGGCAAGCGGCGTGTTCTTCGATCCGGCCAAGCTGCACACGCTGAATCATGTCGGCGAGTTTTTCTCGGTGGCCGGGCCGCTGAACATCGGCCGCTCGCGGCAAGGTCGCCCGATCCTGTTCCAGGCCGGCGCGTCGGACGACGGCAAGGGCGTCGCGGCGGAACACGCGGACGCCATCTACACGCGCCAGGAGACGATCCCGCTCGCGCAGGCGTTCTACGCGGACGTTCAGCGACGGCTCGCCGCGCGCGGCCGCGCGCCCGACAGCCTGAAGGTGTTCCAGGGCATCAGCGTGATCGTCGCGGCGTCGGCCGCCGACGCCGAAGCGCAATACCAGGACACCGCGCGGCTCGTGACGATCGACAACGCGCTCGACTATCTCGGCCGTTACTTCGATCACCACGATTTCTCGCAGTACGCACTCGATGCACCGTTTCCCGACCTCGGCGACCTCGGCAGCAACCAGTTCCGCAGCACGACCGACTCGATCAAGCGCGACGCCGCCGAACGCGGCCTGACGCTGCGCGAGGTCGCGCTCGAGGCCGCCACGCCGCGCCCGAGTTTCGCGGGCACGCCCGAGCAGGTCGCCGACGGGTTGCAGGCGTGGGTCGACGCGCGTGCGACGGACGGCTTCATCGTACGCGGCGGCACGCCCGCCGCGTTCGCCGAATTCGCTGCCCGGGTCGTGCCGATCCTGCAGGAACGCGGCGTGTACCGGCGCGATTACGCAGGCGCGACGCTGCGCGAGCATCTCGGGCTGCCGTATCCGCCGAACCGGCACGCCCGCGCGGCATGAGCGGCAGCGCGTCGTGCGCGTGGCCGGGCCTTGCGTGACGGCCGTGTCGCACGACCCGGCTGCCACGCATGCCGCGGGGAGTTTCATGCCGCCGCGTAGCGATTGCGCGGGTAGGTTACGTCCAGATGGTCGCGCAAGGTCTCTCCCTGATACTCGGCACGGAACAGCCCGCGCTGTCGGAGAATCGGCACCACCTGTTCGACGAAATCGGTGAATGCCGAAGGCGTCCCGCCACCGACGATGAAACCGTCAGCCGCACCGGCCTCGAACCATTCCTGCAAACCATCCGCGATGCGCTCCGGCGTCCCGATGAAACGCGGGCGCGGCGCAGCGGCCTCGAGCGCGACCTCGCGCAGCGTCAGGCCGCGCTCGCGCGCATTGCGCTTGATCTCGTCCGTCCCGCTGCGGAAACTGTTGCTGCCGAGGTCGCCGATTTCCGGAAACGGCGCGTCGAGCGGATACTGACCGAAATCGTGATGCTCGAAAAACCGGCCGAGATGGTCGAGCGCGCTTTCGATCGTGATCAGTGTCAGGCTCTCCTGGTATTGCCGTTCCGCGTCCTCCGCAGAAGCGCCCACGATCACGCCGATGCCCTGGAAGATCTTCAGGTCGTCGGGATGCCTGCCGTGCCCACTCACCTGGCGCTTGAGATCGCCATAGAAATCGCGCGCCTGAGCCAGCGTGTCGTGATGCGTGAAGACCGCATCCGCATGCTTCGCCGCGAGCTGCTTGCCCGCATCCGACGCGCCGGCCTGGAACAGGACGGGACGCGCCTGCGGCGTACGCCCGACGTTCAGCGGCCCCTCGACGGAGAAATACTTGCCCTTGTGATCGAGCGTATGGAGCTTGGCCGGATCGAAGAACACGCCGCTCGCGCGGTCGCGCACGAACGCGTCGTCCTCCCAGGAATCCCAGAGCCCCTTCGTGACCTCGAGATATTCGTCGGCGATCCGGTAACGTTCGTCATGTTCGGGATGCGCGGTGCGCGAAAAATTCCGCGCGGAACCTTCGAGCGGCGACGTCACGACGTTCCAGCCCGCTCGCCCCCGGCTCAGGTGATCCAGGCTCGCGAACTGCCGGGCAACCGTGAACGGTTCACTGTAGGACGTCGACAGGGTTCCCACCAGTCCCACCCGTTCCGTGACGGCCGACAGTGCCGACAACAGCGTGAGCGGCTCGAACCGGTTCAGGAAGTGCGGAATCGACTTCGCGTTGATATGCAGGCCGTCCGCCACGAATACGAAATCGAACTTGCCCGCCTCGGCCTGGCGGGCCACGTTCTTCGCGAAGTCCGGGTTGATGCTTGCGTCGATCACCGCGTCGGGGTGCCGCCATCCCGCGTAATGTCCACCGGGTCCGTGGATCGTCGCGCCAAGATGAATCCGCCTGGAACGCCAGTTCGCCCGCTCTGCCTGCGCTTCGCTCATGATGTCACTTTCATTGGTTGTACTGATGTTGTAGGAAACTACGCTTCCTCTCCCGCTTCATCCGCTTCGTCTTCATCGGCACGGCGGTGCGGGAAACGTCGCCTGCCTGAAGATCGGCACCCGGCCGTCCCGCTCCGGCACCCGAGCGCCCGACGAACCTTCCGCGCGACTCATTGCATGTACTGTTCGTTGCCGATCAACCCGATCTTCGTCGCCCCTTCGCGCTGGGCCGACGCCAGCACTTCGGCCACCGCCCGGTAAGGCGCCGCCTTGTCCGGGCGCAACCGGATCTCGTCCTGGTCCGCCTCGGCCGCCACCTCGCGAAACTTCGCGTCCAGCGCCGCGCCGCCCCGCACGGCCGCGCCGTTCCAGTTGACCGAGCCGTCCGCGCCGATGTCGATCTGCACCACCTGAGGCGGATGCGGCGGGACGGGCGGATTCCCGACCGGCAAGTTCATCTTCACCGAATGCATCTGGATCGGGATCGTGATGATCAACATGATCAGCAGCACCAGCATCACGTCGATCAGCGGCGTGGTGTTGATGTCCACCATCACGTCCGGCTCGTCCCTGCCCGCGCCGGAACCTGCGTTCATACCCATCGTTCGAACTCCCTAGCCGCCCCGTGCGGGGGGCTGAGTAATGAAGGAAAGCTTGCCGATCCCGGCCCGCTCGCACGCCGTCACGACCTTGCCGATGTACTGATACGGCGTGGCCTGATCGCCGCGCACGTGCACGTCCGGCTGCGGCGTCTGCGCGGATAGGTCCTTCAGCCGCGCCACCAGCGTCTGCAGGTCCACATGCTCGGTGCCCCAGAAGATGTCGCCCTGCCGGTTCACCGCGAGCTCGATGCTTTTCGGCTGCGTCTGCAGCGGCTGGACCCGCTCCTTCGGCAACTGCACCTGGATCGTATGGGTCACCACCGGGATCGTGATCAGGAAGATGATCAGCAGCACCAGCATCACGTCCACGAGCGGCGTCGTGTTGATCGCCGAGATGACCTCGTCGTTGTCGTCACCGACGACACTGATCGCCATGACAGCCTCCGCTCACGACTGAACCGCCAGCGCCTGCGGCGCCGGTGCCGCGGGCGTCGCGCTGCTGCCGGCCGCGCGCCGGCCGCCCGCGAGCAATACCGTATGCAACTGCGCGCCGAAGTCGCGCACGCGCTCCATCACGGACTTGTTCCGGCGCACGAGGAAGTTGTAGCCGAGCACGGCCGGTACGGCCACGGCGAGGCCGATCGCGGTCATGATCAGCGCCTCGCCCACCGGGCCGGCGACCTTGTCGATCGATGCCTGGCCGGCGATGCCGATGGCCGTCAGCGCGTGATAGATGCCCCATACCGTGCCGAACAGCCCGACGAACGGCGCCGTGGATCCCACGGTGCCCAGAAACGCGAGGCCGTCCTGCAGCCGGTTCGACACGTTGGTGATCGAACGCTCGATGTTCAGGTCGATCCAGGTATTGCGATCGACCGAATCGAGCAGCGCCGTGTCGTGATGCTCCCCGGCCTCGATCGCGTTCTCGGCGATGAAACGGAACGGCGACGCATCATCGAGCTGGGCCGCGCCTTCGGCCAGCGTCGGCGCATTCCAGACCTGCTCGTCGGCCGATTTCGCGCGGCTGTTTGCCCGCACCTGCTCGAGGAACTTGGTGATCATGATGTACCAGCTGCCGAGCGACATGACCACGAGCAGCCCAAGGACGAAGCGGGCCACGAAGTCGCCGTTCGCCCACAGGGCACCGAGGCCATACGGGTTCTCGACGGTTGCCGACGTCGCGGGCGCGGGCGGCGGCGCCGAAAGATCGGCCGCACTGGCGGCAGCCGATGCCGCCGCGGTCGGTGCCGCGCCCGATGCCGCCCGGCCGGGCGCCGATGCCGCTGCTTCCTGTGCAAGCACGGTGTGCGGTGCGACCAGGGTGCCGCCAATGCCGGCGGTGATCATCAGACTTGCCGCAAGTGCGGCGCGAAAGCGCTTTTTCATAAGGACTCCATCCGTATACGTCGTGTGTCGATTCGTGAAGCCGGCCAGCTCGAACGGCGTGTGGCCGGCATCAATTCAGATTGAAGGAAAACGGTACCCGCACCCGCACGGGCTGCCCCTGCGCAATGCAGCGAAAGCGCTTGACCGCACTGAGCGCCGCCCGATTGAGCACCGGGTCGGCCGGCTGCGCGAGCCTCAGGTTCGTGACGCGGCCGTCCGGGTCCACCGTAAACTCGACCGTCACATCGCCCGTGATGTTGTTGTCCTGCGCGTCGGGCGGATAGACGATCGACGAGCGGACTTCGTCCGAATTCGGGCAGACGACGCCGACCTCCTGGTTCACCGGCCTCGCGACCGGCGCCGGCGCAGGCACCGGCGCGGGCGGCGCCTCGTGCACGGGTGCGCTCGGGGCCGGCGCGGCCTGGTGCGTGATGGTCGGCGGCGGCGGCGCCTGCACGTGCACCTCGGGCGGCGGCACGAACGGCGGAGGCGGCGGCGCCACCCGCGGCTTCGACACGACCTTCTCGACCGGCTTCGGCGGCGGGGGCGGCGGCGGTTTCACCGGCACGATGATGCGAGTCTCGATCGGTTGCTGGACGATCTCGACGACCCGGGTCGCCAGGCCGTTCACCAGCGCCCAGATCAGGACGAGATGCAGGCCGATGGCGATCGCGATGCCGCCGAAGCGACGGACCGGATGGGTCCGCTTGTTGCCGAACTGGCGCGGACGGCCGATTGCCGCGAGTCGGGTTTGAGAGGCGCTGGTCATGTTCAGTCCAATGGCAATAAGGTCGGGCGTTCGGCGCCGCGTGACATCCGCGAGCCGGTGCGCGGACGACGGTGCAAGCGATTCGCCGGCGCGTCGCCGCCCGCGTGCGTGGCGGCGAGACGGTCCCGGCCCGCGTGGCCGTATCCGCCCCGTCGCCGATTCCGGTCACGCACGCCGCCCGACGCATGTCGTGTCGATCCCGTCAGGCCGCGACCGGTTCGCGCCGGTCGGCCGGACGCCAGCCGAGTGCCGGGGCGATACGCGTGACGAAATCGTCGAGAATCTGCCGGTAACTTTCGAACGGCAGGTCGTAAGGCAATTCCAGGCGCAGTTCCCGCACTTGCCCAACCACGGGGTCGGCAAGCAGCCGCTCCACGATCTCGTCCGAGGTGCCGACGAGATCCGGTGCGAAGAGCGTGCGCCGTTCGCCCTGCGGCGCCAGCGTGCGGACATGGCGCGCGTCGGCAAACGCCCGATAGCGTTCACGCTCCCGCGCATCTGCACTGTCGGTCGGAACGATCACCCGGCCCAGCGCGATACGGGGTGCGGCGGCTTCGCTCCAGTGACGGCGGTACAGCTCGAGCTGGCGAAGCTGGGCGTCGACATAACTGTCGGTCCCCTCGCCCGTGGTCAGATTGCCGATCAGCAAGTTGAAGCCGTTTCTGGCGGCCCACTCGATCGAGCGCCTGGAACCGCCCCCATACCAGAGCCGGTCCGTCAGACCGGGCGCATACGGGCTCACCCGCGGCCGCACCCGGCCGGCGGCCGATTCCACGAACGTGTCGTCGTCACCGAGCCAGTCGCCGGCGAGATTGCGACGCAGGCGGGCCACCCGTGCGTGCGAGAAGTCGACCAGGTCGGGATCGGTGTCGAACAGCCGCTCGCCCAGCAGCGCGCCGTGATTCGGCGCGCCTGCGCTGAGCCCCACATTGAGCCGGCCGTTCGACAGCACGTCCACGGTCGCCAGATCCTCGGCGAGCCGGAACGGATTCTCGTAGCCCATCTGGATCACCGCCGCGCCGAGCCCGATCCGGCTCGTCCGCTGGCTGGCCGCCGCGAGAAACGTGGCGGCCGAGGACACGGCGCGCTCGAGGTGACGCTGCCGCACCCAGGCGCTGTCGTAACCGAGCGCCTCGCCGACGCGAAACAGTTCGAGCGTCCGCTCGAATCCGGAGGCAGCGTCCTCGTCGGGATAATTTCCCGGTGTGAGAAATGCAATGTGATCGATTCGTCCGTTGCCCACTTTTTCATCCTTCGTCATTTGCCACGGTGTCGATGCCATGTCGTGCCGGCCGCAAGCCGGGAGACCCGCACATGACTACGACAGCACCCTGGACAGGAACTCGCGCGTACGCGGATGCGATGGCGCCGCCAGCACCGCCGACGGCGGCCCCGACTCCACGATGCGTCCGCCATCCATGAAAACGATCGTGTCGGCGACTTCGCGCGCGAAACCGATCTCGTGCGTGACGATGATCAGCGTCGTCCCGGAACGGGCAAGCTGACGGATCACGTCGAGCACTTCGTTGACGAGCTCCGGGTCGAGCGCGGAAGTCGGCTCGTCGAACAGCAACACCTTGGGCTTCAGCGCGAGCGCGCGGGCGATCGCCACGCGTTGCTGCTGCCCGCCGGACAGCTGACGCGGCCACGCATCGGCCTTGTCGGCCAGGCCCACGCGGGCGAGCAGCGCGCGTGCTTCCGCTTCCGCCCGTTCGCGCGGCAGGCCGGCCGCGACCGGCGCCTCGACGACGTTCTGGAGCACGGTCAAATGCGGGAACAGGTTGAAACTCTGGAACACCATGCCGACCTCGGCGCGGCGGCGCAGGATGTCCTTTTCCTTGAGTTCGTGGAGCGTGCGCCCGTCGCGGCGATAGCCAACCAGTTCGCCGTCGATGTCGATGAAGCCCTCGTCGACACGCTCGAGGTGGTTGACGGTACGCAGCAGCGTCGACTTGCCGGAGCCCGACTGCCCCAGAATGACCGTCACGCTCCCGGACGGGATGGCCAGCGAAACGTCGTCGAGTACCTTCTGCGCCCCGAAGCGCTTCGATATGCGATGAATGCCGACGGCCGCCCCGACGCGCTGTTTCGCCCAGCCGGTCGTCTCTGCACCCGCCGCCGCGTCGTCCGGCTGGCTGCCCGCCACCGCGGCCGGGGAAAGCAGCGTCTCGAGCGAACGGAAACCTTTGCGCAGGAATGCGGAAACCGGCGACACGGCCACCGGGTCGCGCGTCGCACCGCGCGCATAGTGGCGCTCGATATGAACCTGGATCGCGGACAATACGGTCAGGATCACCAAATACCAGACGGTCGCGACCATCAGCATCGGAATCACTTCCAGGTTGCGGTGGTAGATGATCTGGACCGTGTAGAACAGATCCGGCATCGCGAGGATATAGACGACCGCGGTGCCCTTCGCCAGTCCGATCACGTCGTTGAACGCGGCAGGCAGGATCGCCCGCATCGCCTGAGGCAGCACGATGCGCCAGGTCTGCCGCGCGCGCGGCAGGCCGAGCGCCGCCGCGGCCTCGCGCTGCCCGTGGTCGACCGACAGGATGCCGCCGCGGATCGCTTCCGCCGCGAACGCGGCCTGGGTCAGCGTCAGCCCGAGGATCGCTGCCATGAACGGTGTGATCAGATCCGTGGTCGGGCCGTGCAGGAACACGATGTTCGTGAACGGAATCCCGAGCCTGACCGTGTCGTACAGATAACCGAGATTGTTCAGCAACAGCAGCAGGACGATGGTCGGAATCGAACGGAACAGCCAGATGTAGGCCCACGCGCACGAGGACAACAGCGGCGAGCGCGAGAGTCGCGCCAGCGCGAGCGGAACGGCCAGCGCGAAGCCGAGGACCGCGCCGAGCGCCGTCAGCAGCAGCGTCTGCCCGAGCCCCGCGAGCACGGCTTCGGAGAAAAACCACTGCGCAAAGACTTTCCAGCCCCAGTGCGGGTTGTCGAGCACCGAATAGAGAACGGCAGCGATCAGCACGATCGCCGCGGCGGTCCCGAGCGTCCTTGCCGGGTTGCGGGCGGGAACGACCCGGTATTGCGCGTAGTCGGGTGGCGCCGATGACGCGCCTTCGGCCACGAAGGGTGCATGACCGGCAATCCTGGAAATATCGTTCATCACGCTGCCTTTGCGCATGTCGTGTCGATCCGTCACGCAGTCTCTGCGGTTGCGTAACGGCTCGCGCGGCGCGGCAGGCCGAGATGGTCCCGCAGCGTGGCGCCCGGTAGCGCACGATGGTAGCGGCCCCGTGCCTCGAGTGCGGGAATCACGTAACGGACGAAATCCTCGAGCCCTTCGGTCTGCACCTGGAAACCGAGAATGAAGCCGTCGGCCGCGCCCGCATCGAACCAGCGGATCAGTTCGTCCGCGACCGTCTCGCCGGTGCCGATGAACCCGGGCTTCGGCGTTGCCACGTCGAGCGCCACCTCCCTGAGCGTCGACCCGTTTCGCCTGGCCTCTTCCTTGATGCGATCGGTCGTGGAACGGAAACTGTTCCTGCCGAGCTCGCCCAGCTCCGGAAACGGCGCATCGAGCGGATACTGCGAAAAGTCGTGATGCTCGAAAAAGCGGCCGAGATAAGCGAGCGCCTCGTCGATCGTGAGCAGATCGCGAATCGCGCGGTACTTCTCCTCGGCTTCTTCGCGCGTCGCACCGACGATCGGCCCGATACCGGGGAAGATCTTCACGTCGGTGCGCGCGCGGCCGTGCGCCTCCGCGCTGTCGCGCACGCGCTCGGCAAATGCGCGCGTCTCGTCCAGCGACGGCGCGTGCGTGAACACGGCATCGGCATACTTGCCGGCCAGCGCGATACCGTCATCCGACGCTCCCGCCTGGAAAATCACCGGCTGCCCCTGCGGCGAACGCTGGATGTTGAGCGGCCCGGCCACCTCGAAAAAGCGGCCCTTGTGGTTTAGCGGGTGCAGCTTGTCGCGATCGAAGAAGCGGCCGCTCGCGCGGTCGCGCACGAACGCGTCGTCGTCCCAGCTGTCCCACAGGCCCTGCACCGCCTGCAGGTATTCATCGGCGATCTCGTAACGCAGCGCGTGATCCGGATGTGCGCCGCCGTAGTTCTTCGCCGAGCCTTCGAGCGGCGAGGTCACGACGTTCCACCCGGCGCGCCCGCCGCTGATCAGGTCGAGCGACGCGAACTGGCGGGCCACCGTGAACGGATGGCTGTACGACGTGGACAGCGTGCCCGCCAGCCCGATCTTCGACGTGGCCGTCGCAAGCGCGGACAGGATCGAGATCGGCTCGAAGCGGTTCAGGAAATGCGGGATCGACTTCTCGTTGATGTAAAGGCCATCCGCGACGAACACGAATGCCACGCCGTTGGCTTCGGCCTTCTGCGCGATGCCGGTGACGAAGTCGATGTTGACGCTCGCATCGGCAGGGCCGGCCGGATGCTTCCACGAATTCATGTGGCCGCCTGCGCCATGCAGCATCAGGCCGAAAGTGAGGTTGCGTTGGGTCATGTTCGAATCCGCGGTCTGAAGAATGAAAAGGCAGCCAGGCGCCGTCACGCGCCGACCGGCTGCTCGAGACCTGCCAGCGCCTCGATCGAGGCGAGGCGCTTGGCATGGTCCGCCACCGGGTTGTCGATGACGAACTCCTCGATGCCGAAGCGCTCATGCAGCGCATCCAGTTCCCGACGCACCTCGTCCGGCGTGCCCGCCGCGACCTGCGGACGCAACTCGTCGATCCGATAGTCGGTGACACCGATCTGGCGCGCGAAATCGGCGGCCGCCTCCGGGCTCTGCAGGTTGACGCTCTGCCCGTTGCCGAAACGCAGCTTGAAGATCCGCAACGCGCCGACCTGGCGTTTGGCGTCCTCCGACGATTGCGCGGCGACCGCGAACAGGGCGAGCAGCGGCACACGGCCCGTCGCGCTGCGATAGACGTCGAGCGACCTTTCGATATTGCCGATGTCGCCGTTGAAGTGGCCTGCGTAGCAGAACTGCCAGTCATGCCGGGCAGCCAGTTCGGCACTTTCCGGACTACCGCCCAGCAGGATGCGCTGCGGCGATTCCGGCGGCTCGGGCAAGGCGACCGCCCCGGCCAACGGGTGGTCCGGCGCGACGCCGTCGCCGAGAAACGCATCGAGTTCGGCGAGTTGCCCGGCAAAGTCGGGCTTCTTCGCCTTGTCGTGAAACCATTGCAATGCCCGCGTCGTGAGCGGCAGCCCGCCGGGCGCCTTGCCGACGCCCAGGTCGACACGTCCCGGCGCGAGCGAAGCCAGCACACGGAACGATTCGGCGACTTTGTAGGGGCTGTAATGCTGAAGCATCACGCCGCCCGAGCCGACGCGAATCCGCGACGTATGCGCAAGCAAATGCGACACGATGATCTCCGGTGCCGAGCTCGCGAGACCCGGCGCGCCATGGTGTTCCGCAATCCAGTAGCGCTTGTAGCCGAGCGCTTCGGCACGCTTCGCAAGCGCGATCGTGAAGTTCAACGCGTCATGCGCGCTCGCCCCTTCTGCAATCGGGCTTTTGTCGAGAATCGAAAGGGAATAAGACATGAAGCTCAACCTTGTAAGTCGGTCGTCCCGCCGACATGAAACGGCCTCGGACGGGCGCCGATACAGCGGAACATGCCGGACAGATCATTCATTATGGATAACGGATCATCTGCCCGTTACGGTCATTTCTTCTATGAATATGGCCGATCGATCAGAACAGATAGCGTGCCCGCAGATAATAGAAACCACCGTTGACGCCGATCGTGCTGCCGCCGCTGTACTGGATGCCTTCCAGCTGCGCCTCGTACGGCAGCTTGCTCGGGCGGACGTCGAACAGGTTCTGCGCGCCGGCCGCGATCTGGAATTTCTTGGTCACGTCATAGCGCACCTCGACATCGGTGACATAGCGTGCGGCCTCCTCGAAGTGAACGAACTGGGAGGTCGAGAACGCGTTCGGTCCGACGATGTAGGTCGCTTCTCCCGAGGTCTTCCCGTAACGCGTCTCGTGGAGCGTCACGGCCCACTTGTCGAGGCGCCAGGTGCCGCCGACGATGATCTTGTTCTTCGGCGTCGTGGTGGACAGCGACGCGATCTGCTGCGCGTTCAGCGACGGCCTGCCGTTCGACCCGTTCGCCACGTGCGTGACCGAGGTCGTATTCAGGTTCACCCCGAAGTCCCAGTCCACCTGCCCGTACCGGCCGAAACCGGTGTGGTAGGTACCCGCCAGGTCGATCCCTCGCGTGCGCGTATTGGCGCCGTTGGTGAAATAGCTCGCGCTGACCGCCGACACCGGCACCGACCCCGGAACCGTCAGCCCCGCCCCTTCGAGCGCGGCGATGGCCGCCGCGCCCGACGCGGTTCCGCCGAGCACGATCCGGTTGCGGATGTTGATCTGGTAAGCATCGATCGTCAGCTGCAGGTTGCGAACGGGATTGAGCACCAGACCGAAGTTGTAGCTGGTCGACTCTTCAGGCTTCAGCGCCTGCGCACCGATCAGGCGCGCGCCGGGCGAGGTCGTCGCCAGGATGCCGCCCACCGACGCCGGCGACGTGGTCACGCTGGTATAGGACTCCTGGGCCAGCGACGGCGCCCGAAAGCCGGAGCTGACGCTGCCGCGAACCGCAATGGCCGGCGAAAACTGGTAGCGGGTGGCGATCTTGCCGTTGGTGGTGTCGCCGACGTCGTTGTAGTGCTCGTAGCGGCCCGCCAGATTCACCTGCCATTTCGGCGTCAGGTAAGTCGACAAATCGATGTACGTGCCGATCACGTTGCGCGAGATGTCGCTCGCGCTGACGGGCGCCAGGCCCGGCAACGCAGCCGAGCCGCCGTAGATCCAGGATGCCTGCTCGCCGTTGCGGATCGTATAGGTTTCGCGGCGCTGCTCGACGCCCACCGCGACGTTCAGCGGCGCCGGCAGCAGCGGGACATTGAATGCCCGCGACAGGTCGAGGTTGTTGGTCAGCTGCGTATTGCTGACGGTCGACAGGTGGAAGGTGGTCGGCGTATAGCCCGATGCCGCGTACAACCCGGTGTTGGCGGAATTGCGCATTCCGAACACGCTGTAGTCCCCGCCGTAGGTCGTGCTGAAATCCCACGCCCAGCCGAACAGGTTCTTTCCCTTGATCCCCGCCGTCACCGAGTAGTCGTTCTCGTTGATCGTTTCGACCGGCACGAAGCCGTTCGGGTAGACCTGCGGCAGCACGAAAGGCGGACGAAAGTTCTGGTACGCATCGCCGTTCCGGTGTGCGTAAGTGCCGAACCCGTAGAGTTCGACCTCGTCGCCGAGGTAGTAGCCGGCATTGAAGCCGACCGTCTCGCGCGAACTGGCCGGGTCGCCCAGGATCGGGTTGTAGTAGCCCTGTCCTTGCGGAAAGCGCCCGAAATAATCGTCCGGCCCGGTGCGGATCGTATGGTTCTGCCGGTCGAACCCGGCGCTCAGGTCGAGGAAGCCCTTGTCGGCGAGATTCAGGCCGATCGTGGCCGACTCGCTCGTCTTGAAACCGTCGCCGGAGTATGTCTGCCCGTTCGTCGTGGCGAGCTCGCCGCCGCGCGCATTGCGCTTCAGGATGATGTTGATCACGCCCGCGATCGCATCCGAGCCGTACTGCGCGGACGCACCGTCGCGCAGCACTTCGATGTGGTCGATCAGGCCGACCGGAATGGTATCGATGTCCACGCCGGTCGAGCCCTGGTTCAGGCCCGGGTCGAGCGTGATGTTGGCCGTCGTATGGCGGCGCTTGCCATTCACCAGCACGAGCACGTGGTCGGGCGTGAGGCCATGAAGCGACAGCGTATCGGTCAACACGCCCGTGTCGCCGGAGTACGAGGTCCGGGTGATCGACGGCGAGAGTTTCACCAATGCGTCGCGCAGGTTGGTTTGCCCCGTCGCGCGCAATTGATCGCCTCCGATCACGTCGATCGGCGTCAGGCTCTTGCTCGCACGCGTCTCCGTGCGCGAACCCGTGATCACGACCCGGTCCTGAACCTGTACCTTGCCGTCCGGCGCGGCCGATGCCGACGATGCCGGTGCGACCGCACTACTGGCAGGCGCCGCGACCGCCGCCGCTCCGTCCCCCGCTCCCGCTTCCTGCGCCCAGGCCGCGCCGTGAAAAACGCTTGCCGCAACCGCCACCGATATCACCGTCCTGCGCGTCTTCGGCGAGACCCCCTCGCCCCGTGTGTGCCGCATGATTTCTCCGTTCTTTGCCGATTGAAGGCACGCTACACGCTGCCTTTTAGTAGTAGTCCGTACGATTACCCGAGGATTTTCCGCATGACGGCCGTGCTTCGGCCGCTCATGACCCGATCAGAGATCGGGAAGCCCCGGAGGATTCGTCGAGGCCTTCGTGATCGCCTCGCTGTCGAGATTCCAGCGGCCCAGCACCTGCTGGTACTTGCCGTTCCGGATCAGGTCGTTGATGGCGTAGGTAATGGGCACGGCCAGTCCGCCGCCCTTGCGGGTGGTGACGGCAACTTCCGCCGTGCGGGGCCACCCGCCGCTGACCGTGCCGACCTGCCGGATCTTCACACCCTGGCTCGCTTGATAAACCAGCGCGGCATTGACGCTGAAAATCGCGTCGGCGCGCCCCGATACCAGCGCCAGCGTCCGCACCGACGGATCCTCGTAATACAGCACGTGAATCGGCTTCAGCCCGTGTGCGACGTTTTCCTTGTCCCAGGCCAGCAGGATCTTTTCCTGGTTGGTTCCGGAGTCGCCGATGACGCGCAACCCGGCGATATCCCTGGGCTCGCGAATCTGCTTGATGGGGCTGTTCTGCTCGACGTAGAAACCGAGCACGTCGCGGCGATAGGTCGAGAAGTCGAATTTCTGTTTGCGCGCTTCCGTCACGGTCACGTTCGACAGCACCGCGTCCACCTTGCCGGACGCGACGGCAAGCGGCCAGTCCGCCCAGGCGAGCGGCACGAGCTTGAGCTTCAGTCCGAGTTCGTCCGCAACCAGTTGGGCGAGATCCGGATCGGCGCCGACGATCGTTTTCGCGTCCGTTGCGTACGCACTGATCGGGGGAAATGCCACCGCGATGCCGACGGTCAGCACGCCCTTCTCGGCAAAACGGAAGTTCTCCGGGATCAACTTGATCGCCTCCGCATCCGGCGTGACGCGCGGGCGATCATGCTGATCGGGGCTCAGGTTGAACGACGTCGCCGATTGCGCGATGCCGGCAACCCCCATTACCACCACCGCAAACGCACCGGACAAGGCCAGGCCGATTCCGCGACGACGATTCATTTTTCGGTATCCCGTGGAAGTGTTCATGCGTCATGCACCGAACGGCCGACCCAACGGCCTGTCCGGCTTCAGATCCTGCAAATGTTCGATACGACCGGGTTCGAGCAGATCCTTTGCGAAAGGCAGTCGCCAATGCACTTCCGGTGCGATCGCCGGATCGTATAGCGGTTCGTAGCCGGTGCCGAGATAAAGCGCCGAGGCCTCCGGTTGACGAAATCCGGTCGTGAGATAAACCCGCCGGTATCCCTGCTTCAACGCACGGGCTTCGAGCTCGGCCACCACGCGGCGTGCGACGCCCTGGCGACGAACGCCGGAATGCGCCCAGATGCGTTTGAGTTCCGCCGTCGTGTCGTCGTAGCGCTGAAATGCACCGCCGCCCACGACTTCGTCACCGCGTCGAATCAGGATGAAAGCGCCATCGGGTGGCGCGAACAGCGCCGCCGGGTAGGTCAGGAGTTCGTCGCGCACGACTTCCGCGGGCACCGCGCGAAAGTCCTGGTAGCGCGTGGAATATTCGACCGACAACTCGTCGAACATGGGCAACGCGAGCAGGTCGAGTGGGGATGTGTCGATTACTTCGTCAGTCACTGATACGCCAGATGCTTCGAGTCATCTGCCTCTGATTTGCCGGGATCGGCGGATTCGTTCGACACGCTTGTTGCCGCGCATCGCATCCTGCAATAGTGCGCGCGAACCATGCGCGCTCAAACCAAGCATTTTCGAAAACGTTATTCACACAGATACACATAATCAGGATTCCGTATCGTAAATTCGAGACTGCATGGCAAATGCGATTCGCCACGCAACTCACCCGGCTGCATCACGCGCGTGCCTGATCATCCAGTCCGCACACGCTGCCGCGAATGCGCCGGCCACCAGCAGCAATATCGGCACCGACACTTCGACGAATGCATCCCGGTATGCGGCCAGACCGGCCGAAGACGACGCCTGCACCAGGAATACGCCGGTTCCCCACGACATGCCGATCGAGCAGGCGAGCCGCTGCGACAACTGCAGAAACCCGGCAGCCAGCCCACGCCCTTGATCCTGGCCGATCTCCGCGAGCGTCATGGCCTGGTTCGGCGCATGGATCAGGCCGCTGGCGAACCCCTGCAGCAGGACGATCGCGGGATACGCGAACACGATCCAGCGAACCGTGAAGTACTCGGTCGCCAAACCTTGCGCGGCGACGGCGAGCGCATAACACGCGATTGCGCACACCGTCCCGGCACGGCCGAAGCGCGCGACGAATCGCCAGCTCCACATGGTCGATGCGATCGAGGCCAGCGCGGCAGGAATCGACAGCGCGGCAAACAGCAGCGGATCGAGATGCAAGCCGTCGAGAAAGAACAAGGCACTGACCATCCCGAGGGTCACGCCCGCCGCGAACTGGCACATTGCCACGAGCGTGCCGAGGACGTACCCGCCCGACCCGAGCAGACCGCGCGACAGAATCGGCGTGCCGCCGCGCCGCTGATACGCCGCCTCCCACGCCAGAAACAGCGGCAACCCGGCCATCGCGACCGCGAGACAAACGCGTCGCGGCGGTATGCCGGTGCCGCCGACCAGCGTGGCGAGCATCAGCGCGAGCGTGACCGCGGACAGCAGGGCCAGGCCGACCGGATCGATCGAAGACCGGGCGTCCGACAACCGGTGGCGCGGCAGATGCCGAAGCGCCAGATAGAACACGGCCATTCCGAACGGCGCGTTGACGAGAAACAGCAGCCGCCAGCCGAGATCCGGCGGAACCGACGCAAGAATCAGCCCGCCGAGAATCGGACCGGCGAGCCCCGACAAACCGCCCGCCGACGCGTATCGCCCGAGTGCCCTGGCCTGCGCCGCGCCTTTGAACAGGTCCTGGATCAAGCCGAATATCTGCGTATTGATCATCCCCGCACCGAGCCCTTGCAGCACGCGCGCGACGATCACCGTGCGCGCGTCGTCCGCCAGTCCGCCCAGCACGCTGAAACCCGAAAACATCGCGAGCCCGACCAGAAACAGCAGGCGGCGCCCGATCACGTCGCCGAGCCGGCCTGCCGGGACGAGCGCGATGCCGAACGCAATGGAATAGACCGACGTGATCAGCTGTATTTCGGCTGTCGACGCATGCAGTTCACGCCTGAGCGTCGGCACCGCCAGCGTGAAGATCGCCTGATCGAGAAGCGTGGTGAAGCCCATCGCCACACAGATGCCCAGCACGATGTTCGCACGGGCGCCCGCGTCGGTCGAACCGCTTCCGGCAGCGCGCCGTCGCACCGCCCACCCGGTCGCGCCGTAGCGCCGGCCCAGGGTGACGGGTTTCGCCGGATCATCGCGCACGGACGCGTGCGGCTCGTCGTGAATCATCGATTCAGTCGGGGCTGGCCGGGTGCCGGGCCGGCAGCAGATATTTCTCGAACAACACGCCGGGCGGCGCGTCCTCGCCGAAATCGTGCGACGACAGCAGCGTATAGCCCGAGGACCGGTAAAGGCCCACCGCTTCGGGTTGCCGCGGCCCGGTGCCCAGATGCACGCGCGTGTAGCCTTGCCGGGCAGCCTGCGCCTCGAGCTCGGCCAGCACGCGGCGCGCGAGCCCCTGGCGGCGATGCGCGCGGCTGACCCAGATGCGCTTGAACTCCGCCGTCGCAGGGGTGTGATGGCGCATGAAGGCGCCGCCGGCGATGGCCTGCCCGTCCCTCAGCAGCAGCAGGAATGCGCCCTGCGGCGGCGCGAACGCTTCGCCCGGATAACGCACCAGCTCCTTGCCGAGTTCCTCTTCGGGAATATAGGCCGCGTAGCGGCTGCTGTACTCGTGCGCCAGCTCGTCGAAGAGCGGCCGGGTGAGCGGGTCCGTGGCGGACACGTAGACAAAACGATCATCCCGATCCAGCGAAGATCCGGTTTCAGACATCGACTGCCTCCTCACGAGCCGTTGCCCGGATGACGGGCCGGCTGCTGTTTCATGGTTCTTCGGCGGCCGCTCATCGCACGGGCGCCGCTTGCACGGTGCGCTCGAGCAGCGCACGCAATGCGGCGCCGACCGCATCCGGCCGCTCGAGCATCAGTTGATGGCCGCAGGCGGGCAGCACGCCGAACGACGCATTCGGCAACGCGTCGGCCAGCGCGCGTCCGCCGGCGGGCGGTGTCAGGCCGTCGCTGTCGCCCGCGAGCACGGCGACCGGCAAGTCGAGCGCGGCCAGCCGCGCCGCATCGGGCCACGGCGCGTCGCGCAGCACGGCCTGGAAGGTCGTCATCCGGTTGCGGCGCGCGACGCGCGACTCGTAGGCGACGAGCGCCGGGTCGGCCTGCGGATGCCATGCGAGCCGCCGGAAGCGCCGCGCGAACACCGGCTTGATCCATTCGAGCAGCCAGCCCGGCAACGCCGGCGGCCGCGTCACGGGGCGCGCGAGCTGCGTGCCGAGCAGCAGCGCACCGCTCGCTTCGTGCAGCCGCCCGAGCGCCGCCAGCCGCTCGAGCAAGGCGAGCGTGCTTCCCGTGCCCAGCGAATGGGCGACCAGCACGTTGTGCGCCCCCTTGTAGCGGTCGAACAGCGCGAGATAGTCGCGCAGCGTTTCGTCGCCGTGATAGGCGCCGCTTCGCGCGGGCGGCCGCGGACTGTCGCCGTGACCGAGGAAATCCCATGCGACGAGTTCGTAGCCCGCATCGGCAAATGTGCGCCACTGCGCTCGCCACTGGTTTTTGTTGCCGCCGCCGCCGTGCGCGAAGAACAGCACCGTCCCCGCATGCGGCGAGCCGCGCGGCGCGGCGCGATGCGCGACGCTCAGCGTGCGCCCGGCGCGCACCTCGACCGGCACACCGGCCACGACGGCGGAAGCCGCGACCGCGAAGTTCGAATCGGACGTCATGAGTGCTCCTCGTTGGTTCGATGGGCGTGCGCGCTGCCGTCCTGCGTGCCGGTCGCGCTCACGCGCGCCGGCAGCACCGGCATCGCATCGAGCAACGCACGCGTGTACGGATGGCGCGCCGCGCCGAAAACCTGCGCGGTATCGCCCAGTTCGACGATGCGCCCGGCCTGCATCACCGCGATGCGATCGCAGATCTGCGCGGCAACGCGCAAGTCGTGCGTGACGAACACGATCGCCATCGCGCGGCGCTGCTGCACCGACGCGAGCAGTTCGAGCACCTGCGCCTGCACCGACACGTCGAGCCCCGACACCATTTCGTCGGCCACGAGGATCGACGGATCGAGCGCCAGCGCACGTGCCAGGCCGATGCGCTGGCGCTGCCCGCCGGAGAATTCGTGCGGATACCGGTCGAGCGCATCCGGAGGCAAGCCGACCTGCGCGAGCAGCTCGGCCGCCCGTCGATACGCCGCGGCGCGGCCGACACCGTGCGCGAGCAGGCCGGTCGCGACGATCTGCGCGATCGTCTGACGCGTGTTCAGCGATGCGTACGGGTCCTGAAACACCATCTGGACGTCGCGACGCAGCGGCCGCAACGCGTGGTCGGCCACGCGCGCGAGATCGTGCTCGCCGCGCAGCACGATGCGCCCCGCATCCACCCGCGCGAGCCGCACCAGTGCGCGCGCGAGCGTCGACTTCCCGGAACCCGATTCGCCGACGATGCCGAGCGTCTCGCCGGCATGCAGCACGAAGCCGACGTCGACCAGCGCATCGACGCGGCGCCGGCCGCGCGCCGGCAGGAACGGCAACGCGCGGCGCGACGCGTAGTGCTTGCGCAGGCCCTGCACGTCCAGCAGCGGCACGCCGCCGCGGGCGACGGCACGCGCTGCGACGCGACCGTGCGGCACGGCATCGAGCAGCGCGCGCGTATACGGATGGCGCGGCGCGCGCAGCACGTCGGCCGCGCGACCGCTCTCGACCTGCTCGCCATCGCGCAACACCACGACGCGATCGGCGACGCGCGCGACCACGCCGAAGTCGTGCGTGATCAGCAGCACGCCGGTCCGTTTCGTACGGGCTGCCCGCTCGATCAGCGCCAGAATGCGCGCCTGCGTGGTGACGTCGAGCGCGGTGGTCGGTTCGTCCGCGATCAGCAGGGCCGGCTCGAGCGCGAGCGCCATCGCGATCAGCACGCGCTGGCGCTGGCCGCCGGACAGCGCGTCGGGATACGCATGCCGCAGCCGCTCGGGCTCCGGCAGGCCGACGTCGCGCAACAGCGCCGTCACGCGTGCCGCGCGCGCCGCACCGTCACCGCGGCCGCTCAGCACGCGATGAACGCGCAGCACCTCGTCGACCTGCGCGCCGACCGTCATCAGCGGATTCAGCGCGGCGAGCGGTTCCTGGAAGATCATCGACACGTCGCGGCCGCGCACCGCACGCCATTCGGCGTCGCTGCAGTGCGTGAGGTCCCGCCCGCGCAGCGCGATCCGCCCGGCCGCGTGCCGCACGCCGCGCGGCAGCAGGCCGGCGATCGCGGCCGCGAGCAGCGACTTGCCCGACCCGGACGCGCCGACCACGCACAGCACCTCGCCGGGCGCGACCGTCAGCGACACGTCGCGCACCGCGTCGCGGCGCTCCGCGCGGGCCGGCAACGCGAGCGTGAGCCGCTCGACCGACAACAGCGGCGCGCCGCTCATCGCCCCGGCTCCGCAAGCGCCGACGCGTGGCGCAACCCTTCGCCGACCCGGTTGATCGCGAGCGCGGTCGCGACGATCGCGAGCCCCGGCCAGATGCTCAGCCACCACGCGTCGCGCACCACGTTGCGCGCCGCGCCGATCATGAAGCCCCAGCTCATCTGCGACGGATCGCCGAGCCCGAGAAACGACAGCGCCGACTCGGTGAGGATCGCGGTCGCGACCATCAGCGCGGCCAGCACCGCGAGCGGCGGCCAGACGTGCGGCAGGATCTGGCGCCGCACGAGCGCGGCTGGCGACTCGCCGGCCAGCCGCGCCGCGAGCACGAACTCCCGTTGCACGAGCCCGATGAATTCGCCACGCACGAGCCGCGCGATCGCCGGCCACGACACGGCGGCGATCGCGACGATCGTCGATTCGAGCGACGCGCCGAGCACCGCCGCGATCGTGACCGCGGCCGCGAATTGCGGCACGGTCTGGAACAGCGTCGTGAGCGCCATCAGCGCCCGGTCGACCCAGCCGCCGCACCAGCCCGCGAGCGCGCCGATCGATGCGCCGAGCACAAAGGTCGCGACGGTCGCCGCGAGCCCGACGAACAACGACACGCGCGCACTCCACAGCAGCGCGACCAGCACGTCGCGCCCGAGCATGTCGGTGCCGAGCGGATGGCCGCCCTGCAGCGGCCGCAGCAACGGCTCGCCGGCCATGCGCCACGGCGACGGCAGCCACAGCGGCGCGCTCAGCGCGACGAGCGCGACGACGGCCAGAAACAGCGTGCCGGCCGCCGCGCCGCGCGCGCGCACGAAACGATGCACGAAGCGGCCCGTCATCGCGCGTCCTGCCAGCCGATGCGCGGATCGACGATCCCGTACAACAGGTCGGTCAGCGCATTGAACAGCACCACGAGCGCCGCGACCACGGCGAGCAGCCCGAGCAGCACCGGATAGTCGCGCTGCAGCAGCGCGTCGTACATCAGCCCGCCGAGGCCGGGCCACGCGAACACGATTTCGGTCACGAGCGCGCCGCCCGCGAGCTGCCCGAGCTGCAGTCCGCCGAGCGTGACGACCGGCAACAGCGCGTTGCGCAGCACGTGGCGGATCATCACGCGCGGCTCGGACGCGCCCTTCGCGCGCGCGGTCCGCACGAACTCGCGTTCGATCACCTCGAGCATCGCGGCGCGCGTGAGCTGCACGTAGATCGCGCCGTACACGAGCCCGAGCGTCGTGGCCGGCAGCACGAGGTGCGCGGCCACGTCGAGCGCGTGGCGCCACCCCGTGTAGCCGGCGCCGACGCTTTCCATCCCGAACGACGGCAGCCAGCCGAGCACCACCGAGAACGCGATCACGCTCATCAGCGACAGCCAGAACAGCGGCGTCGCATAGACGATCACCGCGAGCGCGCCGATCGCGCGCGCGATGCGCCGCGCCCACGGACCGCCGCGCGACTCGCCGTACGCGGCCACCGCACCCGCCGTCACGCCCGCGACCACCGATACGGCGAACGCGGCCGCCATCAGCAGCAGCGTCGCGGGCAGGCGCTCGGCGACGAGTTGCAGCACCGGCAGCTGGTTGCGGTACGAGAAGCCGAAATCGACGTGCGCGAGATCGCGCAGATACAGCGCGAACTGCTCGACGAGCGGCCGGCTCAAGCCGAGCTGCGCGCGCAGCCGCTCGACGTACGCGGCATCGCCCGAGCCCGCGTCGCCGGCGAGCATCAGCGCGGGGTCGCCCGGCGCGAGCCGCACCAGGAAGAAGTTCACGACGAGCACGCCCAGCACGACCGCCAGGCCCCGCAGCACCGTCGACGTCAAACGCAGCGCCGTGTTCATCGCGTCATCCGATCCACGTGTCCTCGAGGCTGTCGTTCACGCTGGTGGCCGTGCGCAGCAGGTTGTGGACGTTGCGCCGGTACAGCGTCGGGTTGACCATCTCGAAGATGTTCGCGATCGCCGCGTCGTTCGCGAGGGTGGTCTGGAGCTGCGCGTAGCGCGCGCGGCGCGCGGCCTGATCGGTGTCCAGCGCGGCCGCGTCCCACAGCGCATCGGCCTGCGGATTGCGGTAGCCCGCGACGTTGCCGAACGGCGAGCCCTTCGAGATGCCGTCGATCCGGTACAACGGCGCGACGCCGAAATCCGGATCCGCGTTCTGGAACAGGAAGTTGTAGCTCAGGTCGAAATCCCAGTTCGCGACGCGCGCATACCAGCCGGCCGCATCGGTCGTCTGCACGCGCAGCCGGAAGCCGGCCTGGCCGAGCGCCTGCTGCGTGTATTCGGCCACGCGCTCCCACGCGCCGCCCTTCTCGCCGTTGACCAGCACGAGCGGAAACTTGCCGACGTCGACGCCCGACTGCCGGATCAGCGCGCGCGCGCGCTCCGGGTCGTACGCGAAGCGCGGCACGTTCGGATCGTAGAACGGCGACGACGACACGAACGGCCCGTTCGCGACCTTCCCGTAGCCGAAGAAGATCCGGTCGACGATGAACTGGCGATCGAGCGCGTGCAGCACGGCCTGACGCACGAGCACGTTGTCGAACGGCGGCTTGCGCTGGTTCAGTTCGAGAAAGGCCATCCCGGTGAACAGCTCCCAGCCCTGCGTCGTGATCGCGACGCCCGGCAGCTTCGCGAGCCGCGCGATGTCCGCGTAGTCGACGTCGCCCGCGCGCAACGCGTGGATCTGCCCGCGCTCGAACGCGATCGAGCGCGCGGCCGCGTCGGGCACGACGTTGAATACGATCCCGTCGAGATACGGCAGCCCCTTCTTCCAGTAATCCGGATTGCGCGCGACGCGGATGTACGCGCCGCGCTTCCATTCGCGGAACACGAACGGGCCGGTGCCGACCGGATGCTGGTTCGCGGGATTGCTGCGCGGGTCCTTGCCCTGGTACAGATGGGCCGGCAGGATCGGCACCAGTCCGCTGCCGAGCAGGTTGATCAGCCCCGCATACGGCTTCTTCAGGCGGATCGTCACCTGCAGCGGGCCGCTCGCGTCGATCGACGCGACGTACTTGTCGAACGTCACCTTCGTGCGCGGCAGCGCCTGCGGTGCGATTTCCTTCAGCGTGACCACCACGTCCTGCGCGCCGAACGGCTGCCCGTCGTGCCAGCGCACGCCCGGCTGCAGGTCGAACGTCCAGGTCAGCGCGTCGGCCGACGCGCGCCAGCTGCGCGCGAGCACGGGCACCGGGCGCAGTTGCGGGTCGAAGCCGAGCAACCCCTGGAAGATCTTGCCGCCGACGTATTGCGACGCGACGTGCGGCGTCAGCGCGTTGACGAGCGACGGCGGCTCCGGCTGCGCGAACAGCGACAGCGTGCCGCCGCGCACCGGCGCCGCCACGGCGTCGGCCGCGAACACGCGCGCCGCGCCGCCGAGCCCGGCCGCGGCCCACGCGGCGGCGAGCGCATAGCGGCGCCGCGCCGGGTCCTTCGGCACCCACGGCGATGGAGTCGAGAGCGTGTCGGTCATCACAGGTAACCGTGGCGCGGCGGGTTGACGTGGTTGAGCACGTAGTTGCCGATCGCATGGTATTTCCAGCGCACCGGATCGTGCAGCGTATGGGTGCGCGCATTGCGCCAATGACGGTCGAGGTTGTATTCGCTCAGCACCGAGCGCGTGCCCGACAGTTCGAACAGCTTGTTGGTCGCGAGGATCGCGAGCTCGGTGCTCAACACCTTCGCGGCCGCGACCTGCACCGATGCGTGCGCGACCTGCGCGTCGTCGAGTTCGGCCGGCAACGCGTCGAGCGCCGCGGCCGCACGGTCGAGCAGCGCTTCGGTCGCGAGCAGGCGGATCTGCACGTCGGCGACGTCGCGGATCACGTACGGATCGTCCGACGCGCGCGCGATCCCGCTGTCGGCCCACGGCCGGCTGCGCGTGCGCACGAACTCGAGCGTGTCGTCCAGCGCCGCGCGCGCGATGCCGACGTCGATGTTCGCGTGCAGGTACTGCGACACGGGGCCCGCGAGCGTCGGCCGCTCGAACGCGGCCTGGATCGACACCACGTCCTCCTCGTCGACCTCCACGCCCGCCAGCGTCAGCGTGCCGCTCGCCGTCGTGCGCTGCCCGAAGCCGCTCCAGTCGTCGACGATCTCGAGCCCCGGCCGGTCGCGCTCGACCAGCGCCTGCACGTAGCGGCCGTCGTCGTCGAGCGCGAGCACCGCGATCCAGTCGGCGAACAGCGCGCCCGTCGAATAGAACTTCTGGCCGTCGAGCACGAGCCGCCCGCCGCGCCGCGAGAGCCGCGTGCCGATCTCGAGCGCGTTCTTCGTCCCGCGCTCGGACGCCGCATGGCCGATCCGCGCACCGTCGAGCACGAGGCCGAAGAACTTGCGGCGCTGCGCGTCGTCGCCCGTCAGCCGGATCACGTCGAGCGCGTGAAAGTGATTCTTCGGCAGCTGGCCGATCGACGGGTCCGCCTGCGCGATGGTTCGCACGACCTCGCCGAGCGTCGCGAGCGACACGTCCGCGCCGCCGAACGCGCGCGGCACCGTGATGCCCCACAGCCCGCTGCCCGAGAACAGGTCGAGCTCCGCGAACGGCAGGCGCCGCTCGCGGTCGCGCAGCGCCGCGTCGCGCGACAGTTCGCCGGCGAGCCGGCGCGCGGTTTCGAGCGCGTGCGCGTCGTCGACGATGCGGCTCGCGGGTGGACGGGAGGACAGCGGGGACGGCGCGCTGGCCGGCGTGTCGGCGGACGTGAATGCGTTCATGAAGATCCTCGTGGACGGGTGCATGGCCTCCGTCGACAGCAAGCACCATGCCAATGCGGTCCCGTCGGCCTGTGCGGCCATCGCGCCGCCCGCGGCGCGCTGGATTTCCAGCGAGATGCCGCAAATGCAGCACGCCGCGCGATGCGCGACGGCGCTGCTGGAATTCCAGCAAAACGACTGGAACGCATGCGCGCGCGCTGCGTCGTCCGGCCGCCGCTTTCGGCACCCATCCGTTGCGGGGCGTGCCCGAGCGCCGATTGGCACGCCTGTTGCAAAGCCCCGCTCACGCACTGCCGAGCCGCGGCGCCGTCGACTCGATGCGCGGCACCGCGCCGGACCACACGCATAACAACGCTTCGATTTGGGGATAGACGGATGAAATACACGATGTTGAGCGCCTCCCTCGGCGCGTCGGCGCTGCTGGCCGCCGCGCCGGCGCTGCATGCGCAGCAGCAGGCGGCGGTCCCCGCGCCGCCGATCGCCGCTTCGCGGCCGCGGCGGCCCCGCTTGCACGGCTGCATCGGCGCGTCCGGCGCGACGCACGCGAACGGCGCGCGCCGTCGCGGAGGCCAGCTGAAGGACGTGATCGTCACGGCCAGCGGCGGCGGCAATCGGCGCAGCGCGTCGCACGTCGATGTCGGTCATATCGGGCAACGACCTCAAGACGCTGAACGTCGAGACCGTCAACGACCTGCAGCATGCGACCGCGAGCGTCGAAGTCGAGCCCGCGTTCGGCGGCGGCCAGCCGCAGTTCCGGATTCGCGGCGTCGGCTTCAACGACTACACGTCGAACAACGCGTCGACGGTCGGCATCAACGTCGACGACGTCGCGTACGCGCTGCCGATCCAGACCCAGGGGCAACTGTTCGACATCGCGCGCGTCGAGGTGCTGCGCGGCCCGCAGGGCACGCTGTACGGCCGCAATACGACGGGCGGCACGGTGAACTTCATCACGAACCAGCCGACCCGCGACTTCCAGGCGGGCGCGAGCGTCGAATACGGCACGCACAACCTGCTGACGACCGAAGGCTACGTGTCCGGACCGCTGAGCGATCGCGTGCGCGGCCGCTTCGCGTTCACGACGCAGGACTTCGGCGCATGGCAGAACAACCGCGCGACCAACCAGACGCTCGGCAACCACGACAGCGCCGCCGCGCGCGCGCAACTCGACTGGGACGTCGCGCGCGATTTCAAGCTGCACTTCGGCGCGCACGGCGGATTCGACAAGTCCGACAACACGGGGCTCTACCTGTTCACGCCGTACACGTCGACCAGGACCGGCGAGGTCATCCCGGCCGACGCCGATCACACGAAAACCGGCTGGAGCGTGAGCCCCGCGTTTTCGCGCGCGACGGGCCTGTCGACCGACGCGAAGCCGGGGCGCGACAACGTGAACGGCGGCGTCGACCTGACCGCGACGTGGAATCTCGGGCCGGTCGAACTGAAGAGCATCACCGCGTACAACTACCTGCACCGCCGCGAATATTCGGACTGGGACGCCACCCGGTATCACGACTCCGACGAGTACTTCGACGACACCGTCAACGAAGTCACGCAGGAACTGCGCGCGTCGTCGCGCGGCGACACGCGGCTGCGCTGGGTCTCCGGCCTGTTCTACTCGCACGACGATCTCGACGAGAAGTTCTATTCCGACTTCAGCGACCGGCTCGGCTTCATCGCGCTCACGCGCTACCGGCAGTCGGTCGACACGCTCGGCGTCTACGGCCAGGCGACCTACGACATCACGAAACGCCTGCGCGGCATCGTCGGCTTGCGGCAGGAACACGAGAAGCGCGAACTGCGCGGCTTCGCGTCGGGCATGCTGACGCCGTCGTTCGTGCCGTTCGCGGGCTTCCGGGGCGGCGACGCGAACCAGTCGCTGACGTCGAACGGCACGTCGGGCAAGGTCGGCCTCGAATTCGACCTCGCACCGGCGACGATGCTTTACGCGACCGTCAGCCGCGGCTACAAGTCGGGCGGCTTCACCGCGCACAACACCGGCAATTCGAACGCGCTCGCGCCGTTCAAGCCCGAATCGCTGACCGCGTACGAGGTGGGCTTCAAGAGCGACCTCACGCGTTCGCTGCGCTGGAACGCGTCGGCGTTCCATTACGACTATCGCGACCAGCAGGTGCTGTCGGCCACCTTCGACCCGAACTCGCAATCGCTGATCGGCACGTTCGTCAACGCGCAGAAATCGCGCATCGACGGCTTCGAGACCGACCTGAAATGGCAGCCGGTGCGCGGGCTGGAAATCTCGCAGTACGTCGGCTACAAGAGCGGCAAGTACACGTCGCCGTTCGTCACGTACAACACGCAGGCGTCGGCGGCGAGCGGCCACAACGTGTTTACCGACTACAACGGCAGCGCGCTCAGCTTCCCGCGCCTGAGCTACGGCGGACAGGTCGCGTACAGCTGGCTCGCGGGCGGCTACCGGCTGCGCGCGGAGACGAATTACAGCTACCGCGACGCCTATTCGCAATTGCTGCTGCTCGGCCCGAACTACACGGTCGACAGTTACTGGCTCGTCAACGCGAGCCTGACCGTCACCTCGCCCGACCGGCACTGGGACGTCGCGCTGTGGGCGCGCAACCTGTTCAACCGCCAGTACGACCTGACGAAGAACTTCTTCCTGCCCGGCACGAACGTCGCCGCCGCGGGGCAGCCGCGCACCGTCGGCGTACGCGTGACCTACACGTATTGAGGAGTCCATCCGGATGACGCGCCGCACCGACACCCTGAAACTCAACGCGATGCTGAACGGCGGCGGCAGCCATGTGGTCGGCTGGCGTCATCCGCTCGCGCAGCCGAACGGCAATCGCGACTTCGCGCATTTCCGCCGCATGGCGCAGACGGCCGAGCGCGGCAAGCTCGATGCGCTGTTCGTCGCGGACGTGGTCGCGACGCAGGGCAGCCACATCGATTCCCTGCGCCGCAGCGCGCGCGCCGACACCTTCGAGCCGCTCACGCTGCTCGCCGCGCTGGCGGCCGTCACGCAACATATCGGCCTGATCGCGACCGCGACGACGACCTACAACGCGCCGTACCACATCGCCCGCAAGTTCGCGTCGCTCGACCACCTGAGCGGCGGGCGCGCGGGGTGGAATCTCGTCACGTCGGTCGTGCCCGACGAAGCGGCGAATTTCGGCGTGACGCCGCACCTCGCGCACGCCGATCGCTACGCGCGCGCCGACGAATTCCAGCGCGTCGTGGCGGGGCTCTGGGACAGCTGGGAAGACGACGCGTTCATCGAGGACAAGGCCGCCGGCCTGCATTTCGATCACCGCAAGCTGCATGTGCTGGATCATCACGGGCCGCACTTCAGCGTGCGCGGCCCGCTGAACGTCGCGCGCGCGCCGCAGGGCCATCCGGTGCTCGTGCAGGCCGGTTCGTCGGAGGCTGGCCGCGAACTCGCGGCACGCTGCGCGGAAGTAATCTTCACCGCGCAGCACCGGCTCGACGACGCACAGGCATTCTATGCGAACGTCAAGGGCCGCCTCGCGCGTCACGGCCGCCGGCCGGAGCATCTGAAGATTCTGCCCGGCGTGATGCCGATCGTCGGCGCGACCGAGGCCGAAGCGCGCGACAAGCTGCGCGCGTTGCAGGACCTGATCGATCCGGTGCTCGGGCTGCGGCTGCTCGCCGACAACGCGGGCGATTTCGACCTGTCCGGTTATCCGCTCGACGGACCGTTGCCCGAGCTGCCGCCGAGCAATCGCAGCAAGAGCCGGCAGCAGTCGATCGTCGATCTCGCGCGCCGCGAGAACCTGACGATCCGCCAGCTCTACGAGCGCTTTGCCAGCGCCGGTGTCGTCACCGGCACGCCGAAGACCATCGCCGATCGCTTCGAGGAATGGTTCCTGTCGTACGGCGCCGACGGGTTCAACGTCGCGTTCGCGTGGGTGCCCGGCGGCCTCGACGATTTCGTCGATCTCGTCGTGCCCGAACTGCAGCGGCGCCGGCTGTTCCGCACCGAGTACGAAGGCCCGACGCTGCGCGACCAGCTCGGCCTGCCGCGCCCGCCCTTCTTTCGGCGCCCGTCGTCGCTGCGCGGCGATACGGTCGCACCGGTCCGCGGCGGTGCCGCATGACGCGCCCGTTCCGACTCGGCGTGCTGACGCGCGTCTACGCGCCCGATTCGTCGCCGCGCGTGCTGCACGACACGCTCGCGCTGATCGAAGCGGCGGAAGCGCTCGGCTTCGACAGCGCGTGGGTGGCCCAGCACCACTTCGGCAGCGAAACGGGCCGGCTGCCGTCGCCGCTCGTGCTGCTGGCGGCCGCCGCGCGCCGCACGCGGCGCATCGCGCTCGGCACCGGCGTGATCGTGCTGCCGCTCGAAGCGGTGCTGCGCGTCGCGGAAGATGCGGCCGTGCTCGACGCGTTGGCCGACGGCCGCCTTCAGCTCGGTGTCGGCGCCGGCTTCGAGGCGGACGTGTTCGCCGCGTTCGGCCGCGATTTCGGTGCGCGCGCGGCACTGCAGGCCGACGCGCTCGCGGCGTTGCGCCGGGCGCTGGACGGCGCGCCGGTCACCCCGGCCGGGGCGACGCTGCAACCGCCCGCGCCCACGTTGGCCGCGCGTGTCTGGCAAGCGACCGGCGATGCCGAAGCGGTCGCGCGCAACGGTCACGGGCTGATCGTCGCGCGCACGCGTCCGGAACAGGACGGCGAAGCGGCGCTCGTGGCGCGCTATCGCCGCGCGTGGGCTCATCCGGGCGCGCCCCGTGTCGCACTCGTGCGGGCGGTCGTGCCGGGCGCGGATGCGGCCGGCGTCGAAGCGGCGATCGGCCCCGACATCCTGCGGTACGCCGCGCGGCTCGCCGCGGCCGGCGGCGCGCCGGCGCCCGGGCCCGCCGACCTCCCCGCGCTGCTCGATCGCTTCGGTGTACTACGCGGCCTGCCCGCCGACATCGCGGCCGCGCTTCAGATCGATCCCGCGCTGACCGGCGCAACCGAGCTGGTCGTGCAGGTGCAGACGGCCGGCACCTCGCAGCGCGACGCGCTGCGCCGGCTCGAGACCATCGCCGGTGCGATCGCGCCGGCACTCGGCTGGACGCCGGCCTCGGCACGCACCGCAGCCGCTTCGTTCACTTCCGATCCGATCCCGACATGACTCGATCGTCCTCACCCGCACCGGCCGAGCGCCGGCCGTTCAAGCTCGGTTTCCTCACGCACGTCCACGGCACCGGCGACGCGCGCCGCGTCTACGCGGAGCTCGAAACGCTGTTCGTCGCGGCGGAACAGCTCGGCTTCGACGGCGGATTCGTCGCGCAGCATCATTTCCGCGCGGAATACGGCCGGCTGCCGTCGCCGCTCGTGCTGCTGGCCGCCGTCGCGCAACGCACGCGCCGCATCGAACTCGGCACGGGAATCGTCACGCTGTCGCTCGAGGATCCGCTGCGGCTCGCCGAAGATGCGGCGGTGCTCGACGCGCTGGCGGGCGGCCGGCTGCAACTCGGCCTCGGCAGCGGCGGCGCGAATCTCGACGCGTTCGCCGCGTTCGGGCTCGACGTCGACACGCGGCAGGCGCGCTTCGCGACCGCGCTCGAACGTTTGCAGGATGCGCTCGCGGGCCGCCCGCTCGCGCACGCAGCCGCCGCCGACGCGCCGCCGCTCGTGCTGCAGCCCGCGGCGCCCGGCGTGCGCGCGCGCCTGTGGCATTCGCACGCGTCGCCCGACGGCGCGCGGTTCGCCGCACGGCACGGCAACGGCCTGCTGCTCGGCACCGCCGTGCACGATCCGCGCACCGTGCAGTTGCCGCTCGCGCACGCGTATCTCGACGCCTGGCGCGAATACGCGCACGCCGGCGCACCGGCACCGCGCATCGGCGTGGTGCGCGCGGTGTTTCCCGCACGCGACCGGCGCACCGCGCTCGCCGCGCTGGCGCCCGACGTCGTGCGCCATATCCCGTGGCTCGCCGCGAGCGGCCATCCCGACGTGACCGATCCCGAGCAGATCGTGCGGCTGCTGAACGTCCACTACGGGCATCCGGACGACGTGATCGAAAGCCTGCGCGGCGACCCGGCGCTGTTCCCGTTCGCCGACTATTTCCTGCCGGTCGTGCAATCGGAAAGCTCGTCGCTCGACGACGCGCTGGCGCGGCTGCGCGCGCTCGCGGAAACGATTGCGCCGGCGCTCGGCTGGCGGCCGGCGCACGCACCCGCATGAGCGCGCCGCGTCTGCTGCTGCGGCTCGACATCGGCTGCGACGACACACGCCCCGACCCGGCCGCCGACTGGATCGCGATTGCCGAGGTCGGCGTGGCGGCCGGCTGCAACGCCGTGCTGCTGCCCGCGCAGGCTACCGGTCCCGACCCGTGGATGGCGGCCGCGGCGCTCGTCGACGCGCTACCGGCGCTGCGCGTGATGGTGACGCTGCAGGCCGGCGCGATGCTGCCCGTCGCCGCCGCCCATCTCGCGCAGAGCCTGCAGTCGCTGAGCCGCGGCCGCGCGCTGCTCGCATGCGAAGCCGACGCGCAGGACGTCGACGCGACCGACCGCGCCATGCATCTGAACCGCGACCAGCGGCTCGCGCGCAGCGCCGAATTCCTGTCGCTCCTGCGCGCACTGTGGGCAACCGATTCTCCGCTGCAGTATCGCGGGGTCTACTATCGCGTCGAGCATGCCCGTTTGCCTGATCTCGCGGCGCAGCGGCCTCCCGTCTACTGGTCGGTCGCCGAGCGGCGCGAAATCGCGTTCGCCGCGTCGTGGTGCGACGGGCTGCTCGTACCGGCCAGCGCGCCGCCGGTGGCGGCGGCCGTCGAACGCGCGTATCGCGCGCGCGGCCTCGCGCCACCGCCGGCCGATGCGCTGCTCCGGCGCACGGTCGGGTTCGACGACGTGCGACGCGCGCGCGTCGCGCGTCGGGCAAGCCGCCGGCGAGGCGACGCATGAGCGTCGATTTCGCGTGGTTCCTGCCGACCAACGGCGACGGTCCGCATCTCGCCAACAGCGGCCTGCCGCGCCCGCCGACCTTCATGCAGGACTATCGGCCGGCCACGCCCGAATACCTGCGCGGCGTCGCCTGCGCGGCCGAGGCCGCCGGCTTCGACAGCCTGCTGCTGCCGATGGCCGCGGGCTTCGAGGATCCGTGGCTCGTCAGTGCGCAGCTCGCGCGTGCAACGCACCGCATCGCGTTGATCGTGACATTCCGCCCGGGCCTCGAACAGCCCGAACAGATCGCGCGCAAGGCGGCCACCCTGCAGCGCATGAGCGGCGCTCGCCTGCGCCTGTTCGCGGTCAACGGCTCGAGCGCTTACGACCAGCGTGCGCTCGGCGACTTTCTCGATCACGACGCGCGCTACCAGCGCACGTCCGAATGCCTGCGGGTCCTGCGGCGTCTGTGGCAGGGCGCCGGCCACTCCGTCGCCGGGCGTTACTACATGCTGAACCCCGCGCATGCCGGCGTGCCGCTCGCGACCCCGCCGGCGCTCTACCTCGGCGGGGCGTCGACGCTTGCCGAACAGGTGGCCGCGAGCCAGGCCGATACGTACCTGCTGTGGGGCGAGCCGCCCGACGCCGTGCGGGAACGCATCGCGCGGCTGCGTGCACTGGCCGCGATGCACGGCCGCCGGCTGCGCTTCGGGCTGCGCGTGCACGTGATCGCGCGCCCGACCGAACGCGCCGCATGGGCGCGCGCCGACGCGTTGCTGAGTGAGATTTCCGACCAGACCTATGTCGACGCGCAGCGCAAGCTCGCCGCCTACGAATCGGTCGGTCAGCAGCGCCAGACCGCGCTGAGCCGCGGCGCGCTGCGCTCGCTGCGCGAACTGGAGGTATATCCGAACCTGTGGGCCGGTGTCGGCCTGATTCGCGGCGGCGCGGGCACCGCGATCGTCGGCAGCTACGATCAGGTTGCCGCGCGCGTCCACGAATACCGGCAACTCGGCATCGATACCTTCCTGCTGTCGTCCTATCCGAACCTGGAGGAAGCGGCGCGCGTGGGCGAGCACGTATTGCCGCGCGTGCGCACGCGGCTGGCACGCGCCAGCCTGTCTTGACGCGCCGGACGGCGAGCCGGCGACAGCGCCGATCCCCGCGACGCGTCAGTCGTCGAATGCGGATTCCGGGCGCGGCTCGCTGAGCAGCCCGTGGCGCGCGAGCAGCGTGCGCATCGTATTGCGCGTGACACCGAGCAGCGCGGCCGTGCGCACCTGGCTGAACCGGCAATGCTCGAACGCCTCGCAGACGACCAGTTCCTCGATGTCGCGCAGCAGGCTTTCGCCGGGCGCGCGGAACAGGCGGCGCACGCCCGCGCGGATATCGTCCTGCGGCATCGTCGCCGCGCCGGCGTCGGCTTGCGCATAGCCTGCGAGTGCCTCGGAGAACTTCAGGTGCTCCGGGCGGATCAGGTTGCCGTTCGACACGAGCAACGCCAGATGCATGACGTTTTCCAGCTCGCGGATGTTGCCGGGCCACGGATACGCGTACAGCGCCTGCACCGTGGCCTCGGATAGCATCGGCTGCGGCCGCTTCAGCTGCGCGCAATAGCGCCCGCGGAAATGCTCGGCGAGCGGCAGGATGTCCTGCGGCCGCTCGCGCAACGGCGGCAGCCGCACCCGGGCGAGATTGATCCGGTAGAACAGGTCCATCCGGAAATTGCCGGCCAGCACGGCCTGCTCGAGGTCGACGTTGGTCGCCGCGACGACGCGGACGTCGACCGGCCGCGCACGGGTCGCGCCCACGCGCGTCACCTCGCCCTCCTGCAGCACGCGCAGCAGCTTCGCCTGCAGCGGCGGCGCGAGATCGCCGATTTCGTCGAGAAAGATCGTGCCGCCGTTCGCTTCCTCGAAATAGCCGACGCGGCGCCCCTGCGCCCCCGTGAACGCGCCGGCCTCGTGGCCGAACAGTTCGCTCTCCGCGAGCTGCTGGCTGATCGCGCCGCAGTTGACCGCGATGAATGCGCCGGTGCGGCCGCTGACATGGTGGATATGGCGCGCGACCAGCTCCTTGCCGGTGCCCGTCTCGCCGAGGATCAGCGCCGGCGCGGCGCTGGGTCCGATCTGCTCGACGAAGCGCAGGACCGCGCGCGAGGCGGGATCGGCGAATACGAGCGCCTTCGCGCGCACCGAGAGCGGGCGATGCTCGCTTTCCGGCAGCGAGATGAGCGGTGGAGAATCTGTAGGGTTGTTCATGATCCGGGCACGGGCGGACCGGTTGACGATACTGGCGTCCGCCTGAGGGTTTGATCTTAGTCAACCTCGGGCGCGCGCAAAATACCGATTGCTGTGATGCTTCGCTGCCGCGCGCAGATAACGAATCCCGTGAGCAGCACACCGCACGTCACCGACCACCCGGCCTTCGCTCCATCAGCCGACGAACCTCGCCTCCACGCCGCTTCGCACGATGAGGCCGAGTCGCTCAGGCCGGATATCGAACACGGTGGATTCGCAGATGCGGCCGTCCGTCAAGCGAGACGCACGCCGCAACACCAGCAACGGCATTTGCGCACCAATCCGAAGATGCTCCGCAACGTCTTCGGGCGAACCCATGGCCGTCACCGACATGTCGGCCTCCGTGATCCGCCAGCCCAGCAAGCCTTCCAGCACTTCGTAGGTCGACATGCGCTCGGCCTGCTCGAAGGCGACGGTTGCGGCGCCGGGCAGCAGGCGCATCGGCGCGAACGCGACCGGTTCGTCGTCGATCCAGTGCAGGCGTTCGAGATAGATGCAGCGCGTGACGTCGGCGGTGAATGCCTGCCGCAAGCCCGGCGGCACGTCGTACGCTTCCATGCGCAGCAATTCCATCCGTGCTCGTGCGCGGTGCTCGGCGATCGAGCCGTGAAGTCCGCCCAGCACGTCGAGCCGATGCCGCAGCAGCTGCTTTGCCGCAAACGTCCCTTTACCCTGCTTGCGCTCGACCATGCGCGCGTCGGTCAGGCGGTCGAGCGCGAGCCTGACGGTTACACGGCTCACCTGGAAACGTTCGCTCAATTGCGCCTCGAAAGGCAGCTTGCCGGTCGGCTCGTGCACGCCTTGTTCGATCTCGTTGCACGGCGTCGTCTGCCTGATCCGCGTGCGCTGGAGGGGCACCCGCATCCGGGACCGATATCGCTGGGCCGCGTGGCGCGGCCGGATCCGCGTCGTCAACGGCACGATCCGCCGTTTCGGATTGAACGGCTTCGAGCATGTCGAAGAGTCGGCATCGTGTACCGGCGCGACCGACGTCGAGTTCCGCAGCGACGCCTACGGCGAGGCGGACAGTATCGAGCTCGACATCGGCAATCTCGTCGATGCGGCAATCGTGATCGACGGCGCGATCGACAGCTTCGCGAAGGTCGACGGTCCGCTGCAGCGAAATTCGTTCGTGCACGCGCCGACGTTCCGCTTCGAAATCAGCGGCACGGTGCTGCTCGTACACGAAGCACGAACGACATGATCCATGCCGGCTCGACGACTCCGTCAATGCAGCCACCGCATCATGACCGCAGCGAACACGACCATCGCGGCACCTCCAATCCGAGTGGAGATTTGCGCGAACGGCATCAAACCCATCCGGTTCGACGAAGACAGAATTGCCACGTCACCGGTTCCGCCCAATCCGCTATGGCAAGCCGTCACAATGGCGGACTCGACCGGATACATCTTCAGCCGCGCCCCGACGAAGAAGCCTGACACCACCATCGAGGCGACGATCGACGCACAGATCACGAAATATCCCAGCGAGAAAGCGTTGACGAGCTTGTCCCACGACACGAACAACGTACCCAGTCCGACAAGAACGGCAAACGTCAGATTCGTCGACATGAATTTATACATCTGATATGCACCTACTTCCATCGCCTCGGGAATCGTACGACATACCTTCAATACAGCCGCAGCGACGATCATCAGAACTGGACCGGGTATACCCGTCAACGGCGCCAGCAGACCGCCAAGAATGAACAATGTGCATGACAGAAGCAAACCGAATCCCATCAGCCGCAAATCCAGCGGAGCCTCCGCCTTTTGCGCCTTGAGCAAATCCTGATCTTCGCCGGTTCTGACCAACCGCCCATCGCCGCTGAACTGGGGATGCCTTTCGCCAAGGCGCTTGAGCAGACCGCTGGCAAGAATCGCGACGACATTGCCGATCAGCGCCGCAGGCACCATCATCGCGACGAGATGACCCTGTGCGTTCCCAGTGATTTCCGAATACGCGATCGAAAGCGGAAGAATTCCCTCGCCGATTCCTCCGCCGAGGATCGGCATGACGATATAAAAGAACGTGTGCTTCGCGTCGTAACCAAACGCCAGCCCGGCCATCAAGCCAACTGCGATGGCCACGATGGAGCCGATCAGCAGCGGGACGAACATCTTGAGGAAACCCTGGATCAAAATCTTGCGGTTCATCCCCAGAATGCTTCCCGCAACCAGACATGCGATGTAGAGATATTGAAGGTTTGCCGTCTTCATCGTCGTCGTGATTGCCTTAAGCGTCACGTCGTCCATCAGGCGGTAACCCAGCAGCGCGGACGGAACAAACAAGCACAGAATGGCAGGGCCGCCGATATGCCTGAACAGCGGAATCCGTCGCCCGAGTTCTCCTAGCAATAGTCCGGACAACATCAGTACCGCGAAGCCCCCGATCATGTCGTTTGGCAGCCTTCTCGTCAGTACGGCCAAAATAGTGATCGCGGCTACAGCAACGAACATCGGCAGCGGCATGCCGCCAATCTCTATCCTTGCAAGCGAGAACACGCGCGCAGATGCAGTGACACGCGTATGTGACGACGACGTTTCCATCTTTTGTCTCCGGTATTTATGTTTCGGCAGCTGCCTGCCGTTCAGCCGGACGAGCCGGATCCGGCTGTCCTCCTGGCGAACACTCGAACGTCTCCGCGGCGTCGCTCAGCGGCGTTGCTGCTGCGGCAGGTCGATCTGCATCCAGCGGTGGTTCGCGTGGTGTCGACGTTCGAATTCGGCTATGACCGCTGATTCGCCGAGCGTCATCCCGATCATGTCGAGCCCCTCGACAAACATGCGCTTTTGCCTCGCCGGCATTTCGAATCGGTGCACGTCTCCATTCGCGGTTTCAATGTGTTGCCGGACGACATCGACGGTCAATACGCTTGTCGCAGGATCACCGATCTGTTCGACGATGGCAGAAACGGAACCGGGATCGAGCGTGATCAGAAGCAATCGGTTGTTGAGCGCATTGAAATAGAAAATCTCACCGTAACTCGGCGCAATGATCGCCTCGATACCAGCTTGCTGAAGGCCCCACACCGCATGTTCGCGGCTCGATCCGCAACCGAAGTTCGCGCCTGTGACAAGGATGCGAGCACCCTGATAGTCTGGACGATTCAGTATGAAGTCCTCGCGCTGCGAGCCATCCGGTTCATGGCGAAGATCATAGAAAACTCCGCGTGCGAGACCGGACTTGTCGATACCAAGCAAGAACTGCTTCGGCATGATCTGATCGGTATCGAGGTTATTCAAAGGCAGCGGCGCTGCAATACCTGCAATTGACTGATGCTTAGACATGGTTCAATTCCTTGCGTACATCGACGATATGGCCGGCCAACGCTGCCGCCGCCGCCATGGCAGGGCTCATCAGATGCGTTCGTGCCCCGCGCCCCTGACGTCCCTCGAAGTTGCGATTGGTCGTCGAAGCGCAGCGCTGACCCGGTTGCAGAATGTCGTCGTTCATCGCCAGACACATTGAACAGCCCGGCTGGCGCCATTCAAATCCCGCATCGATCAGCGTTTGCGCGATGCCCTCGCGCTCGGCTTGCTCGCGAACCAGCCCGGAACCGGGCACGACCATCGCGCGTACGGACGATGCAACCTTCCGACCGCGCACGATATCCGCGACGGCGCGCAGATCCTCGATTCGAGCGTTGGTGCATGAGCCGATGAACACGTGGTCCACTGCAAGTCCGACAATCGGTGCGCCGGCATCCAGCCCCATGTAGTCGAGGGCCTTGGACGCGTTGCTGCGTTCAAGCGGTTCACTGGAAAGCGATGGAATGCGGTCGGTAACGGCAATCGCCTGATCGGGGCTCGTCCCCCATGTCACAAACGGGGCGACATCACCCGCGTCGAAACGATGCTCGGCATCGAATATGGCGTCAGCATCCGACTTCAGCTGTTTCCAACGTTGCACGGCATCACCGATCTCGTCGACCGACAAGTCCTTGATGCGTGCCGATACGTACTCGACGGTCGTGTCGTCAGGGGCAATCAGTGCGCCGCGCGCGCCTGCCTCCACCGTCATGTTGCAGAGCGTCATACGTGCTTCGGCGCTGAGCGCGTCAATCGCGGATCCACGGTACTCGACCACGAAGCCGCGAGCGCCTTGCGCTCCGATCCGAGCGATGATGTAAAGGACGAGATCCTTCGAAGTCGTGCCGGTGGGCAGGATGCCGTCCACCTGGATACGCATGTCTCGCGCGACGCGGTAGATGAGTGTCTGCGTGGCAAGCACGTGCTCGACTTCCGACGTGCCGATTCCAAAGCCGAGCGCCCCAAGGGCTCCGTACGTCGTCGTGTGGCTATCCCCGCACAACACCACCATGCCAGGTCGAATCAGACCGATCTCGGGTGCAACGACATGCTCGATGCCTTGCTCGCGGTCCGTCACGTCAAACAGATGAATCCCGTGCTTCCGGCAATTGCGCGTGAAGTTCGCGGCCTGGCTGGCTGCTGCATCGATGACGATCGTGCGCTTGTCTGCGGGAACAGCGTGCGTCGGGATGACATGATCCACAACGCCCATTTGCTTCTCCGGGCACCGCACCGGCAGGTTTTTTTCCGCCAAGCCCGCGAATGCCTGCGGGCTCGTGTATTCGTTCATGATGTGCAAATCGGCATATAGCGCGACGTGCTGCTCATCGACTCTGAAAACCGTGTGATCCGCGACGATTTTCTGATACAGCGTCTGCCCCATTCTTCCTCCTGGTTTCCCGTACACGCCGGTCTGCGGCGTTTCCCGAAGTGTAATTTGGGTGGACGAGCATTAAAATCACCCCTCTCTTAACCCATTTTTAAACCAAACTTAAAGATGGATCCCATTGCCGACCTCGACTTCTTCGCACGGCTGGTCACTCAAGGCAGCCTTTCGGCGCTCGCGCGCGATCTGGGCGTCACGCCTCCGGCGGTAAGTGCCCGCCTGAATCAATTGGAACGGCGCCTCGGCGTCAAGCTTCTCAACCGGACGA
This sequence comes from Burkholderia sp. USMB20, assembly GCF_000949135.2. Taxonomy (GTDB): domain Bacteria; phylum Pseudomonadota; class Gammaproteobacteria; order Burkholderiales; family Burkholderiaceae; genus Burkholderia. The sequence continues at coordinate 592,529 of NZ_JTAN02000003.1, read as the reverse complement.
CTCGCCGCCTCGCGATGACGCACGAGGGTGAGATCTACCTCACGACCGGTGCGAAGCTGCTGGAGCAGGTACAGGAACTCGAGCGCCTCGTATCAAGCAGCCGAGACCTGCCCCGCGGTCTATTGAAGGTCAACGCAACGTTCGGCTTTGGACGGCGTCACATCGCCCCCGCGCTGTCCGAGTTCCGGCATCTTTATCCCGACGTCGACGTTCAGCTCGAGCTTACGGATCGTCCGATGAATCTCGCCGAACTGGCCTATGACGTCGGCATACGGTTCGGCGAATTGCCGGATCAGAGGGTGGTGGGAAGGAAACTCGCGACGAACCGGCGCTTCGTATGCGCATCCCCTGAATACCTGAAAACCCGCGAGTTTCCCGGAGTGCCGGGCGATCTCCGCACGCACAATTGCATCGTGCTGCGCGAGAACGACACCGCGTACGGTACGTGGCATTTCACGAAAGGCAAACGCCATGAACTGGTCAAGGTACATGGATCCATGAGCAGTAACGACGGTGAGGCAACCTTGCGTTGGGCGATCGATGGACACGGAATACTCGTGCGCTCGGAATGGGACGTGCAGCCCCATATAGACTCGGGCGAGCTGGTACGGATACTGGGGGATTGGTCGTTGCCAGCTGCCGACATCTATGCGATCTATCCGGAGCGCCTAAACCTGTCTGCCAAGGTCAGAGTCTTCGTTGATTTTCTCAACGGGTATTTCGAACGCTCGACGAATCACATGGCTTGACTTGGGCCCTGCCTCTCCCGGTGCCGCTGCCAGTGAGTCTGGCCCGTCGGGAAACGATCTGGACTGCGTACGATGAAGTGAAGGCAGGACGATCCGTAAACGAAAGGTCGATGGCCGACATCTGCGCGCTGTCGTGGTTCGGCCGCTCGTATCGTGACGTGCGCTACCTGAACGCATGGCTCGAGCAAGGATTCGCGGTGATCGCAACCGACTATCAGGGTCTCGGCACGCCCGCCCCGAATCCGCAGCTCAACAACCGCTCGAACAGCTACACGCTGCTCGACAGCGTACGAGCGGAGCTAGGCGGCGTGCCGGGCTTCGCGAACGAAGTCGTGCTGGCCGGCCGGTCGCCAGGCGGCTCGGCCGTGAGCGCGGCAGCCGGCTACGCGCCGGTCTATGCGCTCGAACTCCTGATCCGCGCAACCGTCGCGACCGGCACGATCTACAACGCATCGCACGCTACGCTCGCGTCACTGCCGAAGTTCGAGACGGTCTACCGGCGCAATGCCGAACGCGTCGATCCGACGCTCGCGTACCAGTTCGACGCGGTGCTGTCCGCGCAACAGATCGCCCCGTCGCTGCGCGCCGAGGAAGTACTGGCCGAGACCATGCTGCCGATTCTCGAACAGGCACGAATCAGTTGCCTCGCGTCGCTCGAGGACGATGCGGCTCTCGCGCACCTCTTTCACGCGCACACCGTGAAGCCGGGGCGGCGATGCGCGCCTGAACACGTGGTGGGACGACTATCTGAAGTACCCGGCGCTGAAGATCGCGACGCCTGTCTTCATCGGTACGCGCGCGGACGACGGACCGACGCCGCTCGAACTCGCGCTTGCCAGGGACGCGTGCGCTGGCGGGCACAACGGCCGATGTGCACCCGTCTGCGGGCCGCGAGCACAACGGCACCGCCAACGCGTCGCTCGCCGATTCTATCCCGTTCGTGAAGCTCGTTCTCGCGGGCGAGACGATCCGACCGGTCTGCGCACCCGCGCCACAGCAAGCTGGCACACAATAGTCGCGCGCCCCGGAATTCGAATGCAAATCTGGGCGGTTCGTGACTCAGCCGACGGAGCGGCAAAGGTAGCAGAACATCATTCGGCGCGAAACGTTATTCCCGTCTCAACTGGTTAAGTGCCTGATGCAACACTTTATCCAGCGCCGCATCCAGTATCTTTCGCTCTGCTTCGTTAAGCTCGTCCAGAAGACATTTCGCGCGCGCCTGCACCGCCGGAACCATTTTTTTCAGCAGCGTGCGCCCGGTGGGCAGCATTTGAATCAGATAGCCACGACCATCTTCCGGATCAGAACTTCGTGAAATGCACCCCTTGGCCTCGAGGCATGTCAATGCCCTGCTGACGGAGCCTTTGTCGAGGTGCGAACGTGCGATCACCTCGCCCGTTCGATGTATGCCGCGCCGGGGCAGTGCTGTCAGGACGCGCCATTCGTCACGGCTGAGATCGAAGCGTTCTCCGTAGACTTCGGCGATGGACCGGCTGACGGCGTCCGCCACGATGGCAAGTCGGTGAGGAAAGAAGGTCTCGAGTTCCATGGTTACCACGTCGTCGTGTGAAAACTGATGGTAAATGATGCTACCGGCCTATAGTAGTTACACAATCCAATTTTCACCGCATTCTCAGATTATCAATAAAAACTTTACAACAATAAAAAAATAATTGCTGGTGATTCATCTTACGTCACCCGACACTCTGGCAAGGCCCTACAACCATGATGCCTGAACCTCTCAACCGAATCTTTCGTTTTTTTATAATATGAATCATCACCGAACGACGCCTGTCGCAGCCTTTCTTCTACGGGTCACTCTTGGAGCCTTGTTTTTAGCGCACGCATCACTAAAAATCTTTGTGTTTACGCTTCCCGGGACTGCCGAATTCTTCCAATCAATAGGTTTGCCAGGATTTACCGCATACCTCATCACATTACTCGAAGTCGTAGGCGGCCTTGCCCTTATCGCCGGATTCTATGGCTGGCTTTTCGCGTTGCCTCTCGCCCTTGACTTGCTTGGAGCTGTCGTGACCGTACACGGAAAGAACGGCTGGCTATTCACCAACAAGGGGGGAGGATGGGAATATCTTGCACTATGGATCGTCGCGCTCGTGGTGCAATTTCTCATCGGCGACGGCGCATGGTCGTTGAAATCAGCCCCATCGAAGCAAATCCGAACTTGACAGCACGGCATGGCGTCTACCGATGCAAACGCATCGGTAGACGCCATTGCACCACAGACTGGCGCTGGCCATTGCCACGTTGAAGCGCTGACAACGCTCCATGGCTGCACGGTCTCGAGCGATTGATGCGGATTCAGTTATCGAGAGCAAGCATTCCTGAAGCGCGGTCCGCGAAATTCACGCGACACGGCACCGAAGTTCCGTGTCGCGTGTCGATGCGGGCAGTCAGCTGTCTCGAATCGAGACCGACGGCTGATCTCTATCGAGGATCGTCGTACACGTGATCGACGCCCGGCAGTAGCGTCGGGCAAGTTGCACGATCTCATCCATTGCCGCAGAGACATCCGCACGAGTTACCGGAGGCAAACCGTCCACGTTGAAAAATACACGGGTGGCGGCCGGCAGCGTCTGCGATCCGGTCGCCTGTCTCCACGTCCATCGTCGAGTCAAGACCGTCTCGCCTGAAGCAAATACAATTTCATCGGCACCCGGTGTTTCTGGTTGGTCGGCGCCCGCGGCAATAAAGACATCCCCTGCCTTCGCTCTCCGCAACTCAAGACTCTCATGTGAGCCGCTCAGCGGATGCACACCTGCAGGCAAAAAATACTTCAGTGAAACAATGTTGCCAATATCGACGAGGGGATTAATCGAAGGCAAGCTATCGGGCTTGACGACACGTCGCGCCATGGCTTCGATCGAGCTGCGGTGTTCCGACGGCTTCGCGCCGAACGCACGGAATGCTTCCCGCCATGCGACGATCCGCGGATGGTCTCCGACACTCCCATGAACTGACGCTCGGACACCGGCTTCTGCTTCGCGCAAAAGCGCCTCCAGATCCGGACTTGGGGAGGTATTGTCCGCGAACGCCATCACGACCAGGCCCCGACAATAATCCGGGTGTGTCGCGAATACTTCCGGAGCGATCCGATATTCCAGTGAGCTCATCGTCAGACGCCTTCAAACCGACGACTTCAGCACCGACGCGATCGCCGAGATAACCGTATCAACATTGCGTTCGTTCAATCCCGCCACGCACATGCGTCCCGATCGCAGCAAATATACGCCGTGCCTCTCGCGCAACAGATCAACCTGTTCGGCCGACAGGCCCGTGTAGGTAAACATGCCGCGTTGCTCGATATACCGCTTGCGCGCGGCACCTTCGACGAATCCTGCCAGACCATCGAATATCGCGCGTCGCATGGCGTGAATCCGTTCCCGCATCACAGCCAGTTCCGACTCCCATTCCGCCCTGAGGTCCGTATCGCCGAGCACACGGGCCACGATCCGTGCACCGTGAGTCGGTGGATTGCTGTAGTTCGCGCGAATCGTACACGTAAGCTGCCCCAGCACACGCTCAGCCTCGTCGCTCGTCTGGCAAACGACACTGAGGCCCCCAACACGCTCCCCGTAGAGAGAGAAGTTTTTCGAGAACGAATTCGCCACCACGAATGTGAGCTTCGCATCCGCGAATGCACGCACCGAGAACGCGTCGTCGTCGAGTCCGTCGCCAAAACCCTGGTAGGCCATATCGATGAAAGGAATTACCTTGCGCTCGCGTAGCACCGGGATCAGCGTACGCCATTGCTCGGCGCTCAAGTCGACGCCGGTCGGATTGTGGCAGCACGCGTGAAGCAGGACGATGCCGTATTCCGGTACAGACTCCAACGCCGCCAGCATGGCGTCGAACCGCAGCCCACCAGTTTCGCTGTCGTAGTACGGATACGTATTGACCTGGAAGCCGGCACCCTCGAATACGACGCGATGATTTTCCCAGGACGGGTCGCTGATCCACACTTGTGAGTTCGGATAGTAGCGCTTGAGAAAATCGGCGCCGACCTTCAACGCACCCGAGCCACCGAGGCTTTGCAGCGTCGCTACGCGGCCTTCATCAACCGCAGACGAATTTTCTCCGAACACCAGACGCTGCACCTCCGCGCGGAAATCCGCTATGCCCGCCATGGGCAGATAGGATTTCGGCCCACCCTCGACCGCCAACCGGGCGTCGACCTTCCTGACCGCTTCCATGACAGGCAACTTTCCGTCACCATCAAAATAGATACCGATACTGAGATTGACTTTCTCGACGCGCGGATCCTTCTGGAAATTCTCATTTAGACTCAGGATCGGATCGCCTGCATAGGCAAGGACATGCTCGAACATCTTCATTCTCCAAATTTTGGCGAAACTTCAAACGATTTTTTCTGGACTCCAAATCGATAGCTCAGTGCGAGCGCCGAGATCCACACCGGGATCAACAGCACCGACAACCGCAGATCCTGATTGACGTACATTACGACCAGAATGCCGAACAAGAATAAAATTGTGATGATATTGGTCAGCGGATAGCCGATACTGGGAAATGCAGTCGACTCCCCCCTGCGCGCCTTCTCGCGTCGAAACGCAAGATGAATCAACGTGATCAGCAGCCAGTTGATCACCAGGGCGGAAACGACCAGACCCATCAAGAAACCGAAGGCTCGGCCTGGCATGACGTAGTTCACCAGAATGCAGATTGCGGTCGCGATCGCCGAAACGGCAAGGGCGGCAACCGGGACACCACGCTTGGACACTTTCAACGCGGCGGACGGTGCATTTCCCTGCTTCGCCAAGCCGAACAGAATTCGGCTACTGCCGTAAACGCCGACACTGTTGTAGACGGACAGCGCGGCCGACAAGACAACCAGATTGAGAACATTCGCGACGCCATTCCGATTCAGTTCATGAAAAATCAATACGAAAGGGCTTCCGTTCGCAGCGGCCTGTTCCCACGGATAAAGCGAGAGCAATACCACAAGTGCGCCGATATAGAAGATCAGGATTCGGTAGATCACCTGGTTGGTGGCCTTTGGAATGGTCCGTTCCGGTGCACTTGCCTCGGCGGCAGCGATCCCGACCAGCTCCAGACCACCGAACGAAAACATGATTCCAGCCAAGGCCATTGCAAGTCCGCCAAAACCGTTCGGGAAAAATCCGCCGTGCCGCCACAGGTTGCTTACGCCGGCCTGGGGTCCGGCCGTGCCAGTGAATAGCAGATAGCAGCCGAACACGATCATCGCGACGACTGCCACGATTTTCACGAGCGAAAACCAGAACTCGGTTTCCCCGAATGATTTGACGCTGACCAAATTAATCAAGTTGACGATAATAAAAAACCCAAGTGCCGAGATCCACGGCGAGAGCCCAGGCAGCCAATACTGGATATAGACTCCTACGGCGGAAAGCTCCGCCATACCCACGAGCACGCACATTACCCAGTAGTTCCAGCCGGACAGAAAACCGAAAAAATGTCCGCAGTATTTCTCGGCAAAATGGCTGAATGAGCCTGAAACCGGCTCATCAACGACCATTTCGGATAGCTGTCGCATGATGAAGAATGCGAACAGGCCCGCAATCGCATAACCAAGGATCGCGGAAGGCCCGGCTACCTTGATCGTTTCCGAAATGCCGAGAAACAGGCCGGTGCCGATAGCGCCGCCTAGTGCGATCAGCTGAATATGCCGATCCTTCAGGGCACGCCTCAGTTCGTTATGTTGGGGGGTGTCGCTCATGAGCGTCTCCTATTTGATTTATGGATATCCGCCAATGGACGTGCGTCACTGCAACCTCATCACGCCCACCTTGCGCCGACAGAGTCAGGCCTGTACGTAAGCCGTCTTCACGGTCGTAAAAAATTCGATGGCATAGCGTCCCTGTTCCCGTGGTCCGTAGCTTGACGCCTTTCGACCACCGAACGGCACATGAGGGTCAACACCAGCCGTTGGCGCGTTGACCATGACCATGCCCGCCTGCGCAGACTTTCGGAAATGACGGGCGTGCTTCAACGAAGTCGTCACGATGCCGGCTGAAAGACCGAAGCGCGTATCGTTCGCGACGTTGATCGCTTCGTCGAGATCGGCAACGCGGATCACATTGGCGACGGGGCCAAATATTTCCTCGCGATTGATGCGCATGTCGTTGCGCGTATCGGTAAAAAGCGTCGGCTGCAAGTAGAAGCCCGGTCGCCCGTCCAGTTCCTCTATGGCTTCGCCACCAAAAACGAGTCTGGCTCCTTCGTCGCGACCGATCGCGATATAGTCCAGATCCTGACGCAATTGGCTCGCATCGACGACAGGGCCCATCTGCGTCGATGGATTACGCGCGTCACCGATCGCGAGCGTGCCGAGCCGGCGAACCAGCGCGTCGACAAAGCGGTCATGAATGCCGGCCGTAACGACCAGCCGCGACGATGCAGTGCAACGCTGGCCCGTGGAATAGAACGCGCCGTTGAGTGCGCAGTCCACCGCAAGATCGAGATCGGCATCATCAAGCACGACCAACGGGTTTTTTCCGCCCATTTCGAGCTGAAACTTCGCCATGGTTTCTGGTCGCGTCACGCAGGCCGCCGCGACGCGGCGCCCCGTCGATTCAGACCCCGTAAACGACACCGCCGAAATCCGCGGATCGGCAATCAGTGCATCACCGATATCGCGTCCGCGCGCCATGACGAGGTTGAATGTTCCAGCCGGCAAGCCGGCCCGGCTAATGATTTCCGCGAGTGCCCAGGCACTTCCTGGCGCCACATCGGCCGGCTTGAAGATCACCGCGTTACCGTAGGCCAGCGCCGGGGCGATTTTCCACGCAGGAATGGCGATCGGGAAGTTCCACGGTGTAATCAGGGCTACGACACCAACGGGATCCCGAGTTACTTCGACGTCGATATTGGGTCGCGTGGACGCGAGAAGATCGCCGTTCGACCTCAGAGCCTCGCCTGCGAAGAACTTGAAGATCTGCCCGGCACGGACGACTTCGCCAATGGCCTCGCGCAGGGTCTTGCCTTCCTCGCGCGCCAGTAGATCGCCGAGTTCGGCTTGACGCGCGAGGATTTCACTACCAATACCGTCAAGCGCATCGAAGCGGCGTTGGGGTGTGGTCGCAGCCCACTTCGGTTGGGCCATCACGGCCGCCTCGATTGCGAACTCGACCTGTCCTGCGGTGGCACGCGTGTAGATGCCGATCGTGTCACGCGTGTCGGATGGATTGATGTTCTCCGCGAAAGTATCGCCGGCCACCCACTCGTCCGCGATGAAATTGCGATAAATCGACCGATCGTATGACATCGTCAAACCTGTTCCGGATAGAGGCCGCGAGTGCGGGCAAAGACGCGCGTCATGCCGAGGAGCGCGTCGATATTAGGCGTCTCGATTCCGAGGCATCTACCGAGTTCGTGGACCGCCGTCACGATGCTGTCGAGCTCGATTGCGCGCTGACCCTCGACGTCTTGCAGCATCGACGTCTTGAAGGCCCCCAGCTTCGCCGTGATTGCATGCCTGTCCTCAGGCCCCTGTTCAATGACACACCCGATGGACGCGCCGATCAGTGCCGCTTCTTCCATCGCACGCGTGCAGAACTGGCGCAGAAGAGGATCGCCCAGCACTCTGTCGCTCGTGGCTCCGGTCACTGCGGAGACGGGGTTCAGGGTGAGATTGCCCCAGAGCTTGTACCAGATGTCTTGACGAATGCTGTCGGAGTGCTTCACGTCGAATCCAGCATGTTCCAGCAGCAAGACGATATCCTGAACCCTCTGGCTCAAGCCGCCTTGCGGCTCGCCGAGAATCAGACCTCGGCCCATCTTATGAAGTACAAGACCCGGCTCCGTCGTGGATGTGCTGGCGTGCACCACCGCACCAACGATCTGCCGTTGCGGAATTGATGCGGCAACGACACCCCCTGGATCCACGCTCTCGAGGCGATTTCCATTCAATGCCTGAACTCCGTCGGAGAACCACCATGGCACCCCGTTCATCATCGGAACGATCAGTGTGTCGGGCCCGATCAACGGACCGATCTGGGTAGCGACCGTCGGCAATGCAGGTCCTTTCACGGCGATGACGACGATGTCCTGAACACCCAGCTCCTCGGCGCGGTCACTCGCAATCGCCGGCGCCTGTACGAGTTCGACGTCCGTCTGAAGCCTCCATCCTCGCTCGCGCAGGGCATGCAGTGTCTGGCCGCGCGCCAGGGCAGAAACCTCGGCCTGGCCGGACGCGGCGAGCTTGGTACCGACAAAGCCACCGATTGCACCGGCCCCCACGATACAAACTCGCTTCATGATGTGAAGTCCTTACTGTCTTTCAGATTCTGCTTCAAATGCTCGGGCACCCGCTCGTCGAACCCGAGCGCGACCCGGCGTACCTCGGTCGAATCAGTCGGCGCGTGGCCGACACCAAGCCCTGCTGCACGCGGCGCATCGATACGCACGACAGTCCCGGACACTCGACCGATTCCGGTAATCTCGCACTCCACTGTCTGCCCCGGATCGACGCTGCGCGAATGGCAGGGTGTTCCCATCAAAATCACGTCACCGGCGAGCAACGTAATATGGCGGGCAATATCGGCGATCACGTAATGAGGCCCCCAGATCGTCTCGTCGCCGATATGTGCCTCCTGGACGACTCTCCCGTTGACGTAGGTCCGCAATGTCTGCTCGAAGAGGTTGACTCCGCGTACGATACCGGGGCCGATCGGCAACAGGGTGTCGGCTCCTTTCACGCGCAGCATGCTGCCCTGGTCAGTGTCGCGGAAGTCCTGCAGCCCCATGTCGAGCGCGGGGCAGAAGCCCTCGATGTAATCCCACGCCTCGTCGGGTGTCACGTTCCGGCAGGTTCTGCCCAGCACGACTGCATACTCTCCCTCGTAGTTCAGGTACTTGCTGTCCGCTGGCTTGAGAATCTGGCCACGGTGTCCATTCAGCGACGTAGCCGGCTTCGTGAAATAGGTGGGTGTTTCGGTTGGCCGCGGCTTGTTGCGCGTCTCGTAGCTGCGCGACGTGTAACTGATGTGGACGGCGATGATCTTGCTCGGCTCGACGGGCGGAAGATAGGTCTGATCGTCGGCTTCCAGCAAACGACCGTCGTCGAGTCTCAGGCGACCGCGATGCTCTCCTTCCTCGACGATCGTCCCCCAGAATGCGCTACCACCGACGAGTACGCGGCGGCGCTCGACGCGCGGCCCGACCATGACGGCCGGCAACGTCTCGAAAGGGAATTCAAAATGCATGAAGTACTCCGTATACGCCAATCAAGGTTGAAACCAGACGTGGATATTTCCGGTACCGCGCGCGTTCTCGTAAGCAGACAACGACTCGCCCTTCGATCGGCATTCCCGGCCGCCCATCGCGCCCACCATCTGCAGATAGTGCGCACCGAACGCCTCCCAGGGCTGCCGGCGATACTCGCCCTCCCAGCGATCGAGGATGATGTCGTGCCGACCTTGAGCCATCAGTTCGATCGCACCTTTGTCGCTGGCGATCGCTTCGGGTGACGAAACATTGGTCTCGTGAAAGATGCGGGGATGGTTCGGCTTCCAGTCGATACCGTTGAACTTGTGGCTCAATGCTCCCGATGCGAGTAACACGGCATTGAGATTGCTGCGACGAACTGCCTCGCCGATCGCCTCGCCGGACGTCAGGAATTGCTGCCACGTACAGTTCTGACATGAACTTACTGACACGACAGGCGTGTCATTCAACTCGAAGCGCAAATGCTTGACGAGGTTCAAGGTCGCATACTGACGCTCCAGCAGCGGGTGGCTCGCCATGCGGTTATACCCGCCGCGTTCGCGTGAAACAGCCTCGATGGCCAGCGCGAGTTCCGGATGGCCGCGATAGTCGAACGGCACGCCGTGGAGGTACCACGGCATTTCGTCCGACACGTACGTGCCGGTGTAGCGCTGTGCGCCGTCGACGAGGTGATAGCCCGTGGTGAACCAGTGGCTATCGAATACGATGACGACGTCAGGTTTGGCAACCTCGATCCTGTCGCGCAACCGCGCGTAACCCGCGATCAGGTCGGAATCCTCTCCTGCTCCCATTGCGCGCCGGAACTCTTCACACTGCATCAAGCCGGGGTGGTGCGACACGATCGCTGCACCGACAATTTGGCCCATGATTGTTCTCTCCTCAACGATGACTGAAGCTAGCGTGGAACGGCTTCTTCGGAACGATGACGTCTTTGACGTCGCAAAAAAACTCGAAACTCCAGTCACCGCCTTCGCGCCCGATACCGCTGCGCTTGATACCGCCGAATGGCGCACCCAGATCGCGAACGCCAAAGCTATTGACCCAGATAAAGCCGGTGCGGATTCTTTCCGCGACGGCCGTTGCGTGGGTGGTTTCGCCGTAGCAAACACCTCCGAGGCCGTAATCGGTGCCGTTTGCAAGGCCGATCGCGTTTTCGTCGTCCGTGAAGGTCTGAAGCGTCAGCACAGGACCGAATACCTCGGTCTGGACAATTTCGTCGCTCTGCTTCACGTTCGTCAGCATAGTGGGCTGAAAATACTGTGCCCCAAACGAATGCCTCGCCCCGCCCCAAAGCAACTTGGCGCCCGCGGCAATTGCGCGCTGCACGAACGCCTCTACCCGATCAATCTGACGGGGATGAATGATGGGGCCGACCTCCGTGGTCTCGTTCCGAGGATCGCCGATGACAAGGCGCTCGACGTGCTCGCGCATCCTTGCGGTAAATGCCTCGGCGACGCGTTCGTGTACCAGAAAGCGAGTGCCTGCAAGGCACACCTGTCCCGCGTTGCGGTACATCAACGCACCGGTTGCCGCCGCGGCATCGAGATCCGCATCCTCGAGCACAATGAACGGGCTCTTGCCGCCCAGTTCAAGGCTGCATGGCACGAGGTTGGCGCCGGCTGCCTGTGCAATCCATTTCGCCGTCGGCACACTACCCGTGAACGAAACGCGAGCAATACGCGGATCGCTAACCAGCTTCGCACCGGTCTTTGCGCCAGTACCCTGCACGATATTGAGCACGCCAGCAGGAAGACCTGCTGCATCGGCCGCATTGGCCAGCAGCGAGCAAGTCAGCGGCGCCCATTCCGGCGGCTTCACGATGCATGTATTGCCTGCGGCGAGCGCCGGACCCAGCTTCCACGTGGATAACAACAACGGCGAGTTCCATGGCGTAATGATGACCACGACGCCTGCCGGATCATGACGTACACGATGGTGCGCCTGCTCTGTTTCGATGGGGCGGTTCTGCAGGTCCAGCGCATGTTCGGCGAACCAGCGGATATTGAGCATCGCGCGCGGTACCACGCCATGGCGCATCCGCGACAGCAGCACGCCGGCATCGGTGCTTTCGACTCTGCAGAAATCGTCCGAACGCTTGCCGATCTCCTCTGCGAAGCGGTCGAGGTAGACTTTGCGCTCAGCCGCGCTCAGTTCGGACCAGGCGGGAAAAGCCGCTTCCGCGCTACGAATCGCAGCCTCGACGTGTTCGTCCAAACCCTCGCTGATCGAACCGAGCACTCGCTGATCGATGGGGCTGGCCAATTCGAACTGCTCCGGCGAAGCAACACGGCGTCCGTCGATATAGTGATCGGTCGATACCTGAACACCCGCGACTTCGATATGGGAGGTTTTCATCTTCTTCCTTCGATTTTCAAAAACAACGTCCGGGGCCAGTCGGACATCAATATCCGCCGCCTTGAGAGCGGCCGATCAATTCCGGCTTGAAGCGCATTGCCAGCGAGCGCGCGGCCTTGGCCAGCAGCGTCGCATCGACGCCGACGGCGATGAACCGCACGCCTTGCGACAGGTACTGGCGCGCCCTGTCCTCGTCGACGGCCAGAATGCCGGCCGCCTTCCCGGCGGCACCAATGCGCTCGAATGCAGTCGCGATGGCCGCCTGTACCTCCGGATGGTCCGCCTGACCAAGCCGGCCGAGCGACGCGGCGAGGTCGGCCGGCCCGATAAACACCCCGTCAACCCCATCAACGGCGGCAATCTCGTCGACGTTTGCCAGCCCCTCGGCCGACTCCACCTGAACCAGCAAACACATCCGTTCGTTTGCAGTCCTTAGATAATCTGCATCGGCACCCCAACGCGATGATCGTGCAAGGCCGCTCCCTACACCGCGAATTCCGGCAGGCGGATATCGCATGGCGCGCACGAGATCGCGTGCTTGCGCCGCATTGTCGACCATTGGGACGAGCAGGGTTGTTGCGCCGATTTCCAGCACTTGCTTGATCAGCGCGGTATCCCCATGCGGAATACGGACAACGGGATGCGATCGGTACGATGCAATGGCCTGCAAGCTAGCCAACGTGCTCCGGAGATCATTGGGCCCGTGTTCCCCGTCGATGAGTAGCCAGTCGAATCCGGCGGTCGCGCAGAGCTCCGCCGTATACGCATCGGCCAACCCCAGCCATAGACCGTATTGAATCGCGGACGTCGAAAGGGCTGCCTTGAAGGAGTTGATTGCGCCTCTCATACGAATTTGACCGAAATCGAGCCGAGTGGACCGTAGTCGGCGTGGAAGGTATCGCCAGCCTGACAGGCGACCGGACGAGTAAAGGAGCCACCGAGGACGATTTCTCCGGCAGCGAGCCCCTCGCCATACGGCGCGAGCCTGTTCGCCAGCCATGCCACCCCATTTCCAGGATGGCCCAACACTGCAGCGCCCAGCCCGCTTTCCTCGATCACGCCGTTCTTGAACAGAAGGGCGCCGGCCCAACGCCAGTCCACCTCGTCCGGCTTGCGCGGACGACCACCCATGATGATGCCGGCGTTCGCGGCATTGTCAGCGATCGTGTCGCGAACCTGACGGGGCGCGCGCGTTTCGCGATCCAACTGTTCGATGCGCGCGTCGATCAGTTCGAGCGCTGGAGCGACATAGTCCGTTGCATTCAGCACGTCAATCAACGTAACATTCGGGCCGCGCAACGGCCGCGCCAAAATAAACGCCAGTTCGACCTCGAACCTCGGCACGATGAACCGATCCGCACGGATTTCGCTGCCGTCGCACAGCAGCATGCTGTCCAACAACGTCCCGTAGTCAGGCTCGTTGATCTGCGAGGCCAACTGCATGGCGCGCGAAGTCAGTCCGATCTTGTGCCCGATGACCGTGCGCCCCTGTTCCTTCTGCAATGCGATCCATGCGCGCTGGATCGCATAACTGTCTTCGATCGACATGTCAGGGTAGCGCCAGGTAAAGTGGCGTAACTGGCTTCGGGTCCGCTGCGCATCGTCGAGCTCACGGGCCAACGCAATATGGGTGGATGAATCTAGCAAGTCCGTCTCCCGACCGGCTCCAAGCGTCACCGGCATCGTCGTTATCCTGAGTTGCAAGTCTCGTCCTTCAGCCACCTCAAGAGAAGCAATCAATCCTCGACTTTTATCAAGTAACGCTTGATAATCGAATCATGTCGCTTACCCGATTCTCATTGCGCCAAATCGAGACGTTCGTCTGCGTGGCCGACCTGCATAGCTTTGCCGGCGCCGCACAGCGGCTCGGCATGACCCCACAGGCCGTCAGCCAGTTGATCGCCGAGCTCGAGACCACACTCTCGTTCCGGTTGTTCGACCGCACCACCCGGCGCGTGAGCCTATCGACGGCCGGCCGCGACTTTCTCACCTCGGCCGAGACCATCATGCGCCACGTGCGAGCCGCTGAAAGTGCCGCTGACGACGTGCGAAACCGCGCCGCCGGTGTGGTGCGCATCGGGGCGCCCCTCGTTCTGGCAAGCACGGCGTTGCCCGCCGCGATTCGCGAATACCAGGCAACACGACCGAAAGTCGTCGTCCGCATACGGGATTTGCCGGTGGATGCCCTGGTGGATGCGGTCTCGGTCGGAGACGTGGACCTCGCAATTGGTCCTGATCGCATCGTCGGCGATACCGTTGAACGGCAAGTACTGTTCGATAGTCTGTGGGTATTTTGGTGTGCGAAATCGCACCCGCTGGCGAAGCGGAAAGTCTTGCGCTGGCGGGACTTGATGGGAACCGCATTGGTGGCCGCCGGACGCGACCACGAGCACAGCGTCAGTCAGATGCGGCTGAGTACCCCGGAGGGGGAGCGCGTCACGCCAATCGACGTCGTCGACAACATTTCCACGGCGCTCGGTATCGCCGGCGAAGGGCTGGCCGCGACGCTCGCGCCCGCCTATGTTGGCGCCCTGGCTCCCGCGTTCAATCTCGTCATGAAACGCGTGATCGATCCGGAAGTACTCCGGAAGGTATGTCTGTATCGCTCGTCTCAACGCGCCGCATCGCCTGCCGTAGATGGTTTCGCGGAATTCCTCTGCACGAAGTTGGCCGACTGGTCGAGGCAATTCCGCCAGCCGGAAACGGGCGCATAACTACAGAACCTTCCCGGCGAGCCGCCCCTCCAATCACGGGGCGGCGCGCTCGGTCAGAAGACGTTGCGGAGGCCTACAGCCACGCCGGTCTGGTTGTTGCGTCCTGGAAAGTCCGCGTTCCCCGCCCCCGACCCGTGGATGTAGTCGATCGTCCCGTATACCTCGGTCCGCTTCGACAATGAATACTCTGCCAACAAGGTGCCGGAATAGCGTGTGCCACGCCCCCGGCTCGTACCATCGGCGTTCAACGCATTGCGCGACTTGTCGTAATACCCAGCCACGGTCAGCAGCAATGGGGCCGTAGCCTGCCAGCTCCCGCCAAGGTAAAAACCGTCATCGATACGATTGCCGTTGGTTTTCGGCGACCAGGCAGCGGCCGGCGATCCCGCCGCGCCCATGTAAATATCGACAATGCCGGTGTTGTCCTGGCCATGTAACCACCCGCCGGAAACCTTGTACGCGTCGAAGGCATACAATGCAGCCAGATGCACCACGCGGTATTTGTTGTTGCTTGCATCACTGTTCTGCTGATAGCCCACACCAAGCAGCAGGCCGCCCAACGCGTACGACGCGGTTGCGCCGAACATGCTGCCCGCTGCCACGCTCCCTGGAATTCCGCCGAAGGCATACATCGCTTTAATATTGACCCCTCCAATGCGGCCATCGTACTTGACCGAATTACTCGAACGCAGACCGTAACCAAGTGCCCCCGGCATCCAGCCATCTTGATCAAAGTTCGCGACGGTCAGGGGATCAAACACGTCGCCAAGTTGATCGAACAATGGAGTGTTCTGGCGCCCCAGTGTAACCGTGCCAAAGCGGTCGCTTGCGAGCCCGACGGTTGCCCAGCGATTGAACAGCGTATTGCTGCTCGCCAATTGTCCATTCCAGACGTTGTAGCCGTTTTCCAGCCGGAAAACGGCATGCAATCCAGAGCCCAGATCCTCGCTCCCCTTGAGCCCCCAGCGGCTTCCCGTGATCGGCCCCACGCCCATTGCCACCTGACTGTCGTTCTTCGCGTTCGCATTTGTCAGGTAGCGGATGCTTGTATCGACGACACCGTATAGTGTGACCGCGCTCTGCGCCCGCGCCTCGTGCGTCACCGACATGAATGTGAAGGCACACGCCAAGGCAAACCCGGTGTAAACCTTGATATTCGACGAGTTATTCATATTTAGTTATCCATAGTTATGCGTAAATATCCAGTTGATCACGAGTTCGATCTACACAAACTCAATCAACTCCATTTCCCTACGCTGCCGGAACCGAATGGATTACATCGTGACCGCATCCAGCAGTGTCTTTTTTCCGCCGACATATCGGTAGATGGAAATGACACCATGCTTGAGATCGCCATTCCGATCAAACGACGTTTCTCCGGTCACGCCACGGTAATCGGTGCGCGGCATCACGGACAGGATCGCGGCGCGGTTTGTCGAATTCGCGCGCTTCATCGCATCAACGACGATGTATACCGCGTCATAGGTCAGCGGTGCATATAGCTGAATGGGACTGCCGAAGCGTTTCTGGAACTTGATGGCGAAAGCCGCCCCTTCCGGCATCTTCTCGAGCGCTGCACCAGCCTCCGAGCACACGACGTTATCCGTTGCATCGCCAGCGAGATCGGCCAGCTTCGGCGAACAAACACCATCGCCTGCAAGCAGTCGCGCGCGGATTCCGAGCTGCTTGGCCTGCCGTGAAAATGGACCGCCCGTGGCATCCATGCCGCCGTACATGATGGCATCGGGATTCTCGCCCTTGATCTTCGTCAAGATTGCCCGGAAATCGACTGCATGATCATTCGTTGCATCGTGCGAGACGACGCGAATCCCGAGCGCCTTCGCACGCTTCTCGAATTCGCTCGCAAGCCCCTGCCCATACGCAGTCGAGTCATCGACGATCGCGACAGATTTGATTCCCATGCTCTTGAGTGCATAGTCGGCCAGAGCTGGCCCTTGCTGAGCATCCGTCGCGACAAGGCGATAGGCTGTCTTGAAGCCCTGCTTCGTATAGACGGGATTTGTCGCCGACGGAGATATCTGCACGACGGCGGCATCATTGTAGATGCGGGAAGCCGGTATCGTGGTTCCCGAGTTCAGATGCCCAATGACAGCCACGACGTCGTCGTCAACCAACTTCTGGGCGACCTGAGTCGCCGTTCGCGGGTCTGCGGCATCATCTTGGGCGTCGAGACTCAGCGTAACGACCTTGCCGCCGATCGTCAGTCCCTTCGCGTTGATTTCCTCGATGGCCAGTCGCGCGCCGTTCTCGTTGTCCTTACCCAAATGCGCTATACCGCCCGTAAGCGGCGCAACGTGGCCGATCTTCACGACCTCGCCGGCGTTGACCGATTCGCAGGCAACGAACGCGATTACCGGAATGATGCCGAGACACCTTACAGCCGAGTTTTTTCTCTTCACGACGATCTCCTCTTCCCGATTAAACGACAGAACCTCCAACTACTGCACGCCGCAGGCTATCCACCGTTTACTCGGTGACGCCCGCCCTCTCTAATCGCTATTAGCTAGCGATTCTCCTTAGAAGACCTTACTGATCAATCAAGAGGAACCGGATATGAGAATCCTCCGTCTTCAACCTGATCGAAATCCGCACCGCGCCCGTCCGATTGAACCCGAATGTCCGGCGAATGATGTCCTGACCTTCCATCGTGCGGTTCGCTGCAGTACGCATAACGCTTGCTATCGCGTCGCCTGTCCGATGTGGCGGCCTACGCGCGAAGCCGGCCCCTGTGAACCTTTCCAGGCTCGCGCGTCGGTTTCCGCCTCACGCGGATATCCACTGCACACGCCTCGACAGCGAATGAGGACCGATCGTAGCCGTCTATATTTGCGTGCGCAAGCACGTATATTCCCGAATTCATCGGTGAGATGTGACGACCGGCTGCGGGATGCTATGCTTACCGGCTACATCACCACCTATCGCATCGAGCATGACAGACTCGGTTCACGGATTATTTACTTACAAGCTGCACGCAATAAAAAAACTGACCGACCGGATCACAAGTGCGGCCTTCGAGCAGGCACTCTCGTTGAGCTTGCCGGAAGCGAGAATTTTGTTGAACGTGGGTGAACTGGGCCCCGTGTCGGTATCCGATCTGGCCATTGCTACCCATCTCGATCGAAGCCGGGTGAGCCGCGCATGCGACGCGCTGGAGCGTCGGGGGCTGATCGTCAGGAGCGCGAGCGCGCAGGACGCACGTAGCGTCGAATTGACATTGACCGATGCTGGTCGCCCACTTTACGACCGTGCGATCGTCATTGCCACTGACTGTAATCGGGAGATTCTTGCCGTACTTTCCGCGCAGGACCGCCGCAAGTTGCACGGTCTGTTTGATCTGCTGATCAAGTCCTGCACTGAAACGAGTGGCTGACGCGGCGGCGGCGAACATGCCTTTCATATTGCAGCCACCGTTCGCGCGTTAGTACACTGAGGACCGTGCGCCAGCCATTAGCAACACAACAGGCTGCCGTATAACCTGGCCCGAAAAGAAGAACGGAAAGGCGACACACGAAACCAACGAGGCTCCGTGAGCCAGTCGCCCGGCACCATGCCGACCGGTTTATCGCGCGAGACGGTAGAGAGAAGACACCGATCCCGCGCGGAGTCATGCGTCCTGGATCAGAATCGGTGGCGCATGCCGACCTGCATCGCCAACTGATTCTTGCCTGAGGAGGCCGGAATGCTATAGATCTGGGCGAAGGTCGCGTCACCTGCCGCGTGCTGATAAATGGCAGTCGCGAACAAGTCGGTACGCTTTGACAGCGCATACTGGACGCTGAAGTCGATTTGGTGCCAGCGGGGCTTGTTGCCGCCAGAGTAGCGTCCCCAGGTATAGATATAGGCAGTACCGACAAGCAACATCGGATTCAGGCGCGTATAAGCCGCAATCTCGGCATTCTGCAATCGCAAGCCGGTCCCGTCGCTGTAGTTGAACAAGACATTGCTGTAGTTGCCAATCACATTGACCGAATCGAAATCGTAGGTCGCGCCCAATCCGAAGATGCGCTGCTGGTCCGTTCCCGCCCCATGTTGACTCAAAACGAAGGGTGAAGTGAAGCCCCACCCCGTACTATCGACCGCGCCACTGACAAGGTTGGGAGTTGCACTATTGGTGCGACGATTGAATTGAGTGAAGGCTCCACCGAGTCGCAACCGATCACGCGCGTAATTCACTCCGACGCTGTATCCGTTGTTGTCGTTTGCGACTGTCGTATTCGAGAACGCGTAGCTGCCCGCAACCGTCACACCACTAAAGCTTGGCGACTGGTAGCGAATAGAGTTGTTGAAGCGGTTCGTGAAGAACATATTGTCATTGTCGCCAATATGCGTACCGATACCGGTGAACACATTGGCCGACTCCGCCCACCAGAGCGAAGCTGTCATCTCCTCGTACTGTCGCCCCATAGTGACGGTGCCGTAGCGGTCGTTACGCACGCCGACGAATGCCTGCCGTCCGAACATCCCACCTACCTGAGCACCGGTATTGATCGCAAACCCGTTCTCCAGGGTAAATACCGCGTGCGTGCCGCCGCCCAGATCCTCGTCGCCCCGCAGTCCGAACCTTGGCGGCATCATACCGCCGCTTACCAATGCCACGCGCGAAGCGCCACCGACGTTACTAACATACTGAACGCCGGTCGAAATCACACCATAAAGCGTTACGCTACTCTGCGCATGAACAGGCGTCGCCAAGGATGCAAGCGCAAACGTAGACACCCCCACGGTCGTTTTTGTCCATTTCATAATTTCGGTCTCCTATCTATTCAAACCGATTACTCGTCTTCAATCATCTCCGCCGATCCGATCAACTCATCAATCTCGTCTGACACATCGACATAGAGAATCCCCTCTCGGCCTCACCTCCCAGCACGCTCACTCCAGCTCGTATTCGATGGTGATCTCCATGGCAACGCCGTACGGCATGGACGAAGCACCGATGTTGACGCGCGCATGCGCTCCACGCTCCGGGCCAAACACTTTGGTTACGAGATCCGAGCAACCGTCGGCGACCTTGGTCAGCCCCTTGAAATCCGGCGTGGTCAGGCTAACCACTGTTACGCGCACGACCTGCTTGATTTTCGACAGGTCTCCGATTACAGATTTGGCAAATCGGAGCGATCGCAAGCATGCCAATTCCGCATACTTCTTACCCTTTTCATCGGCGTCGAGGTCATCTCCGAAACGTCCCTTCAGCCACGCATTTTTCGGCCCAAACTCACCATTGACGTCTTGAGGAGCGGCCGAAGAAACGAACAACAATTTTCCCACCACATTGCCGTTCACGTAGTTTCCGAACGTCTTCGGGGCAGCTTCGTTGATCTGCGGATATCCCAATCTGACAAGTGCATCTTCAGGGGTTTGCGCTAGGGCGAACTTTGCAGCCAGCATGAAGTAGACGGCACAACAAGCGAGGGGGTATCTCATGATTCTGGTATTCCGTTATCAAGACTGGTGGCTGTCGTCATTGCCACCACACAAACACATTCGCTGCGATGTCTTCACTCCGACTCGTCGAGTCACAACACACCGCCAAGTAAATCGGGCACTGCAGGATTGGCCCGATCACGAACTCCGTCGCCTCATCAATGGCCAGAGTTTGAAATATTCCGAAAACGCAATCAGTAACGGGAAGGTCACGCCAAGCAACGCCGACGCAACCCAGCGCTCGTAGTCAAATCCAGGCTCGCCGGACGAGAGCGTACCTGTCAGGATCGGAGCAACCCGTCCGTAGAGGAATGCGAGCAGCAAGCCGCCGACCATCGCCACCGCGGCGTTTCCGAGCCCCTTCACAGGCTGGGGCAGACGCTGAAACAGCGTACCCTGTAGCATATTGAGCACTACGATCGTGCCGAAAATGAATGGAATCGGCACTTTCACCATGAATGACAACGCGCTCATATGCAGGATCGCGATCCCGATGTGCATGGCCAAGCCGCCGATCGCGAGAGCGAGGCCTGTCCAGACAATTCCCAGTATCGGCTGACGCATCAGCGAGGGAATCGTGGCGAGTGGCCAAAGATCGAAATGCAACAGCAGAAACAACACCGCGACGGCCGTCACAATGAAGGCAAGAGCCAGGTTCGCATCGAACAATCCACCAGGATCAAGCGCCGGCACGTAAATCGGCGCTCCACGCAAGAATGCGAAATTACAGAACGTGCGAAATACCACGAAACTCAAACCGTAACAAGCCACCAGCATCGACAGCCCGGATACGAACGGCGTTTCAGTCAGGCTTACGAACGGCCAGCCGCCGAACATGATCGCAAGCCAGAACATCACGATCACCGTGAATATGGTGTACACGACGAGCATTGGCACTGGCGGCGCAATCCCCCCGCCGATCGTGACATAGCAGACTACGGCTACTACTGCGGCAATCGCGAGTGTGGACAGTAAAAGTACGCCTCCTTTCGCAGGCTGGGCGAGATGAGCCACAAAGGACGGGTTCCCTTTCCAACTGACACTGATAAGGATCTGCCCAGGTATCGCGCACATAAAAATCCACGCCGTCCAGGTTGTGAAGGTCGTGAAGTCAAACAATCTTATGATCGCCCATGCGACAACTACAGTCATTGTGGTTGCCAAAAATCCGCTAAAAGGCTGCCTCATATATCGGTCTCCTACATATCTATACTGCTCTAACCTTCTTCTTTCTTGAATTCACATTAATCGGGGAGCAACGCTCCGGATGTCATGAATTCTCCATCCAGATAGAGCAGCGGCTTCCCACCGACTCCGTAGCTAATGTGGCGAATATCGCCGATCACGATTGCATGTGTCGTCGTGATCATCATCTGCTCGACGTCACAATCGAACGACGCAAGAGCGTCGGTTAGGATCGGCGCACCGGTGGCCGCTTGCGTCCAGTTGTCGATCGCCGCGAACGGATCCTCTCCCTGCTTGCCGGCAAACGCGAACGCAAGTTCGCGGTGCTGGATTCCGAGCACGTTCACTGCCATGCAGCGCGCCTTGGCGATTGCTTGATAGCTTCGTCCCGAGAGATTCACGCATGCAAGAAGGCGTGGCGGGTTCGCGGTCAGGGAGCAGACCGCTGTCGCAGTCAAGCCGAAGCGGGCGCTCCCATCTTGCGTTGTGACAATATTGACCGCCCCCCCCAACCGTCGCATGGCGGATCGGAACGCATCGCTCCTCGCCGTGGCGTCAGCTTGACTCGCTGCGTCCGACTCCGCATCAATGCCATTCTTCACGAGCCACGCGGAAACCCTTTCGCTGACGGAAGCGCTGATTTTTTCTGAATTCATGACAGACCCTTAGACAACGTGCCTTGCATCCCAGTACAGGATGCCACGGCCATCATTTCGCTCAAACACCGTTCGGCAAGCCGTAACCGGCCATCACGCCGTCAACCATGTCGGTCGACGAGCCCCAATCGAAATGACCGAAGCAACGCATGTGTTGCACGAATGGAGGACCTGAATAGAACATCTCGTACTGGGTATGTCGCGAACCGAATTCCGAGCCAAGCGCATCCCAGGCAAGCTTCATCAGTTTCACGCGCCCCTGGGGATCGATCGCTGCCGAACGCTGAGTCTGTTCGATCAACGCAGCCATCTCGGGATTCGCAAAGTCTTCGGCCGACGAGGGCAACATGATCACGCCGCCACCAGCCAAACCACGAATCTCGTTGACGAAATGCGGATACAGTTCCTGCCCCATCGACGTGGCCGAATACACTCGAGCCGCCTTCGGGACGAAGAAGCCGTTACGCGTAACCGGATCGGCATACAACGATTGGAAGTTGCCTTCGACGGCCATTGCCTGCGCGGCCAGCTTCCCGAGCACATCCTGGATCGGAGGAAAGTTGATCGTTCCGGTGGTTTCGGTAAGTCGACGTGCAATGCCGAGCAGAAACTGCAGTTTGACTGTGAAACGTGCCTGACTCTGCAGGTTCATCATCGCTTCTGCGGCGGTTTTGTGAAACATTGCCCCGCACATGTCAGGGCGCCGATAGACGAATACCCGGTCCCATGGCACCTTGACGTCGTCGAAGTAGATCAGCGCATCGTTTTCGTCGAATTGCGTGGCCAGCGGATAGTCAAACGTCGAACTAGCCGCTTGCTCATAGGAGCGGCGCGACAGAATCTTCACGCCCTTCGCAGCAAGAGGGATCGCAAACGACAGCGCATAGATCTCATCGTCCGGCTTTAGCGGATTCTGAACACCCACCAGGCATTCCTGCGCCAGGACCGCTGCAGTACCGAGCATTTTTGCTCCGCGCACGGTAATGCCTTCGGCATCCTCGTCAACGACGCCGAGCGAGTGATATTTGACGCCCTGGTCCCCCACATCCTTGGATCGATCGCCCTGCGGATTGACAATCGTGTAGGTCAGCGCAATGTCATTGTCTCGCGCCCATTCGTAATAGGAGCGAAGTGCTGCGGCTCGTGCAGGATCGTACTGTTCGAACACCTCGCTGGCGACCAGCATGCCGACCAGCGCGGACGGTACATGATCGGGGGACCGTCCAAGCCACCCCCCTGTCTGGCGCGCCCACGCGACATGCGCAGCAGCACGGGCCGCGAGATCCTCGGCAGTCTTCGGCAACTGCCACGCGCGATTGACCTGACGGCCGTTACCCGGTGACGTGAACGTCATCAGTTCCTGGTTCGCGGCCTGGAAATCGTAGAGCGCAGCCACCGTGCGGACCGCATTCCGGAATGCCGGATGATCGACATGGTCGTCAACACGTTCACCATTGATATAGACGCTGCGCCCGTCGCGCAGACTCTCGATATAGTCGTTGCCAGTCTTGGACATGATTAAATTGCCTGGTTGTCTCTGTAGTTGTCGATCGACCACCGACAAGCACGATATGCTTGGCGGGGCCATTTCACTTATTTC
Source organism: Burkholderia sp. USMB20 (assembly GCF_000949135.2). Lineage (GTDB taxonomy): Bacteria > Pseudomonadota > Gammaproteobacteria > Burkholderiales > Burkholderiaceae > Burkholderia. Next base: position 568,582 of record NZ_JTAN02000003.1, on the reverse strand, counting down.
GTATGCACGCGGCCCTCGAATGCGCGCGCCATCGAATCAGTCTCGAAGTAGTCGGCGAGATTCACGATTTGGTTTTCACGTACAGTCCACAACTGTACCCACGGTACATCGAAGGTAAGACCCGTCGCACGCACACGTGATCGCTCGCGCCCCGCCACGGCAATGCTTTCACCACCATCGATGAAGCGCTCGGGCGCAAACTGGAGTACATCCAGGCTCGCAGCGACAGTATCGAAAAAACTCAAAATCTGGACGCTGCCCTGAAACCGCCCAGCCATCGGAATCGAACTGGGCCCCGGGAACACGATCTCCCCGTCCGGCGCAAACAAACTCAGGGCATCGGCGAAGCGGCCAACGGCCGCGCATTCATAGAATTGCTTGACGATAGAAAGCGACATGGCAAAACTTCTCCCCGGTGCGCATCGCACCGTTCCAATCGAATCAGTAAGGTGAGGACGCGCGGCCCGCAGTGTAGGGCGCCGAGCGTTGCAGCGTCAGTCGAGATGAATCCGCTGGTCCCAGGGCGATTCCCGACTCCAGTTAATGCATACGCTTTGCCGGCGCATATAACCCTTCCATGCATCAGAGCCCGCGGTTCGACCGCCGCCAGTCTCCTTCTCGCCACCGAAAGCCGCCCCGACATCCGCGCCGGTAGTACCCATATTTACCTTCGCGATGCCGCAATCGCTTCCGGCGGCCGACAGGAATAGCTCGATGTTCGAAATATCCTGGCTATGAATTCCCGAGGCCAGCCCCTGGGCGACGCCATTGTGAATCTCGATCGCCTCTTCCAGGTCGTCGTACTCCGTCAGATAGACGATCGGCGCGAATGTCTCGTGCTGAACGCACGGCCACGCGGGCTGTGCGCCCGTGATGATCGTTGGCTCGACGTAGTAGCCGGGCCGATCGATACGCTTTCCGCCGTAGACGACTTTCCCACCGAGCGACACGGCCTGCGACACCGCGGCCTCAAAGTGGCCGACCGCCGCCTTATCAATCAGCGGACCGACGACTGCTTCGGGTTCGCGGGGATCGCCCACCTTGATCTGCCCGAACGCTTTCGCCAAAAGCTCGGTGAACCGCGTTGCGGCGCTGCGATGAACGATGACGCGCCGGGTGCTCGTGCAGCGCTGTCCTGTCGTGCCAACCACACCAAAGGTGATCGAGCGAGCGGCCAGTCTGAGATCCGCGGTCTCATCGACGATACATGCGTTGTTGCCCGAACATTCGAGCATGTAGCGCCGGCCGAGCTGTTGCCCGACGATCTGAGCAACCTTGCGGCCGACCGCGCTGGAACCGGTGAACGACAACAGCGCAATTCGTGGATCGGTCAGTAACCGCTCTGCGACCTCGTTGTCGTCCGGGATGAATAGCGAGAATACGCCCTCGTGCCCCTGAGCCGCCATCGCACGATTTGCCAGATGCTGCAACGCGATAGCCGTCAGTGGTACCTTCGGGCTCGGCTTCCAGATCACGGTATTGCCGCCGATTGCCGCGAGGAAACCATTTTGCGCCCATACCGCGGCGGGAAAGTTGTAGGCTGAAATGATCCCCGTAACGCCGAGTGGCAGCCATTGGTCGTACATGCGATGGCGACCTCGTTGAGACTGCTGCGTATAGCCGTACAGCATGCGCGACTGGCCAGCGGCCATTGTCGCCATATCGATCACTTCCTTGATCTCTGCCTTGCCTTCCATAACGGATTTACCGGTATCGATCGCAACCAGCCGGCCTAGCAGATCGTGGTGCTCCTTGACAAGCTCGCCGATTCCCAGCACCAATTCACCGCGCACCGGAGCCGGCACCATGCGCCACCGGTGCTGTTGTGCTTGCGCGGCGGAAACCACTCGCTCGTAGTCGTCAGCGGTCGCGGCCGTAACATAGGCGGTGGTCTCGCCCGTTGCGGGATTTACGGCGGCGAACGCATGCGCGTCACCGCCTTCGCTCCAGGCCGCGGCCGAGCCTGCACACGTGCCGCTATGGTTATGGCCAATACCCAGGTCACGGAGGACGGAAGCAATATCAAACATGATCAATGATCCTTACTGAGAAATTCGCCGATGGTTTCGTCGGTATGAAAGACGGGCTTCTCGTAGTAGTGGGGGCCATCGTAGATCTCGATCAGCACGCTACGCTCGTGCGCGATGGTTGGCCCGTGCGGATGATCCTTCGGGTTCATGTAGAACGCGCCGGGCGTCAAACGGAGCTGCGAGTCCGTGTACTCGTATTCACCCTCCAGGCAATACATGAACTGATTCGATGCGTGAGAATGCTTGACTGGAATGCGGCCGCCCTTCTCATATTCAAGTAAGGCGATGCTGGCACCCGTGTCCGGGTTTTTCCACAGGAAGTACTGTCGAAAGCCGTACTCAGGGAAGTCTAGCCAACCCGCTGGATCCAGCTCAGTGGTCCGCAACAGAACTTCGAGCGTCGCAGGCAATTCTTTTTTTTCCATGATGTTTGGTCTCCTCATGCAGCGTAATCCGGGCGACCGGCAGCGACCCAGCGCTCGTATTCCACGCGGCTTTCCGCAGTGCTCGGAAACAGACCGAAGATTGAACGGCCGCGCGGGATCTGAGTTTCGACGAACTGTTCGTACTGCGACTGCGCGTGTGCAGCCTCTGCGACTTCGTCTGCCAATGCCGAAGGAATCGCAACGACACCTTCGTCGTCGCCCACCAGGATGTCGCCCGGATAAATCGCTACCCCGGCACAACCAATTGGTTCGTCAAGTGCCTGAGGATGCAGTGCCAAAGGCGTGGCTGGCGGTGCATTCCCGAGCTGAAACGCGGGCAATTCGATCCGTGCAATCGACGGCGTGTCGCGGAAGCCTCCATCGGTAACAATGCCGCGAACGCCCCGCTGCGCGAGCCGGGCGACCATGATGTCTCCGGCGGATGCGGCGCGAGTGCTACCCCCTGCATCGATGACCAGCACGGCACCGCTTGGACATTCCTCAATGGCTCGCCGATGCATATTGTCGTCCCGTTGATAGTTCTCCATCGTGTCGATATCCTCGCGTGCCGGAATGAACCGCAACGTGTAGGCCGGACCGACCATGCGCGGCATTCCCGGTCGTACCGGCGACAGCCCGAGCAGAACCGTGTTGCGCAAGCCATGGCGCATCAAAAGCACGTTGGCGATCGTCGACGGTGCGCTCTTCTCGAGGAGTTCGCGAGTTGCGGCCGACAGCGGCACAGTATTGGGTTGCTTCATAATCGTTTTCCCTGACTGGCTCGGCTTCTCACAGCCCCGCCGCAACACGAACCCTGAGCATGCCGACACGCGCCACACTAGCAACCATAAGGTGCCCAGGCTCGACAGCCCCGACTCCTTCCGGGGTACCAGTAAATATCAGATCACCGGGATAAAGCGTGAACAGGGCCGATAGGTCCGCAACGATATCGGATACTTGCCAGATCAATTTGGACACGTCGCTGTGCTGTCGCGATGCGCCATCAACCCACAACTCGATCTCACCGTGTTCGATCGCACCGGTATGTTCAATGGGACGCAATGCACTGATCGGCGCGCAACGCTCAAACGTCTTGCCGATCTCCCACGGTTTGCCAGCCTGGCGCATGGCCTGTTGCAGATCGCGACGAGTCATGTCTATACCGACCGCGTATCCAAACACATGCTCCACCGCCCGATCGCGCGGAATATCCCGTCCACCCTGGCCGATGGCAACCACAAGTTCCACCTCGTGATGAAGATTGCGGGTGGCTGGCGGATATGGAATCTCCAGCACTTCGTCATCACGCTCGGCTGCGATCACTGTGTCAGCAGGCTTGCAGAAGAAGAACGGAGGATCGGTACGCGGATCCACGCCCATTTCGATCGCGTGATCCGCGTAATTTCTGCCGATGCAGTACACACGATTGACGGCAAAGCGAAGGTCTGATCCAACTACGGGTACGCTGGTCACTCTCGGGGAATTCAAGTAGTCCATTACACTTGCTCCTTCGGTCGACCGCCGGCATTCAAGCATGCCACGGCCTCGATCTCGACCAACACGTCAGGCTGCAGCGCACTTACTTCAACCAGTGTGGCCGTGGGAAAGCAACGTTCCGGCGCGGTGCGCTCAAAAAATTCACGACGTGCCGTCCACACTTGTTCGCGTTGCTCGATGCGAGTCAAGTACAGGTTCAGCTTGACGATGTCGGCCGGATTGCCGCCAGCAGCGGCGAGCAGATGTTCGATGCGCTCGAATATCGCGCGCGCCTGTACGTACTCGTCGTCGCCAATCACACGATTGCCTTCCCCACGCGCGGTCAATCCGGAAAGGAAAACCAAGTCGCCGACTTTCAAGCAGTTCGACCACAAACCTGACGGCGCCTCACTAACTGCACTACTAACTATTCTCTGAATTTCCATGCTTCCGATCCTGACGATTATTCGAAAAATTCCGCTCCTGGAGCCATGCCCCACTGCGTCGTTTCGTCCGCTCCACCGCAGAAAACCGACGGCACGTGGTCCCGGTTGACGACGTCGCCATCCGTGTAGTGCTCTACACGGAAGCCATGTACGTCTCGCCAATAGTCGTAAATTTGACTGCCGAGCATGTGTCGACCTACTCCGCAGTCGAGGCGATAGCCGCGTAACGACAGATAATCGTGTGCCGACATTACGTGATCGAGATCCTGCAATTCAAACGAACTGTGGTGTATCCCCGCATTTCGCGATTGAAGAACCAGCAAACAATGATGATCAACAAAGTCGGCGCCGCGATCGACACGCAGGAACGTGCCGACAACATCCTCAATGCGACCCGGCTCTGGCCCGAAGTAGTCGGACGGCACCAGTCCGAAGCGCTCGCGCAACCATGCGACCGATGCGGCATGGTCGGTCACATGCAGAGTCACGTGGCCCAGCCTAAGCGCCGGCGCGGGCTCACGTCGCTGTCGAATGCTGGCATTGGTACGCTCCTTGGCATGCCCGGCATTGAATCGATTCGGTGCGCGAACCGGAGCTGCCACGTAGACCTCCTCGCTCCACACCGCATCCATCTGGAAGCCATCCGGCATCGTCAGCCGCACGTACTCGCCACGAAACGGCGACGGTAGCGCTTCGATCGGACCGGCATCGGCAAAGCTCGCGAGTCGCACGAGATCCTTCTGTTCTGGCACGCAAAATCCGACCCCCAGGAATCGGCCCTCGGCGCCCCTCACCGCTTCGTAGACAAACGGAGCAGCCGCTGCGGCGCGCATGCGCAAGACCTCATCCGTGCGCTGGACTGTACTCAATCCGAAATCAGTCATGAATCGCTCGGCCGCCACCAGATCGGGAAGCGCGTAGCGAACGTACAGGATGTCTCTGGCTGTCATGATTGGAATAGTGCGATGAGCGATGTCGGAATATTGCGCCGGCAACACTTGGTAGACCAGTGACTTTGTGCGATCCTGATATAACCAAATTCTCATATCGCACCTATCCATGGCACGCCTCGACTGGTATATCAGAGTTAACTTGAAGTTCCGGCATTTGCAGCTTCTCGTCGCACTGGATGACTACCGGAACCTCAGCAAGGTGGCCGTCTTGCTCAACGTCACGCAGCCTGCGTTGTCAAAGTCACTGACCGACTTGCAAAGCGGGTTTGGTGTAACGTTGTTCGAACGCACCGGGCGTGGCCTGAAGCCGACCGAGTATGGGAGCGTGCTCATCCGGCATGCACGTCGGCTGCTCCAGGATCTCGCGGAAGCTGGCGACGAGCTACATGCGGCAGCGACCGGCACTGCACGCCGGCTGCGCATTGGCACGCTGCCAGCATCTGCGGCGTGGCTCTTGCCGCAGGCTCTGATCAGAATGAAGCAGCATGCGCCCGACGCGACGGTCTTCGTGCGAGAATCCACCATGGACGTGCTACTGACAGAGATGCGCGTTGGAAATCTCGATGTGATTGTCGGTACCCTGCCGGCTCGTCGATCCGGCCCGGATCTCGAAGAGAAGCAACTGTTCAACGACGCCACGGCCGTGGTGGTACGTCGAGGCCACCCGCTTGCAGTACGGGACCGTGTTCAGTGGAAGGACGTGAGCGGCTTTCCATGGATCCTGCCACCGCGTGACTCCCTTCTACGACAACCTCTGATTGTCGCTTTCAGTGCTCACGGGTTGGAACCGCCCGTAGATCATGTGGAGACGCTGTCGTTGAATGTCGTGCTGGAATTCGTGCGGGAGACTGAGACGATCGCAACCCTGCCAATGACGCTTGCGCGGCGCCTTGAGCAGAACAATGAGATCGCAATCCTGCCATTGCAATTGTCACGCCTCGTTCGACCGGTCGGTATGCTCTGGTTGTCGGGCCAGCCGCCCTCGGCGTCACGCGATCTCTTGCTTCAATGCCTTGACGAAGTGGGCCAACAACTCGCCCGTGGCCCCGCATCGATCGGCATCAGCTATCTAACCTCAATTTCGCAAGATAAACCTTAATTATTTATATGGACCGACAAGGATTTGTCGGAATTGGATTTTTCTGGCTGTCGTATCGATCGAGCCTCCTTCAGAATCGTCCCCAACCCTATCCCGCGCGCCCAAGTCGGCCCTCGACGCCGGCTTAGCGCTCCTCGCCTCCGACGATTTGAAAAGTGTGCTGATTATGCTGTCGGCCGATAGGGTGCTGCGCGCCCCCTTGTCAGCCGCCCCGGCCAACCAATTCTTGGTTTTTTTGACTCCCAGGAACGAGAAACTCTGCGGACATGCATTTCGGTGCCAGATACAAGCCTGTTGAGTTGTAAGCGAGGGGCCTTTTGCATTTCACCACACCGCTTCGCGCAAATTCAGTTCAACCGTGGAACACGAGCAGCACCAACGGCATCGTGACGGTCGCAAGCGCCGTCTGTACCGTAATGATGCCGGCCGACAACCGGTGATCGCCGCCGAGCAGCTTCGCCATGATGTAGGCGGACGGTGTGCACGGCAGTGAATTGAACAGCACGATCGTCGTGAGTGCCGGGCCCCGGATGCCCAGGCTGAAACCGATCCAGAAAGTCAGCACCGGCACGAGCAGCAACTTGATCACCGACGACTGGAACACGGGGCCACGCGCCGCCTTCGCGGCCTTCACGTCGAGGCCCGCCCCCACCGCGAGCAACCCGAGCGGCAGCGACGCGGCGCCGAGAATCGACAGCACACTCGATATCACCGCCGGCAAACCGAGCCCGCCGAGATTGAACGCGGCGCCGAGGACGACCGACATGATGACCGGATTCCTCAGCAGCGCGCCGCCGATCTGCCATGCCGACGGCGCACCGCCACGACCGTGGTGCATCAGGATAATGATCGACGCGACGTTCAGCAGCGGTATCGCGACCGCGATGCTGATCGACGTGAGCGTCAGTCCGACGCTTCCGTACAACGCCGCGGCCGCGGCAACACCCACATACGTATTCGGCCGTAACGCCCCCTGGATCACCGACGAGAACACGGCCCCCGGCTGCCGGCTCCACGCTCGCCACGCATACAGCAGCGCCGCGCTCGCGCCCACCGCGCCGAGGATCGCGACCGCGATCGGCCGCACCGGAAACTGCGTCAGATTGGCTTTCGCGACCTGGCTGAACATCAGCGCGGGAAACATGTAGTAGTAGTTCAGCGTTTCGCACGGCAGCCAGAATTCGTCCGGCAGCAGGCGACGCTGCCGCAGCACGAATCCCGCCAGGATCAGCACGAAGATCGGCACCAGCGCGCCCAGTACATTCTGCATCGGCTGCGCTCCCGTCACGCGAAGACCGGCGTCTTCGCATGCACGCGCGCACCATGGACGCCGACGAACGCGGTCATTGCGCGTTCATCCAGCGGCGCACGGGCTCGCGTGAACGGCACGTTGCCGACCGCGCAGTCGATCGCCACCGCGACCGGCGCCATCACGGCGCCCCGGACGCCGGGCGCCGCTGGACGCGGCAGCGCCGGCGTCCCGAGCCGGATCGCGCCGAACAGCAGGTGGCGCGCGACGGTCATGCCCGAACGATGCGATGCAAGAAGCCTTTCAGCGGGATTCGACACCGTTCCGAGCGTCGCGATGAGGGTGGTCTTCGACATTTTTCTGGTCCGATGAATTCGGTGCACAGAAATATGACAGAAGCGTGAAATTCCCAGAAAGAATAAAAAATTTGGAATCTAGATCGAAAGGTAATTTATGAAAGCCGCATGGGCGCCTTGTCCGGTTCGGTCGACTGCGCGCCGGAGCAGCGTCGCAAGCCGTGACCGACGGCACGCTTCAACCGACAAAGCGTGCCTCGACACCGCTTCGGACCACCAGATCGAAGCGCTCGGGCCGAATGTGAAACACCGTGGATTCACACGTGCGGCCGTCCGCCAGCCGCGACGTGCGCCGCAGCACGAGCAGCGGCGCGTGTTTGTCGGCCTTGAGCCGGGCCGCGACATCGTCCGGCGCGGCCATGGCCGTCACCGACATGTCGGCATCCGTGATGCGCCAGCCGAGCAGGCTCTCCAGCACCTCGTAGGTCGACATGCGCTCGGCCTGCTCGAACGTGACGGCTCCGGCGTCGGGCAGCAGGCAGGTCTGCGCGAGCGCGACGGGTTCGTCGTCGACCCAGTGCAGGCGTTCGAGATAGATGCAGCGCGTGACGTCGGCGGCAAATGCGTGCCGCAAGCCCGGCGGCACGTCGCACGTTTCCATGCGCAGCAATTCCATCCGCGCCCGCGCGCCCTGCGCGGCGATCGAATCGTGCAGCCCGCGCAGCACATCGAGTCGATGCCGCAGCCGCTGCTTCGCGGCGAACGTCCCTTTGCCCTGCTTGCGCTCGACGATGCGCGCATCGCTCAGCCGATCGAGCGCGAGCCTGACGGTCACGCGGCTCACCTGAAAACGCTCGCTCAACTGCGCCTCGGACGGCAGCTTGCCGGTCGGCTCGTACACACCGCGCTCGATCTCGTCGCGCAGCGTCGTCGCAAGCTGCTCGTAAAGCGATGTCGTGTCGTCACGCACCAGCGTCATCGATCCTTCCTCGTCGTGCTGGGTTCGCGCTATGCGCGTTTCCCGATATCGATATGAAAAGCAATTGGAATGCTCAACTTGTATTAATACGTATTATCACATCTCGACAGACTGTCGGGGCCGCGATTCGGGGTCCCGATGCCCCGGGGAGCATACCAGTGACTGAAAACGCAATCGGCACGCCGCCGCTCGATGGCGTGCAGGGCAGCCGGCCGACACGGGCCGAACCAGCCACGGCGCCACGTACCGATCCGCACGCAGCGGGACGATCGCGCGGCGCGCAGCGGCGTGCCGCGATCGGCTTTGCCGCCGCGTGGCTGGCGTTCTTCGCGATCGCCTGGTGGTTGCCCGCGCCCGCGCATCTTTCCGCCGAGGGCCGGGCGACGCTCGCGGTCGTCGCGTGGGTCGCGATCGTCTGGATCACCGAGGCGATTCCCGTCGGCGTGAGCGGCATCCTGCTGCCGATGCTGCTCGTGCTGTCGCATGCGAGCCCGTCGTTTCCGAAGGCGGCCAGCGGCTTCGCCGCGCCCGTCGTGTTCCTGTGCCTCGCCGCGTTCCTGTTCTCCGCGATCATGCAGGCGAGCGGGCTCGACCGGCGCATCGCCCTGCTGCTGCTCGATCGCCTGAAGGTGCGCACGGCCAACGGCGTGATCTGGGCGATGTTCGCCGTGAACTGCGTGATGGCGCTCGTCGTGCCGGCCGCGAACGCACGTGCGGCCACGCTGCTGCCGGTCACGAACGGCATCGTCCGGCTGTTCGGCGAATCGCCGCGCGAACGCGCCGCGCGCAAGGCGATCGTGATCCAGACGCTCGTGTACGGCGCGATGATCAGCGGCATGTGCATCCTCACCGCGCATCTGCCGAACATGGTCGTGTCAGGGCTGCTCGAGAAGCAGCTCGGCATCCGGATCTCCTATCTGACGTGGCTGAAGCTGCAGTGGCCGTATCTCGGGATGTTCGCGATCACGCAGGCCTGGGTGCAGTTCCATTTCCGCTCGCGCGCCGTCGCGCTTCCCGGCGGCCCCGGCGCGATCGCGGCGATGCGCCGTACGCAACCGCCCGCCGCCCGCAACGACTGGGCCGTGCTCGCGCTGTTCGCGGCCGTCGCCATGTTGTGGGCGACCGAGCCGCTCCATCACCTGCCGTCGGAAATCGTCGCGCTGATCGCGCTGGCGCTGTTGTTCGCACCCGGCGTGCTGCGCTTCGGCTGGGCCGAGGTCGAGCAGCGGACGATCTGGGGCACGCTGTTCCTGCTGGCCGGTGCGCTGTCGCTGTCGTCGGCGATCAGTGCGTCCGGGCTCGCGAACTGGGCCGCCGATCACATCTACGTCGCCGCGCGCGGTCACGGCTGGTGGCTCGCGATCGCCATCGTGATGCTCGGCACGCACGTGATCCGCATCGGCATGCTGTCCAACGTCGCGGCCGTCACGATGATCGCGCCGATCGCGCTCGCGCTGGCGCCGCGCCTCGGGCTGCATCCGGTCGCGTTCACGATGCTCGTCAGCGACACCGACAGCTTCGCTTATCTGCTGCCCACGCAGATCACCGCCGGCGTCATCGCGTACAGCAGCGGCGCGTTCTCGACGGCCGACTACGCGAAGGTCGGCGCGGTATCGGTGCTGATCGCGATCGTCTATGGCCTCTGCGTGATCGCGCCGTGGTACGCGTACATGGGTATCCCCGTCTGGGACGCGAGCGCGCCCTGGCCGTTCGCGCATTGAAGCGCGCCGCTTTCCAACGACATCATTTTGCATTCCTCATGAATGAATCCAGGGACTTCCCCGATTCCGTCGCTGCCCGCGCCGCCGCGCTGCGCGACCGCCTGGGCCCGCACGTTGCACCCGCGGGCCTGTACGAACGCCACAAGCGCCTGCCGTTCGCCGGGCGCGTGCATTGCAACGTCACGCGCCTCGAAGCCGGCGAGTGGAGCGAGATCGTGCTCGACTACGAGGTCGGCTCGTCCGGCATCGCCGACGGCGGCTGGCTGAAGGCCACCTTCAAGTTCTATTCGGACTGGGCGCTGTTCCAGACGAGCGACCCGGGCGCGGCGAACTACATCAGCGCCGAATACCATGCGGCGCCGCTCGTGCCGGGCCAGAGCCCGGCCACCGTGCAGGCGCTGAACGTGCGCTTCGACCAGAAGGGGCACGAGCGGCCGTTCCAGAAGGCGGTGATCGTCGACGTCGTCGACGGCTACGTGAACGCCGGCGACCGGATCGTGATCCGTCTCGGCGATCGCCGTCGCGGCCCCGGCACGCGCGTGCAGACCTTCGCCGAGGACAACTTCCGGTTCCGGCTCTACGTCGATCCGTTGGGCACGTCGCGTTTCGTCGCGGTGCCCGGCGACGTCTCGATCGACATCCGCGCCGGCGCGCCGGCCGACGTACTGCTGAACGGCCCGCGCTTCGTGCAGCCGGGCACCCGTGCGCCATTCCGGCTGTCGCTGCAGGACCGCTGGGGCAATGCGTGCCGCGACGTCGGCGGCACCGCGCGCGTCGTTGCATATGACGCGCAAGGCGAAGCCGTCTACCGGCGCGAACACGCGCTGCCCGAGGCGGGATTCGCGAGCTGCCCGGTCGACGACCTGCCGGTCGACGCCGGCACGCTGCGCATCGAGGCCGACGTGCCCGCGCGGCCGGACGTGCGCGCAGCCGAAGCGTGGCTGACGGTCGACGCATCGTTGCCGGTACCGCGCGCGCTGTATGCGGATCTCCATGTGCATGCGCACGACACAGTCGGCACCAACAGCCCCGAGTACAACGCACGCTACGCACGCGACATCGGCGGCATCGACGTGCTCGGCTATACCGCGAACGATTTCCAGATCACCGACGAGAACTGGCAGCTCGGCGTCGACGCGGTCGAGCGCTTCAACGAGCCGGGCCGCTTCGTCGTGTATCCGGTGCAGGAATGGTGCGGCAGCTCGACCGCGGGCGGCGACCATAACGTGGTGTTCCTCGGCGACGCGCGACCGGATTTTCCGTACAACGCGCGCGGCGAACACAACCGTACGCTGGTCTGGAACGAGGACATGAAAGGCCATGCGGTCGAGCTCGGCCGCTGGCCCGTCGAGGAACTGTGGGATGCGTATGCGGACGATGCCGCGCAGCATCTGGTGATGCCGCACGTGGGCGGCCGCCGCTACATCCCCGACTGGCACCATCCCGAACTCGAACGGCTCGTCGAGATCGCGTCGTCGTGGGGGCACTTCGGCTGGCTGTACCAGGACGTGATCGCACGCGGCTACCGGCTCGGCGTCGCGGCCAGCGGCGATGAACATCGCGGCCGACCGGGTGGCGGCGCGCCCGGCGTGCAGGTGTTCGGTGTGCACGGCGGGCTGACGGGTGTGCTCGCCGACGTGCTCGATCGCAAGCACGTCGGCGAGGCGCTGCGCGCGCGTCGCACCTGGGCGACCACCGGCGAGCACAGTGCGCTGCTCGTGCGTTGCGGCGATCACTGGCAAGGCGATGCGTTCGCGCATCGCGGGCCGGCGCGGTTCGACTACCGGCTGCTCGGCCAGTCCGGCTGGGAATACGTGGCCGCGTACGATCACGAAGGACTGGTGTGGGAACGCAACCTGCATGCGGAACTCGGCTACGCGGATCGCCTGATCCGCGTGCGCTGGGGCGGCGCCCGCATCCGGGACCGCTATCGCTGGGCCGCGTGGCGCGGCCGGATCCGCGTCGTCAACGGCACGATCCACCGCTTCGGATCGAACGGCTTCGAGCATGTCGAGGAGTCGGCATGGCGTACCGGCGCGACCGACGTCGAGTTCCGCAGCGACACCTATGGTGATGCGGACAGTATCGAGCTCGACATCGGCAATCTCGCCGACGCGACGATCGTGGTCGAAGGCACGATCGACAGCTTCGCGAAGGTCGGCGATCCGCTGCAGCGCAATCCATTCGTGCACGCACCGACGTTCCGCTTCGAAATCAGCGGCGCGGACCTGCTCGCGCAGGGTGCGGCGACACACGAACTCGGCGGCACGGAGCTATTCGTCGCGGTCGAACGGCTGACCGACAAGCCGCTTCCCGTCGATCTCGCGGGCAGCATCGAAGTCGCGGCGGAAAATGCCTCGTTCGGATTCCGCCCCGTCTATTTCTTCGGGCGGCAGCGCAACGACAGCAAGGCGTGGTCGTCTGCTCAGTTCGTCACGTTCGAGTGAGGAGCTTTCGCACTCCGTCGCAATCAACGTGCTTTCAACCCGTCAGCAAGGTGTTCATGTAGGTACGGCGAACAACAACCTCCGGGTTTCTGGACACAATTGGATGACGACCTATTGCACCAAGCGCTGTCAGGCGTGCACGCGTCGATAACCGTATCGAACACGGGTCTGCGCAATCTCACGCATGCGTTGACGCAGCGCCGTTTGCGGATCCTTGACGCTGCGATAGTAGTGGGTGCTGCGAGCCTGCCTGACCAACCGGCACACCCGCTGCGTCGGTAGACCGTAGTGACCCATGATGTAGCTCACGGCCTGTCTCTTCAGCGCGGGCGCGGCCACTTTTTTGTGGCGATATCCTGCAGGATGGCCTTGTCCAGACTGAGTTCCGCAACCAGCATCTTGAGTCGTTCGTTCTCGTCCTGGAACTGCTTCAGTTCGCGGACCTGGTTTGACTCCAGCCCCGCGTACTGCTTCTTCCATCGGTAATACGTCTGCTCGGATATTCCCAGTTGCCGAACCAGATCCGCCACTGACACGCCCAGCTCAGCCTGCTTGAGCGCGGCCAAGATCTGCTCCACCGAATATTGCGTGCGCTTCATCGTCAACCTGCCGTTCCTACTGGGGAAATTGCCGCCGAAACACTAACATTCATTCGTGTCCGGGATTTATAGGGCAGATCACCAAGATCTTGCCGATGATCCAGCACCGGGAAAGCAAGATCCTGTTGCCTGCATCGTTCCATACCCCGGTCGTTGCCCGATCCGCACAGCCCAGCGACTAAGCTACCACTACGGGTACGGCCACGCCGCACCCGTCGCGCGATCAGCGACGCACATCGAACACCGCGAACGGAGCCGTCGCCGTAGCAATGCAGCGTGTCCTCGTCGCGTCGTACAGCTCGCCTCCCGCGAACGCCACGCGCCCGCCACGCCGCTTGACGCGCGCGTTGGCCACGAACTCACCGACGTGTCCGGGTTCGAGCATGTTGACCGTCAGGCTGATCGTCGCGCACGTGCGCCCGTGCGGCAATTCCGACAGCAGTGCAAGCGCCATCGCGAAATCGAGCATCGACGCGAGGGTGCCCCCCGCCACGACGCCGTTGCCCTGCACCGAGTGCTCAGGCGCCGTGAAACCAATGGACAGTACCCCCGCGCTCCCCGCCAGTAATGTGGCACCGAGCGACGTCAGCGCCGGATTCATGTCGAGCTTGATGTTCCGGGCCTGCGTCGACAGAAGCGCATGAAGCAATGCGCGATCAGGGTTGTCGGGAATCCCAGCGTGGTCGCGGAACTCCGTGTTCGGCAGCGGATCACTCATGATGATGTGCAATGCAAACCTGGCGTTGACGCCCCAGCCCCTCGATCTCGCCCTCCATCACATCGCCGTCCCGCAGAAAGCGACCATAGTGCGTGCCGTTGCCCGCCGGCGAGCCGGTGCAGATGATGTCGCCGGGCAACAGCCGCGCATAGCGGGAGATGTACTCGATCTGCCGTTCGATGCCGAACAGCATGTCCGCAGTGGTCTCGTCCTGCATCGTCTGGCCCGATACGGTCAGCCGCATCGACAACCGGTGGGGATCGGACACGAACTGCTTCGGCACGAGATACGGACCCAGCGGCAGGAAACCGGGCTGCCCTTTCGAACGGAGCCAGTCGGTGCCGAGCATCTTGTAGTCGGTGCGCGGAATCAGATCGCGCGCGGAGATATCGTTGACGATCGTGTAGCCCGCCACGTGGTCAAGCGCATGCTCGCGGTCGATCATGTACCCGCCGCGCCCGATCACCACGGCCAGCTCGAGCTCCCAGTCCGGCTTCGTCGTGGTCGGCGGCAGCACCAGCGGATCGAACGCGCCGGACACCGCGGACACTGGCTTCGTAAAGACGTACGGCTCGCCGTTCGCCACCCGTTCGTCCATCATGTTCTCGGCCCAGCGGCGCAACTCCGCATCGTTCAGCCCTTCTGGCCCGACCTTTGCATCGACGGTGAGGTCGACCACATGCTTGCGGTAATTGGCACCGGTGCAGAAGATTTGGCGCGGCAGGTCGATCGCTGGATGCGTATGTAGCTCGCGCAACGCATACCAGCGCACGCCGTCTACCGACATCGCGTCGACGATGCGCGCGAGCTTCGGCTGGTTGTCATCCCACGCATCGAGCAGCGACAGCACGGTCGTCGAATCATTAAACGAACGATCGCCGACCGACGCGGCGGCCTGCGCCAGCGGCGCGACGCGATCGTCGACGACGAGCCCGGCGAAGCGGGCGCCATCGCCCGCGGAAAACGTACCCAATGCATATCGATTCACTGATCTTCTCCCACCCAACCCTCGATTAACGAATCATCGACGACCGCCGCATGGTCGTCCTCACCGCCCGCGAGCCCCAGTGCGCGTCGATGCTCGACCAGCAATGCAACACCCGCGCGATCTGGACGCAACGACTCGGGCGCGGTGGCCAGCATCGCGTCAGCGGCTGCCAGCGGCAGGCCGCCCGCAAGCACCGCGCGCGTGGCGCGTTCGGCATCTCCGGCAACGATCAGACGCGCTCGCTCGAGATTGGCAAGCCAGGCGACAACGCGGGCACGAGCCGTGCAACCGGCGCGCATCACGACGCCCTGCCCGGGAAATTCGGGATAGGCCTCCTGAACGCTGGCGAGGGGAGTCAGGCCAGACCGAACTGCCAGCGCATCGAACGGCGGCCCCAGCAACGTCGCCGCACCCTGTCCGGCCACCAACGCGTCGAACCGCTCCTTCACACCGCCGCACGGGACGAGCCGGTACGCATCGTCCGCCAATCCTGCGTCGCGCAGCAGCATGCGCAGCGCCACGACGAATCCGTTGTCGACAGCGTCGACGAGGATGTCGGTGTCGCGCAGATCGCCCAGCGTGGCTCGCGATGGCTGCCCGACGACGCTCAACGGCGTCGTCCTCTCGATCTGGGCCACCACGCGAAAATCGCGCGGCCCGGCGCGGCGGTTCCAGCCGATCACGTTGTCCATCGACGTGACGACCGCGTCGACGTCACCGGACACGAGCGCATCGAATTGCTCGTCGGATGAGCGGTTGCGACGCGCGTCGACGCGGATCGCGCCCGGCTCGCTGCCCGCTACGAGGGCGAGCAACGGTGGCACGAACCACATCACGCGCACGGGTGTTGTCTCCATGAATTTCACTCTAGTTGTCTATCGATGGCGTCTATTACAAAACGTATCGTTTCGTTTTGTCAAGAAGATCTCAAGCCAGAATTTACGCGCCTTTCCCCTATTGACACACCGTCGACGCTCATTAACGATACGATACGATTCGACTCGTTAATGGAGAGAAACATGGAGCCAACATTGATGGCTGACCACGCGCGACAGGCGGACGTCGACGACTATCGGCCGGTCCGGCGCATCGTCACGGGTACGCGCGCCGACGGCAAGTCCTGCATCGTGTCCGACGGACCTACGCCGAACCGGACCACGCGCAAGGGGTTGCCGCTCGCGCATGTCGTCTGGGCGACCGGCGACGCGCGGGCGGCGGGCGACGAGCCAGCGCCGGCCGGACACGCATTCGGTTTCCATTCGAAAGGCGGCTCGCTGCTGCGTATCGTCGATTTTCCGCCGGACGAAACGTACGACGAAACGCAGCTCGCCCAGTTTCTCGACGCGAGCGGTGTGCGCGACACGCGCGGTGCGCGGCATTTCTGGTTCCACAAGACCGAATCGCTCGACTACGCGATCGTCCTCGACGGCGAGATCTGGGCGCTGCTCGACGAAGGCGAGACGCTGATGCGCGCGGGCGACGTGCTCGTACAGCGAGCGACGAACCACAGCTGGGCGAACCGCTCGGGCAAGCCGTGCCGCATGGCGTTCGTGCTGCTCGATCTCGTCGAAGGAGAGCCGCTGTGAGCAAGGCGATCATTACCTGTGCAGTGACCGGCGGCGCGCATACGCCGTCCATGTCCGAATTCCTTCCGGTGACGCCCGAGCAGATCGCGGCCGAATCGATCGCCGCCGCCGAAGCGGGCGCAGCGATCATTCACCTGCACGCCCGCGACCCCGAAACGGGGCGTCCGTCCGGCGATCCCGCGCTGTTCCGGCGCTTCGTGTCCGCAATCAAGTCGTCGACGGACGCGGTGATCAACATCTCGACGGGCGGCGGCGGCCCGAACATGGTGATCGCGGAACGCGCGGCTGCGGGAGAAGCGCTCAAGCCGGAAATGTGCTCGCTCAACATGGGGTCGATCAATCTGGTGCTGTCCGAGATGGCCGAACGCGACCGCGCGTGGCGCCACGACTGGGAAGTACCGTTTCTCCAGGCCACGCGCGGCCTCGTGTTCCGGAACACCTTCGAGGACATCGAATGGATTCTCGAGCACGTCGGCCGCGCCGGCGGCACGCGCTTCGAGTTCGAATGCTACGACGTGGGGCACCTGTATACGCTGCACCACTTCCTGGAAAGAGGCCTGGTCAAACCGCCGCTCTTCATCCAGTCGGTGTTCGGTCTGCGTGGCGCGATGGGCGCGCACGTGGAGGATCTGCTGCACCAGAAGCGCACAGCGGACCGGCTGTTCGGCAACGACTACCACTGGTCGGTGTTGGCTGCCGGGAAGCACCAGATGCCGCTCGCGACGATGTCGAGCCTGATGGGTGGCAACGTGCGGGTCGGACTCGAAGACAGCCTGTACATCGGGCGAGGACAACTCGCCCGCAGCAATGCAGATCAGGTCCGGAAAATTCGCCGAATTCTCGACGAACTCGGCATCGAAATCGCCACGCCCGACGAAGCGAGAGCAATGCTGGACCTGAAGGGCGCCGATCAGGTCGGGTTCTAGCTGCGCGCGCATCGCACGGGCACGACGCCGTAGCGCGCCGCCCGTGCCGATGCGCGTCGATCGTTCACGGCGCATCGCACACCACAATATTGGAGACATCATGGCAAACGCACTTCCCGAAGGACACGCGCCGCGCGTCGCCGGCAACGTACACGGATGGTTGCTGATGGCGAGCTGCTGGCTCGCATCGACCGGCGCCGTGCTGATCGCACCGGTTCTTCCGCTGATGCGCCACGACTATGCGCAGGTACCGCAGGCGGAGCTGCTCACTGTGATCGCGCTCGTGATTCCCGCGCTGATGATTGCGCTGTTCAGCCCGCTCGTCGGCTCGCTGGTCGATCTGTTCGGCCGAAAACCGCTGTACCTCGCGGCCGTCGCGATCTACGGCATCGCCGGCGTGCTGCCGTTCTGGCTGAAGGACCTGCATGCGATCGTCGCATCGCGCGCCGTGATCGGGCTCGCGGAAGCGGCGATCGTTACCATCGCTACCGCACTCGTCGCCAACTACTTCAGCGGCGTGCGGCGACAAAAATGGCTGACCATGCAGCACGCATCGGCGTCAGTTGTCGCGGCCGTGATGTTCTCGGTCGGCGGGGCGCTCGGCAGCCTCGCAACCGGATGGCGGACGCCGTTCCTCGTCTACGGTTGCGCGTTCGCGTTTCTCCCGCTGATCGCATGGCTGATCTGGGAACCGGAGCAAGCAACGACAACGCAACGTCCCGCACACGCGTTGCCGTTCCCGTGGCGCGAGATCGGCCCGCTCTGCGCGCTGATCCTGTTCGCGTCGGTCCTGTTTTTCGTCGTGCCGGTACAGATCAGCTTTCTGCTCAATGCGCGCGGCGTGACCGAACCAGCGATTCTCGGCCTGGGCGGCGCGATCGCCAACGCAGGCATTCCGGTCGGCTCGTTCGTCTTTCACCGGTTCGCACGTGTCGCGATCAACCGGCTCCTGGTCGCCGCATTCGGCCTGTTCACGGTGGGCTTCGTCGTGATCGCTTCGTTCAGCGGCGTGAGCGCCACGATCGCGGGTGCATTTCTCGCGGCCGCGGGTGGCGGCATGGCGCTGCCGCTGCTCGGAACCTGGACGCTGGCACGTGTACCGTTCGAGCAGAGCGGCCGCGCGACGGGCGGTTACATGGGGGCGTTCTTCTTCGGCAACTTTCTGAGCCCGCTCGTCGTGGAGGTCGTGTCGAAGCTGACAGGCGGGCTCTTTGCGGCGGTCGCCTGGCTGGCGCTTGTATCTGCCATCGCGACCACGACCGTCCTGATCCTCACGCTCGCGCGGCGCGGGCCGACTGAATCCGTGCATGCAGCGCAGGAAGGACGCGTATCGCTCGGATGATGCCGTCCCGGCCCGCATTTGGCGGCCGGGCCCGCGCGATCGGGACGAACTGCAATTGAGTGTTGCCCGCCTCAACGCGCGGCGGCTTTTTTCGATACGGCACCGCGCTTGAGTTGGGCGCTCAGTTCGGCGACGTCCGGTGGTTCGACGCCGAGCAGACCGAACACGTAGCCGAGATGTTCCCGCGCGAAATGGTCGTCCAGCGTACCGGTGCCGACCAACAACCGCATATACACCGGCGCATACAGAAGTTCGCCGAGCGTCTCGATGTTCGGTGGCGTCGGAATGCGCGCGTCGTTGCGCCATTCCTCCAGCATTTCCCGCACGAGCGCGCGCCGCCCATAGTGAAAGCGCTCGCGGAACTCGCGCAGCACGGCGGGATCGGCCTGGCCTTCGGCGATGATCTGCGCGACGATCCGCCCCGACCATCCCGCATACTCGTGTATCAGCGACAGAAGATGCATCGCAATCGCCTTGCCGGGCGGCAGATCACGCGGCATCGGCGTTTTCACCACGTGGTGCTCGATGAACGCATCAATCACGACCAGCGCTTTCGAATCCCACCAGCGATAGATAGTCGCCTTGCCGACTCCCGCTTCCTTCGCAATGGCTTCGATCGAGATGGCCTGCACGGTGCGCGTTTCGAGCAAACGCACCGTGGCCGCGAGAATCTGCGTGCGCGTTTCCTCGCTGCGCGGGCGGCCTACGCCTCGTGGAGCAGGTACGGTGACGGGAGACTGGGCTTGTGTCTTCATGAAGGAAACTGATTGACGGCGAATGACAGATAGCATGCCCGCACTGCGGCATGACGACAAAGAATGCCGGACAGGGGCGCGGTATGCACATGGCAGCGCGAATTATAAGACACATCGTATCTTAATTATCGGCGCGATAGGTTAGCGATCTGCAGCGATAGCGGCCTCGGCTGAGGAACCCCACCGCAAACGGCGGGCGTGGCGCGCGTCGTCGCCGGCCCGCAGGTCAGCGCAGGCCGAACAAATGTGTCCTCACCGCGCGCAGATGCTCGCGCATTGCGTCTTCCGCCTTGCCTGGATTGTGCGAGCGGATACTCTCGACGATCACGATGTGCGCCTTGTCCGTCGTCTGCTTCGGCGTCGGCGCATGTCCGTACACCTCCTCGATCCGTGCGTCGAGACTCGCCTTCACCCACGAGCGCAACACGTCGTACATCATCACGAGCAGCGCATTGTGGGTGGCCTCGGCGATGGTTCGGTGAAGCGTTTCGTCGAGGCGTTTCCAGTGGGAAAACGAATCGGTCGCCGCCATGTCGGCAAGGCAGCGATCGAGCGCCGCGATGTCGGCCGCCGTCGCGTGAATCGCGGCCTGCCCCGCCAGTTGCGGCTCGAGCAGCAGCCGCGCGGCGATGATGTCGTCAACGCTGATCGACGTGGCCGCATGCTTGTCGTCGACCGCCATCGGCCGCGGCCCGACGAATGTTCCTTTGCCGACATGGCGCCAGATGAGCCCCTCGTTCTCGAGATGCTTGAGCATCGTACGCAGGCGCCCGCGCGACACGCCGAGCACGTCGCAAAGCTTCGGCTCCGGCGGCAGACGCTCTTCCCCGCGCTGAAATGCGCGATGCACGTATTCGCGCAGCCGGGCCACGTCGTCTTCGATCACTCCCACCCGCATTCCACCTTCCCGTTCGCATTGATGCGCAATCTTAGCGGCACTTGATGAATCGAATCAATCCGATTGATATCGAATCAATTCACTCATTGCCGGCCGTCATGACGGATTGATTCGCCAAAAGCAGTTCTATGGCAGTCGCCGGAAACTTGGCCCCACTCCTTCCCGCCGGGCGAAGAAATTTGCGTCTCGGCCCTTAAATCGCCGTCGCTATCGTTTACCCGATACAAATCAATTTACATATTGATGCGCATCAATATCAACTTAATATTCACCCTGCGCTGCACTCGACACAGCCGCCGTATCAACTTGGAGGTGCCGGACCGTCCGGCCGCCGGCAGGCCGTTCCATGACCGTGCAGCGCTTCCCCCTTAGCAGGAGCTACTGATGACACTTCCGATTTCCCCTCCGGTGTTCATATCTAGCGATGCCGCACGTGCAGTGTTTCGCTGGAAAGATGCGGTCGCCGCGTTACAAGCGACATACGGTCAGCCGGTCGCCGCGTCGGCCGTGCCGCCGCGCACCATTGCCAGCGGCAACGGCGCGTGGCTGCGCGCGTTACCGGCGATGCCGCCCGGCAGCCAATACTTCGGCGCGAAGCTGATGGGAATGGCCGGGCATGCGCAGGCGCCCGGCATCGACTACGTGATCGTGCTCTTCGACCACGACACGAGCCGCATCGCCGGCTTCGTGGACGGCAATCTCGTGACTGGGTTTCGCACTGCGGCCACCTCGGCGGCGGCGCTGGATCGACTCGCACGCCCGGGCCCAGCGCGCCTGGCCGTGCTGGGCAGCGGGCTCGAGGCATCGATGCACGCACGCGCATTCGCGAGCGTACGGCCGTTGACCGACATCACGGTGTTCAGCCCCACTCATGCACGTCGCGACGCGTTCGCGGCCGATCTGCACCGCGATCTCGGCAGTCCCGCACGCGCGGCCGCATCGCCGGAAGCCGCCGTCGACGGCGCGGATATCGTGCTCGCCGCAGCCCGCTCGCACGGTGAGCGCCCGATCCTGTTCGGCGACTGGCTGACGCCGGGCGCGACGGTCGTCTCGATCGGCTCGACGATCCCCCAGCAGCGCGAGATCGACGTATCGGTCGTCCAGCGCAGCGACCTGATCGTGTGCGACGTGCCCGACGAAGTGCTGCACGACACCGGCGACATGATCGCCGCACGCGCGGCCGGCATCGCCGTCGAGCGCGTCGCCGTGAGCCTGGCCGACGTCATGAGCGGCGCGTGCGCCGAGCGGCTCGAGGCCTCCCGAAACCGGTTGTTCAAGTCGGTCGGCAGCGGCCTGCAGGACATCGTGGTCGCCGGGCTCGTGCTTGACCTGGCGCGTGAGGCCGGCCTGGCCGTGCCGCTGCCGATCGCATTCGAACCCAAACCCATGTAACCGGAGAACGACATGGCCCGCTACCACAAGCATGAAGCCCGCGACTGGGCGCGCGAACACCTTCTGGGAGTCGCGAACGTGACGATTCCGACGATGACGTCGGACTTCAGGCGCATCAACGAGAAAGCGGTTCGACACGACGTCGAGCTCGCGATCGAACACGGCTTCGTCGGTTCGCTGTCGTGCTCGGAAGTCGCGATCACGCAGGCGCAGTACGGCGAGTTCTGCCAGATCATGGCCGACCAGGCGGCCGGCCGGCTGCTGGTCGTCCACCACGCTGTGTTCAACACGCTGGAAGACAACATCGATGCGGTGAAGCTCGCCGAAGACGCAGGCGCGGACGTCGTACTGCTCGGCTATCCGCCGTATTTCTATCCGAAGTCGTACGACGAAGTGTTCGACTACACGCAGGCGATCTGCGCGGCGACGGATCTCGGCGTGATCGTGTTTCCGTTGCCTGCATGGGGCTTCGGCCGCCTTCACCCCGCCGACATTCCGCTACCCGTGCTGCGCCGGATGGTCGACGAAATCCCGAACGTCGTCGCGATCAAGGCGGAAGGCGGGTTGCCGTACATCATGTCGGCCATCGAAGTGCATCGCGAATTCCACCGCGAGGTCGTGATCTCGTCACCGCTCGAATACGAGTACGTGCCGCTCGCGCAGGTGATGGACATCCCGTTCTGCGGCACCAACTATTCCGCGTACTACGGGCCGCTGCTGCCGCGCATCCACAAGCTGATCCGAGCCGGTCAATACGACGAGGCGACGCAGCTGTGGTACCGGATGGACCCGGCACGCAAGGCGTTCGCGAGCCTGCCGATGGCCGCCAACGGTCTGCTCAACCGGATGATGTGGAAGTATCAGGGCTGGCTCCAGGGCTATAACGGCGGCCCGCTGCCGCACCCGACACAGCGCGTGTTCCAGCGCGACATGGTGGTCCTTCGCAAGGGGCTCGAAGCCGCCGGCCTCAATCCGACCCGCGATCCCGACGAGGCGTTCTTCATCGGCCGCCATCCCGAATAGACAACGATCATGACCGAACCCATCAAACTCACTCTCAAGGATCCTGACCTGCTCCGGCAAGCCATGCTGATCGACGGCCGCTGGGTGCAAGCCGATAGTCTTGCCACGCTCGACGTGCGCAACCCGGCTACGGGCGAACTGGTCGGGCGCGTGCCGCTGGCCGGCGCGGCGGAAACGACGCGTGCGATCGAAGCCGCGGAACGGGCGATGCGCGACTGGCGCCGCGTGCTGCCGAAAGAGCGCTCGCGCATCCTTCGGGCGCTATACGACCTGATGCTCGCGCATATCGACGATCTGGCCGTCATCATGACCGCCGAACAGGGCAAGCCGCTCGCCGAAGCGCGTGGCGAAATCCACTATGCGGCCGGCTTCATCGAATGGTTCGCCGAAGAGGCGAAACGCACCTACGGCGACATCATTCCGCACAACGTCGACGGCCGCCGGCTGCTTGCGCAGAAAGCGCCGATCGGCGTGTTCGCCGCTATCACGCCGTGGAATTTCCCGTCGGCAATGCTCACGCGCAAGGCGGGGCCCGGGTGGGCCGCGGGCTGCACCGGCGTGATCAAGCCCGCTAGCCAGACGCCGCTGTCGTCGCTCGCGCTCGGCGTGCTGGCCGAACGCGCCGGGTTGCCTGCCGGCGTATGCAACATCGTCACCGGGTCCGCGCGCGCGATCGGCGCGGAACTGACGCGCCATCCGGCCGTGCGCAAGCTCTCGTTCACGGGGTCCACCGAGGTCGGTTCGCAATTGCTCGCTCAATGCGCACCGACGGTGAAGAAGACGAGCATGGAGCTGGGCGGAAACGCGCCGTTCATCGTGTTCGACGACGCCGATATCGACGCCGCCGTCAAAGGCGCGCTCCTCGCGAAATACCGGAATACCGGCCAGGCATGTGTCGCGGCCAACCGCCTGCTCGTGCAGTCCGGCATCTACGATGCGTTCGCGCGGCGACTGGCCGACGAATCGGCGCGCCTCAAGGTGGGCAACGGGATGGACGCCGGCGTCGCGCTCGGGCCGCTGATCAACGAGGAGGCCGTACTGAAACTCGAGCAGCATATTGCGGACGCACGGGCCAAGGGTGCGCAAGTCGCGACCGGCGGGCGACGCCATCCGATGGGCGGCTTATTCTTCGAGCCGACCGTGTTGACCGACGTGCCACGCGACGCGCTGATCTTCAGCGAGGAAACGTTCGGCCCAGTCGCACCGCTGTTCCGGTTCGACACCGAGGACGAAGCGATCGCGCTCGCGAACGATACGCCGTTCGGCCTCGCGTCCTACGTCTATACGCGTGACGTCGGACGGATCTTCCGCGTGGTGGAGGGCCTCGATTTCGGGATGGTCGGCGTCAACGAGGGGCTCATCTCGACCGAAGTCGCGCCGTTCGGCGGCGTCAAGCTGTCCGGTCTCGGTAGAGAAGGCTCGAAGTACGGGATCGACGAGTATCTCGAGATCAAGTACGTCGCGCTCGGCGGCCTCTGATCGAGTCGTGCATCGAGTGTGCGCCGGCACCCCCTCCGGCGCGCACCGTCGCGTGCGCCGCAGTGCATCGCGATCAGCAATACATCAACGGACTGGCGAACGAACCGATAAACGAAAAAGCCGGAACACGAGCGCGAACGTGCGCCCGGCTCCGGCGAGATCCGCACGGTCAGTCGCGCTTGCCTGCGCGCCCGCGGCCGACCGCTCGCTTCTCAGAACGGCTCGGCCAGCACGCCGTACCCTTCGAGCAGCAACTCGACGGCGCGCCGCGGATCGGCGTTCGGATCCTGCTCGGCCTGGCAAATCGCCAGAGAGATGTCGAACACGCGTTTGACGCGCTCGCCTCGGCGCGCGGAATACGCGGACAGCGCGGCGTCCACATCGGCTTTCGTCAACAGTTCCTCCGCAAGTACCACTGCGTCCTCGATCGCCATTCCACCGCCGGAAGTGAGCTGCGGGGTAACGGAGTGTGCGGCATCGCCGAGCAATGCCACGCGCCCGCGATACCACGGCTGCGGCATCATCAGGATATCGAACGGTCGGTAGCTGATGTAGCGCGTGCCGTCGCAGCGCGACGCCGCGGCGAGCAGGTCGGGAGCGGTAAAGCCTTCAAGCCGCTCGCGGAACATCTCGCTCAGCCGCTCGTCCGGCATGTGCGAGCGCTCGCGGGCGTTTTCGAGGAAAAAGTAGTAGCACAGCGTATCCGACAGCGGCAGGCCGCCCACCATCCGGCCGTCGCGGTGCTTGTACAGCACGAGCCCGTCAAAGCCCGCCGGACGCTCGACTGTCAGCCGCCACGCGCCCTGCCCCGCATAACTCGGCTGATGCTGTGCGCCGAATGCCTTGGCACGCGTCTTCGAATACGTGCCGTCGGCCGCGACGAGCAGATCGCAATGTCCGGTCTCGCCATTCGACAGACGGTACGACACACCCTCCGCATGCTGCTCGAAATCGTCGACCGTCGTCCGGTAATCGATCCGTGCGCCGCCGGCCAGCGCGTGCGATTCGAGCACCTCCGCGAGTTTCGGCCGCATGATGCCGATCGCGCCCGGCGCATCCGGCCGGAACGTACGTGGCGGACGGCGCTCGTTCACCACATCACCCGCATCGCCGCGCACGCTGACCGTGTCCCATCCGGAACCAGCCGCCATGCAGGCATCCGCGAGCCCGACGCGATCGAGCGCGCGCAACGCATTGCCGAGCAGAGAAATGCCGGTGCCCTGCTGATCCGTGCGATGGCTGCTTTCGATGACCCTCACGTCCATGCCGGCCCGCGCGAGCCCATGCGCGAGCGTCATCCCGCCGATTCCGCCCCCGACAACGAGCACCTTGTATTGCGAAGCCATGGCTTGTCTCCTGATTGATGGTTGTTTTCGTATCGATCACATGAAAGGCGCGCGCTCCTGCGGCCACCACAGTCCTGACTGCGGCTGCCCCATCCGATTACGCAGCACGCCGATGCCGCCCACGTCGAGCTCGACCACGTCGCCCGGCTCGAGCCGGCGGTCGAGTTCGAGCGCGGAGCCGCCGCCCATCGTGCCCGAGCCGATCACGTCGCCCGGCTCCAGCACCTCGCCGAGGCTCGCCCACGCGATCAACTCGTCGACGCTCCACAGCTTGTTCGCGCTCGTCCCCTTCCCCCACGTCTCGCCATTCACGCGCACTTCCATCGGAATCGCGTCGAGATCGGCGAATTCGTCGATCGTCGTGATCCATGGGCCGATACCGTACGCGAAATCCTTGCACTTGGTCGGACCCATCTGGATCGGCATTTCGATCGCCTGCCGGTCGCGCGCGCTGAAGTCGTTGAATACCGTGATCCCGAACAGGTACGGACGTGCGTGTTCCGGCCGCAGGTTGCCGCCACGCCGGCCGATCACGTAGCCGAGCTCGAGTTCATAGTCCATCCGCTCGATATAGCCCGGCCAAGGCACCTCCGCGTCGTGACCGATCACCGTGTGCGGCGTGCCCTTGAAATAGCCGGGTACTTTCAACAGACTCTCATGCGGCGCGTGACCGATCTTTTCGTGAAATCCCTTGATGTGGCCGACGAACGTCAATCCGTCGCGCACCACGGACGGATCGCTGGCTGGCAGCCACTTCACTTCGTCGATCGACAATGATGCCGCGTCGGGACGTTCGCGATCGGCGCGCTGCGCGGCATCGAGAAAACGCTGCCCGAGGCCGATCGCCGCCGACATGCTGCCCGGAAACAATGCGTCGGACAGTCGATGCGCGGCTTCACGCGTGGCACCCTGCTTTTCCAGCGCAGCGATCGATGCCCGTTTCAGATCGATGACGCGCCCTTCCTCCGGCACCACCAGCACCAGGCGTGCAACGTCGCCGTCCGGTCCATTCACCGCAATTCGACCCAATTTCATGCTTCGACTCCAGGTAGGGATGCGCCACCTGGAAGCAAAGGTCCGGGCACGCCATCCGTGTTGATGTTGGGTCGATTATATATACGATACGATTCGTCTCGTTAGTGCGGGTTTTTCCTCATGTACCAAAGGCATCTTGGCGCTGATTTGCGCTTGATCACCCGCAACGAAGGGGACTATTATGATCCACACCGTATCGTATATATCGCCTTCTGCGAACGACCTTTATCAATAGGACAATGGAATGAGAATCCTCGGACCCGACACCCTCGTCTTCGGTGTCGACGATGTCGAAAGCTGTACGACGTTTCTGACCGACTACGGTTTGATCCCGAAGGGCAACGGAGCATTCGATGCTCTGGACGGCACCGGCGTAGTCGTCCGGCCGAAGAACGACCCCTTGCTGCCGCCGTGGCCATTCGCAACGGCCAACCAGTTGCGGAAGACTATCTACGGCGTGGCCGACCAGGCTGCGCTCGACGAGATCGCACGGGAACTCGCCACCGACCGCGAAGTGAAGCACCTTGCGAACGGCTCGATCGAGGCCGTCGACGATGCCGGCTTCACGCTCGGTTTCCAGGTGTCGGTGCGTACGGTACCGACATTGCCGGCCGAAACCGTCAATGCGCCAGGCGACACGCGCCGCCCGGTCAACGTGCCAGGCTCGCCGACCCGCAACGACGAGCAGCTGCCGTTGCCGCGAACGTTGTCTCATGTCGTGTACTTCGTTCCCGATGCGGAAAAAGCCGAGGCGTTCTACGTCGAGCGGCTGGGCTTCCGGGTCAGCGATCGCTTCGTCGGAATGGGTCCGTTCCTGCGGCCTGCGGGCACGCTCGATCACCATACGCTGTTCCTCATTCAGACGCCGCCGGCCATGCAAGGATGCGACCATTTCACGTTCCATCTCGGCGGACCGTCTGAGGTGCTGCGCGCCGGTTATGCATTCGCGTCCAAGGGTTACGAGACGTTCTGGGGCCCGGGCCGCCACCGGTTCGGATCCAACTGGTTCTGGTATTTCAACAGCCCGCTCGGATGCCATGTCGAATACGACGCGGACATGGACCAACACGACGACACGTGGGTGCCGCGCGTCGCACCGGCGATGGTCGACAACGCACAGGAGTTCCTGTTCCAGTGGCGCGAGAAGTGGGCACCGGGCGGCCCGCCGCCTGCCGCCGGCGACGCACCGCATTGACGCGCCCGCAACGATGAACGCGGGCGGCTGGGTACGGCTCTGCGCGGTCGGCGACATTCCCGTCGTCGGCGCGCGCGGCTTCGACCTGCGGGGCAGCGGGGCCGACGACGTGTTCTTGGTCCGCATGCACGACGCCGTGCACGGTTATCGCAACAGCTGCCCTCATTGGCCCGGCGCAACGTTGCCGTGGCGCAAGGACGCGTATCTCGACGCGACCGGAAGTGCGATCGTCTGCCACGGACATGGCGCGCGATTCGACATCGCCACGGGCCGTTGCATCACCGGGCCATGCATCGGCAGGCAATTGACGGCCATCCCTGTGAAGATCACGCGCGATGATTCCGTATGGGCGTTACTCCCGGAGTACGCCGGGAACGGTCGAGATCGCGAATCCTTACAGGTTCTCGGGCCAGTAAAGTAGAAGCGGGTCCGGATAATCAGATCGAGGAGAAATCGGCTTAATCAAGTTAGTTAGCATAACGATATTAATACCACTAGATTGGAGACAAGCTCATGTACAAGCGACGCATCTACGCTGCTACGTTCGTCCTCGCGTGCCTACCTCAGACTCAGGCATTTGCGCTGGAGAACGGCACCAGCAGCTATCCCGAAGGGATCATGACCGTGATGAGCGGGTTGCTCGGCGGACCCGGGACATATCTGTACAGCTATAACCGGTTCCAAAATATTACGTCGTTACGGGACAGCAACGGTGACAAGAATCCGTCGGGCGCCAACGGCGGCCTGCAGGCGCATGCCCTTCGTGTCGTTCATGTGTTCGAGCAACCAACGGTTTTTGGCGGCAATCTCGCAATACAGGCAGCGCTTCCCTACGTCGACGGCACGCTGCATTTTCCGTCGTTCGGAATCGCGGGCGGTGGCCGCGGGTTCGGCGACCCGCTCTTTGGCGTTATGCTGGGCTGGCAATCACCCAGCTATTTGCAGACCCTGGAGCTTGACGTCGTTCTGCCAACCGGATCGTATCGTGCAGACCGACTGTTCAACCCTGGCACCAATGTCACGAGTGGTTACCTGGCCTACTCGTTCACGTGGTTTCCTGTGCAGCCAATCGAGATCAGCTCGAAAATAAATCTGGCATACAGCAGTGTCAATTCGGCCACGCACTATCAGTCCGGCCTCCAGCTGACCGCCGACTACGGCGTCAACTACCACATCAATCAACAATGGCTGGTCGGCATCGGCGGATATGCGAATACTCAGCTCAACGACGACAAGATCAACGGTGACGCAGCATTCGGCGACGGCCACCGAACCCGCGAAATCACGATAGGTCCTCAGGTCGGATATGGCACACAAAAGTGGGGAATGATGTTGCACTGGCAACAACATATCTATGCGCGCAATGCGGCCTACGGTAGCGCGCTCTGGTTGAACGCATACTACAAGTTTTAAGCTGCGGCGTCGTTCTTCGCGACGTGCACCTGGCGCGGCGATGCGGTGCCGCTCCAGACATTCAATAGTTGACTCGCTCCTGGCGATATCACAACGCGGGCCGACGCTAACCGGCGCATACATCGAAAGCCAACATACACGCAGCCGTGCCACCGGAACGCAGGCGATGGACCGATATGCATTACAGCCGCACTCGGCCGATCGCTGCAATCCGGCTAGCACATCATCATGGCAAGGCAGGAGCGGCCTGTCGGACAAGCCCAACCATCAACAACAACGATCCTCGCGGGATTTGCCCCCATCAACTCTCTCGAAAGTCGAAGGCTGCTAGCGCGAGGTCGTTAATATGCTGCAGCCGTTCAAAATGGCGAAGCCCTTCGATGAAGCCAGCGGACAAAAAAATCACCGTGACGTCCCGTTCGAAATCGACCATGAATCCAGTGGACGCCCCTCCTACTGCGGCCAGGCTCGACGGCGAGGCGGTCTGACCGACCGGTGTAAGCATGTGTTCCTCGCCACGGACATAGCTCCCCAGCATGGTGAAGTTGGCAGGATATTGACCAAGGCCCCTGGCGAGCACCTCAGCCGTCAATGCGTCGTTTACGAGCTTACCGGTGTGGTTTCGGCGGGCATATTCGAACAGTGAGGGAGACAAGACACGTTGGTCCCTCGCAGTGCCGCGCCCGCGGAAGACATTAGTGAATTTGAGCAAGTCGTCGATCGTCGAGTAAGCATTTCCAGACGGAATCTCAGCAGTCTCGCCCATGATGCTGTTGAACAGATGCGCCAGCGCAGCTGATGTTGGACCGAAGTTCTTCTCGGTGAAGCTGACCGGCACACGACGACTGTCATTGACAGGTAGCCCAAAGCTGGTATCGGACATGCCCAATGGTGCGAAGAGATCCTCAGCCATGATTTGGCGAAATCCCCGCCCGTGCGGATCGGTATTGACGAGAATCTGGCCGGAGAGGTCAAATCCGAGCCCGGAAGTATATAGGCAACGTGTGCCCGGTTCGTACGCGGCGGGTATGGCACAAATTGCCGTTGATTTCGCCACAAGGTCGCCAGCTTTCTCCAAACCCAAGGGAGGCGGAACAAGCCCGAATGGCAAGCCAGACGTATGAATCAGGAGTTGACGGACAGTGGCGTTTTGCTTGCCCGCAACGCCAAACCCGGGCACCAAGTCTGCAACGCGAGTGTCCAGCTGGAAACGTCCTTCGTCAACGGCTTTAAGGACCATCGTCGCCGTAAAGGCTTTGCTCATTGACATCAATAGGTACCGGTCGTCGTCGGCAGCGGCTCGCCCCGGTGCGACGGTGCCGAAGGTCCGGCGGTGTACAACCTCGCCACTGCGAGCGACTAATAGGGAAGCGCCAAAATTGCGCCCGTCTTGGATGTCCTTCTGGATATAGGAGTCCAAACGAACGAATGCGTCTGCGTCGATACGCAAACCCGAGTCTGCCATGAGTGCACCTTTAGATACGGTTAGGATCTATTGGGGTTGATGTTACTATCCCCCTTTTAGAAACGCAACGTACTTATTGATATGCGCACGATCGCCGCTCGGCGCCCACGACGTACCAACATCGAGGTGGACTCGGCCATCGCAGCCGCTACCTTGGCTGAACTTCGGGAAAAGGGATATGCCGGTGTGACTTATGATGGGGTAGCCAGGCGCGCGGGCACCAGCAAGCCAGTGCTCTACCGCCGCTACGCAACACGCGCAAGCATGGTGCTAACGGCGTTGACGCGACTGCCGCGAGCCGCACCACCTCCCAACACAGGAAGTCTGAGGGGTGACTTGATCGCCTGGATTGAGGGAGCACGCAGTGCTGCGGTCGCAGTGGGCACGCAGAACTATCGAGCCCTGGTCGGTGAACTGGATGATGGTTTGCTAAATCAGTTCCGCGAAGTTCTAGCCGGCGCGGAAAGCAACATAAGCGGATCCATAATAAAGCGCGCAAAGGAGCGTGGCGAATTGGGAGAGCACCCCATCCCCAGCCATGTGGCTATCCTCCCGTTCACGATGCTGCGCCAAGCGGTACTTTTCGGCGGCGCTGAATCCGTCGATGTGCCGGCCGTTGTCGATGATATCTGCTTGCCCCTGCTCAAGCAGCATAGCTATCAACTTGCGAAACGGTAGTAGAAGATGATCGGACCGATGCCCTTGGGCAACGGAACAATGTAAAACTCCACTGCCAACTCCATGCGCTGCCTGAAAGATGCCACAATCCGCCCGGCCTTTATCGCGCCGGGTGGTCCGTGGCAAAACGGGTTCGACGAAGGTTCTACGGCAAGCTCTCGACGAATTGCTGAACTGCGAATGGTTCTTCGGCCGCGTGGAGACAATGGTACTCATCAAACGCCGGCGGCAGTCTTACAACGAACATCGGCACCGAGTCGCGCATCGCTATCAACTTCCCGCCGGCACCCGTCGAGGCTAGCTGGATTCCGACAATATCAACGCGAGGCTTACTGCCTGGCCAGACAAAGAAGTCCACCGCAGTTCATACGGGCATTTCAAAGATCGATAGCGATTTCGGGTGTACGCGCTCTGGAAACACAGATCATCAGCGACTGGCCCGCGCGCTGCTCCTCCGTGCTGAGCACGTAGTCTCGATGCTCCACCTCACCCGATATCAGGGGCACTTCACAGCTACGGCAGAGCCCTTCCCGGCAGGCAAACGGCGGCGCAACGCCATTTCGCTCCAGGCATTCAAGAATGGACTCACCCGACTCGACAAGATATCGCCTGCCTGTGCGAGCGAGGACAACCGTAAAACTGCTCCCTTCCATCAAAGCCTGTGGGCCCATTGCAGCCCCGAAGCGCTCGAAATGTACCCGCGACGGCTCCAGCTCGAGCGACTTCCCTTGAGCCTCGACCGCGGCCATCAGGCCTTCTGGGCCACAGCAATAGATGTGCTCCGCAGGTCGGATCCGGCTGAGTACTGCGCCAACGTTTACATGCTCGGCCACCTCATCATCGACATGAAGATGAACGTCGCCGTTCAGTGACAGGATCTCCTCAAGATACGCCGCGTGATTCCGAGATCGCACACAGTAGGTGAGCCGCCACGGGAAGCCGTTTTCGATGCACGCCCGAATCATGCTCAAAATCGGCGTTATACCAATCCCGCCAGCGATAAAATTGTGGTGCATCGCATCGCTTGACATGGCGAACAGTGAACGAGGTTCACCAATCACGAGTGTGTCTCCGACCTGAAGCGAATCGTGGATGTACGCAGAGCCCCCCCGAGACGTCGCGCTTCTGCTCACACCGAGGCAATATCGCGTCAGGTCTGTTGGAGTATTGCAGAGGGAGTACTGACGTACGATCCCCCCCGGAAGATGCACATCAATATGCGCCCCAGGTTCGAAGTTGGGCAGCGCCTCTCGATTTCCTTTTCGCAGTTCAACACCGACAATTCCCTCGGCGAGTCGCGTGACCCGGGTAACGACCACCTCGATCATGGTTGCACTCCAGCGACGTCGCCAGCTTTTTGCTCCTGTTCGAGACGCTGCGTAACAGCCCATCGGAACTGGGAGAGCGCGCCATCGATGCCGAACGCCATCATTTTGAAGGACGGGTCGAGGACCAGATTCTGTTGCTGCGCAGTAATGATGTCGCGGTCTTCGTCGAATGCGTCCACAACCGCTTGGTGGATTGATCGCGTGATCTCCGCTTGGTCGAGCGCAAAGTTGTGCGGATGCGAGAAGAAGTAGTGCGTCGAATTTTCCGTTTCCGGCGTCAACGCTTGACAGCCTCTGAACTCGATGGCGCCAATTCGTACTCCTTCTTGCGCGCCGGTACCAGTAGGGGCCATCCCCGAATCCATGCGCAGAATTGCAGGTATCGTGAATTCATAGATATTCCACCGATCCACATTCCCGGACCAGTCCTGCACTGCCTTCGCGAACGGTGGCGGCTCTGTATTGATCGTCCAACGCGTAATCAGTACGCCATCCTTGACTCTCTCCACTTTCGGTTGAACCTTCGCATAGTCTTCCCCGCCGCCAAGTGTCGTCGGATGCACATACGGTAAGTGAGAAAAATCGAGCAGGTTGTCGGCGATGAGAAGGTAGTTGACGTGGTAGTGGATATATCCTGGCAATCCACGCCAGTCGGGATCGTCCAACCAATGAGTATCGGGAATTGTCGAAGGATCTGCGAGGGCTGGGTCGCCCATCCAAATCCAGATCCAGCGATGACGTTCTACGACAGGAAAACTTTTGACCTTTGCTTGCGGTGGAATGCGCTCCTGCGCGGGAGCCTCGATACACGCGCCTTGGCTGTCAAACTTCAACCCGTGATACATGCATCGCACACAATCGCCTTCTCTACGCCCCAAAGAAAGCGGCGCACCTCGATGACAACACCGATCCTGTAGGGCGACGATCTCACCATCCTCCTTCCGGTAGAGCATGACCGGCTGACTAATGATGGTTCGCGCGAGAATGTCCGATCCCTCGATTTCGTGCGACCACGCCGCGACGTACCAAGTGTTCTTGATAAACATGTGACGTCTCCTATTAGTGAGATGTGGCGCGTAAGCGCCACATCGGCCGGCGGTCAGAAATAAGCCTTGACGCCGGTCTTCTCTGATCCCGCTAGACACGGGGATGTTTGACCTTGCACCGATATTCGCGCTTGACCACAAGGTAGGTTGACGACGATCATGCGTCAATACAATGCCACGCATACGGGAGATGCATTCGGTGCATATTCGCGATCTCGATCTCAATCTCCTCGTAGTCTTCGACGCACTTCAGCGCGAGCGCAGCGTTACGCGCGCGGCCGTGGAGGTTGGGCTCTCCCAAGGCGCGATGAGCCATGCACTAAATAGATTGAGGACGTTTTTTGAAGATCCGCTGTTCGTCAAGACCTCAGGTGGGATGACCCCCACCGCAAAAGCGGAATTAATCGGCGCGTCGATCGGCGAGATCATGACTGCCCTGCGCCAAAATGTTGTCTCGCAGGCACGGTTCGATCCGTCGACTTCCCGGCGTGCTTTTGTCTTATGTATGACCGATATGGGTGAGTTGGTTTTCCTTCCACCACTCATCAGGCGTCTGCGCAAAGCTGCGCCTCATTGCTCGATACGATCATTGCAAATCCCGCTAGAGGAAATCGAAGCGACTTTGGC
This sequence comes from Burkholderia sp. USMB20, assembly GCF_000949135.2. Taxonomy (GTDB): domain Bacteria; phylum Pseudomonadota; class Gammaproteobacteria; order Burkholderiales; family Burkholderiaceae; genus Burkholderia. The sequence goes on along the minus strand of NZ_JTAN02000003.1, from coordinate 533,622 downwards.
ATCGGGAGAAGCCGATCTGGCACTCGGCTCCATCCACGTCGCACCAGAAAACCTGTTTCAGCAACAGTTGTTTCTGCACACGTTTGTCACCATGGTCAGCGTCCACAACAGGGCCATTGGCAAAGCAATCACGAAGGCACAATTCGAAAACATGCCGCAGATCGTCGTCTCGCTTACCGGGCGAGCAAGCGAGGCCTATGATCGCGCCTTCGATGACTACGGCATCAAACGCCACGTCTATCTCACGACTCCGCATTTCCTCGCGGTGCCTCACCTCATTGATGCCCATCCCGAGCTAATCGCCAATGTCCCGCTGGAGTTGGGCAATGTTTTCGCCAAACTCGGCACGGTGCGCATTGTTCCGCCCCCGGTCCCTTTGCCGCCGTTTGCATTGCGACAGCATTGGCATCCGCGGTTCCACCACGATGCAGCAAATATCTGGTTACGACAGATCATCAAGGAAACGTTTGACCACTATCCGAACCTGCCTGATACGGCAAATTAGCGTATGAAAAGGCATTTGATTGAATTGCATGGGACATCCAGATAGGGTCCAGTACGTGTAGCTTGCCCAACTAGCGCAGTTTGCGAGCGCCCGTTCCCGTGCTCCCGCACGGGGAATAGAGGCATCACGATCAATAGATGGTCTTCGCGGATAAGATGCAGACCCAAGCGTTCCTTGTCGTCGCCTTCGTAAACTGGCGCGACAATGTGCCGCTAAGCAGTAGTTTGGAAGTGACCACAGTAACGTCACCACCGTGCATACCGCTTTCGCGGCCCATCCATATTTCAAGCCTTCATTCGACCCATGACCTGATATTCGCCCGCATCGCGCTGGCGGAGATCCCGTAACGATCGTGCAGCGTCGGCAATGCGCCCGCGGCGAGGTACGCATCGGGCAGCGCGATCTGCCGGAACGGCACGGCAACGCCGGCCCCGAGCAACGCAGTCGCCACCGCTTCGCCGAGCCCGCCGATCACCGTATGGTTCTCGGCGACGATCACCATGCGCCCCTTGCGCGACGCCTCCCGAACGATGGTCGCCGTATCGAGCGGCTTGATCGTCGGGACGTGCAGCACGGCTGCATCGATGCGGTCGGCGTCAAGCGCCTTCGCGACCTCGAGCGAACGCATCGTCATGATCCCGGACGAGATCAGCAGCACGTCGTTGCCGTCGCGCAGCAGCTTCGCCTTGCCGAGTTCGAAACGATAATCGTATTCGTCGAGCACGGCCGGTACGTTGCCGCGCAGCAGGCGCGCGTACACCGGCCCCTTGTGCGCGGCAATCGCCGGCACCATCTGCTCGATGTCCAGCGCGTCGCACGGATCGATCACGGTCATGTTCGGCATCGCGCGCATCAGCGCCAGATCCTCGGCCGCCTGATGGCTCGGCCCGTAACCGGTCGTGAGGCCCGGCAATGCACACACCAGCTTCACATCGAGATTGTCCTCGGCGATCGCCTGATGGATGAAGTCGTACGCGCGGCGCGTCGCGAATACCGCATAGGTCGTGACGAACGGCTGCGCCCCTTCGTGCGCGAACCCGGCGGCCGCGCCCATCAGCAACTGCTCGGCCATGCCCATCTGGTAGTAACGCTCGGGAAATTCCTTCGCGAAAATGTGCAGGTCGGTGTACTTGCCGAGATCGGCCGTCATGCCGATCACGTTGCCGTTCGTGCGCGCGAGCTTCGCGAGCGCATGGCCGAACGGCGCGGCGCGGGTCGCCTGCCCCTCGGCCGCGATGGACGCGATCATCGCGGAAGTCTTCAGGCGCGGCTTGTTGTCGACGGTGCTCATGCGTGTCTCCCTGCTTCGAGTGCGTCGAGCGCGAGCTTCCACTCGTGCGCATCGACGCGAATGAAATGGCTCTTCTCGCGTGCTTCGAGGAACGGCACGCCGCACCCCATCTTCGTGTCGCAGACGATGATCCGCGGCTGCGGCTTGTCATGTCGGCGCGCGTTGTCGAACGCGCGCTTTACCGCGTCGATATCGTTGCCGTCGACTCGCTGCGTATACCAGCCGAATGCTTCGAGCTTGTCGACCAGAGGCTCGAACGCCATGACTTGCGTCGACGGGCCATCGGCCTGCTGGTTGTTCACGTCGACGATCGCGATCAGGTTGTCGAGCTTCCAGTGCGCGGCCGACATCAGCCCTTCCCAGATCGCGCCTTCGTCGAGCTCGCCGTCCGAGAACAGCGTATAGACGAATGCGTCCGAGCCGTTGCGCTTGAGCCCGAGACAACGGCCGACCGCGATCGTCAGGCCCTGGCCGAGCGAACCGCCGGACATCTCCATGCCGGGCGTGTAGCTCGCCATCCCCGACATCGGCAAACGGCTGTCGTCGCTGCCGTAGGTTTCGAGCTCCTCGGCCGGCAGGATGCCGGCTTCGAACAGCGCCGCGTACAGCGCGATCGCATAGTGGCCGTTCGACAGCAGGAAGCGGTCGCGCCCTTCCCACTCGGGATCGTCGGGGCGATAGCGCATCGCGCCGAAATACGCGACGGCGAGCACGTCGGCAATGTCGAGCGCCTGGCCGACATAGCCCTGGCCCTGGACTTCGCCCATCAGAACAGCGTTTCTGCGGATGCGGTACGCGCGCTCGGCGAGCGTGACCGCTTCATGAATGGTTTCGGTATCCATCGTTGGCTCCAGTATTGGATCGGAAGACATGCAGGTCGAATCGGCGGTGATCAGCGATTGACAGAGCGCGGCACGAGGAACACCAGCAGCGCGCCGATCGTAATCGCGACGGAGATGAAGAGGAGTCCCGCAGTCGACTTGCCGGTCAGGTCGTTCAGCCAGCCGACGATCGCCGGCGAGAAGAAGCCCGCGAGATTGGCAAAGCAGTTGACCGCGGCGATGCCCGCCGCCGCCGACATCCCGCCGAGCAGCGCCGTGGGCAGCGACCAGAACTGCGACGACGACGCCAGAATGCCGGCGGACGCAATGCTCAGGCACACGATCGACGCGCTGACGCTGCCGAGCATCGGCAACGTCGCGAAGCCCGCCGCCGCGATCAGCATCGGCACCGCGAGATGGAAGCGGCGCTCGCGGCGGCGATCCGCGCTCATGCCGATCAGCGGCAGCGCGACGATCGCGCACGCATACGGAATCGCGGTGAACAGGCCGACCCACAGCGGATCGGCGACGCCGGCCTTGCGAATGATCGTGGGCAGCCAGAACGTGAGCCCGTACTGCCCGAGCACGACGCAGAAGTAGATCGCGGCCATCAGCCATAAGCGGCGGTCGGCGACGAATGCGCGAATCGACAGGTGGGCGGTCGTGTGCTCGGCGTCGGCCGACACGTTGCGCGCCAGCAAGGCTTTTTCGGCATCGGTCAGCCATTTCGCGCCGGCAATGCCGTCATCGAGATACAGCAGGATCGCAAAGCCCAGCACGAACGAAGGCAACGCCTCGAGCAGGAACAGCCACTTCCAGCCCGCCATCGACATCGCGCCGTGCAGCGAATGCATGATCGCGCCCGACAGCGGGCCGCCAATGATCCCCGCGAGCGGAATCGCCATGAAGAACAGCGACAGTGCCTTGGCACGACGTGCCGACGGGAACCAGTAGGTGAGGTACAGGATCACGCCCGGCGCGAAGCCCGCTTCGGCGACGCCGAGCAGAAACCGCAGCACGTAGAACGCGGCAGGTGACTTCACGAACACGAAGCTCGCGGAAATCACGGCCCACGTCAGCATGATGCGCGCGAGCCAGCGGCGCGCGCCGACGCGATGCAGGATCAGGTTGCTCGGTACTTCGAACAGAAAGTAGCCGAGAAAGAAAATGCCTGCGCCCATCCCGTACACGGTCTCGCTGAAACGCAAGTCGTTGAGCATCTGCAGTTTCGCGAAGCCGACGTTGACCCGGTCGAGATACGCACCGAGATAGCACAACATCAGGAACGGGATCAGCCGTCGCGCGACCTTCGCATAGGTCGCCGCTTCGAACGTCTGCGCATCGTCCCGTTGCAGCATCTCGCCCTGAACCGGCGAGGCGGGGTACTTTGCTCTCATCTTTGTCTCCTGCCATGGCCCCGGGTCGTCCCGGGTGCATGATGGTCGGCGCCGCGCGTGTCGCGGCACCGTTCTCAGTGAATCAGCATCCCGCCGTTGACGTCCAGCGTGATGCCCGTCAGGTAGCTCGACAGGTCGCTCAGCAGGAACAGGCACGCATTGGCGACATCGGCGGCCTCGCCGAGGCGGCCGAGCGGAATGCCCTTGACGATCTCCTCGCGCATGTCGGGCGTCAGCTTGTCGCCGGTGATGTCGGTCTGAATCAGGCCCGGTGTGATCGAATTGACGCGGATACGGTCGGCCCCGAATTCGCGCGCCATCGCCTTCGCGAGGCCGAGCACGCCGGCCTTCGCGGCGCTGTAGTGCGGGCCGCCGAAGATGCCGCCGCCGCGCTGCGCGGACACCGACGACATGCACACGATGCTGCCGCCGCGCTGCTCCTTCATCGCCGGCAGCACCGCCTGCGACATGTACAGCGTGCCGCGCAGGTTCACGTCGACGATCGCATCGAAGTCGCGCCCGGAAATGTCCAGCGTGCGCACCGGCTGCGTGATGCCGGCGTTGTTCACGAGGCCGTCGATACGGCCATAACGCGCCAGCGTCGCGCGAGCCGCGGCCACGCACGCGTCGCGATCGGTCACGTCGCACGCCAGGCCGAGGTGGTCGGGCCCGAGCTCGGCGGCGGCCGCTTCGGCGTCCTCGCGACGCAGGTCGAGAATCGCCACGCGCGCGCCCTGGGCGGCCAGCGTGCGGGCCGTGGCCTTGCCGATACCGCGCGGCGATGCCGCGCCGGTCACGATGATGGTCCTGTTGTCGAGCAACATCGTTCGTCTCCTGTGTTGATGTGTGTGCAGAGTGTCGGCTCGACGGACACCCGCATCAACGCGGAAACGCTCAGGCATGGTTGAGAAAATTTCAGATGACGCCGCGCGGGCCGTTCCGGCGTGCTGCAACGCAATATTGCACGCGGCCCGGACGCGCGATGTTCAGTTCGCGCGGCGCTGCGCCGCGACCTCCCGCTCGATCCACGCAAGGAAGCGTTTCACGCGAGGCAGTTCCGCGTTCTGCCGCGGGTAAACGAGATGATGCGCACCGACTTCCACCGCATGCGTCTCGTCGAACACGGGCACCAGCGCGCCTTCGCGGATCTTCACCGACGCGAGCATCAGGCTTTCGAGCGCGATGCCGAGGCCGAGCGCGGCGGTTTCGAGCGACATGTACGACCGGTCGAACGAAAAGTCGAAGGTCTTGCGGGCCGCGAGCGATACGCCGGCCCGGCCGAACCACTGCTTCCACTGCACGAGCGGCGTTTCGGAATAGATCAGCCGATGCGCGAGGAGGTCTTCCGGCGCGTTCACCGGATGCCGTTCGAGGTACTGCGGCGACGCGAGCGGCGCGATGAACTCGCCGCGCATCGTCTTCACCTCGAGGTTGTCCCAGTTGCCGTAGCCGTGGCGGACGTCGATATCGTAGAAGCCGTTCGAGAACGACACGTTTTCGTAAGAGCACGCCAGGTTCAGCTGGATATCGCCGTTCGCTTCCTGAAACGACGACAGCCGCGGCAACAGCCACATCAGCCCGAAGCTCGGGCTCGAATGCACGCGCAGGATATCGACCTCGGCGCGGCTCGATGCGCGCTCGGTGGCGCGGCTCAGGTCGGCCAGCGAGCCGGTGACGTCCGCCAGATAGCGCTCGCCGGTCGGCGTGAGAACGAGCCCGCGCCCTGATCGCTGGAACAGCGGCTGGCCGATCTGCGATTCGAGGTTGCTGAGCTGGTGACTCACGGCGGACGCGGTCAGGCCCAGTTCTTCCGCGGCACGATTGACGCTTTTGGTCCGGGCGACACTTTCGAACGCGATGATTGCCTTGAGCGGCGGGATGCGCATGTTGGTATCCGTTGGAATGAGCAGATCGCCTGGCAAAGCGATATCGAAACGACACCTGGAACATTGTCCGGGCCAGGCCACTGCAATACGTTACATGCCAATTCTAGAGTGCCCGAGGGCCGCCGTTCGCTGCAACGTGGTCCCGACCGGCGGGCGCGCACCGGTTCCCTAGGCGCGCGACGCACGCGTGGCGGGCCTGTCGGGTCAGGTTGCCCTGGCGCCCGGGCACCGCTTCGATCGATCATTGCGCCGGCGCAACGGGTCGTCACTCCGGTTCAGGAACCGGCAACCCCAGCCGCCAGCTCAGGTTCCTGCGCGCCTGCCTCTCGCAGCGCGTGTAGAAGAATTCCGTCAGATAGATGCGCGGACGCACGAGCAGCCCGCGCAGAATCGTCCGCTCATGAAAATCGTAGGCCCGGTCGTCGAGATCGGGACGCTCTGCCCGCAAACGCCGGCCGTCTTCGCGAAACCGGCTGCGGGAAGCGCCGAGCGCGGCCAAGTCGATGTCGCACGCGAAGCGGGTATCCGGTTGCGCGGCAATGCCCGCGTGGGTCGTCGCGAGGATCATCGCGCAGACGGGGTCGCACGCGCGGATTCGCCCCCCGGCCTGGTGCCGGAACCAGTCCGCGCTACGCTGCTCGTTGTCCTTCGCGCCGGGCACGAAAATCACGTCATGGAACCAGAGCGCGAGTTCGACGGCGTCCGGCGCGGGAATCGCGTCGCGCGCCAGGTCGAGATGACGCAGGCATCGCCGGACATGCACGAGCGTATGGTAATGGCGCACCGGCTCCGCATAGCATTGCGCGAGCCTGCGATAGACCTCCTCGGCATGGGACCCGCCGCTGCACGACCACAACGCGACGAACCGCGCCTGCATCCGGTTCACGTTCGCTCCTTGGACCGGGGCGTCCGCGCGGAATCGCCCCATGCCGACATGACTGCGATGCGCTCAGAGAAATTCCCTGCGGATGTCGATGCTCGAGCGCTGCCCGATGTTTCCGTAGTGATGCGCGAGCCACACATCCGCTTCGCGTCGCCCGTGGTCATGCAGTTCGCTCAGAAATGTCCAATCCGCGTTGTACTTGCTCGATACGCTCAGCGCGGACAGCGCATCGTCGGCGCGAATGGAATGAATCAGCATTTCCTTCATCTCGCCGCGTTGTATCGTGCCTTGCTGGATCAGGTCGGTGACGAACGCGATCGCCCGCATCTCGCGCATCAGCGACGAATTGAAACTGATCTCGCTGATCCGGTTGAGGATTTCCGCGGCCGTGATCGGCACGCCGCGACGCACGAGCGGATTGATGTGCACGATCACGACGTCGCGCGTCGCGCAGTTGTAGATGAGCGGATAGATGGCCGGATTCCCCATGTACCCGCCATCCCAGTAGTACTCGCCGTCGATCGAGACCGCCTGGAACAGGGTCGGCACGCATGCCGACGCCAGCACCGCGTCGGCACTGAGGTCCGCTCCGGTGAACAGGCGGATCTTCCCCGTCTCGACGTTGGTCGCGCACACGTACAGCCGGATCGGACAGTGCTTGCGCAGCGCGTCGAAATCGATCTGGCTTTCGAGCACCTCGCGCAGCGGATTCAGGTTGTTCGGATTGAACTGATAGGGTGAAAAGACCCGCAGCATCATGTCGGCGAACGCATACAGCGGCGAATGATCGAGCCCGAAGCTGTGCGTGCCCTTCAGCCAGGGCATCCAGCGCAGCGGGTTGTAGCGCTCCGCCGATTGCGCGACCGCGTGCCAGAAGTCGTGCAGTGCCTGACGCGCGCCGTCTGCGCCGCCCTTGTGCAGCCCGTACGCGAGTACCGCGGCGTTCATCGCGCCGGCGCTGGTTGCACTGACGCCTTCGATGTCGAGCCGGCCGTCTTCGAGCATGCGGTCGAGCACGCCCCAGGTGAAGGCGCCGTGCATTCCGCCGCCCTGCAACGCGAGCGCAATCGGTTTGCGCGGGCCATCGTTGCCGCGTCTTGCGTGCGTGGTTGCCATGCCCGTCTCCTCGGCGCTCCGCGCAGGCGGAACAGCGGCAGGTCATCGAGCGCACGTCGTCACGCGATCCGTCGCCGTGCGCCGTTGTTCCATTCATCCTGCGCGCGCGTCCAATGCATCCAGCAGCGCTTTCGCGTCGCGCAGGTCGCTTGTATCGAAACCTTCCGTGAAGCAGGCGAGCACCTCGGACAGCGCTCGCCTCGCCTCCACGATTTTCCCCTGCCGCTGCAACAGCCGCGCAAGGTCCGACGCCGCCCGCAATTCCAGCGCTCGGGCACCCTGGCGGCGCGCGCGCTCGATCGCCCGGTGAAAGCAGCCGGCGGCCCTGTCGTCGCGCGCCGCGACGGCCCCTTCGTCGCACGCCGCGACGGCCCCCTCTTCGCTCGCCGCGACGGCCTCCTGCTCGCTCGCCCCGCCGGCCAGATAGACGCCCGTGAGCCGGTACAGCTCGGCCTCGAAGCAGTGCTCACCGGTTTGCTCGACGAGCGTCGTCGCCTCTTTCAGCAGGTCCAGCGCTGCCCGCCGGTCGCCCGCGCGCCAGTAACTGTCGGCGAGCAGCGCGAGGGAATAGGGCCGCTGGTCTTCGCCGCCGGCGGCCCGCTGCGCATCGAGGCCCAGCCGCATCTGCGCGATGCCGTCCCGGATGTTGCCTTGCGCGCTCATCGCCCAGCCCCGCAGGAGCGTCCCCCATGCGAGCCAGTACGGCAAGCCGTGCTCGGTCGATACGGCAATGACCGCTTCCGCGCGCTCGGCGGCAAGCGTCGGCTCGCGCCGCAGCTGATGCAGGTGTGCCGTGTAGGTCAGGCTGAACGCCAGGGACGGCCCATAGGAAAGGTGCCGTGCGAGCGCCAGTGCTTCGACGCTGCGCCTGAGCGCCTGGTCGGGATACCCCTGGATCCACAGGGTCAACACCAGGAAACTGAGCGCCCGGATGCCCGGATCGACCCCGTGCGCGAACACGTGGGCCTGATGCTGCTCCGGATCGTAGATCGCGATCGCCTGTTCCAGGTGGGTGCGGGCGGCCGTGAAATCGCCCTGCAGGAAGAAGCACGAACCCAGCGCGCTATGGGCCTCGATGAGAAAGCCGGGGTCGTTCGCATCGCGGGCCGTACCGAGCATCTGCCGGCCCAGGTCGGTCGCGAGCGCATATTCGCCGCGCACCACGTGGTGCATCCGCAATCCCAGCTGCGTCGCGAAGCGTTGCGATACCTCGCCCGTGCGCTCGCACAACGCTAGCGCACGCGTATAGGTGGCGCCCACCTCCGTCGCGCCATACCCGCGCACATCCATCAGGACCGGCCCGAGGGACAGCAGCAGCGTCAGCTCCCAATGCGCGCGCATCGGTGTGTCCGGCAAGCCCTTCAGCAACGCAAGCGCCGCGCCGAGGTGATTCATCGCATCGTGATGAGCCGCATGGCGCAGCGCCTGCTGGGCCGCACGATGCAGGTATTCGACCGCCTTCGGAATGTTGCCGCTCTGACCGTAGTGATGCGCGAGTTCGCTGCAGTAATCGGCGATGCGCGTCGGGAACAGCACCTCGATCGCCTGCGCGGTACGCTCGTGCAGCGCGGTGCGCCGCTCCGTGAGCAACGAGCGCCCGGCCACTTCCTGGGTCAGCGCGTGCTTGAACGAATAATTGACCTCGGGAAAGGCGGGCCGTTCGTAGATGAACTCCGCGGCTTCCAGATGCGCGAGCAGGCGACGCAGTTCGTCGTCCCGCGCCGCCACCTCGCCGCAGATGCGCCGGATCAGGCTGAACGGAAACTCGTGGCCGATCACGGCAAGCGCCTGCAGCAGTTCCTTTTCCTCGACGGGAAGCCGATCGATCCGGGCCGCCAGCACGCCCTGCACGGTGGTCGGGATATGCAGCGTCGCCGGCGTCTCCACGATGCGATAGCGCCCGGCCTCACCGAGCAGCGACTTCTCTTCGACGAGCGTCTGGACCACTTCCTCCATGAAGAACGGATTGCCCTCCGTCTTCTCCAGAATGAGCTGCTTCAGCGGCACGAGCGTGCGATCCTCGCCGAGCAGCGCCGTGAGCAGCCCCTGCGCATCGGACGGGCCGAGCGGCTCGAGCCGGATCCTGCTGCAATGAACCGCGCCGGCCCACGCCGGCCGATACTCGGGCCGGTAGTTCACCAACAGCAGGATGCGTGCATCCGGCACGTGGTCGATCAGGTAGCTTAGGAATGCTTCCGTTTCACGGTCCAGCCATTGCAGATCCTCGAACAGCAAATGAACCGGCTGATTCTGGCTCTCGCGCACGAGCAGCTGCCTGATCGCGTCGAAGGTGCGCTCGCGCCGGATCTGCGGGTCCATCTCGACCAGCACCGAGCCGCCCTCGCCGATGCCGAGCAGATAGAGGACGTACGGCACGAGGTCCTCGAAACCGCGCTCCAGCGCGAGCGCCTTGCCGATGACCTTTTCCCGGCAGCGCCGCTCGTCGTCCTGCGGCGTGATCTGGAAATAGTTCTTCAGGAGTTCGATCAACGGCAAATTGGAAAACGCCTTGCCGTGCGATACCGAAAACGTCTCCAGCACCAGCGCGCCGCGCCGTGAACGCTCCTTGAACTCATGGAACAGACGAGACTTGCCGACGCCGGCCTCGCCCACCACGCCGACCACGCGCCCGTGCCCGGCCCGCATGGTCTCCAGGGCCCGGTTCAGGTGTTCCAGTTCCGTTTCGCGCCCGACGAACCGCGCGAGACCCCGGTGCGCCGCCAGCTGCAGGCGCGTGCGCAACGCACCCAGCCCCAGCACTTCGTAGACGCATAGCGGCGCGGGAATGCCCTTGAGTTGCGTGGCCCCGAGCGCTTTGAACTCGAAATAGCCTTCGGCCAGCTTGTGGGTGGATTCGCTGACGAGAATCGACGTGGGCGCGGCGATGCCCTCGATCCGCGACGCGATGTGGATCGTATGCCCGAGCGGGTCGTATTCGGTGTGCAAGTCGTCGGTGCGGATCGAGCGGACGACGACCTCGCCCGTATGCACGCCGACGCGAATCTGCAGAGGAATGCCTTCCTGCAGCCGAATCCGGTCGCCATGCTGGCGCATCGCCTGCTGCATGCGCAATGCGGCGAAGAGCGCGCGCTGCGCGTGGTCCTCGTGGGCGATCGGCGCGCCGAACAGCGCGAGGATACCGTCGCCGAGCGATTTGGCGACGTACCCTTCGTAGTAGTGGACCGCCTCCATCATCAGCTCGACCACCGGCACGATCAGGCGATGCGCCACTTCGGGATCGAGGTCGTGGATCAGCGCGGTCGACCCGGCCATGTCGGCAAACAGCGCGGTAACGGTCTTGCGCTCGCCGGCGGGCTCGCCGCGCGCTTCCATCGCCGCGTGTTCGGCACGGATGCGCTCGGCCAGATGATCGGGCGTGTAATGAATCGGGGTGGGCGACGGCGCTCGAGCCGACGGTCGGGACAATGGCGCCGCGGCGGCAGGTGTCGCCAGCGGCGCTCCGCAATGGCTGCAGAAGCGGGCTGCCGGCGCTGCGTCATGCCCGCACTGCGGGCAGGTGCGGGACAGCACGGCGCCACATTCCTGGCAGAACCCCGCACCGGGAGGATTCTCCGATCCGCAAATTGTGCAGCGCATAAAACCCTCTTCCAGCCAAGGGTCGACCTCGAAACATTATGCGCCACTCTCTGCCGGTATTCAGGTCGGTGAATGCGCGTACGCATGCCGACGGGCGAAGGAACGAACGGTTTGATGGGCGCTCTTCGCGATTGTCACGCGCAGGGTCGAGTCAGCGGCCGCATCATTCGCCGACGCGCAGGACATCCATGCCGATTGCCTCGGCTCGATCCGCGCCGCTCGCCGCGTCCCTACATCTTCCCCGCCAGGTGAAACCGCGACGCCGGATGCCACAGCCTGACCGACGTCGCGACGTGCTCGCCGACCCAGGTGCGGCGCCTCAACACCAGGCACGGCTCGCCGATTTCCATCACGAGATGCCGGCGCACCTGCGCATTGGGCTTCTCCGCATAGATCCGGAACTCGGCGCGCTGGATCGGCGCGAGCCGCACCATGTAGTGGTTCGGCGTCTCGATCGTGAAATCCTGCTCCAGGTAGTCGGGAAACAACGCCGGATTGACGTACCGATCCTCGAACTGGATCGGCTCGTCTTCCTCGAAATGCACGATGCGCGAATGAAACACCGGCCCCGAGCGAAGCCCGAGCGCATCGATCGCATCCGGGTCGACGCTGCGCTCGATCAGCACGACGCGCGCGCTGTGCCGATGACCGCGTTCCGCAATCTCGTCCGCGATGTTGCGGATCTCCAGGACCGTCGATTCGTAATGCCGGCGCTCGACGAACGTGCCGGCGCCCTGGATGCGGGTCAGCACGCGTTCGTTCGTCAGTTCGCGCAGCGCACGCGACACCGTCATCCGGGCCACGCCGAATTCCTTGACCAGCTCGGCCTCGGTCGGGATCGCGCCGCCGGGTTTCCAGTCGCCCTTCGCGATCCGCTCGACGACGTAGCGCTTGATCTGTTGATAGGCCGGCAGTGCGCGCGCCGGCACGGCCTCGCCCGATGCCCTCGCCGGTCGTGCGGAAAGTTGTCGCTCCGTCTCGTTCATGCACCCTCGACCGAATGAATAATGGATGATCCGCCCGTCGTCGCCGGTCGTCACTGCAACGGCGGCGGCGCCCCCGCGACGATGCCGGCCGCGATCGCGATGTCGTCCGCGAGCGGCCGGTCGTCGCGATACGCCGGTACGCGTTCGCGCACGTGCCGCCACAGCGCGTCGGTCGACGCGGCCCGCCCGGTTTCGTTCGCTTGCAAGTCGTATGCCTGCGCGGCGGCGAGCAGCTCGATCGCGAGCACGCGCGTCGCGTTCTCGATGATGTCGAGCGCCTTCAGCGCGGCCGGCGTCGCATGACACAGGTGATCTTCCTGCAGCCCCGACGTAATGCCGCCGTCGAGGCTCGCCGGCGCCGCGAGCCGCTGATTCTGCGCGACCAGCGCGACCGCCGTGTACTGCGCGATCATGAAGCCCGAACACGTGCCGCCCGGCGCCGCGAGAAACGCCGGCAGGCCGCTCACGAGCGGATTGACGAGACGGTCCAGCCGCCGCTCGGCGATGGCCGCCACCTGCGCCATCGCGGCCGCGAGGCTGTCCATCGCCAGCGCGATGCCCGCGCCGACCGCATGCGCCTGCGAATGAACGGCCGGCGCATCGCGCGTACCGGCGACGATCGGATTGTCGGTGACGGACGCGAGTTCGCGATCGACGACGTCCGCCGTGACCGCGAACACGTCGCGCGCCGCGCCGTGCACGTGCGGAATCGTGCGCAGGCTCAGCGGATCCTGCGTATGCCGCCCGCTCGCCGCGGCGAGCATCGGGCTGTCGGCCAGCATCGTCCGCAAGCGCGCGCCGACGTGCCCGATGCCGGGCGAGATCCGCAACGCGAGCGAGGCCGGGTCGAACGCGGCGAGTTGCCCGCCGAGATTCTCGAAGCTCGCCGCCGCGATCCAGTCGGCCCAGTCGAGCAGCCGTTCCGCGCGGGCCAGCGCGAGCGCGGCGAGCCCCGTGACGCACGGCGTGCCGTTGACCAGGCTCAACCCTTCCTTCGCACCGAGCACGAGCGGTTCGCGGCCGATGCGGCGCAGCGCCTCGGCGCCGCCGATGCGTTCGCCGCGGTGGCGCGCATGGCCGTGCCCGATGCAGACGAGCGCGACGTGCGCCATGTGGGTCAGATAGCCGACCGAGCCGTGCGCCGGCACCTCCGGCAGGCAATCGTGCTCGAGCAGCGCGACGAGCTGGTCGACGACGTCGGCATGGACGCCCGAATGCCCGTGCGCGAAATTGTTGATCGCGGCCGCGATGATCGCGCGCGTTTCGGCTGCGCCGAGCGGCATGCCGACGCCGACCGCGTGACTCATCAGGATGTTGCGCGACAGCGTGCTCTGCTGTGCCGGCGACACGATCACGTCGCACAGCGCGCCCACGCCGGTATTGACGCCGTAAGCGCGAATCCCGCGCGCGACGATCTCGTCGACGAGTTCGCGCGCGGCAACGACACGCGCGCGTGCCTCGTCGGCCAGCGCCAGCGGCTCGCCGGCCGCCACCGCCGCAACCTGTCGCCAGTCGAGCGGCCGGGCCGCACGGAATACGGTCATGGCAGCCTCAGTTGGTGGTGCGGTCGTGGTGGCTCGACACGAATTGCCGGAAGCGCTCGGAGCACTGGCCGCCGAACAGGTCGTCGGGCGTGCCGTCCGAGTCGACTTCGCCCTGATGCAGGAACAGCACGCGATTCGACACGTGCCGCGCGAAGCCCATTTCATGCGTGACGACCAGCATCGTGCGCCCCTCTTCCGCCAGCGAGCGCATCACGCGCAGCACTTCGCCGACCAGCTCCGGATCGAGCGCGGACGTCGGTTCGTCGAACAGCATCACTTTCGGATGCATCGCGAGCGCGCGGGCGATCGCGACGCGCTGCTGCTGGCCGCCCGACAGGTGCGCCGGATAGTAGCCGCGCTTGTCGGCGAGACCGACGCGCGCCAGCAGCGCCTCGGCCTCCTCGACCGCTTCGGCGCGGCTGCGCTTTTGCACGCGCAGCGGCCCCTCGACGAGGTTGTCGAGCACCGTCATGTGGGACCACAGGTTGAAGTTCTGAAAGACCATGCCGAGCTGGGAGCGGATCCGGTCGACCTGGCGCCGGTCGCTCGGATGCAGCTTGCCGTCGCGCGCGCGCTTCATCGCGAGCGTTTCCCCGGCGAGCGCGACGGAGCCGTCGTCGGGTGTCTCGAGCAGGTTCAGGCAGCGCAGGAACGTGCTCTTGCCCGAGCCGCTCGCGCCGAGGATCGAGATGACGTCGCCCTCATGCGCGTCGAGCGAAATGCCCTTCAGCACATGATGGTCGCCGAACGACTTGTGGATGTTCTTGACCGACAGCGCAACGGGAGCAGCGGTGTTCATCGGATTCTCCTGGAAGGAATGGCGCGCTCAGGATGCGACGCGCTGGGCATTGCGGTTCGCCGCGGCGGGCGCACCGGATGGCTTCGGCGCACGCAGGTGCCCCGAGAGCCGCCATTCGAGCGCGCCGAGCAGGCGCACGACGATGAAGTTCAGGCCCAGATAGATCACGGCGGCGCAGACGAACACCTCGGTCGTCCGATAGGTTTGCTGGATGATCTGCTGCGCGACGCCCGTCACTTCCCATACCGTGACGAGGCTCGCCAGCGCGGTCGACTTGACGAGCAGTACCGCTTCGGTCGAATACGCGGGCAGGCACTGGCGCAACGCGATCGGGCCGATCACGCGCCGCAGCAGCGCGAAGCCCGACAGGCCGATCGAATAGCCGGCCTCGATCTGCCCGACCGGCACGGCCATCAGCCCGCCGCGCAGGATCTCGGCGGTGTAGCCCGCCGTGCACAGCGCGAGCGACAGCACCGCGCAGACGTACGGCTCGCGCAGCAGCGGCCACATGAAGCTTTCGCGGATCACGCCGAACTGGCCGAGCCCGTAATACACGAGGAACATCTGGATCAGCAGCGGCGAGCCGCGAAACACGAGGATGTAGGCACGCGCGAAGCGGTTCGGCAGCCAGCGCGGCGACACGCGCATCGTGACGATCACGAGCGACAGCAGGCCGCCGAGCACGAGCGAGGCGAAGAACAGGCCGAGCGTGGTCGGTACGGCCGCGAGCAGCTGGCGCAGCGTATCGAAGAGAAAAGCGAAATCGAGGGACATGCACGTTCTCCGTCAGTTGCGCGCGAAATTGCGGCGGAACGACCGGCCGACGATCGCTTCCGCCCGGTTGAACACGCGGTTCGACACGCCCGTCATCAGCAGATACAACGCCCCGCCCGCGACGAAGAACACGAAGTACTGGTGGGTCGAATTGGCGGCGATCTGGCTCGTGCGCAACAGCTCGGCGAGCCCGGTGACCGAGATCAGTGCAGAGTCCTTGAGGCTCAGCTGCCACACGTTGCCGATCCCGGGCAGCGCGAAGCGCAGCACCTGCGGAACCAGGATGCGCCGCAGCACCATGCTGCGCGGCATGCCGATCGCGCGCGCCGCTTCGAGCTCGCCCTTCGACACCGCGAGCACCGCCGCGCGATACACCTCCGCCTGGTAGGCGCCCGAGATCATGCCGACTGCAAGCGCGCCGATCACGAACGGCGGCACGCCGATGAAGCCTTCCGCGCCGAACCACTGGCCGACGGCCGTGACGAGCGTCGAGCCGCCGAAGTAGAACAGATAGATGACGAGCAGTTCGGGCACGCCGCGAAATACCGTCGTGTACAGGTCGCCGAGCAGGCGGGCGCTGCGGTAGCGCGACAGCTTCGCCGCCGCGATCGCCGCGCCGATCACCGCGCCGACCGCGAGCGCGGCGAGCGTCAGCGCGACCGTCATCAGTGCGGCGAGCAGCAGCACACCGCCCCAGCCTTCGGTTCCGAAGCCGAGCATTTCGAGAATCGCCATGCGTGCCTCCCGGCAAGCGTTGAGTGAATCGTCAGGATGCCTGCCGCCGCGCGTCGTTCGGGTCGCTCGCGCGGCGGCGGCGTGCTTACGGCGTGACGTCGGTCTTGAACCACTTGTCGGCCAGCTTCTTCACCGTGCCGTCCGCGAGTGCCGCGCCGATCGCCGTATCGAACTTCGTCTTCAGGTCGGCATCCTGCTTGCGGAACGCGAGCCCTTCGCCCGGCCCCCAGATCGGCCCGCCGAGCTTCGGCCCCGCGAGCACGATCGACGCGGTGTCCTTCTTCGTGTTGTTCGCCGCGTAGTACGTGACGTCGTCGAACGACGCATCGATGCGCCCGGCGACGAGGTCGAGGTCGCGTTCGGGCGAAGTCTTGTACACGCGAATCGACGCGATGTCCTTGAAGCTGTCGTTGATGAATTTCGTATAGACGGTGCCCGACTGGATGCCGATCGTCTTGCCCTTCAGCTGCTTGCGCAGCGCGTCGACGGTGGGCTTGTCCGCGTTCGCGTCACCCGTCAGCTTGACCATCGGCGCGCCGGGCGCGGCCTTCGGCAGGATCTTGGTATCGGTGACGGCGAACGTCGCGGGCGTCGCCGCATACGGACGCGAGAACAGCAGGATCTTTTCGCGCTCCGGCGTGATGGAAATCGCATCCATCAGGATATCGAACTTGCCGGCCTGCAGGCCGGGAATCATCCCGTCCCAGTCCTGCGCGACCATGTTGCACTGCACTTTGATCCGCTCGCACACGTTGGCAAGCAGCTCCGGTTCGAAACCGCCCAGCTTGCCGCCCGGCAGCGTGAGGTTCCACGGTGCGTAGCCGCCTTCGAGCGCGACCGTCACCGTCTTCCATTCCTTCGCCTGCGCCGGTGCCGCGAGCGTTGCCGCCGCGGCCGCGATGACACCGATCGTCCTGATTGCCCACTTGATCCGCTTGCCGTTCACGAGATTTCTCCTTGCGTTGAGGTTCGTCATCCCTTCGGTGCTGCAGCAAGCCGCCTCAGGAATTTGTCTATACAAGCATGCAAGAAGAAAAACAGCGCGACAAGCAGCGATCAAAAAAAACCGGGGAAACGCGGGAAATCCCCTAATTTCGGGGCTCTGACGTGCCTCGTCGTGGGGAATTCAGGCACGCGTTTGGTGCATCTCGTACGATCCAATCGCAAGGATGACTAGACAAATTCCGGATTGGATCAGCGGGCGGCAAATGCGGGGAACCGGCCCGCGACGGGCGCGGCGCGCTCAGGTGATCGCGCCGGCCTGCCACGGCACGAATTCGTTCTGGCCGTAGCCGTGCAACGCGCTTTTCGAGTGATTGCCGGACGCACGGTCGAGCATGTTCCGGAGGATGCGCAGCATCGCCTCGACCGCGAACGGTGGGCGACCACGCTTGCCTTCTGGCGCGTATGGGGCAATCAGCATCACCAGATCGGCCCACGGCACCACCCGGTTCATCTCGCCCAAGAATTCGCGCTTGCGCGTGCGCTTCGTCGACAAGTTCAGTCCAAGGTCAGTTTGTTTCATGGCCTATATGTTCGCTTGCTCGCCGATCCCTGAAAAGCACATCCGGGAGCCAGTTATGCATAGCATCCCTAACCCTTTGCCGCGCTTGAGTCGGTGCATTTTCTTGCTCGGGCTGCTTGAGCCGCTTCTGTCGGCAGGTTCCAGCCCGTCGAAATGCTGCCGCCAGTTGTAAATCGTTCGCTCGCTGACCCCGTGCTTCTTCGCGACCTCAGCGACCGGCGCGTTGCCCGCCTCGCGCAGGATGGTGACCATCTGTTCTTCGGTAAGCCGGCTCTTCTTCATGACTTCCCTTTCTCCGCTGGAAGCCATTCTCTCAGTTTCAACTGGTCCGAAAATTCCCCCAGGCGGGTCACACACATGCCCGAACAGGACGATTACCCCATACGGCATCGTTCCCGGCCGCGAGTTGCACGATTGAAACATTTTTAGATAAATCACAGCAATGGGGACGCAGGAATCGAATGCCTGCCGTCGGCGCAAAGCTGCGCCATACGTGTGTTTCCTTGCTGCGCGCCGGACTTGGAGAATCGGCGCGTCCTTCTGGAGTTTCAGAACTGAAACAACGTTGGGGGCCGAACGTTGCCTCACATCGCCTGTCGATCGCTCGGCCCCGTGGTCATTGAGCCACCGCGTGCTGGTCCACTCCTTGCTCACGTGTTTCGCACACATCCAAGCCGCACGGCCGTAAAGCCCAGTGCAGGCAACGAACAACCAAAACGCAGCTCGGGGAAATCATGTCCAAGTACGCTACGGCTGCCATGCGGCTGCCTTCTCGCATCCCCCCCGTACACGTTGATTGAGCCGCGCTCACGCGCGCAGTGAGAACTCGATACACGACGTGTTCGGGGGGTACGTATGAAATGCAGAAATGACTTGCATTCGCCACCTTCAAGGCTGGCACGCATCACCGGCGTATTGCCGCTTCCTTCTGGTGCGACAGCGGAGGTCGAGCCCGGCTGGCCAACGCGCACCGCGGCACTGTCGCAGCGAGCGTTGCAACTTTTGAATGACGGGCACTTTGAGCAAAGTGCCGAGTGCGCGAGGCAGGCCATCTCTGTCGATCAGGGCTGCGGCTTCCTGCGTCTGCTCCTGGGCGTGGCATTGAATCAAGGTGGCCGACCACGCGAGGCGCTCGATGAGTTCACGCGGGCCGCCGCGCTCGCGCCTGATGATCCGCAGATTCGCTACAACCTGGCAGTCGCCTTGCACGAATCCGGGCAGCAAGAACTCGCGATGTATGAGTATCGCGCCTGCCTGGAAAGAGATCCGGATTGTGCCAATGCGTTATGGAATTACGGCGAGCTTCTCCGGCTCCGGGAGCATTTCGGCAAGGCGCTCGAATGCTTTGACCGACTGGCTCACCTCGAGGGCAGATTGCGCGACAAGGCGGCACACCGGATGGCCGTGTGCTGCGCTTGTCTGGGACTGGATGAGCGTGCCCAGGCCCTGTTCGAGACGCAAATCGCCGACGACAACGATCCGGTCACGCATTGGGAATACGCGCATTTTCTGCTTGGCAGAGGGCGGTTCAGGGACGCCTGGCCACATTATGCGAGGCGTTTCGATGCGGGAAAGAAAATCAGCCTCAAGGGCATGCGCTTTCCGTATTCCGCATGGAATGGCCAGTTCGAAGCGGGCTCGACCTTGATTGTTTCCGGCGAGCAAGGTGCCGGTGACGAGATCCTATTTGCCGCGTTTCTGCCGCTGCTGCTGAAGCGGGCGCGGTCGGCCAATATGCGCGTGGTGGTAGTGTGCCGGCCCGCGCTCGTGCGGCTGTTCCGCGCGAGTTTTCCGTCGGCATCGGTATTGGGGGGAATGGTCACGCAAGCGCCGGATCTTCTCGCAGTTGATAAACAGTCCTTAAGGATCTGGCAAATCTCGATCGGCGATTTACCTTTGTGGGTGGACAAACCTGAGCCGGTCGCTTACCTGAAGCCGGCGCCAGAGGATCAGCGCACTGCGCGGCAGTTGGTCGCGCAGTCGCGCTCGGGCGAGGGTTGCCGGCATATCGGCATCGTGTGGTCGGCCAATCCCGTCTCGACCGCGTCGAACCGGCTTGCGCGCAGTGTGCCATCGGAGCTGCTGAACGCGTATCTGAAAGACATTGGCTGTGTGCGCTTCTATTCGCTGATGCCCGCTGAACATCGCGCGGTTCTCGCCGGCGTGCCCGATTTGCCTGTTACCGATCTTTCTCATTTTTTGACCGACTTCAGCCGGACTGCAGCGGCAATGCAGTGTCTGGACGAAATCGTGTCGGTGTGTACGTCGAGCGCCAATCTTGCGGGTGCGCTTGGACTGAAGACACATGTGCTTTTGCAAAAGCATGCCGATTGGCGGTGGTTTGGAGACACCGCCTGGTATCCCGATGTCGTGACATACAGGCAAGAAGCGCGCGCGGACTGGGGAACCTGTCTGCAAGCGCTCTCCGCGAACTGGCGCTGATGAGAACTGGGGGACAACATGAACAAGATCTACAAGTGCATTTTCAGCAGACGGCTGAATCAGATGGTTGTCGTTGCGGAGAGCGCGACGGGACAGGGGAAGTCAGGGGGGCGCTCACGTGCGGTACGGCGAGTGCGGGCCGTTGCTGCCGCCGCGCTGGCGGCTGGCACGTGCATGTCTCTTCCGCAGCTGGGATGGGCCGACAGCACTTGCTATAACCACGGTCCCAGCAGCGACACTTGTGGAAGCACCTCGGCGACGTACCCGGGAAGCGGGACCAACAACACGTTCTACGGGTATGTGAGCGGTACCGGCTTGACCGGCAACTCAGACACGGGTAACGGCGCTTTTTCGAGCTACAACGTCACGGGGGACTCGAATACGGGTAACGGGGCTTATTCGAGCTACAGCGTCACGGGCAGCAACAACACGGGAAGCGGAGCCAATTCCAGCTATGCCGTTACGGGCAGCAACAACACGGCAGTCGGTACGAGCGCTGGTCAGTACGTGAACGGTAACGGGAACGTAGCGTTGGGGGCATCTGCTGGATCGGGAACCAGCGGCAGCCCGCTGAATATCACCAACACCACGGCGATTGGCAACAGCGCGACGGCTACGGGGACAAACTCCGTTGCGCTGGGTTCCAGCAGCACCGACGCGGGCGCGGCCAACGTGGTGAGCGTGGGTAGCAGCTCGCTGCAGCGCAAGATCATCAATGTGTCGAGCGGGAATGTGGCGTCCGGTTCGACGGATGCGGTTAACGGCGGGCAGCTCTTTTCGCTCTCCACGAGCTTGAGTACGACGAACAATAACATGACGAGCCTGTCGACTTCGACTTCGACGGGGATCAGCACGGCTCAGAGCGGCGTGAGCTCGCTGTCGACGGGCCTGAACACCACGAACAGTAACGTGACGAGCCTGTCGATTTCGACTTCGACGGGGATCAGCACGGCGCAAAGCGGCGTGAGTTCGTTGTCGACGGGGTTGAGCACCACGAACAGTAACGTGACAAGCCTGTCGACTTCGACTTCGACGGGGATCAGCACGGCTCAGAGCGGCGTGAGCTCGTTGTCGACGGGCCTGAGCACGACGAACAGTAACGCGGCGAGCCTGTCGACTTCAACCTCGACGGGGATCAGCGCGGCGCAAAGCGGCGTGAGTTCGTTGTCGACGGGTCTGAACACCACCAATAGCAACGTGGCAAGCCTGTCGACCTCGGCTGCGGCCGGTATCAGCACGGCACAAAGCGGCGTGAGCTCGCTGTCGACAGGTCTGAACAACACCAACAGCAACGTGCAAGCCTGTCGACCTCGGCTGCGGCCGGTATCAGCACTGCACAAAGCGGCGTGAGCTCGCTGTCGACAGGTCTGAACACCACCAACAGCAACGTGGCGAGTCTGCCGACTCGGCTGCGGCGGTATCAGCACTGCACAAGCGCGTGAGCTCGTTGTCGACAGGTCTGAACACCACCAACAGCAACGTGGCAAGCCTGTCGACCTCGGCTGCGGCCGTATCAGCACGGCACAAAGCGGCGTGAGCTCGTTGTCGACAGGTCTGAACACCACAAACAGCAACGTGGCAAGCCTGTCGACCTCGGCTGCGGCCGGTATCAGCACTGCACAAAGCGGCGTGAGTTCGTTGTCGACAGGTCTGAACACCACCAACAGCAACGTGGCAAGCCTGTCGACCTCGGCTGCGGCCGGTATCAGCACGGCGCAAAGCGGCGTGAGCTCGCTGTCGACAGGTCTGAACACCACCAACAGCAACGTGGCGAGTCTGTCGACGTCGGCTGCCGCCGGTATCAGCACGGCACAAAGCGGCGTGAGTTCGTTGTCGACGGGCCTGAACACGACCAACAGTACCCTCGGGGCACTGTCGACCCAGGAATCGACCGACGTCGGATCGCTGTCGACCAGCGTGAATACCACCAACAGCAATGTGGCGAGTCTGTCGACGTCGGCTGCCGCCGGCATCAGCACGGCGCAAAGCGGCGTGACCTCGTTGTCGACCGGCCTGAACACGACCAACAGCACCCTCAGTGCACTGTCGACGCAGGAGTCGACCGACGTCGGATCGCTGTCGACCAGCGTGAATACCACCAACAGCAATGTGGCAAGCCTGTCGACGTCGGCCGCGGCCGGTATCAGCACGGCACAAAGCGGCGTGACCTCCCTGTCGACGAGCCTGACCACGACCAACAGTACCCTCGGGGCACTGTCGACCCAGGAATCGACCGACGTCGGATCGTTGTCGACCAGCTTGAATACCACCAACAGCAACGTGGCAAGCCTGTCGACGTCGGCTGCGGCCGGCATCAGCACGGCGCAAAGCGGCGTGACCTCCCTGTCGACAGGTCTGAACACGACCAACAGTACCCTCGGTGCACTGTCGACTCAGGAATCGACCGACGTCGGATCGTTGTCGACCAGCTTGAATGCGACCAACGGCAACGTCAGCTCATTGTCGACGGGCCTGAGCGCCACGAACAACAACGTGGCGAGTCTGTCGACTTCGGCTGCCGCCGGCATCAGCACGGCACAAAGCGGTGTGAGCTCGCTGTCGACAGGTCTGAACACGACCAACAGTACCCTCGGGGCACTGTCGACTCAGGAATCGACCGACGTCGGATCGTTGTCGACCAGCTTGAATGCGACCAACGGCAACGTCAGCTCATTGTCGACGGGCCTGAGCGCCGCGACTGGGCGCGCAGCGCAACCGTCCCCGCGTTCATCAACCTGTTCATCGAAACCGGCGGCACCGCGGGCATCCAGTTCTCGTACGACAAGAGCTGATTGCCGCACGTCCGCACGCGCCGCGCTTGCGGCGCGAACCCGGCCCGCGCCGCAGCCGCCGGCGCGCGTTGCGCCACATGAACTATCCCCGCCCGGGCCGGCCCGGGCGGGCGCCCGCGATACCTAAACCACGTGGTAGCTTGCCGGCGGATACGCCGTCTCCAGCGCGGCCCTGAGATCCGCGTCGGACGCCGTGGCCGACGTGAAGACGGCCGTCGTGGTGCTCGCGGTGTAGGCCAGCGTCACGGCCCACGTCGGATGGTCCTCGTTGAGGTTGTCGCGCGTGGCTTGCGCGCCGAGCGCGCTCGGGCCGCCGTCCGGATTGAACCCGTAGACTGAAATGGTCGGCATGGCATGTCCTTGTCGGTTGGTTGGGGAACGCCGCCGGCACGCACCGGCGACCTGCCCAGCGTAGGCTCCGCGCACGCGGGCAGGAATGTGCCGAAGGTCATGGCCGAAGGCCCGTGACGGGCGGTGCGATACCGGTTTTCCCCGCTCCGCCTCGCCCTCATGCACCCTCGATGCCGCACCGCGCGCCGCCATCGCCGCGACGCCGCCAGCCGTCTTCGCGGATACGTGATTCAATGTCATTCGAACCGGCGTCGCGCGCTGCCGCCTCGGCGCGCGTCGCGTCCCCCCTCGACCGACCTTCACGAAAATCCCATGACGAACCCTGCCGACATCAAGGCGCTCGTTTTCGACGTGTTCGGAACGATCGTCGACTGGAGAAACGGCGTCGCGCGCGAAGCCGCCACGTTCCTGGCGCGCCATGCGCCGGATCGCGATCCGTTCGAATTCGCCGATACGTGGCGCCGCGAATATGCGCCGTCGATGGAGGAAATCCGCAGCGGGCGCAGGCGCTACGTGCGGCTCGACGTGCTGCACCGCGAGAACCTGGTGCGCACGCTCGACCGCTACGGGATTGACGGCGTGCCCGACGCGGAGATCGACGCGCTCAACCTCGCGTGGCACCGGCTCGATCCGTGGCCCGACTCCGTCTCGGCGCTGCAGCGGCTGAAGCGGCGCTACGTGATCGCGCCGCTGTCGAACGGCAATATCCGGCTGATGGTCGACGTCGCGAAGCACGGCGGCCTGCCGTGGGACGCGATCCTCGGCGCCGAAGTCGCGCACGCGTACAAGCCGTCGCCGAGGGTCTATACCGAAGCGGTCGAGATTCTCGGTCTCGAGCCGGCCGAGCTGTGCCTGGTTGCCGCGCACAACGGCGATCTGGCCGCCGCGCGGCGACTCGGGCTCGCGACCGCGTTCGTGCTGCGGCCGACCGAACACGGGCCGAACCAGACGACCGACCTGAAAGCCGACGACGCGTGGGACTTCGACGTCAAGGACCTGAACGAACTCGCGGATCGGCTCGGTTGTCCGGGTTGACACCAACCGCGTGCCCGGATGGCGATCACGACGTGAACGTGCAGGTCGTCACCGCGGCCCGATTGCGTTCGTTGTTGTAGCTGATCGTCGTGATCGGATTGGCGTCGTCGAACCATGTCGCCTCGAGTGTCGCGACTTCGAGGACGTAGGGCCGGTCGGCGAACGCGGTCTGCTGCTTCACGCTCGTGATCTTCATGCCGACGCGGCCCATGCTGCCGCTTCCGCTGATGATTTGCCCGACTGCGAGCCCCGTGGGGTCGGCGCCGGCCGCGACGATCAGGATTGCTGTCTTCTTTTTCATGACACACCTCCGGATGACGAAAAACGCGGGACACCAGGCCGCCACAGGCGCGCCCGCCCCGCGAAACCACTATGTCAAACCGGTACGCGGCACGAAATCCATCGATCGACACGGGACGGACCGCCCATGACGCACCGCTGCGCTCAATTCCCGATGAATCGCAGTTCGTCAGACTCCCCCATCAACAACGCCCGGTTCGCGTCCGCCGCCGCGCGCAGGTAATCCCACAGCGCCGTCACGCGCCGCAGCTTGCGCAGATCCTCGCGACACGTCAGCCAGAAGCACCGCGTGACCACCACGTCGTCCGGCAGCACCGGCACCAGCGCCGGCTGCGTGGCCGCCATGAAGCACGGCAGGATCGCGAGCGCGCCGCCCTGCAGCGCCGCGAACACCTGCGCGATCACGCTCGTCGTGCGTAGCCCGGCCGTCGCGCCGGGCACCGCGCGCTCCAGGTACAGCAGTTCGCTGCTGAACGCGAGATCGTCGACGTAACTGATGAACGCATGCCGCGCGAGATGGTCGGTGCAGGCGATCGGCGGATGACTCGCCAGATAGTCGCGCGTCGCATAGAGCCGCAACTGGTAGTCGCACAGCTTCGTGACCACGTAAGGCCCGCGTTCGGGCCGCTCGAGCGTGATCGCGAGGTCGGCCTCGCGCTTCGGCAAGTTGACGAAATGCGGGACCGGCAGCAGGTCGACCGTCACATGCGGGTGCGCGACGCGAAACCGCGCGAGCTGCGGCGCGAGGAAAAAGCAGCCAAACCCTTCGGTCGACCCGATCCGCACGTGGCCCGACAGCGCCTCGCCGGTGTTCGCGACCTGGTCGCATGCGGACTGCACGGTCGTCTCCATCGCGTCCGCATACGCGACGAGCCGCTGCCCCTCGGCGGTCAGCGTGAAGCCACCCGAGCGAGACTTGTCGAACAAAAGCGTACCCATCGCGGCCTCGAGTGCGCGAATGCGCCGCGCGACGGTCGTGTAGTCGACCCCGAGCCGCTTCGCCGCCCCGCTCGCGCGCTGCGTGCGGGCGACTTCGAGGAAGAAGCGCAGGTCGTCCCAGTTCAGGTTGCCGGAAACCGGCTCGGTGGCGTGTCGCATCGGCGGGAAAAAAGGGCAGGTGTCTCGGGGCCGGGTTCCGATATGCATAAATGCACATCCAACCGGTTTTCTTGTCGGTACATCATGGATCCGCGCATAACTATACTCGACCGTGACCTGCGGACCATGAGCCGCGGGCAATAAAACCGGAGACACCATGCAGACGCGATCCACCCTCGATGAGCATGCAGCCATCGCGACGCCGGCGCCCGCCCGCACCGCGCGGCACTACCTGCTGGCCGGCTGGGCCAGCATGGCCGGCACCACGATCGAGTGGTACGACTTCTTCCTCTACGGCACGGCGGCCGCGCTCGTGTTCAACCGCATCTTCTTCCCGTCGCTGGACCCCGTCGTCGGCACGCTCGCCGCGTTCGGCACGTTCGCGGTCGGCTTCATCGGCCGGCCGATGGGCGGCATCGTGTTCGGCCACTTCGGCGACCGCATCGGCCGCAAGTCGATGCTGATGATCACGCTGCTGCTGATGGGCGTGCCGAGCATGATCATCGGGCTGATCCCGTCGTACGACCGCATCGGCTACTGGGCCGCCGCGCTGCTGATCGCGATGCGCTTCCTGCAGGGGATGGCGGTCGGCGGCGAATGGGGCGGCGCGGTGCTGATGGCCGTCGAGCACGCGCCGAAGGGCCGCAAGGGGCTGTTCGGCAGCCTGCCGCAGACGGGCGTCGGGCTCGGGCTGATCCTGTCGTCGGTCGCGATGGCCGCGGTGGCCGCGCTGCCGGAAGCCGACATGCTGTCGTGGGGCTGGCGCGTGCCGTTCCTCGCGAGCATCGCGCTGGTCGGCCTCGGCTGGTTCATCCGCGCGAAGGTGCCCGAGTCGCCGGACTTCGAGAAGATGCAGCGCCAGGGCAAGGCCGAGAAGTCGCCGGTGACGGCCGCGCTGCGCCGCCATCCGCGCGAGGTGCTGACGATCGTCGGCGCACGTGCCGCGGAAAACACCTGGTTCTACATGGTCGTCACGTTCGCGCTCGCGTATGCGACGCAGCAGCTGCATCTGCCGAAGGCCGAGATGCTGCACGCGATCACGGCCGGCGCGGCGTTGTCGCTCGTCACGATGCCGCTGTGCGGGCATCTCAGCGACCGCATCGGCCAGCGCCGGATGTTCGCGATCGGCCTCGTGCTGATGTGCCTGTTCGCGGCGCCGTTCTTCCTGATGCTCGGCACGCAGCAGACGTCGACCGCATGGTGGGCGATCGTGCTCGGCCTCGGCATCGTGTTCCCGATCCTGTATGCGCCGGAGTCGCTGCTGTTCGCGCAGCAGTTCCCGGCGGAAATCCGCTACAGCGGCATCTCGCTGTCGGTGCAGCTCGCCGGCGTGATCGGCGGCGGCTTCGCGCCGATGATCGCGACGTCGCTGCTCAAGGCCGGCGGCGGCCAGCCGCACTACGTGATCGCGTACCTCGTCGGCTTCGGCGTGTTCGCGCTCGCGTGTACCGCGTTGATGCGTCCGGCGCGTGCGTAAGCATTGGCCCGCATCGATCCGCATCGCCCCGATTTCAGTTCGACCTGCCGTCCGCCGTGGCCGCACGCGCGACGGACGCAGCCCACGTGTTTTCTTCGCATCACCGTTTCCCGGAGAGTTCCATGAACGCCGCAGTTCCCCAGACCACCCTCGCCCTGCCCACCGCCAAGCTGCTGATCGACGGCGCGTTCGTCGAATCGCAAAGCGCCGAATGGGGCGACATCGTCAACCCCGCGACGCAGGAAGTGATCGGCCGCGTGCCGTACGCGACGCTCGACGAGGTCGATGCCGCGATCGCGTCCGCGCAGCGCGCGTTCCAGACCTGGAAGACGACGCCGATCGGCGCGCGGCTGCGCATCATGCTGAAGTTCCAGGACCTCGTGCGTCGCAATCTCGAACGGATCGCGCATACGCTGACGGCCGAGCAGGGCAAGACGCTGCCCGACGCGCAGGGCGACATCTTCCGCGGCCTCGAAGTGGTCGAGCATGCGTGCTCGATCGGCACGCTGCAGCAAGGCGAATTCGCGGAGAACGTCGCGGGCGGCGTCGACACCTACACGCTGCGCCAGCCGATCGGCGTGTGCGCGGGCATCACGCCGTTCAACTTCCCCGGCATGATCCCGCTGTGGATGTTCCCGATGGCGATCGTGTGCGGCAACACGTTCGTGCTGAAGCCGTCCGAACAGGATCCGCTGTCGACGATGCAGCTCGTCGAACTCGCGATCGAGGCCGGCGTGCCGCAGGGCGTGCTGAACGTCGTGCACGGCGGCAAGACCGTGGTCGACCGTCTGTGCACGCACCCGGACATCAAGGCGATCTCGTTCGTCGGCTCGACGCGCGTCGGCACGCACGTGTACAACCTCGGCAGCCAGCACGGCAAGCGCGTGCAGTCGATGATGGGCGCGAAGAACCACGCGGTCGTGCTGCCCGATGCGCACCGCGAGCAGTCGATCAACGCGCTGGTCGGCGCGGGCTTCGGCGCGGCCGGCCAGCGCTGCATGGCGACGTCGGTCGTCGTGCTGGTCGGCCAGGCGCGCGACTGGCTGCCCGAGCTGGTCGAGAAGGCGAAGGCGCTGAAGGTCAACGCCGGTGCCGAAGCCGGCACGGACGTCGGCCCGGTCGTGTCGAAGGCGGCGAAGGCCCGCATCCTGTCGCTGATCGATGCGGGCGTGAAGGAAGGCGCGACGCTGCTGCTCGACGGCCGCGACGTGAAGGTGCCCGGCTACGAGCAGGGCAACTTCGTCGGCCCGACGATCTTCTCGAACGTGACGACCGACATGTCGATCTATCAGGAAGAAATCTTCGGGCCGGTGGTGGTCGTGCTCGAAGCCGACACGCTCGACGACGCGATCGCGCTGGTCAACCGCAACCCGATGGGCAACGGCGTCGGCCTGTTCACGCAGAGCGGCGCGGCCGCGCGCAAGTTCCAGAGCGAGATCGACATCGGCCAGGTCGGCATCAACATCCCGATCCCGGTGCCGGTCCCCTACTTCAGCTTCACCGGCTCGCGCGGCTCGAAGCTCGGCGATCTCGGCCCGTACGGCAAGCAGGTCGTGCAGTTCTATACGCAGACGAAGACGGTCACCGCGCGCTGGTTCGACGACGACGCGACGGCCGGCGGCGTGAACACGACGATCGCGCTGCGCTGATCAAGGAAGCCCGCACATGGAAATCGCATTCATCGGACTCGGCAACATGGGCGGCCCGATGGCCGCCAACCTGCTCAAGGCCGGCCACGCGCTGACGGTGTTCGACCTCGACGCGAACGCGGTCGGCGCGGCGGTGCGCGCGGGCGCGACGGCGGCCGCGTCGCCGCGTGACGCGGCTGCCCGCGCGTCGCTGGTGATCACGATGCTGCCGGCCGCGCAGCACGTGCGCGCGGTCTACCTCGGCGACGACGGCGTGCTGGCCGGCGCGCGTGCCGGCGCGACGTTGGTCGACTGCAGCACGATCGATCCGGACACCGTGCGCGCGGTGGCCGACGCCGCCGCACAGCGCGACTTCCCGCTCGCCGACGCGCCGGTGTCGGGCGGCACCGGCGGCGCGCAGGCCGGCACGCTGACCTTCATGGTCGGCGCGCAAGGCGCGCTGTTCGAGCGCATCCGCCCGGTGCTGCTCGACATGGGGAAGAACGTCGTGCACTGCGGCGGCACGGGCACCGGGCAGATCGCGAAGATCTGCAACAACCTGCTGCTCGGGATCTCGATGATGGGCGTGGCCGAAGCGATGGCGCTCGGCGCCGCGCTCGGCATCGACCCGGCCGTGCTGGCCGGCATCATCAACACGTCGACCGGCCGCTGCTGGAGTTCTGACACCTACAACCCGTACCCTGGCGTGAACGACGCGGCACCCGCCGCGCGCGGCTACTCGGGCGGTTTCGCCGCGAACCTGATGCTGAAGGATCTCGGGCTCGCGACCGAAGCCGCGCGCAGCGCACGGCAGCCGGTGTGGATGGGCGCGCTCGCGCAGCAGCTCTATCAGTCGATGAGCCAGCACGGGCTCGGCACGCTCGACTTCTCCGCGTGCGTGAAGCTGTACGAGGCGCAGCCCGCGTAACGCGGCCGGCGGACGTGCGACGGCCCGCGCTGCCCGTCAACGGCATCGCGGGTCGGTTCACATCCGGAGCAGTGCGGAGGTGACGGCCGCGCGGGCGGCGCGGCGTTTATCCGCGCGGGTTCGACGCCGTCTCGAAGGTCGGATGGCACTCGAACGCGAGTTCGGAGCGCGCGTCGACGCGGCGGCCGCCGGTCACCGACTCCTGCTTCAGGCTCGCGCGCATGCCGCGCTGCGTGCAGTAGTTGGTCGCTTCGTCGACGGCTTTCGCATGGGCGTCGGCCCACGTCGTCGACACGCCGAGCGTGCGCGTCGTCACGGTGAAGACGTTCGGATTCGACGTCGTGGTCACGTCGGAAGCGGTCGAACATGCGGCGAGCAAGCATGCAACGGCCGCGATGGTCAACCCTCGCAGGGATCGAAAAGATAGAGCAATGGACATGGGGGGCAAGCGCGCGTCGATTCGACGGCATTGAGCAACATAGGCGACAGTATGCCTGCCCGATCGCCGGAGATCATGCCCTTTTCAGTGAACACATTGTTTCGAATGGTTAAACGATGGGCGCTGCCGGCAGGATTTACGGCCCGCGTCACGCCCGTCGTTGCGCAGCGTGTCGCTTTTCCCGGCTTCCCGGCCGACGCACGGTTTCTGCCCGGCGACCGGCATCGGCCGGCGCGCCGGTCAGTGCGCACGCGCCCGGATTCTCGCCGAAGCCTCCTCCAGGCTTCGCCACGCCGGTTGGCCGGGCGCATAGCGCGCGCGGATGTATGCGGCGAGCTCGGCCATCTGCCGGTCGTCGAACGCGTCGCGGAAGCCCGGCATGTAGCCGAGCCCGTCGGTGGCCGGATGGTCGATCCCGTCGTGCAGCACGCGCAGCAGGTTGTCGGGCGCCGCCTGGCTGACGCTCGTGTTGAGCCCCATCAGCGGACGCACGCCGAAATGCCCGACCCCGCCCGTCTCCGCGTGACAGACCGCGCACGCGGCATCGAACGCGCGCCGGCCGCTCTCGAGGCCGAGCGTCGCGACCGTTTCCGCACCGCGTGCACGGCGGGTCGCCGCGTCGACGGCCACCGCGGCATCGACGGGCGGCGACAGCGACGCCAGATAATGCGCGATCGCCCGGACGTCCGATTCGGGCAGCGCCGCGAGCCCCGCGACGACCGGCGCCATCGGCCCGGCCGCGACGCCGTGCTGCGCGGAGAAGCCCGTGCGCAGGTAGTCGAACAGCGCGCCTTCGGTCCACGGCACCGGCGACGCCGGCGACGCGACGAGCGGCGGCGCGACCCACCCCTCGGCCTCGCCGCCGGCCAGATAAGCGCGCTCGCCCCGTTCCGCGCCGAGCGCGTTGCGCGGCGTATGGCACGCGCCGCAGTGCCCGGCGCCGTCGACCAGATACTTGCCGCGATTCCACGACGCGGAGCGCGCCGGATCCGGCACGAACGGCCGCGCGTCGTGAAACAGCCAGTTCCATCCGGCGACGAGGCGCCGCTGGTCGAGCGGGAACGGCAGCTTCGTCTTCGGCGGCGCATGCTTCACCGGCGGCTGCGACATCAGGTATGCATACAGCGCGAGCAGGTCGGGCTCGCTCAGCTTCGCGAACGCGGTGTACGGAAACGCCGGATACAGATGCGAGCCGTCGCGCGCGATGCCTTCGCGCATCGCGCGCGCGAACGCCGGATACGACCATGCGCCGATGCCGGTTTCCGGATCGGGCGTGATGTTGGTCGTGTAGATCGTGCCGAACGGCGTGTCGAGCGCGAGACCGCCCGCATTGGCCGCGCCGCCCGGCGCGGTATGGCAGACCGCGCAATCGCCGGCGAGCGCGACCAGGCGGCCGCGTTCGAGCGTCGCCGCGCTCCACATCGCGCCGTCCGCGCCGCCGGGTGCGATCGGGGCAATCGGGGCGATCGGCGCTGGGCCCGGCAGGATCGCGCAGGCCAGCCCGATCAGCCGCCGACGACCCGCCGCGCCGCCACCGGCCAGCCAGCGGCGCCAGCGCGATGACGCGCGGCGCGGCGCGCCGGAACTGCGCTCGCCCGACATCGGCCGGCTCCGGCCGGCCAGCGCGTCGCGAATGCGTGCGGCGTCGAACGGCGGCGCGCGAAAACGCACGCCCGTCGCGTCATATAGCGCGTTCGCGATCGCGGCCGCCGCCGGCGCGGCCGCCTGTTCGATCCGTTGCGCGTCGTATGCCGACAGCGACTGCGCGCGACCGGCGCCCGGCTCTGCGTCGTCGAACGCGACGAGTTCATGCGCGATCGCATCCGGCGCGACATCGCCGCCGGTCTCGTCATGCGCCGGCCGTGCGGACAGCCGCGCGCCCATCACGCGCGAAATCGCCGCCTCGATCTGCCACGCGGGCAAGCCCGCCATCGACGCCTGCCCGGGCTCGCCCGCGCCCTGCCCGGCGACGACGCGGCGCACCGCGACGTCGCCCGTCGCGCGATCGACGTCGAGATCGACGACCCATGCGGACCAGTGCGGATCGCTGTCGCGGTCGTTGTCGCGGCCCGCGTCCGCGTGCGGGATTTCGCCTGCGGACGGCGCCTCGAGCACGCCCGCACCGTCGAACGCAAAGCCGCGCCCACTGAGGCGGTCCTGCGCCGCTGTATGGGCACGGCCCGCGGCCGGTTCGCCCCACGCCGCGCGTTCGCTGACCATCCGGATGATCTCGCGCGGCCCGGCATCGCGCGACGCATCGAGATGCTGCAGGCGCAATGCGACCGGATCGCGCCGCAGCGCACCGGCCAGTTCGTCGACGAACGACTCGCGCGCGAATGCGTGCGCGTGGCCGGGAATCGTGTGGTGGACGTCGGCCATCTCGATCGACGTCTGCGCATGTCGATAGACGAACGGCGACGACCGAGCCGATGCCCCGCCCTGCGCCGCCGCGCGCCGCGCATCCGGTGTCGCGCCGGCCCGCGTGCGATAGCGCCACGTCGTCATCCGCCCATCGGCGGCGGTCCGCGTTTCGAGCTCGAACGACGCGTGCGCACGCGCATCGCCGATCGGCCATTCGTAGTGTGCGCGGTGCATGCGCGCCGCGTCGTCCGCACGCCGCGCCGAACCGGCCACCGCTTCATCGCGCCGCACATCGCTCGCATCGGCTTCGGGCTGCGCGGGCACGCTCAGGTCATGCTTCATCGCCGTCGTCCCGCAGATAGCGCGCGGCCCGATGCACCGCGCGGATGATCTCCAGATGCGTGCCGCAGCGACAGAGATTGAAGCGCAGCGCGTCGCGGATCGCCGCATCGTCCGGCGACGGATTACGGTCGAGCAGCGCCTTCGTGCTCATGATCATGCCGTTCAGGCAATAGCCGCACTGCGCGGCCTGCTCGTCGATGAACGCGCGCTGGATCGGATGCGGCGCGTCGCGCGAGCCGAGCCCTTCGAGCGTCGTCACGTCGCGCCCGTGCGCGGCGGCGGCCGGCACGACGCACGCGCGCGTCGCCTGAGCGTCGACCAGCACCGTACACGCGCCGCACTGCCCGAATCCGCAGCCGTACTTCGGGCCGTTGAGCGCGCAGTCGTTGCGCAGGACCAGCAGCAGCGGCGCGTCGGGCGCGGCAGCGTCGAACGTGTGCGGCGTGCCGTTCACGCGAAACGCGAGCGGCCGCGACGGGGAAGCGGGATGGGACATGAAGGGATCCGGAATGCGGGGCGCGGGCCGGCAGGCCGTGACTTGGGGCCGGCAGCGGGCACGGCCGCCGGCTCGCGACGGGCCGGCGTCGCGCGCAGCGCTCACGTATAACACGCCGAAATGCGTACCGCCGCATCGATCCCCGATACGGCGGCGCGACATCCGGCGCGGACACCGCATGCGCGTCAGGCGACGGCCGCCACGTTGCCGCGCGACGGCGACGGCGACACCAGCGGCACGTCGAACACGTCGTAGCCGAATACCCACGACGGATCCTCGTTGGTGCGCAGCCACGTGTTGTTGTGCGACACGAGCTGCACCTTCGACGCGCGTGCCGCGCGGTTCGCCTCGTACAGCGCGAACGCACCCGCGTAATCGCCGATGCCGACTTCGTCGAGGCAGCGCGCGAGCATCGCCGCATCCTCGATCGCCATCGCAGCGCCCTGCGCCATGTGCGGCTTCATCGGATGGCATGCGTCGCCGAGCAGCACTAGACGGCCGCGGCTCCACAACGGCAGCGGGTCGCGCTCGAGCAGCGGCCACTTCGTGATCGACGGCGACACGTCGATCAGGTGCTGGATGTCGGCGTGGAAGCCGGCGAACGCCTCGCGCATTTCATCGCGGCTGCTGTCGACCATCGACACGCCTTCCGGCCACTCGGCCTGCGGCACGCCGGTCACGTAGTAGTACTCGTCGCGCTTCTCGGTCACGTAGTAGACCATCATGTGGCGATCCTCCGACCACCATTTCACGCACATGTCGTACGGCTTGTTGCCGAGCAGCGAGGCCGGGAACACCGCGCGATGCGCGACATAGCCCGTATAGCGCGGCGGCTCCGCGCCGAGCAGGTGCTCGCGGATCCGCGAGTTCACGCCGTCCGCGCCGATCACGATGTCGGCCGTCTCGACGCTGCCGTCGGCAAACGTCAGGCGCACCGCGTCACCCGTGTCCTCCACCGCCGCGAGCCGCTTGCCGAAGCGGATCGTGCCGGGTGTCACCGCCTGCGTCATCAGCGCGTGGAAATCGCCGCGATGCACGGTCAGGTAGCTCGCGCCGTAGGTCCTGCGCGCGTAGTCGCCGAGCGGAATCCGCGACAGTACGTCGGCCGTCTGCCAGTCGCGGCTGTACCAGCAATCCGGATGCGAACCCATCGTCTCCAGCGCGTCCTCGCAGCCGATGCGCCGCATGATCTTCATCACGTTCGGGCCGAGATGGATGCCCGCGCCGAGGCGCGAGAACGCCGGCGCCTGCTCGTACAGCGCGACGTCGTAGCCGCCGCGCTGCAGCAGCGCCGCGGCGGCCGTGCCGCCGAGACCGGCGCCGATGATTGCGATACGGGGTTTGCTCATGCGGATCTCCTGATCGTGAGCCCGGCGCCGGACGCGGCACGAGAACGGGCGGATTGAATGGCGTTTATGTAGCGTACACACTCAATTTACTCAAGACAAGGGGATTATTTCCGGCGGCCACCACATCCGGGAAAACACCAATAAACCCTCATATACATCCGCAAATAAACGATCTACGCCTGAAATGAATCATTTTGACCCATTGTCATTTTCAAATGTACACACTAGACTTTCCCCGAAACCAGGCGATCCCGCGCCAGCGTGCCGCCCCACCCTTACCGACACGGAGCCTCCCGTCATGAGCAAGACCTACCGCATCGGCCAGATCGTGCCGAGTTCCAACACGACGATGGAAACCGAGATTCCCGCGATGCTGCGGTTGCGCGAGGCGATCCGGCCCGAGCGCTTCACGTATCACTCGAGCCGGATGCGGATGAAGAAGGTCGTCAAGGAAGAACTCGCGGCGATGGACGCCGAGTCCGACCGCTGCGCGGTGGAACTGAGCGATGCGCGCGTCGACGTGCTCGGCTACGCGTGCCTCGTCGCGATCATGGCGATGGGCCACGGCTATCACCGCGTGTCGCAGGCGCGCCTCACGAAGCACACGGCCGACAACGGTGCGCAGGCGCCGGTGCTGACGAGCGCGGGCGCGCTCGTCGATGCGCTGAAGGTGATCGGCGCGAAGCGCATCGTGGTGGTCGCGCCGTACATGCTGCCGCTGACCGAGCTCGTGGTCGACTACATCCGCAACGAAGGCTACGACGTGATCGCGTATCGCGCGCTCGAGATCCCCGACAACCTCGACGTCGGCCGCCACGACCCGGCGCGCCTGCCCGACATCGTGAAGACGCTGCCTTACCAGGACGCCGATGCGATCGTGCTGTCCGCGTGCGTGCAGATGCCGTCGCTGCCGGCCGTCGCGAAGGTCGAGGCGATGACGGGCAAGCCCGTGATCACGGCCGCGATCGCGACGACCTACGCGATGCTGCGCGAACTCGATCTCGAACCGATCGTGCCCGGCGCCGGCGCGCTGCTGTCCGGCGCGTATTGAGCGCCCCGCTACTTCGGAGCATCGCCATGTCCTCGACTTTCCTGTACGGCGCGAACGTCCGCGCCAACGGCATCCGCCAGCACTACCTGCGCTACGGCGGCGCCACGGGCGCGCGCGCGTCGCGCCCCGCGATCGTGCTGATTCCCGGCATCACGAGCCCCGCGATCACGTGGGGCTTCGTCGGCGAGGTGTTCGGCGCGGCGTTCGACACCTATGTGCTCGACGTGCGCGGCCGCGGGCTGTCCGACGCGTCGCCGTCGCTCGACTACGGCCTCGATGCGCACGCCGATGACATCGCGGCGTTCGTCGCCGCGCTCGGCCTGCCGCGCACGAGCCTGGTCGGCCATTCGATGGGCGCGCGGATCGCCGCGCGCGCGGCACGGCGCGGCGTCCGCGGGCTCGAATCGGTCGTGCTCGTCGATCCACCGGTGTCCGGCCCGAACCGCCGCGACTATCCGGGCAAGCTGCCGTGGTACATCGACTCGATGGCGCTCGCGCGAGCCGGCACCGACGCCGAAGGGATGCGCGCGTTCTGCCCGACCTGGACCGATGCCGAGCTGCAACTGCGCGCCGAGTGGCTGCATACCTGCGACGAGCGCGCGGTGCGTACGTCGTACGAAGGCTTCCACACCGACGACTTCCACGCGGATGCCGCGCAACTGGCCGTGCCGTCGCTGCTGATCACGGCCGAGCGCGGCGACGTGGTGCGCGACGACGACGTCGCCGAACTGCAGCGTGCGACGCCGTCGATGCAGCACGTGCGCGTGCCCGATGCCGGCCACATGATCCCGTGGGACAACGCGGCGGGCTTCTACGCGGCGTTCGGCAACTTCCTCGGCGCGCCGCTCGCGGCCTGATTTCGCCCCCCCTTCCCTTCACGCCATTACCGGAGCCGACGATGCCAGTCAGCGACTATCAACTGATCGACGCGTGGAAGCAGGTGCTCACGCTGTCGCGCCTCGAACCGGGCCAGACCGTCACGATCCTGACGAGCGCGGCCACTCATCCGCAGACGCTGTCGTGCGCGCTGATCGCGACGCAATCGATGGGCGCGATCGTCAACCGGCTCGACCTGCCGCCGGTGAACGGCGAGAAGGCGTTCAGCCGCGACCCGCTCGCGTATCTCGGCACGACGCCGCTCACCGGCAACCGCGCCGCGATCGCCGCATTGCGCGAGAGCGACCTCGTGCTCGACCTGATGACGCTGCTGTTCTCGCCCGAGCAGCACGACATCCTGAAATCCGGCACGAAGATCCTGCTCGCGGTCGAGCCGCCCGAAGTGCTGGTGCGGATGGTGCCGACACTGGCCGACCGCACGCGCGTGCTCGGCGCCGCGAAGAAAATCGCCGCCGCGCGCGAGATGCGCGTGACCTCGGCGGCCGGCACGGCGCTCGTGTGCCCGCTCGGCGATTTCCCGCCGACCGCCGAATACGGCTTCGTCGACGCGCCGGGCCGCTGGGACCACTGGCCGAGCGGCTTCGCGCTGACCTTCCCGAACGACCGCGCCGCACGCGGCACGATCGTGATCGATCGCGGCGACATCCTGCTGCCGCAGAAACATTACGTGAGCGAGCCGATCGCGCTGACCGTCGAAGGCGGCTATGCGACGCGCATCGAAGGCGGCGTCGATGCCGACCTGCTGCGCGACTACATGGAAACCTTCGCGGACCCGGAAGGCTATGCGATCTCGCACATCGGCTGGGGGCTGCAGCCGCGCGCGCGCTGGTCGACGCTCGGCCTGTACGACCGCGAGGCGACGATCGGGATGGATGCGCGAGCGTTCGAAGGCAACTTCCTGTTCTCGCTCGGCCCGAACAACGAAGGCGGCGGCACCCGCACGACCACCTGCCACATCGACATCCCGCTGCGCCGCTGCACGGTCGAGCTCGACGGCGAGACCGTCGTGCGCGAAGGCCGCGTGACCGATCAACCCGCGTGACCGACGAGTGCCCGACACCATGACCGATCTTTCCCGCCACGCCGAAGCAAACGTCTACCGCCAGCAGGGTTTCGGCACGCCGCTGCCGCCGCACGGCAACATCGGACTGCTGATCGTCGACTTCGTGGTCGGCTTCGCCGATCCCGCGACGTTCGGCGGCGGCAACATCGCGCCGGCGATCGCGCGCACGACGCGGGCGCTCGCGCTCGCGCGCGCACGCGGCTGGCCGGTCGCGCACAGCCGCATCGTGTACGCGGACGACGGCAGCGACGACAACGTGTTCTCGCTGAAGGTGCCCGGCATGGCGACGCTGACCGAGCACCATCCGAACAGCGCGATCGTGCCCGAACTCACGCCCGCCGCCGGCGAACTCGTCGTGCGCAAGACCGTGCCGTCGGCGTTCTTCGGCACGCAGCTCGCGCCGTGGCTCGCGCAGCGCGCGGTGCAGACGCTGCTCGTCGCGGGCGCGGTGACGAGCGGCTGCGTGCGCGCGAGCGTGGTCGACGCGATGTCGCACGGGTTCCGCCCGCTCGTGCTCGCCGATTGCGTCGGCGATCGCGCGATCGCGCCGCACGACGCGAACCTGTTCGACATGCAGCAGAAATACGCGGCCGTGATGCCGCTCGACGATGCGATCGCGGCGATCGATGCCGTGCACGCGCGCTGAGCCGCCGCGCCGATCGCGGGCGGTGCGGCACGGGTGGGACGAACGGCAGCCGTGCCCGCGCCGGCGCGCGATTGACGCTGCGCTTTTGGCGACCTAGATTGACCGCGTGCGCCATCGCGCACGCCCGGGCCGACGCCCCGTGCGCGGCACGCGGCAGCAGCGCCGCAGCCGCTGCGACCGGCCGCCGGTCGCGCCCTCCCCGACAGGACACCTGAACCGTGAACCGCTCCGAACTGCTTGCGCGCGACGGCTGCCTGACCGTGATCCGGCCGCCCGCGCCGCCGCCCAAGCCGGCGCCCGGCCAGCCGGGCAGCCTGTCGTCGTACGTGCCGGCGCTGCCCGAGGTGTTCGTCGCGATCCTCGACGACGGACGCATCCTCGCGTTCAACGGCCACGTCGACCTCGGCACCGGCATCCGCACGTCGCTCGCGCAGATCGTGGCCGAAGAGCTCGACGTGCCGGCCGCGCGCGTGACGATGGTGCTCGGCGACACGGCCGCGACGCCGAACCAGGGTCCGACCATCGCGAGCGCGACGATCCAGATTTCCGCGACGCCGCTGCGCTGCGCGGCCGCGCAGGCACGCCACGCGCTGCTGGCGCTGGCCGCCGAGCGCTTCGGTGTCGACCCCGCGCAACTGAGCATCGACGACGGGACGATCGCAGCGCCGGCCGGCGGGCACACCGCAACGTTCGCCGCGCTCGTCGCGGCGCGCCGCATCGCGCTCACGCTCGACCTGAACGCCCGCACGAAGGATCCCGCCCGCTACCGGATCGTCGGCCGGTCGTCGCCGCGCGTCGACCTGCCTGCGAAAGCCACCGGCCAGCTCACGTTCGTGCACGACATGCGCGTGCCGGGCATGCTGCACGGCCGCGTCGTGCGGCCGCCGTATGCGGGCCACGACAGCGGCGCGTTCGTCGGCACGTCGCTGGTCGACGTCGATCGCGCGTCGGTCGCCGACGTGCCCGGGCTCGTGGCGGTCGTCGCGCTCGGCGACTTCGTCGGCGTCGTCGCCGAGCGCGAGGAACACGCGATCCGCGCGGCACGCCAGCTGCGCATCGCGTGGCGCCCGCATCCCGCGCTGCCGCCGCTCGACACGCCCGCGGCCGCGATCGCCGCCGCGCCCGCGCAACGCCGGTTGCTGCTCGACGAAGGCGACGTCGACGCGGCACGCGCGCAACCCGGCACGATCACGCTGTCGCGCACCTATGCGTGGCCGTTCCAGATGCACGGCTCGATCGGCCCGTCGTGCGCGCTCGCCGACTATCGCGCGCCCGGCGACGGCCGGATCACCGTATGGTCCGGCACCCAGAACCCCGTATCGCTGCGCTACGACCTCGCGACGCTCGTGGCGCGCGACGAAGCCGATATCGACATCGTGCGGATGGAAGCGGCCGGCTGCTACGGCCGCAACGGCGCGGACGACGTCTGCGGCGACGCGCTGCTGCTGTCGCGCGCGGTCGGCCGCCCGGTGCGCGTGCAGCTGTCGCGCGCGGACGAGCATCTGTGGGAACCGAAGGGCGCCGGGCAGCTGATGCAGGTGACGGGCACCGTGACGCGCGACGGCCGCCTGCTCGGCTACGACTTCACGACGCGCTATCCGTCGAACGACGCGCCGCTGCTCGCGACGCTCCTGACCGGCGCGATCGCGCCCGAACCGCGCGTGTTCGAAATGGGCGACCGCACCGCCGTGTCGCCGTATGAAAGCCCGAACCGCCGCTTCGTCTGCGAGGATCTCGCGCCGCTCGTGCGCGCCTCGTGGCTGCGCGGCGTGTCGGCATTGCCGAACTCGTTCGCGCACGACGCGTTCGTCGACGAATGCGCGGCGCTGGCCGGCATCGATCCGCTCGCGTTCCGGCTGCGCCATCTCAAGGACGCGCGCGCGACCGAACTGCTGCAGGCCGTCGCCGATCGCGCGGGCTGGACGCCGCGGCGCGTGGATCGCGGAAATGAAGCGGCAGCAGCGCGCGTCGTCCGCGGACGCGGCGTCGCCTACGCACGCTACGTCCACAGCCGCTTCCCCGGTTTCGGTGCGGCCTGGTCCGCATGGATCGTCGACCTGAGCGTCGATCGCGTGTCGGGCGAGATCCGCATCGAACGCGTGACGGTCGGCCAGGACACCGGCACGATGATCAACCCCGACGGCGTGCGCCACCAGATCCACGGCAACGTGATCCAGGTACTGAGCCGCACGCTGAAGGAGCGCGTGCGGTTTGCCGACGGCAAGGTCGCGTCGCGCGAATGGGCGAGTTATCCGATCCTGACTTTCGACGAAGTGCCGGACGTCGACGTGGTGCTGATGCCGCGGCAAGGCGAACCGCCGCTCGGCGCGGGCGAATCGGCGTCGGTGCCGGGGCCCGCCGCCGTCGCGAATGCGCTGTTCGATGCGACCGGCGTGCGCTTCTACGCGCCGCCGTTCACGCCCGAGACGGTGCGCGCCGCGCTGCGCGAGGCTGGCCGGCTTCCGCCTACCGAAGCGAGTGTCGCGGCAAGCGCCGCATGAGGCCGGTTTGCGTCGAGGGCCGGACGGCGCCGCGCGTCACGCGTCGCCGTCGGCCTCCATCATCTTGCGCAGCAGGTACTGCAATGCGACGCGTTCGCCCGGATTGAGCGGCCCGTACGTGCGCTCGGTCACCTGCCGCGCGAACGGCACCGTGCGGTCGATCAGCGCGAGGCCCGCCGCGGTCGCGCGCACGATCAGCTTGCGGCCGTCGTTCGGGTCGGGCAGCACCTCGACCAGCGCGCGCGTCTTCAAGCGCTCGACGACGCCACGAATCGTCGCCTGGTCGATCGCGGTCGCCTTCACGATGTCGTTCAGCGAACACGCCTGCTTTTCCTTGACCGCGCACAGCGCGACGAACTGCGCGGCCGTCAGGTCCGAATCGGGGATCGCTTCCTGGAAGATCGCGACGTGCCGCTGATAGGCACGGCGCAGCAGGTGCCCGACCTGGTCGTGAAAGTCGTAGGAATCCTTGGAAGACGCCATGAAGATGAAGGCTCGCGCGGCATGAATGGGAAAGGCAAGCAGTGTACACCCTCAAATCGGTGCATCCGGTCACGCGGCCGCTGCTTCGTTGCGGTGCGTCAGGGTTCGTCGCGCCTTGCCCGCGTCGCGCCCGACAAGCGCCTGACCGTGTCGGCCTGCCCGCGGACGTCGCCGCTGCAACGCCCGCGGCTCGCGCGATCCGGCGGGCTGCCGGACGCGCGCGCTCCGAACGCCGAATCACTGGCGTGCACACACTCCACTTTTGAGCGTATACGCACGAATTTCGTGCATGCCTCCGGATGGGAAAAACCATGTTGGTATGTGCAAATTCCCAGATTAATCCCCGAAAAATTCCGGGTTTATCTGGTTTATCGATCGATCCTGGCGCGTTCACTTTCGTGCCTGTGAGATTCCGTATTTTCTAGTGTGTACGCTATGTAATTGGCGTGCTATACAGACTCCAGCGCGCGGCGAACCTTCGCTCGCGTCGAACGGCCACCCACTTCATCCGTCACATTCGAACAGGGGCAATCCCATGTCTACCGCACACCCGAGCGCCGCCGTCTCCGCCGACGACACGCTGCACGGCGCGCTCTACCGCAAGGTCACGCTGCGCCTGATCACGCTGTTCTGCCTGTGCTATTTCGCGGCCTATCTCGACCGCATCAACATCGGGCTCGCGAAGCTGCAGATGCTCGACGCGCTGAAGTTCAGCGACACTGTGTACGGGCTCGGCGCCGGCCTGTTCTTCGCCGGCTACATCCTGTTCGAAGTCCCGAGCAATCTGGTGCTGCAGCGCGTCGGCGCGAAGCTGTGGATCGCACGGATCATGATCACGTGGGGCCTGCTGTCGGGCGCGACGATGTTCGTGCATACGCCGATGCAGTTCTACGTCGTGCGCTTCCTGCTCGGCGCCGCCGAAGCCGGCTTCCTGCCCGGCGTGCTGCTGTACCTGACCCAGTGGTATCCCGATGCGCGCCGCGCACGCATCGTCGCGCTGTTCATGGTCGGGCTGCCGCTGTCGAGCATGATCGGCAGCCCGATCTCCGGCTGGATCATGCGTGCGTTCGACGGCGCCCACGGGCTCGGCGGCTGGCAGTGGCTGTTCCTGCTCGAGGCATTGCCGTCGGTGCTGCTCGGCTTCGCGGTGCTGCGCTGGCTGCCCAACAGCATCGAGACCGCGCGCTGGCTGAACGCGGACGAGCAGCGCACGCTGCGCGCGAACCTCGATGCCGATCCGTCCGGCAACAAGAGCCACGCGCTCGGCCGCGCGTTCTCCGATCCGAAGGTGTGGGCACTCGGCCTCATCGACCTGTGCGTGCTGCTCGGGCTGTATGCGGTGAGCTTCTGGCTGCCGACGATCCTGCGCGACACCGGCGTGAAGGACGCGTATCACATCGGCTGGCTGATGGTGATCCCGAATGCCGCGGCCGTGCTCGCGACGCTGTATTGCGGCGCGAGCTCCGACCGCGCGCGCGAGCGCCGCTGGCATATCGTCGTGCCGTTCCTGGTGTCGGCCGTCGCGCTCGCGTTTGCCGCCGCGTCGTCGCACGGCACGCTCGCGACCGTGCTGCTGTTCTCGCTGATCAACGCGGGCGCGGCCGCCGCGATGCCGGTCGTCTGGGCGCTGCCGTCCACGTTCCTGAAGGGCTCGGCCGCCGCCGGCGGGATCGCGTTCGCGTGCTCGATCGCGAACCTCGGCGGCTTCGGCAGCACCTACTTCATCGGCTGGCTGCGCGACACGTTCCATTCGCAGAGCGCGGGGCTGTACGGCTTCGCCGCATGCATGCTGGTCGGATGCGCGCTCGCGCTCGCGTATCCTGCAAAGCTCGTGAACCGCTGATGCGCTCCATGCGCGCGGCGACCCGAGGTCGTCGCGCGCGATTCGTACAATTCGCACGACTCTCCGCGTATCGATGCGTGCCCAACGATATGCGCGCATACCCCCTCTCGCCCTTCCGCATTCGTCGCAGCGCCCCCGGCTGACGGCTTGAACAGCTTTCCTGGGCGCCGCACTCGCGCACAGGTCGCCTCGCGACGTGCCGCACTGCCTTTTTACAAACACGTCACCTCGCGCGCGTGTTCGCGCACGGCATGCCACTGCCTCCCCGCGCAGCTTCGCGCCACACCGGCGCGTACACGTGTCCCGCCGTGCAGGCACGTCGTTTGCGATATCAACGCGCCCGCCCCCCGGGGCGGACGGCAATCCTTCCTTCAACCCGGCGCTGCACAC
This sequence comes from Burkholderia sp. USMB20, assembly GCF_000949135.2. Lineage (GTDB taxonomy): Bacteria > Pseudomonadota > Gammaproteobacteria > Burkholderiales > Burkholderiaceae > Burkholderia. Next base: position 489,851 of record NZ_JTAN02000003.1, on the reverse strand, counting down.
CGCGCGAGTCCTCGCGCGGCGATCCCGCATCGCAAGCAGGGTTCCCCCTGAACGAGAGGACGACATGAAATCCATACGAACGATAGTGGCCCTGTGCTCGGTCATTTCCGTACTCACGGCGTGCGGCGGAGACAGCAACGACGTCGGCACCGTGCTCGGCATCTCGAAGCCGCAGGCGCGCTTCATCAACGCGGTGCCGGCCGGCCCGAATCTCGACTACTACCTGAACGCGAAGCTCGATGCGTCGGGTGTCGCGTACAAGGGCGTGACCCGTTATCACGACATCGATTCGGGCACGCAGACCGCCAGTTACGACGTATCGGGAACGACCACGACCGTCGCGTCGCAGTCGTTCGGCGCGGCGAACGGTCACCACTACACGACCATCGCGTTGCCGAGCACCTCGTCGGCGATTTCGCTGATCGACGATCCGTTCGACAAGAAGCTGCTGTCCGACAAGGCGCGCGTGCGCAGCTTCAACGCGTCGCCGAACACGCAGAACGTCGACGTGTACGTCGTGCCGCCGGGCACCGACATCAACACGCAAAGCCCGACGCTGGCGGGCGCCGCGTATCAGAACGCCGTGCCGGCATCCACACAGGATTCCATCTACCTGAACGGCGGAACCTACCAGGTGATCGTCACGACGGCCGGCAGCAAGGCGCCGATCCTGAAAACCGCGCCGGTCGCGATCAACAACAACGCCGACTGGTTGCTGGTGACGATTCCGGCGGGCGGCATCGGCGACGTGACGCCGAACGACATTCACGTGCTCGTCGCGCAGGGCAACGATGCGGACACGTCCGCGCAGGAACTCGGCCCGCAATAACGGATAACGGCTTCGGCGGACCGCCGGCCGGCGGTCCGCCCGGCAGCCCTCGCTACGTCGTCAGTCGGTCCGCTCGAGACGAATCACGTGCTCGACCCGCGTACCGTCGCCGTGCTCGACATCGACATCGCCGACATGCCGGACGCGCCAGCCCGGCCGCGTCGCAATCTGCGGCACGTTGCCGCCCGGCCGGCTGTCGATGCCGCCGAGCCCTTCGTCCGGCGTCTCGACCGCGTCGTCGAGCGACGCATTCGAATAGATCACGTTGTCGTGCCACTCGGTCGCGCCGCTGCGCGCCTCCATGCCCTTGCCGTCGACGTCGACCGTGTTGTCGGTCATCGCCATGTTCGCGTTATCGAGCGTCACGATCCTGCCGCTGGCGCGACGCACCGGATCGCCGCTGTCGACCGCATGCGCGCCGACATCGATCGGCGGCAGGCCGGTCGGCGTCTTCGCCGCGACGGCCTCAGGGGTCAGCGCCCGCTTCGTGACCTCGGCGGCTTCGGCGACCTCGGCGGCCTGGGTCGCCGCATCGGGCATGTCGCCGGCCGCCGGCGTCTGCACCGGGCTCTTCGCGATCTGTTCGCGCTGCTGTTTCGGGGTTGGGTTCGATTCCGCGTTGTGCATCGCACCTCCTGTTCCGGACGGCGTGCGCCGGCGGGATGCAGCCGGCGCCGGTCCGGGAATCGCTACAACGGTCGTTGCAAATCTTTCACGCGCACGGCGCCGCCCACGCGTGCCCTGCGACACGCGTGCTGCGCCGACAGCCGTCCCGGCGGCACGCGGGCGACGGGCCCGCGCATGCCGCCCGCGCCGACCGTCAGCCGCCGCTTGCTCCCGCGGGCGCGGAAGCGGCGCCGGGCATGCTCGCCGGGCCGCCGGCCGTGCCGCTGCCCGGCATGCCCGACGGCGCGGTAGACGGCGCCGGCGCCATGCTGCTGGTGGAGCCGGTTGAGCTCCCGCCGGTAGTGGTGTCGCTCTCGCTCTTCTTCTGACAACCCGCACCCACCGCCAGGCCGGCAATCAGGATGCCGGCGAAGACGACCCGCGATACGTGACGAATGGAATATCGCTGCATGACACCTCCGCTGATGTCGACTGGATGGAGACCTGTGGCGAGCAATGCGCGTGCCGTCCATCTCCTCCATCGCCACCGCCGGCGACCCGGCCCCATTCATTTTTCAAATGCCCCCCAGCCGAATATTTAATTTCCCATCGCCGCGACGGCCACCCATACTCGCGAACAAATCCGAGACATAACGTCCACGGCGGCCGGGCCGGCGCTGCGTGCACACGCTGCCGGTTCGCGCCCCGCACATGGAAGGAGACAACGCGTGCAACTGGAAGCCACCCACCGCGCGGGCATCGTGCTCGGCGCGGACGACGCATTGCATCGAACCGGTACCGCCGCGCGCGACCCCGCGCTGAGCCCCCGGCTGCACAATCCCGACCTCGCGCCGACCAAGGCGGAGGGCCGCACCTGGGGCCGCTACAGCATCTTCGCGCTGTGGACCAACGACGTGCACAACATCGCGAACTACTCGTTCGCGATCGGGCTGTTCGCGCTCGGCCTGTCGGGCTGGCAGATGCTCGCATCGCTCGCGATCGGCGCGGTGCTGGTGTACGGCTTCATGAACCTCACCGGCTACATGGGCCAGAAGACCGGCGTGCCGTTCCCGGTGATCAGCCGGATGAGCTTCGGCATCTACGGCGCGCTGTTGCCCGCGATGATCCGCGCGGTGATCGCGATCGCATGGTTCGGAATCCAGACCTACCTCGCGTCGGTCGTGCTGCGCGTGCTGCTCACCGCGATCTGGCCGGGCCTCGCCGCGTTCGACCAGAACGCGATCTGCGGGCTGTCGACGCTCGGCTGGGTGACGTTCGTCGCGATCTGGCTGGTGCAGATCGGCATCCTCACCTACGGGATGGAGATGGTCCGCAAGTACGAAGGGCTCGCCGGCCCGATCATCCTCGTCACGACGCTGTCGCTCGCCGCATGGATGTTCAGCCGCACCGGCGGCCATCTCGCGATGTCGATCGGCAAGCCGATGACCGGCCTGAAGATGTGGACCGAAGTGTTCGCGGGCGGCGCGCTGTGGCTTGCGATCTACGGCACGCTGGTGCTCAACTTCTGCGATTTCGCGCGCGCGTCGCCGAGCGCGAAGACGGTGCGGGTCGGCAACTTCTGGGGCCTGCCGGTGAACATCCTGGTGTTCGCGACGATCAGCTTCGTGCTCGCGGGCGCGCAATTCAAGCTGAACGGCCAGATCATCCACAGCCCGACGGAAATCATCGCGACGGTGCCGAACAAGCTGTTCCTCGTGCTCGGTTGCCTCGCATTCCTGATCGTGACGGTCGCGGTCAACATCATGGCGAACTTCGTCGCGCCGGCCTTCGTGCTGACGAGCCTCGCGCCGCACCGCCTGACGTTCCGCCGCGCGGGCCTGATCAGCGCGACGGTCGCGGTGCTGATCCTGCCGTGGAACCTGTACAACAGCCCGATCGTGATCGTCTACTTCCTGTCCGGCCTCGGCGCGCTGCTCGGCCCGCTGTACGGGATCATCACGGTCGACTACTGGCTCGTGCGCAAGCAGCGCGTGAACGTGCCGGACCTATATACCGAAGCGCCGAGCGGCGCGTATTTCTACACGCGCGGCGTGAACCGCAAGGCGCTCGCGGCGCTCGTGCCGTCCGCGCTGATCTCGATCACGCTCGCCGTCGTGCCGGCCTTCAGCGCGATGACGCCGTTCTCCTGGCTGCTCGGCGCGGCCATCGCGGGCAGCGTGTACTGGCTGACGGCCGATCGCAAACGGCAATACGACGAGCGCTCGGGCGAACCCATCGCGGTCGCCTGCGCCCGACACTGAACGCAGCATACGGAGTGCACCGATGAGAATCCTGGTAGTCAACGTCAACACGACCGCGTCGATCACCGACGCCATCGCCGCGCAGGCGCGCGCCGCCGCGTCGCCGGGCACGGAGATCGTCGGGCTGACGCCGCACTTCGGCGCGGAATCGGTCGAAGGCAATTTCGAGAGCTACCTCGCGGCGATCGCCGTGATGGACCGCGTGTTGAGCTACGACGAGCCATACGACGCGGTGATCCAGGCCGGCTACGGCGAACACGGCCGCGAAGGGCTGCAGGAACTGCTGACGGTGCCGGTCGTCGACATCACCGAAGCGGCCGCGAGCGTCGCGATGCTGCTCGGCCACCGCTACTCGGTCGTCACGACGCTCGACCGCACGGTGCCGCTGATCGAGGATCGCCTGAAGCTCGCGGGGCTCGACGCGCGCTGCGCGTCGGTGCGCGCGAGCGGTCTCGCGGTGCTCGAGCTCGAGGAGAACCCTGCCCGCGCGATCGAGTCGATCGTCGACCAGGCCGCGCGCGCGGTGAAGGACGATCGCGCGGAAGTGATCTGCCTCGGCTGCGGCGGGATGGCCGGCCTCGACCGGCAGATCGAGGAATGCACGGGCGTGCCCGTCGTCGACGGCGTGTCGGCCGCGGTCGCGCTCGCGGAATCGCTGGTGCGCCTGAAGCTGAAGACGTCGAAGGTCCGCACCTATGCGCCGCCGCGCCCGAAGCGGATCGTCGGCTGGCCGGGCACCTTCGTCAAATGACGGGCCGCGGGAACGCGTAGCGACATGCGGGACGCACCGGCGCCGAACGGCCTGTCCCTCGATGCGTCCGACGCAAGGAGTGCGCTCGACGGTCTGGACGCGCGGCTGATGCGCATCCTGCTCGTGCTGCTCACCGAGCGCACCGTGTCGCGCGCGGCCGTGCGGCTGAACATGTCGCAGCCGGCGACGAGCGCCGCTCTCAAGCGGCTGCGCACGCTGCTCGGCGATCCGCTGCTGGTGCGCAGCCGCTACGGCATGGTGCCGACCGAGTTCGGCGCGCGGCTGATCGAGCCGCTGCGCAACGCGCTGCGCGTGATCGACTTCATCCGCATCCAGCAGCCGACCTTCGACGCGCGCACGTCGGTGCGCACCTACCGGATCGGTTGCCCCGACTACCTGAATGTGCTGTTCGTGCCGAAGCTCGTCGCGTTGTTCCGCGAACGCGCGCCGAACGCGCAACTCGTGTTCCATCCGCTCGGCGACGGCTACGACGACGAACGCGCGCTCGCCGACGGCGAGCTCGACGTCGTGATCGACAACCGCCCTGCCCGCCTGTCGCGGTTCCGGCAGGACGACCTGTTCGACGATCGCGTCGTGTGCCTGATGCGCGCCACGCATCCGCTCGCACGGCGCGGCGCGATGACGGCCGCCGAATTCGCGCAGGCCGCGCAACTGTGCCCGACGCCGTCATGGCTCGAAGCGTCCGGCGCGATCGACCGGCAGCTCGAACGCGTCGGCCTGCAGCGGCGGATCGTCGTCACGCTGCCGCACTTCGAACTCGCCGCGCATGCGCTCGTGCGCTCCGACCTGATCCTCACCACCACGTACCGGCTCGCGCGCCACTACGCGAAGCTGCTGCCGCTCGGCGCGGTGGCGCTGCCGGCCGAGCCGCCCGAAATCGTGTACCGGATGACGTGGAACGAGTCGGGCGCCTGCGTCGACGGTGTTCGCTGGCTGCGCGGGCTGATCGCGGAGGCGACGCGCGGCTGGCTCGACGCGGAGGCCGCGCAGCCGGCCGTCGCGGCGGTTGCCGCGAATGCGGATGCGGATGCGGATGCGCGGGCGAACGTGCCGAGCGCCGACGCCCCGCCGGAACCGACCCGACGCACGCGCCGCCGGCAGGCGACGCATTGCGGTGCATCGCAACGGACGCGTGTCGCGCGCGCGGCGCGCGTTCATCGCGTCGCGACGAAGGCGACGAAGTCGCGCTGAATCGATCGCCGACGACATCCTGAACACGCTGCGTGAAACCGGAACGCGCAAGCCTGGCGGCTCCGTATCGTCGCGTGCAATGAGCGGGGCATGAACGCCCGCCGCACACGTCACGCGTCGCGCATCGGTTGCGCAAGCAACTTGTATGCGATGACGGCGACGGCAAGCGCGAGCACGCCGCTGACCGTCAGCGCCGCGGCGAATCCGCTCGCGAAGGCCGCAGGTGCCGCATCGGCAAGCGTGCGCGCGGCCGACGGCGGCACGTGCGCGAGCGCCTGCGCGAGATCGCCGGCCAGCAGGCTCGACATGAACGGCGCGTCGACGAACGCGCGCATGCCCGGCGCGGCGGACAGCAGCCGGTCGAGGTGCGCGTGCGTGCTGGCGGCCAGCACCGCGCCGAGCACGCCGACGGCCGTCACGATCGCCGAGAAGCGCGTGGTCGTGCTGATGCCCGACGCCATCCCGGTCCGGCTCGGCGGCACGCACGCCATGATCGCCTTCTGCGTGTCGCCGTTCATGATGCCCGCGCCGCAGCCGGTCACGAACATGCCGAGCGCGACGAGCCGGTAGTCGCCGCCGGCCGTCAGCGCCGCGGTCGCGAGATTGCCCGCGCCGATCAGTGCGAGCCCGCCCGCCAGCACGCCGCCGGACGATACGCGCGCGGCGAGCAGGCCGCCGAGCGAGGGCCCGGCGATCATCGCGAACGCGAACGGCAGCATCCCGAGCCCCGCGTCGATCGCGGACATCCCGAACGCGTTCTGCAGGTACAGCGGCAGGAACGTCATCATCACCTGCGCGCACGCCGCATAGCCGAACATCGCGAGCACGGCGCCGACGAAGCGCGGCTGGCGGAACAACGTCAGATCGATCATGGGCCGCGCCTGCCAGCGCTCCGCACCGATGAACGCGGCCAGCAGCGCGGCGGCCAGCGCGAACCGGCCGAGCGTCGCGGTCGACAGCCAGCCATGCGACGCGGCGCGCCGATCAGCGCGCGATCGCGCACGCGAGCGCCGCGCCGAACAGCAGGCTGCCGGCGGCATCCACCCGTTTCGCGTGCGGATCGCGCGACTCGTCGGATCGCGACGGCGCGCGGCCGGCCGCGAGCAGGCGCGCACACCGGCAGGTTCAGCAGGACACCCAGCGCCAGCCGATCCACTGCGTGATCGCGCCGCCGACCAGCGGCGGACGGCCGTCGCGATCCCCATGCACATCCCCCAGATCGCCCCACGCGCCGGGCCCGTTCGCGTCCGTCCGGAAAGCGGTTCGCGATCACCGCGAGCGCGGCCGTCAGCAACAGCGCGGCCCCGCCGCCCTTTGCCGCGCGCGCGGCGATCAGCCAGCCGGCCGACGGCGCGATCCCGCACCCGAGCGACGCGAGCGAAAAAAGCGCGAGCCCCGCGCCGAGCATGCGCTTGCGCCCGAAGCGGTCGGCCAGCCCGCCGGCCGGCAGCAGGCATGCGGCGAACGCGGTCATGTAGGCGCTCACGACCCATTCGATGTCGGCGAAACTCGCATGGAAGCTGCGCGCGATGCTCGGCAGCGACACGGCGACGACGTTCGTGTCGAGCACGATCAGCGAGCATGTCGCCGACGCGACCGCGAGCGTCGCGGCGGCCGGCAGGCGGGTGCCCGCGCGCGCGACGGCAGGCGCGCCTGCGCGCGGGGCGGGAGAAGACTGGGACATCGACGGCTCCGGAACGAGAGGAACGAGTCGTATGCTAGGCTTACCCGGTATTACCCGTCATTGACATACCGATGCAGTTTCATTAACGAAAATTGCAATCATGAATCCGCTCGAATTCCGTCACGTGCGCGCGTTCCTGAGCGTCGCGCAGCACCTGCATTTCGCGCGCGCGGCCGACGCGCTCGACATGGCGCCGCCCGCGCTCACGCGGCAGATCCAGGAAGCCGAGCGGCTGCTCGGCGTGCGGCTGTTCCAGCGCTCGCGCCGGGAGGTTTCGCTGACGGCGGCAGGCGTTGCGTTTCTCGCCGAGGCGCGCGCGGCGGTCGAGCATCTGCAGCGCGGCCGCGAACTCGCGACGCTCGCCGAGCGCGGCGAACTCGGCCGGATCGAGATCGGCTACGTGTCGTCGGCCGTCTATTCGGGCACGCTGCAGCGCACGGTCGGCGCGTTCCGCGCCGCGCATCCGCGCATCGAGCTGAACCTGCGCGAGGTACCGATGGACGACGTCGCGAAACAACTCGACGCGGGCCGGCTCGACCTCGCGTACGTGCGGCCGCCGTTGCCGCTGCCGGGCGGGCTGCGGATCGTCACGCTGCAGCGCGACGTATTCGTCGCGGCGGTGCCGGCCGATTCGCGCTACGCGGCGATGACCACCGTGCGTGCCGCCGATCTCGCCGACGCGCGCTTCGCCGTGCCGGAACAGGAGCGCGGCACGCTCGAAGTCGCGCGCCGCGGCCGCTTCGCGCCGGTGATCGCCGCGCGGCCGGGCGGGTTGCTCGCGGTGCTCGCGTGCGTATCGGTAAACGGCTGGGTCGCCGTGATCCCGGACGCGCTCGCCGACTGCGTGTCGTTGCCGGGCGTCGTGTACCGGCCGATCGCCGGCAAGCCGATCATGTCCGAACTCGCGCTCGCGTACCGGCGCTTCGAGAAGGCGCCCGCGGTACGCGCGTTCCTGCGCGCCGTGACTGCCGCGGGCTAGCGCCTGTCTCGCCGATAACGGACGCACGAATAAGCATTTCGCGATTCGATGTTTGCCGGCGCGAAACCGATTCCGTAATCTGCCCGGCAGCCGCGCGGCCTCTCGCGCGGATCACCGAGGACCTGCCGCCGATGACTTCGCCCTCCGCCCCGGCCCGCCGCCGCGCACTGCTGCGCGTGGCCGCCCTGGCCGCAGCACCGCTTGCCGGCGCCGCCGCACGGCCCGTCCGCGCGGCCGGCCCCGACCTGTCCAACGTGACGCTGGTGCTCGGCGACCAGGCCGGCGGCCTGCGCGCGCTGGCCGAAGCCGCGCGCGTGCTCGACGGCGTGCCGTACCGGTTTCGCTGGGCGAATTTCCAGGGCGCCGCGCCGCTGTTCGAAGCACAGCGCGCGGGTGCGATCGACCTCGCGCCGGCCGGCGACCTGCCGGTGTTGACGGCCGCGCTCGGCGATCCGGCGCTGCGGATCGTGGCCACGCGCGTCGGCTCGCCGACGTCGCTCGGCATCGTCGTGCAGCCCGATTCGCCGGTGCGCACCGTCGCCGACCTGAAGGGGCGCACCGTCGTCGTGTCGTCGGCGCGCGGCAGCATCTCGCAATACCAGCTCTACGGCGCGCTGCGCGAACACGGCCTCGCGCCGGGCGACGTCGACGTGCGCTTCGTGCTGCCGGTCGACGCGTTCGCCGCATTTGAGGCGAAGCAGATCGGTATCTGGGCGACCTTCGATCCGTATTACGGCAACGTGGTCCGGCGCGGTGCGCGCATCGTGCGCGACGGCAGCGGGATCAATTCCGGGCTCGCGTTCCTCACGTCGCCGGTCGAGACGCTCGACGATCGCGCGAAGCGCGCGGCGCTGTCGGACGTGCTCTCGCGGCTCACCCGAGCCGGCCAGTGGGCGCTCGGGCATCCCGCCGATTACGCGACCGTCTATGCGTCGCTCACGCGCCTGCCGCGCGAGGCGGCCGCCGACATCGCGCGCCGGGCGGCGCTCGCGCAGCGCGGCGTCACCGACGCGGACATCGACGTGCTGCAGCGCGTCGCCGATCGCGCGGCAGCGGACGCGATCCTGCCGAAGCGCGTCGACGTCGCGTCGATCGCGGTGCGTAACCTGCCGGCCGCGTAACCGGCTGCACGTCGTCGCCTGTGCGGGCGTTCAACGCGCCTTCGCCATGTCGAGATCCGGCACGTCGTCGCCGAACGTCGACGCAACCAGCGTGCGCATCGCGGCGACCAGCAGCGTCGGGCCCGACTGGTTGAACGTGCAGCGCTCGCCGGCCGCCGGCACTGCCCGATGCAGCACCGCGCGCCACGCACCGTGCCCGCCGTCGCGCTCGAACGCGCCGAACGGCAAACGCTCGACGAGCGGCCCGCCGTCTACCCACGACGACGACGGCGCGTACGGCACCGGCGTGCCGCCCGGTTCGCGCAGGACCGTGCATCCCGCGGCGTCGACGCGCGGCGCGCCGAGTGCTTCCGCCATCGCCACCCAGAAATCGAGCGGCGCACCGACCAGATCGTGAACCTGCATCGCGCCCTCCCGCGGTCGTGAAAACGCCATCCTAGCGCTGCCGCGCGCGATGCGCCGGCCACGCCGCGACCGGTGCGTTGCCCGGCAAGCTCGCCCGTCGTGCGAAACCGCCGATACGTGTTACGAATCGGCGATTCCTGCGTACAATGAACGCAACACGTATCGTCCGGGCGGCGGTGGACACGCACCCCGGAACCGCATTCACGCCGAACCGGGCCGGGCCCGTTCGGCGGACGACAACCGGAACCATACGGTGCAGCGCAGGCCGGATCTCTCGGGAGACCGCAGCATGTCCACGCACGCCAGGAAACCGCTGATATCGCTCGTCGTGCCGTTTCATGACGAAGAGGAAGCGATCGACGCGTTCTTTGCCGAAACGCTGCCCGTTCTCGAGTCGGTCGGCGGGGTCCGCTTCGAGATCGTCTGCATCAACGACGGCAGCCGCGATCGCACGCTCGACCGGCTGCTCGCGATCGCCGCCCGCGACGCGCGCGTACACGTCGTGGATCTCACACGCCGCTTCGGCAAGGAAGCGGCGCTCACCGCGGGCCTCGACGAGGCCGCCGGCGCCGCGGTGATCCTGATCGACGCCGACCTGCAGGACCCTCCCGCCCTGATTCCCGCGATGATCGAACACTGGCGCGCCGGTGCCGAGGTCGTCGCCGCGAAACGCACCGACCGCATGTGCGACCCATACCTGCAGCGCGCGGCGGCGGCGCTCTACTATCGCGTGCACAATGCGCTGTCCGAAGTCGAAATGCCGGAAAACGTCGGCGATTTCCGCCTGATGGATCGCGAGGTCGTCGAAGCGCTGCGCGCGCTGCCGGAGCGGCGGCGGTTCATGAAGGGGCTGTTCGCGTGGGTCGGCTTTCGCACCGCGATCGTCGAATACACGCGTGCGCCGCGCAGCGGCGGCCGCTCGAAGTTCTCCGGATGGCGACGCTGGAACTTCGCGCTCGAGGGCATCACGAGCTTCAGCACCGTGCCGTTGCGCGTGTGGACCTACGTCGGTCTCACGTTCGCGATGCTGTCGCTCGCGTATGGCGCCTTCATCGTGGTACGGACGCTGCTCTACGGCAATCCGGTGCACGGTTACCCGTCGCTGATTTCCGTCGTGCTGTTCGTCGGCGGTATCCAGCTGATCGGTATCGGCGTGATCGGCGAATACCTCGGGCGGATCTATCACGAGTCCAAGCAGCGGCCCGTCTATCTCGTGAGGCGGCGCTACCGAGCGGAGCGCGATGCCGCCGCCCAGCCGGCATCGAAGCTGCTGCAGTTTCCGCTGAAGCGCACGCCCGCGGCCCGCCGCAGGGCAGCGATGCCGGCGGTCGCCGGCGCCGCCGCCCGCAAAGCGTCGTTCAAGTAGAACCGGACCGCCGCAATTGGACATTTCCCGCGAATCGATGCGCTCGGCGGAGCGGCCCGTGCGCGCGTGGCTCACGCTGCGGCGCGTCGTCGTGTACAGCGTGCTGATGCTCGTGCTCGACGCACTGTTCGTCACGATCTGGACGACCGTCGTTCGTCACGGGGCCGGGAGCATCGGGGCACGCCCCGGTGCCGACTTCTCGGTGTTCTGGTCGGCCTCGTACGTGATGCTGCACGGCTCGCCGGCGCAGGCGTACGACTTCTCCGCCTTCTCGCGGCTGACGACCGCGCTGTTCACGCACCTTCGCCGCGACGTCTTCGCCCCGTGGCTGTACCCGCCCACCTATCTGCTGCTCGTGACCCCGCTGGCGCTACTGCCCTTCGCGCTCGGTTATCCGTTGTTCGTCGCGATCGGCGTCGTCGTGCTCGGCCTCGTCGCGTGGCGCGTGTCGCGTCTCGGCACGATTCCGGGCGCATCGCGCATCGCCCCGCTCGCGCTGGCCGCCGCGCCTTGCGTGTTCGTCACCGCGACGCTCGGGCAGAACGCGTTCCTGACCGCGTCGTGCGCGGCGCTGGCCGTCCACTGGGCCGAACGGCGGCCGATCTGGGCGGGCCTCTGCATCGGCCTGCTGTCGGTCAAGCCGCAGATGGCGCTGCTGTTACCGTTCGTGCTGGTCGCCGTGCGCGCATGGCGCACGATCGCATGGGCCGCGCTCGCCACCGGCACGTTCGTCGCGCTGAGCGTCCTGATTTGCGGCATCGAGTCGCTGCGCCTGTTCGTCGCCAGCACCGGACTCGCGCGATCGATCGTCCTCGAACACGGTGTCGTGTTCTGGCTCGCGTCGCCGACGCCGTTCGCGGCGTTCCGGCTTGCGGGCGTGCCGCTCGGCGCCGCCTATGCCGCGCAAGCGTGTATTGCGGCAATCGCGATCGCCGCCGCGTGCATCGCATGGACGCAATCGCGCGATACCCGCGTGCGCGCCGCCGTGCTGGCGGTCGCGACGCTCGTGGCGAACCCGTACGTGTGGCACTACGAACTTGCGTGGCTCGCCATCGCAATCGCCTGCATGCTGTCGATCGGCTGGCGCGACGGCTGGCTGCGCGGCGAACAGGCCGCGATCGTGCTGATGTGGGCGCTGCCGGTCGCCGAATACCTGAACCCGTGGCTGCTGCTGCCGCAGATCGGCCCGGCCGTGACGCTCTTCGCGCTGCTCGTGCTGCTGCGCCGCGCGCGGCACGACGCTTACAACGCGAGCCGCGGCGGCACGTACAGCCCGTAATACGGCCCGACGCCCGTCGCGACGCCGGTCATCTTCACGCCGGCCACGAAGTGCCCCTGGATGTACTTGTACGAGCCGCCGAGCGACACGTCGATATGGAACGCCGCGAACGCGACGATCGGCACGTAGGTGCTGCTCGACGTCTGCGTGACGACCGGCAGCACGACCGTCGTGCCGACCGGCACCGACGTGTAGAGCGTCGCCTTCACGCCGGTCGCGAGATAAATGCTGTCGCCGATATTGAGCGTCGTCGGGTTGCCGGTCACCATCAGGCCGCCCATCGTCGTCGTGTCGGTCGCGGTCGACTGGAACGACGTCCACTGGCCGCCCATGCACAGCGTGCCGTAGGTCTGGCCGTTCGTGATCGAGAATTCGTACGGCAGGTTGGTCAGCGGATTGATCAGCGGCTGGTTGGTCAGCGGGTTCCAGTACTGGTTGTACACGCACTGGTCGATCGCAACCGGAAAGAGCCCGCCCGCCGCCACCCCGCCGGGCGCGGCGAGCACCGCAATCGCGGTCGCGCTGCCGGACGCGCCCGGAATGCCGAGCAGCCCGCCGAGCAGCAGCGGAATCGAGCCGCCGTTCACGCCCGGCGCGCGCGACACGGTCACCTGAACCGCCGGCACGTCGTATTGGCCGGGCGTGATGGTCGTCGGCTGCATCGATGCGGGGTTGCGCGTCACGTTCCAGTACCCGGTCGTCACCGTGCCGGTCGCGAGCGGCGCGCCTGCCGCCGCATTCTGCGCGATCACGCCGTTCGCCGCCGGCGCGGCCTGCGACCAGTTCAGCGCGCCGCCCGTCGGCGACATCATCGCGTCGGCCGCCGCGAGCGCGGCCGCGTCGGCGGCGTTCTGCAACTGGTTGCGCACCGTGGCCACCCACGCGATGTCGATCGCCAGCGCGCCGAACGACAGCAGCGGAATCAGGAACAGCAGGAAGAACAGCGCGACGGAACCGCGCTCGCGCGTGGCGCCGATGCATGGCGTGCCGGCTGCGTCATTCATAGAGCATCACCGAGCTGGCCGAGATCGTCACCGGGCCGGTCAGCGCGCTGAATGCCGACCCCAGCACCAGCCCCGAATACGTGTAGGTCACCGTGACCGTCAGCGCGGTGCCGGCCGTCGTGCCGTTCGCCTGCGTCACGGTGATGGTCGGCGTCGTCGCGGTGCCGCCGGTGATGAGGCTGTTCTGCGTGTAGGTCGACGCGACGTTGGCGATCTGTGTCGGGGTCAGCATCGGCACGCGCAGCACGACGCCCGCGCGCGCGGCCTCGCGGCTCGCGTTCGTGATGACGGCCTTGTCGCACAGCAGCAGGCTCGTGTCGATGATGCCGATCAGCACCATCAGCAGGAACGGCAGCATCAGCACGAACTCGAGGGATACGACGCCGCGCGCGTGACGGACGCCCATCGCCTGGCGTGTCATCTTGCCGCCCCCGCGGCGGGCGGCAGCGCGTGCGGGTCGAGCGCAGCCCCCGTCGACGGTCGTGCGGCGGCGGGCGCCGGGCGCGCCGCAAGCTGCGCGCGCACTGCCTCGTAGACGCGCAGATTGTCGGCCACCGCCGATGCGGGCAGATCCGCCGACAACAGCTTCTTCGCCGAATCGGTGTTGCCGAGCACGCCATACGCGAACGCGAGGTTCTGGCGCGCCTGCCACGGCGCATCGGGCAACCCGGCCACGTCGAGCAGCACGTTCACGCCTTCGCGCGGCCGGTTGCTCAGCACGAGCGACAGCCCGAGGTCGACGCGCAAGCCCTGCGCATCCGGATGCACGCGCAGCGCATCGCGGTATACGGCCTGCGCGTCTTCATGGCGGCCCTGCAGGTCGAGCACCGTACCGAGACCTTCCGCCGCGAGCGGCAGGTTCGGCTGCGCGGCCAGCAGCTCGCGGTAGCGCTGGGCGGCCTCGTCGAGCCGGCGCTGCCGCAACGCGACGCGCGCGAGCCCGACCTGCGGCCCGGGTTCCGCGGGTGCCTGCTGTCGTGCCTGCTCGTAGAGAATCCGCGCGCGCTCCAGATCGCCCGCGCGGTAGCTGACGTCGCCCAGCCCGAGGCGCGCCGGGAGCGAATCGGGATGCCGGGCGAGCACCTTCTCGTACAGCGTCGACGCGAGATCGACGTTGCCGCCGGCGAGCGCGCTGTCGGCAATGCGCAGTTCGGCCTGCGGGTCGTCGCTCTTGTGCGACAACGCCGGCCGCGTCTGGATGCCCGGCGCGCAGCCGCCGGCCAGCACCGGCAACACCGCCGCGAATGCGAACGCACGGATCACGGATCGTGTCATTTGAATACCTCGAGCAGGCGAATCGCCGCCGGGCCCGCCGCGATCAGGCCGACCGTCGGCAGGATGAACAGCATCATCGGCAGCGTGATCTTCGGCGCGAGCTTCGCGGCCTGCTCCTCGAGCGCGACGATCTGCTCGGTGCGCTCGCTGCGCGACAGCGTTCGCAGCGCCTGCGTGATCGGCGTGCCGAAGCGCTGCGATTGCGTGAGCGTCGTGGCAAGCGAGCGCGCCGACGCAAAGTCGACGCGCGTCGCGAAATGCGTGAGCGCTTCGGATACGTTGCCGCTCAGCGTCAGCTCGTCCGCGCATACCGTCAACTCGTCGGCGAGCGGCGGGCAGATGCGCTCGAGTTCGCGCGCGACGCGCCGCACGCCCGATACGAGGCTGTTGCCGGCCATCGTGCAGATCACCAGCAGGTCGAGGGCGTCCGGAAAGCACGCGGCGATGATCCGCCGGCGCCGCCGGATCATTGCGCCGAGCACGTATTCCGGCACGATCACGCCGATCACGAACGCGGCGACCATCGCCAGCGCCCGGATCACGACGTATTCGCCGAAGCGCGGAATGTACGGGCTGAACACGATCGCGACGCCCGCGAGCAGCACGCCGCAGCTCAGCTTGATGCCGATCATCGACGACACCGCACGCCGCTCGCGAAAGCCCGCGCGCGTCAGCTGCAGCCCGAGCTTCACACGCTGCATCGGGTCGAGCACGGGCAACCGCTCGCCGAGTTGCGCGAGCCGCCGCGTCAGGTCCTGACGTACCTCGCCCGGCTGCAGCCGCCCCGCCACCAGCGACAGCGGACGTTGCCCGGCCGCCAGCTGCACGCGCTCCGCGATTCGCCGGCGCGTGCCGCCGCCGGGCGTCGCGAGCGCCGCCGCGACGCACGCGAGCAACAGCAACAGTTCGAGGCCGCGGGCGGCCAGCATCGACATCGTCATCGCGCGGTATCCAGTTTCGAGATCTTGTGAATCGTCAGCAGTCCGATCGTCAGCAGCACCGCGGCGATCGTCAGCATCACGCGTCCGGCATGCGTGTCGAACAGCAGCATCACGTACGCGCGGTTCACGAGGAACAACGCGCCGATCATCACGAACGGCACCGCCGAAATGATCTTCGTCGTGATCCGCCCCTCGGCGGTCAACGCGCGTGTCTTCAGGCGTATGTCGCGGCGCGTGCGGATGATGCTCGACAGCTCGTCGAGCGTCTCGCCAAGGCTGCCGCCGGTCTCGCGCTGCAGCAGCAGGTAGACGGTGAAGAACGAGAAATCCGCGATCATCAGCCGGTCTGCCGCGTGCGTCAGCACGTCCTTCAGATCCGCGCCGACGCGCAGGCTGTCGCCCATCGAGCGGAAGGTCGAGCGCACCGGCTCCGCCGCGCTGTCGCCCACCGTGCTGATCGCCTGCGTGACCGGAATGCCCGCGCGCACCGCCCGCACGATCAGGTCGATCGCGTCCGGGAACGCTTCGAGAAAACGCAGCCGGAACCGCTCGACCAGCGCGCGATAGCTGGCGCGCATCGCCACCAGCGGCAGCCCGACGTAGATCAGCGGATGGAGCGCGTGCGGCAACGCGACGAGTTGCACCACCACGATCGCGGCAATCGCGCCGGCGATCGTGCCGGCGACGACGATCCGCATCCCGCGTTCGCCGCCAACCGCCCGCACGCGCGTCACGTAGCGCTGCAGCCACGCGCGCGCGCGGCTTTGCCGCCGCGGCAGGTTGAACAGCGCGATGCCCGGTGCGGCGGCCGCACCGGCTTCCCGACCCGCCAGCGACGGCGCAAGGTGCCGCATCCGCTCGCGAATGCGCTGCTCCGGCGTGTGGCGCGCACGGTCCAGCCACGCGGACAGCGCGAGGCCCGCCGCGAGGATCACGACGAAGGCGCCGAGCCCGAGCAGATCCGCGGCGCTCATTGCCGGAAGACCTCGGAGAGCGCGTCCTCGACGCCGTAGTACGCGGCGCGGGACGCGAACGCCGGCCGCAGCGACGACGCCTCGAACACGCCTTTCACCACGTCCCGCGTCGTGTCGCCCTCCTGGCGGAACGCGAACAGGTCCTGCGTGATCACCACCTCGCCTTCCATTCCGACGATCTCGGTGATCCGGGTCACGCGGCGCACGCCGTCGCGCATCCGCTCGACCTGCACGAACAGGTGCACGGCGCTCGCGATCTGGCGCCGGATCGACAGCAGCTGCAGGTTCGCGTTCGCCATCATCACCATGCTTTCGAGCCGGCTGATCGCGTCGCGCGGCGAGTTCGCATGGATCGTCGTCATCGAGCCGTCGTGCCCGGTATTCATCGCCTGCAGCACGTCGAACGCCTCCGCGCCGCGGATTTCGCCGAGGATGATGCGGTCGGGCCGCATCCGCAGCGCGTTGCGCACGAGGTCGCGCTGCGAGATCCCGCCGAGCCCTTCCGTATTCTCCGGCCGCGTCTCGAGACTGACCACGTGCGGCTGCAGCAGTTGCAGCTCGGCCGCATCCTCGATCGTCACGATCCGCTCGTGCTCCTCGATGTGTTGCGACAGCGCGTTGAGCAGCGTCGTCTTGCCCGACCCGGTGCCGCCCGAGATCACGATGTTCAGCCGGCACGCGCACGCGATCTTCAGCACCTGCAGCATCCCGTGCGAAATATTCCCCTGATGCGCCATCCGCGCGAGCGTGATGTCGCGCTTCGCGAACTTGCGGATCGAGATCGACGCGCCGCGCATCGCGATCGGCGGCAGGACCACGTTCACGCGGCTGCCGTCGGCAAGCCGCGCGTCGACCATCGGGCTGCTCTCGTCGACGCGGCGCCCGACCGCCGCCGCGATCCGCTGCGCGACGCTCGTCACGTGCGCGTTGTCGCGAAACTTCAGCGGCGTGAGTTCGAGCCGGCCCGCGCGCTCGACGTACACCTGGTCGGGGCCGTTCACGAGGATGTCGGAGACGGTGTCGTCGGCGAGCAGCGGCTCGATCGGCCCGACGCCGAACATGTCGTTCAGGATCGCGTCGACGATCAGCACCTGCTCGCCCGCCGTGATCTTCAGGCGTTCGCGCTCGACCGTGTGCGCGGCCACCTGCTCGATGCCCGCGCGCACTTCGTCGCGCGTCTTCATCAGCGCCGCCGACATGTTCATCGACGAGAACACCGCGGTGCGAATCGCGTCGAACTTGCCGGAACGAATCAGCGCCTCGTGGGTATCGGCCACCGCAAGCCCGCGCGCGGACGCGGGCGCCTGGCTCGCTGCCGGGCCCGGCTCCGGTGCGCCTTCGCGCGGCGCGGCGGGAGAAGCCGCCGGCCCGGGCGCAGGCGTCGGCCGTTTGCGGGTACCGAACGTCACGATCCTTTCCTCCATTTCACGAAGCGCGCGTACCACGGCTGCGCGACGGCCATCGATTCGCCGGTGATGCCGTTCGCGAGCAACCGGATCTCGTCCAGGAAGCCGCGGCGTTTCGTGCCTTCGATCGGCTCGCCGAGGTTCTCGGCGACCGCGAGCGTCTGCGGCTCGTGCGGCAGCTCGCGCAGCCGCACGCCGCCGAATGCGTCCTCGAAGTCGGCCTGTGCGACGCGCCCCTTGACCGGCTCGAGCGGGTTGTTCAGCATCATCGACAGCAGCCGCTCGCCGGGCAGCTCCCTCACGAAGCGCGCAAGCCGGGCGGCTTCGTATGCGGCATGCACCGAGCGGTCGGCGACGATATAGACGAGATCGGACACCGTCAGCGCATCCTCGAACAGTTTGCCGGCGCGGTTGCCCACGTCGAACAGCACGTAATGGAAGCGGTCCTTCAGCATCTCGACGAGCGACGCGATCGCATCGTCGCGCAGCGGCGCGTCGTCGCCGTACGCCAGTTCGGCCGACAGCACGTGCAGGCGGTCGCCCTTCGTGACGAACATGCGGTCGAACAACGCGTCGTCGGGACGCTGTTCCATGTTCAGCAGTTCGATCAGCCCGTTGTTGCTCGACAGCCCGAGCCGCGAGTTCGCGCCGCCGCCGTACAGGTTCAGGTCGACGTATGCCACGCGGCGGCGCTTCTCGCCTGCCAGGCAGCGCGCGAGACTCACCGCGACCGTCGTCGTGCCGACGCCGCCGCGCGCGCCGACGAAGCTGACGATCTTGCCGGTGCGCACCTGCACGACCGATTCCGTCGCGGTCAACGCGCGCCGCATCAACTCGACGGTCAGCGGCTTCACGATGTAGTCCTGCACACCGATGCCGAGCAGGTTGCGGAACAGCCCGACGTCGTTCTGCGTGCCGATCGCGACCACCCTCACGGACGGATCGCACACGTCGGCGAGCCGCATCAGGTCGGACACCGGCAGCACCGAATCCGACACGTCGACGATCAGCTGGCGCGGCGAGCGCTCGTGCTGCTGCAGCAGCCGGATCGCGTCGTCGCAGTTGCCCGGCTGCACGTGGGCGCGCGCGATCGACAGGTCCTGGGCGACGCGGCGGATCACGTCTTCGCTGCCGGCATCGGACACGACCGCGATGAGATCCGCCGCACCGGCTGCGGCGGCGCGCTTGGCATTCTGGCGATCGAGGACGTTCATGGGCGGCATCGCGATGGGCATCGGGAGCGGGTCAGTGGCCGGGCGAGCCGGTCGTCGTCAGCGTCTTGTCCGGAGCCGGCTGCTTCACGCGATCCTCGACGTAGCGGCGCACCGCGTCGGCGGCGACTTGCGCATCGGCGCCGCCGTACGGCACGGGCGCGACCAGATCTTCCGGCCGCGCGAGCATCGTCGCGAGATTCGTGTAGGTCGCGCAGCCGAACGGCACGCCGGGCCGTCCGAACCCCGCATCGACGAGATGCGACGGCTGCATCAGCTTCGCACAGTCGGGCGGCACCGCGTGCACGCCGTCGAAGCCGATCGCGCGCGCATCGGGCAGGTTGAGCGGCGGCGGCGCCGAGAAGCAGCCCGCAAGCACCAGTGGCGGCAAGGCGGCGACGATGGTTCGAACTCGCATGCGCGCTCCTCCGGTCAGTACACGAAGCCCGCGGCGCCGACGAGGCGCGGCGTGTCGCCCGTCAGCAGGTCGAGCCCGAGATTGCGCTGGATCGCGAACTCGAGATCGCTGCTCGGCCGCGCGACGGTGTCGAGCGCCTGCTCGAGCTGGCCGGGGCCGGTCGGCTGCACGATGTACGGCGTCACGATCACGACGACCTCGGTCTTGTTGTCCTGGAAGTTCTTCGACGAAAACAGCCGGCCGATGATCGGCAGCCGGCCGAGCCCCGGCACCTGCGCCACGGTATCCGCCGTCTGGCTCTGCAGCAGCCCGCCGATCGCGAAGCTCTGCCCGCTCGACAGCTCGACCGTCGTCTCGACGCGCCGCACCGAGAGCCCCGGCACCCTGACGCTGCCGGTCGTCACGCTGTTGTTCGAATCGACCTCGCTCACCTCCGGGCGCACCTTCAGGCTGATCCGGTTGTCGGCGAGCACGGTCGGCGTGAAGTCGAGCGACACGCCGAACGGCTTGAACTCGACCGTGATCGCGCCGGTGTTGCCGGCCTGCGCGACCGGAATCGGAATTTCGCCGCCGGCGAGAAAGCTCGCGGTCTGCCCGGACATCGCGGTGAGATTCGGCTCCGCGAGCATCGTGATCAGGCCTTCCTGATCGAGCGCGTCGAGCACGACGTCGATCGACCAGCGCCCCGCGCGGAAGCCGCCGAGCACCGAATACGCACCGGTCGGCGACAGGTTGAACACCTTGGTCGTCGGATCGAACAGCGTGCGGCCGCTGAGCAAGCCGCCGAAGAAGTTGCCGGCCGAGCCGAGCGAGCTCCAGTTGATGCCGAGCTGCTGCGTGACGTTGCGGCTCACCTCGGTCACGCGCACGCGCAGGTTCACCTGGATCGGGCGCGACAGCGTGAGCCGGTTGACGATCTTTTCCTTGTCGTTGATGTAAGGCGCGAGCGACTGCATCACGGCGTCCGCGTCGGCCGCACTCGGCACCTTGCCCGACACCATCAGCGAGCCCGGCGCGCCGGACACCGACAGCTTCAATTGCGGAAAGCGGCTGTCGAGCACCGCCTGCAGCGACGCGGTGTCGACCTGCACGATCACCGTACGGCGCAGGATCGGCCGATGGTTCGCGCCGAGCGCGATCAGCGTGGTGGTGCCCGCCTTCTTGCCGAACACGAACACGGTGCGCGGCGATGGCACCTGGATGTCCGCGATGCTCGGGTCCGCGACGAACATCGCGGTCGCGGGTTCGGACAGCGACAGCATCTCGCCCTTGCCGGTCGCGATCGACAACGCCGCGCCGGCGTCCGCCGCGCTCGCGCGCTGCGCGAGTGCGACGCCCAGCGCGACGATGCAGGCCAGGCACCAGAAAGCGATCCAACGAACCATGCGCACCATGCGTGTTCCCGTCAAATGCCGGCCGCCGGGCGGCCGGCCCGAATCGTCACTGCTCACTGCGGCGCCGCGATCCGTGGCACCTGCGCCGTCGCATCCGCGGCGACATTGCCGCCCGGGGGCGCCGCGGGCGCCGCCGGCGCAACCAGCGTGCCCATCCAGCCGGACGGCAGCGGCGGCAGGCCCGGCGTGCCGGTGCCGCTGCCGTGCGACCCGTCGTCGACCGACGAGCCGCGATAGATCACGACCGTATTGCCCTGCGGCGCCGGCCGCGTGCCGGCGTCCGTTCTCGCGGGCGGCGCCAGCTGCGCACGACGCGCCGCGCGCGACACGTCGCCGGCCCACACCGGCGGCGTATCGGGCTCCGCTTCGTCGCCGCCCGCCGCCTGCCGGCGATCGCTCGTCGCGAAGCTGCGCAGCGACAGCGACAGCGAGCCGAGGCGCGTCGCGACCAGCACGACCTGCGCGGTGCGCGGCGCGACCTCGAGCGTGACCGTGCGCGCGCGGGCCGGCACGTCCGGCGCACTCGCAGGCGTCTTCGCACGCTGGAATTCCGAGCCGACCGCGAGCACGCGCGCGCGCCGCACGACCGTCTCCGCTTCGAACGTGCCGGGCGTCGTCGCGGAACCGCCGATCTCCTGCGTGAGCACCACGTCGACGAAGTCGCCCGGCTGGATCAGCCCCGCATTGCCCGACACGTCGTCGACCGGCACCGAGATCGCGCGCATGCCGGGCTGCAGCGCGGCCGCGAGAAAATCCGGCGCGGCGCCCGGAATCACGTTGTCCGCACGGATCGGCGCGCCGGCGTCGACACGATTGCGCAGCAGCGCGCCTTTCAGGTCCGCGCCCGGTTGCGACTCGACGAACGCACCGGCCGGCACCTGCGTGCGCGGCATGCGCTTCCACGCGAGATCGTTGTCGCGCAGCAGCAGCCCTTCGGGCAGGTCCGCCGCCGCGACGCGCACGCGTACCTCGGCCGCTTCGCCGGGCACCGGCGGCGTCGACGCGGCGACATACAGCTGGCGCAGGATGAACGCGCCGATCGCGGCAGCGATGATCAGCACGGTCATTCTCAGGGGTTTGGGCATGGCGGCGTGCGTCCCCGGTCTAGGCAAGCGAAACCGCGTGAGGGAACGGCGCCCAGACGGCCAGCGCCCCGCCGAGCGCGAGCGCGATTCCGTACGGCACGCCGCGCGTCGCAATCGTACGCGCCGGCGCGGCGCGACGCTGCCATGCGACGGCCGCCAACGCGGCGAGGCCGCACGCGGCGCCGCTCGCACCGACGATCGTCAACACCGGGAACGCGAGCGCCGGGCCGGCCCACAGGAATACCGCCGCCGCGAGCTTCACGTCACCGCCGGCGATCCAGCCCGCGTGACGCAGGCCGGCGAACAGCAGCAGCATCGCCACGGCGGTCGCCACGTGACCGGCGACGTGCGCGAGCCCTTCGCGCGCGAGTGCCGCCGCAACGAAATACAGCATCGCGAACGCCAGCACCGCGCGATTGGACAGGCGCCGCGCGCGCACATCCTGCGTCGCGAGCGACACCAGCACGAGCGTCGCCGCCGACTGTACGAGAAAGAGCATCGGAGAGCCGTCCGTCGGCGCGCCCCGGCTGGATACGTCGTACCGCTGCGGATCCGTGTGTTCGTCGGCGGCGCGCGGGTTCAGGAGATCAGATCAGCGCAGTGACCTTGTTGATCAGCGCGGTGAACACGGCCGGCAAGCCGCCGGATGTACTGCTGAGGATCACCCCGACCGCCGCCAGTGCGACCACGACGATGCCGGCCAGAACCGCGTACTCGAGCGAGCTGACGCCGCGTTCATCGCGCAGCAAGGTCTTGACGTATTGCAGCATGACAACCTCCGTGTGACGGGGTCGGTGATCGACCGTTGAGTGAAAAGAAGCGGCGCTGCTTCGGTGGCACGCACGGCGTTTTCGCCCATTCATGACTCATGCGGCAGCCCTGTCGTCGGGCCATGCGCATCCCCCGGAATCCATTCGATCGCTGCAACGCGCGATGGTCGGCAATGGAATCCGCCGCGACATGCGCGCGCTTGTTGCATAACTGCATTGGCACAATGCAATTCACACTGATTCGTCTAGGGTATAGACAATTTTTTCGGCGATTTCAAATTATTTAGCGTCGGAGTGCATTTATGGGCGGCGCCCTTCAGCGATGAAATTCGCGCATGCCATTTGCCGCTTTTCAGCATGATGCAACAAGCCCGGCGCGGCGTGCAGTAAGAATGTTAATAACGGGATGCATCGTTGCCGACGCCGTTGCAATTCGATGATTTTTATTCAGTTTTCCGATATGCCGCGTGATTTACCTGCCCGACCTTGAAACGAACTCGCGCGTGCGTTTCCCGGCATCTTTTTCGTGCGCGCCGACATGATCCGGAAAATTTTGCGCACCCGATCGCATTGCCCGATCCGGATTGGCGCCGCTGTCACCGACGCTCGGTTCGCCGCCGATCGGCGTGCGGAATCCGCACGCCGCGCTCCCCCGTCTCGCCATTTCCAATCGGCGCCACGCGTGATTTGCCAACCCGAAACGCGGCGATAAGCATAGTTCAAATCGTTGCTTGTCCCGCGCCCGAGGCGTCCTCCAGAATGGTTCGACACCCTCCGGCCCGATTTCGACTCCTCACCATCCGACGCACCATGATCGACCGATTCCCGTCTCCACTGCGCCTGCTGCGATCGCTGCTGATCGCGTCCCTCGTCGCGTTGCCCGCTGCCGCCGCGCACGCCGACAAGCCCGCCACGATCCGCATCGGCGTCGCCCAGCAGGGCACCGGCGATCCGCCGACCTTCGGTGGGTCGAGCGCGGCCACCGCGCAGTTGCAGCAACTCGTCGAAAAGGAATTCGCGGCCGACGGCATCAAGGTGCAGTGGCTGTTCTTCAAGGGCGCGGGCCCGGCCGTCAACGAGGCGATCGCCAACAAGGCGCTCGACTTCGCCTACCAGGGCGACCTGCCGGCCGTGCTCGCGCGCTCGAACGGCATCAGGACGCGCCTGCTGCTCGCCGCGAGCGTGCGCTCGGGCGTGAAGATCGCGGTGCCGCCCGACTCCGGCATCCGTTCGATCACCGACCTGAAGGACCGCCGCGTGTCGATCTTCCGCGGCACGAACCTGCAGCTCGTCGCCGACAACGCGCTCGCGAAGAACGGCCTCGGCGAACGCGACCTGCGCGTGATCAACCTCGACTCCGCGAGTTCGCTCGCCGCGCTCGCGTCGAAGGGCATCGACGCGTCGGTGGGCGACTATCAGTTGTACAAACTGCGCGACGCGGGCCTCGCGAAAATCATCTACGAATCGCAGAACGACGGCCCGCAGTACACGCGGCAGACCCACCTGCTCGTGCTCGACGACTTCGAGCACGCGCATCCGGACATCGTGCAACGCGTCGTCAACGCGCTGGTCAAGGGTGCGCAATGGTCGTCCGACGAAGCGAACCGCGATGCGCTGTTCAGGCTGTGGGAAAAAAGCGGCGTGCCGTATACGTCGTGGCAGGCCGACTACGCGAACCAGCGCCTGAAGGACCGCCTGTCGCCGCTGATCGATCCGTTCCTCGTCGCGCGCTACAAGGCCGTCGCGCAGGACGCGCTGAAGCTGAAACTGATCCGCCAGCCGGTCGACGTCGACGGCTGGTTCGAGCCGAAGTATCTCGACAACGCGTTGCGCGCGCAGCACCTCGAGCACTACTGGCCGCGCTACGACGCGGCCGGCAAGCCCCTCTCCTGACCCGGACCCGCCCGATGAGCGACACCGCGATCCCGATTCCGTCGTCCGATTCGCACGCGCGCGCCGCGCCGTCCCGCGCGGCGGCCGCGAAACGCGTGGCGTGGCTGCTCGCGCCGTGGGCGCTGCCCGCGCTGCTGTTCGTGTTGTGGACCGTCGGCAGCGCGCGCGGCTGGATCGCACCGCAGATCCTGCCGCCGCCCGCGCACGTCGCCGACTCGCTCGCCGAACTCGCGGCCAGCGGCGATCTCGCGCGCCACACGCTGATCAGCCTGCAGCGCGTGCTGGTCGGCTTCGCGGCCGGCACGCTGCTCGGTTTCGCGACCGGCGCGGCGCTCGGCCTGTCGCGCACGCTCGAAGCCTACGTGCTGCCCGGCTTCAACGCGCTCGTGCAGATTCCCGTGCTCGGCTGGCTGCCGTTCCTGCTGCTGCTCGTCGGCGTCGGCGAGCCGCTGAAGTACCTGCTGATCGCGCATGCGGCGCTCGTCCCCGTGACGATGAGCACGCTGCAGGGGTTCCGCCAGGCGCCGCCCGCGCTCGATGAAGCCGCGCGCGTGTTCGGCTATACGCGCCGCCAGCGCATCGTCCACGTCGTGCTGCCGGCCGCGATTCCGACGCTCGCGACCGGCGTGCGGCTCGCATTCACGAAATCGTGGCTCGCGCTCGTCGTCGTCGAACTCGTCGCGTCGTCGGAAGGGCTCGGCTACCTGATCGTGTACGGGCGCCAGCTGTTCCAGCTCGATCTCGTGATGGCGGCGGTGATCGTGGTCGGCGCGGTCGGCCTCGCGATCAACCGGCTGCTCGACGCGCTCGAAGCACGGCTGCGCCGCGGCGTGCCGTCCGCATTCCGCGGTTGAACCCGATTCAAGGATTCTCCTCCCATGCCGCTTGACGCCACGTCCGCATCGGACGCCCCATCGCCCGCCGTCAGGATCGCCCGTCGCTTTCCCGTGCCCGACTGGCGCGGTTTCGTCCTGCCGCTCGCCACGCTCGCGCTCTGGTGGGCCGTGTCGCCCGCGCACCTCGTCAAGAGCGGGCTGCTGGTCGGCCCGGCCGACGTGCTGCACACCGCGTGGACCCAGACGACCGGCGGCGCGCTCGCGCGTGCATTGTCGGCATCGCTCGCGCGCGAAGCGTGCGGCTTCGCGATCGGCGCGACCGGCGGCCTGCTGCTCGGCACCGCGCTCGGGCTGTCGCGCATCGCCGCGCGCATGGTCGGCCCGAGCTTCGACACGTTCAAGCAGATCTCGCTGTTCGCGTGGATTCCGCTGATTTCCGTCTGGTTCGGCCTCGGCGACGTCGCCAAGGTGGTGTTCCTGTCGCTCGCCGCGCTGCTGCCGGTCGCCGCGCATACGTGCGACGGCATTCATGCGGTGCCGCGCACCTACGTCGACGTGGCCCGCGCGCTGCGTTATTCGCGGCTTCAGCTGGTGCGCCACGTGATCCTGCCCGCCGCGCTGCCGTCGATCTTCACCGGGCTGTATCTCGGCCTCATCTACTCGTGGCTCGCGACGCTCGGCGCCGAGTACCTGCTCGTCGCGGGCGCCGGGATCGGCAACACGCTGATCGACGGCAGCGAGCAGTTCCGGATGGATCTCGTGCTGTTCGGGATCATCGTCGTCGGCGCGACCGGCTGGGCGCTGAACGCGGTCGCGCGCGCGATCGAGCGCAAGGTGCTGGCCCGGCGCGGCGAGCTGCGCCGCTGATCGCCCTCTTCCTTCCCGTTGCTACCCTTTCCGCCATGACGACTCCCGCTTCCGATTCGCTCGATATCCTCCACGTGAGCAAACGCTATGCGCAACGCGGCGCGTCGCTCGCCGTGCTCGACGACGTGTCGCTGCACGTGCGTGCCGGCGAGTTCGTCACGATCGTCGGCGCGAGCGGCTGCGGCAAGTCGACTTTGCTGCGCCTGATCGCCGGGCTCGATACCGACTACGCTGGCGAAATCCGCGCCGGCGACGAAACGGTGCGCGACACGTCGCTGCAGCGCGGGATCGTGTTCCAGGATCACCGGCTGTTCCCGTGGCTGACGGTTGCGCAGAACATCGAGGCAGCACTGCGCAATGCGCCGCTCGACGCGCCGGCCAAACGGCGCGCGGTAGCCGAGCACATCGCGCTCGTCGGGCTGAACGGCTTCGAGCATGCGTACCCGAACCAGCTGTCGGGCGGCATGGCGCAACGCGTCGCGATCGCGCGCGGCCTCGTGAATCGCCCGCGCGTGCTGCTGCTCGACGAACCGTTCGGCGCACTCGATGCACAGACGCGCGCGCGGATGCAGAACGAACTGCTGCGCATCTGGGAACAGGAACGCATCACGATGGTGCTGGTCACGCACGACGTCGACGAAGCCGTGTATCTCGGCGATCGCGTCGTCACGATGGCGCCGCGCCCGGGGCGCATCGAGCGCATCCTCGACGTCGCGTTGCCGCGGCCGCGCCGGCGCGACTCGCCGGAATTCGCGCGGCTGCGCGACGCGGTGCTCGCCGATTTCGACGATCTCGAACCGCCCGGCAACGGCGGCAGCGGCAGCCGGGCAAACCGTGACGAGGCGCTCGATGCGCACCGGATCGGCGCATGGCGGCTCGCGTGGTGATGCGCTCACGCGGCGGGCCCGATGCCGCGCGCGAAACGCTCAGCATGCCGACACATATCGATCATCACGGCGCGCACTAAGGTTGTGACGATTCATCGGTTCCGGTTCCGCGCGGTCCCTGCTTGAATGGAGACTCGATCGACCCGACCCAGGAGACTCCCGATGTCCGAAGTCCAGCACGCCGCTCACCCGTCATCGCATGCTTCGCACGCCGCCGCGCCGCGCACGGCCGCCGTCCCGCTTCAGCTTCGCCAGGTCGCCGGCCGGATCGGCGCCGAAATCGCCGGTGTCCGGCTGTCCGGCACGCTCGACGATGCGACGTTCGACGCGATCCAGGCCGCGCTGCTGCGCCACAAGGTGCTGTTCTTCCGCAACCAGGGCCATCTCGACGACACCGCGCAGGAAGCCTTCGCGCGCCGCTTCGGCGAGACGGTCGCCCACCCGACCGTGCCCTCCGTCGACGGCAGCGCGCACCTGCTCGAACTCGATTCCGCGCACGGCGCGCGCGCCAATTCGTGGCACACCGACGTGACGTTCGTCGATGCGTACCCGAAGGTGTCGATCCTGCGCGCG
The DNA here is from genome assembly GCF_000949135.2 of Burkholderia sp. USMB20. Classification (GTDB taxonomy): domain Bacteria; phylum Pseudomonadota; class Gammaproteobacteria; order Burkholderiales; family Burkholderiaceae; genus Burkholderia. The sequence continues at coordinate 461,824 of NZ_JTAN02000003.1, read as the reverse complement.
GTCGTGATTCCGCCGTTCGGCGGCGACACCGTGTGGGCCAACACGGCGGCCGCATACACGCATCTTCCCGAGTCGCTGCGCGCGCTCGCCGACACGCTGTGGGCGGTGCACACGAACGCGTACGACTACGCGTCGACGCACGTGCATGCCGACGACACGCAACTGAAGCGCTACCGCGAAGTGTTCACGTCGACCGTCTACGAAACCGAACATCCGGTCGTGCGCGTGCATCCGGAGACCGGCGAGCGCACGCTCGTGCTCGGACACTTCGTGCAGAAGATCAAGGGGCTGTCGTCGCAGGATTCCGCCCATCTGCTGCAGGTGCTGCACGAACACGTGACGCGCCTCGAGAACACCGTGCGCTGGAACTGGCAGCAAGGCGACGTCGCGATCTGGGACAACCGCGCGACGCAGCACTACGCGATCAACGACTACGGCGATGCGCGCCGCGTCGTGCGTCGCGCGACCGTGCACGGCGACGTGCCGGTCGGTATCGACGGCCGCCGCAGCGTCGTGCTGAAGGGGCCGGGCGCGACGCTGCAATGACGTTCGCCGCACGGTGGCGGCTTCGGTCGCCACCGTGCCGGCGCCACCCTGCCTTCCCGCCTTCCCGACCGGAGGATCCGACCATGACCTTCCCGCCACCGGGCCGACGCTTGCATGCGCAACGATGTCGCCGTCCGTTCGCCCCGTTCACTTCCTCCAGGAGCGTCGCATGAGCGCCCTACCCGTACCCGCCGCCGAGCCGGTCGACGTGATCCCGCTGTCCGCCCACATCGGCGCCGAGATCCGCGGCATCGACCTCACCCAGCCGTTGACCACGCCGCAGATCGCCGCGATTCGCGCCGCGCTGCTGAAATGGCGCGTGATCTTCTTCCGCGAGCAGTTCCTCACGCACGAGCAGCACGTCGCGTTCTCCGCGCAGTTCGGCGAGCCGACCGTCGGCCACCCGGTGTTCGGCCACGTCGACGGTCATCCGGCCGTCTATTCGATCGCGAAGCATCGCAAGGCGACGCGCTTCGAAGGCGAGCCGGTACGCCGGCCGTGGACGGGCTGGCACACCGACGTGACGGCCGCCGTCAATCCGCCGTGGGCGTCGATCCTGCGCGGCGTGACGATTCCGCCGTACGGCGGCGACACGCACTGGACCAACCTCGTGCGCGCCTATGAAACGCTGTCCGCACCGCTGCGCGACTTCGTCGACGGCTTGCGCGGCATCCATCGCTTCACGCCGCCGCCCGGTGCGCGCGCGACCGGCGCATTCGACGAAGCCGTCGAGCGCCGCCCGCTCGTGACCGAGCATCCGCTGGTGCGCGTGCATCCGGAGACCGGCGAACGCGCACTGTACGTGAGCCCGAGTTTCCTGAAGTCGATCGTCGGGCTGACGCCGCGCGAGAGCCAGGCCCTGCTCGAACTGCTGTGGGAACACGTGACGCGGCCGGAATTCACGATCCGCTTCAAGTGGGAGCCGCGCAGCATCGCGTTCTGGGACAACCGCGCGACCGCGCATCTCGCGCCGGTCGACATCTTCGATCTCGACTTCGATCGCCAGCTCTACCGCACGACGCTCATCGGCGACGTGCCGGTCGGCCCCGACGGCCGGGCGTCCGTCGCGCTCGAGGGCTCGCCGGTCGAGGCAGCGGCCGCGGTCGCGCTGAACTGACCGCTGTGTCGACAGCCGGCGCATCCGCGCCGGCTTCCTGCCTCAATCCAGCCACACGCCGTCGAACCGGTGCCCGCCGAGCGGCGAGAACGTCAGCCCGTGCACGCGCTTCGAGATCGGCAGCGACACGATCGACGTCGCGATCGGCGTGAACGGCACCTGATCCTTGAAGACGACCTGTGCCTGCTCGTAGAGCGACGTGCGTTTCGCGACGTCCGAGTTCGTGCGCGCCGCGCTGACGAGCCGCTCGAAATCCGCGTTGCACCACTTCGCGAGATTGCTGCCGTGCACCGCCTCGCAGCCGAGCAGCGTGCCGAGCCAGTTGTCGGGGTCGCCGTTGTCGCCCGACCAGCCGTACAGGATCGCGTCGTGCTGCCCGTCGCGTTTCGCGCGGCGATTGTATTCGCCCCACTCGTAGCTGACGATCTTCGCGCGCACGCCGATCTTCGCCCAGTCCTGCTGGATCAGTTGCGCCATCAGCTGCGCGTTCGGGTTGTAGGGGCGCTGCACCGGCATCGCCCACAGCGTCAGGTCGAAGCCGTTCGGGAATCCCGCCTGCGCGAGCAGCGCCTTCGCCGCGGTCGGATCGCGCGGCGCATCCTTCAGGCGCGGGTTGTACGACCATTGCGCGGGCGGCATCGGGTTCGTCGCGATCGTCGCGTCGCCGTTGAACACGGTCTTGATGATCGCCGTCTTGTCGATCGCGATGTCGAGCGCGCGCCGCACGTCGACGCGATCGAGCGGCGGATGCTGCGTGTTGTACGCGACGAAGCCGACGTTGAAGCCCGTCCCCGAAAACAGCGTCAGCTTCGGATCGCGCCGCACCGTCTCGAGATCGGCCGGCCGCGGGAACACCGACACCTGGCACTCGCCGGCCGTGAGCTTCTGCAGGCGTGCGGCCGGATCGGGCGTGATCGCGAACACGAGATGCGCGAGCTTCACGTCGTCCGGCTTCCAGTAGTCGGGATTCGCGTCGTAGCGGATCACGGCGTCCTTCTGGTACGCGCGCAGCTGGAACGGCCCGGTGCCGACCGGGAGCTGGTTGATGTCGGCTTCGCGATGGCGCGCCGTCAACTGCGACGCATATTCGGCCGACAGGATCGACGCGAACGCCATCGCGAGATTGCGCACGAACACGACGTCGGGCTGCTTCAGCACGAAGCGCACCGTATCGTCGTCGAGCTTTTCGATGCGCTCGATGTTGCGGTCGAACCCGAGGTCGCTGAAGTACGGGAAACTGACCGGGTAGGCCTTGCGGAACGGATCGTCGGGATCGAGCATCCGGCGGAACGTGAACACGACGTCGTCCGCCTGGAACGGACGCGTCGGCGTGAACCACGCGGTCGTCTGGAACTTCACGCCGCGCCGCAGGTGGAACGTGTAGACGCGCTGGTCGGACGACACGTCCCAGCTCGTCGCGAGCGACGGCACGAGATCGAGCGTGCCGCGCTTGAACTGCACGAGCCCGTTGTAGACCGTGTACGTGCTCGCGTCGAAATCGGTGCTGGTCGTGTGCTGGCCCGGATCGAAGCCGGCCGGGCTGCCTTCGGTGCAGTACACGAGCGTCTTGCCGGCCGGCGCCGCGAACGCGTGCGTGACCGTGCCGGCGAGCAGCAGCGATGCGGCCACGCCGCGCAGCACTGCAACGGCAACGGAGGTCTGCCGCGCACGATGCGCGGCCGATGAAACGAATGGAATCTTCATGGTGGCGGTCAGGGAAGGACTGTCATGCGAATGACGACCGCCGATCTTCGCGCGCCGCCCGCCGATCGCTTACCAATTAATTCCGCGTTGCTTATCGCCGCGGATGCATCCCGCTGCCGCCGCATGGAAACGTCCGCGCGAGCACCGCGGACATGCGTGCGAATGCCGCTGCAGCGGCCCGCCCCACGTCGTGCATCGACGCCGTTCGCGATCCGTCCTTCCGGCCCCCTGCAGGTTCTCCGGAATGGGCGCATCGTATCGGTTGGTCAACGCCGGCAGCGGTGCGCGGGGATACGCCCGGCGCACGCGTTCCGGCGCGGCGTGCCTGCCGGCGCGCCGCCCCTTCCCGGAGGACCCACGATGTCGCTCAACCCCGCTACGCCCTCTCGTCCCGTGAAGTCGCCGGGCCCCGATCATCCGATCACGATCGAACCGCACCCGTCGCGCGTCGTGGTCAAGGTGGCCGGCAAGATCGTCGCCGATACGCGCCGTGCGCTGGCGCTGCGCGAAGCCAGCTATCCGGCCGTGCTGTACGTTCCGCGCGAGGATGCCGACATGGCGCTGCTGCAACGCACCGACCATGCGACGTACTGCCCGTACAAGGGCGATTGCGCGTACTACTCGATTCCCGCCGGCGGCGAACGCTCGACCAACGCGGTGTGGACGTACGAGCATCCGAACCCGGCCGTCGAAGCGATCCGCGCGCACCTCGCGTTCTATCCGGATCGCGTCGACGCGATCGAGGAAAGCCCGCTCGGTACCGATTGAGCGCGGCGGCGCGCCGGCGGTCACGTATTGTCCGCCCGCTGATTTGCATATGCGGATTCGTTGGTTGGCCGCTGGCCCGCGCGGCCGTATCGTCGTGCATCCGGCGCGGGCCGGCCGGCTGCGCGCATCGCCCGCATCCGGCTGCGTCCCGTGCCGAGCGCGCTGACAGCCCGCGCGACCCGTGAACCCGCCAGCAGGACGCCTCGATGAACGACCTACCGCACGCAGATCTTGAAACGACCCCGGCAAACCCGCGCCGCCGCCAGTGGCTGCACGGCGCGGCCGCCGGACTGGCCGGGCTCGCGCTCGGCCCGCTCGCGGGCATGCCTGCACTGGCCCAGGGCAGCGACAAGCGGCTGCGCATCGGTTTCCAGAAATACGGCAACTTCGTCATACTCAAGGCGCGCGGCACGCTCGAGAAGCGGCTCGCAAGCCAGGGCGTGGCGGTCCAGTGGCTCGAATTCCCGGCCGGTCCGCAATTGCTCGAGGGGCTGAACGCCGGCGCGATCGACGTCGGCACGGTCGGCGAAACGCCGCCGATCTTCGCGCAGGCCGCGGGCGTCGATTTCGTCTATATCGGCAACGAACCGCCCGCGCCGCACGGCGAGGCGATCGTCGTGCTGCCCGATTCGCCGATCCGCACCGTCGCGCAGCTGCGCGGCAAGAAGGTCGCGTTCAACAAGGGTTCGAACGTCCACTACCTGCTCGTGAAGGCGCTGGAGCATGCGGGCCTCACGTATGCCGACATCCAGCCGATCTACCTGACGCCCGCCGACGCGCGCGCCGCGTTCGTGCAGCGCAACGTCGACGCGTGGGTGATCTGGGATCCGTACCTGGCCGCGGCCGAACGGCAGCTCGGCGCACGCGTGGTCGCGGACGGCGACGGGCTCGTGCGCAACACGCAGTACTACCTCGCCGCGCGCAAGTATGCGACCGCGCAGCCGCAGGTGCTGCGCACGCTGCTCGAGGAAGTCGACGCGGTCGATCGCTGGGGGCGCGACCATGTGCCGGAAGTCGCCGCGCAACTGTCGCCGCTCGTCAGCCTCGATGCGCCGACGCTCGAAGTCGCGCTCAAGCGTGCCGGCTACGGCGTGCAGCCCGTCTCCGATGCGACGCTGGCGTACCAGCAGGGCATCGCCGACGCGTTCAGCACGCTGAAGCTGATTCCCGGCAAGGTGACGGTCGCCAACGCGCGCTGACGCACCGCTGCCGCGACGCGTTACGGCGAACGCGTCGCGCCGATCCGCCGCCATTCGTCGTAATCGGTGACGAGACCCGCGTCGTCGACCGCGATATCGGCCGCATACGCGCCGCTCTCGTAGCGGTACACGTGCTCCGCCGTGCGCGCATAACGCTGCTCGCCGCGCACGATCTCGAACGACGGAAAACGCAGCCACGCGGTATGAATGACGGCCGATGCGCCGACCGCCAGCCCGAGACGCCGGATCGGCAGCGTATTGGTCGACGGACTGAAGCCGAGATCGATGTCGGTCGCGCCCGCGAGGGCCGGCGCTGCGCCGCCGTCGATCGTCCAGTGCCCCGCGTCGCATTCGATCGCGAGTTGCCCGGGCGGCGCTGCGCCGAGCCAGTATGTCACGCGCACCGAGCGCGTCAGCCAGTCGGTGCCGCACACGATCGCATAGTCGATGCGAAACGGCGTGCCGTCGATCGCGCCCGCCACCGCGCCCGACAGGTCGATGCCCGCACGCGCCTCGGCGAGCCGGCACCATTCGGCCGCCTGCCAGGTCTGCGCGATCTGCCATGCGACGCAGCGCGTGCGCGCCGCTTCGTCCCGTTGCGTCATGTCGGCTCCCGTCGATCGCATGAGCCGGATTTTCGCTCACGGCGTCGATGATCTCACGGCCTTTGTCTGGCGCGTGCCTTCGTACCGATACCGAGTATCGGCTCGTCGCGCACCTTCGGTACCGGTCCTGCTTTGGTACCATCACCGCTCGGCATCACCCGAACCGGACAAGGGGCGTGATTTCATGGATTTGCTGGCGACGATGCGCATCTACGTGAGGGTCGTCGAGCGCGGCACGATGTCGGGCGCGGCACGGGATCTGGACATGGGCCAACCGGCCGTCAGCGAGCGCATCGAAAAGCTCGAAAAACGTCTCGGCACACGTCTGCTGATGCGCAGTGCACGTACGCTCACGTGCACCGACGAAGGCCGCATTTTCTACGAACACAGCAAGGCGCTGCTCGAAGCGGCCGAAGCGTCGATCGCATCGGTATCGAAAACGGAAAACACGCTCGGCGGCACGATCCGGCTCGCCGCGCCGCAATGCTTCGGCGAGGTCGTGATTCCGCAGGCGCTGATGCATATCCGCACCGCGTATCCGCAACTGCACATCGACCTGGTGCTGAACGACAACATCGTCGATCCGGTCACGGAAGGCGTCGACATCTCGATCCGCCTCGGCCAGCTCGACGACGGCGGATTCGTCGCGCATCCGCTCGGCCAGGTCGACCGCGCGCTCGTGGCCGCGCCCGCCTATCTCGACCGCTACGGCCCGATCGAAACGAAGGCCGATCTGGCGAACCACCCGTTCATCCGCGTCAAGGGCATCTTCGCGAACGAGCAGTTGCCGCTGCGGAGTGAAGACAAGACGCTCGAATACGCGCGGATCCAGACGGTGATGACGACGAGCCACTGGCGCCCGATGTTCGACACGATCCTGGCCGGCGGCGGCATCGGCGTCGTGCAGGCGCCGGCCTGCGCCCATGCGCTCGCGCACGGCAGGCTCGTCGAGATCCTGCCGCAATACACGATTCCCGCATTCGCGCTCAACGCGCTGGTCCAGGCGCAACGGCCGCTGCCGCCGCGCGTGCGGGTCGTCGTCGATCTGCTGAAGAAGGAGATTCCGGCGCTTTTGGACAGAAGCAAACCCTGAGCGCGCACACCCGCCCGAGTGGTACCGTCTGCTTTCCGGATAACCGAAGCCTCGCCTCGAAACCCGTCCGTCGATTCGATCCGACTCGATTCCATGCGGCCACGCGTTTGCCGGCGCCGTCGCGTCGTTGCCCGTGCAGCCGCCACTCAGTCACGCGCCGCATCACCACGCCTGCCGATAGATCGCCAGCGCGTCGGCTTCCGTCACCTCGCGCGGATTGTTCACGAGCAGGCGCGTCTGCAGCATCGCATCCGACGCCATCCTCGGCAGGTCGCCCTCGCCGATGCCGACCTCGCGCAGCGTGCGCGGAATGCCCGTCGCGACGATCAGGCGATCGATCTCGTCGATCAGCGCCTGCGTCCTCGCTTCGTCGCTCCCCGCGGCCGACGGCGCGACGATCGCCGCGAGTTCCGCATACAGCGGCGCGGCAGCCGGCGCATTGAAGCGCAGCACGTGCGGCAGCACGAGCGCGTTCGACAGCCCGTGCGGCACGTGGAACATGCCGCCGACCGGATAGGCCAGCGCATGCACGGCCGCGACCGGCGCGTTCGCGAACGCCTGGCCGGCGAACATCGCGCCGACCAGCATCGCTTCGCGCGCGCGGCGATCGTTGCCGTCGTCGCAGGCCTTCAGCAGGTTGCGGGACAGCAGCGTCAATGCGTGCACGGCCAGCATGTCGGACACCGGATTCTTCAGCCGCGACGACGTATAGGCTTCGATCGCGTGCACCATCGCGTCGATGCCCGTCGCGGCGGTTGCCGCGCGCGGCAGCCCGAGCGTCAGCTCGGCGTCGAGGATCGCGACGTCCGCGAACAGCTGCGGCGACACGACGCCCATCTTGCGCGCCTCGCCGACCGTGACGATCGACACGGCCGTCACTTCGGAGCCGGTGCCGGCCGTGGTCGGCATCTGCACGAGCGGCAGCCGGGACGTGGCAACCTTGTCGACGCCATACATGTCGGCCAGCGCCTGCCGCCCCGGCGCGAGCACCGCGATCAGCTTCGCGACGTCCATCGACGAACCGCCGCCGAGGCCGAGCACGATCTCGGCATCGGCCGCCTCCGCCCGCGCGGTCGCCTCGAGCACGACGTGCTCGGGTGGATCGGCGATCACGTCGTCGATCACGGTCACCTGCCAGCCGTGCGCGGCGAGGCTCTCCAGCGCGGGCGCGAGCACGCCGCTGCGATGCAGGAACGCGTCGGTGACGACGCACAGCCGCGCAAGCGCCGGAAAGCGTTCGCGCAACAGCGCGCCGAGCCGGCGCGCGGCGCCGAATTCGACGATCTGCGTCGGCACGGTACGGAATTGAAACGGGTTCATCGGGTGCCTCCCGGTGGCGTCGCCGTGCCGCTGTCCGGCTGCACCATGTAGCGCGTCACGTCGCGGCGATCGAGCAACGGAATGATCGCGCCGACAGCGATCCGCTGGAAATGCGGCGTTTCCCGATGCACGTCGAGGCCGTCGGCATCCCGGTAACGCTCGAGGATCACGATGTGGTCGGGATCGACCGGCGACCGGAAGTACGCATAGTCGAGGTTCTTCGGCTCGGCACGCGTGGCCTGGGCGAGTTCCGCGAGCAGTTCGATCACGCGCTCGCCGTTGCCGGGTTTCGCGAAGAAATGGGCGATGACCTGCAGGTAAGGTTCGTTCATGCTGCGCTCCGTATTCGCCAGCGGCCCGTCAAGACGGGTCGTCATTCGACCATGCGCGGTCGCTCGTCGAAGGTGGCAGTCGGCGGCCCGACACGGTGCCGACGCCTCGTCGTCGCATTGTATTGAATCGGTGCCGCTTGCGCCGCGCACGCGCCATGCATGCGACGGCACGCTTCGCGCGAAAGGTTCACGGCGGGACCGTCGAATGCCCGCGCGTCACACCAGCCGGCCGCCCCCGTCGACATGCAGGATTTCGGCATTCACGAAGCCGTTGCCCAGCAGGAACGCGATCGCTTCGCCGACTTCGTCGGCGCGACCGACGCGTCCGCCGGGCAGCGTCGACGCGGCCTGGCCGAGCATCGCGTCGCGCGCTTCCGGGCCGAATGCATCGTACAGCGGCGTGTCGACGAAACCGGGCGCGACGACGTTCACGCGAATCGGCTTGAGCTCCAGCGCAAGCGACTGCGCCAGTGCTTCGACGCCGCGCACGGCGGCCGCGATGACCGACGTGCCTTGCCCGGACGGACGGTCCGCCAGCTGTCCGCCGGTGAGCACGATCGAGCCGGTCGCGGGCATCAGCGGCAACGCGGCGCGGATCGCATGGACCGGCCCGGCAATACGCTCCTGCAGCGCGGCGAGCAGAATTCCGAATTCCGGCTATTGCATCGCCCCCGGGCGGCGCCGGTGGGCCCTTCGGCTAAAATGCCGCACTTTCCACCTTGTCCGGCCCGCTCGCCATGCAACCCGCTTCCCACGCCCGATCCGCCGCCCACGGCGCCGACGATGCAGACCTGTCGCACGATCTCGTCTACGGTCCCGACGACCGGCCCGCGCCGATGGTCGCCTTCGTCGCCGCGCTGCAGCACCTGCTGGCGATCATCGTGCCGATCGTCACGCCCGGCCTGCTGATTTGCCAGGCGCTCGGCGTATCGAGTCGCGATACGACCCTTATCGTGTCGATGTCGCTGGTGATTTCCGGCATCGCGACCTTCGTGCAGTGCAAGCGCTTCGGCCCGCTCGGCGCCGGCCTGCTGATCGTACAGGGCACCAGCTTCAACTTCGTCGGCCCGCTGATCGCCGGCGGCAGCGTGATGGTCAAGCAAGGCACGCCGGTCGAGACCGTGATGGCCGCGATCTTCGGCGTCGTGATCGCCGGGTCGTTCGTCGAGATGGGCGTGTCGCGCATCCTGCCGTTCGTGAAGCGCCTGATCACGCCGCTCGTCACCGGCATCGTCGTGCTGCTGATCGGCCTCACGCTGATCAAGGTCGGCCTCATCAGCATGGGCGGCGGCTACGGCGCGATGGCCAACGGCACGTTCGCGAGCGCCCAGAACCTGACGCTGTCGTGCCTCGTGCTCGGCACCATCATCCTGCTGAACCGCGTGCCGATCGTGTGGGTGCGCAGCACCGCACTCGTGATCGCGCTCGTGATCGGCTATGTCGCGGCCGCCGTGCTCGGCCGCCTCGACTTCACCGGCGTGCACCAGGCCGCGCTGTTCCAGGTCCCGACGCCGCTGCACTTCGGTATCGGCTTCTCGTGGTCGCTGTTCGTGCCGATGCTGATCATCTACCTCGTCACGTCGCTCGAAGCGATCGGCGACGTCACCGCCACCAGCAAGATCTCGAAGGAGCCGGTCGAAGGGCCGGTGTGGATGCAGCGGATCAAGGGCGGCGTGCTCGTGAACGGCGCGAACTCGCTGCTGGCCGGCATGTTCAACACGTTCCCGAGCTCCGTGTTCGCGCAGAACAACGGCGTGATCCAGATCACCGGCGTCGCGAGCCGCTACGTCGGCATCTGGATCGCGGGCATGCTCGTGGTGCTCGGCCTGTTCCCGGTCGTCGCGGGCGCGCTGCAGGCCGTGCCGGAGCCCGTGCTCGGCGGTGCGGCAATGGTGATGTTCGGCGCGGTGGCCGCGTCGGGCATCAACATCCTGTCCGGCATCCAGCTCGATCGCCGCGCGCTGCTGATCATCGCGGTGTCGCTCGCGCTCGGCCTCGGCGTGTCGCAAGTGCCGGACATCCTGAACAGCCTGCCGCATGCACTGAAGAACGTGCTGGAGTCGGGTGTCGCGACGGGTGGCATCTGCGCGCTCGTGATGAACTGGTTCTTGCCGGAACAGAAGTAACGCTACGGACTCCATGACGACGCGGCCCGGCCGACAGGCCGCGTCGCGCTCGACGAGCCCGGCTTGGCCGGGCGCCCGACTCTCGCTAGAATCGGTTCATGCCTCAAGCCCCCGTCTCCACGAATGCGCCGGAAGCCAGTGCGGTCCCCGTCAAGGAACGCGCGACCGTCGTCTGCTACCGCGACCAGCAGGTCCTGCTCGTTGCGCGCGCATCGTCGCGCTGGGCGCTGCCCGGCGGCACGATCAAGCGCGGCGAGACGCCGCTCGAAGCCGCGCATCGGGAGCTCGATGAAGAAACCGGCCTGACGGGCCAGGCACTCGTCTACTCGATGCAGTTCACCGGGCTCGCGAAGGTGCATCACGTGTTCTTCGCCGAAGTCGGCCCGGAGCACACGGCCCAGGCGAGCAACGAGATCGAGAAGTGCAAGTGGTTTCGCATCGACAACGTCGACGAACTGCGCGCGAGCATCCCGACGAAGCGCATCGTCGAGCTCGTCTACGAGCACGAAATCCTCGAGTAGGTAGACACCCCACCCCCGCCGGCTCGCGCGAGCCGATATGATGCGCCCACGGTCCATCACCGCGTTCCCTTCCGAGCGAGCTGCAGATGAACAGTGCGTACACCTACCGCGGATACACAATCGATATCCGCTGCGAATTCCGGCTCGACGAATCGCGCGACCACGCGCCGCCCGCCCAGCTGCGGTTCGGGTTCGTCGCGGTCGTGCAGGTGCGCTCGGCCGGCAGCGCGCCGCGCCTGCTCGGACCGATTCGCCTCGCCGACGACGGCGGCCGCCTGTTCGGCAACACCCGCAATGCGTTGCGCGCAGGCCGTGCGGCCGGCGAAATCCTCGTCGACGATCTGCTGATCGATCCAGGTCAGGCAAAAGGACGCGCGCATTCCTGAGCCGTCGATCGACCCGGTATCGTCTTTGCGGCGTTTTGCGGTGTGCGCGCGTGCCGGCGCTCAGTGCAGGCGCTTTCGTCGTAGTTCGTGTGTGGAATAGACGGCGAGGAAGATACCGAGCATCGCGACGCCGGACGCCAGGAAGTCGTTTGCGGTTCCCGTGCTGTTCAGCGATTTCGGGAAGATGCCGAGACTCAGTCCTGCGGCAGCCAGAAACACGCCTGCCGCCACACCCCACACCGGTCCGGTGGTCTTTTCGATTGTGTTTTTCATACAGCACCCGTCTACAGTCTTTGCCTGAATGGCGGCGGCGCATGGCGCTCGCATCTACCATTCGTGATTCGACTATAGCGGCGAAATAATCAGGGCGGATTTAGTGCTTTCACCGATCAAGTTTTTGCCGATCGCGAACATGCCGTGTCCCGGCGACTCATGCCCTGCTCGATCGATCCGGACAGGATTCCTTCGCTGTGAGCCTTATTGCCTGCCATTGCGTCGCGAATATCGATCGACGGGCAGCGGTTCTTACGCTCCGACGCAGGAATTACGGTTCGTTTCAAAGCTGCTCATACTGTGGGCGTTCCCCGCGGCTATGCTTCGTTGCACGCACAATAACCTCGAAAGGGGACAAAACAATGAACAACACATTCTGGAAGGCCGCACTATGCGCGGCGGCGGTGCCGTTCGCACTCGCAGGATGCGGCGGCGGCGACGATGGCGGCAGCCCGCAAACCGGCACGCTGCATGTCGCGATGACCGATGCACCGTCATGCGGCTTCGATCACGTATTCGTGACCGTTTCTCAGGTCCGCGTCAATGCGAATGGGAATGCTTCCGATAACGACGCCGGCTGGTCGACCATCACGCTGGCGACACCGCAGAAGATCGACCTGCTGTCGCTGACCAACGGCGTGCTCGCCGATATCGGCCAGACCGCCTTGCCGGCCGGCCAGTATCAGCAGATCCGCCTCGTTCTCGCGCCGAACCAGGGCAACACCCTCGCGAACTCGGTCGTCCCGACGGGCGGCACGGAACAGGCGCTCGCCACGCCGAGCGCGACGCAAAGCGGTTACAAGATCATCCAGCCTTTCACGGTCCAGCCGAACACGCTCGTCGATCTCGTGCTCGACTTCAACGCGTGCAAGTCGATCGTCCAGCGCGGCAACGGCACGTATGCGCTGAAGCCGGTCGTCACCGCGATCCCGACCGTCGTGAGCGGCGCGATCTCCGGCTATGTCGCCTCGGCCGAAGCCGGCGCGACCGTGTATGCGGAACAAGGCGGCAAGGTGGTCCGCGGCACGGTTGCCGACAACACCGGGAAATTCGTGCTGTCGCCGCTGATCCAGAGCTCGACGCAAGGCAACTACGACGTCGTGATCGTGCAGAACAACTTCGCGTCCGGCATCGTCCGCTCGGTCCCGGTCGTGGTGAACACGACCACGGCCGTGTCGGCGTCGACTGCCCCGATCACGCTGCCGGCATCGACGATGAGCACGGTCGGCGGCACGGTGACGGCAAGCGCCAACGCGTTCGTGCGCGCGTTGCAGACCGTCGATGCGAACGCGTACGAGATCACGTCGATCACCGCGAACCTGGATACGGGTACGTATGCGCTCAACGTGCCCACGGCCGCGCCGATCGTCGGCACGTACTCGGGCTCGCTGCCGGTCGCGCTGGCCGCATCGCCGACCGCCGCGGCACAATACACGATCGAAGCGGACGCAGCGTCGGGCGCAACGCAATCGACGAACGTCAACGCGACGACCAGCCAGTCGAACGTCAATTTCAGCTTCTGACGCATCGGCAGCATCATCGAAAGGGCCTCACGGCCCTTTCCTCGATAAACGGGAGAACGAAGTGAAGAAAGGGGTTATCGCATTGCTCGCCGCGGCGAGCGTGGTCGGCGCGCTCAGCGGGTGCGTCGCATACGTGCCGGGTCCGCCGGTCGTCGTGGCACCGCAGGGCGGGCCGGGGAACGGGTTCTGCCCGCCCGGACAGGCGAAGAAAGGCAATTGCTGATTGCACGAGGCCCGCGTATTTTGCGGGCCTTTTTCATGGTCGCTGCATGACGGGCATGGCGGCGGAATGGCGGAAGGCAGCCGACTACAACTGTCGGGCGGGAAGCCTCGCCAGGGTTTGACTTCCATCGTTGCGAGTCTCCTCCTACCCATGCTTCGCGCCAGTTCAACTGCGACCCGCATCACTCGCTGCATGCCGAGAAGCGCTTGCCGCTTCGCACAGATGCGTGGCGGGCGGGCTGACCAATGCGACAACGTCATGGGCATTCCCTCAGCGGCAGACATGCCGCGCACGCGACTACCGTGATCCACGATTGGCCACATTGAACGATACCGTGGAGACCCGCGAGCTGATCAGCAATGTGGCCGCCGAGGACATATACACCGCGGCGTGTCCAAAGCGAATCGCATTCGCCAAACCGCCGCTTCCATCCAGCGTCGGCGCACCGCTTGACGCGGCCGCCCGATGAGTCAACGAGATTAGCCCGCCGGTCACCGCAACACCGATCAATCCACCCATCGTTCGCAGCGCTCGAACTGAGGCAGTCGCGATGCCAACCTGTGCAGGTGCGGCCAGCTGATGGCCAATGATCGTCCAAGCCCGAAAACGTAAACCGAAGGCAATCCCAAGCAACGCGACGAGGTCCGTCGTCATTCCGGTCGACCCGCCGCGAAATCCGCGACGTCAAACCCACCGACAGCCTCCGGCGATAGCTGCCCGCCCGCATCGCGCAACCACGTTGGGCGAGCTGCGCGCCGGCAAGGCATCGACAAACGCGGCGAGAGCTACATTCCCGGCATGCGCACTAAATCGCGAACTCTCCAACGCGCTGCCGCCCGATTTGCGTCGACTATGCGACAGATACGCGACGCACGATCTACGCTTGATCGATCGACTTGACGACACCACGGTGATCGAAAAATGAAGCCAGGTTTGGTCGTTCGACCTGCAATCATTAATCTTGCGTCGCGGCGACTGACGTTGGAACGGCAATAGATTCATTCCCCATGCCTATTATCTCCATCCATCTCCAGAAAAATAGTGACATATCTCGCGACGAATTATCTCAAATATAGCACACCGAAATAAATTGTTTACTTTCCCGATCCCATCTATATACTTACGATTGCATTTCAACCGCAACACCTGAAGTGCAACATCAAGAACAGTTGTTTTCGCAAATGCTTCCTTACTGAAGGAGAGTGAAATGAATGCTGTCTCGATTCAACCCACCAAAGTCGTCGCCTATGGCTCGTTTCTTGCCGTCATTCTGTCCAAGAAATCTATTCCAGGCGATGGACTCTACGGGCGCGGCGTGAAAGGTATGTAACAGTAGCGCGCTGAGTCACACGATGATACGAGGCACGCGCCCAAGTATCGGCTGGGCGCGTGCCTCGCGAATGCTCTCATGGTGGGCATGCATGTCACACAAGCACTCGACAGAACAAGACGCGAAATTGCTTTATCCGAACTATTCGCTCGAATGCGTTTTACTTGATGGTGAGACGATCTTCTATAGCGAGACAAAGAATAGTTATTTCGGTCTGTCAGGGGTAGCAGTCGATATTTTGACGATCTCTCGGAGATTGCACACGGGGCTACGCGCGGAGGATTTTATTAATGAGATTGCAGGTAGCCGAGCACTAACGACCACCGATAAGAAATTGATTTTAGATGGAGTCACCACATTAATCGATCTGGGCGCCCTTTATGAAAAATGACGGCGCGTACATCTTTCTCACCCATAGCCTCGTGCGAGCCATGTTGCTTGGTCGGCCGGTCAGCGACGCCTATCTCGGTATTTTCAAGTCGATCTTTCCCGGCGCGGTTAGAGGCAGGTACGCGGGCGCGGTCGGCCGTATCGACCAACCTTATCTTCAGGAAGTCTGCGATTCCATTTACCAGGCCGACCTGCTCGAAATGGGTGGCGCGTCGTGCTATTCGGCCAGCATCGTCGTGCAGGCCCTGGCATTTCTGCATGGCATTCCAAGCGACCTGGTGATCGGCGTCAAAAGGCAGGATGAGAAGGTCGTCGGACACGCGTGGATCGAATTGTGTCGCACGGGATCCGTGCCGGAAATCGTCAATCCAGGGCGCATGGATTTGAACGAATATCGGGCGCTGACGCGCATGAATCCTGAAACGGCTGTCACGGGATGGGTTGCCTCGCTATGAAACTCTGGACGATAGTGATGAACGGCACAACGGTGGACGTCGACGCCTACATCGACGACCTCTTCGATGCCTTGGGCGATGTTCAGGTCGACAGCGCGAAGCGGATGGCTCACGGCTGGGCGACTCTGATCGAGATGGATATACGCCTGTGCGAAGCCGAATGCCGGAGCCCCCGACGGATCGACGCATCGGCCGGCGACACCGCGTATAGCGGTTGGTTGCGCGACCTGCACAGCGGCACGCTCCATTCGTCGTTCCGCCAGGACGCGCTTGCGCTCGATCCATCGAAAAACGTCGTGCTCGGCGAGTTCAGCTACGCGTCGATCCGGCCCGAACGCGTGATCCTGATGACCGACCATTATGCGACGCACCCGATTTACTACTGGCGCGGCAAAAACGGGCAATGGGTAGCGAGCAACGATCTGCGGCTGCTCTTGCTATGCCGCCTCGTGCCGCTGAAAATCAGGCGCGAGTCTTGCATCGAGTTCCTGACGCAATCCGTCATGGTCGGCGAAAACGAATTGGCCGGCGAAGCGACATTCTTCGCAGAGGTACTGAAGATGCCGGCGAGTGGCGTTCTGAGCATCGACAGAACAGGCCAGACGTTCGAGCTGACGCAGGCGCGCGACGATGTCGCTTTCCGGCTTGACAGCGCGATCTCCCGTCGGGAGGACTTCGAGCAGGTGTTTCGGGCTCGCCTCGACGCCTGCGTGCTCGACCGCATCGAAGCCGGCGCGGGCGGGATCATGCTGAGCGGCGGCGTTGACTCCAATACCGTCCTCGGGGCGACCCTCTCGGTGCACGGGCGCAGCGCGCCCTTCTGCGCCAACATGGGCTTCAGGGATGCGGATCTCGCGATGAGCCAGGATGACAAGCTCGTCGAGGCGCTCGTTCGGCACTGCGACGTTCCTCATCGGATCATCTACGCCGACGATTTTTTGCGTCTTCCGGCGCTGGACGATGCCTGCGCCTATGTCGACGGGCCCGACGCAGCCGCCAATCCGCTCGCCAAGGAAGCCTGCGCACGCGTGTTCCAGGATCACGATGTTTCGCTCGTCATGACGGGCGAAGGGGGAGACGTCATTCTTGGCGAGTCGACGCATCCCTGGATTCTCGATTCCATTCGCGAGCATGACGGGATCGAAGCACTCCACGACTACGTGACGGAAAACCTCGGCATTCGAGCCTTCTCGCGAGCCTACTTTCACAAGATGCTGACCTCGCTGTCGCCACGCCTGGGGCGACGCGAGTGGCTTGAGAAGGAATCGACCGAAGGGCGCGCGATATTGCCCGACTATCTCGGAAAGTGCCTGCTCGCGGGAGCGCGGCGCCATGCGCGCGCCGGAAAGGGGCACGCGAGGCATTCGCGGACGCGATACCTGGGCCACGACTACATCAGGGCAATGCTGTTTCCGCGGGCGACTTACTTCGACACCTTGAATGTCTACTGCACCCACTCCCATCCGTTCCTCGACCCGCGGATGATCTCGTTCGCACTCGCGTGTCCGCCGCATCTTCACCACGACTATAGACGCCTGAATCGCGCGAATCCCTACGCGACGTCGAAAATGCTGGCGCGAAACGCCTATCGCGGAGCGCTGCCGGATTTCGCGACGGAGAAAAAGAGCAAGACGAGCTATGCGCTGATGGCACGGCGAATGTTTCGCAATAGCGCGGGGGCGCTGCTGCGCCTGACCGATCGCCCCATGATTCTGAATGACTGGGGACTCGTCGATCAGGCTTGTTTCCGCCGCCACCTGACGGCCTATATTGTCGCGACGGAAGACCCTAACGCACAGCTCGGCACTCAGTACCACTATATTCGCGGCGTGACCGATCTTGAAGCCTGGCTCGTAAGATTCTCCGGAGCGCGGGCTACTGTCGTCAAGCATTTGAAATTCCGTCCACTACGTGCCCTTGCGGGCTGAGCCAGCCGCCATGAAAGTCTGGGA
Source organism: Burkholderia sp. USMB20 (assembly GCF_000949135.2). GTDB lineage: Bacteria > Pseudomonadota > Gammaproteobacteria > Burkholderiales > Burkholderiaceae > Burkholderia. The sequence goes on along the minus strand of NZ_JTAN02000003.1, from coordinate 443,961 downwards.
AATCCTGCACAATCTCGGCGAGACGCTATTGCTGCTGTGGCGAGCGGCGCCGCGGGCGCTGAGCCTCGCCATCATGTCGAACCTCGTCGTCGGCGTCATACCGAGCGTGCTGCTCTACATCAACGCGCAGCTCATCGAGCGCCTGACGTCCAATGCGGCCGCAGCCGCTGTCATGGCGCTCGTCATCGCCTACTTCATACTCGGCGGCTTTCACGATGGATTGAACGCGATATCGAGCTTCATCGTCGACTCGCTTGGAGATTCGGCGCGCATGCTGCTGAAGCGAGATGTGAACTCGATCGTCGCGACGTTCCCGAACCTCGGCATACACGAGGATGCCGATCTGCGCGAAACGGCGATTCTCGCGGCCGGCGCGAGCGACCAGGTGGGTGACCTTGTGCTGCATCTTTATGCAGTCTGCATTGGAACCGTGATGATCATTCCGATCCTGCTCCTGACGGGGCAAACGGCATGGTGGATTCCCTTCCTCGTGTTGGCTGGCATGGTGCCGCCCCTCCTGTTCCGGGCGCGGGCCGAACGCGAGAGCTGGAATGTCCAGGAGCATCATGCGGCAACGTTCAACGATCTGCGCCTTCTCGAGCGGGTTCTGACGCAGCCCGAATTCGCCAAGGACTTGCGCATCTACCGCATGCAGGGGCGTCTGCTGGCCAAGTGGCAGGGTCTCTACGACAACTATCTCGAGACCATCAAGCGAGTACGCACGCGCAACGCGCTCAAGCTCGCCGCGACGTCGCTGGCGGCAAGTGTCTGCCTCGGACTGCCGCTCTATGCCGTCATCGACGGATTTCAGCTCGGCAAGTTCAGCATCGCCCAGCTCGCGTTCCTGCTCGGCGCGCTCGTTCAGTTGAAAGACGGGTTAGCCGCGATCGTCTACAACTTCGGCGATCTGTTGCGCGTTTCCTATGCCGTGCGCCCGTTCCGCAAGCTGATCGCCCTTCACGCTGCGCAGCAGAAGCAGGCGGTCGACCCTGCCCGCCGGCCGCCGCCGGTGCGCGAAACGTCGGCGGCCGCACCCTGCGTGACGCTGCGCAACGTGGGTCTGCGGTACCGCGACGCCGAACATGCCGCGCTTGATCAGATCGGTCTGGAGATTCGCGATCAAGAGGTCATCGCGATCGTCGGCGAAAATGGCGCCGGCAAGACGACCCTGCTCAAATTGCTGTGCGGGCTCTACGAGCCGACGACAGGTGTGTTGGCGTGGTCGACGGCCCATCATCCTCCGCGTGTGGTCGGTGTGTTTCAGGACTTTGCGCGCTTTCCGCTCGACGTGCGCGAGAACCTCGTCGAGCACGACATGCAGCAAGCCGACGAATACCTGAAGGCGGTCGGCCTCGAGTTCCTGGGCCGCCGCCCGGACACCCCTCTGACCACGGAGACGGCGGGCGGAACCGATATTTCAGGGGGGCAGTGGCAGAGGCTAGCCATCGCGCGTGCGATGGCACATGCCGACGAAGCCGACCTGCTCGTCTTCGACGAACCCACTTCAGCACTCGATCCAGAGTCCGAAGCGGACATCATGCGACTCATTCTCGAACTGGCCGAGCAACGGACGACCGTCATCGTTAGCCACCGTCTCGCGTTGACGCGATTCGTCGATCGCATCGTCGTGCTCGACAAGGGCCATCTCGTTGAGGAGGGGTCTCACGACGAACTCATCGCCCGAAACGGGAAGTACGCGCGGATGTTTCATAGTCAAGCCATGTTCTATCACGACAGCGTTCCGGATGGTCCTGCCGCAATACGGCGGTCCGATGTGCTGGTGGGGAGGAACTCGAAGGGATTCGATCGACGACGCCCGCGCTGAATTCGCCCCGGAACCCAGAAACTCCGAAGCTTTCTGCATTTCAACCAGTCCATTTCCATTTCATTACAGACGGCCGCTCGTACACCCCCGAAGCACATTGCTCTCATGAAGAAATCCCCCCAACGCGGGTGCTACGTGGCTACCGGCCTCGCCGTCACTGTCTTGCTCATTGCGTTCGCGTGGCGCTGGCTCGCGCCGGACAAGCGTCCGCAATACCTGAGCGCGAAGGTCGAGCGCGGCGATCTCGAGAGTGCGGTGCTCGCGACGGGCACGCTGCAGGCCTTCAAGGGGGTCGACGTCGGCGCGCAGGTGACCGGCCAGCTCAAGTCGCTGAAGGTCAAACTCGGCGACAAGGTCAAGAAGGGGCAATGGCTGGCGGAGATCGACCCGGTGCTCCCGAAGAACGCGCTGCGTCAAGCGAAAATCAGCGAGCAGAACCTCGTCGCGCAAAGACGCGCGACGGCCGCGCAGCTCGCTCAGGCCGAGCTCGCATTCCGCCGCCAACGGCAAATGCTGCCGGACGACGCGACCTCACGGCAGGACTACGAAGCTGCGCAGGCCACACTCGACGTGCAGCGTGCAACCCTTGCGTCGTTCGACGCACAGATCCGCGCGGCCCGCATCCAGATCGAGACCGAGCAGGCCAACGTCGGCTACACGCGAATCGTCGCGCCGATGGACGGCGAAGTCGTCGCGATCGTCACGCAGGAGGGGCAAACCGTACTCGCGCAGCAGCAGGCGCCCGTGATCCTGAAGCTCGCCGACGTCGACACGATGACCGTCAAGGCGCAGGTGTCCGAAGCCGACGTCATCCGCGTGCACCCCGGCCAGACCGCGTACTTCACGATCCTCGGCGACCCCGACAAGCGCTACTACGGCAAGCTGCGAGCAATCGAGCCCGCGCCGCAGAACTTCCTCGACACGCAGAGTTCGCTCGCCGGTATGGGCGGCGGCTTGTCCAAGCCGAATACTGCGGTGTTCTACAACGCACTGTTCGAGGTGCCGAATCCCGGCCATCGGCTGCGCATCTCGATGACCGCGCAGGTCAGCGTGGTGCTCGAGACCGCGCGCCAAGCGCTTAGCATTCCCGTTGCCGCGCTCGGCGCGCGGGCGCCGGACGGCCGCTATGCGGTGCGCGTGATTGGCGCCAACGACAAGGTTGTCACGCGCCAGGTCCTCACCGGACTGAACAACAACGTGAAGATCGAGGTGCGCGACGGCCTGATGGCCGGCGAGCGCGTCGTGATTGGCGAAGCGGCAGACGACACTCCCGGTTCGGAAATTTAGCGATGACCCGGCCGCTGCTGCAGTTCACCAACGTCACACGGCGCTTTCCGGCCGGCGATCGGGATGTGATCGCGCTGAAAGACGTCAATCTGTCGATCGACGCTGGCGAGATCGTCGCAATCGTCGGCGCGTCGGGTTCCGGCAAGTCGACGCTGATGAACATGCTCGGCTGCCTGGACCACCCGAGCGCTGGCAGCTACCGGGTCGGCGGCCGCGAGACGCGCGACCTCGACGCGGACGAGCTCGCTCAATTGCGGCGCGAGCACTTCGGCTTCATCTTCCAGCGTTACCACCTGCTGCCGTATCTCAATGCGGGGGCAAACGTCGAGATGCCGGCTATCTATGCGGGGAGCGCGCATGCTGCCCGGCGCGCGTGCGCCGAGCACCTGCTTGCTCGCCTCGGGCTTACGGAACGCGCCGGCCACCGGCCGAGCCAGCTGTCCGGCGGCCAGCAGCAGCGCGTCAGCATCGCACGCGCACTGATGAACGGCGGCGAAGTGATCCTTGCCGACGAGCCGACGGGCGCACTCGATTCGAAAAGCGGTCAGGACGTCATCCGGATCCTGCGCGAACTGAATGCGCTCGGCCATACGGTGATCATCGTCACGCACGACGAGCAGGTCGCCGCGCACGCGCGCCGCATCATCGAGATCCACGACGGCGAGATCGTCGCGGACCGACCAAACTCGCCGGTCGAGGATGGCGCGCCGACCCCGGCGCATGCTGCCGACGCGTCGCCCACCGTCGCCGGCGACCGAACCGCGCAGGCAAACGCGTCGGCCGATCGCGGCGTCCGAGCCGCCTCAGCGGACGCACTGGTTGCCCCGCCGCTTCGCCCGCGCCAGTGGTCGGCGAGTGCCGGCAGCTTCGCCGAGGCGTTCCGGATGGCCTGGCTCGCACTCGTATCGCACCGGCTGCGAACGATCCTGACGATGCTCGGCATAATCATCGGCATCACGTCGGTCGTGTCGATCGCCGCGATCGGTGAAGGCGCGAAGCGCTACATGCTCGACGAAATCGCCAGTATGGGTACCAACACGATCGGCATCTACCCGGGCCGCGACTGGGGCGACAGCCAGGCAGGCACGATCCAGACGCTCGTGGCCGCCGACGTGGCCGCCCTCGCCGAGCAGCACTACATCGACGGCGCGACGCCCGAAACGGCGCGCAGCCTGCTGCTGCGGTACCGAAATATCGACGTGAATGCGCTCGTGAGCGGTGTCGGCGAGCGCTTCTTCGACGTGCGCGGAATGAACTTCACACTGGGTGTCGGTTTCAGCATGGATGACGTGCGTCGTCAGGCACCGGTCGCGGTGATCGACCAGAACACGCGCCGCAAGCTGTTCGGCGCGAACCCGAATCCGCTCGGCGAGGTGATCCTCGTCGACAACCTGCCGTGCATCGTGATCGGCGTGACGGCGGACAAGAAGAGCGCGTTCGGCGACATGAAGGACCTGAACGTATGGGTACCGTACACGACCGCGAGCGGCCGGCTGTTCGGCCAACCCCATTTCGGCAGTATCACCGTACGCGTACGCGACGGCCAGCCGAGCAAGGCCGCCGAGAACAGCCTTGTGAAACTGATGACTCAGCGCCACGGGCGCAAGGATTTCTTCACGTACAACCTGGACAGCGTAGCCAAGACGACCGCGAAGACCGGCCAGTCGATCGCGCTGCTGCTGTCGCTGATCGCGGTGATCTCGCTCATCGTCGGCGGGATCGGAGTGGTGAACATCATGCTCGTGTCGGTCACGGAGCGCACGCGCGAAATCGGCATCCGGATGGCGGTCGGCGCGCGGCAGAGCGATATCATGCAACAGTTCCTCGTCGAGTCCGTGATGGTATGCCTGATGGGCGGCGCGATCGGGATCGTGCTGTCGTTCGGCATGAGCTTCATCTTTTCGCTGTTTGTCACCCAATGGAAAATGGTGTTCTCTGTCGGCTCGATCGTCACCGCAGTCCTGTGTTCGACGCTGATCGGCATCGTCTTCGGCTTCATGCCCGCGCGCAACGCGGCGCGGCTCGATCCGATTGATGCGCTCGCGCGCGATTGAGGTCGCGATGATCTGCATCCCGACCGCCCCTCGCAGCGTGCTCGCGCTCGCATGCGCAGCCGCGCTGCTCGCCGGCTGCGCAAACGCGCGTCGCCAGCCGCTACCCGCCGTGAACCTGCCCGCGCAATGGACCACGTACGACGCGGCCGGCACGGCGCCCGCTTCCGCTGCGTCGAGCGCATCCGCGCCCTTTGCTACCTCGCCGATCCCGGCCGACTGGTGGCGCGGCTTCGGCGACCCGGTGCTCGACCGGCTGATCGCCGACGCGCTCGATGTCAACAATGACCTCGCTGCTGCCACGATCCGCGTCTATCGTGCACGCCTGCAGGCGGGACTCGTCGCGACCAATCTGACGCCGAACGTCACGCACGAGGGCGCCGGCAGCGTGTCGCACTCGCTCGGCGGCAACGAAGGCATGTCGCGCAGTTTTGACGAAAATGACAGCGTGCCGCGCACGCTCGATTCACATCGAACGTCGCGCATGAGCAATCTGTCCGGCATGCTCAGCTACGAACTCGACCTCTGGGGCAAGCTCGCCGCGCTGCGCGATGCGGCGCGCTGGAGCGCCAACGCGACGCAGGCCAATCGCGACGCGGCGCGGCTCTCGTTGATCGGCGCGACGGCCACGCTGTACTGGGAGATCGGCTATCTGAACCAGCAGATCGCGCTCGGCGACGCAAGCATCACGTATGCGGAGCGCACGCTTGCGCTGGTGCGCGCGCGCCATGCGGCGGGCGCGGTGTCCGGGTTCGACGTTACACAGGCCGAGCTGAGCGTGTCCGCGCAGCGCGCGGCTCAGACGCATCTGATCCAGCAACGCACCGTGAAACGTCACGCGCTTGCGATCCTGTTCGACAGGCCGCCGCAGGCGAAAGCCGCAGAGCTGACCGCGCTGCCCGACCGGCCGCTGCCGGCGGTGCCTGCGGGCGTGCCTGCGGATCTGCTCGGTCGACGCCCGGATCTCCGTGAAGCGGAATTCCGGCTGCGCGAATCACTCGCGAACCTCGACTTCGCCTGCACAAGATTCTATCCCTCGTTCACGCTGACAAGTTCCTTCGGCACGTCGAGCACGAGCCTCGAGCGCGTGCTGTCGAATCCGATCGCGATGCTCGGCCTCGGGCTCTCGCTGCCGCTCATCGAATGGAATTCGATGCGACTGAAGATCAAGGTGTCGCAGACGGAGTACGAGGAAGCAGTCGTCGCTTTCCGCCAGCGGTTGCACACCGCGCTCGGCGAGGTCGAAAACGTATTGTCTGCACGTGTGCAGCTCGAACGCGAAGGCGAACAGCACACGCTGTCGCTCAAGTGGGCACAGCATGCGGAAGCGCTGGCGCGAGTCCGCTTCGTGGCCGGCGCGACCGACGTACGGCCATGGCTCGACCAGCAGCAGCGGCTGCGCGACGCGCAGAGCGCCGTCGCGCTGAACCGCCTGCATCGACTCAACAACCGGATGGACTTATACAAGGCGCTGGGCGGTAGTGATCACTGACCTGATTCCAACGCGCGCGAACAGACTTGTCGATTGCGAAATGGGAGACGGCGGGTGACAGGCACGCGATTCCGTTTCGAAAAAGCAAGAAAACGCCTGATGGGCGGGAGTTTTGGACAGGCGTCCGGAGGACTCGAACGCGGCACAAATCGGCCCGGCGCACTTCCCAAAGCGGATATTGCCGCCATCGCTCGCTGCGTAAATTTCGATGTTCCGCCGTGGAAAGACTGCCCGGAGCACCAAAATCTTGTAACCCTTGTGGCGGAAGGCAGCAGGAGTCGAACCTACCCAGGAGCGTCTGACGCCCCTAACCGGATTTGAAGCCCGGCCGTACCACCGGATACGAATGCCTTCCGTGGGGAAAAAAACCAAAGAACGACGAGCGCCTACGCCTGTACACCCACCCAACCGCTGTCAGGCCGCAGGAAGTGAAGATCGCGGTGGAAGCGAGTATACCCAACCCGATCGAAGAACTCGAGAATCTGGATCGCGCGCTTGCGGCCGAGCCCCGTCGCGTCGCGAAACGTCGCCGCGTCGAGCCCGCCGCCGCGCGCCGGCGCGAGATGCGCGACCAGCCCGGCCAGTTCGCGCACGACATCCGCGTGATAGAACAGGTCGCGCACGACCTGATGCACGTCGCCGCGCCGCGCGAGCTTGCGCAACAGCGTGCGCACGGCCTCCTCCTGCGCGCCCGTGTCGCGCGCCAGATCGCGGACCCACGGCGGATCGAAACGCCCCGCATGAATCAGCGGCAGCAATTGCTGCGCCAGCGCTTCCTCGCGCGCATCGAAACTCACCGAATGCGACGGCAGATGCAGCCACGGCCCGCTTCGCGCAACCTCACCGCCGTCCACCAGCGCATCGACCAACGCACGCCACAGCGCATCGCCGACGAGCGGCGCCGCCATCCGCCGCAGGCGCGCCGCATCGAGCCCCTGCTCGTCCGGCACGCGTTCGTGATACGCGTGCAGCGTATCGATCGCCCGCGCCTGCAGCGCGTCCCAGTGCACTCGCGCGATCACCGTGCCGTCGTTCGACGCGCGCTCGCGCTGGCCGATCGCCAGTGCGTCGTCCGGCAACGCCAGCACGTCGGGCGCGAAGCCCGTCAGGTGCGTGAGCATCGCGCGTGCGATCCCGAGCGGCGCCTGCGCGAGCAGCGCATCGAGCCGCCCTTCGTCGAGCCACGCCGCCAGTGCGTCGAGCCATGCGCGGCGCGCAGGCGTGCGACGCTTGCGTGCAGGACCGAACGGATCGAGCACACGACCGCCGCCGACGGTGCGCGTCGCCTGCGGATTGCGGACGATGAAGCGATCGCCCGGCAGCGCGAACACCGGTTCGTCGAACACCAGTTGCACGCGCATCGTGTGGCCCGCCGCGAGCGTATCGCCGTCGAGCAGCGCGACGTGCGCGACGCGATGCAGCGTGCCGAGATGCACGTGTAGCGGCGCCCAGTGCGTCAGCGTGAGCCCCGCATCGGCCAGGAGCGTCAGTTCGACGTCGAGACGCGGCGACGTCGCGACGAGCCGCGCATCCGCGACGGTGTCGCCACGCTCGACGTCCGCACGGTCGACGCCGGCCAGGTTCAGCGCGCAGCGCTCGCCCGCGCGGCCCGCGTCGACCGGCCGGTTCTGCGCATGGATGCTGCGCACGCGCGCCGCGCCGCCGGTGCGCACGACCGCGAGCGTGTCGCCGGTCGCCACGCGGCCCGCGAACGCGGTGCCGGTCACGATGGTCCCCTGCCCGGCGAGCGTGAACACGCGATCGACCGCGAGCCGGAACAGGCCGTCGTCGCGGCGCGCACGCCACGCGAGTGCCGCATCGGCGAGATGACGCTTCAGTGCAGCGACGCCCGGATCGTCCTCGCGCGTCGCGCAGGTCTCGAAGATCGGCGCGCCATCGAGCGTCGAGCCGTGCAGCCACGCGGCGATCTCGTCGCGCACCGCCGACAGGCGCGCGGCGTCGACCCGATCGCACTTCGTCAGCGCAACCACGCCATGCGCGACGCCGAGCAGTTGCAGGATCGCGAGGTGCTCGCGGGTCTGCGGCATCACGCCGTCGTCGGCGGCGATCACGAGCAGCGCGAAGTCGATCCCGCTCGCACCGGCCGCCATCGTATGAATCAGCTTCTCGTGGCCCGGCACGTCGATCAGGCCGAGCACGTCGCCGTTCTCGAGCGGCGTATACGCATAGCCGAGCTCGATCGAGATGCCGCGCGCCTTCTCTTCCTTCAAGCGGTCGGTGTCGACGCCGGTCAGCGCGCGCACGAGCGTCGTCTTGCCGTGATCGATGTGTCCCGCGGTACCGACGATCATGCAGCCGGCCCCGCGGCCTGCACGCATTGCGCGACGAATGCCGCTTCGTCCGCCGCTTCGAGGCAGCGCAGGTCGAGCCGCAGCGCATTGTCGGCGATGCGGCCGATCACCGGGCGCGGCCATTCGCGCAACCGCTTCTCGAGCTGCGCGAGCGCACGGCCGCCGCGCTTGCCATCCGGCGTGCGCACGACGAGCCCGGCGCTCGGCAACTGGTCGACCGGCAGCGCACCGCTGCCGATCTGGCTGAACATCGGCTCGACCTGCACGTCGAAGCCGCCGCCGAGCGCGGCCTGCAACGCCGGACGCACGCGCTCGGCGGCCTCGGCGATGTCACGCTGCGGCCGCGTCAGCAGACGCAGCGTGGTGAGCCGCTCGCGCAGGAATTCCGGCGCCTGGTACAGCCTCAGCACGGGTTCGAGCGCGGCGAGCGTCAGCTTGCCGACGCGCAGCGCGCGCTTGAGCGGATGTTTCTTGATCTTCGCGACGAGCGCGCGATCGCCGACGATCAGCCCGGCCTGCGGCCCGCCGAGCAGCTTGTCGCCGCTGAACGTGACGAGGTTCGCGCCGGCCGCGACGGTTTCCTGCACGGTCGTCTCGTGCGGCAGGCCCCATTGCGACAGATCGGCGAGCGTGCCGCTGCCGAGGTCGACCGCCACCGGCAGGCCGTGCTCGCGCGCGAGCGGCGCGAGTTCGGCCAGCGTCACTTCCTTGGTGAAGCCGCTGATCGCGTAGTTGCTGCAGTGCACCTTCATCAGGATCGCCGTGCGCGGACCGATCGCGTCCGCGTAGTCGCGCAGATGGGTGCGGTTGGTGGTGCCGACCTCGCGCAGTTTCGCACCCGCACGGCTCATGATGTCGGGAATGCGGAACGCGCCGCCGATCTCGACGAGTTCGCCGCGCGACACGATCACTTCGCGTTTCGGCGCAAGCGCCGACAACACGAGCAACACGGCCGCGGCATTGTTGTTGACGACGGTCGCGGCTTCCGCGCCGGTCAGTTCGCACAGCAGATCGTCGATCAGGTCGTCGCGGTCGCCGCGGCGGCCGGTGGCGAGGTCGAATTCGAGGTTGACGGGTTGCGTGAGCGCGTCGACCACCGCGCGCACCGCGTCGTCGGGCAACAGCGCGCGCCCGAGATTCGTGTGCAGCACGGTGCCGGTCAGGTTGAACACCGCGCGCACGGCGCCCGCGCTCTGCGCGGCCAGCGTGCGGGCGACGGCCGCCGCGATGCGCGGCTCGTCGAGCGGCCCGGCCGCCGGCGGATCCTGCTGCGCGGCGGTGCGCCAGCGTTCGAGTTCGGCGCGCACCGCGTTCAGCACGCGCGTACGTCCATAGTCGGCGAGCAGCGGCTGCAGCGGCGCCGACGTCAGCACGCGCTCCACCGACGGCACGCGTGCGAGGACGGCATTCAGTTCATTCAAACCCGGTTCGGTCACGTAATGGTGGCTCCAATTCCATGCGCGGCAGGCAGCCGGCGCCGGCGCTCGCGCGCGCCCCGGCTCCGTACCGTCATTCCGCTTCGCGCGACATGTCCGGCCACAGCAGCGGGTTCGGCGAACTGCGCTGGTAGCCGGCTTCGTTCATCAGCAGGTCGAGCGTGAGGCTCGCGAGATCGTCCGCCAGCGGCTCGAACTCGTAGTCCTTCTCCTGGTAGCCGATCTTGCGATAGGTCTTGCATTCGTCACACGACTCGGCCTTGACGGCTTCGCTGCCGCCTTCGATCCCGTGATAGGCGATGCCCTTGGTCGAATCGCAGTGCGAACATTTCGTGCGCACCATGTGCCACTCGGTCGTGCACAGCCCGCACTGCAGGAAACGGTAGCCCTGGTACTGGCCGCCGACGCGCACGACGCTCGCGACCGGATGCGTGCCGCACACGGGGCACAGCCCCGGCTGGTCGAGATACGGGACGTCGGCCGGTGCCACGCGGCTCGCGAGATCGGTCCAGACGACCTGCAGCGCGGCCATCAGGAACGGCGCGGTGGCCGGGTCGACTTCGGCGAAGCGCAACGCGAGGATCGCGTCGGCCTGCGCGTCGAGTTCGGCGGGCGCCATCAGGCGCAGCCGGTCGAGCAGCTTCGCGAGCGACGGATTGACGAGCCCGGCGCTTTCGACGCGATCGAGCAGTTCGTACAGCACGGCCCGCCACTGCGGGTTGCGCTCGCCGTCGAGCGCCGGCACGAGGGGCATCGAATGCTGTTGCGCGCGTGCGATCGCTTCGGGCGACGGCAGCGGCAGTTCCAGCGCCTGCAGCGTCGCGTGCTGCGCGTCGGCAACGGTCGCCATCAGCCGCAGGTAGCCGCTGATCGGGTTCAGGTCGGCAAGCTTGCGCAGCCGGGCGGCACGCGCGGCGAACGCGGTGCCGCGCTCCGGCAGGCGAAAGCGCGGAATGGCCGAATGATCGAGCGCCGAAATCTCGGTCGGTTCGAGAATGCGTTGTGTCACGAAAATGTCTTCCAAATAAACAAGCGCCGACAGGTCGGCGCTTCAGGCGATTCCGACGGCTGACGGAACGGCCCGCCGCGATCGGCGAGCCGCCCCGCTCCACTGCGTTATTTCACGCTTTCACGGAACCACTTCGGGTGATGCTTGCGGGCCCAGCCCAGCGTGACGGTGCCGCGCACCATCGCCCCGATCGAGCCCTTCACCCACAACGCCGCGTAAATGTGCACGATGATGCTCGCGATCAGCACGAAGGCCGCCACGGCATGCACGACAGCGGCCGCGCGGATCACCCCGATCGGGAAGTAGAACGAGAAGTAGCGCCGCCAGATCACGATCCCCGACAGCAGGAGCAGTAGCAGGCACGCCACCAACGTGAAGAATAGCAGCTTCTGTCCGGCGTTATAGCGCCCGACGGGCGGCAGCTTGTCTTCCTGGTTGGTCAGCACGTCGCCGATCTGCTTCAGCCATTGGCGGTCGTCCGCGTCGAGCGTGTTGTGATGCCAGAAGCGCACCACGAGAATCGCGAACGACACGAACATCACGAGACCGACGAACGGATGCAGGATCCGCGTCCACTGGCCGCCGCCGAACAGCGCGGTGAGCCAGAACATCGACGGATGGAACAGCGCGAGCCCGGACAGCGCGAGCAGCACGAACGTGATCGCGGTGATCCAGTGGTTCGTGCGCTCGTTCGGCGTGTAGCGGACGATCAGGTTGGGGTCGTCGTGCTTCATTTTGCGTCCTCCTTGATGCGTCGCGCCTCGTCGCGGGCGGCGGCTTCTTCCTCGTCGCTGACCTCGTTCGGACCGATCCGCGTGTAGTGGAAGAACCCGGCCAGCGCGGTCAGCGCGAGGCCGGCGACCGCGAGCGGCTTCGCGATGCCCTTCCACAGCTTCACCATCGGGCTGATCGACGGATTGTCGGGCAGCCCGTGGTACAGCGACGGTTTGTCGGCGTGGTGCAGCACGTACATCACGTGCGTACCGCCGACGCCCTGCGGGTCGTACAGCCCCGCATGCTCGAAGCCGCGCTCCTTCAGGTCCTCGATCCGCTCGGCCGCGTGCTGCTTCATGTCCTCCTTGGTGCCGAACACGATCGCGCCGGTCGGGCAGGTCTTCACGCAGGCCGGCTCCTGGCCGACCGCGACGCGATCGGAACAGAGCGTGCACTTGTACGCGCGATGATCCTTCTTCGAGATCCGCGGCACGTTGAACGGGCAGCCGGTCACGCAATAGCCGCACCCGATGCAGTTCTCCTCGTGGAAATCGACGATCCCGTTGTTGTACTGCACGATCGCGCCCGGCGACGGACACGCCTTCAGGCAGCCCGGATCCTCGCAGTGCATGCAGCCGTCCTTGCGGATCAGCCACTCGAGGTCGCCCGCCGGGTTCTCGTATTCGGCGAAGCGCATCACCGTCCACGAGTGCTCCGACAGGTCGGCCGGGTTGTCGTACACGCCGACGTTGGTGCCGACCTCGTCGCGCAGGTCGTTCCACTCCATGCATGCCGTCTGGCATGCCTTGCAGCCGATGCACTTCGATACGTCGATCAGCTTCGCGACGCTCCCGGTCACCGGTTCGCGCGCCGTGGGCGGCGGCGTCGTGGTGGCCGAGACGCGCTTGATATCCAGCGATTGCAATGCCATCTCTTCCCCCTTACGCCTTTTCGACCTTCACCAGGAACGACTTGAATTCCGGTGTGTACGAGTTGCCGTCGCCTACGGACGGAGTCAGGGTATTGGCGAGATAGCCGGGCTTCGTCAGACCCTTGAAGCCCCAGTGCAACGGGACGCCGACCGTCTGGACCTTCTTGCCCTCGATCGTCAGCGGCTTGATCCGCTTCGTGACGAGCGCGACCGCGACGATGTAGCCGCGCTTGGACGACACCTTCACGCGATCGCCGTGCGCGACGCCGACTTCCTTCGCGAGGTCTTCGCCGATCTCGACGAATTGCTCGGGCTGGATGATCGAGTTCAGCCGCGCATGCTTGGTCCAGTAGTGGAAATGCTCGGTCAGCCGGTACGTCGTCGCGACGTGCGGGAACTCCGATGCCTTGCCGAACGACGCCCGGTCGTCCGGGAACACGCGGGCAGCCGGGTTGTTCAGCGCCTGCGGGTTGTCAGGGTGCAGCGGGTTCGCCGCGAGCGGCGTCTCGAACGGCTCGTAGTGCTCGGGGAACGGACCTTCGTTCATCCCCGCGCGGGCGAAGAAGCGCGCGACGCCTTCCGGGTTCATGATGAACGGCCCCATCCCGTTCTCGGGCGGTTCGTCCGCCTTGAAGTCCGGAATGTCGGGGCCCTTCCACGCGCTGCCGTTCCAGCCGATCAGCTTGCGGGTCGGGTCGAACGGCTTGCCGGCGACGTCGCACGATGCGCGGTTGTACAGGATCCGCCGGTTGGCCGGCCAGGCCCACGCCCAGTTCAGCGTCTGGCCGATGCCGGTCGGGTCCGAGTTGTCGCGCCGCCCCATCTGGTTGCCGGCCTGCGTCCAGGCGCCGCAGAAGATCCAGCAGCCGCTCGCGGTCGTGCCGTCGTCCTTCAGCTGCGCGAACGCGGCGAGCTGCTCGCCCTTCTTCACGAGCGTCTTGGCCGGATCCTTCGGGTCGGGCAGGTCGGCGAGCGCACGGCCGTTGAACTCCATCGCGAGCTCTTCGGGCGTCGGGCTTTCCGGGTTCGCGTACGGCCAGGTCAGGTTCACGATCGGGTCCGGATACTTGCCGCCGTCCGCCTGGTACATCTTGCGCATGCGCAGGAACAGCCCCGACATGATCTCGAGGTCGCTCTTCGCGTCGCCCGGCGGCTCCGCGCCCTTCCAGTGCCATTGCAGCACGCGGCTCGAACTGACGAGCGAGCCGTTTTCCTCCGCGAAGCACGTGGTCGGCAGCCGGAACACCTCGGTCTGGATCTTCGACGCATCGACGTCGTTGTAGTCGCCGTGATGCTTCCAGAACTCGGACGTCTCGGTCGCGAGCGGATCCATGATCACGAGCCACTTCAGCTTCGCGAGGCCGGCCGCCGTCTTCACCTTCGACGGCGCCGCCGCGAGCGGGTTGAAGCCCTGGCAGATGTAGCCGTTCATCTTGCCGGCATTCATCAGTTCGATCGCCTGCAGCAGGTCGTACTGCTTGTCGAGCTTCGGCAGGTAGTCGTAGGCCCAGTTGTTCTCGGCGGTCGCGGCGTCGCCCCACCACGACTTCATGAAGCTGACGTGGAACGCCTTGTAGTTCTTCCAGTAGCTCAGCTGGTTCGGCCGCAGCGGCAGCTGCACGCGCTTCTTGATGTAGGCGTCGAAATCCTGCTCGGCCTGCATCGGCAGCGTCATGTAGCCCGGCAGCAGGTTCGACATCAGCCCGAGGTCGGTCAAGCCCTGGATGTTCGAGTGGCCGCGCAGCGCGTTCATCCCGCCGCCGGCGATGCCGATGTTGCCGAGCAGCAGCTGCACCATCGCGCCGGTGCGGATCATCTGCGCGCCGACCGAATGGTGGGTCCAGCCGAGCGCGTACAGGATCGTGCCGGCGCGGCCTGGCACGGCCGTCGTCGCGAGCATCTCGCACACCTTCAGGAATTTCTCCTTCGGCGTGCCGCAGGTCTGCTGGACCATGTCCGGCGTATAGCGCGCGTAGTGCTGCTTCAGCAGGTTGTACACGCAGCGCGGATGCTGCAGCGTCGGGTCGACCTTCGCGAAGCCGTCGTCGCCCTGCTCGTAGTCCCAGCTCGATTTGTCCGGATACGCGTGCTTCTCGGCGTCGTAGCCGGAATAGATGCCGTCGTTGAACGCGAAATCCTCGCGCACGATGAACGAGAAGTCCGTGTAGTTCTTCACGTACTCATGCTGGATCTTGTCGTTCGTCAGCAGATAGTTGATCACACCGCCCAGGAAGACGATGTCGGTGCCGGTGCGGATCGGCGCGTAGTAGTCGGCCACCGAGGCCGTACGCGTGAAGCGCGGGTCGACGACGATCAGCCGCGCCTTGCGGTGCGCCTTCGCCTCCGTCACCCACTTGAAACCGCACGGATGGGCCTCGGCTGCATTGCCGCCCATCACGAGAATCACGTCCGCGTTCTTGATGTCGACCCAATGGTTCGTCATCGCTCCACGGCCAAACGTCGGGGCAAGACCTGCCACCGTCGGGCCATGTCAGACACGCGCCTGATTGTCGAATGCGAGCATCCCCAGACTGCGGACAGTCTTGTGCGTGAGGTAACCGACTTCGTTGCTGCCCGCCGACGCAGCCAGCATGCCGGTGGTCAGCCAGCGGTTGACCTTCGCGCCGTCTTCCGCCGTCTCGACGAAGTTCGCGTCGCGGTCGGCCTTCATCAGCTTCGCGATCCGGTCGAGCGCGTCGTTCCAAGAGATGGGTTCCCACTTGTCCGAGCCGGGCGCACGATACTCGGGGTGCGTCAGGCGGTTCGGGCTGTGGATGAAATCGATCAGGCTCGCACCCTTCGGGCACAGCGTGCCGCGATTGACGGGATGGTCGGGATCGCCTTCGATATGGATGATGCTCGGCTGCGCATTCTTCGCGCCGTCACCGAGGCTGTACATCAGGATGCCGCAACCCACTGAACAATAAGGACAGGTGTTGCGCGTTTCGACTGTGCGCGCCAGCTTGTACTGTCGGACCTCGGCGAGCGCTTCCGTTGGAGAAAAGCCCAGCAGGGCAAGACTCGATCCGGCAAGCGACGTGGCCGTCACCTTCAGGAACTGGCGCCGGGACATTTGTAGCATGATGGTCTCGGCGTTTTTGTGGGGTGGGGTGAAACTGAAAGGAATTATAGACAGTTCAGGCAACTATGATCGATTCGTCGGATCAATACCGATTTGCCGATCCACCGATGTCCTGCGTTCAACGCACAACCGAACCGTCATGAAACGACAGATCACGTCCGAGGCGACCCGCCTCGCGCAACAACAGGCCAACTGGGCGCTCAACGCGTTCAGGCGCTTCTCCTCCGACCGCTGCTCGGCGATGGCCGCGAGCATCGCGTTCTTCTCGGCGTTCTCGCTCGCGCCGACGCTCGTGATGGTGATCGCCGTGGCCGGCTGGTTCTACGGCGACGACGCCGCGCGCGGCCAGGTGTTCGAGCAGGCCCACCAGTTGATCGGCGACGATGCGGCGGCCAGCATCCAGACGATCGTGCAGAACGCGCATCGCGCGGGCCAGCGCGGCGGCATCGCGACGCTGATCTCGTTCGCCGCGCTCGCGATCGGCGCGTCGGCGACGTTCGCGTCGCTGAACACCGCGCTCTCCGTGATCTGGCCGAGTACGGAAAGCCGCTGGTCGAGCATGCTCGGGCTCGTGCGCGTGCGGCTCATTTCGTTCGGGCTCGTGCTCGGCGTCGCGTTCCTGCTGATCGTGTCGCTCGTGCTCGATACCGCGATCACGTTCATCGGCACCTGGCTGCTCGGCGATTCACCGTATGTCGCGATCACCAACCTGTTGCAGTTCTTCGTCGGCATCGCGGTGCTCGCGGGCGCGTTCGCCGCGCTGATGAAGTTCCTGCCCGATGCGCGCGTCGCATGGCACGACGCGACGATCGGCGGGATCGTGTCCGCGATCCTGTTCTCCGGCGGCAAGAAGCTGTTCGCGCTGTATCTCGCGCGCGCGGGCACGGCCAGTGCGTTCGGCGCGGCCGGATCGTTCGCGGTCCTGCTGATGTGGCTGTACTTCTCGGCGGCCGTGCTGCTGCTCGGCGCGGAATTCGCGGCCGCGCGCGGCGATGCGCATCGCCGCAACGGCAACGTCCCGGCTGCGTCCGCGCCGACGGATCGCGCCGCCGATCGCTCAGGCGGCAACTGAATCCCCACGTATTTTTTCCCGCGCGGCCGCGCGTCGCGCGCGCCTCATCGTCGCCCTACGCGACTGCCTTCGTTTCCGCAACCCACCCCGGCCGCCGCGCGTTGATGCGTTCTTTGCATCAGCGCGCGACGCATGCTGCAACGGCAAACGTTTGCACACCTCGATTTCCGTGCGTCAACCGGCCAAACCCGCCCCTCCGCTGCCGAACGCACCAACCGCTGCAACAATCGCGGCGCAGCAATTGTCAACTATTTCAAAAAGAGGAACAGTCCTTGATGTGCTTGATATATATAGACTTTTTCTCGCTGTTACCTTTTCGAGACACTTTATTTTTTAAGCTTTCTTGCAGGTATGGCACTGAGCTATTCTCCAATCCGCAACAAATAATGAATGACGAATCATTTGCGTGGAGATACTCAACGATGAAGAAACTCGCACTCTCGACCCTCTCGCTCGCCCTGCTGGGCGCCGCTGGCGCTGCTCACGCTCAGTCGAGCGTGACGCTGTACGGCGTGATCGATACGTCGATCGCATGGGTCCACGGCAACGACGGCCAAGCCAACAACTCGTGGCAAATGCTGTCGGGCAACCTGCAAGGCAGCCGTTGGGGCCTGAAAGGTGCTGAAGACCTCGGCGGTGGCCTGAAGGCGATCTTCCAGTTGGAAAACGGTTTTGATCCGGGCACGGGCCACCTGAACCAGGGCGGTCGCATGTTCGGTCGTCAGGCATACGTCGGCCTCGAGAGCGCCCAGTACGGTACGCTGACGCTCGGCCGCCAGTACGACCCGCTGGTCGACCTGGTCCAGGCAGTCACGGCTGACAACTACTTCGGCAGCGTGATGGCAACGCCGGGCGACGTCGACAACAACGACAACTCGCTGCGCGTCAGCAACGCAATCAAGTACACGTCGCCGGTCTGGGCAGGCTTCCAGGTCGAAGGCATGTACGCCCTCGGCGGCGTCGCAGGCAAGACGGGCTCGGGCCAGACGTGGTCGGTCGCAGCTGCCTACAACAACGGCCCGGTCGGCGTTGCAGCAGGCTACTTCTACGCAGCCAACCCGTCGCCGACGACGGCTGTCGGCCGCGCAGGCTGGGGTTCGACGACGTCCGACGCGATCTTCGACGGCCCGATCAACTCGGGTTACGCAACGGCGAAGTCGATCGCGATCGCGCAAGTCGCAGGCCAGTACGCACTCGGCCCGGTGACGTTCGGCCTCGGCTACAGCAACGCACAGTACAAGCCGGACGCATTCTCGGGCTTCGGTTCGACCGAAAAGTACAACACGGGCCGCGCGTTCGTGACGTACCAGGTCACGCCGCCGCTGCTGCTGGGCCTCGGCTACTCGTACACGAAGGCAACCGGCGACACGAGCGCGAAGTACCACCAGGTCGGCATCGGCGCGGACTATTCGCTGTCGAAGCGCACGGACATCTACCTGGTTGGCGCATACCAGCACGCGAGCGGCACGCAGCTCGTCGACGGCGTGCAGCAAAGCGCGCAAGCGTCGATCGCTTCGTACGGCTTCGCCGGCAAGAGCTCGGCCGAACTGGTCGCACTCGGCATTCGCCACAAGTTCTAAGAAGTACGTTTCCGGTGTGCATGGCGTCTCCGACGCCGTGCCGCCGAACTGCAAAACCAGTCACCGGTTTCGGCCGTGGCTGGTTTTTTTTCGTCCGTTGCCGGCGGCGCCGTGGCGAGCGGCGACCGTGGCCGGCACCGTGGGTACGGCGACCGGCCGGGAGCGGCGCCTGGGCCGCCTGTCGCGCGCCGGAAGCGTGTCCGAAGGCATGCGGATACCCTGCATTGTCAGACCGCGGCATACGGCCGGTCAGGCGCATGCCGCACTGGCTACCACCGCGCTCCCATATTCCTGCTGACGCGCGCCTGGAGGATCCGGCGCCGCAACGGACGCATGTGTGTCCACCCTGCCGATTTCGATACCGCGACGCGAAGCACTATGCTTCGACGTGTCGATTTCGACGGCCTTCGTCCGTCGTATCGATGGCGGCACGCAGATTGCCCCGTTCCTCACCGACACACCCGACAGGAGACGCTCCATGACGATTCAGAAGATCACGCCGTTCCTCTGGTACTCGACGGAAGCCGAAGAAGCCGCGGCCTTCTATGCGGGCATTTTCCCGGACTCGCGCGTCGTGCGCGTCACGGCGGTCGCCGGCACCAGCGGCACCCGGATGGTCGAGTTCGAGCTGTTCGGGCAGCCGTTCATCGCGATGAGCCACCCGCGCACCGAGACGTTCAACCATGCGATCTCGCTGATGATCAGTTGCGCCGACCAGGCGGAGCTCGACCGCTACTGGAGCGCGCTGCTCGACAACGGCGGCACGGCCGACGGCTGCGGCTGGCTGCGTGACCGCTTCGGCGTCTCGTGGCAGATCGTGCCCGACGCATTGATTCCGATGATGGCCGACCGCGACGAGGTCAAGGCGGCGCGCGTGGCCGCTGCCATGATGCAGATGACGAAGTTCGACGTCGCCGCGCTGAAGGCCGCATACGCCGGCACGGCGGGCTGACGAAGTCACGGACGCTGCGCGCCCTTTGCGCGGACATGCGGCACGCACGTGCAGCGCGTGCGGTTCGCGCACGACCGCGTGCGCCCACCGGATTGCATCGCGCCGCGACGCAATCGCGGGCAGCGGGCGCTCGTGCGACGCTACTTCGACAGCATCGCTTCGACAATCCGTCGCGCGTAGCGCACGAACGCGGCGACCGTCACCCGCAGGTCGATGTCGCTGCGCGCCGTCGCGTGCCGAGCCGAACCCGAACGGATGCATCGCCTGCGGCATCGCGCCGGGATGCCGCTCGATCGACGCACACGCGGCAGTCGCCTGGTCGGCGATCCCGACGGGAACGATCGCTGCGTTCATCACGCGAGACTCGCGCGAGACTCGCGCGACACACGCGCAATGCGCAGCGATGCAAGACCGCGCGCCGGCACGAACACGACGATCCGGCCATCCGCGCAAGCGGCCCGCGACACAGGATGCGCGTCACGTCATGCCGTATCCGCGCAGTGCGATGCCGACGCGGCTGCTCGATTTGCGCGGCGCAATAAAAATCCCCGTACGCTTTCGCGTACGGGGATCGTCGGACATCGCAACGGCCGCCGACCTGCAATCGGCGACCGTTACGCGGCATTACGCAGCCGCGTCCTTCAGCTTCTTCAGCGCACGTGCCTTCACGCGCACGCTGGCCGGCTTTGCCGGGAACCAGCGCTCTTCGCCCGTGAACGGATCCTTGCCGAAGCGCTTCTTCTTCGCCGGCACGACTTGCGCCGTGATCTTCAGCAGACCCGGCAGCGTGAACTCGCCTGCGCCCTTCTTGTGGACCGAGCCCAGCACGACGTTCTCGAGCGCGACGAGCACTGCCTTGACCGCCTTCACTTCGACAGCTGCACGCTCAGCGATGTGCGTTGCGAGCGATGCCTTCGTGAACTTGTCCTTCAGCGGCGTCGGAGCGGCCGGTGCTGCCTTCGCGACAGCCTTCTTGGCCACTACTTTCTTCGCGGGCGCAGCCTTTTTGGCAGCCACTTTCTTGGTGGCCGGTGCGGCAGCCTTCTTGGCCACCTTTTTTGCGGAAGTCGCCATGTTTCTCCTACCAGGTGTGGTCGTTGGATACACGAAGCGTGCAACGCGCGCGCTTCAACGCCGGATTCTACAAGCGCCGTGACGCTTCGTGCAGTACTTTTATGCGTTTTCGCGGGGTTTCCCGCAGGTTTTGTTGCGCGCGACCGACTTCGCCGACGCTCGAGCAACGAAAAACGCCTTCACGTATACGTCGACACGCGTCCGAACGCGAATTACGTTCGATATTTGCGCGCCTATACTGACCTCGCTCAGTGCCCCGGATGCCTTCATGCGCGAAGTCAGATACGTCAAAGGACTCGACGGCCTGCGAGCCCTCGCCGTCATCCTCGTTTTCCTGTCCCACAAGGGCCACGTCCTCGCTGTCGACGTGGGCAAGCTCGGTGTGTGGACGTTCTTCTTCATCAGCGGATTCCTGATCGTCGGCGAACTGCATCGCAACCGTCAGGCAATCGAGAGCGGCACGATGACGCGCCGCCATGCGCTGGCGCTGTTCCTCGCGAAGCGCGCGCTGCGGATCTTTCCCGTCTACTACCTGCTGCTCGCCGCGCTCGCGATCGCGCACGCGCTGTTCTACCAGCGCGGCGTCAATCTCGGGCTCGCGTGGCACGCCACGTTCCTGTCGAACTACTGGATCGGCGTCGTCAAGGACGGCTGGCCAGGCTCCACGTCGCACTTCTGGAGCCTCGCGGTCGAGCAGCAGTTCTATCTGATCGCGCCGCTCACGCTGCTCGCAGTGCCGGCCGCGCGCCACGTCGCGCTCGGCGTCGCGGCCGTCGCGCTGTGCGCGCTCGCGCATCTCGCGCTCTACGCGCTCGACGCATCGCCGGTGCTGATCTACGCGTTTTCCCCGTGGAATTTCGCGCTGATCGCGCTGGGCGGCGTCGGCGCAATGGCGCTCGCCGATCGCGGCCAGGACGTCGTCCGCCGCATTCCGCCCGGCTGGCTCGGCGCCGCCGGCGTCGCGTTCTTCCTCGCGCTGCCCGCGCTCACGACGCTGCCGGACGTCGTCACGGGGCTCACGGATCTCGGCCTGTCCGCGTCGCTCGGCGCACTGATGCTGTGGATCGTCACCGAACCCGACCACCCGGCCGTGGCACTGCTCGACTGGGCGCCGCTCGTCTATCTCGGCACGATCAGCTACGGCTTCTACCTGTTCCACAACCTGATTCCGGCACGTCTCGGCGAGATGCCCACGCTGTTCGCGCGCGTGCCGATGCCCGCAATCGCCCGGGACGTGCTGCCGGAACTGCTGCAGTTCGCGCTCGCCGTGCTGCTCGCACATCTGTCGTGGCGCTATCTGGAAAAACGCCTGCTCGACTTCAAGAAGCCGATCGCCGCGATGCTGGCCCGGTACTTCGTCGCACGGCCGGGCACGTCGCCGCGCTGAGCGGAGCACCGCAACTGGAACATGTGCGTCGGGGCCGGCGATGCCGCGCGCCGAAACGGTGCGGCCATCGGCCCGGTTCGCCCATTGGTTCGAGACGCGCGTGACATCGGCCGACCGACGATTCCCCGCGGCATGGGGATGCGCGATCGAACGCCATTGCAAATCGACTCGCTCACCCGGCACGCCGACGGCTATCGCACCGCCCGACCACCGCTCGTCAGGCCGCACGCAACCAGCGCGTCGGCACCGGTTTCATCGCCACGGTGTCCGGGATCCGACGCACCGCGCAACACCGCGCAACGTGTACGCGAACCGGCATCGCCGTCCGGCGGCACACGTGAATCGTCGCGCACGCACCCGTTCGACGCCGCCCGGATTCAGCACCGCGGATCACCCGCCGGCCCACGCCTGCGCGGCGAATGCACGCAAAAAAGCCCCGGCGCACAAGGCAGCCGGGGCCAACGGAACAACCACCACCTGAAACAGCGGAGCAGCGCGGCTGCTTATGCGACAGCAGCCAGCGCGGGCAGGCAGGTACGCAGGTACGCCTCGAATTCGCGGCTCACTTCCGGATGCTGGAGCGCGAGTTCGACGGTCGCCTTGAGGTACCCGATCTTGCTGCCGCAATCGAAACGCGTGCCGTAGTAGCGATACGCGAGGACCTGTTCGTGCGCGAGCAGCGACTGGACGGCGTCGGTGAGCTGCAGTTCGCCGCCCGCGCCCGGCTTGAGCTTGCGCAGGTGATCGAAGATCGTCGGCATGAACACGTAGCGGCCGACCACGCCGAGATTCGACGGCGCGTCTTCCGGCGCCGGCTTCTCGATGATGCCCGACAGCTTGATGATGTCCTCTTCCCACTCGCGGCCTTCGATGACGCCGTACGAGCGGCTGTCCTCGCGCGGGATCGTCTCGACCCCGATCACCGAGCTGTGATAGTGGTCGAACACGTCGACGAGCTGCTTGAGCACCGGCTGTTCGCCATGCAGCAGGTCGTCGGCGAGAATCACCGCGAACGGCTCGCCGTGCACGAGCTTCTCCGCGCACTGCACCGCATGGCCGAGGCCGAGCGCTTCCGGCTGGCGCACGTAGAAGCAGTTCACGTGGCTCGGCTTGATGCCGCGCACGAGTTCGAGCAGCTTTTCCTTGCCGCGCGCCTCGAGCTCGGCCTCGATCTCGTACGACTTGTCGAAGTGATCCTCGATCGCGCGCTTGCTGCGCCCGGTCACGAAGATCATCTCGGTGATACCGGCGTTGATCGCTTCCTCGACCGCGTACTGGATCAGCGGCTTGTCGACGACGGGCAGCATTTCCTTCGGGCTCGCCTTCGTTGCCGGGAGGAACCGCGTGCCGAGACCGGCGACGGGGAACACGGCCTTGGTGACTTTCAACATGTTCGCATCCTGATTGCGTTGACTGCGCCGCGTCGCTGGACGACGTGGCGCGATTGTTTTCCGAACGGCATATCGAGAACCGGCGGCACGGCCAATTCCACTCCGCTCATTTTCGATATGAACCGATTGCCCATGTTTCCGGAAAAGAGATAATCTGCAAATCCGGTCGATATTGCCGAACCCGGCGCCGATACAGAAACAAATTACCGATTTTCCGGATACAAATTCTTACGATTCGAATTCCTCGATATACGGGACGCCGCCCCGCTCGAGCCCCGGGCGAATCGGCTCGTTCTTCAGCGCCTCGCGGTACGCCGACAGCACGGCCATGACCAGCAGTACTGCCGCGCTCGCGATCCAATGCATGTCCATCTTGCCGCTCCTTGCATCAATCAACTGGAGCTTCAAACTATCAGAAAAAAATCGGCAAATAATTGTGGCGGCGGCGAAACCGCTTTCAGACCGGAATAACACCACCATCTGAAATACCACTATTTCCCGGCGCGATTTTTTTATTCATTCGAGCGAATTCTTGCGCATTACGATTGGACCATCCCCTTCATCCGTCGCAAGGAATCGAATCGCATGCAAGCTTTCAGCGGATCGTCTTTGGCTGCGCCGCCCGTCGCCGACCACAAGGAACACGTGATCGACGCGATGCGCGGGTTCGCGGCGCTGCTCGTCGCCTATTTCCACTGTCGCCAGGTCGTCTGGGTCGGCATGCAGAGCTTCCATCACGCTTACGGTCATGCGCTGAACCCGAGCGCGATCGCCGGCTACCTGACCTTCCCGTTCGCATGGGGCTCCGCCGGCGTGCCGATCTTCTTCGTGATCAGCGGCTACTGCATCCACCGCAATGCAGCGCTCAAGCTCGCGGCCAACCCCGCGTACCGGCTCGACGCGCCGAACTTCTGGGCGCGCCGCTTCGCGCGCATCTACCCGGTGCTGCTCGCCGCGCTGCTGTTCACGCTCGCGATGGACGCGGTCAGCCTGCAGATCGCGCCGGTCAGCCACAAGATCCGCGACGTCGGCATCACCGCGTTCCTCGTGAACCTGTTCTCGCTGCAAGGCGTCGCCGGCTACACGTACGGGTCGAACGGCGCGCTGTGGACGCTATCGCTCGAAGTGCAGTTCTACGCGATCTACCCGCTGCTGTTCGCGCTGCGCCGGCGCATCGGCATGCCGGCGATCGTGGCGGCCGTCGCGCTCGTCAACGTCGCGTCGGCGTGGCTGCTCGAACGGCACGACCTGCAGTTCTTCACGTCGTACTGGCTGTCCTGGACCGTCGGCGCGTGGATCGCCGACGTGCGCGCGCAGCCGGTGCGCGGCACGGCCGCCGTGCCGTCGCGCGCGTGGTACCTCGCGGCGGCCGTGCTGCTGGCCGCGGGCTGCGGCGCGTTCCGTTTCGGCCAGTACGGCGCGTTCCAGCTGTGGGCGGCCGGCTTCGCGTGCTTCCTGTACCGCGCGCTCGCCTGCCCGCCGCGCCCGACGCCGCTGCTGCGCGTGCTCGGCTGGTTCGGCGACTTCAGCTACTCGCTGTACCTGATCCATCTGCCGCTGTTCGTCTGCCTCGGCTCGGTGCTGTTCCACTCCGAACTGCAACTGTCGATCTGGCCGTCGATCGCGTTCATGGCTGCCGCGATTCCGGTCGCCTACGTGTTCTACCGGCTGTTCGAACGCCCGGCGATGATGTGGGCGGCCAGCCTGAAGCCGACCCGCACCGCCCGCGTCGTCGCACCGGCCCCCGAACGGGCCGCCTGAACGGCGCCGTTGGCGCGCTCGCGGCCCCCGCCCGGCGTCAGGCTGCGCGGGGGCCTTTTTACGGGCAGGACGGCGCGAGGATGCATTTGCGCGTCGGGGCGCGGCGGCCACGACGTACCGAAGTACGCAAGCCGCGGCGTCATGCGCCGCCTGGGCGGCCGCACGGCGGTCGCGTCGCCCGACCCCTCACGCGATCCGCGGCAGGACCACACGGCGCCGCTCCTGGCGTCCCGCGAAGCGATTACGAACCGGGCGGCGGCCGGATTCACGCCCGCTGCGACGCATCGCTCCGCCGCCCGAGCGCATCGTCGTTGCAAACCCCATCCTGTGACCCGGACCCGCCCGGATTCCGCCGCTCACGCTCACGCAATCGCTCGGCTTTGCGCAGATTACGGATTCGTCACGTGCGGCGTGCCCGGTGCGCGACAGCGCTCGGCCGCGCCCAAAGCGCAAAGCCCCCATGCAGCGCAACGCCGCATGGGGGCCGGGTTCTGCCGGTTCACGACGACACGCTTCACATGCCGCCGCCAATCACCTACCGCTTCTTCGCCTTCGCGGCCTTCGCCGTATCCGCGAGGATCTTCTCGACCCGCGCCACATAGGTTTCGGTGCCGAACCGGCGCACCGCGGTCGCCCGCCCGCTCACGACGAGCCGCTCGCGCAGCGCGGCGTCGCGCTGCAGCCTGCCCAGCGCGTCGGCCAGCGCGGCCGCGTTGCCCGGCTCGCAGAGCAGCCCGTTTTCGCCGTCCTCGATGATCTCGACGACCCCGCCCGCGCGGGCCGCGACCACCGGCCGCCGCGCAAGCATGCCCTCGACGATCACGCGTCCGAACGGCTCCGGCGTGATCGACGTATGCGCGACCACGTCGACCGCCTTCATGCACGCGGCCACGTCGCGCTGGAAGCCGAGGAAATGGACACGGTCGTCCATCCCGTGACGCGCGACGATCTCGTGCAGCTGCGCCGCGTATTCGTCCTCGCCGAACAGCGGCGCACCGACCAGCACCACGTGCATGCCGGGATGGCGAGCCGCGGCCTCCAGCAGCAGGTGCTGCCCCTTCCAGTGCGCGAGACGGCTGAACGAGCCGACCAGCCATGCGTGCTCGGGCAGCCCGAAGCGCGCGCGCAGCGCGGCCTGGCTCGCATCGTCCAGCGCGTCGAACGGGTCGGCCGAAATGCCGTTGAACACGACGTCGACGTGCTGCGGCGTGAAGCCCGTCAGCGCACGAAATGCCTGCGCGGACGCGTCGGAGTTCGCGATCACGCGCGTGACGCCGAGCCGCGCGCAGTACTTGATCGCCATCAGCTGCTTGCTGCCGAAATGGTCGCCGCTGACGATGTCGCGCAGGTGCCAGACCACCGGCTTGCGCGCGAGCCGCCCGGCCAGCGCGGCGACTACCATCGCGCGCTGCGTGTTCGCATAGATCACCTCGGCGCGGCGAGCGCGCCGCGCGACGTCGCGCACGAGCGCGAACAGCTGCTTCAACGCGCCGGCCGATACGCCGCCCTGCTTGCGCACCCCGGCGAGCGCGCCCTGGTCGAGCACGTCGACGCGCGCGCCGATCTCGTCGAGCGCCGCGCGGAACGGGCCGTCGTCGAACAGCAGCACATCGGCGTTCGCGCGCATGTGCTTCATGATCTCCAGCAGCGACAGCTCCGCACCGCCGAGCACGCCGCTCTGGTCCAGCACGAGCGTCGCCGGGCCGCGCGCGGCCGGCATCGGCGCGACGGCCGTGCCGCGCTGCGCGGTCGAGCCGGGCAGCGCCGTCTCCACGTAATCGAGAAAGCGCCGCCGGAACGTGTCGGCGGAAAAGCGCTCCGCATTCGCGCGGCACGCGTGCGCCGTGAAGCGCTGCGGCGCGCGCTCGAAATCGTCGACCGCCGCGACGATCGCATGCGGCGTCTGTTCGTCGAAGAACAGCCCGGTCGGCTGCGCGTGCGAGCGCGGCTCGAGCACGGTCTCGAGCGCGCCGCCCTTGCCGTACGCGATCACGGGCGTGCCGCACGCCTGCGCCTCGACCACCGAAATCCCGAAATCCTCCTCGGCCGCGAACACGAACGCCTTCGCGCGGCGCATCCGGTCGTGCAGCACTGCGAACGGCTGGTAGCCCATGATCTCGACGTTCGGGCCGGCCTTCGCGCGGATCTTCTGCATCTCCGGGCCGTCGCCGATCACGACGAGCTTGCGCTCCGGCGTGCGCGAGAACGCTTCGACGATCAGGTCGATCTTCTTGTACGGCACCATCCGCGACGCGGTCAGGTAGAAATCGTCCTTCACCTCGTTCAGCGAGAAGCCGTCCACGTCGACCGGCGGGAAGATCACCGCCGCGTCGCGGTGATACACCTTGCGGATGCGGCGCGCGATGAACGCGGAATTCGCGACGAAGCCGTCCACCGCGTTCGCGGTGCGCGTGTCCCAGTTGCGGATGTAATGCAGGATCATCCGCGCGAGCAGCGACTTCGGCCCGTGCGTCAGGTTCGACTGTTCCAGATACTGGTGCTGCAGGTCCCACGCGTAGCGAATCGGCGAATGCACGTAGCTGATGTGCATCTGGTCCGGCCCGGTCAGCACGCCCTTCGCGACCGCGTGGCTGCTGGAGATCACCAGGTCGTAGTCCGACACGTCGAGCTGCTCGATCGCGAGCGGCATCAGCGGCAGGTAGCTGCGGTACTTGGTGCGTGCGAACGGCAGCTTCTGGATGAACGAGGTCGTCACCGGCTTGCCGCGCACGAACGCGCGGTCGTCGAGAAAATCGACGAGGCTGAACAGGTCCGCGTCGGGAAAGCACGCGACGATCTGTTCGAGCACGCGCTCGGCGCCGGCGTACGTGACGAGCCAGTCGTGGACGATCGCCACGCGCAGCGGGCGCGACGCATCGCGTGCGCTCGCCTGCCCGGCCGGTTTGGCCCGGCGCAGCGTGGCGGCGTCGCCGGCTTCGGCCGCGGCGGCATCGGCCGTGGCGAGGTTCAGGATGGCGTGTTCCGCCAGATCGCGATTCATACGGTTTTCCTCGCATTGAGACGGACGAACAGGTCACGCACCAGCGCGCGCAAGGCCGGCGTCATCGTGAACGACCACGCCAGGTTCAGCACCAGCACGACCGCGCAGAGGCCGATCGACTCGCCGAGCCCCGACCACGCTTGCGCGAGAAACAGGCTCGCGAGCAGGAAGGCGAGATGCGCGAGCATGTCGAGCACGATCGCGCGCATCCGGATCGCCGACAGATAAAGCAGCACGCCGTAGTCGACCAGCGCGCGGGTCGCGACGACCACCGCCGCGCCGATCAGCCCGAAGTGATGAATGCCGAACCACAGGCCGCAGACGAAGAACGGCATCTCGATGAGCCCGGCGAACGCGGCGCGCGCCGGGTTGACCTGCGACTGGATCAGGATCCGCGTGACGCTCGCCTGTCCGACGAGCCACACGCTGATCACCAGCACGCGCCCGACCGGCGCGGAATGCGCGGCGAGATCGGCGCCGACCCACAGCGTGAGGAACGGCGCGAGCGCGAAGATCGCGACGATGCCGACCGGCGTGAACACGCCGTTCAGGAATTCGAGCGACTGGCGCGCGAGCGTGTCCGCGTGATCGCGGCCGACCGCCGACAGGCGCGGGAACAGCGTGCGCACCAGCGCGTTCGGCAGCATGTTCAGCCGCGTGACGAGGTTCTGCGGAACCGTGTAGTAGGTGACGAACTTCGCGCCCATGCCGGCGCCGAGCATCACGCGATCGAGCGTATCGGCGACCATGCTCGCCATGCTCGCGATCAGCATCCAGCCGCCGAAGTTGAACAGCCCTTTCGCGGTGCCCCACTGCGGCGGGTCGATGCGCCGGATCCCGAGCACCTTGATGCTCGCGTGACCGAGCATCACCGCCGCGATCAGCCGCGCGACGACCGCGGCGGCCAGCACCGTCTGCAGGTTCGGCGCGATCCACCACGCGGCGCCGAGCGGCAGCAGCTGGAACAGGAACGTGCCGATCGTCTGGTTCGTGTTGAACACGCCGAACCGTTCGGCGCCGTTGATCGCGCCGGCGAACACCCACGACACGTTCGCGAGCGGAATCGCGAGCGCGAGCCACGGCAGCGCGAGATACACCTCGTGCTGCATCGCCGCCGACACCTTCGTGAAGTACTCGGTGTAGATGAACGCACCGAAATAGATCAGCAGCCCGCCGACGATGCCGGTGCCGAGATTCAGCCAGAACGCGCTCCAGAACACGCGCGCGCTTTCGTCGGCGTCGCCGCTCGCGAGCGCCTTGGAGATGTGGTTCTGCGCGGCCATGCTCATCCCGAGATCGAGGATCCCGAAATAACCGATCAGCGTCCACACGAGGCTGACGACGCCGTAGCGCTCGACGCCCAGCGTGTGGATATAGGCGGGCACCGTCACCAGCGACACGAAGGTCGGCAGGATCAGCCCGATGAAGTTGATCGAAACGTTCTTGAGTATGCCTTTGTCCATGCTTCTGCCTTGTGTGACGGCGACTGCAACGACGGTGCGCCGCCCGTCACGGTTTCCAGCGATACATCAGCACCTTGCCGCGCGCGTCTTCCTCGACGAACACCAGGTATTCGCCGTTATCGCGCCGGAACGCGCTGATGCCGAACGGCACGTCGACCCAGCCCGACGCCTTGCCGACCTCGGCGCCCGGGCTCATCACGCCGACCTCCTTGCCGGTTTCCTTGTCGTACACGTGGATCTTCCCGACCGGTTCCACCGTGAAGATGTAGCGGCCCTCGACCGTGATGCCGATCAGATCGAGGATCGGCTTCGCGTCGAGCTGCCACGGCAGCGCGACCGTATAGCGCACCACCGGCGAGCCGCTCGACCACTTGTCGAAGCGCACCAGCACGCGGCCGACTTCCTTGTTGATGCCGGGCTGCGGCGGCGCGTCGGCCGTGTAGCCCGTCACGTACAGCGTGTCCGTCTGCGGCTCGTAGATCGCGCGGCGCAGCTGCGTGAACGGCTGCGGCATCGGATAGGTCGTGACCTTGTCGTACGAATAGATCGGGTTGCCGGCCTTGTCGACGCCGCCGTAGCCGAAGCGGTGAATGCCGCGCACGTCGCTCGTGCGCCAGATGTCGCCCTTCGTGTCGACCCACCAGCCCCAGCCGCCCGCCTTCGCCTTGCCGGTCGTGTTGGTCGTGAACTCGTCCTCGTCGAGCCGGCCGTTGCCGTTCGCGTCGCGCCAGATCCAGTCGCCGCCCGGCGGCTTGTTCGGCACCTTGTCGACCGGCCGCGCACGGCCGGCGATCAGGCCCGACGGAATCGCGACCTCGCCGTCGCGCTTCGCGTCGAAGCGGTAGATCTTCAGGTGATCGGCGTACATGTCGGTCAGGTACAGGAACGTGCGGCCGTCGACGCGCCGCGCGAACGGCATGCCGGGGTACTGGTCCGTGTGGAACACGGGATCGTCCGGATACTTGAAGCGGTTCGACAGGAAGCCGGCGTATTTCCAGTCCTGGCCGGGCGGCTTCGACAGGTCGAGCTCGAAGCGCTTGTTGCCCGTGTACACGCTGTTCGGCCGTGCGGGATCGAGCCACGCGCCATCGACGAACAGCAGCCCCTGCACCTGCCAGCGCAGCTTGCCGTCCGGCGTGTAGCTCTCGAGCACCGCGCCGAGCCCCGCGCCGATCGTGTCGTGGCGCGGCCCGATGCCGTTCATCGACACGTACACGTTGCCCGCGCGATCGACGCCCACGCCCGTCAGCCCGTTGAAACGTTGCGGCCCGGGGCGGCCCGGCACCGGGCCCGCGAAGATCCCGCCGCGCTCGCCGAGCGTGCCGGACGGCGCATAGCCGTTGCCGCCTTTCGAGAAAATCAGCACCTGCTGGCGCGGGCCGTTGTCCGCGACCAGCACGCGCCCTTTCGCGTCGACCGCCACGTCCACCGCGTCGGTCCCCTCGGGCAGCGCGGGCGCGTCGTCGAGCTTGCGGCCGTCCGCGCGCACGTGCACGAGGTGCGCGGGCCCGCCGAGCGTATCGGTGAGCAGCCACAGCGTGCCGTCGCCGGCGAGCGCGATGCGGCCCGGCTCATGCGCACTCCACGTGCCCTTCTTCTGCATCGTTTCGGCGTCGTACACGTCGACTTCGTCATGCGAAGGATTCGTCGCGAACAACGTCTTGTCGTCGGCCGCGAGGCCGCCCACTTCCGCCTTCAGCTCACCGACCTCCGACCGCGCGGGTGCCGCCACCTCGTTCATCACCATGAAGCTCGCGGCCATCCGCGCACGGCCGGCATCGGCGCGCCCGCCGGGCGCGACCTGCGGCGCCGCGCGGAACGGCGCGGGCTGCTTCATGTCGCCGATCGTGCGCCGCGAAATGCCGTACCACTGCTTGCCCTTGTCCGGCCAGATGCCGGGCGACTGCAGATGGCCGCGCTCGTTGCCGACGCCGATCGCGACGTACGCATACTTGCCGTTCACCGCGACCGCGTTGCCGCCGAGATTGCCCCAGCCATGCGTGCCGCCGGCGAAGCCGAGCATCTTCCCGTCCTGGTAGACGCTCGCCTCGGCGCCGCTCTCGTCCCACGGCGCGTTCGTATACACCTTGCCGTCGGGCGTCACCGCGATCGCGCGAATGTCGATCTGCGTCCAGCTGCCGTCGCCATAGCCGAACGTGTTGCCGATCCACGACGTGGTCGCGGGCAACACGGTTTCAGCCGGTGCGGCGCTCGCGGACAACGCCGCGCATACCGTCATGCCAACCAGAATCAGACGTCGCAATGCGCTCTCCAGACTCGATGCAAAAGCGACCGGCGCCGTGGCGTGCTGCCTGCCTGGATGACCTGTCGCTAAATAGGTTTCAAACGTCGCGATGCAGGTTACAAGCAAAAATAATCACAAGAAATTTTGAAATATTTGGGGATGTTTCCGCCTGAAATATTGAACCGGAATCGTCCCGAATAGCCCCGGCGAAGCGGAAATAACGACCGCCTTTCACGCGACGATCCGTAGAAAATTCCGCTCCGGCCCGTCCGACGGGCTACCTGGCCTGCAAATCTTTCATCTCGCGATTGAAACGATCGGCATTTGAATGTTTTCAGCCGAATAAATGACATGCGTTTTTTTGCCGATTTCTTTTCCCTAGAATCGATTTCGAATCAATATTTCCTTTAAACGCATGCATTACGTTCACGCATCGAATACGCGGCGCGCGTCGGCATCGGCCGCGCGTCGCGAAGGAGTCGCGCGATGACGGGCATCTCGCGCACCGCCGACCTCGCCCCGCCGCAACACGGCCGCATCGTGCAGCTCGACGGGCTGCGCGCGATCGCCGTCGGCGCCGTGTTCCTGCAACACGCGCTGAAGGCGCC
The DNA here is from genome assembly GCF_000949135.2 of Burkholderia sp. USMB20. GTDB lineage: Bacteria > Pseudomonadota > Gammaproteobacteria > Burkholderiales > Burkholderiaceae > Burkholderia. The sequence goes on along the minus strand of NZ_JTAN02000003.1, from coordinate 411,288 downwards.
GCTGTGGATGGGCGTCGACCTGTTCTTCGTGCTGAGCGGCCTGCTGATCACCGGCATCCTGCTCGAGCGCAAGGCGCGCGGGCAGTCGTACTTCAGCCACTTCTACGCGCGCCGCGTGCGGCGGATCCTGCCGCCGTACGTGCTGCTGCTGGTCGTGTCGACGCTGTTGTTCGGCGCGAGCTGGCTGCCGCACTGGCCGTGGTTCGCGTTCTTCTCGACCAACATCGGGCTGTCGCTCGGCAGCATCGGCCACGACAGCCTGAACGTGCTGTGGTCGCTCGCCGTCGAGGAGCAGTTCTACATCTTCTGGCCGTTCGTCGTGCTGTGGTGTTCGGAGCGCGCGCTGCTGTGGATCGCCGCCGCGCTGATCGTTGCGGCGCCCGTGCTGCGCGCGATCGCGACGCCGTGGTTCGATTCGTTCTGGCCGATCTACTACCTGACGCCGTTCCGGATGGACCTGCTCGCCGCTGGCGCGCTGCTCGCGATCGTGCTGCGCCGCGACCGGCGCGCGCTGGAGCCGTTCTATCCGCTCGCGATCGTCGGCGCGCTCGTGTCGCTCGCGATCCTCGGCTGGCTGCACCTGTCGTTCCCGCGTTTCCGCGCCGCGAACACGCCGCTGTCGAACGCCGCGCTCTACAGCATCTCGCTGCTGCTGTGCACGTCGATCGTCGTGATCGCACTGCGCGGACGCGGCGTCGTGCAGCGCGTGCTGACGAACCCGCTGCTCGTGTACGTCGGCACCGTCAGCTACACCGTCTACCTGATTCACCTGAGCGTGCTGCACGCGCTGTGGCCGCTGCACCTGAACCGCTTCGTCACGGCCGCGCTCGCGCTGGCCATCACGCTCGTATACGCCACCGTGAGCTGGTACGGCTTCGAGCGGCGCCTGACCCGCGGCCCCGCGCGCAGCACGGTACCCGCCGCCGCGCGCACGACCGCCTGACTTTCTCAATCCATCGTTTCGACCAGGACATTGCCATGAGCCAAACTCGCAAGAAGGCCATCATCACGGGGATCACCGGGCAAGACGGCGCCTACCTGACCAAGCTGCTGCTCGACAAGGGCTACGAAGTCACGGGCACCTACCGCCGCACCAGCTCGGTCAACTTCTGGCGCATCGCCGAGCTCGGCGTCGACACGCACCCGAACCTGTCGCTCGTCGAGCACGACCTGACGGATGCCGGCTCCAGCCTGCGGCTGCTCGAACGCACGCAGCCCGACGAGCTGTACAACCTGGCCGCGCAGAGCTTCGTCGGCGTGTCGTTCGACCAGCCGGCGACGACTGCCGAGGTCACGGGCGTCGGCCCGCTGAACCTGCTCGAGGCGATCCGCGTGGTGAGCCCGAAGACGCGCTTCTATCAGGCGTCGACGTCCGAGATGTTCGGCAAGGTGCAGGCGATCCCGCAGACGGAAACCACCGCGTTCTACCCGCGCAGCCCGTACGGCGTCGCGAAGCTGTACGCGCACTGGATGACCGTGAACTACCGCGAGTCCTACGGCCTGTTCGGCTGCAGCGGCATCCTGTTCAACCACGAATCGCCGCTGCGCGGCCGCGAGTTCGTCACGCGCAAGATCACCGACACCGTCGCGAAGATCAAGCTCGGCAAGGCGACCCGGCTCGAGCTCGGCAATCTCGACGCGAAGCGCGACTGGGGCTTCGCGCTCGAATACGTCGAAGGGATGTGGCGGATGCTGCAGGCCGACGAGCCCGACACCTACGTGCTCGCGACCAACCGCACCGAGACCGTGCGCGACTTCGTGCAGATGGCGTTCGCGGCCGCCGGCTACCAGATCGAATGGACCGGCAAGGGCGAGCAGGAACGCGGCCTCGACGCATCGAACGGCGACGTGCTCGTCGAAGTGAATCCGAAGTTCTACCGCCCTGCCGAAGTCGACCTGCTGATCGGCTCCGCCGACAAGGCGAAAGCCAAGCTGGGCTGGGCGCCGGAGACGACGCTCGAACAGCTCTGCCAGATGATGGTCGAAGCGGATCTGACGCGGAATCGGCACCATGACACGTACTGAAGCCAGGCGCCCGTCGCGCCGGGCGTTCGTCACGGGCCTGGCGGGCTTCACCGGCCGCTACATGGCGCAGCGGCTCGCTGCGGCCGGCTACGACGTGTGGGGCACCGTGGCACCCGGCGCGGCGCAGCCCGACGATCCGGCGCTCGCCCACTGCACGCTGCTGCCGGTCGACCTGCTCGATGCGGACGCGACCCGTGCGGCGCTCGCCGATGCGCGGCCCGATGCGGTCGTGCATCTCGCCGCGCGCGCGCACGTCGCGCAGGACGAGCCGTCGCAGACCTACGCGGTCAACATCGTCGGCACGCGCAACCTGCTGGCCGCGCTCGCGGGCCTCGACCGCCGCCCGTCGGCGGTGCTGCTCGCCAGCAGCGCGAACATCTACGGCAATTCGACGGCCGGCGTGCTCGACGAAAGCGTCGCGCCCGCGCCCGCGAACGACTACGCGGTCAGCAAGCTCGCGATGGAATACGCGGCGAAGCTGTGGGCCGACCGCCTGCCGATCGTGATCGCGCGGCCGTTCAATTACACGGGCGTCGGCCAGGACGATGCCTATCTGCTGCCGAAGCTGGTATCGCACTATGCGCGCAACGCGCCGCGCATCTCGCTCGGCAATCTCGACGTGAGCCGCGATTTCTCCGACGTGCGCGACGTGACGGCCGCCTATCTGAAGCTGCTCGAAGCCGCGCCGGCCGGCGAGACGTTCAACATCTGCTCGGAGCGCGCGTATTCGCTGAAGGAAGTGCTGGCGATGCTGTCGCGAATCGCCGGTTACGTGATCGACGTGACGATCGATCCGCGCTTCGTTCGGCATAACGAAGTAAAGAGCCTGAGCGGGTCGCGCGACAAGCTGCGGCGCGCGGTGGGCGAGCTGCCCGTGACGCCGCTCGACGAAACCTTGCGCTGGATGATGGACGCGATGCGCGACGCGCGGGCCGGCTGATTCCGGCAACGTTCGTCGTACTTCGTCATGAAAAACACCCCAAAGATTGGATCTAGTCCAACTTTTGGGGTGCAGTTCATGTCGAGCGGCCCGTCGTCACGCCGGCCCTGAAATCAGTGCCGCCGCGCTCAGCCCTCGAGGCCGCGCGCGAGATCGTTGCGCAGGTCGCCCGCGTTTTCCAGGCCGACCGCGAGGCGGATCAGCCCTTCGGTGATCCCCGCGGCCGCACGCGCTTCCGGCGTGATGCGCGCGTGCGTCGTCGTCGCCGGATGCGTGATCGTCGTGCGCGTGTCGCCGAGGTTGCCGGTGATCGAGACCAGCTTCGTGCTGTCGATCACGCGCCACGCGTTCGCGCGCTGCTGCTCCGGCGTGTCGCCCTTCAGCTCGAACGATACGATCGCGCCGCCCGCCTTCTGCTGGCGCTTCGCCAGCTCATGCTGCGGATGCGATTCGAGCCCCGGATAGAACACGCGCTTGACCGCAGGATGCGAATCGAGCCAGCGCGCGATTTCCAGCGCGTTCGCCGACTGCTTCTCGACGCGCAGCGACAGCGTCTCCATCCCCTTCAGCAGCACCCACGCGTTGAACGCCGACAGCGTCGGGCCCGCGCTGCGCACGAACGGGAACACCTTGCCCATGATGAATTCCTTCGAGCCGACCAGCGCGCCGCCGAGCACGCGGCCCTGGCCGTCGAGGAACTTCGTCGCCGAGTGCATCACGACGTCCGCGCCGAGCTTCAGCGGCTGCTGCAGCACCGGGCTGCAGAAACAGTTGTCGACGACGAACAGCGCGTTCGCGGCCTTCGCGATCTTGCCGATCGCCTCGATGTCGGCGAGTTCGGTCAGCGGGTTCGACGGCGTTTCGAGGAAGAACATCTTCGTCTCGGGCCGCACCGCTTCCTGCCATGCGTTCAGGTCGGTCGGATCGACGAAGGTCGTCGTGATGCCGAACTTGCTGAAGATCTGCGAGAACATCCCGAGCGTCGAGCCGAACAGGCTGCGCGAGCTGACGAGGTGATCGCCCGCCTGCAGCGCGGACATCACGACCGACATGATCGCGGCCATGCCCGACGCCGTCGCGATGCAGGCCTCGCCGCCTTCGAGCGCGGCGAGACGATCCTGGAACATGGTGACGGTCGGGTTCGTGAAGCGCGAATAGGTGAAGTAGTCTTCCGAATTCGCGAAGCGCTCGGCTGCCTCGGCCGCGCTCGTGAAGCAAAAGCTCGACGTGAGGAACAGCGCTTCCGAGTGCTCGTTGAAGTCGCTGCTGCGCAGCGTGCCCGCGCGCACGGCGAGCGTGTCGAAGTTGAGGGAGTCGTCCATGTTCCGTTATCCGTATTCGAGGGGTCGCGCCGAGGGTCGTGCATCGGGCGCGCGCCCAGCCACAAAAATCAGGCCAAAACAAAAAGCCCGCTATGCGTCGGCATCAGCGGGCTTCGGTGCGGTACGACAGCGATCGACTCGGGCCGGCTGCCGCCGGCCTTCGCTTTAGCTGTTTTGGGAAGTCGCCCCGCGTCCGCAAGCTGAATCAAATCGACGCAAGGCCACATCCTATCACGCTTCATCCGAAGCGTGCGCCGGCATCACTCGACCGACAACTGCAGGTTCATCTGCGAACGCGCGGTGTCGCCTGCCGTGTCGCGATCGGCCTGCGACGCCGGTGCGAGACGGGCGCGCTCGATCGCATCGAGGTACTCGGGCGTCACGGCGCCGGTGATGTAGTTGCCGTCGAAGCACGACGCCTCGAAGCCCTCGAGCTTCGGGTTGATGTCGCGCACCGCGCGGCGCAGGTCGTCGACGTCCTGATAGATCAGGTGGTCGGCACCGATGATCTTCGCGACTTCCTCGTCGGTGCGGCCGTGTGCAACCAGCTCGCCGCGCGTCGGCATGTCGATGCCGTACACGTTCGGGAACTTCACGGGCGGCGCCGCCGACGCGAAGATCACCGACTTCGCGCCCGCATCGCGCGCCATCTGCACGATCTCGTGCGAGGTCGTGCCGCGCACGATCGAATCGTCGACGATCAGCACGTGCTTGTCCTTGAACTCGATGCTCATCGCATTGAGCTTCTGGCGCACCGACTTCTTGCGCACGGCCTGGCCCGGCATGATGAAGGTACGGCCGACGTAGCGGTTCTTGAAGAAGCCTTCGCGATACTCGACGCCGAGCTTCGCGGCGACCTGCATCGCAGCCGGACGCGACGAATCGGGAATCGGCATCACGACGTCGATCGGCACGTTCGGCAGCTCGCGCTTGATCTTCTCGGCGAGGTAGTCGCCCATGCGCAGGCGCACGTTGTAGACGGGCACGCCGTCGAGGCACGAATCCGGACGCGCGAGATACACGTATTCGAACATGCACGGATTCAGCGTCGGGTTCTCCGCGCACTGCTGGCTGTGGAAGTTGCCGGCCTTGTCGATGAAGATCGCTTCGCCCGGCTGCACGTCGCGCACGAATTCGAAGCCGATGCCTTCGACCGCCACCGACTCCGACGCGACCATCCATTCGGTGCCGTGTTCGGTCTCGAGCTTGCCGATGCAGAGCGGGCGGATGCCGAACGGATCGCGGAACGCGACCAGGCCGTAGCCGGCGATCAGCGACACGATCGCGTACGAGCCCTGCAGGCGGCGATGCACGCCCTCGACAGCCTTGAACAGCGCGGCCGGATCGAGCTCGAGGCCCGTCGTCGACAGCTGCAGCTCGTGCGCGAACACGTTGAGCAGCACTTCGCTGTCGGAATTGGTGTTGATGTGCCGGCGGTCGATCCGGAACATCTCGTCCTTGAGCTGTTCCCAGTTCGTCAGGTTGCCGTTGTGCGCGAGGATGATCCCGAACGGCGCGTTCACGTAGAACGGCTGCGCCTCGGCTTCGCTCGACGCCGAGCCGGCCGTCGGATAGCGGACCTGGCCGATGCCGAAGGTGCCGGGCAGGCTGCGCATGTTGCGCGTGCGGAACACGTCGCGCACCATGCCGTTCGCCTTGTACATGTGGAAATTGCTGCCGTCCGCCGTCGCGATGCCCGCTGCGTCCTGACCGCGATGCTGCAGCAGCAGCAGGCTGTCATAGATCAGCTGATTGACGGGGGCTTGGGAGATAACACCTACGATGCCGCACATGGCATGTCCTTCAAGATGACAAAATCGGTTCCGTCCTGCCCGGCCGCGTCGTCACACGCGTACATACTGGGCCATGCCGTCGGGCAGGAGCTGCTTCAGCTCGTGCACGCCCTGTTCGGCGAAAGGACGCAATAGCGCATTGCGCCAGAAATCCTGTTTGGGCAATTCGGTCAGCCCGGCCGCCGCGACCAGCAGCACCACCAGCACGCAGCCGCGGACGAGCCCGAACATCATGCCCAGCGAGCGATCGACCCCGCCGAGGCCCGTCGCCTGCGCGATCCGCGACAACAGCGCGTTCGCGACACCCGCGACGAACACGACGCCGATCACGATCAGCGCGAACGCGATCACCCACTGCGTCAGCGCGCCGCCCGGCCAGTTCGCCGGGATATACGGCACGACCAGTCCGACATAGCGGGCGGCGATCGCGATCGCCGCGATCCAGCCGATCAGCCCGAAAATCTCGGAGACGAAACCGCGCCACGCGCCACGCAGCGCAGACAACGCGATCACCGCCAATACAGCGTAGTCGAAAGCCGTCAGCATCGCACGTTACTGCGTGAGTCCGGCTTCGCGCACCTTCGCGATCGCGGCGGACGCCGCCGCGCGATCCGCAAACGGGCCGGCACGCAGTTGGCTAGCCGTGCTGCCGTCCGCCTGCTTGCGATGCTCGACATATGCGGGCACGCCCGCCGATTTCAACTTGGTGGCCCACGAACGGGCCGTTGCGTCGTCCTTGAACGAGCCGAGCTGCACCGCGAAGCGCGCACCGGCCGGCGACGCCGGCGACGATGCGTCGCCGCTGTCGGCCGCGGCGTCGGCGTTCGCGACCGCCGCAGGCGCCGGCTTCGGCGCGGCCGGCTTCGGCGCGGGTGCGGCCGCGGCCGGCTTCGCAGCGGGCTTCGGCGGCGTCACGCTCGCCGTGGTCGTCGAGGGTTCGGGCTTCGCGGCCGGCTTGGCCGTGTCCTTCTCCGCGGGGGCCGGAACGGCCGCCACCGCGGCGTCGGAGGCCGGCGGCTCGTCGTGCGCGACGCCCGCCTGCACGTCGGACGCGTCGTCGTCACGCGGCGCGATCGCCTGATGCGCGGGCCGGTTCGGAATGTCGATCGCGATGTCGTCCGTCACCGGCTTCGGGTGCGAATCGAGCACCATCGGCAGCACGATCACCGCGGCGACGACGAGCGCGATCGCGCCGACGAGGCGCCGGCGGGCGCGTTGCTTTTCAGGAAGGGTCGGATCGAGGAGCAGCGCGTCCGATTCCGGACGCTCGGTGCGGCGCGTGCGCCGCTCGACGCGTTCAGTGCGCTCCGTGCGCACGTTCCGGGAGGCCCCGGTACGACCGCCGCGCCGCGGGGGCGCGTCGTCGTCTTTCTTGCCGAACGAGAAAATTCCCATGAATGGCTGAGTCCGAAACTGCCCTTCAGTCAGTGTTGCTGCGATTTCCGGTAGGCCATCACACCCGCCACCGTATGGAAACTGCCGAAAACCACGATTCTATCATTCTCGGATGCTCTTTTTAGTGCATCGCGAAACGCTTCGGCGGGCGACGCGAAGCGCGTCACGCTCGAATCGGCGCCATCTTCCACGCCGGCCTTGCGCAGCGCGGCTTCGAGCTGCTCCGCGCTCGCCGCGCGCGGCAGCGGCAGGTCGGTCACGCACCAGTGGTCGATCTCGCCCTTCAGGTGCCGCAGCACGCCGTCGATGTCCTTGTCGTGCATCGCACCGAACACCGCGTACGTGTACGGGAAGAAGCCCATGTTGCCGAGGTTTTGCTCGAGCACGGCCGCCGCATGCGGGTTGTGCGCGACGTCCAGCACGATCGCCGGCTTGCCCGGGAGCACCTGGAAGCGCCCCGGCAGCTCGACGTTCGCGAGCCCGAGCCGGATGTCCTGCGCGGACACCGGCAGCACCGGGCGCAGCGCCTCGAGCGCGGCCAGCGCGGCCGATGCATTGATCAGCTGGTTCGCACCGCGCAGCGCCGGGTAAGCGAGCGCCGGATAGCGCTTCTCGCGGCCGAGGTAGCTCCATTGCTGGCGCTCCGCGCCCGGCTGCGCTTCGTAGCGAAAATCGCGGCCGACCAGCCACAGGTCGGCGCCGATCGCTTCGGCATGCTCGACCAGCGTGTTCGGCACCGCGGGATCGCCGCAGATCGCCGGCTTGCCCGCGCGGAAGATCCCCGCCTTCTCGAACGCGATCTTCTCGCGCGTGTCGCCGAGGTATTCGGTATGGTCGATGTCGATGCTCGTGACGATCGCGCAATCGGCATCGATGATGTTGACCGCATCGAGCCGGCCGCCGAGGCCGACCTCGAGGATCACCGCATCGAGCCCGCGCGACGCGAACAGGTGCAGGATCGCGAGCGTCGTGAATTCGAAGTACGTGAGCGACACCGGCTCCGGCAGCGACGTGCGCGCCGCTTCGACGGCTTCGAAGTGCGGCAGCAGCTCGGCGTCGCTGACCTGCTGGCCGTTCACGCGCGCACGCTCGCCGAATTCGAGCAGGTGCGGCGACGTGTGGCAGCCGACCTTGTAGCCCGCGTGAACGAGGATCGCCTCGAGGAACGCGCAGGTCGAACCCTTGCCGTTCGTGCCGCCGACCGTGATCACGGGGCACGCGAATTCGAGCTGCAACGCCGCCTTGACCTGCCCGATGCGGGTGAGGCCCATGTCGATGCCGACCGGGTGCGCGCGTTCGAGATGCGAAAGCCACGCGTCGAGAGTGGGAAAAGTGCTCATCGGATCAAATCTGAATCGGTACCGCCACTACGCCAAAAAACGAAACGCGCCGCCCGGCGGTTCAGCCGGGCGACGCGCGCAGTTCACAACGCCGCGCCAATCAGGCCAGCGCGTCGGCCGGCTGTCGCTGCAGCAGCGCGAGCAGTTGCGCGATCTCGTCGCGCATCTTGCGGCGATCGACGATCATGTCGATCGCGCCCGTCTTCAGCAGGAATTCCGCGCGCTGGAAGCCTTCCGGCAGCTTTTCGCGAACCGTCTGCTCGATCACGCGCGGGCCGGCGAAGCCGATCAGCGCCTTCGGCTCGGCGATCACGACGTCGCCGAGGAACGCGAAGCTCGCCGACACGCCGCCCATCGTCGGGTCGGTCAGCACCGAAATGAACGGCAGCTTGGCTTCGGCCAGCTTGGTCAGCATCGCGGTGGTCTTCGCCATCTGCATCAGCGACAGCAGGCTTTCCTGCATCCGGGCGCCGCCCGAAGCGGTAAAGCAGATGAACGGCACCTGCTGCTCCAGCGCGTTCTGCGCGCCGCGCGCGAAGCGCTCGCCGACGACCGAGCCCATCGAGCCGCCCATGAACGAGAACTCGAAGCAGGCCGCGACGACGGGCAGCGTGTGGATCGCGCCGCCCATCACGACCATCGCGTCGGTCTCGCCCGTCTCGTCCATCGCTTCCTTCAGACGATCGGGGTACTTGCGGCTGTCCTTGAACTTCAGCGAGTCGACCGGCACGATTTCCTGGCCGATTTCATAGCGGCCTTCCGGATCCAGCAGCCCGTCGAGGCGCTCGCGCGCGCCGATGCGCATGTGGTGATCGCACTTCGGGCACACGTGCAGGTTCGCGTCCACGTCGTTGCGGTACAGCACGGCCTCGCAGGACGGGCACTTGACCCACAGGCCTTCCGGAATGCCCTTGCGGCTTTTCGGGTCGGTCTGCTTGATCTTCGGCGGCAACAGTTTGTCGAGCCAGCTCATCGTATGGTTTCCTGTTCCGTGGCGGGGCGGGCCGACCGGCCCGTTCCCGCTTCCTGTGTTGTGTTTATCGCGCCGTGTTGCCGGCGCCGTCCAGGGCGGCGCGCAGCTCGGCGATGAAAGTCTTCAGCGCGGCGGCGGCGCCCTCCGGCGCGGCGCTCTCGAGCAGCTGCACCAGGCGGCTGCCGATCACGACGGCGTCCGACACTTCGGCCACCGCGCGCGCCGTTTCGGCGTCGCGGATGCCGAAGCCGACGCCCACCGGAACCGGCACGCGCGACTTGATGGCCGGGATTTTACCCGCAATGCTCGAAACATCCAGATTTCCGGCGCCGGTCACGCCCTTGAGCGACACGTAGTACACGTAGCCGCTCGCGATCTTGCCCACGTCGGCGATGCGTTCGTCGGTCGACGTCGGCGCGAGCAGGAAGATCGGATCGATCTGCGCGGCACGCATTTTCTCGGCGAACACGCCCGCTTCCTCGGGCGGATAGTCGACGACGAGCACGCCGTCGACGCCGGCCGCCTGCGCTTCGGCCGCGAACGCGTCGACGCCCATCCGCTCGATCGGGTTCGCATAGCCCATCAGCACGACGGGGGTTTTCTGGTCGGTCTCGCGGAAGCGCTTCACGTCGGCGAGCACGCTCTTCAGCGTGACGCCGCGCGCGAGCGCGCGTTCCGACGAGCGCTGGATCACGGGGCCGTCGGCCATCGGGTCCGAGAACGGCACGCCGAGCTCGATCACGTCGGCGCCGCCTTCGGCGAGCGCGTGCATGAATTCGACGGTCTTCGCGGGATCGGGGTCGCCGGCCGTGATGAACGGGATCAGGCCCTTGCGGCCTTGTTCGGCGAGTGCGGCGAAGGTCTGCTGGATACGGGAGGACATGGCAATTTTCCTTGATGCGATCGGCGACTCGGCGGCGCGACTCACGCGCACGCCGGCGCGACGAGCGCGCTCACGCGCTCGTGCGCGATCGCGCAATAACTTTCGTTGATCTCGTAGCCGACGAAGTCGCGCCCCTGCCGTGCGCAGGCCACCGCGGTCGTGCCGCTGCCCATGAACGGATCGAGCACGCGGCCGCCCGGCGGGCAGCTTGCGAGCACCATCCGCTCGATGATTTCCAGCGGCTTCTGGGTCGGATGATCGACGCGCTCCGCGTGCTGCCGATGCAGGCGCGAGACCGACCAGACGTCCTTCGGGTTGTAGCCCATCTCCAGCCACTTGCTGCCTTCGAACAGCTTGCGCGAGCGGGCCTTCTTCGTGTCGGCGTCGTACGGGATGCGGACCGGATCGAGATCGAAGTAATACGCTTTGGAAACCGCGAAAAAGCCGATGTTGTCGTGCACCGACGTGAAACGGCGCGTCGTGCCGCCCATGCTCGGCACGCGCCGGTCCCAGATGATCTCGTTGACCATCGTGAGCCTCGTCTTCAGGAAGCTGAAGATTTCCGGCGCGTACTGCCACGTGCAGAAGATGTACATCGACCCGCTCGGCTTGAGCTTCGGAATCGCGAGCTCGAGCCACTCGCGCGTCCACGCGAGGAAATCGTCGCCCGAACGCTTGTCCGAGTCGTTGCCGTAGTCCTTGCCGAGCCCGTACGGCGGATCGGCGACGATCAGGTCGATCGACGCATCCGGCAGACGCGCGGCTTCGGTCATGAAATCGCGGTTGTGCAGCTCGATCCCGGACGGCCGTGCGCGCGGCACGGCGACGGCAGGCTGCACCGCCTCCGCTTCGCTCGCGGCGCCGCCGCCCGGTTGTTCGATCAGGTCACGCATCGGTCGGGGTCAGAGCGCGATGCCCGATCGCTCGGCGACCGTGTGCATGTCCTTGTCGCCGCGGCCAGACAGGTTGACGAGCAGGATCTTGTCCTTCGGCAACGTCGGCGCGAGCTTCACGCCGTACGCGATCGCGTGGCTCGACTCGAGCGCGGGGATGATCCCCTCGATCCGGCAGCAGTCGTGGAACGCCTTCAGCGCCTCGTCGTCGGTGATCGGCACGTACTGCGCGCGGCCGCTGTCCTTCAGCCATGCGTGCTCGGGGCCGACGCCCGGATAGTCGAGGCCGGCCGACACCGAATGCGTCTCGATGATCTGGCCGTTGTCGTCCTGCAGCAGGTACGTGCGGTTGCCGTGCAGCACGCCGGGGCTGCCGGCGATCAGCGACGCCGCGTGACGGCCGGTGTCGAGGCCGTCGCCGGCCGCTTCGACGCCGATCAGCTGCACGGACGCATCGTCGATGTACGGATAGAAGATGCCCATCGCGTTCGAGCCGCCGCCGACGCACGCAATCACCGCGTCCGGCTGCCGGCCGGCGAGTTCCGGCATCTGCACCTTGCACTCGTCGCCGATCACGCGCTGGAAGTCGCGCACCATCGCCGGATACGGGTGCGGGCCCGCGACCGTGCCGATGATGTAGAACGTGCTTTCGATGTTCGTGACCCAGTCGCGCATCGCTTCGTTCAGCGCATCCTTCAGCGTGCGCGAACCCGATTCGACCGGCACGACCGTCGCGCCGAGCAGCTTCATCCGGTAGACGTTCGCGGCCTGGCGGCGCACGTCCTCGGCGCCCATGTAGACGATGCACTCCATGCCGAAGCGCGCGCAGATCGTCGCCGTCGCGACGCCGTGCTGGCCGGCGCCCGTCTCGGCGATCACGCGCTTCTTGCCCATCCGCTTCGCGAGCAGCGCCTGGCCGATCACGTTGTTGATCTTGTGCGCGCCGGTGTGGTTCAGGTCCTCGCGCTTCAGGTAGATCTGCGCGCCGCCGAGCGTCTCGCTCCAGCGCTGCGCGTGATAGATCGGCGACGGACGGCCGACGAAGTACTTCAGTTCGCGCTCGTACTCGGCGACGAAATCGGGGTCGTTCCGGAATTTTTCATACGCCGTGCGCAGTTCGTCCAGCGCGTGAATCAGCGTTTCGGCGACGAACACGCCGCCATACGGGCCGAAGTGGCCGCGATCATCAGGAAGGTTGTACATGGTGTCACTCTCGATCGGTCGGTGCGCCCGCTGTCGGGGCCGCACCTTCTTGCATCACCCGGCGTCCGCTTCGCGCACCGCGCGTACGAACGCCGCCATCCGGGCGTGATCCTTCACGCCCTTCGCGCCCTCCACTTCGATGCCACTCGAGACATCGACAGCAAACGGACGCAACTGGCGGATCGCATCACCGACGTTTTGCGCGTTCAAGCCACCACTCAAAACGGCCCGATGCGCGAGCTCTGCGGGAATAAGAGACCAATCGAAGACCTTGCCGCTACCACCGTAGTCCGGCACCAGGGTGTCGAACAGGAGGCCGCGCGCTTTCGAATAATGAAGAGCCGATTCTACCAAATCGGCCGGCTGCGTCGAGGGGCCGACGCGCACCGCGCGCAACCACGGCAGGCGCGCCGCGCGGCCGAGGGCGTCGCACTGCTCGGGCGTCTCGTCGCCGTGGAGTTGCAGCATCGTGAGCGGCACGTCGCGCACGACCGCCTCGATCTCCGCTTCGGTCGCATTCACGAACAGCCCGACCACCGACACGAACGGCGGCGCGAGGCTCGCGAGTTCGGCCGCCTGCGCGATCGACACCGCGCGCGGGCTCTTCGGATAGAACACGAGGCCGATCGCATCGGCGCCGAGCGCGGCGGCATGCAGCACGTCCTCGGGGCGCGACAGGCCGCACAGCTTGATGCGCGTGCGCGGCGCGAGGCCGGCCGCGGCGGAGGTCGAGGAAGACACGGCGTGATCCGTCATGGTTGTGGATCCAGATCGGCCCAGACGCTGCTCCACGGCACGGTGCCGAGCTGCGCGGGCGGGACGGCGAATTCCGCCGGGTAGCCGACATGGGCAAGGTACAGCCCGTCGGCCATGAACGTGGGCGCCGCGAGATTGCGATCGCGCCCGGCCAGCACGTCGGCGAGCCAGTCGGCCGGATAGCGGCCGCGCCCCACCGCGACGAGGCAGCCCATCAGGTTGCGCACCATGTGGTGCAGGAACGCGTTCGCGCGGAAGCGGAAATGAATGAAGTGGCCCGCGCGCCGCACGTCGATCTGGTACAGGTGTTTGACCGGCGTCTTCGACTGGCATTCCGACGACCGGAACGACGAGAAGTCGTGCTCGCCGATCAGATGCGCGGCGGCCGCGCGCATCGCGTCGTCGTCGAGCGGCGTGTGGATCCAGCCCGCGCGGCCGGCCAGCATCGGCGAGCGCACGGGATGCACGTACAGCGCATAGTAGTACGTGCGTTCGAACGCCGAGAAACGCGCGTGGAACGCGTCCGGCATCGGCTTCGCCCACTGCACGGACACGGTCGGCGGCAGAAATGCGTTGGTGCCGCGCACCCACGAGAAATCCGCGCGATCGAGCTCCGTATCGAAATGCACGACCTGTCCGAGCCCGTGCACGCCCGTGTCGGTCCGCCCCGCGACCGTCGTGTGCAGCGGCACGCATGCGAACGCGCCGAGTGCGCGCTCGAGCGCATCCTGCACGGTCTTGCCGTGCGGCTGCGCCTGCCAGCCGCAAAACGCGGCGCCGTCGTACTGAATCCCGAGCGCGATCCGCATCACGCCTCTTCCGCGAGTTTCGCGAGCAGCGCACGCGCATCGTCGCGCGTGGCGGCGTCGTTCGCGTCGACCACTTCCTGCAGCAGCGTGCGCGCGCCGGACAGATCGCCCAGTTGCACGTACTCCGACGCGAGATCCAGCTTGTTGCGGGCGATGCGGGCGAGTTCCTCCGGCGTCAGCGCGGGCAGCACGGCACCCGGCGCGGACGGCAGGTCGAGATCGAAATCCAGCTTCAGCGCGCCGAACTGCGCGACGCCGAGCGGCGGCAGCGACGACGGCGCGGCGGCACCGCCCGCGTGAGAGGCAGGCGTTGCCGCGTCTGGATCCCAGTCGAACTCGTCGTCGTGGTCGGCCGGATGTGCCGGGGACGGATCGGTCGCGCCGACTGGCGGGTGTGTGGCGGATTGACCGTTAGTTGCGGTTTGCGCACCTTCGGCTTGCCCTTCGCGTGCGGGCGGCTCATCGGCCGTACGCGGCGGCAGCGGCATGTCGAGGCTGTTGAGCGCGCTGATCGCGTTCTGCATCAGCGCTGCGTGCTGGGCGTCGTTCGTCGCAGGTGCGGCGGGCGTGACGAGCGGCTCGTCCGCGGCCGGTTCCGCGACAGGCTTCTCGTCGTGCGCGGCCGGAGTTGCGTCGCTGTCGGGTGCGACGTGCGCGGACGATGCTTCCGCCTGAACGTCGTGCGGCTTCGCCGTTTCCGACGGCGACGGGATTTCGGGTTCGTGCGTCTCGAACGTCTCCGCCGCTGCGGCGGCGGCCGTGACCAGACTCAGATCGGCGGCCGCGTCGCGGGCCAACGGCGTCTCGGGGAGAATCGGCGGCACTGGCTCGGTGAATGCGACCGGCGACGAAGATGCATCGTCGTCGGCAACAGCCGTCCCGCCGGATGCCGGTGCGGTTTCGTCGGTCGGCCGCGCTTTCCGGCGCTTGCGCCACGCAAAACCGGCCGCCAGCACGACCACGGCGGCGCCGGCCGCTGCGGCCGGACGCCAGTCGATCTGTTCCGAACCGCGTGCAGGCACAGCGGTCGCCGCCGGCACGGCCGGCTGCACGGGCGCCGATGCCGGCTGCACCGCACTCGCGGCCACGCCGGACGCCGCTTCGCTCGCAGCCGACGACGACGCGGCAGCTGACGCCGCCGCATCATTCGTGCCGTTCGTGCCGTTCGTGCCGTTCGTGCCGTTCGTGCCGTTCGTGCCGTTCGTGCCGTTCGCGCCGTTCGCAGCGGGACGCGGCGCAGCGGGCGCCGGCGCCGGTGCAACGTTGTTCGTGGCGGCCGGCTTCCCGATCCCGTGCTTCTGCAGTTCCATCAGCACGCGGTTCTTCAGCGCGAGCAATTGCTGCAGGCTCGACGGCCGCGGCTGCGACGCACCCGCGACGGGCGCTGCCGCAGACGGTTCGTGCATCCCTTGAGCCGCACCGCCCGGTCCGGACTGCGTCACGGCCTCGCTGGCGGACGACGGTGCGGACTGGATCGCGCCGTTCCACACGTGCGGCCCGCTTGCGCCGGCCGCAGCCGCTGGCGACTGGACGGATTCGACCGTCGACGCGCCGTGCGCGGCGGACGCGCCGCTCGAAGCCGACGCGCCTGCCGCTGCCCCGGCTGCGACCGTGACGCTCGCCCCGCTGACCGGCGCCGTATGCGCGGCCGATACGGCCGGCGCGGTTTGCACGGCCGACCCAGGATGCGGCGCCGACGCGCCATGCTGCGTGACCGCCGCCGTGCTCGACACGGCAACCGGCGCGGACGCAGCCGATGCCCCCGACGCAGCAGCCGGCACGAGCGCCGCGCCGGTCGCATCGAGCGCCGGCACCGTCAGCGTCGCGCCGACTTTCAGGCGGCTCGGGTCGTGCTTCATGAACGCCTGCGGATTGGCGTCGAACAGCGCGCGGCCGGCGCGCGCGAGCACGCCCGGATCGTGCGATTGCGTCGCGGCTTTCGCGAGGTCGTTCAACGATTGGCCCGGCTGGACCGTCACGTTGAGCGGCGCGGCACCGCCGGCGGCGGACGCCGGCAGCTCGCCGGAACCGGCCGCCCAGGCCGAAGCGGCCGCGCCGAGCGCCAGGATCGCCAGCGCGCCACGCACGGCGCGCGCCAGACGGGACTGACGCGGAAACAAGGAAATTCGGGACATCGTAGGCTCTATCGCCGCGCGCGGGCGCGGCTCGGATTCGCGTAGGGAAGCGTCAATAAAGTCGCCGCAGAAATGCAAAAGCGTCGCGCAGAACGCGACGCTTTGGGCGGCTCTGCGCGTCGTAACCGCATAGTTTACTTCACACGATCGCGTTCCGGCCGAATTCGTCGCCTGCGGATGCGGCCGTCCGCGCCTGCGCCGCGACCTTACGGCCGACCGCGTCGGGCCGTCGGTGCGCGAATCGCGCGAAGGCATCGCCGATCCGGGCACTGAATCGCACGCGCCGGTTTTGTCAAAAGAGGATCATCAATCGATGAAAAACCGGACGACGGCATCGGGTTCCGGAACGAATTCGGCTCCTCCTTGTACTTCGCGTCGCATCGATTCCTCGTGCCAAAGGATGGCGATGCAGGAAAAGCCCCGGCCGCGCGAGCGGTTCGGGACTTTCGCGCAATGGGCGGTCCGCACAAGACCTGACGCCGGACAAAAAAAACGCCTGCCGCCCCGCGAAGGGCTGGCAGGCGTTTCGCGTCACGCGCGCACCGCGCGCGGCGCGGCCCGACTTACTTGTCGAGCAGGATGCGCAGCATGCGGCGCAGCGGCTCGGCCGCGCCCCACAGCAGCTGGTCGCCGACCGTGAACGCCGACAGGTATTCGCCACCCATCGCGAGCTTGCGCAGGCGACCGACCGGCACCGTCAGCGTGCCGGTGATCTTCGCCGGCGACAGGTCGCGCATCGACGCTTCGCGCTCGTTCGGCACGACCTTCACCCAGTCGTTCGCCGACGCGAGGATGCCGTTGATTTCGTCGAGCGGGACGTCCTTCTTCAGCTTGATCGTCAGCGCCTGCGAGTGGCAGCGCATCGCGCCGATCCGCACGCACAGGCCGTCGACCGGGATCGAGCCCGGCTCGCCCATGGCCGGCTTGCCGAGGATCTTGTTGGTTTCCGCGCCGCCCTTCCACTCTTCCTTCGACATCCCGTTGCCGAAATCCTTGTCGATCCACGGGATCAGCGAGCCGGCGAGCGGCACGCCGAAGTGGCTCGTCGGCATCGCGTCGCTGTTCATCGTCGCGAGCACGCGGCGGTCGATGTCGAGAATCGCGGAAGCCGGATCGGCGAGTTGTTCCTGCACCGAACCGTGCAGCGTGCCCATCTGCGACAGCAGTTCACGCATGTTCTGCGCGCCCGCGCCCGATGCGGCCTGGTAGGTCATCGCCGTCATCCAGTCGACGAGGTTCTCGCGGAACAGGCCGCCGAGCGCCATCAGCATCAGGCTGACCGTGCAGTTGCCGCCGACGAAGTTCTTCGTGCCCTTGACGAGCGCGTCCTTGATCACGTCGAGGTTGACCGGATCGAGGATGATGACCGCGTCGTCGTTCATCCGCAGCGACGAGGCCGCATCGATCCAGTAGCCGTTCCAGCCGGCCGCGCGCAGCTTCGGGAACACGTCGTTCGTGTAGTCGCCGCCCTGGCACGTGATGATCACGTCGCACTTCTTCAGCTCGTCGACGTTGGTCGCGTCCTTGAGCGTAGTCTCGTTTTTCGCGAACGACGGCGCCTTGCCGCCCGTGTTGCTGGTGCTGAAAAACACCGGTTCGATCAGGTCGAAATCACCTTCTTCCTGCATGCGCTGCATCAGCACGCTGCCGACCATGCCGCGCCAACCTACGAGACCTACGTTCATGACTAACCCTTTGCTTGAATGGAGCTTCCCCGCCATTTCCGTCCCCGCGTGACCGCGCGGGGAAACAGGCGGGCACGACGGCGATCAGCGTTTAATGATCGTTTTCGTGGTAATGGTTTTCGTGATGACGATGGCGCGCGCACCCGCACGGGCAGTGTTGCCGTGGAGTTTCAGGACCGGGGAGATCAGGGAAATCAGCGCCATCGTTCGAGTCTACACAAAGCCGGTTGCCCGCACAACGGCCAACCGCGCGCGAACCGGCCGATTTCGCGGCCGGTTCGCGCCCTTTTCCATCTTGACTGCCTGTTGCCTTGCTGCGCGCTTACAGCGCGGCGACCACCGCGTCGCCCATCGCCGCCGTGCCGACCTGCTGGCAGCCCGGCGTCGCGATGTCGCCGGTGCGGTAGCCTTGTTCGAGCACCGTTTTCACGGCGCGCTCGATGCGATCGGCCTGCTCCGCGCGATTCAGCGAATAGCGCAGCAGCATCGCGGCCGACAGGATCGTCGCCAGCGGATTCGCGATGCCCTTGCCCGCGATGTCCGGCGCCGAACCGTGCGACGGCTCGTACAGACCCTTGTTGTTCTTGTCGAGCGACGCCGACGGCAGCATGCCGATCGAGCCCGTCAGCATCGACGCTTCATCCGACAGGATGTCGCCGAACATGTTGCCGGTCACGATCACGTCGAACTGCTTCGGCGCCTTCGCGAGCTGCATCGCCGCGTTGTCGACGTACATGTGCGCCAGCTCGACGTCCGCGTATTCCTTCGACACGTCGATCATGATGTCGCGCCAGAACTGCGACGTCTCCAGCACGTTCGACTTGTCGACCGACAGCAGCTTCTTCGCGCGCTTTTGCGCGGCCTGGAACGCGACGTGCGCGATGCGGCGCACTTCCGGTTCCGAGTAGCGCATCGTGTCGAAGCCTTCGCGCGCGCCGGCGAACGGGCCGTCCGGTGCCGCGCGCACGCCGCGCGGCTGGCCGAAGTAGATGTCGCCGTTCAGTTCGCGCACGATCAGGATGTCGAGGCCCGCGACCAGTTCCGGCTTCAGCGGCGACGCATCGACGAGCTGCGGATAGCAGATCGCCGGACGGAAGTTCGCGAACAGCTCGAGATGCTTGCGCAGCCCGAGGATCGCCTGCTCTGGGCGCAGCGCGCGCTCGAGCGAGTCGTACTTCCAGTCGCCGACCGAGCCGAACAGGATCGCGTCGGCTTCCTTCGCGAGTTTCAGCGTCGCGTCCGGCAACGGATGACCGCTCGCCTCGTAGCCCGCGCCGCCGACCGGCGCCTGCTCGAGCTCGAACTTCTCGTCGAGGGCGTTCAGCACCTTGACCGCTTCGTTGACGATTTCCGGACCGATGCCGTCGCCGGGCAGCACTGCAATCTTCATGCGTTATTCCTGACTGGATAGGTATGGGTGGCAGGTCGGCGGGCGCACGTCACGCGCGCCCGCCCGGAGGCAATCTCAGCCGACCAGCTTGTTGTTGAGCCACGGCTGCTTCGCGAGCCGCTCGGCTTCGAACTGGCGGATCTTGTCCGCGTGGCGCAGCGTCAGGCCGATGTCGTCGAAACCGTTCAGCAGGCAATACTTGCGGAACGCGGTGATGTCGAACGCATACTCGCGGCCGTCGCCCGTGCGCACGACCTGCGCATCGAGGTCGATCGTCAGCTGATAGCCGTTGAACGCATACGTGTCGTTGAACAGGTGATCGACCTGCTGCTCGGTCAGCACGATCGGCAGCAGCCCGTTCTTGTAGCAGTTGTTGAAGAAGATGTCGGCGAAGCTCGGCGCGATGATCGCGCGGAAGCCGTACTGCTGCAGCGCCCACGGCGCGTGCTCGCGCGAGCTGCCGCAGCCGAAGTTCTTGCGTGCCAGCAGCACCGATGCGCCCTGGTAGCGCGGCTGGTTCAGCACGAAGTCCGGGTTCAGCGGGCGCTTCGAGTTGTCCTGGCCCGGCTCGCCGTGGTCGAGGTAACGCCATTCGTCGAACGCGTTCGGACCGAAGCCCGTGCGCTTGATCGACTTCAGGAACTGCTTCGGGATGATCGCGTCGGTGTCGACGTTCTCGCGATCGAGCGGCGCCACGACGCCGGTATGTACAGTGAATTTTTCCATGATCCGTCTATCCGGTTGGAGGGCCGGCAGTCAGCCGGCGCACATCGACAAATTCTCGGTGGGCGTCAGTCCGCGGCGCGCTGCAGCGCATTGCCGGCGGCGTTGACGTCCTGGCCGAAGCCTCGGACGGTATTGCAGCCCGCGAGGCCGAAGCCCAGCCCCGCGAGCGCCAGCGCGGCCACCAGCCGCGCGATGAGCTTCGATGCCGTCACGCGTTACCCCAGCTGGCGAATGTCGACGAAATGGCCTTCGATCGCCGCCGCCGCCGCCATCGCGGGGCTCACCAGGTGCGTGCGGCCGCCCGCGCCCTGCCGGCCTTCGAAGTTGCGGTTCGACGTCGACGCGCAGCGCTCGCCCGGCTCGAGCCGGTCGGCGTTCATCGCGAGGCACATCGAGCAGCCCGGCTCGCGCCATTCGAAGCCCGCGTCGGTGAACACCTTGTCGAGGCCTTCGCGCTCGGCCTGCGCCTTCACGAGGCCCGAGCCCGGCACGACCATCGCGAGCCGCACGTTCGACGCAATGCGGCGGTTCAGCTTCTTCACGACGTAGGCGGCCGCGCGGATATCTTCGATGCGCGCGTTCGTGCACGAACCGATGAAGATCTTGTCGACCTTGATCGACTCGATCGGCGTGTTCGGCTCGAGCGCCATGTAGGCCAGCGCGCGCTCCATCGCGTCGCGCTTGACCGGATCCTTCTCGCGCTCGGGGTCCGGCACGCGACCGTCGATCGACGTGACCATTTCCGGCGACGTGCCCCACGTGACCTGCGGGACGATCTCGGCCGCGTTCAGCTCGACGACGCGGTCGAACTGCGCGCCTTCGTCGGACTTGAATTCGCGCCAGTACTCGACGGCCTGGTTCCATTCCGCGCCGGTCGGCACGAACGGACGACCCTTCAGGTAGTCGATCGTCGTGTCGTCGACCGCGACCATGCCCGCACGCGCGCCGGCTTCGATCGCCATGTTGCAGACGGTCATCCGGCCTTCCATCGTCAGCGCGCGGATCGTCGAGCCGCCGAATTCGATCGCGTAGCCCGTGCCGCCGGCCGTGCCGATCTTGCCGATGATCGCGAGCACGATGTCCTTCGCGGTACAGCCGCGCGGCAGCGTGCCCTCGACCTTCACGAGCATGTTCTTGCTCTTTTTCTGCAGCAAGGTCTGCGTCGCGAGCACGTGCTCGACTTCCGACGTGCCGATGCCGTGCGCGAGCGCGCCGAACGCGCCGTGCGTCGACGTGTGCGAGTCGCCGCAGACGATCGTCATGCCCGGCAGCGTCGCGCCCTGCTCCGGCCCGATGATGTGCACGATGCCCTGACGCACGTCGTTCATCTTGAACTGCGTGATGCCGAACGCATCGCAGTTCGCGTCGAGCGTGTCGACCTGCAGCTTCGAGACCGGATCGGCGATGCCATGGCTGCGATCCGTGGTCGGGACGTTGTGGTCCGACACGGCCAGGTTCGCGCTGATGCGCCACACCGGGCGGTGCGCGACGTTCAGCCCTTCGAACGCCTGCGGGCTCGTGACTTCGTGCAGCAGCTGACGGTCGATGTAGAGCAATGCCGTGCCGTCGTCCTCGGTATGGACGACGTGGGTATTCCACAGTTTGTCGTAGAGAGTCTGTGCCATGGGTATGCGGGGTCGTTGTGACTACAAGCCTTGCGGATGCGGTCGATTATGCCACGCAGAACGCGCCGCGGCGCGGGCGCGGCGCGAAAAAACCCATTAAAAACAGTGGTTTGGCTGGTAGTGCCAATACCTGTATCGGCATTACCAGCCAAACGGGGAACGTCAGCCGTTCGGGTATTCGCGGTTGATCAGGGCGAGCCGCAGCATGCCGAGCTGCACGCCCGCGCTGCTCAGTAGGTAGAGATCGCGACGCCGCAATGCAGGCAATTGCGCGGCGCTGTCGTAGAACACCGGCAGCGTCAGCCCGGCCGGCACCGCGGCCTGCATCCCCGCGGCGCTCGACACGCGCACGGCGAGCGACGCCTGATCCCGATGCGTGACGACGCCGACCTTGCCGAGCGCCGCGGCCGAGCCGGCCTGTCGGACGATCGCGGCGACGACGCCGTCGGGGGTCGGGATCGGGCTGCCGGCGGCCGGTGCCCGCGTCGCGATCGACGTCACGCCGGCCGTCAGCCCGTATTTCGACGCGAGCACGCTCGCGACTTCCTGCTGCGCGTAAATCGGCGCCGCGGCCTTTTGCCGAAGCTGGAACACCGCATCGGCGATCGCCTCGTTCACCGGGCCCGGGACGGGCGCGGCACCGGACGCGCCCGCGCGGCTGCCGAAGCCGAACGCGGCGATCGTGTTGATGGCGGCCGCATCGACGCCCGGCGGCGTCCATGAGAACAACGTGTCGAGCAGGTAGCCGGTCTCGTCGGCCGCGGTCGCGCGATCGTTCAGTTCGTCGGTCAGCTTGCCGAGCATCTGGCGCTGGAGTTCCGCATCGGACACGGGAGCACCGCTCGCGCGCGCGGGCGCGACGGCGGCGCACGATGCAGCGAGCAGCGAAGAGGAAGCGAGGAAATGGCGGCGGGTCGTCATGGTCATGAGATTCGAGTGGAGAGCGGCAGGCGTCAGCCCTTCGGAAACGCCTGCATCGTCGCGGCGATCGCGCGGCTCAGCATCTGCGCATACATGTCGTGCACGAGGTAGAGGCTGCGGTTGCGCGTCCACGGCTGGCCCGATTGCGGGTCGTACACGGTCGGGAGCGGCACCTCGGCGACGGCGGCCGCCTTCATGCCGGCCTGCTGCGAGGTCTGGATGCAGCGCTTCGCATGGTCGCGATGGCCGACCACCGCGACGGTGCCCATCGCAGCCGCGCCGCCCGCGCGCGTAACCGCCTCGGCCGCGACGCCGGCCGTGCTCAGGTACACGATCGTGCCGTCGCTCGCGATCACCGGTTCGACCGACGACAGCACGTCGGCGCCCATCCCGTATTTCGACACGAGAAAGCGCGCGATTTCCCACTGCGCGTAGACCTTGACCGGCTTCAGCTGGCGGATGCGGTACACGGCGTCCGCGAGCGCTTCGTTGACGGGCCCCGGATCGGGCAGCGCGGACTGGTTGCCGCCCGTGCTCGACGTGTTGCCGCTCGCGGCGTTCGGGCGATTGCCGAAGCTGTACGCGACGATCGCGCCGATCTGCGCGGCCGGCACCGTCGGCAGGTCCCAGGTGAAGCCGACATCGGTCAGCGCGGGCATGATCGCGTCGACCGTCGCCGCATCGCCGAGCTGCGCGTTCAGCTTCGCGGACATCTGCGCGGCCAGCGCCGCATCGGTGAGCGGCGCCGATGCGACGTCGTCGCCACCGCATGCGCTCAACAGCGGCGCCGCCGCGATGCCGGGTGCGGCGGCAAGGAATTTTCTGCGTGAAGCAGTCGATGCATTCGAATTCATAAGAAATGCGAAACAATGCGAATCGCATGCGGCGGCATGGCGCGGCGATGCAATTCGCGGGGTCACGGGAAATGGCAATCTGGCGAATCGCGGAGATCCGCGACGGGCGGCAGCGTCGAAGCGTGAAACGCAGCACGACGCTCCGTCGATTGACGATGCGCGATCGTAGTGCGCGTTTATTAAATTGCGGTGAAGCTGTCGCACACATGCCGACGATCGCCGCGCCGTTTCACCGGCGGACCGATTCGTTTCATCGGTGGTGAGATCGTGGTGCCGCCGTTTCATCGATGGCGCGCGACACGATTCGCAGGCAGGGTCGCGCACCGCCGGCCGAGCTGCGGATTTCGCGCTACGATGGTGCAACCCGCATGCCCTCGTTCCCACGATCCGCACCCCGGAGCCCACGACGATGAAGCTCGGCATCAACGAATCGCTCGCCCGCCTCGACGATGAAGGCACGCTGTTCACGACGCTGTTTCGACACGGCACGCTCGACATCGAGCTGTACCGGCCGCGCGGCGAGGATCTGCAGACGCCGCACACGCGCGACGAGGTCTACGTGATCGCCGCCGGCACGTCGCGGTTCATCGTGGACGGGCGCGAATGCGGCGTCGCGACGGGCGACGTGCTGTTCGTCCCCGCATTCGCGTCGCACCGCTTCGTCGGCTTCTCCGACGACTTCTCGACCTGGGTGTTCTTCTACGGCCCGGAAGGCGGCGAGCGCGACGAGCGCGGTGCGTGATGCGCGGCAAGCACCGCACTTCCCGCACGATCTCCTAGACTGTCTATTCGCAACGGGCGGCGCGCGACCGCCCTTCCCGCCATCACGATGCTGGCATCGCCCGACGCATCGACCGGACAGGAGCACTGCATGCGATACGAACTCTATTACTGGCCCGAAATCCAGGGCCGCGGCGAGTACGTGCGGCTCGCGCTCGAAGCGGCCGAGGCCGACTACGTCGATGTCGCGCGCGAATCGGGGCGCGGCATGGGCGTGTCGGCGATGATGCGGCTGATGGACAGCACGAAGGCCGAATGCGTGCCGCTCGCGCCGCCGTTCCTGAAGGCCGGCGACATGGTCGTCGGGCAGGCCGCGAACATCCTGCTGTTTCTCGGCGCGCGGCTGGGGCTCGCGCCCGACGACGAAGCCGGCCGGCTGTGGGTGCATCAGCTTCAGTTGACCGTCGCCGATTTCGTCACCGAGATCCACGACACGCATCACCCGATCGGCAGCGGCCTTTACTACGAGGACCAGAAGGCCGAAGCCGCCGAGCGAGCGGCCGATTTTCTCGAACACCGGCTGCCGAAATTCCTCGGCTACTTCGATCGCGTGCTCGCGCAGAATCCGCACAAAGGCGGGCACATCGCCGGCAGCGCGCTCAGTTACGTGGATCTGTCGATCTTCCAGCTGATCGAAGGCCTGCGCTACGCGTTCCCGAAGGCGATGAAGCGCGAGGAACGCAAGGTCGCGGGGCTCGTCGGGCTGCACGACCGCGTCGCGGCGCATCCGCCCGTCGCGCGCTATCTCGAGTCGGAACGCCGCATCCCGTTCAACGACATGGGGATCTTCCGGCACTACCCGGAGCTGGACAAGTAGTGGCGCCACGCCTCCCGCGCGGGTGGATTTCATGAAGGCGCAGCGGCAGCACGCGCGCTGAACGCGCGCTGCCGCTGCGCGTCGTCACGCCTGCTTCACCGGAGCCGGCCGCGTTGCGCGAGCCGGCCCCGTCGCCGCGCATGCGCCGCGTCACGCTCAGTGCGGTTGACCGTGCCGCGCGACCGCCGCATCGACGGCCTCGACCGAGCGCGTGAGCCACGGCCCGATCTCCATCTCCTCGTAGCGCACGAGCCGGCTCTTGCGCACGCGGCGATACGCCCACCAGATCGCGACGAACAGCGGGATCCACACATAGATCGACAGCACTTCCATCCAGTCGACGCGGGCGGCGAAGAACGCCTGGTAATCCTGCCCGAGCGAGATCACGATGCAGATCGCGATCGCGAACAGCGGCCCGAACGGGAACCACTTCGCGCGATACGGCAGCTGCTCGAGCCGGTAGCCCTGTTTCAGAAAGCCCTTGCGGAACCGGTAGTGGCAGACGGCGATGCCGAGCCACGCGATGAAGCCGGTGATGCCGACCGTATTGAGCAGCCACAGATAGATGCTCTGGTTGTTGGTCAGCGACGTGAGGAAGCACAGCCCGCCCACCGCCATCGTCGCGTACAGCGCGTTGCGCGGCACGCCGCCCGGCGACAGCGTTGCGAACATCGCGGGCGCACGGCCTTCCGCCGCGAGGTTGTACAGCATCCGCGTGGCCGCATACGTGCCCGAGTTGCCGGCCGACAGCACGGCCGTCAGGATCACGAGGTTCATCGCGCCCGCGGCGAGCGGAAAGCCCGCATGGCTGAACACGAGCGTGAACGGGCTCACGCCGATATCGGTCACGTCGCTCTTGAGCAGGTTCGGATCGGTGTACGGCACCAGCAGGCCGATCACGAAGATCGCGAGCACGTAGAACAGCATGATCCGCCAGAAGATCTGCTTCACAGCGCGCGGGATCGTCTTGCGCGGGTTTTCCGATTCGCCCGCCGTGATCCCGACCAGCTCGGTGCCGAGAAACGAGAAGCCGGCGATCAGCGCGACGCTCATCATCGCGTGCACGCCGCCGACGAACGGCGCGTCGCCGGTCCTGAAGTTGCGCCAGCCGACCGGCTGCCCATTGCCGAGCAGGCCGGCCGCGATCAGCAAGCCCGCCGCGATGAACGCGATCACGGTGACGACCTTGATCAGCGAGAACCAGTATTCGGATTCGCCGAAACCGCGCACGGACAGCGTGTTCAGCAGGAAGATCAGCACCAGGAACCCGGCGCCCCACCACACGCCCGGCACCGCCGGAAACCAGTAGCGCATCACGATCTGCGCGGCGACCAGCTCGATCGCGATCGTCACGGCCCAGCTGTACCAGTAGGTCCAGCCGAGCGCGACGCCGAAGCCTTCGTCGACGTACTTCTCGCCGTAGATCGCGAACGAGCCCGACACCGGCATCAGCGCGGCCATCTCGCCGAGCCCGGTGACGACGAAGTAGACCATCAGTCCGATCGCGATATACGCGGCGATCGCCCCGCCCGGCCCCGCCTGCGCGACCGACGCGCCCGACGCGACGAACAGCCCCGTGCCGATCGAGCCGCCGATCGCGATCATCGCGATGTGGCGGCTCTGCAGCCGGCGCTTGAGCGCCGTTCCGGACGGCGCGGCCGTCTGCGCTGCCGCTTGCAAAGCATCCATAGTGTTCACCCTGTTGGATTCGGGCCGCTCGAATTGATTCGGAATACCAATCGATCGGCCCGGTTATTCGCGTCAAAAAATGGTCCTGCCGCCGGGTCACGCGTCCGATGCCGGCGGCCCGGATGCGCACGGCCGCGTCAGACGACGCTGCGCTTGATCGCCTGCAGCTCGGCCGTCGTCACGATCTTCTCGATCCGGAACCGCGGGCTTTCCAGCCACGCGTTCGCGATCCGCCGGTATTCGTCGAGATCCTCGCACGCGAGCCGCACGAGAAAATCGAACGTGCCGCTGACGAGCCAGCAATCGAGCACGGCCGGATTGGCCCGCATCTCGTCCTCGAACGGCGCCTGCGAACGCCCGTGGTCGGCCAGCACGATCTGCGCGATCACGACGATCGGCTTGGTCGCGCGCGGCGCCTTGATCACCGCGCGGTAGCCTTCGATCACGCCGAGCGCCTCGAGCCGCTCCACGCGCGCCTGGCACGGGCGCGGCGTGAGGTTCACGAGCTCGGACAGCTTCCGGTAGGAAATCCGCCCGTCGGTACGCAGGATGTCGAGGATCCGGAGATCGATCTTGTCGAGCTGCATCTTCTTGTCGGTCATCCGCGTTCGCTCCGGTCGGGTCGTGGCTGGTGCGCGGAGCGTCTCCTCCGGTTCCGCGCGGGGGCCACATTATCCGGCCGAAGCGGCCGCGCGCCAATCGGCTAGAACCGCAGCGACAGGCAGGTCAGGCCGCCGTCCATCTTGCGGAACTCGCTCGTGTCGATCACGTGCAGCGGCATCCCGAGCGACTGAATCGCGTCGTGCACGCGCGGATAGCCGGCCGGCGTGATCAGCGTGCCGTTCACGCGCAGCGTGTTGCCGGCGTATTCGTCGGCGGCCGAGATCGCGATGCGGCGATAGTCGGCGAACGCCGGATGCGCGGCCAGCGCCTCGGTCACGAGCAGCGTGTCGTCGCCGAGCGCGTTGACGACCGATTTCAGATGCAGCCCCGCGCCGACCGGCACCGCGACGACCGAATAGCCGTAGCGCGCCACCAGCGACTCGAATGCGGCGATGCCCTCGGCATCGGTGCGGCCCGTCAGGCCGATGTAGAAGCGCTTGCCGACCTGCATCACGTCGCCGCCGTCGAGACGGCCTTCCTGCATCGGCAGCAGGTCGCGATGCGCGGCGAGCGCCGCTTCGATGTGCACCGTCTCGCCGCGCCGCGCGGGTGCGCCGGGACGCGTGATCACCGCGAATTCGGGCGTGACGACGGCGACGTCCTCGACGAAGTGCGAATCGGGAAACGCGTCCAGCGGCGGCAGCTCGGTCAGCTCGACGCCGAGCCCGCGCAGCGCGTCGCAGTACGCGTGGAACTGCGTGAGCGTCTTGTCGTAGTCGGGCGCGCCGAGCGCGGCGGTGGTGAGACCCGCGCCGCAGGACGGCGCGGGACGGCGAACGATCGCTTGCGTGAATTGCATCGACTCCTCCATGGTCACGCTGCCCCCGTGCGGCGCACGGGGCAGCTGCGTTGTGTCCGGACCATTATCGGAAGCCAAATTGCGCAATTCGCGTCGAATTCGGGCGCGCCCGCAGCCGATCGCGTCGAATTGCAGGCAGGATGCAGCCGATTCGGCAGACAGCCGACGGGCGCGGCGCAAACGGCCGTTCCGCGCGGTGCGGATGCGGCCGATGCATGCGGCGCGTCCGTCATGCGCCGACGGGCGCGAACCCCATTTGCGCACGGCCCAGCGGCGTGAGATCGCCCTCGCCGCCCCGTCCGTCGAAGTCGCCCTCGAAATGATCGGCCGGGAAATCCGGCGGGCTGTCGCCGCGCAGGAACGCGAGCCGCTGGCGCTGCAGGTACGCGTCATTCTTCGCGCACCCGGGCGCGGCCGCGATATACATCACGTTGCTGTCGCCGCTGCCGCGATGCGCATCCTCGACCGCATGCACGACGTCGCCGTGCCAGAACACCGCGTCGCCCGGCTCCATGTGCGGGATCGGCACCAGCGCGTCGAGCAGCAGCGCGTGCCATTCGGGCAGGATCGACAGCGCGCGGCCCGGACGCGCACCGCACAGGTCGTCGTCGGCGACGTCGTCCTGCAGCGCGCGCAGCACGACATACGCCATCGCGTTCGCGACCGGAATCAGCTGCAGGGTGCCGTCGCCGGGCCCTTGCGGCGTCAGCGCGGTCCAGCCCTGGAACGTGCGGAACATCGAGCACACGGCCGGCGACGGGATCTCCTCGACGTCGGGGCGGAACGCCGCGTCGAACGGATCGTAAGCGCGCCAGCGGCCGGCCAGCACGTGACGATAGACCTGCCGGAAATTCGCGCCGAGCCAGCGTTCGACAGAGCCGCCGTCGACATGCGGCGACAGCCCGAGCGACGTCGAGCCCGGCGGCCGGCGGCGGATCCGGTCGGCGTAGGCCGGCACCTGGTCCGGGTCGAAATGCCTGCGCGCGCCGTCCGCATGACGCCACAGGCGGTTCAGGAACACGCGCGCCTGCGTGAGGGCCGGCGACTGCCGCGCGGCCACCTGCGGCTTCGACCAGTAGACGCCGTAGATCTGCGGCTTGCCCGATGCGAGATTGCCGAAGTAGCGGTCCTCGGCGCGTGCATGCAGCCGCTCGGCGAAGCGGTTCGCATCCAGATAGGCGCCGATCTCGTCGTTCCAGTCGCGCGCCTGCTGCGCGTCGAACACGCCGCGGATCACCGCGGCGCCGTGCGTGCGGATCGCGGCGATCGCCTGCGGATCGACGGTGCCGTTCGCGATATCCGCGAATCGCAATACCGGGATCACGTCGCGGCCGTGCGCGTGCGCGCGACGGATCGCGTCGACCTGCCGCGCGATATCGCCCTCCAGTTCGCGGAACGTGGCCGCGTAACCGGGCAGATCGGTGCGCAGCGCCCTTTTCGCCATGCGGATCGCAACCGGCAGATCGTCAATCGTCAGGTGCATCGTCGTCTCCTCGCTGAATCGTGTCGTGATGAGCATTCAGCGTACGGCGGACGCATCGCCACCATCGACACTATCCGGCCAACTATCGATACAATCCTGACAAACCGCTCGCTACTCCGGACGATGGCAGACCACGCACAGCTTGTTGCCGTCCGGGTCGCGGAAATACGCGCCGTAGTAGTCGGGGTGATAGTGCGGCCGCAGGCCCGGCGGCCCTTCGCAGGCGCCGCCCTGCTGCAGCGCGAGCGCGTGGCAGCGGTCGACCTGCGCGCGCGTCGGCGCGTCGAATGCGATCGTATGGCCGTTGCCGGGTTCGGGCGCGCGGCCGTCGAGCGGCCGGCCGAAGAAGAACAGCGGCCGGTCGGTGTCGGCCGGCATCCAGCCCGACCAGCCGTCCGGCTCGCTGAACTTCAGCCGCAGCCCGAGTTCCGCGAACAGCGGCGCGTAGAAGTCGTACGCGCGCGCGGTATCGCTGACGCCCACGCAAACATGTGAAAACATGGCATCGCTCCGTCGTGACGATCGATCACGATCATGCCACGGCGCGCTGCCCGCCCTCGCCCGGAGGCCGCGATGAAACCGCAGTACGAGCACGTGACGTTCGCCCCCGGCTGTTCGATCCGCGTGTACCACCGCCAGCTCGCGCGCATTCCGTTCGAATGGCACCGTCATCCCGAGTACGAACTGACGCTGACGTTGAACAGCCGCGGCCAGCGCTTCATCGGCGATCACGTCGCGCGCTATGCGGACGACGATCTGGTGCTCGTGCCGCCCAACCTGCCGCATACGTGGTCGTCGAATGCGCGCATCGATCGCGCGGCGCCGGAAGTCGCGCTCGTCGTCTGGTTCGACGGTGACTGGGCACGACGCGTGGCCGACTGCTGCCCCGAGTACGCGCCGCTGCGCTCGCTGCTGCGGCGCGCGGCGCCCGGCCTCGCATTCGACGCCGATACGGCCCGTGCGATGCGCGCGCGGCTGCCGCAGTTGCTCGACCCTTCGCCGCGCATTCGCCTCGCGGCCGCACTCGACACGCTCGCCGATCTCGCGGACGCCGGCGGCGAACCGCTCGCCACCGCGCAGGCCTACGATCAACCCGCTGCAGCGTCGCCGTCCGCGAACGCCGCCGCGCCCGAAGCCGAGCGGCTCGATCGCGTGCTCGACGCGATCGACCGGCAGTTCCACGAGCCGCTGCGCGTCGATGCGCTCGCGGCCGTCGCGCACATGTCCGAACGCACGCTGCAGCGGTTGTTCGTACGGCACCTCGGCGAAAGCGTCGGCCGCTACGTGCAGCGGCTGCGGCTCGCGCATGCGTGCCGCCATCTGGTCGGCACCGACTGGCCGATCGCGACGGTCGCCGCGCGCTGCGGCATTCCGAACGCCGCGAACTTCAACCGCCAGTTCCTCGCCGCGCGCGGCATGACGCCCGGCGCATACCGGCAGTTCTTCGCGCAACACGGCCACGCGCCCGACAGCGACACCGGCACCGACTCGCCGCCGCTCGACACACGCCCGCCGTCGCTGGAACGCCGCGCCGGCTCGGGCCAGCGTCGGCCGCGCAAATGAAAACACCCCGGCGGGATGTCCCACCGGGGTGTCGGGGCGTTGCGGTTGCCGGACGCGAGCGGCCTTGCGGCCGTTCGCGCCGCGCACGACTTAACGTGCGTTGAGCGGCTTCGCTTCGCGCGGCGTGTCGCCGATGAACAGCTGACGCGGACGGCCGATCTTCTGTTCCGGATCCGCGATCATTTCGTTCCACTGTGCGATCCAGCCGACCGTACGTGCCATCGCGAAGATACACGTGAACATCGACGTCGGGATGCCCAGCGCGCGCTGGACGATACCCGAGTAGAAGTCGACGTTCGGGTACAGCTTGCGCGACACGAAGTATTCGTCTTCCAGCGCGATCTTCTCGAGCTGCATCGCGAGCTTGAACAGCGGGTCGTCGTGCAGGCCGAGTTCGTTCAGCACTTCGTAGCACGTTTCGCGCATCAGCTTCGCACGCGGGTCGTAGTTCTTGTACACGCGGTGACCGAAGCCCATCAGCTTCACGCCCGAATTCTTGTCCTTCACCTGCTTGATGAATTCGGGGATGTTGTCCGGCGAACCGATCTGCTCGAGCATGTTCAGCGCGGCTTCGTTCGCACCACCGTGCGCCGGGCCCCACAGACACGCGATACCGGCCGCGATACACGCGAACGGGTTCGCGCCCGACGAGCCGGCCAGGCGGACCGTCGACGTCGATGCGTTCTGCTCGTGATCGGCGTGCAGGATCAGGATGCGGTCGAGTGCGCGGACGAGCACGTCGTTGACCTTGTACTCTTCGCACGGGTTCGAGAACATCATGTGCATGAAGTTCGCGCTGTACGACAGCGAGTTCTTCGGATACACGAACGGCTGGCCGATGCTGTACTTGTACGCCATCGCGACGAGCGTCGGCAGCTTCGCGATCATGCGGATCGCCGACACTTCGCGGTGACGCGGGTCGTTGATGTCGAGCGAGTCGTGATAGAACGCGGACAGCGCGCCGACCGCGGCGACCAGGATCGCCATCGGGTGCGCGTCGCGGCGGAAGCCACGGAAGAAGAAGTGCATCTGCTCGTGCACCATCGTGTGCTTCGTGACGGTGTCGACGAATTCCTTCTTTTGCGCCGCGTTCGGCAGCTCGCCCTTCAGCAGCAGGTAGCAGGACTCGAGGAAGTCGGCGTTCTGCGCGAGGTTGTCGATCGGGTAGCCGCGGTACAGCAGTTCGCCCTTGTCGCCGTCGATGTACGTGATCGCCGAATTACAAGCTGCCGTCGACATGAAGCCCGGGTCGTACGTGAACTTGCCGGTCTGGCCGTACAGCTTGCGGATGTCGATCACGTCCGGGCCCATCGTGCCCTTGTAGATCGGCAGTTCGACGCTCGGCGAGTTGTCGCTGAACGATAGCGTGGCTTTAACATCAGACGGAGTCATGGCACATCCTCAATCGAAAATAGAAACGGGATTCGATAACGGGCACAGCGCGTTACACCTTGGCGTTACACGTTGCGCAGCATCTCCAACAGCCGGTGAATGTCCTGGCTGTCTAGGTCGCCCTCTGGTTCCTTGC
The DNA here is from genome assembly GCF_000949135.2 of Burkholderia sp. USMB20. GTDB lineage: Bacteria > Pseudomonadota > Gammaproteobacteria > Burkholderiales > Burkholderiaceae > Burkholderia. The sequence goes on along the minus strand of NZ_JTAN02000003.1, from coordinate 378,298 downwards.
GCGCGAGGAGCAAGTCCATCAGGTCGTTGTCGCTCAGATCGAGCAGGCGCGACAACGCGCCTACGTCTGCATCGGTGAGGTCATGCTCGTATCTGCTGAAGAAACGCTCGAATACGATGTCGTTTTCCAGCAGACCCCGCCGCGCGCGCCAGCGGAGGCGCGCGCGACGGTGCGGGTCGGATTGATGCGAATCGTCGCTCATCACAAACTTTAAACCGCGCGGCGAACCATCAGTTCCTTGATCTTGCCGATCGCCTTCGTCGGGTTCAGGCCCTTCGGGCAAACGTCGACGCAGTTCATGATCGTGTGGCAACGGAACAGACGGTACGGGTCTTCCAGGTTGTCGAGACGCTCGCCGGTGGCGGTGTCGCGGCTATCCGCGATGAAGCGGTAAGCCTGCAGCAGGCCGGCCGGGCCGACGAACTTGTCCGGGTTCCACCAGAAGCTCGGGCACGACGTCGAGCAGCTCGCGCACAGAATGCACTCGTACACGCCGTCGAGCTCGTCGCGTTCTTCCGGCGACTGGAGACGTTCCTTCTCCGGCGGCGGCGCGTCGTTGATCAGGTACGGCTTGATCGAGTGATACTGGTTGAAGAAGTGCGTCATGTCGACGATCAGGTCGCGCACGACGGGCAGGCCCGGCAGCGGACGCAGCACGATCTTCTGCGGCAGGTCGTTCAGGTTCGTCAGGCACGCGAGACCGTTCTTGCCGTTGATGTTCATCGCGTCCGAACCGCACACGCCTTCGCGGCACGAACGGCGGAACGACAGCGTCTCGTCGACGGCCTTCAGCTTGACCAGTGCGTCGAGCAGCATGCGCTCATGCTGGATCTCGAGCTCGTACGTCTGCATGCGCGGTGCCGCGTCCTTGTCCGGATCGTAGCGGTAGACTTCAAAAATGCGTTTTGCCATTTCGGATTCCTTTGACTCGGCTTAGAACGTGCGCGGCTTCGGCGGCACGGAGTCGACCGTCAGCGGCTTCATTTGAACCGGCTTGTAGTCGAGGCGATCGCCTTCGCTGTACCACAGCGTGTGGCGCAGCCAGTTGTCGTCGTCGCGGTGTTCGTAATCGCTGTGGGCGTGCGCGCCGCGGCTTTCCTTGCGCGCTTCCGCCGACACCATCGTCGCGCGGGCGACTTCGATCAGGTTCTCCAGCTCGAGCGCTTCGACGCGCGCGGTGTTGAACACCTTCGACTTGTCCTTCAGGTGGATGTTTTCCACGCGGGCCTTCAGGCCGGCCATCTGGTCGACGCCTTCCTTCAGCAGCGCCGACGTGCGGAACACGCCTGCGTGCTTCTGCATCGTCGCGCGGATGTCGTTCGCGACGTCCTGCGTGTACTCGCCCGAGCTCGACTTGTCGAGCTTGTTCAGACGCGCCAGCGAGAATTCGCCTGCGTCGGCCGGCAGCGGCTTGTGTTCCTTCTGGTTCTTCACGTGCTCGACGATGTGGTTGCCGGCCGCACGGCCGAACACCACGAGGTCCAGCAGCGAGTTCGTGCCGAGGCGGTTCGCGCCGTGCACGGACACGCACGAGCACTCGCCCACTGCGTAGAAGCCGTTGACCGGATCCTTGTGACCGCGCGACGTGCCGACGACCTGACCGTGGATGTTGGTCGGGATGCCGCCCATCTGGTAGTGGATCGTCGGGACGACCGGGATCGGTTCCTTGATCGCGTCGACGTTCGCGAACTTCAGCGCGATTTCGCGGATCGACGGCAGACGCTTCATGATCGTCTCGGCGCCGATGTGCGACAGGTCGAGCAGCACGTGATCCTTGTTCGGACCGACGCCGCGACCTTCCTTGATTTCCTGGTCCATCGAACGCGACACGAAGTCACGCGGCGCCAGGTCCTTCAGCGTCGGTGCGTAGCGTTCCATGAAGCGCTCGCCGTTCGCGTTGCGCAGGATCCCGCCTTCGCCGCGCACGCCTTCGGTGATCAGCACGCCCGCGCCGGCCACGCCGGTCGGGTGGAACTGCCAGAACTCCATGTCCTGCAGCGCGATGCCCGAGCGGGCAGCCATGCCGAGGCCGTCGCCGGTGTTGATGAACGCGTTGGTCGATGCCGCGAAGATCCGGCCTGCGCCGCCCGTCGCGAACAGCGTCGTCTTGCCTTCCATGATGTAGACGTCGCCCGTCTCCATCTCGAGGGCCGTCACGCCGAGCACGTCGCCGTCCGCGTCGCGGATCAGGTCGAGCGCCATCCATTCGACGAAGAACTGCGTCTTCGCCTCGACGTTCTGCTGGTACAGCGTGTGCAGCAGCGCGTGACCGGTACGGTCGGCGGCCGCGCAAGCGCGCTGGACCGGCTTCTCGCCGTAGTTCGCGGTATGGCCGCCGAACGGACGCTGGTAGATCGTGCCGTCCGCGTTACGGTCGAACGGCATGCCGAAGTGTTCCAGTTCGTACACGACGTTCGGTGCTTCGCGGCACATGAACTCGATCGCGTCCTGGTCGCCGAGCCAGTCGGAACCCTTGATCGTGTCGTAGAAGTGGAAGTGCCAGTTGTCTTCGCTCATGTTGCCGAGCGACGCGCCGATGCCGCCCTGTGCGGCCACCGTGTGCGAACGGGTCGGGAACACCTTCGACAGCACGCCGACCGACAGGCCCGCGCGCGACAGTTGCAGCGCTGCGCGCAAGCCCGAGCCGCCCGCGCCGACGATCACCACGTCGAACTTGCGGCGCGGCAGGGAAGTTTTGATTGCAGCCATTCTTTACACTCTCCAGAGAATCTGCGCGGCGTAGCCCGCACATGCGAGCAGCCAGACGATGGTCAGCGATTGCAGCAGCAGGCGCACACCGACGGGCTTCACGTAGTCCATCCAGATGTCGCGCACGCCGACCCATGCGTGGTAGAAGAGGGAAAGCAGCGTCACGAAGGTCGCGAGCTTCATCCATTGCGCGGAGAAGATCGATGCCCAGCCTTCGTACGAGAAGTCATGCGCGCCGAAGAACAGGACGAGCAGAATGACCGTGTAGACCGCCATGATCGTGGCGGTGACGCGCTGCGCGAGCCAGTCGCGCAGGCCGTAGTGAGCGCCGACGACGAGGCGCTTCGAGCCGATTCGGTTATTGGCTGCCATTTTCTTAGAATGCTCCGAACAGTTTGAGTGCCATGGCGATCGTCAGCGCGATCGAGACGACAAAGACGACGACGGCCGTCCGCTTGCCGCCTTCCTTCGAGACGGCGTCGTGGTTGACGTCCATCAGCAGGTGGCGAATGCCGGCGCAGAAATGGTGGAGGAACGCCCAGGACAGCGCGAGGACGATCAGCTTGACGACGATGTTGGAGAGGAAAGCCTTGAAGACTTCGAAGCTGAGCTCGGAGGTGAGGCTCTGGTCGAAGAGGAACAGCAGGAACGGCAGGAACAGGAACAGCAGCGCGCCGCTGACTCGGTGGAGAATCGACAATATCGCCGCCAGCGGCATGCGATATTTCAAGGTGATGTCGCCGATTCCGATGTTCCGGTATTCCGGCCTCGGCTTTCTTACTGCGTCAGTCATGCTAGACCCCTACTATGTTGTCACACTAATCCGCGATTTTAGCGCCTTTTTATATCGCGCTGCAGCGAAAGTCTGCTCTGGATCATTACGCGAACGGGAATAAAGGCGGCCCGAAACGTGCTACGCGAAAATGCGAAACCCGCGTGCACGCTGCTTGTGCCGATCCGTCGTCAGCTCAAGTCATTCTGATAGTAATACCCGGTTGTGACATACCAGCCGCGCCGCACTTCCACCGGCCGGTCTCCGTATGTATAGGACACGCGCTCGACCGACAGCAACGGAAAACCCGCCGGCACGTGCAGCAGGTCGGCCACCGCCGGCTCCGCCGCCACCGCGCGGATCTTCTCCGTCGCGCGGATCATCCGCGTGCCGAATTCCGTCTCGAACATCGCGTAGAGCGGGCCCTTGTACTCGCTCAGCCGCTCGAACGTCAGCCCGCGGAACATCGCGCCCGGCAGCCAGATCTCGTCGAGCACCGTCACTTCGTTCTCGAATTCCAGCAGGCGACGCACCTGCACGACCGGATCGGCCGGCTTCAGGTCGAGCTGCCGCGCGATCTCGGCCGGCGCGCGCAGGCGCCGGCATTCGAGCAGGCGGCTCACGTGCGGATGCTCGGCACCGTCGTCGGCCAGCAGCCGCAGGAAGCGGAACTGCGCGCGATCCTCATTGTGCGTCGCAACAAAAGTACCCTTGCCTTGCCGCCGGACCACGAGGTTTTCCGCGGCCAGCTCGTCGATCGCCTTGCGAACCGTGCCCTGGCTGACCTTGTAACGGGCAGCCAGCTCCACTTCGCTCGGGATGATCTCGCCCGGCTTCCATTCACCGGATTCGAGACTTTGCGTGATCAATGACTTGATCTGCTGGTATAACGGACTGAATGTCGGCGACGGCGAAGCGGCAGGCGCAGGCGCCGGCACGGAATCGCCCGCGCCCGGCTGCCCTGGGCCGCCTGCGCCGGTCGGATTCGCGTTGTTCGCCTGGTTCGATGTCATGGCGCGCATTTCATCACAAACCGCGCTTTTCCGTCCACTCAAATTCCGCAAAACATCTGTCTTATATAAGACATATGATACCGTTTGACTTTGGGTCCATCGGCTCCTACACTCCGGGGCGAGCAAGGGTTCGCGGGTGCAAAATGCGTCCCCGGCTACGTGCCACGGCCGTCTCCAGGTTCACCGCGTCTGCCTTTCGCGAATCCTCCGCCCTGCTTCAATGCAACGCTACGCGTAACGCGCATAGAATGGCGTTTTGCCTAGCGTCCACCGCTTCACCCGTCCTGGAGATTTTCAATGGCTAAGCCCGCAAAGCGCGTTGCCGTCACCGGCGCCGCAGGTCAAATCGCTTACTCCCTGCTGTTCCGCATCGCGAACGGCGACCTGCTCGGCAAGGACCAGCCGGTCATCCTGCAACTGCTCGACCTCCCGCAAGCCCAAGCCGCCGTCAAAGGCGTCGTGATGGAACTCGACGATTGCGCGTTCCCGCTGCTCGCGGGCGTCGTGATCACCGACGATCCGAAGGTTGCATTCAAGGATGCAGACGTCGCGCTGCTGGTCGGTGCACGTCCGCGCTCGAAGGGCATGGAGCGCAAGGACCTGCTGTCGGCGAACGCCGAGATCTTCACGGTCCAGGGCGCTGCGCTGAACGAAGTCGCGAGCCGCGACGTGAAGGTGCTGGTCGTCGGCAACCCGGCGAACACCAACGCATACATCGCGATGAAGTCGGCACCGGATCTGCCGAAGAAGAACTTCACGGCGATGCTGCGCCTCGACCACAACCGCGCGCTGTCGCAGCTCGCCGCCAAGTCGGGCAAGCCGGTCGCGTCGATCGAGAAGCTCGCCGTGTGGGGCAACCACTCGCCGACGATGTACCCCGACTTCCGCTTCGCGACCGTCGAAGGCGAGTCGCTGCTGAAGCTGATCAACGACGACGTGTGGAACCGCGACACGTTCATCCCGACCGTCGGCAAGCGCGGCGCGGCGATCATCGAAGCGCGCGGCCTGTCGTCGGCGGCGTCGGCAGCCAACGCGGCGATCGACCACGTGCGTGACTGGGTCCTCGGCACGAACGGCAAGTGGGTCACGATGGGCATCCCGTCGGACGGCTCGTACGGCATCCCCGAAGACATCATCTACGGCGTGCCCGTCACGTGCGAAAACGGCGAGTACAAGCGTGTCGAAGGCCTCGAAATCGACGCGTTCTCGCGCGAGAAGATGGACGGCACGCTGGCCGAGCTGCTCGAAGAGCGCGACGGCGTCGCCCACCTGCTGAAGAACTAAGCAGGCTGCACGGCCGGGCGCCTCCGGGCGGGCCGGCCACGGCACGGGCGGCGGGGCTGCAGCCGGCCCCGCCGCCCGATCCGATCCGGGCACGTTTTGCCGCCCAGGCGCCCAGCGCGCGGCCCAGAACGTGCCCGAATCCGATTTTCTCCACGTTGCCCGCTTCCTTGACGTAGAAGAGATGTCCGCGCTCACTCCTGCACAAGTGCTGTACGACGGGGCGTCCCCGCCCGCGATCCTGCCCTGCTGCGATCACTACGCGGGCAGCGAGAAGCTGATGCGCAAGTCGCTCGCGCTCCAGGCCGAACTCGGCCCCGTGTTCGACATCACGCTCGACTGCGAGGACGGCGCGGCCGTCGGCCAGGAAGCCGCGCACGCGCAGCTCGTCGCCGAATGCCTCGGCGGCGCCGAGAACCGCTTCGGGCGGGTCGGCGTCCGCATCCACGACTTTTCCCATCCCCACTGGCGCGACGACGTGCGCATCGTGCTGCGCGCCGCGCGCGCGCCGGCCTACGTCACGCTGCCGAAAATCGCCAGCGCCGCCGACGCGGCCGAGATGGTCGCGTTCATCGAAGGCACGCGCCGCGAGCTCGGCCTCGCGCAGCCGATTCCGGTGGACGTGCTGGTCGAGACGCACGGCGCGCTCGCCCAGGCGGCCGCGCTCGCCGCGCTGCCGCTGGTCGGCACGCTGAGCTTCGGGCTGATGGACTTCGTGTCCGCGCATCACGGCGCGATTCCCGATGCGGCGATGCGCTCGCCCGGCCAGTTCGACCATCCGCTCGTGCGCCGCGCGAAGCTGGAAATCGCCGCCGCCTGCCACGCGCACGGCAAGACGCCGTCGCACAACGTGACGACGGAAGTGCGCGACATGACCGTCGTCGCCGGCGACGCGCGCCGCGCGCGCGACGAGTTCGCGTTCACGCGGATGTGGAGCATCCATCCCGCGCAGATCCGCCCGATCGTCGACGCGTTCGCGCCGCGCACCGATGAAGTCGCGCTGGCCGCCGAGATCCTGCTGGCGGCGCAGGCCGCCGACTGGGGCCCGACGCGCCACGGCGATACACTGCACGATCGCGCGAGCTACCGCTATTACTGGTCGGTGCTGCGCCGCGCGCGGGCGACCGGCCAGCCGGTGCCGGCCGAGGCCGCGCCGCTGTTCGGCCCGGCCGCCGGAGACGCGCGGTGAGCGCGCGCCGGCACACGAATTTCATCGAATCACCGGGGCGCGAACCCGAGACGGGTTGGCGAAACGACAAAAAACGTAACGGAGCCCGAAAACCTGATATGTGCGCGGCCAAATAGGTGAAAATAGCGGCCGCTGCGCGCTTCCGGGGCGCGTGCAGTTTCAAACCGGCCGGCGGTGTCAGCTGCCGGCCCTTGTCAACTGATTATCGAAAGGTTCTGACTCCATGAAGAAACTCCTGATCGCTACCGCCATCGGCGCCTTGTCCGCCACGATGCTGGTGTCGGCTCCGAGCGCGTTCGCCCAGGATACGGCGACGACTGCGAAGAAGACGGCCAAGCGCCCGGCGCCGGCCAAGCGCATCGTTCCGCGCAGCAAGAAGGCGCAGGCGCGTGCCGCGGCCAAGGTCGATCCGGTACCGGACGGCGCGGCCAAGTGGTCGTGCAAGGACGGCCTGTCGTTCGACCTCGCCGGCGACATGAAGCGTGACCAGGTCGTCACGGTTCACTGGGCGAAGAAGAACTACAAGCTGCCGCGTCAGGCCACGACGACGGGCGCCGACACGTTCTACGATCCGGCCGCGGGCTTCAAGCTCGTCGTGATCCCGAGCAAGGCGATGCTGTTCAGCGACGCGAACGGCGGCGAGCGTCTCGCCGACGAATGCGTGACGCCGGAAATGGCGCAAGGCACGCCGGCTCCGACGCAATCGAACGAGCTGAAGCCGGCAACGAACTAAGCGCGCTCTCCCGAGCTCCTCGATGTCCGCCTCGGTCTCCAACGTCCGCCCCGCTCCGGATACGGTACTCGTCGATATCGTCGACTACGTGCTGAACACCGGCATCGACAGCGCGCTCGCGCTGGAGACGGCGCGTCATTGCCTGATCGACACGCTCGGATGCGGACTCGAGGCGCTGTCCTACCCGGCCTGCACCAAGCTGCTCGGCCCCGTCGTGCCCGGCACGATCGTGCCGAACGGCGCGAAGGTGCCCGGCACGTCCTTCCAGCTCGATCCCGTCCAGGCCGCTTTCGACCTCGGCGCGATGATCCGCTGGCTGGACTTCAACGACACCTGGCTCGCCGCCGAATGGGGTCATCCGTCCGACAACCTCGGCGGGATCCTGGCGACGGCCGACTGGCTGTCCCGCACGGCCGTCGCGGCCGGCAGGAAGCCGCTTGCGATGCGCGACGTGCTCGTCGCGATGATCCAGGCCCACGAGATCCAGGGCTGCCTCGCACTCGAGAATTCATTCAACGCGGTCGGGCTCGACCACGTGCTGCTCGTGAAAGTGGCGTCGACGGCCGTCGTCGGCCGCCTGCTCGGGCTCACGCGCGACGAGCTGATCAACGCGGTATCCAACGCATTCGTCGACGGCCACGCGCTGCGCACCTACCGCCACGCGCCGAACACCGGTTCGCGCAAGTCGTGGGCGGCCGGCGACGCGACGTCCCGCGCGGTGCGCCTCGCGCTGATCGCGAAAACGGGTGAAATGGGCTACCCGTCGGCGCTCACCGCGAAAACCTGGGGCTTCTACGACGTGCTGTTCGACGGCAAGCCGTTCCGTTTCCAGCGCCCGTACGGCACGTACGTGATGGAGAACGTGCTGTTCAAGATCGCGTTCCCCGCCGAATTCCATGCGCAGACGGCCGCCGAGGCCGCGCTGCAGCTGCACGCGCAGCTCGCCGCGGCGGGCCGCACGACCGACGATATCAGCCGGATCACGATCCGCACGCACGCGGCCGCGATCCGCATCATCGACAAGCAGGGCCCGCTCGCCAATCCGGCCGACCGCGACCATTGCATCCAGTACATGGTCGCCGTGCCGCTGCTGTTCGGCCGGCTGACCGCGGCCGATTACGAAGACGCGGTCGCCGCCGATCCGCGCATCGACGCGCTGCGCGCGAAAACCGTGTGCGTCGAGGATCCGCAGTTCACGAAGGATTACCATGACCCGGCCAAGCGGTCGATCGCGAATGCGCTGACGATCGAATTCGCGGACGGGTCCACGCTTGCCGAAGTAGCGGTCGAATACCCGATCGGCCATCAGCGACGCCGTGCGGACGGCATCCCGCTCCTGGTCGAGAAGTTCCGGACCAACCTCGCCCGCCGTTTCCCGGCAAAGCAGCAACAAGCGATTCTCGACGTGTCGCTGGACCAGGCAAAGCTCGAAGCGATGCCGGTCGATGAGTACGTCGACTTGTATGTGATATAGCCGTCATCTACAGGACTCTTTGTTTCCTAGCCTTAAACCCAGGAAAATCACCATGGCCCACAATCTCCACAAGACCCTCAAGGAATTCGACAGCGGTTCCGGCAAAGGCAAGTTCTACTCGCTGCCGCAGCTCGGCAAGGAACTGAAGACGAAGATCGAGCGCCTCCCGGTGTCGATCCGTATCGTGCTCGAGTCCGTGCTGCGCAACTACGACGGCAAGAAGATCACCGAAGAACACATCGAGCAGCTCGCGAACTGGCAGCCGACCGCGAAGCGCGTCGACGAGATTCCGTTCGTGGTGTCGCGCGTCGTGCTGCAGGACTTCACGGGCGTGCCGCTGCTCGCCGACATCGCGGCCATGCGCGGCGTCGCGGAGCGTTCGGGCAAGAATCCGAAGAAGATCGAGCCGCTGGTCCCGGTCGATCTCGTCGTCGACCACTCGGTCCAGATCGACTACTTCCGCCAGAAGGACGCGCTCGACCTGAACATGAAGCTGGAATTCCAGCGCAACAACGAGCGCTACCAGTTCATGAAGTGGGGCATGCAGGCGTTCGACACGTTCAAGGTCGTGCCGCCGGGCGTCGGCATCGTCCACCAGGTGAACCTCGAATATCTCGCGCGCGGCGTCCACAAGAAGACGGACGGCGGCGACACCGTGTACTACCCGGATACCCTCGTCGGCACGGACAGCCACACGACGATGATCAACGGCATCGGCGTGGTCGGCTGGGGCGTGGGCGGCATCGAGGCTGAAGCCGGCATGCTCGGCCAGCCGGTGTACTTCCTGACGCCGGACGTCGTCGGCGTCGAGCTGAAGGGCAAGCTGCGCGAAGGCGTGACGGCCACCGACCTGGTGCTGACGATCACCGAAATGCTGCGCAAGGAAAAGGTCGTCGGCAAGTTCGTCGAGTTCTTCGGCGAAGGCACGAAGTCGCTGTCGCTGCCGGACCGCGCGACGATCGGCAACATGGCGCCGGAATACGGCGCGACGATGGGCTTCTTCCCGGTCGACGAAAAGACCATCGAATACTTCGAAGGCACGGGCCGCACGAAGGCGGAAATCGCCGCGTTCGAGAACTACTTCAAGGCGCAGAAGCTGTTCGGCATTCCGAAGGCCGGCGACATCGACTACACGAAGACGGTCACGCTGGATCTTGCAACCGTCGCCCCGTCGCTGGCCGGCCCGAAGCGCCCGCAGGACCGCATCGAGATCGGCAACGTCAAGTCGACGTTCACCGAGCTGTTCTCGAAGCCGGTCGCGGAAAACGGCTTCGCGAAGAAGGCGGACGACCTGAACGCGCAGTACACGACGAGCAACGGCGTCGACGTGAAGAACGGCGACGTGCTGATCGCCGCGATCACGTCGTGCACGAACACGTCGAACCCGAGCGTGCTGCTGGCTGCCGGCCTGCTCGCGAAGAAGGCCGTCGAAGCCGGCCTGACCGTCGCGCCGCACATCAAGACCTCGCTCGCGCCGGGATCGCGCATCGTCACCGAATACCTGACGAAGACGGGCCTGCTGCCCTACCTCGCGAAGCTCGGCTTCGAAGTCGCCGCCTACGGCTGCACGACCTGTATCGGCAACGCGGGCGACCTGACGCCGGAACTGAACGAAGCGATCACGAAGAACGACATCGTCGCGGCAGCCGTGCTGTCGGGCAACCGTAACTTCGAGGCGCGCATCCACCCGAACATCCGCGCGAACTTCCTCGCGTCGCCGCCGCTGGTCGTCGCCTACGCGATCGCCGGCAACATCACGCGCGACCTGATGACCGAGCCGGTCGGCAAGGGCAAGGACGGCTACGACATCTACCTCGGCGACATCTGGCCGACGAGCGAGGAAATCCACGCGCTGCTCAAGTTCGCGCTCGACCCGAAGAAGTTCGAGGACAACTACTCGAAGCTGACCAAGAAGGGCGACCTCTGGAGCAAGATCGAGGGCGAGACGGGCCAGGTCTACGACTGGCCGAAGTCGACCTACATCGCGGAGCCGCCGTTCTTCGGCAACGACTTCTCGATGGAGCCGGCCGATTCGATCCCGACGGTCAAGGGCGCGCGCGCGCTGGGCATCTTCGGTGACTCGGTCACGACCGACCACATCAGCCCGGCAGGCTCGATCAAGGAAGACTCGCCGGCAGGCAAGTGGCTGAAGGAGAACGGCGTGCAGAAGGCCGACTTCAACAGCTACGGTTCGCGCCGCGGCAACCACGACGTGATGATGCGCGGCACGTTCGCGAACGTCCGGATCAAGAACCTGATGATCCCGGCGAAGGCGGACGGCACGCGCGTCGAAGGCGGCCTGACGATTCACCAGCCGAGCGGCGAACAGCTGTCGATCTACGATGCGGCGATGAAGTACGTCGACGCCGACACGCCGACCGTCGTGTTCGCGGGCGAAGAGTACGGCACGGGCTCGTCGCGCGACTGGGCCGCGAAGGGCACGCAGCTGCTCGGCGTGAAGGCCGTGATCGCACGCAGCTTCGAGCGGATCCACCGCTCGAACCTGGTCGGCATGGGCGTGCTGCCGCTGCAGTTCAAGGGCGCGGACAGCATCCAGTCGCTCGGCATCACCGGCGAAGAGACCTACGACATCGAAGGCCTCGGCGACGACTTCAAGCCGCAGCAGGACGTCACGCTCGTGATTCACCGCAAGAACGGCGAAACGACCCGCGTGCCGGTGCTGCTGCGCATCGATACGCCGATCGAAGTCGACTACTACAAGCACGGCGGTATCCTGCCGTTCGTGCTGCGCTCGCTGCTCGCAGCGTAAGCGCGCGGCTTTTGCAGGTGCCGCAGCCGCCTCGCGGCGGTTGCGGCCGATTTGGAAGCCCGACCTCGTGTCGGGCTTTTTTTGCCTGCGCGGCGGTGTGCCGGCGCGCCGGTGCGTCATGCGGCCTTGTCGGCGCGCGTCCTGCCGCCTGCGGCCGGCCGCGCGTTCTTCTTCAGGTGCGCGCGGTTGTAGTCGATCGCCGCGCGAACGAGACGCTTCAGCGCCCGTTTGTCGAGCTTGTCGCCTTCGAGGAAATCGATCGCACGCCGCGCATTGCCTTCAAGGCCCGCATTGAACAGCCGGTCGGGATCGGGCAGCTGCGCGCCATGCATGAACGTGAGCTTCACCTTGCCCTTGTGCGCGTTCGCGACCGCGATCATCCCGTCGCACGACCACACCGGGCTGCCCATCCATTTCCATTCCTCGACGATGCCTTCGTCGGCGGCGACGATCGTCTCGCGCAGTTCGGCGAACGTCTTGCCGCGCCAGTCGGCGATGCCTGCGATCAGCGCGTCGATGCGAGCCGACGGTTCCAGGTCGGAGGCGCTCATGCACGGCCCTCCTCGTCGTCATCGGGGCGCGCGAGCACCTGCTCGAGCGACGCGAAGAACTGCGTCCAGCCGTGCTGCGCACCGCGGTACGCCTGCTCCTGATCCGCGCGGAAACCGGCCTGCTCCATCCGCAACAGCGTGCCGACCGGCGTCGGCGTGAGCGTCCACGTGACGACGCTTTCCAGGCCGTACGCGGCCCACGTGTAGGACAGCACGCGCTGCGGCTCGATCGTCAGCAACGTGCAGTCGACCGAACCCCAGTCCGCGCGGAAGCTGAACGCGCGGCCCGCGACGGGCTCGAAATCGCTCTGCATCAGCCATGCCTCGATCAGATGCGGTTGCGTGAGCGCACGCCAGACCTTCTCCGGCGGATGCGACAGTTCCCGTTCGACGACGACGGTGCGTGTGTCAGTGGTGGCCTGGTTCATGACTGATCCATCCTCTTGAGCAGATCTTCGAGCGCGTCGAACCGGTTCTGCCAGAAGCCTGCCATCTGGCTGGTCCAGTCGATCAACGGTGTCAGCGCTTGCGGCTGCGCGCTGTAATGCGTCTGCCGGCCTTCGTGGCGGTCGCTCACGAGCCCGGCCTGCTTCAGTACCCCCAGATGCTTCGATACCGCCGGCTGCGTCACGCCTGCGTGCGCCGTCAGCGCGGCGACCGTCAGTTCGCCCTCCTCGCACAGCCGCTCGAAGAGCGCGCGGCGGGTCGGATCGGCGAGCGTCCTGAACAGCATGTCGGGGACGTTTTGCATGGCTTGATTCATAACCCGATAGTTATGGATTCAAGAATATCCCCGGATCGACGCACGTCAAGGAGCGATTTCGCAGGAAGCATCAGGCGATCCTGCAGCGGGGACGTTCGCCGGAACGGACGGAATGGCGGCGAATCGGCTTGCGAAGAACATCACGCGCGCGTCGAGGCGCCACCGTCCGATTCGAGCGTTTCTTCTAATCTGCTCGCCGGACGCTCCAACCGAAAGCACGCTGCAAGACTCGCCACTACGTCGTTCCACAGTTCGGGAAACACGCGCGATCGACGGGTTCCGTTTTTGTGCATTCGCGCATTCGTACGTCGTCGCGCCGGCCGCGCGGCAACGCCTGACCACATATTGCAACGCGCAATGCGTTCACGCGCGATCGAAAGCGCCCGCCCACACACGGTCCTTCGCTCTGCAATCGCGCGCATTCCGCTGCCGCAATGAACGAGTCGTGCGCGCAAACGCCAGCGACCGATGCGCGGTCGCGTGGCGAACCGGTTCCCTTTGCCGCGGGCCGCTGCCGCATGCATGAACGACGCATCGCCGGCACGCGAGCACGCCGATGTCAGAACTGACAGCTATGGAAACTGGCAGCTACCTGAACGGCGCCGACGCCCTACGCTCGTCACCGCTCGCGGCCCCACAAGGGCCGGGGCTTCCAGCAACGTCGTCTCTCCTAAAAAGGACTCCCGATGAAAAGGAACGCCTGGTTTGCCCTTCCCCTTCCGTCGCCGCGCCGCCTCGCATTCGCGTGGCCGCTCGTGCTCGCCGCCGGCGCGGCGCATGCGACGACGGACTGGGTCGACACCCACACGAAGGCCTTTCTGACCGGCCCGCAATTGATGGCGCGCAGCGCCGCACCGTCGCTCGAACTCGCGGCCGGCGAAACGGCCGACATCGTCGTCAGCCTGAAGCTGCGCAACGCCGCGCAGCTCAAGCAGCTCGCGCACGACGTGAACCGGCCCGGCAACGCGCATTACCGCCAGTACCTGACGCACGAACAGTTCCTCGCCAGCTACGCGCCCACCGACGCGCAAGTGAAATCGGTCGTCGACTATCTGCGCAAGAGCGGCTTCGTGAATATCGAGGTCGCGCCGAACCGGCTGCTGGTGTCCGCGCGCGGCACGGCCGGCACGGTGAAGACCGCGTTCAACACGTCGCTCGTGCACTTCGAGTACGCGGGCCGCTCGGGCTTCGCGAACGCGTCGACCGCGCAGGTGCCGCGCGCGCTCGGAGACGTCGTCGGCTCGGTGCTCGGGTTGCAGAACGTCGCGCGCGCACGGCCGATGCTGCGCATCGGCAACGTCGCGAAGCCGCAGGCGCTCGCGGCCGGCACGGCCACCGGCCACTATCCGAAGGAATTCCCGGGCCTCTACAACGCGACCGGCGTGCCGACCGCGGCAGGCGTGAGCGTCGGCATCATCACGATCGGCGGCGTTTCGCAGACGCTGCAGGACCTGAAGCAGTTCACGTCGAGCAACGGCTACGGCACGGTCGCAACCCAGACCGTGAAGACCAACGGCACCGGCACGACCGGCAGCTACAGCGACGACCAGGACGGCCAGGGCGAATGGGATCTCGACAGCCAGTCGATCGTCGGCTCGGCCGGCGGCCAGGTCGGCAAGCTCGTGTTCTACATGGCGGACCTGAACGCCGCCGGCAACACGGGGCTCACGCAGGCGTTCAACCGCGCGGTGTCGGACAACACCGCGAAGGTGATCAACGTGTCGCTCGGCTGGTGCGAGACCGACGCGAACGCGGACGGCACGATCGACGCCGAAGAGCAGATCTTCACGACGGCTGCCGCGCAGGGTCAGACGTTCTCGGTGTCGTCGGGCGACGAAGGCGTGTACGAGTGCAACAACCGCGGCTATCCGGACGGCGCGAACTACACGGTGTCGTGGCCGGCCGCGTCGCCGCACGTGCTCGCGATCGGCGGCACGACGCTGTACACCACGTCGGCGGGTGCGTTCTCGAACGAAACGGTGTGGAACGAAGGCCTCGACGGCAACGGCAAGCTGTGGGCGACGGGCGGCGGCGTCAGCACGGTGCTGCCGGCGCCGGCGTGGCAATCGGGCAGCAATCGTCAGTTGCCCGACGTATCGTTCGATGCCGCGCAAAGCACGGGCGCGTACATCTACAACTACGGCCAGCTGCAGCAGATCGGCGGCACGAGCCTCGCCGCGCCGATCTTCACCGGCTTCTGGGCGCGTCTGCTCGCGGCGAACGGCACGGGCCTCGGTTTCCCGGCCGCGAAGTTCTATGCGGACATCCCGTCGAATCCGTCGCTCGTGCGCTATGACGTCGTGTCAGGGAACAACGGCTATCAGGGGTATGGCTACAGAGCAGGCACCGGCTGGGATCTGACGACCGGCTTCGGCAGCCTGAACATCGCGAACCTCAACAAGCTGATCCAGACGGGCGGCTTCTGAGCCTGACGCGAAGGCCGGCGCGCGGCGGTCGTTCGCCGCGCACCGGCCGGGAAAGATTCGGGCAGCGGGCGGGCGCGGAGCCCTACTCCGTCGCCTGCTCGTTCGTCGCTGTCGTCGCTGTCGTCGCTGCCGTCGCGACCGACGCGACCGGCGCGCCGGCCCGGTGCGATGGCGCGAAGAGCCGCAGCCCGCTCGCCACGCTCGCCGCCCCGGCAAAACCCGCCCCGAGCATCAGCGCGAGCGTCGGCCCGTGACGCCCCGCGATCCCGAACGACAGCGCGACGAGCGCCGCGCCGGTCGCCTGCCCGATCAGCCGCGCGGTCGCGATGATCCCGCTCGCACCGCCGCTGCGCTCGGGCGGCGCGCTCGACATCAGCGCCTTCAGGTTCGGCGACTGGAAGAAGCCGAAGCCCGCGCCGCACAGCATCATCCGCCAGCCGATGTCGACGACGCTCGGCGCTGCCGGCAACGCGGCGAGCGACACCATCCCCGCGCTCAGCAGCGCGAGCCCGATCGCACCGAGCAATCCGGGCGGATAACGGTCGGACAAGCGGCCCGCGATCGGCGCGGCGAGCGCGACGATCGCCGACCACGGCGTCATCAGGAACCCGGTCTCGACCGCGTCGCGATGCAGGACGGTTTCGAAGTAGAACGGCAGCGACACGAACGCGAGCCCCTGCGCGGCAAACGCGCACACGGCCGTCAGCGCGGACAGCGTGAACACGGGCCGGCGAAACAGGTCGACCGGCAGCATCGGCGCCGGGTGCCCGGCCTGGCGGCGGATCAGCAGCCAGCCGAACGCGAGCGCGACCGCGGCGGCCGCGAACACGACGGACAGCGGCCCGCGCTGCGCGAACTCTCCGAGCGCGAAGATCAGCGACGCGAACGTGATCACGTTGAACAGCGCGGCGAGCGGATCGAACGCGTGCTTGCCCCGCGCCGTCTGCGGCAGCGACGGAATCGCCACGGCAAGCGCGAGCACGCCGAGCGGCACGTTCACCGCGAACAGCCACGGCCATGCGGCCACCGACAGGATCAGCGACGCGATCGTCGGCCCCACCGCGAACGACACACCGACGACCAGCGCGTTGAAGCCGACGCCGCGCCCGAGCCGGTGCGCGGGAAACAGGTTGCGGATCAGCGCGACGTTCACGCTCATGATCGCGCTCGCGCCGAAGCCCTGCACGATCCGCGCCGCCGTCAGCTGCGGCAGCGTCGCCGCGAGCGAGCAGCCGAGCGACGCGAGCGTGAACACCGCGAGGCCGCCGACATACACGCGCTTGTGGCCGACGATGTCGCCGAGCGACGCGAACGGCAGCAGCGTCGCGACCATCGCGAGCTGGTACGCGTTGATGATCCACACCGACGCGGCCGGCGACGCGTGCAGGTCGGCGGCGATCGCGGGCAGCGCGGTGTTCGCGATCGCGGTGTCGAGCGTCGCGAGCGCGACGGCCAGCAGCACGGCGGACATCGCGCGCCAGTTGACGGCCGGCTCCCGGGTGCCGGCGGGGGATGCGAATTCGGACAAGATGAGGCTCGGCTGACTGACGAGCGACGCGCGGCGTCGCGGATTGAGCGGCGCGGCAACGGGCGCTCCGTGCGTGCGACGGCAACGGAACGCGCGGCACCACGAGCCGTATTGTTGCAGAGCCGCATCGAACGTGCAGGCAACCGCTTCGTCAGTCAGCGAAACGAAAGCTTCGCCGCGCCGGGTCAGGCGCGCGGCTTCGTTGAGAACGCAACGATCGCCGGCCCGGCAGCCGGCTCAACGTCACGCATCCGGCCGCCGTTACGACACCGCGCGCCGCGCGTTGCGGCCGCGCAGCCATTCGAGCGCGAGCAGCAGGCTCGTCGAGAAGATGATCAGGATCGTCGCGAGCGCGGCGATCGTCGGGCTGATGTTCTCGCGAATGCCGGTGAACATCTGGCGCGGCAGCGTCGTCTGGTCCGCGCCCGCGAGGAACAGCGTGACGACGACTTCGTCGAACGACGTCGCGAACGCGAACAGCGCGCCCGACATCACGCCCGGCGCGATCACCGGCAGCGTCACGCGGAAGAACGTCGTGACGGGGTTCGCGCCGAGCGACAGGCTCGCGCGCACCAGGTTCTGGTTGAAGCCCTGCAGCGTCGCGGCCACGGTCGTCACGACGAACGGCACGCCGAGCGCCGCGTGCGCGGCGATCAGGCCGGTGTAGGTGTTCGCGAGCCCGAGCGGCGCGAAGAACAGGTACATGCCAACGCCGACCACGACGACCGGCACGATCATCGGCGACAGCAGCACGGCCATCAGCAGCCCCTTGCCGCGGAAGTCCGCCTTCGTGAGGCCGATCGCGGCGAGCGTGCCGAGCACGGTCGCGACGACGGTCGCCGACGGCGCGACGATGAAGCTGTTCTTCGCGGCCATCCGCCACTCGTCCGATGCGATCAGGTTCTCGTACCAGCGCGTCGAGAAGCCCGGAATCGGATAGACGAGGAACGTGCTCGACGAAAACGACAGCGGCACGATCGCGAGCACCGGCAGGATCAGGTACAGCAGCGTCAGCACGACGAGCACGCGCAACGCGACGTACCACGCGCGCTCGGCGAACGACATGTGCGGCGCGAACAGCGGCCTGGCGAGTTTCATGGTCGGCTTCCCCTTCCCGTTTTCCTGTCCCCGGCGCTCAGCCGAGGCTCACGTTGGTGCGCGTGAAGCGCCCGTACACCGCATACAGCACCAGCGTCGCCGCGAGCAGCAGCCCGCCGAGCGCGCACGCCATGCCCCAGTTGATCGTCACGTTCGTGAAGTACGCGACGTAGTAGCTGACCATCTGGTCGTTCGGCCCGCCGAGCAGCGCGGGCGTGATGTAGTAGCCGATCGCGAGGATGAACACGAGCAGCGCGCCCGCGCCGACGCCCGGATAGGTCTGCGGCACGTACACGCGCCAGAACGCGGCGAACGGATGGCTGCCGAGCGACACGGCCGCGCGCTGGTAGGTCGGCGGGATCGACTTCATCACGCTGTACAGCGGCAGGATCATGAACGGCAGCAGGATGTGCGTCATCGAGATGTACACGCCGACGCGATTGAACAGCAGCGTCAGCGGATGCGAGATCAGCCCGGCGCCGATCAGCGCGGTGTTGATCAGCCCCTCGCTCTGCAGCAGCACGATCCATGCGGCGACGCGCACCAGCACCGAGGTCCAGAATGGAATCAGCACGAGGATCATCACGAGGTTCGCGCGGCGCTCGGACAGCGTCGAGATCCAGTACGCGAGCGGATATCCGAGCAGCAGCGCGAACAGCGTGACCGCGACGCCGATCACGAACGTGCGGCCGAAGATCGCCAGATAGATCGACTGGTCGGGATCGGCCCGCACGATCTGGCCGAAGCCGTCCTGCTTGTGGTCGAGCGCGGCGAGCAGGTAGAACGGCGACACCTGGCTGCCGTTCTTCGCGATCGCCTGCCAGTACGCGGGTTCGCCCCAGCGCGAATCGAGGTCGATCAGCTTCGCGCGGGTCTGCGCGGGTGTCAGCGCCGCGGTGCCCGCCCCCTCCTCGCCCTTCAGCGGCATCGCGCGCGCCGTCTTCGCGACGAGCGAGCGGTAGCCGGGAATCTCGGTGTTCAGGCGCCGCGCGAGCGCGCCCATCGCCTCGCTGTCGGCGACCTTCGTCATGTCGGCCGCGAGTGCGGCATACGCGGCATCGGCCGGCGGTGTCTTGCGGTCCCAGCCCGACAGCGCGGCCACCGTGTTCGGCAGCGCGGTCGCGATCTCCGGGTTCTGCACCGCGCGCGTGAGCAGCGTGCCGATCGGCACGACGAAGATGAGCAGCAGGAAGATCGCGAGCGGCGCGATCAGCAGCAACGCCATCGTGCGCTTGCGGGCCTCGGCGGCCTTCAGCTCGCGCTTGAGCGCGGCTGTCGACGGCGAGGAAGGAGCGATCGTCATCGTGTTCAACGGTTCTCTCCGGCCGGGCTCGATCCGGCGGAATGCCGCGCGACGCGTTCGACGCGCCGCGCGGCAGGTTGCATCAGGACACCTGAGTAGCGGTTACTTCGTCGCCCACGCGGCGAAGCGCTGCTCGAGCTCGTCGCTGTGGTCGGTCCAGAAGCCGATGTCCTCCAGCACCGCGTTCTTGCCGTTGGCCGGCGAATTCGGCAGGTTCGCGAGCGTCTTCGCGTCGAGCGACTTGATCGCCGCGACGTTCGCGGGGCCGTACGCGATGTGATGCGCATACTCTTGCTGCGGCTTCGGCGTCAGCGTGTACGCGATGTACTGTTCGGCCAGCGCCTTGTTCGGGGAGCCCTTCGGAATCGCCCAGTAGTCGAGGTCGTAGATGCTGCCGTTCCACACGACCTTCAGGTTCTTGCCTTCCTTCTGCGCGGCGTCGATGCGGCCGTTGTACGCGGTCGACATCACGACGTCGCCGGCCACGAGGAACTGCGGCGGCTGCGCGCCCGCTTCCCACCACTGGATGTACGGCTTCAGTTCGTCGAGCTTCTTGAACGCGCGATCCTGGCCGGCCTTCGTGCCGAGCACCTTGTATACGTCCTTCGTCGAAACGCCGTCGGCCATCAGCGCGAACTCGAGGTTGTAGCGCGCGCCCTTGCGCATCCCGCGCTTGCCGGGGAATTTCTTCACGTTCCAGAAATCGGCCCAGCCGGTCGGCGCGGTCTTCAGCTTGTCGGCGTTGTACGAGAGCGCGGTCGACCACACGAAGAAACCGACGCCGCACACCTGCGGCGATTCCGGAATCAGGTCGGACTTCTTCGCGATCTTCGACCAGTCGAGCTTCTCGTACAGCCCTTCGTCGCAGCCGCGGTTCAGGTCGCCCGACTCGACTTCGACCACGTCCCAGTTGACGTGCTTCGCCTCGACCATCGCCTTCACTTTCGCCTGCTCGCCGTTGTACTCGACGGCCGTGACCTTGTTGCCGGTCGCCTTCTCGAACGGCTGGTTGAATGCGGCCTTCTGTGCGTCGCCGTTCGCGCCGCCGAAGTTGACGACCGTGAGTTCGGCCGCCGTGGCCGATGCGCCGACGACGGCGAGCGCCAGTGCGAGCGCGGTGCGACGCGCGGTAGTGCTTGCTCCGTTCATGATGGTTCCTCTCCTCTCGTGGTGGAAGTGGGCAGTTGTTGTTGACGACGTGCAGCGATAAAGCGGGAAAACCCAGTGTCAGGCGAACACGCGCAGGTGCTCGGGCGCGAATGCGAGCGATACCGGCGCGCCGGGCGAGAACGCGTCGAGCGCGCCCGTGCCGAGCGGCACCTTCACGAAGCATTCGTCCTGGCCCGGCAGCGCGCAGCGCATGCGCACGTGATCGCCGAAATAGATGAGGCTGCGCGCCTCGCCGGTGACGCGGTTGGCGGTGCTGCCGTTCATGTGCCCATTCGCGAGGCTCATGCGTTCGGGGCGGATGCACGCGACGGCCGGCGCGCCTTCGGCCGCGTCGCCGATGCGGCGCCCGACGAGCTGCGTGCCGTCGTCCAGCCGGAATTCGCAGAATTCGCCGTCGACGCGCGCGATGGTGCCGCGCAGCCGGTTGCTGTCGCCGATGAAGTTCGCGACGAATTCGTTGCACGGCGATTCGTACAGGCGGTCGACGGTATCGAGCTGCTGCACGATGCCCTTGTCGAACACGGCGACGCGATCGGACATCGTCAGCGCCTCGCCCTGGTCGTGCGTCACGTACACGAAGGTCACGCCGAGCTTCTCGTGCAGCGCCTTCAGTTCGTACTGCATGTGTTCGCGCAACTGCTTGTCGAGCGCGCCGAGCGGCTCGTCCATCAGCACGAGCTTCGGCTCGAACACGAGGGCACGCGCGAGCGCGATGCGCTGCTGCTGGCCGCCCGACAGCTGCGCCGGATAGCGCTTCGCGAAACGCTCCATCTGCACCATCTTCAGCGCATGCGCGACGCGCTCCGCGCGCTCGGCGGCCGCGAGCTTGCGCACCGTCAGCGGATACGCGACGTTCTGCTCGACCGTCAGGTGCGGAAACAGCGCGTAGTTCTGGAACACCATGCCGATATTGCGCTTGTGCGGCGGCACGGTATTCAGCAGCTCGCCGTCGAGGCGGATCTCGCCGCCCGTCGGGAACTCGAAGCCCGCCAGCATCATCAGGCAGGTGGTCTTGCCCGAGCCGGACGGCCCGAGCAGCGTCAGGAATTCCCCTCGGTGGATATCGAGGTCGAGCGATTTGACGACCAGCGTCTCGCCGTCGTAGGTCTTCCGCACGCCGCGAAAGCTGACGATCACATCATCGGACTTCATTGTGGCTGTCCCCTTGCTGCGCGACAAACGTTTTTGAGATGCGAGCCACTATACGGCGCGCACGGTTCTATACTAGGGAACCATTTCAATATTCCTAGTAGGACCACTTTGGATACCGTGATCCTGGGCGACTGGCTCTCGGCCCGTCTCGACCGCGGCTCGTCCGAGCCGATGTACCGGCAACTGCTGCAACTGATGCAGCAGGCCATTCTCACCGGAGAATTAGGGCCAGGCACAAAGCTGCCGAGTTCGCGCACGCTCGCGGCAGACCTGTCGATCGCGCGCAATACCGTGCTGCACGTGTACGACCAGCTGACGGCCGAAGGCTACGTGCTGACGACGACCGGCAGCGGCACCTACGTGGCCGACACGCGGCCGGACGCGGCCGCGATCCGCGTGCCGGGCGCCGCCGCACCGCAGCCGTCCGATGCCGATGCGGCGCTGCAGCAGGACGCACAAGGCGGCCTGTCGATGCGCGGCCGGCAGCTGATCGAGCACGCGGGCGTGTCGCGGCGCCAGTGGGGCGCGTTCATGCCGGGCGTGCCGGACGTGTCGGAATTCCCGAGCCGCACCTGGAGCCGCCTGCAGGCGCGCCTGTGGAAGGAAGCGAATCCCGAATTGCTGACCTATGCGCCGGGCGGCGGCTACCGGCCGCTGCGCCGCGCGCTCGCCGACTACCTGCGCGTCGCGCGCTCGGTCAAATGCACGCCGGACCAGGTGATCATCACGACCGGCATCCACCAGTCGATCGACCTCGCGGTGCGGCTGCTGTCCGACATCGGCGATCGCGCGTGGGTCGAGGAACCGTGCTACTGGGGCGTGCGCAGCGTGCTGCAGGCGACCGGCCTCGCGCTCACGCCGGTGCCGGTCGACCAGGAAGGCCTCGATCCGAGCGCGGGCGACATGCAGCATCCGCCGCGGCTCGTGCTCGTCACGCCGTCGCATCAGTATCCGCTCGGGATGGTGATGAGCCTCGCGCGCCGCCGGATGCTGCTCGAGTACGCACGCCAGCACCGCTGCTGGATCATCGAGGACGACTACGACAGCGAATTCCGCTACGGCAGCCGGCCGCTCGCGTCGCTGCAGGGGCTCGACGACGGCGGCCGCGTGATCTACGTCGGCAGCCTCGGCAAGATGCTGTTCCCGGGCCTGCGGATGGGCTACATGGTCGTGCCGGAGCATCTGGTCGACACGTTCCGCACCGGGCTGTCGGAGCTGTATCGCGAGGGCCAGCTGATGCAGCAGGCCGTGCTCGCGGAGTTCATCATGGACGGGCACCTGACTTCGCACGTCAGGCGGATGCGCACGCTGTACGGCGAGCGCCGGCAGTTGCTGATCGATGCGATCCATGCGCGCTTCGGCGACGCGTTGCCCGTGATGGGCGACGAGGCGGGACTCCATCTGGTGCTCGGCCTGCCCGACACGTGCGACGATCGCGCAGTCACGCAAAGCGCATTCGACGCGGGCGTGATCGTGCGCCCGCTGACCAGCTACTACAGCAGCCTGGACACTGCGCGGCGCGGGCTGCTGCTCGGCTACGCGTGCGTCGCGCACGAACGCATCGGCCCCGCGTTCGACACGCTCGCGGCCACCATCGAACGGCATCTGCCGCGGCGCTTCACGCGCGCGGCATGAGCGCGTGCGCGATTGCGCGCATTACTGCGCGGCAGCCGCGCCGCGGTCGAGCGACGCCGCGCGCAGCGCTTCGCCGGGCTTCGTGAACATGCGCTGACGCAGCGCGGCGATCTGCGCGTCGCGATCCTGCGGCGACAATCCGGCCGCGCCGATCTGCGCACGCTGCGCCGCATAGTCGGCGTAGCGGCTCTGCCACGACGCGTCCTCCTGCTGCATCTGCGCGACGCGCGCGGCGGCTTCCGGGCCGAGTGTCTGCGTCAGTTGCGCGCGCATCGCATCGGGCGTCGCCCCACTCTTCCGTAACTGCGCGATCTGGTCGATCGCGGCCTGCTGCCGGTCGGCCGTCTGCCGTGCCACGCGTTCGTCGGCCGGCATCTGCTGCGCGAGCGCCGCGAGCCGCTCCGCCTTTTGCGCCTCCGTCAGCGCAGGGTCCTGCGTAATCTTCAGCCGCGCGAGATCGTAGCGCTGCCGCCACTGCTCGGTGCCGAAGAACGGCTGGCTCCAGTCGCCGAGCGTCCGATACGCGATCGACGCGCGCTGGTCGAGCGCGAGCTGCAGCGCGCCGAGATCGGACTTGTCGACCGCACCCGCCTCCGGCAGCTTCGCGAGCGCGTCGAGATACGTGCGGTATCGATGCCAGACGTCGAGCGCCTCGGGTTGCGCGACCGTGCCGTCGAGCTGGGCGGCGATCTCGCGCACGACGAGCGCATCGAGCGCGGGCGCGCTCAAGTCGCTCCGCGCGGTCAGGCAATAATCGAAGAAATCGCGCACCGCGCGCGACTTCGCAAGGTGGCCGCCGGTGTCGAGCGGCAGCCGCGGCGCACTGGAATCGGCGAGCGGCGGCGGCAGGCCAGCGCTCGCCGGCAATGCGGGCTGCGACGGCGCGGCGTTCACGCCGCCGAGGGCTGCGGCATCCGCCGACGCATGCGGCGCGTCGGCGCCGCGATGCGATGCCGTACCGGTCCAGATCGCGACGCCGGCGATCGCCGCCAGCCCCACCGCGCCGTAGACCACAACGCGCCGCGCGAGCGGCGCGCGTCCTTCGCGTGTCGTCATCGATCACACGCCCGCGAGCTGCAGTCGGTTCGCATGCGTGCGGATCACCGCGACCGGATCTTCCGCATACGCACCGCGCACGCCGAGCAACTGGTTGATCTCGTCGAGATGGTTCCACTTGTAGCTCGTGCCCAGCACCTTCCCGTACAGCGCGCTGCACTTCGACACGAGTCCGTCGTTCTGGCCTGAACCGCGATTGATCATCACCGTGCCCGTGCCGAACAATGCGAGTGTCGACAGGTCGAGCGCATTTGCCGGATCGATCACCGGGATCGTGCTGGTATCCGTCGCGCCCGTGACGCCGAAGGCGGAAACGGTCGGCTGGACCGCCGTGCCGGCCCACGAATACAGCAGGTGCGTATTGCCGCCGACGGTCTCCGTCGGCGCGCCCGTCTGGCAACTGCCCGGCGCGCCGAGGCCGGCACTCGGGTAACTCCGGTTGTACGCGGCGGCCTGGGCGGTCGTCAGCGTCTTCAGTGCGGCGAGCGCGTCCTGGTTGGTGTTGTTGCTGCTGCTCGTCAGGATGCCGAACACATTGACGAACGCGGCGATCACCGACGACGACAATCCGGTCGGATCGTAGGCGAGCACGCCCTGCACGAAATCGGCGAACTCCGAGCCGCGATGCGGCGTGCCGATCGTCGTGACCGACGCGACGAGATCGGGCGCGACGGCTGCGACATAACGCGACGTGAGGCCGCCCTGGCTGTGACCGACCAGGTTCACCTTGGTCGCGCCGGTCGCGGCAAGCACCGTCTTCACGTAAGCGAGCAGCTGTTCGCCGCGCCCGTTCGGCCCGTCGTCGCTCTGGAACCCCGACAGGTTCGCGACGTAGACGGTCGCGCCGTGCTGTTGCAAGTCCTCCTGGATGCCGTACCAGTACTCGAGCACGCCCGCGTACTTGTCGGTGCCGGTGAGCCCGTGCACGAGGATGATCGGGTAACGCGTCGCCGCGTAATTGTCCGCCGGCGCGGTTGCCGCCATCGCCGCGTGCGTCGTCGCGAGCGTCATCACCGCGGTCGTCCCCGCGAACGGCGCGACGCTCATCGCGCATGCCACTGCCCCTGCCACCATCCTGGAACGCATCGATCTGGCCATGCATGTTCTCCTGATTATTGTGCTGCCGGTGCGAATGAGATCGGATCGACGCGCACGGCACGTCGCGAACGGTCACGGGTACCGTGTGCATCGAATGCGGGAGTGAATCACGAGTCGCGAACGTTTGCGCCCTGACTAGATACGGTTCTCTAATCGGTTGACGCGCCCCGCCCGTTCGGGCGGGGGTTGCAACCACGCGCACGCATGCTGCATCGCACACGCGCGCCGCACGTCACAGTTTCGCGCTCACGCGCACCCATGCCGTGCGCCCCGGCTCCATTACCGGCGCGTTCGCCGGATAGCCGAAGCCCGCGTTGCCGGCGAGGTTCAGGTGCTCGGTGTAGGCCTTGTCCAGCACGTTGTCGACGCCGATCGAGATCTGCACCTTCTTGCTGACGTTGTACTGCGCATGCAGCGACAGGACGCCGAAGCCGGCGCTCGGGCCGAAGTCCTTGCCGACCACATTGCCCTCGTTCACCGCATAGCGATGCTGCGGCGCAACGACCCGCCACAGCCCGCCGGCCGACCATGCGCCGCGCGTGTACTCGAGCCCGAAGCGCGCCTCGAGCGGCGGCATCTGCGGCAGCGGATCGCCGCTCGTCGTGTTGCGCCCCCACGCATACGCGAGCGACGTCTCGACGCGCAGCGGCGCGACCGGCCGCCACGACACGCCGGCTTCGCCGCCCATGATCTGCGCGTTGACGTTGCTTGCCTGCGTGGTCGGGCCCATCATCCCGGCCGCGTAGTTGAACAGGATGTAGTCCTGTACATATCCCGCGTAGGCCGACACCCATGCATCGAACCGGTCGCTCTTGTACTGCGCGCCGATGTCGAGCTGCGTGGTCTTCTCCGGCTGCACTGCCGAGAACGCGTTGATCGAGCCGGCGGGCCCGCGCTTCGCGGAGAACAGCTCCCAGTAGTCGGGATAGCGTTGCGCATGGCCGATCCCCGCATACCATGTGACCGGCAGCGACGCGAGATCGCGCTCGTAACGCACGAATCCGCTCGGCAGCACGCGCGCGCGATCGTCGTCGAAAGTCGGATTCGGCTTGCTCGCCATCATCCCGCTCGTCGTCGCACGCTTGTCGCGCGCGCTCGCGTAGTCGACCCGCGCACCGCCGATCACGCGCGACGCATCGCTCGCATACCACGTCAGCTCGCCGAACGCACCGGCGTTCCACATCGTTGCCTGCGCGTCCCACGGCTGGTCGCCGTAGTTCTGCCGCCCCATCGCCGAGCGCGCGTCGAGCCGGTTCGACTGCGCGTCGACGCCGGTCACGAGCTTGAAGTCGTCACCGAAACGGAAGGTCGCCGCCGCCCGCGCGCCGAGCGTGCGGCGCCGCACCTCGGATGCCATTCGCATCGGCATGCTGCTGGTCGGGTCGGGCTGCCGCAACGTATAGTTGTCCATCACGTGGTCGGCTTCGTTGTAGTACACGCGCGCCTCGATCCGGTCGAGCACGTCGCCGAGATGCCGCTTGTCGAACGACAGGCCGAACGTCTCGCGGCGGAAATGCGCGCCGTCCATCCCGCGCCCGGCGTAGCGCGCATAGCCGTCGCCGGTGCCCGCCGTCAGCTCGACGCGCGTGTGATCGTCGGGTGTCCAGCCGAGCGCCGCGTCGGCGTTCCACTTGTCCCATTGCGACGGCACGGTATTGCCGTTGCCGTCGTCGTAGTCCTGCGCATGCGCGTGATTCGCGGTCACGCGGCCGTAGACGTCCGGCGTGCCGGCCGTCACGTCGACGTTCTGGTCGTTGCGGCCGAACGAGCCGCCGACCACGCTGCCGTCGAACCGCATGCCGGGACGCTCGAAACGCGGCGTCACGCGTTCGAACAGCACGGTGCCGGCCGAGGCGCCGGGGCCGTACAGCACGGTCTGCGGGCCCTTCACGACCGTGACCTTGTCATAGCTTTCCGGCGCGATATACGAGGTCGGCGCGTCCATCCGGTTCGGGCAGGCGCCGAGCGTCGGCATCCCGTTCGCGAGAATGTTCAGCCGCGAACCGAACATCCCGCGCAGCACGGGGTCGCCGTTCGTCCCGCCGCTGCGGATCGACGTGAAGCCGGGAATCGTCTTCAGGTAGTCCGCGCCGTCGCTCGCCGGCAGCGGCTGGCGCGGCGTCTTCGGATCCGTGACGACGACGAGCGGCGTCGTCAGCGGCGACGCAACGACTTCGACGGGCGGCAGCAGCGTGGCCGCGTCGTCCGTCGGCGCCCCGGACGCACGTGCGGATTCGGTCGCGGCCGCCGCCGCGGTCATCGCGCCGACGGCGAGCGCGGGAACGGTGAGTTTCAGCATGCGCGGCACGCGCCGCACACGGGAATGGCGCGACGCCCTCGGCGCGCGCAAGGAAAGAATGGTCATGATCGAAAGCCCGAGTGACGCCCTCCACGCGGCCTCGACGGACCGCACGGATATCGGCGATGAAAGAATCGGAAGACAGCGCGTCAGGCGCGCTCGGGCGGTGCGCGTGGATATGCGCGCGGGTAGCGGTCGGCGCGCGCCGCGACGGCATGCGGCGCGGCGGCGGAAACGGCATGAGCGGGGACGAAGGCGAACGATACGGCGGCCGCGCCGCCGATCGCTGGACTGTGCGCGAAGAAGCCGCAGTAGCCACACGCATCGAGATGCCGCGCGTAATCGTGCGCGTGGCCTGCATCGGGCGCACGGTGCGCACCATGCTCTGCACTACAGACGATTGCGTCGGGAGTCGTCGCCTGCGCGATGCGCCACTGCGACACCAGCGGCGCCGCGATCGCGAGCCAGATCGCGAACACGCCGAGCCAGGCGGTCAGGTGACGATGTCGGTGCAGCATGCGCGGCGATGCGTAAGCGGAACGTAAAAACAGCCGAGATGTTACAGAATGTTCGCCGCGATGGCCAGCCGCGCATCGGGGTAAACGGATCGGGGGCGCATGGTTGCGTCAACAACCATGCGCCCCCGGATGCTGCGCGGCTTCAGCGCGCGGCGATCACGGCGCCATGCGTCGCAGCACGTCGTCGCGCCGGATGAAGTGGTGGTAAAGCGCGGCCAGCGCATGCAGGCCGATCACGAAGTAGAACGCGTTGCCGATCAGTTCGTGCGCTTCCTTGATCGTCGGCCGCAGCGCCTTGTCTGGGCCGAACAGCGTGAACGACACGCCGATCCAGTCGAGCGACACGGGCTTGCCGCCCATGTTGACGAGCATGATGCCGAGCAGCGGCTGCGCGATGATGAAGACATACAGCGCGACATGGGCGAGCATCGACAGCCACTTGAGCAGCGTCGCCTGCGGAATCGGCTCCGGCACGCGGCTGACCATCCGCCACAGCACGCGCAGCACGGACAGCACGAGCACGAACGTGCCTGCCAGCAAGTGCACGTTCATCCAGAACACGCGGCTGTCGCTGCCTTTCGGTCCGCGAATCTCGATGGCCAGGTAGGCGAGTGCCACCAGCAGGAAGATGACCCAGTGGAAGAAAATTGCGGGCGCGCTGTAGCGCGTCTGTTTCGCGAGGATGTTTTTCATGCGTTGTCTCGTGTTTCTCGTGTGGTATGCGGGGAGGCCCGTGCCGGGCTGGCCGGGGCCCGGCGGCTGCCCCGATTGTAGCCTCGCGCGTGGCCGGCGTTGTGCGACCGGATCAAATATCCGACGAATCCGCGCGGCCCGTTCCACGGTGCCGCCATATGGAAAATCCGCATCGCGCCCGTGCGCGGCTGTGGCACGATGAAGCTTTGGTGCGACGTTGCGCGGGCATCATGAGCAAAGCGATCTTCGTTGCGGCCTACCGGCTGATCGCCGCGTTGCTCGCGGTGTCCACCACGCTGCACAGCGTCGCCGGCAACTGGGGCATGCCGGCCTTCCATCTCGGCAACTACCTCAGCTACTTCACCCAACTGAGCAGCCTGTATGCAGCGGCCATGCTGGTCGCGGGGCTGTCGCGCATCACGCGTCCCGGCTCGGCCCGCTACGAATCGATGCGCGGCGCCGCCGTGCTCTACGTGCTGATCACCGCGATCGTCTACGAACTGCTGCTCGCGCGGCTCGATGCGCTGCGCCACGTCACGCCGGCCCTCAACAACTGGGTCCTGCACCGGATCGTACCGCTCGTGGTGCTGTGCGACTGGCTGTACGTGGAGCCGCGCTCGCCGATCCCGTGGCGCAGCGCGGTTGCGTGGCTCGGCTTTCCGGTGATCTATCTCGGCTATACGCTCGTGCGCGGCGCGCTGGAGAACTGGTATCCCTATCCGTTCGTCGATCCGCGGCCGCACGGCTACCTGCCGGTCGCGATCCAGTGCTCGATGATCGCGCTCGGCGCGGCAGGGCTCGCGCTGGGCATCCGCTGGCTCGGCAATCATGCGAGGCAGTCCGACGCCGCGGCGCTCGAGGAAGGGTGAAGGCGGGAGCGTGTGCGCCGCACGGCGCACACGTCGTGAAGCGGCGCGTCAGCCGCCGTTGCGCGGCAGGAAGTTCATCGGGTCGACGACCTTGCCGTTCTGCCGGACTTCGAACTCGAAAGTCGCGCGGCCGCTCGCGTCGGTGCCCATCTCGGCGACCGGCTGGCCCGCGCGCACCGCGTCGCCTTCGTTGACGAGCAGCCTGCCATTGTGCCCGTAGGCCGTAATGAGCCCGTTGTCGTGCTTCAGGATCACGAGCGGGCCATACGCCTTGACGCCGGAGCCGGCGTACACCACCCGCCCGTTGGCCGCGGCCCGCACCGAACGGTCGGGCCCCGACGCGGCGATCACGATGCCGCGCGTCTTGCCGGCCGAGAACGGCGTCGCGACGATGCCCGTGGCCGGCCATGCCAGCGAGCCCGGCTGCGCGGCCGCCGCGGACGGCTGCCCGAGCGACGTCGCCGCAGGCGGCGGCGCGACGCGCAGCACCTGGCCGGGATACACGGCGTCATTCGGCGACATGTGGTTCCAGCCGGCCAGGTCCTGCACGCGCTGCCCGTAGGCGGCGGCGATGCCGGCGAGCGTGTCGCCTGGATTCACGCGGTAATAGCCGGCGATCACGCCCGGCGTGGCAACCGACGCCGGCGTCGACTGCCGCACCGGCTGCCAGCTGTCGGTCCACGGCGTCATCGTACAGCCCGTCAGCGCGGCGGCCGCGGCGACGAACGCCGCCTGCGGCAACCAGCGCGTGAGCGCATCGTGGATCGGAATCGTTTTTCTCAAGGGTCCTCCCGGATTTGCGTCGTTGCGCCGCCCACCGCCCTCCGGCGTGCGACGCACGATGTCCGGCCGAACGGCCGGACCAACCAGTATCCGACCGCTCTCGCGGCCGTCAGTTTCCACCGCGGGACGTCGACGCGAAAAGGCTCACCGGCCCCTTCTTCGCGCCATCTTTGTGTCGTCCCGATCGGCAAAGATACCATTTGTCGCGGTCAGGACCGCGGCAGACGCCCCGGCCGGCAACAATCTTGCGGCGCCACGAACGGGTGCCGGCGGGCGGCAGGCCGCGCCGCGCGGGTCATCCCGCGGACTTCCGGCCGGCCGTCCCGCGGCGGGCAGCCGTATCGCACCCATGAGCGCCGCCCCGCTGCCGGCCGCCTCCTATACTCGGAGGAGCACCGCACGTTCCAGCGATAACGAGGAGAAAACCATGAACAATGCGACGTTTCTGTCCGTGCAGCTCAACGCCGAGGATTTCGCCGGTTCCAGCGGCCTCGTCGAACTGCTCAACCGGCACCTGTTGTTCGCGACGGACGTCGCCGAAGCCGCGGACGCCCTCGTCCAGCTGGCGAGCGTCGCGCACCTGAGCGGCGCTACCCGGCACAGCGTCGAGCTGCCGGTACTCGCAA
This sequence comes from Burkholderia sp. USMB20, assembly GCF_000949135.2. Lineage (GTDB taxonomy): Bacteria > Pseudomonadota > Gammaproteobacteria > Burkholderiales > Burkholderiaceae > Burkholderia. Next base: position 346,789 of record NZ_JTAN02000003.1, on the reverse strand, counting down.
TCGAGCGGCTGCGCGACGCGCTCGACACGCTGAGCGGCTACGACGAAGCATGGCTGCAGGCGCTGGAACCGGGCGACGCGCTGTTCCGGGACATCGGCCGCGGCCCGCGGCCGCTGCACTGACGCGGCGGGCGCCGCCAATGAAAAACAGCCCGTCGTTCCGTGATTCGGAACGACGGGCTGCGTGTACTGCGCGGGGGTCAGATCAGGCCGCCCATGCGGCCGGCGATCGATGACGATCAACGACCCTTGTAGACCGGTGCACCGTCCGACACGCGCTTGACCTGCCAGCCGGTCTTGGCAGCAGCCGGAGCGCCCGATTCTTGCTGGGCGGCCGGTTGCGCACCGTAGCCGCTCGTATCGGCAGCGGCGACGTTCTGTTGCGGGTTCACGCGGGCTTCAGCTGCCTGGATGCTTGCCGGGTAGTCGGTACGGTCGCTGCCCAGCTTGTAGCCGGCCTGTTGCAGCTGGGCCAGTTCGGCCTTCACCTGCGCACGGGTGACGGGGGCGTTCTGTTGGGCGAACGAGACGGCGGGAACGGCGAGGACGGCAGCTGCAGCGAACGTTGCGATCAGCGATTTCATGATTACCTCCGGGATTTTTTTGCTCCGCCGCACACACCATGTCTGCAGCGATGGAACAAAGTTTAGCCCCGAGATCACCTAGGGAAAACCATGAAAGAGCGAAAACACTGTTTCCTCGGAACCAACAATTGCGGGATCCGGGAACGAAAAACCCTACTCAAAGAATAGAATTTCGCAACAATACCGTCCTCGCCTGCCGGTTACGACCAGTTCGCGTGGAAGCTGCCCGGCTTGTCGGTACGCTCGAACGTGTGGGCGCCGAAGAAGTCGCGCTGCGCCTGCACAAGGTTCGCCGGCAGCCGCTCGGAACGGTAGCTGTCGAAATACGCGACCGCCGACGCGAACGCCGGCACCGGCACGCCTGCCTTCACCGCGGCCACCACCACGTCGCGCAGCGACGCCTGGTAATTCGCGGCGATGTCCTTGAAGTACGGGTCGAGCAGCAGGTTCGCGAGCGCCGGATCCTTCGCGTACGCGTCCGTGATCTTCTGCAGGAAACGCGCGCGGATGATGCAGCCCGCGCGGAAGATCTTCGCGATCGTCCCGAGATCGAGGTTCCAGCCGTACTCTTCGGATGCCGTGCGCAGTTGCGCGAAGCCCTGCGCGTACGAGATCACCTTGCTCAGGTACAGCGCGCGGCGCACGGCTTCGACGAACGCGGCACGATCGCCGTCGAACGGCGCGGCGGCCGGGCCCGACAGGATCTTGCTGGCCGCGACGCGCTCGGTCTTCAGCGACGACAGCACGCGCGCGAACACCGACTCGGTGATCAGCGGCAGCGGCACGCCCAGGTCCAGCGCGTTCTGGCTGGTCCACTTGCCGGTGCCCTTCTGCGCGGCGCGATCGAGGATCACGTCGACGAGGTGCTTGCCGGTCTCTTCGTCCTTCTTGCCGAAGATCTTCGACGTGATCTCGATCAGGTAGCTGTCGAGTTCGCCCTGGTTCCACTCGGTGTAGACCGCGCCGAGTTCGTCGTTGGTCAGGCCCGCGACGTCCTTCAGCACCGCATAGCTCTCGGCGATCAGCTGCATGTCGCCGTATTCGATGCCGTTGTGGACCATCTTCACGTAGTGGCCCGCGCCGTCCGGCCCCATGTACGCGACGCACGGCTCGCCGTCCGACGGCGCCTTCGCGGCGATCTGCTTGAGGATCGGCTCGACCAGGTCGTACGCGTCGCGCTGGCCGCCGGGCATGATCGACGGGCCGCGCAGCGCGCCCTCTTCGCCGCCCGACACGCCGGTGCCGATGAAATGCAGGCCCGATTGCGCGAGCTCCTGGTTGCGGCGGATCGTGTCCGTGAAGTGCGTATTGCCGCCGTCGATCAGCACGTCGCCCTTCTCGAGCAGCGGCTTGAGCGATGCGATCGTCGCATCGGTCGCTTCGCCGGCCTTCACCATCATCAGGATCCGGCGCGGCGTCTCGAGCGACGCGACGAACTCCTCGAGCGTGTAGGTCGGCACCAGATTGCGGCCGGGGAATTCGGCGATCAGTTCGTCGGTTTTCTCGCGGCTGCGGTTGTACACCGACACCGCGTAACCGCGGCTCTCGATATTGAGTGCGAGATTGCGGCCCATCACCGCCAGCCCGATCACACCGATTGCTTGTTTGCCCATTAGTCAATTCTCCGGAAAAAACGGGGCGCGACCCGAGCCGGGCCGCGCGCACAGGCGAAAGGATAGTGGAAACCCGGCCGCGATGCGCGCTTGCGTGTCATTGCTCCGCGTGCGGCTGGCGCCGGAACACGACGCTCAGGTTGTTCGCCGGCATGTCGACGACCTCGATGCAGTCGAGCCCGCAGTCGAGGCCGAGCGCGACGACCGCCTCGAGATCGCGCACGCCCCACGACGGATCGCGGCTGCGCAACTGCTGGTCGAACGCCTCGTTGGATGGCGCCGTGTGCCGGCCTGCGCGGCGATACGGGCCGTACAGGAACAGCACGCCGCCCGGACGCAGCACGCGCGACGCGCCGGCGAACAGCGCGTCGGTGCAGGCCCACGGCGAGATGTGGATCATGTTGATGCAGACGATCGCGTCGAGTGCCGCAGCCGGCCACGATGCGTCGCGCACGTCGAATGCCAGCGGCTCGGCCAGGTTCGCGAGGCCGGCATGCGCGACCCACGCGGCGATCGAGCGGCGCGCGTGCGCGTCGGGATCGCTCGGCTGCCAGCGCAGCCCCGGCAGCGCCTGCGCGAAATGGACCGCATGCTGCCCGGTGCCGCTCGCGATCTCGAGCACGTCGCCGGTAGCCGGCAGCACGCGGCGCAACACGTCGAGGATCGGCCCGCGATTGCGTTCGGCCGCCGGCGCCGACAGCCGCGCGGACGGATCGGACGAAGACGTCGGCCCGGTCACGATGCGTGCTCCGGCGCGCTGCCGGCGACGCCCAGCCGCGCGTTCAGCGCGTCGAGCGCGGGCGCGCAACGCGCCTCGACCTTCAGCGTCAGCATCGGATCGGCGCGCGTATGGCCGAGGTTCAGCGCGGCGACGGACTTGTTCTGCGCCTGGGCCCACACGCAGAACCGGTAGCCGGAATACACCATCAGCGACGAGCCGACGACGAGCAGCGCATCGGCCGCATCGAGCGCCTGCGACGCCAGCGCGACGCGCTCGCGCGGCACGTTCTCGCCGAAGAACACGACCGCCGGCTTCAGCAGGCCGCCGCAGGCCGGGCAGGCCGGGATGCGGAACGTGTCGAGCGCGGTCCATTCGAGATGCGCGTCACCGTCGGCGGCAGGCTCCGCCTGCGCGCCGAGCAACTCGGGGTTGTCCGTTTCGAGCACGGCCTGGATCGTCGCGCGCGCGTGATGCGCGCCGCAGTCGAGGCACGTGACGCCGTTGATGCCGCCATGCAGTTCGATCACGTCGCCGCTGCCCGCGCGCTGGTGCAGCCCGTCGACGTTCTGCGTGACGAGGCGCTCGATCCGGCCGGTGCCGCCGAGCCGCGCGAGCGCGACATGCGAGCGGTTCGGCTGCGCACGGCCCACCACGGGCCAGCCGATCATGCTGCGCGCCCAGTAGCGGCGGCGCGCAGCGTCGGAACCGAGGAATTCGTGGAGCTGGATCGGCGGCGAGCGCATCCATTGACCGTTGCGGTCGCGATAGCCCGGAATGCCGGAATCCGTGCTGATGCCCGCACCGGTCAGCACGAGCAGCCGCGGATGGCGCTCGACGAACGCGTGCAGCGCATCGAGCGCGGCCGGTTCGATGCCGGCGGATGAGGGGTCGGGCAAGGTGATGTCGTTCATGTTGGCGGCGCGTGATCGGGCGCGGTGGCCGGCCGAGCGGCCGGCGCGCCAGCACATGATACAGAACGCCGCGCGATCCGGCCGGCGGTCCGCGCGCGATACCGGCGCCGCAAAAAAAGACGCCCATCGACCACATGGCGATGGGCGCATCAACAATTGATCCATCGGGGTAGTGGATCAACTGACAGCACAATGTCGTCGGATCCGCCGCAGCGCCGCCGGCAGACCTTCCCCGGGACTACACCTTCGAATTCCTGAAATTGCCCTGATGTTTGCGAGGATCGCCGCGCGGCACGGCGCACGGCACACGCACGCATGCTTCGCGTGCGGCGCGCCTGCGTATCGCGCGTCGGCATGACGATCCGGAAGTCATGGTCGCCCATCCGCGCGCACCGGCGGTTCATCCCCGACGGCCGACCGGCACGGGTCGGCCTCGTGCGTCATACCTGCACGTCGTCGTTCGGAATGAACCGGATGGGTCCGGATGAAGCGAAAAGCCGCGCGCTCATGTCGCCGTAATCAACGGCGACGCGAAATCACGGGCAGGTCGGCGATTCATGTTTGCAACATGGCACGTTGCGATTCGGTCTGTTCTCATTCTCTTGTCCCCGTCTTCGATGCGTCCGACCTACTGAAGCGACGGCCGGGCCCCTGCTGCGCCCGGCGATCGCGCTCACGGCGCATACAGACATGCAAGGAGCGCACCATGCTTCGCCGTGCAAGGCCGCGCGGGCGGTGAAACGACCCCGATGCAAATCGCACGGCGACAGACAAGCGTGAACGTTTCGAAAGTGAAACGAGGGGGAAACGGCCCGCGCGATCGATCGCACCGGACGCGACGCCGGTGTTGCACGCATGTGACGCGTGCGCCGGCGGCGCGTTTGCGTCGGTTCGATGCCGACGATCCGCTTACAGTCGCGCGACCCTGGCCGCGCATGCATGGTCGAACGCGCTCGTCGAACCTGTGAGCACCGCCTGCAACCACGGACAGCACGCTGCTCGCCGCAAGACCGGCCACCACGCGCTGACGTACGTTCATGCCGATTGATTGCCGGATGACCGAAGGTGCCCATCATGCCTGGACCGCCGATGCCACCGATACCGCCGCCGCAAGCGGCGCGCAAACACGTTAGCATTCGGACACGGTGCGGCGCGCCCACCGGCTTCGCCCCGTCTCCAAGGAATGGACATGACCCTGCCCGCCTCCGGCCGCGCCGACGTCGCGCGGCGCGTCTTCTCGGCCGAGCGGCTGTCGATCGGCCTGACGCTGCCGCTGCTGCGCAGCGGCCATACCGTCGCGGATTTCAACGAGCAGCTCGAACTCGCGGCGCTGGCCGATTCGCTCGGCTTTCGCGCACTGTGGGTTCGCGACGTGCCGCTCAACAGCGCCGATTATCCCGACCCGGTCGGGCATCTCGATCCGTGGGTGCTGCTCGGCGCGCTCGCGTCGCGCACGCGCCGGATCGTGCTTGCCAGCGGCGCGATCGTGCTGCCGCTGCGTCATCCGCTGCATATCGCGAAAGGCGCGCTGTCGGTCGCGACGCTGTCCGGCGGGCGCTTCATCCTCGGCCTCGGCTCCGGCGACCGGCCGCCCGAATATGCGGCGTTCGGCGTCGACGCGCAAACGCGGCGCGACCGGTATCGCCGGCATTGGGACATCGTCGCGGCCGCGCTCGGCGTGCCGTCCCGTGTGCTGCCCGACGAGACGCCACCCGACGCGCCCGAGTTCACGCTGCTGCCGCGCGGCGACGACGCGGTGCCGATGCTTGCCGTCGGCTCCGGCGGACAGAGCGTCGACTGGATCGCACGGAACGCGATCGGCTGGATGACCTATCATCGCGACCCGGACACGCAGCGCGCTCGTTATTCGATGTGGCGCGCGGCCGTCGACCGGCTTGCACCGCCGGGCTTTCGCGCGTTCGGCGTATCGATGCGGCTCGATCTCGATGCGAATCGCGATGCACCGCCCACCGCGCTGCCGCTCGGCTATGCGACCGGTCGGAATGCGCTCATCGACATCCTGCGGGACATGCGGGCAGCCGGCACGCACCACGTCACGCTGAATCCCGGCTCGGACCGGCCCGTGCGCGAGGTCATCGAGGAAATCGCCGAGCATGTATTGCCGGTCTTTCACGACGATCAGGGTTGATTCATCAGGAATCCGGAATTCTTCACCCATAGCCCATAGTCGAAGCCACGGTTGGCCACCCATCGAATCACCGGCGAGCACGTTTCGTTCCCGATCCTGCGCTTTCGCTTGCGGCGGGACCGCATGCCAACACCCGACGACCTGCCCGCATCACGGATCGTGAACGGCCGGCGCGAGACACCGCCACGCGAAAGGAACCGCACGGCAGCGCGCAAACGCCCGCACCGCCTGCCGCATGCCCGATTCGAATATTCGTCGACGGAACTATCCGGTTCCGCTGGCAATCATGTTAGCTTCCGTCCATCGTCCAGACCGGCGGGCCGCGTTCCGATGCGCGCCCGCACGCCTACCCATGCGATATTTCCTGCTCGGCTGGCTGCTCGCCGCCGTCGTATCGGCCGCCCACGCGGCCGCCCCTGCCCCGGCCGCCGCCTCGGCCGCCTCCGGCGCCGTGCCCGCGCTGACGCCGCAGCAGGCGCAGCAGGCCCTCTCCGTCCTGCAAAACCCGCGCGAGCGCCAGCAGGTCGAAACGACGTTGCGCGCGATCGCGGCCGTCGGCGTGCTGAGCACGCCCGCGCTTGCGGCGAGCGCCGCGGCGCCGGCCAGCGCAGCATCGGCTGGCACCGCTCCGGCCGCACTCACGACGAACGGGCTCGCGTCGATGCTCGTGCGGCAGGGATCGCACTGGGCCGGTGAAATCGGCGGCGCGCTGAACGAATCGCTGCGCTCGCTGCTCGACGTCGGCTCGGTCGGCAACTGGTGGCACGAGCGGCTCGTACGCGCCGACCAACGTACCGATCTCACGCGCGCGATCTTGATCATCCTCGCCGTGCTCGTGCCCGCGCTCGCCGTCGAATGGTTCGCGAAGCGGCTGCTGCGGCGCGCGCTGGCCGCGCTGAGCGCGCGCCGCACCGGATCGTCGCGCCGGGCCGATGCAGATGCCGATGCCGGCGCCGACGCCGATTCGCCTGAACCCAAACCGCCCGGTCCCGGCGACCGCACTTCGACGCCAGAACCGGCCGCCACCGCTGCCCGCGCCGACGGCACCGGCACGCCCGATACGTCGTCGCAAGGTCGCGGCCATGCGCGGCGCCACACCACGCTGCTGCGCCGCATGCCGCGCGCTCTGGTCAGCCTCGCACTGCGGGTGATACCGCTGCTGGTATTCGTCGGCATCGCGAGCCTGACGATGTCGGTCCTCGACGGTGCCGGCACGCCGACCCAAACGGCACTCGAATCGCTGATCGACATCTACGTGATCTGCCGCCTCGTGACGATCGTCAGCCGGCTGTTCTTCCAGCCCGACGCGCGGCAGCTGCGGCTGCTGCACATCAGCGACGCATGGGCCGCGTTCGCGCAGCGCTCGATCGCGCGGATCGTGATGGTCGTCGGCGCCAGCACGGCCGCGGTCGAGATCGCCGCGAGCTTCGGCCTCAGCGACGCCGGTCACGTCGCGCTGCTGAAGGCGGTCGCGCTCGTCGGCCACTTGATGATCTCGGCGCTGATCCTCCGGTGCCGCCAGCCGGTCGCCGCGCGCATCCGCGCGGCCGGCGAAGACCGGCCGGCCTTCGCGATGGTCGGCAACGCGCTCGCCGACGCGTGGGCGCCCGTATCCGTGTTCGTCGTGATGGCGTTGTGGTTCGTGTGGGCGCTCGACGTCCACAACGGCTACCGCGTGCTGATCGCGCTCGGCGGCCGCTCGATCGCCGTGATGATCGGCATGCGGATCGTGTCGATCGTCGTGTTCGGCGCGCTCGCGCGGGTGTTCCAGCGCCGCGACGACGACCGCACGCTCGTCCACCTGCACGCGTACCGCTACTACCCGCTGGTGCGCCAGGTCGTGTCGGCGGCGATCGCCGTCGTGACCGTCGTGCTGCTGCTGCAGACCTGGGGCGTGCCGATCTTCCACGCGTTCGCGACCGGCACGATCGGCCATCGGCTCGCGTCGGCGCTGATCACGATCGCGATTGCAGCCGTCGTCGCGCTGATCGTCTGGGAAGCCGCGAACATCGCGATCGAGCGCCGCCTGCAGCAGTGGACACGCGAAGGCAACCTCGTGCGCGCGGCGCGCTTGCGCACGCTGCTGCCGATGCTGCGTTCGCTGCTGTTCATCATGATCGCGCTCGTCGTCGTGCTGACCGGCCTCAGCGAAATCGGCGTGAACATCGGTCCGCTGCTCGCCGGCGCCAGCATCTTCGGCGTCGCGCTCGGCTTCGGCTCGCAGAAGCTCGTGCAGGACTTCATCACCGGGATCTTCCTGCTGATGGAGAACGCGATGCAGGTGGGCGACTGGGTCACGCTCGCCGGCGTATCCGGCACGGTCGAATATCTGTCGATCCGCACCGTGCGGCTGCGCGCGGGCGACGGATCGCTGTACACGGTCCCGTTCAGCTCGGTGACGACCGTCAACAATACGAATCGCGGGCTCGGCAACGCGGCCGTCAAGGTCAGCATCGCCTACGGTCAGGACATCGATCGCGCGATCGCGACACTGAAGGAGATCGGTGCCGCGTTGCGCGACGATCCGGATTACAAGGACGGCATCCTGTCGGACTTCAGCTACTGGGGCATCGACCAGGTCGACGGCGCGGCGATCGCGCTGGCAGGACAGATCCAGTGCAAGGACTCGGCGCGCTGGGGCGTGCAGCGCGAATTCAATCGGCGCATCGCGGTGCTGTTCCGCGAACGCGGAATCCGGATCGCGAATCCGCAGCGCAGCCTCGTCGCGTATGACGAAGGTTTGCGTCCCGTCGCGCCCGAGAACGATGAGAACGGCGACCACGCCGCCAGCACGCCGGACGCCGAACCGCCGCCGCCCGTTGCGCCGGCGCGCAAGCCGGACTGATCGTACGGATGCCGCTGGCGCGACCACCGCCGGTCGCGCCGTGCGCGCGCCATCGAACGACGGATAGCCGCGCTCGACGCGCGGCGGTTTTCTTCGCGCGCCGAACGCACTTCGCTGCGTTCGCCGGCGCGGCCGGCGTCGCGCCGGCATCCCGCTCGCCGCTCGCCGCACCGCCCCGCGCATAACGGGCTGACAACCCGCTCCGATATCGCATGGACGGGCCGCCTCGCACGGTGTCGAACGACGAACCGGACGCGACAGCTCGTTCAACCGCATCGATTCGTCTGACGAAGCCCACCTCGCACCGCCTACCCCATTCCCCCGCCTTGCCGGTTCTTTCGCCGTCTCCATCGAATCTCCATCTTCCCGCATAAAAGACGCCAACCAGGCGCCGCACACTCCAGCCCGCCAAAGCAGGCAGTGGGCTGCCTGCGCTTCCTGGAGTCGCTATGAAGAATCAACAACGATGCCGCTACGGTGCCGCCGGTGCACTGACGCTGGCCCTGCTGGCGGGTTGCGGACCCGCAGAGCAGCAGGCAGCCGCGCCGGCCACCCCGGTCGCGGCGATGACGCTGGCCGCCGCACGCCTCGACGTGACCGAGGATCTGCCGGGCCGCGTCGCGGCCGTGCGGGTCGCCGAAATCCGGCCGCAGGTCAGCGGCATCGTGCAACGCCGGCTGTTCGAGCAAGGCACCGAAGTGCGCGCCGGCCAGTCGCTGTTCCAGATCAATCCCGCGCCGTTCAAGGCCGACATGGACACGGCCGCCGCGTCGCTGCAACGTGCGCAGGCCGCGCTGGAGCGCGCGAAGGTGCAGACGGCGCGCTTCAAGCCGCTCGTCGAGGCCGACGCGATCAGCCGCCAGATGTACGACGACGCCGTGTCGCAACGCGACCAGGCCGCCGCCGACGTCGCGCAGGCCCGCGCGACGCTCGCGCGCCGCCAGCTCGACCTGAAATTCGCGACCGTGGAAGCGCCGATCGCCGGCCGCATCGACCAGGCGCTCGTGACCGAAGGCGCGCTGGTGTCGAGCGGCGACAGCCAGCCGATGGCGCGCATCCAGCAGATCGACCAGGTCTACGTGGACGTGCGCCAGCCGGCCGCGTCGCTCGACGCGCTGCGCGGCGCGCTCGCGGCACAGCCGCGGGCGGCGGACAGCAACGGCCTGCCGGTCGACGTGCTGCGCGACGACGACACGCGCTACGACGCGCGGGGCCGCATGCTGTTCTCCGGCGTCAACGTCGATCCGGGCACCGGCGACGTGCTGCTGCGCGTGCTGGTCGACAACCCGCAGCGCCAGCTGCTGCCGGGCATGTACGTGCGCGCCCGCATTCCGCGCGCGCACTACGCCAGCGCGGTGATAGTGCCGCAGCAGGCCGTCGTGCGCGCTGGCGGCAAGCCGCAGGTGTGGGTGCTCGACGCGAAGGGCGCCGCGCATCTGAAGGCCGTCGAAGTCGGCGAACTGACGAACCGCAGCTACCGCATCAAGTCGGGCCTGCAGGCCGGCCAGAAGATCGTCGTCGAAGGGATGGAGCGCCTGGTCGACGGCGCGCCTGTCGCCGCGACCGACTGGAAGTCGCCTGACGCGGCCGCCACCGCGTCCGCGCACTGAGTCGGGAGGAGTCACCAGTCATGGCTGAATTCTTTATCCGCCGCCCGGTCTTTGCGTGGGTGATCGCCCTCTTCATCATCCTGATGGGGCTGATCGCGATCCCCCAGCTGCCGGTCGCGCGCTACCCATCGGTCGCGCCGCCGTCCGTCACGATCACCGCGAGCTACCCGGGCGCCACGCCGCAGACGATGAACGACGGCGTGCTGAGCCTCATCGAGCGCGAGCTGTCCGGCGTCAAGAACCTGCTGTACTTCGAATCGTCGGCCGATACGTCCGGCGCCGCGCAGATCACCGTGACGTTCAAGCCCGGCACCGATCCGGAACTGGCGCAGGTCGACGTGCAGAACAAGATCAAGTCGATCGAACCGCGCCTGCCCGCGGCCGTGCGCCAGAACGGGCTGATCGTCGAATCCGCGTCGTCCGGTTTCCTGATGCTGATCGGCCTGCGCTCCGACAACGGCCGCTTCGACGAAGGTGCGCTCGCCGACTACATGACGCGCAGCGTTTCCGAGGAGCTGCGGCGAGTCGACGGCGTCGGGCGCGTGCTGCAGTTCGGCTCCGAACGCGCGATGCGCGTCTGGGTCGATCCGCAGAAGCTGATCAACTTCGGCCTGTCGATGAGCGACCTGACGAGCGCGATCGGCCAGCAGAACGTGCAAATCGCGCCGGGCAGCCTCGGCGCGCTGCCCGCGCTGCCGGGCCAGCGCGTGACCGTGCCGCTCACCGCGCAGGGCCAGCTCACGACGCCGGAAGCGTTCGCGAAGGTCGTGCTGCGCGCGAACGCGGACGGCTCGAAGGTCGTGCTCGGCGACGTCGCGCGCGTCGAGCTCGGCTCGCAAAACTACCTGTTCGTGAGCCGCGAGAACAACCGGCCGGCCACCCTCGCCGGCATACAGCTCGCACCGGGCGCCAATGCCGTGAAGACCGCCGAGGCGATCCGTGCGCGCATGGCCGAACTGAGCAAGTCGATGCCGTCCGGCATGAGCTACTCGATCCCGCTCGACACGTCGCCGTTCGTGAAGATCTCGATCGAGAAGGTGCTGGCGACACTGCTCGAGGCGATGGTGCTCGTGTTCCTCGTGATGTACCTGTTCCTGCAGAACGTGCGCTATACGCTGATCCCGGCCATCGTCGCGCCGGTCGCGATGCTCGGCACGTTCGCGGTCATGCTGCTGACGGGCTTCTCGATCAACGTGCTGACGATGTTCGGCATGGTGCTCGCGATCGGCATCATCGTCGACGATGCAATCGTCGTCGTCGAGAACGTCGAGCGCCTGATGGCCGAAGAAGGGCTGTCGCCGAAGGACGCGACGTCGAAGGCGATGAAGGAAATCACCGGCGCGATCATCGGCATCACGCTGGTGCTGACCGCCGTGTTCCTGCCAATGGCGATGGCGAGCGGTTCGGTCGGCGTGATCTACAAGCAGTTCACGCTGTCGATGGCCGTGTCGATCCTGTTCTCCGCGCTGCTCGCGCTGACGCTCACGCCTGCCCTGTGCGCGACGATGCTCAAGCCGCTCGAACCGGGTCACCACGACAAGCGCGGCTTCTTCGGTTGGTTCAACCGACGCTTCGAACACCTGACCAATTGGTACGAGACGCGCGTCGGCCGCCTGGTCGGCCGCACGGGCCGCGTGATGCTGGTGTTCGTCGCAATCTCGGGCGCACTGGTGCTCGGCTTCCGCAGCCTGCCGTCGTCGTTCCTGCCGGACGAGGACCAGGGCTACTTCATCACCAGCTTTCTGCTGCCCGCAGACGCTACCGCCGAGCGTACGCATGACGTGGTCAAGACGCTGGAGAAGCATCTTGCTGCGCGTCCGGCAATCCAGTCGAGCATTTCCGTGATCGGCTACGGCTTCTCGGGGCAAGGCCCGAACGCGGCGATCAACTGGTCCGTGATGAAGGACTGGAAGAACCGCGGCAGCTCGTCGACCGTGGAGGAAGGTTTGCTCGCGCAGCAAGCGATGGCCGGTGTGACCGAAGGCACGGTGATGAGCCTGCTGCCGCCGGCGATCGACGAACTCGGCAACAGCTCGGGCTTCTCGATGCGCCTGGAAGACCGTGCCAATCAGGGCGCCGCGGCGCTCAAGGCGGCGGAAGTCAAGCTGCTCGAACTTGCCGCGCAAAGCAGGATCGTGACCGGCGTGTACCCGGACAGTCTGCCGGCCGGCACGAGCGTGCGGCTCGAGATCGACCGCGCGAAAGCGGAGGCGCTCGGCGTGTCGTTCACGACGCTCAGCGACACGCTGTCGACCGCGATGGGCTCGACCTACGTGAACGACTTCCCGAACGCGGGACGCATGCAGCAGGTGATCATCCAGGCCGATGCGCCGGCGCGCATGCAGCTCGACAACGTGATGAAGCTGTACGTGCGCAACGCGGCCGGCGGCATGGTGCCGCTGTCCGAAGTGGTTCGCCCCGTGTGGACCGAGACGCCGCTGCAGATGGTGCGCTTCAAGGGCTACCCGTCCGCGCGGATCTCGGGCGCTGCCGCCCCGGGCCAGTCGAGCGGCGCAGCCATGGCCGAGATGGAACGTCTCGCGGCGCAACTGCCGCCGGGCTTCGCGGTCGAGTGGACCGGCCAGTCGCTGCAGGAACGCGAGTCGGCGTCGCAGGCGCCGATGCTGATGGTGCTGTCGATGATCGTCGTGTTCCTGGTGCTCGCCGCGCTGTACGAAAGCTGGTCGATCCCGCTGTCGGTGATGCTGGTGGTGCCGCTCGGCCTGCTCGGCGCGATCGGCGCGGTGCTGCTGCGCGGCTTGCCGAACGACGTGTTCTTCAAGGTCGGGATGATCACGGTGATCGGCCTGTCCGCGAAGAACGCGATCCTGATCGTCGAATTCGCGAAGCAGCTGCGCGAGGAAGGCAAGGGATTGATCGAGGCGGCCGTCGAGGCGTCGAAGCTGCGCCTGCGCCCGATCCTGATGACGTCGCTCGCGTTCGGCCTCGGCGTGGTGCCGCTGATGATCGCGACCGGCGCGAGCGCCGAAACGCAGCACGCGATCGGCACCGGCGTGTTCGGCGGCATGGTGACCGCCACGGTGCTGGCGATTTTCTTCGTCCCGGTGTTCTTCGTGTTCGTGATGAGCATCCAGGAACGCATCGGAGCATGGCGCGCCGCGCGCCGCAAGCCCGATCCGCTGCATATCGAACAACAAGGTTGATGCCATGCGATTGCTTATTCTTTCCGCTGCGGCGTGCGCCGCCCTCGCGCTGTCAGCCTGCTCGCTGACGCCGGCGCTCGTTAAACCCGCGATGCCGGCGCCGACCGCCTACACGGCCGCCGCTGCCGCCGACCTGCACGCGAACGCGGCCGATCTCGGCTGGCGCACGATGTTCGGCGATCGGCGCCTGCAGCGCCTGATCGAGGTCGCGCTGCGCAACAACCGCGACCTGCGGCTGGCCGCGCTGAACGTCGAGGCCGCCGAAGCGCAGTACGGCATCCAGCGCTCGGCGCGCCTGCCGTCGATCGACGCTGGCGCCAGCTTCACGCGCCAGCGCACCGCGGCCGACCCGCAGTCGAATCCGCCGCTGCTCGAATCGACGCAGAACCGGTACGGCGTCGACGTCGGCATCAGCGCGTTCGAGATCGACCTGTTCGGCCGCGTCAAGTCGCTGTCGGACGCGGCGTTCGCGCGCTACCTCGCGACTGATCACGGCCGCCGCGCGGTGCAGATCGCGCTCGTCGGCGCCGTGGCGGATGCGTACTTCGCGGAGCGCCTCGCGCAGGAGCAGCGCGCACTCGCCGAGCGCACCCTCGGCGACTGGCAGCAGTCGCTCGATCTCGCGCGCCGCCTGAAGGAAGCGCACCAGGCGAGCGGCGTCGACATCGCGCAGGCCGAAGGCCAGGTCGCGAGCGCGACCGCCGACCTCGAAGCGCGCACGCGTGCCGTGGAGCAGGCGCGCAATGCGCTGCGCCTGCTGCTCGGCAGCGAGCCGCCGAAGGACCTGCCGGACCCGCTGCCGCTCGAGCAGCAGCCGGTCATGACGCAACTGCCGGCCGGCCTGCCGTCGGAGCTGTTGTTCCGCCGGCCGGACATCCAGCAGGCCGAGCAGAACCTCGTCGCGGCCAATGCCGACATCGGCGCGGCGCGCGCCGCGTTCTTTCCGCGGCTGTCGCTGACGTCGTCGATCGGCTTCCTGAGCCCGGCGATGGGCAGCCTGTTCGCCGGCGGTCAGAACGTCTGGAGCTTTGCGCCGCAGGTCACCGTCCCGATTTTTCAGGGCGGCCGGCTGCGCTCGGAACTGCGTCTCGCGGAAGTGCGCAAGGCCAGCGCCGTCGCCGAATACGAGCGCTCGATCCAGACCGCGTTCCGCGAAGTCGCCGACGGCATCGCCGGACGCGAGACCTTCGGCCGGCAGATCGAAGCGCAGACGCGCGTGGTCGCATCGGCCGAGCGCCGCACCGACCTGTCGAACCTGCGCTACCGCGCGGGCGTCGAGGGGCGACTGGAGCTGCTCGATTCGCAGCGCCAGCTGTACGCGGCGCGGCAGGCCTTGCTCGACCTGCGCCGCGGCGAACTGTCCAATGCCGTCGCGCTCTACAAGGCGCTCGGCGGCGGGCTGACGGATACCGACGTCGCGCCGTCGACCAACGTGGCGCAGCAACGATGAGCGCGCTGATCCTGATTGCAGAGGACGAACCCGACATCTCGGACATCCTCGACGCCTACCTGACGCACGACGGTTATCGCACCTACCGCGTCGGCAACGGGCAGGCCGTGCTCGACGTGCAGCCGCACCTGGTGCCCGACCTGATCCTGCTCGACGTCAAGCTGCCGGGCCGCAACGGCTGGGACGTGCTGACCGAGCTGCGACGGCGCTGTACGACACCCGTCGTCGTCGTCACCGCGTTCGACCGCGACATCGACAGACGGCAGGCGCTGGGCGCCGGCGCTAACGACTACATCGTGAAGCCGTTCGACCCGGCCGAGGTGGTCGCGCGCCTGCGCGCGATCCTGCGTCGCGCGCGCACGCCGTCGGCCGTGCACGTGCTGCGGGTCGGCGACCTGGAGATCGACACCGACAGCTATGTCGTTTGCGTGCGCACGGAATCGGTCGAGGTACCGGTGTCGCTCACGCTCACCGAGTTCCGGCTGCTTGCGCACATGGCACGCGCGCCGAGCCGCGTGTTCACGCGCGGCGAACTGCTCGATGCCTGCATGGCCGACGTGAGCGCGATGGAACGCACGATCGACAGCCACATCAGCCGGCTGCGCAAGAAGCTCGAACAGGCCGGCGCGCGCGGCATGCCCGAAGTGATGCGCGGGGTCGGTTACCGGTTGCGGGGCATACAGTGAACCGGGCGGCGACGCCGAGCCGGCAAATCGGGCAGGCGATCGTGCTGCTCGCGATCGTCGCCGTGCTGGCGGCCGGCGCCGGCGTGTCGATCAGCGACACGTTGCGCCATCCGGCCAGACCATCACGCGACGCGCTGCACCACGACGCATTCACGTACCCGGTGCTCGCGGCGCTGCTGCTGGCCGGGCTGCTGGCGGCGGCCGTCGACCTGTGCCGGCTGATTCGCCGAACGCTCGAAGCGCTCGACTCGGCCGCGCACGCTGCCGGCCGGATCGTCGCCGACGATCTTTCGGTGCGCGCGGCTTACCGCGACGGTTGCCCGAGCGCCATGTCGCAATTCATCGAGGACTTCAATGCCATGACCGTTCGCCTCAAGCACGCAACTGCCTTCGAAACGACCTCGCCCGCCGATGCGGACCGCATCGTGCGCGCGCCGCTTGCGGAACTCGAAGCGCGGCTCGACGAGATCAAGACACTCGCGTCGGCAAGCGGCGACGCGCCGGACGAACGCCTGCTGCACTGTATCGACGGCCTGTTCCGGCTCGTCGACGACCTGCAGGCCGTCGAGCGGCACGACACGCCGAAGCTCGAGCTTCGGCGACGGGAGCGCCGTTGAAGTTTCCGTGCGGATGGCAGACCGGATTGCGTTACGCATCTGCCGGCGAGCGCGCTGCGCGACGCATGACCGGCTCAGCCGGCGTCTGCGGCTCGAATGTTTCCTCCACAACCATTCGCTCATTACGAATGGAATCGTCAATTATCCGGCGCGCCGATCCATCATTACATCCGAAAGTGTCTTTGAAAATTACAAAATACCCCGCAATTTTTCAAAATCATTTCAGCTTATTCGATTTAATTTTGTTTCATATAATCAGAAAAAGTTTGACACCGAACTTTCGTTCTTGATACCGTCCGATTCAAGCAATCTGACGAATTGTCCACCACGCAATCGATTCCGCTCGACGCATTGCGCTCGCGCCGCACCGAAGTTCTCGCCGCCGACCGCCTCTTCTTCCGTTGGCGCATGCAACATCCCGATGCAATTGATTGGGCAGCTGCCGTCCGGCAGCGGGCCGAAGGATCGAACCGAATGAGCAGGACACCGAAACTGTTGCTCTAGTCATCCCGCCTGCATCAAACCCGCTGGCGCGGCCGCCCTGCTTCGCGGCGCAGCGCCTCCATTGCCGAGCATTCCAGCATTTCGCCCCCGGAGGATCACCACCCTTGCGGACCGGGCGAAAGGCCCCGTCGCGTCCGCGCCATCCGCGCGAGCGCGGCGGATATCGGCGGCGCACGATCCGCGCCGCTGTCGACCGTCGTTGTTCGTGCCGTTCGATGTTCAACCGGAGGGGTAATTCAACATGAATCAGGTTGCAGACAAGAAACAAAAGCACATCCGCATCGTCAAGCTCGCCTTCGCCGCCGCGGCAGCCGCTTCGTTCGGCATGGCGAGCGTCCATGCCGCACCGGCCGCCGGCTGGACGGAAACGCGCACCAAGGGCTTCCTGCCCCTCGTCCAGCAAGGTGAAAGCAGCAGTACCGCCGGCGCGCCGGCGGCCAGCACCGCCGCCGCTGCCGCGGCAGCCACCGAGATGGCGCCCGGCGAATCGGTCGACATCGTGCTCGGGCTGAACCTGCGCAACGAAGCGCAACTCGACCAGTACCTGCACGACCTGCACACGCCCGGCTCGCCGCACTACAAGCAGTTCCTCACGCCGGCGCAGTTCGCCGCGCAGTACGCGCCGACCGACCAGCAGGTCGCCTCCGTCGTCGCGCACCTGCGCCAGGCCGGCTTCGTCAACATCGTGGTTGCGCCGAACCGCCTGCTCGTGTCCGCCTCCGGCACCGCGGCAACGATCAAGTCGGCGTTCCGCACGACGCTCAAGCGCTTCACGCGCAACGGCCGCAGCGTCTACGCGAACACCGATGCCGCGCAGGTGCCGAACGCGATCGGCGGCATCGTCGGCGCGGTGCTGGGCCTGCAGAACGTCGAGCTCATGCACACCGGCGCGGGCAGCAAGCCGCAAGGCAACACCAGCAACCTGACGATCCCCGCCGGCGCATCCGCGGTGCCGCACAACCCGACGGAATTCTCGTCGCTCTACGGCGGCGACGGCACGCCGACGGCCTCGCAGACCACGGTCGGCATCATCGCCGAAGGCGACCTGTCGCAGACCGTCAGCGATCTCAACACGTTCGCCGCGAACAACGGCCTCGGCACGATCAGCAGCAGCGTCGTGCCGACGGGTCCGTCAGGCAGTTCGTACACCGATACATCCGGCACCGTCGAATGGAACCTCGACAGCCAGTCGATCGTCGGCGCCGCCGGCGGCAGCGTGAAGCAGGTCGTGTTCTACGTGGCTCCGTCGATGACGCTCACGGCAATCACCGCCGCGTACAACAAGGCGGTGAGCGACAACGTCGCGAAAGTCATCAACGTGTCGCTCGGCGTGTGCGAATCGTCCTCGTACAGCACCGGCTCGCAAGCGACCGACGACACGATCTTCAAGCAGGCCGTCGCGCAGGGGCAGACCTTCTCCGTGTCGGCCGGCGACCACGGTGCGTACGAATGCGCGAGCGGCACGCCGTCGCGCTCGACCTACACCGTGAGCGAGCCCGCGACGTCGCCGTACGTAATCGCGGTGGGCGGCACGACGCTGTTCACCAACACGTCGACCAATGCGTACAACAGCGAAATCGTCTGGAACGATCCGAGCTGGCAGCCGGGCACCGTGTGGTCGACGGGCGGCGGCTACAGCAAGTACGAAGCCGCGCCGGCGTGGCAATCGTCGAGCCTCACCGGGTCGACCAAGCGCGCGCTGCCGGACGTCGGCTTCGACGCCGACCTGCGCACCGGCGCGATCCTCGTGGTGAACGGCCAGACGTCCGACACGCTGTGGGGCTCGGGCTACCTGAACAACGAAGGCGGCACGAGCCTCGCCGCGCCGATCTTCACCGGCATCTGGGCGCGGCTGCAATCGGCGAACAACAACGCGCTCGGCTTCCCGGCGTCGAGCATCTACAAGTACTTCCCGAGCAATGCGGCGCTGCTGCACGACGTGACGTCCGGCAACAACGGCAGCGGCACGTACGGCTACAAGGCGAAGGCCGGCTGGGATGCGACGACGGGCTTCGGCAGCGTGAACATATCGAAGCTGAACGCGTTCATCCAGAGCACGGCGGATTTCGCGCGCTGATCGTGCGATGAGCGGTGCGGTTCCGGGTGCGGGTCATTTCGCGCGCCCGGAACCGTGTCGGCGACAGTGCACGCGGCGCGTCCCGATCGACGACGACCGTCGGCACACGTCGCCCGCGGCTGTCGCGCGCAGGCGAAATCACAGCTGCGATTCGATCGGAAACAAGCCGAGAAACCACACTTCCATGCGCCGCGCCGCCGACACTTCCGGTTCGTGATCGAGTTCGGTCACCTTCCCGTCCGCGTCGGTCTGAATCCACTTGAGGCGCCACTTCCCGCCCGGATCGGTCCTCGCTTCGACTCGCCACGCGATTCGATCGAGCCGCGGCTCCAGGTCCGTCGCGACTTCGGATGCAATCGCCGGGCTCTCGCAGTAAACGCCGATCTCGGTATTGAGGTTCAGCGAGCGCGGGTCGAGATTCATCGACCCGATGAAGATGCTCTTGCGATCGAACACATACGTCTTGGCATGCAGCGACGCACGCGACGAGCCGATGATGACCCGCTTCGAGATGCTCTTGTCGCCGGACGGGCGCCGCTCGTAAAGCCGCACGCCGGCCTCGACGAGATCGCGCCGATAGCGCCGGTAGCCGGCATGCACGGCCGCGACGTCGGTCGATGCGAGCGAGTTGGTCAGGATCGTCACTCGGACGCCGCGCGCCGTGAGCGCACGCAGCCGTTCGACCATGTCCTTGCCCGGCACGAAGTACGGCGACACGATCAGCAGCTCCTGCTCGGGCCGCAGCGCGAGTGCGCGCAGTTGCGGCATCAGGTGCCCGTCGCTGTCCTTCGGCGAGCGTGCGATCTTCGCCGGATCGTCGTACAGGACCGTCGCGCGCCCCCACGACAGCTCGGTCCCCTGCCCGTGCACGATCTGGTCGAGCCTTTGCCGCGCCTCGAGCACGTACGGATTGTCCTCCATCGCGCGCAGGTAATCGCGCAGCCGTGCGCGCTCCCGATCGAGGCCGCCGGGCGCCGCGTCGTGCCCGACCAGCGCATCGACCGGATATGCATACGGCGAATTCCAGAACGTATCGAATTCGGTCGAGATGTCGTTCACGACCGGGCCGTGCACGACCACGTCGAGATCGCCGAACTCCAGCATCGACGACGCGCCGAAGTACTCGTCGCCGATATTGCGGCCGCCGACGATCGCCGCCTGGTTGTCCGCGATCATCGCCTTGTTGTGCATGCGCCGGTTGACCCGCGAGAACTCGAGCACCGTGCCGATCTTCTTGAAGTGGCGCGTGGCGACCGGATTGAAGAGCCGGATCTCGATGTTCGGATGCGAGCTGATCTCGAGCAGCTTGCGGTCGTCCGCGTTCGTCCCGAGATCGTCGAGCAGCGCGCGCACGCGGACCCCGCGATCGGCCGCGCGGATGATCGCATCCGCGAGCTCGTGTCCGGTCAGGTCGTCGTGCCAGATGTAGTACTGAAGGTCCAGCGAGCGGTCCGCGCGATCGGCGAGCAGCACGCGCGCATCGAGCGCATCGACCGGGTCGCGCAGCAGATGAAACGCATCCTGCCCAGGATGGGTGGCGGCCTGCTGGCGGAACGCCGCGCCGAGGCGCGTGTTTTCGGTATCGGAGAACGCATGCGTCGGCGCACGATCAGCCTGCGGCGGCAGGCTGGCGCACGCGGCAAGCATCAGCAACGCAAGAATCGCACTCCACGAACGCAACATGATCATGATGGCCACCCCACGGTCGGGCGAAGTCTGTTTGTGTTTGTTCTGGCTGCCGGACGGGGCGCGGCGCGGATCCCCGGTCCGCACGCTGGACGAATCCCGAGCGCGCGCGCCGGTCGCGCCACAGCATACTTCGATTGACATCGGGACGGCACGCGCTCCGTGTTTCCCGGTGGCGGCGATACGACATGCGACGCGGACGTGAACACGTTCGACACGTTCGCCACGTTCAGGCGGCGCGCAAAAGAAAAACCCGCGAGGCCTTGCGGCGTCGCGGGTTTCGAGATTTTGCCGAAGGCAAACGAGTCGCCAGAAAGCAGGCAAAAAAACGGCATGCCACGCATGCCGTTTCGGGGATCGCACCGTACGCCGCGAGGCTCGATACCTCTGTCCGGCGCTCGGTGCGAACAGCAACGCGTGTTAGTTCGGCAGCGCGTAAGCGATCACGTAATCGCCGAGCTTCGTGCCGAAGGAGCCGTGGCCGCCTGCGGCGATCACGACGTACTGCTTGCCGTTGATCGAGTAGCTCATCGGCGTGGCCTGGCCGCCTGCCGGCAGGCGGGCTTCCCAGAGTTGCTTGCCGTCGTTCACGTCGAACGCGCGGATGTAGTTGTCCGCCGTTGCGCCGATGAACGCCACACCACCGGCCGTGATCATCGGGCCGCCCAGCATCGGCATCCCCATCTTGAACGGCAGCGGGATCGGCGAGCTGTCACGCACCGTGCCGATACGCTTCTTCCAGACGATCTCGTTGGTCTTCAGATCGATACCGGCGATGTAGCCCCATGCCGGTTGCTTGCAGGGCAGGCCAAGCGGCGAGAGGAACGGGTTCAGCGTCACGCCAAACGGCACGCCGTACTGCGGCTGGATACCCGATTCCGTACCGCTCCCCTTGGCACCCGATGCCGGTTCGATCGGGTTGCCCGGACCGCGTGGGATCAGACGCGACACGAACGGCAGCGCAATCGGGTTGGCGATGGCGATCTGACGATCGGTGTCGAGCGCAATGCCGCCCCACTCGAACATGCCCAGGTTGCCCGGGAACACCAGCGTGCCTTGCAGCGACGGCGGCGTGAAGGTGCCTTCATACCGCAGCTTGTGGAACATCACGCGGCAGACCAACTGGTCGTACATCGTCGCGCCCCACATGTCCTTGTCCGTGAGCAGGTTTTTCGGACGGAACGTGAGTTCGGAGAACGGCTGCGTCGGCGAGGTACGGTCGCCAGGCGCGGCGCCTTGCGGCACCGGCAGTTCCGGAGCCGGCACGACGGTTTCGCCGGTGCGGCGGTCGAGCACGAACAGGTTGCCGGTCTTGGCCGGCCCGTACACGACCGGCACGGTCTTGCCGTCCTTGGTCGTGATGTCGGCGAGCGTCGGCTGCGACGGCATGTCCATGTCCCACAGATCATGGTGAGCGGTCTGGTAGAACCAGGCCAGCTTGCCCGTCGACGCGTGCAGCGCGAGCAGGCCGCTTGCATATCGCTCCATCTCCGGCGTACGGTCGCCGCCCCAAATGTCCGGCGTACGCACGCCCATCGGCAGATAGACGATATCGAGCTTCGCGTCGTAGGCGGCGGGTGCCCATGAGTTCGGCGAGTTCCAGGTGTAGTGCTCGTCCGGGCCGGGGATATGGTTCGGATCACTCGCGCCCGGATCGAACGCCCACACGAGCTGGCCCGTGCGCACGTCGTAACCACGGATCACGCCCGACGGTTCCCGGTTCGAGAAGTTGTCTTCCACCGCGCCCGCTACGACGATCACCTTGCTGGTGACGACCGGCGGCGAAGTGGGCTCGTACATACCCGGCGTGGTGACCGGCATGGCATGCTGGAGATCGAGGTCGCCATTGCTGCCGAAGCCCGCGCAGCGCTCGCCTGTCAGTGCGTCGAGCGCGTACAGGTGGCCGTCGTTGACCGGCAGGTAGATACGGCGCGAGCACGCCCCCGTGGCCGATACGGCTGCGTCGCTTGCCGGTGCGGCGGCCTGCGGCGCCGAAGCAGCAGCGTCGCTAGCGGGAGCAGCCGTTGCCGATACATCGGCGCTCGCCGTCAGATCGACATACGACACGCCGCGGCAAGTCACGTGCTGGAACGACGGATCGGTCTTGAGCTTCGGATCGAAGGTCCACTTGAGCGCGCCGCTCTGTGCGTCGAGCGCGAAGAGCTTCTGGTGCGGCGAGCACAGGTAGAGCAGATTGCCGATCTTGATAGGCGTGACTTCGTCGGTGATTTCACCCGGATCGTTCGGGCCTTTCATGTCGTTCGTGCGGAACGTCCAGGCCACCTGCAGGTTCTTCACGTTGTCCCGCGTGATCTGCTGCAGCGGCGCGTAGCGCGTGCCTTCCTGAGTGCGGCCGTACGCGGGCCAGTCCGAGGCGTCGATGCCGTTGGCGTTCGCGGCGGGCGAACCGACAGACGAAGCCATCGTGCCATTGACCGTCTGCGGATCGTTGAAGCAGGCGTACACGAGCACGCCCGCCCAGATCACGAGCGCGCCGACGAGCGACTGCACGCCGAGCTTGCGCGGCACTTCGAGACGCCAGCTCACGAGCAGCAGCAACCACACGCCGAACACGACGAGCACCCCCGAGCGCGGCGCGAGCGCCCAGAAGTCGGGACCCGACTCCCACAGCGACCAGATGGCAGTGCCCACGAGCACGAGCGCGTAGAGCACGAGCGCAGTGGGACTGCGGCGATACAGCAGCCACGTGACTGCCAGCAGCACGACGCCGGTCACGACGTAATACGCCGAGCCACCGAGCGAGAGCAGGTACGCGCCGCCTATCAGCAGAAAGAGCGATGTAAGCGCGATAAACAGGAGCGTTACGACGCCGATGAACCCGGGCGATGATGATTCGCTTGATCTGGTCATGATGATCTCAACCTTCTTTTGAGGACGGCGCCAGCATCGCTTGTCACTCGATGCCTGTGGCGAGGCTCGCCCGCGCGAACACCGGCGAGTCGTCCAGCCACTGCGCTGTGCCCGCAGTGGCCGGCTGTGCGGAAAACGCTCCGCGAAACGGCCTGTTGCTTTAGAAGACGTGCATCATCCCGACGTACGCGCCGGTTTGCCCTTCGCCCATGTTCGGACGGGTCGGCGAGCTGGAAGCTGGAATCGCGCGCCGTCGCAAACACAGGGAAGTTGCCGTTCTTGCTGTTGTCCACGTGAGCGACCGTGCCGTACAAGAAGGCGCGCTTGCTCGGATTATAGGTGGTAGCGAGTGCGTCGAGCTCGCCTGCGTATGCCGATGGTCGGCTTCGATGCGCACCGGTCTGTCGTCGAATACGCAGACAAGCGATCGCTCGCCGCGAAATCTTCGGGAAGGCAGTTTAGGGATGGGGAACACGAACGGTCCCTACCCGTTCGGGTAGTCCGGAGCCATGGATTGCCCGGATCCGACGCGTTGAAGCCCAGAAACGAAAAAGCCGGCCCACCGGGCCGGCTTTTCGCGTCCAATCGAGGTCGGTTGCACCGCTGTGCCGTTAAGCATAACTCGTCCTCGAGATAAAGAATAAGCGGCCCACACATTATGTCACCACCTGCAATCACATTTTCCTCAAAAAATCATAAATCGACCAATCAGTTAAATATAAAGCATATCCCGTCCGAAAAATTACCAATAAAATAATCCAGTTTTTAACTTTAACGCGACGCGAATTCGAATACCATGAATGACGTGCCGCCAGTGTGGGAGACGACGTCTTCCCGCCAGGCCCTCAGCGGCGAACAGGAGATGCTCATGCCTATTTGGAGAATCGCCCCCGTAATTGACGAGCCGGGGGTCTCGCGATCGCGCTGGAGAATATTGGAAACATCGGACGGGACTCGACATTTTGTCGGCGCAGACAACCGAGACCGCACAGGACGCGCCAGCTCTGAGGTCGTTACGTTCGACCTTGAGAGTTGACGCGGCGAGACGCGCTCCGGCCGCATTTATCAGCTCATCGGGGAGCCCGGTTGGTCAGACAATGCGGACTATGTATGGAAGCGCTGGTGCGAGCTTAATCAAACGACGAAATCCGTAGGTTATTTCTAGATCCATGGCATGAGCACCGCATAGTCGTCGGCAGTCACGACGGTGGTAACTTCGCGAACAGCCAGCCATTGAGACCGGCGACGAACGGCCTGAACTGAATAATCGATCGTAAATGCGTTCACCATGACCGTTGAAGAAGCAGCAAAGTATCTCTTCGTGAGTTGCGCTCATATCAACATGCTGCTCGCCCACGGGAACCTGATGGAAGTTTTGCCGAGAAACCCTTCTGGTCAGTTCGACATCGACCTCGCTTCCGTACAAGAGTACCGAGCGAGAAGAGACGCCGGGGCGCGAGCGTGGCTGGATTCACAGACCGAAGAAAACGACCCGCTGGGATGTTGAGAGCATACCGGCACCGGGTATTCGACATCGACCTCACGATTTCCATGGCATACCGCCGGGAGGCTGGTGCTCCGCGAAGAACCAACCAGACGCCATAACCTCGAGCTCGCTGAGGTATGGAACGGCGCCCGCCGACAAGTCACGTCCGACGAGCTGCGTTTTTCGTACGCCGACCAGTCATTTACGACCTTACAAACTGCTACTGAGCCCTATTACACCACTCAACATGACTTCGACTATGGGGCGCCGACGACTTTATGCCTAGGTCGTAGCAGTTGTGAAGAATGACGCGATCTCTTCATCACCGATATCTGCGCAATCGCCTATTGTCGGGGATCCCATCCGGTTTTGTACTCTCGGTCTTGGCTGCCGCATATCTTCCCAATTCGACTGACGCACTACTTACCGCGCCGACATCATTGGAGGAGCGTCTAGCACACTGCTCTCAACTGTAGCGTCTGCCGTAGAGACATTCGCCACCGAGTTGGGAAACCACTGCAACCCGTGCCAACGTGAATCGCTCACACGCGTTGCGTGTCCTGATCCGGCGTCGACGTCAGCCACCACCGTCCGGTTCTTGGTCGCGAGTCCGAGATACCGCGACGACACGTCCAGCAGACATCCAGCAAAATCAACCATCATTTCGTTGTTTCCCCTGCATTCGTATAAGCAAGATATTCATCAAGCTGCGCACGGCGTTAGCGTCGCCTGCGTCGCTGCAATCTGAGTAATGTTCGGTACAGCCACCATTGCGCCAACCTCGTCGCGCTGCTCGCCGAAGGCGTCGAGCAAATAATCGGTCAATCTGCGCACCCGCGCGGGGAGATTGCGTCTGGACCGGTAGACGAGGCAGGCTTCCAGTGGCGCCACCTGCCACGCATCGAGCACGCACACGAGTTCGCCGCGATTGAGCGCCGCTTGTGCGAGCTGGTTGGGCAGGATTGCTACCCCCTCGCCGTCGACGGCCGCCGCGAGAAGCGCATGAGGACAATTCGTGCGCAGCGCCGCGCGCGGGGCAAGCGACACACACTCCCCGGATGCTTCATGGCTGACCGTCCACACCGAATGCTGTGCCCCCGTCGCGAGGCAAGCCTCGGCAGGCACATCGAGCGGGTGAGCGAGATCGTTGGTCCGTTCGAGCCAGGCAGGACTCGCATAGAGCCCGAAAGGCACGTCCGCGAGTGCTCGCGCGATGCACGACGACGGCGCCGAGCGACCGACGACGATTGCGAGGTCTGCAAGATCGCCGAGCGTGTCGGCCAGGTGGTCGACGCGCCGTACGTCGACCCGTACTTTCGGCC
Organism: Burkholderia sp. USMB20; assembly: GCF_000949135.2. GTDB lineage: Bacteria > Pseudomonadota > Gammaproteobacteria > Burkholderiales > Burkholderiaceae > Burkholderia. The sequence goes on along the minus strand of NZ_JTAN02000003.1, from coordinate 320,494 downwards.
AGGCGCGCATGAAGCGGACCAGGACGGAAGTGAGGCGGGCGGTATCGAAGATTGCCGGCACCTCGATGCGGACGTTACCCGCGCAATCGCCGGCTTCGTCGCTGCCGGTACGCGCGAGGTCTTCATAGGAGGACAGGACGCCCGTGACGCGCTCGAGTACCGCATGGCCCGCCGTGGTCAACGCGACGCGGCGCGTGGTCCGGTTGAAGAGCTGCACACCGAGCATCGTTTCAAGATCCTGCACCGCGCGGCTCACCGACGGTACGCCAATATTCGTGGCGTCCGCCGCCCGCGTGAAACTGCCGTGGTCCGCCACTGCCTTGAATACCTCCAGCGCTTTCAGACGCTCCATATCGACCTCCGATCATTGATTGGCTTGCATGGAGCAATGTTGGCGGGGAGACGCGCATCGGGCCAGTTACGACTTGTTAAGCGTTGCTAAGTCGGCGCCCGGATCCGTGCCAAGCTTCGTCGGCTGGAACAAAGCGGTTTTTTTAAGATCTTTTAAGGGCGCGTACTGCGCTTCTGCGCAATGATTGGCTGTTTTTGCGTCAGTGTGCGCGACCAGCGCACCGTATTGGCCGACACTCAACCCGCGCGATGACGCTCTCGATGACCGCTCCTTACAGCCTCGCGTTCGGCCCTTTTACGCTGCAATTCCCGCAACGAGTCCTGCTCAAGGACGGGACGCCGCTGAAAATCGGCAGCCGCGCGCTCGACATTCTCGTCGTACTTGTCGAGCATGCGGGCGCGCTGGTCTCGACGCGCAATCTGTGCGACAGCGTCTGGGTGGACAACGTCGTCGAGGAAGGCGCGCTGCGCGTGCATCTGTCGGCGCTGCGCAAGGTGCTCGGCGACGGACCGGACGGTGTGCGTTACATCGTCAACGAGACCGGACGCGGCTATCGTTTCGCCGCGCCCGTTACCCGGGCCGAAGCAGCGGACCCTGCCGCACCACGGCCTCATCCGCACGCAGTGCAGCCTTCCACCGGGTCCGAAAGCGGTTCACGCAGTCTGCCGGTCACGCTCGCTCGCGTGATAGGCCGCGAGGACGTCATCGCAGGTCTGACTGACCACTTGCCCGAGCGACGCTTGCTCACCATCGCTGGCCCGGGAGGCATGGGCAAGACGACCGTGGCCGTCGCTGTCGCGCATCGCTTCGCCCAGCGCACCGGCATGCGCGCCGTGTTCGTCAATTTCGCGCCGGTCTCCGCGGCCGCGAGCGCGGCCAGTACGATCGCGTCGGCGCTAGGTGTTGCCGTCCCGAGCGGCGATCCGGTGCCCGATCTTGTCCAGGCGCTTGGGGCGTCGCCGGTGCTGCTGGTGCTGGATAACTGCGAGCATCTGATCGATGCCGTTGCCGTACTCGCCGAGCAACTGCTGCAAGGCGCGTCCGGCGTGCATTTGCTGGTCACGAGCCGCGAGCCGCTGCGCGCGGAAGGCGAATCCGTCCATCGCCTCGCCGCGTTGCCGTCGCCCGACACTGACGCAGGCGTGAGCCTCCACGACGCCGTGCAGTTCCCGGCGATCGCCCTGTTTCACGACCGCGCACGCGCCGCCAATGACCGGTTTGCGTTGAGCGAGGCGAATCTGGGCCCCGTGATCGATATTTGCCGACGGCTCGACGGTATCCCGCTCGCGATCGAGTTTGCGGCGGCGCGCGTCGGCTTGATGGACGTGCATTCGATTGCAGCGCGGCTCGACGACCGCTTCGCGCTACTCACGCAGGGCCGCCGCACGGCACTTCCGCGCCAGCAGACGCTGCGCGCGACGCTCGACTGGAGCTATGAATTGCTCCGGCCGGAGGAGCGCCAGGTGCTGCGCCGCCTCTCAGTCATGCGGGCTGCCTTCGGCATAGATGCTGCTGCGGCTGTCGCGGCCAGTGGCGACGTCGATGACCTCGCCGCCTTCGACGCCGTCACTGGCCTGATCGCCAAGTCGCTGATCGCCTGCGTAATCGACGATTCGGACCATCCCTATCGACTGCTCGACACGACGCGCCATTACGCATATATGCGACTTGAAGAGGCGGACGAACTCGATGAAGCGCGCCGCCGTCATGCGTTGTACTGCTGTGCGATCTTTGCCGACCCCGTGGCGGCGTGGGAAGGCAAGGCGCCGCGTCAGTGGCTCGCGATTCACAGCCAGCGAATCGACGACGTGCGAGCCGCTTTTGATTGGGCAGCCGGCCAGGATGGCGAGCCGAAGCTCGCGATCGACCTGCTCATCGCGACGGCGCCGCTGTGGTTCCATCTTTCGCTCCCTCACGAGTTCCTCGGGATGGCCGAGCGCGCGATCGCCGCGGCGGAAAACTCGGATCTGGCGGGTAAGGAGCAGTATATCGAGCTGCTCGCCGCGTACGGTCACGCGCTGTGGCACACGCGTGGGCCGACGGCGGACATGGCGAACGCGTTCGACGCCGCACAGGCCGCCGCGCAGCGCCTCGGCGACGACCGGCTCGCATTGCGCACGCTGTGGGGCGTGTGGGCGCATCGGACGCTCGCGGGCGCGTATGCGGAAAGCCTCGAACATGCGCGTGCGTTTCGCGCTGCCGCCGCGCGGACGGGCGATTTTGCGACGACGCAAACCGGCGAGCGGATGTGCGCGTTGTCACATCACTTCCTCGGGGACCACGATATCGCGCGGGCGCTGATCGAAGGGGTGATGGCTCGCGATAAGGACCCGGTGCGCGCGACGCACGCGAATCACGCGCAGGTCGACGCGCATATCGCTGCGATTTCCATTCTGATGCGCATTCTGTGGCTGCAAGGCGAGACCGACGCGGCGATGGCGCTCGCGCGCGACTGCGCGACGGAGGCGCTGGCGATCGATCACGATCTGACCGTCTGTTATGGGCTCGCGATCGGCTCGATCGCCGTCGCGACATGGGAAGGTGAAGTGGCGCTCGCGCGCGAATGGACCGCACGGCTTCGCGAGCGCACGCGCCGGCGCGGTCTCGCGTATTGGGACAAATGGGGCGAGGGCTTCGAGGCCATTCACGAAGGGAGACCTGTCACGCCGGACGGCGCAACCCCGATGCAACTCGAAGTGTTCGCGCGCGCTGGCGACGCAGGGAGCGCAAACGCATTGATCGAAGCTGGACGGGGGAACACGCCGTCGTGGTTACAGGTGCATTTGCAGGAGGCTGCGGCAATGCGCGGTGTGCAGACCTGAAGCGACGGTAAATCGGCTCGAAGCGTGCGTGAACGCTTTGCTGGACACGGGCTTAACGCCTCTTAGCAACGCTTAACTGTGGCTCGTGCGGGAATCCGATGAAAATTTGTTCTGTCGACGGCCAACGGTGCCGGATCGACAAGCAAGCCTTACTCATCGGAAACTGCCCCATGGATGATTTCACGTCTGCCCGTCCGCCCGGAGACGCCGCACCGGGCCTGATCAGATCCGCAGACTCGTATCCGGTCCTCGATGCGGAAACGCAATCGTTCCTCGACCATGCCACTGAGGCAGGGGTTCCGGCAGCGCGTCTGCGCGAATGGGCAAACGGCGATGCTACGGATGCGATCCACGCCGAAGAAATCGCGCTGAAAGCTGGCGCTGCGGATCCGGGCTTCACGATACGGATCGTACGACCGCCGCAGGCGGCGCCCACTCCGCTGCCCGCCGTGCTCTTCCTGCCGGGCAGCGTGAGCTTCGCGGGTGGCCAAAGCGACAACCGGCTCGCGCGCAGGATTGCCACCGACGCCGAGGCGGCCGTCGTGCTCGTCGATTACACCTCGGCACCCGCTGCGTGCTTTCAGACCCAAAACGAGCAGGCATTCACCGCGCTCGTCCATCTGCACGAGCACGCACGCGCATTGAATCTCGACGCAGGCACCCTTATCGTCGCAGGCGAAGGCACGGGCGGTCATCTCGCCGCCACCCTCGCGCTGCTCGTCAAGGCGCGCCGTGGCCCCCGTATCGCGCTTCAGGTCATGCTGTGTCCGACGCTTTCCACAAGCCCGGCGGGCGCCTCGGCAGCGAAATACGCCGACGGTCCCGGCTTGACCCCACACACCGGGCGCATGCACGCACGGACGCGCTTTTCGTCAGAAAACCTCGGCGAAATAATCGCAATGCCGCTAAACGCGAGTTACACGGACCTCGAAGACCTGCCTCCCGCGCTGATCGTCACAGCCGAAAACGATGTCGCACGTGACGACGGCGAAGCCTACGCCCGCAAGCTGATGCTCGCCGGGGTTCGCGTAAGCGCGGTTCGCTGCCTCGGCACGATTCACGATTTCACGGTACTCGACGGCCTCGCCGACACGCCGCCTACCGAGGCTGCATTGCGATTGGCATGCGGCACGATCCGCGCGACGCTACGCGGACACTGAATATGGGACAGATCGATATGTCCGTTGACTGCATTGACGAACGCCACAGCTCAACCTTCCCATCCCCTCAGGAAATCGAGTAGTAGACCGCGATGCCTGCGGTAGTCATGCAGTCGAGGTTCTGCACTGTCTTGAGGAAGCTGCGCAGGGATGCACCGTCGACAGAACTGGGACTCTCGTCGCTCGTGTATATCGCGACTCTGTTATGGATAGGCGTGCGCCTTTTTGAGCGCAGACGACGGCCGGGCCACCGCCCTCCGAAAGTCGACGCGCGCAGACGGCCATCTTCGAGCAACTGCTGCGTGCCGGTCGATCAGTCGCCGGCGCAGTCGTTCAACCCGGATGCCCCGTGAGACCATGACCGGCATCCGAGGCGTCATAATCGGGAAATAAGGCATAACGTGTCCAGGTGGACAACTTATGCTCAACGGCACAGACTTCCCCGGATAACCCTGGAAGCGAATCTGGTGGGCCCCCCGGGAGTCGAACCCGGCACCAACGAATTATGAGTTCGCTGCTCTAACCAAGCATGAGCTAGGGGCCCAGACGGTAAGCAACCGGTGCTACACGCCACCCCGGCAACGAAGCCGGGCCGGCATTGTAACAACAAAGCCGCTAAAGAGGACAAACGCCACCGGCATCACGCGGATACCGGCGGCGTTCGCAAGTGAGACGCTGGAAATCAGTTCCCTTCGAGGAACGACTTCAGCTTGTCGGAACGGCTCGGGTGACGCAGCTTGCGCAGCGCCTTGGCCTCGATCTGACGGATCCGCTCGCGGGTAACGTCGAACTGCTTGCCGACTTCCTCGAGCGTGTGATCGGTGCTCATCTCGATACCGAAGCGCATCCGCAGCACCTTCGCCTCACGCGGCGTCAGCGAATCGAGCACGTCCTTCACGACGTCGCGCATGCTGGCATGCAGCGCGGCATCCGCCGGCGCGACCGTGTTGTTGTCCTCGATGAAGTCGCCGAGATGGGAATCGTCGTCGTCACCGATCGGCGTTTCCATCGAGATCGGCTCCTTCGCGATCTTCATGATCTTGCGGATCTTGTCTTCCGGCATCTCCATCTTCTCGGCGAGCGTTGCCGGATCCGGCTCGAGACCGGTTTCCTGCAGGATCTGCCGCGAGATGCGGTTCATCTTGTTGATCGTTTCGATCATGTGAACCGGAATACGGATCGTGCGCGCCTGGTCCGCGATCGAACGCGTGATGGCCTGGCGGATCCACCACGTCGCATAGGTCGAGAACTTGTAGCCGCGACGGTATTCGAACTTGTCCACCGCCTTCATCAGGCCGATGTTGCCTTCCTGGATCAGGTCGAGGAACTGCAGGCCGCGGTTCGTGTACTTCTTCGCGATCGAGATCACGAGACGCAGGTTCGCCTCGGTCATTTCACGCTTCGCCTGACGCGCCTTCAGTTCGCCGGCCGCCATCTGGCGGTTGGTTTCCTTCAGGTCCTTCAGCGGCAGCACGACGCGCGCCTGCAGGTCGATCAGACGCTGCTGCTGCTCGCGAATCGCCGGAACGTTACGCGACAGGACCGCGCTGTACGCGTGGCCTTCGGCCGCGATCTTCTCGGCCCAGTCGAGATCCGTCTCGCTGCCGGGGAAGCGCGCGATGAATTCCGAACGCGGCATGCCGCACTTGTCGACGACGATGTGCAGGATCTGACGCTCGACCTGACGCACTTCGTCCACTTGCGCACGCAGCGTGTCGCACAGACGCTCGACGGTACGCGCGGTGAAGCGGATCGTCATCAGTTCGGTCTGGATCGTTTCCTGCGCCTTCAGGTAGGACTTCGACTTGTAGCCTTCCTTCTCGAACGCGCGGCGCATCTTGTCGAACCACTCGCTGATCTGCGAGAACTTGTCGAGCGAGGCACGCTTGAGGGCTTCGAGCTGGGCGGCATTGGCCGACGCCTGCGCGGCACCGTCGTCCTCCTCCTCTTCCTCTTCTTCCTCTTCCTCTTCGGCTTCCTCGTCCTCGTTCTCGATCGCTTCCGCTTCCTTCGCGGAGAAACCGTCCGTATCGGCGGAGTCCGAAGCATTCGGATCGAGCAGGCCGTCGACGAGCTCGTCGACGCGGATCTCTTCGTTCGCGACGCGCTCGGCCATCGCGAGGATGTCGGCGATCGTCGTCGGGCACGCGGAAATCGCCATCACCATGTGGCGCAGGCCGTCCTCGATCCGCTTCGCGATCTCGATTTCGCCTTCGCGCGTGAGCAGCTCGACCGTGCCCATCTCGCGCATGTACATCCGGACCGGATCGGTCGTGCGGCCGAATTCCGAATCGACGGTCGACAGCGCGACTTCCGCTTCTTCCTCGACTTCATCGTCCGACGACGCGGCCGGCGCGTTGTCGTTCAGGAGCAGCGTTTCCGCGTCCGGAGCCTGCTCGTAAACCGCCACGCCCATGTCGTTGAACGTGCCGATGATGCCTTCGAGGGCTTCGGTCTCGGTGAAGTTGTCCGGCAGATGGTCGTTGATTTCGGCATACGTGAGGAAGCCGCGCTCCTTGCCGAGCTTGATCAGCGCGCGCAGTTTCACGCGGCGCTCTTCGAGCTCCTCGGCCGTGCCGGGCGTGCTCGTCGCGAACGCTTCCTTCAGCAGCGCCTTTTCCTTGGCGCGACGATCGCGCACCTTGGATTTGCCCGGGGCAGCCGCGGCTGCGGGCTGCTCGTCGCTCTGATTTGCGTCGTCATCGACGGATACTTCGTTCAGCTTTTTGGTCATGGAGTTCGCCGTACCGGCTATATCGACTCGCGGCTGCTGGACGACAGCCGGTTGAACCGTAGGTGCATGAGTAGTACGTACTGCCGTTTCGTCCGCGGCGGCAGTCGTGTCCCTTGCGCTTTTCGCACTTGCCCGCTTCGCCGCCGGCTGGGCCGGCCCGGAGTCGGGTCTGGCGGCAGCCCGTGTTCTGGCTGCCGGCGCCGGCGCAGCCTGAGCAGTGCCGGCCGCGGTTTTCTTTCCTGCAGGGGCTGACGTGGCTGAAGACGTTGTCCTGGTGGAAGAAGCAGACTTGGCCGCTGTGACCTTGGTGGTCGGCTCCGTCGAGCCCTTGCCTGCTGCTTTCTTTCCGCCTGTCGTCTTTGCCATCGCGATTCTCGCCTCTGCTTAGAAAACAAACCGCTGGAAACCTTATATTATAGCACGCTGGTGCGCCCTCTCTCAGCGCCCCGGCCGCCTACAGCCCGAGCCGACGTTTCATGTCGGTTCGCTGCTGGTTCAATTCCGTCAATTCGGCCAGTTCCTCGGGTGTGAAGGTCGATTGCCGCGCCAGCCGATCGAGCCGGTCGCAGCAGGCGTCATAGCGCATCTTGAGCACCGCGGCCTGCAGTTCCTCCCCCGCGATCCGTTCCTGTTCACGTTGCCGCTCGGGCACCGTCTCGTCTTCCGGATTCTGTAACAGCAAATCGCGGACGTTTTCATCATAGTCCAGAATTTCGCGGAAGATTTCCTCGTAAGTCGCGCCGTTCGAGGAGGTCCGCAGGACATCGGACAGCAGCCGGAACTCCGCGCCGTCACCCAGCGCACGCGCATGCTCGACGACTTCGGCGAACAGCTCGCCGATCCGCGGCAGCGCGCGCAGGGTCGCAAGCTGTTCGTCGTCGAGCTGCGACGCGATCCGCGGATGCATCACGAGCGTGCGCAACGCGCGCTTTTCGCTGTCCGTCACGCGCCGCCGCTCGCTGCGCGCGGGCGCCTGGCGCGGCGGCGCCGCGATGCGCGCATCGACGTCCGACAACCCCGCGACTTCCTCGAACGGGATATCGAGACGGTCGGCGAACATGTGCATGATCTGCGCGCGCAACGCGTTCGCCGGCAGCGCCTGCAACAGCGGCTTCGCGTCGAACAGCGCCTTCGCGCGACCTTCCGGCTGATCGAGCGCCTTGCCCGCAATTGCTTCGTTCAACAGAAATTGCGACAGCGGCATCGCGCGCTCGACCTGCTCGGAGAACGCGTCCGCACCGAATTCGCGTACATAGCTGTCCGGATCGTGCTCGGCCGGCAGGAAAAGGAATCGGATCGTCCGGTTGTCCGCCGCATGCGGCAGGCACGCTTCGAGCGCGCGGCGCGCCGCGCGCCGGCCGGCCGAGTCGCCGTCGAAGCTGAAAATGACCGTGTCGGTCTGGCGCAGCAACTTCTGTACGTGGATCGGCGTGCATGCCGTGCCGAGCGTCGCGACCGCGTTCGGGAAGCCGAGCTGGGCGAGCGCGACGACGTCCATGTAGCCTTCGACGACCAGCACGTACTTGCGCTCGCGGATCGCGAGGCGCGCCTCGAACAGCCCGTACAGTTCGCTGCCCTTGTTGAACAGCGGCGTTTCCGGCGAATTCAGGTACTTCGGCTCGCCGCTGCCGAGCACGCGTCCGCCGAACCCGATCACCTGCCCCTTCACGTTGCGGATCGGGAACATGATCCGCTCGCGGAACCGGTCGTAGCGTCGCGCCACGCCCTGCGCGTCGGTTTTCTCGCTGACGATCACGAGCCCCGATTCGACGAGCGAGTCGTCGCGGTAGTCCGGGAACGCCGTTTCGAGGTTCTGCCAGCCGTCCGGCGCATAGCCGAGCCCGAAGCGCGCGGCGATCTCGCCGGTCAGGCCCCGGTTCTTCAGGTACTGGATCGCGACGGTCGCGCCACGCAGTTGCTTGCGGTAGTAGTCGCACGCGGCGGACATCACGTCGGACAGCGCGGTCGCGACCGATTTCGACACGGGCGCCGGATAGTCGCCGCCGCCCCCACCGCCGCCGCGCATCGACGGCTCGTGCGGCACGGTCAGCCCGACCGACTGCGCGAGCTCCTGCACGGCTTCCGGGAACGTGAGCCCCGCATGCTCCATCAGGAAGCCGATCGCCGTGCCGTGCGCGCCGCAGCCGAAGCAGTGATAGAACTGCTTGGTCGGGCTGACGGTAAACGACGGGCTCTTCTCGTTATGGAACGGGCACAACCCCATGAAGTTGGCGCCGCCCTTCTTGAGCTGCACGTACCGGCCCACCACGTCGACGATATCGACGCGGTTCAGCAAATCCTGCAGGAACGAATGCGGAATCACCGTGGGATCGAGCGAAAAAAGACAATACGACGCCCCGGCGCACGCGCATGCGACGCGCCGGGAAGCGGGTTTTACTTCGACAGCGCGGCCTTGACCTGCGCGGAAACGGCCGTCATGTCGGCGCGGCCGGCGAGCTTGCCCTTCAGCACGCCCATCACCTTGCCCATGTCCTGCGGGCCGGCTGCGCCGGTTGCCACGACCGCGGCCTGGACTTCGGCAGCCACTTCGGCGTCCGACAGCTGCGCGGGCATGTAGGCGCCCAGCACCGTCAGTTCGGCCTGCTCCTTCGCGACGAGATCGTCGCGGCCGGCGGCCTCGAACTGGCTGATCGAGTCCTTGCGCTGCTTGATCATCTTGTCGATCACCGCGGTGATGCCCGCGTCGTCGAGGGTCACCCGATCATCGACCTCGCGCTGCTTGATCGCGGCCATCAGCAGGCGAATCGTCGCCAGACGCTCGCTTTCCTTCGCGCGCATCGCGGCCTTCATGTCTTCGCTGATCTGCTCTTTCAAACTCATCTTGCACCCGGGATGGAAACGTGACTTCGACGCCCGCGAACGGGCGTCAACACAAAAACCCGCTTGGGACTAAGTCTCAAGCGGGTTGCTCGAATCCGGCATCGGCGACTCGCGGCCCCGGAACGAGGCCGATCGGGCGGAGGTCGCCGGTGCGCCGCTCAGCGAACCGCGCGGCGCTCAATCGTTCAGTACAGCTTCTTCGGCAGCGTCTGGCTGCGAATCCGCTTGTAATGACGCTTCACCGCAGCAGCCTTCTTGCGCTTGCGCTCGGCGGTCGGCTTTTCGTAGAACTCCCGCGCACGAAGCTCGGTCAGCAGACCGTTCTTCTCGATCGTGCGCTTGAAGCGACGCATGGCGACTTCGAACGGCTCGTTTTCTTTAACGCGAATGATCGTCATGATCCGACACGAATAAAGGTTTGCAGGGAAGACTTACGAGTATAGCAGAGCGTCGTGCAAAGACATAAGGGCCGGGTCCCGTCAACGGCAGGGCGCGCAGCCGTGTCAGGCGCCGCGCGAGAACTCCGCCGCAGCCTGCCCGGCCGCCGTGCCGGACGCCCATGCCCACTGGAAGTTGTAGCCGCCGAGCCAGCCCGTCACGTCCACCGCCTCGCCGATGAAGAACAGCCCCGGCACCCGCGCGCTCATCATCGTCGCCGACGACAGTTCGCGCGTATCGACGCCCCCTTTCGTCACCTCGGCCTTCTTGTAGCCCTCGGTGCCGTTCGGCGTCAGCGTCCAGCCGGACAGCGCGTCGCCGATCTGGCGCAGCGTCTTGTCGGGCAGGTCCGCGAGCCGCGCGTCGGCCGCGACGCGGTGCGTGTCGAGCCAGACGTGGGCGAGGCGCGACGGCACCCAGTCCGCGAGCAGCGAGCCGATCTGCCGCTTCGACGTGCGCTTCGCGTCGAGCAGGTCGGCCACCGCGTCGCGCTGCGGCAGCAGGTCGATACGGATCGGGTCGCCGGAGTGCCAGTAGCTGGAGATCTGCAGGATGCCCGGGCCCGACAGGCCGCGATGGGTCAGCAGCAGGTCCTCGACGAATTCGCCGCCGCGCTTCTTGTCGCCGGTCGACACGCGCACTTCGAGCGACACGCCGGACAGCGCCGCGAACGGCTCCCAGTCCTGCGACGCAAAGGTGAGCGGCACGAGCGCGGGCCGCGTATCGACGAGCTTGTGGCCGAACTGCTTCGCGAGCCGGTAGCCGAAGTCGGTGGCACCGATCTTCGGGATCGACAGGCCGCCGGTGGCGACGATCAGCGCGCGTGCGCGGATCGGCCCCGCCTGCTGCGTGTCGAGCGTGAAGCCGTCGGACGGCGCGTGGCGCACCGCGTCGACGACCACCGGCCGGCGCCAGGCGATGCCGCCCGCGTCGCATTCATGCTTCAGCACGTCGATGACCGCGTCGCTGCCGTGATCGCAAAAGAGCTGCCCCTTGTGCTTTTCGTGCCAGGTCACGTGGTGGCGCTTGAGCAGCCCGAGGAAGTCGCGCGGCGTGTAGCGCGCAAGCGCCGAGCGCGCGAAATGCGGATTCGACGACAGGTAGTTGTCGGGGCCCGCATGGAGGTTCGTGAAGTTGCAGCGGCCGCCGCCCGAGATGCGGATTTTCTCGGCGAGCCGCGGCGCATGGTCGATCAGCACCACGCGGCGGCCGAGTTGCCCGGCGACCGCGGCGCTCATCATCCCGGCGGCGCCCGCGCCGATCACGGCGATGTCGTAAGTTTCCATGGCGCGGTTTGTTCAGGAACTTTGCATAGGCTAGGAATTATGCATATTTATCAGCCACTTAGAGGTAGGCGACTGATGAATATCTTGAGGAAGGGCGAATGATACATGCGACGGCGGAGAACGCAACGCTTGGATGGTGGCGCAGCCTCGATTCGCAGGTGGCGCTCGCAACCGTGAATCGACAGCCCCATCCTTGCTGGTCGGCAGGAGAACCTGAATGCGGCTGATCTCATCCACCAGCGAACTTCCTCGTCAGCAGCCGGCCCGATCCCGGGTTCCCGATCCTGCCTTGGGACAACATGGACGGTTGCCGTCCAGAGACACTCTCGGATTCGGTTCGGACGATGCGCTTGTGCTCTTTCCATTGACCACACGGTGTTTGATTGCTTTTAGTGGAAGTCAAGGTCGCATTGGAACTGGCTCCGCACAGCCTGGGCAGGTTCAGCGAGTCGATGAGGTCACTTGTGAAGCTGCGAGGCGCTTACGAACATTCACTTGCCCCTGCAGATCGATCGTCCCAATCGATGAATGAGGTGACATTTGGCCAAACCGACGCTTATGGATTTCGACTGCCCGATCAAGTCGCGGCGCGGCTCGCTCCTGAGTTGGCTGCTGAGGTCATCCTGGCGATCACGGTCCCACGTCGATGCGGCCATAGAGACCATCCGCTTCGTCGTTCGTGCCGGCCGCGAAGAACAGCGTATTAGTGGGCTGACTGTTGAGCCCATTCCCGAATGCGATGCCCCACAGTCCAGCCTCGACGATTGCGCTGCCGTCAGCGTGCTCAAGGGTCCCGAGCATGGTCCCGGAAGTCGCATCGAACGCGTGGATCATGCCATCGCCAAAGTTGCCGATCAGGACGGCGTTGCTGAAGCGTCCAAAATTCGCGGGAGCCAGTGCCATACCCCACGGCGCATTCAGTGACCCACCGGTAGCGAAGCGCTGCAGGAATTGTCCCGACGGACTGAACACATCTATCACGCCGAAGCCTGCGCCCTTGACGTCATCATGTGCTGCCGCATCCTGCTTCGCGTAGGCGACGAACAGTTTCGAGCCGAGCGCCTGGATGCCGAATGGCGCGAATCCCGCAGGTAAAGCGGGATCCTGAAACGCGCCGACTGGCGTGACTTTGGCGAAGGTCCGATCGAACACGTCGATCCGGTTGTTGTGGAAGTCCGTCGCGTACAGGAAATTCGCCCCGTTGTTACTGGCAATCGCGAGCCCCTTGTAGACGGCGGCGCCGCCGCTGTCGAACACGGTGATTGCCGACGTCGGGTTGACCGCGGGCGACCATGCGGTCATGGTCCCGCCCTCGCCAACGAAAATGAACGCTGCAGGCCCCGATTTGGCGCCCTGGGTCACCATGAAGTCATTCGTGCCATTGAACACGATCCCGGTCGGATCGGGGTCGCCGCTCGTGCCCGGCGGGATCGTCACGACGAGCGATTGCGGCACGCCGTTGCCATCGTAGAGCGTCGCGTGCTGCGTGCCGTTATCCGCGACCCAGACGAAGCCCTTGGGATTGAAGGCAATGCCCCATGGATTCTTCAGGTTGGCATCCACGTGCGCAGCCGGAACAGCGCCGTCGGAGACCAGCGCACTGACCGCGTACTGTCTCTCGTGAGACGAACCGCCGCCACACGCCACGACGCTCGCCAGCACGACAGCCGACAACGCAGCACCGAACGCCGCATGGATCTGTTTCATGATGGAACTCCGAACGTGGAAGAGCAGCTAGTAAACGAATCGGCAACCTCGTTTATTCCGCCCGTCTCGTCCGCGCATCATGAATTTTCGAAGCATGGTCATCGAAGCGGGCGAACTCGCTCCGATCGATGTCGATCCATAGTTGTCGGCGGAAGCCGAACGCCGATGCACGTAAGTCTCCGCATATCGACACGTGTCGTTGACGGCCATTGTTCTAGCAAGCCCGCGTTGCAATTCACGGTGCCACGACAAGCACTGTGTGCATGCCGGATTCATAGTGCCCCGGCTTGTTGCAGATCAGCACGTAGTGGCCGGGTGCGAGCTTGAATGACACACGCTTGCTCCTGCCGGGCGCGATATCTTCGACTTCCCCGATTTTCGTCAGCCTGTGCTCCATTACCTCTCCTTTTCTGACAGGGAGCGCATCGTCAGACAGATCCGTCTTGAGCACGACGAGCTCATGTTCCATGTTGTTGTCAGCGGCATTTTTGACATCAAGCGTGACCCGACCAGACTTCACGGTATGCGTCTTGAGCTGAATCGAGTTGGATAGCAATGTCGCGTCGACTGTATGCTGCGCCCAGCTTGCCTGCGGCGTCACACCAAGGACGACCGCGCCCGCGACGACGATGACTCTGCAAATGGCATACATGGCTCCCTCCATAGACATTGAAGCATCGCGTCTGCCGCGAGTTGAGCGACTGCCGTGCGCTATTCATCGAGCGCGCATGCCCCCCCTGCCTGTGTGACGGCATGAACGTTCTCGGGGGCGCGCGATACCTAAACGTACGCATCGGGGCACTTATTCCCGGAGCCGCGCAGGGGCGGCGCCGTCCATTCTCGCCGCGTTCATCACGGTACTGGCCATCGTCTTTCTGCAATGGTCGTTCCGTGCAACGCAGGTGCGTAACCGCCAACTCGCACATGTTGGCTGGCTCCATGCAGCCTTTGCCGCGATGCTGTTCGCCATCTGACGAAATCGGCGGCGGCATCGACGCGTGAAGATCGATGCCGTCGCGCAAGTGTCCGACAACTCGCTTCAGCTCGATTTCACCGGAAACGCGTTGCATCGGCCGTCACCCTGGCCGTCGTGTGCCGGCTGTGCATTCGCGCGACTCATACGTCTTCCCCGGTACAGGGAGGCGATCTGGAACATGGCCTACTCCGAGCCTCCACGAGAACGCGGCCGAGAGTCTTGACGTCTGTCGCCACAGAGCCATCCGTCGTCGACCGGCGCGGATTGGAACCGCGTTGAAGCGACTCAGCATCCTGTTCGACATGTGAACCGACCCCACGAAGGTTACAGAAGCGTTGAACCTGCCCGGCCTGCGGCCCGGGCCGCGCAAAGCGGCGATCGACCCTCGCCTGCTATAATTTGCGGTTACGTCTACCTTCCTGCGGCGCGCTCGATGCAGCGCGCCCCGCCCTGACCCATGCTCGTTCTCGGCATCGAAAGCTCCTGCGACGAAACCGGCCTCGCGCTCTACGACACGCAGCGCGGCCTGCTCGCGCACGCGCTCCATTCGCAGATCGCGATGCACCGTGAATACGGCGGCGTCGTGCCCGAGCTCGCGTCGCGCGACCACATCCGCCGCGCGCTGCCGCTACTCGAGGAAGTCATGGCGCAAAGCGGCACGCGCCGCGACGACATCGACGCGATCGCATTCACGCAAGGCCCCGGCCTCGCCGGCGCGCTGCTGGTCGGCGCAAGCATCGCGAATGCGCTCGCGCTCGCATGGAACAAGCCGACCGTCGGCATCCATCACCTCGAAGGCCACCTGCTGTCGCCGCTGCTCGTCGACGAGCCGCCGCCGTTCCCGTTCATCGCGCTGCTGGTGTCGGGCGGCCACACGCAACTGATGCGCGTGACCGACGTCGGCGTGTACGAGACGCTCGGCGAGACGCTCGACGACGCGGCCGGCGAAGCGTTCGACAAGACGGCGAAGCTGATCGGCCTCGGCTACCCGGGCGGCCCGGAAGTGTCGAAGCTCGCGGAAACGGGCACGCCGGGCGCGGTCGTGCTGCCGCGCCCGATGCTGCATTCGGGCGATCTCGACTTCAGCTTCAGCGGCCTGAAGACGGCCGTGCTCACGCAGATGAAGAAGTTCGAAGCGGCGAAGCTGGAGGGCGTTGCGCTCGAGCGCGCGAAGGCCGATCTCGCGCGCGGCTTCGTCGACGCAGCCGTCGACGTGCTCGTCGCGAAATCGCTCGCCGCGCTCAAGAAGACGAAGCTCAAGCGCCTCGTGGTCGCGGGCGGCGTCGGTGCGAACCGCCAGTTGCGCGCGGCGCTGTCGGCCGCCGCGGCCAAGCGCGGCTTCGACGTGCACTACCCCGATCTCGCGCTCTGCACCGACAACGGCGCAATGATCGCGCTCGCCGGCGCACTGCGGCTCGGCCGCTGGCCCGAGCAGGCGAATGCGGACTACGCGTTCACGGTGAAGCCACGCTGGGATCTCGCGTCGCTCGCACGCTGAGTCGCGCGGCACGGCGCTGCGCAACGTCGCTCGCACCTGCACGCGCCGGACGGAAAACAAGAAGGCCGCTCGATTCGAGCGGCCTTTTTCATTGCCGCGGCAATTCGACGCAGCGCCGCAGCGATGCGACGTTACGCAGCGTGTCGCTTGTCGCGCTCGATCAGCGCATACGCGCTGTGATTGTGGATCGATTCGAAGTTCTCGGCTTCGAGCACGTAGGCGATCACGCGCTCGTCCGCGTCGAGACGCTGCGCGACGTCGCGCACCAGATCCTCGACGAACTTCGGGTTTTCGTACGCGCGCTCCGTCACGAACTTCTCGTCCGGACGCTTCAGCAAGCCCCACAGCTCGCACGACGCCTCTTCTTCCGCGATGCGGATCAGCGCCTCGACCGGTAGGTCGGCTGCGAGTTCGGCGTCGATCGTCACGTGCGAGCGCTGGTTGTGCGCGCCGTACTGCGAAATCTTCTTTGAACACGGGCACAGGCTCGTCACCGGCACGAGCACCTTCAGGAACAGGCGCGTTTCGCCGTCGCGGCATTCGCCCGCGAGCGTCACTTCGTAGTCGAGCAGGCTCTGCACGCCCGACACCGGCGCCGTCTTGTTCACGAAGTACGGGAACGTGACCTCGATGCGGCCGGCCTCGGCTTCCAGCTTCTCCAGCATCGACGCGAGCATCGCGCGGAAGCGCTCGACCGTCAGCGGCGCACGGTTCTCTTCGAGCAGCGCGACGAAGCGCGACATGTGCGTGCCCTTCTGATCGGCAGGCAGGCGCACGTCGAGATTCCAGACGCCGACGCTCGGCTGCACGTCGCCGCTCTCGGTGCACACCGTCAACGGATGCCGGACCGCCTTCACGCCCACGCGCTGAATCGGAATCTGGCGGGTATCCACCGTGCTCTGCACGTCGGGCATCACGAAGGCGGGATTCATCTGGTTCATCTTGTTCAATCCTTGTAAGCCGCGCGTTCGACGACGCGCACGCCGCGTCACGCGGCAGCCGGAAAAGCAACATGGGCCCGCAGGCCCATGTTTTCCGCATCAATGTAGACCGATTGCGCCAGTCGCACCGACGCCGCCCGCAGGCGGCGCCAGCTTATGCGACGCGCTTCGCCTGATCGGCGACATCGGCCGCCGGGCTCAGGAAGCGTTCGCGAATCGATTTTGCGATGCCCGCGCCGTCGAGGCCGCATTGCGACAGCAGCTTCGCGGGATCGCCATGATCGATGAACTGGTCAGGGAGGCCCAATTGTATTACGGGTCGGATAACCCCACTCTCCATCAGGGCTTCGACGCAGGCCGAGCCCGCACCGCCCATCACGCAGCCTTCCTCGACCGTGACGAGGTAATCGTGCGTCTCGGCGAGTTCACGCACGAGCGCCGCATCGACCGGCTTCACGAAACGCATGTTCGCGACCGTGGCGTCGAGCTCCTCGCCCGCCGCGAGCGACGGCGCGACCATCGTGCCGAACGCGAGGATCGCGACGCGCTTGCCTTCCGGCTGCGACGTACGGCGACGCACTTCACCCTTGCCGAGCGGGATCTCGGTGAATTCCTTCACCGTCGGCACGCCGGTGCCCGCGCCGCGCGGATAGCGCACCGCGGTCGGGTTCGGCTGCTGCAGCGCCGTGTGCAGCATCTGGCGGCACTCGTCCTCGTCGGACGCGGCCATGATCGTCATGTTCGGGATGCAGCGCATGAACGCGAGATCGTATGCGCCCGCATGCGTCGCGCCGTCGGCGCCGACGAGGCCCGCGCGGTCGATCGCGAACACGACCGGCAGGTTCTGCAGCGCGACGTCGTGGATCAGCTGGTCGTACGCACGCTGCAGGAACGTCGAGTAGATCGCGACGACGGGCTTCAGCCCTTCGGTCGCGAGACCACCCGCGAACGTCACCGCGTGCTGCTCGGCGATGCCGACGTCGTAGTAGCGATCCTTGAAACGCTTCTCGAACTCGACCATGCCCGAGCCTTCGCGCATCGCGGGCGTGATGCCGACGACGCGCGTATCGCGCTCGGCTTCATCGCACAGCCATTCGCCGAATACTTGCGTATAAGTCTTTTTCGCGGGCGTGGCCGACGGCTTGATGCCTTCCGCCGGGTTGAACTTGCCGGGGCCGTGATAGAGCACGGGATCCGCTTCGGCGAGCTTGTAGCCCTGGCCTTTCTTCGTCACCACGTGCAGGAATTGCGGGCCGCGCAGTTCGCGGATGTTCTGCAGCGTCGGGATCAGCGAATCGAGATCGTGACCGTCGATCGGGCCGATGTAGTTGAAGCCGAACTCCTCGAACAGCGTGGCCGGCACGACCATGCCCTTCGCGTGCTCCTCGAGCTTGCGCGCGAGTTCGAGCACCGGCGGCGCCACGCTCAGCACGCGCTCGACGCCCGCACGCGCGGCCGCGTAGAAGCGGCCTGACATCAGGCGCGCGAGATGGCGGTTCAGCGCGCCGACCGGCGGCGAAATCGACATGTCGTTGTCGTTGAGGATCACGAGCAGCTTCGCATCCTCCGACACGCCCGCGTTGTTCATCGCCTCGAACGCCATGCCGGCCGTCATTGCGCCGTCGCCGATCACCGCGATCGAGAAGCGGTCGTCGCCGTTCAGCTGGCTGCCGATCGCCATCCCGAGCGCCGCCGAGATCGACGTGCTCGAGTGCGCGGTGCCGAACGTGTCGTATTCCGACTCGCTGCGGCGCGGGAAACCCGAGATGCCGTCGTACTGGCGCAGCGAATGCATCTGGTCGCGGCGGCCCGTCAGGATCTTGTGCGGGTAGGTCTGGTGACCCACGTCCCAGACGATCCGGTCGTTCGGCGTGTTGAACACGTAGTGCAACGCGATCGTCAGCTCGACCGTCCCGAGGTTGGACGACAGATGGCCGCCCGTCTTCGACACGCTGTCGAGCACGAACGCGCGCAGTTCATCCGCGAGCGGTTGGAGTTGGCGACGATCGAGGCGGCGCAGATCCGCCGGGTCGTCGATGGTTTTCAGCAAGTCGTACATCGTCGTTCCATTGTAGGAAATCAAACGCGCCCGCATTCTATTGCACGCACCGTAGCGTGTGCGCAGCGGCGGGCTTCGCGTCAGCTGACCCGGTTCACCACCAGGTCGGCAAGTTCGGCGAGACGCTGTGCGCGTGCGCCGAACGGTTTCAGCGCATCATGCGCTTCGGCGCGCAGCTGGGCTGCGAGCTCACGCGACGCGTCGAGGCCGAGGATCGATACGTAGGTCGGCTTGTCGTTCGCCGCATCCTTGCCGGCCGTCTTGCCGAGCGTCGCCGAATCGGTCGTGACGTCGAGAATGTCGTCGACGACCTGGAAGGCCAGACCCACGGCCCCCGCGTAGACGTCGAGCGCGGCCATCGCCTCCGCCGACGGCGTGTCGCCCGCCAGCGCGCCCATCCGCACGGCCGCGCGCAACAGCGCGCCCGTCTTCATCCGGTGCATCGTCTCGAGCTGCTCGCGCGTCAGCTTGAGGCCGACGCTCGCCAGGTCGATCGCCTGCCCGCCGGCCATGCCGATCGAGCCGCTCGCCAGCGCCAGCTCGCGCACGAGCGCGGCCTGCTGCACCGGCGACAGCGCGGCGGCGTCGGTCAGCGCGACGAAGGCCTGCGACTGCAGCGCATCGCCGACCAGCAGCGCCGTCGGCTCGTCGTACTGCACGTGCACGGTCGGCTTGCCGCGTCGCAGCGCGTCGTCGTCCATGCACGGCATGTCGTCGTGCACGAGCGAGTAGACGTGGATCATCTCCAGCGCCGCCGCTGCCGCGTTGCGCGCCGCTTCGGTCGCGCCGGTCAGTTCGCCTGCTGCATGGCACAGCAGCGGGCGAACGCGTTTGCCGCCGCCGAGGACCGCATAGCGCATCGCTTCGTGGAGTTGCGTGGGCACCACGTTGTCAGCCGGCAAATAGTGGCCGAGTGCGTCCTCGACACGGTCGAGCACGGACCGCATCCATTGTTCGAATGTCATAGATCGTCGTCTTCGCCGTCCGTGGCGGCCGTTCCGGACGAAAGCGGCTTCAGCGTCGCGCCGTCGAGCACGCGAACCTGCTGTTCCACTTTCTCGAGCTGCTGTTGGCAAAACGCAACGAGAGTCGCACCGCGGCGATACGCAGCGAGCGAATCCTCGAGGCTCAACGTGCCGCCTTCCATCCGGGCAACCAGCGTCTCGAGTTCCGCGAGCGCCGTTTCATAGTTGTCCGGCAACGGTTCGGTGCCATTGCCGGGCGGGGTGGCGCCTTGGGATGCGGTTTTCGCCATGGACGAGGGTGTCAAATTTCAAAACAAGTCGGACATTCTACGGCAAAAGAGAATTTTCCGACCTGCCGACTTGGGCACCCGGGCACGCATTCGGGCCCCTTCTTCGACACACATTGTGCGCCACCCGATCGCCGCCGGACAAAAAATTGACACAAATCAGGCACTTAATCCTAGCCTTGCGAGGCGAACCGGGTATAATTCCGCGTTTCCCTAAATCGATTTTTCGATGGTTGGGTTGTTCACTGCTTTCACGCTAACACCGGGAGTGGGAATGTCCAATCTGAGCGATGCGCTTCAGTTGAAGTCGGCTCACAGCCAGCTTCCAGTCACTGCATACTTCGATGAGGCGCTGCTCGAGCGCGAGATCGAAACCCTCTTCAAGAAAGGACCTCGTTACGTCGGGCACGAGTTGATGGTGCCCGAGGCGGGGGATTATTTTGCGCTGCCGTCCGAGAAGGAAGGCCGCGTGCTGGTCCGCAACCCGGCGAACCAGATCGAACTGCTGTCGAACGTGTGCCGCCACCGGCAGGCGATCATGCTGAACGGGCGCGGCCACACGCAGAACATCGTGTGTCCGCTGCACCGCTGGACGTACGATCTGGAAGGCCAGCTGCTCGGCGCGCCGCACTTCCCCGACAAGCCGTGCCTGAACCTCGGCAAGAGCCCGCTGCAGAACTGGCAGGGGCTGCTGTTCGAGGCCGAAGGCCGCAACGTCGCGCGCGATCTCGCGAACCTCGGCACGAAGCATCACTTCGACTTCTCCGAGTATCACTTCGATCACGTCGAAGTGCACGAGTGCGATTACAACTGGAAGACGTTCATCGAGGTCTACCTCGAGGATTACCACGTCGTCCCGTTCCACCCGGGCCTCGGCAGCTTCGTGTCGTGCGACGATCTCAAATGGGAGTTCGGCGACTGGTACAGCGTGCAGACGGTCGGCGTGCACAACGCGCTCGCGAAACCGGGCAGCGCGACCTACAAGACGTGGCACGAGCAGGTGCTCAAGTTCCGCAACGGCGTGCCGCCGGAGTTCGGCGCGATCTGGATGGTCTACTACCCGGGCCTGATGATCGAGTGGTATCCGCACGTGCTCGTCGTGTCGTGGCTGATTCCGCGCGGCCCGCAGAAGACGACCAACATCGTCGAGTTCTACTATCCCGAGGAAATCGCGCTGTTCGAGCGCGAGTTCGTCGAGGCCGAGCGCGCCGCCTATATGGAGACGGCCATCGAGGACGACGAAATCGCGATGCGGATGGACGCAGGTCGCCGTGCACTGATGGCGCGCGGCGAATCGCAGGTCGGCCCGTACCAGAGCCCGATGGAAGACGGCATGCAGCACTTCCACGAGTTCCTGCGCCGCCACCTCGGCGATCTCTGACCTGCGCGCGGCGCTTGCGCGCCGCACGGCATTCGGCATATGAAAAGACGGGTTCCGGCCCGTCTTTTTTTGTTTAGACTTGGAGTATCAGGCCGTTTGCACTCCAGGGAGCCGTCATGCCACATACCCACTACACCACGCTCATCTCAGCAACCAATCTCGCCGAGCGCCTGGCCGCGGCGCCGGGCAGCGTTGCCGTGTTCGACTGCCGCTTCGATCTCGCCGATCCGGGCGCAGGCGAAGCCGCCTACGCAGCCGGCCATATCGCGGGCGCACAGTATCTCCATCTCGACCGCGACCTATCCGGCCGCAAGACCGGCACCAACGGCCGCCATCCGCTGCCGACCCGCGACGCGCTCGCCACGCTGCTCGCCGGCCGCAGCGTCAAGCAGGGCCAGCAGGTCGTCGCCTATGACGCACACGGCGGCGCCTATGCGGCGCGCCTGTGGTGGCTGCTGCGCTGGCTCGGGCACGATTCCGTCGCAGTGCTCGACGGCGGCCTGCAGGCATGGGAAGCAGCCGGCCAGCCGCTGACCGCCGACGTGCCGCACCCGGCCGCCGGCGACTTCCGCGCGGCGGCCCCGCTCGAATCGACGGTCGACGCGGCGGCCGTGCTCGCGAACGTGACGTCGGCCCAGCGCGTCGTGATCGATGCGCGCGCGCCGGATCGCTATCGCGGCGAAAACGAAACGATCGATCGTGTCGGCGGCCATATTCCCGGCGCACGCAACCGGTTCTTCAAGGACAACCTGGCTGCCGACGGCCGCTTCAAGACCGGCCACGAACTGCGCGAGACGTTCACCGCGCTGCTGGCCGGCACCGAACCGAACAACGCGATCCTGCAATGCGGATCCGGCGTGACCGCGTGCCACAACGCACTCGCGCTCGAGATCGCCGGGCTTCACGGTGCGTCGCTGTATCCGGGCTCGTGGAGCGAATGGAGCGCCGATCCGTCGCGGCCGATCGCGACCGGCCCGAACCCGTAAGCACCGGCGCGACACGTCGACGAGGCGACGGCATCTGCCGCCTCGTCGCTTACATCACGCCGTACTTGTGGAACCACTCGATCGCGCGCTTCCAGCCGTCCTCGGCATCGCCCTTCACGTAACTCGGCCGGTAATCGGCGAAGAACGCATGACCGGCATCCGGATAGACGACGATCTCCGATTGGCGCGCGAGCTTCGAATCGCTCGCCTGGATCGCCTTGCGCATGTTCGCGAGCGCCGCCTGCGTGATGTTCGTATCCTTCTCGCCGTACAGCCCGAGCACCGGCACCTTCAGCAACGCCGCATGATCGACCGGATTGAACGGTGTCATCTCGTCGGTCTTGCCTTCGACGAACCCGTACCACGCGACGGCCGCCAGCACGTGCGGATTGTGCTCCGCATACAGCCACGCCTGGCGGCCGCCCCAGCAGAACCCCGTCACGCCGAGACGCGACAGGTCGCCGCCGTTCTTGCCGGCCCACGCGACGGTCGCATCGAGATCCTCGGTGACCTGACGGTCCGGCACCTTGTTGACGATGTTGTCGACGAGCGCCTGGATGGTCGGATACTTCGACACGTCGCCCTGGCGCGCGAACAGGTCGGGCGCGATCGCGAGATAGCCGAGCTTCGCGAAGCGACGGCAGACGTCGGCGATATGCGCATGCACGCCGAAGACCTCGTGGATCACGATGACGACCGGCAGGTTCGTCTTGCCGACCGGCTGCGCGCGATACGCGGGGATGCTCGCGTCGCCCGAGCGGATCTCGATGGTGTCGACGTCCAGCCCGGCGCTGTCGGTCGTGATCGTCTGCGCCGACACGGGCAGCACGGCCGCCGCGAAGGTGCCGCCCAGCGCGGCCTGCATGAACTTGCGGCGCGAGAACGGAACACGGGGAACCAGGCTGTCGACTTCGGGTTTCAACATGAATGCACTCCTCGATTGGGCGCCGCCGTCACGGTCATGGCTTGGACCTGACGGGGCATCGCGCCGGCGGACGGCGCGGATGTCGCGGCGGTTGACACTCCGCCGCAAGCGGAAACCCGCACAAGATGCCCAATAATCCGTTGTCACGTCAACTGTCAGATGTGTAAGACTCGATTACGAAGGCGTAATCCGGCGGGCGTCCGTCACGGTATCGATAACCGCGGTCCGGCCCGGCGAGTTCATCCGCGCCGCATATGCGGCAAGCGCCTTCGCGCGCTCGAATGCTTGCGGATCGGCACGAAACGACGCGCAATAAACAGACCCGGCGAGCGAACCCGCGGTCACCCGGCACTTGAAACGACAACGGGCAGGAAATGCGCGCGATGCGCATTCCCTGCCCGCCCGGCGCACGAACGTGCGGCCGCGTCAGTGCAGCTTGACGCGCGGCAGCGTCGTGCGGCGCAGCCAGTGCGCGACCGTATCGAGCATCATGCGCGGATAGCCGTGCAGCGCCGCGATGTGCAGCCGGTACAGCGACATGTACATGAAGCGCGCGAACAGCCCTTCGATCAGCATGTTGCCGCCGATCAGCCCGCCCATCAGGTTGCCGACCGCGCTGAAATGACCGAGCGACACGAGCGATCCGAAATCGCGATACGTGAATTCCGGCAGCGAACGCCCGTCGAGCCGGCAACCGATCGCCTTCAGCAGGAAGCTCGCCTGCTGGTGCGCCGCCTGCGCGCGCGGCGGCACGTTGCGCTCGTTGCCGGGCCATACGCAGGCCGCGCAATCGCCGAGCGCGAATACGTTGTCGTCGGTGAAGGTCTGCAGCGTACGGCGCACGTCGAGCTGGCCGAGCTTGTTGACCTGCAGGCCGTCGAGATTCGACAGCACGGACGGCGCCTTGATGCCGGCCGCCCAGACCGTGAGATCCGCACGCACCGTCTTGCCGCTCGCGGTGTGCACGAAACCCGGCGCGACTTCGGTCACGCGCTCGGCGAGCATCAAGCGCACACCGAGCTTTTCGAGCAGCTCGGCCGTTGCCGTCGATACGCGCTCCTGCAGCGCGGGCAGAATCCGCGGCCCCGATTCGATCAGCACGATGCCGACGTCGTGCTGCGGGTCGAGCTTGTGCAGCCCGTAGACGGACAGCACCTGCGCGGTATTGCGCAGCTCGGCGGACAACTCGACGCCCGTCGCGCCGCCACCGACGATCACGACCTGGATGCGCGGCTCGGCCGCCGCCCCCGGCGCGGGCTGCGCCGGCGCCTGATGCTCGGCGCGCATGCACGCGGCGATCAGGCGCTTGCGGAAGCGCTCGGCCTCGCCGACCGTATCGAGCGCGATCGCGTTTTCGGCCGCGCCCTGCACGCCGAAGAAGTGCGTCGTGCTGCCGATCGCGATCACGAGCGTGTCGTATTCCAGGTCGCGCGCCGGCAGCAGCTCCGCACCGTCGCTGTCGTTGACGGGCGACAGCGTGATGCGCTTCGCCGTGCGGTCGAGCGCGGTCAGTTCGCCCTGCTGAAACTCGAAGCCATGCCAGCGCGCCTGCGCCGCGTATTCGAGCTCCTGCGTGAACGGGTCCATGCTGCCGGCCGCGACCTCGTGCAGCAACGGCTTCCAGATGTGAGTCGGATTGCGGTCGACGAGCGTGACGAGCGCACGTGCGGGACGATTGCCGCGCGCGCCGTAACGGTCGCCGAGCCGCGTCGCCAGTTCCAGGCCGCCCGCGCCGCCGCCTACGATGATGATCCGATGCATCTGATTCCCCCTTTGCGATTCGAAACTGCTGCCGCCGCACGAGGCAGACGCGATGCGTTCGCGCCGCCCGTTGGATTAACCGGTTCGGACATCATCGATGTGCAGTTCGAAACACTTCGATGCGTCCGATGCCGGAACACGGGGCGCGCTGCCCCCGCGACAATGACCTGACTGACTTGCATTGTCCGGGAGCTTGCGCGTTGACCACAAGCAAACCATCTCGATATTCAGCATCCCTGCAACAATATGCCGCGGGAAACGGGAATCGCACGGGGGTGCGTCAGTGTGCCTCTTCCCAGTTCGCGCCGGCGCCCACTTCGGCGACCAGCGGCACCTTCAGCTTCGCCACGCCGCACATCATTTCCGGCAGCTTCTCGCGCACGAGCGACAGTTCTGCGTCGGGCACCTCGAGCACCAGTTCGTCGTGCACCTGCATGATCATCCGTGACGCGAGCCGGTCGCGCGTGAGCCAGTCGTCCACCGCGATCATCGACAGCTTGATCAGGTCGGCCGCCGTGCCCTGCATCGGTGCGTTGATGGCGGCGCGCTCGGCGGCCTGACGGCGCGGGCCGTTGCCGCCGTTGATCTCCGGCAGCCACAGGCGGCGGCCGAAAACGGTTTCGACGTAGCCCTTCTCCTTCGCCACCGCGCGCGTGTTTTCCATGTACTGCGCGACGCCCGGGTAGCGCGCGAAATAGCGGTCGATGTAGAGCTTCGCCGCATCGCGCGTGATGCCGAGGTTCGACGCGAGGCCGAACGCGCTCATCCCGTAGATGAGCCCGAAGTTGATCACCTTCGCGATCCGGCGCTGGTCGGAATTGACCTCCAGCGGCGTCACGCCGAACACTTCGGCGGCGGTTGCGCGGTGGATGTCCTCGCCCTGCGAGAACGCGCGCAGCAGCGACGCGTCGCCGGAAATGTGCGCCATGATCCGCAGTTCGATCTGCGAATAGTCGGCCGACACGATGCGATGCCCCGGCGATGCGATGAACGCCTCGCGGATCCGCCGGCCTTCGGCCGTGCGCACCGGAATGTTCTGAAGATTGGGATCGTTCGACGCGAGACGGCCCGTGACCGCGACCGCCTGCGCATAGTTCGTGTGCACGCGGCCCGTTGCGGGATTCACCATGCGCGGCAGCTTGTCGGTGTAGGTCGACTTCAGCTTCGACAGCCCGCGATGCTCGAGCAGCAGCTTCGGCAGCGGGTAATCCTCGGCGAGCTTCTGCAGCACTTCCTCGTCGGTCGACGGTGCGCCGCTCGGCGTCTTCTTCACGACCGGCAACTGCAGCTTCTCGAAGAAGATCTGCCCGATCTGCTTCGGCGAGCCGAGATTGAACTCGCCGCCCGCCAGTTCGTACGCCTGGCCCTCGAGCTCGATGAGCCGCGTCGCGATCTCGCTGCTTTGCGCCTGCAGGCGTGCGTCGTCGATCAGCACGCCGGTGCGCTCCATCTTGCGCAGCACGAGCGACACCGGCATCTCGATCTCGCGATACACGCGCTCGAGGCCCGCCTCGCGCGCGACCTGCGGATACAGCGCCTGATGCAGCTGCAGCGTGATGTCCGCATCCTCGGCCGCATACGCCGCGGCCTGCTCGAGCGCCACTTCGTCGAAGCCGATCTGCTTCGCGCCCTTGCCGGCCACGTCTTCGTACTTGATCGTCTTGACGCCCAGATGACGCAGCGCGAGGCTGTCCATGTCGTGCGTGCGGTGCGATTCGAGCACGTACGATTCGAGCAGCGTGTCGTGCTCGATGCCGTTCAGCGCGATGTCGTAGTTCGCGAGTACCTGCGCGTCGTACTTCAGGTGCTGGCCGACCTTCTTGCGATCGGCCGATTCGAGCCACGGCTTCAGGCGCGCGAGCACGTCGTCGATCGGCAGCTGCTCGGGCAGGTCGGGACCGCGATGCGCGACCGGAAGATACGCGGCCTTGCCCGGCTCGACCGAGAACGACAGGCCGACGAGCCGCGCGGTCATCGGGTCGAGCGACGTGGTTTCGGTGTCGAACGCGGTCAGCGCGGCCGCGTTGATCTTCGCGAACCATGCGTCGAACTGCTCCCAGGTCTGGATCGTGTCGTACTCGCGGACGATGTCTGCGGCCACCACCGGGGCGGGGTCACCTTCCGGCGCATCGGCGCCGCCGCCTTCGGCGGGTGCGCTGTCGACTTCGCGCAGCCACGTCTTGAAGCCGTAGCGCGCGAAGATGTCGCGCAGCAGGTCGCGTGCTTCGCCGTCGCTCTTCAGCGACGCTTCGATCGATTCGAGATGCGGCGCGAGATCGCAGGCCGTGTCGACGGTCACGAGCTTGCGGCCGAGCGGCAGGAAGTCGAGCGCGCGACGCAGGTTGTCGCCGACCACCCCCTTGATCTCGCCTGCGTGTTCGATCACGCCGTCGAGGCTGTCGTATTGCGACAGCCACTTCACGGCCGTCTTCGGCCCGCACTTCTCGACGCCGGGCACGTTGTCGACGGTGTCGCCGATCAGCGCGAGGTAGTCGATGATCCGCTCGGGCGGCACGCCGAACTTCGCGACCACGCCGTCGCGATCGAGCGTCTCGTTGGTCATCGTGTTGACGAGCGTGACGTGATCGGTGACGAGTTGCGCGAGGTCCTTGTCGCCGGTCGATACGATCACGTTCATCCCGTGCCGTTCGGCTTCGCGCGCGAGCGTGCCGATCACGTCGTCGGCCTCGACGCCCTCGACCATCAGCAGCGGCCAGCCGAGCGCGCGCACGGCGCCGTGAATCGGTTCGACCTGCAATGCAAGATCGGGCGGCATCGACGGACGGTTTGCCTTATAGTCGGCATAAAGGTCGTCGCGGAACGTCTTGCCCTTTGCATCGAACACGCAAGCGCTATACTCTGCACTGACTTCCTTGCGCATACGACGCAGCATGTTGATGATTCCGTAGAGCGCTCCGGTCGGCTCCCCGCCAGGGCCACGCAAATCAGGCATCGCATGGTAAGCCCGATACAGATAGCTCGAACCGTCAACCAATAGCAGGGTCTTACCTTCCAGATTTCGTTCTTCAGGCATTATGAACAAGAGAAAAGTGATTCCGAGTCTGCGTTCGCTCGCAGATCAAGAACGCGCGACGGCCAAGAAGGCGCGCGCATCGTGGCAGATGTTCACGATTATGGCAGAGTTTATCGAGGCGACCGAGTACCTGTCGGAGATCCGCCCGGCCGTCAGCATCTACGGTTCTGCCCGTCTGAAGCCCGATACGCCGCACTACAAGTTGGCCGTGCAGATCGCGCGCAAGCTGTCCGACGCCGGCTTCGCGGTGATCTCCGGCGGCGGCCCCGGCATCATGGAAGCCGCGAACAAGGGCGCGCACGCCGGCAAGGCGCCGTCGGTCGGCCTGAACATCGAGCTGCCGCACGAGCAGGCCGGCAACCACTACCAGGACATTTCGCTGCGCTTCCGCCACTTCTTCACGCGCAAGGTCACGTTCGTGAAGAACTCCGACGCGGTGATCGTGATGCCGGGCGGCTTCGGCACGCTCGACGAACTGTCCGAAGTGCTCACGCTGATCCAGACGAAGAAGTCGCGCCTCGTGCCGATCATTCTCGTCGGCAGCACGTTCTGGCAGGGGCTGCTGCAATGGTTCCGCGACCAGTTGATCCCGAACGGCCTCATCAATCCGGAAGACATGGACCTGATGCAGGTGATCGACGATCCCGACCAGGTGCTCGACGCCGTGCTCGCGTTCTACGAGGACAGCGGCGAGGAAGAAGGCGCGGACGGCGACGATCATCCGCCGCGGCCCGAAGAAGACCGCATGTTCTATCTGTAATTCGATCGGCTCGATGGCCGGCCTTCACGGCCGGCATCCCGCTTCCCGCGCGGCAGGCATGGCGATTCCGCCACCTGCCGCGCGTCATTTTGTAACGCCGCGTTAATCCCGCAACGCAGCCGCGCACCGTCGAATGTCAAATTCGGGCGGCCGGTGCTGCACAACGCATTCGACGCGTGCCACGCCCGGGACCGACCATTGTCAAATCACGCTGCCGGCCATCGGTCCAGCCGGCCGGCCTGACGTCAATCTGCCGTAACAAATGCCGCTCGCCTTTTCCGTGCGGCGCCCGCACACTGCCTCTTGTCGGCGTGGCGTCCCCCCGGTGGAACGATCCCCCCTCGCGTCCATCGCGTCGCGCCGGCCCTTTGACAACGACATCACGGAAAACAACATGAAACGTTCGCTGATCGCCCTCGCCTTCGCCGGCCTCGGTGTTTCGCTGTCCGGCCTCGCCCACGCCGTCAACGTCGACGTCAACATCGGCACGCCCGCGCCGGTCGTCGTCGCGCCCGCGCCTGTCGTGGTCGCACCAGCGCCCGCGGTCATCGTCGGCTGGCACGGCGACCGTTACTGGGACGGCCGCCGCTACTGGGAACGCCGCGAGTGGGAAGATCACGAGCGCCATCATGGTCACGGCGGCTACCACTGCCCGCCGGGACACGCGAAGAAGGGCGAGTGCTGAGCATCCGAGTGCGGGTTCGATCGGGCTCGCGCACTGCAGGACAAAGAACAAGGCCGCACGTGAACGAAAGTTCGCGTGCGGCCTTTGTCGTTACGCCCGCGGCTTGCGCGGCGTTCACATCACTGAAACGCCACTTCCGCGAAGCTTCGCAGCTTGCGGCTATGCAGCTTGTCGAGCCCGTTCGTGCGCAGGATCTCCATCGCCTTCACGCCGATCTGCAGATGCTGGTCGACCTGCCCGCGATAGAACGTGTCGGCCATGCCCGGCAGCTTCAGCTCGCCGTGCAGCGGCTTGTCGGACACGCACAGCAGCGTGCCGTACGGCACGCGGAACCGGAACCCGTTCGCTGCGATCGTCGCGCTTTCCATGTCGAGCGCGATCGCACGGCTCTGCGACAGCCGCTGCACGGGCTCGCGGTGATCGCGCAGCTCCCAGTTGCGGTTGTCGACGCTCGCGACCGTGCCCGTGCGCATCACGCGCTTCAGTTCGGCGCCTTCGAGACGGGTGACCTCGGCCACGCCGCGCTCGAGCGCGAGCTGCACTTCGGCGAGCGCCGGGATCGGCACCCACAGCGGCAGGTCCGCATCCAGCACGTGATCCTCGCGCACGTAACCGTGCGCGAGCACGTAGTCGCCGAGGCGCTGCGTGTTGCGCAGGCCCGCGCAGTGGCCGAGCATCACCCACGCGTGCGGACGCAGCACCGCGATGTGATCGGTGATCGTCTTCGCGTTCGACGGGCCGACACCGATGTTGACCATCGTGATCCCGCTGCCGTCCGCGCGCTTCAGGTGATACGCGGGCATCTGCGGCAGCCGCGGCGGCGCGGCGCCCTCGGCCGGCTCGCTGCCGAGGTTCGCGTTGTACGTGATGACGTCGCCCGGCTCGACGAACGCGCTGTACTGGCTGCGGTACGCGCGCACCTCGGGATCGTCGCTTTCCGTCATCATCGTGCGGCCGAGCTTCACGAATTCGTCGATGTAGAACTGGTAGTTCGTGTAGAGCACGTAGTTCTGGAAGTGCGTGGGCGACGTCGCCGTGTAGTGACGCAGCCGGTGCAGCGAGAAGTCGACGCGTGCGGCGGTGAACAGCGCGAGCGGATGCGGCTCGCCGGGCGCCGGCTCGAACGTGCCGTTGACGATGCGGTCGTCGAGGTACGACAGGTCGGGCGTGTCGAAGATGTCGCGCATCGCGAGCAGGCGGTCGCGGTCGAGCTCGCCTTCGAGGTGGATGCCTTCGGGAAACGCGAAGTGAACCGGAATCGGCTGCGACGACACACCGATCTCGATCTTCACATGGTGATTCTTCGACAGCAGGCGCAGTTGCTCGCGATAGTAGTTCGCGAACAGGTCGGGGCGCGTGACGGTCGTCTCGAACACGCCGGGACCCGCGACGAAACCGTACGAACGGCGCGAATCGACGTGCGTGTTGACGTCGGTACGAATCCGCACGAACGGATAGCACGCACGCACGTGCTCGGTGATCGGTTCGTGGCGGCGATAACGCGCGAAGGCATCGCGCAGGAAGCCCGTGTTGGTGTCGTAGATGGCCGACAGCCGCGCGACGGCGGCGACGGAATCGTCGAATGCTTCGACGGGCGGACTCTCGGGCGTCAGCACCCGATGCCGGCGGCTCAAATCGTTCTTCATTTTCATCACCTCGTCTGATCGGACGACATTACCACGGAACCCGGTCACGCTCATGGCCGCCCGCTTGCACGCCGCTTGCACGCGAGGGCCGGGCCGCGCGCAGTATTTGCTAAAATCGGAAGGTTCACTGGAGACTCATCATGAAGCCGCTCATTCTCGTCGCCGCTGCCGCCGTGTTCGCGGGCACGTTTGCCGCTGCCGGCGCCGCTTACGCCGCCGGCGGCACGCCCGACGCCGACGCGCAGGCCCGGGCCGAGGCCAACGAGGCCGCCGGCCTGCCCGATCTCCGCAAGATCAACCGGCCGGGCGCCGAAGTCACGTCGAAAGTCGACTTCGCCGACATCCGCCGCACGCCGAGCTTCCATGCCAAGAGCAAGAGCGGCACCGAGGTCACCGAGTATCGCGATCGCGGCAAGCCGGTCGAGATCGACGTGAAGTCGAACTTCGGCACGCGCTACCAGATGAGCTCGACGCTCGACACGTCGCCGAAGCCGCACGACGCGGGCGTCCCGATCACGCGCCTGCCGTCGGTCAACCTGCGCTACTGATTTCCTGCCGCGCCGCGTCGGTCCCGACGCGGCGCGCCGGCATTCCCTTCACCTCCTGTCGCGCCGCACGCCGCGCGCGTGCCGACAACTGACCAGACGCATCTCGCATGGCCGTTTTCACCGCTGTTTCCGACTCCGATCTCGCGCAATGGATGCGCCACTACGAACTGGGCGACGTGCTGGCGTTCCGCGGCATTCCGTCCGGCATCGAGAACAGCAACTTCTTCCTGACGACGACGCGCGGCGAGTACGTCCTGACGATCTTCGAAAAGCTGACGGCGGAACAGCTGCCGTTCTACCTCGACCTGATGCGCCATCTGGCGAGCCACGGCGTGCCGGTGCCGGATCCGGTCCCGCGCGACGACGGCGCACTGTTCGGCGAGCTGCACGGCAAGCCGGCCGCGATCGTCACGAAGCTCGACGGCGCCGCCGAACTCGCGCCGGGGGTCGAACACTGCATCGAGGTCGGGCAGATGCTCGCGCGCCTGCACCTCGCGGGGCGCGACTATGCGCGTCACCAGCCGAACCTGCGCAGCCTGCCGTGGTGGCAGGAGAACGTGCCGGCGATCGTCCCGTTCGTTTCCGACGCGCAGCGCACGCTGCTCGAGGACGAACTCGCGCACCAGGCCGCGTTCTTCTCGTCGGACGACTACGCGGCGCTGCCGGGCGGCCCGTGCCACTGCGACCTGTTCCGCGACAACGTGCTGTTCGCGCACGCGGCGCCCGGCACCGGTCATGAGGTACGGCTCGGCGGCTTCTTCGATTTCTATTTCGCGGGCTGCGACAAATGGCTGTTCGACGTCGCGGTCACCGTCAATGACTGGTGCGTCGACCTCGCGACGGGCGTGCTCGACGTCGCGCGCGCCGATGCGCTGGTGCGCGCCTACCAGACGGTCCGGCCGTTCACGGCCGAGGAGCGCCGCCACTGGAGCGACATGCTGCGCGCGGGCGCGTACCGCTTCTGGGTGTCGCGCCTGTACGACTTCTACCTGCCGCGCGCGGCCGAAATGCTCAAACCGCACGATCCCGGTCATTTCGAACGCATCCTGCGTGAGCGTATCGCCCACACGCCCGCGCTTCCCGAGACCCATACCGCATGCAACTGATCGAAGTGCCCGCGAAAGCGGGCTATGTCTGGTTCCGTCAAGGCATCTGGCTGTTCCGCCGGAACCCGCTCGCGTTCATCACGCTGTTTTTCACGTACCTGCTGGCGATCACGCTGGTGTCGATGGTGCCGGTGATCGGCGCGGCGCTGCCGCTGCTGTTCATCCCCGGCATCGCGGTCGGCTTCATGGCGGCATGCCGCGACACGGTGGCCGGCAAGCCGGTGATGCCGACGATCCTCATCGACGGCTTCCGCTCGTACGGCACCGCGACGACGCAGCGGCTGCTCGTGCTCGGCGTGGTCTATGTCGCGCTGATGGTGCTGGTGTTCGCCGCGTCGTCCCTCGTGGACGGCGGCGGGCTGCTCCAGATGATGCTCGGCGCCACGAACGAAGCGAGTCCGACGCCGGAAACGCTCGCCGCGCAAGGCACGCTCGGCGCGCTGCTGCTGGCGACGCTGCTCTACGCGCCGGTCGCGATGCTGTTCTGGTTCGCGCCGGTGCTCACCGCGTGGCACGACATTCCGCCGGCCAAGGCGCTGTTCTTCAGCATCGTCAGCTGCTGGCGCAATCGCGGCGCATTCGTCGTGTACGGGCTGCTGTGGTTCGCCGTCGCGCTCGGCACGTCGTTCGGCCTGTCGCTGCTGCTGCAGGCGCTCGGCGCCGGCGCCTATGTGCTGACGATCATGATGCCGGTGACGATCCTCATCGTCACGATGATGTACTGCTCGTTCTACGCGACCTATCGCGGCTGCTTCGGCGTGCAGGAACCGGGCGCCGCGACGCCCACCACCGGCCGCTGACGCCGTTCGGCCGGCGTCCGCCGCCGGCCGTCAATCCCCCTCCCGGCCAGCCCGGCGCGGGTCCTCCGCGCCACGCCCCACCCCTGTTCAACCGAATCTTTTGCGCGCAAAATAATTTGCGTACAAATCGTTAGCGCGTCCGCCGCGCCGCCCGAATCATGGACCGCCTGCCCCCGCTGCCCCAGACGCTCGACGAGCAACTGTGCTTCGCGCTCTACTCGACATCGCATGCGATGACGAAGGCGTACAAACCGCTGCTCGACAAGCTGTCGCTGACCTATCCCCAATATCTGGCGATGCTCGTGCTGTGGGAGCGCGACGACATCGCCGTAAAGGACATCGCCGCCCGCCTCGACCTCGATCCGGCCACCGTCACGCCGCTGCTGAAGCGGCTCGAGGCGCTCGGCTACGTCGAACGCGTACGCAGCGTCACCGACGAACGTATCGTCAACGTGCGCTTGACGACGGAAGGCCGCGCGCTGAAGGACAAGGCGCGCTCGGTGCCCGCCGATCTTTTTTGCGCGATGCAGCAAACGCCCGAGTTCCTGGTCAGGCTGCGCGCGGATCTCCAGCAGTTGCGCCACGCGCTGTCGGCCGCCAACGAAGGCTGACGAACCCGCGGTCGCAAACGGCTCGGCACTGCCGGGCCTTTTCTTCAAAATTTCATTTGCACACTAATCATTTGTGTTCTATATTTTCTCCGTGGCCGGCGACACCCCGTCCGACCGGACCGCTTCCTCCCATTCTTCCGACAGGAGCTGCACCATGAACATTCTGTACAAGACCAGCGCCACGAGCACGGGCGGCCGCGACGGCCGCGCGGTATCCGCCGACAACAGGCTGGAAGTGAAGCTGGCCGCGCCGCGCGAACTCGGCGGCACGGGCGCGGAGGGCACGAACCCGGAACAGCTGTTTGCCGCAGGTTACTCGGCCTGTTTCCTCAGCGCGATGAAATTCGTCGCGGGCCAGAACAAGCAGACGCTGCCGGCCGACACGCAAGTGACCGCGGAAGTGGGCATCGGCCCGAACGACGCAGGCGGTTTCGGGCTCGACATCGAACTGCGCGTGTCGCTGCCGGGGCTCGACAAGGCCGATGCGCAGGCGCTGGTCGACAAGGCGCACCACGTGTGCCCGTACTCGAACGCGACCCGCAACAACGTGCCGGTGCGCCTGACGGTCGTCTGACGCGACGCACGACGTTGAATGCAAAAAGGGCGTGTGCGGCTGCTTGCCGCACACGCCCTTTTGCGTGATTCGCCGGACCGGCTGACATGCCGGCCCGCGCTGCGCTGCTTAACGCGAGCCGAACGAAAACGGGCGGTTCATCGCCGCTTCGCGATCGATCTTGCGCATGCGGAATTCGAGATCGTAGATGTCGGTTGCTTCGGAAAGGTACGCGTCGGCGCGCTCTTTCGCGGCCTTTTCAGCGTTCTTGGTCAGCATCAGGAAGAGGTGGCTCAGCAGGTACATGGTCGATCTCGCAATCCAAAGGTTCTTTGACTAGGGTTTTCCCGAATTATAGGGAAAACCCTAGCCTTTGGCCAGCGTCGATCGGAAGGTGCGTCGTCAGGTCGCCACAGTACGGCGATTCTCTTCGAAAAAGGTCCAGATCATTGCGCTCGCATCGGGGCCTACGGCCGCGTGGAACGGCACCGCCTCGTCGCCGCCCGACCATGCATGATCGAGCCCTTTCACGTGACAGAGCCGCACGATCGACTCGCCGTCGCGACGCACGTCGGTGATCTGCGCGCCGGCCTCGCGCGTCTCCACCCGCTCGCCGCCGCGCAGTGCGCCGCGGCTGTCCGCGAGCCCGTTCAGGCGCATGAACTGCACCGTCAGCTGGTCCGCATTCTTCGGTGCGACGACATGGTCGCCGTCGCCCTGCACGATCAGCACGGGCATGCCCGGATATGCCCCGGTGTCGACCAGCGTGTCGATCACCGCGGCCGGGTTCTGCCGCAGGCCGCGCCGCATCACGTCCATCGCGCTGATCCCGGAATTCGCCTCGCCGAGCGCGGGGCCCGAATGCAGCGCGACTGCCGCGAAGCGGTCCGGGTGATGCAGCGCGAGCAGCGCCGCCAGGCCCGCGCCGGCAGACAGCCCGGCGACGTAGACGCGCGATGCATCGAAGCCGTGCTCGTCGACGAGCGCATCGACGAGCGACGCGACCGCATCCGCCTCGCCGCGGCCCGCGCGGTCGGTGTCTTCATACCAGTGCCAGCAGCCGTGCGCATGCGCCCGCAGCGACTGCTCCGGATACAGCACCGCGAAACCGTACTTGTCGGCCAGCAGGTTCATCCGGGTGCCCTGCGCGAACTCGTCGACCGATTGCTGGCAGCCGTGCAGCATCACGACCAGCGGTATCGCGCCCGCGCGGCGGCCAGGCGGACGTACAGGCCGTAGGCGAGCTGCTGGACCAGGCGGCCGAGCGCGGGCGCCATCGGATGCTCGCCGCGCGTCCACTCGCCGGCGCCCAGGCGGCCGCGCGCGGCCGCACGCGCGACTCACGTGGCGGGGACAAATCGGTTGCGGCGGGCGATGCGGCGGCCTCGAGCGTATCGCGCGCGATCGCTGGGCCTCGCGCGCCGCGCGTTGGCGGCCGGAGACAGCATTCGTTTCATGCCGCCTAGCCATACCTTCGTCAGACTTTTGGTCATCAATCGGGCTCGCAGTCAGGAAAAATAGGGATACGACACGGGGTGCATCATTCGACTTTGTGCAATGCACCATAACATTGTTTCTGGGATTTTTCCTGCGCGCGGAGAGTTCCCCTCGGCGCAAAAAACGGGCCTCGAACACACGCGGCGCTATACTGGGGTTTGGCCGCTTGTATCCGTTGTAGTCGTTCTTCCCGGCTCGCGCGTTGATTTAAGCATTCGTCCCGCCTCTGCTCGTTCCCCTCCCGATGTTCGACCTGCCCTCTCACCTGTGGATCACGATCACCGCGTTCGGTGGCGCCGGCCTGACCTTGCCGCTCGCGATCACGATCGCCGTATGGCTCGCGCTCGGCTACTCGTGGCAGCGCGCGGCCGCGTGGCTCGGCGTGCTCGCGGCCGCGATCGGGGTCGTCGCGCTCACGAAGATCGCCTTCCTCGGCTGGGGCATCGGCATCCGCGCGTGGGACTTCACGGGATTCAGCGGCCACGCGATGCTGTCGACGTCGGTCTATCCCGTCGCGATCTTCCTCGCGCTGATCCGCACGCGTACGCCGGTGCGGATCGCCGGCATCGCGCTCGGGCTCGCGGCCGGCATCGCGGTCGGCGTGTCGCGCGTCGCGCTCGACGCGCATTCGCCGTCCGAATCGATCACCGGCTGCATCGTCGGCGCGATCGCCGCGCTGGCGTTCATCGCCGGCTCGTGGCACGCGGTGCCGCACCGCTGGTCGGTGGCGGCGGTCGTCGCGAGCCTCGCGCTCGTCACCGTCGCACTGCACGGCATCACGGTGCCGTCGCACCGCTGGGTCACCAGGGTCGCGCTGGAGCTGTCGGGGCACGAGCGGCCGTTCGTCCGCGCCCGCTGGAAAGCGAATCCGAACTACCGGCCGGCATCGCAGCCGTCGTCGCTGCAGCGCACCGATTCGTCGCAGCCGCTGCTGCACGCGTGACGGGCCGCACGCACGTCATCCGGTCGCCTTTCAAGTCTGAAGATCGTCATGCGCGCCGTCGCATTAGCGGTATGTCGAGCGTTATAACCCGCCCTATATTACGATTACGGTTTCCAACCATTCAAACGCCCCGACCATGCGCTCGACCGTCCGCCCGCTTCGCCGCACCCTGCTCCGCCTGCTGCCGCTCGCCGCGCTTGCCGCGGGCATCGCGTCCAGCGCGCCGGCTTGCGCTGCCGACGAGCTGGTCGTGTCGGCGGCCGCGAGCCTGACGAACGCGTTCAAGGCCGTCGGCGATGCGTTCCAGAAGCAACATCCGGACACCAAGGTGCTGTTCAACTTCGGCGCGTCGGACGTGCTGATGCAGCAGATCGCCAAGGGCGCACCGGCCGACGTGTTCGCCTCGGCCGACCAGAAGGCGATGGATCGCGCGGTCAGCGAAAAGGTCATCGTGCCGGGCACGCGCCGCGATTTCGCGGCGAACTCGCTCGTGCTGATCGTGCCGGCGGACAGCCGTGCGGCCACGCCGACGTCGCTGAACGACCTGACGGCGCCCGGCGTGAAGCGCATCGCGTACGGCGACCCGGCGTCGGTGCCGGTCGGCCGCTACACCGAAGGCGCGCTGCGCGCGGCAGGCGTGTGGGACGTCGTCAGCGCGAAGGGCGTGCTGGCCGCCAACGTGCGCCAGAGCCTCGATTACGTCGCGCGCGGCGAAGTCGACGCGGGCTTCGTGTTCGGCACCGACGCGGCGATCATGCCGGGCCGCGTGAAGGTCGCGCTGACCGTGCCGACGCAGACGGCCATCACCTATCCGATCGCGGTGGTCAAGGACAGCCGCCATGCCGCGCAGGCGCAGTCGTTCATCGACTTCGTCGCGTCGCCGCAGGGCCAGGCCGTGCTGGCGACGTTCGGTTTCAAGCCCGCGGGCAAGTGAGCGCAGCATGATGCAGGACGCCTGGGTACCGCTGCTGTTGTCGCTGAAGGTCGCCGGCTGGGCGACCGCGCTCGACATCGTGCTCGGCGTCGCCGCCGCCTTCGTGCTCGCGCGCTGGCGCTCGCCGCTGCGCGACGTGGTCGATTCGCTGCTGACGCTGCCGCTCGTGCTGCCGCCGACGGTGCTCGGCTATTACCTGCTCGTGCTGCTCGGCCGGCGCGGCGTGTTCGGCGCGTGGCTCGACACGCTCGGCATCGAACTCGTCTTCACGTGGCAGGGCGCGGTGATCGCGTCGATGGTCGTCGCGTTTCCGCTGATCCTGAAATCGGCGCGCGCCGCGTTCGAAAGCGTCGACCCGCATCTCGAGCGCGCGGCACGCACGCTCGGGCTCGGCGAAGCCGCGGTGTTCTTCCGCGTGACGCTGCCGCTCGCCACGCGCGGCATCCTGGCCGGCGCGCTGCTTGCCTTCGCGCGCGCGCTCGGCGAATTCGGCGCGACGCTGATGATCGCGGGCAACCTGCCCGGCCGCACGCAGACGCTGTCGGTCGCGATCTATGCGGCGGTGCAGGCCGGCGACGACAGCACGGCCAATTTCCTCGTGCTGGTGACGTCGATCACCTGCGTGCTCGTGCTGCTCGCGACCGGCTGGCTCGTGCCGTCGCGTGCCGGACGGAGCCAGCCGACATGACGCGCCGGCCGCATCCGCACCGCTGCGCCGCACCGGTCGCGGCAACACGCCGTCCCGTCGCGCGGGCGGTTTCGCGCACGCACGGCGCGGCACGACGGAGGCCCGCATGAGCGTCGCCGTCGATATCCGCAAGACCTACGCGAACGCCGAGCGCCGCTTCACGCTCGACGTGTCGTTCACGGCCGGCACGCAGCGCGTCGTGCTGTTCGGGCCGTCCGGCGCCGGCAAGAGCATGACGCTGCAGGCGATCGCCGGCTTGCTGTCACCCGACGAAGGCACGATCACGCTGAACGGCGAAACGCTGTTCGATTCCGCGCGCGGCATCGACGTGCCGACCCGTGCACGCCGCGTCGCGTATCTGTTCCAGGACTATGCGTTGTTTCCGCACCTGAACGTGCGCCAGAACATCGCGTTCGGGCTCACGCCGGGCCTGCGCAACCCGCGTGCGAAGGCGGTGCCGCCCGAAGTCGCGTACTGGCTGCACGCGTTCGAACTCGACACGCTCGCCGGGCAATTCCCGTCGCAGTTGTCGGGCGGGCAGAAACAGCGCGTCGCGCTTGCCCGCGCGCTGGTCGCGCAGCCGCACATCCTGCTGCTCGACGAGCCGTTCGCGGCGCTCGACGGCGCGCTGCGCCAGCGCATGCGCCACGAACTCGCCGAACTGCAGGCGCGGCTCGATATCCCGATGGTGCTCATCTCGCACGATCCCGACGACGTCGCCGCGTTCGGCGACCAGGTCGTGCAATTGAGCGAAGGACGCGTGCAGGCCGCAACGCCGCACGCCGAGTGGCCGACGCGCGTCACGTGATCGCGCGAAGGCGGTGGCCCATGTGGCCACGTTGGAGCCTGAGAGAAGCCGCACGTGCGGCACAAGCTGGAACGAGCTGAAAAGGGGATCGAAACCGGCGCCTCCTGCATGTCGGGCGGCGCCGGTTTCGCCGCGTCCGCCCACGGTCATCGACAGGGACGGCGCGCGCCGCCGTCGTGCGATCAGCCCGTCACCGCGAGAATCACGCTCGATGCCTTGAACAGCGCGATCGCACGCCGGCCGGCGTCGAGTTGCAACGCGCCGACACTGTCGTTCGTGACCACGGCCGTGAGCGTCCCGCCACCGTCGAGCGCCAGCGTCACCTCGCTGTTCACCGCGCCCGCCGTGACCGTTTCGACCGTCCCGTGCAACTGGTTGCGTGCGGACACCTTCAAGGTCGCGTCGGTTCCGCCATCGTCGTCGACCGCCAGCACGACCCACGACGCCTTCACGAGCGCGCACGCGTCCGCGCCCGGCTGCAGGCCGAGCGCGTCGGCGCTTTCGTGCGTCAGCACCGCGACGATCGCCTGCCCGCCCGGCAGCACGAGCGTCACCTCGTCGTTCACCGTGCCGCGCACGATCGACTCGACCTTGCCGAACCACTGGTTGCGCGCGCTCGTCTTCATCCCGATCCGGCCGATCAGCGCCCAGTCGACGTCGAAGCCGGACACCGCCGCGCTCGCGGCGTCGATGAAGCGGCGATGCTCGCGCTCGATCGTGCGGAACGCGGCGATCAGCGACGTCGCGCGCGGCGTCAGCGTCGTGCCGCCGCCGCCCTTGCCGCCCGTCGAGCGCGTCACGAGCGGCTCGCCGGCCAGGTTGTTCATCGTATCGATCGCCTCCCACGCGGCCTTGTAGCTGAGCCCGACGGCCTTTGCCGCGCGCGTGATCGACCCGGTGTCGCCGATCGCCGCGAGCAGCGCGATGCGGGTGGCGCCGCCGAGCGTCTGCTCGCCCGCGCGCAGCCACAGTTCGCCGCCCAGTTCGAGCGGCCCGGCGGAAGAGGAAGGAGGCGATGCGTCGCTCATCGGTCTGTCGGAAGAAAACGGGTGGCCATTATAGTGAGCGCGCGCCGCTCAACGCGGCTTGCTGTCGAGCTTCGGCGGGCGCAGGCTCGCGAGCAGCGCCTCGGCGTCGCGCGCCGCGCGTTGCTCGAGCGCCGCACCGTAGCCGCGCACGAAACCGAGCTGGTACGCGGGCGCCGCCAGTTGCTCGAGATGATGCAGCGCGACGATCGTGTCGTTCGCCTCGCCGAGCACGCTCTGCACGCGCGCGAGCGTCTTGACCGTTTCGTTGCGCGTGCGGCGCGAGGCCAGCGACGCGAAGAACTCGAGCGCGTAGCGCAGCCGCTTCGCGTCGATCCGCACCTGGTGCCGCGCGGCCGTGTCGAGCGACGTGAGCGACGGCGATGCATACAGGTGACCGAACAGCCGCCGCACGCGCTTGGTCGCGTGGCGCCGCAGCGACGGCGTGTCGTCGTCGCCGGCGGCCGGCGGCAGCGCGAGCGCGCTCAGCCATTCGAGCCAGCCGAGCGTCAGGCGCGCATAGCGCGCCGAATGCAACGCCTGGCGCAGTTCGACGCGCGCCGCCGTCGCCTGGACGCGCGCGGCGTCGAGCGTGCCGTCCCAATCGGCGCTGCCGCCGTCGGCCGCGATCAGCGCGGGCAGGCTTTCGGTCGAGAACACGTCCCAGTCGCGCACCGTGCCGAGCAGCGACGCGACCCAGCGCAAGTCGGCGCCGAACGTGTTCTTCCATTGCTCGTCCGCAAAGCGTGGAAAGAAGCGCATCAGCGTGCGCAGCCGGCGCAGCGCGACGCGCATCTGGTGCACGAACTCGGGATCGTCGCGATCGAGCACACCGCCCTCGTTGCCGAGCCATTGCGCGGCAATGTCGCCGGACAGCGCGAACAGCGCGGCCCGCTGCGTGCGGATGCCGGTCAGGTCGACGAGTTGCGCCTTGACCGGCCGAGCGACGGCGGGCTCGCCCGCGCACGCGCGATCGATCACGCTGGTGAGCTGCACGAACGCGGGCCATGCGCCGCTGAGCTCGCGCGCGGCGGCGAACAGCGCGCGCAGCGCGGCCGTGCGCGCGGCGACGGTTTCCCAGTCGGGCGCCGCGAGGCGCAGCTCGACCTGGCGGCGCGGTGGTTCGGTGCCACGGTGCAGAATGATGTCGTCGAGCGTCATCTCGACCACCACGCCGCTGTCGTCCGCCCAGCGCCCGCGCCGCCGCTCGCTGACGAGCCGCAGCGGCGCCGGCCCGGACGATGCGGCGAGCGCCGCTTCGGCAACGGCGTCGGCCGTCACGCGGTCGCCCTCGCCGGTCGCCTGCGGCGCATCCGCATCGGCGATCGGCGCCGATGCGGGCGTGGCCACGGCGATGCCCGCGTGTTCGGCATCGAACAGTTCGCGCTCCACGACGCCGGGCGCGAATGCCTTCGTGCGCGACGCGACGACCCGCCGCCCGTGCGCGTTTGACTCGATCCACGTCCACCAGCACTCGCCGGGGCTCGGCTCGGCTTCCTCGACCTGGCATGGCTCGATCGTCACGCGTTCCTGGCCGCGCCGCATCCGCACCTGCGGACAGATCCGCCACGCACGGACGAGTTCGGCGCCGAAGTCGCGCTGCTCACCACGGGCCCGGCTTCCCGCCCTGACCGGCCAACCTTCCAGCGACAGGCACAACACGATTTCCAGCACACGCGACATGGAGGCTCCTGCACATGAAGAATCGCCGGCACGTCCTCCGTGCCGGCGTCGTCCGTGAAGCAGCTTCCATAGTACACGCGGCCAATACGCGCGGGCGACGATCTGGCCCTGTCGCCCGTGTCACGCATCAAACGACGTATCAGACGACGTATTGCGCGATGCCGTTGCCGAACGACCAGTCCTCCTTCAGCACTTCGACGAGACTGATGAAGACGTCCTGCGGCCGCACGCCGGGCTGCCGCGCGAGATTCTCGGCGATGGTCCGGTACAGCGCCTGCTTCTGCTCGAGCGTGCGCGTGTTGTTCGCCGTGATCTGGACCATCACCAGATCGTCGCTGCGTT
The DNA here is from genome assembly GCF_000949135.2 of Burkholderia sp. USMB20. GTDB lineage: Bacteria > Pseudomonadota > Gammaproteobacteria > Burkholderiales > Burkholderiaceae > Burkholderia. The sequence goes on along the minus strand of NZ_JTAN02000003.1, from coordinate 277,712 downwards.
CGATGTCGAGGTAGTGGCGGCCGAAGAAGAAGTTCTCGGCCGAATGCTCGGTCACGACCATGAAGATGTCGTCCTCGGGCACGTTGAACGTCTGCATGAGCGCGCGGTGCACGCCGTCGACGAGCGCCGCACGGTAGGCGGCCGGTTTGCCTTCGCGCACGGCGATACGGGTGAATGGCATGGTCCTGCTCCTTTCGGTGACGTTGAGAATCGGAAACGCAAGGTCAGGTTAGGCGCGCAGAACTATAATGAACAGTCATCATCCAATATTTCATTCATTTACATTTGCAATGAAAGTCCTCGACCTCGATGCGGTGCGCGCATTCGTGCTGGTCGCCGATCTCGCGAGCTTCACGCGCGCCGCCGACGCGCTCGGCACCACGCAATCGGCCGTCAGCCTGAAGCTGAAGCGGCTCGAAGCGCACCTGGGCAAGCCGCTGCTCGCACGCACGCCGCGCGTCGTCAAGCTGGCGGCGGACGGCGAGAACTTCCTGCCGGCCGCCCGCGCGCTGCTCGACGCGCACGACCAGGCGCTCGGCGCGATTTCGGCCGGCACGCACCGCCTGTCGCTCGGGGTCAGCGAGCATGTCGCGGTGCCCGACCTGCCGGCCGTGCTGACGAGCCTGCACCGGCAGGATCCCGGGCTGTCGCTGGAGATGCATCTGGGCATGTCGGCGAGCCTGCTCGCGCAATACGACGAACGGCGGCTCGACGCGGCGATCGTGCGACACGAACCGGGCGAGGATCCGCCGCCGCGACGACGGCACGCTGCTGTTCACCGAACCGCTCGCATGGCTCGCCGCGCCCGACTGGGCGCGCGCGCGGGCGAGCCGCTGCCGCTCGCGGTGCTGGCCGGCCGTGCGGCGTGCGGGCCGCCGCGCTGCGTGCGCTCGAGCATGCGGGCGGCCGTGGCGCGGAGCGCTTTACGGGCGGGGCGTCGCGGCGGTCACGCCGCCGCCGCGGCCGGGCTCGCGGTCTGTCCCTGGCCCGGCGGGTCGCCCGCGCACGGCTGTCGACGTCGCACGAATTCGGTTTGCCGCCGCTGCCGCATTCGCAGGTCGTGCTGTATTCGCGCGTGCGCGACGCCCGCGCGGCGGCCGCACTTCGCAGGTTTTCCGACAGCCTTGCAATCTCGGCGTAAACTACGCGGTTCCGCTGCCCGCAATCCCCTGACGAATTCCGATGAAACCCGACGCCCGCAAGCACCTCCGTGCCAACCTGCTGATGCTCGCCGCCGCCGCGATCTGGGGCTCGGCGTTCGTCGCGCAACGACTGAGCCTCGACGTGATCGGGCCGTTCCTGTTCACGGGGCTGCGCTTCCTGCTCGGCGCGCTGGTGCTGCTCCCGCTGCTGATGGTCAACGCAGGCTCGCGCGCGCAGTTCGCGGCGATTCGCCGCGAGCCGGCCCTGTTCGCGCCGGGCCTCGCGCTCGGCGTGCTGCTCGCCGTGTCGATCTCGCTGCAGCAGGTCGGCCTGCAGTACACGCGGGTCGCGAACGCGGGCTTCATCAGCTCGCTGTACGTCGTGATCGTGCCGCTGATGGGCGTGTTCGTCCGCCACCGGATCGGCGCCGGCACGTGGTTCGGCGCGCTGCTCGCGGCGCTCGGCCTGTACTTCCTCAGCATCGACGAGCATTTCTCGGTGCTCTACGGCGACTGGTTCCAGCTCGCGGGCGCCGTGGTCATCGCCGCGCACGTGATGACCGTCGGCCATTTCGCGAAGCGGCACGATCCGCTCGTGCTCGCGTTCCTGCAATTCGTCGCGTGCGGCGTGCTGTGCCTCGCGGCCGGCCTCGCGATCGAGCCGGTCAACCTCGCGATGCTGAAGCGCGCGCTGCCGACGCTGCTGTACGGCGGGCTGCTGTCGGTCGGCGTCGGCTATACGCTGCAGGTCGTCGCGCAGCGCGATGCGGCGCCGGCGCACGCGGCCGTGATCTTCAGCATGGAGGGGGTGTTCGCGGCCATCGCCGGCTGGGCCGCGCTCGGCGAGACGCTGACGCTGCGCGCGCTGGTCGGCTGCGCGCTGATGCTCGCCGGCCTGCTCGCGTGCCAGTTGCTGCCGAACGGCGACGCACGGAAAAAGGACGAGGACGCGCTGCCGGCGTGACACGCACGATCCCTATAATGGCGGTTCGCGTGCTTTTCATGCCAACCGCTTCCGACAGGCCAGCCCCGTGACGTCCACTCCCGTCGATCCCGCCGCCGACCTGCTGCGCGAACGCGCAGCGCACTATGCCGCCGAGGCCGCGCTGTTCCAGCGCGACCAGGCGCTGTCCATCGCTTCGCACGACCTGCGCAGCCCGCTGAACGCGATGCACAGCTGGGCGTACGTGCTCGAGCGCCAGCTCGCCAGCGCCGACCCGAACCTGCAACGCGCGCTCGCGGGCATCCGCGCGGGGATCGACCAGCAGGTCGCGCTGATCGACGACGTGCTCGACGCACCGCGCGCGGCAACACGCACCCTGGCGATCGCCACGCAGCCGTTCGCGCTGCGCCCGCTGCTCGACGACACGCTCGCACTGGTGCGCTGCGCACTCGCCGACGCACGACAAGTGAGCGTCGACGCGACGCTGCCCGACGGCGAGCCGTCGCTGACCGCCGACCGCGAGCGCATCGCGCAGGCGCTCTGGACGATGCTGACGACGGCCGTCGAAGCCAGCGCCGCCGGCAGCCGCGTGACGTTCACGTGCGCGCGTGACGGCGCGCAGTACGTCGCGCACGTCGCCTGCGACGTGAACGCCGCCGCCCTCGCCGATCCGGCGCTGCCGCATGCATTCGAACCGTTCGCGCGCCGCGAGATGCTGCACCCGCGCGACGCGAAGCGCGTCGCAGCGGCGCTCGCGCTGTGCCAGCGTGTCGCGCTCGCGCATGGCGGCTCCTTCACCCACGCCCCGTTCGCCGACGGCGCCGCCGTCACCCTGTCGCTCACCGTCCCCTGCGAGGCGCCGGTGTAAGCCATCGGCCGCCCGACACATTACATTTCCCTTTCCGGCCCTATACTGTTGGGCCTGTCATGACTGGAGCGATTCTTTGTTACAGATCTTCGCGCTCATCGGCGCGTTGTTCCTGGTGGCCCTCAACGGGTTTTTCGTCGCAGCCGAATTCGGCCTCGTCAAACTGCGCGCGACGCGCGTCAAGACACTTGCCCGCAAGCACGGCCTGCGCGGACGCATCCTCGCGATCGTGCACGGCCGGCTCGACGCGTATCTGTCCGCCTGCCAGCTCGGCATCACGCTCGCGTCGCTCGGCCTCGGCTGGGTCGGCGAGCCGGCGTTCGCGGAACTGATCGGCCCGCTGCTCGACCTGATCGGCGTGCAGTCCGAGCGCATCGTGCACCTGATTTCGCTCGTGTTCGCGTTCTCGCTGATCTCGTTCCTGCACATCGTGGTCGGCGAGCTCGCGCCGAAATCGATGGCGATCCGCCAGTCGGAGAAGGTCGGCCTGTGGGTCGCGCTGCCGCTCTACGCGTTCTACTGGGCGATGTATCCGGCGATCTGGGTGCTCAACACCAGCGCGAACGCGGTGCTGAAGCTCGCGGGCCTGTCGGCCGACCATGGCGGCGATGCGCACTACTCGACCGACGAGCTGAAGCTGATCCTGCGCAGCCGCCGCAGCGCGGGCAACGCGGCCCAGCCGGCGCGCGGCACGTACACCAACGACGAGTGGAACACGCTCGCGCACTCGCTCGATTTCTCGTCGATGACGGTGTCGGACCTGATGCGGCCGGCGCATGAAATGATCGGCCTGCGCCGCGACCTGCCGCTGCCCGACAACATGGAAATCGTCGCGCGGCACCGCTTCAGCCGCTATCCGCTGTTCGAGGATGCGTCGCGCGAACAGGTGAGCGGGCTGATCCACCTGAAGGACCTGCTGCTCGCGCGTCACGCCGGGGCGGCGCTCGAGGACCTGTCCGACTATGTGCGCCCGGTGCAGTACGTGAAGCCCGACACGCCGGCGCTGGAGCTGTTCCGCCGCTTCCGCAAGGGTGCGCCGCACTTCGCGCTGGTCGGCAACAAGGGCGAGAAGCCGATCGGCTTCCTGACGCTCGACAACCTGCTCGGTGCGCTGGTCGGCCAGATCCACGACGAGTTCCGCCAGGGCGACGCGGACTGGAGCCGCCTCGACGACGGCACGCTGATGGGCAAGGGCAGCCTGCCCGTCGTGTCGCTCGAGCAGGCGCTCGGCATCGACATCGACGAAGGGCGTGCGGAATCGGTCGGCGGCCTGGTGATTCACGCGCTCAGCGATCTGCCGACCGAAGGGCAGCGCGTGTCGTTCGATCGCTTCGACGTCGTCGTGAAGAAGATGAACGGTCCGCGCATCGTGCTGGTGCGCGTCTATCCGAAGATCGCGAAGGAGGCCGACGAATGACGGCCGCCGCGGGCCGCGCGCGATGACGCCGACGCTGCCGCGCTGCTGCGTGATCACGCCGGAGCCGGCGTCCGCGTCGGCCGCCGATTGCCGCGCATTCCTCGACACGCTGTCGGCCGTGCTCGCGCGCGGCGAAACGCTCGTGCAGCTGCGCGTGAAGTCGTTCGACGCGGCCGCGTTCGCGCGGCTGGCCGCCGATGCGCTCGCGCGCTGCGACGCGGCCGGCGCGCAACTGATGCTCAACGGGCCGATCGACGCGGCCGGCGTGATGCGGCTCGACGGCGCGGGCTGGCACCTCGACGGCGCCGCGCTGCGCGCCGTCGCGCAACGGCCGCTGCCGGCCTCGCGCCGCATGTCGGCCGCTTGCCATGCGGCCGACGATCTCGTGCTGGCCGCGCGCGCGGGCGTGGATTTCGTCACGCTGTCGCCCGTGCTGCCGACGCTCAGCCATCCCGGCGCGCCGACGCTCGGCTGGACGCAATTCGCTGTGCTGGCCGCGCAGGCCGCGATGCCGGTCTATGCGCTCGGCGGCATGACGCGCGCGCATCTCGACGACGCGCGCCGCCACGGCGCGTACGGCGTCGCGGGCATTCGCGGTTTCTGGTAAGGGCGGCCGGGCGCGCCAGCGCCCGACCCTCCGGGCATCACGCGTGCGGAACGGGACGCATCGCGCGCCATGCGCGGTCGTCGATCCGACGCACGTCGTGCGTCAGCGCGTACCGGTTGACGTCGCCCGTCAGCCACGCGACGAGCGAATACGGCGGCAACTCCCCTTCGTCAACCCGGTCGCGTGCGCGTGCCGGCGTCTCGAACACGACCTGCCCGCGCGGCGCATCGAACGGCACCGCGTCGGGCGACAGGTTCAACGCGATGGTCAGCGTCTCGTCGTCGGCGAGCCGCCATGACGCGAGCAGCGCGTCGGCATCGCCGTCACCGCTCGCCTTCAACGCATGCGCGTCCTGCGGCCGGCAATCGGACAGCCGCGGCGCGATCAGCTTCGCGCGCACCGCGAGCGCCGACTGCACGAAATGCGCGCGATCGACATCGCGCGCGGTTTCGTCGAAGATCAGCGGGATCTGCGGCGTGAGCAGCGACAACGCAAGCGCCGCGAGGCCCGCCGCCTGCTCGCTGTCGCGCTGTTCGCTGTCGCGCCACGCGCCGTCGGACAGCACCAGCGACGTGAGCGACAGCCCTTCGGCGCACGGGCCGTCGCCCGCCGCCGCCGGCTGGAACGCCGCGCCTGCGGCGGTCAGCGCGCGCGCGAGCGTGTGGATCGACTGGTGGGGCGAAATCCCTTCGTGCGCCGATGTGTCGCGCCCCGTCAGCCGATGCAATGCGCGTTCTCCGCAACCGTTCCACTGCGCATCGAAATGCGTATCGGCCAGGTGCACCGGATGACGCTCGCTGCCGAGCACGAGGTGGATCATCCGGTCGGCCGGCACGGCCGCGCGCACGCGGTCGGCGATCTCGCGCAGCCACGACGTGCCGATCCGGTCGGCCTCGCGCAACCGCAGGCCGTCGCAACGGTATTCGTCGATCCAGTACAGCGCGTTGTCGCAGAAGAAGTCGCAGACTTCCGGATGGTCGAGCGCAAGCGGCGCCGCCTGCAGCGGATCGTCGCGCGTATGGAAGAACGGCACCGCGTAATGGCGCAGCGCGTCGGTGCCGCTGCCGAAGCGCGCGTAATCGAGCTCCAGCAGCACCGCGAGACCGTAGCCGTGCGCGGCGTCGATCAATGCCTTCAGCGCGTCGGGGCCGCCCTCGGACGCGAGCGGCGCGAACGGCAGGCTGTCGTGCGGCGACGCGAGCAACTCCAGCGCGGTCACGCCGAGGCGCGCGAGCTGCGGCAACCGGCGGCGCACGCCGTCGAAGCCGCCCACCGCGTGCGGACGAATCGCGTACAGCGCGATGTCTTCCCACGGGCGGCCGCGCCAGAACGTGTTGCGCCATGTGAACGCGCGCGGATCGACGACCTCGCTCGGGCCGTTGAGCCCGTCCGGTTGCGAACGCGACGCGGGATCGGGAATCGACACGACATCGTCGAGCCGGTAACGGTAACGCGCGCCCGCACCGCATTCGACGAACACTTCGAACCAGTGCGGACCGGCCGCCGTCATCGGGACGAGCGTCGGGCCGGAGCCGGTATCGAGTTCGAGCTGAACATGCGTGCTGCCCGGCGCCCACACGCGGAAATGCGTGCGCGGCGACGTGCCGAGCGCACCGCAGGGCTGCGCGCCGGACGGCAGGCAGTGTATGTAGTGCTGCGCATACGGATCGTGCGGACAATCTGACATGATGCGCTCCTCGTGCGTGCCGAGCGGCATGGCCGCGCGATTCGCGCGGCGCATCGGGCCCGGCATGCGACGGCCAGGCAGGGGGGAAGAAAAGTATGCGCCGCTTTCACGATCGCGACGCATCGAATCCTCACATTTTTAAATGCGAATCGACCCCGGCATCGATTGCGCGCGATGCGCGCCGAATCGGGTAGTCCGCATACCGGAATGGTCGCTCGCCTTGTTGCGCCGCGGCCCCGCGCTTACGCTCGGTGCGATGCGCGTGGGCACCCCGCCCGCGCCAGAATTCGAGGAATCTCCATGTCGCTCCCCGCCAGCGCCGCGAAGTTCGATCCGGCACGCGCGCACGAATACGCCGAACAATCCCGCATCGCGCTCGCCGGCTACGATGCGTGCCACGAACTCGCCGCGTGCATGCTCGCGTCGGCGATCGGTGTACGCGATGCGCGGCTCCTCGTCGTGGGCGCAGGCGGCACGGGGCAGGAAATCTGCGTGCCCGCGGCGCTCGAACCGGGCTGGCAGTTCACGGCCGTCGATCCGTCCGCGCCGATGCTCGCGCTCGCGCGTGCCAACGTCGAAGCGGCGGGGTTCGCCGCCCGCACGCGATTCGTCGAGGCCGGCGTCGACGCGCTGCCCGATGCGCCGGCGTTCGACGGCGCGACGCTGATCGGCGTGCTGCATCACGTCCCCGGCGATGCGGCGAAGGCCGCGCTGCTGGATGCGATCGCGCGCCGCCTGAAGCCCGGTGCACCGCTCGTGATCGCGGCCAACTATCGCCGCTATGCGGAGCACCCTCGCCTGCTCGACGCGTGGCAGCAGCGCTGGCGGATGAAGGGCGCGACGCCCGACGCCGTGCGTGCGCAGCTGGCGAAAATCCTGCAGGGCGCCGATCCGCCCGCTGCCGAGGAAGCCGTCTTCGCGTTGCTGCACGATGCGGGCTTCGATGCGCCGCTGCGCTTTTTCTCGAGCCTGTTCTGGGGCGCGTGGATCGCGGCGCGGTGCGGCGCGTGACGGCGTAAGTCGGCGTGAGTCGGCGTGAGTCGGGGCGAAGCGGCGAGCCGCAGCGTCAGCGCGGCCACCATCCGGACGCGCTTTCCGCTCGAAGCCGCGATGGCGCGTGGCGACGGCGGCACGCATCCGCCGATCGCTCGCTGTCTCGATAGCGAGCCACGCGCGGGCCGCCGACCACCGCGCTCGAGCGCGGCGACGGTAAGAACGGCTCAAGTCATCCGCGTCAGCTCAGCAACCCTGCCGCGACGTTGATCGACAGCCCGAGCACGGCCATGTTGAAGTAGAACGACAGGATCGACTGCGCGAGCACCGCGCGACGCGCGGCGCGATTCGCGAGCGACACGTCGGCCGTCTGCGACGCGACCGCGAGCGTAAAGGCGAAATACAGGAAATCCCAGTAGTCGGGCTCGGGGTTGCGGTCGGGAAACCGCAGCGCGCGATCGCTGCTCGGCGAGCCGTAATAGAGTCGCGCATAGTGCAGCGTGAAGATCGTCGGGATCAGGAACCATGCGCCGAACAGCGTCGCGCCCGTGACCGCGTAGTGGCCGAGCCCGGCACGAAAGCCGACGTTCTTCGCGGTGGCGAGCTCGATCGCGATCGCGGCGACGCTCGCGACCGTCGCGATGCAGATCACCGTCAGCACGGTCGTCGCGTTCTCGTCCTCGCGGATCGCGATCTCGCGCACCTGATGGTGATGTGCGGTGACCATGCGCCCCCACATCAGCACGAGATACAGCCAGACCGTGCAATCCCAGCCGATCAGCGCACGCGCGGTCGGTCTCAACTGCAACGGCAGCAGCAGCGCGCACAGCACGCCCGCGGCGAAGGCGGCGACCATGCGCGGCCGGTTGCGTAATACCTGCGGATAAAGCGTCATCGTGTGATTCCGAAAGCGGATGGAAAGGGTTCGGCCCGCGTGCGAACGGCCCGCCGGGCAGCGCCGGCGAGTACCGCCCCGATTATCGCCATTCCTGCATGACGTTACGACTGGCGTGAGCGCCTAAGATATCGGGATGACTCCCGTCCTCTGCCACCATCCCGCGAACGCGGCCGGCCGCGACTTCGTCGTCGGTGATCTGCACGGCTGCGTGGATGTGCTGCGCGCGCTGCTGCACGACATCGGCTTCGATCCGGCTCGCGACCGGCTGTTCTCGGTCGGCGATCTCGTCGACCGAGGCCCCGCGTCCGAAACCGCGCTCGAGCTGCTCGACCGCCCGTGGTGCCACGTGGTGCGCGGCAATCACGAAGAAGTGCTGAGCCTCGTCGCGCGCGGCAAGCTGTCGCACGATGCGTGGCGCGGGATCGGCGGCGACTGGGGCGCCGACCTCCCGCCGGAACGGCTGCACGCGCACGCGGCGCGCGTCGACGCGCTGCCGCTCGTACGCGTGATCGGCGACGGCCCCGCGCGCTTCAACGTGCTGCATGCGGAATTCCTCGGTCCGGACGCCGAACTCGACGCGGGCAGCTATTCGCCCGACGTGCGCGAGCGGCTGATCTGGGGGCGCGACCTGGTCCAGGGGCTCGTCGACCCGGCCCGGCAGGCCGGCCTGTCGCTGACCTGCACCGGCCACACGCCGGTGCGTGCGCCGCAGCGCATCGGCGCGCAATGGTTCATCGACACCGGCGCGTTCGCACCGTCGGGACGCCTGACGATCGTCGAGCCGCGCACGGGCGACACGTGGTCGCTGACGCAGGCCGACGCGCGCGCGCGTCATGCGGGCGACCTGCCGCTGCCTTAGGCCCACGTTCACGCCGATAACGGGCCTGCGCAGGCCGCGGGCCGGCAACGCTCGGCGGACTCACGCTCACGCGCGCGTTTGCGTGCGCGAGCACTGCGCTAACCCACCTGGTTCAGCTCGAACACCGCATCGATCGCGGATCCGTTCCAGTTGTATTCGAGATACGCAGCGTGATGACAATCGCGCAGCAGCGTCGTGCGAAACGCCGCGAGGCACTCGCCGCGCGGGTCGCGCACCGACGGATAGACGATCCCCGCGCCGCCCGCGTCGCGCACCGCGCGGCCGAGTGCCTGCCCCGCGCCGTAATCGAGCGGATCGAGCAGCTCCGGGCTGCGCTGCGGCCACGTGCGCACGTCGGCGACGTCGCCCTGCGCATACACCGTGTAGAGCCGCATCTGCTGACGCATCGGCGCCTCCTTCGTCGCGGCCAGGAACAGCCCGCTGTGATAGCGCGTTTCGGCGATCGCCGTATCGCGCGACCGCCCGCAATAGAACACGCCGTAGCTGCCGTCCGAAAAGCGGCTGCCCTGCGGATTCAGATGCGTGAACGCGGCCATGATCGGCCCCCAGCCCGGGCCGTAGCGACGCTCCGCCGGCGGCACGAGCTCGAGCGTGCCGACTTCGTTGCGGATGCGGTCGTTGGTCAGCGATTCGAGCGCATAGAGCGCATCGAAATCCTCGGCGGACGCGACGCGGTCGAACAGGTTGATGGCTGGAAAACGAGTGGGAATCACGCGATAGGCAGGTGCCCAGTCGACGACGGTCATGGGCCAGTGCTGTACTGCTTCGATCGGCATCGTCACGCCCAGCCACCCCGCATCGCGTCGAGGTATTGCCGGACGGCGACCAGGTCGCCGACGTTGCCGGCGAGCATCCGGTCGAGCGCGCGCTTGCCGCCGAACGGAGCGGCGTCGTTCGGCCGCTTGACCCAGGTGTCGGCCGCGGCCGGCTGCGGCAGCAGGATCTGCAGCGCCTTGTAGATGCCGAGCAGCAGCGATAGCCGCTCGAGCGTATCGCGCGGCAGGCGCGCCGATTCGGGCGAGGCCTTCCACTTGAAGAACGTCGAGCGGCCGGGCGAGCCGAGCAGGACGATCTGTTCGTCGATCGTCAGCTCCCAGTCGCGCGCGATGTTGAAGAACGCGCGCAGGCCGGCCGCCGACATCTGCGCGACCGAAGCCTGCCGCGGGGCGGAATGCGGATCGAAGGCGGGCTGTGACATGATCGTTAGTCTCGAAACGAATTTACTAACAAGATTAGTCCATTTTCGTATTTTTGCAAGGGTCGTCCCCCGACGTACCTGCATTCCTCCCGAAGGATCGATATTTTTTGTCCATTCTGGACTGCGATTTTATTTTCTGCGTTAATGTCCGTGCGGACAGCGTACCGGGACGCGGTGCGTCCCCGCAGCAACCGTGTCGCCCAGAACCGGATAGACCACGCCAAGGAACCACCATGAAGAGACTGATTGCCGCCGTTTCGATCGCCCTGCTCGCGGTATCGGCAGGCCCCGCCGTCGCGAAGGACTGGACCACGCTGCGCTTCGGCACCGACGCCAGCTACGCGCCGTTCGAATCGAAGGCGCCCGACGGCAAGCTCGTCGGCTTCGACATCGACCTAGGCAACGAGATCTGCGCACGGCTGAAGGCGAAATGCGTGTGGCTCGAGAACGATTTCGACGGGATGATCCCGGCGCTGAAGGCGAAGAAGTTCGACGCGGTGCTGTCGTCGATGTCGATCACGCCGCAGCGTGCGGAACAGATCGGTTTCACGACGAAGATCTACAACCAGCCGACGCGGCTCGTCGTGAAGAAGGGCTCGCCGCTGCTGCCGACGGCCGAATCGCTGAAGGGCAAGTCGATCGGCGTCGAACAGGGCACGACGCAGGAAGCGTATGCGAAGGCGTACTGGGCGAAGCAGGGTGCGAACGTCGTGTCGTACCAGAACCAGGACGGCGTATACGCGGACCTGACGTCGGGCCGCCTCGACGCCGCGCTGCAGGACGAGGTGCAGGCCGCGATCGGGTTCCTGAAGTCGCCGCGCGGCGCGGGCTACCAGTTCGTCGGGCCCGAACTCGTCGACGAGAAGGTGCTCGGCATCGGCGCCGGTATCGGGCTGCGCAAGGAAGACGCCGACCTGAAGGCGAAGATCGATCGCGCGATCCTCGACATGGTCAAGGACGGCACCTACAAGCGGCTCGCGTCGAAGTACTTCGACTTCGACATTTACGGCGGCTGAAGCGGCGCCGCGCGCGCACGGGTGCGATGCCCGTCGCGCGCGGCCCGACCGCCCCTCCCCTGCTCGCCGGACGGCGACGCCTCCCTGACGTCCGCCGTCGCACCGGTTTCATCGTCCGTATCGCGCAACCGGATGCCGCACGTCATTCGCATGGCAAACGGATCGCCTGCGCTGGCGACCGCAGGCGCTCGACGTCGTCAATAAGCGAAGACCGGGCGCCGGGGTATCGGCGCCCGCGTGCACATCCCCATGCGGACCGGATTGGCGAGCGGGAAAGCACCGGCCCGGCGCGGATGACCGGGTATCAGCCGGATCCGCCTCGCACCGGGCGCGGAGAGGTGGCCTGTCGACGCGTGCCGGCCGGCAGCAAGGTGCGCGGTCGACCGGCGATGGGTCGAATCACTGCGATCGCGGCCTGCCGGCCGCGGCGTGTTGAGATCGTTCATTTTTCTACCCCGTATTCGAGTCGTTGCTTGTGCCGGCAACCGGACACCGCCGGTGCTCCGACGATCCGACGACGACGGCCCATGCCGCCCGGAGCGGGGCCATGCTGCCCGTCCGGCCGTCATCCCCGCGGACTGCGTCCTAGCCGGTTCTCGAATGGTTCGCTGCCGAACCGGCCGGACGTCGCGTCGTCGACTCTCGCACACCAACCTGTGCAAGGAGCGCGCCAGCTTCGTTCGGGGCCGGCGGCACAAGCCTTTCATCGGACCAGTGCGCGGCCCGGTCGGGCGGGACATGCCGGACGTTGCGAAACTGAAACATGCCGGGCGCGAGCGGCCCCGGTCGCGTGGCGGCAACGCCTTGCCGGACAAGGCGCGCGGACGAGCCGGAAAATTTTCCCGGCGCGGGCCGCGCGTCGCCGACCGCGTTTGCCGGGGCTTTTTGCACAGCCGCCGGCAGGAAACGTTTCACGCCCTTTACATGCCGCCGGACGCCCGCGCACGGACCGGCCGCGGACGCTCCCGGGCCGCCTTCAGCCGACCCGCTGGTGGTCGGCGTCGTCGGGCGGCGAGCCGTCCTTCCCGCCGTTGTCGCCCGAGTTGTCGTGGTCGTTGAGTCCGTGCTCGATCATCATCCGGTACAGCGTCACGCGCGAGATGCCGAGTTCGGCGGCGGCCTTGTTGATCCGGTGATCGTTGCGCAGCAGCGCGTTCTCGATCGCGACGCGCTCGGCGAGCGAACGCGCCTGCTCGAGGGTCACGGGCTCCGTTTCACCCGGAACCTCGAGCCCGAGATCGTGCGGTGTCAGCAGCCGGCTCTCGGCCATCACGATCGCGCGGCGCACCCGGTTGATCAGCTCGCGCACGTTGCCGGGCCACTCGTAGCGGCGCATCGCGTCGAGCGCGGCCGACGTGAAGCCGCTGATCTTGCGGCCGCTGTCGCCCTTGAATTTCTGCAGCACGTAATGCGCGAGGATGTCGATGTCCTTGCCCCGCGCGCGCAGCGGCGGCTCGTGAATGCGCAGCACGCAGAGCCGGTGATAGAGGTCCGCGCGGAAGCGGCCGGCTTCGACCGCGCCGTCGAGGTCCACGTGCGTCGCCGAGATGATCCGCACGTCGACCGGAATCGATTCCTGGCCGCCGAGCCGCTCGATCTTCCCTTCCTGCAGGAAACGCAGCAGGCTCGCCTGGCTTTCGACCGGCATGTCGCCGATTTCGTCGAGAAACAGCGTGCCGCCGTTCGCCGATTCGATCCGGCCCGCGCGCCGCTGGTTCGCGCCGGTGAACGCGCCGCGCTCGTAGCCGAACAGTTCCGACTGCAGCAGGTGATGCGGGATCGCGCCGCAGTTGATCGCGACGAACGGCCCCTTGCCGCGTGCCGAGCGCTCGTGGATCGCGAGCGCCGTCAGCTCCTTGCCGGTGCCCGACTCCCCGGAGATGAACACGCTCGCGTCGGTTTTCGCGACCTTGCGGATCGTGCTGAACAGCTGCTGCATCGCTTCGCAGTTGCCGATCATCCCGTGCTCGCCGATCGATGCCGCGTATGCGGCGCCGTCGACGCGATCGAGCGCGGCCATCCCGCGCGCGTGGCCGAGCACGTGCGAAATCCATTCGTACGGCAGCGGCAGCGTCACGTAATCGAAACAATAGCTGCGGATCAGTTCGCGCACGGCAGCGCCGATCGTGATGCCGGCCTGCGCGATGGAAATCCAGCCGATCGCCGGCTGGCTCAGGCAGGCCTTCAGCGCGGGATAGTCGCGCGACGTGAAGCCCGAGAAATCGATGAGCCCGGCGGCGACGTTCACGCCCGACGTCATGTTCTGCGCGGCGCCGGCCGTCTTCGCGACCGAGATATCCCAGCCGAGCCCGCGCAGTTGCGCCAGCAACGGCTCGTCCGGCGAACGCATGATCACGAACAGCTTGCGTCCGGCCTCGGGAGCGGTGACGGATACGAGCGGCGTCTCGGACGCCGCCGTCCCGCTTGCGTCGGGTGACCTTGCAACCATCGTTGTTCCCCGCTTGGCGTTGGTATCGTGCGCTGGCTCGCCGCCGCGTCCGACGGACGTCGATCGAACCGACATATTGGCCGCATTTTCGTCCGAATAAAATCCCCCCGGGGAATAATCGCGTGCCGGGCGAACCCTTTCATGAACGGTATATCGACGCCGCTGACGCGCGGCTAGATGGGTGTTATCCCGGTGGCGCGGCGGGCGCGAAGCGAGGCCGGACCAATCGCGAACACCCGACGCCGCGCCAGTGCTGGCGCGCGGGGACGGCACGCGAGGCCGGGCACACGGGATCGGACCGGCGTCACGGGCCGGCACGCCCGGTCGGCCGCACCGGCCCGGCACCCGCAACCGTTTCCGCTTGATGCCGGTCAATCGTCGGATAAAACGGGGATGATGCAGGAATGCAACACGCGCAGCGCGGCGAGCGGGTCAGCGTCCCGATGCGAGCGGCGCGAGCGCGTTGGCGCGACCACGGCCGGCCGACGCGCCGTCGTGTTCGCCGTACGCGGCGACGAGCGCGTCGACCCGCGCGAGGTGATGGCGGTTGTCGCGGTCCCACGGGTGGAAGCCGGGCCGGAAAAAGCTCAGCCACTCGCCCGCGATCCGCGGAAACAGCCCACGACGCGGCCCGTACAGGAACGCGAGCATGCGCAGCATGCCGCGCACGCGATGCTCGATGTCGCGATCGCGCGACAACAGCGTCGCGTGCAGCAGGAACACCGTCGGCCAGAACGTCAGCGTCGTCAGCAGATAGACGCCGATGCGGATCAGATAACGGCGCAGGCCCGGCTTCATCGCGATGTTCCAGACGTCGAACGACACGGCCTTGTGCTCGGTTTCCTCGAGCGCGTGCCACACCCACATCTGACGGTAGCCGTCGACCGAGCCTTCGAGGCGCGTCGGATCGCGCAGCAGCCAGTCGGCGAGCATGGCCGTGTAGTGCTCGGCGGCGACCGTATGCGCGAGCTGCACCGAATGCGGCAGCTTGCGCTTCATGTAACCGAGCACGGTCCAGATGCGCTTGTCGAGCTTGCGCGCGGGCAGGCGGTTCTCCTGCATCAATTCGTTGTATTCGACGTGCTCGCGCGTATGCATCGCCTCCTGCCCGATGAAGCCGAGCACCTGCCGCTTCAGCACCGGATCGTCGATCCGGTCGCGATAGTGGCGCACGGAATCCATGAAGAATCGTTCGCCGGCGGGAAACAGCAGCGACAGCGCGTTGAAGAAGTGCGTCACGTGCGGGCCGAGCCCGTGCCAGTCCTTCGCGCGTTCGACCGGCAGGTCGAAGCGCAGGTCGCGGCGCACCGGCATCACCTCGGCCGCGGTGGCGGAAGCGGCTGACTTCATGTTCGTCGTTCTCCTTGTTTCCGGGCGGCCCGGCCGGCCGTTGCGGCCATTGCCACCGTACCGGCGCGGCCCGGGCTGCGCATCGCGCAACGCCCAAATCTTGACATCGATAGCTGTAAAGATAGGCGCCGGCCGACGCCGCGCGCAAGCCGCGCGGTAGATGCGCGCTTCCAAACAGGGCACAGTCGGCAACGTGACAAAAACGACGTTCGGGCGGCGTTCGGGCGGGTCGCGATTCGAACGCGCGCAACCGCGCATAACCGGCAGGCGGGCGACGCACGCGCGAATCGCAATCGGCACGCAAGTCCCGCGCGACGGGCGTTTTGCGGAGTGGCGCGGCGGCGTTCGATGCGACGCCGAGCGGCCGGATAGCGCCGATTCATACGCGTGCGGCGTTCGCGCGGTGCAACTCCTTCGAGCCGGTCCGGGAACAATTCAAACATGCGTTCCATTCGTGTGTAGCGCGAGATGCGCGAGCGCCGCCGCGACCGGCGCGCGACAGGCACGCGGCCGTGCCCTCGCCGCCTGCGGCGGCCCCCTGCGCGCTCGCCTACAATAGCGGTTTTACCCAACCCCTTTCAGGAGAAGTCATGTCTGTCACCACGACCGCATCGGGCCTCAAAATCGAAGAGCTGACCGAAGGCACCGGCGCGGAAGCGCAAGCCGGCCAGACCGTCAGCGTCCACTACACGGGCTGGCTGACCGACGGTCAGAAATTCGACTCGAGCAAGGACCGCAACGACCCGTTCGCGTTCGTGCTCGGCGGCGGCATGGTCATCAAGGGCTGGGACGAAGGCGTGCAGGGCATGAAGGTCGGCGGCGTGCGTCGCCTGACGATCCCGCCGCAACTCGGCTACGGCCCGCGCGGTGCAGGCGGCGTGATCCCGCCGAACGCGACGCTCGTGTTCGAAGTCGAACTGCTCGCCGTCTGACGACGCCGGCCGACGTCCTTCCGATGGAACGCATCCCGTCTCCCGCCATCGCGCTGCGCCGTTACGACACGTGCGAAGCGTCCGACGTGCACGACTTTCACCAGGTCGTGCTCGGCGTCGACGGCGCGATGGTGATGGCGGTGGACGGCGTCGGCCAGCGCATCGACCGGCACGCGGCCTGGCTGATTCCGGCCGGCTCGCGCCACGATTACGCGGGCCTCGGCGACAATCGGCAGCTCGTGCTCGACCTGCCCGCCGCGTCGCTCGCGGTGCCGCAGCGCCTGTTCGACAGCGCGCGTGCCGTGTCGATCGACCCGGCGCTGAAGTCGCTCGTCGCGCAGGTCGCGACAGCGGCCGCGCAGCTCGACGGCCCGGCCGGCGACACGCGGCACGCGCATCGCTTCCAGTGGCAGGCCGCCGCGCGTCTGTGCGACGCGCTGCTCGGCGACGCCAGCCTCGCCGCGCCCGCGGCGGGCCTCGATTTCGCGCGCATCGACCGCTGGCTGCGCGCGCGGCTCGCGGAGCCCGCTGCGCATCGCCGATCTCGCCGCGCACTGCGGCTACGGGATCGCCGGTTTCACCAACTGTTCGTCGACGCGTTCGGCGAAACCCCGCATCGCTACCTGCAGCGGCTGCGGCTCGACGCCGGCGTCCGTGCTGCTCGCCGACGGCCGCCATCCGCTCGTCGACATCGCCGGCATGGTCGGCTCGCGACCAGAGCACTTCACGCACGCGTTCACGAAACGCTTCGGCGTCGCGCCGGGCGCCTGGCGCGGCGAACGGCACTGAGCGGCCAGACGCCACCCGTTTTCCTGCAATAGCGAACGCGATTGCGCCGATCGCGCCCATGCGTCATGGCCGGATGGTCTTAGACAGGCGTTGTCATCGCGCGCGACATCGTGGCGCGCATGAAAGCGGTGCGCATCGGGCGGGGGCTGCAGCCGCTTGAACGGGACTCTCGGCCGCCACCGGGCGCGCGACCGATGCGGCGACGCCGCGCAACGGTAAAGACACGGTCCTTGCGTCGCACGGCGTCCTCGGCACGGCGTCTGGGGTCATCACGTCCGGGATCATCACGCCGTATCACCCCCGCTCGTCGCCCACCTTCCGCACGACCGTTTCCGCCGCCTTCAGCGGCCGACCATCGTCGTGCCGCAGTGCGAGCTTGCGGATCGCGCGGCCCGTCTTGCGCTCGACCAGGACCGAATGCGGCTCGCCACGCGCGAACAGGTTCGCCTCGCCCCACTGCCGCAGCATCACGATCACCGGAAACAGCCCCTCGCCCTTCTTCGTCAACGCGTACTCCTGATACGCGCTGCCGTCCGACGCGGGCACGACGTCGAATACGCCCGCGTCCACCAGCATCCTGAGCCGGTCCGACAGGATGTTGCTCGCGACGCCGAGGCTCGCGCGGAAATCGCCGAACCGGCGTACGCCGTCGAACGCGTCGCGCACGATCAGCAACGCCCAGCGATCACCGACGATATCGGTCGCCCGTGCCACCGGGCACGGCGAATCCGCAAGACTTTTCTGCCTGGCCATGTTGTTCTCCGCTGTCGCGCCGGTTGCCTTCGCACGCGCTCGGCACGTCGGTGCGCGGACCCGTTGCCCGCCGCCCCACAAGTTGCATTTTAAAACTACTTTTCCTACACTTACACTGGTTTCAAATTGCAACTACTTAAGCGAGTGCGAGGCAGCCCATGGAATCGTCTTGTCGTTCGGGAACCGTCGCGTCCAGCGCGACATCGCGTGCCGCGCGCCCGGCCGATCGCGCGCGCGTATCCACGACGCTCGTCGCGCTGCTGGCCGTCTGCTGCGCCGCGAGCGTAGCGAATGTGTACTACGCGCAGCCGCTGCTCGATTCGATCGCCCGCGATTTCGGCGTATCGCAGGCGGCAGTCGGCGGCGTCATCACGGCGACGCAGCTCGGCTGCGCGCTCGCGTTGCTGTTCGTCGTGCCGCTCGGCGACCTGCTGAACCGCAAACGCCTGCTCGCCGTCCAGCTTCTGCTGCTGACGGCGGCCTGCATCGGCGTGGCTGCCGCGTCGACGCGCGTCGCGTTGCTGGCGGGCATGGTCGCGGTCGGGCTGCTCGGCACCGCGATGACGCAAGGGCTGATCGCCTGCTCGGCCGCGCTTGCGGGGGCCGGCGAGCGCGGCCGCGTGGTCGGCGCGGCACAGGGCGGTGTCGTGATCGGCCTGCTGGCCGCACGTTCGCTGGCGGGTGTCGTCACGGATATCGCCGGCTGGCGTGCGGTCTACCTGGTGTCGGGCGCACTTGCGATCGCGATGCTGATCGCGCTGGCGCGGCTGTTGCCCGATGCGGACGCGCCGCGCGAGCGCATCGGCTACGCAGCGCTGCTCGGTTCGATGGTCACGCTGCTGCGCAACGAGCGCGTGCTGCGTGTGCGCGGGGCGATCGCGCTGCTGATGTTCGCGGCGTTCAGCATCTTCTGGAGCGCGCTCGTGCTGCCGCTGAGCGCGCCGCCGCACGCGATGTCGCATACGCAGATCGGCGCATTCGGGCTCGTCGGCGCACTGGGTGCGGCGGCCGCCGCGCGCGCGGGCCGGCTCGCGGATCGCGGGCTCGGCGAAGCGACGACCGGCGCCGCGCTCGCACTGCTCGCATGCTCGTGGCTGCCGCTCGCGTTCACCGGTACGTCGATCGCACTGCTGGTCGTCGGCATCGTGCTGCTCGACGTCGGCGGGCAGGCCGTCCATGTCGTGAACCAGAGCATGATCCTCGGCGCGCGGCCCGATGCGCATGCGCGCCTCGTCGGCTGCTACATGCTGTTCTATTCGATCGGTAGCGGACTCGGCGCGATCGCGTCGACGATGACGTATGCGCACGCGGGATGGATCGGTGTCTGCGGGCTCGGCGCGGCGGTCAGCGTGGCCGCGTTCGGCGTATGGGCCGTGACGCTCGGGCGTGCCTGAACGACGCGTGTCGAGCCCGGAGCGCGAGCCGCCGCATGCCCGGCTTCGAACGACAAAAGCCGGCTCGCCCGGATCGGGCGGCCGGCCTGCGAACCGGACGTGCATGCCGGCTCGACCGTCGCGACGACGCGTCGCGTTCGCTTACCCCGCCGCCTGGATCGCCTCTTCGTACACGCCGGCGACGCGTCGCGCGATCACCGCGTTGTCGAAATGGTCGCGCGCGTAGCGCTTGCACGCCGCTTCGTCCGGCAACGCGATCGCGCCCGACAGCGCGCCGCCGAGCCCTTCCGCGATCGCGTCCGCGCCCGTCGACGGCAGCACGAGGTCGTTGGACAGCCCGGCGACCGCCTCCGGCAGCCCGCCGACCGGCGTGACCAGCACCGGCGTGCCGGACGCGAGCGATTCGACGGTGATCAGCCCGAAGCCTTCGAGCGCGACGGTCGGCACGACGCTGACCGTCGCCGCGCGGTACAGCGCCGCGAGATGGTTGTCGGGCACGAAACCGAGCAGCTTCACGTTGTCCTGCAGCCCGGCTTCGTCGATGCGCTGCTGCAGTTCCTCGCCGATCTTGCCCTTGCCGGCGATCAGCAGCAGCACGTCCGGGTGACGTTGCTTGACGAGGCCGATCGCGTCGATCAGGTCTTCCAGCCCCATGCGCCGCACGAGCCGGCGCACGGCCAGCACGATCGGCCGGTCCTGCGGCAGTTGCAGCTTGTGCCGCGCCTCGGCGGGCGTGAGCGGCGTGTCGAACTGCGCGGTATCGACGCAGCCGGGAATCACGCGCACGCGCGACGGATCGATCCCGTAGCGGTTCGTCAGGATCTGGCCGAATGCCTGCGACAGCACGATCAGGCGCGACGAGCGCGTATAGACGGCCTGTTCGAGATAGCGCTTCGCGCGCTGCCCGAGCGATGCGGCGCCCTCGACCTGGCTTTCGTCGGCCCACGGCCCCTGGAAGTGCGACACCTGCGGAATCCCGCGCGTGACGTCGAGCCCCGGGAACGTGTACAGCGCGAAGTGCGACGAAATCACGTCCGGCCGCTCGCTGCGGATCTCGTCGCGCAGCGCGCGGCGCGCGGCGAGCATGCGGCGCGCGAGCGGCTGCGACGCAGGTCCGAAGCCCTGGATCGCACCGCCCGTGTCGTCGGCGACCTTCGGCGAGCCGGCGACGAGCCCGCGCACCGCGACGCCCGCGCCCGGCAGCGCGCCGACGAGCGAGTAGTACATCCGGTCGAGGCCGCCTGCGCGTTCGGGGAACCAGTGCATGCCGATTTGCAACGATTTGATCGGCCGGGAAGATTGAGACGTCACGGTTGCTCCTGCGTGATTGCATGCTCGACCCGCTCGAAGGCGGACGGCTGCGTGGGTTGGCCGATGCGCCGGTAAAGCGCGACGTACTGGGCGCCCATGTGGGCCCAGCCGAAACGGGTCATCAGTTCGCGGGCCGCGTCGCCCATCGCGCGACAGGTGTCGCGCGACGCCGCGAGCGCGCCGATCGCGTGCGCGAGCGCGGCCGGATCGTCCGGGTCTTCCAGCACGATCCCGCAATCGCGCGTGATGATCTCCGCGCCGCCGGCGGTGCGCGCGGTGACGACCGGCAGCCCGGCCGCCATCGCTTCCAGCAGCGACAGGCTCATTGCTTCGTAGCGCGACGGAAACACGTACGCGTCGACCGAGCGCATCAGCGTCGGCATGTTCTTCACGAGCCCGAGAAAATGCACGCGCGACGCGATGCCGAGCGCGCGCGCCTCGTCCGGATACGGGCTGCCGGGCAGATAGCCGGCCACCGCGAGATGGACGTTCGCCGGCAGCTTCGTCAGCGCCTTCAGCACGGTGCCGAGGTTCTTGCGCGGCGTGCGCAGGTCGCCGACGAACAGCAGCAGGAACGCGTCGTCCGGCAGCTTGAACGCCGCGCGATCGGCCTGCGCGCCCGCGAACGCGCTGCCGTCGACGCCGTTGTAGATCACGCTGATCTTGCGGCTGTCGATGCCGAGCCCGGCGATCTCGTCGGCCACCTTCTGCGACACGGCCGTGATCGCGCGCGAACGCCGGTACGCCCAGCGCTCGAGCGCCGTATTCACGCGTGTATAGACGTACTGGTACGCCGACCACAGCCCCTTCGTCGGGCCGAACGGGTAGTACGGACTCTTGAACCAGCCGCCGTGCACGAAGTGCGCGGTGTTCACGTCGGCCTTGATCCACGAGATGAAGCCGTTCACGTGCAGCACGTCGTATTCGCTGCGATGCGCGCGCAGCCAGGCCGCGCTCTTGAGCGCGAACACCTGCTGCTTGACGAGATTCGACGGCCAGAAGCCGCCGACCTTGACCGGCACCCAGCGCACGCGCGGGTCGGCCAGCAGCTCGGGCGCGACGTGCGACGCGACCAGCGTGACCTCGTAGTGTTCTGCCAGCGCCGCGCGCGCGATTTCGTAATTGACGCGGCCCTGCCCGTCGTTATGTCGCACGACGTGCGTGACGATCGCGATTCTCAATGGTCGCCTCCCCGTGAACGCGCGGCGGCCAGCAGGCGCTGTGCCTTTTGCCAGTGCGCCGCGGATAGTATGGAAAAAATGGCCGTGAACAGCAGCAGGCCGCCCGTGCCGATCAGCGAGTTCGTGAACACGAGCATCGCGAACACCGACAGGCACAGGCTCAGGCATGCGCCGACGAACTTGTCCTTGCGCAGCTTGAACGCCGCGCGCAGCGTGCGGGCGAGCAGCATCACGACACCCGACAGGTACAGCAGCGTGCCGGGCCAGCCGAGCACGAACGGCACGTTCATCACGCCGCTGTCGAAGCTGCCGTACTTGCCGAGCTCGCCGCTGTCGCTCGACAGCTTGGTGGACGCGCCGGTCGCGCCCATCCCTTCGCCGGCGACGTCGGTGAACGCCGTTTGCGCGAAGGTCGCGTAGAACTTGTTGCGGTCGTCGTAGCTGCGGTCGTCCTTCAGGTTCGTGATCGACTGCAGGCGCGCGCCGAGCCGGTCGGCCACCGGCCCGACGGTCAGGAGCGGCACGCACAGCCCGACCAGCACGACCCCGCTGATCAGGATCCGCATCCGCACGCGGTTGCTCGACTGCACGAGCTGGATCGCCAGCGCGATCACCCAGCCGCCCCAGGTCGAGCGCACGAGACACAGCGCGAACGAGACGAAGCCGGCGGCGCCCGCGAACCAGCGGACCTTCTGCGGCGCCGCGAACACGAACACCAGCGCGCCCATGATCGCGAACGCGAACGGTCCCGACGAGTTCATCGTACTGAATACCCGCACGCCGTACGGCACCGGCTCGCCCTGCGAACCCATGTCCGAGCCGATCATCCAGAGCACGTCCCACTGCGGCATCACGAAGTACTGCACGACCCCGTACACGCCCATCACGAGCATGCCCCACATGAACGTGGACAGCAGCACGTCGCGGTACTCGGGATAGTCGCGCGCGTTGACCATGATGTGAAAGCCGATCAGCACCGGGTACACCCAGTTCGCGAGGTCGTAGGTCGCGGCCATCACGCCGCTCGACACGATCCCGACGAGGTACGCGTACGTCAGCCCGAACAGCATCAGCAGCACGGGAATCCCGCGCCGCTGGGCGAGCACGCGGTAATGCCTGAGCAGCCCCAAGCCAGCGATCATCGTCACCGCGAGCGGCGCGACCTGGATCAGGCTCGTCGGCGTGAACGCGCCCTTCGACCAGTCGGCGAGACGCCGCACTTCGGGGCTCAGGAACCACACCCACCACATGAAGCCGACGTAGCGCGCCGGGCTCTTGAAATACAGCCAGATGCCGACCGCGATCGCCAGCACCGGAAACGCGAGCGTCAGCACCTTGCCCTGGTGAATGGCGATCAGCGCAGCGGTCAACGTCCACAGCCCGGCCTGCCCGACCCAGTGCTTCGGTTCGGGTAACCGGCTGCGGCTGCGCGACGGCGCGCGTTCGGCGGCAATCGTACTCATCGATCCGCCCTCACCGCGACGACGGGCGCGAATCCGCGAGCGGCATCGCGAGACCGGCGGCCGCCGGCGTGCGACGCCGGCGCAGCAGGTCGCGCGTGATCCGCACGTGCTGCTCGGCGAACGCCTGCGTGGTCAGGTCGCGCTCGCGCAGGCACGCGGCCGCGGCACGCGCGCATTCGAGCGCGGCGGCCGGATCGGCCACGAAGCGATCGGCGGCCTGGCGCATCGCCGCTGCGTCGAACGCCGGCACGTAGGCGGCCGTGTCGTGCGGGAAGTAGTCGCTGAGGCCGCCCACGTCGGACACGATCATCGGCTTGCCGACCGCCGCCGCCTCGAGCATCACGGTGATGCCCGACGCATGGAAGTTCGGCCGCAGCGGCACGACGATCACGTCGGCCCATGCGTACAGCTCGTGCTGCTTCGCGAGACCCGATGCCGAGCCGATCTTCACGTTCGGCGCATGCCACTCGCGCGGCACGCGGCGGCGCGTCGCGAGCCGCACGTCGTAGCGCTCGTCGCCGCCGAACGCGGCGAGGAACGTGCGCCAGTCGCGGTCGCGGTCGTTGCCGATCGCGGCGATCCGCAGCGGCCGGTTCGGCTTCCATTGCTGCGGCTCGACCGGCGGGAAGTCCTGCGTGTTCAGCCCGTAGTAGACGAACTCGGCCTCGCGCCCGAGATAGCGGCGGCACAGCTCGGCGTTGTCGCGGGCGAGCGTCGTCAGCGCGTCGGCGCGCGCGAGCAGCTTGCGGTACAGCCAGCGGCGCGGGCCGCCGAAGGTGTTCCACTTGTCGAACAGCCACACGCTCTGCGCGAGCAGCAGCGGGCGCTTGCCCTGCGCGCCGGCGAGCTTCAGGACCAGCGCGGCGGCGAGGTGCTCCTGCTCGGTGTGCGTCCAGATCACGTCCGTGCTCAGCAGCGCGGTGCGATTGCGCCATGCGTGCACGACGTCGAAGCCGAGCGCCGCCTTCAGCGCGCGGCGCGCGAGGCTCGCGACGCGGTTCTCGCGGCGGTCCTGCGAATAGGTCAGCCGGAATTCGTCGGATTCCGCGTGGTGATAGCCGTACAGGCAGCCGATGTTCTCGCCTTGCCGATAGGTACGCGGATCGGCGCCGTAAAACAGGTGAACGTGAACCTTCGTCGAAGTCATGTCAGCCTCCGCCGGGCCGTCGGATGCACCGACGGGCAAGCTTCAGGGAGCTGGAGGGGCTGCGCCCCTCCAAGCGAATCAAGTGAGCGCGGGAGTCGGGCCATTTCATGCCCTTCGCGGGTGGCCGTGCATCGTGCGCGCGGCCCGTTCAAGACGTCACCGGCGGCATCGCCGCACGGTGGGGGGCAAGATTCGCGCGGCGCGCCTCGCGCGCGCCGCGGCGCACCGCGCGCCAGTGGTCGCGCACGCGGTCGCGCCGCGCGGTGTGCAGCGACAGCAGCACGTGCGCGAAACCCGGGTAGACGCGCGTGCCGACCAGCGTCCACCACCACCACGCGATCTCGCGCCGCAGCGGCGGCAGATGCTCGCGCAGGATCAGGTGCAGGTTGTACGCGCCGTTGCTGATCGCATTCAGCGACGCGGCATCGCGCCGGTCGTCGTCGAAACGCTCGGCCGGAAAATGGTCGACCGCGATCGCCGGGTCGTAGACGAGCTTCCAGCCGTCGCGCTGCACGTGCATGCTGAAACCCATGTCGTTGTGCACCTGCGCACCGGCGCCGCGCAGCCGCGTGTCGAAGCGCAGCCGCTCGATCGCGGCGCGGCGGTAGCTCATGTTCGCGCCCTTGAGCATGTCGACTTCGCGCGCGCCGCCGACGCCCAGGTGATGGTTGCCGACGATCTTGCCGGACAGCGTGAGCTGGCCGACGAGTTCGCGCGATTCGTCGAGCACGCGGCCCTTCTCGTGCACCCAGTCGCGGCCGCCGACCGCACCGACGCGCGGGTCGGCGAGAAACACGGCCTCGATGCGCGCGAGCCAGTCGGCGTGCGGCGCCGCGTCGTCGTCGGTGATCGCGACGATGTCGCCGTGCGCCGAGTCGAGCCCCTTGTTCAGCGCGGCGACCTGCCCCGGCACGTCGACCGGCACGATCCGCAGCGGCAGCGCGCCGCCGACCGACGGATCGGCGAGGCGCTCGTGCGTGGCATCGTCCTCCGGGCGCGCGACGACGATCACCTCGTCGGGCAGCCGCGCCTGGCGCTGCAGCGCCAGCAGGCAGCGCGCGAGGTCGGCGGGACGCCGGTAGGTCGGAACGAGCACGGAAATTTTCATCGAAGGTTCTCCAGTCGGCCGGGCCGATGCGGCTCGCGCCGGCCCGGTTTCGTGCAATGCGGTCAGGCGCTCAGGTATTCGTGGACGGCCGCATAACCGCGGCCGTAGCCGCGTGCCTTCGGCGGCACGCCGTTGAAGATCCCGCCTTCCAGATCGACGCCCGCGGTGCGCAGGCGCTTGATCGCGTCGGCGATCTCGCCTTCGGTATGCATGCCCGAGCGCAGCACCAGGAAGGTCGCGCCGGCCATGCGGCCGATGATGGTCGCGTCGGTCACCGCCAGCACCGGCGGCGAGTCGATCAGCACGACGTCGTAGCGCTTGCCGAGCCCTTCGAGGTATTGCGGCAGACGGGCCGACATCAGCAGTTCCGACGGGTTCGGCGGGCGCGTGCCGGCCGAGATGAACGACAGGCCCTGCACCGGCGTCTCGCGGATCGCGTCCTCGAGCGACGACTGGTCGCTCAGCAGCTCGGACAGGCCCGGCTGCGCGGTGAGGCCGAAGTAGCGGTCGAGCATGCCGCGCCGCATGTCGGCGTCGACCAGCAGCACACGCTTGCCGGAATGCGCGAGCAGCACCGCGAGGTTGACCGTCAGGAAGCTCTTGCCGATGCCCGGCGTCGGGCCGGTCAGCACGACCACGCGGTTCTTCGCGTCCATCATCGCGAACTGCATCGCGGTGCGCAGGCTGCGCATGCTTTCGACGCTCAGGTCCTTCGGACGCAGGCTCGCGAGGATCGGCCGCGCGCGGCCGCCGCCCTTCTCGGCCATGGCGTCGAGCTTCACCTGCTCGGCGCTTTGCGGCACCAGCCCGTACAGCGGCAGGTTGAATGTGCGCTCGACGCGGTCCGGATCCTCGATGCCCTGGAACAGGTTGCGGCGCAGGAACACGATGCCGGTGCCGAGGATCAGCCCGAGGAACACCGCCGCCGACAGGATCAGCACCTTCTTCGGCTTGACCGGATCGCCCGGGCGCAGCGCCGAATCGACGAGGTGGATGTTGCCGCCCGTGCCGGCCTTCTGCACCGACAGCTCCTGCACGCGGTTCAGCAGCAGCACGTAGATGTCCTCGGCCACCTTCGCGTCACGCTGGAGCTGGACGGCCTTCACTTCGGTGGCCGGCAGGCTGCGGAAGCGGTTGCTGAACTTGTCCTTCTCGCCCTGCAGTTCCGCGAGCTGCTGCTTCGCGGCGATCACCATCGGGTGCGAATCGGTGAAGCGCTGCGCGAGCGACGCGAGCTGCAGGCGCTGCGCGGCGATCTGCTGCTCGTACTGCACGCTGCCTTCGAGGTAGACCTTCGCCTCGTCGCTCGCGTTGATCGAGCCGGACGTGCGCTGGTACTGCGTCAGTGCGGCTTCCGCGCGCTCGAGGTCGGACTTCAGGCGCGGTTCCTCGCCCTTCAGGAAGTCGAGCATCTTGGTCGCTTCGGCCTGCTTCGCGATCACGTGCTGGTTCAGGTACGACTGCGCGAGCGCGTTCGCGATCGCGGCGGTCTGGTCCGGGTCCTTGCCTTCGAGCGAAATCTGGACGACGCCCGTCTGCTTGCCCTGCTCGGACACCTGGATGCCCGACTGGAAGCCGGTGATCGCATCGAGATCGTTGTAGCGGACCACCGTGAATTGCGTGCCCGGACGCGCGACGAGCTTCTGCACGAGCAGCGTCACGCCGCCTGCCTGCTCCGATTCGCCGACACGGCCCGACAGAAGACGGTTGCCGTTCTGGTCGACCAGCGTGTAGGTGCCGTTCGGGCCGGCCGTCAGCGTCAGCTTCTTGCCTTCGAGCGCGGGCACGACGTTGATCGTGTCGATGTCGGCGACTTCGCCGCCCCATGCGTACGAGCGCAGGCCGAACCACGCACGCGCCGGTTCGCCCGGCGTCGCGACGCGCGCGGCCAGGCTGCCGAGCACCGGCAGCGTCTTCGGCGCGACCGAGAAGTTCAGCTTGAACTGCTCGACGACCGGCGCGACGACGCCGCGGCTCTTGATGATCTCGATTTCCGCTTCGGTCGGCGCCTGCTGCGGACCGCTGTTGATCATCGCGCCCGTCTGCGTCTGGGTGAGCGCCTGCGACGTGTTGTCGTTGCCCTCGACCCGCACGTGCACGTCGGCCTGATAGACCGGCTTCGCGATGTAGCAGTACAGGCCGGCCATCGCGATGACGGTCACCGCGATGCCGAGCAGCAGCCAGATGTCGTCCATGAGCACCTGGAGCAGCTGGCCGAGGACGACGTCCTCTTCCTCGGTTTTCGCGGTCAGATCCGCGTAGGAGTGTTTCGCTTGCGTGTTCACCATTCGTTCCCGCTTGAGTGGTGCCGGGGGGCAGGCGCCGCCCCGGCGGGCTATCAGCGCGTGATTTGCCGCATGTAGAAGATCGTCTGGATCGTCGGCAACACCTGCTGCAGCACGCGGTTGAACTGCACCGAGCCGGCCGTGCTGACGTAGACGACGTCGAGCGGCTGGAGCGGGAAGCGGCTCGACAGCATCAGCGCATCCGGCTGCGTCATGTCGAGGCGGAACACTTCCGGCTTCGTCGGGTTGTCGCGCATGCCGCGCATCACGTAGATCTTGCGCGGGTTCGCATCGGTGTCGAGGATGCCGCCGCCGGCCGTCAGCGCATCGGCGATGGTCAGCTTGCCCTTGAGCATCGGCACGGTGACCGGCGTCTTGACCTCGCCCATGATGAACACGCGGCTGTCGCTGCGGTCCGGCACGTTGACGATGTCGCCCGGCTGCAGCATCACGTTCTGCTTCACTTCGCCGCGATCGAGCACGCCGTTCGCGTCGAGCGTGTAGAGCTTGCCGTCGCGCGTCAGGCGCACGCGCTGCAGGTCGGCCTCGTTGGTCGAGCCGCCCGAGCGCGAGATCGCGTCGACGAGCGTCAGCGGCACGTCGCTCACCGCGAGCGGGCCCGGCTGCTTCACTTCGCCCGTCACCTGCACCTTCTGGCTGCGGAACGACAGCACGCGCACGTCGAGCTGCGGATTCTTCACGTAGCGCGCGAGGGTCGATGCCATCTGCTCGCGGATCTGCGCGACCGTCTTGCCCGCCACGCGGATGCGGCCGACGAACGGGAAGAAGATCGTGCCGTCGGCGGCGACCGTCTGGCCGTATGGATCGGCCTGGCCCGGCAGCGCGGTCGTATACGGCTGCTGCAGCGCGCCCGCGACCGACTGCGTCGTGTTGCCGCCGCTCGAGAACGACTGGCCCTGCGGCGTCGTCAACTCGGGGTGATCCCACACCGTGACGCCGAGGATGTCCTGCGGACCGACGCGGTACACGTACTCCGACGGATCGGTGTATCGGCCCGGCGGCAGCGGATGCTCGACCTGCTGCTTCTGCAGCTGATCCATCACCAGCTTCGCGTCGATGTAATGAACCGGATAGGTTTCGGCCTGCCCTTGCCGGCCTTCGTCCTTCAGGTTCGACGAGTCGAGATAGTTGCCGGGCGCGCTCGCGCAGGCCGACAGGAATGTCGTCATCGCGACGGCGAGCGCCAGCGGGCGCATGGGACGTTTCAGCATAGTTTTTGCAGCCATCCTTGAACCAGACGTTCGATCAATGAGTAGCTCTCGCGATAGTCGGCCTCGGGGCCGCCATGCGGATCCGCGATCTCGGCGTCCTCCCACTTGCCCAGCAGGTGGACCTTGCCGCGCGCGAACGGATCGACCGCCTCGACGGCCTTGATCTGTTCGCGCTCGCTGACGAGAATCAGGTCGGCGTCGCGCACGATCCGGCGCGACAGCCGCCGCGAACGGTGCGTCGTCGCATCGACGCCGCGCTCGGCGAGAAGTTGGCGCATCACCGGATCGATGCCGTCGCCGTCGTTGGCACGCACGCCGGCGGAGTGGAACGTCACGCGCGGGCCGCCACGCGACACCGCGTGCGACTTGAACAGCAGTTCCGCCGCCGGGCTGCGGCAGACGTTCGCGTGACAGACGATCAGGATGTTGCGGAACATGGCGTCTCGATTCGGTAACGGGTAACGACGGGTAACGGCAACGCGCCGGTTACGCGTTCGCGCGCGCGGCGCCCGGCACGCGCGCGGCGACGGCCTGGCGCGAGCCGGGGCGGCCGATCGGGTGGTATTCGATGCCCTGCTCGCTCATCGTCTCCGGCTCGTACAGGTTGCGGCCGTCGAAGATGACCGGCGATTTCCACAGGCGGCCGAGCGCGACGAAATCCGGGCTCTTGAATGCCTTCCATTCGGTGACGATCACGAGCGCATCGGCGTCGCGCGCGGCCTGCGCCTCGTCGTCGACGAAGCTGAGGCGCTCGAGCCAGCTCGGGTGATCCGCGAGATCGAGCGCGAGCACGCGGCGCGCTTCCTGCTGCGCGACCGGGTCGTACGCCGCGATGCGCGCGCCGCGCGACAGCAGCTCGGCGATCAGCTCGCGGCTCGGCGCTTCGCGCATGTCGTCGGTGTTCGGCTTGAACGCGAGACCCCAGATCGCGAACGTGCGGCCGCTCAGGTCCTCGCCGAAGCGCGCGACGATCTTGTCGGCCAGCACGCGCTTTTGCGTCGCGTTGACCGACGACACGGCCTTCAGGATCTGCAGCGCCTGGCCGTGCTCGTCGGCGGTGCGGATCAGTGCCTCGACGTCCTTCGGGAAGCACGAGCCGCCGTAGCCGCAGCCCGCGTACAGGAAGTGATAGCCGATGCGCGGATCGGAGCCGATCCCGCGGCGCACGGCCTCGATGTCGGCGCCGAAGCGGTCGGCCAGGTTCGCGAGCTCGTTCATGAACGAGATGCGCGTCGCGAGCATCGCGTTGGCCGCGTATTTCGTGAATTCGGCCGAGCGCACGTCCATGTACAGCGTGCGTTCGTGGTTGCGGTTGAACGGCGCGTAGAGCTTCTTCATCAGCTCGCGCGCACGTTCGCCCGGCACGTCGTCGTCGCAGCCGATCACGATGCGGTCCGGCCGCGTGAAATCGTCGACCGCCGCGCCTTCCTTCAGGAATTCCGGATTCGACACGACCGAGAACATCGGCGCGTCGCCGCCGCGCTTCGCGAGTTCCTCGGCGACCGCCGCACGCACGCGCTCGGCCGTGCCGACCGGCACCGTCGACTTGTCGACGATCACCTTGAAGCCTTTCATATAGCGGCCGATGTTGCGCGCCGCCGCGAGCACGTACTGCAGGTCGGCCGAGCCGTCCTCGTCGGGCGGCGTGCCGACCGCGATGAACTGCACGTCGCCGTGCGCGACCGCGGCCTCGATGTCGGTCGAGAAGCGCAGGCGGCCGGCCGCGCGATTGCGCGCGATGACTTCCTTGAGGCCCGGCTCGTGGATCGGCACGCCGCCGTTGTTCAGGACGTCGATCTTCGCCTGATCGACGTCGAGGCAGAACACGTCGTGCCCGATGTCGGCGAGACAGGCGCCGGTGACAAGACCTACGTAACCGCTGCCGATGATAGTCAGATTCATGATGTGTCGGACCTCGTGACCAATGATTCGAAATTCGTGAAACCGGGGTGTCTGCGCGCGTTGCGCGTCAGTAAGCGTTGCTGCCGGTGAAGCCTTTCCAGAGCGTCAGCACGACGATCTTGATGTCGAGCCAGAACGACCAGTTCTGCATGTAGTACAGATCGAGCTTCACGCGTCCCATCATCTTCTCGATCTGGTCGGTCTCGCCGCGAAAGCCGTTGATCTGTGCCCAGCCGGTGATGCCCGGCTTGATCCGGTAGCGGAACATGTAGCCCTTCACCAGATCCTTGTAGATGTCGTCGTGCGCGAGCGCATGGGGCCGCGGGCCGACGACCGACATCTCGCCCTTCAGCACGTTGATGAACTGCGGCAGTTCGTCGAGGCTCGTGCGGCGCAGGAACCGCCCGACCGGCGTCACGCGCGTGTCGTGCTTGGTCGCCTGCGTGACCTGTCCCGCGACTTCGTGATGCACTTTCATCGAGCGGAACTTGTAGATCTCGAACTCGTGCCCGTCGATGCCCTTGCGCTTCTGGCGGAAGAACACCGGCCCGCGCGACGTGAGCTTGATCAGGCACGCGATCAGCACCATCACCGGCGCGAGCGCCGTGAGCGCCGCCAGCGCGAACAGCCGGTCGAACACGAACTTCGGCAGGATCCGCACGTCGGTGATCGGCGACGCCGCGAGATTGATCGCCGGCACGCCGAGCACCTCGACCACTTCCTGGTTGAAGAACGACAGCGTGCGCACGTCCGGGATGAAACGGATATTCACGAAGTCGTGGCGGAACACCGTCACGATCTGGTGAATCCGGCGCTCCTCCGTGATCGGCAGCGTGAGCCACAGCTCGCTGATCGCGCGGCTGCGCACCAGCCACACCAGCGATTCGAACTGCCGCTCGATGCGCACGTCGTCGAGCGCGACTTCGCCCGGCGCTTCGCTTTCGTCGTATACGCACACCGGGTTGAAGCCCGCTTCCGGCCGCGCCCGCATCTGCGCGATCAGCCGCCGCGCCGCCGGCGTGCCGCCGACGATCGCGACCGCCTTCAGGTTGTAGCCGCCGCGGCGCAGTTGTCGCAGCACGACGTGCACGCAGGTCTTCGAGCCGGCGAGCAGCGCCATCGTCACGACCGCCCAGTAACCCAGCCACAGCCGCGACAGGTCGCCCGACTGGTGAAAGCTGAAGCTCATCAGGATGCCCGCGAGCTCGACCACCAGCCACGCGAACGCCACGCGCCCGACCAGCCCGACGAGACGCTTGCCACGCCACGACTGGTAGATGCCGATGGCAGGAAAGAACACGACCACCAGCAGGCAGTCGAACAGCACCGTCGTGCGCTGCAAGTCGTTGAGCCAGATGCTGCCGCCGTGCAGCGCGGCGGCGATCAACGCCCCCAACACGACCATCGCGATATCGATGACTCTCGCCAGCACGCTCAACATGTCCGCTTCCTCTTTGAACAGGCGTTTGCCGAACAGCTCCTCGTGCAGCCCGTGCCGCACCTTCGATTCAAACGTTGCATGACGCTATTGAAGCGGTAAGAAAATCCCTTCTCAAGCGCACAAGTATTTCGAAAAATAATCGGAAATTCTTGCCGCGACATTCTCGAATTAATTCGGCACGTTTTCCCGAATCGATCGGGAATCGGGATTTTTTCGGAAACTTTACGGTTCCCGGCATCCCTTTACGGGAAAGGGTTCCAGCGCGCTCACCCGAATTATTTTTTATTTTTTTATTTGCATCGGATGCTATCGCGGAAAATTTTCCCGGATACGTGCGCGACGAATATCTTGCAAAGCGCCCGGTTTTATTGTCGATTTACTTCGTGCTACAAACAGGCACTGACTTCAATCGAGGAGAGTGTCATCATGAATGCTCCGGCCGTGGCAGCCGATACGCGCCCTTCTTCTTCCGCCGCCAGCGACGCCAGCACGCGCGTCGCGGTGCAGCCGGTGATCCTTGCCGGCGGTTCGGGCACGCGTCTGTGGCCGATGTCGCGCGAACACTATCCGAAGCAGCTGATCGGCCTGCTCGGCGATCATTCGCTGCTGCAATCCACCGCGCTGCGGCTCGACGGCCTCGCGACCGGTCATCCGCTGAACGACGAGGTGCTGATCGTGTGCGGCGAGGATCACCGCTTCACGACC
This sequence comes from Burkholderia sp. USMB20, assembly GCF_000949135.2. Taxonomy (GTDB): domain Bacteria; phylum Pseudomonadota; class Gammaproteobacteria; order Burkholderiales; family Burkholderiaceae; genus Burkholderia. The sequence continues at coordinate 244,621 of NZ_JTAN02000003.1, read as the reverse complement.
GCCGAGCAACTGCGGCTGACCGGCAAGCGTGCGTCGATCATGCTCGAGCCGCTTGGCCGCGACACCGCGCCCGCGCTGACGCTCGCCGCGCTGCGGATCGTCGCCCGCGGCGGCGATGCCGTGATGACCGTGATGCCGGCCGACCACGCGGTGGCCGACCAGCCGCGCTTTCATGCGGCCGTCGCGGCCGGCGTGCACTGCGCGGCCCAGGGCAAGATCGCGACGATGGGCATCGTGCCGGGCCGCGCCGAAACGGGCTACGGCTACATCCGCGTCGGCGCGCCGCTCGGCGATGCCGGCACCGGCAACCTCGACGTGCGCCGTCTCGACCGCTTCGTCGAGAAGCCGCATCTCGAACTCGCGCAGCAGTACGTCGCCTCCGGCGAATACTGGTGGAACAGCGGGATCTTCATCGTGCGCGCATCGGTGTGGCTGAACGCGATCCGCCAGCTCGAACCCGAGATCCTCGCGGCCTGCGAGCAGGCCGTCGCACGTGGCAAGGACGACGGCGACTTCTTCCGCGTCGACCGCGACGCGTTCGCGTCCTCGCCGTCGAACTCGATCGACTACGCGGTGATGGAGCGGCTCGTGAACCTGCCGCAGCTGTGCGAAAGCGTCGTCGTGCCGCTCGACGCAGGCTGGTCGGACGTCGGTTCGTGGGACGCGATCTGGCAGATCCTGCCGAAGGACGATGCCGAGAACGTCGGCCGCGGCCACGTGCTGTTCGAGAATGCCGAATCGACCTTCGCGCATTCGGAAAGCCGGCTCGTCGCATGTGTCGGCACGCAGAATCTCGTCGTCGTCGAAACGCCCGACGCCGTGCTCGTCGCCGACAAGTCCTGCGTGCAGGACGTGAAGAAAATCGTCGGGCGCATCAAGGCCGAACGCGGCGCGGAAGCGACCGATCACCGCAAGGTCCATCGCCCGTGGGGGCACTACGACTCGGTCGACACGGGCGAGCGCTTCCAGGTCAAACGCATCGTCGTGAAGCCGGGCGCGCGACTGTCGCTGCAGATGCACCACCACCGCGCCGAGCACTGGATCGTCGTGCGCGGCACCGCGCGCATCACGCGCGGCGACGAAACCTTCCTGCTGTCCGAGAACGAATCGACGTACATCCCGCTCGGCGTGTCGCACCGTCTCGAGAACCCGGGCAAGATGCCGCTCGAGCTGATCGAAGTGCAGTCGGGCGCGTATCTCGGCGAGGACGACATCGTCCGCTTCGACGATACCTACGGACGCCAGTGACGCAATGCCTGCCGGGCGCACCGTCGCAACGGTGCACCCGGCATCACGGGCAATGGAAGCGACAAAAAACAACGCGCGGGCGCCGTGACACACGACGGCCCGCGCGTTTTCTTTTCGTGCGGACGACGATCAACCTACACGGTACGCGTATTCGCGGCGGTCCGGCTGCACCGAGTCGTTGCGGCTCTCGGACAGCGCGCCCGCGCGACGCTCGGCGATGAAGCGCTTGATGTCCGACTCGGCCCGCGCCAGCGCGGACAGGCCGGCCAGCACCTCGCTTTGCGGCGCACGCACCGGTTCGTCGCTCGCACCGTGGCGATCGATCCACTGACGCGCCCAGTCGAGCGCGTACTGCTCGGCTTCCTCCGCATCGGTGAAGCGCGGGCCGATCAGGCCCGAGCGCTCGACGCGCCGATCGTCCTGCATGATCTCGGCCCACGCGCGATACATCAGGTTCTGCACCGGCTGCGCGCTGCCGCAGATCGTATAGCCGCGGTATTCATCGACTTGCGGCTCGGCCGCGGCAAAGCTCGCGGCGGACGGACGCCCGTGGCGCAGCCCCGCGGGCTGCGCGCCCGGGACCGCGAACGACGCTCCGGACGACGCGTGCGCTGCGTCGTTCGGCATCGCGGACAGCGTCGCGCCCTCGCCATCCCAAACGTTTGCGTGCGCGACCGGCAGTTGCCACGACTCGGGGTTCTGCCAGAACACGCCGCGCAGACGGTCGTTGTCGGGCGCCGGTTCCGCACGGCATGCCGGCGCGACCGGCGCCGGCGGCGGCGGCACATACGCGAACGTGCGCCCGCTGAACTGGGTCAGCACGTCGATCATCTGCAGCAGCGTGCCGTTCGCGAGCCACTCCTCGTAGCGGCGGCGGCACGTCGGCCCGGACGGATAGCGCCCGGGCAGTTTGGACCACGCTTCACCGGTCGTCAGGATCCAGAGGACCGCGTTGGCGACGACGCGCGGTTCCGCGCGTGGACGGCCTCGACGGTTCAGCCGAATCGGCTCGTCGGCGATCAGCGTTGAAAGACGAAACCACTCTTCATCGTTAAGCTCATCGAAGAACATAGTTGTTTCTCCACACAGCCAGGCCGGGGCTGCGATTGTCGGCGCCGCCGTCACGCATCGCGTCACGGGGCGGCCCGGTTGCACATTATGGTTATCCGATTGTTGTGCATGCCGGCGCGACACCGCACTTTCACGGTGCCGCCATTCCCGGCAATGGCGCACAAATCACGGTCTCACTCCAATGTGGGAATTTTTGTGCACGAAGCATACCATCCTCAGGGTTTATCTCAATATGACAATGACTTAATGTTACGCACTGAAACAACCTGCCATGGATGCGCATCCATTTACCGTTGAATTTTTTTACGCGATCGTTATGCGCAACGCTGGGAAGCCCCGTCTGGCGGGGCTCTGCGGGGTGCGGCCGCACCCCGCCCGGCAAGCGATCCGCCATGTTCCGACCCTTGCCGGCAACCACCCCGCGAATGCCCGGCCAAAATCGGTAAATCAGGGAAAATTTCGTAACAAGATATTCACGGATCGGTAAATCATTCAAATTCCGTTGAGCCGAAATTTCTCCGTGCACAATCTTTTTATTGTTTCTCGGCGAGTAATGAAAGCGGTCGGACAGGCGATGCACATTGTTTCCCGGCATGCAAGCGTGGACGGGCCTGTTACATCTTCGGCGGTAACGGGCAGGCGACGGCGGCGGGCGCGACGGTCGGGCGCCGCGTTTCGCGGCCGGACGACGTGCGATCTGCGCGATATGGAGCGCGGCGCCGGGCCGCGCGTCAGCGCAGATCGCCGGCCAGCGACGCGGCCACGTCCGCCGCGATGCGCTGCGGCGGCACCGTATAGGCCGGGTGATCGCAGCCGATCGACAGCGTCGCGCCGTCCTTGAGCGCCGCGCGCATCGGCCCGCTCAGTTCGAAGCGCACGAAATGCACGGCCGAGGTCTTCTCCGCGTTGTCGCGGTCGAGATCCTCGTCGGCGATCGCATAGACGTCAGGGTGCCCGTCGACCCGCAGGTACACGCGATCCTCGACGCCGATCAGCCGCGCGAGCGCCGCGCGCCGCTCGGCTTCGTGCTCGTATTCGATCTGCAGCGTCGCCTTCAGGTTGGTGCCGTCGGGCACGAGCGGCAGATAGGCTTCCAGTTCGCCTTCGATGCCGGCCTCGTCGAAGATCTTCTCGATGTGCAGCATTTCCTGGATCTGGTAGCGGATCGTGGTCTCGTCCTCGAACAGGAGGCGCAGATGGTTGCCGAGCGCCACCGCGCGGCGGCGCTTGTGCGCGACGAGCCGCGCGTGTTCGGTCTTGCGGATCTTCGCGTACGCTTCGAGCGTCAGCAGCGAGTCGCGGGTCAGCGTCATGGGATGTCCTCGGATAGCGTCGATGTCGTCGTGAAGCGGCCGGTTCAGATGCCGTACGCGCGGCGCAGCAGCGTCAGCGGATGCGCGAGCGGAGCGGCCGGCAACCCTTTCTCGTCGATGCCCTGCACGATGTGATGGCCGGCGAGCGCGCAGTCCGACGACACGAAATCCGGCTTCGGCTCGGCCATCGCCTTGAACACGGGCGCGCCGATCCGCATCGCGTCCGCATGGAAGGCCTTCTTCACGCCGAACGTGCCCGCGTGCCCGGAACAGCGCTCGACGACGTTCACGCGCGTATCGGGCACGAGCGACAGCGTGTCGGCCGTCTTGCGGCCGATGTTCTGCACGCGCGCGTGGCACGGCACGTGATACGACACGGTGCCGAGGCCCTGCTTGAAATCGGTCTTGAGCAAACCGTCGCGATGCCGCGCGATCACGTACTCGAACGGATCCCAGAATGCATCGGCCACCGCGCGCACGGCTTCGTCGCCGGGGAACATCAGCGGCAGTTCGCTCTTGTACATCAGCACGCAGCTCGGGATCGCGCCGATCAGCGCATAGCCTTCGCGCGCATAGCGCTCCAGCACCGGCATGTTCACTTCCTTCTTCGCGGCGACGCCCGCGAGATTGCCCTGCTCGAGCAGCGGCATCCCGCAGCACGCTTCGCGCGTGACGAGCTCGTACGGGATCTCGTTGTGCGCGAGGATCGCGAGCAGGTCGTGGCCGATGCCCGGCTCGTTGAAGTTCACGTAGCACGTCGCGTAGATCGCGACCTTGCCGGGCGTGCGTTCGCCGTCGCGAACCGGCGGGCCGTCCGAGCGCTTCGCCGCGCGCCGGAACTTGCGGGGCGCGAACTCCGGCAGCCATGCGTTGCGATCGACGCCGAGCGCCGCTTCGAGCGCGTGGCGCGCGGGCGGCGTGCGATTGACCGCGTTCACCGTCTGCGTGACGATCGGAATGCCCGCGAAATGGCCGAGCGCGTCGGTGTTCGACAGCACCTTGTCGCGCAGCGGCGCCTCGCCGCGCTTGTAGCGCGCGGCCTTGCCGCGCAGCATCAGGTGCGGGAAGTCGACGTTCCATGCATGCGGCGGCACGTACGGGCATTTCGTCATGTAGCAGAGGTCGCACAGGTAGCACTGGTCGACGACCTTGCCGAACGCGTCCTTCGGCACTTCCTCGATGTCGCCCGTCGGCGTGTCGTCGACGAGATCGAACAGCGCGGGAAACGCGCCGCACAGCGACACGCAGCGCCGGCAACCGGCGCAGATGTCGAACACGCGCGTCATTTCCGCATCGATCGCGGCCTGGTCGTAGAACGCTTCGGACTGCCAGTCGAGCGGATGCCGGGTCGGGGCTTCGAGACTGCCTTCCTTGTGGGGCATGAGGCGCTCCAGCGTGGCGCGCATGCGCGCGAACGCGCCGCCCGCGCGGCGCGGGCGGCGATCAACGCACTGCCGGCCGCGGGACCTGCCCGGCCGGGCCGTGCGGCCTCGGGGCGACGCCCGCGTCAGTCGACGAGTGCGTCCAGCGCTTTCGTATAGCGGTTCGCGTGGCTGCGTTCGGCCTTCGCGAGCGTCTCGAACCAGTTCGCGATTTCGTCGAAGCCTTCTTCGCGGGCCGTCTTCGCCATGCCCGGATACATGTCGGTGTACTCGTGCGTCTCGCCGGCGATCGCCGATTCGAGGTTCAGCCGCGACGAGCCGAACGGCAGACCCGTCGCCGGATCGCCGACTGCTTCGAGGTATTCGAGGTGACCGTGCGCATGGCCCGTTTCGCCTTCGGCAGTCGAGCGGAACAGCGCGGCGACGTCGTTCTGGCCTTCGACGTCGGCCTTCGAAGCGAAATACAGATAACGCCGGTTCGCTTGCGATTCGCCCGCGAATGCGGCCTTCAGATTCTCTTCGGTCTTGCTGCCCTTGAGTTGAGCCATGTGCGCCTCCGTTCGAGTCGGCGCGGCCGCGTGCGAAGCCGGGCCGATGATGGATATGGGGAACGATGCGTACGCCGGACACGCACGCTTCGTGCCTTTTAATCTAGGCGCTGGCGTTCGCATCCCCCAATAGGCTTTTTCAATCCGTCCGATAGCGGGGAGCGGGAATGAGGGACGGGTGGAGGCGGGGCGCTGGCTGGGGAGGCGTTTCGTTCGGCGTTCGGCGTTCGGCGTTCGGCGTTCGGCGTTCGGCGTTCGGCGTTCGGCGTTCTGCGTTCTGCGTTCTGCGTTCTGCGTTCTGCGTTCTGCGTTCTGCGTTCTGCGTTCTGCGTTCTGCGTTCTGCGTCTGGCGTCTGGCGTTTGGCGTTTGGCGTTTGGCGTTTGGCGTTTGGCGGCCCGCGTTTTGGCGTTCGGCGTTCAGCGTTCGATGCGACGCGCGGTGCACGCACACCGGCGTCGCCCGTCTGCGTCACGCATCCGTCGCGCGCTTCAACAGCAATTCCCTTTCGCGCTCGTTGCGGGTCAATTCCGCCGCGCGGCGGAACTCGACCTTCGCCTCGTCGGCGCGGCCGAGCTTCGCGAGCAGGTCGCCACGCACGCTCGGCAGCCAGTGATAGCGCGCGAGCGCCGGATCGTCTCGCAGCACGTCGACGATTTCCAGCGCCGCGGCAGGCCCGAACGCCATCCCCACCGCCACTGCACGGTTCAGCTCGACGACCGGCGACGGCGCGACTTCCGCGAGCGCGTCGTACAGCGCGACGATCTGCGCCCAGTCCGTGTCCGACGCGTGCCGCGCGCGTGCATGGCACGCCGCCAGCGCGGCCTGCAGCGCATACGGGCCGCGCACGCCGCCGAGCCTCGTCGCCCGCTCGAGCGCCGCGAGGCCGCGCCGGATCAGCAGCGGATCCCAGCGGCTGCGGTCCTGGTCGAGCAGCAGCACGGGGCGCCCCTGCGCATCGGTCCGCGCATGCATGCGCGACGCCTGCAGTTCCATCAGCGCGACGAGCCCGAGCACTTCGCTTTCGTCCGGCACGAGCCCGGCGAGCACGCGGCCGAGACGCAGCGCCTCGTCGCACAGCGCCGGGCGCATCCAGTCGTCGCCCGCGGTCGCCGCATGGCCTTCGTTGAACACGAGATAGATCACTTCGAGCACCGACGCGAGCCGCGCGGGCCGCGCGTCGGCGGCCGGCACCTCGAACGGCACGCGTGCCGCCGCGAGCGTGCGCTTCGCGCGCACGATGCGCTGCGCGATCGTCGGCTCGGGCGACAGGAACGCACGCGCGATCTCGCTCGTGGTCAGCCCGCCGAGCAGCCGCAACGTCAGCGCGACGCGCGCATCGGTCGACAGCACCGGATGGCACGACGTGAAGATCAGCCGCAGCAGGTCGTCGCCGATATCGTCGTCGCGCGCGTCGGCGAGCGCCTCCGCGATGTCGGGGACGACGTGCGCCTCGAGCGCGTCCATTTCATGGCCGAGCTGGTCGCGCTTCGCCGCATGCAGCGACTCCTGCCGCACCCGGTCGAGCGCGCGCCGCTTCACGGCCGTCATCAGCCACGCGGCCGGATTGTCGGGCACGCCGTCGACGGGCCAGTGCTCGAGCGCCGCGACGAGCGTGTCCTGCGCCAGTTCCTCGGCCACGCCGACGTCGCGCACCACGCGCGCGGCGCGCGCGATGATCTTGGGCGCCTCGATCCGCCAGACCGCTTCGATCGCACGGTGAGTCGCCTCACGCGTCACGACGCTTGCCCCTGGGCGGACGCATCGAGCGGCATGGCCATCAGCTCCCATGCGTGGCCGTCCGGATCGTCGAACCCGTGGCCGTACATGTTCGGATACTCGCGCGGCGCTTGCGGCGCGGACCCGCCGGCCGCGAGCGCCTTCGCGACGATCGCGTCGACCTCGGCGCGGCTGTCGCACGACAGGCACGACAGCGCCTGCACCTGCGTCGCCGGATCGACGATGGTCTTGCCGGTGAAGGTCTGGAAAAACGGCCGCACGAGCAGCATCGCGAAAATCGTGTCGCTGATCTTGATGCAGGCAGCCTGATCGTTGGTATAGGCCGGCACGACTTCGAAACCGAGTGCCTGGTAGAACGTCTTCGAGCGCGGCAGGTCGGCCACGGGCAGGTTGATGAAAACCATCTTGTGCATGACGGGTGCTCCGGTGAGATTGGCTTGGGGTGGAGTCAGGCGTGGCCGTGTCCGACATTGAGTTCGCGGAACCGCTCGACCGCCTCGCTGGGCGTCAGGTCGTCGAGTTCGAACAGCGGCCGCACCTCGATCTCGCAGTCCATCTCCGCACCGAACGGCGCGGGAAACCGGCGCGTCCATTCGAGCGCCTCGTCGCGCGAGCGCACCTGGATCAGCGTATAGCCGGCAATCAGTTCCTTCGTCTCCGCGAACGGGCCGTCGACCACCGTGCCCTTGCCACCTGAGTAGCGCACGCGCCAGCCGCGCGCGCTCGGCCGCAGGCCGTTCGCATCGAGCAGCACGCCGGCCTTGGCCAGCTCCTCGTGATAGACCGTCATCGCCTCGACCAGCCGGTTGTCCGGCAATGCGTCGGATTCGCTGACGGCGTTCGCCCGGATCATGATCATGAATCGCATCGTTCACTCCTTGTCATCGGTGGAAAGGGGCGTCCGTTCATCGGCGCCTTATCCCTACGACGGGCGGCAGACTGCCGGATCGACGTACGGCGCGACGAATCCGGGTTAACACCGAGCCGCGACCGTCACAGGAAGCATGGGCCGACTGCGCGCACTTCGACCGTGCACCATTGCGCGGCCGGGCACTGGCGCGCGATCGCGATCGCTTCCTCGCGCGTGTCGACGTCGACGATGAAGAACCCGCCGACCATTTCCTTCGCCTCGGCGAACGGGCCGTCGACGAGGCGCGTCTCGCCGTCGCGCACCTGCACACGCGTCGCGCGCTCCGAGCGCTCGAGCGACTCGACGCCGCGCAGCACGCCGCGCGCCTTCAGCGTCTGCGCGAAATCGACCATCCGCGCGTACAGCGCCTGCCCCTCCTCGAGCGTGCGTTCGGCGCGCTGGCCGGTCGGTTCGACAATCAACAGCATGTAGGACATGGAACTCTCCAGTGGGGGCCGTGCGCAAGAGGCGTTCGGATCGCAGGCCGGAATGACACGTCAGATGCGAAGCGTAACAGCCGCGGGCGGCCTTGCCGTCATCGTTGGCCGTTCGACACTGGCCTGATGGCCACTTCGAACGCAGCACGCGATTTTGCCGTCAAGATGCTTGCCCGAACCTTCGAATTTTCTTCCTGTGGAGCACTCCATGTCACGCCTGCCGCCGCCGCTCGCGCTCGCCGCGTCGCTCGCCCCGCTTGCCCCGCTTGCCTCGTTTGCCTCGTTTGCCTCGTTTGCCTCGTTTGCCTCGTTTGCCTCGTTTGCCGCATTTGCCGCATTTGCCCTTTCAGCGCCGGCCGCCACCGCCGCCGCCACCGCGCCTCCGGTCAGCGCGGGCTGCGGCGGCCCCACGACGGCGATCGCCGACCTCCGGCATTCCGGCGGCCGGTCGCCGCTGGCCGGGCGCACCGCGTCGATCGAAGCGATCGTCACCGCGGCATTCGGCGGCGCCGACGGCTTCGGCGGATTCTTCGTCCAGCAGGCGGATGCGCAGCGGCGCCACCGGCCGGGCGTCCCGGAAGGCCTGTTCGTCTACGCGCCGCACGCGCGTGTCCGCCCGGGCGAACGCGTGCACGTCACCGGCAGGATCGAGCAGAAGTACGGCCGCACGCAACTGGCTCTGTCGGGCCGCGTGGCCGTCTGCGCGCGCGGGCAGACCGTCACGCCGGCCGCGCTCGTGCTGCCGGTCGACAGCGAGTCAGTATTCGCCGCGCATGAAGGCATGCGCGTGCGCTTTCCGCAAACGCTGACCGTCAGCGATACCTACGACCTCGGCCGCTACGGCAGCATCGTGCTCAGCCACGGTCGCCTCTACATGCCGACGCACGTGGTGCCGCCGGCTGACGCCGCCGCGCAGGCGGCGGCCAATGCCCGCAACCGCATCGTGCTCGACGACGGTTCGAGCCGCGTGAACCCCGCGACCGCCCGCTATCCGCCGCCTGCGCTGGGCGCCGCCAACACGCTGCGCGCGGGCTACACGGTGCGCGGCGTCGAAGGTGTGCTCGAGCAGCGCTACGGCACGTGGCGAGTGCAGCCCGTGCCGGCGTCGGCGCCGGTCTTCGACGCCGCATCGAATCCGCGGACCGATGCCCCGCCGCGGCATCCGCAGGCCGACGTGCGGGTCGCGTCGTTCAACGTCTTCAACTATTTCAACGGCGACGGAAGCGGCGGCGGCTTCGACGATCCGGCCAATCGCGGCGCGAAGACGCCCGCCGTCTTCGCGCGCCAGGAAGCGAAGATCGTCGCCGCGCTGCGCGCACTGCGCGCCGACGTGATCGGCCTGATGGAAATCGCGAACAACGGCCACGGCCCCACGAGCGCCGTGCAGCGTCTCGCGGCGCGGCTCGGCGACGGCTGGCGCGCGGTCGACCCCGGCACGGCGCGACTCGGCCGCGATGCGATCGCGGTCGCGCTGCTGTACGACAGCCGGACGACCGAACCCGTCGGGCGCGCCGCGACCGTCGCGCTCGACGGCGGCAATCGACCGCCGCTCGCGCAGACGTTCCGGCGCATCGGCGGCACCCGCGCATTCACGGTCGCGGTCAATCACCTGAAATCGAAGAACTGCCCACGGGCGAGCGGCCCGGATCTCGACCAGTCGGACGGTCAGGGCTGCTGGAACGCGACGCGCACGCGTACGGCCGAACGCATCGCCGCGTGGCTCGCCACGTCGCCGACCGGCGCCCCGGCCGACGGCGTGCTGCTGATCGGCGACCTGAACAGCTACGCGAAGGAAGACCCGCTGCGCGCGCTCGAATCGCGCGGTTACACGAACCTCGTCGCCCGCTTCGCCGGCAACGCCGGCTACAGCTACGTATTCCGCGGCGAAGCGGGCAACCTCGACCACGCACTCGCCACGTCGCCGCTCGCCGCGCGCGTGAAGGCCGTGCACGCGTGGCACATCAATGCCGACGAACCGGTCGCGCTGCAATCCGTGCCCGATTACAAAACCGCGGCACAACGGGCGGCCTATTACGCACCCGATGCCTATCGCTCGTCGGATCACGACCCCGTCGTCATCGACCTCGCGCCGGACGGAGGCGCCACCTGAGCCACCGCGGGCACAAACCCTGCTCCACCGAGAGACGGGCGATTAGTGCAATTGCATCAGCGTGATGCGTGCAACGGCACTATTTACCTGGCGCATCGGGCGACGCCATATTTACCGGACTTTCACGTCGCGCCAACGGCTTGCTGGTCGCTTCGCCCCGAAGCGCGAAATTTTTTCAACCGCCGCTCCGTCCCATTGCGCGGGGCTTTCCGGGAAATTTGCCGGCGAATTGAAAATTTGTCTCGAAACTCAATTGGCTGATGTGAATCACATTGGTTGCTGGGATTCGTCTTATCTTCAAATTAGCCTGCAAATCAAATCGAAGGAGGATAAACACCATGGCGCTCACCGACTCGATCGAACACAAGCTGGACCGCGGCCTGTCCGACATCCGTCGCACCGGCCGGCGCGTGGGACGCACGACGCGCTCGGCGGCTCGCGACCTGCATGCGGACGTGTCCGACGATCTGCGCGGGCTGGTCGATGAACTGGAAGACCTGCTGAAGAACGACGGCGACGGCGATATCGCCGCGCTGCGCAAGCGCGTGCAGGCGCGGCTCGACGAAGCGCGCAGCACGCTCGACTACGCGTCGGGCACCGCGGTCGCGCGGCTGCGCGATTCGGCCGAACGCGTATCGCAAGCCGTGCACGACAATCCATGGCAGACCGCAGGTGTCGTCGCGGGTCTCGCGTTCGTCGCCGGCCTGCTCCTTTCCCGCCGTTGAACGGGGCGACCACCCCGTCCTTCCTCACCCCGACAACGAAGGAGAAACGCCATGCAGAAGTCCCTCGTCCTGAAAGCCGCCGCCGCCGTCATGCTCGGCAGTCTCGCACTTGCCGGCTGCACCACCACGCCCAACAAACCCGACAACGCATCGGCCAGCGCGTCGAAACGCGAGTCGATCGACGCGAGCGTGAACGCGACGATCTCGCGCCTCTATTCGACGGTGCCGGGCTCGCGTGAACTCGTCGCGAAATCGCGCGGCGTGCTCGTGTTCCCGAACGTGCTGCAGGCCGGCCTCATCGTCGGCGGCCAGTCCGGCAACGGCGCGCTGCGCGTCGGCGGCAGCACCGTCGGCTACTACAACACGTCGTCGCTGTCGGTCGGCCTGCAGGCCGGTGCGCAATCGAAGGCGATCGTGTTCCTGTTCATGACGCAGGATGCGCTCGACTCGTTCCGCAAGTCCGAAGGCTGGTCGGCCGGCGCCGACGCCTCCGTCGCGGTCGTGAAGATGGGCGCGAACGGCGCGATCGACTCCAACACGGCCACCGCACCGGTCGAGGTGCTGGTGCTGACCAACGCGGGCCTGATGGGCGATCTGTCGGTCAGCGGCACCAAGGTCACCCGGCTCCACATCTGACGATGCGGCACGGCCCCCGGGCCGGTTCGCTTCCCGGCAACGCCGCGGCCCCGGCCGCGGCGTTTTCTCGTGCGCCGCGCGCGGCGGGTATGATGGCGGCACCTTTGCGGGCATACTGCCGATCAGGCCGCCCTGCCGCGCTGCGCCGCGACATCCGTGACGTTCGCGAGCCGATCGCGCCCGAGGCAACGAAATTCAATCAAACCAGGCATCAATCTGCGCGAACCATCCATGGATAGCGGACACGATCACCAAAAATTCTTCTATTTCCTGCTGTTCGCGGTCACCGTCGGACTGTGCTGGATACTCGCGCCGTTCTCCGGCGCCGTCTTCTGGGGCACCATTCTCGCGATCCTGTTCCAGCCGGTGCAGCGCTGGCTTGCCGCGCGCTTCGGCAAGCGGCGCAACCTGGCCGCGCTCGTGACGATGTCGCTGATCATCCTGATCGTGATCCTGCCGCTCGTGTTCGTCATGGCGACGCTCGTGCAGGAAATCGCGTACGTGTACCAGGAACTGAAGAGCGCGCAGCCGAATTATTCGCAGTACTTCCATGACATCATTCATGCGCTGCCGACGTCGATCCAGAACCTGCTGCAGAAATACGGGCTGACCAACATCCCCGGCATCCAGAAGAAGCTGACCGACGGCGCCGCGCAGATCAGCCAGTTCGCGGCGACCCAGGCGCTCAGCATCGGCCAGAACACGTTCCAGTTCGTCGTCAGCTTCGGCGTGATGCTGTACATGGTGTTCTTCCTGCTGCGCGACGGCGGCGAGATCGGCCGCCGCGTGCGCCGCGCGATGCCGCTCGACGAAGAGCACAAGAACCTGCTGCTCGCGAAGTTCACGACGGTTGTGCGCGCAACCGTGAAGGGCAACATCGCGGTCGCGCTCGTGCAGGGCGCGCTCGGCGGCCTGATCTTCTGGATCCTCGGGATCGAGGGTGTCGTGCTGTGGGGCGCGCTGATGGCGTTCCTGTCGCTCCTGCCGGCGATCGGCGCGAGCCTCGTGTGGGTGCCCGCCGCGCTCTACTTCCTCGCGATCGGCGCGATCTGGAAATGCGTGATCCTCGTCGCGTTCTGCGTCGGCGTGATCGGCCTCGTCGACAACCTGCTGCGCCCGATCCTCGTCGGCAAGGACACGAAGATGCCCGACTGGGTCGTGCTGATCTCGACGCTCGGCGGGATGGCGCTGTTCGGCATCAACGGCTTCGTGATCGGGCCGCTCGTCGCTGCGCTGTTCATGGCGAGCTGGGACATCTACGCGCGCGCCGAACAGGGGGAGTGACGCCGCGCGTCACGGATGACGAAGATGCGCCGCTTGGTTCGATCGCGCGCCGCCGTCGGTGCCGCCCATGTTGTCTTCATCTGCATGTTCCGCCTCCCTTCCCGCTTCTCGCCACGCAAATGAAAACGGCGGCGTGACGCGCAGGTCACGCCGCCGCTTGCCGGCAATTACTTTAGGGAGAGCGACCGGAACAATATATGAGAAAAGTCCTAAACTGATACCGGAATATTCGGACTCAATGCGCGCGAGCGCGACGGCTCACGCGTCCGGATCGACGCGCAGCACGAGCTTGCCGCGATGGTCGCCGTCGAACAGGCGGTTCAGCACGTCGGGGGCGTTTTCGAGTCCGTCGGCGACGGTTTCCTCGGCCTTGAGCCGGCCGTCGCGCAGCCATCCCGCGAGCGTCTGCACCGCTTCGCGGCTCTTGCGGTAGTCGAGGATCAGGAAGCCGCGCATCGTGATCCGCTTCGAGATCAGCACGCCGACGTCGTCCGCCGCGCGGCCGCTGTTGTAGTTCGAGATCACGCCGCACAGCGCGACGCGCCCGCCGATCACCATGCGCGACAGCACCGCGCGCATCACCTCGCCGCCGACGTTCTCGAAGTTCACGTGCACGCCGTCCGGCGTCGCCGCCTTCAGCTGCTCACGGAAATCGTCGGCCTTGTAGTCGACGGCCGCGTCGAAGCCGAGCGTCTCGGTGAGGTAGCGGCACTTGTCCGCGCCACCCGCGATACCCACCACGCGCGCACCGTGGATCTTGCCGATCTGGCCGGCAATCGAGCCTACCGACCCGGCCGCCGCCGACACGACGAGCGTCTCGCCGGGCTGCACCGGCGCGATGTCGGTCAGCCCGTAGTACGCGGTCAGGCCGCTCATCCCGCACGCGCCGAGCAGCGTCGGCAGCGGCAGGCCCGACTGCGCGGGCAGCTTCACGAGTTGCGCGGCCTGGTCGGCCGGCACCCGCGCATAGTCCTGCCAGCCGAGCAGCCCCTGCACGAGATCGCCTTGCGCGAACCCCGCGTGGCGCGACGCGACCACGCGCCCGATGCCGAGCGCACGCATCACTTCGCCGATCGCGACGGGCGGCAGGTATTGCGGCACGTCGCTCATCCACACGCGGTTGGTCGGATCCATCGACAGATACAGCACGCGCACGAGCACTTCGCCGTCGGCGAGCGCCGGCACCGGCGTTTCGACGAGCGAAAAGTGTTCGCGGCCGACCCGGCCTTCCGGGCGTGTCTTCAGCAGCAGCTGGCGGTTCACGGGTGTCGACACGATGTTCTCCTCCGGTTGTGTTTATCGATGCGCGTCAGACCGCGCACATGCCGCCGTCGATCACGAGTTCGGCGGCCGTCACGAAGCGGCTTTCGTCGGATGCCAGATAGACGGCCGCATGCGCGACGTCGTCCGGTTCGCCGAGCCGGCGCAGCGGAATGCCGCGTGCGAGCTTGCGCGTCGCATCGCGTTCGCCGAGCGACTGGAACAGCGGCTCGACGATCCCCGTGCGAATGAACGCCGGGTGAATCGAGTTGCAGCGCACGTCGAGCTCGCGGCGCGCGCAGTCGATCGCGACCGACTTCGTCAGCGACGCGACCGCGGCCTTCGACGCGTTGTACGCGGTGAAATCCGGCTCGACCTTGAACGCGGCCACCGACGAGATGTTGATGATCGATGCGGGATGGCTCTCGGCCAGATACGACAGCGCATGCTTGCAGCCGAGCACGATGCTCTCGACGTTGACCGCCATCACGCGCCGCCATTCGTCCAGTTCGATCTGCGCGGGCGAGCCGATCGAGCCGACACCCGCGTTGTTGACGAGCACCGACAGCCCGCCCATCGCATCGACCGCCTGCGCGAGCAGCGCTTGCCAGCGCGCTTCGTCGCGGACGTCCTGCGTCGCGGCAAACGCGACCGGCGTCGCGTGGCCCGCGTTGAGTTCGTCGGCGAATGCATCGAGCACCGCCGCGTCGGCAACGTCGGTCAGGAACACGCGCGCGCCCTGCTCGACCATCCGGCGCGCGATCGCGCGGCCGAGGCCGCCGGCGGCGCCCGTGATGTACGCGTACTTGCCTGCGAGGCGCGGGGAAACGATTGTCATGGGACCTGCTCCTGTCGTGAGTCGTCGCGGCGGACCGGTGCCGCGACGGCGGTTGCCGTGCGCCGGCCGACGGCCGCGCGGTATGCGCGAGTATAGCGAGCCGGCCGCACCGCGCCGGACGAATCCGGCGGCCTGCCGCTGCCGGCCCCGCTCGAACGAACGCCAGCGTACGCGATTGCCGCCAATCGATGAAATGAATCTTCGTAATGCCCGGTCATAGACATGACTCATGACCTTCGGATCCGCGGGCGGCGGGACGAGCGGACGGACGGACGGGCGGGCACGGCACGGCACGGCACGGCACGGCACGGCCGATCATCGCCGATGTCGGCTCGATAACGACCGGGAAACGGCTTTTGACAATAACCAAGAAGGAATGGGACGGGACTCGGGGGGCCACCGCCGCGGCGACGACCGCATCCGGCACCGGCGCACCGATGCGCGGCAACGAACAGCCGTCAGAACCCGTCGCCGGACGTACGCATGAACGCGCAGAACTGCGGGGAATGCGTGTCGATCATCTGCTGGAACGGTGCGCGATGCCCGTACGCGATGCCGGACACGAGGAGCAGGCAGACGGCCGCGATGCGCGGCGAGAACGCGCGCTTGTGCGCCCGCCGGTAGGCGCGCAGGAACACCAGCGCGACCAGCGCGCCGAGCAGCCAGCCGACGACGACTTCCGGGACCGTGTGCGAATGGTCGAACACGCGCGCGACGCCCGTCAGCGCGCCGACGACGAGACCGGCCGCCACGCCCGGCTCCTTGCCCGGACGGAATGCCTGCCACAGCATCGACAGCGCGACGGTCCACACGGACGTCGACAGCATCGTATGGCCGCTGATCACGCGGAAATCGAACTGCGGGATCTCGACACCACAGCCCGCATAGAGAATCTTGGTCGCCCCGACCAGGCTCATGCCGGCCGCGAGCAGCGCGATCCAGCGCACCGCGAGCCGCCAGTTGGACAGCGCGAGCCAGACGGCGCAGGTCAGCGCGACCGGCAAGGTCAGCGCGGCATCGCCGATGTTGCTGATTTCACTCCACATGACGGACGTCGAACGGCTGGCAAAAGGCGCAGTTTAACGCAGGCGCGCCACGCGCCTGTTTCAGCCTGTGACAAGCTGTATCAGCCCGCGACACCCGTGATCAGCAGCAGGTTCGTGCCGGTGATGACGGCGAACAGTACCCAGGCGGCGGCCTGCATCCTGCGGCCGATCGCATGCTCGCCCATCGTGTTGCGATCGCTGACCGACCGGATCAGCGGCCACATCGCGAACGGCAGCTGCAGACTCAGCAGCACCTGGCTCCAGACGAGCAATTGCCCGACCGAGTTTTCGCCGAGCCACAGCACGCCGATCAGCGCGGGCACCAGTGCGAGCCCGCGCGTGATCAGCCGGCGCTGGTAGCACGGGATTTTCGTATGCAGGAAGCCGTCCATGATCACCTGGCCGGCGATCGTGCCGGTCAGCGTCGAGCTTTGCCCCGACGCGAGCAGCGCGATGCCGAACAGCAGCGCGGCCGCGCCGCCCGCGATCGGCGTGATCAGCCGGTACGCCTGTTCGATGTCGGTCACGTCGTGCTGGCCGGTCGCATGGAACGCCGCGCCCGCGACGACCAGGATCGCCGCATTGACGAGCATCGCGACGAACAGCGACACGCAGGTGTCGATGCGCACCAGCGCGAGCGTGTCGCGGATCAGGCCGCGCGCGCCGCCGACGACATGGCGCGTCTGCACGACCGACGAATGCAGATACAGGTTGTGCGGCATGATCGTCGCGCCGACGATGCCGAGCGCGAGCACGATCGCGTCCTTGCGGTCATGGCCCGGATTGCCCGGCACGAGCCCCTTCGCGACCGCATGCCAGTCGGGCGGCGTGATCGCGACCTGCGCGACGAAGCAGAACGCCATCGTCGCGATCAATCCGAGCACGATCGCCTCGATCTGCCGGACGCCCTTGCCTTGCAACCCGAGCACGATCACCGTATCGAGCGCGGTCAGCACGATCCCCCACGCGAGCGGCACGCCGAGCAGCAGCTTGAACGCGAGCGCGCAGCCGAGCACTTCGGCGATGTCGCACGCGATGATCGACACCTCGGCGGTCACCCACTGCACGATGCGGCCGAAGGTGCCATAGCGGTCGTAGCTGGCCTGCGCGAGATCCTTGCCCGCGACGAGGCCGAGCCGCGCGGCGAGCATCTGCAGGAAGATCGCGGCGAGGCTCGAGAACGCGACGACCCACAGCAGCGAATAGCCGAATTGCGAGCCGGCCTGGATGTCGGTGGCCCAGTTGCCGGGATCCATATAGCCGATCGCGACCAGCAGGCCCGGGCCGAAGAAGCGCTTGAGCTTCATCCAGCGCGACGCGCCGGCGTCGATCGTGATGCTGCCCTTTACTTCCGACGGGCAGAAGGGGGCTGTGGCGGTAGTGGGAAGCAGGGGCATGGAAACCGGGGATCGTGATCGCGACACGGTGATTTTACGTTCATCCGCCCCGCTTTCTCCCGCGCATCGCCGCGCACACCCCGGCTCGCCCGCTCGCCGTCGGCAGTCGCGAGCCGCGGCGCGGGCTGCCGATCGGCCTGCGGGTGCGGCGTCCCGGCACCGTTCGTCAGGATCCGCTCGCGCTCGGCGACGCGAAATTCGGTCGGCGACACCAGCAGGCGCTGGCGAAACAGCTTGGCCAGACGCTCGCCGCTGCCGAAGCCCGTGCGCCGCGCGACCTTGTCGGCCGGCAGCGTCGTGTGGACCAGCATGTGGCAGGCGCGCTCGAGCCGCACGTGCTGCACGAACTCGGTCGGCGTCACGCCGATTTCCTTCTTGAAGCGCCGCAGGAAATTGCGCTCGCTCATCGCGACCGTCTGCGCGACTTCCGCAACCGAAATGCGGTTCGCGCTCTGCGCGCGCAGCCGCTGCACCGACATCCGGATCGACGGGCTCGCGCTCAGTTCGCGAAACGCCCACATCGACTGCGCATAGCGCTGCTCGACCGGCTGCATCAGGTTGCTGGCGATCTCCTGTGCGGCGCTGTCGCCGAGATCGGCGCGGAACATGTCGAGCACGGTCGCAAACACGTCGGCCTCGCCGGCCTGCAGTTCGATCGTGGCCGCCGCACCGCGGGTGCGATCGGTTCGCGCGCGATCGACTTCCGTCTGCCGCTGCGACGCGGCGAGCGTCGACAGGCCCATCGCATCGACGATCCAGCGCGCATGGCGGCGGATGTCGCTCAGGCGGCGCCGCAACGCATCGTTCCAGTTGATCGACGCACGCTCACCATGAAGATGAAAGAACGCGTGTGCACGATGGCCATGCTCGTCACCGAGCGAGTCGGCGGCGATCTGCACACCGGACGACGACTGCAGCAAGCCCCCGTTTTCGGATACGTACTTCAGCTGGTAATCCGCATTGAACGCGTTCAGGCGATTCGCCAGGTTGAAAGCCTCGCTCAGACGCGCGGCCTCGGCCAAGGAAAAACCCGTACTCAAATAGATTACGACCCACCTCTGATCTGCTGCTTCCACTGGCCAAGCCCCCGGACTGTTTCGACTTCTTTTAATTGCCGTCGAACTGTCAGGCTTATATTTGGTTTGAACACGTGCGACAGGGACGGCTATCTCGAAATATGAAGCGACGGCATCTTAGCCGAACTAGCCGAACGGGTCGTCTCTTTGTCACGAAATGGCCGACCGGGACAGTATGATGGCGGATTTTTACAGGCTATCGCCGACCGATGATCTGGCCGCGCGGAAATGCGCGTGTCGACGGGCGGACTCGCATCGTGACGCCTGCCTCGCATCGCGCTTCGGCTCCACGCACGCTCGCGTAGCGGGACGATCGTCATCGGCATGCATCGGACGGCATCGGTCGCCT
Organism: Burkholderia sp. USMB20; assembly: GCF_000949135.2. GTDB lineage: Bacteria > Pseudomonadota > Gammaproteobacteria > Burkholderiales > Burkholderiaceae > Burkholderia. Next base: position 225,253 of record NZ_JTAN02000003.1, on the reverse strand, counting down.
ATACAACGCGCACCCGCGTTCCGTTGTTCGCGCATCCATTAGAATCGCCCCACCGCCCACCACGCCGCCTTCGTCCGTGCCCGCCGATCATCGTCTCGACCTGAACCTGTTCCGCGTGCTCGATGCGGTCTACGTGCACGGCGGCATCGGCGCGGCCGCCCGTGCGCTGCACCTGACGCAGCCCGCCGTCACGCATGCGCTCAACCGGCTGCGCGCGCATTTCGACGACCCGCTGTTCGTGCGCCAGGGCAACCGCGTCGTGCCGACCGAGCGCACGCGCGCGATCATCGCGGACGTGCAGCTTCACCTCGCCGGCCTGCAGCGCGCCGCGCGCGACCCGGCGGCATTCGACCCGGCGACGCTCGACCTGAGCATCGCGGTCGGCATTCGCGACGTGCTCGAATCGATCGCGCTGCCGCAGATCGTCGCCGCGTTCGCCGGCGCAGCGCCGGGCCTGCGATTCGTGAGCCGCCGCGTCGCGGTGCACGACATCGAACGCGAACTCGCGTCGGGCAATCTCGATCTGGCTGTCGATCGACGCGTGCAGACCGGCCCGCGCATCGTGACCGAGCACCTGCTCGACGATTCGCTCGTCGTCGCGATGCGGCACGATCATCCGTTGACCGGCGGTCCGCTGCGGCGCAGCGACTATTTCGCCGCGCGTCATGTCGCGGTGTCGTCGCTCGGCGAACCGCAATCGCTCGACGTGCTGCTCGGCAACGACGGACGCTTCCGTCACATCCAGCTCGTCTGCCAGCATTACTTCGCCGCCTGCCAGATCGCCGCGGCGGGCGACCTGCTGCTGACGCTGCCGCGCACGTATGCGCTGCGCATGGCGGCGATGCTGCCGATCGCCGTGCAGCCGCTGCCGCTGCGGCTCAAGCCGTTTCCGCTGCTCGCGTACTGGCACGAGTCGCGCGAGACCGACCGCGCGCACCAGTGGGTGCGCGAACGCGTCGCCACGCTCGTGCGCCGGAGTGCCGGCGTCGCCGTCTGATCCCGGCGAGCCCCGGCGACGCGCGTAGCGCCCGCGTTTTTCGTCGAGACGGTATGCTGACGGCTCGCACGCCGCGCATCGTCGCGGCCGCCTCTTTCCCGCTTACCGGAGACTTGCCATGCCGCTCATCCACGCTGCCGCCACCCTCGCCGCCGACGCGCCCGACTACGTCGTCCAGCTGCAGGCCGGCACGCACGCGCTGACCGGCGACGAAGCGCCGCGCGAAGGCGGACAGGGCCTCGGGCCGGCGCCGTTCGAGTTCGTGCTGGCCGGGCTCGCGCAATGCACGGCCGCGACGCTGCGCATGTACATGCAGCGCAAGACGTGGCCGGCCACGCGCATCGACGTGCGCACCGAACTGCATGCCGATCGTGAAGGGCAGCAATACGTGCGCCGCGTCGTGACGCTCGACGGCCCGCTCGACGATGCGCAGCGCCAGCGGCTCGCGGAAATCTGCGAGAAGACGCCGGTGACGCTGTTCATCAAGCGCGGCACACGCATCGAAACGACGCTGAACTGACGGGCGGCGTACCGCGCCGCACGCGATCGACGCGTCACATAGAAAACGGGCGGGCCGCGCGCGATGCGCGGCCCGCCCGTTTGCGGATGTCGTCCGGCGCTCAGAGTCCGAGCGCGGACAGGTCCAGCTTGCCGTCCTTCACCGGCGGGCACCAGAAATACGCGCCCGTCAGCGGTCGCGTGAAGCGGAACAGGCCGTCGACGATGCCGTCGTCCGCGCCGCTCATCCGGCGCATCTGCACGTCGAACGCGCGGAACGAACAGCCGAACGCGACGAAGTAGAGCCCCGCGCGGCGCGCATCGGACCACGGCGACGAACGGCGCAGCATGAATGCCTCCGGCTCGAAGCTCTCCTGCGCGGTGCGCTTCACGTGCGCGAACTCGGGCGCGTCGTCGAGCTCCTCGTTGTCCGAGCGGCGGCGGCCGATGATGTGATCCATGTCGCCCGACGCAATGCGCTCCATCTGGTCGAAGTCGTGCAGCCATTGCTGAACCGCGACAAAGCTCGAACCGTCGAGCCCCGCGCCCTGCCCCGTGACGACCGCCGCGGCCAGCGCGTCGTCGCCGGTCGGGTTCTCGGTGCCGTCCTCGTAACCCGACAGGTCGCGATCGTTCGAATAGCGGAACCCGTCGACCGCGTCCTGCAGCACGAACGCCGGCGCGAGCGCCCGCTCGATCGCCCGTGCGCGCAGCACGAGTGCGCCGCGATCGTCGCCGCGCAGCCAGACCCAGACGTCGGCCGGCGTGATCGGCAGCGTACGGTCGTTCACCGCGAACGCCGGGTATTCGGTGAGCCCCGGAACCGGGCGGCCGAGATGCGCGGCCAGCGCGTGCCCGAAGCCTGCGACCGTGTCGCGCCCGTCGACGAGCTCGCGCAATGCCGCGAGCGCCGCGGCCACATTGACGTTGTTCGAAATCGTGAAAGTGAGGTATCGGGCCGCCGTGTCGATCGGAGCCAGGATGCCTTGCTGAACGTCGCTCATCGTTTCCTCAGGAGTGTATCGGGGTGAATCCGCGGGGCCGCAGCGGCCGGCGCGCAACGGCAGAGTGTAATCGATGCCGCCCGCCGCCCCGTGCGGCACCGCACCGCGGAACACGCACGAAAGAGGGCCAAAACCCCGAATACTAACCGCATCGCTGCTGCAACGCCGCATTCGTCAGACGTTGCAGCGCGTCCGGCTCTGCTGATAAAATTCCTTCACGTCTTTTTCGGCGTCCTTTCAACCGTTCACTTCAGGGAGGTGCAGATGTTCCGAATGCCAGCAACCTTCCCGAACGTGGTCCCACGACGCGGCTGATCCAGCCCGTCGTCCGCGCCGGCTTCCGGGTGCTCCGCTAACCCGCCCGCCCGCGCAATTTCCCGACAGCCCGTTTCGTTTCGCCCGCGTCGTGCGCGCGGTCCGGCTGTCGCGTTTTCGACGTTCTCCGAACCGGAAAGTCCCGTCGCGCGATGCGCCGGGCAACGATACATGACCAGAAAAACCACCCATCTGGGCGGCCAGGCATTCCAGGCCGTCTTCGGCTTCACGTTCCGCTACTGGCGCAAGCAGCCGGTGCGCATCGCGACGATCACGACGCTGGCGCTGCTCGGCGCGCTTGCCGACGTGCTCACGCCGCTGTTCGCCGGGCGCCTCGTCGATGCGCTGTCGAGCGGCCCGACCGACCGCGCCGCCGCGTGGCATGCGGCCGTCACCGCGTTCGGCACGCTGGCCGCGCTCGGCATCGGCGCGACGCTGCTGCGGCAGGGCGTCTACCTGAACATCATCACGCTCACGCTGAAGATGATGAGCGAGATCGCCGCGGCGTCGTTCCATCGCGTGCAGCGTTTCTCGACCGACTGGCACGCGAACAGCTTCGCGGGATCGACCGTGCGCAAGATCACGCGCGGGATCTGGGCACTCGACCTGCTGAACGACACGGTGCTGATCGCGCTGCTGCCGTCGGTCACGATGCTCGTCGGCGCGACCGTGCTGCTCGGCACGCACTGGCCGGTGATGGGGCTCGTCGTCGGTGCGGGTTCGCTGCTGTACATCTCGGTGACGGTCGCGGTGTCGCTCGGCATCGTCGCGCCGGCCGCGCGGCTCGGCAACCTGTGGGACACGCGCATGGGCGGCGCGCTCGCCGACGCCGTGAGCTGCAACGCGGTCGTCAAGGCGTTCGGCGCGGAATCGCGCGAGGAAGCGCGGCTCGATCGCGTGATCGGCAAGTGGCGCCAGCGCACGCGCCGCACGTGGGTGCGCGGCACGTTCAACGGCGGGCTGCAGGGCGCGATGCTCGTCGCGATGCAGGCGGCGATGATCGGCGTCGCGCTGCGGCTGTGGGCGAACGACGAAGCGAGCGTCGGCGACATCGCGTTCTCGCTGACGATGTTCTTCATGCTGCAGGGCTACCTGCGCGACGTCGGCATGCACATCCGCAACCTGCAGCGCTCGGTCAACGACATGGAAGAGCTCGTCGCGCTCGAGCGCCAGCCGCTCGGCATCGACGATCGGCCCGGCGCGCCCGCGATCCGGATCGGGCAAGGCGAGATCCGCTTCGAGCACGTGACGTTCCGCTACGGCAACCATCCGGTGCCGCTGTACGACGACTTCTCGATGCGCATCGCGCCCGGCGAACGCGTGGGCCTCGTCGGCCATTCCGGGTCGGGCAAGACGACGTTCATCAAGCTGATCCAGCGCCTGTACGACGTGTCGGGCGGCCGCATCACGATCGACGGCCAGGACATCGCGCAGGTGCGGCAGGATTCGCTGCGCAGCCAGATCGCGATCGTCCAGCAGGAACCCGTGCTGTTCCACCGCACGCTCGCGGAGAACATCGCGTATGCGCGCCCCGACGCGAGCCGTGCGGAGATCGAGCGTGCCGCGCGTCTTGCCAGCGCGCACGACTTCATCGTCGCGCTGCCGGACGGCTATGACACGCTCGTCGGCGAGCGCGGGATCAAGCTGTCGGGCGGCGAACGCCAGCGCGTCGCGATCGCGCGTGCGTTCCTCGCGGATGCGCCGATCCTGATCCTCGACGAAGCGACGTCGAGCCTCGACAGCGAAAGCGAGGTGCTGATCCAGCAGGCGATGGAGCGGCTGATGGTCGGGCGCACGACGCTCGTCGTCGCGCACCGGCTGTCGACGGTGCGCGCGCTCGACCGTCTGATCGTGCTCGAGCGCGGCAAGGTGATCGAGGAAGGCAGCCACGACGCGCTGATCCGCATCGACGGCGGGACGTATCGCCGGCTGTTCGAGCGGCAGGCGCTGGAACTCGCGAAGGGCCTGATCGATCCGCCGCGGCGCACGGCGGACGGTCATGCCGGGCCGCTTGGAGAGCCGGCGCAAGCCTGAAGGCGCCCCGATCGCAACCGGATGCGCGGCGCACCGCCGCCGCGGCCGGTTGCGTCACGCGGGGACGTCGATGCGATCGTCAGGAATTCACGAGGCCGTTGCGTGCGTCGTCGATTCCATTCGACGGCGCCACGCGAGCCGCCGTGCGCTGCCCGGCAAACCCCTTGCGAACGAGGTAAATCAGCAATACGCCGATGACCAGCCCCGACAATACGTCGCACAGGTAATGCCCTCCCTGCGTAGGCGTCGATACGATCATCATGCCGTTCAGCACGATTCCGACCGGGAAGACGATACGCACATGCCGCAGCGAGTACGCGAAGCACAGTGCAAGGATGGTGTGCAGCGACGGAAAGGAAATGAGCCCTTGGGACGAAGCGAAAGCCAGCTCCCGGACGACTCCGCTTCGCAACGGCGCAAAGTCCGATACGGTGGAAATCGTACCTGGATCGCGAATGTCGAAGTGAAGAAACGCGCTCTCGGCCGGCAGCCATGCCGCGATCAGAATCGACACGAAGACTGCGACGATAAATTGCACCGCAAACTCGGCGTAGTCTTTCGAATTCGACGTCAGCGTGAGAATGATCGGGATCGCAAGGAGCTGGACGCTGCCGGACGCATACGCGAATCCGAGCACGGCATGCCAACCGGGATTTGCGGTCACCCATCTATACGCTTGCAGCCAGTGAAACCCGAGCGCGGCATCGATCGATACCAACGCATCGCTCACGAGCGGCAGATCGGTCGCCACAGCCAGGTACTGAAGGAGCGCGCCTGCATGCGTGAACACCGACAACAACGCGATCCACTGGAACGATTGCGCGACATTCTCGTAGAACGCCTTCCTGGCCGGCACTTTGTACGATGGGCGCGAGGCGAGCCAGGAAGCTGCGGTGACGGCAAGAACGACGGACAGCATTTGCGCGCTTTCGACCAGACTGCCCTTCGCAATCCGGAAATCGACGCGGTATGCCCAGATCACGTCGACGATTATCAGCATGATGGTCACCCACCACGCGGTCACGTAGATTTTCCGCATATTCTTCGACATACCCCTTTTCTCGTTCTTTTCTGTCGATCCCCGAGGCTCGAGCCGGACGTTGTCCGCACGTACCGCGTTCCCCGTACACCCGCAGATGCAGGCGCATCGTGCAACTGCGCTCCATAGCCTCGTACCGCATTCCAGCCGGTGCTTGAGAATAATACGCCGCCGTCCGTCAGGCGACGCCGACGCATCCGGCCCCGACGCCGCCCGCCGGGATCACTTATCATACCGGCCAGGCAATTTGCGACGAAAGGCGGATCATGTTTACAGGCATTGTTCAGGGTGTTGGCGTCATCAAGGCCATCGAGGATCACGGCGAACTGAGAACGTTCAGCATCGAATTCCCCGAGCGGTTCACCACCGACATCGAGATCGGCGCGAGCGTCTCGGTCGACGGCGTCTGCCTGACCGTGACGACCATCCACTCGCCCGAGCTGATCGACTTCGACGTGATGTTGCCGAGCCTGCGCATCACCACGCTCGCCGACCTCACGACCGGCGCCCGGATCAACGTCGAGCGGGCGGCGAAGGACGGCGCTGAAATCGGCGGACATCCGCTGTCCGGACATGTCGACTTCATGGGAACGATCGCGAACATCGCGTCGTCCGAACACAACCGGATGATCCGCATCGGCGTGCCGGCCGATTTCAGGCGCTACGTGTTTGCGAAAGGCTATATCGCGATCAACGGCTGCAGCCTCACCGTGTCGGACGTCAATCGCGACGAAGGCTGGTTCGACGTCTGGCTGATTCCCGAAACGCGACGCGCGACCACCTTCGATGCGAAGGGCGTCGACGACAAGGTCAATATCGAGATCGAGCGCAGCACGCAGGTCGTCGTGGATACGATCCGCGAGTCGGTCAAGGAAACCCTCGGGGAATTGACCGGCGTCGTCACGACGTTGCTCGCGGAGAAGGGCATCGATATCGAGGAACTGCTCGCGCGGAACGTCGCGAAGCTGCCGAAGGCGTAACGGCAAAGAACGCCGCCGTTCCCGGTGACGCTCGGGATCACCGGGCGTCGGTTTCCGTCGCGATGCGCCCGGCCGGCCGCCCCGCACGCCGCCTTACTCCGCCTCCGCCTGCGCCCCCTTCCCCACCGCCACCCGCTGCGCGCGATAAATCCCCGCGTGTCCGGAAAACAGATAGGCGACCACGCAGGCGACGATCGCATACACGCCGACATCCGCGCCGAACAGTTCGATTGCCATGATCGTCGACGCGATCGGCGTGTTGGCCGCGCCCGCGAACACCGCGACGAAGCCGAGCCCCGCCAGCACGGGCACCGGCAGCGCCAGCACCTGCCCGAGCGCGTTGCCCAGCGTCGCGCCGATGTAGAACAGCGGCGTCACTTCGCCGCCCTTGAATCCCGACGCGAGCGTGACGACGGTGAACGCGAACTTGCCCGCGAAATCGTAAGCCGGCAGCGGCCCGTGAAACGCGGCTTCGATCGTCGGAATGCCGAGCCCGAGATACTGCGGCACGTTCAGCACGGTGGCGGCCACCGCGACCAGCAGGCCGCCGAGCACCGGCTGAAGCGGCGCATGGCGGATCACGCGGCGAAACCACGCGGTCAACGCATGCGTCGCGAACGCGAACAGCCGGCCGACGACGCCGAACGCGACACCCGCGACGACCGTTGCGGCCAGCCCCGTCGCCGACACGGCCGGCACGAACGGAATCGCATAAGCGGTGTGATGCACGCCCCACGCGCGGCACACGACATCCGCGACGATCGCCGACGCGACGCAGGTCAGCAGCGCGTCGTACCGTACGCGCCCGATCGCGAGCACCTCGAGCCCGAACACGGCGCCCGCGAGCGGCGTACCGAACACCGACGCGAACCCGGCCGCGATGCCGCCCATCAGCAGCACGCGCCGATGCTCGCGATCGAGCCGGAACAGGTGCGTGACGCGATCGGCGAGCGCGCCGCCCATCTGCACGGCCGTGCCCTCGCGGCCAGCCGACCCGCCGAACAGGTGCGTGACGACGGTCGCGACGAGCACGAGCGGCGCCATCCGCTTCGGCACCAGCGCCTTCGGGTCGTGAATCTCGTCGATCAGCAGGTTGTTGCCGCGCGCGACCGACTGGCCGAACCGGTGGTAGACCCAGCCGGTCGCCAAACCGGCGGCCGGCAGCCCCCACAGCAGCCAGGGATGCGCGACGCGCGTGCCGGTCGCCCAGTCGAGCGCGATCAGGAATAACGCGGAAGCCGTGCCGGCCAGCGCGCCGAGCAACGCAGAGAGCGCGAGCCAGCGGCACACGTAGCGCACGGTCGCGAAAAAATCGGCAGAAGTCGAGAAAAACATGATTTCCAGATTCGACGGGACATCAAAACCTGGGCGGCAGAATACCGCATGGACGGCCTGCGACCTCCTGACGACCCAGGAACACGCAGGCATCATCAGCCGGGCAAACCGGCGGTTGAGGGCCGAACCGCGCGCGACGCGCCGGGATCGACCGCAGGGAGGCATGCCATCTCCGCAGGCGGCAATTGTACGCGACGCCGCACGGCGCACGCAATGCGGCCCCGCCGGGGCCGCGGCGCGCCGTCAGTCGAGCGGCATGCGCGTCACGCGTGAAATCAGTTGCGGCGCGATCCGGTCGAGCGGCAGGATCGCCGACGCCGCGCCGATCGCCGCGGCCGCCTTCGGCATCCCGTAGACGGCGCTCGTCGCCGCGTCCTGCGCGATCGTGTAGCACCCCTTCGCGCGCATCGCCTTCAACCCGAGCGCGCCATCGCGCCCCATCCCGGTCAGCAGCACGCCGAGCGCGTCGCCCTCCCAGCCGTCGGCGACGCTGTTGAAGAACACGTCGATCGACGGCCGGTACGGCGTCTCGGCCGGATGCCGCGTATAGCCGAGCACGCCGCGCGGCGAGATGTACAGGTGATCGTTGGTCGCCGCGAGCAGCACCTCGCCCGCCTGCGGCACGCTGCCCTGCCGCGCGACGCGCACGGGCAGCCGCGTATAGCCGTCGAGCCACTCCGCCATGCCGACCGCGAACGCCTGGTCGACGTGCTGGACGATCACGAGCGCAGCCGGAAAATCGGCCGGCAGCGCGCGCAACAGCGCGGTGAGCGCGGTCGGCCCGCCCGCCGACGCGCCGATCGCGATCAGCGTCGGCTGGCCGCGCGCGGGTGCGGGCCCGGGCGGCACGAGCGTCGTGGTCCGGCTTTCGAGCAGCCGGCCGATCTGGTCGATCTTCGCGAGCAGCGGCTGCGGCGCCGCATCCGACGGCAGGCCGAGCGCGAGCGTCGGCGTGTCGACCGCGTCGAGCGCGCCGGCCCCCATCGCCTCGTAGACCGACGACGTGTTCGCGCTGACGCTCGCGGTCACGATCAGGATCGCGCACGGCGCGCGCGCCATGATCTGCCGGGTCGCGGCCACGCCGTCGAGCTTCGGCATCACGAGATCCATCAGCACGAGATCGGGCGGATGCGCGACGCAGAAATCCACTGCCTCGTCGCCATCGGTCGCCACCCACAGCACGCGGTGATCCGTGCGCAGCGCGATCACGCGGCGCAGCGCCTCGACGGCAAGCGGCAGATCGTTGACGATGCCGATGTTCATCCGCGTGCGTCCCCGATCAGGTCGTGCACCGCGTCGAGCAGCGCCTCGTCGTGGAAACTGCTCTTCGCGAGGTAGTAGTCGGCACCCGCGTCGAGCCCGCGCCGGCGATCCTCGTCGCGATCCTTGTACGACACGATCATCACCGGCACGCGCTTGAGTGTCGGATCGCCCTTGATCAGCGTGACGAGTTCGATCCCGTCCATGCGCGGCATGTCGACGTCGGTGACGACCAGGTCGAACGCGTCGCTGCGCACCGCATTCCAGCCGTCCATCCCGTCGACCGCGATGGTCACGTCGTAGCCGCGCTTTTCCAGCAGCTTGCGCTCGAGCTCGCGCACCGTCAGCGAATCGTCGACGACGAGCACGCGGCGGCGCCGGTCGGCGAGCGCGAGCTGCCGGTCGCGCGTGAGTTTCGCGAGCTGTCCGCCGCGCACGAGCTTGTCGACGGAGCGGATCAGGTCCTCGACATCGACGATCAGCACCGGGTCGCCGTTCTCGAGCAACGCGCCGGCGGCGATGTTCTGGATCTTGTGCAGGCGGCTGTCGAGCGGCTGCACGACGAGCATCCGTTCGCCGAGGAAGCGGTCGACGGCGACACCGTAGAGCTCGGGCTCGCCGCCGACGACCACGACCGCCGTGCTCGCGCGCGCGACGCCGGGCTCGCCGGCATCGAGCAGCTGGTGCGCGGCGACGAGGCCCGCGCGCCGGCCGTCGAACGGAAAATGCGGCTGGCCTTCGAGCACGTCGATGTCGTCGTGCGACAGTTCGAGCGTGCGGCGCACGTGCGCGAGCGGGAACGCGTACGGCTCGCCGCCGACCTCGACCAGCAGGCTGCGGATCACCGACAGTGTGAGCGGCAACTGCAGCACGAAGCGCATGCCCGCGCCGGGCTCGTTGAAGATGCGCACCGCGCCGCGCACGCCGCGCACCATCTCCTGCACCGCGTCGAGGCCGACGCCGCGCCCCGACACGTCGGTCACCGCATCGCGCATCGAGAAGCCCGGCAGCAGCAGGAATTCGAGCAGTTCGGGATCGGACAGCCGCGCGGCCGTCTCGTCGTCGGTCAGGCGCTGGCGCACGACCGCCGCGCGCAACGCATCCATGTCGACGCCCGGCCCGTCGTCGATCACGCTGACGAGCAGCGAGCCGGCGCTATGCCGCGCTTCGAGCGTCACGCTCGCCTCGGCCGGCTTGCCGCGCGCGAGGCGCGCGTCGGGCGCTTCGACGCCGTGGTCGATCGCGTTGCGCAGCAGGTGGCCGAGCGGCGCGTCGAGCAGGTCGAGGATGTCGCGGTCGACCTGCGTGCCTTCGCCGACGATCGAGAAGCGCACCTGCTTGCCGAGCGAGCGCGCGAGATCGCGGACGATGCGCGGATACGCGCGCGTCGCGTCGCCGAACGGCCGCATCCGGCACTGTAGCGCCTCGTCGTACAGCTGTTCGGCGATATGCGTGCTGCGCCGCTCGAAGCGGTCGAATTCGTCCATGCGCTCGGCGAGCGAACGCTGCAGGTCGTTGAGCATGTGCCGCACTTCGTTCACCGACGCGAGCACGCCCGCGTCGAGATCGTCGGCAAACTGTTCGTACAACAGATCGAGCGAACGGGCCGCGTCGCGCTGCGCACGCTTCACGCGCAGCATCGATTCCGCGAACGGCTTGAGCCAGCGCGATTCGACGAGCGACTCGCCGGACAGGCTCAGCAGCCGTTCAGCGTATCGGCCCGCACGCGGCGCATCGCGCCCGCGCCGGCCGCGCGGCCGCCTGGACCGGATCGGGCATGGCCGCCGGCAGCGCGAGCGGCGGCACCGCGCGCCGGCCCCCACGGGCTCGTTCGCGGCGCCGTCGTGCTCGCGAGACGGCACGACGGACGGCACCGCGGCCGCCGGCGGCGGCGCGAAAGCCGGTGCTGGCATCGCGTGCGCGCCGTCGGCGCCCGTCAGCGCCAGCGCGAACGCCTCGATCTCCGCCGGCGACACGGGCTGCGCCTGCGGATCGGCGACGCGCACCAGCAGGTCGACGCCGGCCAGGAGCACGTCGACATGCGTGGCCGTCAGCGCGATCGTGCCGGCCTGCGCCGCGACGAAGCATTCTTCCATGCGCCCCGCGATGTCGACGCCGAGCGGCACGCCGACGATGCGCGCGGCGCCCTTCAGCGAATGTGCGGCGCGCATGCACGCCTCGAGCGCGACGGAGTCGGGCTCGCCCGATTCGAGCGCGAGCAGGCGCTCGGACAGCGCCTGGGTCTGCGTGCGCGTCTCCTCGCGATACAGCTCGAGCAGCGACAGTTGGCTCAGATCGTCATCACCGCTCATCGCATGCTCCGTGTCACGGCGTCGAACAGCCGATCGTCGTCGAGCAAGCCGATCGACTTGCCGCGCCACGACAGCACGCCGCGCGACAGGCCGGCGCTCGCGCGCCCGACCGTCGCCGGCACGGGCACCCATTCGGATGCGCCGAAACGCAGCACGCCCTCGACTTCGTCGACCGGAAACACCACCGGCTCGCCCTGGTGCGCGGCGACCAGCAGCCGCGTGAAACGGCCGTCCGCGCCACCCTCGCGGCCCTTGCCCGCGTCGAGGCCGAGCAGCGCGCCGATCGAGATCGCGATGCGCAGCGTGCCGCGAATGTTGACCACGCCGCGCACGGCCGAATGGCGACGATGCGGCAGCGAATGGATCGGACGCGTGCCGGCGATCTCGCGCAGTACGCCGATCGGCAGCGCGAGCCATTCGTCGGCGACGCGAAACGCCAGTGCCGCCTGATGCGTATCGTCGTCGCCGTGCGCGCGGGTCGCGTCGAACGCGCTGATCCGCTGCGTCGCGTCGGCCAGCTCGGCGGCGCCGAGCGGGCGTTCGAGCAGTTTCGCCGCGTGATACGCGTAGACCGGGCAGTTCAGGCAGCGCAGGCAATCGGCCAGCCGCTCGCACGAGCGGTCGCCGTGCGTGCCGATCCGGTTCCAGCAATCGTCGACGCCGATCGTCGTGTCGTCAGTGGCAACGGCGTCGCGGTTCATTCGTTCCTCGGTCATCCCGATGTCGGCTCCCAACCCGTATTCTCATTATCCGGCCGAGCGCCGCGCACGCTCGAGCAGCCATTGCGCGCCGGCGCCGTCGCCGCCGACGTCCAGCAAGGTCGCGAGATGCGTCAGCGCTTCGTGGTGCGTCGGCCGCAGATACAGCGCCTTCCGGTAGAAATCGCCCGCTTCCGCGACGCGCCCGCGCGCATCCGCGATCAGCCCGTTCAGGTAGAACGCGTCGGCGTGCGGCCCGGCGTGCGCGGAGAACTGCGCGAGCACGCGCTCGGCCTCGTCGAATGCGCCCGCGTTGGCCAGCGCCTGCGCTTCCTCGAGCGTCGGCGCGGCGCCGTCGGCGGCCGCCGGGGCGCGGGCGCAGGCGTGTCGGCCACGTTCGCCGCATCGCCCAGCGGATCGACGCGCGCGTCGGCCCGCGGCCCGAACGCCGTCGGTCGCCCGGCCGTTCAAAGGCAGCGCGCGACGGCGCGGCATCGCCCACGCCGGCGGGACGACGGCCAGCAGCGGGCGCGTCGCAGCCGGCGGCGCCACGGCGAAACGCTCGGCGCGCCGGTACGCGCATCGCGGGCAGCCGGTGCGCATGGCGGGCCGCGTACCCGTCCGCCGCGGCGCCATCGCGCCCGCGATGAAACGCGAACGCGAGCGGCACGCGGGCCGAACGCATCCCGTGCCGCATCGCGACGCCCGTTTCGGCCGGCCCGACGAACAACATGCCGTCGTCGGCGAGCGCGCTTTCGAGCGAACCGATCACACGGTCCTGCGCGTCGCGGTCGAAATAGATCAGCACGTTGCGGCAGAACACGAAATCGTAGCGGATGCCCGTATCGGTGCCGGGTTCGACCAGGTTCGCCTGGCGAAACTGCACGCACGCGCGCACGCGCTCGTCGAGCAGCCAGCCGTCGGCGACCGGCGTGAAGTAGCGGCCGCGGAACTCGGTCGCCGTGCCGCGAAACGCATTGCGCCCGTAGCAGCCGAGCCGCGCCTGTTCGATCGCGCGCGGGCTCAGGTCGAGCGCGTCGATCGTGAAGCTGGCCGGCTCGAGCCCGGCGTCGAGCAGCGCCATCGCCGCCGAATACGGCTCCTCGCCGGTCGAGCACGGCGCGCTCAGCACGCGGATCACGCGCCCGGGCGTCGCGGCGAGCCGCTCGGCCGCTTGCCGCGCGAGCGTCGCGAACGCCTCGCGATCGCGGAAGAACCACGTCTCCGGCACGATGAACAGCTCGATCAGCGCGCGCCGTTCGTCGGCCGACGCGTTGAGGTGCTGCCAGTACGCGTCGAGCGCTTCCGGCGTGACGGGCGGCCGCGCCGCCGACGGCAGCCGCTCGCCGTCGCCGTGCAGCGCCTGCACGCGCTCCGTCAGCGCGCGGCTCAGAAAATCGTTGCCGAGCGAATCGGGGTCGATGCCGGTCTCGCGCAGCAGCCAGCCGCGAAATCGCGAATCGGACTCTTTCATGCGGACTCCCCTTCGTGGCCCGGCAGGCCGTCGAACAGATACAGGCGCGCAACGTCGTCGATCAGATCGGACACCGAGACCTGCTGCACGATCCCGTCGGGCGTGTTCGCGACGCGCCCGAGCCAGCGCGTGCGCGCGGTCGATACGCCGCTGGCGCGGAACGCCGTGCGATCGATCCGCAGCGTCTGCGTCGCGCGCTCGATGATCAGGCCGATCACGCGCTCGCGGTCGAGCTGCCCGGCGCGGTAGCGAACCATCACCAGTCGCGTCGAACGCAACGCATGCGCGCGCCGTCCGAGCGCGAGCATCGGCACGTCGATCACGGGCACCGGCTGGCCGCCACGCATCAGCAGCCCGGCGATCCATTCGGGCGCGCCGGGCACGGCCTTGGTGGTCGCGAGCGGCAACACCTCGTCGATGTCGGCCGCGTCGAGCGCGTAGCGCTCGCCGTCGAGCTCGAACATCAGGAACAGCGCGTGCGCGGCGCCGTGCGACTCGACGCGCGTCACGCGTCGACCTTGAAGCGCGACACGCTGGTGCGCAACTGGTTCGCGACGAGCGTGAGGTCGTCGATCGCCTGCGACGACTGGCGCAGCGATTCGGCCGTCTGCTGCGCGGCTTCCGACAGCTGCGACAGCGCCTGCGTGATCTGCTCGGCACCGTTCGCCTGCGTCTGCATCCCTTCGTTGACCATCTGGAAGCGCGGCGCGAGCGTCTGCACCTCGGCGATGATCTGCGACAGCTGCCCGCCGACCTGCTGCACGTCGAGCATGCCGCGGCGGACTTCCTCGGAGAACTTGTCCATTCCCATCACGCCCGCCGACACGGCCGACTGGATCTCCTTCACCGTCTGCTCGATGTCGTAGGTCGCCACCGCCGTCTGGTCGGCCAGGCGGCGGATCTCGGTCGCGACGACCGCGAAGCCGCGGCCGTACTCGCCGGCCTTCTCGGCCTCGATCGCCGCGTTCAGCGACAGCAGGTTGGTCTGGTCGGCCACCTTGGTGATGGTCGCGACGACCTGGTTGATGTTCAGCGCCTTTTCGTTGAGGATCGCGAGCTTCGCGTTCACCGAACCGGCCGCGTCCATCACGCTGCGCATGGTCTCGCCCATCCGCGTGAGGCCGCTCTGGCTCACGCCCGCGAGCGTCGCCGACTGCTCGGCCACGCCGTTCACCTCGTTCATCGTGCGCAGCAGATCGCGTGACGTCGCGAAAATTTCGCGCGACGTCGCACCGATCTCGGTCGTCGTCGCCGCGGTTTCGTTCGCGGTCGCCTGCTGCTCGCGCGACGTCGCCGCGATTTCGGCGACCGACGTCGTCACCTGCAGCGACGACTGCTGCGCGCGCGCGACCAGTTCGGTGAGCTCGTCGGCCATCCTGTTGAAGCCCGTCTCGAGCGTGCCGAATTCATCGCGGCGGCGCAGGTCGAGGCGGCGCGTCAGGTTGCCGGTACGCATCACGTCGTGCACCTCGACGAGCCGCGTCATCGGCACGGTGACGGAACGGTACAGCCCGTAGCCCAGCCCCAGCGCGGACAGCAGCACGATCGCCAGCGCGGTCGCGAGCACGACCTCGGTGTCCTGCACGGATTCGCGGATCAGCTTCGCGGACTGGTCGGCGAACTTGCGGTTCTCCTGCACCAGGATATTCGCGTTGCGCACGACCTCGGCCCATGAAGGCTGCACCTTCGCATAGGCGGCGACGGCCTCTTCGCGCGACACGCGGCTCTTCTGCACCGCGTCGTTCAGCAGCGGCAGGTAGCGGTCGAAGGCGCCTCGAAACGTCGCGAAGCGCTGGCGGTCGTCATCGCGGAACGTCGTGTTCTGGTAGTCGACCGACAACGACTCGACCTCCTTGAGCGCCTCGCCGATCTTCGCGAAATCGCGCTGCACGAGTTCGGGATCGGTGTCGACGAACGTCGCCTGCTGCAGCGCCGTGAACGATTCGTTGACCGCGCCGCGCAGCGACGCCGCGAGATAGACGCCGGGCAGCGAATCGCGTTCGATGCTGACGGCTTCGCTGTTGATCGCGCGCAGGCGCTCGTAGGACACGCCGGCCATCACCAGCATCAGCACGAACAGCACGCCGAAGCTGATCAGGATACGGTTGCCGAGCGTCAGCCGGGCGGCGCCGCTCGTCGTGTGCAGGCTTTCATTGGTCGCGCGGGGCGTCACGGTGGCCATGTTCGTTATGGGCTTTCTAAAATCAGCGTTGAAAAAATCCGCGCCCGCCTGCGCGCCGGACGGCGCGCCGCGAGCGCATCGGGGTCTGCGGGCAACGCGGCACCGGCGGGCCGCGCCGCGAAATCATCGCTCCGCTTGTGCCGGCAGCCGAAGCGCGACCATGAAGCCGCGCGCCGTATTGCGCATCAGGATCTGGCCGCGATGCCGCGCGGCCGTCGCGCGGACGAACGCAAGCCCGAGGCCGAAGCCGCCGCGCGCCGCGCCATGCGCGGATTCGAGCCGCACGAACGACTCGGTCGCAGCCGTGCGCTGCTCGGGCGCGATGCCGGAGCCGGCGTCCTCGACGCCGATCAGCCAGGCACCGTCGTCGTCGCTCAGCGTGCAATGCACGTCCGTACCGGCCGGGCCGTACTTCAGCGCGTTGTCGATCAGGTTCGCGACCGCGCGCGTGAGCATCATGCGGTCGCCCATCGTCACGCACTCGGTGCCGGGCACGTGGGCAACGACCCGGCTGCCGAATCCGGCCGCCTTCTCCCACAGCTGGTCGACCGCGTCGAGCACGATCTCGTTGAGGCTCAGGACCTCGTGCGCGCGGCGTTCCGACTGCGCGCGGGTCAGGTGGATGAAGCCGTCGGCGAGCGCGAGCGCGCGCCGGGCGTGGCCGGCAATGCGCTCCATGATCGCCGGCATGTCGCCGTGCTCGGTCCGGTAGACCTCGAGCAGCGCGAGAATCGAGGTCTGCGGCGAGCGCATGTCGTGCGACAGGAAATCCAGCGCTTCGTCGCGCTGCCGCGACATCAGGTACGAATTCGAGTGATAGCGGATGCGCGCGGTCAGCTCCATCGCGTCCGGGAGCTTCACGAGATAGTCGTTCGCGCCGGCGATGAACGCCTCGCGCTTGACGATCGGCTCTTCCTTCGCCGACAGCACGATGATCGGCACGCGTGCGGTGTCGGCGTTCGCGCGCCACGCGCGAACGAGGTCGAGGCCGTCGATGTCCGGCATCACGAGATCCTGCAGGATGACCGTCGGCTTCACGTCGCGCGCGACCGCCATCGCCCGGTGTGCGTCAGTGCACACATGCAGGTCGATATCGTGCTCGCTGCGCAGCGCGCGACGGATCACCTCGCCGACGAACGGCTGATCGTCGACGAGCAGAACCGATAGCCCCGATTCGAGACAATCCGGCGCATTTTCACCGCTGGATTCTTTCATAAATACCGTTTCAAACGCCAAATCTCCAATTGATTCTTTCATAGGAGTTGTTTATCCGACTTGGACGCCATCTTAAAACATGGCGGCAGAGAAATCCGCCTGTGTTGCCGATCTGGCCTGTCGGCATTGCCTCGCGGGGATCCGAACGCCGAATTCACCCCGACGACGGTCGCATTACCTCCGCGCGCTTTCTCTCAATAAAGATAACCGGCTGATTCTAAATGAAATTAGAACACAGCATCTATCTCCTTCCGGTTTAGTTTTGCCAAATATGATGAGAGAGCGGAATTCAGATAAATCAGATCATTTCCTGGCGCGAAAGACGACAACGTTTGCGAAGCCGCCGCCATGAGGTTTGCATGCGCTGCAAGGCCGCCCGTCGAACGTATCGGGACCGGATTTCGATGCGACGGAATGGGGAAGGTGGAGAGGAGAAAAGCGCGCGCCGCAACCGGATCGGCCGCGACGCGGCACGCATCGAACGCCGCCGGCCGGCGCCGGTGGCGCAGCAAGGCGGCCGTGCGCTCACGCCCGGCCGCGCGGCCGGTTACCCGCGCGCGTGCTGCGCCGATACTTCCTGCAGGTCGAGATCGCGCTCGACCATGTGCAGCATCTCGTCGTGAATGCGGCCCGTACGATGCAGGCGCAGCAGCTCCGCGCGCCCGGCCTTGATCGCGGCCAGCACGACGTCGTAGTGCGCGACGCGGACCTCCGCCGGATATTCGGGCTCGTTCTTCGCCCGCTCGGTCAGCTCCGCACGATACGTGTATTGCTCCAGCAGGCGCGGATGAATCACGTTGCCGCTGTCGTCGCGCACCAGCGGCTGGATCGCCGCGAGCTGCGCTGCCTCGATATGCGCCCACGTCTGCGGCTCGGTCAGGTGATGCGCGGCGCGCTCTTCGCGTTGCGGCAGGCGCAGCAGCCGGATCAGCGGGCCGATGGTCGTGCCCTGCAGCAGCACGGTGACGAGGATCACCGCGAACGACGCGACCAGGATCACGTCGCGGCCCGGCAGCGCCTCCGGCAACGACAGCGCGATCGCCAGCGTCACGACCCCGCGCATGCCGGCCCAGCTCATGACCGTCGCGGCCTTCCAGTCGGGCGCGCCGCCGCGCCGCACGATCCCGCGCACCGGCCACTTCAGCACCTCGACGGCATAAATCCACACGAAGCGCGATACGATCACGGCCGCCAGCACCGCGAGCACGGCCGGCATCATCGTGGCGAGCACCTGCTCGAAGCCGCCGAGCCGGTGGATCGCGCCGCGCAGCGACAGCCCGATCAGCACGAACACCAGCGCTTCGAGCAGGAACACGATGACCTGCCAGAACGCGGTGCCGCGCGTGCGCACGGCCGCCGAGAACACCTCGTGCTGATGCCAGCCGACGATCATGCCGGTCGTGACCGTCGCGATCACGCCCGACACCTCGGCCATCTCGCCCGCGATGTATGCGATCCAGCCGGCGATCACCGCGACGGTGACCACCAGGTAGTCGTCGTCGAGCAGCTTCAGGAACCACACGACGAGCTTGCCGACCAGGAAGCCGACCACGACGCCGCCGAGCCCGAGTTCCGCGAAACGCACGACCGCGTGCTCGAGGCTGAACGCGCCCGTCAGCGCGGCGGCGACCGCGAAGCGGAACAGCACCAGGCCCGCCGCGTCGTTCAGCAGGCTCTCCCCTTCGAGCAGCACCATCAGACGGCGCGGCAGCGCGACGCGTTCGAGCACCGCCTTCGCGGCCACCGCATCGGGCGGCGACACGATCGCGCCGAGCGCGAAGCACGCGGCCCACGGCAGCGACGGCACGACCCAGTGCACGGCGAAGCCGACCGCGAACGTCGTGAACACCACCGCGCCGATCGCGAGCAGCAGGATGCCGCCCACATTGCGCTTGAACTCTTCCCACACGGTGAAATACGCGCCGTCCATCAGCAGCGGCGGCAAGAACACGAGCAGCACGAGCTCCGGATCGAGGTTGATCGGCGGCAGGCCGGGAATGAACGCGATGCCGATGCCGCCGATCAGCAGCGCGGCCGCTGGCGGCAACCGCAACCGCTTGGCGATGTATTCGAGCGCGACGATCGCGAGGAATGACAACAGAACCAGCTTGAATGCCGAGACGGGGGACATGAATCGACCTCGTGAGGAATGAATGCGCACGCCAGCCGGTGTCGTACCCCGGTTGGCCATTTCGCGCGATTACATCACGATGCGATGCGTGCAGTCGAGCGCGTTCGGCCGGCGCGGCACGCGCTGCCGCGACGATGGCGCACGGCGGACATCGCCGCGATCCGTCGGTGTGCGCCGAAACGAAAACGGCACGCGGGCCGGCGCGATGCGCCCGCCCGCGTGCCGTCATGCGGCGCCCGTCGCGGCTAGCGGCGCCGCACGACCATCAGGCGCGGCTCGGTCATGTCCTCGATCGCGTAGCGGATTCCTTCGCGGCCGAGCCCCGAATCCTTCACGCCGCCATACGGCATGTTGTCGACGCGGAACGACGGCACGTCGTTGATCACGACGCCGCCCACCTCCAGCTCGTCCCATGCGCGCTGCGCATGCGCGAGCGAATCGGTGAACACGCCGGCCTGCAGCCCGAAGTCGCTGTCGTTGACGCGCGCGAGCGCATCGTCGAAGCGCTCGAACTTCTCGAGGATCGCGACCGGACCGAATGCCTCCTTCCGGTAGAGGTCCTGTTCGCGGCCGACGTTTTCCAGCAGCGTCGCCTCGAACATCGCGCCGTCGACCTTGCCGCCCGCGACGATCTTCGCGCCCGCCGCGACGGCCGCATCCATCCAGCCCGACAGGCGGCGCGATTCGGATTCCGAGATCATCGGGCCGACGAACGTCGACGGATCCTTAGGATCGCCCATCTTCAGCGAACGCGTCTTCGCGACCAGCTTGTCGCGCAGCGCGTCGTACAGGTCCGCATGCACGAGGATCCGCTGCACGCCGATACAGCTCTGGCCCGACTGGTAATACGCGCCGAACGCGAGACGCTCGACCACGTAGTCGAGCTGGTCGCGCTGGTCCGCGTCGACGATCGCCGCCGCGTTGCCGCCGAGCTCCAGCACGACTTTCTTCTTGCCGGCCTTCTCCTTCAGCGCCCAGCCCACGGCGGGCGAGCCCGTAAACGACAGCAGCCTGAAGCGCTCGTCGGTCGTGAACAGGTCCGCGCCGTCGCGATGCGCGGGCAACACCGAGAATGCGCCCTTCGGCAGGTCGGTTTCGGCGAGCACCTCGCCGATGATCAGCGCGCCGATCGGCGTGCGGCTCGCCGGTTTCAGCACGAACGGACAGCCTGCGGCCAGCGCCGGTGCGACCTTGTGCGCGGCGAGGTTCAACGGGAAGTTGAACGGCGAGATGAAGGAGCACGGGCCGATCGGCACACGCCGCGTATAGCCGGTGTAGCCTTGCGCGCGGGCCGAGATCTCGAGGTTGATCACTTCGCCGTCGATGCGCACCGACTCCTCGGACGCGACGCGGAACGTATCGATCAGCCGCGTCACTTCGCCCTTCGAATCGTTGATCGGCTTGCCGGCCTCGATGCACAGCGCCTCGGCCAGCTCGTCGAAGCGCTCGCGAAAGCGCGCGACACAGTGGTCGAGCACCGCCTGCCGCCTGTAGGCCGGCAACTCGCGCATCGGCTTCGCGGCGTCGACCGCCGCGCCGATGGCCGCATCGATCGCCTTCGCGTCGGCCAGCGCGACGCGTGTCGCGACCTTGCCGCTGAACTTGTCGGTGACTTCCAGATCGGTGTTCGCGTAGACGGCCTCGTTGGCCAGATAGTA
Source organism: Burkholderia sp. USMB20 (assembly GCF_000949135.2). GTDB lineage: Bacteria > Pseudomonadota > Gammaproteobacteria > Burkholderiales > Burkholderiaceae > Burkholderia. The sequence goes on along the minus strand of NZ_JTAN02000003.1, from coordinate 204,121 downwards.
CGGATAGGTATCCTTCAGCATGGAGCGCTCCTTCCGGTGAACGGCGGATTCAGAGTTGCGCCGACAGGCGCTTGATTTCGCGGTTGAGCACGCGCTCGTTGTCCGAATAGTCGATCGGCACGTCGATCACGTGCACGCCCGGCGTCGCGAAGCAGTCGCGCAGCAGCGGCCCGAGATCGTCGGCCGCTTCGACGCGATGCCCGTGCGCGCCGTAGCTCTGCGCATACGACACGAAATCGGGGTTCTTCAGCGTCATCGCGAAATCGGGGAAGTTCATGTTTTCCTGCTTCCAGCGGATCATCCCGAACGCATCGTCGCGCAGGATCATCACGACGATGTCGAGCTTCAGCCGCACGGCCGTTTCGAGTTCCTGCGAATTCATCATGAAGCCGCCGTCGCCGCAGACGGCGATCACCTTGCGCTGCGGATGCACGATCTTCGTCGCGATCGCCGACGGCAGGCCGGCGCCCATCGACGCGAGCGCGTTGTCGAGCAGCAGCGAGTTCGGTTCGTGTGCGCGCCAGTAGCGCGCGAACCAGATCTTGTACATCCCGTTGTCGAGACAGACGATCCCGTCGACCGGCAGCGCGTTGTACAGGTCGTTCACGATCCGCACCGGGTACATCGGGAAGCGCGGATCGTGCTGGCCCTTCTCGAGGTGCGCGTCGAAATGCGCCTTGATCATCTTGAAGCGCTCGAAATCCCAGTGCGATTGCGGCGTCACCGCTTCCTTCATCTGCCATACCGCGTTCGCGATGTCGCCGACCACTTCGATCTGCGGGAAGTAGACGGGATCGACCTGCGCGCCGAGGAAGTTCACGTGGATCACGGTCTTGTCGTCCGTGCGCATGAAGAACGGCGGCTTCTCGATCACGTCGTGGCCGACGTTGATGATGCAGTCCGCATGCTCGATCGCGCGATGCACGAAGTCGCCGTCGGACAGCGTCGCGTTGCCGAGCCACAGCGGATGCGTTTCGTCGATCACGCCCTTGCCCATCTGCGTCGTGAAGAACGGGATGCCCGTCTTGTCGACGAATTCGAGCAGCATCTTGCAGGTCGTCTTGCGATTGCCGCCCGCGCCGATCATCAGCAGCGGGTGACGCGCGGCCTGGATCGCGTCGACCGCGTGCGCGACCGCCTTCTCCTCCGCCACCGGCCGCCGGCTGTAGCTGCGCGGAATCGGCTTGCCGTCGCCCTCCTCGTGCGCGATGTCTTCCGGCAGTTCGAGGTGCGCGGCGCCCGGACGCTCCTCCTCCGCGCGCCGGAACGCCTCGCGCACCGCCGACGGAATGTTGCCGATCGACACGATCTGCCGCGTGAACTTCGTGAGCGGCTGCATCATGTCGACGACGTCGACGATCTGGAAGTGGCCCTGCTTGCTGGACTTGATCGGCTTCTGCCCGGTGATCATCAGCATCGGCATGCCGCCGAGCTGCGCATACGCGGCGGCCGTCACGAAGTTGGTCGCGCCCGGCCCGAGCGTCGCGAGACACACGCCGGTGCGGCCCGTCAGGCGGCCGTAGGTGGCGGCCATGAACCCGGCCGCCTGCTCGTGCCGGGTCAGCACGAGCTTGATCTTCGATCGCCGCAGCGATTCGAGCAGATCGAGGTTTTCCTCGCCGGGAATGCCGAACACGTACTCGACGCCTTCGGCTTCCAGCGCCTTCACGAACAGATCCGATGCTTTCATGGGGGACTCTCGGTTGATGCCGCCTGCCCGGCTTACGGGCGCGCGACGTTCAGAACGCGCGCCGGCCTACGGCACGCGGACGCTTTACCTACTGGACACAAACCACGGCACTGCCCGCCGTGCGGAGCAACGTGTGCAACGCACGACGGCGCCTCCCTGGGCGGGAGGACAAACGGATTCACCCGCGCGCGGCAAGCACGCGCGGGCGGCAAGGACGTTTTTGATTGTAGACGGATTCGCGGAATTCCGACTTCGGCCGAATGGCCGGGTCCGGCCGCGCGAAAGGGTCGGCCTGACGGCCAATTCGACCTCAAGCGGCGCGCGCGGCCCTATCGTTGGGGGCAAGCCAATTTCATTCATCGAACCTGTGAACCATGGTTGACACACCGAGATCCATGCCCTACAGTGCCCCTACGTTCAGTATCCGGACCACCGATGTCTTCGACGCGTGGTTTGCCGGCCTGCAGGATCGCGTCGCCAGGCGGCGCATCCAGGCCCGCATCGACCGCCTGTCGATGGGCAATCCGGGCGACTGGAAATCCGCCGGCTCGCCCGTCGTCGAAATGCGTATCGACCACGGCCCCGGTTATCGCGTCTACTACGTCAGGCGCGGAACGATATGGGTGATCCTGCTCTGCGGCGGCGACAAGTCGACGCAACAGGCGGACATCCGCGCCGCCCACGCGATGCTCGAGCGGCTCGACCTGGAGTAACCGATGGACAAGATCAAGACCCGGCCGTGGGATTCGGCCGAACACCTGAAGACCGACGACGACATGGCCGACTACTTCGAGGCCTGTCTGCAGGAAGCCGGCGACGACCCGGCCTTCATCGCGCATGCGCTCGGCGTGATCGCCCGCGCGCGCGGCATGTCGCAGGTCGCGCGCGACGCGGGCCTGTCGCGCGAAGGGCTGTACAAGGCGCTGTCGCACGACGGCAATCCGAGCTTCGGCACGATCCTGAAGGTGATCAAGGCGCTCGGCCTGCAACTGCACGGTGCGAAGGCGCACGCGTGATGCGGCGGCACACGATGCCGCGCCACATGCTCGACGCTCGGGGCCGCATCAATGCAGCCACCCCGCCGCCCAGCGCGGCACCAGCGACACCAGATACAGCCCGAGCCCGATCAGCCCGCCGACCAGCGTACCGTTGATGCGGATGTACTGCAGGTCCTTGCCGATGTTCAGCTCGATCTGCCGCGACATCTCGCGCGCATCCCAGTTGCGCACCGTGTCGCGGATGTGACGCATCAGGAAATCCGCGAAATCCGGCGCCATCTCGTGCACGGCCTTCTCGATGTGCTCGTTCAGCGACGCGCGCAGCGCCGGGCTCTCCGCGAGCCGCGCGCCGAGCCAGCCGCCGAGCGTCGCGGCCTGCCGGTGCAGCGTCGAATCGGGCCGTGCGAGATCGGCCTTCAGCCATGCGCGCAACTGATCCCACAGATCGCGCACGTAGTCGTTGAACGCGTCACCATCGCGGATGTAGCGCTTGATCTCGTCGCCCTTCGCGATGAATGCCGGGTCGTGCTTCAGCCGCTCGGTCAGCCGCACGACCGTGCGGTCGAAGCGCTGCCGCAGCTCGTGTTCGGGATCGGCCGCCACGCCCTCGAGCACGCGGCTCACCGCACTCGCCAGCATGCGCGCGCCGTTCTCGCCGAACCACTGCGTCGGCATGATCTTCTCGATCTTCGGGTATTGCGTCTTCAGCCATTCGACGATGAAGCCCGCGATCACCTCGCGGTTCTCCTCCTTGTCGAGCACGTCGACCACCTGTTCGATCGCATCGTCGAGCAGCGCCTGGTGGCGGCCGTCCTTCGTCAGCGTGTCGAGGATCGCGCCGGCCGACTGCGACAGGTCGATCCGGTCGATCACCGCGCGGAACGCGTCGTGGACGAACGACTGGATCCGCGCGTCGTCGGTCATGTCGAGCGCGAAGCTCATCAGCTTCGTCACGTAGCCGCCGAGCGCGTCGGTGTTCGCGGGCTCGCCGAGCCATGCGCCGAGCTTCTGCGCGGGATCGTGCTGGCGGATCTGCGCGGCGAGCGCGTCGGGGCCGAGGAATTTCTCGCGCACGAACACCGCGAGGTTGTCGGCGATCTTGTCCTTGTTCTTCGGGATGATTTCGGTGTGGCGCGACACGAACGGGATCGGCACGCGGCGGAACAGCGCGACGACCGCGAACCAGTCGGCGAGCGCGCCGACCATCGCAGCCTCGGCCACCGCCTTGAAGCCGTCGACCCACGGGCCGCGCGGCAGCAGGATCGTCGTGACGAATACCGCGACGGCGGCCAGCAGCAGCCAGAGCGCGCGGCGCTTGCTGCGTTTCAGTTCGAGGGCTTTGTCTGTCGTCATGGGCGACCGGTGAAGCGGCAATGCCGCTAATATGCACCGATCGCCGGCCCGCGACAAACCCGTGCGCATCGCGCGCGCCGGGAATGTTGTCCCGAACGGGTTTCCTGCTGCGTTCAAGCGATCCGACGCGAACACGGCCGCCCCGGCCACGTTCGCGCGTTGCCTCAGAGAAACGTCTTCAGGTTCACCGCCGGATCGGCTAGCTTCGCCGGATCGGGCACCGCGCCCGCCGCAATCAACCGACGCGACGCGCCGATGTCGCGCCCCAGGTTCGCCGCGGCCACCGCGACAATCTTCCCGTCGTCGCCCAGCCCGAACACCGTGAACGGCCCGCTCGCGGGATCGCCGCGCACGACGGTCGTCCGTTCGCTGCCGAACAGCCCGAGCATCTGCAGGTTGCAGTCGTACTGATCGGACCACAGCCACGGCAGCTCGGCATAGGTTTCGTCCGCGCCGAGCAGGTTCGCGGCCGCGACGGCCGGCTGGTTTTCCGCGACCTGCCACGACTCGATCCGTACGTGACGCCCGAGCAGCGGATTGAAGTGCATCGTCACCTCGCCGGCGGCGAAGATCGCGCGATCGGCCGTCCGGCATCCCGCATCGACACGGATCCCGTTGTCGACCTCGAGGCCGGCCGCCTGCGCGAGCTCGACATTGGGCACGACGCCGATCCCGACGACCACGATATCGGCCGGCACGTCGCCGCGATCGGTCTCGACGATCGCGCCGCCGCCCGGTGCGCGGCGAATCGCACGTGGCAGCGTCGCCATCTGGAAAAGCACGCCGCGCGCGTCATGCAGTTGCCGCGCATACGCGCCGACGACTTCCGGCAACGCACGCTGCAGCAGGCGCGCAGCCGGGTCGATCACCGTCACGTCGCAACCGAGCTGGCGCGCCGCGGCCGCCACTTCGAGGCCGATGAAGCCGCCGCCGAGCACCGCCACGCGACGCCCCGGCGCGAGCTGCGCGCGCAACGCACGCGCGTCGGCCACGGTGCGCACGTAATGCAGGACGACGCCTTCGTCGACCGGCCCGCCGAACGCACGCACGCGCGAACCGGTCGCGAGCACGAGCCGCGTGTACGGCACCGTCGCGTCGTCGTCGAGCCGTACACGCTGCGCGGCGCGGTCGATCGCGTCGACGCGCGAGCCGAGCCGCAACTCGATGCGCTGCGCGTCGTACCACGCGGCGTCGCGGATGAACGCGCGCTGCTCGCCGCCGTCCGACAGCAGCGCGTCCTTCGACAGCGCGGGCCGGTCGTACGGCAACTCGCGCTCCGCGCCGATCATCACGATGCGTGCGTCGGCGTCGCGCGCGCGCAGCGCCTCGGCCGTGCGCCGCGCCGCGTGGCCGGCGCCGACGATCACGAACGGGTCAGCCGACATTGACTTCCACCTGCCCGTCGACGATCCGGATCGGATAGGTCCGCACCGGCTCGGTGATCGGCGCGCATTTCGGCGCACCCGTGCGAATGTCGATCAGCCCCTGGTGCAGCGGGCATTCGACGCAGCCGTCTTCCACATAGCCTTCGGACAAGCGCGCGTGACCATGCGAACAGAGGTCATGCATCGCGAACAGTTCGTCGCCGATCCGGAACACCGCGATCGGCTTCTGGCCGGCGACGCGCGCCGCCGGTTCGTCTTCGGAGAATTCGTCGAATGTGCCCAGCGGGTGCCATTCGGCGAGCGTTGCTTCGGTCATGTCGTTTCCTTGGCTGTCGGATCGGTCAGATCGGGGTGGCGAGCAGCGTCTGCACGCGCGACGTGTCGTAGATCACGCGCTTGGTCTTGTAGCGCAGCCCGTCGGGCGTGCGCACGACCGTGTCGTAATACTTGCCGGCCTGGTACACGTTCGATTCGCCGTTGCTGCGCGTCTGCACGACCACGTAGTTGCTCTCGGTGTCGATCTCGCCGTCGCGTTCGGCGACGATCGTGAGGCCCGACGTCATGTGCCGGTACGTGTGCTCTTCGAAGATGTTCGCGTGCCGCAGCGACACCACGCGGTCGCGCAGCATCCGCTGGTTCGTGCAGTGGACGATCCCGACCGGCAGCCCGAGATCGGCGTTCTCCTTCGGCACGATCTCGTACGTGCAGTCCTCGGTGAACATTTCCGGCCAGCGTTCGAGCCGGTCGTTGTCGAGGTGGCCGATGTAGCGGTTCTGGAGCATGTAAATCTCGAACCACGTCTTCATGTCTTCCGTCAGGTTTTCCATCGTTCCGCGCTCCCGCTTCAATAGCCCATCAGCTTCTGATAACCGACCCAGAACTTGCGGATCAGGCTTTCGGTGATCACCGTGTCCTGCTGGTCCGGATTGCCGCGCGACATCTCGATCACCGACGTCGCATCGGCGTCGCGCACCGTGCCGCGCTGCACGAGTTCGGTCGCCTCCGTGTCCTCCATCGAGATGTAGCCGGCCGGCCCGACGAGGTTCGCCTGCTTGATGCGCAGCGCGCGCAGCTCGGGCGTGTCGTCCGCGTAGCCGAAGAAGTGGAAGATCAGCTCGAAGTTGTCCGGCCCCTTCGGCAGGATCTGGCGCGCGACCAGCGTGTTGTGGATCTGCTGGATCACGAGCTGCGGGAAGATCGGCTGGATGTGGTTCGTGCAGTCCTCGTCGTATTCCGACACGAGATCGAGGATCGACTCGTCTTCGAGATGGAAACCCTCGTCGAACGAGCGGATGTTCTGCTGCTTGTATGCTGCCGACGTGTCGTCGCCCGTCTTCGTCACCGTGATGATGCTGTGCAGCCCGTGGTTCGCATCCGGAATCGAGCGCGCCTTCATCCCGACGCGGAAGATGTTGAAGGTCGTATGGAACAGATGCAGCATGCTCGCGTGATACGGATCCTTCACGTTCTCCATGTACAGCTTCCAGTTCGACTTCGAATACTGGCGCGTGCAGCCGAGATACTCGATCGGCTTGTGGAAGATCCGATCGATCCACGGACGCATCTGCTCGCCCAGGTATTCGGGCAGCGGCGCCACGTCGTCGCTGAAGGTCGCGAACACGAGCCCGCGATAGCTGTCGACGCGCAGCTTGCGCAGCCCGTGCTGCTTCGGGTCGAAGTCGGCCGGCATCCCGGTCATCCCCTTCTGGCCGCGCCGGAACGGCACGCCGAGCAGGTTGCCCTGGTTGTCGAAGCTCCACTGGTGGTAGACGCACGTGTGCGAGCTCGCGTTGCCGCGCGACTTGCGGCAGACCTGCGCGCCGCGGTGCGCGCAGCGGTTCACCCACGCGGACAGCGTGCCGTCCTCGGTGCGCGTGACGACGACCGGCGTATCGCCGACGAACGTGCTCTTGAAGTCGCCGGCGTTCGGGATTTCCGCTTCCAGCGCGACGAAATTCCAGGTCGGCCCGCGGAAGATGCGTTCCTGCTCGCGATCGTAGACCGCGCGCGAGCTGAACACCTTGTACGGCACGCGTGAGCCGTCTTCGTGCGGAAAGCGCACATCGGACGCGTCGTCACGCGTGGCGAATACGACGGGCGATTCTGTCTGCTCCATGTCGGACTCCTTGTGGTTCCGGTTCGTTGATTCCATGGAGCCGATTTTTGAAAAGCTAATATTCGGCGTCTATCCGGAAAGTGCGATTGCGGCGGCGCAATATCCACTTTCGGCGGATTTCTGCGCTAGCATGGCGACACACGCGACCCGGCGCACGATCGCGACCCATTCGTCGGATCGAAGCGCGCGTCCACACCAAGGCCGATGCCCATGTCCCCAACGTCGTTCGAGCCGCTTGCGCTGCGCGCGCACCGGCTGTTCGAATCCCGCGATCTCGACGAGACCCGCGAGCGGATCTCGCGCGTGATGCAGCCGCACGCGCTGCTGCCGAGCGGTCGCGTGCAAGGCGCATCGCATATGGATTTCGTCCGGCTCGGCGGGCTCGGGATCGGCACCATCGCGTTCGGCGATGCGATGCGCGTGCAGGTCGACGCCGTCGACGGCTATTACCTGCTGATGTTCTGCCTGTCCGGGCAGGCGGAAGTCCACGCGATGGGCCGCCGGCTCGGCGTCGACGGGCAGACGGGCGTGCTGTGCGCGCCCGGCGAGCGCTTCGACGCGGTGCTCTCCGCCGACTGCGAGCAGTTCGTGCTGCGCATCGATGCCGCGACCGTCGGCTCGCTGACCGGCGATCCGCGCGCGATGCTCGACCCCGTGCTGCACATCAGCGATGCCGCGCTCGCCGCGTGGCGCCAGCAGCTGATGCTCGTCGCCCGCTCGCCCGAACTGCTCGAACGCGCGAATGCCAACCCGCGCGTCGCGTCGCAGCTCGAGCACCTGCTGATCGATCTGCTGATCGAAGGCCACCCGCCGTCGGTACCGAGCGCGCGCCTCGATCCCGCGCCGGGTTTCGTGCGGCGCGCGCAGGAGTTCGTGAACGCGCACTACGCGCAGCCGCTGCAGCTCGCCGATATCGTCCAGGCCGCCAACGTGCCGGAGCGGACGCTGCGCGACGCCTTCCTGCAGTTCCGCGGAATGAGCCCGATGCAATACCTGCGCGCGACGCGGCTCGAACATGCGCGGGAATTGCTGCGCGGGTCGGCGTCCGAGCGACGGATCGCCGATATCGCACTCGATTGTGGATTCACGCACCTCGGGCGGTTCGCGATCGCGTACCGGGAGAAGTTCGGCGAATCGCCGTCGGAGACGCTCGACGGGAAGCGGTAGGCGGGTGCGGGGCTTGTCGGGGTCGGTTGCCTTGCTGCTTGCGCCTTACCGCCTTGCCGCCTTGCCGCCTTGCCGCCTTGCCGCCTTGCCGCCTTCCCGCCTTGCCGCCTTGCCGCCTTGCCGCCTTGCCGCCTTGCCGCCTTGCCGCCTTGCCGCCTTGCCGCCTTGCCGCCTTCCCGCCTTCCCGCCTGCCGACCTGATCGCCTCGCTGCGCGCCTGCATCTACGGCAAATGACATCGCATCGCGATGCCCTCTCCGCATTCGGCGTAGCGTGGCGAAATCGACCGTTAGTTGCAATCGATACGGAAACGACCGGCCCTACGCCGCCGGCGCGATCATCGCCCGCGCGATCGCGCAGAACGCGGTCGTCGCGGCGCTTTCGCCGTGCAGCCGGCGGCTCATGATGATCGGCGACGTCGCCGTGGGTTCCGGCAGCCGCCGGTAGACGACGCCCTTCACGCGCACGCCTTCCACGCTTTCCGGCACCAGCGACACGCCCACCTGCGCGGCGACGAGCCCGAGCGCCGTCTGCAGTTCGCGCACCTCGTGCACGGCCGCGGGCACGAGCGCGCCGTCGCGCAGCGCGGACAACTGCTGGTCCGCGAAGCTCGGCCGCGGCGTGCTCGGATAGACGATCAGCGTCTCGTTCGCGATGTCCGCGAGCGTCAGCGGCCGGTCCGGATCGGCGAGCGGATGCCCGACCGGCAGCGCCGCGATCAGCTTTTCCTCAATCAGCGCCTCGCGCACGAGCTGGTCGTCGTCGAAGCGCAGGCGGCCGAACCCGACGTCGATCCGCCCGCCTTTCAGCGCGCCGAGTTGCTCGAGCGTGAACATTTCGATCAACGACAGCTCGACGTCCGGCTGCGCCTCGCGAAACGCGCGGATCACGTCCGGCAGCGCGCCATAGAGCGTCGACGGCACGAAGCCGATCACGATCCGCTCCGACAATTGCGCGAGCCGCCGCGTCAGCGGGCCGAGCTCGTCGGCCTGTTCGACGACCCGCGTCGCCTGCGCATAGAACACGCGGCCCGCGTCGGTCAGTTTCAGCGGCCGCGCGCCGCGCTCGAACAGCGGCAGCCCGACCTCGTCCTCGATCGCCTGGAGCTGGCGGCTCAGCGGCGGTTGCGTCATGTGCAGCCGCTCCGCGGCCCGCGTGATGTTCATTTCCTCCGCGACGGCGATGAAGTAGCGGAGCTGGCGCAATTCCATTTCATGCCTCAAAGGTATGGAAGTAGTCGGAAAGAGTGTTGGACGACGCCGGGCGGGAATTCCTACCATGTGCACCAACAGGAGGAATCGCATGATAGCAACTGCCGCCACCATCGAACGCATCGACACGCTGCTCGTCGACGTGCCGACGATTCGGCCCCACAAACTGTCGGTCGCGACGATGAATTGCCAGACCCTCGTGCTGGTTCGCGTTCGATGCACGGACGGTATCGAAGGCGTCGGCGAGGCGACCACGATCGGCGGGCTCGCGTATGGCGAGGAGAGCCCCGAGAGCATCAAGGTCAACATCGACACCTACTTCGCGCCGCTGCTGCAAGGCATGGACGCGACGCGTCCGGGCGCTGCGATGGCGCGTGCGCGCAAGCTGTTCCAGGGCAACCGGTTCGCGAAGTGCGCGCTCGAAACCGCGCTGTTCGATGCGCAGGCGCGCCGCCTCGGCGTGCCGCTGTCCGAGTTGTTCGGCGGCCGCACGACCGACGCGGTCGACGTCGCGTGGACGCTCGCGAGCGGCGACACGCAGCGCGACATCGCGGAAGCCGAGGCGATGCTCGACGCACGCCGCCATCGCGCATTCAAGCTGAAGATCGGCTCGAACGCGGTCGACGACGACGTCGCGCACGTGATCGCGATCAAGCGCGCGCTCGGCGAGCGCGGCGACGTGCGCGTCGATGTGAACCAGGCCTGGACCGAAACCGACGCGATCCGCGCCGGCGCACGACTCGCGGACGCCGGCGTGAGCCTCGTCGAGCAGCCGATCGCCGCAACCAATCGCGCGGGGCTGAAACGCCTCACGCAGCTCGCGCACATTCCGATCATGGCCGACGAAGCGCTGCACGGCCCCGTCGATGCGTTCGCGCTCGCGCAGGACCGCGCGGCCGACGTGTTCGCGGTGAAGATCGCGCAGTCGGGCGGCCTGCTCGGCGCGGCGAGCGTCGCATCGATCGCGTCGGCGGCCGGCATCGACCTGTACGGCGGCACGATGCTCGAAGGCGCGGCCGGCACGATGGCGTCCGCGCAACTGTTCAGCACGTTCGGCTCGCTGAAATGGGGCACCGAGCTGTTCGGCCCGCTGCTGCTCACCGAGGAAATCCTCGTCGAGCCGCTGCGCTACCAGGATTTCAAGCTGCACCTGCCGGCCGCGCCCGGCCTCGGCATCACCTTCGACTGGGCCCGCATCGAACGGATGCGACGCGACGCCCGCTGATCCCGCACGACACGACAACCGAAACCGGAGACACAGATGAACAAGCAAGCCATCGACGCCCTGCTGAAGACCTTCGACGACGCCGCGGAAAAGCCCGGCAATCCGCGCGTGCGCGCGATCGTCAACCGGATCGTGAAGGACCTCTGCTACACGATCGAGGATTTCGACGTGCAGCCGAGCGAGTTCTGGACCGCGCTCAACTACCTGAACGAAGCCGGCCGTGAATTCGGGCTGATCGCCGCGGGCCTCGGCCTCGAGCGCTTCCTCGACGTGCGGATGGACGAGGCCGAGGAGAAGGCCGGCTTCCACGGCGGCACGCCGCGCACGATCGAAGGGCCGCTGTATGTCGCGGGCGCACCGGAATCGGTCGGCCATGCGCGTCTCGACGACGGCACCGATCCGGGCCAGACGCTGATCATGCGCGGCCAGGTGCTCGGCCAGGACGGCACGCCGCTCGCGAATGCGCTCGTCGAGGTATGGCACGCGAACCATCTGGGCAACTACTCGTACTTCGATCAGTCGCAGCCGGCGTTCAACCTGCGCCGCTCGATCCGCACCGATGCCGAGGGCCGCTACAGCTTCCGCAGCGTGCTGCCGGTCGGCTACAGCGTGCCGCCGGGCAGCAAGACCGAGCAACTGCTCGACCAGCTCGGCCGCCACGGCCATCGTCCGGCGCACATCCACTTCTTCGTTTCCGCGGACGGATATCGTAAGCTGACGACGCAGATCAACATCGAAGGCGATCCGCATATCTGGGACGACTTCGCATTCGCGACCCGCGAAGGGCTGATCCCGAAGATCAGGCAGGCCGAGGGCGCGGAAGGCAAGCCGTATGGCGTCGACGGGCAGTTCGCACTGATCGACTTCGATTTCTCGCTGCTCAAGGACAAGCAGGACGTGCCGGCGAGCGAAGTCGAACGGGTGCGGGCGCAGGCCTGAGCGGCCGTCCCGTTCGGCGAATCGACAACGCAAGGAGCGCAGGATGCTGTTTCATGTGGAAATGACCGTCCGCCTGCCGGCGGACATGGATCCGGTCAAGGCGGCCACGCTGAAGGCCGAAGAGAAGGCGATGTGCCAGCGGCTGATGAACGAAGGCGTCTGGCGGCATCTGTGGCGGATCGCGGGGAAGTATGCGAACGTCAGTATTTTCGACGTCGAGAGCGTGCAGCAGCTGCACGACCTGTTGAGTCAGCTGCCGTTGTTTCCGTATATGGAGATGGAAGTGCGGGCGCTGTGCCGGCATCCTTCTTCGGTGCGGGAAGATGATCGGTAAGCAGTGAATGTGAAGCGCGGCGTTATCGAACGGCCGCGCGAAGCACGCCCCGGGCGGCCGGCGATTTTCTCGCCGGCCGCCCGTGACGTTTTGCACAGCCGCCGGTTCAGGTGGCGCCCCGCGTCACGACGATACAGTGACGATCACCGCTCGCTCGCCAGATGCGCCGCGAACCCGACCGTCCCCGGCGCGATTTCCGCCTTCAGCGTCAGCGCCGGAATGTCGTAGTCGCCCGCGTTCTGTCGCCGGAACGGAATCGGCTGCGCGGTCCACAGTTCGTCGAGACGCTTGCCGAGCGCCGCACGCGTTTCGTCGAAGCGCCCGTCGTCCATCCGGTGCGTCTGGTAAATCACGAACGGCGGCAGCACGTCGAACCCCGGGTAATACAGAATCCCGTGCTGGATCGGGAACAGCACGTCGTCGATCGGCCCGTTGATGCCGCGCGCGCTGTAATGCGACTCCCAGCCGCCCGTCGTGACGATCACCATCGCCCGTTTGCCGGCCAGCGAACCTTCGCCGTAACGGTCGCCCCAGTGCAGGTCGGAATGCTCGCCGACGCCGTACGCGAAGCCGTACGCATACACGCGCTCGACCCAGCCCTTCATGATCGCCGGCATCGAGAACCACCACAGCGGAAACTGCAGGATCACCGCGTCGGCCCACTTCAGCTTGTCCTGCTCGCGCGCGATGTCGTCGCGCTGCGTGCCCGTCTCGAACGCGCGCTTCGAATCGCGTGCGGGATCGAAGCGCGCATCGGGCGCACGATCGGTCACGTCATCCGCGTCGAACGCGGCCTTCCAGTTCATCGCATACAGATCGGTCACCTGCACGGCGTGGCCTGCCGCTTCGAGATGCTCGACCGCGAAATCCCGCAACGCACCGTTCAGCGAGCGCGGTTCGGGATGGGCATAGACGATCAGCACGTTCATGTTCAAGGCTCCGTTGATTGAATGACTGCAGGATGCCGTCGCCGAAGCTATATTGGAAATGAATTCCCGATATTCCAGGTATAGCCGTGAACAATCTCAGACGACTGGATCTGAACCTGCTGGTCACGCTCGACGTGCTGCTCGCCGAGCACAACGTCACGCGGGCGGCCGAGAAACTGAACATGTCGCAGCCGTCGGTCAGCGTGCAGCTGCAGAAACTGCGCGACCTGTTCGGCGATCCGCTGTTGCTGCCGGGGCCGCGCGGAATGCGGCCGACCGCGCGCGCGGAAACGCTGCGCGAGCCGCTGCGGGACGCACTCGAAGCGGTCGAACGCGCGGTGCTGACGGCCACGCCGTTCGATCCGGCAACCGCGACGAACACGTGGCGCGTGGCCGCAACCGACTACGGCGAATCGACGATCGTGCTGCCCGCGCTGAACACGCTGCGCTCGGCCGCGCCCGCGACGCGCGTCGCCGTCGTCGAACTCGTGCCGCCGCGCATCGAGCAGGACGCCGAGCGAAACGGTATCGACCTGGCCTTCCATACGACCGAAGGTTCGCCGGAAGGGATGCGTCGCCTGCCGCTGTTCGTCGAGCGTTACGTGCTGGTCGGCCGCGCCGGTCATCCGAAACTGAAGCGCCGCCCGACGCTCGCGCAGTTCGGCGCGCTGGAACACGTGATCGTGTCGCCCGACGGCGGCGGCTTCTTCGGCGTGACGGACGAAGCGCTCGCCAAAGCCGGCGCCACGCGGCGCGTGGTGCTGTCGGTGCCGCATTTTCTGTTCGTGATGACGGCCGTCGCCACAACCGACCTCGTGGCGATGCTGCCCGAGCGGCTGGTGCGCAACACGCCCGCATTGCGCGTCGTGGAGGCGCCGGTCGAGGTGCCCGGCTACGAGATGTCGATGCTGTGGCACGAGCGCGTGCATCGCGATCCGGCGCATCGATGGCTGCGGGAGACGATTGCCGCGTCGGTGTAGATCGCCAGACGGGCGGTCGGCGCAGCGAGGCCACCGCGAGGTTCCGAGACACGACGTGCGCAGCGCGATGAAGCGAAGAGCACGGAGCAGAAACGGGCTTCTGACTAATGCGGCTTCATGCGTCGGCCCCCTTCGCCGACCGCCCTCGCCGCTCGCCCGAATCCGCCCGCCCGAAGCCGGTCGCCGCACGAACACATTCATTCAGCACTTGAAACCGCCTCGAACACTGTATATATTTACAGTGCTTTTGTACCATTTGACCCGAATTCCGTCACCCATGACGGACGGACTTTTGTGAGGCGACCATGTTCCAGTCATCCGCATTCGATCCCGAGCAACCCGGCTTCAACCCCGTCCACTTCGAGCGTGCCGCGCGGCAAGCAGTCGTCGATCTTCAGCGTGTCGTCGGCGGCCCCGCGCAGCGGGCGCTCGGCTTGCGGCGCCGCAGCCATCCGGCCGCAGTCCGCACGATGAGCTGGCAGGCGCTGCTGAATGTCGAGGAGCTGGCGTTCTCGAACACCGGCTTCCTGAACCGTAACGATCCGATGGTCGTCGACGCCTTCATCCGGCTGCGCGACAGCCGGATGGTCGCCGCGGACGTCGAGGAAGCCGTCGACTGGAAGCGCGACGACGACGATCTGCCCGCCGTCTATCTGATCGTCAAGGCGATGCTGGAAGCGGAAGAGCGCGAGACACAACGCGTCGAGATGGAGTGACGGCGGCGCCTCGCGGCCGTACCGTTACAGCCGCGCCGCGAGCCGCGAACCCTGATCGATCGCACGCTTCGCATCGAGCTCGGCCGCCAGTTCCGCGCCGCCGATCAGATGCACGGAGCGTCCGGCCGCCTGCAGCGGCGCGAACAGCGCGCGCTGCGGCTCCTGCCCCGTGCACAACACGATCGTGTCGGCTTCGATCAGTTCGTGATCGGTGCGCTGCTCGCCGTACGACACGTGCAGCCCGCGCGCATCGATCAGTTCGTAGTTCACGCCGCCGATCATCTTCACCTGCTTCATCTTCAGCGTCGCGCGGTGAATCCAGCCGGTCGTCTTGCCGAGCCCCTTGCCGAGCGGCGCGGCCTTGCGCTGCAGCAGCGTCACTTCGCGAGCGGGCGCCGCGACCTGCGCGCGCGTCACGCCGCCGCGCGTCGCGGCCGGATCGGTCACGCCCCACTCCGCTTTCCACTCATCCAGATCGAGCGCCGGCGACTCGCCGTCCTGCACCAGATACTCGGCGACATCGAAGCCGATGCCGCCCGCGCCGACCACCGCGACACGCCGGCCGACCGGCTGCCTGCCGGCGAGCACGTCGATATAGCTGAGCACGTTCGGCCCGTCCTGGCCGGGAATCTTCGGGTCGCGCGGCGCCACGCCGGTCGCGAGCACGATCTCGTCGTAGCCGCCCGCGATCAGTTCGCTCGCATCGACGCGGCGGTTCAGGTGCAGGTTCACGCCGGTCAGCTCGACCTGCCGGCCGAAATAACGCAGCGCTTCGTCGAACTCCTCCTTGCCCGGAATCCGCTTCGCCATGTTGAACTGGCCGCCGATCTCCGCTGCCGCGTCGAACAGGTCGACGTGGTGGCCGCGCTGCGCGAGCACGGTCGAGCATGCAAGCCCGGCCGGCCCGGCGCCGACCACCGCGATGCGCTTCGGCTGCTGCACGCGCGTATAGATCAGCTCGGTCTCGTGGCAGGCGCGCGGGTTCAGCAGGCACGACGCGATCTTGTTCCTGAACGCGTGGTCGAGACACGCCTGGTTGCAGCCGATGCAGGTGTTGATCTCGTCGGCGCGGCCCTGCGCGGCCTTGACGACGAACTCGGCATCCGCGAGCAGCGGGCGCGCCATCGACACCATGTCCGCGCAGCCGTCCGCGAGAATCTGCTCGGCCACTTCGGGCCGGTTGATCCGGTTGGTCGTCACGAGCGGAATGCCGACCTCGCCCTTCATCTTCTTCGTCACCCACGCGAACGCGCCGCGCGGCACCGACGTCGCGATCGTCGGCACGCGTGCCTCGTGCCAGCCGATCCCGGTGTTGATGATGGTCGCGCCGGCGCGCTCGACGGCCTTCGCGAGCTGCACGGTCTCGCTCCAGTCGCTGCCGTCGGGAATCAGGTCGAGCATCGACAGCCGGTAGATCAGGATGAAGTCGCGCCCGACCGCTTCGCGCGTGCGCTCGATGATCTCGATCGGCAGGCGGATCCGGTTCTCGTACGAACCGCCCCACTGGTCGGTGCGCTTGTTCGTATGCATCGAGATGAACTGGTTGATCAGGTAGCCCTCGGAGCCCATGATCTCGACGCCGTCGTAACCGGCCTCGCGCGCGAGCTGCGCGCAGCGGACGAATGCACGAATCTGCCGCTCCACGCCGCTTGCGCTGAGTTCGCGCGGCGCGAACGGCGAAATCGGCGACTTGATCTTCGACGGCGCGACCGCGAACGGGTGGTAGCCGTAGCGGCCGGTATGCAGGATCTGCAGCGCGATCTTGCCGTCGTCCGCATGCACGGCGTCGGTGATCACGCGATGGCGCCGCGCGCCGGCCGACGTCATCAGCGTGCCGCCGAACGGCTTGGTCCAGCCGGCCACGTTCGGCGCGAAGCCGCCGGTCACGATCAGGCCGACGCCGCCGCGCGCGCGTTCGGCGAAATAGTCGGCGAGCCGCGGCAGCGTCTTGCGGCTGTCCTCGAGGCCCGTGTGCATGGACCCCATCAGCACGCGATTCTTCAGCGTGGTGAAGCCGAGGTCGAGCGGCGCGAGCAGATGGGGAAAGGAGGTCGTCATGATGATCCTGCCGGTAAGCGATGCGTGTCATCGTAGGCCGCGCGCCGCCTTGAACGTGAGGGGGCAAACAGCCATAATGCTTGTCATTTCCGGCCAAATCGACATGACCTCCCCGTCTCGCAAGGATCACCTCGGGCTACGCCGGCCGACGATTCCGGTCGCCTATACGCGCCTGCTGCTGCAGGCGCTGGCCGCACGCGGCGTCGACCTGGCCGCGGTGCGCGCGGGCACCGGGCTGCGCGATGCAGTGTTGGCCGAACCGGACGCGCGCGTCGCGCCGTCGCAATGGGGCCGGCTCGTGCTCAACGCAATCGAGATCGGCGGCGATCCGGGCATCGGGCTCGCGTTCGGGCTGCTGCTGAAGCCGACCGTGCACGGCTTCCTCGGCTATGCGACGCTGACCGCGCGGGACATCCGGGAAGCGCTGGTCGTCACGCAGCGCTACTTCCGGATGCGCAACCGCCAATATCGGCTGACCTACGCGGAGGACGCGCACGGCGCGACGCTCGAGCTGCACGGCGTGCAGGCGAGCCCCGTGCTGCAGCATCACGTGATGTTCGAGTTCGTGCTGACGGGGCTCGCGCAGAACATCTCGCAGTGGTCCGGACGCGCGTCGCCGCCGATCGTGCTGCGCTTCACGTGGCCCGAGCCCGGTTATTTCGCGCGTTATCGCGACCAGTTGCCGCCGGTCGAATTCGGCTGCGCGGCGAACGCGCTGTGGATCGCGCACGACGTGCTCGACTGGCCGCTGCCGCTCGCCGACGAAGTCGCGCACCGGCAGGCGCTGGTGCAGGTCGAGCGCGAGTATGCGCAGGTACGCCAGGAGGAAGGCGATCTCGTCGAGCGCGTGCGCGCGGAACTGGCGCGAACGGCCGGCGACTATTCGAGCCCGGAGGCGCTCGCCGACGCGCTGCTGGTATCGACGCGCACGTTGCGGCGTCGGCTCGAGGACGCCGGGTCGAGCTATCGGCAACTGCTCGACGAAGCGCGGTTTCGCGATGCGAAGCAATTGCTCTGCGCGTCGGACCTCGACCTGAAGACGATCGCCGAGCGGCTGCAGTTCACCGACCCGGCGAATTTCACGCGCGCATTCCGGCGCTGGGCCGGGCAGACGCCGAGTGCGTATCGGGAAGCTGCGGCGGGAACCGCGCACGAATAACGGGAAAACGCGGGTGGCACCATACCGCCATACGCGTGGCCCCCATTTCATTTTCATCGGTATGATGAATGCCACGCCAACGCGATACGGGCCGACGCCCGCTTCCACCCATGTCCAGTCACACCACCGTGATCGAGTCGACGATCGACCGTATCGATACGAACCTGGTCCGTATCGCGGTCGACAACAAG
The DNA here is from genome assembly GCF_000949135.2 of Burkholderia sp. USMB20. GTDB lineage: Bacteria > Pseudomonadota > Gammaproteobacteria > Burkholderiales > Burkholderiaceae > Burkholderia. The sequence continues at coordinate 185,671 of NZ_JTAN02000003.1, read as the reverse complement.
AAGGTGCCGATTTATCGCGTGACGATGCAGGACGCCTGCTACTTCCTTTGCGCCGACGATATCGACGCCGACGCGTTCAAGCAGGTCGATCTGTTGAAACCCGGGATGGCGGTGCGCGCGTGCGTTTTCGACGACCATGGTCGTCGCCGAATCGCGTGGATCACCAGCAACGATCTGACGATTCAGCCCTACGACGCGCTCGCGCAAAAGGAACGTAATCTGTCGCTGCTCACATGGGCGTCGTGCGTGTTCGCGCTGAGCCTGCTGATCGGTAGCGCCGCGTTCAAATCCGGCTGGGCGCTCGTCCTCGCGCTGACCATGTTCGTCAGCATCATCAGCATGCTGGGCACGCTGCTCTCGATCGCCGGCTTGTCCGAACTGGTGTTCCGGCCGCAACGGCGCGAAGCCCAGGAAAAGTGGCAATGCCAGCCGCACCGGATCACATTCGAACGGAGCAACGTATGACCGATCGTTCGATGCGAATCGCGTCCGGCTGCGTGACGTCCGTCAGTCAGAAGACGATCAGTACGAAGGTCTGGAGCAACAACCTCGGCTGGACCACGCAAAGCATCGAGGAGATCGAGCTTCGACTCGACGCTTTCGATGCGCCGCTGACGCTCCGGACCGGCGCGACACGCGACCTGTTCGTCGTTGCGGGCGACCGGCTGGATGTCGCGTATGCCGCGTGGCGCGATAATCTCGCAATCTGCGGCATCCGCAACGTGACTGACGGTTCGATCTATCTCGTTCGTCTCGCACGCGTCGCCAGCGCCCGAACCGATGTCATCGTGACGATCGGCGTTCTGATCACCGTCGCGTTCGCCATCGGTATCATGTCCGCGCTACAAGGCAGCACGGACGGCATGCTCGACATCTTTGCGTGGTTTGGCGGAACCGCGCTCGGCTTCCTCGCGCTAAGCACCATCCTGCGTTCGGTGTTCGGCGTGATTGCCTGGCCCGAAATCCGACGGCTCAATCAGCCCGGCGGCAGACGCGAGATGAATGCGGCAAAAAACGCGCTGTCGCTCAAGGCGGCAGATGCGCCGCACATCCGCTTCCTCTGAGCCGACGAGCGCGCGATGCGTCAACCGTCGACGAAGATCCACGCGCCGCCGTCGCCCTCACCCGCCTCGATCCGCACGTCGCCGTTCGCGGCGACGATCGCGTCGTACACCGCGTCCGTCACGCACACCACCGGCACCGCGATCGCATACAGCTCGGCGGCGACGATCGCTCCGATCGAGATGATCAGGTCGCGCTCCTTCAGCACGATCCCGACCGGCCCCGTGCCGTTGCGCACCGCTTCCGCGAGCACGCTGCTGCTCGAACTCGAGCCCTTCGCGTGCGGCATCACCATGATCCGGCCCGCGAGGCTCGCGCCCGCCTGCGGATGCCCGCGATCGACGATCCGCCCCGCCCCCGAGTCGTAGCCGCCCCAGAAGCTGAGCGGCTTGTCGAGCACGATCGTCTTCGCGCATGCGCTGCCCGGCACGAGCGTGTCGCCCGTCAATTTCCCGATCGTTGCATCAGTCATCGAATCGCACCTTTCCTTCGAACGCGGAACGCACGCATTCGCGCATGCTGCCGTACGCCACCGTGACGCCGATGTTCGCGGGCGCATACGACGCCCACTTCCCCGAGTTGGTCATCACCAGGCCCGACAGCTGCTTCATGACCGGCGTGATGTACGTGCAGGTATCGACGACGATCTGGATGCCGCGCGCGTCGAACTTGCCGGCGAGCCCGAGCTCGCCCAGCTCCCACAGGATGAAGCGGCTCGTGTTCACGTAGAAATCGCACTTCGGCCGGCCGTCGAACTGATCGAGCAGCGCGTCGAGCGTGCGGAACTCGGCCAGCGAGAAGTGCGGCGTGCCGAGCGCGACCGCGACGAGCGCATCGCCGGCCGCGCCGTGGTTCAGCGTGCGGCGGATCTCGTCGAGATCGGCCATCGCGACATCGACCGTGCGCTGCGCCGCCCGCCCGTGCAACGCGGCGTCGAGCGTCGGCGCCTCGGGCGTGACGCCCACCGCATGGAACAGCGCAACCGCCCCGCTCGATGCGGCAGCCGCGCCGAGCGCCTTGAGTTCGTCTTCGGTGGTGTCCGCGGGCAGCCCGACGATCGCCGGCACGGTCGCGCCGGCGATCCGGCCGATCAGAAGCCCAAGCGCCGCGAAATAGATGTCGCGCGAGGGCCGCTTGCCGAAGTCCGGCGCGTTGAACACGATCCGCGCCGCGCGATTCGCTTCGACGTGCAGCCCCGCATACGGCGCGCGCCCGGTGATCGCGGCGGCCAGGTCGAGAAAGTCGCCGTAGCGGCTGGTACGCGCACCGAGCACCGAATTGGCGAACACGATCGCATTGGATTCCGCCCACGCGATCTGCTCGCCCAGGCGCGGACGATTCTTCAGCTGATACGGCGCGCACGTGAAGCTCGATTCGCAGCCGAGCTGCAGATGCGCATCCATCAGGCGCTGCGCGTCGCGCTGGATCGCGCGGTCGCCGTGATACAGCTCGGGATGGATCAGGTCGAGCGACCCGACGTTCAGCGTGGTCGGCACCGCGACCCGCGCGCCGGTGTCGACGAAATACTCGACGAAGTCGAGGCTGGTCCGGCCGTGGTAAAGACAGCCGTCGATATGCGCGGACGTGATGTCGATCAGGTGCGGCGCCGACATGACCTCGGCCGTGCGCGCGACGATCCGCATCGCGCGCGCAACGCCGTCGCCGAATGCGCCGCGCAACATCGCGTCGTCGCGTTCGCTCAACTGCAGCATGGGGGGCTCCTCGTGTCTCGTCCGGTGGATCCGGATCGCTTTTGTCATACTACCGCGCGTCGCGCCTAGCGCTGCGCCGTCAGGCTGAACAACTCGTCGCGCAACGCCTGGGCGCGACCCTGGCCGAATTGCGTCTCGAACTCGTCCTGCGCGGCTTGCCACGCGACCTTCGCCTGCGCGTAGGTGCGCTCGCCGAGCTTCGTCAGGCTGAGCGCATGCGCGCGGGCGTCATGCTCGGACGCGGCCGCGGCGACGAAGCCGTCGCGCTGCAGCGGCTTCAGCGCGCGCAACAGCGTCGTGCGGTCCATCACCAGCCGGTCGGCGAGTTCGCTCATCAACAGGCCGGGCCGGCGCGACAGGTTCGCCATGATCGAGAACTGCGCGGCCGTGACGCCGACCGGGGCCAGATGCCGCTCGTAGAGTTGCGTGACGAAGCGCGCCGCCTGACGCAGCGCGAGGCAATTGCAGGCCTGGGCCATCTGGATGTCGTTCATGACCGGCAATTTAAATGTGCATATGCATAAAGTCAATGTACACTCGGCCGTAACAAGGGCCGGCGCCGGCCGCGCGCATCCGGCGCCGCGCCATCGCTTCGAGGAGACGGACATGGACTACATCGACAAGCTGCGCATCTTCCGGTCGGTGGTGGAAATGCGCAGCTTCACGCGCGCGGCCGACATGCACGGCCTCGCGCGGCCGGTCGTATCGCGGGCGGTCGCGGATCTGGAAGCGCGCTTCGGCAGCCGCCTGCTGCACCGGACCACGCGCCAGGTCTCGCTGACCGAAACCGCCGAGCGCATCTACGAGCGATGCGCGGCGGTGCTCGACGAACTCGACTCGCTGGAAGCGCAGGCGCAGTCGTACACGCGCGAGCCCGAGGGACTGCTGCGGCTCGTCGCGCACACGACGGCCGCGCTGAACCGGCTCGTGCCGCTAATCGCCGGTTTCAAGGCCGCGCATCCGAAGGTGCGGCTCGACGTCACGCTGACCGAGCGCCCGGTCGACCTCGTCGGCGAAGGCTATGACATCGGCATCGTCGTGCCGTACATGCTGACGAGCGAGACGACCGTCGTGCGGCTGATCGAACGCATTCCGGTGGTGATCGTCGCGACGCCCGCCTACCTGCGCGCGCATCCGCGTCCCGAAACGCCGGCCGAGCTCGCCGGCCACATGTTCGTGCCGATGTCGCCGTCGCTGCGCCGGCCCGCGCTGTCGTTCCGCGTCGACGGCGACACGCTGACCGTGCCGTTGAGCTTCGACGTCTCGTCGAACAGCCCCGTCTTCAACCGCGAAATGGTGATGCACGACTTCGGCATCGGCGTGGTGCCGAGAGCGCTCGTCGAAGCCGAACTCGCGTCGGGCGCGCTCGTGCAGTTGCTCGAAGGCGCCGATCTCGTCGACGCGTTCGTGGAAATCAAGCTCGCCTACGCGAACCGCGCGCTGCTGCCCGCGAAGGTCAAGGCGTTCATCGACTACACGGCCGCGTACTACGACCGCGAAGGCTCGATTGTTCCGGCCGCGGCCTGATCCGGCGCGCAAACGCACCTTTCCACCGCCGATTGGTACAGCCACGGCACCAATCTGATCCTGTCTCGCCGCTCGCTTCGCATCGCGTGGGCACCTAATATGTGCACATGCACAAGTCCACGCTTATCGATGACGATTGCTTCGCGGTCCGGCAAGCCGCCCGGCGAATCTCGCAGTTCTACGAGCGCTACCTGTCGCGGGCGGGCGTCACGCCGTCGCAGTACAGCATTCTCGCGCTGCTGCGGGAGCGTCCGGGCCTGACGATGGCGACGCTGTCGGCCGTGCTGGTGATCGAGCGCACCGCGCTGTTGCGCGCGCTGAAGCCGCTGGTCGGCGCGGCGCTGGTCACGGGCCGGCTCGAGCCGCGTTGCCGGCGCCAGACGTTCGCGCTGACCGCGCACGGCGAAACGAAGATCGCCGACGCGCATGTGCACTGGCTCGCCGCGCAGGAAGCGTTCGAGCAGCGGTTCGGACCGGCGCAAGCGGCCCGCCTCAGAGACGAATTGTTCCGGATCACGCACAACCTGCCGGAACGCTAACTTCCCCGATCGGCGACGCGTCGTCGGTCGTTTCAATAAGTGCATATACATAGGTGAATCGATGGAAACGACCCAAGCCGCTGCCTCCCGCGAGGCAGCCACAACCGACCGGCCGGCAAAGCAGCGCCGCGTGCCGTGGATGCGGATCGCGGTGGCCGCCGTCGTCGTCGCGGTCGCGGCCGCGGCGCTCGACTGGCTGTTCGTGCTGCGTTTCCAGGAGAGCACCGACGATGCGTATGTCGGCGGCGACGTGACGGTGCTCGCACCGAAGGTGAACGGTTTCGTCGACAAAATCCTCGTGACCGACAACCAGCGCGTGAAGGCCGGCGACGTGCTCGTGCAGCTCGATGCGCGCGACTACGATGCGAAGCTCGCGCAGGCGAGCGCGGAAGTCGACAGCGCGCGCTCCGCGGTGGCCGAACTCGAAGCGAAGCAGCAACTTCAATACGCGGTGATCGGTCAGCATGCGGCGGACCGGAATGCGTCGTCGGCCGAGCTCACGCGCGCGTCGTCCGATCGCGTGCGCTACCGCGAGCTCGTGAAATCCGATGCGGTATCGAACCAGATCGTCGAGCGCGCGGACGCCGATTACTCGAAGGCGGATGCGGCCGTCGCACGCAGCGACGCCGCGCTGCTCGCGTCGAAGCGGCAGCTCGACGTGCTCGGCGCGCAGCTCGCCGATGCGCGGGCCCGCGTGAACACGGCACTCGCCGCGCAACGCGTCGCGGCGCTGAACGTCGAGTACACGACGATCCGCTCGCCGGTCGACGGTTACGTCGGCAACCGCACGGGCCGCGTCGGGATGCTCGCGAACGTCGGCGTGCCGCTGCTGACGGTCGTGCCCGCGGCCGGGCTGTGGATCGACGCGAACTTCAAGGAAGACCAGCTGCGCAAGATGCGCTCAGGCGATCGCGTCGATGTCACGCTCGATGCGTCGAGCACGCGCCTCCACGGCCGCGTCGACAGCCTGGCGCCCGCGACCGGCGCGACCTTCAGCGTGCTGCCGCCCGAGAACGCGACCGGCAACTTCACGAAGATCGTCCAGCGCGTGCCGGTGCGCGTGCATCTCGATCCGGAGCCGGGCATCGAGCACGTGCTGCGCCCCGGTCTCTCCGCGGTCGTGACCGTGCATACCGACCACGCGAACTGAACGGGAGCCTGCGATGACCACCGCGATTTCCGGCGACCCCGCGTCGCAACCGACCAGGCAGCGCGTCTTCGCGTTCGCGCTGATGTGCGTCGGCTTCTTCATGGCGACGCTCGACATCCAGATCGTCGCGTCGTCGCTGCGCGACATCGGCGGCGGGCTCTCCGCGAGCCAGGACGAGCTGTCGTGGGTGCAGACGGCCTACCTGATCGCCGAGATCATCGTGATCCCGATGTCGGGCTGGCTGTCGAAGGTGATGTCGACGCGCTGGCTGTTCACCGCGTCGGCGGTCGGCTTCACGATCACGAGCATGCTGTGCGGGCTCGCGTGGGACATCAACTCGATGATCCTGTTCCGCGGAATGCAGGGCGCGCTCGGCGCCGCGATGATCCCGACCGTGTTCACGACCGCGTTCGTGCTGTTCCCGGGCAAGCAGCGGCTGATCGCGTCGACGACGATCGGCGCGCTCGCATCGCTCGCGCCGGCGATCGGGCCGGTGATCGGCGGCTGGATCACCGATCAATGGTCGTGGCACTGGCTGTTCTACCTGAACCTCGTGCCGGGCATCGCGGTGGCCGCGCTCGTGCCGCGCTACGTGCACATCGACGCACCGGACCTGAGCCTCGTCAAGCGCGGCGACTATCTCGGCATCGTGCTGATGTCGGGCTTCCTCGGCTGCCTCGAATACGTGCTCGAGGAAGGCCCGCGCAAGAACTGGTTCGGCGATCATGTGATCGTGTTCTGCGCGTGGATCTCCGCCATCTGCGGCTTCCTGTTCATCGTGCACGCCCTGACCGCGGAAGACCCGATCGTCGACCTGCGCGCGCTCGCCGTGCGCAACTTCGGGATCGGCAGCCTGCTGTCGTTCGTGACCGGTATCGGGATCTTCGTCACCGTGTTCCTGACGCCGCTGTTTCTCGCGCAGGTGCGGGCATTCAGTTCGCTGCAGATCGGCATCGCGCTGCTGTCGGTCGGCGCGTTCCAGCTGCTCGCGCTCTGCGCGTATGCATTCGCCGCGCGCTACTTCAGCATGCGCGCGCTGCTCGTGTTCGGGCTGATCTGCTTCGGCCTCGGCTGCTACCTGTACACGCCGATCACGCACGACTGGGGCTGGCGGGAACTGCTGCTGCCGCAGGCGCTCCGCGGCATCGGCCAGCAGTTCAGCGTGCCGCCGATCGTGACGATGGCGTTGGGTTCGCTGCCGCAGTCGCGGCTGAAATCGGCGAGCGGCCTGTTCAACCTGATGCGCAACCTCGGCGGCGCGATCGGCATCGCGGTGAGCGCGACGATGCTCAACGACCGGCTGAACTTCCACTACCTGCGCCTGAACGAGCATGTGAGCGCCGGCGAGCCGCAAGTCGCGTCGCTGCTCGACCGCCAGGCCGCGTACTGGACCTCGGTGGCCGGCAACACGCTGGATACCGCGCAGGCCGGCCTCGCGAACCTGCACCGCCTGATCTATCGGGAAGCGCTGACGCTCACCTACGCGGATGCGTACTACGCGCTGTCGCTGTGCTTCGTGGTCGCGCTGGTCGCCGTCGCGTTTTCCCGTCCCATCACCCTCAACGCGCCGCCGCCGGACGCGCACTGAAGCCAAGGTCGTCATCATGAAAAAGCTACTCGTCGCGCTGGCCGTCAGCGCCTTCGCCGCAGGGTGTGCGGTGCAGCCCGCGCAGCATCCCGCGCTGCACGATTCCGTCCAGTCGCTCGCGCCGGCCGCGTGGGACACCGACGTGCCGCGCGCCGACATCGACGCCGCCGCGTGGTGGGCGCAGTTCAACGACCCCGTGCTCGACCGCCTGATCGCGACCGTGCTCGACGGCAACCTCGATCTGCAGGCCGCCGCCGAACGCGTGAAGCAGGCGCAGGCGCTGACCGTGCAGAAGCGCGCGGTGCTGCTGCCGGAACTCGACGCGACCGCGCATGCGGCCGACGAGCGCAAGAACACGCCGCCGCCGCTCGGCTACGTGCGGCAGGCCGGTGCGGGGCTCGCGCTGAGCTGGTCGCCGGACGTGTTCGGCGGCGAACGGCTCGACCTGCTGGCCGCGCAGGCCGAGCTGGTCGGGCAAAAGCATGCGGAAGACGCGATGCGGCTCGCGCTCGCCGCCGATGCGGCATCCGCCTATGTCGACCTGCGCTGGGCGCAGCAGGAACTGAAGATCCTGCAGGACAACGCGGCGATCCGCCGGCATGCGCTCGAACTCACGCGCAAGCGGCAGGCGTTCGGGCTGTCGACGGAACTCGACGTCACGCGCGCGCAGAACCAGCTCGATGCGCTGGAGGCGCGGATTCCGCCGACGCAGGCGCAGATCGCGCATCAGCTCAACCTGATCGCCGTGTATTCGGGCCGCACGCCCGAATCGGTCGACCGGCTCGTGCTCGCGCAGGCCGGCGCGATTCCGGCGCCGCCGGCCGGCTCGCCCGCCACGCTGCCGTCGCAGGCGCTGCTGCGCCGGCCCGACGTGCTGACCGCCTACGCGCAGGTCGAGCGGCGCGCGGCACAGGTCGGTGTCGCGAAGGCCGAACGGTATCCGAAGTTCGCGCTGAACCTGACGGACGGGATTCTGGCCGCGTCGTATCTCGGCTTGCCGACGCTGACCGACAACCTGTTCAGCGCGGCGCTGAGCGCGACGAGCCCGATCTTCAACGCGGGACGGATTACCGCCGATATCTCGCAGAGCGAAAGCCGGATGCGCGAGTCTGAACTCGGGTTGCGGCAGACGATGCTGCAGGCGTTGCGCGAGGTCGAGGATGCGCGCGCGAACCTCGTCAGCAGCGATGAAGCGACGCAGCGGCTCGGCAGCGCGCTCGCGGCTTCGGACAAGGCGCTCGGGCTGGCGAACCAGCTCTACAAGGGCGGCGCGACGGATTTTCTGGACGTGCTGTCGGCGCAGGAGGTGTATCTGCGGGATTCGGACGCGCTCAACCAGCTCAGGCGCGAGCATGCGCTGGCGGCGGTTGCGTTGTATCGCTCGCTCGGGGGCGGGTGGAGCAGGAATGATGCGGCCGGTGGGCCCGAGGTGGAAGCCGTGGCGAAGAACTAGGCGCGATCACGATACGGCGCCGGCCTCGACACGTGCCGGGGCCCCGCTCTTCAGCCGCACGATCCCGGGCATTCGACCGACAACGCGATCAAGCAAGCCGCCAACCACGCGATTGCGAATTCGCGTATGCCGGAGGACGAGGTCATCCTGCGTCGGGCCAACGGTAACCGATCACTTCGTTCAGCGGGTACGCAAGCTCGCGTACCTCTTCAAGCTGATTGCCGCCGAACAGATGCACGTGCTCGTCGTCATGGCTCAAGTAGAACCCGACATGCCCTTTCCAGCTCGCGGGATCGTCGCGCGTCAGGATCGCGATGCAGCCGTAGACCGGGCTGTCCAGCGGGCGGCCCCATTCGAGCCACGAACGCGCGAGCGCCGACCCGGTGCCGCGAATGCCCGCGTGCGTCATGCACCAGTTGACGAACGAAGAGCACCAGGAAATCTTGTCGTCGTAGCCGACCAGATTCGTCCGGTTGTTGTACTCGACGATGCGTGGGTTCACGCTGCCGGGCGGATGGCGGCGGATGCCGAGTTCGGCCAGGGCGACGGCCATCCACGGCGGATCGGCGGCGTCCGGGTTGCGCTCAGGATTTGCTCGGGTCACGTCGTTCTCGGGCGAGTGTGATGTGCGTGCAATCTTCGCACGGATGCGGAGGTCGGCACCACCGTTCGGTCAGGCCAGGCCTCTCAAGTACGCCACCCATTTCGACGCCGGGATAGCGTCATGCGCCACCGGCGTCGAAAGGAAAATCCGGTAACCCGAATCGAGCGCGCGGCTCCAGTCGGGAGGTACAGAATTGATCGCACGCGAGGTTCGGGCGCGCATTGTTGCGCGCCCGGGCGACTCATATGCGTCGGGTATCCGGTCCTACAGCGCTGCCTTTAACCGCGCGTATCGACCCAGTTGCGTGCCCAGCGTTCCGAGTGCCGCAATGCCTGCGCTTCACTCGCGAAGTAATCGAGCGAATAGAACCGGTAGCGGCCTTCGACAGACGCGCTATCGATGCGCTCGAGCAGCAGGTTGGCTGAAAAACTGCCATCGGGCAAACGATGCGCCGAGGGCCGGACGGCATAGCCGTTGTATTGATGATTTTGTGTGTTTTGCATTTTTAATTTTAATAATGTTCGACTGCGCGCGTGCCGTGCGAAATGTGCACGGATACGCCGATCCAACGCCATTGCGAGCTGAACCCGAAGCAGTCGGAAAGCGAAAATACGGCGCTGCGGCCGGAGGGGGAACGAAGTGCAGCGAGGTGTATGGCGCCTGGTCGGCGGCTCAATGAGCAGACGCAGCCGGGAACGAGCGCGCCAACTTTACGAGACCAAGCTCCGTGCTGATGTCGCTGCGGCCCGGCGCCCATTGTTGGAGGCCGGGCCCTTCAGACTTTACAGCGGCTTGATGTTGGCCGCTTGCAGACCCTTCGGGCCTTGCTTCGTCTCGAAGCTCACTTTCTGGTTTTCAGCCAGCGTCTTGAAGCCGTCGGCACGAATTTCCGAGAAATGAGCGAACAGGTCGTCGCCGCCGTTGTCCGGCGTGATGAAGCCAAAGCCTTTGCTGTCGTTGAACCACTTGACGATACCGGTATCCATGAAGATTCCTTGAGAAAAAATGAAGATCTGCCCTGCTGGAGAGCGCGTGAAGCATCAAGGAGGGAGAGGACAACGAATACCGCTGAGGAGAGCGAGCAATTGATGAACAGCAATCGGACTTCTTGGACTTCGACGCACACACTAACCGCCGGGCAGATGCGCGTCAACGGCTAACTTGTAACTGTTTTACCTCGCGACTCGCTGTTCGGGCGAAGCGATGCGGCCCTGACTGACGGCGCGCGTGGCCTGGCCGGGCGCGCGTTGCACATGATCTCCGCACGAACGGGCCGATCGGCAACGATTTTCCCGCCTTCCGGTTTCCGTTCGATCCGCCCGTATCGTGTCGACAGCCTCCTTCGATTTCCTGCGCCCACGACGTCGTCGTGCTCGCCGGAAATCCGCTCGACGATATCGGCCTCGTCGCGGGAGAAGGCGAACGTGTCGCGTACGTGCTGCAGCGGGGCAAGATCGTGAAGGCCCGGGGCGGCGGCCTTGCGCTGACCGTCCGCGCGGGCCGGCCGGCAATCGTCGGCCGGCCCCGCCCGTCACTCGACCGTCACCGATTTCGCCAGGTTCCTCGGCTTGTCGATATCCGCGCCGCGCAGGCACGCGGCGTGATACGCGAGCAGTTGCAGCGGCACGACGTGCAGGATCGGCGACAGCAGCCCGTAGTAATCCGGCATCCTCATCACCGACACGCCTTCGCTGTCGTCGATCCGCGTATCGGCATCGGCGAACACGTACAACTGACCGCCCCGCGCCCGCACTTCCTGCATGTTCGACTTGAGCTTCTCGAGCAGCGCGTCGTTCGGCGCGATCGTCGCGACCGGCATCGCGTGCGTCACCAGCGCGAGCGGGCCGTGCTTCAGCTCGCCGGCCGGATACGCTTCCGCGTGGATATACGAAATCTCCTTCAGCTTCAGCGCCCCTTCGAGCGCGATCGGGTAATGCAGCCCGCGCCCGAGAAACAGCGCATTCTCGTGCCGCGAGAATTCCGCGGCCCAGCGCTCGATCTGCGGCTCCAGCGCGAGCACGTCGTCGAGCGCGCCCGGCAGCCGCCGCAGCTGCGTCGCATAGCGCGCGAGCTGCGCATCGTCGACGTAGCCGCGCAACCGGCCGAGCGTCACCGCGAGAATGAACAGCGCGACGAGCTGGGTGGTAAACGCCTTGGTCGACGCGACGCCGATTTCCGGGCCGGCGCGCGTCAGGAACCGCAGGCTCGTCTGCCGCATCATCGCGCTGGTGGGCACGTTGCAGATCGCGAGCGTATCGATATGCCCGAGCGCCTGCGCATACTTGAGCGCGGCGAGCGTGTCGGCGGTCTCGCCGGATTGCGACACGCTGACCACGAGCGTATTCGGCAACGCGAGCGCGTCGCTGTAACGGTATTCGCTCGCGATCTCGACCTGCGCCGGCAGGCGCGCGATCGTCTCGAGCCAGCGGCGCGCGGTCAGGCCGGAATAGTGACTCGTGCCGCACGCGAGGATCAGCACGTTGTCGATCTGCTCGAACGCGCGCGCGGCATCCGGGCCGAACGCCGCCGGATCGAACAACCCCGCATCGGGGATGGTCGCGGCCACGGCCCGTGGCTGCTCGAAGATCTCCTTCTGCATGAAATGCCGGTACGGCCCGAGCTCGACCGCGCCTTGCGTCGACGAGACGGTCTGGATCGGACGATCGACCGGCGTGCCGCCGCGTTCGAGAATGCGCACGCCGCCCGGCGTCAACTCGACGATGTCGCCTTCCTCGAGAAAGATGAAGCGGTCGGTGATGCCGGCGAGCGCGAGCGCGTCGGACGCGAGGAAACATTCGTCGTCCTTCAGGCCGACGACGAGCGGCGAGCCGACCCGCGCGCCGATCAGCCGCTGCGGCTCGTGCTTGCTGAACACCGCGATCGCGTATGCGCCGTGCAGCTGCGACGTCGCATCGCGCACGGCGGCGAGCAGGTCGCCGTGATACTTGCTGTGGATCAGGTGCGCGACGACCTCGGTGTCGGTCTGGCCGTCGAACTGGTAATGCTCGTCGGACAGTTGCCTGCGCAACGTCTCGTGATTCTCGATGATGCCGTTGTGCACGAGCGCGATTTCGTCGCGCGAGAAGATCGGATGCGCGTTGCAGGTGGCGGGCGCGCCGTGCGTTGCCCACCGGGTGTGCGCGATGCCCGTGCTGCCGGACAGCCCGGCGCTGCGCACGTGCGCGTCGAGATCGGCGACGCGCGACACACTGCGTTCGCGGCGCGCCTGGCCGTCGACGACGGTCGCCACGCCGCATGAATCGTAGCCACGATACTCGAGGCGGCGCAAACCTTCGATCAGAACCGGAACGATGTTCCGTTGCGCGACCGCGCCGACGATGCCACACATGACACGTCTCCTTCCCCTGTTTCCGTTGATCGACCGTGCGCTGCTGTATCAACGCGATCCGGTCACCGTTGTCTTCGCCATCGTGAACCGGCATGGGCGGGAGCGAGCGGGTCGGCATCGGCCTAATGGCCGGCACACACTCCGTCGCGTCGGCAACCGGCCGTGATGCGCGGTCAAGCGCGGCCTGCACGCCGCCCGCCCGGCACGTGTCGTCGCGCCTGGCGGGTTCGTCGTATCGGTATCCCCGCCCTTCCGTCGTCGCTCGAACTCGGACGGGCACGCCTGTCCTCCTGAAACAAGCAAGCGGTGAGCCATGGATCGCCCTGCCCCGTGATGCAATGGCCTGCGGGTACCCGATCGACGGGCTCGCGGCACGGATCGCGTGTTTTTGATTCACCGGTGAATCAGGGTTCACCTCCCCCCTAGCGGGATCTTCCGCCTTCAGTGAACCGAAACGTCGCGCGCCACCCTTTCTGCTGGTCGACCGCTGCAGGCTGTCGTTGCAGGGCTCTTGTCCGGCCACGCCCCGTGCGCGGCGCGGCACACATCGACCAACCGCCTTGCGGATATGGCCGGCCGGCTCCGGACGGTCGTTACAGATACGCAACGTTTCGCATCGCCCGGTGCGGACGATGCACGCGCCGCGATGCGTGAGGGCCATCCTTCGCACGGAGGCAATGCGTGGCAGCCGACGACGTTCCCCACGTTGCCCGGACAAAACTCGCATGTCGAAACGCTCCGAGGCGCGTGACACGGCGCATGCGGTTCGATCGGCAGCCAGCGCGTGACGCAAGTCGCCATCCGTCGCATGACGTGACCGGCTCGATCGCGCGAACGGTCGGATTTTTACCCCCATCGCGGCAGGGCGCCGCAATCGCGCTCGTAGCAATTGTGAAACGTTCCCTGGCATTCCACCGGTGCGGCGCGAAGCGGGGCCGGCCACAGGGCCACTGGTTTGAATATTGCTCTATCGGAAGGAGGAACGGGTGCGGGCGCGCAGCGACGTGGAAACGTACGCGGCCTGACCGACAGACATGGCGATCGACACAGCGAGAAATGCTCATGACGTGATTGACGAGGTGCAACGGGACGGTCGTAGTTCGACGATTGCGTGGCGCAGACCACGCGGACAAAAACGGCGCGCTCGCCCCGCAATACCGCTGCATGTCGCGCGACTGGCGTCGATACATGCGGAGACGGGACGGGTGGCCTGCAACCATGCCTGGCGCCAGGCGCCGGATCTTCCGGCGCGAAGATGCTCAACGAGGACAACGATGAAAAAGATCTTGCTTGTGTTCGGGACTCGACCGGAAGCCATCAAGATGGCGCCGCTCGTGCGCGCGCTGAAGGCGCGCAAGGATGTCGATGCCCGCGTATGCGTGACCGCCCAGCATCGGGAAATGCTGGATCAGGTCCTCACGTTGTTCGACATCAAGCCCGACTACGATCTCAATCTGATGCGTCAGAGCCAGACGCTGACCGACGTGACGACCGGCATTCTTCAGGCGATCGGGACCGTCTTCGACGACTTGCGTCCGGACGTCGTGCTGGTACACGGCGACACGACGACGACGCTGGCCGTCAGTATCGCGGCGTTCTACCGCTATCTGCCGGTCGGGCACGTGGAAGCGGGCCTGCGCAGCGGCGACATCTGGTCGCCGTGGCCGGAGGAATTGAATCGCCGCGTGACCGATGCGGTGTCGTCATGGCACTTCGCGCCGACGGGCCAGGCGCGCGACAACCTGTTCAGCGAAGGCGTGCCGGTGGGTGCGGTCGTGATGACGGGCAACACCGTGATCGATGCGCTGCACGACGTCAAGCGCATGCTCGACCACGATAGCGCGCTTAACGACAAGGTCGCCGCACACTTTCCGTTTCTCGAAGCGTCGCGCCGCGTTGTGCTGATCACCGGCCATCGCCGCGAGAGCTTCGGCGAACCGTTCCGGCATTTCTGCGAGGCGCTCTGCACGCTCGCGAAGCGCTATCCCGATGCACAGTTCGTCTATCCGCTGCACTTGAATCCGAACGTGCGCGAGCCGGCGCGCGCGCTGCTCGGCAGCGTACCGAACATCTACCTGATCGAACCCCAGGAATATCTTTCGTTCGTATTCCTGATGTCACGCTCGCACTTCATCATCACCGATTCGGGCGGCATCCAGGAGGAAGGGCCGGCACTCGGCAAGCCGGTGCTCGTCACGCGCGAGACGACCGAGCGTCCCGAAGCGATCCACGCCGGCACCGCGCGGCTCGTCGGCACGGACCAGGAGCGGATCGTCTGGGAGGCGTCGCGGCTATTCGACAGCGACAGCGCGTATGAGGAAATGGCGCGCGCGAGCAATCCGTACGGTGACGGCCATGCGAGCGAGCGGATCGTTCATGCGCTGATGCACGCGCCCGGGGCGACCGCAAAGGCGACGAGCTTTTCGATGGGCGCCGCGGAGATGCCGTTCAACCCGCTCACCCTGGGGTTGCAGGCGTTGCGCTCGCGTTGAAGTCGCTCGCCGGACGGCATGCCGACGGTCGGCGACGCGCGACGTCGCCGACCGTCATTCGTCGGACGCGAACCTCCGTCCAGCGCCGTCGAATCGCGCCGTGCGAGCGACGGCTGCGACCCGAGTCTGCCGCCCGCTATCCCGCTATCGGACCACGGCATCGGCCATCGATTGCGCCTGCGCGACCAGCCGCGGATAAATCCGCTGGGTCCCCACCTGCCTGGCGAAACACGCCTGCCGCGCGTTCTCGGGTACGCGCGCCGCGCCGCACGCCGCGATCGGGCGCAGCGTCACGCCCCGCCACAGGATATAAACGCGTTGGCCCTGCCGGACCGACACGGCCAGCGTGTTCGGCCCGTCCGGCACGCCGTCCTGGCTTTCGCCCAGCAGCCACGCCTTCACCACGCCGTCGGCCGGCTGCCGCTTGACGGGCAACTCGGCGAAGCGAAACGCCGCCGCGTCGTCGCTGAATACGTGCGTGTAAAGCGTTTCGTTGCCGAACATCGCGGCGACGTCGTCGGTCGGCTTGATGCCGGCGTCCGCCGTGCTCGCCCAGGCTTTCAGCAGCGGAACGGTCGTCACGACGAGATGCGTCTTGCCGTCGTCCGACTTGAAGGACAACCCGTCCGGCCCCGGCGGCATCCCGTCGACGGGGCCGACGCTCTGCACCGTGCCCTCGGCCTGCGCGACGAACCCGCGCGCCCTGACCGTGCCAATTAGTTTGGCGAGCCGCGCGTTCACGTCGGCCGTGTACTGCCGGTCGAGGCCCGCCCGATCCTCCATCCGGGCCGCCGCCACCGCCGCCGCGGCCTGCTTCCGATAGGCAAGATACGCATCCGCCGGCGATGCGATCACCTTCGCCCCGACCGCGGCGAACACCGCCGCGACCACCACCGCCCCCACCCCGACCTTCAGTCTTGAAATGCGCTTCATTTTTATGACGTCACCGATTCCCGCGCCGACAGCGAAAACGGCTACCGTATCCCCACGGCAGCCGTCCCCCAGAAACGCGTTCATTCTAACGTCGCGCGGACGCTATTCATCTACCTTGAACGCCGATACCAGGCGCGTCAGATCCGCCGCCTGCTGCTTCAGGCTCTCCGCGGCCGCCGCGCTCTCCTCGACCAGCGCCGCGTTCTGCTGTGTCATCTGATCGAGCGACTGCACCGCGTCGCCGATCTGGTCGATGCCCGCGCTCTGCTCCAGGCTCGCCTCGGCGATCTCGCTCATCATCGCGCTGACGCCCTGCACCTGCGACACGACATCGCGCATCACCTTGCCGGCCTCGCCGACGAGCCGCGACCCGGTGCTCACCGTCCCCGCACTGTGCTCGATCAGCGCCTTGATCTCCTTCGCCGCCTGCGCGCTGCGCTGCGCGAGGTTCCGCACTTCCGCCGCGACGACCGCGAACCCGCGCCCCTGCTCGCCGGCGCGGGCGGCCTCGACCGCCGCATTCAGCGCGAGGATGTTGGTCTGGAACGAGATGCCGTCGATCATCACGATGATCTCGGCGATCCGCCGCGACGCATCGCTGATCTGCTCCATCGTCGTCACGACTTCGCCGACGACCTGCCCGCCGCGCGTCGCCGTGTCGGCGGCGCCGGTGATCAGCTGCGCGGCCGTCGTCGCGGTTTCGGTGTTGTTGCGCACGACCGCCGTGATCTCCTCCATCGACGAAGCCGTCCGCTCGAGGTTGCCCGACTGCCCTTCGGTGCGTTCGCTGAGGTCGGCATTGCCCGACGCGATCTGCGCGGACCCGGTCGCAATCGACGCGGACGCCGCGCGGATCCGGTGGACGAGCGTCGACAACGACGATACGAAACGGTTGAACGCGTCCGACAGCTGGCCGATCTCGTCCTGGCTTTCGACCGTCATCCGGCGCGTCAGGTCGCCCTGGCCGCTCGCGATGTCCGACAGCAGCGTCGCCGCGCGGCGGATCGGCGCGGCGATCGCGCGCCCGACCAGCCAGATCACGACCAGCGCGACACCGAGGCCCGCGATCGCGGCGACGAGCGCCGCGCTGCGAATCGCACGCGTAACCGGCCCGAGCAGTTCGGCCTGCGGCACTTCGACGACCACGTACGCATTCAGCTCCGGAACGAACGATGTCGCGATGAAGCGCGCACCGCCGTCGCCGTCGTAGCTCAGCGTCGCATACGGCTTGCCGGCCAGCAGCGTCGACGATGCGTCGCCAGGCAGGCCCGGTTCGTCCTTCAGGAAGTGCTTGCCGTCGATCAGCGACGCATCGCGATGCATCATGATCGCGCCGTCCGGCCGTACGAGGTACGCAAACCCGGTATTGCCGATCCGGTATGCGGCGATCCCCCTCGCGAGCGCGTCGACGGACAGGCTCATGCCGGTCGCACCGATCGGCGTGCCGTCCAGCTCCACCCGGCTGTTGATGAACATCATGTAGCCGCCGGCCGTGACCTCGCGGTCCATGTTCACCTCGTAGGCCTTGCCCGACGCGAGGAAATCCGTCAGCCATCGATCCTGGTCGGTGACCTTCCGCTGCAGGCCGGCTTCGTTGTAGTAGTTGCCGCTCTTCACCGACACCCACTGCACGGACGCCGCCTTCTGCTCGTCCTTCACGTTCTTCGCGAGCTGAATCCAGCTGCGCGTGCCGGCATCGGGCTCGCCGTCGGCCTCCAATTGCAGCAGGAACGCATCGCGCGCAAGGAGGCGCGACGCGGCAATCGGCCCGGCCATCTGCCGCTGCACGTCGGCGCGGATGCCGCTCACGGCCGTCGGCAGCTCCTCGCGGACGACGCGATCGCGCACGGCGTTGCCGATCAGACGGACGCTCAACCCGCTCGAAATCGCGACGAACACGAGCAGGCAACTCGTCATGCTGAGAATCAGCTTGTTCTGAATGGACAGCTTGCGCCAGAAATGCATGGGGAACCCTCGATAACCGCTCGGTCTGAGCCAGCCTGGGTTATCGGCAGGCACGCGCGGAATCGCATCGCCGGGTTCACATGTTCGTCATCCGAGATCCGATATGTCGTCGACGGGCGGCCGTCGCGTGCCCGTCGAGGTTCGCGCGCTCAATACGCGACGAAGATCGTCACCCGCCTGTTGCGCGCCCGCGCGGCCGCATCGTCGCCCGCGACGAGCGGCTGCGTATCGGCCCGCCCGATCGCGGCGAGCCGGTGCGGCGCGACGCCGCGATCGGCCAGATAGCGCACGACGCTGCCCGCCCGCGCGGACGACAGCTCCCAGTTCGACTCGTATTTCGCGTTCGCGATCGGCACGCTGTCGGTATGCCCTTCGACGAGGATGTCGCCGCTCGCATGCGCGCTCAGCGCCTGCGCGATCTGGCTCAGCACCGGTGTCGCGTCCGGCAGCAAGCGCGCATCGCCGACGTTGAACAGGATCTTCGCGTCGATGCCGATCTCGATGCCGTGCGGCGCGCGCACGAGCGAGATGCGGCCGGCCGTCTTCAGCGCGTCGAGCGATGCGAGCCACGCGGGCATGCGCCCGGTCGCTGCGTCGGGCGCGCTTGCCGTCCCGCCGTCATGCCGAGCTAGCGTCTGATAACGCGCATCGAGCGCGTTGTATTTCGCGAGCTGCAGCACGTACAGCGCGAGAAACAGCACCATCAGCGTCGTGACGAGATCCGCGTAGGAAATCAGCCAGCGCCCGGACTGCGTGCCTTCGGCCTCATCGTCGTCGCGCCCGGCCGCGGCCGAACCCACACGCGCGCCGTCAGTTCGAGCCGTCATGTCGAAGCTCCCGGTGCGTCATGCGAGCGACTCCGCCGCGCGGCCGCGCACGTCGCCGGTCAGCCGCGTCTCGATCGTGTGAGGCGACTCCTTGCGCGAGATCGCGAGCAATCCGTCGAGATACAGCTTGCGGAACCGCAGCTCGCTGTCGATCTGCGCGCGCAGCTTGCCGTAGAGCGGCAGGAACACGAGGTTCGCGAATGCGAGGCCGTAGAGCGTCGCGATGAACGCGACTGCGATGCCCGGCCCGAGCTGCGCCGGTTCGAGAATATGGCTCGTCACCTGCACCAGCCCGAGCACCGAGCCGAGAATGCCGAACGTCGGCGCATAGCCGCCGGCCTGGTGCCAGACGCGCGCGGCCGCGAGGCGGCTGCGCTCGTAGGCGTCGAGCTCGCGCTGCAGCGCGTCCTCGAGCACCGCGGTCGACACGCCGTTCGCGAGCAGTTCGAGCCCGCGCCGCGCGAACGGATGGATGCCGCTCACGTCCATCGATTCGAAGGCGAGCAGCCCGTCGAGCTTCGCGCGATCGCCCCACTCCAGCAGGTCGGTCAGGTGCTTGCGATCGACTTCCTGCGCGCGCACGAACGCGAGCCGCAGCTGCTTCACCGCATCGAAGAAGCGCGCCCACGTATTCTGGATCATCACCGCGCCGAGCGTGCCGCCGAGCACGATCACGAGCGCTTCGAACTGGAACAACATCGAAAAATGTCCGCCTTCCAGCGCGAAGCCGAACACGATCGCCACGCCGCCGAGCAGCACGCCGGCCAGGGTCAACAGGTCCATGGATGTCTCCGTCGGGTGGGCGTCACGCGGCGGATGAAGCCGGCGGCACGGACGCCGCCGGCGCCTTGGCCGCGCGCACGGCATCGAGCACGCGTCGCTCGATCTCCTCGATCTCGATCGGGTCGAGCTTGAGCTCGCGGCGCATCACCCACGACACCTCGTTGCGCCGCGCTTCCGTCATCACCGAGAACAGCTTGTCGGCCACCGCGCGATCGTCGAGGCTCGCGATCAGCTTCGCGAGATCGTACGTATCGAATGCGCTGATCACGTCGAACAGCGTGCGCTGGTCGACCCCCACGAGATCCTCGAGCGCGCGCACGTCGCCGCCGGCGCGCGGGCTGCGCCGCGAGAAATACGCGACGCCTTTCTGCCCGACGTAACCGAGCACCTTCGACTTGCGGAACGCGAACACCTCGTCGGCGATCTCGCCGTGCGACAGCTTGTTGAGCAGCAGCTTCCGGTCGACGCCGATCAGCGCTTCGAGATCGGCGAGCTCGATCAGCTCCAGCTCGCTGTTGATCGACACGTCGAGATCGTGATCGGCAACCTGCTGCGCGCGATCGACCACGCGCGCCGCATCGAACGTGACGGTCTGGCGCGCATCCGACGACGCGGGGTAATCGGCCGCGCCGCCGGCATGGTCGCCCTGCGCGGCTTCGATCGTGACGAGATTGAGCTTCTCCATGCGGCGCAGCATCGCAAGCACGTGCGGGCGCGAATGGCCGGCAATCGCGCGGCACCGGCGGATCACCTCCGCGAGCGGCACCGACACCTCCGCATGTGCCTGCATCGGCCGCCGCGACCACGCGTCGTCGGAGCCGCGCGCGTCGGCGCCCGCCATCAGCGACAGCACGTGCGCATACGACAGCACGCCCGGCATGAAGTCGGCATGCGTATAGGTCGCGAGCTGGTCGTCCTTGCGCTTCACGCGCCGGATCATGGTGCGCACGATGTGGCGAAGCAGCGCCGACACGTGCTCGATTTCCTCGTCGATCGTCGCGGCCGGCACGACCGTGAGCTGGCAGAACGACAGCGCCTTCGCGGTATGTGCGCGCGGCTCGGCGGCGAGCAGCGCCGATTCGCCGAAGAACTCGCCGCGCCCGAGCGTCGCGACGACGACGCGCTTGTCGTCGCAGCGCGTCGACAGCTCGACCTTGCCGTCGGCGATCAGAAAGATGACGGGCTCGCCGGCGAAGCCCTCCGAGTAGATGATCTCGCCGGGCGCGGCCGTACGCGTCCACGATTGCTGACGATTCATGTTGGTTCCCCTGCAGCGCTGGTTGTTGCGGACTGGGCGTCGCATGTCACATGCATGCGATCGGCAGTCATCCCCGTGCCCGTTTAACGTCATCGGCGCCGGCATCCTTTAGCGAAATCCTGCGCGTTACCGACGAAAATCAACGTGAAACGTTTGCGGATTGCCGGCATCGTCAGCAGATTCTTCGATGCGTGCGCGTTCGTGCGCCACCGGGCGCGAGCGGATCACCGCATGGCCATCGCAAACGATGCGGGCGATCGTGAGCACGGCAGTGTTGACGATGCCGATGCCGATGCCGATGCCGATGTCGAGGTCGAGGTCGAGGTCGAGGTCGAGGTCGAGGTCGAAGTCGAGGTCGAAGTCGATGTCGATGTCGATGTCGATGTCGATGTCGATGTCGATGTCGATGTCGATGTCGATGTCGATGTCGATGTCGATGTCGATGTCGATGTCGATGTCGATGCCGATGCCGATGCCGATGCCGATGCCGATGCCGATGCCGATGTCGAAGCCGAAGCCGCGCCGAGCCGAAGTCGAAGTCGAAGTCGATGCCGAAGCCGAAGCCGATGTCGAAGCCGACCGCGAAGCCGAAGCGGAATCGCAGCGCGTATACCCGAATGCGCCACCACGCCCGGTCGTCAGGAGATTCCCCGTTCCGCCGGCCGTCCCGATGCCCGCTTGCAAACGTTTCGGGATGCTGCGTTTTTGATCACCAGCCAGCCGCGCAGCAATTTCCATTCCGCGACATCCGCCCCTTTATTGCGCATATCATCCGATAATTACCTTTTATTTTCGTCTAAAATCGCGCTTCTTCTTACCTTAGGACGGAACCGAAGTTTTGATTAAACTGACGAAAACCATCTCACGCACGGCCATTGCCGCATGCGTTGCTTATGCCGGGCTGATGCCCTTGTCCCAAACCGCCAACGCCCAGGTCGAACCGCTGAAGAATCCGGTCTACGGCGTCACGCTCGATGACCTGACGAAACTGGATGCGATCATCGCGTCGCTGCAGAACCTGCCGTACCGACCGACGGTGCGCGTCGTGTTCGATCCGGGCACGTCGGCCGCCGACTACTACGCACCGCTGCTGCGCCTGCACTCGGTCGCATACGTGATGGGCGAAGTCTACGATTCGTACTATTTCCCGACGGATATCACGACGTACAAGGCGCGCACGCAGGAACTGGTGTCGCAGCTGAAGAACACGGTCGACGTGTGGGAAATCGCCAACGAAATCAACGGCGAATGGCTGCGCAACGATCCGAGCGGCACGAACACCGTGGTCAATTCGGAAGAGCAGCAGATCGGCCAGATGGTCGCCGCGGCCAACACGATCGTCAAATCGAACGGCGGCAAGACCGCGATCACGCTGTACTACAACGACGACAGCAAGGGCACCAACTGCTGGGCGAAGCCGCAGGATTACTGGAAGACGTGGCCGACCGCGTTCCTGCCGGCGACGGTTCGCCAGCAGGCCGACTACGCGCTGTTCAGCTACTACCCGTACCAGGATTGCCCGGGGCTGAATCCGTCGTGGAAAAACGACTTCGCGGCGCTGGAAAGCATCTTCCCGAACGCGAAGGTCGGCTTCGGCGAAATCGGCACGTCGGATATCGCGGCGCCGGCGTCGGTGCAGCAGAACCTGATCAAGACCTACTACCCGATGGTCAACAGCATGACCGATCCGCGTTTCATCGGCGGATTCTTCTGGTGGAACTACGCCGAGCAGATGGTCCCGTATTCGACGAGCTCCTACTTCCAGCTGCTGCGTCAAACGATCATCACGCTCAAGTCGCCCAGCTGATCGGCCTCACCATCGAGTCGCCTGATCGTCAGCGCAGTTGCTCAGAACCACAATGTCGCGCGTACCACGAGACCACGTGCGCGTGCCGCTGACGTCAACCCGAACCGGTATTGCACCGTCACGTCGAGATAGCTCGCCGGCGCGGTATACCTGCCTTCGCGAAACCAGTACCTGAACTGGACCCCTGGCCCCGCACCGATTGCCGTCTTGTCAGGCTGACGGTTGTCGTGATCGCCCGCCACCGCAGCGTGCGGGTAGACGGTCAGCCGGTCGCTGATCATCGGCAAGCGCCACGTGTGCCCGTAACGCAACTCCGAATAGATGATGTAACGCCCGGCATTGATGAAGTACGCACCTTCTACATAGGCCTGCCAGCTGCGCCAGCTCGGTTCGGTGACCCGCAGGTCGGTGCCCGCCTCCGACGAGTAACCCAGGCGCATCAGCCAGTCCGTCATCGACAGGCTGCCGATATGGAACAACCGCTCGGCGGTCACCACCACGTTCTGATCGGGTATCGGCTTGTAGCGCACGCCCACCGACCCCTGCACGGTCGGCATGCCGGTCACGTTGCCCGTGCCGTCGTAGGCCGTGCCGTATCCACGCACGAAGAACTGGAGAATGCGGCCGTTCCGATAGCCGATCTTCGGCGGCTGCCAATACGCCTCGATACCCGGCTGGAGCACGCTGATCGTGCCTTGCGGGCCGAATGCGGCCGACTGGTATGGCGCGCTCAGCACGAAACCCCAGGTGCGCTCGAGTTGTTCTACCTCGCGCCGATAGCCGAACTTGCGCTGCGCGTCGAACGCATGTTCGTTTTCGTCGGCGTCGAGACTCTGCTCGAACATCTGGACGGACTGCTCGTTCAAGCCGATCCGCTTGGCCGCATAGCCGGCGTCCGCATAGTTCATCGCGTTGCCGGCGCCACCGGCGAAACCTTCCTGAAATGCGTCGAGCGCCTCGCGATCCTTGTGTTCGCGCAGGAGATCATAGGCGTGCTGCAAGGTCCGTTGCGCGGTATCGTCCACCGGCACCTCGGGCGGCTGGTCGGCTTGCCGCGCCTGTGCCGCGATCGACGCGGCCATGTTCCGCTCGGCATCGGTCGACGCGTTGCCGGCCGCCAGCTCGGCCACGCGCAGCGCGCTGTCGTGGTCGCCCGCCTGCAAGCTCATCTGCGCGATACGCAACTGAATCACGGCCGATTTTTCATCGGCCAGCGGCGCCAGCGCGACGCCGGCCTCGTGCGGACGCTTTGCCGCGAGCGCACTGTCCGACCACGCGAGGCGCAAGTTGCGCTGCTGCTCCTTGCTCCAGTTTCCAGTCGCGACGGCCGCCGCGAAATTGCTGCACGCGACGTCGTAGCGCATCTGCCGCTGCGCCAGATAGCCATGCTGCGCCAGTACCGCCGCGCTTTTCGGAAAACGAACGCTCAGCGATTCCAGCAGCGCGTCCGCTTCGTCGACTTTCCCTTCGCGCCGGTACACATCCACGAGCAACAGCCCGAGTTGTTCGCTTCCCGGCTGAATCCGGAGGGCGCGCAACGCATACGCTTCCGCGCGAGGCAGGTCGCCTGCGTTGATCGCCTTGTAGGCGCCATCGGCGAGCCGATAGGCTTTGGGGTTGAGCTGCGGGGCGGCGGATGCCGGCGCCTGCCAGGCGAGCGACATGGCAACGGCCAGCGCGCTCGACCGTGCGCAGCGCTTGAGGCCGGCCGCGATCCGACGTGTCGAGCGCTTCATGCCTGTTCTCCCGACGGCTTTTTCACCGGCACTGCCTGCTGCGTCGCGTCGTCGCCAACGCGCAGCCGCGCGATCTCGACGAAGCGCGAGTGCCGGCCGAGTTCGGCGGCGATCTCCGCATCGCAGGCAATGAAATAGGCGACGTTCGTTCGGGCGCCGCGCCGCACGACGTCCTGTTCGTCCTGCGTGAGCGGCCGCCCGACCGCGACGTTCAGCGTCCCGTCGGCGGCGGTCGAAAACGGAACGGCACGATACGCGTACTGCAGCTCGAATGCCAGCGAGTCCGCGAAGTGGCCCACCGCGACGTTGCCCAGGCTCACCCGCGGCAGATCCGCCTGCTCGGCGATCGCATCCGCCAGCGATTCGGTGGACAACGCACTGCCTTCGAGCAACAGTTCACCCAGCCGCTTGCCGCATGTCAGTTGCCGCTCGAGGCCGTCCTCCAGTTGCGCCAGGGAAACCACGCCCCAGCCGACCAGGATCTCGCCGATCTTGCGGCGCGCCTTCCCGAGTTCCTCGTTGGACAGGTATGTGTGACTGGTCTTGTCCCACGCGATCGGCCTGCCGCTCACCAGGTGGCCGACATAGATGCGCCACGCGCGACTCACCGCGCAGAAATTGATCAGGTTGTTGACGAACATCCTCGGGATCGAGAGCAGCCCCTGGAGCAGGCCGTTCAGCTTGCTGACGAAGTAGAAACGCTGTCCGGCACGGGCGAACAGCATGAGGGTGTTGACCCACAGCAGCGGCGTGACCCAGGCACCGGCCGTCACGAGTTGAGCGCTGGCGGGAATGACGTGACCGGCTTTCTGAAGCGCGGAAAGCAACACGAAGTTGAGCAGCACACCATAGGCAATCACCGAAAACAGCGACGTCACGATGCCCTTGCGATCGTGGAAGAACATGTAGCGGGTGAGGAAGTCGCCCTTCCAGCCGAGTTGCTCCCAGCCTTGAAACGCGATGCCTAGAATCCAGCGCGCGCGCTGCCGGTAGGCGGTGCGGAATGTCTTGGGAAAGTACTCGCGCGTGGCCAGCAGGTTTCGACCGGCGGCACCGTCCTTCGCGCGCTTGCCGCCGGCATCGCGCACGATGTCCGAAAGCGGCGTGCGGGCAAAGGTTTCCTTCATGCCGAGGTCTCTCAGCCGGAAGCTGAAATCATAGTCCTCGGTCAGCGAACGCGTGTTGAACGGGCCGCCGTCACGCGCCTTCATCGCGGCTTCGATCGCACGCCGGCTGTAGCACGACGCAACACCCGCGCCCGGCACGACTCCGGTCAAGCGTGCGCGCACCGGCACGTCCTTCTGGTGCGTTTCGCTGAAATCGTCGAGATAGCAGCCGGCGACGAACTCGTTCCATTTCCGGGGCAACGACAGCACCGGAAGCTGGACCAGATCGCTCTCCGCCACCGCATGGTTGAGGTACTTGAGTTCGACCGGATGAATGACATCTTCGCAGTCGTGCATGACGACGCCCGCGAACTGAATATGATGGACTGCTTCGTAACGAAGGATCGCTTCGAGAATCCAGTTGAGGCAGTCCGCCTTGCAGGTCGGCCCGTCGTTCATGACCGTGGCACGCGTCACCCTGCCCGGATACCGGCGAACCATCCGTTCGACTTCCGCCGTGGTTTCGGCGTCGTTGTGATAGGTGCCGACGAAGATGACATACCGCTCGTACTCGATGGTCGCCAGCGTGTTTTCGATCATCTTGGCGATCACGTCGTACTCTTTCCATGCCGGCACCATGAGTGCCAGATGGCGCTCTTCCTGCGCGCGCAGCATGCCGATGTCGACGGTCTGCGATTTCTCACGACGCAGGATGCGCCCGATTTCGAATGACCAGTAACAGCCATCCAGCGTCAGGTCATCCAGCGTGCTGACCAGGATGACGAGGGCGGTCACAATGGCGACAAGGTTGAGTGCATATAAATACGCACTCCATATCATATTATCCATTACCTTTCCGCGATTTTCGTCCGTCTGTATTTCTTCCTTCGTACGAACGGAAGACGAAACCGCCCCGTCCCCGTCGACCCCGTCACGTCCACTCCTGCGGCTAACGCCACATCCGTTCTCGTCGTTCTCAAAAGACTCGAGGCTGCCCGGAGCGCTATTGATACGACCACGCAACATCACCAAAAATGCAACGTGTTCAGTGGGTGACTTTTGACAGCCGGTTTCTCCGCTTGCTTGCGTTCGTCCCTGCGTGCGCCGGCGCTTGCAGCGGCCCCCGATCCAGCGCTACGCAGTGCGCCCCATACACCGTCTCTTTTCAATACACAGCGCTTCAAGCAAGTCGTGCGCCATCGTCCACCACTCTTGCGCCTTCCGGGTACCGGACGTGTGCCGCGCACGATCGGCGAATCGAAACCAAGCCAAATGTTTCAGTGCTGAAACATGCGGACCGGCGTTCCGAATATGAGACGTTTGGCAGGTTCTCTACCCGCGTCCCCGATCATCGCGACCGGAGCGCGTCACGCGATTCCGTCGATCCTGGACGGACGGATCGACGATGAAACCGAAAATCCGGTGCTCCGGTCGCCGTTGGATGGATGCGCCGCCGGCTCGGTTGCCGCGTTGCCGTGGGCGGAACGAAGCACGCAACCGGTTTCACCTGAATCGCTCAAACAGACGTTACGCGTTCGTCGGACCCAATTTCCGAAACCAGTCGCGTTGCATGCGTGAAACGTTTATCGAGACAATTTCGGACCGTCTCGACGCGCCGATTTTGGCGTCCCGGCCCGGTGTCCATTTGCGGCGGATGGTACAGAACTAGCTTGAAAGCCAACTGTCCGGTTTCGTTTCATTAACCGGGGGTATTAAACGAAAAAAATAACGACATAACACCCGATTCTAAATCGGCAATGGGGCGTGCTCGTTTCGTTAACGAGAATCCAATTTGCATATCAAAGGATGAAAATCATGCCCTCGCATCGCAATCGATTTTTTCGAATCGGGTTGAGCACCGTTGGGCTACTCCTTGCATTGAGTCCCGCGCTCGTCATCACCAGCGCGGTTCAGCATGCGAGTGCGCAGCAGACGAACCAGTCGTCCGGCGGCAAGATCAAGCCCCCGCCATTGCCAAACGGCTCTGCCCAAGTCAACGTGAAACCCGGCATGTCCGATGAGGATTGGGACAAGGCATACAAGGAGACGGGGCGTCCCAAGTTCAGCAGAAATTCCGTCAAGAAGCACGGCGGCAACGTCGAACGCGACTAGGGAGATACGGCCATGAAAAAGATCTTGATCGTCATAGCCCTGCTTGCCGGACTCGCGCAAATGACATTGCCGGGCACGGCGCACGCGCAGACCACGACCGCACATACGCTCGTGTTATACGACAACCCGGCCAACGACCCGTTTTCGAAGCTCGGCCTGATGTACAGCATCATGTTGAGGAACCTGCTCGGCCACTTCAATACGACCGTCGACCTGGTACCGATACAGAACTACACGTCCGGCATGATCGGGAGCCACGACGCCACGTTCTATATCGGCGACTACTACAACAACCCGATTCCGACGGCGTTCATGAGCGACGTGATGACCGCCACGAAAACCGTGGTCTGGTTCAAGTACAACCTGTGGCAGCTCGCGTGGAACACGGCCTATACGTTCAACCAGACTTTCGGGTTCAGCTTCCTGGGCCTTGCCGGGATGAACGCGACGCCATCGTCCAGCAATCCGAATCCCGGCTTCTACGACACAGTCACGTACAAGAACCTGGCGATGGTCAAGTACTACGCGTTCGACGCGTCGACCGGCGCCATCAACGCGGACCCGGATGTCGGCCTGACCCAGGTTCTCGATGCCACCAAGGCGCAAGTGCTCGTCACCATCAAGAACAGCAAGAGCGGCGCAACGACGCCCTACGTCATGCGCTCCGGCAAGTTCTGGTACTTCGCGGACATGCCGTTCTCCTACATCGGCCCGACGGATCGCTATCTGGTGATATGCGACATCCTGCACGACATCCTGCAGACCAATGCACCGGTGAATCATCGTGCGCTGGTCCGCCTCGAGGATCTGGACGCATTCACGACGACGAGCTCGATGAGGCAGCTGTCGGACTATCTGTACTCGAAGAAGATCAAGTTCACGATGGCGACCATTCCGTTGTATACCGACCCGAACGGGTATTACAACGGCGGCGTGCCGGAGACGATTCACCTCGCGCAGGCAACGGGCCTCAAGAGCGGGTTGAACTACGCGCTCCTGCGCGGCGGCTCGATCGTGATGCACGGCTATACGCACCAGTATGACTCGACGCCGAATCTTCAGAATGCGGTGAGCGGCAGCGACTTCGAGTTCTGGTACGCAGTCCAGAATCGTCCGGTCGACGAGGACTCGGTGCAATGGGCGAAAGGCAGAATGGCCGACGGCCTGCTCGAGTTCACGCTCAACGGCTACAAGATCGTCGGCTGGGCTGCGCCGCAGTACCAGATGTCGCCGATGGCATCAACGGCCACGGCGCAGACGTTCCCGACCACGTTCCAGCGGGCCGTCTACTACACGTCTACCAATCCGCAGATCGGGACGGGCGCGCCCAACCAGGACTTTTCGGCCGGGCAATTCTTCCCGTACATCATCAACTCCGATTACTACGGGCAACGAATCATTCCGGAGAACCTGGGCAGCCTTCAATACAACATCTGCAGTAAAGACCCGTTCTCGTGCATCACGTACACGTGGCAGCAAATCGTCACCAACGCGCAATACGGTCTGGCGGTGCGGGACGGCTTCGCGTCGTTCTTCTTCCATCCGTACTGGCTCGAGCCCGATCTCGGACTGCCCGCCTTCCAGGACTTCCAGAGTATCGTGACGGGCATCACGAATCTCGGCTACACATGGGCGGACGGCACGACGCCAAGTGACGCGAGCCAGTGGAAGCCTCGTGCGGACCCGCAGCAGCAAGGCGGGTCGCACGTTTGCATGTGATCGGCTACGATGTCGCGCAGGAATGCTTCCGGGGAGGCCGCGATGCTCACGTACGCCATCCCGGCCTTGCGCGGGATTCGACTGCGTCTGGGCCGGTTCCGACACGCAGGCCGGCGACGCCGGCACGCGCACGCGCCGGGTTCGCCCCGCGCGGCGATGCTCGCGGCCGTCGGTGCATCGCTCGCCGTGGCCGCGTGCAGCTGGACGGCGCATGACGTGCATGCCGACGGAATCGTCTGGCAGGTGGACAACGCGACGACGAATCCCGTCGGAAACTGGCAGATGCTCGGCGTACATGATCTGTTGATCCAGTGGAGCGTCGTCGACGATACCGCGTACGTGCCCGACGCCGGCATCCGTCCCGCGGCACACCTTCCCGACTGGGGGCGCATCGGCCGCGAACCCTGGGCCAGAAACGTCATCCTGGGCCTCGCCGGTTACCAGGATGAAAAGCGAGCACGCACCCATCTGTCGACACTCGCGGACCAGTCCCTGGCGGTAGCGCGCACGCACGTTCCGCTGAATGTCACCGGCTACTACTTCCCGGTCGAAATCGACCCGACCTGGCAGGACGCGCCGAAGCTGGCCGATATCCTGAAGCGACTGCCGCGCCCGCTGTGGGTGAGCGTCTACGACCAGACCAATATCGGCGGGAAGGCGCTGGCGGACTGGCTCGTGTCGTGGCTGCCGTCGGACGTCGGGGTGTTCTTCCAGGACGGCTGCGGCGTCTATGCGCGCGAACCCTACGTCGCGCGCGCCTATGTCGACGAGCTGACCTCGCGCCTCGGAAAGCAACGTGTGCGGGTAATCGCGGAGGCCTTCCGGCCCGCCGAGCACGGGGGATTCCGGTCGGCCAGCGCCGACGAATTGAGCAGGCAGCTGACAACCTACCGTGGCTATCAAGTCTATCTGTTCGATGGCCCGCACTATGTGTCGGACAACCTCACACGCGAACTCCTCACGCGTCCGGCCAAGCCACCCGCGGCCGAGCCGGCCAAAACGAGTCCCTGATCCTGCTGCGCCGTGCTGCAATGCGGGGAGCGAGCCTCAGAGTGCCCGGCAACAGGTAAGCAACGCCCCGCCGAAACGGCGGGGCGCGATGCCCGACAGATGCTGCGCGGGCAATGCACGAGCAGGACACGCGCGGCCGCATCGACGATTCGTTTCGATGCACGTGCCGGCATCCGATTGAACGCGCGAAGGTGCGTTGCAGGTCAGAACTCCATGTCGAGTTCGTCGATGTCTTCGTGCTCCGCCTTCGCGGCATCGATCCACTCCGCCACGAACGGATGCGCGAGCATGCGCATGCAGTACTCGGCGATATCGGGTTCGAGTTTCACGTCGTACGTCAGGAATCGCGTGACGACCGGCGCGTACATCGCATCGGCGATGCCGATCTGCTCGCCGAACAGCCAGGGGCCGCCATACGCGGCCAGACACGCGCGCCAGATCGTCACGATGCGCTCGATGTCGTGCTGCGCACGCGACCAGATCCGGAAGCCGGGAAAATGCGCACGCAGGTTCATCGGCAGCGCGGAGCGCAGCGCACTGAAACCGGAATGCATCTCGCCGCAGATCGACCGGCAATGCGCGCGCGCATGCCGGTCGTCGGGCAGCAGCCGCGCCTGCGGCCGGATTTCGTTCAGGTATTCGGCGATCGCGAGCGTATCCCATACCGTGCTGCCGTCGTGCGTCAGGCACGGCACGAGAATCGACGGCGACAGTAGCAGCAGTTCCGCGCGCGATGCCGCATCGATCGGCACGCTGATCGTCTCGAACGCGAGGCCGCTCAGCTTCGCGAGCAGCCAGCCGCGCATCGACCACGACGAGTAATTGCGGCTGCTGATGGTCAACGTCGTCTGTCCGGTAACGTCCATGTCGCTCCCCTGCTGATTGCCGTTCGTACCCCTGCACCGAAAGCACGCACCGCGCCGTGCGAAGCGCACCACGCCTGTGCGAAGCATTCGCCGAAGTGGCGCAGCGCGCTGCCCGGGGCAGCGACACATCGAGTACGCCGAGCCTCGTTGGCAACGGCGGCGCATCGCATTCGGTCGTCGGGCCCCACGCGCCGCATGCATCGCCGCATGAGGCGCCGCGCGCGTCGCCACGCGTATCGCCGCATTCGCAAACCCCGTGCAACGCGCGTGCCAGCCGCACGCTGGCATACGGCTTGCCTCGCTCGACGTAACGCGACGCAACGAACGACGGCCATGAACCTGCTTGCCTATCCTTTCTACCAATGGTCTGCCGAATGCCTGCGTCCGGCGCGCGCATGGGCGGCCGCCACGCGCGCGACGATGTCGCTGTGGCCGCCCGTCACGTCGACCCCGACGGGCCGCATGGTCGACGCGCTGTGCGAACTGCTCGAATGCTGCGCGTTCTCGCACCGGCGTCCGGCGTTCGGCATCGCGTCGACCGTCGTCGACGGCGAAGTGGTGCCGATCGTCGAGGAAGCCGCGGCGGCCACGCCGTTCGGCACGCTGCTGCATTTCCGCAAGGCGCGGCCGGTGGCGCGCCAGCCTCGCGTGCTGATCGTCGCGCCGATGTCCGGGCATTTCGCGACGCTGCTGCGCGGCACGGTCAGCACGATGCTGGCCGATCACGACGTGTACATCACCGACTGGCACAACCCGCGCGACATCCCGCTCGCGGCCGGCCGCTTCGGCTTCGACGAATACGTCGGGCACGTGATCGATTTCATTCGCCAGATCGGCCCGGATGCGCACGTGCTCGCGATCTGCCAGCCGACCGTCGCCGCGCTTTCGGCGGTCGCGCTGATGGCCGCCGCCGGCGATCCCGCCCAACCCGCGAGCCTGACGTTGATGGCGGGGCCGATCGACTGCCGCGTGAATCCGACGAAGGTCAACGCGCTCGCCACGAGCCGGCCGATCGAATGGTTCGCGCGCAACCTGATCAGCGTGGTGCCGGCCGGCTTCGTCGGGGCACAGCGCTGCGTGTATCCGGGCTTCGTGCAGGTCGGCGCGTTCATGTCGATGAATCCCGACCGCCATGCGGCGTCGTTTGCCGACCTGTACTACGAGCGCGCGAAAGGCGACCCCGCGAAGGCCGACACGCTGCGCCACTTCTACGACGAATACTTCGCGACGGCCGACCTCACCGCGGAGTTCTACCTGGAGACGGTCGAGAAAGTGTTCCAGCAATACGCGCTCGCGCGCGGCGAGCTGACGGTCGGCGACCGGCTGGTGGAACCGGCCGCGATCCACCGCACCGCGCTGTTGACGATCGAGGGGGAGAAGGACGACATCTGCGCCGTGGGCCAGACGGTAGCCGCGCAGGAGCTGTGTTCGGGTTTGCCGCCGTACCTGAAAACGCACCACGTGCAGACGGGCGCGGGCCATTATGGCGTGTTCAACGGCGGCCGCTGGGAAACGCAGATCTATCCGATCGTGCGCGCGACGATCCACGACAACGAGCCGTACGATCGCACCGCCATTACGGACGGCAGCGCGAGCGGCGCGCACTACGTGACGCTGCGGGCGTTGCTCGACGCGCGCGCGGCCGGTCGCGACGCGACGACGGCCGCGGCGCCATCCGATCACGTGCACTGAGCCCGCGCGGGATGGCAACGCTCGGTGCGGCACCCGGCGTTGCGCTCGAATCGCCCCGCCCTCACGGCGGGGCGCGGTGCCGGGCAGTGCGCGAGCGCACGCTCGCGCGTTCCGCCGGTGTTACGAACAGGCCTTGCCGTGCGACGCGTGGTAGCCCTTCGCCTTCGCATCGGCTTCCGACATGTAGCTGCCGTGCTTCGTCTTGCCGTAGTACTTGTCGGTCGAGCAATGGTAGACCTTCGTGCTGTCGTTGGCCCACACCTTGCCCGCGCCGCCGCCGGGCGCCGCCGCGGCGGTCGTCGCGGGCGCGCTTTTCGCCGGGGCGGCGCCGGATGCGGCGGAAGCGACAGCCGCGCTCGCGGGGGCCGCGGCCGGTGCGCTCGCCGCGGCTGCCGACGCTGCGCCATACCACGTCTTCACGCCCTTGTGGCCGGCGCACGCGCCCTTCTTCGACGCGCCCGAGTAGAACGAGCCGTCCTTGCACAGCCCGGTCGTACCGGCCGGCGCGCTGGCCGGAACCTGTGCGAACGCACCGATCGACACACCCATGCCCGCGACGAGCGCGGCGATCAACATCGTCTTTTTCATAATCCTCTCCTGATTTGCCTGAACGGGAAAAGCGTCCCGACGCTTTGCCGGGAATACCGCGTCGCGGGTCAACGGACCCAGCGGCACACGCGGTGATGGTGGTGATCGAAATGGCACACGCGGTGCGAATGGGCTTCGGCCAGCGCCGGCACGAGGGTGGCACAGGCGACGGCCGTCGCGGTCAGGATCTTCGCGATGCGGGTCATGGACATTCTCCTGGGTAGGCCAGCCGGTGGTCCGGCTGTTACGTCCTTAACGCCGATCGCCGACGCGCCGTGCACCGCACCTGCATCGAATTGACGATCTTTGACACGGTGTAACGAAACATCACGCGAAGCTGACAAATTGCCGCCTGTCTTTTCGATTTCCTTACGCGGCAAATGCTTCGGATGTCGAATGACCTGGTCAGAACCCGAAACCCGGACAGGATCCATAAAAAAACCGCCCGAAGGCGGTCTTTCTCGGGCACGCGGATGCCTCGCATCCGATGCGACGGAGGGCTACGCGCCCGCGTCGCCCCACGGCGTCGGCGCAGGCACGTCGCATGGCCCTTCGACGTCGATCGACTTGAAATCGGCCGGCCCGACGATCTCCAGGTACTCCATGTCGGGCGAGTAGTCGAACAGGTAGTGCACGATTCCCGGCGCCTGGTGCACGCAGTCGCCGGCGCTCACCAGCGTCTCGCGCTCGCCGTACATGAAGCGCGCCCAGCCCTTCAGCATCATCACGATGTGGAACTCGGCCTCGTGACGGTGCCAGCCGGTGCCCGCCGCCGGTGCATGATTCGCCCTGACGAGTTGCGCGACGACCTTGCCGTTCGTCGCGGCGGCGATGCCGAGATCGCGATACAGGAAGAAGTCGCGCAGGCCTTCGCCTTGATATGCGGTGTCCTGCGGCTTCACGTGGGAAAACGCGGTAGGGGTCGGCGTGCTCATCGCGGCGCTCCTCGATCGAAAGAGTCGTCCGAAACAAGCATTTAGCGTTCCAGGCTGCGGCGGCCCCGCTTACTTGAGCCGCCCCGACAGGAACTGCCCGAGCCGCTCGCTCTTCGGATTCACGAGAATCTCCCGCGGATCGCCCTCTTCCTCGATCTTCCCCTGGTGCAGGAAGATCACGTGGTTCGACACGTTGCGCGCGAAACCCATCTCGTGCGTGACGACGACCATCGTGCGGCCTTCCTCGGCGAGCTTCTGCATCACCTTCAGCACTTCGCCGACGAGTTCCGGATCGAGCGCCGACGTCGGCTCGTCGAACAGCATCACTTCGGGCTCCATCGCGAGCGCACGCGCGATCGCGACACGCTGCTGCTGGCCGCCCGACAGGTGCGACGGATACATGCCTTCGACGCGCGGCGCGAGCCCGACCTTCTCCAGATACTTGCGTGCCCGCGCAACGGCCTCTTCCTTGCCGATCCCCAGCACGGCCATCGGTGCCTCGATCACGTTCTCGAGCACCGTCATGTGCGACCACAGATTGAAGTGCTGGAACACCATCGACAGCTTCGTGCGCATCCGCTGCAGCTGCTTCTGGTCGGCCACGCGCAGCGCGCCGTTACGGTCGCGCGCGGTCTGGATCGGCTCGCTGCCGATCGTGATCTGCCCCGAGCACGGCTGCTCGAGGAAGTTGATGCAGCGCAGGAACGTGCTCTTGCCGGAGCCGCTCGAGCCGATGATGCTGATCACGTCGCCGGCCTTCGCCTTCATCGATACGCCCTTCAACACCTCGTTGTCGCCGAACTTCTTGTGCAGGTTGTCAACGGTGAGCTTGTACATGCTTGGTCCTTCCTTGCGAATGCATTAGTGGCTGCGCGGCGAGAGGTACGCGAGCCAGCGCGTCTCGAGCTTGCGGAACGCCCAGATGAGCGTGAACACGACGATGGCGTACAGCACGGCGGCGATGCCGTATGCCTGGAACGACATGTACGTCGCGGAGTTGACGTCGCGCGTGACCTTCAGGATGTCTGGCACCGTCGCGGTGAACGCGAGGGTCGTCGCGTGCAGCATCAGGATCACTTCGTTGCTGTAGCTCGGCAGCGAGCGGCGCAGCGCGGACGGCAGGATGATGCGCGTATAGAGCTTGAAGCGCGACATCCCGTAGGCCATCCCGGCCTCGATCTCGCCGGCCGACGTGGCCTTGATCGCACCCGCGAAGATCTCGGTCGCATACGCGCATTCGTTCAGCACGAACGCGAGCAGCGTGCAGTTCATCGCGTTGCGGAAGAACGTGTCGAGCAGCACGTGGTTGTGCACGACCTGCAGGCTGTAGATGCCGGTGTAGCACATCAGCAGCTGTACGTAGAGCGGCGTGCCGCGGAACACGTACGTATAGAGCCACACGGGGCCCGAGATCCAGCGGTTCGACGACGCGCGCGCGATCGCGAGCGGCACGGCCAGCGCGAAGCCGAACGCGATCGACACGACCAGCAGCCACAGCGTGATCGCGAGGCCGCTGAAGCGGTAACCGTCGGTATAGAGATAGCTTTGCCAGTACTGGCTGACGAGTTCGATCACAGTGCAAGCCTCCGGACGCCGACGGAATAACGCTTCTCCAGGTGGTGCAGCACGACGTTCGACACCGTCGTGATCGCGAGGTAGATCGCGCCGGCCGCGAGCGTGAAGAAGAAGAAATCGAGCGTGCTCTTGCCGGCGTCCTGCGACGCCTTCACGACATCGGCGAGGCCGATGATCGACACCAGCGCGGTGGCCTTCACGAGCACCTGCCAGTTGTTGCCGATGCCCGGCAGCGCGAAGCGCATCATCTGCGGGAACAGGATGCGGTGGAACACGCGCCAGCCGCTCATCCCGTATGCGAAGCCCGCTTCGAGCTGGCCGCGCGGCACCGCGAGGAATGCACCGCGGAACGTCTCGGTGAAGTACGCGCCGTAGATGAAGCCGAGCGTCACGACGCCGGCCACGAACGGGTCGATGTCGATCTGGTCCCAGCCGAGCAGGTCGGTCGCGTCGTTCAGCAGGATCTGGATCCCGTAGAACAGCAGCAGCATCAGCACGAGATCGGGTACCGCGCGGATCAGCGTCGTGTAGAACGTGCCGACCGACTTGAGCACGCGGTTGGTCGAGAGTTTCGCTGCCGCGCCCGCGAGGCCCAGTATCAGCGACGCGGCAAGCGACAGCACCGCGAGCTTCACGGT
This sequence comes from Burkholderia sp. USMB20, assembly GCF_000949135.2. Lineage (GTDB taxonomy): Bacteria > Pseudomonadota > Gammaproteobacteria > Burkholderiales > Burkholderiaceae > Burkholderia. The sequence continues at coordinate 148,644 of NZ_JTAN02000003.1, read as the reverse complement.
CTCGACCGTGCCGGCCCACAACAGCGGGCCAAATCCTTGGAAGATCATATAAGGGATCCAGAACGATGTGGCTGGATTGTCAATAGCCATTAACCGCGCATCAAACGAGTTCTGCGCACTACCTGATGCCGTCTGCTCATCAAGCCAGCGGCATCACGCGAAGCGGGCGGCGCGCGCCACGGCCGGTGCGCGCCGCGAAGGCGTCAGCCGCCGTACACGTCGAATGCGAAGTACTTCTTCTCGAGCTTCTTGTAGGTGCCGTCCTTGATCATGTCGGCGATCGCATGGTCGATCTTCGCCTTCAGGTCGGCGTCGTCCTTGCGCAGGCCGATGCCGGCGCCGTTGCCGAGCGTCTTCGGATCGTCGATGTCCTTGCCGGCGAATTCGAAGCTCGCGCCGCGCGGTGTCTTCAGGAAGCCGATATCGGCCTGCACCGCGTCCTGCAGCGCGGCGTCGAGGCGGCCGGACATCAGGTCCTGGTACACGCCGTCCTGGTTCTGGTAAGGCACGACCTGCACGCCCTTCGGCGCCCAGTAGGCCTTCGCGTAGGTTTCCTGGATCGTGCCCTGCTCGACGCCGACCGACTTGCCCTTCAGCGATTCGGCCGTCGGCTGCAGGTTCGCGCCCTTCTTCGCGACGAGGCGCGTCGGCGTGTTGAACAGCTTGTCGGAGAACGCGATCTGCTCGGCACGCGCCGGCGTCATCGACATCGACGACAGCACGCCGTCGAACTTCTTCGCCTTCAGCGCCGGGATCATCCCGTCGAAGTCGTTCTCGATCCACACGCACTTCGCCTTCAGGCGCGCGCAGATCTCGTTGCCGAGATCGACGTCGAAGCCGACGACCTTGCCGCTTGCATCCTTCGATTCGAACGGCGGATAGCTGGCGTCGACGCCGAACCGGATCGTCGACCAATCCTTGGCGTGGGCACCGACCGCGAGGCAGGCAAGGGCAATACTGAGCGCGAGTTTCTTCATGGCGTTCCTGTCATAGGCGAACTGGGCACGGGTCCCGTCGGGCGTCGCCGCCGCGAACCCTTCCAACCGGGAGGTCATCCGTCAGACGACTCTCCAAGTTGTACATACAACTTTGCCTTTTTCAGGTCACTGCCAGCAATCCGTGTTTATCTCTAATTGTCGGCGGATTGTTTACATGAGCGAATTTTCCTTATATTTCAATTCGCTACACCTTACATGAAGCTGAACCCCTGGTTTCGGTGCGGATTCGGCCCATCGTCGCCGCCCATGCATTTGTCTATACTTTTCGTTTGCCGGGCTCGCCGGCGCGGCGGCCGCAGCCCGTACGGCCTCGCGGGCCCTTGGCCGGCGCGCCGGACGCGGGCCGGAATAACCCGAATCCCGGGCCCACAGTCGGGCCCGCGCGGCGTCGAACCCGGTACACTCCGCCCGGACACCGCACGAAGGCCCGCGCGCGACGGCACGCGGCCGCCGTCTCTCGAACAGCAATGCAATGACCACACCGATCTATCAGGAAATCAAGGACTTCATCCTCGCGCGCATTCATGCGGGCGAGTGGGCGGAAGGCGACCAGGTGCCGTCGGAAAACGAGCTCGCGCGCGAATTCAATGTCGCGCGGATGACGGTCAACCGCGCGCTGCGCGAACTGACGGCCGAGCAGGTGCTCACGCGCACGCGCGGCTCGGGCACGTATGTCGCGTCGCCGAAATACGAATCGACGCTGGTGGCGATCCGCAGCATCTCGGACGAAGTCGCCGCGCGCGGCCATGGGTATCGCGCGCAGGTGCTGGAGGTCGGCGCGGCCATCGCCGACGCGAAGCTCGCCGACGAGCTGCGGCTCGACGCCGGCAGCCCGATCTTCCACTCACGCGTGCTGCACTTCGAAAACGACACGCCGGTGCAGCTCGAGGAACGCTGGGTCAATCCGGCCTGCGCGCCCGAATACGCACTGCAGGACTTCACGACGACGACGCCGAACCAGTACCTCACGCGCGTCGCGCCGCTGCAGCGGGTCGAATACCGGATCGAGGCCGCGATGCCCGATGCGCAAACGCGCCGCCACCTGACGATGGACGAGCGCGAACCCTGCCTGCTGCTGCATCGGCGCACGTGGTCGCAGGGGATGGTCGCGTCGGTAGCCAACCTGTGGCACCCGGGCAGCCGCTACCGGTTCACCGGGCATTTCTGAAGCGGCGCCGGCGCGTTCACCGCATGCCGGGCCGCGCCCAGCGCTCGATCGCGCCGACCGCCCGCCGCACCCCGTCCTCCCGCGCGATCCGCACACCGAGTCCGGCGGCGCGCGCCTGCGTGTCGGCATGCGCGGCGAACGCGATCGCGCGTGCGAGCGCGGCGGCGTCCACGCGCCGGCCCGCTACCGGCGCATCGGCCACACCGAGCCGTCGCAGCCGGTTCGCCCAGAAGAACTGATCGCCCGCGAACGGCACGACGACCGACGGAATGCCCGCCCGCGCGGCCGAATGCGTGGTACCCGATCCGCCGTGGTGGATCGCCATCGATACATGCGGAAACAACCGGTCGTGCGGCGTCTCGCCGATCACGCACACGTGCGCCGGCAGCATCGACGCATCGATGCCGCTCCAGCCCGGGTGGAACAGCGCGCGCCTGCCGTCGAGCGCCTGCAGCAGCGCGCCGACCATCGCGGCGCGATCGAACCCGGCCATGCTGCCGAAGCCGATGTACACGGGCGGATCGCCCGCGCCGAGAAAGGTCGCCAGCGCGGGCGGCGGCGTCCACGCCGGCGCGTCGGCGTGCCACTGACCGCAGGCCTGCACGTGCGACGGCCAGTCGGCCGGATCGGACAGCAGCACGGGCGACACGCCGTACAGCATCGGATGATCGGTCCAGACGTGCCGGCGCGCCGGCAGGCCGCACACGCTGGCGCGCGCTGCATTGGTCGCCTTCCTGAACGCGTGCCACAGCAGCGCGTTCACGAGCCGATGGCTCGCCCGATTCAGCCAGCGCGGCACCTTGCCGGGCGGCAGGAACGGCGACGCGAATGCCGCGGTCGGCGTGATCGGAATCATCCCCGTGCCGATCGCCGGCACGCCGCGATACTCGGCGACCGACAGCCCGACGAACGACGCCAGCCCCGACACCAGGATCGCATCGCAACCGGCCGACGCGGCCGCGACTTCGCGCATCCATGCCGCCGTGTTCGCATTCGCGATCGCCGCGAGCGCCTTCGACGTGTCGTTGAAGCCGCCGCGCCCGCGCACCGCGTCCGACAACGCGCCATCCGGCGCGATCGCCGCGCGGATATCGCCGGACAACGGCGCGCACGGCACCCCGAGCGCGGCGGCCGAACCGAGCGTCGCGGCGTCGGCCAGCAACCGGACCTCGTGGCCCGCATCCAGCAGCGCACGGCCGAGCGCCGCGAGCGGACGCGTGTCGCCTTCGGTGCCGTAAGTGACGATGACGAGCTTCATGCGTGGACTCCCCCTGCACGATGCAGGCGAGTGGATTCATAAAAATGCACGTCGTATACTAATGCAATTCGTGCACTTTCATTCGATACCGAACCATGCCGACGACGACCGACGATCCGGGCCGCCGCGCACGCAAGCGCATCCAGATGCTCGCGCATCTCGCCGACACCGGCGCCCGCCTGTTCGATGTGCATGGCTACGATGCCGTGACGATGGAGCAGATCGCCGCGCAGGCCGATGTCGCGAAACGAACGCTGTACAACCACTTTCCGACGAAGGAAGCCGTGCTCGCGCACTGGCTCGAAGACGAACTCGCGCGCGACCTCGCGCACCTGCAGCGCGACGTCGCACGGCGGAAGACCTTCGCGTCGCGGATCGCCTGCGTGCTCGACGCGTCGGCCGCGTGGTGCGAGCAGCACCCGGTGTACCTGCTCGCGTACCTGCGGCATCGGTTCCTGAGCATCGGCGTGACGGAAGCGGAAAGCGGAAAGGACGGCGGCAGCGACATCGCGCTCGTATGGCAGCAGCTGATCGCGGCCGGACAGCAGGCGGGCGAACTGAACCCGGCACTGGCGGCCGACCAGCTCGCCACGTGGTTCCATCATCTGTATCTCGCGGCGATGCTGCGCTGGCTGACCGTGCCGGGGTTGTCGCTGAAGCGGGAATTCCGGTCGGTCGCGAAGCTGTTCGTCGAAGGCGCGCAAGCGAAAGGCTGAGCGGCCGCCCAAGCGACGCTCGGGCAGGAAGGTGCGTGCGCATCGAACGTGCACGGCGCTCACGCAATTCACGCGCACGCCGGGCGCGCTGCGCGCTGGCCTGCGATCTGGAACACCATCCGGAATCGCTGCTGCCCGGCAACGCGGGCGACACGCAACCGGCCGACGCGTCGCGCTCCGCGAGCGAAGACCGCTGCACGCGTCGCGCGATGCGCCGGGATTTTTACAACGCATGCACGCACGGGATGCCAAATCTTCCGCGCAGCAGTATGCTGATGTCGTACGGCCCCGCACGATGCCTCGGGCAATCCCTTAGTCCGCACGTCGTCGCGCCGCCGTCGCGACCGCAATCATGCGTTTGCAAGGAGGGCTTCGTGATGGCTACCATGCATCAGCACTTCCACCTCGAACTACGGCACGCCACGGCGCCGACGTATTTCATCAGCTACCTGTTTCCCGCCTTGCTGTTCGTCTACGAACTGCTGCGCGTCGGCCAATGGATCCGCGATCACGGGATGCAATTCGCCGCGTTCAAGCAGATGGGTTACGAGTACCTGCTGATGCTGCTGTTCGTCGGGCTGCAGATCGTCGTCGAGGCGATCTTCCTGCTCGGCGCCGCGATGCGCCGCGACAATCGCGACTTCGAACACCGGTTGCCGAACGTGGTCCTCGGCATCGGCTGCTCGATCGCGATTCTCGCGCTCGATCTCGCGATCCAGCTGTCGTTCTGAGCGCCGGCGGGCTCGGCCCGCCGGTCGCATTGCGCGCCTGCGCCCGGCCGTTCAGGCGAGCGCACCGCGCAGGAACGTCGCCACGGCCGCGAGTACGTCGCCGGTCCGCTCGCGATGCGGCATGTGTCCGCATCCGTCGAGCAGCAGGAACGACGACGGCCCCGCGACGCGCGCGGCGATCCGCTTCGGATGCACGTCCGACCCGTATTCGTCCTGCTCGCCGTGAATCGCGAGCGTCGCGCAGCGCACGCGCGGCAGCGCGTCGTCGAGACTCCAGTCGCGAAACGCCGGCGACAGCCACGTGCCGACCCACGCACGCAACACCCATTCGGCCTTGTCGCCGTGATAGCGCACGAGCCGCTCGAGCTGGCCGGGCGCGTCGAACTGCTGCCCCGCCTCGCGAATGCCGTCGAGCGTGCGATCCTCGACGAACGCCTGCGCGGCGACCGTCACCAGCGCGCGGCAACGCGCGGGATACGCGGCCGCGCAGCCGACCGCCATGCCGCCGCCGACGCTGTGCCCGAACGCCACGAACGCATCGATGCCGAACCGTTCGAGCAGCGCGCGGAAGCCCTGATCGGCCTCGTCGCGCACGAACGTCGTACCGAGCTGTCCCGGATGGCGGTCGGACCGGCCGAAGCCCAGCCGGTCGTATGCGATCACGTCGCGTTGCGTGGCGCGCGCGAGTTGCGCGGGGAAGTCGCGCCAAAGTTCGACACAGCCGAGCGAATCGTGCAGCAGCACGATCGGCGCGGCCTGCATAGGTGCGGCCGGCATAGGTGCGGCCTGCACAGGCGCGGCCGGCCCGGTCGCGGCCGTCGCCTGCGCAGGCACACCGCGCCAGCGCTTCGCGAAGAGACGCCCTTGCGGCGTCTCGACCCAGGTCTCCTCGGTCACGATTTCAGTCATGTGCATGTCATCGTCTGCATGAAGGCTGCATGAAGGCGGCCGCACGCGGGCGGACCGCAGAATGCCGACGATGGTGGCCCGCCGACGCGCGCGGCGTCAAGCAAGCCCCCACCGCCCGCGCGCTCATTCGGGCTGCGGCGGCAGATACTCCATCTGCGACTCGTCGTACAGCCGGTAGATCAGCGCCTGCATCGCGCGGATGTCCTCCGATTCGTCGAGCATCCGCATGCTCATGATGATCGGCGACACGAGTTTCGGATCGTCGAGCGGCTTGTAGCTGATGTCGTCGCGCTTCAGCCCGTACACGCTGTGCGGCACGACCGACACGCCCTCGCCCATCGCGACGAGCCCGAGCGCGATCTGCAGTTCGCGCGTCTCGTAGATCTTGCGCGGCTGCAGCGCGCGATCGTGGAATGCCGCGAGCACCTGGTCCGCATAGCTCGGCCGCGGCGCCTTCGGGAAGATGATCAGCGTGTCGTTCACGAGATCGTGCAGCGACAGCACGGGTTTCGCGCCGTCGAGCACGTGACCGACCGGCAGCGCGACGATCATCCGCTCCTCGCGCAGCACGACGCGCCGCACGCTCGGATCCTCGTGACGGATGCGCCCGAACCCGACGTCGATGCGCCCTTCCTTCAGCGCCTTGATCTGGTCCATCGTCGACATCTCGTGCAGGCTCAGCTCGACGGCCGGATACTCGCTGCGAAAGCGCCGGATGATCTTCGGCAGCATCCCGTACAGCGTCGAGCCGACGAACCCGACCGACATGCTGCGCTCGATCTTGCCGACCCGCTTCGTCATCGATTCGAGCTCGGTCGTCTGCGCGAGCAGCTGCACCGCGTGCGAATAGAAGAACCGCCCCGCGTCGGTCAGCTTCAGCGGCCGAGCGTTGCGCTCGAACAGCGGCACGCCGAGCGCGTCCTCGAGCTGCTGGATCTGCCGGCTGAGCGGCGGCTGCGCGATGTGCAGGCGCTCGGCCGCGCGCGTGAAATTCCGCTCCTCGGCAACCGCGACGAAGTAGCGGAGGTGTCTCAACTCCATGTTCGAACCCTCCCGGACAGGCCACGGACGTTCATTCGGCCCCGCGCACACACGTGCCGCGCCGGTCGTCCCGTGAGCGCCTGCTCCCGATGCCATGACGATACCTCAGCCCGCGCCGATACCGGCGCGAGCCGCGCCGCGCCCGCCCTCGCGGGCGGCGCACCGCGCAAAGCCGCAAAGCCGCAAAGCCGCAAAGCAAAACGGGAAGCCGCCAGGCTTCCCGTTGCTTCATCGACGCCGCGTCGCCGCAGCGTCCCGACCGCGCGTCATGCCTCGGTCGCGTACAGCGCATCGCGCTGCGCGTCGCTCAGCGAGTCGAGCGGCACGTCCGGCAGCCGATAGCAGATCATCGTGCCGTACAGCTCGGCCAGGCAGTTGCTGCCGGCGTCGAGCGCGTAGCCGTCCTCGCCGTCCGGCGCCGGCGGATACACTTCGCGCCACGCATTGATCGCGGCTTCGATTCGCACGATGGAAACGGGTCCGGCCTTCCGCTCGGCGGGTGATGCGCTCATGGATTCCTCTGGATTGCGCGCTCCGCGGGCCGGGCCGGCCGCGGCGGAACGATGGAAACGCCGGGCGCCGCCGGCCGCCGCAACAGGCGCGCGCCGGATGCCCGATCCGCGCCGCGCTCGTCGCGCCGGCCGGGCCGTGGCCCGGTAGGGTCGGGAAATATAACCGGCTTTGACCCCGTGCAGCGCAAAGCCGACAAAAAAAGCGGGTTCGGCGGCGGCTGGAACGGTATCGGGGAACGACGCACGCGTCGGCTACCGACGTCGGCGGCACACCGCGTCGCCCCGGACGGCCCAACGAAAAACGGGAAGCCCGCGGGCTTCCCGTTTTCATCGCGCACCACGCGGCCGGTGGCCGCACCGGCATCAGCCGACGGTTTCGCGGTTCTCCACGCGCTGCAGCTGCGCGCTGCGGTTCGCGGCCGCCCACGGCGCGATCTCCATGTCCTCGTAGCGCACGAAGCGGCTCTTGTTCAGGAGCCGGTAGCCGAGCCACACGACGAGGAACAGCGGAATGCCGACGTAGGTCGCGGCCACGCCCGCCCAGTCGATCCGGTTCGCGAGAAACGCCTGGTAGTCCTGGCCGAGCGCGATCACGAGACACAGCACGAACGCGAACAGCGGGCCGAACGGAAACCACTTCGACTGGTACGGCAGCTGGTCGACCGCGTAGCCCTGCTTCACGTAGCCCTTGCGGAACCGGTAGTGGCTGATCGCGATGCCGAGCCACGCGATGAAACCCGTCATCCCCGACGTGTTCAGCAGCCACAGGTACACCGTCTTGTCGCCGTACAGCGACGTGAAGAAGCACAGCGCACCGACGGCGGTCGTCGCGTACAGCGCGTTGCGCGGCACGCCGCCCGGCGACAGCTTCGCGAACAGCTTCGGCGCACGGCCTTCCGTCGCGAGGTTGTAGAGCATCCGGGTCGACGCGTACATGCCCGAGTTGCCGGCCGACAGCACGGCCGTCAGGATCACCGCGTTCATCACGCCGGCCGCGAACGCGAGGCCCGCGTGGCGGAACACGAGCGTAAACGGGCTCACGCCGATGTCGGTCACGTCGCTCTTCAGCAGGTTCGGGTCGGTGTAGGGAATCAGCACGCCGATCACGAAGATCGCCAGCACGTAGAACAGCAGGATCCGCCAGAACACCTGACGCACCGCGCGCGGGATCGTCGTGCGCGGGTTCTCCGATTCGCCGGCCGCGACGCCGATCAGCTCGGTGCCCTGGAACGAGAAGCCCGCGATCATCGCGACGCCCATCAGCGCCGGCAGGCCGCCCGCGAACGGCGCATCGCCGATCGTCAGGTTGCCCCAGCCGTTGCCCGGCGCACCCTTCAGAATGCCGAAGATCATCAGCAGGCCGACGCCGATGAACGCGACCACGGTGACGACCTTGATCAGCGCGAACCAGTATTCGGCTTCCCCGAAGCCGCGCACGGTCAGCGCGTTGAGCAGGAACATCACGCCGAGGAACGCGGCGCTCCACCAGACGCCCGGCACGTCCGGGAACCAGTAGTGCATCACGAGCTGCGCGGCGACCAGCTCGACCGCGATCGTCACGGCCCAGTTGTACCAGTAGTTCCAGCCGAGCGCGAAGCCGAAGCCTTCGTCGACGTATTTCGCGCCGTAGGTCGCGAACGAGCCCGACACCGGCATGAACGCGGCCATTTCGCCGAGGCTCGTCATCAGGAAGTAGACCATCAGTCCGATCAGCATGTACGCGACCATCGCGCCGCCGGGGCCGGCCTGCGAGATCGACGCGCCGGACGCGACGAACAGGCCCGTGCCGATCGAGCCGCCGATGGCGATCATCGTCAGATGGCGCGCCTTCAGCGCGCGATGAAGCTTGGGTGGGTTCGCGGACGAACCGGGTTGGTCGGAATTCGGGATTGCGGACATAAACGAGACGAACGTTGAGCGGGCCGGCATCCGGGGCCGGCGCATGCGGGGTCGGGGCGCGTCGCGCCGCCTGCTGCGATGCACTTCGATGCGGCCCCGATACGCATTGCGCGCCGGGCGCCAGCGGCGAAGCGCGGATTCTACCTGATTCGCCGTCGGGACCGCTCGGATCCGGACGCCCCGGCGCCGCATGCCGAAGCGGGGTGAGCCGCGACGGTGCACCTCCCCGCCCAATACGCAATCGCGCCGGCGCAATAGCCCGATCCTGTATTAAAACGACAAAATCGATCGATATGCCCTAATAATCAGACAAAATACCGACCACCCATAATCGCGATTCAAATCGAAACGAACGCCCGGATCACGGTAATGATGCGTAATCGTTCCGAATCGGATTGGCGCATGCATGTTTTGCATCCAGCGGCGAATTTCGGGAATTCGCGAGATAATGCCGACTAATGCGAATTAATCAGAGCGCGGAATCGTCGACGACGCACATATCCGCCGCCTGCCCCGAGGATGATGCCACCCACGCCGCTCGCTACGCTGCGCCGTCATACCGCGACGGCCGTGGCACGCATACTGTCGCCCCGCGGCGTGCTCGTCGCCGGCGTCGTGCTGCTGCTGTTCAGCTGGGGACTCTCGACGTCGCTTTTAATCGAGGCACGCCACGACGCGTATGACCATGCGGTCGAAAATGCGCGCAACCTGATGCTGCTGATCGAGCGCGATATTTCCCGCAATATCGAACTGTATGATCTTTCGCTGCAAAACGTCGTCGACGGGCTCGCCGATCCGGAACTGACGGCATTGCCGCCGCGCCAGCGTCACCGGCTGCTGTTCGACCGCGCCGCGACCGGCGCGTATCTCGGCGCCATTTTCGTAATGGATCCGCACGGCAATATCGTGATCGATTCGGCCGCATCGCCGCCGCGACAAGGCAATTTCGCCGACCGCGAGTATTTCACCGTGCATCGCGACCGGCTCGTGCAGGGCCTCTATATCAGCCGGCCCTATGCGTCCCGGCTGCGCGGCGGCGCGCTGACGATCGCGCTCAGCCGCCGGATCACGCTGGCCGACGGCCGCTTCGGCGGAATCGTCGTCGGCACGCTCAACATCGGCTACTTCCGCGCGCTGCTCGACGGGCTCGCGGTCGGCCAGCACGGCAGCGCGGCGATCGTCGAGGACAACGGCGCGCTCGTCTCGCGCCTGCCGTACGATCCGCGCGTGGTCGGCCTCGACCTCCACCACTCCCCGCTCTTCATCAAGGCGCAGCGCAGCAGCGAAGGCGTGTTGACGGGCGTGGGCGCGATCGACGACGTGCGGCGCATCTACGTCTACAAGCATCTCGCGCATCTGCCGCTGATCGTCGACGTCGCGCCCGCCGAGATCGACATCTACGCGCCGTGGCGCCATCGCGCGATCTGGACCGCCGTGCTGATGGGCCTGTTTACCGTGTTCATCCTGGGGGGCTCGCTCGCGCTGTCGCGCGAACTCGAGCGCCGGCAGGTCACCAAGTTGAATCTGTACCGGCTCGCGCATACCGATTCGCTGACCGGGCTCGACAACCGCGGCACGTTCGATGCCGTGCTCGCGAAGGAGGCGCAGCGCGCGTCGCGCAGCGGCCGGCCGCTGTCGGTGCTGTTCGTCGACGTCGACCATTTCAAGGCGTTCAACGACTACTACGGCCACCTCGCCGGCGACGACGTGCTGCGCCGCGTCGCGCAATCCGCGTCGCGCTGCCTGCGCCGCGACAGCGACCACGTCGCGCGCTACGGCGGCGAGGAATTCGTCGTCACGCTGCCCGACACCGACGCGCAGGGCGCGGCGACCGTCGCCGAAGCGATCCGCCGCGCGATCGCCGGGCTCGACATCGCGCACGTCCGCAGCCCGTACGGGCACGTGACGGCGAGCATCGGCGCGGCGACCACCGCCGGCGGGCGCGTCAACGCCGCGACGCTGCTGCGGCAGGCCGACGCGGCGCTGTACCACGCGAAGTCAGGCGGCCGCAATCGCGTGTCGAACGCCGAGGCGAATACGGCCGACGCGTGACGCGGCGGCCGGCGGCACCCGCGCCGCGCTGCCGTGGACAGCCCGCGCGCGTTCGGCTAGCGTTACGTCAGCCGCACGTGCGGCGCCGGCCCGCCCGCGCCGCACGCGCATTCCGGCCATCCCGCCGGCCACCCCCGCTCCGTCATGACCGCCCAGCTCCCTGCCCGATTCCCGCCGCTCCTGCGCCACGCGCTCCGTCCGCTGCTGGACCCGTACCGCCGCTACCGGCACGCGAAGCTGATCCATGCGGCACGCGTCGCGCTCGCGATCCTCGTGTCGATCGCCTTGTCCACCGGGCTGCGCGTGCCGCACGGCGAATGGTCGACGATCACCGTGCTGATCGTCGTCGGCGGGCTGCAGCACCACGGCAACATCCGCAAGAAGGCGGCCGAGCGCGCGCTCGGCACGTCGATCGGCGCGCTCGCGGGGCTCGGGCTGATCCTGCTCTACTCCGTCCTGCACGCGCCGCTCGCGATCTACCTGCTGATGGCGATCGCGTGCGGGCTGTGCGCGTATCACGCGATCGGCAAGGCCGGCTACATCGCGCTGCTGTCGGCGATCACGATGGTGATCGTCGCCGGCCACGGCGACAACGAGATCGTCGACGGCCTGTGGCGCGCGGTGAACGTGCTGACCGGCATCGCGATCGCGCTGGCGTTCTCGTTCGCGCTGCCGCTCTATGCGACCTACTCGTGGCGCTACAAGCTCGCCGATGCGCTGCGCGCGTGCGCGGCCGTGCATGCGCGACTCGCGGGCGACCGCCACGTGAGCGACGACGCGCACCTGAAGGAAATGGCCGCGCTGAGCGCGCTGCTGGTGCAGCTGCGCTCGCTGATGCCGTCGGTGTCGAAGGAATGCGACATCCCGGTCACGCAGCTCGAGGCGATCCAGCGCGGCCTGCGCCTGTGCATCGGCTACCTGGAGATCCTGTCGAGCACGGTGCCGGCCCGCGACGACCTCGCCGCGCGCGAATACATGCGCATCGAGATGAAGGCGATGAACCGGCGCATCCGCGACACGCTCGTCGGCGCGAGCCGCGCGCTCAAGTTCGGCACGCCGAGCCGGCTCGCACCGCGCCGCCGGCCGGCCGAGCCGCCGCACGACGCCCCGCCGGCGCAGTTGTCGGGCTACGTGTCGATCACGGCCAAGCTGGCCGGCGAAGTGGATCAGTTGCGCGAGAAACTGCTCGATACCGCGCAGGCGTGGAATATCTGAACCTGGAGCTTTGACGATTCGAAGGCCGACGGACGCCGGGCGCCTCAGGACATCTTTCATTAGCCTTTCATAAAGGTGGCCCGGCATCCTGAGCGCGGATGCCGCACCGGTCGACCGATCTGGCCCCGCCAATCGGGCGCGCACGCCGGCGCGCCTTCGCCAGTTTCGACCGCCGTCCGAGGCCGTTTCGCGCCGGATTCTCCGGCCGGTTAACCGCCCGTCAGGCCCGTCGCGACAGGCCCGAAGACGTATTGGCGCGAAAATCAGGTCTTGCCCCAACTTCCCGGACAGCCGATACTCGCATATTCCGCGAAATACGATCCCACCGGCTTCAATCCACGGTAATTCCTATGAGCACGATTCTCGAAAGCCTCCCGACCGGCCAGAAGGTCGGTATCGCCTTCTCCGGCGGCCTGGACACCAGCGCCGCGCTGCACTGGATGAAACTGAAGGGCGCCGTCCCGTACGCATACACGGCGAACCTCGGCCAGCCCGACGAAGACGATTACGACGCGATCCCGAAACGCGCGATCGAATACGGCGCAGCCGGCGCCCGCCTGATCGACTGCCGCGCGCAGCTCGTCGCCGAAGGCATCGCCGCGCTGCAAAGCGGCGCGTTCCACATCACGACCGCCGGCGTCACGTACTTCAACACGACGCCGATCGGCCGCGCCGTGACGGGCACGATGCTCGTCGCCGCGATGAAGGAAGACGGCGTCAACATCTGGGGCGACGGCAGCACGTACAAGGGCAACGACATCGAGCGTTTCTACCGCTACGGCCTGCTCGTGAACCCGGATCTGAAGATCTACAAGCCGTGGCTCGACCAGACGTTCATCGACGAACTCGGCGGCCGTGCCGAAATGTCCGAATTCATGAACCAGGCCGGCTTCGCATACAAGATGTCGGCCGAGAAGGCGTATTCGACCGACTCGAACCTGCTCGGCGCGACGCACGAAGCGAAGGACCTCGAAAGCCTCGAAAGCGGCATCAAGATCGTGAACCCGATCATGGGCGTCGCGTTCTGGCGTGACGACGTGAAGATCGCCGCCGAGGAAGTGACGGTGCGCTTCGAAGCCGGCCAGCCGGTCGCGCTGAACGGCGTCGAGTTCAAGGACCAGGTCGAGCTGCTGCTCGAAGCGAACCGCATCGGCGGCCGCCACGGCCTCGGCATGAGCGACCAGATCGAGAACCGCATCATCGAGGCGAAGAGCCGCGGCATCTACGAAGCCCCGGGCCTCGCGCTGCTGTACATCGCATACGAGCGTCTCGTCACCGGCATCCACAACGAAGACACGATCGAGCAGTACCGCGAGAACGGCCGCCGTCTCGGCCGCCTGCTGTACCAGGGCCGCTGGTTCGACCCGCAAGCGATCATGCTGCGCGAAACGGCGCAGCGCTGGGTCGCGCGCGCGATCACCGGCGAAGTGAAGATCGAACTGCGCCGCGGCAACGACTACTCGATCCTGAGCACGAAGTCGCCGAACCTCACGTATCAGCCGGAACGCCTGTCGATGGAGAAGGTGGCGTCGACGTTCTCGCCGCGCGACCGGATCGGCCAGCTGACGATGCGCAACCTCGACATCACCGATACGCGCGACAAGCTGCGCGTGTATTCGCAAGTCGGCCTGCTGACGCCGGGTGAAGCGTCGGCGCTGCCGCAGATCAAGGGCGACGACAAGTAAGTCGCTTCGTTCGACGCCGGGGCGCGTAGCCGATACGCGCTTCGGCCGGGCAGGCCGCATGTGCATCGGTGCATGCGCGGCCTGCTGCTTCTTTCTCTCCCTGCTCTACTCGCGCCACCGCGTCACGCGCGAACGGCGCTGCAAGGCTACGGCAATCGTGGCAAGCTGCCAGTCGTCCGATTTCCGGCCCGGCTCATGACTTCCCTCACCGTCATCCACCTGAACGGCCCGATCAACAGCGGCAAGACGACGATCGGTCGCGCACTCGCGCAGCGACTGCCCGATGCACGCTTCATCGACGGCGACGATCACGACGCGCCCGACGACGCCCCGTTCGACGTGCAGTGGGCGATCGCGCTGGCGCGCCTCGTCAAAGAGATCGCGCAGGCACGCGAACGTCATCTGGTGATCGCCTATCCGATCGGCGACGCGGAATTCGACCGGCTGCGCGCGGCCTGCGACGCACGCGACGCGCGCCTTTTCGTCGTGACGCTCGCGCCGCCGGAAGCGATCGCGGCGTCGGATCGCGGTACGCGCGCGCTGACGGACTGGGAGCGGCAACGTATCGCCGAGATGTATCGAGAAGGGTATGCGGCGCGCGCGTTCAGCGATTGCTTCGTCGACACGTCGAAAGCGTCGGCCGATGCGTGTGCGCAGGAGATCGCACGAAGCGTGCAGTCGCCGAACGTGTAGCGGGGAAACCGGCGCGCGCGACGGGCGGAAGTCGCGTCACACCGCGTAGTGGGCAAAGGCCTCGCGCACGCGAGCGCCGGCACCCTCCACACAGTCGCCACGTCCGGCAACACGCGCTGCCTGCCGTTCAATGATGATGCCGCACCCCCGCCACGACCTGCTCGCGCGCGCCCTTGCGGCTCAGCATGAGCGTGACGACCGCCGACACCGCGAGCGTGCCCGCCACCACGTACAGCCCGGCCGCGTAGCCGCCCGTCACGTTCTTCAGCCAGCCGATCGCGAACGGCCCGACGAAGCCGCCGAGGTTGCCGATCGAGTTGATCATCGCGATCCCCGCGGCCGCGCCGGCGCCTGACAGGAACGCGCTCGGCATCGCCCACAGCGGCGCCTTCGCGGCGCTGATCCCGATGTTGACGACGACCAGCGCGAGCACGGTCAGGAGCGCGGTGCTCGCCTGCCCCGCGAACACGAAGCCGATGCACGCGAGCACGCACGGAATCACGACATGCCACGTGCGTTCGCCGGTGCGATCCGAATGCCGTGCCCAGCCGATCATCGCGACGACCGCGGCGATGCTCGGGATGCCGGTCAGCAGGCCCGTCTGCCACGCGGTGAAGCCGAACTGCCTGACCATCAGCGGCGCCCACAGGCCGAGCGTATAGAGCCCCGCCGACGTGCCGAAGTAGATCAGCGCGAGCGCCAGCACGCGCGGGTCGCGCAGCGCCTGCCACGCGCCGGCCGTGTGCCCGGCATGCGCGTGCCGCGCGTCGGCCTCGGACTTCAGCTTCGCGACCAGCCAGTCGCGCTCGTCCGGCCGCAGCCACGCGGCCTTCGACGGCGCATCGGTCAGGCACTTCAGCACGACGAAGCCGAGCAGGACCGCGGGCAGCGCCTCGACGATGTACAGCATCTGCCAGTCGGCGAGCCCGAACAGCGGCGGCATCTGCATGATCGCGCCCGACAGCGGCGAGCCGATCGCGGTCGAGATCGGCGCGGCCGCCATGAACCACGCGGCCGCCACCGCGCGCTGCTTCGCGGGAAACCACAGGCTCAGGTACAGGATGATGCCGGGGAAGAAGCCGGCTTCCGCGATGCCGAGCAGGAAGCGCAGCACGTAGAAGCTCGTCGGCCCGGCTGCGAACGCGGACACCGCCGACACGATGCCCCACGTGATCATCACGCGCGCGATCCAGATGCGTGCGCCGACGCGATGGAGAATCAGGTTGCTCGGCACTTCGAACAGAAAGTAGCCGATGAAGAACAGGCCGCCGCCGAGTCCGAACGCGGTCGGCGACAGGCCGATCGCCTTGTTCATCGTCATCGCCGCGAAGCCGACGTTGACGCGATCGAGAAAGCTGACGAAGTAAAGCAGCATCACGAACGGAATGATGCGCCACATCAGTTTCCGCGCGACGCGGGTTTCCAGATCCGCTTGCATGTGTCTCCTCCTTCGAGGTCGAGCCGCGCGCTGTCCGCGCGGGCTCGGTGGGTACCGCCGGCATTACGACGAAGCGTGCGCGCCGGCACCCGGCTCGCGTCGAATGCGCGAGTCGCGGGCAAAAAATCCGGGGGGCGGCGAATGGAAGGCGACCGGCTGCGCTTGCGGCCGTCGCCGTTCTCGTCGCCGTTCTCGTTACTGTCAGGCGGCGGCCGCCGCGTGTGCGACGCGCTCGCAGACGGCGGCCGTCACCTGCGCGGTCGTCGCGCTGCCGCCGAGGTCGCGCGTATGCAGCGACGGATCGGCCGTCACGGCCTCGATCGCCTGCATCACGCGCGCGGCCGCTGCCGTCTCGCCGAGATGCTCGAGCAGCATCACGACCGACCAGAACGTGCCGACCGGATTCGCGAGGCCCCGGCCCATGATGTCGAACGCGGAGCCGTGGATCGGCTCGAACATCGACGGATAGCGGCGCTCGGGATCGATGTTGCCGGTCGGCGCGATGCCGAGGCTGCCCGCGAGCGCGGCCGCGAGATCGCTGAGGATGTCCGCGTGCAGGTTGGTCGCGACGATCGTGTCGAGCGACGCCGGGCGGTTCACCATGCGCGCGGTCGCGGCGTCGACGAGTTCCTTGTCCCACGTGACGTCGGGGAATTCCTGCGCGACCTGCTTCGCGATCTCGTCCCACATCACCATCGCATGACGCTGCGCGTTGCTCTTCGTGATGACGGTCAGCAGCTTGCGCGGACGCGACTGCGCGAGCCGGAATGCGAAGCGCATGATGCGTTCGACGCCGGCACGCGTGAGGATCGACACGTCGGTCGCCGCCTCGATCGGATGCCCCTGGTGCACGCGGCCGCCGACACCCGCGTATTCGCCCTCCGAGTTCTCGCGCACGATCACCCAGTTCAGGTCGGCCGGCCCGCAGCGCTTCAGCGGCGCGTCGATGCCGGGCAGGATGCGCGTCGGCCGCACGTTCGCGTACTGGTCGAAGCCCTGGCAGATCTTCAGGCGCAGGCCCCACAGCGTCACGTGGTCGGGCACGTCGGGGTCGCCCGCCGAGCCGAACAGGATCGCGTCCTTGCCGCGCAGCGCGTCGAGACCGTCGGCCGGCATCATCGCGCCGTGCAGGCGGTAGTAATCGGCGCCCCAGTCGAAATCCTCGAACTCGAACGCAAAGCGGTCGCTGCCGCGGGCCAGCGCTTCCAGCACCTGCTTGGCCGCCGGCACCACTTCCTTGCCGATGCCGTCGCCGGGAATGGTCGCGATACGGTAGGTCTTCATGCTGACATCCTCGATTGATCGTGAGCGTGAACGCACTTTACCGAACCGGAAGTGCAGAAACCGGGGCTATACTCAATGCATCTTTAACTTCAATTCACGAATCACGTCATGGCGGATACCGTCCAGCCGGCCGATCTCGGCTTCTTCTCGACGCTGGCCGCGGCGGGCAGCCTGAGCGCGGCCGCGCGCGAGCTCGGGCTGACCGCGGCGGCCGTCAGCAAGCGGCTCACGCAGATGGAGCGGCGCGCGGGCGTGACGCTCGTCAACCGCACGACGCGGCGCATGATGCTGACGCCCGAGGGCGACGTGTATCTCGACTACGCGCGCCGGATCCTCGATCAGATGGACGAACTGGGCGAACTGCTCGGCAGCGCGCGGCAGCGGCCGAAGGGGCTGCTGCGCGTGAACGCGACGCTCGGCTTCGGGCGCAGCCACGTCGGCCCGGCGATCTCGCGCTTCGTCGCGCGTTTTCCGGAGGTATCGGTGCAGTTGCAACTGTCGGTGATGCCGCCGCCGCTCACCGACGACGCGTTCGACGTGTGCATCCGCTTCGGCGAGCCGCCCGATACGCGTGTCGTCGCGCGACGGCTCGCGCCGAACCGCCGGCTGCTGTGCGCGGCGCCCGCGTATCTCGCGCGGCACGGCACGCCGGGCACGCCGCACGAACTGACGCGGCACAACTGCATCGGCATCCGGCAAGGCGACGAAGGCTACGGGATCTGGCGGCTGGCGAGCGGACGCGGCGCGGCGCGCAACACGGAAGCCGTGCGGATCAACGGCAACCTGACGACGAACGACGGCGAGATCGCGGTGAAATGGGCGCTCGACGGGCACGGCATCCTGATGCGCGCCGAGTGGGATATCCGCGACTATCTGGCCGACGGGCGCCTCGTCGTCGTGCTGCCCGACTACGAAACGCCGAGCGCGGATATCTACGCGGTGTATGCGCAGCGGCATCAGATGTCCGCGCGGATACGGGCGTTCGTGGATTTTCTGGCGGGGGAGCTGGATGGGTGACGGGAGGCGGGCGGAAGGCGCTGCCGCACGCTGCCGGGCGAGGAGGCACCGGACGTCCCGCGCAAACCGCATGCGGCGTTGAACCGGCAGGTCGGCACGATGCCAATATTTCGGCTATTTTTCATAAAAAACGCCAAAATATTTACACTTTGACCCATGAGACACTATCGGGATGCCGCTTGCCTCAAGCCAAAGTGCTATTATTTTGGCGTTATTCCACAAAAAGCGCTGAAATATTAGCTCCGACCATGGCCAAGAAGACTGCCCCGCTCTTGCCGGCATCCAGTCGGCTGCTTGTCGACTTCGGCGAGCGGCTGAAGTTGGCGCGCCTGCGCCGAAAGCTGACGGCCAAGCAGGTCGCGGAACGCGCGGGCATGTCGCCGATGACGCTTCGCTCACTCGAGGCGGGCAGTTCGGGGGTAACGATGGGGGCCTATCTTTCCGTCATGCAGACGCTCGGGCTCCAGGGTGATCTGGAAAAGCTGGCCGCCGCGGACCCGCTCGGCCGCCAGCTTCAGGACGCCCGACTCGCCACGCCGCGGCGCTCGAAGCAAGTGGCTTCGACACCGGCCGCGGCAGCGCCGCACACGTCCGGCAAGCGCGCTCGCGCGAGCGTTTCCCCCACCGCCCAAGCCGACGGAACGGCGACGACGGCATTCGGTCACGCAGTGCCTGACGAGAATCGCGGCACGACCGCCGCGGATCTGACCGCATTGCTGAAACCCGTGGGCAAGCGACACGGAGGGGCGACCAGGAAATGACGACCATCTCCGTCTATGCAGACTGGGACGGCCTGCCCGCTCCCCGAAAACTCGGTCTTCTGCACAGTCGACAGACACGTGCCAGCGAACGGTTCGAATTCCAGTACGACGCGGTTGCGCTGGATGCACCCGAGTTCGCCGGCGTGCAACTCGACCCCGGGATCGGCCTCTTCGAAGGACCGCAATATCCGGTGCCGCCGCGGCACGCGTTCGGCGCGTTCGCCGATTCGAGCCCCGATCGATGGGGCCGCATGCTGATGGATCGCCGGCTGGAGCGTGACGTTCGCGCAGGTCTTCGGCCGAAGGGCACGCGACTCCATGAGTCGGACTACCTGCTCGGCGTCCACGACCTCTATCGAGTCGGCGCATTGCGCTACAAGCTCGACGACACCGGAGAATTTCTCGATGACCGCATCGATCTCGCCGCGCCGCCGTTTGCGGAGATTCGCGAACTGGAGCAAGCCAGTCGGGCACTGGAGGAAGACGTCGACAATGTCGACCCGGACGGTCGCGACTGGCTATCGATGCTCATCGCACCCGGCGGCTCGCTCGGTGGCGCCAGACCGAAAGCCAGCGTGGCCGACGACCGCGGGCACCTGTATATCGCCAAGTTCCCGAGCGCACGGGACGACTATGACGTAGGCGGCTGGGAAATGGTCGTCAATGCACTGGCGGTCGGCTGCGGCCTGAACGTCGCCCACGCCGAAGCGCGAAAATTCGCCAGCGATTACCATTGCTTCCTGGTGCGACGCTTTGATCGGACTGCTGATGGACGCCGGCTGCATTTTGCCTCGGCCATGACGATGACCGGCCATGTCGACGGCGACGACGCATCGACCGGTGTCAGCTACCTGGAACTGGCGGAGGTTCTCATGCGACATGGCGCGCAACCGAATGCCGACCTGCGCGAACTATGGACCCGGATCGTCTTCAACCTTCTCGTCTCGAATACCGACGACCATCTTCGCAATCACGGGTTCATGCTCGAACCGGCTGCGGGCTGGCGACTCTCCGCGGCCTACGATATGAATCCCGTCGCCGTAGCCGATGGTCTCAAGCTCAACATCACGGAAGCGGACAACGCGCTGAACCTCGAACTCGCTCGCGAGGTATGTGAATACTTCCGGCTGAGCCTGAAGGATGCCGACGAGATCATCGATGATTTCCGCGGCGTCGTCGGCCAATGGCGCACGCTCGCGACACGACTCGCGCTTTCTGCCCGGGAACAGGAGCGCATGGCCGACGCGTTTCGCCTCGCAAGCACCTGAGCCCCCGTTCATTCATTCGACGCCCCGCTGTCACGCCGCTGCCGCCAGCCTCCCGTCGGGCTCGCACGCGGCGATCGCCGTCGCTGCCATCTGCCGCAGCGCTGCCCCAGGCACGCTCACACCGGCCCTCTCCTGCGCGGCATCCTCGAAACGCTCCGCGACCCAGTCGACGAACGCGCGCACGCCCGGCGACACGTGCCGGCGCTTCGCATAGACGGCCGACACCGAAACCGCGCCCGGCCGCCACCGCGGCAGCACTTCCTGCAAATGTCCCGCGTCGATCAGCGGCTGCGCGACGACACGCGGCGGCTGGATCAACCCGAGGCCATGCACGCCGCAAGCCAGGTACGCCTGCTCGTCGTCGACGCTGACGATGCCGTCGAGCCGGATCTTGCGCACCGCGCCATCGATCGCGAATTCGAGTTCGGCCGTGCGCTGGGCCGACGCGAACGCGCCGCTGACCGCGCGATGCCCGGCAAGCGCATCGAGCGAACGCGGCACGCCGCAGCGCTCGAGATACGCGGGGCTCGCGCAGGTCACGCGCTCGAGTGCGCCGAGCGGGCGCGCAACCAGCGACGAATCGGGCAGCGCGCCAAGCCGGATGCTGCAGTCGACCGCATCGCCGATCAGGTCGGCCGCGCGTCCGGACACGCCCAGCATCAGCACGAGTTCCGGATGGCGCGCATGGAACGCGCCAAGCGCCGGCAGCACGATCGCGTCCGCCACCGCTCCCGGCAACTCGACGCGCAGCGGCCCGCTCGGATGCCGCGCCGCGTTGCGCAGGCTCGCTTCGAGTTCGTCGACGTCCGCGGTGATGCGCTGGCACCGCCGGTAATACGCGTCGCCTTCCGGCGTCGCCCGCAGCGCGCGCGTCGTGCGCACCAGCAACGGCATGCCGAGCGCCGCCTCGAGTTCCTGCACGGTGCGCGTCGCGGTCGCGCGCGAAATGCCGAGCGAGTGCGCCGCGCGCGTAAAGCTGTTCATCTCGACGATGCGCGTGAAGATGCGCATCGCGCGAATCGGATTGTCCACCGGAAACTCCCGCGGAATACGGCATCACGCATCGTGCGCGAACGCGACGCGGCGCATGCCTGTCAGTGAGCGAGCCGCGCCGCCGGCGCGGCGACCGGTTCAGTCGCGCGTGGCCGCGGCCGCGCGGGCCGGCGCGGCGAGCAGCTGCCGTGCCAGCGCGAGCGCCTCGTCACGATTCGCCGCCGCGTTCAACGGATAACCCCAGACCTTCTCGAACGCGGCCGAGAACGCATCGAGCGCCGCGCGCCGCTGCGCGTCGGGCTCGACCGCGATCATCGCGGGAATCCATTCGCGCGATTGCGCGCGATTCGCCTTGCTCCATTTCGCGAGCTGCTTGCGCATCTCCTGATCCTGCGCATCGCGATCGTTGCCGGACGGGGCATCGTCGGTCAGGAACACGAAACGTTCGCGGCGCGCGAGCAATGCGTCGAGCTCGGCCAGCAGGTACGCGGGATCGCTCGACGGCGAACGCGCGTAACGCAACCACACCAACGGAAATTCAGTCGTGACGATCTGCATGTCGGCCTCCAGATGAGAATGATTCTCATGTTAGAGATCGACGCCCGTCCCGTCATTTCTCGTGCCGGCCAACCGCTTGTTCGATCCGGCCAAGCACGCGCGTGTGACGACCTGGCACGGCACGGCTCAGCACGGCACGGTCAGCGCTGCCGGTCGGTCAGGTATTGGGTCGGCGACTTGCCGGTCGCCTTGCGGAACATCGTCACGAAGCTGCTCGCGCTCTCGTAGCCGAGGTCGATCGCGATCTGGTGCACGCGGCGGCCCGCCGTCAGCATCCGCAGCGACAGCGCGACGTGCAGCCGCCGGCGCCAGTCGCCGAGGCTCATGCCGAGTTCCTTCGCGGCGAGCCGCGTGAGGCTGCGCTCGCTGACGCCGGCGCGGCGCGCGAGTTCGGGCAGCGGCGACTTGTCGGCCGGGGCGTCGAGTAGATGATCGATCAGCCTGCGCAGCCGGCGGTCGGCCGGCATCGGCAGATACAGGTCCTCGACCGGCGCCGCGACGAGTTCGTCGAGCAGCGTCGCCATCAGCCGCCCCTGCGGACCATCGACGTCGTACAGGCTCGGGAAGCTCGCGGCCTTCAGCAGCAGTTCGCGCAACAGCGGCGACATGCCCAGCGTGCAGCAGCGCGCCGGCAGGCCGGGCGCCGCATCGGGCTCGACCAGCACCGCGTAGAACGTCGCGCCGGCCGAACCGCGCGCCGAATGCGTGACACCGCCCGGAATCCACACCGTGCATTGCGGCGGCGCGCTCCACACGCCGCCGTCGATCTCGCAATAGATGACGCCGCTCAGCGTGTACAGCAGTTGCGCCTGCGGATGGCTGTGCCGTTCGAGCCGCCATTCGGGCTCGACGACCGAGCCGCCGAACACGACGAGCGGGCGCGGCACGTGATAGACGTCGGCGTCGGCAGCGGGGTCGGTAACGGGTGGCAGGTCGCGCATGGAGCGATGGTGTCGAAAGCGGCCGGACGGCGTGCCCGCGCGGCCTTTCGTGCTTATACCAGAAAGGCGCCGGCGCGGCCGCGCGGTTCCCGGCCGGCGTCGGCAGACGCGCGCCGATCCGAATACAATGCGTCGATCCCCCGCCGCCTCGCCAACCTTGCCGGAGCCGCCATGTTCGACCTGACCACGCTGGCCACCTTCACCGCCGTCGTCCTGGGCCTGTTCCTGATCCCGGGCCCCGCCGTGCTGCTCGTGCTGAGCCGCACCGTGCAGGGCGGCCGCAAGACCGGCATCCTGACCGGCCTCGGCGTCGCGAGCGGCGACTTCGTGCATACGCTGTTTGCCGCCGTCGGGCTGTCGGCGCTGCTGATGACGTCGGCGCTCGCGTTCAACGTCGTGAAGCTGGTCGGCGCGGCCTACCTCATCTACCTCGGCGTGCGCGCGCTGCTCGACGGGCCGTCCGATCCGTCGCTGCCGAAGGTGCCGCCCGTCACGCCGCTGACGGCGTACCTGCAGGCGATTCCCGCCGAAGTGCTGAACCCGAAGACCGCGCTGTTCTTCCTCGCGTTCATGCCGCAGTTCGTGCATCCGGAACGCGGCTCGACGTTCGTGCAGTTCGCGGTGCTCGGGCTGATCTTCGTCGTGCTCAGCTCGCTCTATACGACGCTGATCGCATGCTCGATCCGCCCGCTCGGCCGCGTAGTGAAGCGTCTTGCGTGGCTCACGCGCTGGCAGGGAAAAATCATCGGCTCGATCTTCATCGCGCTCGGGCTGCGCGTCGCGGTGCAGCAGCGCTGACGCGGGTTTCGCGTGACGTCCGACGCGGCGGCTGCCGGCGAAATCCTCTATACCGATCCGCGTCTCGTCGCGGTCTACGACCGGTTCAACGCGGGGGATTGCGACTTCGCGTTCTACTCATCGCGCCTCGGCACCGCGCGGCAACGGATTCTCGATCTCGGCTGCGGCACCGGCACGTTCGCGCGCCGGCTTGCGGCGGCCGGACACGACGTCGTCGCGATCGACCCCGCACCCGCGATGATCGACCATGCGCGACGCCAGCCGGGCGCCGGCGCGGTGCGCTGGCTCGCGTGCGATCTCGGCAGCCTGCCGCCCGGCGCGCCGTTCGATGCCGTCGTGATGACCGGGCACGCGTTCCAGTGCCTGCTGACCGACGCGGAGATCGATGCGACGCTGTGCGGCGCGCGGCGCGTGCTGGCCGACGGCGGGCGCTTCCTGTTCGAGACCCGCAATCCGCGTGTCGAGCCGTGGCTCGGCTGGACTCCGGCGGCGTCGGCCACCCGCATCGATTCGCCCGAATTCGGCAGCGTCGAACTCCATCATGCGGTGACCGCGGTCGACGGTCCGATCGTGTCGTTCGACACGGTCTACCGGTTTCATCGCGACGATACGCAGGTGAGGAACACGAGCCGGCTGCGCTTCATCGCGCAACCCGACCTGCAGGCGCGTGTCGCGGCCGCCGGCTTCTCGTCCGCCGACTGGTGCGGAGACTGGAACGGTGCGCCGTTCGACGACGCGGCCAGCGCGGAGATCATCGCGATCTGCCGCGCATGAATGGTGAAACATCGTTCACGCGCGGCTACCGCGCAGCGAGCATCCGCGAATCGAGCCTGACCCGGTCGCGTCGTACCCCGATTCGGCCAACGCACGTCGGCCGGCAGCCAGTGAAGAAAACGACAAGAATAGATGGAAGCATCATGCTTTGAAGAGCTTGCGCCGCACGACTGAAGGGGCGATCGAAGGTGAAGCAAATGAGTAACGATGATTTTCAGGTGATGGAACTGGCGAACGGCAAGCCGGTGAAGATGTGGACGCAAGGCGTCGCGCTCGAGGACGACGCGCGCGCGCAATTGCGCAACACCGCGCAGATGCCGTTCATCTTCAAGCACGTCGCGGTGATGCCGGACGTCCACCTCGGCAAGGGCTCGACGATCGGCAGCGTGATCCCGACGAAGGGCGCGATCATCCCGGCCGCGGTCGGCGTCGACATCGGCTGCGGGATGATGGCCGCGCGCACGACGCTCACGGCGGCGGACCTGCCGGACGCACTCGGCGGGCTGCGCAGCGCGATCGAACGCGCGGTGCCGCACGGCCGCGCGCCGGGGCGCCGCGATCCCGGCGCATGGGGCGATCGCACGCCGGCCGCCGTGACCGAGTCGTGGAAATCGCTGCTGCCGGGCTTTCAGCGGATCGTCGGCAAGTATCCGAAGCTGGAGAAGACGAACCATTACGTGCATCTGGGCACGCTCGGCACGGGCAACCACTTCATCGAGGTGTGCATCGACGAAGCGGATCGCGTGTGGTTCATGCTGCACAGCGGCTCGCGTGGCGTCGGCAACGCGATCGGCAGCCTGTTCATCGAACTCGCGCAGGCCGACATGCGGCAGCACATCGCGAACCTGCCGGATCGCAACCTCGCGTATTTCACCGAGGGCAGCCGGCACTTCGACGATTACGTCGAAGCAGTGGGCTGGGCGCAGGACTACGCGCGCCGCAACCGGCAGGCGATGATGGACGCAGTGATCGGCGCGGCGCGCGGCGTGATCGCGAAACCGTTCGCGGTCGACGAGCACGCGGTGAACTGCCACCACAACTACGTGCAGCGCGAACGCCACTTCGGCGAGGACGTGCTCGTCACGCGCAAGGGAGCCGTATCCGCGCAGAAGGGACAGCTCGGCATCATTCCGGGTTCGATGGGCGCGAAGAGCTTCATCGTGCGCGGGCTCGGCAATCCGGAGAGCTTCTGTTCGTGCAGCCACGGCGCCGGCCGCGCGATGAGCCGGACCGAAGCGAAGCGCCGCTTCACGGTCGACGACCAGGTCAAGGCGACGCGCGGCGTCGAATGCCGGAAGGACGCGGGTGTCGTCGACGAGATCCCGATGGCCTACAAGGACATCGATGCGGTGATGGCGGCGCAGCGCAGCCTCGTCGAAGTGGTGCACACGCTGCGTCAGGTGGTGTGCGTGAAAGGATAGCGCGGCGCGCGGCCACGCTCGATGAAAGATCCGTGGCCGCGACCGTGTCGCACGTCCGGTGCGGCCGACGACCGCGGTGATGCGCCACCTTCAAGTCACGCGCCGACGATCGAGATCGAAAACCCGTCCCAGCCCTTCAGCCCGACCGTCTGCAAGGCGGTCGTCGTGAGGTTCGGCTCGGCGACGATCCGCGCGAACCCGTCGCGCACGCCGACGACGTCCGGCTCACGGTTGTCCGGATCGGCCACGCGCCCGCCCCGCACGACGTTGTCGACGACGATCACCGTGCCGGGCCGCGACAGTTTCAGCGCGGCGTCCAGATAAGCGGCGTTGTTGTCCTTGTCCGCGTCGATGAAGATGAAGTCGAACGGCGCCTCGCCCGCATCGACGAGCCGCGCGAGACTGTCCTTCGCGCTGCCGACCACCACCGACACGACATCCGCGAACCCGGCGCGCGCGATGTTCCGCGTCGCGACCTTCGCGTGATCGGGGTTCAGTTCGAGCGTCACGAGCCGGCCGTCCGGCGGCAACGCGCGCGCGAGCCAGATCGTGCTGTAGCCGCCGAGCGTGCCGACTTCGAGGATGCGCCGTGCGCCGCGAATCGTCGCGAGCAGCTGCAGCAGCTTGCCCTGGTTCGGCGCGACGTTGATCGCGGGCAGCCCGGCCGCGTCGCTCGCCGCGAGCGCGGCGTCGAGCGCGTCGTCGGTCGGCACGAGCGTCGCGGAGAAATACGCATCCACCTTGTTCCACTGATCCTGGTCCATCGCGCACCCTTCATCCGAGGAAAAACGCATTCTATGCGCGGCGGCCCCATAAGCAACAAACCATTCGTTCTAAGGACGGCAGCACACCTGCTCCTATAATCGCTCGACCACGACAACAACAGATGGAGCACTCATGACCGATCAGGCCTCTTCGAACTGGCGCCTCGAAACCATCGCCGTGCACGGCGGCTATCGACCCGACCCGACCACGCGCGCGGTCGCGGTGCCGATCTACCAGACCGTTGCGTACGCATTCGACGACACGCAGCACGGCGCAGACCTGTTCGACCTGAAGGTCCAGGGCAACATCTACACGCGGATCATGAACCCGACGACCGACGTGCTCGAACAGCGGATCGCCGCGCTCGAGGGCGGCATCGGCGCGCTGGCGCTGGCGTCGGGCCAGGCGGCCGTCACGTACGCGATCCAGACGATCGCGGAAGCCGGCGACAACATCGTGTCCGCCAGTTCGCTGTACGGCGGTACCTACAACCTGTTCGCGCATACGCTGCCGCAATACGGCATCACGACGCGCTTCGCCGATCCGCGCGACCCCGCGTCGTTCGAGCCGCTGATCGACGCGCGCACGAAGGCGATCTTCGCGGAATCGGTCGGCAATCCGCTCGGCAACGTGACCGACATCGCCGCGCTCGCGGAAGTCGCGCATCGCCACGGTATCCCGCTGATCGTCGACAACACGGTGCCGTCGCCGTACCTGCTGCGTCCGTTCGAACACGGCGCGGACATCGTCGTGCACTCGCTGACGAAGTATCTCGGCGGCCACGGCACGAGCCTCGGCGGCGCGATCGTCGATTCGGGCAAGTTCCCGTGGGCGCAGCACGCGGACCGCTTCAAGCGGCTCAACGAGCCCGACGTCAGCTATCACGGTGTCGTCTACACCGAAGCGTTCGGGCCGGCCGCATATATCGGCCGCGCGCGCGTCGTGCCGCTGCGCAACATGGGCGCGGCGATCTCGCCGTTCAACGCGTTCCAGATCCTGCAAGGCATCGAGACGCTCGCGCTGCGCATCGAGCGCATCAGCGACAACGCGCTGAAGATCGCGCAGCATCTCGCGCGCCATGAACACGTCGAATGGGTGAACTACGCGGGGCTGCCCGATCACCCGGATCATGCGCTCGTCGCGCGCTACCTGTCGGGCCGCGCGCCCGGCATCCTGACGTTCGGCGTGAAGGGCGGACGCGACGGCGGCGCCAAGTTCCAGGATGCGCTGAAGCTGTTCACGCGGCTCGTCAACATCGGCGACACGAAGTCGCTCGCGACGCATCCGGCCTCGACGACGCACCGCCAGCTGTCGCCGGCCGAGCTCGCGAAGGCCGGCGTGAAGGAGGAAACGGTACGGCTGTCGATCGGCATCGAGCACATCGACGACCTGCTCGCCGACCTCGACCAGGCGCTCGCGCAGCTGTGAGCCGAAGCGGGCGTGCCGACACGCCCGCTTCAAGGTGTTCAATCCCCGGTCGATGCCGGGGGGCGCAGCACCCGCATCGGCGCCTACGGCTACGCGAGGGATCGTCAATCTCGGGCTGCGCCATTGCTTCTGATCGGAATATCGATCGCGCACCGATACGCGCGTGACGAAAATTTCATCTTCCGATCAGGTTCGCGATGGATCGCGTCGCATACCATCGAATGCGTGACGGGTGATGCCCGTTGCGAACCACGCAGGCGTATCGCTGTCGCACGGCACGATCACGCGTTGGCCCGGACACTGCGAGTGCCGGGTCTTTTTTTGCTTGTTTGCGGAATTCCGTGGACGCGGCTTGCCGATCCGGTTCGGCCAACCGCACGTCCGCGAAGCAGCCATCTATCCGGTGCGGGATCGTTCAAAGCGATACGAACCGCGACGACCCCCGTGCATCCATTGGATTGCTATGAGCGTCGCTTGGGGTTCCACGCCTTGTGTACGAACTCGAGACGGTTGCCGTCGAGGTCGGCGACGTTGGCGGCGTAGTAGCCGGGGGCGAAGTAGGTACGATCCGCCGGTCTTCCCTCATCGATGCCGCCGGCGTTGATTGCGGCTGCGTAGGCAGCGTCGACGAGTTCGTTCGTATCGCAGACGATCCCCAGGTAAAGCCCGGTCTCGCCTGGCTGACGTTTGCGTAGCCAGATGCTTGATCCAACCCCCTCTCCCTTGCCGTACACATCGTCGCCGATGCCGTAGAGATCGGGGACGCTCGCCGGGCCATTCGCGGAGTCGTAGTTGCCGAATACGCTCCAGCCGAGTGGCTTCAAGGCTTCGGAGTAGAAGAGCAGCGACTTCTCGATGTCGGTGACTGAGATGTAAACGTGATCGATCATTTGCCCGCCTTCGACGTGGATGGGTGCTGTTCGTGCATAACTATAGTCGACAGCCGCGCATGTGGCGCGGGGATATGACTGCATCGAGGCGTGACGTTGCGCTTCGGGAACAGGCACGGATGCGTGTTCACGTAGAAGTTCGGATTGCCGCATCGATGCCCCGCATGGTCGATCTGTTCGCCGGGCATCAGGCCGGTGGGCACCGCATCGCGCACGGCCTTCGGCGCGGACGATCCGACGGTTCCGGCTTCGGCCGTCGGCAGGCGACATGCTCCGCTTCCCGCTCATCGCATGCATGACCCGAACATGACGATTGCATCACGTCGGCCGGGCCCGCACGTCACGCCCCTCGGCCCCGCAATCTGACGCATTTGTCATCTGCCGATCACGGTCACGCTCGGCGGCTTTCGCATACTGGGCTCATGGATCGCCACCCGGCGGCCTCATCAAGGAGAGCTCCATGAAAACGGCAAGACTCGCAGCCCTGTTCGTCACCGCCACGCTGTCGCTCGGCGTCGCCTCGCAAGCCGCCTTCGCGCAAGCGCACACTCAAACGCAGGGCAAGACCCGCGCGGAAGTCATCGACGAACTCAAGCAGGCGCAGCACGACGGCGTCGTGCCGACGAGCAAGACGCAGTACCCGCCGACCAGCGAGATCATCGCGCGCAACAAGGAACTTCACGGGATGTCGGTGCATGCTGGCGAGAAGTCGCCCCGGGCCGACAATCACGACAGGCTCGCGACCCGCTGATGCGAGTCAGGCGTGGGTGCTGCCCGGCGATCGCCGGCAGCGTGCCGCGCGCCGCCGGATCGCGGCGAACGTGCGGCCGTGCCGTGCGGTACGATCGCGGCACCGCAGAGCGTGAAGATCGGGCAGACGACACTGCCGGCTCGACAGTGTCCGCAACGCAGTTTTACAAGCTGCCCCGCTTCGCACGCCGGCGTTGCACCAGCCAGTCGAGCAACTGCCGTCCGTCGCGTTCGCCGAACCATCGCGCATGCCCGATCAGATAACCGTCATACGCAACATCGACGATTTCCGGTGCATTGACGATGCAGCCGAAATACGCGACTTCCGACAGCGCGAATTCGGTATGCACGATGGGCAGCATCGCGACCAGCGCCGCATACGCGTCGTCGCTCAGCGGTTCGAGCGATTCGTAGCCGTCGAGCAGCGCGCCGATCTGTTCATGCTCGACGCGACGTGCATCGGCCGGCGCCAACCAGTCGATCGCGTTGCGTTCGATCGCGAGCGCGAGATCCATGACGGCACACGTGCGATCCGACAGGCCGAAATCGAGCACGGTCCGCACCTGCGCGCCGGGCGCGGCGTCGGTCCACAGGAGATTCGACGCATGCCAGTCGCCGTGCGTCCACAGCGGCGCCAGCGCGGGCAGCAGCGGCACGAGGCGCGCGTGGTACGGGCCGATCGCATCCGCGACGTCGCCGCGCCAGTCGCGCGTGCCAAGCGCGCGCACCAGCAGCGGCTGTGCATCGACCCAGCGTTCGAGCGCACCGGGAAGATCGGCGGACGACAGCACCCGGAAACTCGACAGCAGCGTGCGCACGGGCCGCGCCGGCGCATCGTAGCCGGCCGACGCGCGATGCAGTTCGGCCAGCGCGCGGCCTGCCGCGTACGCATGCGAAGGATGCGTGAACGGCTGCCACGACATCACGCCGCGATACGCGTCCACCCCCGGCGCCACCACGTGCACTTCATAGGTCCAGTCGCCGGATGCGAACGCGGTCGCGCCGTCGCGACCGGCGAGCACGTCCGCGACCGGCACACCGCGATCGCGCAGATGCGCGATGAAGCGATGCTCCTCCTCGAGCCCGGCGACGTCGCGCAGGCTCGCGTGATGACGCTTGACGAACAGCGCGCGCGCGTCGGTCGTGTGCACCAGCACCGCCGCGGAGAACGGCCGCGGGCTGTGCCACGTAAGCCGCGCCGGCGCGCCGACGCCATCGATCCGCGCAAGCACGCCCGCGACTTCGTCGTGCGTCATCAGCGGCCAGTCGCGTTCGGCCTGCTCGCCGTCGACGCCGAATTGCGGCGGCGCGACGTCCCGCATGTCGGCGACGTCACGCGATGCAGGCGCGTCCGGCTCGAGTGGAAATGACATGAACGACGTCGCTCCGTAGTTGAATCAGCCCTTGAATCAGCCCGCCGGGCTCGCCGTCGCGCGCAGCGCATTCGCCGTCCGGCTCCAGTCGCGCCAGCCGACGACGGCGAGCGCGATGAACAGCGCGTAGAGTCCGGCCGTCAGATACAGTGCCTTGAACACGAACATCCCGACGTACACGACGTTCACGACGATCCACAGCCCCCACGACGCGATGTAGCGCCGCGCGGTCCAGTATTGCGCGACGAGGCTGAACGCGGTCAGCGACGCATCGACGAACGGCAGCGCCGCATCGGTCCAGCGCGCCATCATCCCGCCGAGCAGCGCGCTGCCGACGACGGCCGCGATCAGGTCCGGCAGCATCTGCCGCGGCCGCACGCCGGTGACGGGCGCGACGTCGCCTTGCGGCGCAGCGCCGCCGCCCGCCTCGAGCGTACGCTGCGCGATCCAGCGGCGCCAGCCGTACACCTGCAGCACCGCGAACGCGCCCTGCAGCAGCATGTCGGAATACAGCTTCGCGTCGAAGAAGATCCAGCCGTACAGCGCGACCGACGCGAGCCCGACCGGCCAGCACAGCATGCGCCGCTTCGCGGTCAGCCAGATCGCGAGCGCGCTGACGATCACGCCGGCGATTTCGAGTGGGGACATCGTCTGTGCTCTCCTGGTTGGCTGCCGGGGCCGCGCATCACGCGGCCGGGTCCGGACGATCAGAAATCATAGGTCAACGACACGCGCGCGGTGCGCGGTGCGCCGGGGAACAGGTACGCGTCGCCCTGCTGCTCGCCCGCGTCGCGCCAGTAGAACTTGTTGAACAGGTTGTCCACCGACACGCGCAGCACCGTGCGATGGCCCGCGATCTTCGTCGTATAGCGCGCGCCGAGATTGAACACGAACCACGACGGCACGCGCGCGGTGCCCTCCTCGTTCGCGTTGCGCGCCGCGCTGTACTCGACGCCGCCGAGCATGTTCAGGCCGGCGACGCCCGGCACCGCGTAATCCGCATACAGCGATGCGCGCAGCGCCGGCACGTTGATGATCTGGTGCCCCTCGTACGCCGGCGAACCCGAATCGTACGCGCGCGCGCGAATCGCCGCGACGCTGGCCGTCAGCCCGAGCCGCTCGGTCACGCGCCCGGCCGCGCCGAGCTCGATCCCCTGGTGGCGCTGCGTGCCGCGCTGCACGAACGTATAGCTCGTGCCCGACGCATCGGGGTCGGCGAACTGGAACGGCTTGCTGATCGAGAACACGGCGGCCGTGAGGCTCAGCCGGTCGAGCCAGTCGTATTTCGCGCCGAGCTCGAACTGGTGCGATTCGACCGGCGGCAGGAACGCATACGCGTTGGTCGCGCGCACCGGCGCCTGGTCGCCGAGCGACAGCGCCTTGCTGTACGACGCGTACAGCGACAGCACGTTCACCGGCTTGTAGACGAGCGCGACCTGCGGCAGGAACACCGAGCGGTCGGTGTGCGTCGCGTCGCCGTCGAGGCTGCTCCAGCTGCGCTGGCGCAGCAGCACTTCCTTGCCGCCCGCGAGCACCTGCCAGTGCTCGCCGATGCTGATGCGGTCGAGCCCGAACACGCCGTACTGCCACGCGTCGAGCTGCGGATACGACGGCCCGGCCGTGTTCGGCGACGGTGCGAACGCGACGTCGGGCCCATAGATGTTCTCGCTGCCCACGTAGTCGTACACGGCATTCGCCATGTGCACGACGCGGCGCTGCACGCTCACGCCGAGCGTCAGCTCGTGCCGCAGCGGGCCTGTCGCGAACTTGCCGGTCGTGACCGCGCGCAGGTCGTCGTTGCGGCGGTATTCGCCCGGGCTGCGGAAGTCGTACACGTCGTAGTCGCCGTTCGCGCCGAAGAAGAACGGCGACGTCGTGCCGGCCGCGCAGCTCGCCGCGTAATAGCAGCCGTACGCGAACGCGCTGTTGTCGTCGATCATCGTGCGGCTGCGGCCGGCGGCGACGTAGGCCTTCCAGTCGTCGTTGAACTGGTAGTCGAAGCGCGCGTTCAGGTTCAGCGCATCGGTCGTCACCGGCTTCGCCCACGGCTGCGTGCCGAGCGCCTTCGACGTCGTCTTGACCGACGGCACGACGGTGCCGCCGAGCAGCTGGTAGCCGGGCGCGGAACGCTGGATCCACTGCTGGAATTCCGCGTTGAACTGCAGGCTCGCGCGCGGGCTGATGTCCCAGTCGGCGGCGATCGAGCCGAACGTACGCCGTCCGTTGGTGCCATCGATATAGGAGTGCATGTTCTCCTTCGCGGCGTTGATCCGGAAACCGAACTGATTGTCGGGGCCGAAGCGGCGGCCGAGATCGACGGCCGCCGACGTCGAGCCGCGGCTGTCGACGCCGCCCGTCACGCTCGCGACGTTCGCGGAGCGCTTCGTCACGAAGTTGATCACGCCGCCCGGCGCGACCACGCCGCTGTCGATGCCCGCCAGCCCCTTCAGGATCTCGACGCGCTCCTTGTTCTCGAGCGGCACGTTCTGCTCGCCGGACACCGTCAGCCCGTCGATCCGGATCGCGCTCGCGAGATCGACCGGAAAGCCGCGGATCGCGAAGCCTTCGAAGTAGCCGACCGGCGCGTAGTCGTTGACGACCGACGCATCGTTGCGCACGACGTCGCTCAGCCGCTTCGCCTGCTGGTCGTCGATCAGCGCCCGCGTGACGACGTTGACCGAGGCCGGCGTGTCGCGCAGCGGCGCGTCGTCGAGCCCCGTGACCGACGCCGTGCGTGCGCGCAGCGTGTTGCCGCGCTCGCCGCTCACCGTGATCGCCGGCAGCGTCGTGCTGCCGGCCGCACCGGCGTCGGGCGCCGGCGCGTCGCCCTGCGCCACGGCGGCCTGCGCCGCGAAAAGCGTGATGCCGAGACCGACGCCAAGCCCGGCCTTCGCGCGCCGCCGCCGTGCGGACGACGCTGTTGTTCTATTCACCGTCATTGTTCTGGATGGAAAACTCGCCACTCGACCCTGTCGAAACCTTCGAAACGCTTTGCGCCGCTGCGAAGCGCGACCTCATGCAAGAATCCGCGACGGTCCGGCGGACGCCGGGCACGAACGTCGACACGACATTCATCAGACGAATCTGACGATCGGGCAGCATGCGTGCCGATCGATCGGGAAAGCGCAGGATGGGACATCGGATGACGGTGACGCGCCGGGCACCGACGCAGCCGTCGATCCTGGATCTCGAGCATGTCGGGCGGCCGGCCGCATCGCGCGGTCTTGTCATGCGGGGGACGCTTCGAACGCCCCGGTTGCGGGCGCCGGGCAGTTGCGTACGCCGTTCGTCGGAACGGCGGCATGCCCGTCGCGCGCGACATCGCGGCGTGGCGCGCATTTTACCCCGGGCGGGGCTGAAGGCCGGTGAATCGGGTCGAACGGGAGACGGGAACGGCGGGATGGGGGAAATACGCTTCGAATGGTGCGACAGCGGCGGCGATGCGATCGCGATGCGCATCGTGCGCGGCGACCTCGACAACCGGTGCAGTCACGCGCCGGTCAAACGAGCGAAAACCGGAGCGGGAATGACGGCCCGCTGCCGGTTCACCCAACGTTCAGAACCCCTGCATCGTCGCGGTCGGATCGACAACCAGATGCACGACGCCGTAGATGACCGCGCCGACCAGCAGCGCGAGCACAATCGCCACGAACGGCAGCAACGTATAGTTGACGTTCGCGAGATCGGCCGCGTGCGCCTTGCTGTTGCGTACGCCGAAGAAACTCCACAGGACCAGCTTGATCATGCCGAGCAGTTTCATGGTTGTGCTCCTTTCATCGAATCGGTTGACGCTATCGTTGATCCGACCGGCATTCGAAAAAAGAAGCAGTTGCGCGTGCTTTTCGCGCAGCAGGCCGTCTGCGGCGGCATGTCGCAGGGTCCGTCAGCGGTCGAGCACGAGCGCCTCCGTGGTGCCCGTCGCGGGCCGCGCGACGCACAGCAGCGCACAGCCCGGTTCGACCGGCGCGTCGGGCGCTTGCACGTAATCGACCGCACCGGACAGCACGCGCGTCGCGCATGTGCCGCACGACCCCGACCGGCATTCGGACGGCACCGCGACGCTCCGGCCTTCGGCGAATTCGAGCAGCGTGCCGTCGGCGGGCGTCCATGCGGCGTCGCGTGCCGAGCGGCGGAACACGACCGGCACGCTTGCCGCCGGCGGCGCCCCGGCCGCGCGGGTCGCGCTGCGCACGACGCTCGACGGCCCGAACGCCTCGAAGCGGATACGCTCGTCCGGCACGTTCAGCGCGCGCAATCCGTCGTACATATCGCGCATGAACGCGGCGGGTCCGCACAGGTAGAAATCGTAGTCGTCGAACGGCAGGATGCGCTTCAGTTGCGTGATGTCGACGCGACCCGGTCGTGCCGCGCCGTCGCGCTGCGGCCGGCTGTCGAACCAGTGCAGCGATACGCGCGGGTCCGCGTCCGCGATGCGCGTCAGTTCCGCTGAAAACGGCCGGTCGGCCGTATCGCGCGCGCCGTGCACGAACACCACGCGGCGCGACGGTGCGTCGTCGGCCAGCGCGCGGCGCAGCATCGCGATCATCGGCGTGATGCCGATGCCGGCCGACACCAGCACCGCCGGACGCGGGCTCGCGACGTCGAACGTGAAGCGGCCGCGCGGCATCTGCGCATCGAGCGTCATGCCGGCACGCGCGTGGTCGTGCAGCCAGGCCGATACGCGTCCTTCGCGCTTCACGGTGATCCGGTAATGCGATGCGCCGGGTGCATCGGACAGCGTGTAGCTGCGGATCGTCGGCGAAGCTTCGTCCGGCAGCGCGACGCGCAGCGTCAGATGCTGCCCGGCTTCGTAGGCCGGCAACGCGTCGCCGTCCGCCGCTTCGAAATGAAACGAGCGGATCGCGCGCGCTTCGTCGACGATCTTCGCGATGCGCAGCGGGCGCCAGCTGGAGGGGGATGAAGACGCAGATGCAGGTGCGGATACCGCCGGCACACCAGCCCCCACCTCCCCCGCAAACTGCGGCGTCCGCTCAACCGCCGACCACCGAAACGGCAGCACACCCCGCGTGCGCCGCACTTCGCGCACGTGAAACCGCACGACCCGCTGCGCGCCGTCGAACGACGCGACGAGCGGCCCGTCCCACACGATCTCCGCGTGCGCGGCGACATACAGCAGGTCACCGCTGTCGAAATCGACGAACAGCAGCCCCGCGCGCGGATCGTGCTGCAGGTTGCCGAGCGTATTGAAGAAGCGGTTGCCGCTGAAATCCGGCGTCGTCAGCGTGTGCGCGTCGTCGACGCGCACGAAGCCGGGCATGCCGCCGCGATGCGACACATCCGCACCCCGCGCGGCACCCGCACCGGCCGACGTGTTCGCGCTCGCGACGAAGAACGTATCGGCCTGCGCGAGCAACGCGCGATCCGCGTCGCTCAGCCGGCCCGACACGTCGGCCGCGATGGACACATCGCCTTCGCGCGGCACGAGCGTCGGCGTGCGGCCCTGAATGTACTTCGCACAGTTGCCGAAGCTCTGCTCGACCGCGATCGTCAGCGCGCCGCCGTCGACCGCGCGCACGATGCCGTTCACGCGATTGCGCCGGCGCGTGTCGAACTCGATCCCGAGCCCGCCGAGCGGCACGCCGGGCTGCCATGCACCGGCCAGCGGATCGCCGCGCAGCGCGTCGCCGTCGATGCGCAGCGTGCGCGCGTCCGGCGTCGTCACGAAGCCGGGCATCCCGACCCGCAGCGTCGCCCACGGCTGGCCGTTCGGATCGACGCCGCCGAGCACGAAGAACGGCAACTGCGCGAAGAACGTGCGGTGCTGGTCCGGCATGAAGCGCCGGATGCCGCGCCGGCCGGCCGCGTCCGCGGCCTGCGTCACGCCCGCGCGCTGCTGCATGGCCAGCTCGCCCGCATGAAACGGCGCAACATCCAGTTCCCAGCCCGGTACGGCGGCAGTCGGCGCGGTCATCGTGTTCTCCCGGTGAAATCGCGGCTTCGCCGTCAGGCGGCGAGCAGGCCGGCGCGGGTCGGCGGCATCGCGACGAAGCCCGGCAGCGCCTCGACGCGCGCGAGCCACGCGCGCACATGCGGATACGGTTCGAGCGACACGCCGCCTTCCGGCGCGTGCGCGATGTACGTGTAGGCAGCGATGTCGGCGATCGTCGGTTGCGCGCCCGCGGCGAACGGCTTGCCGGCGAGTTCCTGGTCGATCACGGCGAGCACCTTCGCGGCCGTGCGCTTGGCCGCGTCATGATCGAGCGGCGCGCCGAACACGGTGACGAGCCGCGCGGCCGCCGGCCCCGTTGCGATGGGCCCGGCCGCGTACGACAGCCAGCGCTGCACGGTCGCCGCGCCGGCGGCATCGTCGGGCAGCCAGTGCGCGTCGCCGTAGCGCTTCGCGAGATAGACGAGGATCGCGTTCGAATCGGCGAGCACGGTGCCGTCGTCGTCGATCACCGGCACCTGGCCGAGCGGATTGAGCGCGAGGAACGCAGGTTCGCGCTGCGCGCCGGCCGCGAGGTCGACGTCGACGGTCTCGAACGGCAGCCCGAGCAGCGACAGGAACAGCCGGACGCGATGCGCGTGCCCGGACAGCGGGAACGAATAGACACGAACCGGACGGGCGGGCTTGCTGGCGGCTGGCATGGGAAAGCTCCTGGATCTCGCGCCGCCGGGAATCGGCGACGAACGGCCCCAGCGTAGCGCTCGCCGTTCGCGGCCAGAAGACGGATAATCGCTGAAACATTATCCGCTTCCATAGGACAATCGACGATGGCCGATCTGCGCGACGTGAACCTGAACCGGCTGGCGATCTTCGTCGCGGTGGTCGACGCCGGCTCGCTGACGGCCGCGGCCGAGCGGCTCGGCCTCGCGAAGACGGTCGTCAGCACGCACATGCAGCGCCTCGAATCCGAAGTCGGCGCGAACCTGCTGGTGCGCACCACGCGACGGCTGAGCGTGACCGATGCGGGGCGCGCGTTCTACGACGCGTGCCGCGACATCGTGCGCGCGACCGAAAGCGCGCTCGACGCGGTGTCGTCCGACGCCGGGCCGCTGCGCGGCACGCTGCGCGTGAGCGTGCCGATCGACTACGGCGCGCTGGTCGTCGCGCCGGCCGTCGTCGCGCTGCGCGACGCGCATCCGCGGCTCGACGTCGAACTGATCGCGAACGACCGCATCGCCGATCTCGTCGCGGACAATCTCGACGTCGCGATCCGCATCGGCCGCCTCGCGGATTCGAACTATCGCGCGGTGCAGCTCGGCGAGTACGAGAAATGGCTGGTCGCGAGCCCCGCGTTCGTCGCGCGGCACGGGCTGCCGCGCGACCCGGACGCGCTCGCCGCGCTGCCGTTCGTGATGCTGTCGACGCTGTCGCGCCCGCATACGGTCGAACTCGACCACGCGCGCGGCGGCCATGCGTCGGTGCGTTGCGTCGCGCCGGTCGTGTCGAACACCGCGACGGCCTGCCGTGCGATCGCGCTCGCGGGTGGAGGCTTCGGGCTCCTGACGGATTTCTCGATCGCGGAGGACGTCGCGGCCGGCCGGCTCGTGCGGCTGCTGCCCGCGTGGCGCTCGGCGCGGGCCGGGATCCATGCGGTGTATCCGTCGACGCGGCTGCCGTCGCCGAAGGTGCGCGCGTCATCGACGCGATGAAAGCAAGGATCGCGGCAACGGCCGCCGTGCCGCGTGCGCGCGCGACACGGGTGCGACGCGCCGACGATTGAAAAGGCAACCGTCTGTCACATGAACTTCACGTAGCGTCGCCTTTTGGCGGCCGCTTCGCGTTTCGAGTCTCTTCGGGTTCGTACACAACGCGAGTTCGTATTCCTGCGCGAATGCCTTGCAGCTACGCACGGCGTTCGCGCGACGGCGCGCGACATACACACGCCCGACCGCCTACCCCGCTTCCCGCAACGTCCCCAGCAGCACCTTCCTGCAACTCGCGACCATCTGCGCCTCCGGGTCGCGATACCCGGTGAGCAGCCACGCCGCACCGACGTTCGTCATCGCGCCGACCAGCGCGAGCCCGATGAGCCGCTGCTCGGTGCGCTCGGCGGGTGTCGCGGCCTCGCGCGCCGCGCCGAGCGCCATGATCAGCTTGCCGAAGTCGAGCAGCATCCGCTGGTACGTCATGTCGGTATCGGCGCTCACGCCCATCACCTCGAGCAGCAGCACGCGCGCCGCGCACGGATCGCGCAGGAAGCCGAAGAACGCGGCGAGCCCCGCGTCGACGCTTTCGCGCAGATCGCCGCCGCGCTCGGCCACCGCGCGTGCGACCGCGTCGTGCAGCTGCTGCGCGTGATGCAGGTAGGTGCAGCGCAGCAGATCCTCGGTGCTGTCGAACGCCGCATAGAAATATCGGTCGTTGAGCTTCGCTTCCTGGCAGATCGACCGCACGGTCGCCTTGCGGAAGCCGACCGTGCCGAACACGCGCGTCGCCGCGCGGATCAACGCATCGCGCCGCTCGGCGGCCCGCACCTCGGGCGCCACGCCGCCGTACGCCCGGCCCCGTTTTTCCGTTTCGAGTGCTTTCTCCATTTCGCTATTTGACATCAGGACACCCGAAAACTAAAGTGGTGACGAATAACACCACAATAGGCACGCCGCCGATGCAGCGCAAGCGGAACGGGAGGAACGACGCATGAAGGGGTTTTCCGGCAAGGTCGCCGCGATCACGGGTGCCGGTTCGGGCATGGGCCGCAGCCTCGCGGTCGAGCTCGCGCGGCGCGGCTGCGAGGTCGCGCTCGCCGATGTCAACGATGTCGGGCTCGCCGCCACCGCGGCCGCGTGCGCGAAGCACGGCGTGCGCACGAGCACCCGGCGGCTCGACGTCGCCGACCGCGACGCGGTGTTCGAGTGGGCCGATTTCGTGCGCGCCGAACACGGCAAGGTCAACCTGGTCTTCAACAACGCGGGCGTGTCGCTGGCCGCGAGCGCCGAGACTGCGCGCATCGCCGATCTCGAATGGATCGTCGGCATCAACTTCTGGGGCGTCGTGCATGGCACGCAGGCGTTCCTGCCGCACCTGCGCGCGTCGGGCGACGGGCACGTGATCAACACGTCGAGCCTGTTCGGGCTCGTCGCGATGCCGACGCAGAGCGCGTACAACGCGACCAAGTTCGCGGTGCGCGGCTTCACCGAGGCGCTGCGGATGGAACTCGAACTCGACGGCGCGCCGGTCAGCGCGACCTGCGTGCATCCGGGCGGCGTCGCGACCAGCATCGTCGACGCGAGCCGCGTCGACACCAGCATCCACGCGCTCACGGGCCAGGACGAAGCGACCCACCGCCGCCAGGCGAACCGCCTGATCAACGCGACGACGGCCGACGACGCCGCGCGGCAGATTCTCGCCGGCGTCGAGCGCAATGCGCGCCGCGTGCTGGTCGGTGCCGACGCGCGCCGCCTCGACAAGCTCGCGCGCCTGCTCGGCGCCGGCTACCAGCGGCTGGTGCTGCGCCACGTGCGCCGCGCCCGCGCACGCAATCTCGAGCGCACCCGTGCCCCCGCCGCACGGCCGACCACACCGACCAAGGATCCCGCATGACCTCGACGACGACCGACCGGCGCGACGCGCCTTGCGCCTCGGGCGACGCCCGCGACCTCGACGTGCTGATCGTCGGTGCCGGCCTGTCCGGCATCGGCGCCGCCTATCACCTGAAAAAGCGCTGCCCGCATGCGAGCGTCGCGATCGTCGAGGCGCGCGACGCGATCGGCGGCACCTGGGACCTGTTCCGCTATCCCGGCGTCCGTTCGGACTCCGACATGTTCACGCTCGGCTACAGCTTCCGCCCGTGGCACAGCGACAAGGCGATCTCGGACGGCCAGACGATCCTCGACTATATCCGCGACACCGCGCGCGCGTACGGCATCGACAAGACGATCCGCTACGGCCAGAAAGTGGTCGCGGCCGACTGGGATTCGAACCGCGCACGCTGGACGGTGCGCATCGAGCGCATGCGGGACGGCGCGCTCGACACGCTGGTCTACACGTGCCGCTTCCTCTACATGTGCAGCGGCTATTACGACTACGACGGCGGCTACCTGCCCGACTGGGCCGGCATGGAATCGTTCGAAGGCCGGATCGTGCATCCGCAGCAATGGCCGAAGGACCTGTCGTACGCGAACCGGCGCGTCGTCGTGATCGGCAGCGGCGCGACGGCCGTCACGCTGGTGCCGTCGATGGCGGCCGATGCGAAGCACGTGACGATGCTGCAGCGCTCGCCGACCTACATCGTGTCGCTGCCCGCCCGCGACAAGATCGCGAACGCGTTGCGCCGCGTGCTGCCGTCGCGGCTCGCGCACCGGCTCGTACGCATGAAGAACGTACTACTGACGATGTACCTGTACAACGTGTCGCGCCGCAAGCCCGAGCGGACGAAGCGGTTCATCATCCGCGCGGCAGGCAGGCAGCTCGGCCCCGATTTCGACGTCGCGAAGCACCTGACGCCGCGCTACATGCCGTGGGACCAGCGCGTGTGCCTCGTGCCGAACGGCGACCTGTTCAAGTCGATCCGCGCGGGCCGCGCATCGATCGTCACCGACGAGATCGAGCGCTTCACGCCGACCGGCCTGAAGCTGAAAAGCGGCCAGCAGCTCGACGCGGACGTGATCGTCACCGCGACCGGGCTGAAGGTGAAGCTGCTCGGCGGCGCGCGCGTCACGGTCGACGGCCGCGCGGTCGATTTGCCGCAGACCGTGTCCTATAAAGGAATGATGTACAGCGACGTGCCGAACCTCGCGTCGTCGTTCGGTTACACGAACGCGTCGTGGACGCTGAAGGCCGAGCTGATCGCGCGCTACGTGTGCCGGCTGCTCAACCACATGCGCGCGAACGGCTACGACACCTGCGTGCCGCGGCTCGGCGCCGGTGACCTCGGCGACGTGCCGGCGGTGAACCTGAGCTCGGGCTACATCCAGCGCGCGGCCGGCATCCTGCCGAAGCAGGGGCACCGCAAGCCGTGGAAGTTCCACCAGAACTACGTGCTCGATCTCGCGTCGCTGAAGTTCAGCGGGCTCGCCGATTCGGCCATGCAGTTCGAACGCCGCGCGAAAGCCGGCCCGGCCGCCGCGCCGGTCGCCGAACCCGTATTCGAAACTCGTTGAGGCCGACATGAGCCATACGCTTCACCTGATCCAGAACGTGCTGCTCGGCGTCGTCGCGATGCTCGCCGCGCTCGCGCTGTTTTCCGGCTACGTCGCGCGTCGCGTGACGCGCGCGTTTCCGCCCGAAGGCCGCTTCGTCGACATCGGCGGCGACCACATCCACTACGTCGAGTACGGCAGCGGGCCGCCGCTCGTGTTCGTGCACGGGCTCGCCGGGCAGATGCGCAACTTCGCGTACCTGCCGCTCACGCGACTCGCGCAGCACCATCGCGTGATCCTCGTCGACCGGCCCGGCGCCGGCCGCTCGCTGCGCGGCGCCGGCTCGCAGGCGAACGTGTTCGCGCAGGCCCGCACGATCGCCGCGTTCATCGACGCGCTGAAGCTCGACCGGCCCGTGCTCGTCGGCCATTCGCTCGGCGGCGCGATCGCGCTCGCGGTCGGGCTCAACCATCCGGAGCGCGTGAGCCGGCTTGCGCTGATCGCGCCGCTGTCGCACGAGCAGACCGAGCCGCCGGCACCGTTCAAGCCGCTGATGCTGCCGTCGCCGCTGGTGCGCCGCTTCGTGTCGTGGACGTTCGCGATCCCGCTGACGATCCTGACCGGCCGCAAGGCAGTCGATCAGGTGTTCGCGCCGGAAGCCGTGCCGCGCGACTTCCCGGTGAAGGGCGGCGGGCTGCTCGGGCTGCGGCCGCACGTGTTCTACGCGACGGCGACCGACCTGCTGTCGGCGCCCGTCGACCTGCCCGCGATGGCGCGCCGCTACGCGGACCTCGCGCTGCCGGTCGACGTGCTGTACGGCCGCGCCGATCCGATCCTGAACTGGCGCACGCACGGCGAAGCGCTCGCGCAGAAGTCGGCACGCGTGCGGTTGAAGGTCGTCGAAGGCGGGCACATGCTGCCGGTCACGATTCCCGACGCAACGGCGGACTGGCTGCTCGAAGTCGCCGCCGCGCCGGTCGAGGCGCCGGTGCAGGGCGCGCACGTCGAGCATTAAGCGTCGGCGGGCCTGCCGGCCGCGCCGCGGCGCGCGCCGGTC
The DNA here is from genome assembly GCF_000949135.2 of Burkholderia sp. USMB20. Classification (GTDB taxonomy): domain Bacteria; phylum Pseudomonadota; class Gammaproteobacteria; order Burkholderiales; family Burkholderiaceae; genus Burkholderia. Next base: position 105,205 of record NZ_JTAN02000003.1, on the reverse strand, counting down.
AGGCTTCGTCGTCGGGCAGCGACAGCCCGAGTTCCGCGATGACCTCGCGCGCGCTGCGGAACGCCTCGACCGCCGCCGGCGCGCCCGCGTACAGCGCGCTGTGCAGCAGCACCTCGCGGATCTCGACGAGGCTCGCGCCGTTGTTGAGCGCGCCACGCACGTGGCCCTTCAGTTCCGTGCCGCGGCCGAGCGCCGCCAGCATCGCGCACGTACAGAGGCTGCGCGTCTTCAGGTCGATGCCGCCGCGCTGCCACGTGCTGCCCCACGCGTGCTCGTTCAGCCAGTTCTGCAGCGGACGCGAAAAACCGTCGAGGTCGCGCATCGCGCGCTCGACGAATGCCTCGCCCATGACTTCGGTGCGGCGCGCCTTGCCCTGTTCCCTGTCCTGTTCGCTCATGTCGTGTCCTGTCTGAAGTCGTGGCCGCTTCGGCGTCGCCTGCGGCCGGGTGGGTTCGCGTCATGTTCGCGGCGCGTGGGCGTTTCGTCAAAGACCGTGCCCTCGGGGCGCGGCCGGCTGCGTCACACGCGGAACACCGGGCCGAACGCTACGTAACATCCAGCCCGGCGTTACGGCACCTTACGGGAACATCACGGCGCGCACAGCGGCGCAACCGGCGCGCCCGTCCCGCGAAACCCCCATTCCTCCGTTTAAATCGCGCCGATATTCCCGATTCCCGCAACAAAGCGCCGGCGCATTGCGCGGAAGATGTCATGGCGCGGAATTTGCAGTAATGGCCCGGACACAACTTCCAATGTCGAGGCCACCATGCACCATTACTTAAAGAAGACGACGGTATCGCTGGCCGTCCTGTCGCTGCTCTCGCTGTATGGCTGCGGCTCGGTCGACGGGCCGGTCACGCCGTCGATCAAGCCGAGCACGTCCGGGACTTCGGGGACTTCGGGGACTTCCGGCGGCGGCTCGTCGGGTACGTCCGGCGGCGGTAGTTCGGGGACGTCGGGTTCGTCGGGGACTTCGGGTACGTCGGGCACCTCCGGTACTTCGGGCACCTCCGGTACGTCGGGTACTTCCGGTACTTCGGGTACTTCCGGCACGTCGGGTACTTCCGGCACGTCGGGCACTTCCGGTACGTCGGGCACCTCCGGCACGTCGGGCACTTCCGGTACGTCGGGCACCTCCGGCACGTCGGGCACTTCCGGCACCTCGGGCACCTCGGGCACTTCCGGCACTTCCGGCACTTCCGGCACTTCCGGCACTTCCGGCACTTCCGGCACTTCCGGCACTTCCGGCACGTCGGGCACCTCGGGCACGTCGGGCACCTCCGGCACCTCCGGCACCTCGGGCACTTCCGGCACTTCCGGCACTTCCGGCACTTCCGGCACGTCGGGCACTTCCGGTACGTCAGGCACTTCCGGCACGTCGGGCACCTCCGGTACGTCGGGCACCTCCGGCACCTCCGGCACCTCGGGCACTTCCGGCACCTCCGGCACCTCCGGCACCTCGGGCACTTCCGGCACCTCGGGCACCTCGGGCACCTCGGGCACCTCGGGCACCTCGGGCACGTCCGGCACCTCGGGCACGTCCGGCACGTCGGGCACTTCCGGTACTTCAGGCACCTCCGGCACCAGCGCCACCCCGCTGGGCAACGTCCTCCAGCAAACCGGCACGCTCGTCACGGCACTGGGCACGACGGTCGCGAACGGCGGGTCGCAGATCGGCGGCGTACAGGTCCCCGGCACGAACCCGACGACGGCCACCAGCATCGGCAATGCGGTCACCAGCCTCGGCAGCGGCGTGCAGTCGCTCGGCAACGGCGTCGCGGCCGGCCTTGGCTCGATCGGCGTGTCGCCGAACCCGCTCGGCCCGACGCTCACGTCGACCACCGGCCTGCTGACCGGCGCCGGCGGCGCCGTCAACAACCTCGGCAACGCGGTGACGAGCCTCGGCACCGGTCCGCTGGCGCCGCTCGCGCCGGCGACGACCCTGGTCGGCAGTCTCGTCAACACGGTCGGCACCGCGGTCAACTCCACCGCATCGGCGCTCAACACGGCGCTGAACAGCGCGCCGGTCCAGCAACTCGAGACGCAACTCGGCAGCGTGATCAACCCGATCACCAACACGCTGACCGGCGGCGTCACGACGCCTGGCGCCACGCAGACGCTCGGCAACGCGACCCTGCTCGGCGCCCCGCTCAGCGGCCTGCTGAACACGCTCGGCAGCGGCCTCGGCCTCGCCGGTACGCAGGTCGGCAACGCGACCGGCAACCCGGTCGGCACGAGCGCGGGCGGCAGCGTGTCCCAGCTCGGCAACACGGTGTCGTCGACCGGCGGCCTGCTGTCCAGCGGCAGTTCCAGCAGCGGCACCAACCCGCTCGCCCCGATCACGGGCGTGCTCGGTTCGCTGACGGGCGCCCTCGGCGGCGGCAGCAGTTCGAGCGGCTCCGGCGGCACCAGCGGGACGAGCGGCACCAGCGGCGGCCCGCTCGCGCCGATCACGGGCCTGCTCGGCACGGTGACGGGCGCCCTCGGCGGCCTCGGTTCGAGCGGTACGAGCGGCACCAGCGGCACGAGCGGTACCAGCAGCTCGGGCACCGGCAGCCTGCTGGCACCGGTCACCGGCCTCGTCAACTCGCTGACGCCGCTTGGCGCGAGCCTCACCGGCACGGTCACGACGCCGGGCGGCAACCTGACCGGCAACCTCGGCGGTGCGCTGACGAACGGCCCGGTCGGCACGCTGACGGGCTCGCTGACGTCGGCGGCCGGCACGCTCGGCGCAGTCGGCACGGCCAGCCCGGGCGGCGCGGCCGGCACGGTGACGACGCCGTCCGGCAGCGGCACCGTCACGGCCGGCCTGACCGGCAGTTCGAACGGCGGCACCGCGGCTGGCGCGACCAACCTGCTGGCACCGGTGACGAACCTGCTCGGCGGCCTGCTCGGCACCGCCCCGAAGAAGTAACGCGTCACGTATCAGAACCACAGGCCAATGGCCGGGCACATACCAATCCAAAGCCCGGCCGATGGCCGGCGCCACCCGCCAAGCGGGGGCGCCGGCCGTCATCCCGACGAGGATCCGATCATGAATTCCACGCTCGACGGCATCGCCGCGGTCCAGGACCGCCCGCCCCGTTCCGCCACGCCGTTCCGCGCCGGCCTGCTCGGCATCGCGGCCGGTCTCTTCGCGCTGTGGATCACGCGCGACCAGCCGAGCCTCGATGCGGCCACGCGCGCGGTCGTCGCCAGCCTCGCGATCATCGGCACGATCGCGCTGCACGAAATCTTCATCTCGCGCGTCTATCTGCGCCCGAGCGCGGGACTGTCGCGCCAGGCCGTGCGCCCGCTCGGGCTCGCCCGCGTCGCGACGCGGCTCGGCGCGCTGACGTCGATCTACGCCGGCATCGCCGCGATCTACTGGCTGCTGCCCGAATATCACGGCGCGTTCTACCTGCCGTTCTGGTCGCTGCTGCGCTCGCTCGCGCCGTACGTGATCGTCGCCGCGCCGTTCTACTTCGCGTGGATGGATCGCCACCAGCGCGAGACCGACGACGCGTACCTGCTGTGGGGCCGCTACCTGTTCCGCCGCGAGCCGCCAGCGAGCTGGCAGCCCGTGCGCGAGATGCTCGCCGGCTGGGGCGTGAAGGCGTTCTTCCTGCCGCTGATGACGGTCTACCTGTCGAAGGACGCCGATCACCTGAGCGCATCGCTTGCGCACGCAGTGAACGCGCCGATGACGATCGCGACCTTCGTGTTCCTGTACGACCTGTCGTTCACGATGGACCTGATGTTCGGCACCGTCGGCTACCTGTGCACGTTCCGCATCCTCGACAGCCACGTGCGCACCGTCGAGCCGACCACGCTCGGCTGGGTCGCCGCGCTGATGTGCTACCAGCCGTTCTGGTCGCTGATCTCGAACAACTACATCCGCTACGAAGGCTCGCTGTTCTGGGACAACTGGCTGCTGTCCGCGCCGACGCTGCGCGTGATCTGGGGCGCGGTGATCATCCTGCTGCTGATGACCTATGCGCTGTCGACGATCTCGTTCGGGCTGCGTTTCTCGAACCTCACGAACCGCGGGATCATCACGTCGGGTCCGTATCGTTTCACGAAGCATCCGGCGTACATCACGAAGAACCTGTCGTACTGGATGGTGTCGGTGCCGTTCGTCGAGCCGCTCGGCTGGCAGGTCGGGCTGATGCACGGCGCGGGGCTCGTCGCGGTCAATCTGATCTACTACACGCGGGCGAAGACGGAGGAACGTCATTTGATGCGTGATCCTGACTATCGCGCGTATGCGGAATGGATCGCGCAGCATGGGTTGTTCGCGCGGATCAGGCAGGCGTTCGGGGTGCGGAAGGCGGGGTGAGGCGGCAACACCAGGAGATCGCCGCAACCACCGGGTGAAGAAGGTCGTTGCGGCTCGGCGATCCGTGGACGGGCCCGCTCCCGTGGTCCGATCCTGGTGAAATCCGTTTGCCATGAAGCGGACGTGATTTCGAGACAAACGCCGGCACGCGACGTCGACACGCCCGCCCCTTGCGACCGATTGTCGCGAAACACCCTCGATTCCCCGCGTTTCGTCGCTTTTCTCCCGCCGTCCGGTTGCCCGCCCCGTTCCCGTCGCGTATGGTGCTGACCGTCCGCGCGCCTGCCGCCCGGACCTTCGACCGTCGTCCCGCACGACGGCCGCGCGGGCCGTGCCCGCCATCACCGTCTCCGCGGCACCGCCGTTCGGCGCCGCGCGTCCATGAGGAGAGAGGCGTGATCCACAAAGTCCTGATCCTGTTCGCACTCTGCATCGCGGGCCTCGCCGCGATCGCCGCCGGTTTCCAGCACATCCCCAGCTGATTCGCGGCCCCGGCTCGCTCGTCGAGCCCGGGGGCCGCTGCCATTTCCTTTCCCGTTTGCGATGAACCCCTTTCTCGATGCGCCCGGGACGGGCGCCTTTTGCCATGCGTATCGACGTACAGCATTCCCAGCACGACATCGACGATGAACTCGACATGCTCCATGCGCGTCTGAACCAGCCGGGCCATCGCCTGCACGGCCTGCCGGCCGTCGCGCTCGGCGACTCGGGCCTGATCGTCCGCCACCGCGAGGCCGACGGCGAATATTTCCTTTACGTCGAGGATCCGTCGGCCCGTCAGCTCGCCGGCTACACGATCTTCAACCGCCTTCCCGAACTGCCGCGCCGCGCGGACCGCTACCTGCGCGCGCCGCATACGCGGCTGCGCGGGTCCGCGCAACGCAAGGGGCTTGCGACGACGCTGTACCGATGGGGACTCGACGCAGGTCTCTGCCTGATCAGCGGCGCGCGTCAGTCGGTCGGCGCGGCACAGCTGTGGACCGCGCTCGCGCACGACTACCGGCACGGTTTCGTCGACGTCGACGGCCGCGCGCTGCGCTATCTCGGCGAAATCGTCGCGGACGACGTGTACGGTGCGCTGCATACGCGCCGCCTGTTGCTCGGCAACGGATGGACACTCGGTGACCTGGCACGGGCAACCGGGATGCGCGACACGGTTGCCACCCGGCGTCAGGACCCGCAGTTGCCGCGGGACGGACGCGAATCGCATCACCTGCGCCGCGTCGCCGACGCGCGGCACGTCGCTCACGCGCCGATGCGATAATCCCGCGGATCCGCGCGCCGTCGCCGCGCAAGACTCCCACCCCTACGCTCCTCGATGGCTACCGAACCCCGAACCGATTCCGAGCGCCGCGTCGACATCGTCGCGCTGTGCGGCAGCCTGCGTGCGCAGTCGTACAACGCGGCGCTGCTGGACGCAGCCGCCCGCGTTGCGCCGCGCGGGATGCGCATCACGCGTTTCGATCGTCTCGGCGAGTTTCCGCTGTTCAACCCCGATATCGAAGATCCGTCGCCGGCCGCGGTGCGCGACCTGATCGAGCGGCTGAACGCCGCGGACGGCGTGCTGATCGCGAGCCCGGAATACGCGCACGGCGTGACGGGCGTGATGAAGAACGCGCTGGACTGGATCGTGGGATGCGAGGCCGTCGTGTACAAGCCGGTCGCGGTATTGAACGCGTCGCCGCGCGCGACGCATGCGGACGCGGCGCTGCGGGAAACGCTGTCGGTGATGTCGGCGTGCATCGTCGAGCGCGCGTCGATCACGCTGCCGATCCTCGGCAGCCAGCTCGACGCGGCGGGCATCGCCGCGCATCCGCCGTTCGCGTCGGCGCTGACCGACGCGTTGCACGCGCTGCGCGCGGCGATCGACGAGCAGGCGACCGCTCGCTAGACAACGATCGGCGCGGCGCAAGCGCGTGCGTTATCGCGCCTTGGTGCGCGTGGTCTTCTTCGCCGGTTTCAGCGTCTTCGCGGCTTTCGCGCGCGGCGCCTCCTTCTCCGGCTGCGCGCCGCCGCCGGCCAGATCCTCGAGCCATGCCAGCGCATCGATGTACGACAGGAACTGCTGCAGGTATTCCGGCGACAGCTCGCGCATCGTCGCGAGCGACCGGTGCACGAGGCTGTTCGAATTGAGCGGTCCCGCGTTGCGCGGCACCTGGTCGAGCGACTGGCGATACTGCTGTTCGGTGCGGACCTTCGACCACATCGCGCGGAAGTAGTCGATCAGCGCGGGATCGATCCCGCCCGTCGGCTGTGCATCGCGCGCGAGGCGCTCGACGGCCGCCGATCGCATCCACGCGCAGGCGCCTGCGCTCGCCTTGCCGCGAGCCGGCGGCTGCCGCTTCACCGCTCGCGACGATCTGCGCAAACCTTCCAGCACATCGCGAGCCGCGCATCGAGCAACGCGGCGCAACGCGTCGAGCGCGCCCGCGCCTTCTCGAGCGCGTCGAGCCGAGGAAGCGCACCGGATCGAGCCGGCGGCGCCTGCTCGCGCCATGCGTCGAGCGTCGCGCGCACGTGCGTCGCGTCGTCCGTCACTTCGCCTTCCCTCCGCTCGATGCGGTCTTGCGCGGCACCGGCGCGATCTCCACGCGACGGTTCTTCGCGCGACCTTCATCGTCCGCATTCGAGCTGACCGGCTGCTCGGAGCCGAACGCAGCCGCGAACACCGACTTGGCCGGCACGCCGGCGTCGATCAGCGCACGCGTGACCGTCAGCGCGCGCTTGGCCGACAGTTCCCAGTTGTCCGCGAACTGGCGGTTGCCGGCGCGCACCTGCTGGTCGTCGGCGAAGCCGCTGATCATCAGGATCTCGTCGCGCGTCTTCAGGTAGGCGGCCAGCGGCGCAGCCAGCGTCTTCAGCAGATCGCGGCCCTCGGGCTGCAACTGGTCGGAGTTCAGCGCGAACAGCACGTTGCCGCTGATGCCGATGCGGCCGTTCACGAGCGTCACGCGGCCGGCCGCGAGCGGCCCGGCCAGCGCCTCCTCGAGCGACTTGCGCTGCTGCGCTTCCTGCTGGCGCGCCCGCACCGCTTCCTCGAGCTTCGACGTGAGCTGCAACTGCATGCCGATCACGCCGACGAGGACCAGCACGAATGCGCCGAGCAGCACCGACATCAGGTCGGCGAACGCGGGCCACACCGGCGCGGAAGGCGCGCCGTCGTCGATTTCGTCGTGCATGCGTTACGCTCCGACCGATGCCCGCCGACCGGCGATCTGCTGCAGGTCCTCGACGATCTGCTTCTGCGACATCATGCTCAGGTCGATCACCTCGCGCGCCTGCGCGACGTAGTACTCGAGCTGCTCGTCGCTGCGCGCGAGCGATTTCTCGAGCGCGGCCTCGATGCGTTGCAGGTGGTTCAGCAGCTTGTCGTTCGACTCGCCGAACACCTGCACGGCCGCGCCGAACGCATCGCCGAGGCTCGCGACCTCGACCGCGCCCGCCGTGACCTGTGCGGCGACCGAATCGAGCTTGCGCGTTTCGGCATCGACGGTGTCGTTGAAGCGCGCGCCGACGCGCTCGAGCAGGTCGGCCGACGTGCTGACGAGTGCGTCGATCGCGGTGCGCTGTTCGGTCGACGCGTGATTGACCGCGCCGAGCAGCGTCTCGAGCGTCGCGAGCAGGCGGCTGCGCTCCTCGAGCATCGCGGTGTCGCGCACCATGCTTTCGGACAGGCGCTGGCGCAGTTCGGCGACGACGTCGGCCGCGGCCTTCGGCGCTTCCGATGCGGCCTGCACGAGGCGCGAGATCTCGTTGATCGTGTCGCTTGCATGCACCTGCGCCTGCGCGGTGATGTCATTCGCGGTGCGGGTCAGCGTGTCGCAGATGTCCTGCTGGCGCGTCGCGGCCTGCGCGCTCGTCTGCGCCAATTCGTCGCGCAGCGCGGCGGCCATCGCGGCGAGCGAGTCGTTCCATGCGGACAGGCGTTCTTCGTCGCGCGCGGCCAGTTGCGTTTGCAGGCCGGCGTGCGAATCGCGGATCGTCGACAGCAGGTCGTTCGAGCGTTGTTCGAACGTAGACGCTTGTGCCGCCAGATCGCGCGTCGTCTGTGCCAGCGCGTCGCAGATTTCCTGCTGACGGCCCGCGCTGTGTACGCCCGCGCGCTGCCACTCTTCGCCGAGCTTTGCAGCCATCGCGGCCAGCGAATCGTTCCATGCCGACAGGCGTTCTTCGTCGCGTGCAGCCAGTTGCGTTTGCAGGCCCGCGTGCGATTCGCGAATCGTCGACAGCAGGTCGTTCGAACGTTGCTCGAACGTCGCTGCTTGTGCGGTCAGATCGCGCGTCGTTTGTGCGAGTGCGTCGCAGATTTCCTGCTGACGGCCCGCACTGTGCACGCCCGCGCGCTGCCACTCGTCGCCGAGCTTCGTCGCCATCGCGGCCAGCGAGTCGTTCCATGCGGACAGGCGTTCCTCATCACGCGCGGCCAGTTGCGTTTGCAGCCCCGTGTGCGAATCGCGAATCGTCGACAGCAGATCGTTCGAACGTTGTTCGAACGTAGACGCCTGTGCCGCGAGATCGCGCGTCGTTTGCGCCAGCGCATCGCAGATTTCCTGCTGATGGCCCGCGCTGTGCACGCCGGCACGCTGCCATTCGTCGCCGAGCTTCGTCGCCATTGCGACGAGCGAGTCGTTCCATGCGGACAGACGTTCCTCGTCGCGTGCCGCGAGTTGCGTTTGCAGCCCCGTGTGCGAGTCGCGGATCGTGGACAGCAAATCGTTCGAACGTTGTTCGAACGTAGACGCCTGTGCCGCGAGATCGCGCGTCGTTTGCGCCAGCGCATCGCAGATTTCCTGCTGACGGCCCGCGCTGTGCGCGCCCGCGCGCTGCCATTCGTCGCCGAGCTTCGCGGCCATCGCCGTCAGCGACGCATTCCACGCCGCCAGGCGTTCCTCGTCGCGCGCGGCCAGTTGCGTCTGCAGCCCCGCATGCGACTCGCGCATCGCGGCGAGCGCCGCGCCGGAATGCCGCTCGAAGGTCGCGGCAGCTTCGCCGAGCGCCTGCGCATGCTGGCCGGCCAGCGTCGCGCCGACCTGCTCCTGGCGCGCGAGCGCATCGCGCCACGCGTCGGACAGCCGGCTTTCGGTCGATTCGAGGCGCGTCGCGACGCCGTCGAGCAGGTCCGTCGACCGCTGCGCGAAGGTGTCGGTGAACTGGCCGAGCGTCGTCTGCAATTGCTGCGCGACGGCGTCGCCCGCGCGGCGCTGCTCGTCGAGCGCGCGGTTCCAGACGGCCGTCACGTTCCCGGTGGTCTTCTCGAAACCGTCGGTCAGCCCGTCGAGCTGACGCTGCACGGCGCCCGTCACGGTGTCGCGCAACGCGGCCATCTCCTGCGCGAGCCCCGTCATCGTCGCCGCGACGACCGGCTGCAGCGCGGCACCGGCCACGCGTGCGCTTTCGGCGGCGCTTTCCTTCAGCGCATCGCCGACATTCGACGCCAGGCCCGCATACGCGCGCTCGGTCCGATCGAAGAACGCCTGCTGGCTTTCGATCTGGCGATCGTGCAGCGCGACGCTGCGCGCCTCGAGCGTCGTCATCATCGTCTGCAGCCGGTCGACCAGGGCCGGCATCACGTCGGCCTGGCGCTGCAGTAGCCGGAAGGATTCGTCGCGCTGGTGTGCGGACGAATGCACACGCAGCGTCGTCGCGATCTTCGCGTCGAGTTGCTGGCCCGCGTCGAGCCGTTCGCGGCGCACGAGCGCGGACAGGAGGCCGAGCATCGCCGACGTCGCGACGCCCGCGATCGACGTGCCGAACGCGAAGCCGAGGCCCTTCACCGGCGCGATCAGCGACGCGCGGATCGCGTCGAGGTCGGTCGCACTTTCGAGCGCGGCGCCCGTGCCCTTCAGCGTGACGACCATCCCGAGCAGCGTGCCGAGCATGCCGAGCAGCACGAGCAGGCCGACGAGATACGGCGTCAGCGTCGGGCCCGGCAGCGCGACGCGCGCGCCTTCGACGCGCGCCCGCACGGCGCCGCGCAGGCCCGCGGGCAGCGTGTCGAGCCAGGTGTCGAGCTGCGCCGGCGGTTCGGTGAGCCCGGCCACCGCGCGCGACAGCGTGGTGGTCGCCTGCCGGTAGCGCCACAGTTCCCACGCGCCGGCGACGTAGCATGCGCCGATCAGCAGCGTGACGGCCGTCGCGAGCGGGTTCGACGCGACATAGCCGACGCCGATCCAGCACACTGCGAGCAGGCCGGCGATGAAGACAACGAGATCAAGACGAATTCTGGACATAGCGTAGGGATTAGCAGGTACGAAGGGCCGCGAGCAGCCCGTCTACCGTTTGAAACCGGACTTCGAGTTCGGCGAGCAGGATGCTTTGCATCTCGTTGCGGAACGTGTCGAGCCACGTGCCGGGCACGATCGCCGCGGCGGGCGGTGCGTCGCCGTCGGGATCGGCAGCGGCCGCCGCTTGCGCGTCGGCCAGCGCCTGCCGTTCCGCGTCGCGCAGCCGCTCGAAGCGCGTGCCGAGCAGCGCGGGCACGGCGGACAGCAGGCTGCGCTCGCGCGCGCCGAGCACGCGCTCCATGATCGCGTCGAGCGCCGCGAGCCGCGCCATCCCGGACGCGCGCGCGGCCAGCGCGACCCGCAGGCGGCCGCGCAACTGGCCGATCGCCGTTTCCATTTCCTGCTGCAGGGACAGACAGCTCTGGCGGAAATCCGCGAAGTCCGCCGTGTCGGCGGGCGGCGGCGGCATTTCGCCGGGGCGCCGCCGCGTACGCGGACGGTGGGCGGCCGTGATCGCCTGCGCGAGGTCGTGGCGCACACGCGCGCAGTCGCGCTCGGCGTCGTAACCGCGCACGCCGGCCGCGACGCCGGGCGGGCTCGCATTCAGCGCGGACGACAGCGTGATCGCGTCGGTCCAGCCGAGCCACTGGCTCAGGCGGTCCGACAGCGTCTGCCGGGATTCCGCGACGTCGGCATCGGTCAGGCGCGCGAGCAGCCGGACGAGCGTCGGGCCGCTCAGTGCCGGGCGCGGGGGTGCTTGCACCATGCTGCAAACCGTCAAAAAAGGCAGCAGTTTACACGTCGTCGGGAGGTCGGCCGCCAGAATCGGGGAAGCGGCCCGGCACGGCACGCCGCGCAACCGGCGCGAACGCCCGCCGCACAAGGCTCGCGGGGCGGTCGTCGGGGTTTTCGCCAGCGCCGGCGTGGGTCAGGCGACGAGTCGGGCCGCGTTCCAGAGCCGGCGCGGGCCGGCGCGGGCCGGTTCGGGGTTCGGGGCTCGGTGCTCTCGCCTGTGCATCAACAAACGTTCACCACACGCGTTTCCATCACGGACGTGCGGTACCATCGCGACACCCGCCACGCGAATCGCGTCCGACGCGGGCCCGCGCCGCCATGCAGCCGGCGCGCGGGCCGCCACCGGCCGCATTCCGGGTATCCGGCCGATATCGGCGGGTCGCAGCGCGCGCCCCCAGGAGACGGGTGGCGCCGCCCATGACAACGAGAGATCAATAACAGACGGGCCCGCCCGACCGCATACGATGATTTCCGACTTCGTCGCGCGCCTGCGCGAGCGCTTCAGCAAACCGCCCAGCCGGCAGGACTTCGCCGAACGCCTGATCGCCGCGCTGCGCGCGACCGGCGACACGCGCGAGTGGCTTCACGAGCACGACAAGGGCCGTCTCGTGCAAGCCGATGCCCCATCGAACATCATCAACCTCCACAACCTGTTCCGCGATTACGCGGACGCGAAGCCCACCGAGCGCGAAGCGACGCTGCGGCGCCAGGCGAACGCGATGATGCAGCACGAGATTCCGGCGAACTTCGCGGACGTGCGCGCGCGGCTGCGCCCCGTGATCCGCAGCGCGACCGAGCGCGGCACGGTCGCGCTGCAGCTCGCCGGACAGCCCGAAGCGTCGGAGGTGGCGTTCCGGCCACTGTGCGAGAACCTCGAGATCGGCATCGCGTACGACGGCGAATTCAGCGTCGCGCGGCTGACCAGTGCGCGGCTCGCCGAATGGGGCGTCAGCTTCGACGCCGCCTGCGACATCGCGATCGACAACCTGCGCGGCGCGTCGTCGGCACCGTGGGTCGCGTTGCGCGACGGCGTGTTCCTGTCGCAGTTCGGCGACTACTACGACGCGGCGCGGCTGCTGCTGACCGACCTGCTGCATCGCCAGCCGATCTCCGGCGCGCCGGTCGTGATGGCGCCGAACCGGGCCGTGCTGCTGCTCACCGGCGACCGCAACACGGCCGGGCTCGCGACGATGGTCGAACTCGCCGAACACGCGCGCGCGCAGCCGCGTCCGCTGCCGCCGCTGATGCTGCGCTGGGACGGCGCCGCGTGGCGGAACTTCATCCCGGCAGGACTGGAGGCGAAGCTGCACGCGCTGCGCGTGGACGAACTCGCCGGCGACTACCAGGATCAGCGCACGCAGCTGGACGAGCTGCACAAGCGGGACGGCACCGACATCTTCGTGGCGACCTACACCGTGTATCGGCGGCAGAACGGCGAGCTGTTCAGTGTCAGCGTGTGGAGCGACGGCGTGCCGACGCTGCTGCCCGAGACCGACATCGTCGTGCTCTACCGGGAAGCGACGCGGCAGTCGGCGCACGTGCCGATGGCCGCGCTGCGGGACGCGTGCGGCGACCTGATGACGGCCACCGCGCACCGGCCGGTGCGATATGAAGTGAAGGCGTTTCCGGACGAGGCGCGGTTCGCGGCGCTGCTGGAGCGGTTTCCGGCGGTGTGACGCGCGCTCGCGCGGGCGGATTGGGCGGATTGGGCGGATTGGGCGGATTGGGCTGATGACGGGCGGACGGGCGGACGGGCGAATGGAGGGATTGGAGGGATTGGAGGGATTGGAGGGATTGGAGGGATTGGACGGATTGGACGGATTGGGCGGACGGGCGACGGGCCGAAAGAGATCGCCCGGTTCGGACCGTCCCGCTACCGGACGGACTGACCGGCCGCACCGGCACGCCCGTCGGGAATGAAACGGCGGTGCGCGCGAGCGGCACCGCCTGCCGTCAGATCCCCGCTTTCGGCGCGTTCAGGATCAGCCGCAGGCCGAGCAGCGTGATCGCGCCGGCCGCGACGCGGTCGACCCACTTCTTCGCGCGCAGGTAGAGTTCGCGCGGCCGGCGAGTCGAGAAGCACAGCGCAACGATCGTGTACCAGCCGAATTCGACGCCGAACACGAGCGGCGGCAGCGCCAGGTAGCACCACAGCGGCGGATGCTGCGGCAACAGCGCCGCGAAGATGCTGCCGTACCAGATCGCCGTCTTCGGATTGCTCAGCTGGGTCGTGAGGCCGGTCCAGAACGACTTGCGCGCGCTGCCGGCGACGACGGCCTGCGGGTCGTCCATCGCGATCGGCCGGTCGGCGCCGCGCCAGATCTTCGACGCCATGTAGATCAGGTATGCGCCGCCGGCCACCTTGAGCCCGACGTACAGCCATTCGACCGCCTGCAGCAGCGTGTAGAGCCCGGCCAGCGCGACGCCGCCGAACGCGATCCCGCCGACGCCCATGCCGAGCGCGGTCGCGAGCCCGTCGCGGCGCGACAGCCCGATCGAATTGCGGGCGACCAGCACGAAACTCGGGCCCGGAATCATTGCGCCAAGCCACAGCGCGGCCAGAATGGCGAGTACGGCAGCCGATGCAGTCATCGAAGTCTCCTTGGTCGACGGCGCCGAAACACCGGTGCCTGCGTGTCGCGTCGAGAATCGAGTCGCATTGCATCGATCGCCGACGCTGAAGCCGACGATTCTGGCACGCTTCGCCGCCCGCCGAAAGCGCCCGCGCGCTGCTATGCTGGCTGCCGTTCCCGCCCTCGCGCCCCGCCCCATGATCGAGATCCGCGCCGCCCGCTATCCCGACGATGCCGCCGTCGTCGAAGCGATCTTCCGCGAATACATTGCAAGCCCTACCGTCAGCCTCGCGTTCCAGGACTACGAGCCGGAGCTCGCCGCGCTGCCGGGCAAATACGCGGCCCCGCGCGGGCAACTGCTGCTCGCGTGGCACGGCGAGCGCGCGGTCGGCTGCGCGGCGTTTCGGGAAATCGACGCGACGACGTGCGAGATGAAGCGCGTGTACGTGCGTCCCGACGCGCGCGGGCTGAACGTCGGCCGCCAGCTCGTCGAACGGCTGCTGCGCGACGCAAAGGCGGCCGGCTATGCGCGGATGTGCCTCGACGTGCTGCCCGAGTTCGTCGCCGCAAGGCAACTGTATGGTTCGCTCGGCTTCACGCCCGCGCCGCCGGTCGCGTTCAATCCGGTGCCGGGCACCGAGTTCCTCGGGCGAGATCTGTGATGGGCGCCACCGCACGCTGCGCCCTGCTCGCGCTGCTCGCCGCCGCACTGTCGTCCGGCGCACGCGCCGGCGGCCTGCCGCCATCGGTCGCGACGCAACTGCCGTCCGGCTACCGGCCGCTCGTCGCGCAGGAAGGGCCGGACCTCGGCAACGGACGGCGCAGCTTGCTCGTCGTCGTGCATCGCGAAGCCGATACGCGCGCGCAGCCGTCGCCGCGCCCGCTGCTGATCTTCGAGGAGCAGCCCGATCGCGCATACCGGCTCGCCGCGCGCAACGACCACGTCGTCCTGCGCGCGAACGAAGGCGGCCAGTGCGATCCGTTCGATCCCGAAGACGCCGCCGACAGCGGCCTCGCGGTGAAAGGCCGCTATTTCACCGTGCAGAACTTCGTCGCCTGCGGGCAACACTGGAGCGACTTCGTGACGTTCCGCTACGACCCGCGCACCCGCGGCTGGCTGTTCTCCAGCGAGATCTACACCGAATCGTTTCCGCTCGACGACAAGCCCGACGAAGTCACCGTCACGCGCGCCGACGCGCACCGGCCGGTGTCGTTCGGCCAATGGCGGCGCAAGGACTGAACTCTCGTGCAAGGCACGCCTGCACGGGCGGGGCCGCACCGCTGCCGGGTGTGAGGCGGCCCCGCCGGCCATCCTGAACCGGGTTGCGCCGCGCGCGCATCCGCGCGACTCGCCTCCCCCCGCCAACCGGTCTACCATAAAGCGCTCGTCGCCGTTCGGGCGCGCGCCGGCGCGGCATGCGGCTTGCGCGTGGTCCCTTCCCACGTTGCACCAGCGCAGGAGGACGTCATGACGCAACACTTCGATGCGATCGTCATCGGCACGGGCCAGGCCGGGCCGCCGCTCGCCGCGCGGCTCGCCGGCGCCGGCATGAAAGTCGCGATCGTCGAACGCGGCCGCTTCGGCGGCACCTGCGTGAACACCGGCTGTATCCCGACCAAGACGCTGATCGCGAGCGCGTATGCGGCGCAACTCGCGCGGCGCGCGCAGGAGTACGGCGTGTCGGTCGGGCCCGTCAGCGTCGACATGAAGGCCGTGAAGGCGCGCAAGGACCGGATCTCCGGCCGCTCGAACCACAACGTCGAGCAATGGGTGCGCGGGCTCGACCACACGACGGTGTTTCAGGGTCATGCCCGATTCGAGCGGCCCGATGCGGTGCGCGTGGGCGACGACGTGCTCGAGGCCGAACGCATCTTCATCAACGTCGGCGGACGCGCGCAGATCCCGCCGATGCCGGGCCTCGACTCGGTGCCCTATCTGACCAACTCGACGATGATGGACGTCGACTTCCTGCCGGAGCATCTCGTGATCATCGGCGGCAGCTACGTCGGGCTCGAATTCGGCCAGATGTATCGCCGCTTCGGCTCGAAGGTCACGATCGTCGAGAAAGGCGCGCGCCTGATCCATCGCGAGGACGAGGACGTGTCGCAGGCCGTGCGCGAGATTCTCGAGAACGAAGGCATCGACGTGCAGCTCGACGCGAACTGCCTGAGCGCACGGCGCGACGGCGACGGTGTCGCGGTCGGCCTCGACTGCACCGGCGGCCGCCGCGAGGTCGCGGGCTCGCACCTGCTGCTCGCGGTCGGCCGCGTGCCGAACACCGACGATCTCGGGCTCGAGCGGGCCGGCGTCGCGACCGACGCGCGCGGCTACATCACGGTCGACGACCAGCTGCGCACCAGCGTGCCCGGCATCTGGGCGCTCGGCGACTGCAACGGGCGCGGCGCGTTCACGCATACCGCGTACAACGACTACGAGATCGTCGCGGCCAACCTGCTCGACAACGATCCGCGCAAGGTGTCCGACCGCATCAACGCGTACGCGATGTACATCGATCCGCCGCTCGCCCGCATCGGCATGACGCTCGCGGAAGCGAAGCAGACCGGCCGCCGGCTGCTGGTCGGCACGCGGCCGATGACGCGCGTCGGCCGCGCGGTGGAAAAAGGCGAGAGCCTGGGTTACATGAAGGTGATCGTCGACGCGGACAGCCATGCGATTCTCGGCGCGTCGATCCTCGGCGTGACCGGCGACGAGGTCGTGCACGGCATGCTCGACGTGATGGCCGCCGGCGCGCCGTACACGACGATCAGCCGCACGATGCACATCCACCCGACCGTGTCGGAGCTCGTGCCGACCTTGCTGCAGGATCTGCATCCGGTCGAATGAAGGATCGCGGAAACGGGCGTGCATCCTGCGCGCCCGTCATGCACGCGCGCTGCACCTTGCCCATCCGGCCCCGTCACGCGGCGCCGTGCCATTGCAAACCGCACTGATCGCCAGTCGAATATTTAATTTTCACCTGGACGAGCGCGCCTTTACCCTTTCGGCATCGCATCACAGGGCCACCGGCCCCCTCTGGAGCATTCCGATGACCGACCCCGGCACCGCGCAAGCCGTTTCCCGCCCGCATGCGGCTTCCGTGTCCTATGGCGCGCTCGCGCTGCTGGTGCTGGCCGGGCTCAACCTGCGTCCGTTCCTGACCGCGTTCGGCCCCGTGCTCGACCTCGTGCGTGCCGACACGGGCCTCGGTTTCCGCGCGGCGGCGCTGCTGACCACGCTGCCGTTCGTGCTGATGGGTGTCGTCGCCAGCATCGGCGTCGGGCTCGCGCGGCGCGTCGGCGAGCAGCGCGCGCTGCTCGCCGCGCTGGCGTTGATCGCCGCGGGTTGTACCGCGCGCCTGTGGAGCGACGGCAGCACCGGACTGGCCGTCACGGCAATCGTCGCGGGTGCGGGCGTCGCCGTGGTGCAGTCGCTCGCGCCGGGCCTCGCCAAGCGCTGGTTCGTCGACCGGCTGCCGCTCGCGATGGGCCTCTATTCGGCCGCGCTGGTCGGCGGCGGTGCGTTCGGCGCGGTCGCGAGTCCGTGGCTCGCCGCGCACGGCGGCTGGCATCTGTCGCTCGCCGTGTGGGCCGTGCCCGCGCTCGTCACGCTCGCGCTGTGGCGCGCGAAGGCGCCGCGCGACGCGCTGCATGCGGCGGCGGCATCGGCGCCCGTCGCCGCGTTCGTACGCATTCCGCGCGCATGGCAACTCGCGCTGTTCTTCGGCCTCAGCAACAGCGGCTATGCGAGCCTGGTCGCGTGGCTGCCCGCGTTTTATCGCAGCGTCGGCATGAACCCGCAGGCGAGCGGCAACCTGCTCGCGTGGATGGCGCTGTTCCAGGCGGCCGGCGCGCTCGCGATGCCGATGTTCGCGAAACGTTCGCACGATCGCCGCCCGGTGCTGTGGCTCACGCTCGCGCTGCAGACGGCCGGCTTCGCCGGCTTCGCGACGATGCCCGCGCTCGCGCCGTGGGTGTGGGTCGCGAGCGTCGGCATCGGGCTCGGCGGCTTCTTCTCGATGAGCCTGATCGTCACGCTCGACCACCTGCCCGATGCGCGGCTCGCGGGTGCGCTCGCCGCGTTCGTGCAGGGCGTCGGCTTCCTGACCGTCGCCGCGAGCCCGTGGTTGATCGGCTGGCTGCGCGACGCCGGCGGCGGTTTCGCGATCGCGTGGTGGATGCATCTCGGCGTGATCGCGTCGATGGCCGCGCTGAACGCCACGTTCTCGCCCGCCGGCTACCGGCGCAGCATGGCGCGCGTCACCGGCGCCGCGCGCTGACACCGCACCACCGGATTCCCTGATCCGGACGATCGCCGGCCGCTTGCGGCGCTCGTCCAGCCGCCCGCGCATGGCCGGGCGCGGGCCGTCACGCCCATCGGCCGCCATTCGCTTCACCCCAGAACGACATCAATCGGTAAGGAGACAATCATGAAAAAGCTCGTCATCGCCGTCGCGCTCGCGCTGACGGCCGGCGCCACCGCCGCGAAAGACCCGGCCGTCCTGCGCCTCGGCGTCGATCCCAGCTACGCGCCGTTCGAATCGCTCGCACCCGACGGCACGCTCGTCGGCTTCGACATCGATCTCGGCAACGCGATCTGCGAACGCATGAAGGTGCGCTGCGTGTGGGTCGAGAACGCCTTCGACGGGATGATCCCGGCGCTGAAGGCGCGCAAGTTCGACGGCGTGCTGTCGTCGATGAGCGTGACCGAGAAGCGCCTCGCGCAGATCGCGTTCACCGACAAGATCAACAACGTGCCGCCGCGCCTCGTCGCGCGACGCGGCGCGAACCTGCAGCCGACGGCCGAGTCGCTGGCCGGCAAGAGCGTCGGCGTCGAACAGGGGTCGACGCAGGAGACCTATGCGCGCACGTACTGGGAACCGAAGGGCGTGATCGTGCGCACGTACCAGACGCAGGACCTCGTCTATCAGGATTTGATTTCCGGTCGTCTCGACGCGTCGCTGCAATCATCGGTACAGGCCGATCTCGGCTTCCTGAAGACCGCGAAGGGCGCGAACTTCGCGTTCGCGGGGCCGCCGCTGCATGATCCGAAGACGCTCGGCGTCGGTTCGGCGATCGGCGTGCGCAAGGACGACGACGCGCTGCGCACGCAGATCAACCAGGCGCTCGCCAGCCTGATCCAGGACGGCACGTATCAGCGGATCGCGAAGAAGTATTTCTCGTTCGATATCTACAACTGACGGACACGGCCGGTTGCGGCCGGTGGCTCAAAGGGGGCGGCGCATGCGAGTGCGACGCCCCTTTCTTCTTTTCCGGAACCGGTTCGTCAACTCCTTTCGACCCACGCCCGGTGCAATGGCATCGACCCATCGTCTGACGGCGGCTTCGCTATTCGCAATCACCGACGAAGTGCCACCTGTTCAGCGACAGGCACGAAGCTTGCGCCTTGCGCCCGCTCGCCTGTTCGAACGGCGAGCGCGCGTCGCTTCGCGGCTGCCGCGATGCGTGATCGGCTGGCCAGCGCCGCATTTAATAACGAAGGAGACGTTGTCATGGACGAGACGAATGCATATCGCCGCTACGATCGCCGCCGCTTTCTCGCCGGCGTTGCCGCGGTGGCCGGCAGTGTCGCACTGCCGGGTTGCGGCGGCGGAGGGGACGGCATATCGGCCGTGGACGGCAATGCGCGCGCCCCATCGATCGGCGACACGCCGTCGCCGAACGGCGGCAATCGCTACAGCCTGCCGCGGCCGGCGTTGCCCGATCCGGCGAGTTCCGGCATCGACCACATCGTGCTGGTCACGATGGAAAATCGATCGTTCGACCATTTCATGAGCTGGGTGCCGGGTGCCGAGGGGATGCCCGCCAATCGGCAGTTCAGGGACGCGTTCGGCGGGACCAACGCACCGTTTCCGCTGTCGGCCAATCCCGCCTACGGCTATCAGGCATGCGCGTACCACGACCCGAACCACACCTACCAGGGTGCGCGCACGCAACTGGCTTCGGGCGAGATGAACGGCTGGCTCCTGACGCCCGGGACGAGCCTGACCCAGGGCGACCTGCTGCCCATCGGCTATTACACGTCGGCCGACCTGCCGTTCTTCAGCGCGGCGGCAAGCAGCTACACCATCGGCGACTTCTACTTCAGCGGCGTGCTGACCAATACGTTTCCGAATCGCCTCTACCTGCACAGCGGCGCCACCGACCGCCTCACCGATACCCCCGACAATTCGTCGCTGCGCACGATCTGGGACAACCTGAGCGACGCCGGCATCGGTTGCAGTTACTACTACCACGACGTGCCGTTCACCGCGCTGTATGGCACGCGCTATCTCGGCATCTCGCATGTGTTCGCGGATTTCCTGTCGAGCGCGGCGGCGGGAACGCTGCCGCCGTTCTGCATGGTCGACCCGGTTTTCGCGGGCGAGCTGCAAGGTGCGTCCGCGGACGACCATCCGCATGCGGACATCCGCGACGGGCAGGCATTTCTCAACCAGGTGTACGACGCGCTGCGCACGAGTCCCACCTGGAACCGCACGCTGATGATCGTCGTATATGACGAGTGGGGCGGGTTTCTCGAGCACGCGGTGCCGCCGATCCGGCCAATCAGCAACAACGAGCTCGCGCTCGGCAACGACGGCAAGCTCGGCTTTCGCGTGCCGCTCGCCCTGCTCGGCCCGCGCGTTCGGGCAGGCGCGGTGACGCGCTACCCGTTCGACCCGAGCTCGATTCACGCGCTGCTGCAATGGCGTTTCGGGTTGAAGCCGCTCGGCGTGCGCGGCAGCGATCCGGCGACCTTCAATCTCGCTTACGCGCTCGATTTCAACGACGCGCCGCGCACGGACGCGCCGGCGTTCACGGTCCCGCAAGGTCCGTTCGGCGGAACCTGTCCGGGGACAAGCGCGCCCTCGTCGCCCGGTTCGGTTACCGGCGTGGATCCGTCGCAAATGGCGGCCAATCCGGCGGCCAATCCCGCAACCAATCCGGCGGTCGACCGCTTCGCCGAGTTGCGCGCGAAGGCTGCGGCACTGGGATTCAGAACCGAAGGCTGACGGCCGCGTGGAGGCGACGGCCGACACGCGATACGGCGACAGGCGAGCGATGGCCGGGGATCCGTAGGGCTATACCCGGCAGTTCGCCACGCATCAGCGCGATCTGTCGATCGCCGAGATCCGGTCGCGACTGGGTGATGGCAACTAGCAGATGGCCGGGGCCACGGACAATTCGCGTGCATCCCGAGCGGCGCATGCGACGTGGCCTCGACGATCGGCGCGGCGCGCTTCACGCGCGCGCATCCACCCTCCGTCCCCCGCTGTCGCAATCATTCAGATTCGCGTCGCGTGCAGATAAAACCCCCTCGCCCGGCCCGCCGTTAACCCGTTCGCAGTCCCGGCGCCCCGCCTTGCAACGCGGCGCCCGTCGTCGTTCGTGATCCGGAATCCATATCCGCCGTCGGCCGCCCGTCGGGCCGCCGGCAAGGGAACGTCATGCGAAAACTCACCATCCGCGGCGGCCTCGTCGCGACCGTCGCCGGTTATACGGCGCTGCTCGTACTCGTCGTCGGCGCGTGCATCGCCGCGCTCTACGCCGGCAACGGCTCGCTCGAAGCGATGTACCGCGACGACACCGCGTCGCTGCTGCACCTGAAAACCAGCTCGGAGCGCATGCTCGTGCTGCGCGAACGCGTCAGCGACGTCGCGCAGATCATCAGCGCCGGCCAGCCCGCGAAGGCGGAAATCGCGCAGCTCCACACGCTCCTCAAGCAGAGCGACGACGAACTGGACGCGTACTCGCGGCTGCATGCGCGCGATGCCGACGAGCAGGCCTTGTTCGATACGCTGCAGCAGCGCCGTCGCACCTTGCTCGATCAGGTTTTCCTGAAAGCGATGTCGCAACTCGACCACGACAACGCCTTCGACTTCCTCGACACGCACCGCACCGCGCCGCCGGCCCTCTTCACTGCCTACCAGGAAGCGATCGATGCGCTCGAATCGTTCCAGGTCGCGCGCCAGAAGGCGCGCTACGACGCGGCCGGGGAACGCTTCCACCGGATCGTGTGGGCCATGGCGGCGGTCGCCGCCTTCGCGCTGGTCGTCGGCTTCCTGGCGCAGCGCGTGCTCGCGAAGGCGATCATCGCGCCGATCCATCTCGCCGTCGCGCATTTCGACAGGATCTCGAAAGGCGACCTGACCGGCGCGGTCGTCATTCCGGGCGAAAACGAAATGGCGTATCTGTTGAGTGCATTGAAGCGCATGCAGGACGGCCTCGTCGAAACCGTGAGCCAGGTGCGCGCGAGCACCGAGACGATCGTCGGCGACGTGCGCACGATCGCGAGCGGCAACGTCGACCTGTCCGCGCGCACCGAGCAGCAGTCCGTCTCGCTGCAGCAAGCCGCGGCGAGCGTGGAGCAGCTGACGGCAACCGTACGCCAGAACGCGGACAACGCACGCGATGCGCGCACTTACGCCGAGGGTGCGGCCGGCATCGCGGCAAAAGGCGGAGACGCGATGCAGCGCGTCGTCGAGACGATGTCGGCGATCTCGCACAGCTCCGCGCGGATTTCCGGCATCGTCGGCGTGATCGAAAGCATCGCATTCCAGACCAACATCCTCGCGTTGAACGCCGCCGTCGAAGCGGCGCGCGCGGGCGAACAGGGGCGCGGTTTCGCCGTCGTCGCGACCGAGGTGCGCGGGCTCGCACAGCGCTGCGCATCGGCGGCGAAGGAGATTCGCGAACTCATCGGCAATTCCGCGCAGCGCGTCGAAGACGGCAGCGGCCTCGTCGCACTCGCCGGGTCGGCGATGACCGAGCTCGTCGTCGCGGTCGAGCGCGTGAATGCGATCATGGGCGAAACGAGCATCGCCTTCGACGAGCAGTCCGCCGGCATCGAGCAGGTGAATGCCGCGGTCATCCAGATGGAGCAGACGATGCAGCGCAATGCCGCGCTGGTCGAGGAAGCGGCCGCCGCGGCGCTGTCGCTCGAGGATCAGGGCGCGCGGCTCAGCGATGCCGTCGCGCAATTCCGTCTGCGAGAAGCGGCGGCGGCGTGATGTAACGGCCCGTGGCGGGCTGGCCGGCCCGTCACGCCACCCGGGCCGCAGCCCGGTGTCGTGACGGGAAACAGGTGGATCGCCGGTGTGCGGTGTGCCGTGTGTGACTAGACCGCCCGCTCCAGCAGGTCGGTTGCGAACGACTTCGCATGCTCGACAGCCTCCTGCGCATCGGGGAATACACCGAGCTGCTCCCAGTGCTCTTCGGCCGCGTAGGTTCCCCTCACCGCCAGCGCCCGCTGAACGCGCAACTGCGCCGCGTATTTACCGTCGTCCAGTGGCCGGGCCGTCGCGACGACCTTGTGCGGCGGGCTCGCCCGCTCCGGCTGAACCAGCTCGACGGAGCCATCGGCCGTGCCGATCGCCATCAACTCGTTCCTGGCCTTGCAGTCCGGGCAGTAGAAGCACCATCCCGCATCATCCTGGCGAGACTTGACCTGCCCGCGCGCCAGCACGGCACGACATTCAACGTTTTCGCAGATGAACGGCATAGCTGTCTCCGAAGTTGTTTGAGAGAAATCCTAGCATGTCCGTCGGCGGCGAAACCAGAAAAAAAGCCGGCCCCGAAAGGACCGGCCTCGCCGACATCGCACCGCGCAAATGCCGGCCCGCGCGGCATCGTTCAGTAGCGGCTGCGCCCCCACAGCGTCTTCGGTTCGTCGAGCAGGCGACGCAACCCGCTGCGCTCGATCATCGTCTCCGCGACTTCCATCACGCGCTCGAGAATCGCGTTCTCGTCGACCGACAGCACGCGCCGATCCTCCATCAGCACGCGGCCGCCGACCATCGTCATGCACACGTCGGCCGCGTTCGCGAAACACGTGACGCGATACACCGGCATGTTCATCGGCATCATGTGCGGGCGGAACAGGTCGACGAGGATGAGGTCGGCGAGCTTGCCGGCTTCGAGCGAGCCGATCTCGTGATCGAGCGACAGCGCCTTCGCCGCGTCGATCGTCACCATCTCCAGCACCTTGCCGTGCGGCAGCACGTCGGGGTCGCGGAAATGGCGGCGATGGTAGTGCATGCACTGCCACATGTGACGGAACATGTCGTAGCCGCGATCGGGCGCCGCGCCGTCCGACGCGATCGCGACCGTCACGCCCGCATCGATCAGCTCGGGCACCGGGCAGCGGCCGATGATCGACATGATCGCGCTCGGGTTGTGGACGATCGCGGTGCCGGTTTCCACGCACGCGGCGATGTCGGCGTCGGTCAGGTCGATGCTGTGCGACATGAACGACGTCGGGCCGAGCAGTCCGAGCTCGCGATGCGCGAACGCGAGCGTGCCGGCGCGGTGCCCGTCCTGCGTGAACGTCAGGCCGCGCTCGCGCGCAAGCGCGCCGTAGCGTGCGGCCTGATCGCGGAAATCCCGCTCGTACTGCACGAGCTCCGGGTCGTGCTCGGGCCCGTACACCGGCAGCGTGATCGCGATCCGGATTCGACCGTCGGCGTCGCCGTGGCATTCGTCGACGATGCGTTCGCACACGTCGTACATCGTGTCGAAATCGATGTCGCGCGTGTCGCTGCCGTCCGGCGCGTGGCGCGTGTATGCACGCGGCGCGGGCGGGCGCGACGGGCCGGCGGCGACGATCGAGCGCGTGCCGGTGCGCACCACGGCATCGCAATGACGCCGCGCGTAGACGGGATCGTCGACGCGCATGATCGAGTTGCCGCCGCCGAGCAGCGACACGCCCGTCGTCACGCCGGCCTTCAGCCGTTCGAGCGCCGCGAGATGCGATTCGGTTTCCCAGAACGCCTCGTCGGATGCACGCGTGTAGATCGTCTCGGCCGCGGCCGACCACGCATCGCCGTCCGCGCCGCCGATCGTGCGCAGCATCGCGTGGCCCGCGTGCGCATGCGCATCGATCAGGCCCGGCAGCACGGCCTTGCGGCGTGCGTCGATCGTGCGCGCGGCACGGAAGCGCGCCTGCAATTCGGCGGTATCGCCGACGGCGACGATGCGATCGCCCCTCACGGCAACCGCGCCGTTCTCGATCACGCGCCGCTGCGGGTCCATCGTGATCACGCAGCCGTTCGCGATCAGGGTGTCGATCGCTTCGCGCCGGTCGTCGGCCTGGTCGTCGGCCTTGTTCTCGGTCGTCATCGTTTCGGTGTCCTGTTGTAGTTAGAAGGGGCCGGGCGCCGCCGCACGAAAAAACCGCCTGGCGGTCGCCCGGCGGTTCATCAGCGGCACGCCGATCGGGTCGTCACGCGGAGCGGGCCGGCGCGGCCACGCGCGCCTTCAGCTTGCGCTGCGCCGCGCTGATCGCGATGAACACCACCGCGTTCACCGCGAGTGCGACGAGCCCGGGGTTGATCGACGTCAGCGTGCTCGATGCGCCGGGGAACAGCGACGCGAGCGTCACGCCGTAGTAGTTCGTCAGCGCGATCACGATCGCACCGGCGACGATCCCCGCGAACGCGCCTTCCCGCGTGCCGAACGGCCGCTTCAGGAAGCTCGACGCGAGCATCGGCACGAGCTGCGTGAGCAGGCTCGACGAGAAGATCGCGAGCGTGACGAAGGTCGCGCCGCCGCGCAGCACGAAGTAGACGACCACCAGCGTGAAGATCGGCAACGCGATCCGCGCGACGCGCGTCACCTCGCGGTCGGTCGCGTTCGG
Organism: Burkholderia sp. USMB20; assembly: GCF_000949135.2. Taxonomy (GTDB): domain Bacteria; phylum Pseudomonadota; class Gammaproteobacteria; order Burkholderiales; family Burkholderiaceae; genus Burkholderia. The sequence goes on along the minus strand of NZ_JTAN02000003.1, from coordinate 79,663 downwards.
CGCGAAGCCTTCGCGGTAGATGTTGCGCGCGATCGTCGTAGAGGCGTTCAGCATGATCAGCGAGCCCGGCACCAGCGCGGTCAGGAGGCCCGTGCCGCCGACGATGCCGACGAACCACGCGGGGAACGTCTGCTTCACGAGACGCAGCAGCGCGAGATCGGTCTGCGCGCCTTCGAGCCCGTGCACCGTCATCACGGCCGCGAAGCCGACGAGGAACAGGAACGCGATCAGCACCTGGTACAGCGGCATCAGGATCACGTTGCGGCGCAGCGCGCGTTCGTCCTTCGCGACGTAGATCGCGGTGAAGCCGTGCGGATACAGGTAATAGCCGAGCGACGTGAGCAGGATCGTCGAGTTGTACCAGCTCAGGTTGAAGCCGTGCTCGGGCATGCGCAGCAGTTCGGGATGCGCGGCGTCGATCTTCGCGAACATCTCGCCGAGGCCGCCGTAGTAGTGCATCGGCAGGTACAGGCCGAGGAAGATCGCGATCGCGAGGATCAGCACGTCCTTGAAGATCGCGATGCTCGCCGAACCGTGGATGCCCGACACGACCATGTACACGGCCATCAGCGTCGCGGCGATCCAGATCGCGGCCGCTTGCGGAATCAGCCCGTACGACATCTCGGACACGATCACGCCGAGGCCGCGCAGCTGGATCATCAGCAGCGACACCATCGCGAACACGGCCACGACCGACACAAGCACGCCGATTGCGCGGCTGTCGTACTTCGACGCGAAGTAGTCGGCGAACGACACGAGCCCGCGCGCCTTTGCGTAGCGCCACACCGCGGGCAGCATCCAGTAGCCGATCACGAACGCGAGGCAGCCGTACGACAGGATGTAGAACGCGGGCACGCCCTTGCTGTAGGTCCAGCCGCTCGCGCCGAGGAACGAGAACGTCGAGAACGCCTCGCCGGCCATCAGCAGGAACGTGAGCAGCGAGCCGAAGCCGCGCCCGCCGACCGCCCACTGTTCGAGCGTGAGCTTGCGGCCGCGCCGCGCCATCACGCCGATCGCGAGCGCGAACACGGCGAACGCCGCGATGATGATGATCGAGGCGTTCATCGCGCGTCTCCCGTGCGGCCGTCGCGGGCCGCGTCGCGCTCGTCGAGGTGGAACAGGATCGCGAGGATCGCGGCGGTCGCCGCCATCCAGATCAGGTTCCACACGAGCAGGAACGGCAGGCCGAACAGCAGCGGCCGCACCTCGGCGATCGAGCCGCCGATGTACATCCCGACGAACGGCAGCGCCGCCAGCAACAGTCTGAATTTCATCTATGTCTCCTCCGGAAGACGCGCGAACGCGTCAGCGCATCAGAACTTCTGGCGGATGCCGACCACCACCGCCACCTGCGACGTCGTCGACGACGGCCCGTCGGTCCCGTCGATCCACGCGTGGCCCACGCCCGACGACGCCTTCTGGTAGAAGCCGTTCACGTACACGTCGGTGCGCTTCGACAGCAGGTACTGCAGGCCGGCCGACACCTGCTGGTAGTGACCGTCGTCGGCGCCGCGCGCGACCTTCGTATAGGTGTAGCCGGCCGCGGCCATCAGCGCGGGCGTGATCAGGTAGCGCACGCTGCCTTCGTAGTTGTTGAAGCGCAGCGCACCGCCCGTCGCCTGGCCGAAGTTCGAGCCCGTGTACAGCAGCCCGAGCGTCGCCGCGCCGATCGTGTAATTGCCGCCCGCGCCCCAGATCTGCTGGCGCACCGCGCTCGACAGGCCGGCGCCGAACACCGACGCCGAGCCCGGGTAGTAGTTGTCGGACGCAACGGCGCCCGTCGCGCTGGCCGCCGGATGGTTCACGCGCGCATAGGCGGCGCCTGCATTGAGCGGCCCGTGCGTATAGGTGATGCCGGCGCTCCACGAGTTGTCGTTCGAGAAGCCCGTCGAATTCGAGAACCCGTACATCAGGTTCGCCTGCAGGCCCGCGATCGTCGGCGACACGTACTTGACCGCGTTGTTGGTGCGGAAACTATTGTTGATGTCGTCGTTGTCGAACGGGTGCGTCGAGTACTGCGCGAGGAAGCTGCTCATCTGCAGCGAGCCGAGAATGTCCTGCGTCGAGTTGTACTGGCGGCCGAGCGTCACCGCGCCCCAGCTCGCGCCGCTCAGGCCGACCCACGCGGAGCGGCCGAACATCCGGCCGCCCTGCCCGAGCGCGCCGTTCGCGACGTTGAAGCCGTTCTCGAGCCGGAAGTTCGCCTTCAGGCCGCCGCCGAGATCCTCGCTGCCGATCAAGCCCCAGCGCGGGCCCGATTCGTTGCCGCCCGTGAACTGCCACAGCGCATGGCCCTTCGAATTGTTCGTGTAGGTCACGCCGGCGTCGACGATCCCGTACAGCGTTACCGTCGACTGCGCGTGCGCGGCGCCGGCGAAACTCATCGCCATGGCTGCGCTCATGCACGCGACGCCCGTCTTCCTGCCCATCGTTCGCACCATCTCCGTCATCTCCTCTCCAAACCGTCTTGTCGATGTTGTGTTTTGTTGATGCTGGCCATACGCGCCGGTCGGCTTGTATAGACAGTGGCTGGATGGTATCCAGCCGCAGTCGCATCAAGAAATGAAATGTTCAACTGGGCGGCAGTTGAAAATCGAATGGAGACGGATGAAGGGGAAACGGGCGGCGAATGCGCGCGTCTGCAAGCCGATAGAAAGCATGGAAGCCCGCCGGACGCGGCGCATTCTGCTCAGACATGAATGGCTCGCGTAAGCAAGCTGACGAAACGGTAACGCGCGACGCGCCTATGCGGTTTTCCCGGATAGACCGTGCATCGGCCGCCGCAACGCGGCGTCGAACGGATTCGTGCGCGGGCCGATCGCATCGGCCTGGCGCCGGAGCAGCTCGACGACCATCGGCATCCGGTCGTCGCCGAGCCGCGACGCCAGCGTGCCAACGCTCAGCGCGCCGACCGGGTAGCCGGTGCGATCGAGGATCGGCACCGCGACGCCGGCCATCCCGTCGAGCACGCCGCTGTTGCGGCCCGCGTAGCCGAGCTCGCGCACGCGCTCGATCTCGGTGCGCAGGTAGACCTCGTCGAGCACGCCGTAACCGCGAATGCGCGGCACGTTGAAGCGGATCACTTCCTCGCGCTCGGCTTCCGGCAGGAACGCGAGGATCGCGAGGCTGCCCTGCCCGACGCCGAGCGCAATGCGCCCGCCGATGTCCCCGGTGAACGAACGGATCGGGAACGGGCCTTCGCACAGATCGAGACACACCGCGTCGAAGCCGCTCTTCACGAGCAGGAAGATCGTCTCGCCGAGGCTTGCGCACAGCCGCAGCAGCGCAGGCCGGCACAGCGTGCGCATGCTGCTCGGGTTGCCGGCCAGCGCGGCGAGCGCGAAGAAGTCGACGCTCAGCCGGTACAGCTTCGACTGTTCGTCCTGCTCGACCATCCCTTCGGCGATCAGCGATTGCAGGATCCGGTGCGCGGTGCCCTGCGTGAGGCCGACGGCCTTCGCGAGGTGCGTGACGCGCACGCCGTCCTGCTGCATGCCGGCCAGCGCGCGCAGGATCGCGAACGCACGCTGCAGCATGCCGGTGCCCGGCGCGCCGGCCGCATCGACGGCGGCGTCCTCGTCCGCGGCCGGCATGCGTACGGCACGCGACGTTCCGGGCGAATGCGGTTCCTGCATGCGGATTCTCCTCGATGATTTCATTGAACGGAATACATCAGCTGCCATTGTCGTGTCGCCAAAATGCGCGCGGCATCCGGGTGTGCACGGGATTGACGCGCGTCTTTCACCACCTGCCCGCCCTTCATTCAACGGAACGATTTGCCGGCGACTCGGCAAAGCATTCCGTTCACTGGAATTTTTCTGAAATTCATCTCGTTGAGCAGAATTCCAAATTGACGCTCCGAAATATGGCTGGCTAGAGTCCGCGTCAATGACGCACCGGCCATGCGGTGTGCGAACCCGGAGTGCTCCATGTCGTTTCTCACGCTTACGGATCTGACGAAATCGTTCGGCGCGCTCACCGCCGTCGCCGACGTCAACCTGTCGGTCGAACAAGGCGAATTCGTGTCGCTGCTCGGGCCGTCGGGCTGCGGCAAGACCACGACGCTGCAGATGATCGCCGGCTTCGTCGACGTCACCCGCGGCCGCATCGCGCTCGACGGGCAGGACATCACGCACATGAAGCCGAACCGCCGCGGGCTCGGCATCGTGTTCCAGAGCTATGCGCTGTTTCCGCACATGAGCGTCGCGGAGAACGTCGGCTTCGGGCTCGACATGCGCGGCGTCGACAAGGCGGAGCGCGCCGAGCGCATCCGCGCGGCGCTCGCGCTCGTGCGCCTCGATGCGCTCGCGCACCGCTTTCCGCGTGAATTGTCCGGCGGGCAGCGGCAGCGCGTCGCGATCGCGCGCGCCGTGGTGATCGAGCCGCCGGTGCTGCTGCTCGACGAGCCGATGTCGAACCTCGACGCGAAGCTGCGCGAGGAGATGCAGTTCGAACTGCGCGCGATCCAGCGCAAGATCGGCACGACGACGATCATGGTCACGCACGATCAATCGGAAGCGCTGTCGATCAGCGATCGCGTGGTCGTGATGGAAGCCGGCCGCATCACGCAGACGGACACGCCGTACCGCGCGTACGAACGCCCGGAGAACCACTTCGTGTCGCAGTTCATCGGCAAGGCGAACCTGCTGCCCGGCACGATCGTCGCGCACGACGGCGACGCGATCCGCATCGATCTCGGCCACGATCTCGCGGAGACCGGCCGCACCGTGCACCTGCCGGCGCGCGAGCGCGACGTGCGCATCGGCGATGCCGTGTCGGTGTGCATCCGTCCCGAGAAGCTACGACTGTGCGCACCCGGCGCGGGCCGCTTCGCCGCGACCGTCACGAGCCGCTTCTTCCTCGGCAGCCAGTGGCTGTACCGCGTCGACAGCGCGCTCGGCGAAGTGCTCGTGTGCTGCCAGAACGAAGGCGCGGAGCCGCTCGCGGAAGGCGCGCCGGTCGGCGTCGACTGGCACAGCGACGCGGTGCGCGTGATGCGCCGGGAGGCCTGAATGCGACAGCCTACCCGTCCGCCTTCGACCGACGGCGCGCCGGCCGGGCTCGCGCCATCGGGCGCGGCCGCGACCGCGGCGGCCAACGCGGCCGACGCCGTTCCGCTTCGCACCGGCGGCGTTGCGCTGCGCGCGACGTGGCGTGCGCACGCGCCGCTGTGGCTGATGTGCGCGCCCGCGTTCGCGCTGTTCGCCGCGCTCGTGCTCGTGCCGCTCGCGATGACCTTCGCGCTCACGTTCTACCGTTACGACCCGGCCACCGGCCCGATCGCCGCCTTCCAGCTCGGCAACTACGCGGAGGTGCTCGGCTCGTCGTACTTCCACACGATCTTCGCGCGCACGTTCGGCATCGCCGCGCTGACCACCGCGATCTGCGTCGCGATCGGCACGCCCGAAGCGTACGTGCTGTCGAAGATGCGCGATCCGTGGCGCTCGCTGTTCCTGCTCGTCATCCTTGCTCCGCTGCTCGTGTCGGTCGTCGTGCGCGCGTTCGGCTGGAGCATGCTGCTGAACACGACCGGGCTCGTGAACCAGGCACTCGGGCTCGTCGGCCTCGGGCCGTACAAGCTCGAGTACACGACGTTCGCGATCGTGATCGCGCTCGTCCACGTGATGCTGCCGTTCATGGTGATTCCCGTCTGGACGGCACTGCAGCGGCTCGATCCGCAGACCGAGCACGCGGCGCTGTCGCTCGGCGCGTCGCCGTTCACGACGCTGCGCCGCATCGTCGTGCCGCAGCTGATGCCCGGCGTGCTGTCGGGCAGCCTGATGGTGTTCGGGCTGTCGGCGAGCGCCTTCGCGATCCCCGGCCTGCTCGGCGGACGCCGCCTGAAGGTCGCGGCAACCGCCGTCTACGACGAATTCCTCGGCTCGCTGAACTGGCCGCTCGGCGCGACGATCGCGGTGCTGTTGCTGGTCGCGAACCTCGTCGTGATGCTCACCTACTACCGCGTGCTCGAACGCCGCTACGCGCGCAGCCTCGGAGGCGCTTCCCGATGAGAAAGAACGGCCCCATTGCGCTGGCGTTCCATACGCTCGTGATCCTGTTCGTGCTCGCGCCGCTCGCGATCGTCGTGCTGGTCGCGTTCACGCCCGAAGAAACGCTGACGCTGCCGACGCACGGGTTGTCGCTGCGCTGGTTCCGCGCGATCCTCGACTATCCGGACTTCGTCACCGCGTTCGTCAACAGCGTGAAGCTCGCGTTCGCGTCGGCGACGCTGTCGCTCGCGATCGCGTTGCCCGCCGGGCTCGCGATCGGCCGCGCGACCTTTCCCGGCCGCGCGTTCCTGAACGGCCTGTTGCTGTCGCCGCTCGTGATTCCCGGCCTCGTGCTCGGCATCGCGCTGCTGCGCTTCTTCGCGCTGATCGGCGCGACCGGCTCGTTCGCATGGCTGGTGCTCGCGCACATGATCGTCATCACGCCGTTCGTGATGCGGCTCGTGCTCGCGTCCGTCGCGGGCCTCGACCGCAGCGTCGAACAGGCCGCATGCTCGCTCGGCGCCGATCCGTGGATGACTTTCCGCCGCATCACGCTGCCGATGATCCTGCCTGGCATCACCGGCGGCTGGCTGCTCGCGTTCATCAACAGCTTCGACGAGCTGACGATGTCGATCTTCGTCACGTCGCCGCAGACGGTCACGCTGCCGGTGCGCATGTACATGTATGCGACCGAATCGATCGATCCGATGATGGCGTCGGTATCGGCGCTGGTCATCTTCATCACCGCCGCCGCGATGCTGCTGCTCGATCGCGTGTACGGCCTGAACCGCATCCTGATCGGCCAACACTGATGACGACATTCGTTTCTCGCTCCACCGACAACGCGGACGACGGTGCGCAATTCGTGCGCGTCGCCGAACGCGAGCGCGCCGCCGTCGCGTTCACGCTCGACGGCCGGCCCGCGCAGGCGCTCGCCGGCGACACCGTGCTCACCGCGATCCTCGTCGCGCAGCGCCGCCTGCGCGTGAGCGAATTCAGCGGCAAGCCGCGCGCGGGCTTCTGCCTGATCGGCGCGTGCCAGGACTGCTGGGTCCGCACCGAGGCCGGCGCCCGCGTGCGCGCATGCTCGACGCCGATCGCCGATGGCATGCGGATTCTCACCGGCGCGCAGCCCGCCACGGCCGGAGACGCATCATGAGCGACGCACTGCGACCGGTGATCGTCGGCGCGGGGCCGGCCGGCGTGCGCGCGGCCGAGGCGCTGGTCGACGCGGGGCTGCGCCCCGTCGTGATCGACGAGAACGCGCGCTGGGGCGGGCAGATCTATCGCCAGCCGCCGGCCGACGGCGCGTTCGCGCGCGGCAAGCGCGTGCTGTACGGCTTCGAGGCCGCGAAGGCCGATGCCGTGCACCGCACGATGGCCGCGTTGCTGCCGCACGTCGACTATCGGCCGAACACGCTCGCCTGGGCGTGCGGCGCGGGCCGCGTCGACACGCTGCAGGACGGCCGCGAAACGACCGTGCCGTTCTCGCACCTGATCGTCGCGAGCGGCGCGACCGATCGCATGCTGCCGGTACCGGGGTGGACGCTCGCGGGCGTCTATACGCTCGGCGGCGCGCAGGTCGCGCTGAAGGCGCAGGGCTGCGCGATCGGCAGCCGCATCGTGTTCGCGGGCACGGGGCCGTTGCTGTATCTCGTCGCCTATCAGTACGCGAAGGCCGGCGCGCAGGTCGCGGCCGTGCTCGACACGAGCCCGCTGCGCCGGCAGGCTGCCGCGACGCCCGCCCTGCTGCGCATGCCGTCCACATTCGCGAAGGGGCTGTACTACATCGGCTGGCTGCGCGCGCACGGCGTCGCGATCGAAACCGGCGTTACGCTCGAGCGCGTGCTCGGCGAGCGGCACGTAACGGGCCTCGCATGGCGCGCGGCCGGCGGCGACGCGCCGCCGCGGATGCTCGACTGCGATGCGCTCGGCCTCGGCTTCGGGCTGCGTTCCGAGACCCAGCTCGCGGATCTCGCCGGCTGCCGGTTCCGTTTCGATCCGCTCAACCGCGCATGGCTGCCCGAACGCGATGCGGCCGGCCGCACGTCGGTGCGCGGCATCTACGTGGCGGGCGACGGTGCCGGCATCGCAGGCGCCGACGCGGCCGAGGCGTCCGGGCGACGCGCGGCGCTCGCGCTGCTCGCGGATGCGGGAATCGCGATGCCGTCGTCGTCGCCGTCGCTGGCCGGCAAGCCCGATGTAGCGACGCTCGATCGCACGCTCGCCCGGCTCGGCGCGTTCCGTGCCGGCCTCGAAGCGGCGTTCGCGCCGCCCGCCGCACTCGCCGCGCGCTGCCCGGACGACACGATCGTGTGCCGCTGCGAGGAAATCGACGCGGGTACGCTGCGACGCTGCATCCGCGGTGGCGAAGCGACCGAGCTGAACCGGCTGAAGGCGCTGACACGCGCCGGGATGGGCCGCTGCCAGGGCCGCATGTGCGGCGACGCGACCGCACTCGTGCTCGCCGCGGAAACCGGCCGCGCGCTCGCGGACGTCGGCCGGTTGCGCGCGCAACCGCCGGTGAAGCCGTTCCCGATCTCCGCCGCACTCGCGGGCGACGATGTCGCGGCGATTCCCGACGAGGCACGCGATGAGTGAACGCCGTCACTACGACGTCGCGATCGTCGGCGGCGGGCTCGTCGGCGCTTCGGCTGCGCTGGCGCTCACGCGGCACGGCTTGCGCGTCGCGCTGTTCGAGCGCCGCGACTGCGGCGCGCAGGCAAGCGGCGTGAACTACGGCGGCGTGCGCTGCCAGGGCCGCCCCGCCGAACAACTGCCGCTCGCGCTGCGCGCGCGGCGCATCTGGGATCGCCTGCCCGAGCTGATCGGCATCGACGGCGAATTCGTCGTGTCGGGTCATTTGCGGCTCGCGCGCAGCGACGCCGATCTCGATGCGCTCGATGCCTACGCGACGCTTGCCGGCGAGCACGGCTTGCCGTTGCAGGTGATGCGCGGCGACGCGTTCCGCCGCCGCTACCCGTGGCTCGGCCGAGCGGCGGTCGGCGGCTCGCTGTGCGCGACCGACGGGCACGCGAACCCGCGTGTCGTGTCGCCCGCGTTCGCGCGCGCGGCCCGCGCAGCGGGTGCCGACGTGTTCGAGCACACGCCGGTCGACGACGCCCGGCACGACGGCACGCGTTTTCATGTCGTTGCGGGCGGCCGTGCGTTCAGTTCGACGTGGCTGATCAACTCGGCCGGCGCATGGGCGAACACGATCGCCGAGCGCTTCGGCGAAGCCGTGCCGATGGAGCCGATCTACCCGAACATGTGGGTGACCGAACCGCTGCCGCCGTTCATCACGCACAACCTCGGCGTGTACGGCGGCGGCGTGTACGCGCGACAGGTCGCGCGCGGCAACTGCGTGATCGGCGGCGGGCGCGGCCGCGGCGACGGCGAGTTCGGCCAGCCGTCGGTCGACACGACGCGCGCGGTGATGCGCGATGCGTGCGCGCTGCTGCCCGCATTGCGCGACGCGCTGCTGATCCGCACGTGGAGCGGCGTCGAAGGCTGCACGCCCGACCACAACCCGATCATCGGCGCTAGCCGTACCACGCCGAACCTGCTGCATGCGTTCGGCTTTTCCGGCGGTGGCTTCCTGCTCGCGCCGGGCGTCGGCGAAGTGCTCGCCGAGCTCGTCACAATCGGCGAAACCGCCACGCCACTCGATGCATTCTCGATCGGCCGCTTCTTCCCCCAAGCCGCGCCGACCGCCCCTTTCCGTCAAGAGGAGACCCAACGATGAAACTGCTCGGAACGATCGCGGCGGCTGCCGCCCTCTGCCTCGCAGGCGCCGGCGCGCCGGCGTTCGCGCAAACCAAGACGATCTACGTCGGCATGAACGGCGGACCGATGGAGAAGGCCTATACGAGCCAGGTGCTGCCCGACTTCGAGAAGGCGAACAACGTGAAGGTCGTCGTCGTGCCCGGCACGTCGTCGGACGTGCTCGCGAAGCTGCTCGCGAACCGCAACAAGCCGCAAATCCACGTCGCGTTCCTCGACGACGGCGTGATGGCGCGCGCGGTCAGCCTCGGCGTGTGCCAGAAGCTCGACGATTCGCCGGTGCTGAAGGAACTGTATCCGTTCGCGCGGATGAAGGACGACATCGGCGCCGGCGTGCAGCTCGGCATGACCGGCATCGCGTACAACAAGAAACTGTTCGCGGAGAAAGGCTGGGCGCCGCCGACGTCGTGGATGGATTTCGCCGACCCGAAATATAAGGGCAAGGTCGTGTTCCAGTCCGCGTCGAGCAGCACGTTCGGGCTGCACGGATTTCTCGCGATCAACCGGCTGCTCGGCGGCAGCGAACAGAACGTCGAGCCCGGCTTCAGCAAGTGGGCGAGCACGGTCGGGTCGAACGTCGTCGAGTACATCCCGAACTCGGCGAAGATCTCCGAGATGGTGCAGACGGGCGAGGCCGGCCTGTTCCCGCTGACGCCGACCGGCGTCGGCGACCTGCAGGACAAGGGCATCCCGGTCGCGTATGCGAACCCGAAGGAAGGCCCGGTGCTGCTGCTCGTCGACCTGTGCGTGGTCGCGAACAACCCGGATCCGCAACTGGCCCAGAAGCTCGCGCAGTTCCTGCTGTCCGCACCCGCGCAGACGAAGGCGGCCGAAGCCGGCAAGCAGATCCCGACCAATCGCCTCGCGAAGATGCCCGCCGCGATGCAGCAAAGCCTCGGCAACGTCGACGATCTGGTGCGCAAGTTGACGGTGGTCGACTGGACGGCGATCAACGCCCGCCGCGCGCAGTGGGACACGCGCTGGAACCGGCAGATCGAGCGGTGACGGGCACCGGCGCGCGCGGGTACGGCCGTGCGCGCCGCGACCATCATTTGCGGGAGTGATGACACTCCTCTTTTTCTGCGGATTTGACCGGGGCGGCGGTGCCGACAACACTAGCCCGCAGTGCCGCATGCGTCGCAGAGACGGCACGCACCCGCCCCCTTCAGAGTCCGCCATGTACCCGACCGACACCATGCAATCCCCGAGCGCCGCCCGGCCGCTCGCCGACCGGCAGCTTCGCCGCATCGTCATCGCCTCCGTCGCCGGCAACGCGATGGAGTGGTACGACTTCTTCGTCTACGGCACGGCCGCCGCGCTCGTGTTCGGCCACGTGTTCTTTCCGCCCGGCGCGTCGCCGCTCGCGGGCAGCCTCGCGGCGTTCGCCGCGTTCGCGCTCGGCTTCGTCGCGCGGCCGCTCGGCGGGATCGTGTTCGGGCATGTCGGCGACCGCTACGGCCGCAAGGCGTCGCTCGTATGGACGCTGCTGATCATGGGCGCGTCGACGTTCGCGATCGGCCTGCTGCCGACCTACGCGCAGGTCGGCCTGTGGGCGCCGGCGGCGCTCGTCGTGCTGCGGCTGCTGCAGGGCATCGCGTCCGGCGGCGAATGGGGCGGCGGCGTGCTGATGATCAGCGAGAACGCGCCGCCCGAGCAGCGCGGCTACTACGCGGCGTGGAGCCAGCTCGGCGTCGGCGGCGGCTTCGTGCTGTCGTCGGCCGCGTTTCTCGCCGCCCAGGCGCTGCCCGACGACGCGTTCCGCACCTGGGGCTGGCGGCTGCCGTTCCTCGCGAGCATCGCGATCTTCGCGATCGGCATCTACATCCGCCGCCACCTGCCGGAAAGCCGCGACTACGAGCAGGCGGGCAAGCGCGGCGCACACACGCACTTGCCGATCGTCGAATGCATCCGCCGCCATCCGAAGGAAATCCTGCTCGCGATGGGGCTGCGCGTCGCCGAAAACGGCGGTGCGTACATCTTCCTCGCGTTCTCGCTCGTCTACGGCAAATACGTCGGCATCCCGAACGGCGTGATGCTGACCGGCGTGATGATCGCGATGATCGTCGAAATGGGCGCGATGCTCGCGTGGGGCCGGCTGTCCGACCGGATCGGCCGCAAGCCCGTGTACCTGATCGGCGCGCTGAGCCTCGTCGCGTGCGCGTTTCCGTTCTTCTGGCTGCTCGACACGCGCGCGACGCCGCTCGTGTGGCTCGCGCTGACGGTCGGCACCGCGGTGAGCCACGGCGCGATGATCGGCACGCTGCCCGCGCTGGTCGGCGAGCTGTTCAGCACCGAGGTGCGCTATTCGGGCGTCGCGCTCGGCCATGAAGTCGCGTCGATCTTCGCGGGTGGCATGTCGCCGCTGATCGCGACCGCACTGCTCGCGCGCTATCACGCGTCGTGGCCCGTGTCGCTGTTCCTCGTGGCGCTCGGCCTCGTGACCGTCGCGACGCTGTGCGTGATGCGCGAGACGCGCGGCGCGCCTGCTGCCGACACGCGCGGCGACGCGGCATGAGCGTAGCCGCCGCGCACGCGACGCTTCCGGCCGGCGAACGACACACCGGTTTGCGGTACCGCATGCACGCGTGCGCTGCACGACGATCGCACCGGGCCGCGACGACCGTCCTATGCGTCCGTGCTGCGCCGCGCGCCGTCGAACACCGGCGCCAGTCCCAGGTGGTCGAGCAGCCGTGCGAATTCGCCGAGCCGCTGCCGCATGTAGGCCGGCACGTCGACCTGCGCATAGTCGTGGAACCCCGCGCCGCTACGCACGCCGTCGCGCCCGGCCGCCATGTTGCGCACGACGCTGTCGGCCGGCGCGAAGCGCGGGCCGATCTCGCCGGCGAGATACGTCGACGCGTAGTACAGGATGTCGCAGCCGCCCCAGTCGATGAACTCGAGCAGCCCGAGCACCGCGAAACGCGGGCCGAAGCCGGTGCGGATCGCCATGTCGATGTCCTCGGCGCTCGCGACGCCCTCTTCCACCATGCGTGCCGCCTCGTTCATCGCGAGCGCCTGGATGCGCGGCACGATGTAGCCGGGCGCCGGCCCGCAGATCACCGGCTTCTTGCCGACGCGTTCGAGCAGCGCGGCCAGTGCGTCGACGACCCGCTGATCGGTCGCGTCGCTGCGGCTGATCTCGACGAGCGGCATCAGCAGCGCCGGGTTCAGCCAGTGCGCATTCAGCATCCGTTCGGGGTGCGCGACATGGCGCTGCAACTCGGTGACGACGAACGTCGACGTCGTCGACGCGATCGTTGCACGCGCATCGACATGTGCGCCGAGCCAGCGCAGCGCGTCGGCCTTCGCATCGAGCACTTCGGGCAGCGCTTCGAACACGATGCCGGCGTCGCGCAGCGCGGACGCCGCGCCCTCACGCGCGACCAGCGCGATGCGGGCGACGACGGCCGCGGCCTGGTCGCCATCGATCCGGCCGAGTGCCACCTGCGCATGCAGCGGCCGCGCGATCTCGCCGCGCGTGCGATCCTCGAATACGCGCCAGCCTTGCGCGTCGCGCGGCTTGAAGTCGATCAGCGTCACGTCGAGGCCCGCGAACGCAAAGACGAGCGCGATCCCCTGCCCCATGCGTCCCGCGCCGAGCACGTGCACGCGCGTCACGTCAGCGGCGGGCGTCATGCGGCGTACCCCGCATCGAGCAGCGCGCGCATCGCGTCACGCGACAGCGCGGCGAGGCCGAGCGCCTCCAGCGTGCGCCCTTGCGCATACAGGTCGCGGCCGGTCACCGCCGACGCGACGCTCAGCAGCCCCTGCGCAACGGGCGTCGGCACGTCGACCCAGCGCCCGCACGACACGATGAAGGACAGCCCGAGCCGGGTGTCCTCGAGCATGTAGCGATGCGTGCGCAAATCGATCTTCTCGCGCCAGTCGCCGCTGTCGGTCAGCTTGCCGTGCGCGCCACGCCCGTACATCCATTCGTCGCCGTCGGTCGCGTAGTGGTCCGCCAGCGGGAAATGCGGCGCGCGGTAGCCGAGTGCCTCGCGCACCGCGATGCGTTCGGCATCGAGCGCATTCGTCACGCGGCGGATCGACGGCTGCGTGCCTTCGTTGTGGATGTCCCACGCGTCGAAGTGTTCGAGCGGCCCGGCGTTCATCAGGATCAGCGGCGGATGAATCACCGGGCCCGCGTTCATCAGCGCGCCGGACAGCGCATCCTCGACCGGCTCGACCGACGGGTAGCCCGCGCGCAGCACGTCGAACGCCCAGGTCGCCGCGTTCGCGGGAAACACGCCGGTCGGCAGGCGCGTCGCATACGCGCTGATCACGACCGCGTCGTCGCCATGCTTGCGTACCAGGTACGGCAGCGTGCCGGTCTCGGCAAAAGCGACGCGCGCGCGGTTGCCGGCATCGGCCGCCGCACGCGCGAACACGACGCTGCCGAACGTGCCGGGCGGCAGGAACACGACCTGGTCGTCCTCGAGCAGGGGCGCGACCTGCGCGGCGAGCGCATCGTGCGAGACGGCCGGCAGCGGCACCACGACGAGCCGCGCGCCGCGCAGCGCGGCCGCGAGATCGTCGCTCAGGCGGATCGCGCCGGGTGCGTCGCCGAGCGGCACGGCACGCCTGCCGCGATAGTCGGTCACCTGCAACGCGCCGAGCTCGCGCAGCCGCGCATGCGGTTCGCGGTCGCGCCGCCACCACGTCACGTCGTGGCCCTTCTCGAACAGGTCGATCGCGGCCGCATGGCAGCCGTGGCCGCCGCCCAGTACACATACCTTCATCGTCGTCTCCCGGTGAGTGAGTGTTGCCGAGACTACGCGGCGGCGCACGTCGCGTCGCTTCAAAACGCGCAACGGCGCGCCCGTTCGCGCAACGTAATCGCGGCGATGCGCACGACGTCGCATCCATCCATCCGACACGAGGCCACCGCATGGATATCGCCCTTTCCCGACATGCGCCGAACCGGCTCGGCACGCTGCATGCGCCCGACGAAGTCGAACGCGCGGTCGCGCACCGGCTCGGGCCGCATCGGATGGCCGCGCACGGCCGCGATCCGTTTCATGCGGAGCTGTACGAGGTGCCGCTGCATCACGGCGCACTGCTCGAGCTCTGCTACGGCCGCGAGACGCGCATCGAGTTCGGCGACGATGCCGGGCATTTCCTGTTCCGGCTGACGCTGTCGGGCGCATGTGAGCTGCAGGCCGGCGACGTGGTCGCACGCGCCGGGCCGGGCCAGCTGACGGTGTCGTCGCCGGCGCTCGCGAGCCGCCTGAGCACGAGCCCCGATTGCCGCAACCTGGTGCTGCGGCTCGAACGCGGCGCACTCGAGCGCAAGCTGCAGGACATGCTGCACACGACGCTCACGCGGCCGCTGCAGTTCGATCTCGCGGCCGGCGGCAACGGTGCGGGCGCGGCGCTCGTGCTGCCGACCTTCGAATACCTGTGCCGGCTCGGCGCGCAGCCGGGGATCGGCACGTCGATCACGACGTTCGGCGCCGATCTCAGCGCGTGGCTGATGGCGCTGCTGCTCACGCACCTGCCGCATTCGTACAGCGCCGCGCTCACGCGCGGCACGCCGCCGCTGCCGGCACACGTGCGCCGCGCGTGCGACCACGTCGACGCGCACCTGGGCGACTCGCTCGCGCTCGCCGCGCTGGCGGCCGTCGCGGGCGTCGCGCCGCGCACGCTCCAGCATGCGTTCCGCGCGTTCCTGAACACCACGCCGGCCGCCTACGTGCGCGAGCGCCGGCTGGCCGCGGTGCACGCCGCGCTGCAGCGCGGCGACGCGCGCAGCGTGACGGACGTGCTGATCGCGCACGGCATTCACGGCTTCGGCCATTTCGCGAAGGCGTATGCGCGGCGTTACGGCCACCTGCCTTCCGTCACCGCGAGGCAAGCACCATGACGCACTCCGCCACCGGCCGGCCGCCGGCCCGCCCCGAACCCGCGGCGCACGACGCGGACGCGCCCGACGGCCTGCGCGTGCAGGACCTCGACCTGAACCTGTTGAAGACGTTTCGCGCGGTGTACGAAGAACGGCACGTCGGCCGCGCAGGGTTGCGGCTGGGCGTCACGCAGCCGTCGGTGAGCTACGCGCTCGGCCGGCTGCGCCTGATGTTTCGCGACGCGCTGTTCGTGCGCACCGGCACCGGCGTCGAGCCGACGCCGCGCGCGCAACGGCTCGCACTATCGGTCGACAAGGCGCTCGCGATCCTGCAGGACGTGCTCGACGAAGGCTCGCGCTTCGCGCCGGACAGCACCCAGCGCGTGTTCCGGCTGCACATGAGCGACTTCGCGGCGAGCGCGTTCCTGCCGACGCTGCTCGCGGCATTCGACCGACGCGCGCCGGGCGCGGTGATCGAGACGCTGCATGTCGACGAATGCCAGCTCAACGTCGCGCTCGAATCGGGCCGCATCGACTTCGCGCTCGGTCATTTCGCGGATGCATCGAGCCATTTCCAGCGGACCGCGCTGCTGCACGAACGCTGCGTGCTGCTGATGCCGCGCCGCACCGCGCAGCGCCTCGCGCTACCCGGCGGTTTCGTGCTCGACGGCGACGCGCCGGACGCGCTGCGCTTCGTCGCGGTGACCGCGCATCCGCAATCGATGCAGCTGCTGGAGCGGCACGGCCTGATGCCGCGCGTGCGGGCGGCGCTGCCCGACTTCCTGGTGGTGCCGGCGCTGCTCGAACACGGCGATTACGCGCTGATCCTGCCGGAGACCGTCGCGCTCACGTTCGCGGCGCGCCAGCCGTGCACGCTCTACGAGATCGCGGGCGCGGGCGAATGGGCCGTCAACGCGTACTGGCACCGGCGCTTCGATGCGGACCCGGGCCATCGGTGGCTGCGCGCGCTGCTGCTGGAGCTGTTCGACATCGGCCGGCAGGCGCCGTTCGACGCATGGCTCGCGCCGCAGCCGCCCGCCTGCGCATAGCGACGCGGGTGGGCGCAGGCCGACCTCGGCGATCAGAACGCCGTGAGGATGCCCGCGACGATCGAGCTGGCGGTCGCGCCGGGTTTCGCGACCGCGACGCCGCCGCCCGCCGCGCCATTGACGACGAAGCGCGCGTGCGCACCGTTGCGCACCATCGCGGCGCCCGTGTACAGCACCGTGCGCTTCGACAGCGGATAGTCGAAGCGGATACCGTACGAATCGGCGTTGCCGTCGCTGTCGGCGACCTTCCGGTAGTGGCCGATGCTCAGCAGCAGCGACGCGCGCCCGATCGGCACCGTCGCGCTGAGTTCCATCGTGTCGCTGTGCGGATACGCGCTCTGGCTGTCGATCGCGGCCGCGACGTCGGGGCCGCCGCGATGCCGCATGTACAGCGCGGCGACCTTCACGATGTTGAAGTCGTACGAAATCGCGCCGACCGTGTAGTTGCCGTTCGCGGCCGAACTGGTGACGCCGAGCGCGGATGCCGCCACCGGGCTGAACTTCTGCTGCATGTAGTCGACGTCGACCGACAACCCGCCGCGCACGTAGTTGAGGCCCGCGCCGTACGTGTCGCCGAGCGTCGCCGGCTGGCCGGCCGCGCCGTTGGTGCCGCGCGCGGCCATCGCGCGCAGCATGAAGCCCGCGTAACGCGGCGACGTGTAGCGCAGCGAGTTGCGCACGCGCAGGAACGCGGGGCCGACGAAGTTGTTCGTCGCGTTGCCCCATGCGAGGCCCGCGCCGAGCCCGGGCAGGCTGTACGTGACGAGCGTCGTGTGCACGATCGTGTAGAGCTCGCCGAACTGCACGCCGCCGAACGGCCCGGTGATGCCGACCCACGCCTCGCGGCCGAACAGCGCGCTGCCGTTCGACAGCGCGCCGCTCGCCGCGTTGAAGCCGTCCTCGAGCTTGAAGATCGTCGCGTAGCCGCCGCCGAGATCCTCGACACCCTTCAGCCCCCACTGCGACGCCCACAGGTTGCCGCTGCCCATGCGCGTCACGTGGTTCGGCCCGGCGTTCGCATATTCGATCGCGGTGTCGATGCGGCCGTAGAGCGTCACGCTCGATTGCGCGACAGCCGGCAGCGATGCGCACGCAAGGAGCGCGGCCGCCAGCGTGGCAAGCGGTACGGCAAGCCGGTCGGCCCGCCCGTTCGAATGGTTCATCTTGGTCGTCCCGTGGAAATGCCGGCGCGTGTCGGCAACGCGCCGTTTGACATGAAGCGCGTTCGCATTCGGATGCGAACGCTGCCGATCAAAAACGGGCCGAGTCTAGGAACAACAATTTCGGACGTCGACGCAATGCGCTCTATAACGCTTATAGACGCGCCGCATGATGCGCGCACGCGCCGCCGCACGTGCGCCGCGCGGCGGCCCGCGCGCACGGCCTCGGTGTTTTCTTTATCCGCGTCGGTAAATGTCCGTGTGGCGCGGCTGTCACTCCGGCTATGGCGGCCGAATTTGGCCGACTACGCTGCGTCTCCGATCGTGTCACCCGCACGCTTTCGCACCGCGACGGCGCCCGGCCCGCGAGGCCCGCGCCGCGCTTCCCCACCGCCCGCTCCTGGAGAATCCGCATGTCCGCACCCACGGCCCGCGCTGCCGACGGCAAGCGCTATACGTACGAATGGTATGTCGTCGTCATCTGCATGCTCGCGTATGTCTTTTCGTTCGTCGATCGCCAGGTGCTCGTCCTGATGATCGAACCGATCAAGCGCGACCTGCACCTGACCGACACGCAGTTCAGCCTGCTGAACGGCTTCGCGTTCTCGCTGTTCTACGCGGTGATGGGCCTGCCCGTCGCGTATCTCGCCGACCGCTACGCGCGCCCGCGCATCATCGCGCTCGGCATCGCGCTGTGGAGCGTCGCGACCGCCGCGTGCGGGCTCAGCCAGCAGTTCGTGCAGATGTTCGTCGCGCGCATGGGGGTCGGCGTCGGCGAGGCCGCGCTGTCGCCCGGCGCGTATTCGATGCTCGCCGACTACTTCCCGAAGGAGAAGCTCGGCCGCGCGATCGCCGTGTATTCGCTCGGCTCGTTCATCGGCGGCGGCGTCGCGTTCCTTATCGGCGGCTACGTGATCGCGCTGCTCAAGCATGCGAGCGCGTTCACGCTGCCGGTCGTCGGGCAGGTGCATGCGTGGCAGGTCACGTTCCTGATCGTCGGGCTGCCGGGGATCCTCGTCGCGCTGCTGTTCGCCGCGACCGTGCGCGACCCGCAGCGCAAGGGGCTCGCGCAGGACCGCTCGGGCGCCGTGCGGCGCGTGTCGATGCGCGATTCGCTGCGCTTCGTCGGCACGCATCGCGCGACCTTCGCGTGCCACTATCTCGGCTTCTCGTTCTACGCGATGACGCTGTACTGCCTGCTGAGCTGGACGCCCGCGTTCTATATCCGCCGCTTCGGGATGACGGCCGTCGAAGCCGGCTACACGCTCGGCATCGTGCTGCTCGTCGCGAATACCGCCGGCGTGTTCTGCGGCGGCTGGCTCAACGACTGGCTGCTGCGCCGCGGCCGCAGCGATGCGCCGATGCGCGCCGGCGCGATCGGCGCCGCGTGCATGGTAATCCCCGCGACGCTGTTCACGCAGCTCGACAGCCTGCCGGCATCGCTCGCGATGCTCGTCGTCGCGATGTTCTTCGCGTCGTTCCCGATGCCGACGTCGACCGCCGCGATGCAGACGCTCGCGCCGAACCAGATGCGCGCGCAGATCTCCGCGCTGTTCCTGCTCGTGTCGAACCTGATCGCGCTCGGGATCGGCACGACCGTCGTCGCGCTGTTCACCGATCGCGTGTTCGGCGCGCCGGCGGCGGTCGGCCATTCGATGTCGATCGTGAACGTCGTGGCGGCCACGCTCGCCGCGTTGTTGCTGGCCGTCGGCTGCCGGCAGTATCGACGCAGCCTCGAGCGCGAACGCGGCCATGCGTCGGCGTCGGCTTCGGCTGACGCGGCCGTCGACGGCGGCAGCGCTGTTGCCGCACGCTGAAGTCGCGCTGGTCGGCGTCGGCGTCGGCTTCGGCTTCGGCGTCGGCTTCGGCGTCGGCTTCGGCTTCGGCTTCGGCTGAGGCGGCCGTCGACGGCGGCAGCGCCGCTGCCGCACGCTGAAGTCGCACTGGTCAGCGATCGCGTATTCGGCGCACCGCCTGCGCGATCGTCGACGCCGCGGCCGCCACGCTGAGCGCCGACCATCATCCACCTCACTGATTCCGGCATCGCTTTTTTATCGATTTGATTTATGCGATGCCCGTCCTTATTCTCGGTTGCATGACGGCGCGGTATCCGCCGCGCCGGTTTCTCCTACCCCACGGAACACCCCATGCAAGCGAACCGCCACCAGGTCCGGATCGACGCGCTGATCGACGCGGCGCAGGACATCCGCTGTTTCCGGGTCTCGCGCGTCGACGGCCAGCCGTTCGACGCGTACGAACCGGGCGCCCATATCGACGTCACCGCGCCGTCCGGCGTCACGCGGCAATACTCGCTGTGCGGGCGCCCCGACGAACGCGGCAGCTATCTGTTCGCGGTGAAGAAGGAAGCGCAGTCGCGCGGCGGCTCGCGCTCGCTGCACGACGACGTGCGCGTCGGTGCCGAGCTGTCGATCGGCGCGCCGCGCAACCTGTTTCGTCTGGCGGACGACGCGAGCGAGCATGTGCTGGTCGCGGCCGGGATCGGCATCACGCCGCTGCTGTCGATGGCGTACGCGCTCGCGCAGAGCGGCGCGCGTTACCGGTTGCACTACTTCGCGCGCAGCCGTGAACACGCGGCCTTCGTCGACGAACTGTCGGCCGAACCGTTCGCGTCGCGCGTGACCTTCCATTACGGGATCGGGCCCGATGCGCTCGCGGCCGAACTGGGCCGCTGCGTCGAGTCGATCGACGCGAAAGCGCACGTCTATACGTGCGGGCCGGGGCCGTTCATGGATGCCGTCGTCGCGGCGGCGGCCACGCGGCTTCCGGAAGACGCGATTCATCTCGAACGCTTCGCGGCGGAATCCGTCGCGGCCGACGCCGCTGTCGACGCCGCCCCGGCGGAAGGCTTCGAAGTGCGCCTGCAGCGCAGCGGCCAAGCGGTGCGCGTCGCGCCCGGCACGTCGATCGTCGACGCGCTCGCACGCATCGGCATCGAGGTCGATACGTCATGCGGCGAAGGCGTGTGCGGCACCTGCATGGTGCCGGTGCTCGACGGCGAGCCCGATCATCGCGACCACTGCCTCAGCAAGGCCGAGCGCGCGAGCAACACGGTGATCTGCTGCTGCGTGTCGCGGGCGCGCTCGGCGGTGCTCGTTCTCGATCTGTGATGCGCGGCGGGCGCTGAGGCGCTGAGGTGCTGAGGTGCTGAGGTGCTGACGTGCTGACGTGCTGACGTGCTGAGGTGCTGAGGTGCTGAGGTGCTGAGGTGCTGACGTGCTGAGGTGCTGACGTGCTGCGGCGCGGCGGGCGCTGACGTGCTGCGGCGCTGATCGACTGATCGACCAATGTGCCGTTGCGCTGGCGACTCGCAGAGCCGCCCCAGCACGCCGCCCCGCCGTCACGCGTCGAACCGCTCGACGATCTCAGCGAGCAGCGCGCGCATCCACGCGATCCCCTCGTCCTCGTGAAAATGCTCGTGCCAGTGCATCGTGACCGGCGCGGGCGGCAGCGTGACCGGCAGCTCGTAGAGCCGGAACGCGTTGTCGCGGTTCAGGATCCGCGCGAGCCGCTTCGGCAGCGTCGCATAGAGATCGGTGACCGACAGCACGCTCGGCAGCGCGACGAAGTGCGGCACTTCGAGCGCGATGTTGCGGCCCACGCCCTGCGCGCGCAACGCGTCGTCGAGCGCGTGGTGGCTGTGCTCGACCGATTTCACGTTGACGTGCGCGGCGCGCACGAACTGCTCGAGGCTCAGCGCCGCACCGGCCGGCAGCCCGCGCCGGCGCGCCGTCATGCACACGTAGGTTTCCTCGAACAGCAGCTGGTGGCGCGTGCGCGGCATCAGCTCCGGCAGGTTGCCGATCGCGAAGTCCAGCCGGCTCGCGCGTAGCGCCTCCTCGATCTCCTCCACCGGCAGCGGCTGCACGCTGAGCGTCACGCGCGGCGCGCGCTCGCGCAGCGCCTGGCAGATCGGCGGCAGGTATGCCATCTCGCCCGCATCCGACAGCGACAGCCGGAACGTGCGCGTACTCGACGCCGGATCGAAACGCTCCGCATAGCGCAGCGCGACGCGCACCATGTCGAGCGCCTTGCCGACGATCCCCGCGAGTTCGAGCGCGACCGGCGTCGGCTGCATCCCCGCGCGCGTGCGCACGAACAGCGGATCGTCGAACAGCGTGCGCAGCCGCCCGAGCGAATAGCTGACGGCCGGCTGCGACAGCGCAAGCCGCTCGCCGGCCTTGGTCAGGCTGCGCTCCTCGACGATCGCCTGGAACACCCGCAACAGGTTCAGATCGAGATGATCGACCGATGTCATCGTGACCTCCATCATTTGCCGCATTTATTTGATTGGCAATTTTAGATCAATTTGACGGATATGTAGCGGAAGACGAGACTGGGTACCCGATGCCGCGTGCAACGCGGCCCGATTTCGCGACTCTTTCCCCACGACGACGATGAGCGACATTCCCACCCAGACGATCGACACCCGCGCGTTGCACGGCTTCGCGCAGCCCGACCGCATCGCGCCCGCGATGTATCACGACCCCGCGCTGTTCGAGGCCGAACTCGACCGCATCTTCTACCGCACCTGGATCTGGGTCGCGCACGAGAGCGAGCTGCCGAACCCGGGCGACTTCGTCACGACGACGATCGGCCGCCAGCCGGTGATCGTCGTGCGCGACAGGACCGGCGAGATCAACGTGCTGCAGAACCGCTGTCGCCACCGCGGCGCGACCGTGTGCGAATCGCACAAGGGCAACGCGAAGGGCTTCACGTGCCCGTATCACAGCTGGTCGTACGCGCTCGACGGCACGCTGCGCGCGCTGCCGTATGGCGACGGCTACGAAGGCGTGTGCGAGAAAGGCGACCTGCCGCTCGTGAAGCTGCGCGTGGGCGTGTACCAGGGGTTGATCTTCGCGAGCTTCAACGACGCGATCGAACCGCTCGAGGATTTCCTCGGCGGCGCGAAGCCGTGGATCGACCTGTTCATGAAGCAGGGTGCCGGCTACCCGATCAAGGCGAACGGCGAGCACAAGTTCAAGTTCAAGGGAAACTGGAAGATCCAGCTCGAGAACACGACCGACCTCTATCACTTCCCCGTCGTGCACAAGTCGTGGATGAAGTCGATCGACGACGAAACGGCGGCCGCGATCACGAGCTTCATGACGAGCGAGGACGCCTTCTGTCGCGGGCTCGGCAACGGTCACAGCCTCGCGGTGCTGATGCCCGAGTTGATCGATCTCGACCAGGACGACGGCGCGCCGCTGCCCGAACGCTTCGCGCCGCTCGCGGCGAAGCTCGCCGAGCGCCATACGCCGGACGAAGTGCGCCGCATCGTGCGCTCGCTGATGGGGGTCGGCTTCAACCTGAACCTGTTTCCGAACCTCGCGCTGTCGATGGCGTTCTTCCGCGTGCTGCGGCCGATCTCCGCGAACGAAACCGAGATTCGTCACGTCGCGCTCGCGATGGATGGCGGCCCGGACGAAGCGAATCGCGAGCGGCTGCGGATTCACGAGCATTTCCAGGGCCCGTTCGGCTTCGGCAGCCCCGATGACGCGGAAGCATGGGAGCGCGTGCAGCGCGGCGCGCATGCGGGGCCGGACGTGCCGATCCTCGTGAACCGCGGGCTGAACCGCGAGACGACCGCCGCGAACGGCGAAAAGACCGCGCATGCGACCGACGAGACGGGCATGCGCGAGGCCTACCAGCAATGGCGCAAGATGATGGAGCAACAGTAATGGACGACCGCAACGCCCTCTTTTCCGAGCAGACCTTCGCCCGCGCGGTCGAATTCGTGTGGCGCGAAGCCGAGCTGCTCGACCGCCGCGACTATCGCGCATGGCTCGACCTGTGGGATCCGGCCGGTCACTACGTGGTGCCGATCGATCCCGACACCACCGACTTCGCGGCGACGCTCAACTACGTGTTCGACGACCAGGACATGCGCGAGAAGCGCGTGCAGCGGATGCTGTCCGGTTACTCGGCGTCGGCGACCGACGCGGCGCGCACGGTGCGTACCGTGTCGCGCTTCACGCTGGAGAGCAGCAGCGCCGGCATGGTCGAGCTGAAATCCGCGCAGGTCGTCGTCGCGTACAAGCGCGGCGTCGCGACGCTGTTCGCGGCGGACGTCACGCACAAGCTGCACATCGACGCGGACGGCGAAATGCGGATCGCGGAGAAGGTCGTGCGGCTGATCGACTCGACCGATGCACTCAGCGCGATCGGCTTCCTTCTGTAAGCGGCCGCCGGTTCGCTGTCGCCAGCGCAACGGTGAACCGGCCACCTTCACCTTTCCGGACGATCATGCTCACACGCGAATGCGGAAACGGTCGTCCGTCCGATCGGTTCGGCCGAATCACTCGGCGCGAGCGGAACGGTGAGGCGGCCACCTTCACCTTTCCGGACGACCCAGCCCACACTCGAATGCGGAAACGGTCGTCCGTCTGATCGGCTCGACCGATGCGCGCAGCGAGATCGGCTTCCTGCTGCAAGCGGCCACCGGTTCGCCATCGCCAGCGCAACGGTGAGCCGGCCACCTTCACCTTTCCGGACGACCATGCCCACACTCGAAGTTTTCCTGCCGGCCGGCCACGACGACGCGCGCAAGGCCGAGCTGATCGCGCGGCTCAGCGGCGCGACCGTCGACGCGATCGGCGCACCGCTCGAATCGGTGCGCGTACTGCTCACCGAATTGCCCGCCACGCACATCGGCCTTGGCGGCCGCACGGCCGCCGATGGCGCACCGCCGTCGCTGCCGGTGATCGTCGCGATCCTGATCGCCGGCCGCACCGACGAGCAGAAACGCGCGTTGATAGCGGCGCTGTCGGACGCCGGCGCGAACGTGCTCGATGCCCCGTTGCAGGCGACGCGCGTGATCATCAAGGACATCCCGAACACCGACTTCGGGATCGGCGGCCAGACCGCGCGGGCACTGGGGCGCTGATCGTGTGCCGCGCGTCGCTGCCTGGCTGCGATGTGCGTGACGTGCGTGATGCGCGCGACGTGCATGGCGCCCGTTACGCTTGCGCCGCGACGCACCGGTTACGCCTGCGTACCGACAAGCGGCAGCGTCACGCGACAGTCGAGCCCGCCGCCTTCGGCCGGGCTCGCGCCGATGCGCCCGCCATGACGCGTGACGATGCTCTTGCACAGCGACAGCCCGATCCCGTTGCCGCCGGCCTTCGACGACGAGAAACCGTCGAACAGCCGGTCGTGCGCCCCTTCGGCGATACCGGGCCCGTTGTCGATCGCCCGCAGCTCCGCGTGGCCGCCGACGTCGGCGGTGCCGAGCGTCAGCGTGCACGGCGCGCGCGCGCAGCCGGCGAACGCCTCGATCGCGTTGAAGGCCAGATTCAGGATCACCTGCCCGATCAGCACACGCTCGCAGCGAATCGGCAGCGGCTTGTCGGCCTGCACGATCGCGACCGTCACGCCCGCTTCCTTCGCACGCAGCTCGATGAAATACGCGACGTCGGCGAGGATCTCGCGCAGGTCGGCGAGCGCGACGACCGGCTCGCGCTTCACGATGAACTCGCGCACGCTCTTGATGATCAGCGCCGCATGCTCGGCCTGCCGGTCCGCGCTGCGCAGCCCCCAGATCGCATCGTCGACGGCGCCGCGCGTGTTCAGCCGCTGCACCGCACCCTCGATGAAGTTGCGCACGGCCGCGAGCGGCTGGCTCAGCTCGTGCGCGATCACCGTCGCCATCTCGCCCATCGCGTTGTAGCGGCCCGCGTATTCGAGCATGCGCGCTTCGGCGCGGCGTGCGTCCTCGATCGCGACTTCGTCGCTGACGTCGCGGAAATGCACGAGCAAACCGTCGAGGTCGCCTTCGATCTCGACTTGCCGGCACGTGATGCGCAGCCAGCACGCCGAGCCGTCGCGCCGCACGAAGCGGTAGCGCTGCGGCTCGGACGGGCACGTCGACGGCGCATCGCGCAGCTGCGCGACGAGCCGGTCGCGATCGGCCGGGGTGCAGTAGTCGAGCACGCCGCCGAGCGCATCGTCGGGCGCGAGCCCGAGCACGCGGCGCCCCGACTCGCTGATGAACTGCGCGCCGCCGTTCGGCGTCACGACCGCGATGCCTTCGTCGAGGTCCTGCATGAATTCGCGCAGCCGCGCCTCGTAGCGGCGCAACTGCTGACGGATCGCCTCCTCCGCGCTGATGTCGCGGAACTGCACCATCACGACGTCGCGCCCGCGCAGCGGCACGTGTGTCGCGATCGCCTCCGACAGCATGTCGACGCCGGTGCGCGACCGATAGCACCACTCGTACACCTGCGGCCGCCCTTCGGCGATCGCGCGATCCATCGCGCCCACGCCGATCTCGCGCCGGTATTTCGGTTCTGGACGCGTCATGTCCGGCGCCTTCAGCGGCAGCAGCTCCTCGACGGAAAAGCCGAGCGCGATGCACGCGGCGCGGTTCGCCCACACGATCGCCTTGGTCTGCGCGTCGTGCAGCAGCACGCAGGTCGTCAATGCGTCGAGCAGCCGGTGGAAATCGTCTTCGTCGGGGAAGCTCATGAGCGGATTCGGTTGAAGGCGCGCGGCGTCGCGCGGCCGGATGTCCAACATAGCACCGGCGTGCACGGCCCGCATCTGAAGATTTCTTTAGTCCGGCACGGAGCCACACCAGTCGCGCGGCCTTACGCACCAATTGCTGCGTGTTTTCGGCGTTTCTAGACTGATTGCATCGTCTTTCGAACCCCATTCCCAGGAGCCACTCATGCCCAACGCCGCCCTCGCCATCGACGCCGCGTCCCCCTCGCAGCATGCGGTCCGCGAAGCGGCCGCGCGGGTGTCGCCGCTCGACGCGGTGATCGAGACCGTCGCCGCGCGCCGCGACGAATTCGACCGCCTGTCGCACGTGCCGCGCGACGTGATCGCGCTGTTCAAGGAGGCCGGCATCTATCGCGCGGGCACGCCGCGCCGCTTCGGCGGCGATGCGCTCGCGCCCACCGCGTTCCTCGACATGATCGAGCGGATCGCGACCGCCGACGGGTCGGCCGCATGGGTCGCGAGCTTCGGCTCGGCCAACGTCTATCTCGCCGCGCTGCCGCTCGCCACGCAGGCCGAGCTGTACGCGGGCGGCCCCGACCAGGTATTCGCGGGCGGGCTGTTCCCGGTCCAGCCGGCGCAGGCGGCACCCGGCGGCTGGCGCGTGAACGGCACGTGGAAATTCGCGAGCGGCTGCAAGGGCGCCGACTGGCTCGGCGTCGGCATCGCGGTGCCCGGCGCGCAGGACGCCGCACCGAACAAGCCGCGCACGGCCGTGTTCCGTGCCGCCGACGTCGAGATCGTCGAGAACTGGAGCGTGGTCGGCATGCAGGGCACCGGCAGCCACGACCTGCGCGTCGACGACCGCTTCGTGCCCGACGCGTGGACCTTCGTGCGCGGCGGCGAGCCGACCGTCGACGAGCCGCTGTACCGCTATCCGACCGTCGCGTATGCGGCGCAGGTGCTCGCCGTGGTCAACCTCGGGCTGGCCCGCGCGGCGCTCGACGTCGCGAACCGGATGTCGGGCGGCCGCCAGACGACCACCGGCGCCCCGCGCCTCGCCGATCGCGCGTATTTCCGCATCGAGCTCGCGAAGGCCGAAGCGCAGCTGCGCTCGGCGCGCGCGTTCTTCTACGACGCGACCGACTCGGTCTGGCAATCGATCCTGGCCGGCAACCTGGTCACGCCCGAGCAGGTCAGCCTGCTGCGGCTCGCGGCCACGCATATCGCCCGCGAAGGCGCGAGCGTCGTCGAGCGCGCGTACCGCCTCGGCGGCACGGCCGCGATCTATCGCACGCATCCGCTGCAGCGCCTGCTGCGCGACGCGATGGTCGTCACGCAGCACGCGTTTCTCGGCGAAGGCAACTTCGACGGCGCGGGTGCGGTGTTCACCGGCGTCACGCCGTTTCCCGGCTATCTGTAATCCGCGTCGATTCGCTTCGATGCCGCACAACGCATTCTTCAGGAGAACCTTTCATGTCCGATTCGAATCCGCTGCCGCTGCGCGTGCTGTTCTGCTGCGGCGTGTCGCAAAACTTCTTCGACCTGCCGCGCGAGAAGATCGGCGAAGTGTGGCAAGCGTACGGCGCGATGCTCGCCGCCGTCGAGGCGATGCCCGGCGTGCGCGTGCTCGGCGTGATGGACGACGACCGCCTCGTCGTCGGCCAGGCCGACGGCGCGCCGTGGACGTTCTACATCATGGCCGACGTCGCCGACTTCGACACGACGGTCGCGGTATGCAACCTGTATCGCACGACGCCCGTCGGCGAATACAACCTGTGGCGCTACGGCAAGATCGAGGCGCGGGTCGGCCGTGCGCTGACCGTGCCGCCGGCCGCGAAGCCCGCGGCGTGAGGCGCGCGATGACCGGACCCGATTCGACGCGCGCGCTCGAAGCGCGCGACGCGCCCGATACAAGCGACGCAAGCGAAGCGCCCGACGCACGCGAAGCCGTCAAAGCGCTCGACGCGCTCGCGCGGCGCGTGGCCACGCTCGACGCCGAACGCGCGGTGCGCGCGACGATCGCGCGCTACATGGCGCTGTGCGACGTGCCGGAGGATGCCGGCGACGGCCCGGCGCTCGCCGCGCTGTTCACGGCCGACGCGGTGTGGGAAGGCATCGGCCCGCAGTACGCGCGCAAGTTCGGCCGCCTCGAAGGCACGGACGCGATCGTCGCGATGCTGCGCCGCTACCTGCCGCCCGAACCGCATTTCTCGGCGAACCTGCACTTCCTGACGTCGGAGTCGATCGACGTCGGCGCCGACCATGCAAGCGCGCGCGGCCGCTGGATCATGCTGCAGGCATCGCGCTACGCGGACGGCACGGCCGAGCTGATCGCGGCGCGGCTGACCATCGATTTCGCGCCGGCCGCCGACGGCGCGACCTGGCTGATCCGCCATTTCCGCACCGAGCGCGTGCTCGACGGCCCGTGGCCGCTCGCCGCCGCGCCGCACGCGTGAACCCCTTCACCGCACTCGCACGCCATCGACCATGACAGGCTTCATCGACACCTTCACGCTGGGCGGCCCGGGCCCGACGATCGCGATCAAGGACACGATCGACATCGCCGGCCATCCGACCCGCGCGGCCAGCCGCGCGCTTGCCGACGCAGCGCCCGCCGCGCAGCACGCGGACGTGGTCCGCCTGCTGCTCGACGCCGGCTGGCAGATCGCCGGCAAGGCGAACATGCACGAGCTCGCGTTCGGCATGACCGGCATCAACGACTACACGGGCACGCCGGTCAATCCGCAGGACCCGACGCGCATCCCGGGCGGCTCGTCGAGCGGGTCGGCATCGCTCGTCGGGCTCGGCGCCGTCGACGCCGCGCTCGGCACCGATACCGGCGGCTCGATCCGCGGGCCGGCCGCCTGCTGCGGCGTGGCCGGGCTCAAGCCGACGTTCGGCCGCGTGTCGCGACGCGGCGTCGCGCCGGCCGACACCACGCTCGACTGCGTCGGGCCGCTCGCGCGCGACGTCCGCACGCTCGCAGCCGTGATGGCCGCCATCGCGCCGGGCTTCGACCGGGCGCGTGCGGCGGCACCCGTGGCCGGCTGCACGATCGCACGCGTGATCGTCGAGGCCGAGCCGGCCATCGCGGCCGCGCTCGACGCGGCGATTGGCGCGTCGGGCCTGCGTACGCACGACGTCGTGCTCGATGCGATGCAGGATGCGTTCACCGCAGGGCTTGCCGTCATCAATGCGGAAACGTCGCGTGCATTCGGTCGTCTCGTCGAAACCGGCAAGCTCGGCGCGGATCTCGAAGCGCGGCTGCGCACGGCCGCGACGACGACACCGGCCGCGCTCGCGCAAGCCGAAGCCGTGCGCGCGCGCTTCGCGGCGCAGGTCGATGCCGCGCTCGAGCGCGCGGAGGTGCTGGTGCTGCCGACCTTGCCCGCGCTGCCGATCACGCTTCGGCAGGCACGCGACGGCGTATCGGTCATCGCGATGTCGTCGCTGATCCGGCCGTTCAACCTGAGCGGCCATCCGGCGCTCAGCCTGCCGCTGCCGCTCGCGGAAACGCCGCTGAAGGCCGGGCTGCAGATCGTCGGACGCAAGGGCGCGGACGAACAGGTGTGCGCGGTCGCCGCGCACTTCGAAGCGGCGCTCGCCGCATGAACCACGATGCGGGCGCGGCTGTGGCCACGTTCCGCGAACCAACGGAATCACGCACCATGTCAGACCGAGTCGTCCTCGTCACCGGCGCCGCGCGCGGGCTTGGCACCGTCATCGCCGAACGCTTTCATGCGGCCGGCTATCGCGTCGCGCTGGCCGACATCGCCGTCGACGCCATTCACGCGCATGCGCGCGACCTCGACCCGAGCGGCGCACGCGCGGTCGCGCTACCGCTCGACGTCACGTCGAAACGCGATTTCGAAGCCGCGCGCGATGCGCTCGTCG
The DNA here is from genome assembly GCF_000949135.2 of Burkholderia sp. USMB20. Lineage (GTDB taxonomy): Bacteria > Pseudomonadota > Gammaproteobacteria > Burkholderiales > Burkholderiaceae > Burkholderia. The sequence goes on along the minus strand of NZ_JTAN02000003.1, from coordinate 49,485 downwards.
CGCGCTGGGGCGCGATCGACGTGCTCGTCAACAATGCCGGCGCATCGAAGGTCGTGCCCGCGATGGAGATCACGGCCGAGCAGTTCGACCAGGTGATCGACGTGAACCTGCGCAGCGTGCTGTTCGGCTGCCAGGTGTTCGGCCAGTACTTCGCGACGCGCGGCGCGGGCCGCATCGTCAACATCGCGTCGCTCGCCGGGCAGAACGGCGGCTCGGCGACGGGCGCGCACTACGCGGCCGCGAAAGGCGGCACGCTGACACTGACCAAGGTGTTCGCGCGCGACCTCGCCGCGCAGGGCGTGACCGTCAACGCGATCTCGCCGGGGCCGCTCGATCTGCCGATCGTGTACGAAAGCGTCGCGCCGGACAAGCTGCGGCAGGTGCTCGCGAACCTGCCGGGCGGCAAGCTCGGGTCGGCCGGTTTCGTCGCCGATGCGGCCGTGCTGCTCGCATCGGGCGACGCGCATTTCGCGAACGGCGCGTGCTGGGACATCAACGGCGGGTTGTACATGCGTTGAGCGGCGGCATGCGTCGAGCGTGCGGTGCAGACTGATGCCGGCCGGTGCTGGCCGGTACCGCGCGCGGTGTATGCGGTGTATGCGGTGTGCGCGGTGCGTGCGGTGCGTGCGGTGCGTGCGGTGCGTGCGGTGCGTGCGGTGCGTGCGGTGCGTGCGGGCACTACGCTTACACGCACGGCCCGATTCGCGTGCGAACCACCCTGCGCTAGCGCGACGACTCCCCGTCGTCGCCCCACACGACCATCACGTCGCGCACCAGCGCGGCGATCGACGTTGCGCCGAGCTTCTCCTTGATGCTCGCGCGATGCACGTCGACGGTCTTCACGCTGATCGACAGGTCCGACGCGATCTGCTTGCTGCCCTTGCCGTCGACGACGCCGCGCAGCACCTCCTTCTCGCGCGCGGTCAGCGCATCGAGCCGCTGGCGCAGCTCGCGGTGACGCTGGCCGACCGCGTGCCGCTGCTGCGCGAGCCGCAGCGCGCGTTGCACGCGCTCGAGCATCTGCTGCGAGTTGTACGGCTTCTCGACGAAGTCGATCGCGCCGTTCTGCAGCGCGCGCACCGACATCGGAATATCGCCGTGTCCGCTGACGAAGATCACCGGCAGCGTCGCGCCGCGCGCGTTCAGTTCCGCCTGCACGTCGAATCCGCTTTTCTCCGGCATTCGCACGTCGAGCACCAGGCACGCGGGCAGGTTCACGTCGAAGCGCGCGAGAAAATCGGCGGCATTCGCGAATCCCTCGGACGCGATGCCGACCGATTCGAGCAACCACGCGAGCGAGGTCCGCATGCCGCTGTCGTCGTCGACGATGTATACGATCGGAGCGGGTGACGTCATCGGGTTGTCTCGCAAGATATCGGTATCGGTATCGGTATCGCACGCGCCGCGGGTGAGGCAAGCGTCGTTCGTCGGGGGTGTGCGGCACATCATAACGAGCCGGAAATGCGCTGAATACCCCTTTACGTACCGCTCGAACGCCCGATCGCACTTTTTTTCGCGCGTCGTGCCGCGCATCTAGGTAGAACCTTTAGATGCGTTGGCGGGAACGCCATCTTCATCGTCAATCGTGCGAATGTTCGCCGGCTTTTTCGCGACGTACGCTTGGTTCATCGTCGACGATCCGCTGCCGCTTCGACAACGCGCACGATCGCCGCCCTCATTCACCCAGGAGCGCCCATGTCCGCAACGACCGATACCCCGCAACCGGCACGCGCCGCCCCCACCGACGCGCAACAGGCCTTCCGGCAAGCGATGGCCCACCTCGGCGCGGCCGTCAACGTGATCACCACCGCGGGGCCGCACGGCCGCTGCGGCATCACCGCGAGCGCCGTCTGCTCCGTCACCGACGCGCCGCCGACGCTGCTCGTGTGCCTGAACCGGTCGAGCGCGATGCATGCGATCTTCGAGCGCAATCGTCACGTGTGCATCAACGTGCTGCCGGCCGAGCATGAACTGCTCGCGCGCCATTTCGCGGGGATGACCGAGCTGCCGATGGAACGCCGCTTCGAATTGCCGGTGTGGGATCGCGGCGAGCAGGACGTCCCCGTGCTGCGCGATGCGCTCGCGAGCCTGCAGGGCAGGATCGCCGAGATGAAGGAAGTCGGCTCGCATTCGGTGATGTTCATCGAGGCGACGTCGATTCGCGTGCGCAACGACGGCGACAGCCTCATCTACTTCAGCCGCGCGTTTCATCGCGTGTCGCGCACGGCCTGCGTGCGGTAACGGTAACGGGAACGGTAACGGTCGCGCTCACGTTGTCGCGCTCGCCGGTCGTTGCAGACCCGATCGGCTACGCCGACGCCCTTAATGCACGCTGTCCGGCCGCGAGGGCCGCGCCTGCGAACAGCGTCAGCGCCGAATAGACGAGCCCGCGCGCAAGGCCCGCGCTGTCGGACACCCAGCCGATCGCGACCGGCCCGGCGATCTGCCCGAACGCGAAGATCGTCGTGAACGCGCTGATGCCCTTCGCCCAGCCTTCCGGCGGCAGGTTGTGGCGCACGAACGCGGTCGTCGACGCGACCGCCGACAGGAACGTCGCGCCGAACAGCACGCCCGACGCGAACGCGGCCGCCGGATGCACGAACAGCGCCGGCATCAGCGTCGCCACGCCGAGCAATGCGTTGAGCACGGCCAGCGCCTGGCCGCCACGCATCCGGTCGAGCAGCCCCGACCACAGCCGCGCCGACACGACGGTCGCGACGCCGAGCATCACGTAAAACGCGGACACGACCGTCCCGCTCATTCCCGCGCCGCGCAGCAGCGCGACGATGAACGTCATGTAGCCGATGTAGCCGACGCCGAACAGGCCGTAGCCGGCGAGCGCGAGTGCGAAACGCGCGGGGCTCGCGGTCGCCGCCGAGGCGGCAGCGTCACGCCGCGCGGCCGGTGCCGCATGCGCATGCTCGATGCGACGCGCCGCCGACACGGCGATCGCCGAGAACAGCACGCATGCGAACGCGAGCGCGAACCATGCCGGTTGCCAGCCGTGCGCGCGCTGCACGAGCGTCGCGGGCACGAGCAGCGACGACGCGACGATGCCCCACCCGGTGCCGCCGTAATAGAGCCCGAGCAGGAGCCCCGCGTCGCGCGGCGCTGCGGACGCGAGCCGCGCGGCCAGCACGCCGCCGCTGATGAAGATCAGCGCGCTGCCGACGCCCGTCGCGAGCCGCTCGACGAGCAGCGCGTTCATGCCGGACGTGAGCCCGCATGCGGCCATCAGCACCGCGGTCAGCGCGCAGCCGGCCGCCAGCAGCGTGCCGGTGCGCCAGCGGCGGGACAGCAACGGAAAGACGAGCGCACCGATCAGGTAGCCGGCCGCGTTGGCCGTGTTCAAGGCGCCTGCCTGCGCGAAGGTCCAGCCGAGATCGGCCTTCATCGGCGGCAGCAGCAGTGCGAACGAGAAGCGCGCGAGACCGAGCGCGATCGCGCTGCCGAGCGACAGGCAGATCGCGAGCCGCCACGCGGTCATGCGGTCGGGTTCGGTGGCACCGGCGTCCTGTCGTGCTGGCCCGGCGTGCTCCGGTTGCGGCGCTGCGCGCATCGCGGTGTCTCCATCGTGGTTCGCATCGTGCCGCCGGGACGGCGGCAGGCGCGCGGCTGCGGCCCGCGCGCGAGGTCGTCAGATGGTGCCAGAAAACCGCTGGAGCCGGTTCGCGTCCACGATAACCGCGCGCATTGTTCGTTAATGGCGGAAATCGAAATGATCGACGCGATTGAACTCGCGATTCAAAAAATCGCTTGAATGAATCAATCAATCGATTGCGGCCCCGATATTCGAAAAAATCCTCGGGTTTTGCGATTGGATTCATACGCCTTCACCGCGCGAAATGCGGCGAACCCGCATGTTTAGCACGCCGCGGCTAAAAACCTCGCCATGCATTGCATTCATCAAATCATCAGACTAATATCGACGCCACTCGTCCGGTATTCAAAAAACATCGGATGAGCCGCGGTAATCCCGTTACCGCGCTTTCATGTTGAATCGCTCATGTTCACCACAGGAGAATTGACATGCAGGAAACCCGGCAGATCGAATTGCTTGACTGGATGCAGGAAGACACGCACCCCGAGGCCGTCGACATGATGGTCGAGGATGCCGTGGTGCCGTTCGGCACCGCGCTCTGGCCGGTCTGAGCGGCCAGCCCGTTCCCGCGGAAGGGCCGCTGCCCTTCCGCCGCTTCCGGAGACACGCATGCTGAACCTGCACCGCGCGCTGGGGTATCACCCGGCGCTGCGCGACAAGCTCGCACGCGGCGAGACGGGCAAACTGCTGGTCGGCTACGACAGCCGCAACCGCGACACCGCGTTGCGCGCGTTTTCCGCCCTGCCCGACTCGCTCGACGCGACGATCCTCTGCCTCGACACCACCCCGCCCGCCGACATCGCCGCCGCGCTCACGCATGCGGACCTGTTCGTGCTGCTGTACGACTCGTCGTGCCTGCCGACGCCGTCGCCGAGCGGCCCGCCGTTCCTGGCCGCGATCCGTCCCGCGATCGTCAGGCACTGGAGCAAGTCGGTGCTGTTCAAGGATTACGGCCCGCATCTCGACGAGGCGTTCGCCGAATCGCTCGACGACATCGCCGCGCGCAACGGCCGGCTGATCGAAGCGGCCGCGCGCGCATCGCAGATCCATTTCATCGACGAAGCCGGCAACACGCTGACCGGCTCGCTTGCGCCGGACCAGAAATGGACGAGCGTGGACGGGATGGGCAATCTCGACGTCGTGCCCGGCGAGATCGCGACGCACGTCACCGACCTGCACGGCTCGATCGTGTTCAGCGGCACGTTCCTCGGCACCGTGCCGTTCGCGATCAAGTACCGCGTGACGGAGCGGCTCGCGACGCTGCATGTCGAAGACAGCCTGATCGTCGATTTCGACTGCGACGACGCGGGCTTCCGGCGCGACTTCGCGTCGTACCTCGACCGGCACGACAATCACCGGCGCATCGAGGAATTCGGCATCGGCACGAACCTGGGCATCCGCGGGCTATACGGCCGCAACGCCGGCTTCGAGGAACGCCATCCGGGCCTGCATCTCGGCCTCGGCGGCGGCGCGAACGGCAGCCACCACCTCGACCTGATCTTCGCGCGCGGCACGCTCGCGTTCGACGAGCGGATCGTGTTCGACGGCGCGTTCGCCGTCTGACCTGGGCATCAGGCGTCGGCGGCCGCCGCGTCGCCGAGCCACTTGAACATCACGAAGCAGTCGACGAAGCCGAGCCGCGCGTGACGATACGCGCGCGGCAGGCGGCCGACGATCTCGAAGCCGAGCTTCTGCCACAGCGCGACCGCCACCTCGTTCGTCGCCACCACCGAATTGAACTGCATCGCGAGGAAGCCGCGTTCGCGCGCCACCTGCTGCGAGTGCTCGCACATCAGGCGCGCGACGCCCTTGCCGCGCGCGGCCTCGCTGACCATGTAACCGCAGTTGCACACGTGATTGCCGGGCCCGGCCGCGTTCGCCTTCAGGAAGTACGAGCCGAGCAGCACGCCATCCTCTTCGGCAACCCACGTGCAAAGCGGCGCATCGAGCCACAGCGCGCGGGCGGCTTCACGTGTGGGCGCCGGATCGAATGCGTAGGTCTCCTGCGCGGCGACGATCGCGTGGTACGTGGGCCAGAAGCGGGGGAAGTCGTCTTCGGTCATCGGGCGAAGCGTGATCATGCGGGTACTCTCGTGAAGGGGTTGGGGAATGCGCGCGTGGCGCGACACTGCGTCAGGGTCAGCTGATCAGCCGCGCCATGTCCTCGAGCGAGAACGGCACGTTGCCGGGCGTCGCCGTCAGATATTACCGGACCCTCTCCGACGTGCCGACCCGCGCGCGCCGCGCGTCGACCAGCGGGCTGCACATCTGCTCGCACATCGAAACCATCAGCGGGTTGAGTGCGGCAGCGGCCGGCCGGGAAACGCGCAGTCCCTCCCCCGCACGGCGCGTTTCCCGTACGCGCCGACGAGATCGGCCGTTCGGCCGAATCGTCATCCCACGCCCCGAATGAAAGAATGATTTTCGTTCGGGTAACCGGTCTCGCCGCCTGACACCCCGAGCCACGAAGGCACTGCAGGCATTCCCGCGCAGCGTCTTCGCGTCGTGCTTCGTCTCGATTCGGCAGTCGGCCCGCGTGCGTTTCACGTCATCCGCCTCATCGGGCCCAGAACGCAATCACGTCGATATCCATGCCTTTATGTAACTTATAAGCTACAATGCTCTCCAAGTTCGAACTGCTTCGCTATCAGCGCGCCGACGGTCGCGAGCCTTTCACCGAATGGTTGAACGCCGTGCGCGACAAAGTCGCCCAGGCGCGGATTCGCGAGCGGCTGCGTCGCGTGCAGACCGGAAACTTCGGCGATTGCGAGCCCGTCGGTGAAGGTGTGATCGAGCTGCGCATCCACGTCGGTGCCGGCTATCGCGTGTACTTCGGCCGGTACGGCAGTGCGCTGGTGCTGCTGTTGTACGGCGGCGACAAGCACAGCCAGTCCGACGACATCAGGCATGCGAAGGAACACTGGTTGGACTGGAAACGGAGGCAAGCATGAACAAGCTCAAAGGCGCGGTATCGCACCACGACGCGGAAGTCGCCGAACTCGGCGCGGACCGCGAGCTCGCGGTGGCCTATTTGCGCGTCGCGATGGAATCGCTCGACGACCCCGACAACCGCGCGGCCGCGCTGCTCGCGCTGCGCACGGTCGCGGAAGCGTATGGCGGGCTCGGCGCGGTCGCGGCCGACGCCGGCATCAGCCGCGAATCGCTGTATCGCACGCTGTCGCCCAACGGCAACCCGACGCTGAAAACCCTGCTCGCGGTGCTCAAGACGGTCGGCCTGCGCCTGTCCGTCGTCCCCGCGCAACCGTCGCACGCATAACGCGGCGCACGCGCTTCAAGGCTGCACCATCCACACGAGCAGCACCGCGGCCGGCGCCCCACTCGTCCCCGCCGGCGGCCGCGCGAGCGTCGGCTCGACCTGCAGCGCCTGCGCGATCGTCGCCGCATCGTCGATCGTCGTCGTGCGCACGACCGTCATCAGCCGTGCGGGCCGATGCAGCGTCTCGCGATACAGCGCGCCGTACCACAGCGGCCGCGTGCCGAGCGCATCCTGCAGCGCGTACGGATAACGCCACAGCCGCAGCACGAGGCGGCTGTCCGGACGGGCCGGATCGACACGCACGAACACGCGGCGCGTACTTTCGCCATGCGTATAGCGCGGCAGCACGGGCAGCGCATCGGCCGGCCCCTGCGGCAGCAGCCACCGCAGCGCGGTGCCTGCCGACCACGACGTCGCGCGCTGCCAGCCGGCCAGCGAAAGATGGCGATCGAGCGTGTCCGACGTCGCGCACCATTGCAACGGCAGATATTCCTCGCGATCGCCGCCGATCTCGGTGCGCCGCGTCGGCACGCGCTGCCACCCGCCGCGCATCCATTGATCGACGGTCATCGCGACGACGTCGCCCACGTGCGGACGCGCCGCGCGATCGAGCTGCCATTGCGCGGGCACGGTCCAGACGCCGGCCGTCGCGAGCACGACGAGCACCGCGACGAGCGCGCCCCGCGGCTGCACATGCTCGCGCACCTGCCAGTACGCATAGGCGCCCGCCAGCACCGCGAACCACGCGAGCCCGAGGCTCCAGCCGCCGAGCAGACCCGACAGCCACGTATCGCCGACGTAAAGCCGCGCGAAGCCGCCGAGCACGATCCACAACACGACCGCGGTCACGACCGGAATGCGCCACAGCGCCGGCCGGTCGCGTGTGATCACCCAGCCGATGCCGCTGCTCGCGAGCATCGCGAACGCCGCGTCGGCGTCGGGCAGCGGCACGTGCGGCGCGCCGGGCGGCAAGCTCGCGGGCGTCATGCCGGGCACGCCGGTGCCGAACGCCGGCACGAGCACGACCGCGATGCCGACCGTCGCGAGCCACCACGCGGACGTCACCCAGCAGCGATGAATCATCAGCCAGACCAGGAACGCGGCCGCGACGATCAGCCCCGTATCGTGTCCGTGCAGCACCGCGAGCGCGCGCATCGCGGCATCCACCGGCGGCGTGCGCAGGTCCTGCAGGAACGCATACACCATGATGTCGGCGTGCATCAGCGAATCGTTCGCGACGACCTCCCGCACGATGCCGGCAAGCAGCCACACGCAGCCGACGAACAGCAGCGCGAAGACGGGCACCACGCCTGGCAGGCGGCGCCCCTTCTCGATCGCGTCGTGCAGCCAGCCGCCGACGCGTGGCCAGCGGCGCGCGCATGCATGCACGGCCGCGCCGGCCGCGCGGCGCAGCAACGGCCAGCCGCGCCGCAGCGCGACGCGCACGCCGATCCACACGAGCGCGACCAGCGCGGCGATCACCAGCAGGATCGCGGCGACCCGCACGCTGATCGCGGCGGCCAGCACCGCCGACGCGCCGAACAGGATGCCCGGCACGACGTGCACGGGCGCCCAGATCAGCGCCGACACGACGTTGACCGGGTAGAACGACCGGCGCGGCAGCGTCGCGCAGCCGACCACGACCGGCACGACCGCGCGCACCGGCGCCAGGAAACGCGCGAGCACGATGCTCTTCGTCCCGTGGCGCAGCACGAACTGCTCGCCGCGCGCATAGGCATCCGCGTAGCCCAGCCGGACCCACCCGTTTCGAATCGCGCCGCGGTAGCGGCGTCCGAGCTCGTAACTGATCCCGTCGCCGAGAATCGCGCCGGCGGCCGCGACGCCGATCGTCGTCCAGCCGTCGAGCGCGCCCGCGCCGATCAGCGTGCCGGCCGCGAACAGCACGGCACCGGCCGGCACGACGGTGCCGATCAGCGCAATCGCCTCGGCACAGGCGGCGGCGAACACGATCGCCAGCACGAGCGCCGGATGCGCGCCGATCGCCCCGAGCCATGCGTGGATGGTGTCGCTCATCGCAGGCCGCGCGGCGTGGCGGCGCGGCGTGTCTGCACCGGGCCGGCGGTGGCGTGGGGAAGGTTCATCGGCGTGTGCGCGCGGTCGCGCCGGCGGGCGGTGTCAGTCGAACTCGTGCTGGCGCGCGTCGGCCTCGAGCGGCGCGTCGTGGTAGCCGACGGTCGCGATCTCGTGCAGGTAGCGCGCGAGAAACGCGCCGATCGACCCGGCTTCCTCGTACTGATGCACATGGCGGAATTCGTGCGTGAGCAGGCGTCGCGTGTCGTGGCCGCGCAGCACGAACACCGCATGGCCGAGCGTGAGGCCGATCGTCCCCGGCGACAGCAGGCCGGTGTCGCGCGCGATCGCGCCCAGCGCCGGCGTGTCCGGGAACGGCAGCCGGTCGGCGACCACGACGCGGATCCGCTCCGGCCGGGCGACGCCCACCGTGCGCGCGTCGTCGGCCTGCGCGGGCGTCAGCGGCACGCCCTGCGCGAGCCCGTGGGCCGCCTGCGCGTCAGCCCACGCGACGGCGTCGGGCAACGCGGACGGCAGGATGTCGGCGAGATCGATCATCGTGGCGGCTCCTCGGGTCGGGACGGTGCAATCGGGCACCAGTTTATCTCTGAATTAGGGCGGTCCGCGACGCATGCCGCCCGCCCGACGGCGACCATTCCTCGGGAATACCCGCCCCATCTGGCCCTATCGCCTGTACCATTTCACGCCGATTATTTCGCTTCGAGACAGATTCGACACTCTCGTATCTCAAAAATTTCCCGCAGGTGCACCATTTTTGGTTTCGGCGGAATATATTGGTCAGAAGAACGGCCGCGGCGGCTACCGGCGGAGCAGCCCGCGGCATCATCCCGAAGAGGACCGCTAGATGATCAGGGTAATGCTGGCTGACGATCACGCAGTCATGCGGGACGGACTGCGTCACATCCTGGAAACGGCCGGCGGTTTCGAAATCGTCGGCGAGGCGAGCGACGGCGCGGCCACGCTCGCGCTGGCCGAGCGTCGCGCCGCCGACGTGCTGCTGCTCGACCTGTCGATGCCCGCGCCGACCGGTATCGAGCTGATCCGGCTGGTCAGGACGCATGCGCCGTCGCTGCGCATGCTGGTGCTGACGATGCATGCGGAGGCGCAGTACGCGGCGCGCACGTTCAAGGCCGGCGCAACCGGCTACCTGACGAAGGACAGCGCGACCGCCGAACTCGTCGAGGCCGTCACCAAGGTCGCGGCGGGCGGCGTGTACGTGAGCCGGTCGGCGGCCGAGAGCCTCGCGCGCACGCTGCGCACGCCGGCCGACATGCTGCCGCACGAGCGGCTGTCCGCGCGCGAACTCGACGTGATGCGCCGCATCGTCGCGGGCCAGACGGTCACGCGGATCGCAGCGGAACTCACGCTGAGCGCGAAGACGGTCAGCACCTACAAGACCCGCATCCTCGAGAAGATGGAACTGCCGCACGAAGCCGCGCTGGTGCGCTACGCGATGCGCCACGATCTCGACCTCGGCGTCGACGACGCATGATGCCCGCGTTCCGCGTCCGCTCAGCCGCCCCCGACGACGACGACGCGTCGGATCCGTCGCGCCTGTTCATGTCGTCGCTGCCGCCCGACCGGCGCGAGCGGCGGCTCGCGATCGCGACGGTGATCGTGTCGGCCGTGATCTTCGCCACCCTCGCGCCATTCGCGGGCGTGCCGCTCGCGCGCGTGTTGGGCTTCATTCCCGTGTACCAGTCGGCGATCGTGATCAACGACATGGTGACGGCCGGCCTGCTGCTCGGCCAGTACGCGATCCTGCGCGAGAAATCGCTGCTCGCGCTCGCGGGCGGCTACCTGTTCACGGGCTTCATGGCCGGCACGCACATGCTGACCTTTCCGGGGCTGTTCTCGCCGACGGGCCTGCTCGGCGCGGGCGAACAGACCACCGCGTGGCTTTATCTGTTCTGGCACGGCGGCTTTCCGCTGACGGTCGCCGCGTACGTGCTGCTGCGCGCGGCGGCGTGCGCGCGTCCGCCGTCGCTCGAGCAGCGCCGTGCGGCGATCCCGATCCTGCTTTGCATCGCGTCGGCCGCGGGCGCGACCGTCGCGCTCGCGCTGCTCGCGACCGCCGGCCACGACCTGCTGCCGCGCATCATGCAAGGCAACCGGATGGCGTCGACGATGACGCACGCGATCACGATCGTCTGGGCACTGAACCTCGCCGCGCTCGTGTTGATGTGGCGGCTGCGGCGTCGTCATTCGGTGCTCGATCTGTGGGTGATGATCGTGCTCGTCGCCTGGCTGTTCGACATCGCGCTGTCGGCGATGCTGAACCACGGTCGCTTCGACCTGGGCTTCTACGCCGGGCGGACCTACGGCCTCGTCGCATCGTGCGTCGTGCTGTTCGCGCTGCTGTTCGAGAACGGCCGGCTGCATGCGCAGACGGTGCGCGCGCTGGCCGGCGCGCGCTATCAGCACCTGCTCGTCGTGCAGAAGAGCGCGCAGCTCAACGAGGCGAACGAACGGCTCGAGCAGCGCGTCGCGGCGCGCACCGCGCAGTTGAGCGCGTCGAACCGCGACCTGCGGCGCGAAGTCGAGGAGCGCGTGCGCGCGGAGCGGGCGCTGCAGGTGTCGCGCGAGGAACTGCGCGAGATTGCGGCGATCAGCGCGAGCGCACGCGAGGCCGAACAGCGCCGCATCGCGCGCGAACTGCACGACGAACTCGCGCAGACGCTCGCGGCGCTGAAGAACGATCTCGAATGGCTGCTCGACCGCGTGCCACAGGACGATGCGCCGCTGGCGCGCAAGATCGCGGCGATGCATGCGCTCGCGCGCGGCGCGGTGACGGCCACGCGGCGCATCGCGTCCGACCTGCGTCCGCTGATGCTCGACGACCTCGGGTTCGCGGCCGCGATGCAATGGCTCGTGGAGGATTTCCAGCGCCGTCACGGCATCGCGTGCGCGCTGCACGTCGAGCCGGGCGAATTGCTGCTCGACGAACCGTATGCGACGGCCGTGTTCCGTATCGCGCAGGAAGCGCTCGCGAACGTCGCGCGGCACGCGGCCGCGTCGAGCGCGACCGTGGCGCTCGTCTACCGTGACGAGACGATCGCGCTGACGATTCGCGACGACGGTGCGGGCTTCGATCCCGGTGCGCCGCGCAAGTCGGGATCGTTCGGGCTGGTCGGCCTGCGCGAGCGCGCGTATCTCGTCGGCGGCACGCTGCGGATCGATACGACGCTCGGCGAAGGAACGACGGTGGAGGTGGATATTCCGGTGGCGTCGGCGCATGTGGCGATCGCGCATGACGGACGGGGGACGTCGCGGGCGGAAGAGGTAAAGGCGAAGCAGTAGCGGCGGTGTGCTGCTGCGGGGGCAGTGGTAGTCTTCTTCCCACTGATGCCGAACGGTGAGGATCGTGACTTGTTCGACCGTTGGCCCAATCGGCAGCAGGGACTGTGCGATACCGCAGCCCCCGGCCGCCGCCGTCCATCACACCCGCGCCGCCACCATCCCCCGCTCCGAGCGCGTCCACGCGACGAGCGCGCCGATCCCGAGCAGCGCGAGGCACACGATCGGCACGATCATCGGCCCGAACGCCGTGCCCGTCACCTTGCCCGCGAACGGCATCAGGTTCTGGCTGAAGAAGCCGCCGAGGTTGCCGATCGAGTTGATCGCCGCGACGCTCGCCGCCGCACGCGCGCCGGTGAAGTAACGCGGCGGCATCGACCAGAAGCACGGATACAGCAGCGGGATGCACGCCCCGCCCAGCACGAGCGCGACGAAGCGCAGCGGCGTCGACGGCAGCACGAGGCTCAGCAGGAAGCCGAGCGCGCCGAGCGCCGCGACGATCGCGATCGTGCGCAGGATGCTCTTCGCGCGGCGCAGCTTCGACGGCAGCCACACCAGCAGCACCACCGCGAGCGCCCACGGCAGCATGCTCAGCAAACCGTTCGTACTGCTCGACACACCGAACGATTTCACGAGCGTCGGCAGCCAGTACGTGACGCCGTACAGCGACGTCGACATCAGCATGTAGGTCGCCGCGAACAGCATCACGCGCGGATCGAGCAGCGCCTTCCACGGCTGCGCATGCTCGGCCTGCGCCGGCTTCTCGCGCTCCAGCGCGGCCGCGACGATCTGCTTCTCGCGTTCGTCGAGGAACGGCGCCTCGCGGAACGACGCCGGCAGCACGCGGAACACGACGATCGCGACGATCACGGCCGGGATGCCCGTCGCCACGAACACCCACTGCCAGCCCGCGAGCCCCCACACGCCGTTCAGGCTCAGCAGCACACCGCCGACCAGCGAGCCGAGCATGTTCGCGAGCGCGCTGCCGAGCGTGAAGATGCCGAGCACCTTCGCGCGATAGCTCTGCGGGAACCACAGCGTCAGGTAATAGATCACGCCCGGATAGAAGCCGGCCTCGGCGATCCCGAGCAGGAAGCGCAGCGAACAGAACGCGGGCATCGACGTCGTGAAGCCCATCAGCACGGTGATGAGGCCCCACGTCAGCATGATCCGCGCGAGCCACACGCGTGCGCCGTAGCGATGCAGCGCGAGCGTGCTCGGCACCTCGAACAGCAGGTAGCCGATGAAGAACAGCGACGACGCGAGACCGAACGCGGCCTCGGTCATCCCGAGGCTGTGCACCATCTGCAGTTTCGCGAAGCCGACGTTCTGCCGGTCGATGAACGCGATCAGGAACATCACGACGAGGATGGGCATCAGGCGCCGCGCCATCTTCGACATGATGCGCTGCTCTTCGGCGGACGCGGGGTCCAGGGTTTCGGTGGCATTCACTGCGGGCTCCTCCGTGAAGCGGTTGCTTGTCGGTTGAATCGGCGCCGCGCGCGATGCATGCGCGGGCGCGGTGGGGTTCGATGAAATCGGGATCCGGAAACGGATGGCCGCCGTCGTCAGCCGGTCCGGTAGTCGTCGAGCATCGGCGCGAACATCTCGTGCCACGCGCGCGGCTTCGCCTTGATCGTGCCGGCGAGATACAGGAATTCGACGTAGTCCATCAGCTGGTTCGGCCGCACCGAGAAACGCGTGTCAGGCGCGGCGAGCATCTGCATCACATCGTCGTGCGACACGGCGACGCCCGACGACGCCGCATACAGCGCGGCCGCCGCGCGCGGGTCCTGCGCGATCAGGCGGTTCGCTTCGTCGAGCGCACCGAGAAACGCCGCGGCCAGCGCGGGCTCCGTATCGACGAGCCGCTTCGGCGCGAACACGACGTCGAGCGTCAGCGGGCCGAGCACGTCGACCGAATTCACGACGCGATGAATGCCCGGCTGCCGCAATTCGAGGGTCGAGAACGGCGGCGACGTGAAGTGCGCGGTGACGCCGTTCTCGCGGCGGATCAGCGCCTGCATCGCCTGCGGATGCGGCAGGTTCACGGTGATCGAGTCGAGCTGCGCGAAATGCCGCGCGCCGAGCTGCCGGCTCGCGACCATCTGCAGCACGACCGCCGACAGCGACGTGCGGATGCCCGGCACCGCGATCCGGTCGGACGGCGTGAAGTCGCGCAGCGACGTCAAGCCCGGACGGTTTGCATTGAGCGACAGCGAGGTCGTGGACAATCCGCTGATGCCGATCACCTCGACGTTCGGAATCCCGCGCGCCCGCGCCCACAGCTCGATGAAGCCCGGCGCGCCGGCACCCGCGAAATCGAGCGTGCCGGCCATCATCGCGTCGTTGACGGAATTGCCGCCGTCGAGCAGCACCCAGTCGACCGCGACGTCGCGCAGGCCGTGCCGCGCCGCATGCCGCTCGAACAGGCGCTGCTTCTCCATCACGAGCAGCGGCAGGTACAACACGCCATAGCCTTTCGAGATCCGCACCGTGCGTGGCTTCGCGCGCACCAGCGACGGTGCGGCAAGCATGCCGAGGCCGGCGGCGAGCAACGCGCGGCGGCGCGGCGACGTCTTCATGCGCATGCCTCCATGCGGCGCGCGACCAGCGGCAACGCGGCAGCCGGCGTCAGGCTACGCCGTGCATCCGGCCGCGCCTTCGTCGTGCCCGTGACATGCTGCATGTTGCCGTCTCCTCTGGTATTAATGCCGTCGTCGCTTGCTCCGGCTGAACACAGGTTATCGAGCGAGTCTGAGAAAATACTGACATCCCGCCCCCGGGAAAACCCCTAACCCCTCACCCTGCAAACGGCACCATGCGCATTCTCGTCGTGGAGGACGATGCCGAAATCGGCGCGGCGATCCGCAGCCGCCTCGCGCGGCTCGGCCATGCCGTCGATCTCGAAACCGACGGCTCGACCGCGAACGGCCTGCTGCGCGTCGAGCGCTTCGACCTCGTCGTGCTCGATGCGAACCTGCCCGGCCTCGACGGCTTCGCGGTGCTGCGCAACCTGCGCGCGTCGGGCAGCACGACGCCGGTGCTGCTCGTCACCGCGCGCTCGGCGATCGACGACCGCGTGAGCGGCCTCGGCCTCGGCGCCGACGACTATCTCGTGAAGCCGTTCGACTACCGCGAGCTCGATGCGCGCGTCCAGGCGCTGCTGCGCCGCAACAGCGGCCATGCGAACGACGTGCTGACGCTCGGCGGCCTCGTGATCGACCGCAGCAGCCGGCTTGCCGAACTCGACGGCCGGCCGCTGTCGCTGTCGCGCCAGGAATTCGCGCTGCTGGAGATCCTCGCGAGCCGTCCGCAGCGGATCTTCTCGAAGGACGAACTGCTGAACCAGCTGTTCAGCTTCGGCAACGAGCCGACCGCGAACGCGGTCGAGCAATACGTGACGCGCGTGCGCAGGAAGCTGCAGGGCAGCTCGGTCGAGATTCGCACCGCGCGCGGGATGGGGTATCAGATTGCCGCGCACTGACTGGTTCCCGAAGACGCTGTTCGGGCGCACGCTGCTGTTCATCGCGCTCGTGGTCGCGACCGGCGCGCTCGCGCTGGCCGCGATCGCGCGCTATTACGCGGGCGTCGCGGCCGAGCGCGCGTACGACCAGCTGCTCGCCGGCGCGTCGATCCAGGTCGCGGAGAACCTGTACGTGCAAGGCGGCGTGCTCGCGCTGAACCCGCCGGTCGCCGCGCTGTCGACGCTGTCGCGCTACGACCTCGTCTACTACAAGGTGGTCGATTCGCGCGGCGTCGTCGTGGCCGGCTACAACGATCTCGCGAGCCCCGCGACGCTCGCGGCCGCGAAACAGGGCCCGTCGTTCGCGAACGCCGTCTACCAGGGTCACCGGATCCGCACCGCGACCATCGCGCGCTACATGCCGGAGGAAAGCACGCCGGGCTGGGCGCTCGTGACGGTTGCGCAGACAACCAATGCGCGGCAACAGCTGACGAACGACATGAGCATCAAGGTGTGGACGCTGATCCTGCTGATGAGCGTGCTCGCGATCGGCGCGAGCGGCCTCGCGATCCGGCGCGGGCTGCGCCCGCTCGCGCAGATCGGCACGATCATCGCCGCGCGCGACCCGGCCGACCTGCGGCCGGTGGCCGTCGACACGCCGAGCGAGATCGACGCGATCATCGGGTCGATCAACGGGCTGATGCGGCGGCTTGCCGAGCGGATCAACGCGATGCAGCGTTTCATCGCCGACGCCGCGCACCAGATGCGCACGCCGCTCGCGCGGCTCGACGCGCAGATCGAACTGCTCGACGGCGAAGCCGATCCCGCGCGTCATGCGGCGCGGCTCGATGCGTTGCGCGCGACCTGCTCGGACGTCGGGCGGCTCACCGGGCAGTTGCTCAATCATGCGATGGTGATTCATCGCACCGAGGTCGTGCCGCTGCAGCCCGTCGATCTCGTCGCGCTCGCGAAGGACGTGCTCGGCCGCACGATTCCGCTCGCGGACGCGCGCGACGTGGCCGTCGCGTTCGCGAGCGACGCGCCGCATGCGTGGATCGACGGCGATGCAA
Organism: Burkholderia sp. USMB20; assembly: GCF_000949135.2. Classification (GTDB taxonomy): domain Bacteria; phylum Pseudomonadota; class Gammaproteobacteria; order Burkholderiales; family Burkholderiaceae; genus Burkholderia. Next base: position 32,722 of record NZ_JTAN02000003.1, on the reverse strand, counting down.
TCAGTCTGCAGGAGGCATTGTCGAACGTGCTGCACAACGCGCTGCTGCACGGGCATGCGGACGATATCGTCGTGTCGGTCGCCACCGCGGGCAACGCGGATCGGTCGGTGACGCTGACCGTCACCGACAACGGGCGCGGCATTCCGCGCGAGCATTGGGACGCGGCATTGCAGCCGTTCGTGCGGATCGCGCCGGACGGCAGCGAACGCCGCACCGGGTCGGGGCTCGGGCTCGCGATCGTGCAGGAAGTGATGAAGGCGCACGGCGGGCGCGTCGGGTTCGCGTTTCCCGATGCGGGCGGGTTCGCGGTAGTGCTGACGTTTCCGCGGCCGGCAACGGCGCACGCCGGTCACGCATGAATCGGCGGGATGCGGCGCCCCTTCCGTCGACTACGCCGCGACCGCCTCCCCGCCGAGATACGCATCGCGCACGCGTTCGTCGTCGAGCAGCGTTTTCGCGGGCCCTTCGAGCACGACGCGCCCCGTCTGCAGTACGTATCCGTAATGCGCGATCTCCAGCGCGAGGCTCGCGTTCTGCTCGACCATGAACACCGTCACGCCCTGCCGGTTGATCGTGTCGATCAGTTCCAGCACCTTGTCGACGTAGAGCGGCGACAACCCCATCGTCGGCTCGTCCATGCAGATCAGCTTCGGCCGCGCCATCAGCGCGCGCGCCATCGCGAGCATCTGCTGCTCGCCGCCCGACAGCGTGCCCGCGCGCTGCGCGAGCCGCTCGCGCACGCGCGGAAACAGTTCGAGCACGCGCGCGTAGTCGTCGGCCACCGCCGTACGATCGCCGCGCGTATAGGCGCCCATCAGCAGGTTCTCGCGCACGCTCATGTCGCCGAACAGCCGCCGCGCCTCGGGCACGGCCGCGATCCCGCGCCGCACGCGCTGCGGCGTCGCGAGCGCGGTCACGTCGTCGCCGTCGAAACGCACGACGCCGCGACGCGGCCGCATCAGCCCGAGAATCAGCTTCATCGTCGTGGACTTGCCGCTCGCGTTGCCGCCGAGCAGGCTGACGATCTGCCCGCGGCCGACTTCGACGTTCACGTCGAAATGCACCTGCACCGGGCCGTAGAACGTGTCGAGGTGTTCGAGTTTCAGCAGCGCGTCGGTCATGGTCGTGTCGGGTCCGGAAGAAGGTGCGCTCATGCGGCCGCCTGCACGGTGCGCTCGGCCGTCGTGCCGCCTGCATGACGGCGGCCGAGATAAGCCTCGATCACGCGCGGATCGTGCCGCACGTCGCGTGGCGCGCCTTCGGCGATCTTCACGCCGTTGTCGAGCACCATCACGCGGTCGGACACGCGCATCACGAGTTCGAGCTTGTGCTCGATCAGCAGGATCGTCAGGCCGCGCGTCTTCAGCGACTGGATCAGTTGCAGCATCTCGGCGGTCTCGGTCTCGTTCATCCCGGCGGTCGGCTCGTCGAGCAGCAGCAGGCGCGGATGCAGCGCGAGCGCGCGGCCGATCTCCACGCGCCGCCGGTTCGCATACGACAGGCTGTGCGCCGGATGATCGATGCGCGGCGTGAGCCGCTCGCCGAACCCGGCGATGATGTCGCGCGCCTCGTCGCGTAGCGCCGCTTCCTCGCGCCGCACCGACGCGGGCCGCACGAGCGCGCGCCACACCTCGGCCGCCGCGCCGAGCGCCGGCCAGCCCGGCCGCGCCGCGCGCAACCGCGCGTGCGCGCCGATCAGCACGTTGTCGAGCACGCTCAGGTTGCCGAACACGCGGCCGTGCTGGAACGTGCGCGCGATGCCGAGCGCCGCGAGCCGTTCCGGCGGCGTGCCGGTGATGTCGCGGCCGTCGAACGTCACGCGGCCGGCATCGGGGCGGTCCGCGCCCGCGATCAGGTTGAACAGCGTCGACTTGCCCGCGCCGTTCGGGCCGATCACGCTCAGCAGCTCGCCGTCGGCGAGCGTCAGGCTTGCCGCGTCGAGCGCGGTCACGCCGTCGAAGCGGCGCGTCAAACCCCGTACGTCGAGCAAGGGTCGAGTGGTGGTCATCGCAATCCTCCTCATACCGTGCCGAGCAGGCCCTGCGGCCGGAACCGGACGAGCAGCAGCAGCACGAGGCCGTAGATCAGCATCCGGTAGTCGGCCGCCCAGCGGAACAGCTCGGGCAGCCCGATCAGCGCGATCGCGCCGACGACGCCGCCGAGCACGTTGCCGAGCCCGCCGAGGATCACCATCGTCAGCGCGAGGATCGACACCTGCGAATCGAAGGTCTGGTGATTGATGTAGCTGTACAGGTGCGCGGCGATGCCGCCGCTCACGCCGGCCGCGACGCCGCCGACCGCGAACGCGATCGCCTTGTAGCGGTTCGGCGCGATGCCGTGCGCGCGCGCGGCGACGTCGTCCTCGCGCACCGCGCGCAGCGTGCGGCCGAGATGCGAGCGCAGCAGCCGCACCTGCACGAGCGCGAACGCGACGAGCACCGCGAGCGTGAACCAGTACGCGGCGCGCGCGGTCGTCGCCCACGGCAGCGGCGCGATGCCGGTGATGCCGAGCGGGCCGCGCGTGAGGCCGTCCCAGTTCAGGATCACGAGGCTCACCACTTCGCCGATCCCGAGTGTCGCGATCGATACGTAGTGCCCGCGCAGCCGGAACGCCGGATAGACGAGCAACGTGCCGAGCACCGCGGTGATCGCGCCCGCGCACGGAATCGTCACGGCCGGCGACCAGCCGAGATCCGACGACAGCAGCGCCGACGCATACGCACCGATCACGAGCAGCGCGGCGTGGCCGAGCGAGATCTGCCCGACCGTGCCCGCGACGAGCGTGAGGCTCAGCGCGAGCAGCCCGTACAGCCACGCGTTGGTCAGCGTCTGCAGCACATAAGGCGATGCACCGAACCACGGCAGCACGGCCGCCGCCACGATCAGCACGACGAGCACCGGGCGCGGCACGCGCACGGCTTTCGCGGCCGCGAGGAAGGTGCCCGTCATCGGCTCCGGCGGCAGCGCGCGCTTCCCGCTGAACAGGCCGTTCGGCCGCCACACGAGGAACACGATCAGCAGTCCGAACGCGAACAGGTCGCGATAGCTGGTGCCGAACAGCGCGACGCCGTAGCTTTCGACGAGGCCGAGCAGCAGGCTGCCGGCGATCGCGCCGGGCACGTTGCCGAGCCCGCCGATCAGCAGCGCGACCACGCCCTTCAGCGTCGCCTGGAAGCCCATCGCCGGATCGATGCTGTTGTAGTACATGCCGACCAGCAGTCCGCTGACACCGCCGAGCGCGCACGCGATCGCGAACACCGTCTGGTTCACGCGATCGACGTCGACGCCCATCTGCAGCGCCGCATCGCGATCCTGCGCGGTCGCGCGCACGGCCCAGCCGAGCCGCGTGAAGCGCAGGAAGCCGTACAGCAGCGCGGCCGCCGCGAGGCCGATGCCGGCGATCAGCAGGTCGAGCGCACCGAGCGTCGCGCCGGCGATCCGCAGGTGCCAGTCGGGCAGCGGCGTCGGCACCGCACGCGGGTCCGCGCCGAACGCGAGTTGCGCGAGCTGGTCGAGGATGAAGCTGATGCCGATCGTCGCGAGCAGCGGCGCGATGCGCGCGGCGTGGCGCAACGGCCGCAGCCCGATCCGCTCGATCGCGATGCCGAGCGCGCCGCAGCCGACGACGACCGCCGCGAGCGCGGCCGGCAGCGGCAAGCCGAAGCGCGTCAGGCACAGCCAGCCGATGAAGGCGCCGACCATGTAGACCGAGCCGTGCGCGAAGTTGATCAGGTGCGACACGCCGAAGATCAGCGCGAGCCCCACCGCGAGCAGCGCGTAGATGTTGCCGACGATGAGGCCGTTGAGCGTGTAGTCGAGCCAGGAAGCCATCACGATGCGTCCGTCATTTGCATGCGGTTCCGGGTCGGGGTCAGCGCGCCGCGAGCTGCGGCTTCGCGCCGTCCCATAGCGCCCACTGCCCCTGCTTCACGACGAGATACACGGTGCGTGCGCCCGCGACGCGGCGCGTCTGCGGATCGAAACGCACCTTGCCGAAGATCACGCTCGGCACGTCGCTCACTTTCTCGAAGCCGTCGTGCGCGGCCTGGCGCGTCACGCCGTAGCGGCGCAGCACCTCGGCCGACAGGATCAGCGCATCGTATGCACGCGCGACGAACGAATCGGGATCGGCATGGAATTTCGCGCGATAGCGCTGCACGAACGCCTGCACCTCCGGGCGCGGTTCGGCCGGGAAGAAGTTCGATTCCGTATAGACGCCTTCGACGGCCGTGCCGCCGAGTTCGAGGAACTTCGGCGAATACACCGAGCCCACCGCCGCGATCGGCAGCGTGAGCCCCGACGTGCGCGCCTGCCGCACGATCTGCGCGCCGTCCGCGTAGTAGGAAATCAGCACGATGGAATCGGGCTTCGACGCACCGATCCGCACGAGCGTCGAGCGGAAATCCTTCTCCGCCGGCTGGTAGCCTTCGGCCGCGACGACCTGCGCGCCGAGCCCCGTCACCGCCTTCGCGAAGATGTCCTTGCTGGTGCGGCCCCAGTCGGTGTTCAGGTACAGCACCGCGATCCGCTTGAAGCCGAGTTCCTTCACCGCGTAGCGCGCGAGCAGCGGCTGCTCCTCGGCCTGGCTCAGCGCGGTGCTCCACAGGTAGTCGCCGCCCTTCGTGAAATCTGGATGGGAATTCGTGAAGCCGAACTGGATCAGCTGCCCGCGCTGGTAGATCGGCGACGCGGCCATCGACGTCGCGCTGGAAAAGTCGCCGAGCTCGATCACGATGCGTGGGTCCGCGACGAATTTCTGCGCGATCGCCACCGCCTGACGCGGATCGCTGCGGCTGTCCTGGAAGTCGACCGCGAGCGGCCGGCCGTGGATGCCGCCGCCGCCGTTGATCTCGTCGAGCGCGAGATCGAAGCCACGCTTCCATTGTTCGCCGTATTGCGCGTCCTGCCCGGTGAGCGGCCCGCTCACGCCGATCACCACCGGCTCGCCGGACACGCCCGCCGCGAGCGCGCCGCCCGTCGACAAGCCCCATGCGGCAGCCAGTGCCGCCACCGTGCCCAGCACGCGCCGCCATGCGCCGCGTGCGTCGTTCCCCGAAACGTTCATGCGTCCCCCCAGCTTCAGTCAGTCGAAAAGAGTGAGGGCATGTAACCATCCGGTTCAGGGCGTTCCAACGAAGTTTTGCGCATATCGATATCGTGCGCGACGCGAAGCGCAACGTCACTGCCACGGCCTCCTGCACGGCGCGCCTCGCGCGACGCATCGGCATGCGCTGCAGCGCATTGATTCGATTGACGTTTGCCGTCGTGCAGCGCTGCCGGCCGACGCGCATGCATGCACGGCGCGTCGTCCCGGCGCGCGTGCGCTTCGCATGTTTGGCACTGTCGATAGCAAAAATCATTATATGAATCGTGCATGCTCGCACTCCTACAATGCGCAAATCGCATCATCGGAACGCGTCATGGAGTTGCATCAACTCGAAGCCTTTTCCGCGGTCATGTCGGCCGGCAGCGTGACCGGCGCGGGCGAACTGCTCGGCCGCTCGCAGCCGGCCGTCACGCGGCAGATCCAGGAGCTCGAAGCCGATCTCGGCTATGCGCTGTTCGACCGGCACGGCCCGCGCGTCACGCCGACGCGCCGTGCATTCCTGCTCTACGAGGAAGTCGAACGCTCGCTTGTCGGCCTGCGCGCGATCGAAGCGCGGGCGCGCGCACTCGGCGAAGAAACCGCCGAACCCGTGCGCATCGCGGCCACGCCTTCACTCGCGGCCACGCTCGTGCCGGCCGCGCTCGCCGCACTGCCCGACGGCGCGCACGCGCCGCACTACCAGTTGCGCAGCGAGTCGGCCGAACACGTCGTGCACGAAGTGCTCGCCGGCACGGCCGATATCGGCGTCGTCACGCTGCCGATGGCGCATGCGGGGCTCGACGTGCACTGGATCGCGCAAACGCCCTGCGTCGCCGTGCTGCCGGCCGACGATCCGCTCGCGGGCAAGCCGCGCATCGCGCTGCGCGATCTCGCGGGCCGCCGCATCGTGACGGTCGCGAACCGGCACCGGCTGCGCCAGCGGATCGATGCGGCATTCGCGGCCGCACGCGTCGACGCGCACGTGTTCATCGAAACCAATGCATCGCTGAACGCGGTGATGGCCGCGCGCGCGGGCGTCGGGATCGGCATCGTCGACCCGGCGACCGGCGTGGCACTGCCGGTGGACGGCGTCGTCGCACGACCGCTCGATGTCGACATCCCGTTCGCGTTCGGTGTCGCGACGCCCGCCGGCAAGACGCGCACGGCCGCCGTCGAGGCGCTGCTCGACGCGCTGCAGCACACGACGCGCGCGCTGCTCGACGACGTGACCTTTCACGATGCATCCGTGCACGACGCGCTGCTGCGAGGCGACCGGTTGCGCATCGATCGCCCGCCTCGTGCGACGCGCGCCACACGAACCGCACGCACACGCGGTACCCGCCCGGAGGCCGCATGACGGCGACGCCCGACACACCCGACACACCCGACACACCCGACACACCCGACGCACCCGACGCACCCGACGCACCCGACGCACCCGACGCACCCGACGCACCCGACGCACCCGACACGCTCGACGCACTCGAAGCCCGCCTCGCCCAGGACCTGCGCTGGCTCGACCTGCCCGCGCCGTCGTGGGTGCCGCCGCGCGACGTCGACGGCACGCGCGTGCTCGACGTCGCGATCGTCGGCGGCGGAATGGCGGGGCTCGCGGCATCCGCCGAACTGCGCCTGCTCGGCATCGACAACCAGTGCGTGATCGACCGCGCACCGGCCGGCTACGAAGGCCCGTGGATCACGTTCGCGCGGATGGAGACGCTGCGCTCGCCGAAGCAGCTCACCGGCCCCGCGCTCGGCCTGCCCGCGCTGACGTTCCGCGCGTGGTTCGAAGCACGATACGGCCGCGACGCGTGGGATGCGCTCTACAAGATTCCGCGCACGCAATGGATGGAATACCTGCGCTGGTATCGCCGCGTGCTCGACCTGCCGGTGCGCAACGGCACCGCGCTCGTGGCACTGCGTCCGCGCGACGACGGCCTGCTCGCGCTCGACCTGCGCGCGAACGGCCACGCGCAGACCGTGCTCGCGCGACACGTCGTGCTGGCGACCGGCCGCGACGGGCTCGGCGGCCCGTACGTGCCGCCCGTCGCGCAACGCGCGCCGCGCTCGCGTTGGGCCCATTCGTCCGATCCGATCGATTTCGCTTCGCTCGCCGGCAAGCGCATCGGCGTGGTCGGCGCGGGCGCGTCCGCGTTCGACAATGCGGGCACCGCGCTCGAAGCGGGCGCCGCGCGCGTCGACCTGTTCTTCCGTCGCGCGGACATTCCGCGCATCAACAAGCTGACGGGCATCGGCAGCCCGGGCCTCGTGCACGGTTATGCCGATCTCGACGATGCGACGAAGTGGCGCTTCATGCACTACGCGCTGACGTCGCAGACACCGCCGCCGCGCGACAGCGTGCTGCGCGTGTCGCGGCATGCTCACGCACACTTCCATGCAGCCAGCCCGATCGAAACGCTGGTGGAACACGCGGACGGCCTCGACGTCGTCACGCCGCGCGGCCGCTACACGGTCGACTTCCTGATCTTCGCGACGGGCTTTCATTCCGACTGGACGACACGCGCAGAATTCGCGTCGTTCGGGCCGCATGTGCGGCGCTGGAAGGATCGCTATCAACCGGAACCGGGCACATGGCTCGACGAGCTCGCCGAGTCGCCCGACCTCGGCCCCGCGTTCGCGTTCCAGGAACGCGAGCGCGGCGCCTGCCCGGCCGTCACGCGCATCCATTGCTTCAACCATGCGGCGAGCCTTAGCCACGGCAAGCTGTCGGGCGACATCCCCGCGATCAGCGCGGGCGCCGAGCGGCTCGCACGCGGCATCGCGAGCCGGCTGTTCGACGCCGATCGCGACCGCCACTACGACGCGCTCGTCGCGTTCGCGACCGCGGAGCTGCAGGGCGACGAATGGCGCGACGCCGACGCATGAGCGCCGCCGCGATCCACGCTACTCACGACGACTGGAATCCATCACGATGACCGAACCCATCCCGCCGGCCGCCGCGCCGGATACGATCGACGCCGTCGCCGGCCTGCGCGAAGGCGATGCCGTGGCCACGCTGCGTCGCGCACGCGACAAGGTGCTGCTCCATACGCGGCTCAGCGAAGCCGCGCTGTTCGACACCGCGCTGCCCGATCTTTCGGTAATCGAACGATTGCATGCGGCGCGGTACGTCGCGCAGCGCTCGAATGCGCACGCGCTGGCCGCGGTCTACCAAACACGGCTGATCGACGCGGGCGGCACGCCCGACGACATCGCCCGCGCGGACGCCGATGCGTTCGACGCACTGCCCACGCGCCTCGGCGCGCTCCTCGCGCATGCGCGGCGCCTGACGCGCTCGCCCGCCGACGCACGCCCGTCCGATCTCGACGCACTGAAGTCGGCCGGGTTCACGACACCCGCGATCGTCGCGCTGTCGCAGCTCGTCGCCTTCGTCTCGTATCAGCTGCGTGTCGCGGCAGCGGTGCAAGCGTTGCAGGCGCGTGCCGCCCGGGAGGCCGCATGACGATGGCCACGCACGGTTTCACGTCCGCCACGCTCGGCTGGCGTGCATGGCTCGACACGGTGCCGCTCGAACGCGCCACGGCCGACCAGCTCGCGGTGCTCGAAGCGAGCCATCCGCAAGCGAAAACGTCGGACTACTACCTGCTGCTCGTCCACCTGCCCGACATCCTGCGGCAGCGTTCCGGCGTGTTCAACGCGATCATGTATGGTCCGGGCGGACTGTCGCGCGCGGAACGCGAGCTGGCAAGCACGGCCGTGTCGCGCGTGAACGGCTGCGTGTATTGCGCATCGGTGCATGCGCAGCGCTTCACGCAACTCGCGAAACGCACCGATGCGATCGACCAGGTGTTCGACGATCCGTCGACAGCCGGCACCACCGCGCGCGAACGCGCGATCATCCGCTATGCGGTCGCGCTGACCGAGCGGCCCGACACGGTGGACGAACGCGACATCGCCGCGCTCGAAGCCGAAGGGCTCACCCACGAAGAAATTCTCGACCTGTCGCACGCCGTCGCGATCTTCGCGTGGGCGAACCGGCTGATGCTGACGCTGGGCGAACCGGTGTTTCCCGAACCCGCAGCGGGCAACTGACACGCCGCCGCGCCGGCGCGGGCGCAGGCGACCACACCGGCCGACGCGCGCTGCCGCGCGTCACGCCTTGTGCGTCGACAACAGAATGCTCGTCTCCGTATTCGCGATCCCGTCGATCAACCGGATCGCGCCGAGCACGCGATCGAAATGCTCGAGCGAATCGGCGTGCAGCTCGGCGACCAGATCCCAGCGCCCGTTGGTGCTGTGGATCGACGCGACGTTCGGATGCCCGCGCAGCACCTTCACCACTTCCGCGCCGCGATTGCCCTGCACCGCGATCGACATCAGCGCGCGGATCCGGTGCCGCTCGGCGGCCGGCTTGAGCCGCACCGTATAGCCGACGATCACGCCGTTCTTCTCCAGCCGCGTCAGCCGGTTCTGCACGGTCGCGCGCGCGACGCGCAACGCCTTCGCAAGGGCGACGACGGGCATCCGCGCGTTGTCGCGCAGCAGCGCGATGAGCTGCCGGTCGACGTCGTCGAGCGTAATCATGAACGGACCTTCCTGTTGAACGTGACACGGCCGCCAGCGTGCCGGACGGCACGCATTTCGACCAGCGTGATTTGAACAAACTGCCATATTCGGCCAGCAATCTGCCAAGTCTATCGAGAAATCTGCCATTTTTGCCGTCTTTTTGTTGGCTCGACTCACGGAAATAATGACTCCATCGACCGGCCGCATGGGCCGCGACGCCGCTTTTGATGGAGCCGGGGCCCGGGCCGACACGCCCGCCCCGGTCGACCAGAACGCCTGGACACCCGTCCGGGCAACAAAATGGAGACAGACCGATGACCCGCTTCCTCGACGTTCCCGCCACCGCCCGACTGATCGCCCAGACCGGCGTCACGCCGTTCCTGCGCGCGCTCGTCGACACGCTGCGCGCCGATTACCTGCACTGGGCCGACTTCGACAAGTCGCCGCGCGTCGCCTGCCACTCGCGCGACGGCGTGATCGAGCTGATGCCCGTCGCGAACGCGTCGCTGTTCGCGTTCAAGTACGTGAACGGCCACCCCGTCAACGCCGCGCGCGGGATGCACACCGTGATGGCGTTCGGCGCGCTCGCCGAAGTCGACACCGGCTACCCGCTGCTGCTCGCCGAACTCACGCTGACCACCGCGTTGCGCACCGCCGCGACGTCGGTGCTGGCCGCGCAGGCGCTCGCGCGCCCCGACGCGCGCACGATGGCGCTGATCGGCAACGGCGCGCAGAGCGAATTCCAGGCGATCGCATTCCATACGCTGCTCGGCATCGACGAGATCCGCGTGTTCGACGTCGATCCGCTCGCGACCGACAAGCTCGTGAAGAACCTCGCCGCTTACCCTGAATTGCGCGTCGTGCGCGCCGCGTCGACCGCCGACGCCGTGCGTGGCGCCGACATCGTGACGACCGTCACCGCCGACAAGGCGTATGCGACGATCGTCACGGCCGACATGATCGAGCCCGGCATGCACCTGAACGCGGTCGGCGGCGATTGCCCGGGCAAGACTGAGCTCGACGCGGGCGTGCTGCAGGCGGGCCGCGTATTCGTCGAATTCGAGCCGCAGTCGCGCATCGAGGGCGAGATCCAGCAGATGCCGGCCGACTTCCCGGTGACCGAACTGTGGCGCGTGCTGCAGGGCGAGACGACCGGCCGCGAGCGCGCAGATGAAGTCACGGTGTTCGACTCGGTCGGCTTCGCGCTCGAGGACTACTCGGCGCTGCGCTACCTGTATGCGCTCGCGCAGCAGCACAACGCGGGCGTCGAGATCGCACTGATTCCGCCGGCCGTCGATCCGAAGAACCTGTTCGCGCTGATCGACGATCCGGCCGCGATCGCGCAGGGTCATGCGGCATTCGTGACCGAAGCCGTCGCCGCGTTCGCACGCTGATCGTCATCCCGGGCGGCCGGCGCGCCGCCCGATTCTCCGCCTATCTCTTCAAACGTTCATGAATCTCGTATCGATCCAGGCGCCGGCCGCCGTCGTGATGATCCGGCCGCACCGCTTCCTGCCGAATCCGCAGACCGCGGCCGACAACGCGTTCCAGCGCACGGCCGTCGGCGGCGCGCACGACACGCTGTCGGTGTCGGCCGCCGCGCGCGACGAAGTCACGGCCGCCGCGCGCACACTCGCCGATGCAGGCGTGCGCGTGCACGTGTTCGACGATCACGGCGAGCGCGACACGCCCGACTCCGTGTTCCCGAACAACTGGTTCTCGACCCATCCGGGCGGGCATATCGCGCTGTTTCCGATGCATAGCCCGAACCGCCGCCGCGAGCGACGCGCGGACATCGTCGAGATGCTAAAAGCGGAATACCGCGTGCAGGACGTGATCGACTACTCGGGGCTCGAATACGACGACGTGTTCCTGGAAGGCACCGGCGCGATGGTGCTCGACCACGTCGCCCGGATCGCGTACACCGCGCGTTCGCGCCGCGCCGATCCGGTCGCGCTCGAGCGTTTCTGCACGAACTTCAACTTCGAGCCGATCTGCTTCGATACGGCCGATGCGAACGGCAACCCGATCTATCACACGAACGTGATGATGAGCGTCGCCACCGAGTTCGCGATGATCGGCCTCGACCTGATCGCCGAGCGCCGGCGCCGCGACGAAATCGCTCAACGCCTGACCGAAACGGGCCGCACCGTGATCGCGCTCGATCATGCGCAGATCGCGAATTTCGCGGGCAATACGCTGGAGCTGTCGGGCAAGGACGGGCGCGTGCTCGCGCTGTCGCGGCGCGCGTTCGACTGCCTCACCGGCGGCCAGCGCGCGACGATCGAACGCTCCGCGCGGCTGCTGCCGCTCGACGTGCCGACGATCGAACTGGCCGGCGGCTCGGTGCGCTGCATGCTCGCGGGGATTCATCTCGCGCGGCGGGCCGCAGCACATGACGTGAAGGAAATGGAATCGGCGGCGCGGTAACGCGAATCGGTGCCGCACGCCTGAGCGGACATCCTGCGGCGGATAGCCCGATGGCGCCGCCGGACGACGCTTCGGCCTGAACGGACATCCTGCGCGGATAGCCCGATGGCGCCGCCGGACGATGCGTCAGCCTGAGCGGACATCCTGCGTGGATAGCCCGATGGCGCAGCGGGACGATGCTTCGATCTACGAATCAGTTCGAAACATCGTCCGGCCCGTTCATCAACCGCCCAGCAGCTTCAACCCGGCCGGCAGCGTTTCGCCGAACACACGTGCGGTGTCGGCTTCGTCGAACGCAATCGCCTCGCGCACCATGTCGATCCACGCGGCCGACACATTCGCGGAAGACAGGCGCTTGATCACCGCGTCGCGCGTTTCGTCCGGCAAATCGCGTTCGCGGTCGCCCGTCATCCGCGCGATCTGCGCGACCGCGAACGCCGCGGGTTCGACCTGCTTCCAGTCCAGCGCGAACAGCGCGTCGAGCCAGCGGTTCGCGACGTCGGCCGGCACGACACTGTGCGCGCTGCCGTAGAACGGCCGGCGCGCACCGATGCGCCCGAGCGCCCACGCGCACAGCGTGCGCTCGGCCGGCTTCTGCAATTGCGCGATCAACCGCTCGGCCAGTTCCACCTTGCGCTCGACCGGCAATCGTTCGAGCGATGCCGACAAGCGCGTCATGTCGGCCGGGCCGACCTTGGCCGGGTCGAACGGCAGCTTGCGGCGCTTGTCGTCGGACGGTTCGAGGAACGCGATCGCATCGCGCACCTGCGTCTGCGCGTCGTCGTCGAGGCCGCCGGCCACGCGCCGCCACAACGTCCACCACTCGGACCACACCTGCGCGTCGTTCACGTACTGGATCCCGTCGTCGAACAGCGGCCACAGCTGCTCGATGCGCCACGCATCGAGCGGATGGCCGAAGCCCGGGCGCAGGCAATAGCCGGCGAGGTTCAGCCACGCGCGTTCGTGATCGGCCGAGCGCCGCCGGCGACGCGCGCGCGCAAGCAACGCGTCGAACAGCTCGCGCGCGAGCGCGACGTCCCACTCGTCGCGCGGGCCGAGCACCTGTTCAAGTTGCGCGCGCAACCGTCGCGTGTCCTTCGGCGTGATGTCCGCGGCCTTGCTGCCGAACGAGCGGTCGATCAGCTCGATCGCGTGATCGACGCGCGGATGGCGCGCGAACGCGGCATCGTCGCCTTGCGCGGGCGCATCGCCGCGCAACTGGAATTCGAGCCGCCAGCGGCGCGCTGCATCGTCGGTCGCGATGCAGTGCATTTCGAGCGTGCCGACCTCGGTCAGCGACGCGGTGAGTTTCACCGGCGTTTCGCGCGCATCGCTACCGGCCTTCGCGTCGACGACCGTCGCGATCGGCGGCAGCCGCACGAAGTCGCCGCCGTCCAGCTCGACCAGATCGCCCGGCTGGTACGCGGTGTCGGCGACCGTCGACACGAGGTGGAAACGCACCGGCTGCCCGAGCTGCAGCGCGAACGTGCGTTCCTCGAGCCGGATCTCGCGGCCTTCCTCGGCACCGCGCGGCAGCAGGCAGACACCGCGCGCCGCCGTGGCGCCCTCGCCATCGTCGAGCACGAGGAAATAACTGCGCGCGGAACCGCCGCCGATGCGCGGCGCATGCCCCGCCCGCGCCAGGCCATAGGCGACCGCGCCGCGCGCGACCGCCACGTCCGGATGCGCGTTGTGCAGCACGTCGAGCGGCGCGCCGCGCCACGCGCCGAGCGTCTGCGCGAGACGGCCGGCCAGCGCCCCCGCGCGGAACACGCCGCCGTTGAGCAGCAGCGTGTCGGGCAGCGGGCCTTCCGCATGACGATTCAGGAACGCGGCGACGTGGCGCGTGACGGCCGGGTCGCTCGCATACGGCAAGCCGAATTCGACGATCGCGGCCCGCGCGCGGCGCGGCAGCTCGCCGGCCTCGACCTGCGGAAAGAAGCCGTCGACGACGATCTGCTCGACTTCCTGACGCGTCAGCTCGGCCGAGCGTGCGCCGCCGACGAGCTTGCTGCCCGCGCCGAGCAGCGTCACGGTGACGGAGGCCGGCGCGTCGTCGCCGAGCAGCCGCTCCTTCGCCGCGCGGCAGCGCTCGACGAGCTGCGACAGGCTCGCGGCCGACAGCCGCGTGCCGGGCTCGGTCAGCCGCGTCTCGACCAGGCGCGCGAGCGCGAGGTCCATGTTGTCGCCGCCGAGCATCAGGTGATTGCCGACGCCGACGCGCGTGAAGGCCGGTTCGCCGTCGCCGCCCGGCGCGACGTCGACCAGCGTGAGGTCGGTCGTGCCGCCGCCGACGTCGCAGATCAGCACGCGCCGTGCCGCGGCGAACGTGTCGCGCAACGTCGCGCGCTGGCCGTACAACCAGTCGTAGAACGCGGCCTGCGGTTCTTCCAGCAAGCGCAGCGCCGGCAGTTTCGCGCGTTTGGCCGCCTCGACCGTCAACGCGCGGGCGCCGTCGTCGAACGACGCCGGCACCGTCAGAATGACGTCCTGCTTCGCGAGCGGTGCATCGGGAAAACGCGCATCCCACGCGGCCCGCACGTGCGCGAGATAGCTCGCGCTCGCGTCGACCGGCGACACCTTGTCGACGCCGTCGGCCGCGCCCCACGGCAGGATCGCCGCGAGCCGGTCGACCGATGCGTGCGACAGCCAGCTTTTCGCGCTGGTGACGAGCCGCCCCGGCACCTGCGCGCCGAGCGTGCGCGCATAGCGGCCGATCACGGCCGGCGGTGCACCGGCCGCATTCGCGTTGGCCTTCGGATCAGCCTTCGCACCCGCCTTCGAATCGGCCGCCCACGGCAACCGCAGCGCGTCCGGCGGCAGTTCACCCGCCGCCGGGTGATAGCGCACCGACGGCAGCAGCGGCTGCGCGGCCACCGCGCCGGGGCCGACCAGCTGCTCGACGTCGAACACGCGGATCGCGTCGGAGCCGGCCTCGACGTATGCGACGACCGTATTGCTCGTGCCGAGGTCGATGCCGACCGTATAGCGCTTCATCGCGCTCAGGCGGCGCCGCGCACGTCGAACTCGACCTTCCAGCGCTCGTTCGTGCCGCTCGGAATCGCCTCGAGCTCGAGCGTGCCGGCTTCGGTCACGCGCGCATGCAGCTTCACCGGCACGACCTCGCCGACCGTGCGCCCTTCGGCGGGCAGCGTGGCCTGGATTTCCTCGAGTTCCTGCAGCTCTTCCGGCGACCAGTAGTCGAGCAGCGTGCCGACCTGGTCCTGACGACGCACCGACGACCCGAAGAAGCGGAACTGCACCGGTTCGCCGACGACGAGGCCGAACTCCTGCGGCGGCAACGCCGCATCCGAGCCTTCCTCCATCCCGAACGGCGCGACGCAGAGCGCCTGCACCGGCGGCTCCAGCCCCGGCACCGCGGGCATCGCCGACTCGATCGCGACGTAGTACGCACGCGCCGTGCCGCCGCGAATGCGCACGCCGCGGCCGCGCTTCACGTAGCCGTAATACGCCGCGCCACGCGCGACCGCCAGATCGAGGTCCGCGCCTTCGAGCAGGCGCGCGGCCGGCGCGCCTTCGGCGGCGAGCCAGCTATTGAGCGTATCGAGCACGCGCTGCGTGAGCAGCGGCGACTTGAACACGCCGCCGTTGAACAGCACCGCGGTCGGATGCAGGAACGTCGCACCTTGCGGCAGCGTACGCTGCACGCCTTCGAGCGCGTCGAGCGCCGCGACCTGGCGGCCGAGGAACGCCGCGAGATGGCGCGTGATGCCCGCGTCCTGCGCATACGGCAGGCCGAGCTGCGTCAGGCCGACGCGCGCGCGGCTCACCGGGCGCGCGGCCGCGTCGACTTGCGGGAAGAAACCTTCGAGAATTGTCTGCGTGAGTTCCGCGCGCGTCAGTTCCGTGCGGATCGAGCCGCCGATCAGCTTCGAGCCGCGGCTCGGCACGACGAGCGGCACCGCGTCGGTCGTCGGGTCGGACAGCAGCGTTTCCTTCGCCGAGCGGCACGCGTAGGTCAGCGCGCGCAATTGCCACGGATCGGCCTGCGTGCCCTGCTGCGCGAGCTTGCGCGCGACCACGTGCGCGAGCGCGAGGTCCATGTTGTCGCCGCCGAGCAGGATGTGCTCGCCGACCGCCACGCGATGCAGTTCGAGATTGCCGTCGCGCTCGACCACCGCGATCAGCGACAGGTCGGTCGTGCCGCCGCCGACGTCCACGCACAGGATCAGGTCGCCGACCTGCACCTGCTTGCGCCAGCCGCCTTCGCTCTTCTGGATCCAGCTGTAGAGCGCCGCCTGCGGCTCTTCCAGCAGCGTCATGCGCGAATAGCCGGCGGCACGCGCGGCTTCCGCCGTCAGCTCGCGCGCAGCCGGGTCGAACGACGCGGGGATCGTGACCGTCACGTCCTGGTCGGCGAACGGCGCGTCGGGATGCGCGTGGTCCCACGCTTCGCGCAGGTGCGTCAGGTAGCGGATCGAGCTTTCCAGCGGCGACACGCGCGCCACTTCCGGCGGCGCATCGCTCGGCAGGATCGCCGCGCGGCGATCGACGCCCGGGTGGCACAGCCAGCTCTTCGCGCTCGACACGAGGCGGATCGGCGTGCCGGCGCCACGCGTGCGCGCCATCTCGCCGACCGCGAACGCGCGCGAGGCCGTCCACGGCAGCGTCAGGTCGCCCTGCGTCAGCTCGCTTTCATGCGGAAGATAGAGGAACGACGGCAGCAGGTCGCGCGACTCCAGCGCGCCGGGCGCGGTCAGCTGCGCGATCGGCAGCACCTGCTGCGTGATCGTTTCGCCGTCACTCGCGGCACTGTCGACGTACGACAGCGCGCAGTGGGTCGTACCGAGGTCGATACCGATCGAATAGCGCGGATCGTTCACAGTTCCACCTCCGCCGGTGCGACCACCGAGGCGTCGTGGCTGCCGGTCAGCTTCGGCAGGCGCACGTCGGCCACGCGCCAGCCGCGGTGGCTGACCGTGCCCGTGAACGGCGCGGCGCCGACCACGTTGCCCGTCACGCGCACGGCCGTCGCGTCGAAGCCGGCCGGCAGCGTCACGCGGCTGCCTTCGGCTTCATCGCGCACCGGCACGATCGTGAAATGCTCGCGCAGCGCGGCGCGGCAGCCGTCGTGCACGAGGCGTGCGGCGGCGCCGATGTCGGCGTCCGCGTAGCCGGCGATGTCTTCCTCGACGAAATCGATGAAGCGCGCATCGCGCTGCAGCAGGCCGAGCAGTTGCAGCGCGGCTTGCGGGCTCGCTTCGCGCAGCTCGGGGGCCGGCGCCTTCACGGGCGCGGGTGCCGGGGCCGCCGCGGGGGCCGGCGCAACCGGCGCCGGCGCGACCGGTGCCGGGGCGCCGTCGCGCACGCGCAGCACGCCGGCCGCGAACTCGCGGTTGCCGATCACGGAGAAGAACGTGCCGACGGCCAGCGATAGCCGGCCGAAGAAGGACAGGTTGGTTTCGGGCATGGGGTCTGGACTCCTGTGGGCTCGCGACATGGCGAGCAGCTTGCCTGGGCGCCCGGCGGCGGCGTGCGATTGCGCACTGCCGCCGCCCGGCGCGTGATTCGGGCGCGCCCTCTCGGGTGCGGAAAACCCGTATTTTGCCCTGTGGCGGGCGAACCGGGCAGAAGTTGGGGGACAGAACACAACGGCGCGCGGGTTTTGCGCGGCGCCGGATTGCATCGGACTGCCGGCTATCGGGGGTCGGCCGGGCGTCGGCCGCGATGTTGCGGCGCGTCAGCGCGGCTTGCGGCGGCGTGCCGCCTTCACCCGAAAATCGCGCGAATTCGGGCGCGCGACGTGAAACGCATGCCCCCGCATGGGGACCGCGGCGGCGTAGCGCTACATGCTTGATGCAATGTGATGTTTAATGCCCGGCAACGCCAGCATTAAAGGACACGCAATGCTCGACCTCGACGACCTTCGACTCGTGCGCGCGATCGGCGCGTCGCGTTCATTGGCATCCGCCGCGCGCCTGCTCGACCTCACCCCGCCCGCGGTCACGATCCGCCTGCAGCGGATGGAGGCGCGGCTGGACGTCCGGCTCGCCGTGCGGCAGCCGAAGGGGATCGAGCTGACCGACGAAGGTCAGCGGCTTTATCGGGAAGCCGTGGAGATTCTCGAGCGCGTGGACGCGCTGCCGAACAACATCGCGGGCGATCACGGCGACGTGCAGGGCACGCTGCGCGTCGTCGCGCCGTTCGGCTTCGGACGCAAGTACGTCGCGCGGATCGTGCGCGACGTGCAACGCGCGCATCCGAAGCTCGAAATCTCGCTGCACCTGTCGGAGAGTCCGCTGACCAGCACGTCGGGGGCCGACGTGGTCATCCATGTCGGCAGCCTGAAGTCGTCGTCGTGGATCGGCTATCCGCTCGCGCCCAACGAGCGCTTCCTGTGCGCGAGCCCCGGTTACGCGCGGCGCATCAAGCAACTGGCCCATCCGTCCGACCTCGCGCGCTACGACTGCCTGTGCCTGCGCGAGAACGACGAGGACGTGCCGCGCTGGCGCTTCTCGCAAGCCGGCGACGGCAAGGGCGAATCCAGACGATCGGCGGTGATTCGCGTCACGGGCGCGCTGTCGTCGAACGACGGCACCGTCATCACCGACTGGGCGCTGGCCGGGCTCGGCATCGTCGAGCGCTCCGAGTGGGACGTCGCGCCGCTGCTGGCGAACGGCAAGCTGGTCAGGCTGCTGCCCGACTGGCATCTGCCGCCCGCGCCGGTGACCGCGCTGCTGCCGTCACGCACCGGCCGCTCCGCGCGGCAGCGGGTTTTCCTCGAAGCCGCGACGCAATTCCTCGCTCCGCCGCCGTGGCGCGGCAAGGCATGAGCGCGGTCCCGGGATTAAATGCGGCTTAATGCTCGATTTGGCACGCGTTAAACACGCAGCGCGCCAAACGCCCTACTGTGTTCGCTGTCGGCAATCCACAGAGGCAACGCATCATGGGCATTCCCATCCTTCTCAACACCCCCGCCGCATTGATCGACGTCGGCCGCATGCGTGACAACATCGCGCGCATGCAGGCGCATCTGGACGCGCTCGGCGTCCGGTTCCGACCGCACGTGAAGACCACCAAGTGCCAGCACGTCGTCGACGCGCAGGTTGCGGCCGGCGCGCAAGGCATCACGGTATCGACGCTGAAGGAAGCCGAGCAGTTCTTCGCGGGCGGCGTGCGCGACATCGTCTACGCGGTCGGCATGATTCCCGCGAAGCTCGGCCAGGCGCTCGCGTTGCGCCGGCAGGGCTGCGACCTGAAGATCGTCGCCGACAGCCAGCCGGCCGCTCACGCGATCGCCGAATTCGGGCGCGCGCACGGCGAGCGCTTCGAAGTCTGGATCGAGGTCGACGTCGACGGCCATCGCTCGGGGATCGCCCCCGACGACGATCTGCTGATCGACGTCGGCCGCGCGCTGGTCGACGGCGGCATGACGCTCGGCGGCGTGCTCGCGCACGCCGGCTCCAGCTACGAATACGACACCCGCGACGCGCTGGTCGCGATTGCCGAACAGGAGCGCAGCCGGACCGTGCACGCCGCGGAGCGCCTCAGGGCCGCCGCGCTGCCCTGCCCGGTCGTCAGCATCGGTTCGACGCCGACCGCGCTGTCCGCGGAGCGCCTCGACGGCGTGACCGAAGTCCGCGCGGGCGTGTACGTGCTGTTCGACCTCGTGATGCACAACGTCGGCGTGTGCGCACTGTCCGACATCGCGCTGTCGGTGCTGACCACCGTCATCGGGCACCAGGAAGAAAAAGGCTGGGTCATCGTCGACGCGGGCTGGATGGCGATGAGCCGCGATCGCGGCACGCAGCGGCAGGCGCGGGATTTCGGCTACGGGCAGGTGTGTAGCGAAGACGGCGACGTGCTCGGCGAGTACGTGATGAGCGCGGCCAATCAGGAGCACGGCATCGTGTCCCGCATCGGGACGCCGGACACGGATATCGCGACGCGGTTTCCGATCGGGACCCGTTTGCGGATTCTGCCGAACCACGCGTGCGCGACCGGCGCGCAACATCCGGAATACCACGCGCTGGGCGACGACGGCACCGTGCGGAACTGGCCGCGCTTCTACGGGTGGTAAGCACGAGGCGGCGCGGTGGCGTTCGCCGGTGCGGCGAAGTGATACGCCGACGTCCGGCGACGCAACCGGCCGCCGCGCGCGCCCGACTGACCGCCCTCCCGAAATTGACTATTTGTCCAAATCTATACAAACTATAAAGCCGCGATTCACATTGCACCTGCACAGGCTCCCCACCATGCCGACAGACGCCCACCTCCTTCTTCTCGACCGGGATGTCGTCGAACCGGCCCTTCAAGCCGAACACGTGATGGCGGCGGTCCGCGAAGCCTTCGTGCTGCACAGCCAACGCGCGGGGCGCGTGTTCCCGGTCGTGCGCGAGAAGCTGCATACCGGCGGCGTGTTCGGCATCAAGTCGGGCGACGTCGCGAGCCAGGATCTGCTCGGCTTCAAGGCGGCCGGATTCTGGCCCGGCAATCGCAGCCTGGGCGGCGAGCCGCACCAGGCGACGATCGCGCTGTTCGATCCGGCCACCGGCCGCCCGCTCTGCATCATGGACGGCAACGCGATCACCACCGCCCGGACCGGCGCGGCCGGCGGCCTGGGCCTGCAGGCGCTGGCCCGCCGCGACAGTACGCGCCTCTGCGTGTTCGGCACCGGCGTGCAGGCGCGCGTCCAGCTCGACCATGCGCTCAGGCTGCTGCCGCAACGGTGCGCGGTGCAGTACGTGAACGCGCGCGGCGAAGCGGACGCGGTGTTCGAATCGGCATTCCGCGAACGCTGCGACATCCGCGTCGCACGAGACCGAAACGATGCAGTGGCCGACAGCGACGTGGTCATCACGGCCACGCCGGGCGGCGGCCCGCTGTTCGATGCAGACGCGGTTCGGCCCGGCACCCACCTGACCTGCGTCGGCGCGGACACCGCGGGCAAGCGCGAGCTTCCCGAAGGCGTGCTGCAGCGCGCGCGCATTTTCGTGGACGATCACGAGCAGGCGCGCGGCATCGGCGAGTGCCAATGGGCGCCCGATCTGCCGCGCACCGAAATCGGCGACGTGCTCGCCGGGACCGTGTCGGTCGATCGCTCGCCGAGCGAGATCACCGTATTCGACATGACGGGGCTCGCGCTGCAGGACCTGACCGTGGCGCGCTTCCTGTATCGGCAGGCCGTCGAGCGCGGCACGGGACGCTCGATCCCGTGGCCGTGGTGAACGGCAACGGCGTGATATCTTCCATCGCCATGCGTCTATCCAAAGTTTCCGCCATCTCGTTCGATCTCGACGACACGCTATGGCCGTTCGGCCCTTCCGTCGCACGGGCCGAGGCGTCGCTGCATGCGTGGCTGATCGCGCACGCCCCCGATACCGCGAGCGTGCTGCCGACGTCGCAGACGCTGGCTCAACTGCGTGATGAATACGAATGCTCGCGGCCGGATCTCGTCGGCGACTATCGCGCGTTGCGCATCGGATCGATCCGGCTGGCGCTGGAGCGCGCGAACGAAGACGTCTCACTGACCGACCGCGCCTACGACGTGTTCTATTCGGCGCGAAACCAGGTCGAGTTCTTCGACGATGCATTGCCGGCGCTCGCGTGGCTGAGCGCGCGGTTTCCGCTGATCGCGGTGACGAACGGCAATGCGGATCTTCAACTGACCGGCGGCGGCGAGTTCTTCCGTGAAACGCTCAGCGCGCGTGCGTTCGGGTTCGCGAAGCCCGAGCCGGAAATCTTCCATGCGGCCGCCGCGACGCTCGGCGTGCCGGCGGCGGAACTGCTGCACGTCGGCGACGACTTTCACCTCGATATCGTCGGCGCGTTGAATGCGGGGCTTCAGGCAGCGTGGGTCGTGCGTCACGCAGGGGCGCAAGCGGAGCACGCTGCGCGTCCTGCTCCGTCGCCGCATCTGACCGTTCGCGACTTGTCGGTGCTGTGTCGCGCGCTGGGTGCGCCCGACGCGATGTCGTAACCGCAAGCCCGCAAGATCGCGCGGCCGTGGTCGATCACGCCCGCCGGCATGACCGACCGCCGCTTCACGCCGCCTTGCGTGCGTCCGCGATCCGTTGCGGCGCCTTCGGCCGCGCATAAAGCCGCTCGAGGTACGCACGCAATTGCGGGAACGGTTCGATCAGGTGGCATTCGCTCGCCCAGTCGATCAGGTAGACCGTCACGCAATCGGCCACCGTCAGCGTGTCGCCGACGATGAATTCGCGCCCTTCGAGATGCTTGTCGAGGATCGCGGCCATCGTCGCGAAATCCTCGCGTGCCAGCTCGATATCGGCCGGCGAGCGCTTTTCCGGCGGATAGAGGAACGAATGGCGCGTAATCCGCCACAGCGGCTGTTCAAGCTCCGTCACCGCGAACATGACCCATCGATAGGCCTGCGCGCGCAAAGCGGGATCGACGGGCAGCAGCGCCTTCTCCGGGTACTTGTCCGCGAGATACAGCACGATCGCGGCCGACTCGGGAATCACGAGGTCGCCGTCCACCAGCACGGGCACCTTGCCGGCCGGATTGAGGCGCAGGAATTCAGGCCGCTTGTGCTCGCCTTTTAGCAGGTTGACCGACACGAACTCGAAATCCGCGTCCAGTTCCTTGAGCCCCCAGAGCGCGCGTTGCGAGCGCGTGCCGGCGAATCCGTAAAGCTTCATCGCAATGTCTCCATCGATAATGTCGGGAAAAATCGCCGCGCGCAGGCGACGGCCAATCGGCCGCTTCGAGTGCTTCGAGTGCTTCGAGTGCTTCGAGTGCTTCGAGTGCTTCGAGTGCTTCGAGTGCTTCGAGTGCTTCGAGTGCTTCGAGTGCCGAACGGAATCAGGCGCTCGGCGGCCTGCGCGTCGCCGTACACGGCGAACGTGATGCCGGTCCTGCGGAACACGCCTTCCGCGTCGTGGGCCTTCTGGGCGAGGCTTGCAGGGTTCTGCGTGTCGAGCCATGCCTTGACTCGCGAGTAGGGCGGGCGAACCTGATCGCCTGCAAGCATTTCGTCAAACGGTGCCATTGAATTTTCTCTTTTTCTGCGAGACGGCCTGCATCGGGCCGCAGGCCGTCCCCCGATTGCGCGTCGGCTCAGTTGTCGCCCTTCTCGAGCACTTGCCGTGTCAGCGTGACCGACGGAATCGTCGGCTTGAGCAACCCACGGCGCGCGCGGCTACTCAACCACTTCCAGCCGGCCACGAGCAGCAGTGCGACCAGCGGGATCGACGCGATCGTCCACGTCCCGTTCGGGTAGTCGAACGCCATCAGCACCAGCACGCCGAGCAGGAACAGCAGCGTGAGCCACGATGTGACGGGCGCGCCCGGCATCCTGAACGGCACGTCGTCCACTTCGCCGCGCCGGACCGCGGCACGGAACTTCATCTGGCACACGACGATGAAGCCCCACGTGCTGATGATGCCGAGCGACGCGATGTTCAGTACGATCTCGAACACGCTCGACGGCACGAGATAGTTGAGCAGCACGCCGACCACGTAGATCGCGACCGTCACCAGAATGCCCGCGTACGGCACGGATTGCGCGCTCATTCGGCCGAGGAACGCCGGGGCCGAGCCGCCCATCGACAGCGAACGCAACACGCGCCCGGTCGAATACAGGCCCGAGTTGAGGCTCGACAGCGCCGCCGTCAGTACCACCAGGTTCATCACCGAGCCGATGCCTGGCACGCCGAGCGCACCGAAGAACGTGACGAACGGGCTCTGGCCCGCCTTGTACGCGCTCCACGGCAGCAGGCAGACCAGCAGCACCACCGACGCGACGTAGAAGATCGCGATGCGCCAGATCACGTTGTTGATCGCGCGCGGCAGCACCTTGCGCGCGTCCTTGCATTCGCCGGCGGCCGTGCCGACCAGCTCGACGCCCGCGAACGCGAACACCACGCCCTGCACCAGCACCAGCGCCGGCATCAGTCCGTGCGGAAAGAAACCGCCGTTGTCGGTGATCAGATGCATGCCGGTGTCACGGCCGGCGACCTGCACGCCCGTGCCGAGGATCACCGAGCCGATGATGAGAAACAGCACGATCGCGGCGACCTTGATCAGCGCGAACCAGAACTCCATCTCGGCGAACCACTTCACGCCGATCAGGTTCATCGTCGCGACGATGCAGAGCGCGACGAGCGCGAAGATCCACTGCGGCACGGCCGCGAACGGCGCCCAGTAATGCATGTACAGCGCGACGGCGGTGATGTCGACGATGCCGGTCATCGCCCAGTTCAGGAAGTACATCCAGCCCGCGACGAACGACGCCTTCTCGCCGAGGAATTCGCGCGCGTACGACACGAAGCTGCCGCTGCTGGGGCGATGCATCACGAGTTCGCCGAGCGCGCGCAGGATCAGGAACGAGAACGCGCCGCACACCAGATAGACGATCGCGAGCGACGGTCCGGCGGCCTGCAGACGGCCGCCCGCGCCGAGGAACAGACCGGTGCCGATCGCCCCGCCGATCGCGATCATCTGCACCTGTCGATTGCCGAGGGTCTTGTGATAGCCGGCTTCGTGCGATTCGAGCCAGCTGCGTTTATCGGTTTCGCCGGTTGTCGACGGTTCGGGAATCGATGCCATGACGGTATCCTCGTGCACGGATGTAATTGGATTCATCCCGATCGCGAGACGATCGGGACCACCGGTACCGGAGGATCAGGGCGCGGATTCAAGCGCACCCATCCTGATTGCGATTCGCCGATCGTGGCGAAAAGCGCGGTATGTCGCGAACTTATTCAGCCGTAATTCCCTTCACAAACAGAATGCGAATTTGGACTAGGCCTGTTCGAATTCCTGCATATGGGCCTCGGCCATCGCGCCGCAAATTGCGTCAGCCTGCTCGTCGCGTGCGACACCGCATATCGCGCGGGCGTGATTGTCGTTTCGATTTTTCTATTTCCACTTCCGACCGGGATTCATGCTGGTTCAGGGTCACTTCGGCTCGACGCGGCTGCCGTGCGTGATCGAGATCGGCTGCGCGGCACCGCGCGCGATGACGTCCGGCCGGCATTGCCTCAAGCATCAGTGTGCAAAGAGATCGCGACCGACTATCGTGTGATGGACGCGCGCGCTGCGCGGATTTCGCGATGCGCGACGCACACTGGCATTTCTCTCTTGCGTCGGCCCGATCCGGCAGCACTTCGCGTTGCCGAGACATCAGATGAACGCGGTATGTCGTCGCGCCATACTCAAAGAACGCCTCGCCACATGGCATGGTTGGACTGTCTCTCCCGCAGCCAACGAAGTAATCTGATAAGGATAACTACTCTTGAGGAAGGCACGTAGCCTGCGCTTGTCAACTTGACATAGCCGTCGCAAGACGCTGCCGCGTACGGATCAGGCCGGTTGCCCGCCGCCGTCGCTCGCCGTTGCCGGCCCCGCATCGATCGCGACGCGATTCTTGCCGTCGCGCTTCGCGCGGTACAGCGCGCGGTCGGCGGCTTCGATCAGCGACGTCATCGGCGTGCCGGCCGCCGGCACGACGCTCGCGCCGCCGATGCTGATCGTCACGTAACGGCCGGTCGACGAATGCACGTGCTCGAGCCGCAGCGCTTCGATCGCGAGGCGAATCTTCTCGGCGAGCAGGCGCACGCCGCCCGGCGACGTGCCCGGCAGCACCACCGCGAATTCCTCGCCGCCGAAGCGTGCGGCGAGATCGCCCGGGCGGCCGAGGCAGCTTTCGACGGTCGAGGCGACCCGCTTGAGCACGTCGTCGCCCGACACGTGGCCGTACGTGTCGTTGTAAAGCTTGAAGTTGTCGACATCGATCATCAGCAGCGACAGCTCGTTGCGTTCGCGCGCGCCGCGCCGCCATTCGGCGTTCAGGTATTCGTCGAGATAGCGCCGGTTCGACAGCCCGGTGAGCCCGTCGGAATGCGTGAGGCGGCGCAGTTCGAGGTTCGCTTCGAGCAATTGCTGCTGCGATTGCCGCAGTGCGCGGTAGGCTTCGTCGCGCTGCAGCAGGTTGACGTACGAGCGCGAGTGGTAGCGGATCCGTGCGACGAGCTCGATGCGGTCCGGCAGCTTCACGAGGTAGTCGTTCGCGCCGGCCGCAAACGCGGCGCTCTTGATTACCGGTTCCTCTTTGGTCGACAGCACGATGATCGGCACGTCGCGGATCACGGGATTCGTGCGGTACGCCTTCACGAGGCTCAATCCGTCGGTGCCGGGCATCACGAGGTCCTGCAGGATCACGGTCGGCCGCGTTTCGACTGCGGCGGCGAGTGCGTCGTCCGAGCGCGGGCAGTAGTGGAAGTCGATGCGGTCCTCGTCGGCAAGCGCGCGCCGCACGGCCTGGGCGACGATCGTCTGGTCGTCGACCAGTAGCACCATCACCGGCACGTCGGTCGCCGGCGGCACCTGCAGGGTCGCGCGCGCGGCTTCGAGCGCCGCGCCCGCACCGTCCGCGGCGGACGTGCCGTTATCGTGGCCCGGGCGTCGCGTGGAGTCACTAGTCATGTCGACACCCGTTGTTGCCATTGCTGTCACGCAAGTCCATTTCATTCAGTTCCCGACGAGCGCCGCCAGTTCGCCCGCAATGCGCTCGAGCGGCAGGATCGCGCGCGCGGCGCCGAGCGTCGCGGCGGCTTTCGGCATTCCGTAGACGGCGCTCGTCGCCTGGTCCTGCGCGATCGTATGGTAGCCCTTCATCCGCATCGCCTTCAGCCCGATCGCGCCGTCGCGCCCCATCCCGGTGAGCAGCACGCCGATCACGTCGCCGGGCCAGTGCTCGGTCACGCTGCTGAAGAACACGTCGACGGACGGCCGGTACGGCGTCTCGGCCGGCTCGCGCGTGTATTCGAGCGTGCCGGCGCGCGTGATCCGCAGGTGGTCGTTGGTCGCGGCGAGCAGCACGAACGACGGCTGCGGCCGGTCGCCTTCGCGCGCGATGCGCACGTTGAGCGGCGTCTGGCCGTCGAGCCATTGCGCCATGCCGTCCGCGAACGCCTGGTCGACATGCTGCACGATCACGATCGGCGCGCCGAAATCGGTGGGCAGCGCGCCGAGGATCGACGCAAGCGCGGTCGGGCCGCCGCCGACGCGCCGATCGCGACGAGCGCCCGCCGTCGCCGTGCGCCGTCGTGCCGGCGGGCGGCGGCGGCCGCCGGCTTGTCGAGCAGCCGCGATCTGGTCGATCTTCGCGAGCAACAGCTGCGCGTGTCGCCGTTCGCGCCTGCGCCGAGCCGCGGCGTATCGACTGCATCGAGCGCGCCCGCGCCCATCGCCTCGTACACGCGCCACGCATTCGCGCCGATGCTGCTCGTCACGATCAGGATCGCGCACGGCTTGCCCGACGACATGATCCGCCGCGTCGCCTCGACGCCGTCGAACTTCGGCATGATCAGGTCCATCAGCACGACGTCGGGCGGTTGCGCGGCGCAGAACTCGACGGCCTGCGCGCCGTCGGTCGCGACCCACAGCACGCGGTGCTCGGGCCGCCGCGCGACCGCGCGGCGCAGCGCCTCGACGGCGAGCGGAAGGTCGTTGACGATGCCGATGTTCACGGACGGGCTTCTCCTATCAGGTCGCGTACGGCGTCGAGCAGGGTTTCGTCGTGGAAGCTGCTCTTCGCCAGGTAGTAGTCGGCGCCCGCGTCGAGTCCACGGCGGCGGTCCTCCTCGCGGTCCTTGTACGACACGATCATCACCGGCAGCGATTTCAGCGCGGCATCGCGCTTGATCAGCGTGACGAGTTCGATGCCGTCCATGCGCGGCATGTCGATGTCGGTCACGACGAGATCGAAATCGGCGCCGCGCAGCGCGTTCCAGCCGTCCATCCCGTCGACCGCGACGGTGACGGCATAGCCGCGCTTTTCGAGGAGCTTGCGCTCCAGTTCGCGTACCGTCAGCGAATCGTCGACCACCAGCACGTGCCGGCGCCGTGCGACGGCCGTGTGCTGCGCGCGCTGCACCTTGTCGAGCTGGCCGCCGCGCACGAGCTTGTCGACCGAGCGCAGCAAGTCCTCGACGTCGATGATCAGCACCGGTTCGCCATTCTCCATCAGCGCGGCCGCCGCGATGTCCTTGACCTTGCCGAGCCGGCGGTCGAGCGGCTGGATCACCAGCATGCATTCGCCGCGGAACCGGTCGACGGCGATCCCGTACGACTCCCATTCGTCGCCGATCACGACGGTCGCGACGCTGTCGCCCGCCTGTTCCGGCGACGGTGCGCCGAGCAGCTGGTGCGCGGTGACGAGCCCGACCGGGCGGCCGTCGAAGCGGAAATGCTGCTGGCCTTCGAGCGTGTCGATGTCGGCGCGCGCGAGTTCGAGCGTGCGGCGCACGTGCGCAAGCGGGATCGCGTACGCTTCGCCGCCGACCTCGACGAGCAGGCTGCGCACGATCGACAGCGTGAGCGGCAGTTGCAGCACGAAGCGCGCGCCGCGGCCCGGCTCGGTGAAGATCCGCACGGTGCCGCGCACGGCCTTGACCATGTCGTGCACCGCGTCGAGGCCGACGCCGCGGCCCGACACATCGGTGACGCGGTCGCGCATCGAGAAGCCGGGGAGCAGCAGGAAGTCGAGCAGTTCGAGGTCGGACAACCGCGCGGCCGTGTCCGCGTCGGCGAGCCGGCGCCGCACGACGCCTGCACGCAGCGCGTCGAGATCGATGCCGGCGCCGTCGTCGCTGACGGAGATCAGCAACTGGCCCGCGCTGTGGCGCGCTTCGAGCGTCACGCTCGCTTCGGCCGGCTTGCCGCGCGCGATGCGCTCGCCGGGCGTCTCGACGCCGTGGTCGAGCGCGTTGCGCAGCAGGTGGCCGAGCGGCGCGTCGAGCATGTCGAGGATGTCGCGGTCGACCTGCGTCGTTTCGCCGACGATCGCGAATCGCACGCGCTTGCCGAGCGAACGTGCGAGATCGCGGACGATGCGCGGATACGCGTGCGTTGCGTCGCCGAACGGTCGCATCCGGCAGCGCAACGCTTCGTCGTAAAGCTGCTGCGCGAGATGCGTGCTGCGGCGGTCGAAGCGGTCGAGCTCGTCCAGGCGCGCACCGAGCTGCAGCTGCAGGTTGCCGAGCCCCTGGCGCACATCGTTCAGCGACGCGAGCGCGGCCGGGTCGAGCCGCTCCGCGAACGTTTCGACGAGCACGTCGAGCGAGCGCGCGACGTCGCGCTGCATCCGCTTGATGCGCAGGATCGAGCCCGTGAACGGCTTCAGCCAGTGCGATTCGACGAGCGATTCGCTGGACAGGCTCAACAGCTGGTCGAGCTGCTCGGCGCGTACGCGCAGCATCCGCTGCGGATCGTGCCGGGGGGGCGGTTGGGTGTGCAAAGGCGGGGCGTCGGGCGCGACGGCATGCAAGCCCGGCGACGGATCGGCCGGCGGGTGGCGCGGCGGGCCGTCGCCGGTGCGCGGCGATATCGAGACAAGGGCGGCATCGTCGGGCGCGGAGCCGATGTGCGGCGCTGCGGCGCCTGGTTCCGGCGCGGGCGGTACGGGCAGTGTAAGCGGTGTGAGCGACACCGCGCGGTCGGCGCGCTCGTCCGACGCGTCGGTCGGACCCAGTGCGGCCAGCGCGTCGATGTCCGCGCGCGAGACCGCCGCCGCCGGATCGGTGTTGCCGACGCGCAGCAGCAGGTCCACGCCATGCAGCAGTGCGTCGATGTGCGCGGTCGTCAGCGTCAGCTCGCCACGCTGCGCGGCGACGAAGCATTCCTCCATCGCGTGCGCGACGTCGACGCCGTCCTGCAGGTCGACGATGCGCGCGGCGCCCTTCAGCGAATGCGCGGCGCGCATGCACGCTTCCAGCGCGGGCGCGTCGCCGGGCGAATGTTCGAGCGTCAGCAGGCCACTCGCGAGCGCCTGCGTCTGCGTGTGTGCTTCGTCGCGGAACAGGTCGAGCAGCGACAGGCGCATCAGGTCGTCGTCGGTGCTCATCGCAGGCTCCTCGCAAGCGAGTCGAACACGCGATCGGTGTCCAGCACGCCGATCGTCGTATCGCGCCACGCGAGCAGGCCGCGCGTGTGCATCGCGGCCGCGTGGGTAAGCGTCGTCGGCACCGGCAGCAGCGCATGCGCCGCGAAGCGCAGCACGCCCTCGACCTCGTCGACGGGCAGCGCGACCGCGTCGCCGCGATGCTCGACGACCAGCATCCGCGCATACGCGTTGCGCGACTCGTGCGGTCCGGTTGCGTTGCGTTCCAGATTCAGCAGTACGCCGAGGGATGCTGCGATCGTCAGCGTGCCGCGCACGTTGACGAGCCCGAGCACGGCGCCGTCGCGCCGGTGCGGCAGCGAATGGATCGGGCGCGGCCCGTCGACCTGCCGCAGCGCGGCGGCGGGCAGGCCGAGCCATTCGTCGCCGACGCGGAACGCGAGCGCGGACTGCTGCGCTTGCCCATCGTCGGCAGATGCGGCGGATGCAGTGAGTCGTGCGTCCGCAGGGGCTGGCTGCGACGTGCTGCGTGCGGCGCGCGCCGTTTCGGCGAGGTCCGCGTCGGTGAGCGGCCGGTCGAGCAGCTTCCCGGCCGCGTGTTCGAACACCGGGCAGTTCAGGCAGCGGGTGTGCACGGCAAGCCGCGGGCACGAGCCGTCACCTCGCGTGCCGATGAGATTCCAGCAATCGTCGACGGCCCTGGCCGGAGCGCGATCGTCACGAGCGGCGTGGGTCATGGGTTCCGCCCGGTTCGCTGGTCCGGTCCGCCGTCGGCACGGCTGACGCGCCGCGCGCTTGCCCGCTGCGCACGCAGCATCAGTTGCCGGGCACCTGCCGCGTCACCTGCCGCGTCGCGCAGCGCGGCGAGATGGGTCAGGGCCTCATAGTGAGCCGGGTCGAGATACAGCGTCTTGCGATAAAAATCCTGCGCGTCCGCATCGAGGCCGCGCGCATCGGCGATCAGGCCGAGCAGGTAGAACGCGTCCGCGTCGGGGCCGTGCGCGAGCGTGAATGCGTGCGCGGCACGCTCGGCGTCGTCGAGGCGGCCCGTGTCGGCGAGCCGGCGGGCGTCGGCGAGCATGGGCGCCGGGGCGGCGGGTGCGCTCGGCGCGGCATCCGCGGCATCGGGCGCCGCGTGCGCGATGCGTGTCGCCGGCGGCCGCTGTGGCACGGCCGGCGGGCGGTGCAGGGTTGCCGTTGCGAAATGGTTTGCCATGGAGGGCGCCGCCACCGGGTGCCGGAGCGGCAACGTCTGCGGCGCCACCGGCTTCGCAGATGCCACAGACACAGTGGGCGGCCGCTCGCCATCGTTCGCGCCCGTGGCCGGAGCATCAGCCTGCGCCGCGCGATGGAACGCGAACGCGAGCGGAATGCGCGCGGGCGCCAGCGCATGCCGCATCATCAGCCCCGTCTCGGCCGGGCCGACGAAGATCGTGCCGCCGTCCGCGAGTTGCCGCTCGAGCAGCCGGATCGACTGGTCCTGAGCGTGTCGGTCGAAATAGATCAGCACGTTGCGGCAGAAGATGAAGTCGTAGCGCGTGTCCGCGTCGAGCGGCAGGTCGAACAGGTTCGCCTGCACGAAGCGTACCGGTTCGCGCACCCGCGGGTCGAGCTGCCAGCCGCCGACCGTTTCGCTGAAATGGCGGTCGCGGAATTCGAGCGGGTGGCCACGAAATGCGTTGCGTCCGTAGACGCCGGCCCGCGCCCGCTCGATCGCGCGTGCGCTGATGTCGATCGCGTCGATCGCGAAGCGTGACGGGCCGATGCCGGCGTCGAGCAGTGCCATCGAGATCGAATACGGCTCCTCGCCGGTCGAGCACGGCACGCTCAGCACGCGCAGCGTGCGCGCCGGCTCGCGCACGAGCCGCACGTCGGCGATCCGCGCAAGCGCGACGAATGCCTCGCGGTCGCGGAAGAACCACGTTTCCGGCACGACCAGCGTTTCGATCAGCGCCTGCCGTTCGTCCGCGGACGCATTCAGCCGCTGCCAGTACGCATCGATCGCGGCGCCACCGGCGGCCTCGGCGACGTCGTCCGGCGTGCCGCCGGCGGGCCGCGGTGTGTCGGGCGCGTCCGGTGCATCGGCCTGCGTGACGCGTGCGCGTTCGGCAACCGCGCGCGCGAGCGCACGATTGCCGAGCGTCGCCGCATCCATCCCGGTTTCACGCGCGAGCCACGCTTCGAATCGAGGGTCGTTGGCGTTCATCATGGCCATCATCCGGCAAGCGCCTGCGCGGGCGGAAACAGCAATGCGCGCGCGTCGTCATCGAGCATCTGCTCTACGTCGATCCGCTGCACGAATCCCGTCGCGTCGGCGGCGACCGGCCCGAGCCAGCGCGCGTGCGGCGTCGCGATCCCGCTGTCGGCGAATTGCGCGGGCGCGAACTCGCGCACCTGCGTCGCGTGCTCGACGATCAGCCCGAGCCATCGATCGACGCCGTCCGCCTCGTGTTGCTGCGCATAGCGCACGACGACGAGCCGCGTCGATCGCAGCGCGTGCGCCGCGCGCCCGAGCGCGAGCCGCGGCACGTCAATCACCGGCACCAGCTTGCCCCGGTGATCGATCACGCCGGTGAGCCATGGCGGCGTACCCAGCATCGACTTCACGGGCGCGAGCGCCAGCACCTCGACGATCCGCGTCGCATCGAGCGCATAGCGTTCGCCGTCGAGTTCAAAAAGTAGGAAGAGCATCGTGTCGTCCGCACGAAGGCCGCGTGCGTCAGCCGTCGATCTTGAAGCGCGACACGCCGGTGCGCAGGTGGTTCGCGACGAGCGTGAGGTCGTCGATCGCCTGCGACGACTGGCGCAGCGATTCGGCCGTCTGCTGCGCGGCTTCCGACAGCTGCGACAGC
>NZ_JTAN02000002.1 GCF_000949135.2 Burkholderia sp. USMB20 | reverse complement strand
GTGCTTCGAGTGCTTCGAGTGCTTCGAGTGCTTCGAGTGCTTCGAGTGCTTCGAGTGCTTCGAGTGCTTCGAGTGCTTCGAGTGCTTCGAGTGCTTCGAGTGCTTCGAATGATGTGAATGCTTCGAACGCTTCGATCACTTCGCCCGCGCATGCAGCGCCTGTCGCCGCTCACATGCCGGGCACGGGGAGCACCGGCATCACGTCGATCGCATCGCCCGGGAACAGCGTGAAATGCGGATGGCCCTCGAACAGCGCGGCGGCCGCGTCGTGCGATGCGGCACGCACGACCGTGAAGCCGCTCATCGCATTGGCGGTGTCCGTCACGCCGCCCTTGTCGATCGTCTTGGTCTTGCCGAGCGGCCCGCCCGACTCGACGATCGCGTCGCGATGCCGCTCGACCCACGCATGCCACGCGGCGATCCCTTCGCGCTCCCGCGTGCGCCGCTCGTCCTCAGGCAACGCCATCCACGCCTTCATGCCCGGGCTATCCTTGCTGCCGAGGAATACCGCGAGATACAACTGCTGTTGAGCACTCATGCTTCCTCCGTCCGATGGCGGGCACGGCGGGCTGCCGCACCTCGCCCTTGACACAGTAGGTTGATATCAACACAATTGCAACATGGCACGCAAAGAAAAGCTCCCTTTCGAAACGACGCTGATGGTGCGCGATTGCTGCCTGTGCCTGCACATGCAGCGCGCGGCGCGCAATCTCGCGCGCATCTTCGACGATGTGCTGCGTCCGCTGGATCTCACCAACGGCCAGTTCTCGCTGCTGATGTCGCTGAACCGGCCGCAGCCGGCCGCGATGAAATCGGTCGCGTCATTGCTCGCGATGGATCGCACCACGCTGACCGCCGCGCTCAAGCCGCTCGAGCGGCGCGGGCTGCTCACGATCACGACGGATCCGGACGACAAGCGCAGCCGCCTGCTCGAACTCACGCCGGCCGGCCATCAGTTGCTGGCCGAAGCGTTCCCGCTCTGGCAGCAGACCCATACCGAGATCGAACGGCCGTTCGCGCCGGAAGCAGTCGATGTGTTGCGCGGCCAGTTGCGCGCGCTGTCGGAGGATCCGGCTACGCGCGGCTGAAGCGGCGCGTCACGTCATTCATTTCCGGCCCTTCTTCGGCATCAGCAGGTGCGCGCATTCCTGCAGGAAGCGCACGGGCCCGTGCGCATGCAGTGCCGGCCCGCTGCTGAGCGCGCCGTCGATGACGGTCGCGAGCCGCAGCGCGTAGGTTTCCGGCGATTTCATCGACAGCGAGCAGATGCCGAAAGCACGCTTCGGGTGTCGCGCCGCCATGCCGGCGGCGCACATCGCCCAGGAGGCGTCCTGTCCCGCTATCCGCCGGACACGATCGACTCGGCCACGCCGCGCCGCATGACTCGGGCCGGCTAACGCGCGACTGGCGCGACCTCGCCGCGCCACTAGCCGATGCGCGATCGCGCGCATCGGCGTGCCGCAATCCGTCACTCGGCCAACGCCGGCGCCACGCCGACCCGCTTCGGCACGCCGGTCACGATCGTCGCGACCGCGACGGCCAGCACCGCGGCCGCGCCCAGGAACACGCCGCCCGCGCCGTTCGCGTCGAACACGACGC
The DNA here is from genome assembly GCF_000949135.2 of Burkholderia sp. USMB20. Classification (GTDB taxonomy): domain Bacteria; phylum Pseudomonadota; class Gammaproteobacteria; order Burkholderiales; family Burkholderiaceae; genus Burkholderia. The sequence continues at coordinate 289,501 of NZ_JTAN02000002.1, read as the reverse complement.
CGCCGGCCGCCGCGCCCGTCGCGATCGCGAGCTGGATCGCCGCGACGATCAGCCCGCCCGCGCTCTCGGCTTCGTCGGGCACGGTGCGCGTGACCCACGTCGACCACGCGACCGGCACGCCGCCGAACGCCATCCCCCACAACGCGACGAGCACCGCGTCGATCATCGGCGCGCGGCCGAGCGCGACGAGCGCGACGCCGAGCACGACCATCAGCGCGGGCATCCCGATCAGCATCGGCCGCAGCCGGTGCTCGAGCACGCGCCCGGCGAGCGACGTGCCGACGAAGTTCGCGATCCCGTAGCCGAGCAGGATCGCCGACAGCCCGTTCACGCCGACGCCCGCGACCTGTTCGAGGAACGGCCGCAGATACGTGAAGAACGCGAAATGCCCGGTGAACACGAGGATCGTCGCGAACATCCCGAGGCCGACGGTCGGCCGGCGCAGCACGTCGAAGAGCGTGCGCAGCCGCGTGGTGCCGCTCGGCGGCATCGACGGCAGCGTCATGACCTGCGACACGAACGCGAGCGCGCCGAGCCCCGCCGCGATCAGGAACACGTTGCGCCAGCCGATCAGGTACCCGAAATAACTGCCCATCGGCGCGGACGCGATCGTCGCGACCGCCACGCCGCTGAAGATGATCGACAGCGCACGCGGCACCATCGCGGTCGGCACGAGCCGCATCGCGGTGGCCGTCGCCATCGTCCAGAAACCGCCGAGCGCGACGCCGAGCACGACGCGGCCGATCAGCAGCGTCGTCAGGTCGGGCGCGAACGCGACCGCGAGATTGGACGCGACGAGCAGCACCGAGAACGCGAGCAGCACGCGCCGGCGGTCGATCGTGCGCGTCAGCGCCGAGATCAGCAGGCTCGTGACGAGCGCGACCGTCGCGGTGGCCGTGACGGCCTGGCCGGCCACGCCTTCGGTCACGCCGAGGCTGTCGGCCATCGGCGTGAGCAGGCTCGCGGGCAGGAATTCGGCGGTGACGAGGCCGAACACGCCGAGCGTCATCGCGAATACCGCGCCCCAGGCCGGTTCACGGGGGGCCGCCGTCGAAGCGGCCGAGGAGATTCCGGGATTCATGCGGGGTTCCGTGTCAGTTAGGGAAAATACTGATGAGGGCGTATCGTAAGGAACAGCGGCAGGACGGTCTATGACATACAATCCGTTCTTGTTGATCGATCGTCCGAATCTCGCGATGTCCGAGCCCTTGCTTCCCCCCGTGCCCGACGTACACGACCTCGTCAGCGAGTTGCTGCTGGGGATGCGCCTGAGCGGCGTGCAGTACCGCCGGATCCAGGTGCCGCGGCCGTTCGGGCTGAGCTTCGGCCATGCGCCGGGCCGCGCGCAGTTCCATTTCGTCGGGCGCGGGCCCGTGCTGCTGCGCGACGCGGACGGCACGACGGTGCGGCTCGAGGCCGGCGACGCGATCCTGCTGCCGCACGGCCGCACGCATGCGCTGGTGTCCGATCCGGACGCGCCGTGCCGCGAGATCGGCGGGTTCGCAGCCGCGAAGATCTGCGACACGGTCGCGTCGGTGGGCGCGACGACCTGCGCCGCGACGGAGCCAGCCGCCGGCGATGCGCTGATCTTCAGCGCGTGCATGGAGCTCGATCTCGGCGGCATGCAGCCGCTCGTCGGGACGATGCCGGAATTCATGCACGTCGGCACGCTGCTCGCGCGTTACCCGGAAATCCGCCCGATGCTCGACGCGATGGAGCGCGAATCGTGCGCCGCGCGCGCGGGTTTCGCGGGCATCCTCGCGCGGCTCGCGGATGTGGTCGCCGCGTTCATCGTGCGCGGCTGGGTCGAGTGCGGATGCGGCGACGCGACGGGCTGGGTGCAGGCGTTGCGCGAGCCGAAGCTCGGCCGCGCGATCGTCGCGCTGCATCGCGATCCGGGGCGCAACTGGAGCGTCGCGGAACTGGCCGCCGAAGCAGGTGTGTCGCGCTCGGTATTCGCCGAGCGCTTTCTCGCGGCCACCGGGATGACGCCGGTGCGTTACCTGACCGAGTTGCGGATGCGGCTCGCCGCGCAGTGGATCGCCCGCGAGGGCGAGACGATCGAAGCGGTGGCGTACCGGCTCGGCTACGGGTCGCTCGCCGCGTTCAGCCGCGCGTTCAAGCGCGTGGTCGGCAGGCCGCCGGGCGCGGTGCGTGCCGAAGGCGACACGCACGCCGATGCGTGACGTGTAACGCGTCACGCGCAACGCACGGCGCAGCGAACGCCTGCCGGGTCGCCCCGGCATCGCACGATCGGTCGCCGCGCGTGACGATCCTGCTCAGCCGCTGCGCGCGTCGAGTTCGTCGATCAGCGCCGTCGCGCACTTCACGGCCAGCGCCGCGCACTGTTGCGCATCCACCGGCGCGCCGTTCGTCACCGCACCCTGCACGATCCGGCCCAGCAATTCCTTCGACAGGTCGGCGATCTCGTGTTCCCGTTCCGTCATGTTCGTCTCCTGCGCGCCGGCCGGCTTCGGCCGCACGCGCGATTGCACCGGGCGCCGCGTGCGCCGCGCCCGACCTTCAACGTTGCCTGGCCCGCACGACGATCTGCGCCTGCGTGTCGCGTTCGATGCGTTCGAGCGACGCGCGCAGTGCCGTGAACTCGTCGGGCGTGCAGACCTGGCGGCCGAATTCGGCCTTCATCCTCCGCGTGACCTGCACGACCTGCGCGGCCGCATCGAATACGTAATGCGACGTGAACTCGACGAAACGGTCGTGCACGGCCGTATCGGCCGGCAGGTCGGTCACCGCGACGTCGGCCGGCAGCGCGATCTGGCCGGTCTCGTCGAACGTGCCGCCGATGCATGCCCACGGCTGCGTGCGCACGGGCTCGGCCAGCCAGCCCTCGACCTGCGTCGCGATGCCGCCCGTGAGGCTCGACAGCGCCGGCACGGCGGTCGTGCCGTCCGGCCACACGAAGTGATCGAGCGTGCCGGCATACGTGACGTCGAACGGCCCGTCCGTCGCACGGCGATCGCTCGTCGCGATCTGCGCGCGGCCGCGCAGCCCGCTTTGCCGCAGGCGTTCGTTCGCGAGCTGCCGGATGCGGTCGGGCGCCGCCCGGCGAAACAGCGTGCGTTCGAGTTCCGCGGTCCAGCCGTCGTCCTCGACGCGCGCATGAAACCGCGCGGCGCCCGGTTGCGCGGCATCGATCTCCACGCGCGCGGCGCGGTGCTTCGGCTGCGTGGCCGGCGTGCGCGACAGCACGCCGGTGTCGACGAGCAGCGCCGGCCGGTCCATCACGATCGGCGGCAGGTAGCCGAACGCGATGCCGGCCGTCGTGGTGTCCGCGTAGACGCCGAGATCGGGCAGCCACGTGATCGCGTGATTGATCGCGCCGCCGCCGTAACCTGGCACCGACGGCAGCGTGTACACGGAGCCGAGATTGATCAGCACCGCTTCGCTGCGGATGCCGGCCGCCGCGAGCAACGCGCCGAACAGCGCGACGTGGTCCTTGCAGTCGCCGTAGCGGTTGCGCAGGATGTCGGTCACGCGGTGCGGCGCGGCCGCCGTCTCGCCGAGAAAAAGCGCGACGTAACGCACGTTCGCCTGCACCCAGTCGTACAGGACGCGCGCGCGATCGCGCGGATCGGCGGTGCCGGCGGTGAGCGCGCGCGCCAGCTGCACGACGGCCGGATCGTTCGCGCCCGGGTCGACGGCCGCGTCGCGGTAGCGCGCGGCGAACGCCGCGTAGTCGGGCAGCGTGGACACCACGAGCCGGTCGCCGTAGGTCGGATAGCCGACCGAGCCGTTCTCGATCCGGTCGTACGTGCCGTGCCGGTATTCGAATGCGTAGCGCGTGCGGCCGTTCGCGGTCACCGGCGGCAGCGCGACGTAACCGCGTGCGTCCGCATGCAGCGGCATGTCGGCCGGCACGTCGAAGATCAGCCGCTGGTTCTCCACCGGCTCGCGCGACGGTTCGACGTAGTAGCCGAAGTAACCTGCGTTGACCGGCTTCGTGCGCGACTTGCGGAACGCGATGCGCGTGCTCGATCCGGCTTCGACGCCGGGAAACACGACGGTGCGCAGCAGCCCGTCCTGGAACGTCGGCGCGCCGGCCGAGCGCGGCTCCTGCACATCGCGGATACCGTCGGGGCCGACCGGATGCGCGACACCGTCGCGATCGATCGTCTCGGCCGCGACCAGGTCGACCTTCTCGAGGTTCTTGTCGAACCACACGTAACGCTGCGCGATCGCGTCGATCCCGTTCGCATCGTTCGCGCGCAGTGTCGAATCGTCGTCCTCGTCGAGCGAGCCGTCGTGCTGGATCACGAATACATGGACGTCGCTGACGAGCGTGACGGGCGCGGCGTCGCCCGCGTCGGCGAACGCGGGACGCACGAACGCCAGCGCGATCGCGGTCACGGCAACCGCGAGCGTTGCGGCGCGACCCGGCAGCCTGCCGGTCGATCGGAACGGAAAACGCACCACGTCGAAGCTCTCCGCGCGTTTCGTGCTCAGGTCGGGACGCAACGGGCACGCATTGGCGCGCCGCGCCCCGTCGTTCAACCCAGTGTGGGTGACGTGCCCGCGAGCGTCAAGCCACGGGGCGGCGGCCCGCGCCGCCATGCAGCGGGCGCACGAGGAAGCGCGCCTGCGTCACGCCGGCAGACTGTCGCACTTTCGCGCCCTGCTGGCTACGCGATCGCCATTTATGTCATGTCGCGACATATTATTTGGGCGCGTAACGCGCGCGTGCGAGGTCGCCGAAACGCATGACGATCGGGTGAATTCGACACGCCGACATGGGGATGGAGACATCGTGCCGATCGACACGAATTCGAAATCGGTTATCTCGTGATCGCGTTCGCGCTGCCGGGCGTGATCCCGATCGGTGCGCTGCATCTCGAACGGTGGCATCCTGAACGTGTCGGCGCCGCGATCGGCGCGCGGCTCGGAATCGCGCTGATCGAAGCGATGCCGATGCTGACGCGAACGCGGCCTGGCCCTCGTTCTTGCCCCCGTTTCCGCTGCGCCGTGTGCGCGTTCGCGGCCCGGGGTCGGAACGACCGGCACCGGCCCCTACCTGCCGGAGGCGACATGGAAAACGCTATCGTCGCGATCGTCCTGATGCTCGCGGTCCTCGTGTTCGCGGTGCTGTTCTTCGCGGAACGGCGCAGCCGCGACCGCACGCGCGACCGGCTGCTGCACCGCTCGTCGCAGCGCTCGGCACGCTCGCATACGCATCACCATTCGTAAGCGGAAAGCGCGCCGCGCACGTCGAGCCCCTTCAAGCGTACAGCCCCGGAATGGCGGCACATGTTTCTCGAGGACATCAACGGGCGCAGAAGGGCGCTCGCGGTCCGGCTGCTTGCGCGTCGAGCGTCGTTGCGTTCAATGGCAATCGCCGACGCGCTTGCCGCGCCACGTCCACGCGAGCGTGTATGCGCCGGCCTGTGCATGCTGCCCGTGCAATTGCCCGTTGAGGTCGTAGCGCGTCGGCGTCACATCGCCCGTCACGGTCGCGTTGCCGCGGCCCTGTTCGTTCGCGCAGCGCGTGCGCCCGGTCCGTCGTGCGTTATTGCTGCACGAGTTCGACGCGGCGGTTCTGCGCGCGGCCGGCGTCGTCGCCGTTGGACGCAACCGGCGACAGCGACCCGACGCCCTTCGCGACGAGCCGCGCCGGCGCGATCTTGTAGGTCGTCGCCAGTGCCTGCGCGACGGCCTCCGCACGCTTTTGCGACAGGTCGGCGTTGTGCGCGAACTGCCCTTGATTGTCGGTATGGCCGACGATGTACACCTTCAGCGCCTGGTTCGCCGTCAGCAGCTTCGCCATCTCGTCGAGCTGCGGCTTCGACTCGGGCTTCACCTGCGCCTTGTCGGTGTCGAAGTAGATGCCGTACAGCGCGACCTTGCCCGTCGCGACGAGGCCCTTCTGCAGCGCACCGGAATCGAGCACCTTGACTTGCCCGGTCTGCATCGGCTTCACTTCGACGACTTCCTCGTAGACGAGCGTGCGCTTGTTCGATGCCGAACTGTCCATGATGTGCAGGAACACATACGCATCGCCGGACGCTCGCGGCAGCTTCGCGAGGATCGTGCGGTGCTTGTCGCCGAAGTTCGCGTCGCCGCCGCCCGCCTGTCGCAGCCGGCCGGAATTGATCACGACGCTCTGGAAGTCGCTGCCGCCGCTCTTTCCGCACTGCTCCGCCGTACAGCGGAACAGAATCTGGAAGCCGCCCTTCTGCAGCGCGTCGAGATAGTTGCGCTCGACTTCCAGCGTCGACCGGCCGCCGTCGATCGCGTACGAGATCCGCGTGATCTTGCCTTCGAGATTCAGGCCCTTGGCGGTCCTCTCGTCGTCGATCGGCTGGTTCGGCAGGAATGCCTCGTCGAACGGCGTCTGCGAATATGCGGTGATGGTCGCGCCGGCGAAACGCGTGAGCAACGGATGATCTTTCGCACCCGGCTTGTCGCTGCCAGCGCTCGCCAGCGACGAAAGCGACAGCAGCGCGGCGGCGAACAGCGCGTTGCGGCCACGGCGCGCGACATGGAATACGGACGATGCTGCGTTCTTCATTGAGCCCCTCGGAAAGGATTTGTCGTTCTGTTGATGGCGTCGAAGCGCGCGCATCTTATCAAATCTTTCCGGGAAAACGGGCAAAAGCTTTCGGATACTGAACGTTCTGACGCGCCACGTCATGTTGAATCGTTTCCAAGCGTGCGCGGGCGTCTCCCGCGTGCATCGCTACCCGACGTTCATCGGCAACAACACCATCTGCCGCCCCTCGACGTGCAGCCGCGCCTGCAGCTCGACGGGCGTCTGGTTGTGCAGCCACGCGGTCAGGAAATTCACGCGCCTGAAGATCAGCTTGCTCGCGAAGCACACCGCGTTCGGATAGGCATCGAGCGTCGACGACGCGAGGTTCATGAATTCGACGACCGGGTTCGTGCCGAACGCGATCCGGTAGTCGGCCGCGATGCCGTTGCGGCGGCAGTGCGCGACGTAATAGTCGAGCGCCTCGGTGATTGTGTGCCGCAGGCGTTCGAGATGCTCGTGCCCGTCGTATGCCTTCGCATCGACCTCGCCCACCGCGAGAAAGATCACGTTGCGAAAGTGCCCGGGAAACAGCCGGTTCACCCATAGCAGCGCATGCATGCTCGCGCCGCGATGCTTGCCGACCAGCAGCACCGCGGTCGGCTGCGACGGGTCGGGCTTGCCCGGCGCCGTCGCCTCGTCGACTGCCGGCGGCGGACCCGAGAACAGCGCGTCTTCCTTCGCGAGCTGCGCGCGCGTGTACGCGTAGTGGCGGTTGATCATGACGCACAGCGCGATCACCGCGCTCGTCACGAGCACCGTGAGCCAGCCGCCGGCCGTGAACTTCTCGACCAGCGTGATGACGAGCACCGTCGACGTCACGCTGAACCCGAGCGCCGACAGGAAGAAGTGCTTGAACCAGCCGCGCTCGCTGCGATGGCGCCACCAGTACGTGCACAGCCCCAGCAGCGACATGCTGAACGTGAGGAACACGTTGATGCTGTACAGCACGACGAGCACGTCGACGCTGCCGTGCGTCCACAGCAGGATCAGCAGGCCCGACAGGCCGACGACGATGATGCCGTTCTGCCGCACGAGGCGCGTCGACAGGTCGCGGAAATGGCGCGGCACCCACGAGTCCGACGCCATGTTCGACAGCACCGCCGGCCCGTCGAGAAAACCCGTCTGCGCACCGACCAGCAGCAGCCCTGCCTCGAACGCGAGCACCGCCGCGAGCAGCGCGTGGCGCGCGAACGCGGAGCCGAGCCCGAGATGATCGATCACGCTGCCGAACACGACCGCGTTGAGCGTCTCGCCTTCGACGGGCCGTGCGTGCCACAGCATGTACAGCAGGATGATGCCGCCGGCCGTGAACGCGAGCGACGTCGACATGTACCACATCGTCGCCTTGCCGTTCGGCACGCGCGGATCCGCGAGCATGTTCACGTTGTTCGACACGGCCTCGAGGCCCGTATAGGTGCCGCCGCCGAGCGAGAACGCGCGCATCAGCAATGCGAGCATCACGAACACGCCGAGCGATTGCGACATCCCGTGCGCCTCGTGCACCGCGTCGGGCACGATCGTCGCCAGCGCGCTGCCGTGCACCGCGACGCCGTACACGATCAGCCCGAAATGCAGCACGACGAAGCCGATGAAGATCGGCAGCAGCACCATGATCGATTCGCGCATCCCGCGGAAGTTGAGCCCCGTCATCAGCAGGATCAGCACGATCTCGGTCGTGAGCTTGAACGCCTGCGCACTGACCGGCAGCAGGCTGAAGAACGCGTCGACACCGCTCGCGAGCGACGTCGCGACGGTCAGCACGTAGTCGACCAGCAGCGCCGCGCCCGACACGAGCCCCGGCTTCGACCCGAGCAGCGAGGTCGCGACGCGATAGCCGCCGCCGCCGGTCGGGAACAGCTCGATCACCTGGTTGTAGCCGAGCGCGATGATGAACACGGTCGCCGCGGTGGCGCAGGCGAGGAACAGCGCAAGCGGCGTGTGGTGCGCGAGCGCGAGGAACGCCTCCTCCGGGCCGTAGCACGACGACGACAGGCCGTCCGCGCCGAGTCCGACCCAGGCCAGCAACGGCGTCACCGCGATCGCATGGCGCGTGCGCGGATCGAGCGGGTCCAGCGGCTTTCCGACGAGCAGCTGCCACATCTTCTGGAATGCGGTCACGGTCCCCTCCCGGGACGCCGGGCGCGGCGGCGTCATCTTCTAAAGCTAGCCGACGCCCGGCCGCTGCACCAGTCCGCACAATCCATGAGACGTGGTCGGCGGCACGGCGCCGCTTTCAACGCGTAAGCGGCCGGCACGCCGCGCGTCGGCCGATCGCGCGGATCGCGCGGATCGCGCACGGCATCGTCATCGCAGCCGCCGTCGCCGCCTTCGCTGCCTTCGCTGCCTTCGCTGCCTTCGCTGCCTTCACCACCTTCACCGCCCCTGACGACCACCGGCCCGATCCCGCCCACCTCTCATCACGGTTCTCCCGCCGGGCGATCACATCGACCACATCGTTCGCATCGCCCGCATGACTCGCACGGTTCGCGCCGGACGCGATACCCGCCCGCGCCCCCGTCATGCGTTGTTCCCCGCAATTCGACATTTGTGCGCGCGCAACAATGGCGGTGCCTCGCGGCCGGCGCCGTGCGGGGGCAGGTTTCCACGTCGCCGGCCGCGTCGGTCTCTGAAAAACCACATCTCTCGAGGACATACCATGCAACTCCAATCCCATCCGGCGTGCCGTCCGTTTTACGAAGCAGGCGAACTCACGCAACTGACCGCGTTCTACGAAGAAGGCCGCAACGTCATGTGGATGATGCTGCGATCGGAGCCGCGGCCGTGCTTCAACCAGCAACTCGTCACCGACATCATCCATCTCGCGCGCGTCGCTCGCGACTCGGGCCTGCCGTTCGACTTCTGGGTGACGGGCTCGCTCGTCCCCGAGCTGTTCAACGTCGGCGGCGACCTGAGCTTCTTCGTCGACGCGATCCGCAGCGGCCGCCGCGACCAGCTGATGGCCTACGCGCGCTCGTGCATCGACGGCGTATACGAGATCTACACGGGCTTCGGCACCGGGGCGATCTCGATCGCGATGGTCGAGGGCAGCGCGCTGGGCGGCGGCTTCGAGGCCGCCCTCGCGCACCACTACATGCTCGCGCAGAAGGGCGTGAAGCTCGGCTTCCCCGAGATCGCGTTCAACCTGTTCCCGGGCATGGGCGGCTATTCGCTGGTCGCGCGCAAGGCGGACCGCGGGCTCGCGGAATCGCTGATCTCGTCCGGCGAGGCGCATGCGGCCGAGTGGTACGAGGATCGCGGGCTGGTCGACCAGACGTTCGACGCGGGCGACGCGTATCTCGCGACACGCACCTTCATCGACGTGATGAAGCCGAAGCTGAACGGCGTGCGCGCGATGCTGCGCGCCCGCGAACGCGTGTTCCATCTCACGCGTTCCGAGCTGATGGACATCACCGAGGAATGGGTGCACGCGGCGTTCACGATCGAGCCGAAGGATCTCGCGTACATGGAACGCCTGGTGATGCTGCAGAACCGGCGCGTATCGAAGCTGCGCACGGTGTGACGTGAGCGGCGCGCCGCCGCGCAAGCGGCGGCGCCCGTCATGCGGGGAGGCTCAGGCGATCAGCCTGAGCTTTCTGGTTTCCGCGAGCCAGGCCTCGAAGGCCTGGGCCGGCATCGGCCGCGCGAAGTAGAAACCCTGCGCGTGGTCGACGTTGATCTGCTTCAGGAATTCGGCTTCCGCGTGCGTCTCGACGCCCTCGGCGACCACCGAGAAACTCAGCGCCCGCGCGAGCGACACGACCGAGCGCACCAGCGCCTGCGAGCGCGGGTTGCGGTCGATGCCCGTGATGAAGCTGCGATCAAGCTTGATCGAATCGAGCGGCAGCCGCGACAGTTGCGACAGCGACGAATAGCCGGTGCCGAAATCGTCGAGGTGAACCTCCGCGCCGAGCTGGCGGAACTGTTTCATCAGCTCGTGCGCCGCTTCTTCATCCTCGATGAAGCTGCTTTCGGTGAGCTCGATGTCGACGAGGCTCGGCTTCAACCCGGCGCTGTCGAGGATCGACGCGAACTGATCGACGATGTTCATGTCCTGCAACTGCCGCGCGGACACGTTCACCGCGATCCGCACGTCGAGCCCCTTCGCCTTCCACGCGGCGGCCTGCGCGGCCGCGGTGCGCATCACCCAGCGCCCGAGCGGCGCGATCAGCCCCGATTCCTCGGCGAAGCGGATGAACTCGATCGGCGCGACGAGCCCGCGATCCGGCGACTGCCAGCGGATCAGCGCCTCGACGGCGTGCACGTCGCCGGTCGCGATGTCGACGACCGGCTGGTAGTGCAGCACGAACTGCTCTTCCTCGAGCGCCTTGCGCAGGTTCGTGTCGAGCCACATGTACTTCGCGACCTTCTGGTTCATCTCCAGCGAGAATACGCGGTACGTATGCTTGCCCTCTTCCTTCGCGACGTACATCGCGGTGTCGGCGCTGCGGATCAGCGTTTCGAGCGAATCGCCGTGCTGCGGATACATCGCGATGCCGATCGAGCAGCTCGTGTAGACCTCCACCAGCCCGAGGTGGATCGGCGTACGCAGCCGCTCGAGGATGATCTGCGCGGTCGCCTCGAGCAGCGGCCGCGTGCCGTGCTCGAACAGCACCAGGAATTCGTCGCCGCCGAGCCGCGCGAGCGTCGCGCCGGACGGCAGGCAGCCGCCGATGACCGCGGACACGTCCTGCAGCAGGCGGTCGCCGGTGATGTGCCCGTAGTGGTCGTTGACGCGCTTGAAGTTGTCGAGATCGAGGAACAGGATGCCGACCTGGCCGCGCACGTCGGTGCGGTCCGCGGCCAGCGCGACGCGGATGCGCTCGCTGATTGCATGACGGTTCGGCAAGCCGGTCAGCACGTCGGAATTCGCGAGTTCGCTGAGCCGCTGCTGCGCGTTGCGCTCCTCGGTGACGTCGACGCCCGAGCAGATCAGGAACTGCTCGTCGGCGCCGCTGCCGCTCTGCACGAACTTGTTGCGAAACTGGAACAGGCGCGGGCCGTTGACCGTGTTGATGTAGCGCTCGACCTCGAACGCCCGGTTGCTCGCGAAAAAGCCGGTGATGTTGCTGCGCGACTGCGCACCCTGGTCGGGGCTCATGAACAGCTCGAACGCGCTGCGGCCGATCACGTCGACCTCGCGCTTGCCGGTCACTTCCTCGCACAGGCGGTTGAAGCGCTGCACCATGCCGTTGCGGTCGAGGATCACGACGAGCGAATTCACTTCGGACACGACCTGCTCGGCGAACGCGAGCCCGTGCGCGAGGTCGCCCGCGACGGACGCGGTATCGGAATAGGCGGAGGCGGTGCCGGCCCAATTGGCGGTGTCGACCTTCCTGCCGACCAGATGGAGGCTGACCGGATCGCCGAACAGCGCGAGTTCGAGCACGAGGTGCGACGTGACGCCGGTGAGCGCGCGGATCCGCGCGGCCTGCTCGCCGGTCAGTGCCACCGCGACATTGGTCAGGCCGCGAACGGCGGCCAGCTCGAGTGCATTGCTGTCGCTGCCGAGCCGCCAGCACGGGCTATGCGTACCGAGATGCGCTTCGAGCACGGCGCGATCGTTTTCGTCATCCATGGACACGCCCCGATCCAGAAAAAACGCACAGTGTAGACGGAGGCGAGCCGGCCGCCCCCGATCCCCGCGCGCGCAGTGCGCGTACCCGGTGGGGCAGTCGTGATGACCGTGCCAGTGGCCCTCGTTCCGTACTTGTTTCCAACCAATGCGAACCGGCGTTCGCGCATTTCGCGCGCAGGTTTTCCAAACGAATGATGGAACCCATCTTATCAAATGACGAAGAAGATTGGCACTCACATTTGGAACGGGGTGTCAAGGAATCGGAACTCGGTTGGCATGACGGATTTTTCGTGATCGACGGGAGGTGCGAAGCCGGTGGCGAGCGCGTCGAACGGCCGGCGGATTCGCCGGAGTGCCCCGCCGGACGGCGGTTTGCGGGAAATCGAGGCATCCCGGCAGCGATGTGTCGGCACGGCGCTGCGGCGGGGTCGGATCGCATTGCGCCGCGCGCGGAATCGGGGATTCTCGTTGCCCGTTCGTGCGTGAATGCGCGCCCTTATTCCCAGCGCTGTTGCAACATCGCGTCGATCGGTGCGAGCGAATAGATCGCCGGGCCGCGCAGCCGATGCAGCAGCATGAATGGAACCGGTGCGATCGCCGCCCGGAACGCGCGAAAGCGGTGCGGCGAGCGCCCCGCCGCACCGCTTTCCGCGTGCGCCCCCCTGCCGCTCAGCCCGCCGCGCCGTACCCGCCGCCGCCCGGCGTCTCGACGACGAACACGTCGCCCGGCGCCATCTGCGCGCGGCCGATATGCTCGAGCGTCTCGACCGTGCCGTCCGCCCGCTCGATCGTGTTGCGGCCGAGCGCGCCGGCCTCGCCGCCCGCCGCGCCGAACGGCGCGTGGATCCGGTTGTTCGACAGGATCGACGCGGTCATCGGCTCGAGGAAGCGGATCCGCCGGACCGCGCCGTCGCCGCCGCGCCAGCGCCCGGCGCCGCCGGAACCCGCGCGCAGCCGATGCGAGTCGAGCCGCACCGGATAGCGCCATTCGAGCACCTCCGGGTCGGTCAGCCGCGAGTTCGTCATGTGCGTCTGCACCGCGCCGACGCCCGCGAAGCCGTCGCCCGCGCCGCTGCCGCCGGCGATGGTCTCGTAGTACTGGTAGCGGTCATTGCCGAACGTGAAGTTGTTCATCGTTCCCTGGCTCGATGCGACGCAGCCGAGCGCGCCGTACAGCGCGTTGGTGATCGCCGACGACGTCTCGACGTTGCCCGATACCACGGCCGCCGGATACTCGGGGTTCAGCATCGAGCGCGCCGGCACGATCACCGTCAGCGGCTTCAGGCAGCCGGCGTTCAGCGGGATGTCGTCGCCGACCAGCGTGCGGAACACGTACAGCACCGCGGCCATGCAGACAGCCTTCGGCGCGTTGAAGTTGTTGTCGAGCTGCGCAGACGTGCCGGTGAAGTCGATCTCCGCGCGGCGCGCCGCGCGGTCGACGCGGATCGCGACGCGAATCTCGGCGCCGTTGTCGAGCGGATAACGATACGCGCCGTCCTGCAGCGCGCCGATCACGCGCCGCACCGCTTCTTCCGCGTTGTCCTGCACGTGCCCCATGAACGCGAGCACGACGTCGCGGCCGAACTGCCCGACCATCCGCCGCAGCTCGTCGACGCCCTTCTGGTTCGCCGCGACCTGCGCGCGCAGGTCGGCCATGTTCTGCTCGACGTTGCGCGCCGGATAGCGGCCCGACGCGAGCAGCGCGCGCGTGTCGGCGTCGCGCAGCACGCCCGCCGACACGAGCTGCCAGTTGTCGATCAGCACGCCCTCTTCGTCGATGTGCGTCGAATCGGGCGGCATCGAGCCCGGCGTCGTGCCGCCGATGTCCGCATGGTGGCCGCGCGAGCCGACGTAGAACAGCGGCGTGTCCGAGCCGTCCGCGAACACCGGCGTGATGACGGTGACGTCCGGCAGGTGCGTGCCGCCGTGATACGGGTCGTTCAGCATGAACACGTCGCCGTCGCGCATGCGGCCGCGGTTGCGCTCGATCACCGTGCGGATGCTCTCGCCCATCGAGCCGAGATGCACCGGCATGTGCGGCGCGTTCGCGATCAGGTTGCCGTCGCCGTCGAAGATCGCGCACGAGAAGTCGAGCCGCTCCTTGATGTTCACCGAATACGCGGTGTTCTGCAGCCGCAGCCCCATCTGCTCGGCGATCGACATGAACAGGTTGTTGAAGATCTCGAGCCGCACCGGATCGGCATCGGTGCCGAGCGAGCGGCGCGTCGGCAGCGGCGTCGTGCGCGTCAGCACGAGGTTGCCTTGCGCGGTCATCTGCGCGCGCCAGCCGGGTTCGACGACGGTCGTGCCGTTCTTCTCCGCGACGATCGCCGGGCCGTCGATCGTGTCGCCGGCCAGCAGCGAGTCGCGCACGTACAGCGCCGCGTCGTGCCATTGGCCGCCGGAATGGAAACGCACGGCGCTGTGCGCGCGCGGCGCCGCGCCCGTGTCGCGCGGCACGAGCGGCGCGATCTCGACCGGCGCATCCGAGCGGCCGATCGCCTCGACCGATGCCAGCTCGGCGACCAGCGGCGTGCCGGGCATCAGGAACGCATAGCGCTGCCGATACGCGGCCTCGAACGCCTGCTGCATCGCGGCGACGCTGCCGGCCGGCACGTCGAGCGCGGAATCGGTGCCATGGTAGCGCAGGTGCACGCGCCGCGCGGTCGCGATGCGCTCCGGCGCCACGCCCTGTTCGAGCAGCGCGCCGACCGCGTCGTCGGCCAGCCGGTCGAGCGCCGCGTTCAGCGCCGGCAACGATTCATCGGACAGCACGGCTTCCACCGCGCGCTCGCGCATCGCGGTCTGGTCGGCGAGCCCCATCCCGTAAGCGGACAGCACGCCCGCGAGCGGATGCGCGAACACCTGCGTCATCCCGAGCGCGTCGGCCACGCCACAGGCGTGCTGGCCGCCCGCGCCGCCGAACGTCGTCAGCACGTAGCGCGACACGTCGTGGCCGCGCTGCACCGAGATCTTCTTGATCGCGTTCGCCATGCTGCCGATCGCGATTTCCAGGAACCCTTCGGCCAGCGCCTCGGGCGTGTCGCGCCGCCCGGTCGCCGCGTGAATCTCGTCGGCGAGCGCCGCGAATTTCGCGGCCACGCCGTCGCGGTCGAGCGGCTGGTCCGCATGCGGGCCGAACACGCGCGGGAAGTGATCGGGCTGGATCTTGCCGAGCATCACGTTGCAGTCGGTCACCGTCAGCGGGCCGCCGCGCCGGTAGGCGGCCGGCCCCGGGTTCGCGCCGGCCGATTCGGGCCCGACGCGCAGCCGCGCGCCGTCGAAGCCGAGCACCGAACCGCCGCCGGCCGCGACCGTGTGGATGCTCATCATCGGCGCGCGCATCCGCACGCCGGCCACCTGCGTCTCGAACACGCGCTCGAATTCGCCGTTGTAGTGCGACACGTCGGTCGACGTGCCGCCCATGTCGAAGCCGATCACGCGCTCGAAGCCGGCCGCGCGCGCGGCGCGCACCATCCCGACGATGCCGCCGGCCGGGCCGGACAGGATCGCGTCCTTGCCCTGGAACGCGTCGGCGCGTGTCAGGCCGCCGCTGCTCTGCATGAACTGCAGGTTCACGCCGGGCATCTCGTGCGCGACCTGCTCGACGTAGCGGCGCAGGATCGGCGACAGGTAGGCGTCGACCACGGTCGTATCGCCGCGCGACACCATCTTCATCAGCGGCGACACCTCGTGCGACACCGACACCTGCGTGAAGCCGATCCGGCGCGCGAGATCCGCCAGCGCGCGCTCGTGCGCGGTGTAGCGATAGCCGTGGATCAGCACGATCGCAAGCGCCTGCACGCCCGAGTCGAACACGCGGCGCAACGCCGCTTCCGCGCGTTGCGCGTCGAGCGGCACGACGACGTCGCCATGCGCGCCGATCCGCTCGTCGACCTCGACGACCGTCTCGTACAGCGCATCGGGCAGCACGATGTCGAGATCGAACAGGCGCGGCCGGTTCTGGTACGCGATGCGCAGCACGTCGCGAAAGCCGCGCGTCGTCGCGAGCGCGGTGCGTTCGCCCTTGCGTTCGAGCAGCGCGTTGGTCGCGACCGTCGTGCCCATCTTCACCATGTCGACGCGCTCGGGCGTGATCGGCTCGCCGTCGGCGAGGCCGAGCAGGTGGCGGATGCCGGCGACGGCCGCATCGCGATACTGCTCGGGATTCTCCGACAGCAGCTTGTGCGTGACGAGCGAGCCGTCGGGGCGGCGCGCGACGATGTCGGTGAAGGTGCCGCCGCGGTCGATCCAGAATTGCCAGCGCGCGGCGTCGGAGGAAACGGGGAAAGTGTGTCGGTCAGTCATGGCGATGAACTCGATGCGTCGTTGAACGAAGGACGAGCGCCGCCGCACGGCGCGCGTCGCGCGCCGCGTGAGGGCTTCGATGAAAAGGGAGCGGTAGAAAGGCGGCGGGCGGGCGCCCGCCCATGCGGCGTTATGCGGCGTCGAGTTCGCGGCCGCGCGTCTCGGGCAGCGTCAGCGCGGCGACGATCAACACGCCGTAGGCGGCGACCGCGAAGATCCCGATGCTCGCGCCGAGCCCGTAGTGCTTCGACAGCGCGCCGATCAGGAACGGGAACAGGGCGCCGATCGCGCGGCCCACGTTGTAGCAGAAGCCCTGGCCCGAGCCGCGCACCCGCGTCGGGAACAGCTCGGTGAGGAACGCCCCCATCCCGGAGAAGATGCCCGATGCGAAGAAGCCGAGCGGGAAGCCGAGCCACAGCATCGACGCGTTCGTGAGGTGCAGCACCGGCGACGTGTAGGCGAACGCGATCACCATCGAGCCGAGCGCGAACAGGATGAAGTTCGGCTTGCGGCCGAGCCGGTCGGTCAGGTACGCGCTCGTCAGGTAGCCGACCCACGAGCCGAAGATGATCATCGCGAGATAGCCGCCGGTGCCCATCACGGTCAGGTGCCGCTCGGTCTTCAGGAACGTCGGCAGCCAGGTCGTGATCGCGTAGTAGCCGCCCTGCGCACCGGTGGTCAGCAGCGCCGCGCGCAGCGTCGTCGACAGCAGTTTCGGCGCGAAGATTTCGGTGAGGCGCGGCGCGTCGGCCACCTTCGCCTGCGTGGCCTTCTCCTTCTCGTAGACGTCCGGCTCCTTCACGTAGCGGCGGATCACGACCACCAGCAGCGCCGGCGCGAGGCCGACGAGGAACAGCGCGCGCCAGGCCTGTTCGGCCGGCAGCACCGAGAACAGCAGCGCATACAGCAGCGCCGACAGCCCCCAGCCGATCGCCCAGCCCGACTGCACGAGGCCGACCGCCTTGCCGCGATCGCGCGCGCGGATCACTTCGCCGATCAGCACCGCGCCGGCCGTCCATTCGCCGCCGAAGCCGAAGCCCATCAGCGCGCGCGCCGCGAGCAGCTGGTGATAGTTCTGCGCGAGCCCGCACAGCGCGGTGAACACGGCGAACCACAGCACCGTCAGCTGCAGCGTGCGCACGCGGCCGATCCGGTCGGACAGGATGCCCGCGATCCAGCCGCCGAGCGCCGACGCGAGCAGCGTCATCGTGCCGATGAAGCCGGCGTCCGCGAGCGAGATGCCCCAGGTCGCGACGAGCGTCGGGATCACGAACGACAACATCTGCGTATCCATCCCGTCGAGCATGTAGCCGACCTTGCAGCTCCAGAACGCGCGGCGTTCGCGCGGCTGCGCGTCCGCATACCATCCGAACAGGCCGTTGCGTGCGGGGCCCGCGGGGTCGGCGGCGGGCGCCGCGAGGGTCTTGCTTTCCATGGTGAAGCTCCTGTCGAAATATGCGGTCGAGACCGTGCGTGTGGTGCGGGTGGTGCGTGTGGTGCGTGTCGTGTTTGTCGTGCGCTTCTTGCGTCGTGTGTTGCTTGCGTCGTGTGTTCGCGTGGCGTGTCGGCGTCGTGCGTTGCTTGCGCGCGTCGCGCTGCGGCTGCGCGCCGCCCTCCGGCCGGGCGGATCGTCTGCGCTCGCGGCATGCCGCCGCGTCGGGGCCGGACCGGCGCCCGTGCGGGCCGCCGGCGTCGGTCGGGTCAGAACACGGCCAGCGACGCGTTCGTGATGTCGGTCATCAGCATGTAGCCGGGCGTATGCGCGATCGCGAGCGGCAGCTTCGCGTCCATCAGCGCGGTTTGCGGCGTCACGCCGCACGCCCAGAACACCGGCAGCTCGCCGTCGCGCACCGTCACCGCGTCGCCGAAATCGGGCGCGGCGAGATCAGCGATGCCCAGTTCCTGCGGATGGCCGATATGGACCGGCGCGCCGTGCACGCCCGGGAACCGGCTCGTGATCTGCACCGCGCGGATCGCGTCGGCGCCGCGCAGCGGCCGCATCGACACGACCAGCTGGCCGCCGAAGATTCCCGCGCGTCGGTTCGGAATCGTCGTACGGTACATCGGCACGTTGCGACCCTCCTCGATGTGGCGCAGCCCGATCCCTTCGCGCGCCAGCATGTCCTCGAACGAGAACGAGCAGCCGATCGCGAACACGACGAAATCGTCGCGCCACAGCGCTTCGAGCGATTCGGCCCGCTCGGTCAGGCGCCCGTCGCGGTAGACGTTGTAGCTCGGCACGTCGGTGCGGATGTCGAGATCCTCGCCGAGCACGTCGAGCCGGAACGCGCCGGGTTCGCCCACGCCCAGCAGCGGGCACGCCTTCGGGTTCGCCTGGCAGAAGCGCAGGAAATCGTGCGCGTACGCGTTCGGCAGGATCGCGAGATTCGCTTGCGCGAACGGGCCGCACTGGCCGGCCGTCGGGCTGCGGAACGTGCCGTTGCGCACGGACTGGCGGAATTCGGAAGGCGTCATGATGGTCGCGGGCAGATCGATAGGTCGTCGGAATGACGGTTGCGTCAGCGGATACGGCGAAGAATAGAAAAGAAAAAATTTTGTCGCCAACGAGTTTTTTTGCGCCGCGTGTATAGAATTTCTTTACACGAAGCCGGGTTTTCCCCAGTCCCGTTCATTTTTTCAGCGGGGCAAGCTGCGCGCCCAACGCCTTGCCGACCGCCATGAACACGCGTTTCCTCGAAACCTTCGTCACGCTCGCGAAGCTGCGCAACTTCCGCACGACGGCCGCCGCGCTGCACGCGACGCCGGCCGCGATCTCGCAGCGCCTGAAGGCGCTCGAGGACGAATTGCAGACCGTGCTCGTCGATCGCGACAGCCGCGAATTCCGGCTCACGCCGAACGGCGAGTACCTGCTCGGCTATGCGAAGGCCGTCGTCGAGGCGACGCACGAGTTGCAGGCCGCCGCGGCCGGCGAAAGCGCGCTGCGCGGCAAGTTGCGGCTCGGCGTGATCGAGACGGTCGTGCACAGCTGGCTGCCGCATTACCTGCGCCGCCTCGCCGCCGACTATCCGCAACTGGAGATCGACCTGACCGTCGACGTCAGCGTCGTGCTGCAGCGCCGGCTGATGGCCGGCGAACTGGACCTGATCATTCGCGTGGAGGGAAGCGACGAGGCGTCGGTCGTCTGTGACGCGCTCGCGAACTATCCGGTGCGCTGGATCGCGCGCGCGGGGCTGCTGCCGACTGCGCGCACCGGCCTCGCGCGGCAGGTGCTGCGCCAGCCGATCCTGACCTACGGGCGCGGTACCGCGCCGCACCGCGCGCTCGAGGACATCGTGCGCACGCTCGCGCACGCGCATGGCGTGCCGCTGTCGGAGACGCGCATCACCGGCTCGCCGTCGATCTCGGTGATCGTGCAGCTCGTACGCGACGGCTTCGGCGTCGCCGCGATTCCGGTGCTGTTCGTGGATGCGCTGATCGCGAGCGGCGAGGTCGTCGAGCTGCCGCTGCAGCCGTCGCCGCCGTCGATCGTCGTGTCGATGTCGCGGCGGGCGGACGCGCCGAAGTTCGTGCATGGCGCGTCGATCGCGGCACGCGCCGCGTGTCACGAGTATTGCGAGAAGAGCAACCGGCTGCTGGTCGAGGCGCTTTGATGTGGTGTGGGGATGCCGGGCGGATCACGCACGGCGCCTGAAGCGCCCGTTCGGCGATCGGCTTACGCCGGCTGCCGCGCATGCGGCTGCGCAAGCTTGCCGTCGCCGTACTCGCGCAGCACCTGCGAGATCACCACGCGATAGCCGTCCAGCCAGCGCGCCTGCTTCGCCTTCGCTTCCAGATGCGCGGGATGCTGCATCAACTGCCGCAGCGCCGCCTCCGATTCCCAGTAGTAGACGTTCTGGATCAGCCCCGCCTCGGCGTTCTCCCACGTCTCCTCGCCGAGGTAGCCGGGCGTCGCGCGCGCCATGTCGGCGATCTGCCGGTCGAGGCGGTGGAATTCGTCGTCGTATTGCCCTGCACGGAAAATGAAGGTCGATGCGTACATGCGCGCCCCATCGGAGACGGTTGAAAGAGCGCCAAGTGTAAGGCACGCGCGGCGTGCCGCCGGTGTCACGCGGTAAGCGCGGTGGAAGCGTGCCGATCGTCGAGCCACGCGTCGATGCGCGGGGCGTCGGTGCGCGTGCCCGCCGTGGCGGCCGGCATGGCGGCGAGTGCGTGCCCCGCACGTTCGAGTGCCTGCGCAAAGCCGCGCAATTCGGCCGTCGCCGGCCGATCGTCGAGACGACGGCGTGCGAGTGCCGCCTCGATACGTGCGTCGATCAACGCGCGCTGCGCGTCGATGAAGTCGATGCACAACGCGCGGCAATGCGCGGACACCGATGCGACGGCCAGCAGCACCGGCACGATCGACATCGTCAAGTAGCCGCCGGGCGCAAGCCGCGCCAACGCCGCGCGCACCTGCGGTCCGCCGTCGATCAGCGATGCGAACACCGCGTCGCGCCATACCGCACGCTCGAACGCGAGCGCATCGCGAAACGTGTCGAGCGCCGCGCGGTCCGCGACCTGCCCTGCCGTCACGAGCGGCAGCGCCGACGCCATATCGAGGGAAGCCGTGCCGCCGTCCGCGCCGACGATGCAATTCGCACCGAGCCACGCCGTCTCGTCGCGCCGCCCGGCGAGCACGCGGGATTGCAGGCGGTCCGGCAGCATCGGATCGAGCGGCACGGCGCGGCAGATCGAAGGCTTGTCCGCATGCACGCTGCAGCGGCCGTCGTCGGCCAATGCCGGACAGCGCCCGAGCGACGGATAGTCGTAGCCCTGGAGCGTCAGTGCAATCCATTCGTCGCTCGCGCCGCGCGCGCGGTGGAACAACGCGTTCGCGAGCGCATCGCAGGCGGCGATGTCGTCCGCGTCGAGCGCATGCTCGCGTCCGCCCGCGCGCGTTCGTTCACCGATGCGCCGCTTCGGCACACGATGGATCGTCAGCGCGCCGACGAAGCGGTGCCGATGCCGGAACAGTTCGCGCAACGACAGCGTCGGCGCGCTGTTGCAGCAGCGGCCGCACGCATTGCACGCGAGGCGATAGTCGTCTACCACGGCCGCCGCACCGAGTCCTGATAGCGCGTCAGGATGAAATGCGCGACGTCGTCCGAGTGATACGCGGCGACGAGCTGCGCGACCCACGGCTTCGTGCGGTCGGCCTCGCGCACGGTCAGCACGTTCGCATACGGCGAGCGCGCATCCTCGAGATTGATGCTGTCGCGCGCCGGCTGCAGCCCCGCGCGCGCGGCGTCCTCGTAGTCGATCGCGACGAACGCGGCCGAGTCGAGCGCCGCATGCAGCCGGTCGCGGCGCAGCGCGACGAACTTCAGCGCGAGCCGGTTGCCCGTCACGTCGCGCAGCGTCGCATGCAGGCCGGCCTGGTCGCGCAGCGTCACCAGCGTGTCGTTCTGCAGCAGCACGAGCGCGCGAGCCATCCCGCGCGAATCGGCCGGGATCGCGACCGTCGAGCCCGGCTGCAGTTCGTTCAGACTCCTGATCTTGCGCGAATAGAGCGCCATCGGCAGCGTGACGGTCGGCGCGACGGCGTTCAGTGCATGACCTTTCGCCGTGCGCGTCGCGGCAAGGCGCTGCGCGTCCTCGAAGCTCGCCGCGTCGATCCTGCCGTCGGCGAGCGCGGTATCGATGCGCGACGCGTCGTCGAATTCGACGACGTCGAAGCTCAGCCCGCGCGTGGCGGCGACACGCTTCACCTCGTCCAGGATGTCCGCATGCACGCCGCGTGTCACGCCGACGCGGATCGTCGATGTGACGGATTCGGCCGCAACGATCCAGCCCGAAGTGGCGACACCGCATGCAACGATCAGCGACGCGGCAACGCAATGCATCACCCGCTTCATGACGCATCCCTCAGAATCGTGCGGAACCCGATATGCGATGCACCGAGATCCGCTTCCTGCTGTTCGCGCGACGACGCGCGATAGCGCACGCAGTAATCGCGCGAGCACAGGAACGAGCCGCCCTTGATCACCATCGGCGTGTCGTGCCGGCGCGTCGGCGGTGCGACGGCCGCCGTGTCGCCGTTCGTGTGCGATTGATGCGGGCCCGTGTACGTGTCCTTCGTCCATTCCCATACGTTGCCGATCATGTCGTACAGGTGGAAACCGTTCGCCGCATAACAGCCGACCGGTGCCAGGCCCGCGTGGCCGTCCTCGGCCGTATCGAGCACCGGGAACGCGCCCTGCCAGTAGTTCGCGGCCGGCTTGCCCTGCGCGTCGCGCGGCGCCGCATCGAGCGACGCGTCGTCGCGACCGGCCTTGCCCGCATATTCCCATTCGGCTTCGGTCGGCAGATCGCGACCGAGCCAGCGCGCATACGCGAGCGCGTCGCGCTGCGTGACGAGCGTGACGGGCAGGTTGCCGAGCCCGTCGACGCTGCTGCCGGGGCCGCGCGGCTGCCGCCACGATGCGCCCTTCACCCAGGTCCACCATGCGAGGTCGCGCGCGTTCAGCTCGTCGCGCGTCGGCACGTGAAACACGGCTGCGCCGCCCTGCTGCTCGGCCTCGGTCACGTAGCCGGTCGCCTGCACGAACGCGGCGAACTGCGCGATCGTCACGTCGGTCTGGTCGATCCAGAAGCCGCTGACGCGCGTCTTGCCGTCGCCCGCCGGACGCTCGTCCGCATAGCCGCGTGTGCTGCCGAACACGAACGCGCCGCCGCTCAGGTGCACCATCCCGGCCTTCGGGTCGTCACGCCACTTCGCGGGCAGGCCCGAGTAGCGCTCGCACTGCCGCTCCGAGCCGAGCGGCACGAGCGGGCGGCCGCGATTCGCGTCGTCGAAGGCGCCGGCGGGCGACGCCGACGGGCTCGCGTAGCCGACGGCGAACGCAGCCGCGAAGAGCGTGGCCGCGAGCGCCGCGCCGAGTGTCCGGAAGCGGAACCGCATCGTGCCGTCCTCAGTAGTAGCCGCGCGGACGCAGCGGTTCCACCCCGCCGACGTTGCTCATGTACGTCTTCCACTGGTCGACGAGCGTGCTGATGACCGACGGGTTCTGCGCCGACACGTCGGTCGTCTCGCCGCGATCCGCCGCAAGGTCGTACAGCTGCCAGTGGCCATCGAGCGGCCCGAGCGGCGGCTCGGTCCACAACGCCTTCCAGCGGCCGTCGGCGCTGCGCAGGTATGCCCGGCCGTACGCTTCGTCGCCGAACGGCGTGGTATGCACCTCGCCCGTCGCCGAGCCGGTGAGCACCGGCAGCAGCGACTGGCCCGTCGGCGGATAGACGTAGCGGTTGTTGTAGACGACCTTGCCCTTGTTCTGGTCGACACCCGTCAGCGTGTTCACGAGCGGCGGCGCCGGCTGCGACGGCGGCGTGACGCCCGCGACCGCGAGGAAGGTCGCCGTGTTGTCGGTCACGTGCGTGAACGCGCGCAGCGTCGGCAACTGGCGTGTCTGCCCCGGCAGCCGCACGATCGTCGGCGTCGACACGCCGCCTTCGGCCGAATAACCCTTCGTGAGCCGGAACGGCGTCGCGCTCACTTCGGCCCAGCGCAGCCCGTACTGCAGCCGTTGCGCGTTCTGCTTGCCGTTGTCGGTGCCGAGCGTCGAATAGACCGGCTCCTGCCCGTTCGCGGTGTCGGTCGCCGTCGGGTCCGCGCCGGAGTCGATCGGCCAGCCTTCCGCGCCGTTGTCCGACTGGAACATGATGAACGTGTTGTCGTATTCGCCGATGTCCTTCAGGTGCTGGATCAAGCGGCCGATGTTGTAGTCGAGGTTCTCGACCATCCCCGCATAGATCTCCATGTAGCGCGCCTGCGCGCGGCGCTCGGCCGGGCTCAGGCTCGCCCACAGCTTGTCGACCTTGCCGGTGCCGTAGTCGCTGTAGCCGTCGGCGGCGGAATGCACGGCGCTGATGTACTTCGCGTTCGCGGTGCCGTTGTTCGCCGTCGCCGGCGACGCGGCCGTCGTTTCGGGCAGGCCGTCGAACGGCTTGAAGTCGGCGGGAATCAGGCCGAGCGCCTTCTGCCGCGCGATCCGCGCGTTGCGGATCGCATCGTAGCCGGCGTCGTATACGCCCGCGTACTTGTGCAGCCACGGGTCCGGCACCTGCAGCGGCCAGTGCGGCGACGTGTAGGCCGCGTACGCGAAGAACGGCTTGCCGTCCTGCTTGTTCGCATCGATGTACGAGATCAGCTTCTGCGTATAGAAGTCCGTCGAGTAGAACACGGCCGGATTGCCGCCCGCGCCGCCCGGCTGTCCGGGCTGGCCCGGCTGCACGTAGCTGCCGTCTTCCGTGTAGTTCGACGAGCCGGCCGGCTCGTGCGCGAAATGGTTCGTCGCTGCGCCGCCGAGCAGCACGTAGCTGCGCTCGAAACCCCACTGGTCGGGCGTCTGTCCGCTGCCCGTCGCACTGCCGACGATCCCCGAGCCGATGTGCCACTTGCCGGCGATGTACGTGTGATATCCGGCATCCTTCAGTAGTTGTGCGAACGACAGCGCGCGATCGTTCAGGTAGCCCTCGTAGCCGGGCAGCCCGCGCCGCTCGTCGGTCGGCACGCCCATCGTGCCTTCGCCGACGAGGTGGTGATCGGTGCCGGAAATCAGCATCGCGCGCGTGATCGCGCAGACGGTGCCCGTGTGGTGGTTCGACAGGATGCGACCCGACGCGACGAGCGCGTCGAGGTTCGGCGTGTTGATCTCGCCGCCGAATGCATGGATGTCGGAATAGCCGAGATCGTCGGCCATGATGTACAGGATGTTCGGGCGCTTCGCGGCCTGCGGCGGTGTCGCGGCGGACTGCGACGGCGCATCGCTGTCGACGCCCCCGCACGATGCGAGCGACAACGCGCCGGCAATCGCGGCGCAGACGACACGGAAACGGAAGGCATGCAACGGCGACGCGGACTTTTTCATTTTGTCGAACGCTCGATTACGGATCGGCGATCTTAGCGGCGCCCGCGCGGCGCCCAAAGTCGGATTCGTCACATGCTAACGGGAAGCAGGAATATGCACGCCGCCCGTTGATCGACGACTCGCGCCGTCATGCACGCGTTGCGTCAGTTGCGTCCGCCGAGGGTACCGCCGCCGTCCACCGCGAGCGCGTTGATCGTCACGCCGTGTCCGGCGAGTTCCAGCGCCCACGTGCGCGTGCAACCGACGAGCGCGCGGCGCATGCACGACCCGCACCGATTGTCCGTCAGGCGCAGAAAACGCGTGTGGTCGCCGTCGTCCGCGTCGTCCGCGTCTTCCGCATCGTCCGATCCCGCGTCGTCGCTACGATGCGTGAACGACGCGCTGCGGCACGCGCTCGCCGTCTGCGTCGTCCGACTCCAGCATGCGCGGAATCTCGTCGACGAACGTATCGATGACGACGCGCACCTTCGACGGCACATTGCGCGACGCCGGCCGCACCACGAACACTTCGGCGCCCGACACGCTGTCGCTGTCCATCACGAGCGCGAGACGCCCGTCGCGCACGTACGGCGCCATCAGCCAGCACGGCAGCCACGCGAGGCCCGCGCCGGCTGCAGCCGCGTCGGCGATCGCGTGCAGGTCGTCGAACCGCAGGCGGCCGGCCGGGCGATGGTCGTGCACCGCGCCGTCCGGGCCGATGATCCGCCACGGCGTCGGCTGCCCGCCGCGCGAATACGCGATGCCGACGTGCGACGCGAGCTCGTCGGATCCCGTCGGCCGGCCGTGACGTTCGAGATACGCCGACGATGCGCAAATGCCCATCCTCTGTACGCCGAGCCGCCGCCCGACGAGCGTGCTCGTATCCGCAAGCTCGCCGATGCGCACCGCGATGTCGAAGCCGTCGTTGACCAGATCGGCCAGGCGATCGCTGAACGACACGTCGATTTCAAGCCGCGGATAACGCTCGATGATGCGCCGCACGACGGGCGCCACGCATTGCCGGCCGAACAGCACGGGCACGCTGATCCGCACGCGCCCGGCCGGCTCGCGCCGGCCCGCGTCGAGCGCGGCCTCCGTCTCGCCGAGTTCCGCCAGCAACCGCCGGCACTGCTCGTAATAGACGAGCCCTTCGTCGGTCAAGCCGAGCTGGCGCGTCGTGCGCTGCAAGAGCCGCGCACCGAGCCGTTGTTCGAGACGCGCGACGATCTTCGCCACGGCCGAGCGCGTCATGCCGAGGCGCAGCGCCGCCGCGGCGAAGCTGCCCGACTCCACGACGTCGACAAATTCGGCGATGCCTCTCAGCCGCTCGTCCATGCAGTTCCACTCCGATGGGATGACAGGTTTGTATCCGTGCCGGCGACAATCGTTGGCCGAATAATCGTCAATGCGTCCGGACGCGCAACACTATGATAGTCCGGTCTATCTCTAAAAAGGAGTCGACATGCACGCATGGCAAATCAGACCGGGGGACGGCATTGCCGCGCTCCGGCGCATCGACGCGACGCGTCGCCCCGTCGGGCCGACCGACGTCGTCGTGAAAATCCACTCGGCAGGACTGAACTACCGCGACCTGATGTTCGCGCGCGGCGACTATCTCGGCATCGGCAAGAACGCGCTGATTCCTGTCGCCGACGGCGCCGGCGAAGTCGTCGAAACCGGCCGCGACGTCACGCGCTTCAAGCCGGGCGATCGCGTGATCAACACGTACTTCCCGCGCTGGATCGACGGGCCGCCCACGCCGCAGAAAGTCTCGGGTTCGCCCGGCGCGCAATTCGACGGCGTGCTCGCCGAGCACTTCGTGTCCGACGAAGCGGCGCTGGTCGCGATTCCCGCGCATCTCGACTACGACGAAGCGGCGACGCTGTCGTGCGCGGGCATCACCGCATGGAACGCGCTGTTCGCCGACGGCGGCGCGGGGCCGGGCTCGACCGTCGTGCTGCTCGGCACGGGCGGCGTCTCGATCGTCGCACTGCAGCTCGCGCACGCGGCGGGCCTGCGCACGATCGTCACGTCGTCGAGCGACGCGAAACTCGAACGCGCCCGCGCACTCGGTGCGGACGCAACGATCAACTATCGCGCGACGCCCGAGTGGCAGCACGAAGTGCTGCGGCTCACCGGCGGTGCGGGCGCGGATCTCGTCCTGGAAGTCGGCGGACACGACACGCTGCCGCGCTCGGTCGCCGCGACGAAGCTGGGCGGCGTCGTGTCGGTGATCGGCGGCGTCAGCGGGTTCGGCGGCCCCGAACTCGGGCTGCTGTCGCTGATCGGCGACATTCGGAAACTGCACGGGATCATGGTCGGCAGCCGCGCGATGCTCGACGACGTCGTGCGGCTCGTCGATGCGAAACGGATCAAGCCGGTGGTCGATCGCGTGTTCGGCTTCGACGAGGCGCCGCAAGCGTATGCGTACCTGCAGTCGGGCCAGCATTTCGGCAAGGTCGTGATTCGCGTCGCTTCGTAACGGATGAAGGCGGCCGCCGCCGCCTTCTTTCCCGCACACCCGGAACCCGTGCCGGATCTCCTCACGCCCCCGGATCTTCGGCTTCGCGACGCCGGTCGACGCGTCGTAGCGCACCGTCGTGTACACGTATCGCGCGCCGACGAACGACGCAGGCATGAACCGAACCTTGCCGTTCACTTCGACGTTCCGATACCTGATCGACGTTACAGTCGCGCCGTTCGTCGAACGGACGCGGCATGCGCCGCGCGTCAGATCTTCGCGGTCAGCGTGATCCCGACCGTGCGCGGATCGCCGTACAGCACCGGATACGCGCCATACGACGGCAGCAGCTCGAGCTTCTTGTAAACCTTGTTCGTCAGGTTCGTCACGTAGCCCGTCACGATGTATTTCTGGTTCGGCGTCGTGTACGACACATGCGCGTTCAGCACCGTATAGCCGCCTTGCCAGAGCTGCGGCATCGTCTGCCGCGTCGCGCTGAAGTATTCGCGGCTGCGGTAGTTCACGTCGCCCCCGGCCGTCAACGTGCCGAACGACACCGGCACGCGATAGTCGAAGCCCGCGTTCAGCGTCGTATGCGGCGAACGCGCGAACGAGTTGCCGACGGCCGTCGGCACGTAGCGGAACTCCGTGAAGCGCGTGTTCAGCATCCCGAGGTTCGCGAACAGGTACAGGCTGTTGACGGGCTGCGCCTTCAGCTCGAGCTCGAAGCCGTCCGCGCGCCCCTGCCCCGCATTCGACAACGTCGACACCGGCGGCCCGCCGAACGGGTTCGGCGCGAGCGCGAATACCTGGATGTCGCGATAGTCGTAGTGGAACACGCTCGCGTTGACGATCAGCCGCTTGTCGAACCACTCGCTCTTGATGCCGATCTCGTAGTCGGTCAGGTACTCCGGCGACACGGTGGACACCGTGCTCTGCGTATACGCGTTGCCGTTGTAGCCGCCCGAGCGGAAACCGCGCGCATAGCGGAAATACGCGCGCACGTTGTTGCTGAGCGCATATTCCGGCGTGAGATCCCAGGTCGGCGCACGCCACGTGTTCGTCTGGTTCTGCTGCGCGCTGACCGCGAGCGGCGACGACACCGACGACGGCGACCACCAGCTGTTCGGATCGCTGAACGTCACGTTGCCCGTGCCCTGCAGCCCCGTCAGATTGATGGTCTTGCGCTCGATCGTGTAACGCAGCCCGCCCGTCACGTTGAAACGGTCGGTGAAGCGGTACTTGACGCTGCCGAAGATCGCCGCGCTCTGCGTGTGCTGCGTGAGGTCGGTCAGGTGGTAGAACGCGGGCGACGGCGCGCCCGGCAGGCCGCCGCCGGCGCCCTGCTCGGCCAGTTGCTCGGTAAACAGGTGCGTGCCGACCAGCCAGCTCAGCCGCTCGCTCTGCGGCGATTCGAGCCGGAACTCCTGCGAGAACTGGCGGCTCGACAGGCGGTCATGCGAGCGTGCCGCATCGAACGGCGAATAGTCCTCGTCGTCCTGATACCAGCGGTGCAGCCCTTCGAATGCCGTGATCGACGTCAGCGACACCGCCGGGTTGATGCGCCAGTGCGCGGTGAGCGACGTACCCCAAGTCGAGATGTGATCGCTCGACGGCGCATTGAGCGACACCGTGTACGGATCGGTCGACCCGACGAAGCCGAACTGGTTCGCGCCGCCGCGACCCGCGCCCTCCGCGTGCCATGCATCGCCGCCGCCCGTGTAGTTGCGGCCGTGGATGTTGAACAGGAAATCGGTG
The DNA here is from genome assembly GCF_000949135.2 of Burkholderia sp. USMB20. Classification (GTDB taxonomy): domain Bacteria; phylum Pseudomonadota; class Gammaproteobacteria; order Burkholderiales; family Burkholderiaceae; genus Burkholderia. Next base: position 260,009 of record NZ_JTAN02000002.1, on the reverse strand, counting down.
TCGGACGTCGGCACGGCCAGCACCTGGAAGCGCACCGCGTTGTCGTGGAAGCCGCCGAAGCGCCCTTGCTGCACGGTGTTCGTGTAGAAACTGTCAGCATTCTCGTGATACACCGACACGCGCGCGGCCAGCACGTCGTTCTTGCCGATCGGACCGCCGATCGCGGCTTCCGCGAGCCGGCTGTTGTACTGGCCGAGGCCGAGCTTGCCGTAGCCGCTCACGTCAAAGGTCGGCTTCTGCGACGTGATGCTGAGCGCGCCGCCGACGGTATTCTTGCCCCACAGCGTGCCCTGCGGCCCGCGCAGCACCTCGATGCGATCGAGGTCGAACAGCGGAAAGCCCTGCCCGAACACGCTGTTGATGTATACGTCGTCGAAGTACACGCCGATCGGGCTCAGCGACAGGTCCGAAGGATCGTTGCTGCCGACGCCGCGCAGGAACCAGCGCGGCCGCTCGCGGCCCTCGGTCGATTGTCCGTTGAAGTTCGGCACGTACTTCGTCACGTCGTTGATCACGCGCAACTCGTTGTTCTTGATCGCGTCGCCGCTCAGCGCACTCACCGCGACCGGCACGTCCTGAATGCGCTCCTTGCGCCGGCGCGCGGTCACGGTCACCGTGCCGAGATTCGCTTCGCGTACGGTCGACCCGCGATTCGCGCCGGTGGTCTTCGGCGCTGCCGCGGTCGCGTCGTCCGACGCCTGTTGCGCCGGCTTCGCGTCCGGCGCCCCCGCGGTCGCCGCGCCATCCTCTGCCCATGCGGGCAACGATACGGTGCCGCCCGTCAGCAGTCCCCCCAGCGCGGTGACGATTAGTTTTTTCCTGAACATCGATGAGTCATCCTGTTTGATCGGTTGAACGCACGTGCGTGCGCGACGCACGGGTTCTGTATTGCAATTCGGATGCCAGCATCGAGAAGCCCGTCGCACGGGGCTGCAGGCACGCGCACGGTGCCGCCGTTGCTGCATACGCATCTGTGGAAGAAAGCAAACTGCTGGTCTCGCAACACCGTCCTCGAAGATCGTCAGGACAGCTTTGCAGGCAGCGGCTGCGCCGCACCGCGACGGCTCCTGGCGAACCGCAGCGCGAACGCCACCAGCACGACCACCGGCAGCCAGCACAGAAACACGGCCTGCAACCCGACGACCGGCACGAGCGCACTGCCGGCCAGCGGGCCGCAGAACGCGCCGGCCATCGACGCGAGGTTGTACAGGCTCGACACCTGGCTCTTGTCGGCCGGGTGGCGGCCCAGATGCTGCATGTTGACGAGATGCAGCAGCGATGACCCGGCGCACAGCGCGGCGAGCCCTGCGCCGACGATCCACGCGTCGCGCGCGAGGCCGAGCGTGAGCAGCCCGGCGATGCTGCCTGAGAGACCGAGCGCATGGCAACGGCGCCCGGTCATCCGCTGTGCGACATTGCCGAGCCCGAACAACGCGATCACCGCAACGGCACCCTGCAAGGTGAGCAGCGCGACGGCGCGCGTCCGCGACAGTCCGAGCGACTGAATCGCGAGCACCACCGTATACGTGCCGACGAGCGAGCGTGTCGCGCTGTTCACGGCCTCCAGCACGAGCTGCTCGCGCACGTCGTGGCTCCACGCGAGCGCGAGCAGCGCGCGCAGCGTGCCCGTTTCATGCCGTGCGCGGCGCGACGGCGGCTCGGCGTCGCCAAGCAGCATCCGGCTGAACAACGCCATGCCCGCGAAGCTCGCCGACGCCGCGCAGAACGTCGCGACCGCGCCGTGCGCGCCGATCAGCCAGCTCGCGAGCCACGGCCCCGCCATGCCGGTTCCGACCGACATGGCCGCGCGATACCAGCCCGCGCGCGCGAGGCCGATCTGCGCGAGACGCGCAAGGAATACGCCGTTGATCGACACGATCCGGAACGGGATGCACAGCCCGATCAGCCCCTGCGTGAGCGCGATCAGCGGCCACGCGCCGGTAAACGGCACGACGAGATTGAGCAGCATCGGCCCCATGCTCGCGGCGAAGTACACGCGCCGCGCGCCGTAGCGCGCGACGAGCAGCCCGGCAGGCAGGGTCATCAGTGCAATGCCGAGGGGCTCCATCGCGGCGATGACGCCGAGCCGCGCGCTGTCGACGCCGAGTGCCAGCGCATACAACGTCGTCGCGAGCTGCGCCATGCTGATCGTCGTGCCGCTCGCGAGCGCGAGCAGCATGAAGCCGCCGGTGAAGCGCTCGCGCCGCCATGCGCCGGCGACGCGTGCCGGCACGCTCACCGCGCGGCGTCGCGAAACGATGCCGCGATGCCGTCGAGCGCACGCCGGTCGATCCACGCGTGCACGTCGAAGTCGGCGGGCAGGAACCGCCAGTCGACCAGGAAACGCTTGAAATCGTCGAGCGCTGCGATCGACGCTTCGTCGAGATCCGTGCGCAGCCGCCGGTGGACGTCCGCGCCATAAGCCAGCCGCAGCCAGTCGTGGCCCGACCCCGTCTCGCGGCCGAGATAGTCGAGCACTTCATCTTCGTGCTCGCGCGCCCAGCCTTCGACATCGGTCACGCGCGCGAGGAAACGGCTGACGATGTCGGGATGGCGCTCGAGCGTCGCTGCGTTGACGGTCAGCGGCCGCGGCGAACCGTTGTTGATGCGGACCTGCGGATCGGGATGAAAACCGATGTCGACGACCGGCTGCGCGCCGATCAGGTGCGCGGTTTCGAGCCCGAGCGAGCCCTTCACATAGATCGCATCGACGTCACCGCGCACCAGCGCGGCCGCCTCGGCTGCATAGAGCCGCCGGCTCGACAGGCTCGCCGGATGGCTGAATGCCGCGTCGCGGGTCGCGGGGGTCGACACCGGCGCGCGCAGGTTCGACGCCGGTACGTCGACCCATTCGACGTCGCCGGGGCCGAGCCCGTCGAGCGACAGCGCACTGACGAAGCCGCGCAGCGCCGCCGCGCGGAAGATGTCGATGCGCTCGCCGTCGCGGCGCGGCAGGCCGATGCGGCGCCCGCGCAGGTCTTTCGGCCGCGTCAGGCCGGCTTCCGGCAGTGCGACGATCGCCTGGGACTCGTCGACCCAGGTCAGCGCGACCACACGCGTGTCGGCGCCGGACGCGCGCGCCCACAGCGCCGGAATGCTGCCGCCCTGCCGGAACGCGTTGTCGAGCGAATGATCGACGTGCGCGTGATGCAGCGCCGCGTGCTGGCTTTCCTGCAATGCGCGTACGGTGATGCCGTCGCCGGCGAATTCGCTGTCGAGCCAGCCGAGATGCGCGGCAATGCCGAGCGGCGTCGGTACCGGACAGCGCGTGTACCAGATCGACTGGACGTTGTGTGAAGCCGTGGTGCTCATGGATGCGTTCGCAAAGGAAGTCTTGAAAGGCGCGTCAGCCGCGCGGCGCGGTGAGCACCGACAGCCGCGTGATGCCCGCGCGCTCGATCGCGGCCATCAGCTTCGCGACGATGCCGTACGGCACGTGCTCGTCGGCCTGCAGGTCGAGCGCGACGTCGGGGCGGCCGGCCTTCAGCGCGGCCAGTTCGGCCGGCACCGTGTCGAGCGCGACCGCGCGCTTGTCGAGATACACGATGCCCTTGGCGTCGACGCTCACGGTAACGTTCGGCTTGCGGTCGGCCGGCGCGGTAGCGACGGTATTCGGGAGATTCACGTGCACCGCGTTGTTGAGCAGCGGCGCGGTGACGATGAAGGCGACGAGCAGCACGAGCATCACGTCGACGAGCGGCGTGATGTTGATTTCGCTGAGCACGTCGTCGTTGTCGGAAGAGGACGAGAAGGCCATTATGCGAACGCCTCCTGGCGGGTGTCGTCGGAACGGCGTGCCGGCGCGGCAGCAGGCGCGGCGGCCGGCACGCGGAAGCCGGCCTTCTGCGCGAGCGTGACGAAGTCGGTTGCGAACGCATCGAGGTCGGCCGACGCGGCCTTCACGCGACGCACGAAGAAGTTGTACGCGAGCACGGCCGGCACGGCGACCGCGATGCCGATCCCGGTCGCGACGAGCGCCTCGCCGATCGGCCCGGCAACGACGTCGATGCTCGCCGACGCGCTGTGCGTGATCGCGGTCAGCGCATGGATGATGCCGAACACGGTGCCGAACAGGCCGACGAACGGCGCGGTGCTGCCGATCGACGCGAGCACGGCGAGCCCCGCTTCCTCGCGTCGGCGCGCATTGTGGATCTGCTGGCGCAGATGGCGTTCGAGCAGGTCGTGGCGGCTCCAGCTGTGTTCCAGATCGTGCGCGCTGCTCTCGTCGGCACGCCGCAGCGCGTCGAAGCCCGTCGCGGCGAGTTCGCCGACCGGGCTGTTCGCGCCGTCGAGCGCGGCCGCGTCGTGGAAGCTGTTCGCGGCCCAGAATGCACTGACGTAACGCCGGTTGCGCGCGCTCGATCGCAGGCTCTGGATTGCCTTGACGACGATCAGCGTCCACGTGACGACGGAGAAGACGACGAGCAGCCAGAGCGCGCCCTGGACGATGAAGGTGGTCGGGATACCGGTCATGATGTGAGTTCCTTGAAAAATGTGGCGAGCCGCCCGTCGGGTCAGCCCAGCTTGAAATCGATCGGCACGTTGACCCAGCCGTCGACCGCTTCGTCGCCGCGCTTCGCGGGCACGAACGTCCAGCGCTTCACGGCGGCCACCGCCGCGTTGTCGAGCACGCGGCGGCCGCTGCTCGTGCGGACCTCGACGGAATCGGGCGTGCCGTTCGCGAGCACGTGCACGCGCAGCACGACGCGCCCCTCCCAGCCCTGGTCCTGCGCGAACGCCGGATAGTCGGGTGCCGGGTTGCGCAGGTACGCCGCGTCGCCGATCGGCGCGGATTCGCGCACCGGTGCGGCCGGCGCGGCGGGGACGGGCGCCGGGTTCGGGATGGCAGGCGCTGCGGCGACCTGTGCCGGTGCAGCAGTCGATGCGTCGCGAGCCACCGGCGGCACGACAGCCAGAGCGGGCGCCTGATGCGCAACGGCCACGCGCGGCTTCGGCGGGGTCGGCGCCTGCTTCAACGGCTTCGGCGGCACGACCGGCGGCGGCGGATGTGCGGCCTGCGGAAACGGTCGGGCGGCCGCGTCAACTCGACCGTCATCGGCAGCGGCCTCGGCGGTTGCACGCGCGGCTCGGCGGGCGCACGCGCCGCCAATAGCGCGATGCCCGCGTGCAGCGCCGCGACGGCGAGCGCAATCGCGCCCGCGCCGCGCCAACCGCCCGGCTGCGCGGGCCGCACGTCCTTGCGCGCAGGCGGCACCGCCGGCGACAGCCGTGTCGCAGGCACCGCAACCGCGGCGGCCGTGCGCGCCGCGTGCCGGCGCGCCGTCGGCACGCCGTATTCGATCAGCAGTCCTGTCATATTCGGCTCCTTGCAATGACGCGCCGCGGCGCGCTACGCGACCCACGCATGGCGATGCCGGTCGATCTGCGTGAACGGCGCCGGATCGATCCATGCGCGCGCATCGAAATCGCGTTCGAGAAAGCCCCATTCGACGAGGAAATCCTTGAACGCGACCAGTCCGTCGATCGACGTCGGCGCGAGCCCCGTTTCCAGATGCCGGTGCACGTCCGCGCCGTACGCGTAGCGCACCCACTCGTCGGACGCGCGCGTTTCGCGGCCGATATAGGCGACCGTCTCCGCCGGATGGCGCGCGGCCCAGTCGCCCGCGCCGACCACGACCGACAGGAAGCGGCTCACGAGATCGGGGCGCGCATCGATCAATGCGCGATCGACGGTCAGCGTGCGCGGCGTGCCGTTGCCGATCCGCACCAGCGGATCGGGGTGCGCGCCGAGATCGATGACGACCTGCGCGTCGATCAGGTGTACGGTTTCGAGCCCTTCGACACCTTTCACGAACACCGCGTCGACCTCGCCGCGCACGAGTGCCGCGATCTCGAGCCCGTACTCGTGCGGGCCGCGCGTGAACGACGCGGGCCCGGTGCGGCGCTCGTGCGTGTCGGGCAGGTCGACCCATTCGGCGTCGCCGTGGCCGAGCCCTTCCAGCTCGAGCGCGCTCAGGAACCCCTTCAACGCGGCCGCGCGCCAGAAGTCGATGCTGATCGGATGGCGCGGCAACCCGAGCCGCCGGCCGCGCAGATCGCGCGCGGTGCGGATGCCGCGTTCGGGCAGCGTGACGATCGCCTGGAATTCGTTGGTCCACGACAGGCCGATCACGCGCGTATCGGCGCCGCGAGCCCGCGCCCACAGCGCGGGAATGTTGCCGCCCTGCCGGAACGAGTGCGGCAGGCTGTGATCGAAATGCGATTCGCGCTTGTCGGCGTCGGCCGTCTCCTGCAGCGAGTGCAGCGCGATGCCGTCCGGCCCGAACTCCTCGTCGAACCAGCCGCGATGCACGGCGATGCCGAGCGCGGTCGGCACCGGGCAGCGCGTGTACCAGAGTGCGTCGCAAGCCGTGGCCTGCGCAGCGAGTGTCGTCATGGTGAGTGTCCTTGTCGTTTGAATGTGCAGGCCTGCCGCCGCGCTCAGGCACCGGCCACGCGCAGCGTCGCCTGCGTGCCGCGTGCGTTCAGCGTGCCGTCGACGAGCGGCAGCACTTCCTCGCCCACGCGGTACGCCTCTTCGAGATGCGGGTTGCTCGCGAGAATGAACGTCGAGACGCCGATGTCGACGTATTCCGCCAGCCGCTCGGCTACCTGCTCGTGGCTGCCGACGATCACGCAACCGGGGCCGCCGCGGATCTGCGACATCCCGGCCCACAGGTTCGGGCCGACGATCAGGTCGTCGAAGTGCTGCGTGTTGCCCTGGTGCAGCGCGAACTGACGTTTCGCGCCGACCGATTCCGACTCGCCGCGCCCGCCGAAGCCGTTGTGCGTCGACGCACTCACGGTCGCGAACATCTGCCGCAGTTCGGCCCACGCCTGCTCCTCGGTCTCGCGCGCCAGGATGTCGATGCGCATGCCGAAGCGCAGGTCGCGCTCGGCGTTCTGGCGGTCGAGCGCGCGGCGCGCCGCATCGATCACCTCCTTCTGCTTCGCGAGCGGCTCGCCCCAGCTCAGGTGCACGTCGCCGTGCTTCGCGGCCACCGCGAGCGCGGCATCGCTCGCGCCGGCCAGATAGATCCGCGGCGGCGTCTGGCCGCTCAGCGGCGGCAGCAGCCCGCCGGCTTCGACGCGATAGAAGCGGCCGTCGAACGTGAACGGCGCGCCGGCCGCGACGCCCTTCACGACGTCGAGAAATTCGTCGGTGCGCGCATAGCGGCTGTCGTGATCGATGAAGTCGCCGTACGCGCGCTGGTCGGGACCGCCGCCGCCCGTGACGACGTTCCACTCGACGCGGCCGCGGCTGATCCGCTGCAGGCTCGCGGCCATCTGCGCCGCATAGACGGGATGCACGAAATGCGGCTGCAGCGCGATCAGCAGTCGCAGGCGGCGCGTCTCGCGCGCCAGCGCGGCCGCGACGACCCACGGCTCCTCGGTAAAGCGGAAGATCGGAATCAGCGCGCCGTGGAAGCCGGCGATATCGGCCGCACGCGCGACTTGCGACAGGTAGTCGATGTAGCCGAAATCGTCGTCGTCGACTTTGGGCGCAACGCGCGATGCGCGCTGGCGGTTCCATTCGCCGCGCGTATGCAGGTCGTGTGCGCGCCGGCCGTCGCCGTGCATCGGCAGGCGCCACAGAAATTCAACAGCCATCGGGATTCTCCTTGTCGGCCCGTTCGGATTGCGTGCGGCACCGGCGTGCCGCGCGTATGCAGCGCTGTTAAGCACGCGGTGTGCCAACGCGCGCGCTCGCCGACCTGCGAAGCGACCGACGAGCGCGCGCGACGCCTTGCGGGCCGGGCGTCGGCGGCAAACGGCAGGAACGCGCCCGAGGTTGCCGGCATCGCGAACACGAGCCGGCGCGGTGCTGCTGCACCGGCCGCACCGGTGCTGCATGCGCAACAGCGCTCGATGCGACTGTTGCTCACGCAACAGGCGATGCGCGGGCCGACGCGCGGCGCATCGCGCGCGATGCCCGCTGCGCTTGCCGCACGGCCGTTTCCGTTCACTGGCCCGGAACTTGCAATGTGGAACGGCCCGCGCGTGCGACACCGCGCCTCGACCACGCTTACCCAGACAGGGGAATCTCACACATGACAGACAGGCCCGATTCGTCATCGGACAAGCAGCAGACGTTCTGGTACGCCCGATCGCCGGTACCGACGCCGCTCGGCATCGCCGTGCATCTCGGCTGGCTCAACGGCGAGACGTCAGCCGACGGCGTCGCGATCCGCTCGCCGCGCGGCGCCACGCGGCACGACGTGTCGTCGATCAGCGACCACACGCTCGCGCAGTCGTTTCGCCAGGGCGGCAGCATCCCCGCGATGTGGGCGCGCTCGAACGACGCGAATACGCGCGTGATTGGGTTGTCGTGGGTCGACGAATCGCAGCTGATCCTCGCGCGCCCCGAGTCGGGCATCCGCTCCGTGAAGGCGTTGCGCGGGCGCCGGATCGCGATTCCGAGCCGCCCCGACGATCGCATCGACATCTTTCGCGCGTCGGCGCTGCGCGGCTTCGTCAATGCGCTGAGCCTCGACGGATTGACCACGCGCGATGTCGAACTCGTCGACGTGCGCGCACGCACGCTGCAGGCAGTCGGGCCGGCGCGCGCGGCGAACCTGTTCGCGTCGCCGCAAGGCTTCTCGAGCCGCGCGCTCTATGCGGCCGAAGCCGGCGCGCTGCTGCGCGGCGAAGTCGACGCGATCTACGTGAAAGGCTCGACGGGCCTCGAGATCGCGCAGCTGATCGGCGCGCACGTCGTGATCGACATCGGCTTCCATCCGGAGCGCTCGATCCGCAACAACAACGGCACGCCGCGCCCGCTGACCGTCAACGCGGACGTGCTCGCGAACCATCCGGACATCGTCGCCGGCTTCCTGAAGCTCGTGGTCGCCGCCGGCGAATGGGCGAGCGCGCATCCCGACGAAACCGCGCACTACGTGGCCGGCGAAACCGCGTCGTCGATTGACTGGGTTCGCGCCGCGTACGGCAACCAGCTGCACCGCCATCTCGGCGTCAATCTCGACGACGAATCGATCGCCGCGCTCGACGAGTTCAAGACGTTCCTGCATGCCCACGGCTTTCTGGAAGCGGACTTCGATGTCGCCGACTGGATCGACCCGCGCCCGCTCGCCGACGTGCTGCGGCCGTCGCTGCAGAAGCGCGCATGAGCCCCTTTACCGTTCACTGTCCGGGACCATCATGAAACACACGCTCTCCCTCGCTTCGCTGCGCCGCCCGCTACGCGCGCTGCTCGCCGCGCTGCCGCTGGCCGCGGCGGCGCTCGTGGCACCGGCCGCGCATGCGGAAGACGCCCCCAAGGTCGTGCGCATCGCCGTCGTCGCGTATTCGAGCGGCGGCAAGACGCAATACGCGGGTGCCTCCGCACTGATCGACGCCGACAAGTCGCTCGAGAAAGCGCTGGCGGCACGGCACGTGAAGCTGCAATGGGTGCCCGTGTCGACCGCGGCGGTCGGCACGCTCGTCAACGAGGCATTCACGAACGGCAGCATCGATTTCGCCGGCTACGGCGATTTGCCGTCGGTCGTCGTCAACGCATCGGGCACGCACACGCGCCTGATCGTGCCCGGCGGCGTCGGCAGCAACACGTATCTCGTCGTACCGGCCGGCTCGACCGCGAAATCGATCGTCGACCTCAAGGGCAAGCGCATCGCGCTCAACCGCGGCCGGCCGTGGGAAGTCACGTTCGGCAAGCTGCTCGCCGAGAACGGGCTGAAGCTGTCCGACTTCAAGATCTACAACCTCGATCCGCAGGCCGGCGCGGCGGCCGTCGCGGCCGGCCGCGTCGACGGCTTGTTCACGCTGTCCGACGCGTATTCGCTCGTCGACAAGCAGGTCGGCAAGATCATCTGGTCGACCAAGACCGCGCCCGACGACTGGAAGATGCGCGCGGAACTGTGGGCGTCCGACGATTTCGTGCGGCGCTACCCCGACATCACGCAGCTCGTCGCGACGGCCTACGTCCGTGCCGCGCACTGGATCTCGCAGCCGCAGAACCGCGACGCGTACGTGAAGATCCTGAGCGCGTCCGGCCAGCCGGAAAGCATCGTCCGCCGCGAATACGCGGACGAAGCGACGCCGTGGAAGGAGCAATGGACGCCGCTCTTCACGCCGGCGCTCACCGGCCACTATCGCGACGTGATCGCATACAGCCGCCAGGCCGGCCTGACTTCCGTGCCGGTCGACGTGAACGCGCTGCTCGCGCCGACCTTCGTGTCGACCGCGCTCAAGCAGCTCGGCCTCGACGGCTACTGGCGCGCCGACGCCGCGCGCGTCGCGAGCCGCTGATGCCGATGCGCGCCCTCGCGCCGAACGGCTTGCGCGCCATCCGCCTGCCCGGCATCGCGCGGCTCGGCGAACATGCGCTGTGGTGGATCACGCCCGTCGCGTTCGCCGCGCTGTGGTGGCTCGCGAGCGCGCAGCGCTGGTTTCCGCCGCAGCTCGTCGTACCGCCCGAACGCCTCGCGGCGACGCTGCGCACGCTGCTCGACACCGGCGAGCTGCGCGACAACCTGCTGATCACGCTGCATCGCCTCGCGCTCGGCTTCGCGATCGGCGCGACGGGCGGCGCCGCGTTCGGCATCCTGCTTGCGCGCAGCCGGCTGTTCTCCGACTATCTGCGGCCGACGTTCGACCTGCTGCGGCAGGTGCCGACGCTCACGCTGATTCCGCTGCTGATCCTGCTGATCGGCGTCGACGAACCGCTGAAGCTCGTCGTGGTCGGCAAGGCCGTGTTCTTCCCGGTTGCGCTGGCCGCATACACGGGCGTGCACGACGCGCCGCGCGATCTCGTCGAGATGGCGCGCCACTACGGGCTCGGCCGCTTCGCGCTGCTGCGCGACGTGCTGCTGCCGGCCGCGCTGCCGCCGCTGCTGACCGGCGTGCGAATCGCGCTGGCGCGCGCGTGGCTCGCGCTCGTTGCGGTCGAACTGCTCAGCGCCGACAGCGGGATCGGCCAGATGATGGAACTTGCCCGGCAGATGCTGCGGCTCGACGTGGTGCTCGTCGACGTCGCGGCGATCGGGCTGATCGGCTTCGCGCTCGACCGATCGATCGCGCTCGTGCAGCGCTACGCATTGCGCTGGCAGATGCCCGCACGCTGACCCTGACTGGATACGCTTCGGCATGACCTTCGCTACCCGCGCTTTCTCGTTCTCCCCGCTGCGCCGCCGCGCGCGCGGCTTCGTCGTGCCGGCCCTGCTGGTTGCCGCATGGCAATACGCGTCGTCCGGCGACGCGGCTCATCAATACGCGTTCGTGCCGTTGCAGCAGGTCGGCGCCGCGCTGGTCGAACTCGCACGCAGCGGTGAACTCGCGACCGATCTCGGCGCGAGCCTGCGCCGCACGACGCTCGGGCTCGGAGTCGGCGTCGCGCTCGGGCTCGTGTTCGGTGCGTCGATGGCGCGTTCTCCACTCGCGCGCAAGCTCGCCGAGCCGGCCTTCCAGGCACTGCGCTACGTGCCGCTGCTCGGACTGATTCCGCTGCTGAGCCTGTGGGCCGGCACCGGCGAATTCGCGAAGGTGTTCATCATCGCGCTCGCCGCGTTCTACCCGATGACCACCGCCAGCTTCGACGGGCTGCGCCGCGTCGATCCGCGCTACGTCGAACTCGCGCGGTCGTATCGCCTGAGCCGGATCGGCTTGTGGCGCGACGTGCTGATTCCGGGCGCATTGCCCGACCTGTTCGCGGGCGTGCTCCAGGCCGTGCCGTTCGCGTGGATCACCGCGACCAGCAGCGAGCTGCTGTTCAACACGGGGGCCGGCGTCGGCAGCCTGATGCAGAACGCGCAGGCCGGTGCGCGCGCCGACGTGCTGCTGGTGTGCGTGCTGGGCGTGACGGCGCTGGCCGTCGGCATGAGTGCGCTATGCGAGCGGATCGCGCAGCGCGCGCTGCGCTGGCGCGATCACGCCTGACGGCGCAGCCGCGCGTCGGCGTCGCCTGCGTCGCCCGCTCCACCTGCATCGCGCGGCTTCAGGATGCCGAGCTGCGCGAGCCGTGCGCGCACGATGTTGCGCGATTGATCGAGCAGGCGCGACATGCGCAGCTGGTTGTGCTCGCTGTAGTCGAACACGCTGCGGTAGACGGTGTCCTCGATGTGCTGCCACAGCGCCGGCGTGCCGAGATCGAGCAGTTCGACCACCGCGTGGCGCAGCGCCTCGGTCGCTTCCGCCACATCGCGTGCGCGGCGCGGCGGCGCGGCTGTTGCGCCGTGCGCGTCGGCCGGATCCGGCGCAAGCGACAGCGCGGAGAACTGCAGGTCGCCGACGTCGATCGCGCCGCCCGCGCAGATCAGCACCGCATGATGGATCACGTTCTCGAGTTCGCGGATGTTGCCGGGCCACGCGTGCGCGTGCAGCCGTGCGCGCGCGGCGTCCGTCAGCGTCGGCGCGGCCACGCGCAGCCGCTTCGCATAGGTGTCGATGAAGTGTTCGATCAGCGGCGCGATGTCGCCGGGCCGCTCGCGTAGCGGCAGCAGGCTCAGCTTCACGACGTTGAGCCGGTAGTACAGGTCCTCGCGGAAATTGCCGGCGCGCACCGCGGCTTCGAGATTCACGTTGGTGGCCGCGACGAGCCGCACGTCGATCTTCACAGTCTTGCGCGAGCCGACCGGCGTCACCTCGCGCTCCTGCAGCACGCGCAGCAGCTTGACCTGCGCGGACAGCGGCAGGTCGCCCACTTCATCGAGAAAAAGCGTGCCGCGATTCGCCGATTCGAACCAGCCTGGCTGGCTATTGATCGCGCCGGTAAACGCGCCGCGCTCGTGACCGAACAGCTCGCTCTCGATCAGCGTCTCCGAGAACGCGCCGCAGTTGATCGCGACGAACGGGCCGTCGCGGCGCTCGCTCAACGCGTGCACGAGGCGCGCGATCAGCTCCTTGCCGGTGCCGCTCTCGCCGGTGACGAGCACCGTCGCATCGCTCGGCGCGACGAGCTGGATGCGTTCGAGCAGCACCCGCGATTTGGGATCGTCGAACGTCAGTGCCTTCGCACGGATCGTGATCGCATGCGAAGTCGGGTCCGGCAAGCTGAAGATGGCCATGGCACGACCGGCGTGTTGAACGGGAGAGGTTCGACGATAGCAAGGCGCGCGCCGGCCAGGAACCAATTCATCGAGCTATCGGTATGACGGCGGCCGGATTGCGCCGCCCCCGGCGCGGCGTCACGCGAGGCCAGTCATCTTCCATTGCTGCTCGAGCGCGCCCGGGCCGAATTCGAGCGAGCCGCCGAGCGGTTCCGCGAGCGCCTGGAAATACGCGGCTTCCTCGAGGATCAGGATGTACTTCGACACGTCGAGAATCGACTTGCCCCAGAACGTCGCGCCGCCGTTCGCCTCGATGATCGCCGGGACTTCGGGGTCGCGCCGGATCGTGTCGACGATGAAGCGCGGTTCGCCGGGACGGCGATCGACGTAGACCGGAATCTCGCGGGCCCTCGTGTAGCGCGCGGCCGGCGCATAGCGGATCGGCAGCGGACGATGCGCGCTCGCCCACGCGCCGAGGTACGGGCCGTGCACGTGAATCACGACGTCGACTTCCGGTACCTCGCGGAATACGCCCGCATAACGCGGCCCGTTGGCGCCCGCGCGCGCATCGCCGTGCAGCACGTCGCCGTCGAGCGTCACGACGACCGGCTGGATCTCCTGAGACGCAGCCCACGGGCTCGGCGCCGACAGCGCGACGACGAGTTCCGTGCCCGGCACGCGTTGGAACGCCTGGAACGTGTTGGTGGCGGACAGCGTGCGCGTTTCCTTCAGCACGCGCGCGGCCTGCGCGAATTCGCGCGCGGCGCGCTCGACGAATGCCACGAGTTCGCCGCTGTCGATGGCTTGGGTGACGGACATGAGTACGGTTTCCTTGATCGGGTGGACGGATGGGCTCGCGTCGCAACGCCGCGACGCACGGCAACCGGATCAGCAGCAATCGTGCCAGCAGGGCACGCGAGCGTCGCATGCGTGCGCCACCGCGCGGGCGGGCGGTGTGCGCGCCGTGGACGAACCGCGCGGCGCGATACGTGTGTCGGCATCTGTTGCGGGAGCAACAACCGGCGAGCCCGGATTGCTGCGCGAGACGCAGCCGGCGCCTGCGCGCGCCGCACGCCGCGCGCGGGCGTTTCCCCGTCGTGCCGCACGCCGCGCGTGCCGCGCCCGCGCTGCACTGGCGCTGCACTCGCGCTGCGCCGCGCTGGTTCAAAACTTGCGTCGTGGTCGGCCCGCGCCGGGCACTGCCCGGCGCGTCCGATCCGATCTCACCGACCTCCATCCGACCATGACGCTCTCCCCTGCGCGGCTTCGCTGCGCGCACGCTGCTGGTTTCGGCGCTCGCCGTGCCGTCCCTCGTTTCGCATGCGGCTTCGCCCGGCCGCGTTCCCGCGCCCGATCCGTTGCAGGGCGACGGTCGCGTATCCGCGTTCTACACGTGGGACCGCGACGTTCCGGCGACGCCCGGCGTGCTGCTGCGCACCGAAGCACTGCCCGCGACGCTCGGGCTCGCGAGCGCCGGACGGCAACTGCGCATCCTGTATGCGTCGACCGACGGCGTCGGCGGCCGCGCGCCGATCGCCGTATCGGGCGCGCTGTTCGTGCCGCGCGGTACGCCGCCAGCCGGCGGCTGGCCGATCGTCGCGTGGGCACACGGCACATTCGGGATGGCCGACATTTGCGCGCCGTCGTGGTTCGGCCGCTCGTATCGCGACGTGCGCTACCTGAACGCATGGCTTCAACAAGGCTTCGCGGTCGTCGCGACCGACTATCAGGGGCTCGGCACGCCCGGCCCGAATCCGCAGCTCAACAACCGCTCGAACAGCTACACGCTGCTCGACAGCGTGCGCGCGGTGCTGGGCGGCGTGCCGGGCCTCGCGAACGAAGTCGTGCTCGTCGGCCAGTCGCAGGGCGGCTCGGCCGTATTCGCGGCGGCCGGCTACGCACCCGTCTATGCACCGGAACTCGCGATCCGCGCGACCGTCGCGACCGGGACGATCTACAACGCGTCGCGCGCCACGCTCGCGTCGCTCCCGAAGTTCGAAACCGCATACCGGCGCGATCCCGAGCGCGTCGATCCTACGCTCGCGTATCAGTTCTACTCGGTGCTGTCCGCGCAGCAGATCGACCCGTCGCTGCGCGCGGACGAAGTGCTGACCGACACCGCGCTGCCGATCCTCGAACAGGCGCGCATCGGTTGCCTGGCGTCGCTCGAGGACGATGCGGCGCTCGCGCACCTCACCCACGCGAACGCCGTGAAGCCGGGCGGCGATGCGCGTCTGAAGGCGTGGTGGGACGAATACCTGAAATATCCGACGCTGAAGATCGCCACGCCCGTCTTCATCGGCGCGGGCGCGGACGACGGGCTCGCACCGCTCGAGCTCGCGCTAGCGAAGGATGCGTGCGCGGCGGGCACGACGGTCGAGGCGCACCTGTATGCGGGCCGCGAACACAACGGCACCGTCAACGCATCGCTTGCCGACTCGATTCCGTTCGTGAAGCGCGTGCTCGCCGGCGCGACGATCCGCCCGGTTTGCACGCCGGCCGCGCAGCAGGCCGACGCGCAATAGCCGGCAGCACGTGCTTTGCATGACGGCGCGAATGCTTTCCCGGAATCGACGCATGGGCTGCATCGTCGCGGCAGGCGCGTCCATAGCGCCTGCACGCAAATGCATTTCGGAATCCGTTATTGGATCGCGCCGCCACGCGTTTTTATACTCGTCAGCACTCTCTGCTAAAGAGTGCCAGCCAATTTCGACACAACAGAACAGGACGGACAGATGAGCCTACGCCCCTTGCACGACCGGGTCATCGTGAAACGACTCGACCAGGAAACCACCACCGCCTCGGGCATCGTGATCCCCGACAGCGCCGCGGAAAAGCCCGACCAGGGCGAAGTGATCGCCGTCGGCCCCGGCCGCAAGGACGCGGACGGCCAGCGCATCGTGCCCGACCTGCAGGTCGGCGAACGCGTGCTGTTCGGCAAGTACGCGGGCCAGGCGGTCAAGGTGGACGGCAATGAATTCCTCGTGCTGCGCGAGGAAGACATCGTCGCGGTCGTCAATCAATAACGGAGAGCAAATCATGGCAGCGAAGGAAATCATTTTCAGCGACGTCGCACGTGCGAAGCTGACCGAAGGCGTCAACATTCTCGCGAACGCGGTGAAGGTCACGCTCGGGCCGAAGGGCCGCAACGTCGTGCTCGAACGCAGCTTCGGCGCACCCGTCGTCACCAAGGACGGCGTGTCGGTCGCGAAGGAAATCGAACTCGCGGACAAGCTGCAGAACATCGGTGCGCAGCTCGTGAAGGAAGTCGCGTCGCGCACCAGCGACGCCGCCGGCGACGGCACGACGACGGCCACCGTGCTCGCGCAGGCGATCGTGCGTGAAGGCCAGAAATACGTCGCGGCAGGGCTCAATCCGCTCGACCTGAAGCGCGGCATCGACAAGGCGGTGGCAGCGGCCGTCGACGAGCTGAAGAAGATCAGCAAGCCGACCACCACCAGCAAGGAAATCGCGCAGGTCGCGACGATCTCCGCGAACGGCGAGGAATCGATCGGCCAGCGCATCGCCGAGGCGATCGACCGCGTCGGCAAGGAAGGCGTGATCACCGTCGAGGACGGCAAGTCGCTCGCCGACGAGCTCGACGTCGTCGAAGGGCTGCAGTTCGACCGCGGCTACCTGTCGCCGTACTTCATCAACAACGCCGACAAGCAGATCGCCGAGATCGAGAACCCGTACATCCTGCTGCACGACAAGAAGATCTCGAACATCCGCGACCTGCTGCCGGTGCTGGAGCAGGTCGCGAAGTCGGGCCGGCCGCTGCTGATCATCGCGGAAGACGTCGAAGGCGAAGCGCTCGCGACGCTGGTCGTGAACAACATCCGCGGCATCCTGAAGACGGTCGCGGTCAAGGCGCCGGGCTTCGGCGATCGCCGCAAGGCGCTGCTGGAAGACATCGCGATCCTGACCGGCGGCCAGGTCGTCGCCGAGGAAACGGGCCTCACGCTCGAGAAGGCGACGCTCGCCGAACTCGGCCAGGCCAAGCGCATCGAGGTCGGCAAGGAAAACACGACCGTGATCGACGGCGCGGGCGACGCGAAGAACATCGAGGCGCGCGTGAAGCAGATCCGCGTGCAGATCGAGGAAGCGACCTCCGACTACGATCGTGAAAAGCTGCAGGAACGCGTGGCGAAGCTCGCGGGCGGCGTCGCGGTGATCAAGGTCGGCGGCGCGACCGAGATCGAAGTGAAGGAGAAAAAGGACCGCGTCGACGACGCGCTGCACGCGACGCGCGCGGCCGTCGAGGAAGGCATCGTGCCGGGCGGCGGCGTCGCGCTGATCCGCGTGCGGCAGGCGATCCGCGCACTCAAGGGCGCGAACGCCGACCAGGACGCGGGCGTCAAGATCGTGCTGCGCGCGCTCGAGGAACCGCTGCGCCAGATCGTCACGAACGCGGGCGAGGAAGCGAGCGTGGTCGTCGCGAAGGTCGCGGAAGGCACGGGCAACTTCGGCTACAACGCGCAGACCGGCGAATACGGTGACCTCGTCGAGTCGGGCGTGCTCGATCCGACCAAGGTCACGCGCACCGCGCTGCAGAACGCGGCATCGGTCGCGGGGCTGCTGCTGACGACCGACGCGACCGTGTTCGAAGCGCCGAAGGATGCGGCGCCGGCCGCGGTGCCGGGCGGCCCGGGTGCGGGCGGGCCCGGGTTCGATTTCTGACATCGCTGTGCGCGGCCGCCCGAACCGGGCGACCGCGCTTCGATCCACGACGCGTGGCGGCACCGGTCGCCACGCGTTTTTTCATGCGTGAACGCCGCGCGCGCCGTCGTCAGAACATCTGGCGCAGGCCGATCGCGGCCCCGACGTTGTTGGTCCTGCCGATCTGGTCGACCTTGCCGGTGAGCCGGTTGGTGGCGCCCGGATAGTCGGCCGCGAACGCGCCGTTGCCGCGCGCGAAATCGACCGTGCCGTATACCTCGGTGTGCTTCGACAGCGCATATTCGGCCAGCACGGTCGCCGAGTAGTTGATTCCGGAGCCGAGCGTGCCGTCGAGCCGCTCCGCATTGCGCGCGTGGCCGTAATAGCCGGCCACCGTGATCAGCAGCGGCGCGGTAGCCTGCCAGTTCGCGCCGACGTAGAACGTATCGTCGATACGATTCGGGCTGCCGCCACCGAGCGTGGGCGCGCCGGCCTGCTGCATGTTGAAGTCGGTCGTGCCCGTCTTGTCCTGCCCGTGCAGCCAGCCGGCCAGCAGGCGCACGGACGGCGTGACCTGGTACGCACCGCTCACGTGCAGGAAGTTCACCTTCGCGCCGTTGACCGCGCTGCCGTTCACGGACGACACCGAGGTCTGCTGGAAGCCGGCGTTGATCGACGCGGGCCCTTGCGCGTAGGTCAGCTCGACACCGTACGTGCTGTCGAGACCCATCGCACCGGCATGATTGCCGAACCCGTAGATCGCATCGACGCTGAAGCCGTTGGTCGAGAACTTGTACTTCACCGAGTTCGCCACCGTCAGGTAGTTGCCGATGCCGTTGTACGCCCAACTGTCCTGCCAGTAGTCGCCGACGGTCATCGGGTCGAACACGTCGCCCATCGTGTCGTACAGCGGCGCGTACTGGTTGCCGAAGGTCAGCGAGCCGTACCGGTCGCTCGCCAGGCCGACGTACGCCTGCCGGCTGAACAGCGTGTTCGCGACGTGCAGCCTGCCGTCGCCGAGCTCGAAGCCGTTCTCGAGACGAAAGATCGCCGCGAGGCCGCCGCCGAGATCCTCGCTGCCGCGCAAGCCCCAGCGGCTGTGCGTTTCCGGGCCGACCGTCATGCCGACCAGGTCCCGGCCGTCGGGGCCGGCGTTCGTCTGATAGCGGATCGCCGTATCGACGAGGCCATACAACGTGACGGAACTCTGCGCAAAGGCGGGTGATGCCGCTGCTACGGCGAACACCGCGCCGACACCACCGGATACGACGATGCGGTTCATGAAAGGCCTCCCTGAGCGATTGATTTTGTAAGCACTCCGACAGCATTTGCGGCTGGCGGACGGTACTGCGCTCGGGAGAATAATCGGTCATATTCGCGACACCTATTGCCGATTCCGGATTGCACCTTTCCAACGCGCTCAACAATGACGGCGGCGTGCGATGCACGCTAGCCGGCCGGTGCCGAAACGACCGCGCGGCGCCATCGACGGCACGCCGGGGTAAGATGAACGCTCCTTCCGCCGCTTCGCCGCCCGCGCCATGTCGACCACCATCAACACCCTGCTGCCGCTCGCCGGCGTCCTGCTGCTCAGCGTGGCCAGCCCCGGCCCGAACTTCGTGATCGTCACGTCCACCGCGCTCGCGCAGCGCCGCGCCGGCGTGATGACCGGGCTCGGCCTCGCCGCCGCATCGGGCACCTGGGCCGCGATCGCGATTGCCGGCCTCGGCCTGCTCGTGACCCACGTCGCCTGGGTGCACACCGCGCTGCGACTGGCAGGCGCCACGTACCTGATCTGGCTCGGCCTGAAGATGGTGCTGAGCGCACGCAAGCCGCTCGCCGTGTCCGCGCCGCCCGCGTCCTCCGGCTGGCAGGCCGCGAAGAAGGGCTACGTGGTCAGCATGACGAACCCGAAATCCGTCGCGTTCTACGGCAGCATCTTCGCGTTGATGGTGCCGGCGCATACGCCGGTGTGGCTCGATCTCACGGTCGTCGTGCTGTCGATCGGGATTTCGGGCGCGTGGTACTGCGCGATGGCGCTGCTCGCATCGCATCCGTCGGTGCGCCGGCTGCTGATCCGGCGCAAGGCCGTGCTCGACACGACGGCCGGGCTGCTGCTGATGGGGCTCGGCGGGCGCATGCTGGCCGGGCGCTGAGCGCCGTCGCGCTGCCGCATCGCCACGAAAAAAGGCCGCTTGCGACGCCCCGTTGCCGGGAGTCGCAAGCGGCCTTTCCGCATGCCGCGCGCCTCAGCGCCGTGCCGCCAGCCTTCTCACGACGCTCACGAGCGCATCGACCTCATCGCACGTGTTGTAGAACGCCAGCGACGGCCGCACCGTCGCCTCGAGCCCGAAGCGCCGCAGGATCGGCTGCGCGCAGTGATGCCCGGAGCGCACCGCGATGCCCTCTTCGTTCAGCGCCTGCCCGACTTCCTCGGTCTCATAGCCCTTCAGCACGAACGACAGCACGCTCGCCTTGTCGCGCGCGGTGCCGACGAGCCGCACGCCCGGCACCGGCGCGAGCACGCTCGTCGCATACGCGAGCAGGTCGTGCTCGTAACGCGCGATGTTCTCGATGCCGACGCGGCTCACGTAGTCGAGCGCCGCGCCGAGCCCCACCGCATCCGCGATGTTGCCGGTGCCGGCCTCGAAGCGGTTCGGCGGCGGCTGGAACACCGTGCGCTCGAACGTCACGTCCGCGATCATGTTGCCGCCGCCCTGCCAGGGCGGCATGTCGTCGAGGATCGCGCGCTTGCCGTACACGACGCCGATCCCGGTCGGCCCGTAGATCTTGTGCCCGGAGAACACGAAGAAGTCCGCATCGAGCGCCTGCACGTCGACGCGCATGTGCGAGATCGACTGCGCACCGTCGACCAGCGCCTTCGCGCCCGCGCGATGCGCGAGTTCGACGATCTCCTTCACCGGCACGACCGTGCCGAGCGCGTTCGACACCTGCGTGACGGACACGATCCTGGTGCGGTCGTTGAGCAGCTTCCGGTATTCGTCGAGCAGCACCTGCCCCGAATCGTCGACCGGAATCACGCGCAGCTTCGCGCCTTTGAGTGCGGCAAGCTGCTGCCACGGCACGATGTTCGCGTGATGCTCGAGGTTCGACACGATGATCTCGTCGCCTTCGCCGACGTTCTGCACGCCCCACGACTTCGCGATCAGGTTGATCGCCTCGGTGGTGCCGCGCACGAACACGATCTCGTCCGGCGACGACGCTCCGATGAAGCGCTGCACCGTTTCCCGCGCATGCTCGTACGCATCCGTCGCACGGCCGGCCAATGCATGCGCCGCGCGGTGGATGTTCGAGTTCTCGTGCGCATAGAAATACGCGAGTCGGTCGATCACGGCCTGCGGCTTGTGCGTCGTCGCCGCGTTGTCGAACCAGACGAGCTGCTTGCCGTTCACGCGCTCCTGCAGGATCGGGAAATCGCGGCGAATCGCGTTCACGTCGAACGGCGGGTGTGCGCCGCGATACAACTGACCTTGCGGCTCGGCCGCGCGCGTATCGTCGATGAAGTAACGCGGCACCTCGCCGCCCGATGCGCGCGACACCGGCACGTCGCGCTGCACGGCGAGCAGTTCGCGCAGCGCATCGTCGCCCGGCAGCCCGAACGCTTCCGGCGACGCGAGGCCGTTCGACGGCACGACGATGTCCTGCGGCGTCGCCTGCCAGCCCTGCCGCGAGCCGTCGGTGAAGTAAAACGGCGACGCGGCCGGCGCTGCCTGCACCGCGCCCTCCGACACCGCCGCCTGCGCCTGCGGCACGCCGAGCGCCGCGCCGCCGATGCGCGGCTCGAACGCGGGCGCGATCGACACCGCGTTGTCGGGCAGCCCGTTCTGCGCGGCCGCGTGCGGCGCGAGCGCGGGCACGCGATTGCCGAGCGACAGCACGTGTGTCGGCGGACGGCCGCGAGGTTCGTGCCGGCGCCTTGCCTTGCGGCAGCGCGGAGGCCCGGCACCCGGTGCCCGTGCCGCCGGCCCCGCGAGCGGCGAGCGCCCCGGCGCCGGATTGCTCACCGACGCGAGGATCGGCGCGGCAGCCGGCAGCGCCGACGGCACGCCGCGACCGCCCCGCTGCCCGCCGACAGCCCGGGCGCGGTGGCCTGCCCGGGCGGCGTCGCGAAGACTCCGGACGCGAGCCGCGCGAGCCGGCCGCCGGGTCGGGCAGGCCGGCCGGCAGCGGCGCGTGCGGCAACGCGAGCGCGTCGCTGCCGGCCGAGCCGGGATTAACGGTAGGTGTCGGGATAGTCATGGTACTTGGCGATTTCGACGTCATCGAGGACAGCCAGCGCATCCGGCGAATGGACCGCGAGCGAGCAGTACAGCGAGATCAGGTACGACGCGATCGCCTGGTTGTTGATCCCCATGAAGCGCACCGACAGGCCCGGCCCCTGCTCGCCCGCGACGCCCGGCTGATACAGGCCGACCACGCCCTGGCGCTTGTCGCCGACGCGCAGCAGCAGGATCTTGGTCTTGCCGTCCGCGACCGGCACCTTGTCCGACGGAATCAGCGGAATGCCGCGCCACGTGAGGAACTGCGAGCCGAACAGGCTGACCGTCGGCGGCGGCACGCCGCGCCGCGTGCATTCGCGGCCGAACGCGGCGATCGCGAGCGGGTGCGTGAGGAAGAACGCCGGTTCCTTCCATACCTTGGTCAGCAGTTCGTCGAGGTCGTCCGGCGTCGGCGCGCCCGTCAGCGGGAAAATCCGCTGTTCGTCGGTCACGTTCGCGAGCAGCCCGTAGTCCGGGTTGTTGATCAGCTGGCTTTCCTGCAGTTCCTTGATCGTCTCGATCGTCAGGCGCAGCTGTTCCTTGATCTGGTCGTGAGGACTGCTATAGAGATCGGAGATCCGCGTATGCACGTCGAGCACCGTGCTCACCGCGTTCAGGAAATACTCGCGCGGCTGTTCCTCGTACGGCACGAAGGTCTGCGGCAGCACGCTTTCGTCCTCGAGCTGCGTGCACGCGGCGCGCACGGCTTCCGGGTTCTTCACCTGGTTCAGGCGATAGATGCCGGCCTCGACCGGCACCCACTGCAGCAGATGGGTCAGCCAGCGCGGCGTAATCGTGGAAAGCTGCGGGACGGTCTTGGTAGCGTTCGCTAGTTGGCGGGCGGCGTGATCGCTCAGCGCGGCCGTGCCGCTTGCAACGGTCGACATGTGTGGCTCCGGGTTCTTAAGATGAAAAACGGGATTGCTTATGACGCTGGGTGATTATCGGAAGCACGCACCTGCCGGCTCAACATGCTATAGCCGTCACGCGGCACCACCGAACGGGAAAGGAAGCGGAATGCGTCAGGCGACGGACACGCCGGGCAACAGCGTCGAGATCGACACGTCGAACGCGCGCGCGATCTTGTCGGCGGTGACGATCGAGGCGATCGCCTCGCCGCGCTCGATCTCGCCGACGTACGAACGGTTCAGCCCCGCGTGTTCGGCGAGCTGCTCCTGCGACCACGTGCGTGCCTCGCGCAGCTTGCGCACGTTGGCGCCGAAGTGCTGGATCAGGTCGCTCATGTCGTCACCTGTGCGTCGGGCACCGGCTCGGCCGGCTCGCTCCGCGCGCGCGGCGCGGCATTCGCCTCGCTGCGCAGCACGGCCTGCGTGATGTTCGCGCCCGCCGGCACGTCCTGCGTGAGCCACACGTTGCCGCCGATCACCGCGCCGCGGCCGATCGTCACGCGGCCGAGGATCGTTGCGCCCGCATAGATCACCACGTCGTCCTCGACGATCGGGTGGCGCGCGAGCCCCTTCTCCAGATGACCGGCCGCATCGCGCGGGAAGCGCTTCGCGCCGAGCGTGACGGCCTGGTACACGCGCACGCGCTCGCCGATGATCGCGGTCTCGCCGATCACGACACCCGTGCCGTGGTCGATGAAGAAGCCGCCGCCGATCCGCGCGCCCGGGTGAATGTCGATGCCGGTTTCCGCATGCGCCTGCTCGGCGATGATCCGCGCGAGCAGCGGCAGCCCGAGCCGGTACAGCTCGTGCGCGAGCCGGTGGTGGATCATCGCGAGAATGCCGGGATAGCACAGCAGCACTTCGTCGACGCTGCCCGCCGCCGGATCGCCGTGGAACGCGGCCAGCACGTCGCTGTCGAGCAGCCGGCGGATGTCGGGCAGGCGTGCCGCGAAGGCCTGCACGGCCGTGGCGGCCGCTTCGTCGATCTGCGCGTCGGCGTTGCGTTGCCGCGCCGCGTAGCGCAGCTCGAGCGTCACCTGCGCAAGCAGCGCGTTCAGCGCCGCGTCGAGCGCGTGGGCCACATAGAAGTTCTCGCTCTCCTGCCGCAGGTCGGGCGGCCCGAGCCGCATCGGGAACAGCACGCCCTTGAGCGCGCCGATGATCTGTGCGAGCGCCTCGCGCGCCGGCAGGTCGCGCCCGCCCGGTTCGAGCGAGCGGCGCTGCTTCTCGCGCCACGCGCGGCGCACGGTCTGGAGCGACTGAACGATGTCGTCGATATCGAATGCGGCCATGCTGACTTCTCCCCGTAACGGCCGTGACTCAGTCCTGCGCCCACGGCAGGCCGCGATGGCGCCAGCCGTTGCTGCCGCCGCGATGCTGCTGTTCGTCGAGGTCGCCCTCGAACCCTTCGAGCACGTTGAATACCTGCGTGAAGCCGCCTTTGGCCGCGGCCTCGGCTGCCTGCGCGGAGCGGTTGCCGCTGCGGCAGAGCAACAGCACGACCGCGTCCTTGCCGGTCTTCGCTTCCAGTTCGCGCACGAAGCGCGGGTTGCGCGTCAGGCTCGTGCCGGTCGCCCACGGCACGTGCAGCGACTCCGGCACGTGGCCGACGAATTTCCGTTCTTCCGCGGTGCGCACGTCGACCAGCAACGCGTCGCCGGCGGAAAAGAGCGCCCACGCGGCTTCCGGCGCCACGCCGCCCGCGTACGGCGTGCCCGCCGCTGCGGCCGCCGCGCGGGCGTCTTCGAGCGCCTGCTGGGCGGCGGTTCGTTCTTCCAATGCAAACGTCATCACGCTTCCTTGTTCTCGCAGTTTCGTATGATCAAACATGCCGGGAATGCGGCCGGTGCAGCTTGCGTGCTGTCTATAGCCGTCAGCCCCACTATGCGAGCGCGCTCGGGGAAGCAGAACCAATAAAAATTCATTTCCTAATCAGCAGCGCGTGAAATGCAATAGCAGACGCGCGCAATTGGGGCGGATGCGTGCGGAGGACGGGGAGCGATGGCCGTTCGATGTCGCGCATCGAAGGTTTTTTGAAAGGATCGGCGGCGGCGAAGCCGGGAACGATGCCGCATGCGACGCGTGCCGCACGTCGTGATGGAATCCGCGATGGAATCGTGCGCCGGGTCGAACGGCGCACGCTTCGATGAATCGGCGAATGGCAAGCGGCCGGCGCGGTGCATCGCCGACGCACCACGCCCGTCACCGCATCAGCGGTCCGGATCGTCGCCGCGGGCAATCGCGCGATCCACCTCGTCGGCCTGCCGGCGCACGTCGTCGGGACGATGCTCGACCACCGCGTTGATCGCCGGGTTCACCGCTTCGAGGCGGGCCAGCGCGGCATCCGCCACTTCCCGCGCGGACACTTCACGTTGCTGCTCGCGCTTCGCGATTTCGGTCGCCGACAGTTGCCAGAGTTGCTGCGTCATGAATTCTCCTCGTCAAGGGACTTCACAATCACCGACGGCGCCGCGCGTCACGCACGCCGCGCCGCCGCCTTCACTCACTGCGCATCCTGCTTCGCACGTTCCGCGGCCGCGATGATCGCGTCGGCCACGGCTTTCGGCTGGCTCAGCATCGCGACGTGGCTGCCGTTCACACGCGTGACCGTCGCGCCGATCCGCTTCGCCATCGCCTCCTGCAGCTTCGGATCGATCATCCGGTCCTGCGTCGCGACGACGAACGACGACGGCTTCGCATGCCACGCGGCCTGCGCGACCTTCTCCGAAATGCAGCCACCGTACCACGGCCCCTGCGTCGCCGCGACGACGCGTTGCTGCGCGGGCGGCAGGTCCGGCGCGAAATCCTGTGCGATCGCCTTGTCCGACAGCGTCGCGAAACCGCCTGCATCGTTGCGCAACTCGCCGGCCCACGACGGTGCCGGCAGCCCCTGCGTGACGTCGGCGATCGACTGGCCGTTGTCCGGCGCGAACGCGGCGACGTAGACGAGCGACTTCACCTTGTCGTCGTTGCCCGCATCGCTGATCACGACACCGGCCCACGAATGGCCGACCAGCACGACGGGCCCCTTCTGCTCGTCGATCGCGCGCTTCGTCGCGGCGGCGTCGGCGGCGAGCGAGCTCAGCGGGTTCTGCACCGATACGACATGCAGGCCGCGCGCTTCGAGCAGCGGAATCACGCGGTTCCAGCTCGACCCGTCGGCGAACGCGCCGTGCACCAGCACGACGTTCGTGCCCTTCAGGTCTTCCTTGGGTGCCGCCTGCGCCGAGACCGCACCGAACAGCCCGCCGAGCACCGCCGCGGACACCAGAACCCGTTTCGTCAAACCGACCATCGTCATGCTCCTTTTCATCGTGTTGTGCATCTGAAGTGTTTCCGATGCGGCCGCGCCGCTCGTCTCCCGGGCGCGGCCGCGGATCACGAGTGCGCGTACAGATCGTCCGCGTCCGTGCGCGCGTTCCGTGCGGCGCGCTGGTCGGCCGCGGCGTAGCGGGCGGCCGGCGCCGACGCGGCAGCCACGTTGTCGTCCTGCGACTTCGACGGGCCGTTCTGGTCGGAGCGCGCGACCTGCTGCGCTGCGATGACATTCTGTGCGGCGGCGATATCGTCCGGGTAGTGCGCGTCGCTGCCGGCCGGGTTGTAGCCGGCCTGCTCGAGCCGGACGAGGTCGGCGCGCACATCGGCGCGCGTGAGGCCGTGGCCGGCATCGGCGAACGACAAGACGGGGATCGAAGCGAGTACGGCAACTGCGAGGATTCGAGCGGCTTTCATGAGATTTCTCCTGGGGGGAAGATGGGGTATCGATCACTCGGCGTCCGGTGCGAACGCTTGGCACCGAACGTTTGCTGCATGTCGACAGTAGAACCCGCTCACGTATCCGGCTTGTTTCCGAAACTCGCCTTCAGTGCAATCCGATGTCTCCAGAGCCTCGATAGATACAGTGCGATACAAATCCGTCAGTATCGCCACGCACATACGGACGATCGCGATTCGAGCGCTGCCAAGTACGGACACGATCTCGCGCGCAATTGCGTCATGAGGCTGATTCGCCGGATGGTCGCCTGTCGGACGACAGCGGAGCGCAAGGCCACGCTCTACGTCGACAACGAAGCCATGCGACCGATTCGGGCCTGAAACACATTCTGACAATCCGTGTCCGTTATCACGGCCTCCGCGCGGAGTTTTCGGGCGACCGCGTCTTTCACGCGCGCCGATTCAGTATGCTCGCCGCCTGATCACGTTTCCCTCTTGCTTCGGACACTTATCTTTTCACTCCGTGTCGGTCCGATGGTGGCGGAACGCATCACGCATGTTGAGGAGTCTGGATGACCAATTCAATTTTCGATCCTCGATCGGAAGCGAAAACGCGCAATGACGAACCCGTCGCGGAGGCGGCTGCGCCGGACGCGCCCGCATCTCGGCCGGCACCGCCGCCGATCGTCGTCGGCCGCGTCGAAGGCGTGACGATGTTTGCGAAGAACACGCCGCTCATCTGTCTCAAGCAGATGCCCTTGCCCGGTATCGTGATCTTCGTGCATGGGGTGAACTCGGAGGGCGAATGGTTCGAGGCGTCGGAGGAAGGGCTGTGCAAAGGCCTGAACCGCAGGCTCGGGCGTCTGGACGACCAGATGATGTATCACGGTATCGACGCCGGACAGCTGACGCCCGCGAAGTACACGGAGAGTGTGACGCCGGATGGGTTCCTGAACCCTGATTTGCTGGCAGACAATTACATCAAGCCCGATCCGTCGTTCTCACGTCACGAAGTCCGCGTGCGGCACCGGGTTCGGGTACACGCCCGCGGCGATCAGGCCGGCGTAGTGCGCCATGTCGACCATCAGGTATGCGCCGACCGACTTCGCGATCTTCGCGAGACGCTCGAAGTCGATCTTCAGCGCGAATGCCGATGCGCCCGCGACGATCAGCTTCGGCTTGTGTTCGTTTGCCAGCTTCTCGGCCGCGTCGTAGTCGATGTCTTCCTGTTCGTTCAGGCCATAGCTGACGACGTTGAACCACTTGCCCGACATGTTCACCGGCGAGCCGTGCGTCAGGTGGCCGCCGTGCGCGAGGCTCAGCCCCATGATCGTGTCGCCCGGCTTGAGCATTGCGAAGAACACGCCCTGGTTCGCCTGCGAACCCGAGTTCGGCTGCACGTTCGCGGCTTCCGCGCCGAACAGCTGCTTCACGCGGTCGATAGCCAGCTGCTCGACCACGTCGACGTACTCACAGCCGCCGTAGTAGCGCTTGCCGGGATAACCTTCCGCGTACTTGTTCGTGAGCTGCGAACCCTGTGCGGCCATGACGGCCGGGCTCGTGTAGTTTTCCGACGCGATCAGCTCGATGTGGTCTTCCTGGCGGCGGTTCTCGTCCTGAATGGCAGTCCAGAGTTCCGGATCGACGTTGGCGACGGTGCTGGTAGTGCGATTGAACATGATGATTGATCAAAAGAGAGTGATGGATTGACCCTGGTGGGCCGGACTTGCCCGGACCCGCGAAGTCGAGCGCCGGACCGGCGCTCGATGACGTCGACAACCATGCCGCCCCGCGACGCCGGCTGAACGGTGATTCGGCATTGCCATTCCAGCAGACGCAGATTCGTTCAGATAGAAGGATTACGACAATCCGCTAGGACACATCGCGCGGCGAACCGGCAAAAAAAATCGAAGGTCCGCATCGCTGCGGAACCTTCGACAGAACCTGCCGTCCCTGGGGAGCTCGCGCCTGCCCTTCGGCTTCCTGCGAATATCGGGGCCTAAACGGCGGAGAAACAGTTGTCGACGAACAGATGGGTGCCGTTGACGAAGCTCGATTCGTCCGACGCCAGGAACAGTGCGGCCGCCGCCACTTCCGACGGCTCGCACAGCCGGCCTTGCTGCACTGCGATAGCCGCTTCGGTCGCGTCCACGCCCATCGCCTGCAGATCTCTCAGTTCGCGCATCCCGTGCGGGGTGCGGATGAACCCGGGCGCGAGCGCATTGCAGCGGATGCCGCGATCGCGGTATTCGACGGCGATCGCGCGCGCGAACATGTGGCATGCGCCCTTGGTCGCGTCATACAGCACTTCGCCTGGCGTCGCGCAAACAGCCGAGATCGACGACGTGCAGACGATGCTGCCGCGCCCTTTTTCCAGCATCTGCGGCAGCACCGCCTGCGTCATCAGGAACATGCTCTTCACGTTCACGCCCATCAGCCAGTCCCACTCCGACTCCTCGATGTCGAGGAACGGTTTGACGATCAGCGTGCCCGCGTGATTGAACAGGATGTCCGCGTTGCCGAACTGCTTGCGGGCCGCGTCGACCGCGTTCCGCACGTCGGACTGCTTCGACACGTCGGCGCCGAGGCCGATCGCCTGCAAGCCGGCATCGCGCAGCCGCGCCGCGAGCGTGTCGGCCGCGTCGCCGTCGCGGTCGATGATCGCCACCTTCGCCCCTTGCGCGGCGAACAGTTCCGACGCGGCGGCACCGCATCCGCCCGCGCCGCCGCTCACGATCGCGACCTTGCCCGCCAGGCGCCCGTCGATCTTGACATTCATGAGTCGTTCTCCAGTCTGGTTCGTTCGGACCGCTCAGCTGAACAGCGTCCGAAGATGATCGTTGAGGAAATGGCCTTCAGGATCCACGCTGCGGCGCAGTTCGCGGAACGCCTCGGCCTTCGGGAACCAGCGGTCCACGTCGTCGCGGTTCGTGAAGTGCAGCTTGCCCCAGTGCGGACGCGAGCCGTAGTCGCGCAGGATGTCGTCGACGTCCTTCAGGAACGGCCAGTAGTCGACGCCGTTCGGACCGCCCGAGCACGAAATCGTCACGCTATCCTGATGATTGAACGGGCTGATCCACGCCGGATCGCCCTTCGTGAAGCGGTACTCGACCGGGAAGATGCAGTCGCGATGCTTCGTGAGGATCAGCTCGCGCACGCGGCGCAGCGCCTCCTTGCCGTGTTCGGCGGGCACCGCGTATTCGAGCTCGTGGAAGTTCGCGACGTAATGAATCGCGTAGACCTCGGAGCTGTACGCGATCTTCTCGTGCTCGCCTTCGTAGAACGTGCGCTTGTCGGTGATGTCCATCACCTTGATCTCGCACACGTCGTAGTCCTTCTTCGAATTCGACACCTTCGTGGTATCGGGCAGGCAGTACAGGTGCCGGCTTTCGGACGTCGGGCACCAGAAGAACCCGAAATGGCGATGCTTCGCCGCGAGGTCGTCGTACTGTTCCATCAGCGCCTCGAAGTCCTCGCGCCACACGCGGTCGTGCAGCCAGAACGCGTCGGTCACCTGCAGCGTCAGCTCCGACACCACGCCGAACAGGCCGAGGTTCACCTGGGTCGCGTGCAGCAGATCGAGGTCCTGCTGGTCGCTCACTTCCATGATCGAGCCGTCGGGGCGAACGATCCGCATCCCGACCACCTGCGACGACAGGTTGCCCAGCGTCGTCCCCGTGCCATGCGTGCCGGTTGCGAGCGCACCGGCAATCGCCTGGGAATCGATGTCGCCCTGGTTGACGAGCGAGAAGCCGATGTCCTTCAGATGACGCGTCACCGCATTGATCCGCGTGCCGGCCTTCACCGTGACGCGCTTGCGTCGCTCGTCGACCGCGACGATGCCCTGGTAGTCCTTCAGCGACAGCAGCAGGCCGCTCGTCGCGACGATCGGCGTGAACGAATGTCCCGATCCCGAGCATCGGACGTTC
This sequence comes from Burkholderia sp. USMB20, assembly GCF_000949135.2. Lineage (GTDB taxonomy): Bacteria > Pseudomonadota > Gammaproteobacteria > Burkholderiales > Burkholderiaceae > Burkholderia. Next base: position 229,518 of record NZ_JTAN02000002.1, on the reverse strand, counting down.
TTGCCCTGGCGCGTCGCGGCCTGCACCAGCTCGGCGATTTCCGCCTCGCTGGTCGGCGACGCCATGTGCGCGGCGACGCACGACTGATTGCCGACCCAGTTCCGCCAGAACCCGCCACGTGGAAGCTCCATCGACGTCTCTCCAGAAAAGTGCCGCCGGACCCGCGCCGGCAGCCGTGTTCGGTTCGTCCGGCAACGAAGCGGGATGCTCCCGGCGCCGGCGCGATGCGTTGTGTTCCGTTCGTACCAAAGGTATTGCGCCGGCCGGCTTTTCACTATCGGATTTCGGCAAGCGAGGGTTTTCTCCGGGAATCGGGCCGCCGGGGTTTTTGACCGGCGCGCGCAACGGCTACAATGCGTCGATCCGGCCCGCCCCTTCCCGACTCCGATGACGCCGTCCGCCGATCCGAGCGATTTTTCCGGCGCCCCGCCGTTCGCACGCGCGGTGGCGTTCTGCGCGTTCACCGACGTGGAGGAACAGGCGCGGATCTTCGACGGCTGGCATCTCAACTACACGCAGATCTCGGGCGGCCGGTTTCATGGTTCGTCGTCCATCGTGTCGCTCGGCGGCATCCGGCTCCTGGTCGAAGACCTCGACAAGGTGATCCTGCAGCAGGGCGCGGTGCCGTCGGACCGCATCGCGGTGGCCGTGCCGCTGGAACTCGAAGGCCATGCGCGCATGTGCGGCGAGAAGAGCGGGCGCGACAGCCTCCATGTGTTCTCCAGCCAGCCGGTGTTCGAGTTCTATTCGCCCGACCGGCACGTGCTCGTGAACATCGAGATCGAGCCCGACAAGCTGTCGACGGAAGCGATGCGCACGCTCGCCGCGTCGCTGCGCGCGCGCACCTTCGCGCCGCTGATCCCGATGACGCCCCAGGTCGCGGACCGCCTGCGCGACCTGCTGCGCCACACGATGGCCGCGGCCGCGAAGAGCGCGCCGATCGAGGACGTGACGACGCAGGCGCGGATCGAACTGCTCGAACGGACCGTGCTGTATGCGATTTCAGAAGCAATGACGATGCCCGCGCCGGATGCGAACGCCCTCGCGACGCGGCCGACGAAGTACTGGTCGCTCGTCAACGCGGTGCAGGCGCGGCTGCAGGATGCGTCGACGTGCCCGCTGTCGATCGCCGAACTGTGCGTGCAGCTCGGCATCAGCCGGCGTACCGCGCAGTACGCGTTCAACGACACGCTCAACCTGAATCCGATCGCGTACCTGCGCGCGGTCCGGCTGAATCACGTTCGCCGCGAGCTGCGGCTCGGCGGGTCCGTGACGTCGGCCGCGACGAAGTGGGGCTTCTGGCACCTGAGCAGTTTTGCGCAGGACTACCGCGCGATGTTCGGCGAGTTGCCGTCGGCGACGGCGAGGCGCTACGCGCACCGGGAAGGCTGAGCGTCGATCGCGTGAAGCATGACGCGGCTTCGCGTTGCCCGCGCGTGAACCGAACTTCGATGAAGAAAGCCGCGGCCTAACGTGCGCCGCGGCAGGTTGAAAGCAGGCCGCCGCCGCGGTCGAGCGGCCGGCCCCCATCGGCACCGGCCGACACCGGCCGCCCTCCCGCGCGCGACCTCGCTACACCGTCACTCCTGCTGTTCCTGCTGCGCCTGCACCTGCCGCTGCTGGATGAACTGCCGCACGTCGCTCATCGTCACGCGACCGGTGTGTTTCGCATCGATCTCGTCGAAGTGCTTCGCGACGAACCCGAGCCCGCCGCTCTGCGCCTGCGCTTTCGTCACCGCCGCGCCGTTGCTCAGCACCGTGTTGCCGCCGAGCCGGGCATCGACGCGCTTCTGCGCCTGCTGCTGCAGCGTCGCGCCGGTCGACGGCAATACCGGCGCCACGCGGGTCGAAGGAAAGAACGGGCCGTCGACGCCGTGCCCGCCGCGCGGCAGCTTCACCGGCGCCACCGCCTGCGGCGGCAATGCGTGGGCGCTGCTCATCACGGCACCGAGGACGATCAACGGGGACATACGCCGCATCAAGTTGATTAGGGACATGATCACTCGCATTCAATGGATGAATAGAGGGTTCCTTTTCGCAAGGAGTCCGTCGTTTACGGTTTACGGTGCCGCTGCCAGCGTCGTCGCGGTGGTCGCGCCCGGCGCGGCGCCGGTCGGCGTGCCGGCCGGATTCTCGTCCGGCCACGGCGGCGGCAGCGTGTGCAGCGTCAGCGCGGTCGGAATCCGCCGGCCCTGATAGAAGAGCTTCAGGTCGCGCTTCATCTGCGGACGGGCCACGTCATCCAGATACGTCATGTGTCCGCCCTGGAAGAAGTTCACCTGCAGCTTCGGGTTCAGCCCCTTCACCGTCTGCAGCCGCGCGAGTTGCTTCTCGGTGTTGAAGAACGGCGTCGCCAGATCGTGGAGGCCGTTCTCCGCGAGTACCCGGAGCTTCGGATTGAGCTGCAGCGCGCCAAGCAGATCGGGGATCGTGTCGGGCATCGGCTGGCCGTCATGCGAGAAGTCCCACACCTGGATGATGTTGTCGTTCAGCGGCAGGTAGGTCGCGTTCGGCGCGGTGTAGCCGAGGTAGTCGGGCATCTGCGTCGCGAGCGCGTTGGCGAACGGCTGCGAGATCAGGATGTCCGACGGATCGCCGTCCGTTTGCAGCCGCGGGTCGGCGTTCGGCAACGACACGCGTCCGTCGTAGCGGCCGATCGTCGTGCCGGGCACCAGGTTCGTGCCGAACGGATTCGCGTTGAAGTAGTCGCGCAGCGCGTGCTGCGTGAGGCTCGACGGCAACGACCACAGCGTCAGCGTCGCATCGCTCGGGAACACCGGCGTGCCGAGCGCGTCCGGAATGCCGAGCTGGCTCAGCACCCACGACTGCGAGTACTGCTGCAATTGGTTGTAGATCAGCGTCGTGAACAACTCGGTCTGCAGCGCATACAGATAGGGATTGACCGGCGCCGGCGACACCTGGTTGAAGTACGCCGCGACCGCCGCATAGCCGGGCAGGTAGCCGGCCACGGTATCGGTCTCGAGCAGCAGCCCTTCGGTCGACTGCGTGATCGCGACCGCTTCCACCGCATCGGCGAAGTAGTTCAGGATCGCCGACTGCAGCACGATCCCCGTCAGGTGCACGCCGGCCGATTCGAGCGCCAGCGCGAGCATGTCGGTACGCGGCGTGCCGTACGATTCGCCGTACAGGTAGATCGGCGACGTGCCGCGGTTGTTGACGTTCAGGTAGCGCTGGATGAAGTCGCGCATGATGTTGACGTCCGCATCCGAACCCCAGTACTTCTGGTTGGTGTTCGGCAGCACGGCTTCCGACAGCCCGGTGCCCGGCGGGTCGATGAACACGAGGTCGGTCGTGTCGATCAGGCTTTCCGCGTTGTCGACGAGCGGATAGTTCGGCCAGTTGCTGCCGAACAGCGGATCGGGCGTGGCGACGCGCGTCGGCGCGAACGAGCCGAGCCGCAGCCAGATCGACGACGAGCCCGGGCCGCCGTTGTAGACGAACGTGACGGGGCGCGGCTTGCCGTTCGTGCTCGGCACCGTGTACGCGACGTACGACATCGACGCTTCCGCGTTGCCGTTCGCGTCCTGCGCGGTCAGGTGGCCGGTGGTCGTCGTGTAGCTGACCGTCGTGCCGCCGGATTGCCACTGGTAATGCATCACCGCCGCCTTCTCCGAGACCTGCGCGGCCGCGAGGCCGTCGGTCGCGTTCATCGAATAGGCGACGGGGTCGACGTAAGGCTGGTTCGCCGCCGGCGTCTGGCTGCCGGCCGCCTGTTGCGCGCCGGCCTGCTGGCTGGCGGTGGCCTGCGCGAGGCTCGATGCGCCGACCGACGACGAATCGTCGCCGCCGCAGCCCGCGAGCACCATGGTCACGACGGTCAATGCGCCTAGCCCGGCCAGCCGGCCGCGACGTGCGCGGCGGCTGCCGGTAATGCTCCTGTCTGGTTTCATGCCTCGATCCTTGTGTTGGGTCGGATACCGCTTCACACAGGCCGCCATCGCCGGCGAAAAACGCGCAGGCATACCCGCCACTCGCGTTGCACGGTCGGCAGACGGCGGTTGGGGAATGGACTTCTTCGAGAGACTGAACTTGATACAGACACAGCAAACTGCTGGCGGAGAATGATGCGGGAACGCCGCCCCCTGGCAGTTTCGACGACTTATCGTATTACCAATATTTACGACATGACAAAAATAGGCGGTGCTGCGCCGCGTTGTCAAAGATCATTCCGATATTAAAAAATCTCTTATGATGCGAACGGAGGTCATTGTCTGGTATTTGAAAGAAAAACGATTGTTCGAACTGGACACATTGCGTGAATCATTTTTCCTGAAATGCCGCTCGTTTTGCGCAGATTCCGTAGCGCTTGGCGAGTATTGGAATCGAGCGCAAAAGCCCTTCAAATCGACAGGATTTTTCTTTCATTTTAATTATTCGAATCCGATTAGAGCGAATCGTTGAATAAAGCCCGATATCATCCACAAAATACCGATTCCGACTGTTTACACGATGCACTGAGGAATTATTTACCCGATATCGGAATTAAACCATCGGATGCACTGAACGGCATTGATGCGTAATACGCGGGCATTCGCAACGAAGAAGCGATCATTCGCGCCGCGCATTCCGGATCGGATTGCAGCGATCGCGAATCGGGCACGTGATGCGTGGAGGAGAGAGAGGCCGGTGAGCGAGCGACAGCGCATGACTTGCGCGCCGCCGCCGACTCAAGCGACGACGTGCGGCAGCGCCGCACGCCGTACTTCAGAGGTTCGACGTGGAGAAGATCAGCGCCCGCCGCCCGGCAGCGCGATATCGATCAGCACCGGATCGTGGTCCGACGAACGATACGCATCCGGCGCGTAGAAGGTCTTCTGCTGCTCGGCCGACTTGTACGCGAGCGTGTACTGCAGCGCGAGCGGCTCGTCCGCGTTGATGTGCCATTCGTGCACGGCCTTCACGTGCGATGCGAGCGGCAGCGACGCGAGCGCGTGATCGAGGTAGCCGGCTTCGCCGTTGTACACGTAGCTGTACGCATTGGCGCCGATCCAGCGCGACACGAGGTTGCGGTAGCCGCGCGATTCGAGCAGGCGGATCGGGTCTTCGTACGTGTAGCTGTTGAAGTCGCCGATCAGCAGCGTGCCCTGCCCCGCGACGCCCGTCGGCGTGCCGGCGAGCCAGTCGGCCAGCTTCGCGGCCGCGCGCGTGCGCGTCGGGTTCCAGCAGCCCTGGCCGTCGCCCTGGTCGAGATCGTCGTTCGCCGCGTCCGGGCAGTTCTTCGACTTCAGGTGGTTGACCGCGATCGTCAGCGCCTGCTTGCCGCCGATCCGGCGGAACGACTGCGCGAGCGGCTGGCGGTTCTTGTCGTCGATCGCGAGCGTCGACGCGCGGCCGACGGGTTCGACCGCGCGGCTGTCGTAGATCATCGCGACCGTGATCGCGTCACCGCCGAGGCGCGACGTGCCCGGGTCGACCACGCGCCAGTGGCTGCCGAGCTTCGCCGCGAGCTGGCGCACCGCGCTCAGTTCGCCGTAGCCGTTGTTCTGGATTTCCATCAGGCCGATCACGTCGGCGTCGAGCGCCTTCAGCGCGCTGACGATCTTCGCTTCCTGGCGCTGGAATTCCGGGTAGCTCTTCGCGCCGCGGTTGTTCGGATCGTCGAAGCCGCCGCCGAGACCGTTGCCGTTGAAGTAGTTGAGGACATTGAACGACGCGACGCGCAGGTTCGATTTCGGATCGCGCGCCGGGGCGTTGGTGCGCGGGTTCGAACGCGCGTCGAACGTCGGCGCGGCCGCGCCGGGCAGCGGCTGCACGCGCCATGCGCCGTAACGCACCTCGAGCACGCCTTCGACGTCGCGCACCGTGTAGCCCGAGCGCAGCGTGTTGGCGGCCGACAGTTCGGGCGCCGGATACGGCACGGTCGCCGGGTTCTGCTTGTTCGAGCCGTCGTCGAGGATCAGCCGGTTGCGTGCGTTCGCATCGATCTGCGTCTGCGCCTGCGACGGCGGCACCACGCTCGTCGGCGTGTGCAGGCGGCCGTTGCTCAGCATCACGCTGCCGTAGCGGCCGAGCTCGTAGTTGTCGGTGACGGTGAGCGTCTGCGGCAGGCGCACGCGCATCCCTTCGTACGCGGCGAACGCGTTCGGGTTGTCGACCGGCAGCGTGAGCGTCGTGGGCGTGACCGTCTGGCCGTTCGCGCACACCGCGATCGCGCCCGACAGCGTCAGCTGCGTCTGCCCGTATTTTTCCTCGACCTTGCCGCTCACGTGCACGAGATCGCCGGCCTTCGCGCGCGCCTTCGGCGCATAGACGAACAGGCCTTCGGACACGCCCGGCTGGTTGCGGCGCTGCGCGTCGGCCTGCTGGACGAAGAAGCCGCCGAAGCCGTCCGTGCCGCCGAAATCGGCGGTGACGACCGCTTCGATCGACACGTTCTGGCCGGCGAGCGGCGACGGCGCGCCTGGCCCCTGGATGTCGGCGATCGGCGTCGTGCTGCCGCCGCAGTTCGGGCTGACGGGGGCGGCAGTGGCGGCGAAGACCGGTGCGGCAAGCGTGGGAAGCAGCAATAGCGGGGCAAACAGGCGGATTGTCGAGCGCATGGCGGGGAATCCCGGTTGTGAGGATAGCGAAAGCTTAGCGGCGCTCGATGACAGTTGTTAGTAACCGGAAGACAGATGAACGTAATCTTCGACACCGCTGCGCGATGGCGATCGACCGCGCGCCCGCGGTCGGAAAGCGGGAAATCGCCTGACGAATCCCGCCCCCTGTTGCGACGCGACGATTTCCCGATGCCGGCTTCGCCACGCCAACCGTCGAGCTAAACCGTCCCCGGCAACGCGCTCGACACGAGCACGGCAGCCACCATCAGCACGCCGGCCAGCACGACCGCCTCGATCCGCAGCACCGCGCCGAACCGGCGCAACAGGCCGGCCGGCGTCGCAGCGTCCGGGTCCTTCAGCGCCGCCAGCAGCTTCGGCATCTCGAAGAACCGGTTGTGCCCGCCGAGCGCCGCCGCGATCAGCACGAGCGCGAGCTTGAACAGCAGGATCTGTCCGTACGTCGACGCAAGCAGGTTCGCGGGCGTATCGACACCGCGCCAGCCGTTGTAGGCGCCGGTCGCGAACAGCACGATCAACGCATACGTCGACGCATCGGACAGCGACTGCACGAACGAAGCGCCGGTCGCGCGTTCGCTCGTCGGCATGCCGGCAAGACGCGGCATCACGCCGAACGCAGTCACGAACACGAGCCCGACCCACGCGCTGATCGCCAGCAGATGCAGCCAGTCGACCCACACCGGCACGCTGAACAGCCCCGCGTCGACCGGATGCCCGCCGTTGCTGCGCGCGAGTGCGACGCCCGCGAGTGCGGCCCACATTGCGAACGGAAAGCGCGTGTCGTTCGCATGCCGAAGCAATGACAGCAGCACGACGACCGCCGTGAACACCGCACTGGCCAGCCACGCGTGGCCGAAGCCGGTGCCGGCGAGCATCGAGCGGACGGCCGGCCCGGCGTCCAGCATCGACACGTCGCTCATCAGCGCGCAGTGCGCCCAGAACGCGGTGGTGCTCGCGAGCAGCGACACGACGGACGCGATGCGCGGCGTCGCGACGAGACGCCGCGCGATGCCGTGCTGCCACGCCGACTCGCCGCGCGCGAGCCAGTGGCTGCCGAGCAGCGCGCCGACGATGACGGCGAACCCGGTGTTCTGGATCGCCACCGACACGAGCCTCAGGAGGCCGACGAAGCCCTCGTTCACCCCTTCACCCTGAACGTATAGGTACCCTTGGTGCGATGCGCGTCGGCGGTCATCGCCACCCACTGCACCGTGTACGCGCCGGGCGCGAGCTTCGGGATCGCGACGGTCATCACGCGCGGATTCGACGCATCGACTTTCGCCTTTTCGTGCGCGACGGCGTTGCCGCTCGCGTCCGACACCTTCACCGAGCTGAACGCCGGTTCGAGGTCTTCGTTGAACGCAAGGCGCAACGTGTCGGGCGCGGTATCGACCGTGCTGCCCGTCGCCGGCGCGGCGCTTTCCAGCTTGCCGTGCGCGAACGCCGCGGCCGGCACGGCGGCGGCGATCGCGCCGGCCGCGGCGAGGGCGGCCAGCCGCCCCAGAGTGGTGATCTTCATGGTCGGGCCCGTCATCACGGCTTCTTCAGCTCGACGACGGTCAGCGCGCCGCTCACGTCCTCGGCGACGAAGTCGACCTTGTCGCCCACCTTCACCTGCGACAGCATCGCCGTGTCCTTCACCTTGAACGCCATCGTCATCGCGTCCATCCCGAGGTTGTCCAGCGGACCGTGCTTGATCGTCAGCTTGCCCGTGCCCGTATCGATCTTGCGGATCTCGCCGTGCGACATCCCGCGCTTCGCGTCGGCGCCCTGCATCGCGCCGCCGCTCATGTCCATGCCGGCCATGTCGCCAGCCGCGTACGACGCGGCGGAAAACGCCAGCATGCAACCCGTTGCAATCGAAACCAGTCCCTTCTTCATCGTGCGTGCTCCTGAGTGAATGAAACGAAAACCGGCGGCCGCATCGTCGCGGCCGCCGCATGCTGCCTGCCGCTCAACCGTCCGGCAATTCGCCGGTGTATTCGTACGCGACGGTGCCCCTCGGATGCCGGAACCAGCCCGGATCGCGATAGTCGTTGCGGCCGAGCCCCTGCCGCACCTTGCAGACCGTGAACATGCCGCCCATCTCCAGCGGCCCGAACGGGCCGGTGCCCGTCATCATCGGCAGCGTGTTGTCGGGCAGCGGCATCTCCATGCCGCCCATCGCGCCGCCGGTGCTGCCCATCGCCATGTAGTCGGGCACGAGCTTGCCGATCTTCTGCGCGAGATCCTTCTGCGGCACGCCGATCAGGTTCGGCACCTGGTGACCCATCGCGTTCATCGTGTGATGCGACTTGTGGCAATGGAACGCCCAGTCGCCCGGACGATCGGCGGTGAACTCGATCGCGCGCATCTGGCCGACCGCGACGTCGGCCGTCACCTCCGGCCAGCGCGCCGCCGGCGGAATCCAGCCGCCGTCGGTGCCGGCCACCTCGAAGCTGTAGCCGTGCAGGTGAATCGGATGGTTCGTCATCGTCAGGTTCCCGAAACGAATCCGCACGCGGTCGCCCGCCCGCACCGGCAGCGGGTCGATGCCCGGAAACACGCGCGAGTTGAACGTCCACATGTTGAAGTCCGTCATCTCGTTGACGCGCGGCGTGTAGCTGCCCGGATCGATGTCGTACGCGGCGAGCAGAAAGACGAAGTCGCGATCGACCGGCATCGTCGCGCGATCCTTCGGATGCACGATGAACATGCCCATCATCCCCATCGCCATCTGCACCATCTCGTCGGCGTGCGGGTGATACATGAACGTGCCGTGCGCCTCCAGCTGGAACTCGTAGACGAAGGTCTTGCCGGGCGGGATATGCGGCTGCGTAAGGCCGCCGACGCCGTCCATGCCGTTGGGCAGCCGCAGCCCGTGCCAGTGGATCGTCGTGTGCTCGGGCAAGCGGTTCGTCACGAAGATGCGGACCTTGTCGCCTTCGACGGCCTCGATCGTCGGGCCCGGCGACTGGCCGTTGTAGCCCCACAGGTTCGCGTTCATCCCGGGCGCCATCTCGCGCACGACGGGTTCGGCCGTCAGGTGGAACTCCTTCCAGCCGTTCTTCATGCGCCACGGCAGCGTCCAGCCGTTCAGCGTCGCGACGGGCGTGTACGGGCGGCCGTTTGGCGGCACGAGCGGCGGCTGCGTGCCGGCCTTCGCCATCGTGGGTGCTTCGGGCAGCGACGCCGCGCCGGCCTTGCTGACCATCGCCGCACCGAGCAGCGCGGCACCCGAGCCGCTGAGAAATTGTCGACGGGACACCATGTCAATGACCTTCCGGATGCGTTGCGGGCGCCGGTTGCGCCACGGGTGAAGAAGCCGGCCGCGACGCAGCGTCGGGCGTGGATGCGGCGGGAGCGTTCGCGCGTGGCGTTGGCCGTGTTGGCTGTGTTGGCTGTGTTGGCTGTGTTGGCTGTGTTGGCTGTGTTGGCTGTGTTGGCTGCGTCGCCTGCGTTGCCTGCGTTGCCTGCGTTGCCTGCGTTGCCTGCGTTGCCTGCGTTGCCTGCGTTGCCTGCGTTGCCTGCGTCGGCTGGCCCTGCGTTGTCTGGCCAGTCGGCAGGCGGGCCGACGGCCGCCTGCAGATCGTTTCAGCGAGCCAGTAGTCCTTCAGTGCATCGATGTAGCATTCACCGCGCCGACTGCTCGCGCGCATCGGCCAGCAGCTCGAACACGCTCGCGAGCATCCCGTTGTAGCGCAGCAGCAACTCGTCCGAGATCGTCCTGCGCAGCGGCACGACTTCGTCGCGATAGTGCTTCGCGACGTCGTAGCGCGTCGTGTATGCCGCATACGATTCGCGCACTTCCGAGCGCGCGTCGATGGCCGTCTGCGCGAGCCGGTTCGCCGACTGCATGTAGACGGCCTCGGCCCGCGCGACCTTCGCGCCGCCCCAGTCGAACAGCGGAATCTCCACGCTGATCTCGTAGCCGTGCTCGTGCCCCTTGTCGGTCTCGTAGTTGTTCACGTAGCCGAGATCGACCGCGTTGACGAAGCGTGTCGCCTTGCTGAGCCCGAGCGACGACGCGACGCCCTGCGTCCGCAGCTTCGCGGCCTGGATGTCGAGGCGGTTGTGCATCGCATAGCGCTCGAGATCGGGCAGATCGGGGCGTGCGTTCGGCAGGTCGGGCAAGCGCTCGGGCAGCGCGTACCGCGTGCGCTCGCCCCACAACCCCATCGCGCGCGTGAGCTTCTCGCGCGCGGCCACGGCCTGCTGCTGCGCCTTCGCCTGCTGCGCGACCGCGTCCGCATGGAACGCCTGTTCGCGTGCGTAGTCGAGCCGGCTGGAATTGCCGGCCTGCCGCATGCGCTGCGCGAGTTCGGCGGCCGCGCTCGCGGCGTCGCGGACCTGTTGCGCATAATTCGCGGCCTGTTCGGCGGCGACGGCTTCGACATACGCACGGCGCGCGTCGGCCGCGACCTTCAGCATCGTGTCGGCGGTTTCGAGCCTGGTCTGCTCGAAGCGGCGGCGTTCGATGTTCGTCGCGAGCGGCAGCGTCAGCAGCGCGAACACGTTGGCCGAGAACGTACGGCCGAGACTCAGTTCGCCGTCGCCGGCCCGCGTGCGGCTGAACGAGAAGCGCGGATTCGGCAGCCGGCCGGCCTGCACGAGATCGGCCTCCGACAGCCCGAGTTCCGCATACGACGCCTGCAAGCCGCGATTGTTCAGCAGCGCAAGCTGCACCGCGTCGTCCATCGACAGCGGTTTCGCGAGCAATTCCTTCGTCCGCTTGTCGACGGCTTCGCGGTCGGCATCGGTCCTGACGATGACGGCGTCCTTCCCGATGCGCTCGGATGCGGCGGACGACACGGCGTCGAAGCCGCCGTCCTTCGAAAACGTCGTGCAGCCGGCGAGAAATGCCAGCGCGAGCATGGTCGCGCCGAATCGCGGTGAAATCGCAAATCGCGTCATTGCCCGGCCCCTCCGTGCATCGAATGGGCTGCGCCGCCCGCCGGGTTTCCGGGCTTCGCGTGTCCGGTCGCGTGTCCCTTCGTGGGTGCCTTCACGGGCCGCTCCATCACGTCCCGGTTCAGTTGCTTCCAGCCGGGGCCGGCGTCGTCGCGATACGGCACGTAGCCGTCGAACGCGGACGTCGTCGTGACGTCCGGCACCGACGCGGCCGCATCGGCCGGATCGGGAAAGGCGGTTTGCGCGGGCGCGAGCGACGGCACGAGGCTCGCCGCGCCAAGCAGCGCCGCAATGATCAATCGCATGGATGTTTCTCGTCGTGAGTCGTGCGGCGGACGTCGTGCGTTCGCCGGCACCGTGTGTGGATCGCGGCCGGTGGCCGCGGGCAGGGACTAGACGGAAATCCGGCGCGGCGGCCTGTCGATGCCGCCGGTCAGGAACGACACGACGACGGTCGAAGGCGCGAAAGAGACGATCGCGGTACCGATGTCCGACGTAACGGGCACCGCAGGCACCTCCGCCATGCCCGTGCCGAAACAGCAGGATCCGCAGGCGGAACAAGGCGTCGCATGCCGCGAGTGGTTGTCGTGCTCATGCGGTTCGCCGTGCATGCGCTGCATTGCAGGCGACGCAGCGGGCGCAGCGGCGCTCGCCCCATGCTCCGCATGCGGCACCGCAGCGACCGTGCCCGCGCACTGCATCGACCCGGTCGCGAACGACTGGAGCGGCACGCACAGCGCCAGCAGCACGACGAGGATGAATTTGCGCCAGTACGACATGGATGCGGAATCAGGCAGACAATGACCGGATGAACGGGAGCGGCGCCGCGACGGCGCGCTCCGGACACAAGACGGCCGCAGCTTATCGTCGCCGGCGTGACGACGACATGGCCGAAACATGACCGGATTTTCATGAAGGGCGGCACGGCATCGCACGCGCGGCGGATGACAATTCCGTCATCCGCCGGTCATCTTTCGCGCACGCGCGGCGCCGTAAGCTCACGCGTTACACTGACCGGCCGGAATCACCCACGGCCTGCACCACCATGCGGATACTGATAGTCGAAGACGAACCCAAGATGGCGTCGTACCTCCGCAAGGGGCTGACAGAGGCGAGCTACACGGTCGACGTCGCCGAGAACGGCCAGGACGGGCTGTTCCTCGCGCTGCACGAGGATTTCGATCTCGTCGTGCTCGACGTGATGCTGCCGGAACTGGACGGCTTCGAGGTGCTTCGGCGCCTGCGCGCGCAGAAGCAGACGCCGGTGCTGCTGCTGACGGCCCGGGAGGCGATCGAGGACAAGGTCACGGGGCTCGAACTGGGCGCCGACGATTACCTGCTCAAGCCATTCGCGTATGCGGAGTTCCTCGCCCGCATCCGCTCGCTGCTGCGGCGCGCGCCGCGCAATGCGCGCGAGATCCTGCAGGTCGCCGATCTGGAAGTCGACCTGATCAAGCGCCGCGTGCGGCGCGCCGACACCCGCATCGACCTGACCGCGCAGGAATTCGCGCTGCTGCAGCTGCTCGCGGAACGCGAGGGCGAAGTGCTGACGCGCACCTTCATCACGTCGCAGATCTGGGACATGAATTTCGACAGCGACACGAACGTCGTCGATGCGGCGATCAAGCGCCTGCGCGCGAAAATCGACAACGCGTACGAGAAGAAGCTGATCCACACGATCCGCGGGATGGGCTACGTGCTCGAGGATCGCGCGTGACCGGCGGCCCCGCCCCGTATTCGCTGCTTCGGCGCCTGACGCTCGCGTTCGCGGCCGTGGCCGCGCTCGTGTTCGCGCTGACCGGCGCGTACCTGTATCGCTCGCTGTCCGCCGAATTGACCCGGCGCGACGACATCGAAATCGCCGGCAAGCTCGACCAGTTCCTGCAGCTCGCGCACGCGAGCGGCTCAACCGCCGCCCTGCGCGCCGATCCGGCCGTCTTCCATGAAGTGCTGCTGTCGCATCCGGGCGTCTATCTCGGCATCTACGACGGCGCGAACCGCCCGCTCGTCGAACACACCGACGCAGCCGGCCACTCGCTCGCGTCGGTGATCGCACGGCCGCAGCCGGCCGGTGCCTCGCGCGCGGCCGCCAGCCCGTTCACCTGCGCGCCGCCCGGCATCGGCCCGTCGCGCTGCGTGCGTGCACGCGCCACGTTGCCGTCGGGCGAAACCGTCCAGGTCGCGGTGGCGCGCACGGCTGCCGATCGCCAGTCGCTGCTCGAAAGCTATCGCGTCGACATCTGGCTCGCGGCCGCGCTCGGCGCGCTGCTGGTCGGCGCGCTCGGTTACGCGGTCGCGTCCCGCGGCCTGCGTCCGGTCGAGAGCCTCGGCCGGCAGACGTCGCGCATCGAGGCGCACAACCTCAACGCGCGTCTCGACGCGCGCGGCGGCCCGGTCGAGTTGCGCGAGCTCGCCACCTCGGTCAACCGGATGCTCGACCGGCTCGAGCGCGCGTTCGTGCGGCTGTCGCAGTTCTCGTCCGACCTCGCGCACGACATGCGCACGCCGCTCGCGAACGTGATCAGCGCGTCGCAGGTCACGCTGTCGCGCGCGCGCACCACCGAGGAATATGAAGCGCTGATCGATTCGAACATCGAGGAATGCGAACGGCTGCAGCGGATGATCGAGAACATGCTGTTTCTCGCGCGCACGGACAACGCGCGGCAGCACCTGAAGACCGCCGAACTCGACGCCGGCAACGAACTGCGCCGGCTCGCGTCGTATTTCCAGGCGCTGGCCGACGAGGCCGGCGTGCGGCTCGACGTGCGCGGCGAAGCGCCGGTCGTCGCGGACGCGACGCTGTTCCGCCGCGCCGTCAGCAACCTCGCGTCGAACGCGCTCGAACACGCGGAAGCCGGGTCGACGATCGAGCTGGCCGTCTCGACCCGGCCCGGCTTCGCGGTCGTCGAAGTCACGAACCGCGGCGTGGCGATTCCGCCCGAACAGATCGAGCGGATCTTCGAGCGCTTCTACCGGATCGATTCGTCGCGGCACGGCGCGGCGCGCAACGCGGGGCTCGGGCTCGCGATCGTCAAGTCGATCGTCGAACTGCACCGCGGCAAGGTCGAGGTCGTGAGCCAGGGCGGACGCACGACGTTCGCGCTGTATTTCCCGGCCGGCGCTGCGTGACACGCGCGTGACGCCGCCGTGCGCGCACACCGATTGCTTCCTGGAATTGCGTGTGCGTCCGTCGGAAGGCGGCTGACCATCCCGAATGAAGCGGCATGACCGCACACGCTTGCCGAAAGCGGCCGGCTCGGCTAGACTGCCCTTCGTCTTTGGGGAGTAGCCTGCTTTCCATCCCCGGAAAGCGAATGCGTCAACACACTCGGCCTGCGGCCGTGGCGTATTCGGCCGTATCGGTCTGGCGAGACCATCGACGCATCGCGTCGTTCCTGGTCGGACGTCGGCAGATGCGTCATGGTTCGTCCACGTCCGACCACGGAGTCCCCATGTTCCTCCTGGCTTCCCTCTCGCGTTTCGCCACTGCCCGCCTGCCTGCCTGCGGAGGTGCCGCATGACCCTGATGCTCGTCGAACTGGCGTTCATGCTGATCGTCATCCTGGTCGCGGCCGAACTCTTCACGAATGCGCTCGAACATCTCGGCGAACGGCTGAAGATTTCCGAAGGCGTGACCGGTTCGCTGTTCGCCGCCGTCGGCACCGCGCTGCCCGAAACGATGGTGCCGCTGCTCGCGCTCGCCGGCGGCACGTCGAACGCGGCGGTCAACGAGGAGATCGGCGTCGGCGCGATTCTGGGCGCGCCGCTGATGCTCGCGACGCTGACGACCTTCCTGATGACGCTCGCCGTGATCCGCTCGCGCGGACTGACCGGCACGATCGCGCCCGAGCGGACCGGCTTCGTGCGCGACCTGAACTACTTCATCGCCGCATTCGCGCTCGCCACCGTAGCGATGTTCGTCCCGCATCACGTGTGGGCGGTCCGCGCGCTGCTCGCCGCGATGCTGGTCGGCGTCTACGTGATGTACGTCGTGATGACGTTCCGCGCGTCGACCCGGCTCGTCGATGCCGGGCACGGCACCGAGGCGCCGCACGCGATGTTCCTGTCGCGCGTCGGGCTGCCGACCAACCTCGCGACCATCGCGCTGCAGCTCGCGCTCGGCGTCGCGCTGCTCGTCGGCGGGGCGAAGGGCTTCATCCACGGCGTCGAAGGCGTGTCGCACCTGCTCGGTATTTCCGCGCTGCTGCTGTCGCTGATCATCGTGCCGATCGCGACCGAGTTGCCGGAAAAGGTCAACAGCGTGCTGTGGATCCGCCGCAAGAAGGACACGCTCGCGTTCGGCAACATCACCGGCGCGATGGTGTTCCAGGGCACGCTGCTACCGGCGATCGGCATCATGCTGACGCCGTGGGAGCCGCGCCCCGAAGTGCTGACCGGCGTGGTCATCACGCTCGCGGCGGCGGTCTGGCTGCGTGTCAATGCGCGTGCGCGCGGGCTCGCGATCTGGGCGCTGCTGGCGAACGGGGCCGGGTATGTCGGCTATCTGTTCGTGACGTTGACGCGCTGAAGACGCTGAAGACGCTGAATGCGTTGAAGGCGCTGAAGGGTGCTGAAGGTGCTGAAGACGCGGATCGGGCGCGTCGCCCGACAGGCGCACGCCCCCGAACGCTGCCCTCGTAACCGCACTGCGCTTGACGACGCTCGATGCGGGCGGCCATGCCGCCCGCATCCCCGCGCTTACGACGCCTTCACGAGCTTGACGATCGTCAGCGTGCCGTTGACGTTCTCGACGCGGACCTTCACCTTGTCACCCGCATGGACCTCGGCGAGCATGGCCGCGTCCTTCGCCTTGAACGCCATCGTCATCGGCGGCATCCCGACGTTCTCGAGCGCGCCGTGCTTCAGCGTGATCTTGCCGCTCGCGGCATCGACCTTCTTCACTTCGGCATCGGTCAGCGCGGCGTGCGACTCGGCCGCACCGCCCGACGACATCTTCATGCCGGACATGTCCATGCCCGGCATGTCGCCCGCGGCCAGCGCGGGAACGGCGAACACGCCGGTCGCGAAAACGGCAGTGGCGGTGGCGATCAGTTGATTCATCTTCATCGGGATTCTCCAGTTGAGGTGGACGGCACGTTCATGCCGTGAGGAACTGCATCGGATTGCCGCTGACGGCTCGCGCCTCGCGCACGACGGCGCTGCAGCAGAAGCCACGCGGCGGGAATGACGAACATCGACAGCAGCGGCGCGGTGATCATGCCGCCGACCATCGGCGCGGCGATGCGCTGCATCACTTCGGAGCCGGCGCCGTGTCCGACCATGATCGGCACGAGGCCGGCCAGCACGACGGCGACCGTCATCGCTTTCGGCCGGACGCGCAGCACCGCGCCCTCGCGAATCGCGTCGAGCAGCACGGCATCGGTCAGCGGCGTGCCGGCGTCGAGGCGGCGCTGCAGCGCGCCCTTCAGGTACAGCAGCATCACGACGCCGAACTCGGCGGCCACGCCCGCCAGCGCGATGAAGCCCACCGACGTCGCGACCGACACCGCGTGGCCCAACGCCCAGACGAGCCAGAAGCCGCCGATCAGCGCGAACGGCACCGTGGACATCAGCAGCAGCGCATCGGCCGCGGAGCCGAACGTGACGAACAGCAGCACGAAGATCACGACGAG
Source organism: Burkholderia sp. USMB20 (assembly GCF_000949135.2). Classification (GTDB taxonomy): domain Bacteria; phylum Pseudomonadota; class Gammaproteobacteria; order Burkholderiales; family Burkholderiaceae; genus Burkholderia. Next base: position 212,417 of record NZ_JTAN02000002.1, on the reverse strand, counting down.
TGTCACCGGCACCACGGTGCGCAGCGTCGCCGCCGCGCGTTCGAGATACTCGAACTGTCCCGACCACGCGATCGAATAGCCGGGCGGCAATGCGACCTGTCGCGCAACGACCTGCCGCATCGCACGGACTGCCGTACTCAGATCGGTGCCGCGGATATCGACGTACACATAGCCGGACAGCCGCGCGTTCTCGCTGCGGATCATCGGCGGCCCGTCGGCGATCGCGATGCGCGCGACGTCGCCGAGGCGAATCTGCGCGCCGCGCGCGGTGACGACCGGCAGTTGCCGCAGGTTCTCGAGCGAATCGCGGAGCTCGCGCGGATAGCGCAGGTTGATCGGGAACCGCTCGCGCCCCGCGATCACTTCGCCGACATCCTCGCCGCCGATCGCCGACGACACCACCGACTGGATGTCGGCCACCGACAGCCCGTAGCGCGCGGCCGCGAGCCGGTCGACGTCGACGTCGAGGTAGCGGCCGCCGTTCAGCCGTTCCGCGAGCGCGGACGTGACGCCCGGTACACGTTTCACCGCCGCCTCGACCTGCGTCGCGATCGCGTCGATCCCCGCCAGGTCCGGCCCGGAAATCTTCACGCCGACCGGCGTCTTGATGCCGGTGGACAGCATGTCGAGCCGGTTGCGGATCGGCGGCACCCACACGTTCGACAGGCCCGGCACCTTCACCGTGCGATCGAGTTCGTCGACGAGCTTCTCCGGCGTCATCCCCGGCCGCCATGCGCTGCGCGGCTTGAAGCGGATCGTCGTTTCGAACATCTCGAGCGGCGCGGGATCGGTCGCCGTATCCGCGCGCCCCGACTTGCCGAACACCGTGTCGACCTCGGGCACGGTCTTGATCAGCCGGTCGGTCTGCTGCAGCAGTTCGCTCGCCTTGTCGGCCGAGATGCCCGGCAGCGCGGTCGGCATGTACAGCAGATCGCCTTCGTCGAGCGGCGGCATGAACTCGCCGCCGAGACGCGACAACGGCACGACGGTCAGCAACAGCGCGGCGATCGCGACGCCGATCGCGCGCCACGGGCGCTGCAGCGTCGCTTCGAGCAGCGGCCGGTACACGCGGGTCAGCACTCGGTTGATCGGGTTCGCGTGCTCGGGCGGAATGCGGCCGCGCACGAGATACCCCATCAGCACCGGCACCAGCGTCACCGACAGCGCGGCCGCGGCGGCGATCGTGTAGGTCTTCGTGAACGCGAGCGGCGCGAACAGCTTGCCTTCCTGCCCTTCGAGCGAAAACACCGGCACGAACGACAGCGTGATGATCAGCAGCGAGAAAAACAGCGCCGGCCCGACCTCCGCGGCCGACGCCGCGACGAGTTCCCAGCGCCGCGCCGTCGTGATCGGCTCGCCGGGATGCGCGTGGCCGTAAGCCTCCAGATGCTTGTGCGCGTTCTCGATCATCACGATCGCCGCATCGATCATCGCGCCGATCGCGATCGCGATGCCGCCCAGCGACATCAGGTTCGCGTTCACGCCCTGGTAGCGCATCACGATGAACGCGGCCAGCACGCCGAGCGGCAGCGACAGGATCGCGACGAACGCGCTGCGCAGGTGGAACAGGAACACCGCGCAGACGATCCCGACGATCACGAACTCCTCGATCAGCTTGTCGCGGAGGTTGTCCACCGCGCGCTCGATCAATTGCGAGCGGTCGTAGGTCGTGACGATGTCGACGCCGGGCGGCAGCGATCGCTTCAGGTCGGCGAGCTTCGCCTTCACCGCGTCGATCGTCGTCAGCGCGTTCTTGCCCGAGCGCATCACGACGACGCCGCCCGCCACCTCGCCCTGCCCGTCCAGTTCCGCGATCCCGCGCCGCATCGCCGGGCCGACCTGGATGCGCGCGACGTCGCCGAGCAGCACCGGCGTACCCGCGTCGTCGGTGCGCAGCACCACGTGCCGGAAGTCGTCGAGCGTGCGCAGGTAGCCGGACGAACGCACCATGTACTCCGACTCGGCCAGCTCGACGACCGCGCCGCCCGATGCCTGGTTCGCCTTGCCGAGCGCGTCCGCGACCGCCGCCTGCGTGATGCCGTACGCGCGCAGCTTGTCCGGATCGAGCACGACCTGGTACTGGCGCACCATCCCGCCGACGCTCGCCACTTCCGACACGTCCGGCACGGCCTTCAGCTCGAACTTCAGGAACCAGTCGTTGAGCGCACGCAGTTGCCCGAGGTCGTGACGGCCGGTGCGATCGACGAGTGCGTACTCGTACACCCAGCCGACCCCGGTCGCATCCGGCCCGAGCGACACGGTCGCGCCCGCGGGCAGGCGGCTCTGCACCTGGCTCAGGTATTCGAGCACGCGCGAACGCGCCCAATACGGGTCGGTGTGGTCGTCGAACAGCACGTAGACGAACGCGTCGCCGAACGACGAGTACGCGCGCACGGTCTTCGCGCCCGGCACGCCGAGCAGCGTCGTCGTCAGCGGATAGGTGACCTGGTCCTCGACGACCTGCGGCGCCTTGCCCGGATACGACGCCTTGACGATCACCTGCGTGTCCGACAGGTCGGGCAGCGCATCGAGCGGCGTCTGCCGCAGCGCATGCACGCCCCACGCCGCGATCAGCACGGTGGCGAGCAGCACCAGGAAGCGGTTGCGGACGGACCAGCGAATCACGTGCGCGATCATCGCGTGCCTCCCTGCGGCTCGACCTTCGTCAGCCGGTAGCCGTCGTCGCGCTGCACGAACGCGAAACGCACCGTCTGGCCAGCCTTCACGTCCGGGAACGCGTGTGCCGACGGCTTGCCGAACGCCATCGTCATCGCGCCCCAGCCGAGTGCCGGCACCGGCTGATGCGAGAACGTGATGTCGTCGTCGGTGACTTGCTCGACCTTGCCGGTGGTTTCGTACACCGGCGCGGCCGCGGCGGCCGGCGCTTGCGACGCGCTCGCGCCCGCCGCGCCTTCCAGCCGCGGCAGCACGCTTTTCAGGCTCGCTTCCGAATCGATCAGGAACTGCCCCGATGCGACGACCGTATCGCTTTCGCTCAACCCGTCGAGCACTTCCGTGTCGCCGCCGACGTCGTTGCCCAACTTCACAGATACCGGCCGGAGCCGGCCGTCGCTCGTCTTCACGATGACGATCGTGCGCTTGCCGGTCGCGATCACCGCTTCGGACGGCACCAGCAGGCGCGACACCGCCTTCCGCGCCGCGACATGCACGCGCATCAGCATGCCGGGCGTGAGCCTGAGCGCCGCATTGTCGATCTCCACACGCGCCTGCAGCGTGCGGCTGCCCGTGCTGATGCCGGGCAGCACTTCGCGGATGCGGCCGGTGAAGTGCCGCGCCGGATCGCCCGCGAACGTCGCGTCGACCGCCATCCCCGGCTGCACGTTCAGCGCGAGCGCTTCCGGCACCTCGACGATGAGCCAGAGCGTCGACAGCCCGGCGATCTTCGCGAGCGTCTGTCCCGGCGCGACCATCGCGCCATCCCGCACGTTCAGTTCGCTGACGACGCCGGTTTCCGGCGCGCTCAGCACGACGTGCGTCTGCGCGCGGCCGGTGCGATCGAGCGCGGCGATCATCGCGTCGGGCATCGACAGCGCACGCATCCGCGCGCGTGACGCATCGAGCAGGCTGCCGTCCATCCCGCCCCGCTTGAGCGCGAGATATTCCTCCTGCGGCGCAAGCCATTCCGGCACGAACAGCGACGCGATCGGCGCGCCCTTTTCGACGCGCTGCATCGGCGCCCGTGCGTAAAGCCGGTCGATGTAGCCGGTGACGCGCGACTGCACGACGTCCGCGCGGGATTCGTCGAATTGCGTGGTGCCCACCGCATCGAAACCGTCCGCCGTCTGCTGCCGGCGCACGGTCGCATAGCGGATGCCGAGGTTCTGCTGCAGGCCCGGATCGATCCGGACGCCCCGTGCATCGCCGCCCTCGTCCGCATAGACGGGCTGCAGTTGCATGTCCATGAACGGCGATTTCCCCGGTTTGTCGAAGTGCTGGTTCGGCACCATCGGGTCGTGCCAGTACAGCACCTTGCGTCCGGCCTGCGAATCGGGCGTGCCTGCCGCCGCGACGGCAGCCGTTGCCGCGCCGCCCGATGCATGGCGCATGCCCGCGACATAACCGGCGCCGAGCAGCGCCGCGCCCGCGCATGCCAGCAGCACCGCACGCGCCAGTGATTGCTTCGTCATGAGGTTCTCCTTCACTGCGCGGCGGCCATCGTCGCCGGCACGACCTGATATTCGAGCTGCGCCCAGGTCCGCGACACGTCGCGTCCGAGCTCGAGCACCTGCAACTGCGCGTCCAGTTGCGCGCGCCGGGCGGCGAACGTGTCGGCGAGCGAACCGGTGCTGGCCCGGTAGGCGGCCGTGGCGAGCTGCACGCGCTGCCCGGCGGCGGGCAACAGCGATTCGCGCAGGGTCGCGAGGCGTTCTCGGCCGCTTGCCAGCGTTTCGGACTGCGTACGGATATCGGCTTGCACTTGACGCAGCGTGTCCTCGTACATCAGGCGCGCCTTCGTCGCGAGCGCGGCCTTTTCGGCGACGTCGCGGTTCTGCCGGTTCTTGCGATCGAGCGGCAACGGGATCGTGACGCCGACGGACACCATGTTCGAATACGCGCCGCCGCGCTGCTGGTACGCGATCTCCCACGTCCAGTTCGGGCTGCGCTCGCTGTCGGCCACCGCGGCGTCGGCCTCGGCGACCGCGATGTCGTCCGCGGCGGCGACGAGCGCCGGTTGCGACACGCGCAGTTCGTCCGGCGGCAACGACGCCACGAAGGATTCGGGCGCGGGCGGCGTACCCGTCACGTCCGTGACGGGCGCAGCCGTCCAGCGGCCGAGCGCGATGAGTGCGGTGCGATAGGCCTGCCGCGCGTCGAGCACCTGATCCTGCGTTTGCGCCAGCATCGCGCGTGCCTGGACGACCTCGCCTGCGCTCGCCTTCGCGCCGCGATACGACGCCTGCGTCACGTCGAGCTCATGCCGCATGTGATCGAGCAGCGCCTGGCGAAGCGCGAGCGCCTGCTTCGCGTAAATGGCGTCGAGCCAGGCCGCGGCGGTCCGCTGGCGCACCGTGGCCAGCTGCACGAGATAGTCCGCGCGTTCGCGGCCGACTCGCTCGTCGGCCAGCGCCGCGCGCAGCCGCCGCTTGTCGCCGGACACCCATTCCTGCTCGATGCCGATGCGGCGCATCGTCATGAAGTCCTGGCCGACGGTGAAGCGCTGCCCGCCGTTGACCGGCAGGTTGTCGATGCCGGCCTTGAGCATCGGGTCCGGCAGCTGGCCGGCCCTGACTGCCGCTTCCGAACTCGCGCGCACCGAAGCCTGCGCGGCCTGCATCGACGCGGAACGTTCGGTGGCGGCCTGCAGCGCGGCGTCCAGCGTGACGGGCGACTGCTGCGCATGGGCGCCCGCCGCCAGCAGCGCCGCCCAAAGCACGGGCGCGCGCCGGCACGCACGCCGCAAGCGCGGCGTGCAGAAATCGAATGACATGGTGTAACCCCAAGTCGGAACCCGAATGGATTCCACGTCCCGAACACGGGACGAACCTCACCGCCTCGGCGGTGAACCGGTCAAATCGGGATCAGCTGATGCGGGGCGGGCGCCACAACCCGTTCGGGTCGCGGATCGGGACGGACTGCGCGTAGTGGAAGACGATCGTGCTGGCGAATGCAGCGGGACGGCTCACGTCGGCGCGGGCGGCCGGGTGATAGAGACTGCCGAACTGGCATTGGGCCGTCACCTTGCAGGCCATGCCCTTCGCTTTGGCCTTCGTGGTGTCGGTGGGCGACGCTTTCATCGAATCGCAGCCGCTCATGTCGGCGGACATGCTCATGCCCGTCTTCGCTTCCATCGACATCGTGTGCTGCATCGGACATTCACCGGTCAAGCCGCTGGCTGCCAGCCCGCTGATGGGCAGCACCGCGCAAAGCAGCAGCAGGATGAAGGTCCGAAGCAGTTTCATGGCGGCGATTATAGCGCGGCGGTTTGCGGTATGGCGCGGCGACGTGTGCGGCTTCTGACGGTGTCTGGCGCCGCCCCCACGCGCTAGCGTGCCAGCCCATCGACGGCCAGCACCTGCTGCACGGCCGGCCGCGCCCGCACCCGCTCGTACCACGCGCGCAGGTTCGCATGGCGGCTCAGGTCGATGTCCGCGTTGTACACCGAGCGCATCCAGTCGGCCTTGCCCCAGCCCGTCAGCGCGAACAGGTATGCATCGGCGATCGTGAACGTATCGCCCGTTACATACGTGTTGCCGTCGAGCTGCCGGTCGATCCACGCAAAGCGGCTGTCGAGCTTCTGCCGCACCGGGTCGACGTATTGCCCCGCCTGCACCGCGTAAAGCAGCGGGATGAAGCCCTTGTGGATCTCGGTGCCGAGGAAGTTCAGCCATTCCATCAGCCGGTAGCGGGCGAGCGTGCCGTACGCGGGCGCGAGCCGCGCTTCGGGGCGCCGGTCCGCGAGATACTGCGCGATCACCGGTCCTTCGCGCAGCATCGTGCCGTCGTCGAGTTCGAGCAGCGGCACGTAGCCGAGTTCGCTCACATCGTAGTAATTGCGCCCGTCTTCAATGACGTGTTTGCGCGCGTCGACCTTGATGACCTGCGCGTCGATGCCGCTTTCGCGCAGCACGATGCAGATGGCCTGCGAACAGCTGCCGGGAGCGTGATAAAGCTTCATGCGTTTCCTTGATTGGGTGGTTCGACTATCGATTCGCCGCGACGCGGGCGCTAATATCTCGCATCGGCGCAGCACTGAGAAGAAGGCAGTCGTTTGTGCCGTAGTCACAAAAAAGTTACCGACAGGGTCAGCGGCATGAAGACGAGTGCGACAGGATGTTCCGTGGAAGAAGCGATGCGCATGCTCGGCGGCCGCTGGCGGCTGCTGCTCGTGTCGTATCTGCTCGACGGGCCGAAGCGCTTCAGCGACCTGCGCCGCGACATGCCGGGCATCTCGCAGCGGATGCTGACGCTCGATCTGCGCGCGCTCGAGGACGCCGGCTTCGTGCGGCGCACCGTGTATCCGGAAGTGCCGGTGCGCGTCGAGTACGATCTGACCGCGGACGGCGACCGGCTGCGGCCCGTCGTCGAGGTCATGCGCGAATTCGGGCTGTGGCTGAAGGCGCGCGATGCGCGTTGCGAGGTCGACGCGCAAGCCGCGCTGCCCCGATAACCCCTTACCGAGAGAAACATCATGGAACTACACGCTACCGTCGGCGCGGCCACGTCCGATGTCGACGACGACGAAAGCTTCGCGAACATCTATTGCCACGACGCGGCGCAGAACTATTGCTTCTCGCTGCTGCGCTTTCCGGAGGAAACGTCGATCGAGGTGATGGTGCTCGACCAGCTCACCGCGCACGTGAACGACCTGTCGGTGCGTCTCACGGGCGACACGCTCGATGTCGAACTCGACGAGCGCACCGCCGCGCGGCTCGACGGCAACACGCATTACGTGATTCATCTTGCGCCCGGCGAACACGATCCCGTCGCGCTGCGCGCCGCGCTGAAGGAAATCTTCGACGGCAAGAGCGGATATCGCGACGACAGCGCAAGCGCGTAACGCGAGCCGCCCGATACTCGTTCACATCCCGCGCGTTCGCCGACCGCCCGGGACACGCGTTTCGCGATTCCAGCCGCTGTTCCTCGCCCGCGGGGCGGCGCGGCCGCACGACCGGCACGCGCTATGCAGCCAGCGCGGCCGCCTTGATGTTGAACGCGCGCAGCAAGTCCTCGCGGAACGCATCGACGATCGGCTTGCCGCTCGCGTTGCGCTTCATCGCGAGATGCAGCGGCACATCGAAGCCGAACGTCGCACGGCCGACGGCCTTCACGAGCCCACGCTGCTCGAACGGCTCCGCGTAATGCGCGGGCAGGTAGCCGAGATGGCCGCCCGACAGGATCAGGATCGTCGCGGCCTCGATGCTGTCCGCGCTCGCGGTCACGCGCCGCTCCGGCAGCGGACACTGTTCCTCCGGCACCGGATAGGTACGCCACACCCAGTCGTGCGCCTGCAGGTCGTCCATCGACACCGGCCGCGACACATGGAACAGCGGATGGCCGCGACCGCAGTAGATCACCTGCTCCTCGGTAAACAACGGCGTGTAGTCGAGCCCCGGCACGCGATGCCAGAAATACCCGATCGCGAAATCGAGCTGGTTGTTGACGAGGCCCTCCTCGAGTTCCTGCGGCGATGCGACCTTCATCGAGAACGTGACGGCCTGGTCGCGCTTGCGGAACGTGCCGATCGCGTCGGCGACGCGCGCGTTCTCGACGAGCGGCGCCTGCCCGATCAGCCCGATCGACAACGTGCCGACCAGCTTGCGGTCGATGTCGCGCACGCGCGCGACGAACTCCGACGTCGCCGCGACCAGCGTGCGCGCCGTGGCCGCGAAGCGTTCGCCCTTCGATGTCAGCCGAAAGCCGCCGCGACCGCGGTCGCACAGCTTGAAGCCGACACGCGCTTCCAGCGCGGAGAGCTGCGTGCTGATGGTCGACTGACGCACGCCGAGCGATGCCTCGGCGGCCGTGATGCCGCGTGCGTCGACGACGGCCAGGAAGACCCGGATGAGCCGGAGATCGAGATCGGTGGTATTCGAAAACATGCTTCAAGCCGCTGCGCTTCTCGCGCGTTGCCGGGCCGGCACGACACCGGCCGCCCGCGCCGATGAACCTGACCGGACGCGCGCCGTCATCGGCAACGGCACGCGCCATACCCGTCGCTCATGAACGACCGGCGCTTACATCGGGAAGCCCATCGCCTTGAGCCCGTTGATCCACGCGCGCTTCCAGCCGCCTTCGGCATCCGCGCCGTCGAACGCGTGGAACGTGATCTTCGCGGCGACCCAGCGCATCGGCTCGGGCGGGATGTAGCTCGGGCTCTGGTTCGCGATGTCGAGCTTGCGCTCCGGGCTGTCGCGGTCGAACAGGATGTTCAGCCCCATGAACGCGCCGAACCGGCTCGCCGCGACGCCGAAGCCCGTGTAGCCGGCGACGAACACGGCCTTGCCGCCGAGATAGCGCTTCGCGAACACCGAGCCGCGCGAGCAGTAGTCGATCGGGCCGCCCCACGCGTGCGAGAAGCGCACGTCGGCGAGTTGCGGGAAGGTCCGGTAGAACGCCTCCGCGAGCCGGTAGTAGGTTTCGCGCCGGCCGTCCTGGTGCGGTTCCGGGTCGCCGTCGAAGTGATAGCTGACCAGCCCGCCGAAGATGATGCTGTTGTTCTTCGTCAACCGGAAATAGTTGAGCTGCGTGCGCGTGTCGTACACGCCCTGGCGATTCTTCCAGCCGATCCGCGCGAGCTGTTCGTCGGTGAGCGGCTCGGTCGCGAGCACGTGATCGCGCACCTGCATCACGCGGCGGTTGATATCAGGAATGCCAACCTTTGCGGTGCCGCTGCCGAACACGACACGCGGCGCGCGCACGCTGCCCTTCGGCGTCGTCACGTACACGGTGCTGCCTTCGTCGGTGACGGTCGTGAGCGGCGTGTGCTCGTAGAGCTTCACGCCGAGCGACAGCGCCGCGCGCTTGAGCCCCCACGCGAGCTTCGCCGGATGCACGATGCCGCTGCGGTTGCGCGACCACAGCGCGCCCGCGAACAGCGGCGAGTTCAGTTGCTCGAGCGTTTCCTCGCGGTTCAGCAGCACGACGTCGTGCCCGTATTCGCGATGCAGGTCGTAGTCGCCCTTCAGGTGCGCGAGGTGCCCGGGGTCCACCGCGACCGTCATCTCGCCGTTCCACTCGATGTCGGCGTCGATGGCGTAGCGCTTCAGCGTGTCCTCGAAGCCGTCGAGGTTGTGGTGGCCGAATGCCTCGAGCTGCGCGATGTCGTTCGGGAACACGCGCACCGCGTTCGGCAGCCCGTGCATCACCGACGTCGAGATGATCCCGCCCGCGCGGCCCGACGCGCCGTGCGCGACCTTGCCGGCCTCGATCAGCACCACCTTCAGGTGCGGCATCTGTTCCTTCGCCTGCACGGCCGTCCACAGCCCGGTGAAGCCGCCGCCGACGACCAGCAGGTCGGCCGTCACGTCGCCGACGAGTTCCGGCTCGGCGGCCGGCGCGGCCGGGTTGTCGAGCCAGTACGGGAACAGTTTCGTATTCGCGAGCGCCTCGGCGGCGCCCAGTGCGACCGGCGCGTGACGCGCGGCGTGCGCGTGAGCCGGTGCGGCTTGTGCTGCTTCGTTGACTTCCATTTCCATGATCCCAGCCATTCCACGTGATCGCGGCCCGCGCATGCGATGCGTGCACGGCGTGCCGAATTCGCCGATTTCAGCGATTCCGCCGATTACTTCGGTTGCCCCGGTTGCTTCGGTTGCGCCGACGGCGACGATCGGCACGATGCACCGCAAGCCGCGACGCGCGCCTTCGACACCCGCGCGACGCACGTCGCCTGCAGTCGATCGAAAACGCCGCCGCCGGGCCTCGCATCAACCTGACGACGACGCCACGGCGGCCGCTCGCATCACGACTTCTCGAGCAGCACGTAGAACTTCTTCGCGTCCTCGATCGTTTCCCAGCGGCCCGTGAAACCGGCCGGCAGCAGGTAGCCCTGGCCCGGCGTGAATTCCTTGCGGTTACCTTCGACATCGGTCAGCGCGATCCGGCCCTCGACGAGCCACACCGCTTCGTCTGCCGCGGTTTCCGGGAACTCCACGGAGCCGACCTTGCCTTCCCACCAGCCGATGAGGTAGCTGCCGCTCTTGCCTTCGGCCGCGCGCCAGTCGCTTTCGTCCATCCCGAAGTCGAGCTTCGTGAATTCGCCCACGCCTGCGCCCAGCGGCAGGATGTCCTTGATCAGTTTGGTCATTTGAATCTTTCGTCTCTCGATTGAAAAAAGCAGAGACAAAGTTACTCATTTACACTGCCCCGGTATGCCCCCCTGCGGGGGGGACAAACCGCGTTTTCCGCGGCGCGCAGGGTCGCAGGACTCCATACCGTATTTCCCCCTAATGACGTTTTTGACTTCGGACGCTAGAATCGCCGCCGCTTTTCACCGGGGAACCGCATGCTGCTCAACGTGAACCCCTTCCACCGCGACACCGACCGCTTCAACGTGTCGTTCAAGGCGCTGGGCGAGCTGATCGAGACGGTCGGCACGCCGCACTTCGTGCCGCGTCTCACGCAACTGCTGAACGACGTCGTGCCGCTCGACGTCGCGCACGTCGAGCGCTCGCGCGTCGACGGCACGATGCCCACCGGCTACCGCTGCGAATGGATCGGCAGCAGCGGCATCGGCACCGCGACCGCCGACATCTCCGACGTGATGACGCTCTACTACGAGCGCTTTCTCGACAGCGACCCGCTGTTCGCGGGGCTGCGCGGCAAGACGGGCACGATGCTGGTCGTGCGCGACATCGCGGCGATCCCGCCCGGCGAATTCCGCCAGCGGCTGTTCGACGACGTGCATATCGGCCATGAATGCGTGCTCGCGCGCGGCACCCGCTATGCGCAGCATTCGATCGCGCTGGAACGCGGCCGCGATCGCCCGCCGTTCACGCTCGCCGAAATGAACCGCTTTCGCAGCATCAGCGACGTGCTGTTCCCGCTGCTCGAGCTGCACGCGTCGACCACCGCCGCGCGCCGCATCGCGCACCCGACGCCCGACGTGCATCCGCTCGCGCAGTTCGACGCGCGGATCGCGGCCGACGGCGTGAAGCTGTCGAAGCGCGAATACGAAACCTGCAAGCACCTGATCTCCGGCAAGACCGTGCCGGAAACCGCCGACATCCTCGGCGTGCGCGTCGCGTCGGCCGAGTCGTACGTGAAGCGTGCGTTCGCGAAGCTCGGGGTGCGCACGAAGCGCGAGCTGGCTGCGTGGGGCTCGGCCGTGCCGGCGTTTCCTGCGGCCGCAATGCGTGACCACGTAGGCGACGAAGGCAACGACGGCGACGACGCCGGCACGCCGCCCGCGATCGCCGGCTGATCCGGTCGCGCGTCGACGGCCGCCCGCCGCCGGTCGCCCGCAGCCGGTCGCGCCGCGTCGATGCGGCGGCGCCGTTCGCATCGAGACCCGTCGATGTAAACGTTGCGACTTCAAGATCTTCGCGCCCGCGTTCTCCTCTACCATCGGCCGATCGCTTTTCACCATAAAGAGGAGACGGCCCCATGCACCGCGAACTGAACCAGCCGATGGGCGGCAACGAGATGCCGCGCTTTGGCGGCATCGCCACGATGATGCGCCTGCCGCAGGCCGACACGACCGACGGCCTCGACGTGTGCTTCGTCGGCGTGCCGCTCGACCTCGGCACGTCGAACCGCTCGGGTTCGCGCTTCGGCCCGCGCCAGATCCGCACCGAATCCGTGCTGCTGCGCCCGTACAACATGGCCACGCGCGCGGCGCCGTTCGATTCGCTGCAGGTCGCCGACATCGGCGACGTCGCGACCAACCCGTATGACCTGAAGGATTCGGTGCGCCGCATCGAGCACGCGTATGACGAGATCGTCGCGCACGGCTGCCGGCCGATCACGCTCGGCGGCGACCACACGATCGCGTGGCCGATCCTGCGCGCGCTGCACAGGAAATACGGCAAGGTCGCCGTGGTGCACGTCGACGCGCACGCGGACGTGAACGACACGATGTTCGGCGAGAAGATCGCGCACGGCACGCCGTTCCGCCGCGCGGTGGAAGACGGCCTGCTGCAATGCGACAAGGTCACGCAGATCGGCCTGCGCGGCACCGGCTATCACGCGGACGATTTCGACTGGTGCCGCCAGCAGGGCTTCACCGTCGTGCAGGCGGAGGAATGCTGGAACCGGTCGCTCGCGCCGCTGATGGCGCAGGTGCGCGAACGCGTCGGCGACACGCCGGTGTATCTCAGCTTCGACATCGACGGTCTCGATCCGTCGTTCGCGCCCGGCACCGGCACGCCGGAAATCGGCGGCCTGTCGGTGCAGCAGGGTCTCGAGATCATTCGCGGGATGAAGGGGTTGAACATCGTCGGCGCGGATCTCGTCGAAGTGTCGCCGCCGTACGATCCGACCGGCACCACCGCGCTCGTCGGCGCGAACCTCGCATTCGAGATGCTCTGCGTGATGCCGGGCGTCGCCTACCGCTAATCCGATCGACAGGAACACGTTCATGTCCACCGCCGAGCTTTCCCCTTCGCGCGGCCATCGTGCTGCCCGCGCGCGCATCGCCGGCCAGCCCGTGCGCACGCATTCCGATGAAGCCGGCGCGGCCGATGCTCGATGGGGGCGTGAGCCGGGCCGCGACGATCGGCTCAGGAATCGCGACGGGCCGCACGTCGACGGCCGCGTCCCGCCGCCGCGCCCGACGGCGTTCGCGGCTGCGCGACACCGCCGCGGCGAGCGCGGCCGCCTGCTCGGCGACGATCGCCGAGCGGTCGAAGCCGACCGCGAGCGGCTCGCGGCGCTGCAGGATGCACTAGCGCGGCGCCCGTTGGACCGACGCCGACGTCGGCGAGCGCCGCGACGTTCGCGTATTACGCGACGCTGTGCGGAAACCCGGCGCTGTTCGAGCCGAGCCGTCGCGTTGCGAGCGACCCGTCGCGGGAGCGCTTCACGACGCGGTCGGCGTCGCCGCGCTGATCGTGCCGTGGAACTTCCCGATGGTACGACCGCATGGAAGCTCGCGCCCGCGCTCGCGGCCGGCTGCACGGTCGTGCTGAAGCCGTCCGAACTGACGTCGCCGGCCGAGCACGCGCTGCTCGACCTGATCGCCGAAGCCGGCGTGCCGGACGGCGTCGTCAACGTCGTGAACGGCGGCGCCGAGGTCGGCGCGGCGCTGACCGCGCATCCGCTGATCGACAAGATCTCGTTTACCGGCAGCACGGCCGCCGGCCGCAAGGTCATGCAGGCCGCGGCCGAGGACATGAAGCGCGTGACGCTCGAACTCGGCGGCAAGTCGTCGCTGATCGTGCGCGACGACGCCGATCTCGACGCCGCGGTGTCGCTCGCGGTCGCCGGCGCCTTCACGAACGCGGGCCAGATGTGCTCGGCCACCGCGCGCATCCTCGTGCACGACAGCCTCTATCGCAGCTTCATGGCCGCGTTCGAGACGGCCGTGCGCGCGCTCGTCGTCGCGCCGCCTGCCACCGCGGAGGTCGCGATGGGGCCGATGATCTCGGCCGCGCACCGCACGCGCGTCGAGGCGATGCTCGCGCAAGGCATCGCGGCGGGCGCGCGCGTCGCGTTCAGCGGGCGCGTCGCCGAGGCCGGCGGCAATGGCTTCTTCATGGCGCCCGTCGTGGTCGCGGAGCCGGCCGCCGACAACCTGCTGTGGACCGACGAGGTGTTCGGCCCGGTCGCGTGCGTGAAGTCGTTCCGTACCGACGACGAGGCGATCGCGCTCGCGAACGACACGCGCTACGGGCTCGTCGCGACCGTCGTGACGCGCGACGCGGAAGTCGCGAAGCAGTTTCAGGCACGCGTGCGTGCCGGGCTCGTGTGGATCAACGCGCCGCAACTCATCTACCCGCATGTGTGCTGGGGCGGCTTCGGGCTCAGCGGAATCGGCCGCGAACTCGGCGTGACGGGCCTGCGCAGCTACCAGGAACTGCGCCACGTGATGCGCGCGATCGATTGATCTGGGCGGCCGTTCAGGCCACCGGCGGCACCATCCCCGGCGGGCGGGCGCGGCACCGCGGGCCATGCCGGCCGCGCCGGATGCCGAAGCCGCCGGGCACAGCGGCCCGACGCATCTTCGGTACCGTCACCGTCGATGCGCGGCCGCTTCGGCCTCCGTATCGTGATACTCGACGAACGCCGCGATCTTCCCGCTTTCGATCGTGAGCAGGTGTACCCAGTCGTCCTCGTAAGTGCGCCCGGTCGAGTGGACACGCCAGCGCTGCGTACCGAGCACGACGACCCGGTTGCCGCTCGCGATAAACTCGAGCGGCTCGAAGCGTTCCGCGGTCTGCGTCGACGCAAGCGCCGCGAAGAACGCCGCGACCGCCTGCGGCCCATGTCGTCTGCCGACGAACGGAACGACGTCGGCCGGCCCCGGGATGAACCAGTCGACGCTGTCGGACAGCGTCTGCAGAATGCCCTCGATATCCGCGCGGCCGAACGCCGCGTAAGCCTGCTGCACGAGTTGCACGTTGTCTTGTTCGCTCATCGCCCTCTCCCGTCATCGCAGGTTCGCCGCGGACAATTCAGCATAGTCGAACCGCGAAGCGGCCCCCATGAGGGTCTCCGGCAATCAGGCCGTGTGGATTCCGTATGAGCAATCCGTTGCGTGATCGCATCGCCCTGCCAAATGAAGCAATGCGCCGACGAATACGCGGCATGGCCGGGATCGGCGCTCCGCCACGAGACGAGATGCGGATGAGTCCGCGCCGATATCCCGCATAATCGGGCGTTGAGCGCCGCCGCGGGAAGAGACATCGTGCGAGCGCATCAATTCAAAACAGGAACGGGTGCAATCCGGCTCTCGCTGCCAGGCGGCGGCGGCCGCCCCGGGGGAAGACCAGGCAATCCCGCTGAAGACAGGACACCGACACATGGACCGAGCCGAGCACATCAGCATCGAACAGGCGGTCGATCTGCCCGCCGACGAACTGAACGGATGCGACTTTTCGTTCGAGATCGCGTGGGAGCTGAATGCGCCGTACCAGGATCTGCTCGATTTGCGCGCGCTGCCCGTGCAGCGCAAGGACTACGGCTTCGATCCGGCCGGATGGGCGCGCGAGGCGTCCGGCGGCACCGCGCTGTTCCGCGCGAGCGCGGGCGGGCGCCTCGCGGGATTCGTCGCGATCACCGAAAGCTGGAACGGGATGGCCGAGATCGCGGAACTCGCGGTCGACCGCAGCTGCCGGCGGCAAGGGATCGGCCAGTTCCTGCTCGCGGCCGCCGAAGCGTGGGCGCGCAGCCGCGGGTTCGGCTTCATGCGGCTGGAAACGCAGGCGAACAACGTCGCGGCCTGCTGCACGTACGCGCGGGCGGGCTTCGTCGTGGGCGGCCACGACCGCTTCCTGTACGCCGACGGCGCGAACGACGGGGAAGTCGCCCTCTTCTGGTACAAGGATCTGCGCGACGGGCAAAGCGCGAAGAGCCGGACGGTCGATCCGGAATCGATGCGGCCGCTGTCCTGACCGACGACCCGCCGCCGCCCGCTCCGGTCCTGCTTGCGCCTTTGCTTGCGCCTTACTTCCGCGTCGCGACGATGAACAGGCGCGGGAACGGCAGCAGCACGGTGCCGTCGTCGAGCGACGGGTAGCCATCCGGACCGGCGAGCGCATCGCGATAGCGCGCGACGAACGCGTCGCGTTCGCCTTCATCGAGTGCCGCGAGGAACGGCCGCAGCGCGCTGCCCTTGAACCATTCGACGACCGCGTCGGCGCCGCCGCGCAGCGGATGGTAGTAAGTCGTGCGCCAGACATCCACCCGCGAACACGACGGCGACAGCAGCGCGTAGTAATACCGCGCGTCGAACCGCTCGGTGCGCGCCGCGCCTTTGAGCTTGTCCGCCCAGGGCCCGCCCGCGGCGACCGCGCGCATCAGCCGGTGCGCGGGTTCGTCGAGGTTGTCGGGCATCTGCACCGCGAGATGGCCGCCCGGCGCGAGCCGGCCGACGAGCGACGGAAACAGCGTGTCGTGCGCCGGCACCCATTGCAGCACCGCGTTCGACAGGATCAGGTCGTAGCCGCCCGGATCGTCCCACGTGGAGACATCCGCGAGATCGAAACGCAGCGCGGGCAGGCGCTTGCGCGCGGCCGCGATCATGTCCGGCGACGCGTCGATCCCGCGCACCGTCGCGTCGGGTGCGCGCGCGATCAGCGCTTCGGTCGAATTGCCCGGCCCGCAGCCGATGTCGAGCGCGGTATGGATCGGCGTGTCCGGCACGGCGGCCAGCAGGTCGCGGACAGGCCGCGTGCGTTCGTCTTCGAATCGCACGTACTGTCTGGCGTATTGATCGGGTGGAATTGTCACGATATGCCTCCGGCTCGGCGTGGACGGCGTCGCGCTACCCGTCGCCGTCGATGCAGCACATGCTGCGATCCCGCCGGCCTTCGGTAGCGACGCCGGCGCGGTGACGTCAGGCTACCTCGCTCAAAGCGTCTTGACCATGAACACGCGCGCCGTCCCTTCCGGCTCGCACGGCACCTCGCCGAACGCCTCGTAACCGTGCTTCCGGTAGAAGTCCGGCGCCTGGAACGTAATCGTGTACAGCACGGCGCGCGCACACCCGCGCCGCTTCGCCTCCGCTTCGGCCTCGCGCAGCAGCCGGCTGCCGAAACCGCCGCCACGCAGCGATTCCGGCAGGTAAAAGAGGTCGATGAAGAAGAGGCCCAGCGACGTCCGGCCGGTGAGGCCGCCCACGACCTCGCCGGTCGCGGGATCGGTCACGTAGACGTCGAGCGCCGCCGTGTCGGATCGGCCCGTCATCGCGTGGTTGAACTCGCCGAGCTTGCGGCTGATGAGGTCGCGTGCGGCCGGCTGCTCGATGTCGGTCAGTTGAAGCGAAACGGCGGGATGCGCGTTCATGGCGTGAAGGTGTACGTGAAGGGGCCGCCGGGCCTGCAGCGTCCACGGCGGACGTCGTGAATCGACGCGAAACGACCAGGCGTCAGTTGTACCCGAGAATCGCCACCGCCGCGACATCCGGCCGATCGATCGTGCTGCCGACGAGCGACGTCATCGGCTCCTGCAGCACGGCCTGATACGACGTCACGCGCACCTCTTCCGGCGCGCCGGCGTCATCCCGACCGGGTTCGTCGAATGCGTCGTAGCCAGTGAAAAAACCCGCTTGCGATTGCGTAAAAGTCATCTCCACTCCTTTCGATATGTCGTCGATGTTCTGATTCAATTTGCCTGTTGCAACGTCGCCGCTTGCACGGCTGCGCCGCCATGCGCGGCCTCCGACCGCGCGAGCTGCGCGCGCGTGCGCCGCGTGATGTGAATCACCGCGAACACGACCGGCGCGATCAGCAGGCCTTCCGCGAGTTCGGGATCGACCGGCAGGTTCATCACGTGCAGCGCCTTGAACGCCGCGGTCGCGAGCGACAGCACGTAGTACGAAATGGCCGCCACCGACAGCCCTTCGACCGCGTGCTGCAGATGCAGCTGGTTGCGCGCGGTGCGCTCCATGCCCGCCAGCAGGCGCGTGACGTCCTTTTCCTGCGCGAGATTCACGCGCGTGCGCAGCAGGTCGACCGCGCGCGCGATCCGCGCGGCGATCTGCTCGTGACGCGCCCACACGCTGCGGCAGGTTTCCATCGCCGGCGCGAAGCGCCGCTCCATGAACTCCGCGATCGTCGGCATCCCTTCGATGCGCTCCTCGCGCAACTCGTGGATGCGCGCCAGCACGAGCTTTTCGTAAGCACGCGACGCGCTGAAGCGGCCGCCGGACCCCGACAGCGCTTCGACCCGCACCGCGAGATGCGTGAGCTTCACGAGCAAGGCCGCGTCGTCGCCGTCGGCGCCGCCCGCGTCCATCCGCTGCATCAGCGTATGCAGCGCCGCGTGGATCTCGTCGAGCTCGCGGCTCATCCGCCGTGCGACCGGCAACGCGAGCAGCGCCATCATCCGGTACGTCTCGATTTCATGGAGGCGTTGCAGCAGGCGGCCGCCCTGCTCCTCGCGGAAATCCTCGTCGACGACGAGAAAGCGCATGAAGCCGTCGTCGCGCACGTGCCAGTCGCAGTACACCTTGCCGCCGCCGAGCACGTTGCTGCCGACGAGCGCGGGCCCGTCGATCCAGCGGCGCAGGTCGCCGCACACGAGCCGCGCGGCATCGCCCGACAGCAACTCCATGCGCACCGCGACGAAGCGGATGCCCGCGAGCCGTGCGAACCAGGCGGCCGGAATCCCTTCGATCGCGAGATCGTCGAAATAGCCGGTGTCGCGGCGCGGCGCGACGAACGTGAAGGTCGAGAATTCGGTGTGGCGCTCCCACTTCAGGTACCAGCCGCCCGGCGATTGCACCGCGTAGTGGGTCGCGCCGTCCTGCGGCGCGGCAATGCCGGTGTCGCGGCACAGCGCGTGCAGCAGCGTTTCGTGGATGTCGGGCTGGCCGTCCGCGTAGATCGCGTAGTGCGTGAGCGACACGGCTTCGGCGAGCCGCAGGAACGGCCGGGCATGCAATTCCGCGGCCAGTGCGGCACGCAATGGATGATCCATCATCGGTACACCACTCTTCCCTGTTCGGCGCTGCGTGCCGGGCAGGCCGGCGTGATCGCCGCACCGCATCGGACGATGCGGCCGGCTCGATGCCACTATGGCAGACACACAGCGACAATAAAAACGCATAATGCTGATCGTTACGTTCAGTTTTCCTGATACCGATGAAGATGCTCGATCACGACGTGCTGGCCACCGTCGTCGCCGTCGCGGAAACCGGCAACATGACCCGTGCCGCCGAAGCGGTGAACCGCTCGCAATCGGCCGTGAGCATGCAGATCAAGAGCCTGGAAGACGCGATCGGGCGGCCGCTGTTCGTGCGCAAGCCGCGCAGCATCGTGCTGACCCGCGAAGGCGAGGTGCTGCTGGGATTCGCCAGACGAATGCTGGCGCTGCGCGACGAGGCGTGGGCGGCCGTGGTGCGGCCGGAAGTGACGGGTAAGGTGGTCATCGGCGTGCCGGACGACTATGCGTCGTCGCTGCTGCCGTCGGTGCTGAAGAAATTTTCGGCGACCTATCCGAAGGTCGAGATCCAGGTGATCGGGCTGCCGAGCAGCGCGCTCGCGCCGCTCCTGAAGGACGGCACGGTCGATCTCGTGTGCGGCACGCGCATCAAGGGGCTGTCCGGCGACTTCATCCGCCACGAGCCGATGGCATGGGCCGCGATGACGAACGGGCCGCGCGTATGGGAAGAACGGCCGCTGCCGATCGCGGTGTTCATGCCGGGCAGCGTCGCGCGCGAGAACGCGATCCGCAGCCTCGAACGCGCGAAGCTGCCGTTCCGCACTTCGTATGAAAGCCCGAGCCTGCTCGGTCTGCTCAGCATGGTCGAGGCCGGCCTCGCGGTCGCGCCGCTCGCGCGCTGCGCGATACCCGCGCAACTGTCGATGCTCGGCCGCTCGCACGGGCTGCCCGATTTGCCGCCGCTCGAACTGATCCTCGCGCGCAGCACGAAATCGAAGCGCCCGCCGTGCGACTTTCTCGCGGAACAGCTGATGGAAGACCTGCAGCGCCAGACCGGCCAGACCGGCGACGCGTGATCAGCGCGTCGCGCCGAACCCGGCCGCGCCCAGCGCCGCATTGACGTTCGCGGCTACCCGATCGACGAGCGCTTCCAGCGTATCGCCGCATACCTGCGCGTGTTCCGGCGCGACGTGCTCCGCGCGTTGCCAGCCCCACTGCGCGCCCGACACGACCGACAGCGTCGCGCCGAAGCGGTTGCCGTGGCGGCGGCCGAAGGTGCTCACGCGCCGCCCGGCCACGTAGTCCTGCTCGGGCAGGCAGAGCCGGATCTCGACCGCGACCTGGTCGCGATCGTTGACGCGCGCGGCGGGGCTCACCGACGCTGCGAACACCTTGCCGATCCGCCAGGTCACGAAGCTCTCCCAGGCCTCGAGCGGCCCGCCGGCCGCGTCGACCCGCTCGGTGTCCACCGACCACTGGTGCCGGTCGGGCACGACGATCGCCTGATGCAGCAGCATTTCGGCCACGCGCACCGTCGTCACGAGCTGACGCGCGAGTTGCTGGCCGGACGGCAGCAACGCCGTCCGTAACCGGCCGCTCGTCGGCCGCGCGACAGGTACGACTTCCAATAGATCCATGACTCCTCCGTATTCGTGATCGGCGCCGCGCACGCAGCATCGCGCGCCGGTTCGCCGCCTGCGGGCGGACGACACGGCGACCGGCGATCGGGCGGCGGATCGGACAAGCCATCAAGGAACGAACGACAACCCACGAGCAACAACCGTTCCCAGCTTCACCGTGGGTTCGGCCCGACATGCAATCGGCGCGCGACCGGCCCGATCACAGCATCGGCCTGCTGCGCGATCAGCATGTGCAGCGTGAAATCCAGGTCTTCCGGCGCGATGTCGAAGTGCACGTGGACCACGTCGCGCACGGCACGCGCGCTGCCGACATACACGCCGAGCGGGGAATGCAGCAGCGCCGCGAGCCGGGCGTGCGCGCGTTCGCCGGAATCGGCCGTCAAGGTGACGGGCAACTGCAGGCGCGGGCGCGGCGGCGGGAACGGAATGACATTGCTGGGTGCGCCGGCGCGCAACTGGCGGCCGGCGACATCGCTGGCGGGAACGGGATGAATGAAGGTCATGGAGCGGACGGAGGCCGTCCCGGCTGTTCGACACGTCCCCAGCTTAGAAGAGACCGGATAAACGTCGTGCAAAAAAACGGGCCGCCCGTGCAAAAAACGGCACGGGGGACATAACACGACAGCGAGCTGCGGCGGGCCGCGCGATCGTCATGCGCGCGTTGCGGCCGCGCGCCGCGGTTCGCGTCAATCTCACCCGCGTTTGCGCCGCCCTGCCCCGCTAAGCGAACGCTTCGAGCGACGCGCGCCGCCGCTCGTCGACCATCGATTCGATCAGCGACACCAGATCGTCGGTCAGCGGATCGCAGATGCCCGGCGAGCGATGCAGTTCGAGATCGGCCGCCGGCAGCGGCGGCAGCCCGTCGGTCTCGTCGAGCACGCGCCAGTTCTCGGGCAGCGTGCAGCGGTCGATCATCGTCACGGCCGCGCCGTGGTTCACCGCGATCTTGATGCCGGTCGGGCTCTGGCTCGTATAGACGACGTGATACGGCCGCTCGGCCGTCGCGAGCGCCTGCAGCCCGCGCTGCCGGTAGCAGCACGTCTCCGGAAACAGCGCGAGCGGCACCGACGCCTGCGGGCCGAGCGCGAAATCGCGGTGCGCCGCCCACACGACCTCGTGCCGGCCGAGCAGCCGTCCGCCCGCGTTCGGCCCGTGCCGCACGACGAGCGCGACGTCGAGCTCGCCGGCCTGCAGCCGTTCGAGCAGTTCGAGCGACGTGCGGCAATGCACGTGGAAGCGCGCGCCCGGCCGCATCGCATAGAACGACTTCAGCAGGTCGGGCAGCCAAAGCTCCGCATAGTCCTCGGGCAGCCCGAAGCGCACGACGCCGCGGTCGCTGCTCGCCTGCTTCAGCGCGAGGATCGCGTCGTTCTGCACCTGGATGATGCGGCGCGCATGGATCAGGAAGTTCTCGCCGTCGCGCGACAGTTCGAGCCGCCGGCTGTTGCGCATGAACAGGTGCGTGTCGAGCCGCTCCTCGAGCGTGCGGATGCGCAGGCTGATCGTCGATTGCGTGCGATGCAGTTGCCGGGCCGCCGCGGTGAAGCCGCCGCTCTCGACGACGGCGACGAATGCGCGGATCAGCTCGGGATCGAGCGAACTGAGCTTCGACCAATCGGGCCTTTGAATGGCAGCCATCGGAATTACTCGCTTTCGAAAAAAGAAGGGAAGACGAAAGATAGGGCTCGGAGCACGCCGATTGTTGTCCGGAAGCGCCCGGCCCTCCAACCCTTGCCCGGGTATGACAAACCCGGAGCCGGTTCGCGAATGCCCACCCGCCGATCCCGCCCCGCCCGCCGTCACGACGCCGGCCGAGGCCCGCCCGGCGGGCCTCCGCGCGCCGGGCTCAGGGCATTCCCGGAGACGACGAAAACTCATAACCCGATCAGAAAACATCGATTCACCGGCCGCGCCGCGGCCCACCACAATCGCCTCACTCCCAACCTCATCGACGAGACACCGCAATGACCGCATCCCAACCCAGGCAGCTTTACATCGGCGAAGGCTTCGAAGGCCCCGGCGTCAACCTCGCGCACATCAACGTGCTGGTCGGCCCGCGCAACGGCCCGGCGGGCCAGGCGTTCGCCACCGCCCTCGCGACGCCGTCGGCCGGCCATGCGCCGTTCGTCGTGATCGCGCAGCCGGGCGTGCCGACCAAGCCGCTCACGCTGTACGTCAACAAGGCGCAGATCGCCAGCGATTTCCACGGCAACGCCACGTGGGGCGCGTCGCAGGCCGGCATCGCGAAAGCGGTGGCCGAAGCGCTCGAGAACGGCACGCTGCCGCCCGAGGCGGAAAACGACTGGGTCGTCGTGTCGGCGAACTGGGTGAACCCGCAGACCGACGATCTCGATGCCGTGTTCGAGAACAACTATCGCGCGTGCCGCAACGCGATCGTCGCCGCGATGGAAGGGCTGCCGCATCGCGACGCGGTGTTCGCCGCCGCGCGCGACGTGTCGAACCCGTTCTACACCCCGAAGAAAAACTGACGACGACGAGCGGCCGACACAAGGCCGCACCTGGAGGAAACATGGAATACGTCCGCCTCGGCCAGTCCGGCCTGAAGGTGTCCCGCCTGTGTCTCGGCACGATGAACATGGGCACCCCCGAATGGAAGCCCTGGATCTTCGACGAAGCGCAGAGCGAGCCGATCGTGCGCCGCGCGCTCGACGCCGGCGTCAACTTCATCGATCTCGCGGACTTCTATTCGACGGGCGTCGGCGAGGAAGTGGTCGGTCGCATCCTGAAGCGCAACGCGCGCCGCGAGGAGCTCGTCGTGACGACCAAGGTCGGCTACGACATGGGCAGTTATCCGAACGCGGGCGGCCATTCGCGCAAGCACGTGCTCGACGGCGTCGACGGTTCGCTGACGCGGCTCGGGATGGATTACGTCGACATCTTCATGCTGCACTTCTTCGACGTGAACACGCCCGTCGAGGAAACCATGAGCGCGCTGCACGACATCGTGCGCGCGGGCAAGGCGCGCTATATCGGCGTATCGACGATGTACACGTGGCAGTTCGCGAAGATCATGCAGGCCTGCGAACGAAACGGCTGGGACAAACCGATCAACATGCAGCTGCAGCTGAACCTCGCGTATCGCGAGGAAGAGCGCGAGATGGTGCCGTACTGCATCGACCAGGGCGTCGGCGTGTCGGTGTTCAGCCCGCTCGCGCGCGGCCTGCTGACCTGCGAGCCGCAATCCACGCGCAACCAGACCGACTTCTTCACCGCGCAGATGTACGGCGACGCTGCGTCGC
This sequence comes from Burkholderia sp. USMB20, assembly GCF_000949135.2. GTDB lineage: Bacteria > Pseudomonadota > Gammaproteobacteria > Burkholderiales > Burkholderiaceae > Burkholderia. Next base: position 188,515 of record NZ_JTAN02000002.1, on the reverse strand, counting down.
TCGCAATCGCGGAATCGGTCGCGAAGGTCGCGAAGCGCCGCGGCGTGCCGCCCGCGCAGATCGCGCAGGCGTGGGTGCTGAGCCGCCCCGGCGTCGCGAGCGTGCTGGTCGGCGCGGATTCCGTCGCGCAGTTCGACAGCGCGCTCGGCGCGCTCGAAACGCAGCTCACCGAGGAAGAACTGCACGAACTGGAGCGCAACTACACGCCGTGCGACCTGATCAACGACTACACGGCCGGCAAGCGCATCGCGCGCGCGTCGCGTCCGGCGCAGGGCAGCTTCGCAACGGACTGAAGGGCTGCGGCTCCGACGCACTGAAGGAACGACACACAATGAACGAATTTCTGAGGACCGGCCATTACATCGGCGGCGAATGGCACGAATCGCATGGCGCGAGCGATGCGACCTATCCGGTGCTGAACCCCGCGACCGGCGAGACGATCGCGAAAGTCGCGAAAGGCGGCGCCGACGACACGCAGCGCGCCATCGACGCGGCCGCGCACGCGTTTCCCGCGTGGCGCGCGCTGACCGCGAAGGAGCGTGGCGCACGCGTGAAGCGCTGGGGCGAGCTGATGCTCGAGCATCGCGATGCGCTCGCCGAGCTGCTGACGCGCGAGCAAGGCAAGCCGCTCGCGGAAGCGCGCGGCGAAGTCGCGTACGCGGCGAGCTTTCTCGAATGGTTCGCGGAAGAAGCGAAGCGCATGTACGGCGACGTGATCCCGAGCCCGAAGCCGGATTCGCAGATCGTCGTCACGCGCGAGCCGGTCGGCGTCGTCGCGGCGATCACGCCGTGGAACTTCCCGCTCGCGATGATCACGCGCAAGGCCGGCCCCGCGCTCGCGGCCGGCTGCACGATGGTGCTGAAGCCGTCCGAGGAAACGCCGCTGTCGGCGTTCGCGCTCGCGGTGCTGGCCGAGCGCGCGGGCGTGCCGGCCGGCGTGTTCAACGTCGTGTCGGGCGACGCGGTCGCGATCGGCGAGACGCTGACGAGTTCGTCCGTCGTGCGCAAGCTGTCGTTCACGGGCTCGACGCGGGTCGGCAAGCTGCTCGCGAAGCAGTCGGCCGACACGCTGAAGAAGCTGTCGCTCGAACTCGGCGGCAACGCGCCGTTCATCGTGTTCGACGATGCCGATCTCGATGCGGCGGTCACGGGCGCGATCGCGTCGAAGTTCCGCAACACGGGCCAGACCTGCGTATGCGTGAACCGCTTTCTCGTGCAGGACGGCGTGTACGACGCGTTCACGCGCAAGCTGGCGGACGCCGTGCGCACGCTGCGCGTCGGCAACGCGCTCGCCGGTGAAGTCGACCAGGGGCCGCTGATCAACGAGGCGGCGCTCGGCAAGGTCGAGCGGCACGTGGCCGATGCAACCGCGAAGGGCGCGCACGCGCTCACCGGCGGCAAGCGCCACGCGCTCGGCGGCACGTTCTACGAGCCGACCGTGCTGACCGGCATGACGCCCGACATGCTGATCGCCGAAGAGGAAACCTTCGGCCCCGTCGCCGGCTGCTTCCGCTTCACGACCGAGGAAGAGGCCGTCGCCGCGGCCAACGACACGCCGTTCGGGCTGTCCGCGTACTTCTACACGCGCGACCTCGGCCGCGCGTGGCGCGTGTCGGGTGCGCTCGAGAGCGGGATGGTCGGCGTCAACGACGGGATCATCTCGACCGAAGTCGCGCCGTTCGGCGGCGTCAAGCAATCGGGGCTCGGCCGCGAAGGCTCGAAGTACGGCCTCGACGAATACGTGGAACTGAAGTACACGCTGATGGCCGGCCTCGGCCGCTGACCGCTCCCCGCGGTCGATCCGCGCCGCGCGCCGCCCGGGCGCGCGGCGCCTTGCACGGCGCTCGCGGGCATTCGTGCCCGCGCAGGCCGCCGCATCGCGCATGACAATCCAGGAGGCAGCTTGACCCCAGCCAACGTTCAATCCGGCACCGCGCGCGCGTTGCCGCTGTCGCGTGGCGCCGAGGCGCCGCACCGCCCCGTCGCGCTCGACGACGTGCCGCTCAACCGTTTTCACGTGAAGATCGCCGGCCTCACGTTCGGCGCGCATTTCACCGAAGGCTACACGCTCGGCACGATCGGTTATGCGCTCGCCGCGCTCGGCGGGCAGATGCCGATCGACGCGTTCTGGATGGGGATGATCGGCAGCTCGGCGCTGATCGGCATCTTCTTCGGCAGCCTCGTGTTCGGCTGGCTGTCCGACCGGATGGGCCGGCAGAAGATCTTCCTGACGAGCTTCGTGATCATCACGGCGGCCGCGTTCGCGCAGTTCTTCGTCACGTCGCCGCTCGAACTGTGCGTGCTGCGCGTGCTGATCGGCTTCGGGATGGGCGGCGACTTCACCGTCGGCCACGCGATCCTCGCCGAATTCTCGCCGCGCAAGCATCGCGGTGCGCTGCTCGGCTCGTTCAGCGTGATCTGGACGATCGGCTATGTCGCCGCGAACGTGCTCGGCCTCGCGTACGGCGACGCCGCGCCCGACGCATGGCGCTGGCTGCTCGCGTCGGCTGCATTGCCCGCGCTGATCGTGCTGGTGCTGCGGATCGGCACGCCCGAATCGCCGCGCTGGCTGCTCGGCAAGGGCCGCGTGCAGGAAGCGCGCGCCATCGTCGCGAAACATTTCGGGCCGCACGTGATGCTCGACGGTTCGGCCGAACCGCAGGCGAATGCCGGCTTCGCGCGACTGTTCCGGCATGACCTGATCCGCCGCACGCTTTTCAACTGCGCGTTCTTCGTGTGCCTCGTGATTCCGTATTTCGCGATCTACACGTTCCTGCCGACGATCCTGAAGACGATCGGCCTCGCCGAAGGCTTCGGTGCGGACCTGCTGCTGAACGCGTTTCTCGTGCTGGGCGCGCTGATCGGCATCTGGCTGACGATCCGGCTGTCGCGACGCGGCTTCCTGATCGGCTCGTTCGCGGTGACGTGCGCGTCGCTCGTCGCGCTCGCGGTGCTGCCGTCGACGGCGGCCGTCGCGATGATCGTCGCGTTCGCGATCTTCACGCTGACGATGTCGGCGTTCAGCAACCTCGTCGGCGTGTTCCCGCCCGAGTGCTTCCCGACCGAAGTGCGCGCGAGCGGCGTGGGCCTCGCGATCGCGTGCAGCCGGCTCGGTTCGGCGATCGGCACGTTCCTGCTGCCGGCCGGCATCGCGACGCTCGGCTTTCACGCGACGATGTTCGCGCTCGCGGGCGTGCTGCTGGTGGGGATGATCGTGTCCGTCGCGTGGGCGCCGGAGACGAAGCATCTGACGCTGGAGGAAGCGTCGGGGCATTGACGAGGGTGGCGGGCCGCGTGGCCGCCGGCTTCATCGCGCGCGAGGCTTTTGCCTCGACTCGCCGCCGATGCGCGCCGGCGACACCGAGCGCGATTCTGTCGCACCCGGTCGTGGGCGGGCTCGCTCATTCCGGGCGCGATGAGATGCGCGCGTTCGCTCAGAACAGAATCGACGCGTAATCCCGCGCGCCGTGCAGGACGTGAAGGATGTCGATCCGCGTCGGCGGATCGCCGACGACTCGATAGAAGATCTGGTAGTTGCCGTACACGCGGTGCCGCACGCCGTAACGCTCGAAGCGCGGCACCAGCGGAAACGCCAGCGGCATCGCGGCCAGACTCATGCACTTGTCGCGAATCTCCCGCACGAACGTCACGGCGCGTTGCGGGTTGTCGCGTGCAATGTAATCGGCGACCGCTTCGAGTTCGGCAATCGCAAAATCGGACAGGCGCACGATCAGGCCTGCCGATCCGCCTGCGCCCGATACTTCGCCTCGAGATGATCGAAGACTTCCGCCGCCTCGGCGCCGCGCCCTGCTTGCGCATCGGCCAGGCTGCGCGAGATCACCGCGTCCAGCGCGTTCAGTTGCGCCTCGCGATCCTGGATCAGGCGCACGCCTTCGCGCAGCACTTCGCTCTTGGACCCGTAACGCCCCGATTCGACCAGCTTCGCGACATAAGCCTCCAGTTGCGGGCCCAGTTCCGCACTGATCATGTCGACCTCCCGACCGGATTGAATTCGATCCATCAAGCGTATCCCGGCTATCAACTATTATCAAGAAGACGATCTCCAGAGGGGCAGCGCGAATGCTTTCACATCCGATCGGGCGGATGAACGGAACCTGATTCCGACAGGCTGCTGCGGCGCCGGCATTCATCCGGTTTTCGCCTTCACGCGTGAAGCCTTGCCGAACGCTCACCATGCGGACACCGATCATGATCGAAGACATCGTCACGCCACAACCTGGCCTGAAGGTCTATGCGTCGGACACCGACGTCTTCGCCGCGCACCAGGCAGCACTCGCGCGCCATCTGCATCCGCTCGTGTCAATCGACCTGTCGGCGGTCGATCCGTAATGGGAGGGCTGGATCCACCTGATCAGCCCGGTCGAACCTTATGACGGGCTCGTCGGGCAGGACACGGCCGCGTGCCACAACGACTATCTGCGCGCGAACTGGATCGGGTTCCGGCTCGACGAAAACAACCGCTATACGTTGCTCGGCGACCCGCGCTACTTCTATCCGGAGAACCCGCCCGACACGTACGACGCAGGCTTTCGCAAGGAACTGGACACGCATTACACCGGGCAACAGGCCATACGAGCCGGTCAGCCGCGCGGCGCTGCTGACGTTCGACTGGTCGTAAGGCCGGCGGGACGGCGGGCGTTCCGTCTCGCGGTTGGCCGTTCGGCGGACTCGGCGCGGCGGATTCGCGGCGATATGCTGGGGTTTTCCATTCTTCCGGCCGCAACCATGCCCGCCCAGCATGTCGATCTCTGCCATGTTCTGCCGTACGAGGCGACGTACTTCGACGATCGTCTCGCGATCGATCGAAACGACCTCGACATTTCCGCGTTGCTCGGCGTGAGCGGCGACGTCTCTGACGAACTGCTCGTTTCGTTGTGCGGAGCGCCTACGGGATCGGAGATTCAAGCCTATCTCGACAGCAGAGGCTCGTTGACCTTCTCGGTCACGAACACCACGTGGATCCGATCCGAGAACCGCGTATCGGTGCGTCGAGAATCGGACACATCCCTACTCGAACTCAAGACAATCGATCTCGTCGACAACGCAATCGCGGGACTCGGCGCGGCGATGCTGTGGCGCATCGTCAGGGCGTCTGATACGTTGGGCATCACCCGAATCATTGCATTTGCAGCGGGGGGCCGGAAAGCAGCGCCCAAACCGGGCGGGCGCCAGCTATGCGGGTACTACGCGTGGCCACGGTTCGGTTTCGACGCGCCCATTCCCGACAAGTGCAGCGATGAAGCGGCGTTGTTCCAGTATTTCCAGGGACACCCGATCGGTCTTGCCGACGGATCGCTCCGGTCGCTGCGTGCGCTCTATGCGACGCGATTCGGGCGAGATTTCTGGCGCGTGGCGGGATCGCACCGCTGGATGACATTCGACGTCGCACCGCATGGCACATCCGTGCACGCGTTGCACCGATACCTGATCGAAAAGGGGATTTACGAATGAACGCAAAGCACACGCCGATTGCCGGATTCCGGATCGCGCGCGCCACGGCGAAGCGGGGCCGGCCGGCGAACCGGCATCGCCTCGCACTCGTCTCCGAAGCCAGGCAACTCCTCGACATGCTCGTCGCAAACGAACTCCATCAAAGCCTGGCGCGCGTCATGCGCAAGTCCGCCGTCGGGCACGACACACGGCCAGCCGACATGCCGGCGTCCCCGCCGCGACGCACCGTCTTCAACGTCGGGCGTATCGATCTCTCGAAATGCCAGTTGCCGGTCGTATCGATCGCGGAAATCGAAGCCAGCGGCCGCCGGGAGACACTCATGCACTTCGGACACGACCCCGACGCGTAGCCGGCAACGACGGGAAAAAGCCGTCCGGTTCGGCTCGACAACGACCGTTTACGTCTCCCGTTGGTAACGGTCTTTAACGGACACCATGCCGGAAGCACTGTCCGACAGTGCCCGGCCTGATCCGATTTTTCCCGCATTCCGATCAGTCGCGTCCCACAATCGCCGCCTAACCCTTCCGCCCCGCCTGCCCCCGCAACCACGCGGCAAACGCAACCACGTGCTCGACCGCGATACTCTCCGGCTCGACATCGAGCCAATAGCCGAACGGTCCGATCGGCTGCACCGGCGACAGCCGCACGAGGCTGCCCTCGGCGATCTCCTCCTCGATCATGTTCAGGTCGACCACCGCGAGCCCCGCGCCCTTGCGCGCCGCGCGGATCGCCTGTTCGAGCGTGGAAAACTCGATGCCGTCGGCGATCCGCGCCACCGGCACGCCGGCCTGCTCGCACCAGTCGGCCCATAGCGTCAGGCGCTTGCCTTCGTGCAGCACATGCAGCGACGGCAGCCGGCCGAGCAGCACGTCGAGCGCATCGCCGCGATAACGCGGCGCGCCGACGAGCGCATGCCGTTCCATCATCAGCAGCTCCGACTGCATTCCCGCGCGCGCCGCGCGCCCGAAGCGGATGTGGCAATGGCAGTCGTCGGCCGGCTCGGTGCGGATCGACAGCTCGACGTCGGGCAGCGCCTGCGCGAGCGTGCCGAGCCGCGGCGAAAACCACTGCGTCGCGAAGGTCGGCGGCAGCGACACCGTCAGGCGCCGCTTCGCACCCGGCCGCGTGGCGGCGACTTCGTCGACGCCGCGTTCGATCGTATCGAACGCCTGCCCGATGAACGGCAGCAACCGCTGGCCGGCATCGGTCAGGCGCACGCCCTTGTGATCGCGCTCGAACAGCCGCGCGCCGAGCGCCTCCTCGAGCAGCCGGATCTGCCGGCTCACCGCCCCCTGCGTCACGCACAGCGAAACCGCCGCACGGTTGAAGCTCAGGTGACGCGCGGTCTCTTCGAAAAATCGCAGCGCGATCAACGATGGCAGGCGTCGCATGATGTGTGTCCCTTTCGTTCGTATCGTTCGTATCGTTCGAGCTGTTGCGGGCCGGTGCCGCCGTCCATCCCGCCGGCAGTCTCATCGCAACGACGTGCATCAACCGCCGCGCCGCAAAAAGCCCCGAGGGCCCGCCCCCTTCGTCGCATCCATTCATCGCCCCCAGCACCCGCGCCGCCCGCCTACAATAAGCATCCCGCACCAGACACGACACCGCCCCGTGAGACGCAAGATGCCGGCGCTGAATGCGCTGAAAGCCTTCGAGATGGCCGGCCGCACCGGCAGCTTCACGCGCGCGGCCGAGCTGCTCAACGTGACGCAGAGCGCGGTGAGCCGCCAGGTTCGCCAGCTCGAGGGCCAGCTCGGCGAAACCCTGCTCGAGCGGCGCCATCACCAGCTCGAACTGACGGCGGCCGGGCGCGTGCTGCTGCGCGCGCTGCAGCAATCGTTCGACAAGATCGAGCTGACCGTTCGCAGCCTGCAGGAAAAAACCCACCTGAACCGCCTGCGCGCGAACGTGCCGCCCACCTTCGCCGCGCGCTGGCTGATGCCGCGGCTCGGCCGGCTGCGCGACGCGCATCCCGAATTCGAGCTGAGCCTCACGACCCGCATCCACGACAGTCTCGGCGAATCGCGCGTGCTCGACTGCGCGATCCGCTTCGGCGACGGCGAATGGGACGGTTTCGACAACGCACTGCTGATGCAGGAGCAGCATATCGCCGTCTGCGCGCCCGCGCTGTATGCGCGGCTGCGACAGGACGGCGCGCCGATCGACCTGAACCGCTTCACGCTGCTGCACGTGCTCGCCACCGACGACCAGCGCTACCTGACCTGGCAGCACTGGCTGAAGGCCGCCGGCATCGCCGACGTCGACACGCGCGGCGGCTACGAATTCGACCTGCTCGACCACGCGATCCGCGCGGCGATCGACGGCCTTGGGATCACGATCGCCGATCGCCACATGGTCGCGCGCGAACTCGCGACCGGGCAGTTGATGCAGGTGCTCAACGTGCACGTCGACGGCCACCAGTCGTACTGGTTCGTCACGCGGCCCGAGCAGACGAACCTGCCGCACATCGTCCAGTTCCGCGACTGGCTGCAGCAGGAAGTGTGGCTCGCGAAGCGCCATCTCGAACCGTCGTCGCCGCTGCCGCAAGTGCCGCTGGCCTAGCACACGATCCGTGCCCCAAGCGTAGCCGACCGCCCCGCGCCGCGCCGAAGCGTCAACCGCGGCCGACACCTTACCGGCTCCCGCTCGCGCGCGCATCCGGATCAGTCGAAAAATGCGGGCCCGCCGCCGCCCGTCCCGCTCGCGGCCCGCACCACGGCAGCCTTGCCGGACGCACGATTCCGGCCGATCAGCCGAGTAACGTGCGTTTTTCTCATGCTCGACGCTAAAATAAGTCGTTTGTCGTGCGCTAAACGCATGAAGAGAATGGCCTCTGTCCCGTACCGCGCGTGTCGCCACCCGAAGCGATTCGCCCGCATTCATCGGAGGAGTCACTTCATGCGCACTGAACGCAACTACGTGAACGGCCGTTTCGTCGCCCCGGAAAGCGACGCGTTCATCGTGGTCCACAATCCCGCCACCGAAGCGCCGTTCGCGCGCGTGCCGGCCGCGACGCCGGCCGACGCGCTCGCCGCCGTCGACGCCGCGGCCGCCGCGCAAAAGGCGTGGCGCAAGCTGCCGAGCGCCGAGCGCGCCGTGTACCTGCACCGCTTAGCCGACGCGCTGACCGCGCGCGCTCCGGAGATCGGCGCGGCGCTCGCGCAGGAATCCGGCAAGAGCATCGAGGACGCGTCGAACGAGGCCGTCTACGCGGGCCAGATCACGCGCTATCACGCCGAGTGGGCGCGCCGGATCGAGGGCGAGATCATCCCGAGCGACACGCCCGACGAGAACCTGTTCCTGCAGCGCGAGCCGATCGGCGTCGTCGCATGCCTGATCCCGTTCAACTATCCCGTCTACACGCTGCTGCGCAAGGTCGCGCCCGCGCTGATCGCCGGCAATACCGTGGTCGTGCGGCCGAGCAACCACACGCCGGTGTCCGCGTTCGAGATCGCGAAGGCGGCCGACGAAGCGGGCTTCCCGCCGGGCGTCGTCAACATCCTGACGATGGATCACGCGACGGCCGAAGCGCTGTGCACGCACCCGGCAGTCGGGATGATCACGCTGACCGGCAGCGTGAACGCGGGCCGCAAGGTGCTCGATTACTGCAAGGCGAACATCGCGAAGCCGTCGCTCGAACTCGGCGGCAAGACGCCCGCGATCATCGAGCCCGACGCCGATCTCGAACGCGCGGCCGCCGCGCTCGTCGCGTCGAAGACGACCCATTGCGGCCAGCTCTGCACGGCGATCGAGCGCGTGTACGTGCACGACAGCGTGCACGACCGTTTCGTCGCGCTGCTGAAGGAGAAGATGGCCGCCGTGCGCATCGGCGACCGTGCGCAGGACGCCACGCGGATGGGCCCGCTCGTCAGCGCATCGGCGCGCGCGCACATCCACGGGATGGTCGAACGTGCGATCGCGGCGGGTGCGACGCTCGAAACCGGCGGCGCGATTCCCGACGGCCCCGGCTTCTTCTACCCGGCCACGCTGCTCACCGGCGTGCGGCAGGACATGGAGATCGTGCAGGAGGAAACTTTCGGCCCGATCATGCCCGTGCTGCGCTACACGACGATCGACGAAGCGATCGCGCAGGCCAACGACCACCAGTTCGGCCTGTCGTCGGTGCTCTATACCGAGCGCTACCGCACCGCGATGACCGTCGCGAACGCGATCGAGGCCGGCGAGCTGTACGTGAACCGCACGCCGGCCGATCCGTACCAGGGCTTCCACGCCGGCTGGAAGCGCTCGGGCCTCGGCGGCGACGACGGCAAGCACGGGATGCTCGAATTCACGCAGACGCGCCTCGTCGTCATGAAGTACTGACACCGCCGCACCCAAGCACCGTTTCCGGCGCGCGCACGACGACACCCCGCCGCGCGCCGCCCCTGACCCACCAGAACATAAAAAACCTGCAGGCGTCCGCCTCAAGGACGCCTGATGGAGGAAGACATCATGCCGACCCAACCGTCGACGCCCGCCGCGTCGCTCGCGCTGCACGACGACGCTCACGCGTCGCAGCATTCCCGCGCGCAACGCTACCTGCAACTGCTGCTGCTCGTGATTGCCGCGGGCGCGATCTACCCGATGCTGTATCTGCGGCAGGTGTACCAGCCGACGATGCTGCAGTTTTTCCATATCGACGACGTGCAGCTCGGTTACCTGTATTCGTCGCTCGGCACGATCTTCCTCGTCAGCTACCTGCCGAGCGGCTGGCTGGCCGACCGCCTGTCGCCGCGCTGGCTGATCTGCTTCTCGCTGCTCGCGACGGGCGCGCTCGGGCTCGTCTACGCGACCGGGCCGTCGTTCCACACGCTCGTGCTGATCTTCGGCGGCTGGGGGCTGACCACCGGCCTCACGTTCTGGGCCGCCGTGATCAAGCGCGTGAACATGATCGCGGGCCCTGACGAACAGGGCCGTTTCTTCGGGCTGCTCGACGGCGGCCGCGGGCTCGTCGAGGCGCTGCTCGCGACGATCGCGATCACGCTGTTCGCCTACGTGACGCAGGCGCGCGGCGGCACCGATGCAGCCGGCTTCACGCTCGTCGTGCATCTGTACGCGTTCTTCTGCATCGCGCTCGGCGTGCTGCTTGCGCTGGTGAAGGATCCGTCGAGCGCGGGCGAACGCAAGGCCGTGACGGAGCGCCGAAAAGGCAGCGTGCTGACCGACCTGAAGACGCTCGCGGCGATCCCCGAGCTGTGGCTCGTCGCCGCGATCGTGTTCTGCGGCTACCAGGTGTTCTGGGCGACCTACAGCTTCTCGGCCTACCTGCACGAAGGCAATTTCGGGCTCAGCGCGACGGCGGCCGGCTTCATCACGACGCTCAAGCTGTGGATGCGTCCCGTCGGCGGCATCGGCGGCGGCTTCCTCGGCGACCGCGTGTCGAAGGTGTCGGTGCTGTTCTGGGCGCTGGTGCTCGCCGCGCTGTCGCTCGTCGGGCTGATCGCCGCGCCCGCGCACAGCCCGCAGGCGATGCTCGTCGTGCTCGTGCTGTTCATCGGCATCCTCACCTATGCGATCCGCGGCCTCTACTGGTCGCTGCTCGACGACTGCAAGGTGCCGACCCATTGCGCCGGACTCGCGATCGGCCTGATCTCGGTGCTCGGCTATTCGCCCGACGTGTTCGTGCCGCTGATCAACGGCTACGTGACGCAGACCTGGCCGGGCGCGCACGGCTACCAGCTCTATTTCGGCTACATCGCTGCGATCGCGCTCTGCGGCGCGGGCGCCGCCGCGTTCCTCAAATACCGCCTCAACCGCCTTTCCCGTATCCAGGAGTCCGCATGAAGATCGTTTCGCTCGAAACCCATATCGTCGCCGTGCCGCCGCCGCATGTCGGCGGGATGTACTGGATCTTCGTGAAGCTGAAGACCGACGACGGCATCGAAGGCGTCGGCGAGATCTACTCGGCGACGTTCGGCCCGAAGGCGATGGCGCCGATCATCGACGACGTGTTCGAACGCCACCTGCTGAACCGCGACCCGCATCACGTCGAACGGCTGTTCCGCCAGGCCTATTCGAGCGGCTTCACGCAGCGGCCGGATCTCACGATGATGGGCGTCGTCAGCGGCCTCGAAATGGCGTGCTGGGACATCATCGGCAAGGCCGCCGGCAAGCCCGTGTACGAACTGCTCGGCGGAAAGATCCACGAGCGGCTGCGCTCGTACACGTACCTGTACCCGAAGAACGCGAAAGGCGAATACGACTACGACGATCCCGACCTCGCGGCCGAATGCGCGGCCGAGAACGTGAAGCTCGGCTTCACGGCCGTCAAGTTCGATCCGGCCGGTCCGTACACGGCCTACTCGGGCCACCAGCTGTCGCTCGAAGTGCTCGACCGCTGCGAGACGTTCTGCCGCAAGGTGCGCGAAGCCGTCGGCAGCAAGGCCGACCTGCTGTTCGGCACGCACGGGCAGATGGTGCCGTCGTCGGCGATCCGGCTCGCGAAGCGGCTCGAGAAATACGACCCGCTGTGGTTCGAGGAGCCGGTGCCCCCCGGCCAGGAAGAGGCGATCGCGCAAGTCGCGAAGCACACGTCGATTCCGATCGCGACCGGCGAGCGCCTGACCACCAAGTACGAATTCCACAAGTTGCTGCAGGCGGGCGGCGCATCGATCCTGCAGTTGAACGTCGCGCGTGTGGGCGGCCTGCTCGAAGCGAAGAAGATCGCGACGCTCGCCGAAGTGCACTACGCGCAGATCGCACCGCACCTGTACAACGGGCCGGTGGGCGCGGCCGCGAGCATCCAGCTCGCGACCTGCACACCGAACTTCCTGATCCAGGAAAGCATCATGACGTGGGGCGGTTTCCACGCCGAAGTCGTGAAGACGCCGATCCGCTGGGAAGACGGCTACATCGTCCCGTCGAACGAACCGGGCCTCGGCATCGAACTCGACATGGACGTCGTGAAGCGCCACACGCCGTACACCGGCGAACGGCTGCACCTGCAGATGGGCGAACACCCCGTCGACGTGAAGGATCTCGCCCCCGCGAAGGGCTGAGCGCAAAGGACAGACATGAGCTACGACTACATCATCGTCGGCGCGGGCTCGGCCGGCTGCATCCTCGCGAACCGCCTGAGCGAATCGGGCCGGCACTCGGTGCTGCTGCTCGAAGCGGGCGAACGCGACGCGTCGTTCTGGTTCAAGGTGCCCGTCGGCTTCACGAAGACCTACTACAACCGCCGCTACAACTGGATGTACTACAGCGAGCCCGAGGCGCAGCTCGCCGATCGCAAGCTGTACTGCCCGCGCGGCAAGGTGGTCGGCGGCTCGGGCTCGATCAACGCGATGGTCTACGTGCGCGGCCAGCGCAGCGACTACGACGACTGGGCGGCCGCCGGCAATCCGGGCTGGGCGTACGACGACGTGCTGCCGTACTTCCGCAAGCTCGAAACCCACGCGGCCGGTGCGACCGATCCGCAGCATCACGGCGCGACGGGGCCGATCCACATCACGTCGATGAAGGCCGACGTGCATCCGATCGTCCACGAGTTCCTGAAGGGCTGCGGCGAACTGAACCTGCCGCGCACCGACGATTTCAACGGCGCGCAGTTCGAGGGCGCGGGCATCTACGACCTGAACACGAAGCACGGCGAACGCTGCTCCAGCAGCTTCGCGTACCTGCGTCCCGCGCTGGGCCGCGCGAACCTCACGCTGCGCTCGGGCGTGCTCGTGCGGCGCGTGACGTTCGACGGCACGCGCGCGACCGGCGTGGTCGTCGCGGGCGGGCATGGCGACGAAACGCTGGTCGCCGCGCGCGAGGTGATCCTCGCGGCCGGCGCGGTCGATACGCCGAAGCTGCTGCAACTGTCGGGCGTCGGCGATCCGGCGCTGCTCGCGCGCTGGCGCGTGCCGCTCGTGCACGCGCTGCCGGCCGTCGGCCGCAACCTGCAGGACCACCTGTGCGTGAGCTTCTACTTCAAGGCGAACCGGCCGACGCTGAACGACGAGATGGGCACCCTGCTCGGCAAGATGAAGATCGGCTTGCGCTACCTGCTGACGAAGCGTGGCCCGCTCGCGATGAGCGTGAACCAGGCGGGCGGCTTCTTCCGCGGCACGGCCGATGCGCAGGAGCCGAACATTCAGCTTTACTTCAACCCGCTGTCGTACCGGATTCCGAAGAGCGACCGCGCGAGCATCAAGCCCGAACCGTACTCCGGATTCCTGATCGCGTTCAACCCGTGCCGGCCGACGAGCCGCGGCACGATCGAGATCGCCTCGAACCGCGCGGAAGATGCCGCCAAGATCCACATCAATGCGCTGACCACGCAGAAGGATCTCGACGAGGCCGTGCAGGGCAGCAAGGTGATTCGTGCGCTGATGCGCGCGCCGGCGCTGAAGTCGATGACCGTCGAGGAAATTTCGCCGGGGCCGCAGGTCGATTCCGACGAAGCGATGCTGCAGTATTTCCGCGAGCAGTCGGGTTCGATCTACCACCTGTGCGGCTCGTGCGCGATGGGGCCGGACGCCGCGACGTCGGTGGTCGATGCGTCGTTGCGCGTGCACGGGCTGCAGGCGCTGCGGATCGTCGATGCATCGGTGTTCCCGAACATCACGTCGGGCAACATCAACGCGCCGACGATGATGGTCGCGGAGAAAGGCGCGGATCTGGTTCTGGCGGATGCGGCGCGCGGCGAGACGGCTGGCGCGCGGACAGGCGAACGGGAGCCCGTCGCGCACTGAGTGGTCGCCAGGGGGCCTGTCGAAAGTCGTTCATAATTCACGAGGTCTCCCTCCTCGTGCGACAGGTTCCCGATTCAATGGCGACACAAAAAAAAGAAATGAAGAGATGGCACGCAATCATCTTTCTCTCGCTGATTCTTGCGCCGCTCATCATCATGTTCGTCGGCCTGTTTGCGACGGAGCGCTGCTATCCCGCCGACTGGCCCGGTTCCTCGGCGGTCGTCGCCGGATTTGCCATTGCCTTCGCGCTGCTTGCCGTCATCGTCACGTCGGACCTTCGAAAGGCGGGCGGCCTCAAGGAGCTCCTTTTCTGCCTTTTCATGTTCGGCGGCCTGGGCATGATGTTCGGCGAATTCTCGCTCACGGCGCTGGTCAGAATGACCGCGCATTCGCCCCGCTCTTTCGAGGCCGGCTTCGCGCTGGACGAGTCCGGTCCGAAGGGCTGCCGGCGCCAGGTCACATTCATGGACGCCGGCCTCGATGCGCCGGTCTCGGTGTGCAACCGTGATCTGGATCTGCCTGACGCAAGCGCGTCGGGCATCGTCCGCGTCAAGGAACTGGTCGGCCCGTACGGCGTGCGGCTGACCGACATATCGGTCGTCACGTCGACCGCGGCCGGCGAGTAGTGCCGTCTCGCAACAAATCACCGCCAGCACGGTTCACACTCGTGCGCCGCTCCACGAACCGCCTCGCATCATCGTCGGCCGGCCGCGACGGAATATCGTCCGGCGTGCCGTCGAGCAGGATCGCGATCCGGTCGCCGTCCCTGCCTCAATCCCCCGCCCCGCCCTGCACCGGCACCTCGCCAAACACCCGCACGATGTGATCGATCATCGCGCTCATCCGCGCGGTATGCCGCAAGTCCTTGTGCGTCACCATCCAGACTTCGTAAGGACGCGCCGACGTACGCGCCGGCCACACGCGCACCAGCGCGTCGCGCTCCGCGATCGGCACCGGGAGTTCGGCGAGCCCGAGCCCGGCGCGCGCCGCCGCGCGCAACATCAGATTCGAATTCAGCCCCGACACGATCCGCCCCGCGCGCACCGGCTCGCCGACCACCGTGAGCGGGCCGCGTGCATTCAGGTGCGGCAGGAAGCACACGAGGTCATGCCCTTCGAAGCCGGTGCCGGGCACCGGTTCGCCATGCCGCTCCAGGTATTCCTCCGACGCGTACAACCCCGTCGGCCACGCGGCGAGCCGGCGCGTGAGCAGATCGGGATTGTCGGGCTTGATCGTGCGGATCGCGATGTCCGCCTCGCGCTTGGCCAGGTTCTCCACCTGCGTCGACGTGTTGAGCAGCACGCGCACGTCCGGATGCTCGTCGTGCAGGTCGCGCATCGCGCGCATCACGAATTCGAGCCCGATCGTATCGGTCGTCGTCACGCGCACGTCGCCGGCAAGACGCCGGTCGACGCCCTGGGTCTGCCGCACCAGGTCGATCGCCGATTGCTCCATCTTCTCCACGTTGCGCAGCGCGACCTCGCCCACCGCGGTCGGCACGTACCCGGCCGACGTGCGCAGGAACAGCGTCGCGCCGAGCGCGCGCTCGAGCGCCGCGAGCCGCCGGCCGACCGTCGCCTGGTCGAGCCCGACCGCCCGCGCGGCGCCGCGCAGGCTGCGTTCGCGGTGGATCGCAAGAAAGATCCGTGCGTCGTCCCAGTTCAAGCGCCTTCTCCCGGTGTGATGCAAATTTGCATCTGTGGTCGTGAAAATCGCTGCGCGAATTCATCAAGGCCCAAGCCTATACTTTTTTCACCGACCACTCACCAGTCTTTTCGAGGCAAACATGTCCGATACGCTCTCCCCCGTTCCCGCCGACATGGCGGCAGTCGAAATCACCCGCCCCGGCGGCCCCGAAGTCCTTGCAACCGCACGTCGCCCCGCGCCGCAGCCGAAGGCCGACGAAGTGCTGATCCGGGTTCACGCCGCCGGCGTGAACGGCCCGGACGTGCTGCAACGCAAGGGACTCTACAACCCGCCGCCCGGCGCATCCGACATCCCGGGCCTGGAAATCGCGGGCGAAGTCGTCGCGACCGGCGCAGCCGTGCACGGCTTCGCGCCGGGCGACCGGGTCAGCGCGCTGGTGACGGGCGGTGGTTATGCGGAATATGCGGTCGCCCATCACCTCACGACGATGAAGCTGCCGCCCGGACTCGACATGATCGAAGCCGCGGCGCTGCCGGAAACGTTCCTGACGGTCTGGCTGAACCTGATCCAGCGCGGGCGGCTGCAGGCGGGCGAATCGGTGCTGATCCACGGCGGCGCGTCGGGCATCGGCACCACCGCGACGATGATCGCGAAGGCGATGGGCGCGTCGACCGTCATCACGACGGTCGGCTCGGAAGCGCATCGCGCCGCGAGCCTGCGGCTCGGCGCGGATCACGCGGTGCATTACCGGGAAGAAGACTTCGTCGCCGAAGTCGACAGGATCACCGCCGGCAAGGGCGTGGACGTGATCCTCGACATCATCGCGGGCGACTACGTCGCGCGCAATTACCGGGCCGCGGCGATGAACGGGCGGATCCTGCAGGTCAGCGCGCTGAACGGGCCGGCGAAGGAACTCGACGTGTGGCCGATGATGACCAAGCGCCTCACGCACATCGGTTCGACGCTGCGCTCGCGCACGCCGGAGGAGAAGGGCGCGCTCATCGCCGAACTCGAACGGCACCTGTGGCCGCACGTCGCAGCCGGCACGGTCAGGCCGCAGGTGTTCCGCACCTTCCCGCTCGACGACGCGCGCGGCGCGCACGTGCTGATCGACTCCGGTGTACACGTCGGCAAGATCGTGCTGACGACGGCCGCGCACCGCGCGGCCTGACCGGGCACGACGCGTCAGTTCACGCTCGTGCGCTTCTCGACGAACCGCCGCACATAATCGTCCGCCGGACGCGACAGGATGTCGTCCGGCGTGCCGACCTGCACGAGCGTGCCATCACGCAGGATCGCGATCCGGTCGCCGATGCGCAGCGCCTCGTCGAGATCGTGCGTGATGAACACGATCGTCTTCGACAGCGTCGCCTGCAGTTCGAGCAGTTGATCCTGCATCTCGGTGCGGATCAGCGGATCGAGCGCGGAGAACGCCTCGTCCATCAGCAGCACGTCGGTATCGGCCGCCAGCGCGCGCGCCAGCCCGACACGCTGCCGCATCCCGCCCGACAGCTCGTCCGGATAATGATCGCCGTAGCCGTCGAGCCCGACCTTCGTCAGCCAGTTGCGCGCGGCCTCGGCCGCGTCGTGGCGCTTCTCGCCGCGCGTGCGCAGCGCATACGCGGCGTTGTCGAGCACGGTCTGGTGCGGCAGCAGCCCGAAGTTCTGGAACACCATGCTGACCTTGAAACGGCGCAGCTCGCGCAGCCCATGCGCGTCGAGCTTGATCACGTCGCTGCCGTCGATCACGATCTCGCCGGCCGTCGGCTCGATCAGCCGGTTGAAGTGCCGCACGAGCGTCGATTTCCCGGAACCCGACAGCCCCATGATCACGAAGATCTCGCCCGACTCGATGCCGAGGCTCACGTCGTTGAGCCCGACGTTGCAGCCGGTTTCGGCCAGCACGTCGGCCTTGCGCTTGCCCGAGCGCAGCAGGTCGAGCACGCGCGCATGCGCGGCCTGCGGCCCGAACAGCTTGTACACGTGTTTGACGTCGATGGTCGCCATGTCTGCCTCCGTTCCTATGCGCGCGACGATTGCGTCGCCTGATTCGAATCGACGCCCGCCGACTCCGCCTTGCGCGGCAGCCGGTACGGCACGCGCGACGCGCCCTTCTGTCGGCGCTGCTGTGCGAGCCGGCGGCGCGCGCGCCGCTCCTGGCCGAAGCCCTGGCTGATCCGGTCGATCACGATCGCGAGGATCACGATCGCGAGGCCGGCCTGCGTGCCCTTGCCGACGTCGAGCGTCTGGATGCCCGCGAGCACGTCCTCGCCGAGCCCGCGCGAGCCGATCATCGACGCGATCACGACCATCGACAGCGCCATCATCGTCGTCTGGTTGATGCCGGCCATGATGCTCGGCCGCGCGAGCGGCAACTGCACGTTGACGAGCAATTGCCAGCGCGTCGTGCCGAACGCACGCGCGGCTTCCGTCACGTCCGGATCGACCTGGCGGATGCCGAGATCGGTCAGGCGGATCAGCGGCGGCAGCGCATAGATGATCGTCGCGAGGATCGCGGGCACCTTGCCGAGGCCGAACAGCATCAGCACCGGGATCAGGTACACGAAGCTCGGCAGCGTCTGCATCACGTCGAGCACGGGCAGCAGCATCCGGCGCAGCCATGCGCTGCGCGACGCGAGGATGCCGGCCGGCACGCCGATCGCAACCGACAGCACCGTCGCGACGAGCATCAGCGCGAGCGTCTGCATCAGCTTGTCCCACAGGCCGAAGCAGCCGATCGCGTAGAGCAGCAGCATGAAGAGCGCGCCGAGGCCGATGCGGCGCGTCGCGTTCCACGCGATCGCGCCGACGACCAGCAGCACGAGCCACGGCGGCGCGACGCGCAGCGCGCCTTCGAGCGGCACGAGCAGGTAGCGCAACACGAGCGCGCTGAAGTGATGGAAGCTGTCGCCGTATTGCGCGACGAACGTCTCGAGCGCGCTGTTCACCCAGTCGGCGATCGACAGGTGCAGAAAGAAGCCGTTCATGTTGATTCTCCGTCGCGCCGCGAAGGCGCGTGACGGCGGCGGCGGGCGCGGGCCCGCCGCCGCGCGCAGGTTACGCGCCCTTCAGGCTGCCGGCAATCTTCTGCGCGACGTCGGCCGGCACCCACTGCTTCCACATGTCCTGACGGGTCTTCAGGAACTGCGTGGCCATCGCCGCGCCGTCGATCTTCTTCGTCGTCATCTCGAGGATCGTCTGGTTCAGGAAGTCCATCGGGAATCGCACCTTGCCGAATACGCCGACGAGATCGGGATTCGCATCGGCGAACGGCTTCGACACGCCGACCGTCAGCCGCGACACCATGTACGACGACGCGCACTGGTGCGTGCTGCTCTCGTCGCGCAACGTCTTCCAGCATGCTTCGTTATAGGCCGGCATCTTCAGCGCCGTGAACTTGTATTTCGCCATCAGCGCGGCCGGGCCCCAGTAATAGAACACGATCGGCGCGCCGCGCTGGTACGCGGACGCGATCGCCGCGTCGAGCGCCGCACCGGTGCCCGGGTGGAAGTTCGTGTACGACTGGTCGAGCTTCAGCACCTTCAGCAGGCGCGTGTTCACGCGCTCGCAGTCCCAGCCCGTCGGGCAGTTCAGGAAGCGGCCCTTGTCCGGTTCCTCCTCGTCGGCGAACACCTGCTTGAACTTCGGCAGATCGTCGACCGACACGAGCCCGGGCGCGACCGGCTTGATGTTGCGCGCCGGATCGCCCTTCACCACGTAGTCGGGCACGAACCAGCCTTCGGTCGTGCCGCCCGGCAGCGTGTCGCCGATCAGCTTCACGGCGCCCGACGAAACGGCCTTCGCGGTGATCTCGCTGCGGCCCGTCCACTGCTCGGCCCAGATCTGCAGGTCGTTGCGCGCGAGCGCCGTTTCGGTGGCGGCCGTGCTGCCCGGCACGACGTCCGTCTTGCAGCCGTAGCCCTTCTCCATGATCTGCCGCAGCACTTCGGTCGCAAACGATCCGCTCTCCCACGTGATGCCCGCGAAATGGACCGTCTTGCCGTCGGCGCACGCGCCGCCGGCCGCATGGGCCGCGGGCGCGGACAGGATCGCCGCGGCGGCGAGAAGGACCGTTTTCAGTCGTCGAATCTGCATGGTGGGTCGTCTCCAAATCGAATCTGTTGTTTGTGCGTCGCGGCATGCGCGGCGACCGGCAAATCGCGAAGCCAGCCACGTCCGGTCAGGCTGCATGGTCGAGCCACCAATATGTTTAGGGAAACGAGTAATTCCGATCATTGCAATCGGCAGCGCCAATCGATCGTCGGGTGCCTCGCGAGGCCCGCCGGACGGGCCCCTCAGCCGATTCACCGGGCCCGCGCACGGCCCGGAACGGGCTGCGTCGAGCCTTGTTCGGGCACCGCTCGACCCACATTGAAGCGCGGCGCCGCGCACACCGTTTCGACCGTCGAAACGACCCGCCGCGCCCCATTGGCGAACCCGATCCCATCCATCGAAATTACTCGCTTTCGAATCCGTTTCGGCTTGGGAAGAATGCGCGGTGTCATCGGAGGAGACACGACCCGACCCAGCCGGTCGCCGCGCCGCCGCGCATCGCGCGTTTCCGGCGCCGCGCGCGCTGCGCCAGGTCGCCCCGGATGACGGGGCGCGCCTCGCCGGACGCGCTCACGACAACCGATACAAGAAGCTGGATATCCCGGAGATCTCTCAATGAAAAAGACCCTGACGGCGCTCGCCGTAACGGCAACCTTCGCAGCCCCCGCGTTCGCGCAAAGCAGCGTCACGCTGTACGGCGTGATCGACGAAGGCCTGAACTACACGAACAACGTCGGCACCGGCCACGTCTACGAGATGGCGAGCGGCTACGCGCAAGGCAGCCGCTGGGGCCTGAAGGGCAGCGAGGATCTCGGCGGCGGCATGAAGGCGATCTTCCAGCTCGAGAACGGCTTCGACGTGAACACCGGCCGGCTCAACCAGGGCGGCCGCATGTTCGGCCGCCAGGCGTACGTCGGCCTGAGCCAGACGCAGTACGGCACGCTGACGTTCGGCCGCCAGTACGACTCCGTCGTCGACTATCTCGCGCCGACCACGGCCAACGGCAACTGGGGCGGCTACCTGCTCGCGCACCCGTTCGACAACGACAACACCGACAACTCGTTCCGCCTCGACAACACGGTGAAGTACGCGAGCCCGAACTTCGGCGGCTTCCAGTTCGGCGGTGCATACAGCTTCAGCAACAGCACGAACTTCTCGGACAACCGCGCGTACAGCTTCGGCGCGCAATACCAGAACAACGGCCTGCTGATCGGCGCCGCCTACCTGCAGGCGAACCGTCCGGGCGACGGCTCGGCCGGCGCGATCACCGCGAACGACGCGAGCTACATCGCCGAGCGCATGCGCGTGTTCGGCGCGGGCATCAACTACACGTTCGGACCCGCGACGGTCGGCTTCGCGTACACGAACTCGAACTACAAGAACCCGACCGGCAACGGCTACCTCGGCGCGCCGGGCGCGATCATCGCACCGGGTGCGACCGTCAGCGCGATCAAGTACCAGAACTTCGAGGTGAACGGTTCGTACCAGATCACGCCGGCGTTCATGGTCGGCGCGCAGTACGTGTTGTCGCTCGAGAAGTACGACGCATCGACCGGCGACGCGAAGCCGAAGATCCACTCGGTCGGGCTGATGGCCGACTACAACCTGTCGAAGCGCACCGACGTGTACGTACAGGCCGCGTACCAGCACATCGCCGGCGACAAGACGAACTCGATCCTCGACAACGCGTTCATCCCCGGCACCGACGCGCCGTCGTCGACGTCGAACCAGGTGGCCGTGCGTCTCGCGCTGCGCCACAAGTTCTGACGCAACCCGGTTCTCCGTTCTTCACGCGACACCCGCGCCGCTCGGCCCGAGGTGTCTTCGCCCGCCCGCAAGCGCCAGCCTGCCGGCGGGTTTTTTGTTTCGCGCCGCGACGACGCGAGGCAACGTGATTCGGCGCAGGTCGTGCGTGTGCCCGGTCAACGCTGACAGGACAATCGCCCACGAGCCGGTACGCTGCGTGCCACCTCGACGTCGGGCACCGCCCATGCCGCACGATGAGCGCGACGTATCGCGCGGGCATCAAGCCCGAGCCGTATTCCCGATACCTGATCGCGTTCAACCCGTGCGGGCCGACGAGCCGCGGCACGATCGCGCTCGCGTCGAATCGTTTCCCGCGCAACCGACGCGCCCCACGGATGGAAGGGAACGCGCGACTTCCGCGCGATCGCCTCTCCGGCAACGACGGTCGGCCCCCTGCATCGCCTGGTCGGAACAACGCCCGCCGGCACACGGGAAAACACTGCCATGAACCCGCCGCGCAGCCTGCGCGCACGGGCTCGAAACGTGCATTCGGTTTTGACGCAAGGCCCCGTGAAACAGGGAGAACCGTGACGTCCGTTGTCCACCGTACGTGGGCAAGGGTTTGTCTGGTTGGTTTTCGATGCCCGCCTGCACTAGCCTCGTGAGGTCTGCCCCCGCGTCGTTCGGCCGGCGGGACATGACGTCGTGCACATTGACAATCGAGTATCGGCGCGCGGCCTCGCTGCCGACGTTTCATTGCGTTCGATCACGCATGTCGTTGCCGCCGGAGAAACATCCTCTGGCTCGCGTGCGATGTGACGCGAGGCGATCCGGGGCAACACGCGCGCCGGCCAGCCGTCGGTGTGCACCGGGGAACCGCAGGCCCGATCGTGGAGACGCACCGTGAAGCGCATGCCATTTCGCTGCATCCATGCCATCAGCTATGCAAGCGTGCTGCTCTTTCAGGCCCAGGCGCAAGCGCAGTCGCTGGACGCCCAGTCGACGCAGGAGAACATTTCCGCGCTGCGCCACGAAGTCGATCGCCATCTGCAGGAACTGAGTGCACTCAAGCGCAAACTGGCCGACGAGGAAGCCAATCTCTCGCGCCTGAGCCGGGCGCTGGACAACCGCGAACTCGCGGCCCGGCGTGGCGCGGGCACCGGCGATGCCGGCGGCTCCGGCGACGCGGCGACGCAGGCCGATACCGGCTCCCCGGGCAGCGCGCCCGGCGCGGCCGGCAACGCCCCCGGCAACGTGCAATCTTCGGCCGGGTCCGCCGCGCCGCCGAGCCGGCCGGTCGGCCAGGCGCCGGTGGCGGAAACCGCACCGCCGCCTGTCGCGCCGATCTTCGATCAGCCCGGCGTGCTGACACCGAAGAACAAGTTCGTCGTCGAGCCGTCGTTCCAGTTCAGCTATTCGTCGTCGAACCGCGTCGCACTCGTCGGCTACACGATCATCCCGGCGCTGCTGATCGGCCTGGTCGACGTGCGGGAAGTCAAGACGACCACGCTGACGGGCGCGGTCGCGGTGCGCTACGGGATCACCAACCGGATGGAAGTCGAAGTCCGCGTCCCCTATGTGTACTCGACGAACGACACGATCAGCCGCGAGATCTTCACCGGTACCGCCCAGGACAACGCGTTCAACAGCCACGGCAAAGGCCTCGGCGACGTCGAAATGACGCTGCGCTACCAGTTCAATACCGGCGGCCCCGACAAGTTCTATTACATCGGCTGGCTGCGCTTCAAGAGCGCCACCGGCAAGAGCCCGTTCGACGTCGTCACCGACTGCGTCACGCGCTGCGTCGGCAATGCCACCGGCACCGGCCTGCCGCTCGAGCAGCCGACGGGCTCCGGTTTCTACGCGATCCAGCCTGGCCTCACGTGGCTCTTTCCGTCCGACCCGGTGGTGTTCTTCGGCAACCTGAGCTATCTGCACAGCTTCAGCCGCGACAATCTCAGCCTCACGATTCGCGATGGACAGAAGGACTTCATCGGCAAGGTGCAGCCCGGCGACATCTGGGGTTTCAATATCGGCATGGGCCTCGCGCTGAACGAGAAAGCGTCGGTGAGCCTCGGCTACGACCAGAGCATCGTACTGCCGACGAAACAGAACGGCCAGACGGTACCCAGTTCGGTGCGCGTGATCCTCGGCTCACTGCTCCTCGGTTACTCGTACCGGTTGTCGCCGAAGACCACGCTGAATCTCTCGATCGGCGCCGGCCTCACACGCGACACGCCGGACGTGGTCATGACGCTGCGCGTGCCGATTGCATTCTGATTGTCCGCGTGCGCGTGCGGCGGGCCCGCGCGCCGCACGCGGGCCCCGGCGCGCCACTACGCGCTCATCTGCCATTCATCGGTCGCTCACCGAGCCTTCATCGCCCCGGCAACACGCCGATCAACGCATTGTTCAGCGTCGACATCACGTTCAGGTTCTTGAACGTCGACAGTGTGTTGACGGTCGTGTTGATCGTCGTCACCGCCTGGATTTGCTGGTTGTTCAACGTGTTCTGGATTACCGCGCCGGTCAGCGCCGGCAGCGCGGCGGGCTGCGCGGCGTTGCCGGCGCCGACCTGGATCAGCGCGCCCGCGTTCGCGGCCGCCAGCGCCTGCGCCTGTTGCGCGGTGATATGACTGATGTCCGGGATGTTGAAGCTGGTCGTCGTGACCAGATTGCCGTTCACGAACGCGACACGCGACACGCCGAACGAAACCTTCAGACCGCTCGGCATATCGAAGCCGCCGCGCATCGCATCGAGGCGCGCGTCGCTGAGCGCGATCGCGCCGGCTGCCGGCCAGTTCCGTTCCTGCGCGCCGCCCGGCTCCACGGCCGGCGGCCCTGCCGCACACTCCGCCATCGCGAGCGGCGCGGCACGCAGGATCGGCACCTCGCCGGCCCGCGACTCCACAGGCGCCATATCGGCGCCCGCGTTCGCGGCGGATGCCTCGACGATGCCGCTCGCCTGCGCGACCGGCGCGTCGGCCGCGGCCAGCGCGTCGTCCTGCATCGCCGCCGCACTCACGGACGTCACCCCGCCGCACACCATCACGGCGATGCCGGCGATGTACCTGGTCTGGGATCTCATGACGGTCCTCAAAAGTCGTTCGGGCCGTGCTTCGGCATCACGACGTTGTACAGGCCGTCGCGCGCGATACCGGTGTAGAGCGGCGCGCTGGGCGCGACGCGCCAGTCACGCGGGTCGTTGAACACCGCCAGCTCGGGCCGGTTGTGAATCACGAAAATCACATGGTCTTCCCACTTCTGCTCGAAGCTCGCCAGCGACATCGGGCGCGTGCCGGTAGCAGGATCGCCGACGAGCACACGCCCGTCACGCAGCCCCTTCACGACCACGAAATGGTGATAGCCGTGCTCGGTGATCAACACGATCGCCGGCGTGTGCGTCCTGGCGAGCGTCTGCAACGGCAGCTCGAAGCCGTCCGCGACGAAGCCGTGCGCGTCGAGAAACCGCCGGATGTCGAGCAGCGAGAAGCCCTGCTGGCGAATCTTCTCCTGATTGCCGTTCTCCCACATCTGGGCGAAGGCGGTCTGCTCGGTCATCGGATAGTCATACTGATAAGTCAGCAGCGTCGCGACGGCAGCCGACCCGCAACTGAAATCGAATTGCTGCTTGACGGTGCGCTTGAAGCGGGCCTCCTTGAGACTCGTGACGTGCATCGCATAGCCTGCGCCCGCCGGATCGACGACCGTCATCTCGTCCGCCCATGCAATCGGGACGGACAGCGCGTAAGCGAGCGCCGCGATGCATGCTGCGGCAACCTGTCTCATCGCTCAGTTCCCGAAGCGCACGTTGAGCACCGTCGCGTTCTGAATCAGCACGTTGGCGCCGGTATTCTGGATGACCGTAGGCAGGCCGCTCGCATTGGCGAACGAGCCGTCGGCGATCGAATTCGAGCCGGTCGACACGCGGTTCGCCACGTTGTCGGTCACCGCGCCGGTCAGATAGTTTTGGCCGATCAGCGCATCGCCGCCCCGATGCTCGTCGAGCTGGTCAGGCGTCATCGCGACACCGAAGCTGCCCGCTTGAGCGGTCGCGGTGTCGGTCGCAGCGGGTATGGCTGCCGCAGGGGGCGCGACGGCCGCGGCCGGATCGGCGTAATCCGCGCGCGCGGCGGGTGGGGAAGCTGCGGCTGCCGGCGCAACATCGGCGGTGGCCTCCGCCGCAACGGTTCGCGACCCGTCAGCCGTGGCATGGGCCGTCAGGCCCGGCAGCAGCGCCGCAGGCAATATCACCAGCAAAAGTGCCGTTCGGATTCGCATGGCTGTCTCCTTGGTCCCTGCGCGAGCCGGCTCGAAACCGGCGCACAGGGAGCGGAATCCGCGTGACCGTCGATCGACGGAAATCAGCCCGGCCTGCGCCAACGAGAGCGAGACGGCCGTTCGGCCATCCCGCCCTCGCCGGCGGTCCTGTCCATCGGCGATGGAACGCAAGTCGCGGGCTCGCCTGCGCCCGCGTCAATGCATCCGGCTCGCCAGGACCGGCCGGCCGGCTAACGTCCTACGGACAGGTTCGCCTGCACGGTCACGGCCTGCTGAACGAACGACGCCATGCCGCTGTTCTGGTTGGCGACCATGATGCCCGCGGCGGTCTGGCCGACACTCGCCATCGCGTTGGACATGTTGAACGTCCCCGCGTTGACCGCATTGGCTCCGCCTGCGCCACCCGCGCCGCCGACCGCGCCGTTACCGACACCGCCGTTGCCGGTGCCGCCTGCGCCGCCGCGCCGCCATCGCGCCCACCGCGCCGCTACCCGCGGTTGCGCCGCCGTTGCTGGCCGTCGTCGTCGCGCCGCCGTTCGTCGCGCCGCCGCCGTGCCCGCGCCGCCGGCACCGCCGTTGCCCGCCGTGGCCGCCGCGCGCGCCGGTGCCGCCGCGGCCGCACCCGCGCCGCCGATGCCTGCGCCCGATCCGCCCGAAGCGGTCGACGTACCCGCCGACCCTGCGCCGCCTGAGCCACTGCCCGAGCCGGTGCCGGTACCCGTGCCGGTGCCGGTGCCGCTGCCGGCCGATGCCGACGCGCTTCCGCTGCCATGATTCCTGGCCCACGCGGAGCCGGGATTGGCTGTGCCGGTGCCGCCGCCCCAGCCTGTGCCGCTGCCCTTGCCGGAACCGCCTACACCGACCGAGGCCGCGATCGCGCCGCCGCCCGTGCCGGAGCCGGAGCCGCCGCTCGCAGTGGCATTGCCGCCGCCCCCGCCGCTGGCGTCAGGTGAGCCGCCGGCTCCGCCGCCGCCGCCGTTGCCGGTGCCGGCCGTCGCGCTGCCATTGCTGGCGTTGCCCGCCGTGGCGCTGCCGTTATGCGCGCTGCCGCCTTTGCCGCCGGCGCCGCCTGCACCGCCGCTTCCGCCATTACCGCCGATGCCGCCGTAGCCATACCCGTTGCCGCCCTTGCCGCCGCTTCCGCCGGCCGCGCTGCCCGAGTTGGTCGCGTTGTTGCCGATGCCCCAGACCTGGACATTGCTCACGTACCCGTCGAGTTTGCTGATCGCGACGATCTTGGTGCTGTTGTACGAATCCTGGTAGACACTCGCGCCAGGCGAAACTTCATTCGCATTGGACCCGGTGGAGCTGGTCTGGGTTGAGCTGACTGCGTTGCTGAGAGTGTTCGATCCGTCATCGGCTTTCTGACTGCATGTCGAACTGGTATCGCTGCTGCATGGATTCGCCATTGCGTAGCCGCTGCATCCCAAGGCGAGAAGCGCAGCAGACGCCAATAGAGTTTTGCGCATGAAATCCTCCTGAAGTAACGAGGAACGGCTTGGCCAACTGCACCAATCCGGAGGACAACACGCATCGGCGATGCCAATCCCGCCAGCTGCCTGACGACAGGGAGCCGGTTGGATGCTTTGCGCGACATAACCCGCCTCGCCCGATTACGGCATGCGACTTATGTTTCAGGTCTGAAACGTGTCGATCGGCACGGGGCCGGGACACCCTCGACCCGCGGATGGATTTCTCTATGTATTCAAACGCTTGTCCGATCTTCCGAAGAAGGTCCCTGCAAGCGCGGAATGTTTCACTTTTGAACGGCCGCGGCCGGCCCATACGGGTATGCCCGTAGCACCGGATATCCAATCCCAATCGCAAACGCAGGCCAGGCAAGGACGCCCGCCGAATTCATTCCGATGAGGCATCAAAATCCCGCATGGAGTGCCATTTAGAAATGTTTCGACTATGATTCGGCGCTTTTTCCTCGGATCCTGTCCGCGGCGAGCGCGGGCGCGCGCGAGTCCGGTTATCGGCCGGAACGAGGATTCCTGCCGGCAAGCGCCGTGGAATGGCGACGCAAATCCCGCCGAGGTGCTCCGCACGTGACCCACGGGCTGCCTGCGGTGCAACCGCGTGCGGGTACCGGCAGGCTGCCGCTCAAAACGCAGGCGAAACGCCCCGTGCTTCGCTAGCACGCTCCCGCCAGATCGGTTCGCACTCCTCTGCTTCTCGACGAACCGCCGCACATCATCGTCCGCCGGACGCGGCAGGATGTCGTCCGGCGTGCCGTCGCGCAGGATCGCGATCCGGTCGCCGATCCGCGATGCGTCGTCGAGATCGTGCGTGATGAAGCGGCTACGCGACGCCGCTCGACCGCTTCATCCGGCAGGCCGCGTCGCGGCCTGCGGCGCGCGTGCCGGACGCCGCAACATGAGCCGCGACCGACGGCCTCCGCAGGGTCGATGAAAGGAAGCGTGTCAGGATGCGGGCATCACGCCACCTGTCCGATGGCGGCCCTGCGCATCGTGACGATGCGCGCGGGCGGAATATTTGCCCACACGATTCGGCTGGCATCGGCAACGAATGCCGGATCGCGCAGCGGGTGACGCTCGGGCACGCGCAGGTCGTAGGTGAACTGGATCATCACGCCGTCGACCGACAGCACACGCTCGCACTGCCCGACGATCGCCGTCACGTCCTCGCGCGGCAACGTGCGCAGCGGCAGGCAGGACACGATCGCGTCGACACGCGCATCGGGCGGCAGCAACCGCTCGAGCTGCCGCGCGTCGCCCGATACGATCGAAATCCCGGGAAAGCGCCGCCGCAGGTGCTGCACGAACGCCGGCGCCCGCTCGACCACGACGAGGCGCCCCGGCGCGACGCCGCGTTCGAGCAACGCGGCGGTGATCGCACCGGTGCCGCCGCCGAGCTCGACGACGAGCCCGTCGCCGTCCGGCACCGCATCGGCCATCTCGCGCGCCAGATGCCGCGAACTCGGGCACAACGCGCCCACCGCGGCCGGGCGGCCGACCCACTCGCGCACGAACAGTGCCGAGACACGCAACGCATTCGGCCAGATCATCGGCCAACCTTGCGCGGTTGCGCCATCAGCTTCGGCGTGCCAATGACTGCCTGTAACAGGGCTACGACGCCACGGGGCTCTTTCACGTGCATCCTCCTGAACAAATCCGTCCGCCACGCACGCGCGGCGCTCCATCGATTCTAGGAAATGCAAACTTAAGGCGACGTGAAGATTGTCCCTGATTGCGCCGCCACTGCCGGCCGTGCAATCGACGGCTTCCCGCTCGGCGGTCGACGCGCCGCCGAAGCTGCGCGGGGTACCGCGCGCCAACGATCGTGACCTGCCGCAGGGCCGTCCCGATTGCCGACGGTTCGACGCTCGACGGTTCGCGCCGCCTCACCGCCTCACCGCAGATTGGTCCGCGCCAGCTCGACGATCTCGTCGCCGCGCCCGCTGAGGATCGCGCGCAGCATGAACAGGCTGAAGCCCTTCGCATGCGCGAACTCGATCTTCGGCGGCATCGCCAGTTCGTACTTCGACGTCACGACGTCGACGACCGCCGGCCCGTCGTGCGCGAATGCGGTGCGCAGCGCGTGCTCGACGTTCTCCGAATGCTCGACGCGCACGCTGAAGATCCCCGCGCCCTTCGCGATCGCCGCGAAGTCGGTCGGGCTCAGGTCGACGTTCGTGTCGAGATAGCCGGCCGCCTTCAGCTCCATCGACACGAAGCCGAGCAGGCTGTTGTTGTAGACGACGATCTTGATCGGCAGGTCGAGCTGGCGCGCGGTCAGCAGATCGCCGAGCAGCATCGACAGCCCGCCGTCGCCCGACAGCGACACGACCTGCCGCCCAGGGTGCGCGCCCTGCGCGCCGAGCGCCTGCGGCATCGCGTTCGCCATCGAGCCGTGATTGAACGAACCGTGCAGCTGGCGCTTGCCGTTCATCGTCAGGTAACGCGCGGCCCACAGCGTCGGCGTGCCGACGTCGGCCGTGAAGATCGCGTCGTCGGCCGCGACTTCGTCGACAATCTTCGTCAGGTATTGCGGATGGATCGCGCGGCCCGGCGGCTCGGCCACCGCGAGATCGTCGAGGCCCTTGCGCGCGGCCGCGTAATGCTTCAATGCGTTCTCGAGGAAGCGCCGCTGCGTCTTGCGCGTGAGGCGCGGCAGCAGCGCGGCGATCGTTTCCTTCACGGTGCCGACGAGCCCGAGCGCGAGCGGCGCGCGATGGCCGAGCTGCGAGCCCTTCCAGTCGATCTGCGCGACCTTCGCATTCGTCGGATAGAACGGCCGGTACGGGAAGTCCGTGCCGAGCATCAACAGCGTGTCGCACGATTCCATCGCGTGATAGCCGGAGCTGAAGCCGATCAGGCCGGTCATCCCGACGTCGAACGGGTTGTCCCATTCGACGAACGGCTTGCCGCGCAGCGCATGCACGACCGGCGCGCCGAGCGTGTCGGCCAGCGCGACCACTTCGTCGTGCGCGCCCTGCGTGCCGCTGCCGCACAGCAGCGTGACCGCGTCCGACCCATTGAGCAGCGCCGCGAGCCGGTCGAGATCGGCGTCCGCCGGCAGGATCGACGGCGGCGCCGATTCGCTCCACGCGGGCGCTTCCTCCGGGCCGTCGCCGAGCGCGATGTCGCCCGGCAGCACGATCACCGCGACGCCGCGCTCCTCGATCGCGGTGCGCATCGCGCGCGCGAGCACGCGCGGGAACTGCGACGCGTTCGTCACAAGTTCCGCGAAATGGCTGCATTCGCGGAACAGGTCCTGCGGATGGGTTTCCTGGAAGTAGCCGAGGCCGATCTCGGTCGACGGAATGTGCGCGGCGATCGCGAGCACCGGCTGGTGATTGCGGTGGCAGTCGTACAGCCCGTTGATCAGGTGCAGGTTGCCGGGGCCGCAGCTGCCCGCGCACACCGCGAGCCGTCCGGTCGACGCGGCATCCGCGCCCGCGGCGAACGCCGCGCTTTCCTCGTGCCGCGTATGCATCCAGCGGATCGAGCCGATCTGGCCCAGGCTGAACGACAGGCCGTTCAGGCTGTCTCCCGTCACGCCCCAGATGCGCTCGACGCCCGCTGCCGCCAGCGTCTTCGCCAGGTATTCCGCCATCGTCTGTCTAGCCATCATGCCCTCGCTCGTTGATCGGTCGTCACACGATTGAATCGACTCCGGCAGCCGCCTTCGCCGCTGACCGAACGAGCATACGCGATCGTGCCGCGCGGCGTCGTGAAGATGCGGGCGCCCCGCGCAACGACGCGCAGCGGCCGGACCGCGGCAGTCCGCCCCTTTCGACGGCGTCGGGCAATCGTCGGCGCGTTGTC
The DNA here is from genome assembly GCF_000949135.2 of Burkholderia sp. USMB20. Lineage (GTDB taxonomy): Bacteria > Pseudomonadota > Gammaproteobacteria > Burkholderiales > Burkholderiaceae > Burkholderia. Next base: position 157,340 of record NZ_JTAN02000002.1, on the reverse strand, counting down.
GCCGTTTCGTCTGAAACCTGAAACCGGACGGGGCGCCGGCGCCCCGCGCTCAGCCCCAGTCGGACGCCGACTCGTCCGGATCGACGAGCGTCAGCCCGGCCGCCGGCAGCGGCAGCGCGGTCTTGTAGCGCACCTGCTTCAGCGCGAAGCTCGACCGGATGTTCGACACGCCGGGAATCGTCGTCAGCCGCTCGATGATGAAGCGCTCGAGCGTGCGCATGTCGGGCATCACGACGCGCAGCAGATAGTCGGCGTCGCCCGACATCAGGTAACACTCCATCACCTCGGGCCGCTGCGAGATCGCCTCCTCGAAACGCTGCAGCGCATCCTCGACCTGCTTCTCGAGGCTGACCTGGATGAACACGTTGATCCGCAGCCCGAGCGGCTCGGGATCGAGCAGCGTGACCTGCTGGCGGAACAACCCGAGCTTCTCCAGCGCGCGCACGCGGTTGAAGCACGGCGTGGCGGACAGGTTCACCGCGCGCGCGAGCTCCGCGTTCGTGATGCGCGCGTTATGCTGCAGCTGGTTCAAGATGCCGATGTCGATGCGGTCGAGCCGACGCGGGTTTGCGCTCATGGTCGAAATATTCCGGAAGAGTGGCTACATCCGGAATATTTACACTATCCGCGAGCGAAATCCCAATGAAATCAGACGCATATTTTGCGGATCGACGGGTAGCATGATCCGACCGATTGCCACTGATTGCGCGCCGCTCCGAACCGGCGCGCGGGGAGACCTGCGATGACGGACCTGTCGAACGGAATCGACGCCACACGGCGCGCGGGCGCGGCTCACGCCGACGCCGACCCGGAAGAAACCGCCGAATGGCTGGAAGCGCTCGACGCCGTCGTCGCGCACGTCGGCAAGGAACGCGCGCAGTACCTGCTCGGCCGGCTCGCCGCGCATGCGCACACCCGCGGGCTCGCGGCGCCGCGCGGCCCCGTCACGCCGTACCTGAACACGATCGCCGCGCACGAACAGCCGCCGTATCCGGGCGACGCCGAGCTCGAGGAACGGCTGTCCGCCGCGCTGCGCTGGAACGCGCTCGCGATGGTCGTGCGCGCGAACCGGGCATACGGCGAACTCGGCGGCCACATCGCGAGCTACGCGTCGGCGTCGGACCTGTTCGAAGTCGGCTTCAACCATTTCTTCCGTGCGGCGCCGGCCGACGCAGGCCATGAAAGCGGCCCGAACGGCGACCTCGTGTACTTCCAACCGCATTCGTCGCCGGGCGTGTATGCGCGCGCGTATCTCGAAGGCTACCTCACTGAAGATCACCTGAAGCACTACCGTCGTGAAATCGCCGGGCCCGGGCTGTGTTCGTATCCGCATCCGTGGCTGATGCCGGATTTCTGGCAGTTCCCGACCGGCTCGATGGGCATCGGCCCGATCAACGCGATCTACCAGGCGCGCTTCATGCGCTACCTGCAGCATCGCGCGCTCGCGAACACCGCCGGCCGCACCGTGTGGGGCTTCTTCGGCGACGGCGAGATGGACGAGCCCGAATCGCTCGGCGCGCTGTCGCTCGCCGCGCGCGAAGGGCTCGACAACCTCGTGTTCGTGATCAACTGCAACCTGCAGCGGCTCGACGGCCCGGTGCGCGGCAACGGCCGCGTGATCGACGAGCTCGAAGCGCTGTTCGCCGGCGCCGGCTGGAACACGATCAAGGTGCTGTGGGGCTCCGACTGGGATCCGCTGTTCGCGCGCGATCACGCGGGCGCCCTCGCGCGCGCGTTCGCCGACACCGTCGACGGCCAGTTCCAGACCTTCTCCGCGAACGACGGCGCGTACAACCGCGCGCGCTTCTTCAGCGGCGACCCCGCGCTCGAAGCGCTGGCCGCGCAGCTCACCGACGCGGAAATCGACCGCCTGCGCCGCGGCGGCCACGATGCGCGCAAGCTGCACGCCGCGTATGCGCGCGCGCTCGCCCATCGCGGCCAGCCAACCGTGATCCTCGCGAAGACGATGAAGGGTTATGGAATGGGCACGGCCGGCCAGGGGCGGATGACCACTCACCAGCAGAAGAAGCTCGACGTCGACGACCTGAAGGCGTTCCGCGACCGTTTCCGGTTGCCGCTGTCGGACCACGACGTCGAGCAGTTGAAGTTTTACAAACCAGCGGAAGACAGCCCGGAAATGCGTTACCTGCATGCCCGCCGGGCTGCCCTGGGAGGCTATCTGCCCAGAAGGCGGATGGCGGCATCGAAGGGGCTGACCGTCCCTTCGATGCCGGCCTGGGGTGCGTTCGCGCTGGAGGCGGCCGGTCGCGAGATGTCGACGACGATGGCGCTCGTGCGGATGCTCGCCGCGTTGATCAAGGATCGCGACATCGGTCCGCGCGTCGTGCCGATCGTCGCCGACGAGGCGCGCACGTTCGGCATGGCGAGCCTGTTCCGGCAGGTCGGCATCTACTCGCCGCTCGGACAGCGCTACGAACCGGAGGATCTCGGCTCGATGCTCTACTACCGCGAGGACACGCGCGGCCAGATCCTCGAAGAAGGGATTTCGGAAGCCGGCGCGGTGTCGTCGTGGATCGCCGCCGCGACCGCGTACAGCGTGCACGACCTGCCGATGCTGCCGTTCTACATCTACTACTCGATGTTCGGCTTCCAGCGGATCGGCGACCTGATCTGGGCTGCCGCCGACCAGCGTTCGCGCGGCTTCCTCGTCGGCGCGACGTCGGGCCGCACGACGCTCGGCGGCGAGGGCCTGCAGCACCAGGACGGCAGCAGCCATCTCACGGCGTCGACGATTCCGAACTGCCGCGCTTACGACCCGGCGTTCGCGTACGAAGTCGCGACGATCGTCGATGCCGGCATGCGCGAGATGGTCGAACAGCAGCGCGACGTGTTCTATTACGTGACCGTGATGAACGAGAACTATGCGCAGCCGTCGATGCCCGACGACGATCCGGCCGCCCGACGCGAAGGCATCCTGAAGGGCATGCATCGGCTGCCGTCCGCAGTGAACGCGACCGCACGCGTGCAGTTGTTCGGCGCGGGCGCGATTCTCGGCGAGGTGCTCGCCGCGCAGCGGATGCTGCAGGACGACTGGGGGATCGATGCAGCCGTCTGGAGCGTCACGAGTTTCAGCGAGTTGCAGCGCGACGGGATGGAAGCCGAACGGCTGTCTCGGCTCGGCGACGGATCGGCATCGTCGTATGTCACGCGGATGCTTGAAGGAACGCAGGGCCCGGTAATCGCCGCGACCGATTACGTGCGTGCGGTGCCCGAACTGATCCGCGCGTACGTGCCGCGCCGCTACGTGACGCTCGGCACCGACGGGTTCGGCCGCAGCGACACGCGCGACGCGCTGCGCGCGTTCTTCGAAGTCGATCGCGCGAGCATCGTGCTCGCCGCGCTGAAGGCGCTGGCTGATGACGGGGAACTCGATGCGACTATCGTGCGCGACGCGCGGGAGCGTCTCGGCAAGACCTCGTATCCGGGCGTCGCGCCATGGCAGCGCTGATCGGGCGACGCGATCGAGCGGCAGCCGACAACAATTCGTCGACCGAAACAATACGGCCGGCTAGCCGAACAGGCGAGGATCCAGCGCGAACGCTTCCTTGCCGATCACTTTCACACTTGAAGCAAAATCCGCATGCAGCGGGTTCAGCAGCAAGTTGAAGTCGGTCGGGCAGACGACGGACGGTACGCGCATCGCCAACTGCTCGCCCGCTTCGAGCCAGGCCTGCCCGATTCGGGCGGTCGACTCCGGGTCCTGCGACAGTACTGCCCAGTCGTCCGGCAGGTCCGGCTGGTACGCGTGGTCATGCACGGTGTCGGGCACCTCCAGCGTCACCAAATAAAATCCGCCTGCCGGAAGCAACCCGGACATATGGACGAGCGCCTCGAGCAACGACGTCGACGCATGGCAGCAGGTATACAGCACCCGCATGCCGCGAGGATTCCAGCGGCCGCCTGCGATCGCCGCGCCGTTCCCGCTCAGGTCGTCGGCCAGGTAGTGCCCCTTTCGTTCTTTCGCGAGACGATACAACCTCACGCGCCGACCCCGAACTGGGCGCGGTTCAGAATGTCGCGCACCCGGTCGTAGCCGGGCTGTACGTCGAGCACTTCGAGCGGCTTCAAACCGTCGAGCTCCGCGTTCGCCCGGTTCATCCACGCCGCTGCGCGTTCGCCGTCCTCAAACAGTTCGGTGGCGAGACCCCGTACATAGAGCACGCGCGCAACGCGATCGGATTCGCCTTGCGACAACCGGTCGTGTTTGGCAATTTTCCGCAGAATGGTCGAGCTGGGCAGGCTCAGCGCGCTCAAGAGGGTCTGAACCGGCACGCCGAGCAACTCGCGCGCGACGCGCTCGATGATGACCGCGTCGAAACCCTCCGCAATCGCGCGCCGCTGCGACATCGGCGCCATCCGGGCAAAGGTATCGAAATCGCCCTTGGCGGCGCCCAGGCCGTTCGAGCTACTCGCCTGAGGCGCGGCGCGGGGCGCGGCAGCCCGCTTGGCCGGCTGACGAGCCGCCGGTGTGGTTGCTGCCATGGAAACTCCCAAATGGATTAATTGGAATTCTCATTGTATACACTCAATCGGGAATTTTCAATCGACCAAACGGCATATCCGTAACCAGGGGCAATCGACGGCGCTCCGCACTAAACCGGCAGCGCATGCGTCGACAAAATCTCCTTGAGCACCATGAACGAGCGCACCTGCCGCACGCCGGGCAGGTACAGCAGCTGTTCGGCGTGCAAGCGATTGAAGCTCTCGTTGTCGCGCGTGCGGACCAGCATGAAGTAGTCGAATTCGCCGGTCACCACGTGGCACTCGACGCATCCCGACACCTTCTGCGCAGCCTTCTCGAAATCGGCGAACGCCTCCGGCGTCGAGCGATCGAGCACGAAGCCGATCACGACCAGCATCCCGGCACCGAGCGGCTTCGGATCGAGCAACGCGACGATGCCGCGGATCAACCCCATCTCCTTCAGCCGCTCGACGCGCCGCAGGCATGCCGGCGCGCTCAGCTTCACCTTCGCGGCGAGGCTCACGTTCGAGATCGACGCGTCCTGCTGCAGCTGCCGCAGGATCGCGCGGTCGATGCGATCGAGCGCCGGCGCGGCATCGGCGGGGGCGGCGCTGCTGCGATCTAATTTCATTGCGTCTCCGATGAATTCTGCGAACCAAAATTATCTGCTTCTGCTTTTCTACATCGATAACGTAGGCGTTCGACATTTATTTCGCAAGCTCATTTCCCGGCGTCCTGCCTATCATCTTTGTATCGGGACACGGCGCACCGGCCGCACGCGACCGATCCGATTTCCTGCCCACCGTCTTTCGGAGACTGTCGATGAACCTGCAACGTTTCCCCCGTTATCCGCTCACGTTCGGCCCGACGCCGATCCAGCCGCTCAAGCGCCTGAGCGCGCATCTCGGCGGCAAGGTCGAGCTGTACGCGAAGCGCGAGGACTGCAACAGCGGCCTCGCGTTCGGCGGCAACAAGACGCGCAAGCTCGAATACCTCGTGCCCGACGCGCTCGCGCAAGGTGCCGACACGCTCGTGTCGATCGGCGGCGTGCAGTCGAACCAGACGCGCCAGGTCGCGGCCGTCGCCGCGCATCTCGGGATGAAATGCGTGCTCGTGCAGGAACATTGGGTGAACTACGAGGATCCCGTGTACGACCGCGTCGGCAACATCCAGCTGTCCCGGATGATGGGCGCCGACGTGCGGCTCGTCGCCGACGGCTTCGACATCGGCATTCGCCGCAGCTGGGAAGAAGCGATGGAGAGCGTGCGGCAGGCGGGCGGCAAGCCGTATCCGATTCCGGCCGGCTGTTCCGAGCATCCGCTCGGCGGGCTCGGCTTCGTCGGCTTCGCGGAAGAAGTGCGCGAGCAGGAAGCGCAGCTCGGATTCAAGTTCGATTACGTCGTGGTCTGCTCGGTCACGGGCAGCACGCAGGCGGGGATGGTCGTCGGCTTCGCGGCCGACGGGCGCGCGGATCGGGTGATCGGCATCGATGCGTCGGCGAAGCCGGAGCAGACGCGCGAACAGATCACGCGCATCGCACGGCATACGGCCGAACTGGTCGGCCTGGGGCGCGACATCGGCGAACGGGACGTCGTGCTCGACACGCGTTACGGCGGGCCCGAATACGGTTTGCCGAGCGACGGCACGCTCGAGGCGATTCGTCTGTGCGCGCGACTGGAAGGCATGCTGACCGATCCCGTCTACGAAGGAAAATCGATGCACGGGATGATCGACAAGGTGCGCCTCGGCGAATTCGAACCGGGGTCGAAGGTGCTGTATGCGCATCTCGGCGGCGTGCCGGCGTTGAGTGCGTATGCGGAGATCTTTCGCAACGGATGACGAACCGGCGCGCGCGGCGGGCGCGCGCCGCCGCGGCGCGCCGCAACCCTAAGCGCTCCGCTCCCCGCTATCGGGCAACAGACGTTCGAGCGCGGCGTCGATCTCTTGCCGGAACCCGGACCAGCAGCGCTCGACCGCACCGATATCGCCGTCGTTCGCCGCGCGCTCCATCCGGGCACATGCGTCGCTGGCTGCGACGTCGCCTACCAGTGCGAAACCGCCGCGCATCGAATGCAGTTCGACCTTGATCCGCTCGAGATCGCCGGTCGCGAGCGCATCGCCGATCGCCGCCAGCGACTTCTGGGTTGCGTCGTTCAGGGTGTTGCGAATCTCGATCGACACGTGGGTCGGACCGCCTGCCTCGTCGGCGACGGTGACGGCCGCAAGATGGCGCGCCGCCTGTCGGCGCAGCACTGCATCAAGCGCCTGAATCGACAGCGGCTTGAGCACGACCTCCGCCACGCCGGCCGCGACGCACCGACGGTAATCGTCGTCGGTCGCATGCGCGGTCATCGCGATTACCGGCACCGTCGAACCCTGCTCGTGAAGCAGCCTCGCCAGCGCGAAGCCGTCGAGTTCGGGCATGCCCAGATCGGTCAGCACGATGTCGAACGGATGGGCGAAGTACGCACGCATCGCTTCGGCACCGTTCGTCACGATCGTCGCGTCGTGACCGAGCACGTCGAACTGATCCTGCAACAGCGCGCGACTCGCCGGATGATCCTCGGCGACCAGCACGCGCAGCGGCTCGCCGTCTTCGTGCGGCGGCGGCGCGTCGCCATCGTCGCCATCGTCGCCATCGTCGCGACCGTCGCGACCGTCGCCACCGTCGTCTCCGTGACCCGCGACCGGCGCCGGCAGCGCCGCGCACCAGCCGGCCGGCGCCGCAGGCAACGGCAGCGCGGCGACGAAGGTCGTGCCTTCGCCGAGCCGGCTGGCGACGCTCAACTCACCGCCCATCAGCTTCGCGATGCGCTGGCACAGCGGCAATCCGAGCCCCGTGCCGCCGAAGCGCCGATAGATCGACGCGTCGGCCTGGATATACACGTCGAACAGCGTCGCCATGCTGCCCTCGGGAATGCCGACGCCCGTATCGCTCACGGCAATCTCGACCGCGCGCCCGCCCGCGCCGGCCGGCGCGATGCGCGCCTCGATCGTCACGTCGCCGTGCGTCGTGAACTTGATCGCGTTGCTGACGAGATTCGCCACGAGCTGCTGCAGCCGCACCGGATCGCCGACGTAGCCGTCGGCGAGCTCGGGCGCCAGCCGGCACGCGAGCGTCAGGCGCTTCGCTTCGGCAAGCGGCCTGAAAATCGCGGCGACGTCGCGCAGCACGCCGCGCAGATCGAACGGAATATGCTCGAGCGCCATCTGGTTCGACTCGGCCTTCGACAGGTCGAGCACGTCGTTGATCACGCGCAGCAGCGCATCGGACGACGACATGATCGTCGCCAGCCGGCGCCGCAGCGGCGTCGGCATCGCCCCGCGCTCCATCAGCTCCAGATTGCCGATGATCGCGTTGAGCGGCGTGCGGATCTCGTGGCTCATCGTCGCGAGAAACGTCGATTTCGCGCGGTTCGCCTGCTCGGCGGCTTCGCGTGCTTCGCTCAGCGACGCCTCCGCCTGCTTGCGGGCCGTGATGTCGAGCAGCGTGCACAGCAGCACGTCGATCCCGCGATACTTGGTGCGCACGATGTGCGCGTCCAGGTACACGGTATCGCGCCCGCGGCGCTCGACGGGCAGCTCGTGCGTGACGAGCGCGCGGGTGCCGCCGCCGCGTGCGCCGTCGCGGTACGCGCGCCACAGGCGCTTGCCGAGCGGCTCGCCCGCCCCCTCCCGGTCGTACGCGAGCATCGCGTCGTTGCGCACGATCGCTTCGCCGTCGGCCAGCGACAGCAGCACGAGCCCGGCCGGCGCCGTGCGGATCAGCGTCCGGTTGAGCGCCTCGCTCTCGATCAGGCGGATCGCGCGCCGGTTCGCGACGCGCAGCGCGCGCCGGTCGAACGTGACGATCGCGAACCACAGCACGGTAATCGCCAGCAACGCGCCGCCGACCGTCAGGCTCGCGGATGCGGCGACTGCCGCCAGCACGCTGCGCCACGAGAACGTCGTCACCAGCACCAGATCGGTGTCGGGCAGCGCGTCGCCGATCACGAAGCGACCGCCGATGCGGCGCGCGGCCGCGCGCTCGCCGTGCGGATGGTTTGCCTCTTCGAGCGCGTACGCGATCATCCTGCGATCGGACGACTGGCCGCCGAGGACGTCGCCGTCCCCATCGACGAGCGCGTAGCTGCGGTCGATCTCGTGCGACGCGAGCAAATCCTCCGTCTGTGAACGGGCATTGAACATGAACCAGCCGACCGGCCGGCCGGCCGCGTCGCGAAACGGCTGCGCGACGCGCAGCACCGTACGCCCGAGCAGCGGATCGAAGCGTGCGTCCACGAGCGTGCCGCTGTCGCCCGTGCGCGCCTGCGGCAGCGCGCTGTCCTCGCGCGGCATCAACTCATGCCGCAACGTCGCGAGATCGACGCCGGGCGGCAGCGCGAGCGCGCGCTGGGCGAGTTCGCGGCCCACCACGCCGAGAAACTCGCCATTCAGCCCGATCACGTAGCCGCTCAAGCCCGAATGCACGGTTTGCGCGGTCGGCAGGATCGTCACTTCGGCCTGCCGCAATATGATCGCCAGATACGCGGCATAACTCTCGGCCGGATGGGCCCGCGTCACGTTCGCGAGCGCGACGAACGTCGGCTGCCCGCCGCGCCCGCGGTACACCAGCTTGCCGCCGTCGGCCGCGAAGCGCGCGAGCACGTCGGGCGACGCGTAATCGCCGCGCCGCCACAGCAGCTCCATGTTGTCGACGTAGCGGTTCAGCAGGACCTTGGTCACCTGCAGCTCGGCCTGGAGTTCGGCCTTGCGCCCGAGGAACGCCGAACGCGATCGCGCCAGATAATCGTGGACGTCGAGCCGCATCACGAGCAGTGCGCACAACAGGATGAATGCGGTGATCGCGGCGCCGCCGCCGTACAGCAGCGCCTGCTGCTGGCGCCGGACGCGGCCGGGGTCGAAGGGTTTGCCGCCCATCGCGGCGTGCCGTTTGAGTTTGTCTGGCATGCGTTCGGGTGATGAGGATGACTGGCGTGCCGCGCGTGGCCGGCGCGACCGGCCGGCCACGCTATTCGGGTGCGCCCGGTGTGCCCGGCGCGGGCGACGCCGACGCGTCGGGGAGCTTCCCCTCGTCGGCATAGCGAATCAGATCGGCATCGCGGACGATGCCGAGCTTCTTCATCGCACTCGACTTCTGCGAGCTGATGGTCTGCTTGCTGCGATGGAGCTGCGCGGCGATCTCGCCGACCGTGTAGCCGGCGCAGAACAACCGCACGACCTCGATCTCGCGCGTCGTCAGCGCACGGGCGATCGGCGTCGTATCGATGTCCTGCAGCAGCTGCTTGACGTGCGGCGACATGTAGTTCGCGCCGACATAGGCCGCATGCACGGCGCCGATCAGGTGCGAGATCGCGTCGGACTTGCTGAGGATGCAGCTCACGCCCTGCCGGTGAATCGCATACAGCACGCTCGGATTGTCGATCATCGTGATCGTCACGATATGCAGCGCGGGAAAGCGGCGCTGCAGGAACGACAGCAGCCCGAGGCCGTCGCCGTACTTGCCGCCCGGCATCACGTAATCCAGCACCAGCACGTCGCTCTGCTGCGCGTCGAGCGCGGCGACCAGATCCGTCGAATTCGATACGGTGCCGACGAGCCGGATCGTGCTGTTGCCCTGAAGCGCCTGCGACATGCCGAGCGCGGACGCCGGATGATCATCGGCCACCATCACGCGCACAAAGAATTCGTCCATGTTCTTGTATCCCGAGGCTTGCAGTCATGCATCCGGTTTCCCGCCGCGACGGCAAGCATGCTCGCACCATCGCGTCGACGATTGGCCGTGATCGGCTCGCCGGATAAAAAGTGACTCGATTTTAAGATAATTCCCGAAGCGCTTCCGTCCGGGTCGAACGCACGTCGGTCCGTTGCGCGCGACGCGGCGGCAAGGTCACGGCGCGCAACCCGCAGGAGGACGCGCTACGGCCGGCCCGAATCGCCCGGCAGATCGGGCGAGTCGCCATCCGTCCTGCTCTTCCATTCGTTGATCGCGCGTCGTTTCTGCGCCGGCGACATCAGTAGAAACTCGTTCATCAGCGTCAGGAATTCCCGGCGGCCCTTCTCGGAAAGCGCGGCGAACTCGAGCAGCAGTGCGAATATCTTCCATGCGTGACGCACGGCGTTCCCCTCCCAGGTTGATGTGAAATGTGCCGTGCGGCGTCCGCCGGCATCCTGCCTGTTTCATTTCCGGCCGCGACAAAGCGCTCCGCGCGTTTGCCGCGTTTGCCGCGTTTGCCGCGTTTGCCGCGTTTGCCGCGTTTGCCGCGTTTGGTGCATTTGCTGCATGTGCTGCATTTGCTGCATTCGCTGCATTCGCTGCATTCGCCGCATTCACGGCGGTCGATCGCTCGACAACCGCTTACTCGTCACGCAGCGCCGTCGCGCGCTCGGCAGGCCGCCTAAGCCACGGCATGCCGCTGTCGTGCTGCGCGAGCGCGGCGCGCAGATGCGCGAGCGTCACGGGCTTCGTCAGGACGCGCCGCACGCCGGCCGCCGCGCAGCGGCGCATGCCGTCCGGCGTCAGGTGCGACGTCACGACCAGCACGTCGCAACCGGCCGCGCTGCGCGCAGCCTCGGCGAGCACGTGGGCGCACATGTCGGGCAGGTCTGCACCGATCAGCAGCACGTCCCAGCCGCCGCCGGCCAGCGATTCGAGCGCGGCACGCCCCGACTCGACCTCGGCCGCCGCGCAGCCGAGCGCCTGCAGCTGCTCGCGGAAAATCGAGCCGTTGACGGCGACGTCGTCGGCGACCAGCACGCGCAATGCACGGCCGCCGCCGCGCGGCATCGCGTGGTCGTTCGGCGGCGAAGCGTCGCCCGACGAAGCATCACCCGGCGAAGCGTCGCCCGACGACTCGTCATCGGCCAGCGCCGCACGCAGACCGCCGAGCGAATAGCTCGACACGCGCACCGTGCCGCCCGTCCGGTACGGTTCGAGCGGGCCGTCGCGTGTCGCAAGAATCAGCGGCGCGCAGTCGCGCAAGCGATCCAGTTCCGCATGCGACCAGGCATCGGGATCGCCGAACAGCACGACCGGCCCGGCCACGCCGGCCGGCAGGCTCGACGGACTGTCGTACACGTCGATGTCGAATCCCCATGCACGCAGATGCGGCAACGCGAACGCACGCCACTCGGGATCGGCGGCGACGAACGTCAGCGCACGCGCGCGAGCCGGCCTGCCGGACGCGGCGACATCCACGCCGAGCGGCAGAAGAACCGTGAAGCAACTGCCGACGCCCGGCTCGCTCGCCACCTCGATGCGGCCGCCCATCGCCGCGACGAGCCGTTGGCACAGCGCGAGCCCGAGCCCCGTGCCGCCATAGCGCCGCGTGATCGACGAATCGACCTGCGAGAACGCGCTGAACAGCTTGTGCCGATGCTCGGCCGCGATGCCAATTCCCGTGTCCTCGATCGCGACCGACAACCCCGGCGCGCCTTTGCCTTCCTCGACGACCGCCACGCGCACGGTCACGCGGCCCGCGCTCGTGAACTTGATCGCATTGTTCAGCAGGTTGCCGAGTACCTGCGCGAACCGCGTCGGATCGCCGCGCATCGGTTGCGTGTCGGCTGCGTCGACTTCGCAGAAGAGTTGCAGCCCCTTCGCCTTCGCGATCGGCGCGAACGCGCTCAACTCGCGTGCGACCGCCGCGATCGCGTCGAACTCGATCGACTCGACCTGCATCGCGCCGGCCTCGATCTTCGAAAAATCGAGAATGTCGTTGACGAGCGCGAGCAGGCTCGTCGCCGACGTGCGCAGCGTGCCGACCCGGCCATGTTGTACCGCGTCGAGCGCCGAGCGCTCGAGCAGTTCGAGGTTGCCGAGGATCACGTTCAGCGGCGTGCGGATTTCATGACTCGTCGCCGCGAGAAACGACGATTTCGCGGCGTTCGCCGAGTCGGCCGCGCGCACGGCCTCCTCGAGCTTCTGCATCAGTTGATGCTTCGCGGTCGTGTCCGCGACCGCGGCAATCAGCACGTCCGTCCCCTGATAGCGCGCGCCGCATGCGATGAATTCGAGGTGCAGATGCGCGTCCTCGCCGCCGCCCAGCACGAGATCGTCGTGCAGCACGCCGTCGCCGCCGCTGGCGACGTGCGCCTGCCACGCGGCGGCCACCTGGTTCGACAGCGCGTGAAAGTCGCCGCCGAACCGCGCGACCATCTCCCTCAGCGCGGGGCTCGCGAGCAGGAAATGTCCGTCGTCGCGCGCGATCAGCCCTAGCCCGATCGGCGCCATCTCGATCACGCTGCGGCACAGCGCCTCGCTGTCGAACACGCGCTGCGAACGCGCATAGAGCGGCGCGAACTCGCGTCGGTGAAAACGCAGCAGCAATCCCCACATGACGGTGAGCGTCAGCAGCGTTGCCGCCAGCAGCGTGCCGGCCGAACGCGCGACACCAGCCGCGACGTCGGCCCACGACAGCGCATACGTGAACGTCCAGCCGGTCGATTCGAGCCGGCCGTGAAACAGCAGGAAGCCGTCGCGGAACACGGGCGCCCCCGACGACGCGCGACCGCGCCACGGCGCCAGTTCCAGCAGGCGCGCGGTGCTGCCCGCATCGCCCGCGGTGGGATCCATCGCGACGAGCCGGCCATCGGCCGTCGTGATGTAGAACGCGCCGCCGGGGCGGTAATCGGCCAGCCACGACAGCAGGTAATCGGGGGAATATTCGGTCACGAGCACGGCGAACGTCCTGCCGTTGTCGCGCGCTTCGGCCGCGATCCGGATGCGCGGCTGCCCGGACACGGGATCGGTGAACGGCGGCAGCCAGCGCACGTGCGGCCGGGCATCGACGATCGGCGGATACGCGCGCTCGAAATCGATGTGCAGCGCATCGAGCACGCGGGCGCGCGCGTCGGGCGATGCCAGCGCGGGATCGTCGGGATTCCGGTTCGGCACCAGCCCGAACATGCCCGTGCGCGTGCTGTAGTGGTAACCCTCCAGCGTGCGCCCGCGATTGATCGAACTCGCCGCGCAGATGCGCGACAGCAGCACCGACAGCGACAGGTAGCGCGCCACCTCGGCGCGATCGCCGGTTCGCCCGGGCACGCCGAGCACGAGCGACGGATGCGGCCGGATCGCGACGCGCTGGCCGTCGCGAAAGAACGCGTCGACGTCCGACGCGGGCGCGCTATCGGCTTCGCGCCAGATCAGCTGCGCGTTCGTGACGCCGTTGCGGAACGACGTCTCGCTCACCTGGATCTCGTTGAGCGTCTGCTCCAGCCCGTTCAGGTAATTGCGCCGTTCGCCCTCGACATGGCCCGAGATGATCGCCACCATCCCGAGACCGCATGCAATCAGGACCAGGATCGTAACGACGATGCCGCCACCGAACACCGAAATGCTCAGATAGCGGCGCAGGGATTGGAGCGGACTCTGCGGCATGACGAGCGACGAGCACCGCGGCGCCGAACGATGCCGATCCGGATCGCACGATGTTGCGGGAACTCACCAGTGGAAAGGTGAAATGAGTTCCGACAATGCCAAACGCGTGCGGGAGCGTCCACCCCGGCCGAACCGTTTCGTACTTGTCAATTACGATTGAAGCGTCATTTAGAACTTGACCTAGATTCGAAGCCGCGCAAGGCCGCGGCGGGGTGCGTCCCGGCCGCGTGCCGACACACCCGACGCGCGGCGGCCTGGCACACGCCGTCGCCGCGGAAATCACTCGAGGTCATAGGCAGGCTTCGGCTGAGTCTTCGCGGCCTGCTTCAGCGACACGATGAGCGGATCCTCGCGGCCATCCGGATCGCCCTTCTTTTGATAGGAAACCTAAACTTCAGGGCGATCGAAACACCCTATGTCATCGCAGATCCGCACGGTATTGCCGGTGACGGACGGATCCCGCGCACACGCGGTCAACAGCAACTCCGGTGCGAGTAACCGGCGAACCATTTCGCGCTTTTTTCCCCACGTCTTATTCGCGCCGTATTGCTTCGCACGATCCCGCCCCCGCGAGCGCGTACCCGGCTTGCGCGCGGCGAGGCGAATACAATTCACCCACGCCGACACGCAGTCCAAGGCTCTCTCAGGCTCTCTTTGGCTCTCTTCGAATCGTTCAGTCACGCGCTGGCTGCCGCTTTTCGCCGGGCCGAATGTGTCGACACCGGCCTCCAAACATGACGCGACAAACAATAGTGACGTGGTGAGCAATAATAATGGAGAAAAATGGCATGTCAAGGTGATTCGCATTTTCAAAGTTTGCGTATTGCGTCACTTTTGAATATGCTCTTCGTCGCTCAACCTCAGGAGACCCCATCGAGATGCCCAATAGCGAGCAGGCCAACGTCGATCTCATCACCGCCACCAAGGTGCACGATCTGCTGACGCGCAACGGCATTCCGCCGCGCAGCCACAACACCACGATCGCGAACGTGCTGGGCCTCAGTTTCTCGGTCGTCACGCGCAAGATGAAAGGCCTGATCCCGTGGAACCTGTCGCAGTTGCAGGACATCGCGACGCACTTCGGCGTGCCGCCCGCGATCCTGCTCGACGACAAGGGCACGCAGCCGGCCGCCGCCGAGATGATCGACGCGACGCTCGTGATCGAGTCGCGCCGCTTTCGCTGCCGCGCGGCGATCTCGGCGAAGGCCAGCAGCCAGATCGAAACGGATTTCGTCGCGCTGCAGTGGCAGGGCGAATGGATCGTCACCGAACGCCAGCACGCACGCGAAGGCCGCCTCTATCCGGTCGACGTGATCGAACTGCGCTCGAGCCAGCCGACCGTCTACGCGGCGCGGATCGCGGTGGTCGACGATTCGCAGGACGTCGCCGAAACCGTATGCGAATATTTCATCGAAAAAGGCGTGAACGCGATTCCTTACTATGACGGCGCATCGTTCCGCAAGGCGCTGGAAGTCGAGGATTTCGACGGCTACATCCTCGACTGGATGCTGGGCGACCAGACGGCCGCCGAGCTCGTGCGCGGCATCCGCTCGAGCGAGAACGGCGACGCGCCGATCTTCCTGCTGACCGGCAAGATCTCCACCGGCGAGGCGAGCGAGGACGAAATCGCGCACATCGTGTCGCATTACAACGCGCGCTGCGAGGAAAAGCCGGTGCGCCTGCCGATCCTGTTCGCCGAAGTCGCGCGCGAACTGAAGATCACGCTGCCGTCCGCCACGGCCGCCGCCGCGAGCTGAGACCACGGCGAAAACCCACCACCACACGCACACGACCGAAGGAAAAACATGCGCGTTTCGACCATCTGGATCAAAAGCCTGGTCACGGCCGGCCTGCTCGGCATCGCTGCCGCGAGCTGGGCCGCGTCGTTCACGTTCACCGTCGACGGCAAGATCGGCCGCAGCAACCAGCCCGGCAAGACCATGTTCGTCTTTACCGAGCAGGCGCTGATGGCACTGCCGCAGTACACGATCGTCACGTCGACGAGCTGGACGCCGAGGGCGACCTTCACCGGCCCGCGCCTGTCCGACGTGCTGAAGGCCGTCGACGCGCACGGCACGCAGATCGAGTTCCGCTGCATCGACGAATACACGTTCACGATCCCCGTGTCGGATGCCGACAAGTACGGCGTGATCCTCGCGCGCACGATGAACGGCAAGGTGCTCGGCAACGACAACTACGGCCCGCTGTGGATCATGTATCCGCGCGACCAGTATCCCGACGAGCTCAAGACGCCGCTCGGCGAAGCCAAGTTCGCGTGGCAGATCATCGGCCTGACCGTGAAGTAAGCGCGCGACATGAAGCGCGGGCGGTGGAAGAACAGAAAAATCATCCTGGTCCTGGGATCGCTGTGGATCCTGGGATTCGCCGCATGGGCGTTCCTGCTGTGGGACCTGCTCGCGACGTCGGTCAACGAGGGCGTGCTCGAAGGACCGCGTGAAGGCGTGTTCTGGACCGCCGCGCAATACCGCAACGTCTACACGCGCTTCGACCGCCAGCTGATCCTCTACGCGACGCACGTGGACGACGACTTCGACCACGTGCAGATGCAGCTCGACAGCCTGTCGGTGTCGTTCGGGTTCCTGCAGCGGCCGTCCGAGGTGTCCGAATACTGGCTGCGCATCCCGCGTGCCCGCGCCCAGATCGCGGCGCTCGGCGAATTCATGACGCGCCTGAGGCAGGAAGTGCCGTTGCTGCGCAGCGCGCCGGGCGGCGCACAGCGCGTGATCGACGAGGTCAGTACGTACTGGCCGAAGGTCAACGGCCTCGCGAACGACTTCCGTGCGATCGAGATGGCGCAGCGCGACTTCACGTTCCATCAGCTGAGAGAAAAGCAGCAGGCGATCGTATCGCTCGGCATTATCCTCGGCGTGATCCTGTGCGCGCTGTTCCTGCTGCTGTTCTATACGATGCGCACGCGCGACGATCTGCTCGAACGACAGAACGCGGCGCTCGATGCGGAGCGCAAGGCATCCGATCGCGCGTTCGAGATGATCGAGGCGAAGAACGCGTTCCTCGGAATGGTCAGCCATGAACTGCGCACGCCGCTGCAGGCGATCTGCGGTTCGATCGAGATCCTGCTCGCGCGGCCGCAATCCGACGCGAACCTGAAGACGATCCGGCGACTGCAGAATTCCGCATCGTCGCTCGAAGCGCTGGTCAAGGACCTGACCGATTACATCAAGCTGCGCTCGACCAAGCGCCTCGCCGAAACCGAAACGGTCGGCATCGCATCGCTGCTCGCCGAAGTGCTCGATCCGCTGCGCGCGAAGATCGCGGCCAAACGGATCGCGGTCGCGCAGCAGGTCGAGCCTGGCGATCTCGCGATCCGCTCCGATCGCAAGCTGTTGCGTCAGGTGCTGTCGAACCTGATCGAGAATTCGGTCAAGTACACGGCCGGCGGATCGATCGACGTGTCGATCACGCTCACCGACGCGCCGGCCGGCCAGCAATTGAAAATCGCCGTGCGCGACACGGGCGCCGGCATCGCGAAACAACACCTGTCGAAGATCTTCGAGCCGTTCTATCGCGCGAACGACGCGGTGGGGCTGCACGTGGACGGAATCGGCATGGGGCTCGCCGTCGTGCGCGAGATCGTGACGACACTGCGCGGGCATGTGGACGTGCGCAGCACGGTGGGCGAAGGCAGCGAGTTCGTCGTGACGCTGCCGGCCGAAGTGCCGGGCATCGACACGGCCGGCCACGCGGCCGGGGATGCCTCCGCACTGCCGCCCGCGACCGAGCACCGGGACCGGCGCGCGCTGGTGGTCGACGACAACGACAACGCACGCGAAACGCTCGGCGCGATGCTGTCGGCGCTCGGCATCGAGGCCGATCTGTGCGGCACCGGACAGGAAGGCGTCGCACGCTTCGGCACCGGCCGCTACGACATCGTCGTGCTCGATCTCGAGCTGCCGGACCTGAGCGGCTTCGAAGTCGCGCGGCGCATTCGGGCAGTGGCGCAACCCGACGACGACGGCCGCCATCCGGCGATCCTCGGCGTCAGCGCGTATGAGTCGGCGGCGCTGCGCGAAAACAAGCAGGTATTCGACGAATTCCTGCCGAAGCCTGTCCACCTGCGCGAACTCGGCGCGCTCGTCGAGAAGCTGCTCGCGTAAGCCCGCGATAGCGTGCGCGCCTGCGCACGGCATCGCATCGCGCGCTGCGCCGCGTCACCCGTCGATACTCATTCGCCGATCAGATGCAGCACGATGTCGCGCCGGTGCGCGGCACGGCGATGCTCGAACAGGTAGATGCCCTGCCACGTGCCGAGCACCATGCGCCCGTGCTCGACCGGAATCGACAGCTGCACCTGCGTCAGCGCCGTGCGCAGATGCGCGGGCATGTCGTCGGGCCCTTCGGTGTCGTGCTCGTAGCGCGTGTCGTCCTCGGGTGCGAGCGTCGCGAAATAGCGTTCGAGATCGCGCTGCATCGACGGATCCGCGTTCTCCTGGATCAGCAGCGACGCGGACGTATGGCGGCAGAACACGGTCAGCAGCCCGGTGCGGATCGCCTGCTGGTCGACGAATGCGCGCACCTGCGGCGTGAACTCGACGAGGCCGCTCCCGCGCGCGTCGACGCCGATGTGCGTGATGGCCTGTTGCATGATGTCGACCTCAGGCGAATGCGGCGAAGCCGTCGGCTTCGATCTGCTTCGCGTCGGCGGGGCGCACGACGCGCGCGACCTCGACGCCGTCGCGCAGGAACACCAGCGTCGGCCACAGCTTCACACCGAACGAGCGGCCGAGCGGGCGGCCCGGGCCATCCTCGATCTTCAGGTGACGCACGGCGGGATGCGCGGAAAACGACGCGGCGATCGCGGGCTGCGCACTCGCGCAGATCCCGCACCAGTTCGCACCGAATTCGATGACGGTTGCGCCGCCCAGTGCGTCGACTTCCGCGCGCGTCGGCGCATTGGCGGTGTAGCGTTGCTCGGTATCCATCAGGCCCTCGTGAGCGTTGGCGGAACATGGCCGCGCGCGCCTGCGTGATGCGGCGGGCTCGGCCTGCGATTTCCTACTGTAGCGGAAAAGCGCGCGCGATGTCGGCGGACTCCGGCAGACGCGTACACCACCTGCGCGCGGCGGCGGAATGACATGACAAGATCCGGAGCGCCGCGCCGCCGCGACAGGATCAGCATGAGGACCGATCCATCAACGAAGGCGCCGACCATGAATGCTCCGCATCGCGTCACCGAACCGAACATCCTCTATTTCGGCACGCCCGTCGTGCTGGTCAGCACGCTGAACGAAAACGGCACGGCCAATCTCGCACCGATCTCGTCCGCGTTCTGGCTCGGCTGGCGCGGCGTGATCGGCATCGCCGCCAGTTCGCAGACCACGCGCAACCTGCTGCGCGCGGGCGAATGCGTGCTGAACCTGCCGTCGTCGGCACAGGCGCACGCGGTCGACCGGATCGCGCGCACGACGGGCACGTATCCGGTGCCCGACGGGAAGCGGGCAAAAGGTTACGTGTTCGAACCCGACAAGTTCGGCACGGCCGGGCTCACCGAGGCGGCGTCGCAGACCGTCGCGCCGCCGCGCGCGCTCGAATGCCCGGTGCACATGGAGGCCGTCGTCGCGGCCTCGCACGGGATCGGCGACGACACGCCCGACCTGCGCGGAAAGATCACCGTATTCGAGCTGCGCATCCAGCGTGTGCACGTGCATCCGGATCTGCTGGCTGACGGCGATCCTGACCACATCGTTCCCGACAAATGGTCGCCGCTGATCATGAGCTTCCAGAAGTTCTACGGCCTGGCGCCGCATCAGGTGCATACGTCGCGGCTCGCCGAGATTCCCGAGCGCGCGTATCGCAGCCCGGACATCGAGCGCTCGCGTGAGGCCGGCATGTCGATGGACGTTGCCCGGCGATAACGCGCGGCGGCCCGCGTGACGCGAACCGCGTCGAGATCGTTCGTCACGGCGTGCCGCACTTCCCTGAATCCGCTTCATTGCCGCCGCGCGTCGGTGCGGCGGATAACCTGGAGAACACCGATGACCGCCTCTCCAAATCGTGCTTCGTCCTGCACGGTCGCACCCACCGCGCGCGCCCTGCATCGTCTCGCGCACGGGCCGCGCGAAACCCAACGCCCGATCGGCTAAGATACGGGCCGCCTCGCCCCTTATCGAACCGACGGAGTGTTTTCAGTGATTCAACCGACCCCAGTATTCAAGGACAACCTCGCTCAACTGCCGGCCATCGACGGCGTCGCGCGCATCGATCTCGTCGGCGCGAACGGCGACGTGGTCGCGAGCATCGAGAACCAGCCGGGCAAGCAGGGCTCGCTCGCGGTGTACAACTACCTGAAGCAGGCGTTCGGTGCGCTTGACGCGAAGGCCGCCGAGCACGGCCTCGCCGTGTTCGCGGAGCACACCGCCGACGCGCGCAACCGCCCGGGCGCGCACCCGAACGTCGATCGTCTGCTCGCGATCGTCGACGGCGGCGAAGCGCTGCGGATCGACGTGGTCGCGAAGGGCTGAGCGCCGGGCGACGGGCGGGTACGCTGCGGGCCGATGCGCCGCAGCGGCTCGCGCCCGTCGCGCGCTTCACCGTGCGTCCGTCACTGCCACACGTCACGGTTCCGACGAGGTCACGCATGGCCACATTCCGGTTTCCATGCGCGCAATGCGACGAATGGCACGCAGGCGAGCCGAGCGTATTCCACAACGGGATGTCCGCCGAACGCGCGCAGGCGCTGTTCGAGAAGGTGCTGCATCAGGACGGAGCGGCGCACTGACGCCGCCACCTCGTGCACCGCTTGCCGTCGTGACACCTGCGCGGAAAACCGCGACCATCGCGACTCCCCGTTCTTTCCCCGGAGACCATCCACGTGCATCGCATGACTGTCCCGCTGTTTGCCCGCCGCATCGCATCGATCGCGGTACTCGCGTGCGTCGCACCCGGCGGTGCAGCGTCGGCCGAGACGCTGCGTGCGGCCTCCGATATCGCCGGCGCGTCCCTGGTTCCGCTCGGCGCGCTGCCGCGCTCGCCGGAACACGGCACACTCGACGCGTTCTGCGCGCAATATCGCGCGAAGACCGCCACTGCGGCTGGCCGCGACGTCGCGAGGCTCGGCTGGATCGTGACTTCTGAAGCGCCGCTCGGCCGCTACACCGTCGTCACGTTCGCGAGCGGGTTCAAGCCGGGGACGAGCGCGATCTGTTTTGCGCGCAACGCGAACATCGGCGTCTTCGACGGCACGACGCTCGTCGCGCTCGGCTATACGGCACGCTCGGCCGGCTGGCAGCTCGGCTCGGTCGAGCAGCTGGAAAGCGGCGCGTTGCTGGTCTGGGGCGGTGACGGCCCGTCGGCGCCCGTCGCCGAGCTGCGCGAAGAAAATGGCGGCTTGCGCCTGACCGCGGTCGCGGCGGAACGCACGTACTGTCGCGGCCGTGCGGTCGTGCCCAACGTGTACGGCAAGCCGCTCGACGTGGCGCGCAAGATTCTGATCTCGCATGGCTGGCAGCCGCTGCGTCCGCACGAGAAGCCGGATCCGATGGACGGCGCGGCGACGCTCGCGAAGCACGGGATCATCGAAGCCGAAGCGTGCTCGGGCACCGGCATGGGCTATTGCGCGCTGCGGTATCGGAGTGTGTCCGGCGTGCTCGGCGTGACGACGGCCGGCGGCGAGCCGGACACGCCGTCGGCGAATACCGTGATCGATTATCAGGTGGCTTGCCGGAAGCAGTGATCGGCGCGGTGGCGTGCGCGTGATTCGTGCGCGATCGCATGACATGCGTTCGTCGTCGCGCCGAAAAGCAGCGAATCCATTGGCGATCGACTGTACCGGCGCATCGAATCATCGGCCGTCCGGTCAATTGACCCGCTCCACGCTCGCTCCCAAACTGACCTCCCTTTCACGCGCGTTCACGCGTGTCCGGCATAAAGGGACTTCCATGATCGACCTCTCCACGCCGAAGCTTCCAACGTGCGCCACCCGCGCCGATACCGAATCGCACGCGTTGCCCGATTCAGGCCATCCGAATCTCGTCGAACGCCCCCTTCCTGACCGAAATCCCCACGCGACGTAACGACGCTTCGAACGCACCGAACGCCCGCCCGCGTCCACAGTCGCGGGCGAACTCCGCACTTGCACGAACATAACATATTTGTTATCATGCCAGCTAACGCGTACGAAATTCAATTCTTCAATGCGCGCGTAGAGACGGGGGTCGTCACGTTACCGACGACGCTGCTTGCCCGTTTTTTTGCGCTCGCTGATCGCATGGAGCAGTACGGCCCGAATCTTGGCGAGCCGCATACCCAGTCAATGGGAAACGGGCTGTACGAAATGCGACTGAAGGGCGCCGAAGGTATCGCCAGAGTGTTCTATTGCGCGATCGTCGATCGGCGTATCGTCATGCTTCATTGTTTCGTGAAGAAGACGCAAAAGACGCCCCGGAAAGAACTGGAGATCGCGCGCTACCGACTCAAGGAGGTTCAAGATGGCAACGTATAAGGAACTGCGCGCGCGGGCATTGTCCGACCCCGAGGTGCGCGCCGAATACGAACGACTGAACCGCGAAGAACTCGCACTGCTCGACGTGATGCTGGCTGCTCGGCGAGACGCCGGCCTGTCGCAAGCCGATGTAGCCCAGCGCATGGGCACCAAAGCACCGGCAGTGACGCGACTCGAGCGCGCACTCGCAACGGGCCAGCATTCACCGTCCATCGATACACTGCGCAAGTACGCGGCAGCTTGTGGCAAGAAACTCGTGATCTCGTTCGCTTGATTCCTCGTTCCGACCACCGGCCGGTCGAGCGGCCGGCGCGTCGCCACGGTTGTTCAAACCCCGGACGATGCCGCATCAGCAATCAGATGCGCCACCGGTTTCCGCCTCTTCCGAGCCACGCAGTTCCCGCGCCCCGGGATCGCGTCCACGCGTATCCACCACCACACGCAACTCACGGCTCTCGAACACGCTCGCCGGCGTCACCGTGCGGCGCTGCCACGGAATCCGGCCGAAATACCAGATCTTCCAGAACCCGAGCGGATGATCGGGATTGCGGCGCAGCAGCGTATCGAGGGTCTCGACGTCGCCGAGCGTACGCACCCGGCCGACGAGCCACGAGCGGCCGGGAACCCGTGTCGATGTGCATGCGAACCTCCCGCGAATGGACATGGCGCGAGCATGTCAGCCGCGGCCGCGTCGCGCATCCGCGCCGTGCGTGAGGGAATCAATCCGCGCCGCCGGGTAGCGAATTCCGGTACCAGCGCGCAGCACGCGTGCGCAATCGTCAGCGATTCGCGCCCAGCGCCACGCGCAGCCGCTCCATCAGCCGCGTGTAGTACTGCATCACGTCGGCCTTGTCCGTCACGTTCGAGGTCGAGAACCGCTCGGACCACGCCGCCTTCCATTCATACGTGCCGTGCACGCTGCGGTCACCGTCCGGCGACAGGATCAGCGAACGGATCCGCGCATCGCGACCCGGCCCCGTGTGCATCTCGAACAACGCGTGGATGAACGTGTGATACGCGTCGTACACGTCGTCGTCGAACAGGTAGCGGTAGATGTGAAACGTGCGGTCGAGTTCGCGCTTCGCGCGGATCACGTCGTCCGGCGAGATGTCCTTCCAGTAGCCGATCCACGTATAGAAGCACAGCAGCGCATTGAGTTGCGGCGCGACCGTGTCGTACAGCGTGAGCCGCTTCTCGATCAGCCGCTGGTTGGTCCACTGCACGAGCTCGAGCCGCTTCAGCCGGCGCGCGACGAGCCAGCCCAGGCACGCGACCGACAACGGCGTCAGCACACCGAGCACGAGCTTGACGATTTCCAGCGAATTCCACGGATCGTTGAATGGCTGCATGAATGGCTCGACAAGAAAAACGCATCGATCGGCCGGTCACGTCGCGCGCGGCGCGCGTGTTCGTCGATCGCGTCGCGGTTGACCGTTAGTTGCTTGCGCATCGAAGTCGCACTGCGATGCAGCCAGTGCGCGGCGAAGCGGCTTGTCCCGACAGTGTATCGGCCGATCGTCACCGGCTGGTGACGATTCGCCGCATCGCCGTCGCGCGCTCGCGGCACGTTACGTCGGCAGTGCCGACGTGAGCTTGACCTTCTGCATCGGAATGTCGGTCTTCACGCTGAGCACGCCGGGAATGCGCGTGAGGTATTCCATCTGGAAACGCCGATAGTCGTCGATATCGGCCGCGACGACGCGCAGCAGGAAATCGCAGTCGCCGGCCATCAGGTGGCATTCGACGACTTCCGGCATCTGCTGGACGGCCTCGGCGAAGCGGTTCACCGATTCCGCGTCCTGCCCCTTCAGCCACACGCGCGTGAAGATCGTCAGCCCCTTGCCGACCTTCGCCGGGTTCAGCACGGCCACGTATTTTTCGATCACGCCCGCTTCCTCGAGCAGCCGCACGCGCCGCAGGCACGGCGACGGCGACAGCCCGACCTCGTGCGCGAGTTCCACGTTCTGCATGCGGCCGTCGCGCTGCAGCGCACTCAGGATCCGGCGGTCGATCGCGTCAAGCTTCATTGGCATCGAATTCCAAAAAAATCGCAAATCACTCGTTGAATGCCAAATTCTCATAAAAATTGGTCCGCAACGCAACCCGATTCGAGTCAAAAAAGCAGACAATCCTCCTCCCCCGAAGGAGGAGTAATGAGCAGTAGCGTTTCAACGTCGACCGGGCTTCGCGACAAGCCCGCCTATGTCGCCGAGATGGGTCGCGGCTTGCGCGCGGCGCTGCCCGTCATGCTGGGTTTCGTGCCGTTCGCGCTGGTGCTCGGCGCGCAGGCCGCGCAAAAAGGGCTGAGCCTGTTCGAGGTGCCGATGATGACGGGCCTGAACTTCGGCGGCGGCTCGGAATTCGCGGCGATCCATCTGTGGACGTCGCCGCCGCACATCGCGCTGATCGTCGCGATGTCGTTCCTCGTGAATTCGCGCCACATCCTGATGGGGGCGGCGTTCGCGCCGTACATCCGGCGCCTGCCGCGCCGCCGCGCGTTCGCCGCGCTGTTCTTCATGTGCGACGAAAGCTGGGCGATGTCGCTTGCCGACGCACGCTCGCGCTCGGCCACGCACATCAGCGTCCCCTATTACGCGGGCGTGTGTTCCGGGCTCTACCTGACGTGGATCTCGATGACGACGCTCGGCGCGGCACTCGGCCCGACGATCGGCGACGTCGAGCAATACGGCTTCGACATGGCGTTCACCGCCGTGTTTCTGGTGCTGCTGCGCGGCATGTGGAAAGGCATGCGCGCGAGCCGTCCGTGGTTCGTGAGCCTCGTCGTCGCGGCCGCCACGCACCTCGCCGTGCCCGGCGCGTGGTACGTCGCGGCCGGCGCATGCGCGGGTCTGATCGCCGCGCTGCTGTGGGAGCCGCGCGATGCTGCCTGATTTCGCGACGGTGGCGACCATCGTGCTGATGGCGTCGACGACCTACCTGTCGCGCGCGCTCGGCTACGTGCTGCTGCGCAACCGCACGCTGAGCCCGCGGATGGCGTCGGTGATGGAGAACGTGCCCGGCTGCGTGCTGATCTCGGTGATCGCGCCGGCCTTCGTGTCGACGCGCCCGGCCGACCTGCTCGCGCTCGCCGTCACGCTGATCGCGGCGACGCGCCTGTCGATCCTGCCGACCGTGATCGTCGGCGTCGCGTCGGCCGGCCTGCTGCGGCATCTGCTCGGGTAATCGGATCTCGCGGGTCCCACCCGCCGCCCGGGCGGCACATCGAACCGGAAAAACGGGCGCGCCATGCGCCTGTTTTCGTATCCGCGTATCCACGCGCAGCGCGCCGGGCGCCGGGCGCCGGGCGCCGGGCGCGGCGCGGCGCGGCGCGGCGCGGTGCGGTGCGGTGCGGTGCGGTGCGCTGAGGTGCGCTGAGGTGCGCTGAGGTGCGCTGAGGTGGCTGAGGTGAGGTGCGCTAAGGTGAGGTGCAATGAGATGCGGCATGACACGACACAACATGCGCCGCGACGGGATGCTAGCCTTGCGGGTGTACCTGCGATGCCTTTCCCCTCTCATTGCCTACCTGCGAGGATCGTCCCGATGCAAGAAACCCGCCCGCTGTTCGACCGCGTCCTGCTCACCAACGACGATGGATTCGACGCCCCCGGCCTTGAAGTGCTCGAACAGGTCGCCACGCAACTGGCGCGCGAAGTCTGGATCGTCGCGCCGGCCGAGGACCAGAGCGGCACGTCGCATTCGCTGAGCCTGCACGAACCGCTGCGCGTGCATCGCAAGGGCGAGCGCCGTTTTGCGGTGCGCGGCACGCCGGGCGATTGCGTCGCGATCGCGGTCAGCCACCTGATGAAGGACGCGCGGCCCGACTTCGTGCTGTCCGGCGTCAATCGCGGCGCGAACCTCGGCACCGAAACGGTGTTCTCCGGCACGGTCGGCGCCGCGATGACGAGCATGCTGGTCGGCGTGCCGGCGATCGCGCTGAGCCAGGCGTTCGTCGACCGCAACGCGGTGCCGTGGAATACGGCGCTCACGCACGCGCCGGACGTGATTCGCCGGCTCGTCGCGGCCGGCTGGGACAGCGACGCGTGCCTCAACGTGAATTTCCCGGCGCGGCCGGCCGACGACGTGCGCGGCCTGAAGGTGACGAACCAGGGCGCCGGCACGCTGCAAGGCGTCGACATCGTGTCGGGGCGCGATCCGCGCGACATCGAATACCACTGGCTGAAACTGGCGCGCGCACCGCGCGACGACGATGCGGGCTCGGAAACGGTCGCGCTCGGCGAAGGCTATATCGCGGTCACGCCGCTGAAGTTCGAACGCACGCACGACCAGGCGCTCGCGCGGCTGCGGTCGAACCTCGGCTGACCTCGAGAACGGTTACCGGTCACGTCAGGTTCATTCCCCCGTCGAGCATCACGATCTCGCCCGTCACATAATCGGACGCAACGAGCATCGCAACCGTCTGCGCGACGTCGTCCGGCGTCGCCGCACGGCGCATCGGCGCGCGCTCGCGCCAGAGCTGCTGCGCGTCGGTCCAGTCCGCGGTCAGCGGCGTATCGACGAGCCCCGGCGCCACCGCATTGACGCGAATCGCCGGCGCGAGCGTACGCGCCAGCAAGCGCGTCGTGTGATTGAGCGCGGCCTTCGCCGCCGCATAGGGAATCGACGCCCCCTTCGGCCGTACGCCGGCGTGCGAGCTGACGTTGACGACGCACCCGGCACGCCCGCCCGACGCCGCTTCGAGCAGCGCGGGCTGCGCTTCGGCGACGAGCCGGAACGGCGCGATCACGTTGATCTCGTGCATCTCGCGCCACACGTCGGGCGTCGCGGCGGCGAGATCGTCGTGCGGAATCACGCGGCTGACGCCCGCATTGTTGACCAGCACGTCGAGGCGGCCATGCACCGCCAGCGCGTCGCGAATCAACCGCACGCGTTCCGCGTCGTCGGCGAGATCGGCCTGCACGTAGGTCGCGCCGAGTTCGCGCGCCATCGCGCAACCGGTGTCGGCGGAACTGCGCGAATGGAGGATCACCGCGTAGCCGTCGGCCGCCAGGCGTCGCGCGATGGCCGCGCCGATTCCCGACGTCGATCCGGTGACGAGCGCGACAGGCCGATGCACGCGCGACGCGCGGGGCTCGGCGACGGTTTCGGTTTCAGGTTCCGTTTCGGAAATCGGGGCATTCATCGGCGGATGCGGCGCGTCCATGGCGTGGAATCCTGTCAGTGGCGTTCCCGCATCATAAGCATGACGACGGCCGATGCGGATGCGTGCCGTCTACGGCCGTTTCGGCAGGTCGACAAAATCCTCGAGCTCGCCGGCGATGTAAAGCCGCTTGCCGATTCTCGGGTATTCGCAGACGTCGTGTTCGAGGCGCTGGCCGAGGATGAACAGTTCCAGCGGCACCTCGCCGGTGTTCTGCAACGTGTGTGCGTCGCCGCCGCGCGGAAAACCGAGGAAATCGCCCGGCCCGATTTCGCACGTGCGTTCGCCGATCGTGACCGAGCCGGTGCCGGACAGCACGTACACGCATTCTTCCTCGTACAGGTGGCGGTGATACTCGGCCGATTCGTGCCCGGGCATCAGCGTGAGCAGGTGCGCGCCGATCTGCGTGAGGCCGGTCAGGTCGCTGAGCTGTCGTTTGAGGCGAACGGCATTGGGATTGAGCGAATGCACCGCGCGCGTCGGTTCCATCTTCGCGATGTCGGCGGCTTTCAGCAGCTCCCGGGGAGGTGTCGTGGACATGGGGATCTCGTCGGCGTGAATGCTGCGGTTGGGCGCGCCGCCCGGGCGGGCACGGCGCGCATGCCGCACTATTGTCCGACATTTTCACGCAGACGAGCCGCACATCTCCAGATACGGATAGCCGGCGGCGGCGGCACGCGCGCGACGCATTCGCCGCCGCCGCTCAACCGACGTGCACGCCGCGCAGCGTCGTCAGCAATGCGACGAGACGGTCGACGTGCTCGTCCTCCGTGCGCCACGACGACACGCTGATCCGGAACGCCGGCCGCCCCTGCCATACGGTCTGGCCGAACCATACGTCGCCCGAGTCCTGCGCGGCCTGAAGGATCGCGATCGTCTCGTCGTCGGTGCCGGCGCGCACGAGCACCTGGTTCAGCACGACACGGTTCAGCACGTCGTAGCCCGCCGCGCGCAGGCCGTCCGCGACGCGCTGGGCCTGTGCGCAATGCCGCTCGACCATCGTCGCCACGCCGGCGCGGCCGAGCGCACGCAGCGCGGCCCACACCGGAATGCCGCGCGCACGCCGCGAGAATTCGAGGTTCAGGTTCTTCTGCGCATCCTGCGCGCCGCTCAGGTAGACGGCATCGCTGTTCATCGCGGTCGCGAGCGCGGCCGCGTCGCGGCAGATCACCATCGCGCCGTCGTACGGCGTGTTGAGCCACTTGTGGCCGTCGGTGGTCCAGCTGTCCGCGCCGTCGATGCCGTCGGTCAGCGCGCGCTTCGACGACGCGCGCGCCCACAGCCCGAACGCGCCGTCCACGTGCACCCACGCGCCGGCGGCCTTCGCGCGCGGAATCAGCGCCGCGAACGGATCGAATTCGCCGGTGTTCACTTCGCCGGCCTGCACGCAGAGGATCGTCATGTCGTCGAGCGGCGGCAATTGCGCGGGGTCGATGCGGCCGTGCGCGTCGACCGGCGCGACGATCAGGCGCTTCATCCCGAAGCCGAGCACGCGCAGCGCCTTCTTCACCGTGATGTGCGCGAGCTCGGAGAGCACGACCTTCACCTCGGGTGCGCCGATCAGGCCGTCCGCGTCGACGTCCCAGCCCTTGCGCGCGAGCAGCGCCCGCCGCGCGGCCACCAGCGCGACCAGCGTGCAGGCCGTCGCGCTCGTGCCGAAGCCGACCGCGCTGCCTTCCGGCAGCCCGAGCACGTCGACGACCCAGCGCGCGGCCTGCCGCTCGATCGTCGCGGCCACCGGCGAATTCGCGAACGACGACGCGCACTGGTCCCACGCGAGCATCAGCCGCTCGGCGGCGGCTGCGGCCGGCAGCGTCGCGCCGATCACGAAGCCGAAGTAGTTCGGGCCGTTCGATGCGACGGTCGCGGGCGTGCCCTTGTCGTCGAGCAGGCGCAGCACGTCGTCGGCCGGGCGCCCCGCATCGGGCAGCGGCTCGTCGAAGGCCGCAAGACCCGCGAGCGCCGCCCCTTCGGGATAGGCGCGCCGTTCGTCGGTCGCGGCGAGATACGCTTGCGCGCGCCGGTCGGCATCGGCCAGCAGGGCGAGTTCATCCATGTCGATTGCCTCTGTGAAGATCAGAGTTGCAGGAGGTCGCGGCCCAACCGATGCAGCGCATCGTCGATCCGCTTGTAGTACGTGAACTTGCCGACGCGCGTCGCCCGCACGAGCCCGGCATCCGCGAGGATCCGCATGTGGCGCGTGGTCGTCGCCGGCGCGATGCCGAGCTTCTCGGTAATGTACGTGCAGCACACGCCGAGCTCGTCGAAGTCGCCGTGCGGCTGCGGCGGGAAATGCTTGCGCGGCTGCTTGAGCCAGCGCATCACGGCCAGACGGCTTTCGTTGGCCAGTGCGCTGATGCGGGTGACGTCGTCCATGGTTCCGGTCTCGCTTGACGTTTTGAATATTAGCTAAATGACGAAACGTGGACAACCCGCTTCGCGGGCGATTTTGCGTTCACTGGCGTGCGGGAAGCGGCCCCGTTCCGCTGATGCACCACATTGGGCATCATCGCGTCGGACGCTGACGCGCAAACGCATCGGCCGCGGCGCGATCCGGTTGCGCTCACCCCACAACCAACGCCTGCGCCAGCCGTTCGATCAGCGCCCGCACGCGCCGCGGCTGCACCGCGCCGCCCGGATAGACGATCTGCAGGTCGACTTCGCCCGGCGAGAACTCGCGAAGGATCTCGACCAGCGCGCCGGACGCCAGATCCTGGTCGACGTCGAGCAGCGACTTCAGCGCGATCCCGTGCCCCGCGACGCACCACGCGCGCACGAGCGCGCCGTCGTTGGCGACGCGCCGGCCGCGCACCGTCACGCGCTTCGGTTCGTCGTCGATACGGAACGGCCACTCGGCATACAGCTCCTGGCCGAAGCGCATCACGATGCAGTCGTGCGCGGCAAGCTCGGCCGGATGCCGCGGCGTGCCGTGGGCGGCGAGATACGCAGGCGCGGCGCACACCACGCGGCGCGAGCGGCCGAGCGAGCGGCCGAGCGAGCGGCTGCGCAGCGCGCTGTCCGCGAGCTGGCCGCGACGGATCGCGAAGTCGAGCCCCTGCCCGACGAGATCGACGTAGCCGTCGCCGAGATGCAGGTCGACCGTGACGCCCGGGTGTTCGGCCAGGAACGCGTCGACCACCGGCACGACGCGCGCCTGCCCGAGATCGGCCGGCGCGCTCAGCCGCACGGGCCCCGACAGCGTCTGCGCGCCGAGCCGCACGCGGCTTTCGAGTTCGTCGGCCTCGGCGAGCAGGCGCCGCGCGCCCGCGACCAGCGTGCGGCCCTCGTCGGTCAGGCTGATCGCGCGGGTCGTGCGCGTGAGCAGCGTCGCGCCGTAGTGGCGCTCGAGCGCCGTCAGCCGCTCGGAAACCGTGGCCGGCGACAGGCCGACCTCGCGGCCGGCCGCGGCCAGCCCGCCCTTCTCCACGATGCGCAGGAACAGCGCGAGGTTATCGAGCAGCATTCTTCGCTTCCTCCGAAGGATATTTTCGAAGTCTGCCCAATTATCCGGATGAACCGCAAGCGCTAGAGTGAACGCTCACCTTGCCGACGCCCGCTCGCGCCGGCCTCGACGACGAGAGGACACCCGCCATGGAATACCGCACGCTCGGCCGCTCCGGCCTCAAGGTTCCCGCGCTGAGCTTCGGCGCAGGCACGTTCGGCGGCACCGGCCCGTTGTTCGGCGCCTGGGGCAACACGGACGTCGATGAAGCGCGCCGCCTGGTCGACATCTGCCTCGAAGCCGGCGTCAACCTGTTCGACACCGCCGACGTGTACTCGGACGGCGCATCCGAGCGCGTGCTCGGCGCCGCGATCCACGGCCGGCGCGATCAGGTGCTGATCTCGACCAAGACGGGCCTGCCGACCGGCGATGGCCCGAACGACGCCGGCACGTCGCGCGCACGGCTGATCCGCGCGGTCGACGACGCGCTGCGCCGCCTCGATACCGACTACATCGATCTGCTGCAGCTCCATGCGTTCGACGCGGCCACGCCGGTCGAGGAAGTGATGTCGACGCTGGACGACCTGGTGCGCGCGGGCAAGCTGCGCTACATCGGCGTGTCGAATTTCGCGGGCTGGCAGATCATGAAATCGCTCGCGGTTGCCGACCGGCACGGCTGGTCGCGCTACGTCGCGAACCAGGTCTACTATTCGCTCGTCGGCCGCGACTACGAGTGGGACCTGATGCCGCTCGGCGCGGACCAGGGCCTCGGCGCGCTGGTGTGGAGCCCGCTCGGCTGGGGCCGGCTCACCGGCAAGATCCGCCGCCACGCGCCGCTGCCCGAACGCAGCCGCCTGCACGATACGGCCGGCTTCGGGCCGCCGGTCGACGACGAACGGCTGTACGACGTGGTCGATGCACTCGACGCGATCGCCGAGGAAACCGGCAGGACCGTGCCGCAGATCGCGCTGAACTGGCTGCTGCAGCGCCCGACCGTGTCGTCGGTGATCATCGGCGCGCGCAACGAGGAACAGTTGCGCCAGAACCTCGGTGCGCTCGGCTGGTCGCTGACCGATGCGCAGGTCGCGAAACTCGATGCGGCGAGTGCGATCGAAGCGCCGTATCCGCACTTCCCGTATCGCCGGCAGGACGCATTCGCACGGCTCAATCCGCCGATGTGTGGGTAGGCGGAGCAGCGGACCGTCGCACACCGATGCAGTGACGCGACGACGCGACGACGTAGCGACGTAGCGACGTAGCGACGTAGCGACGTAGCGACGTAGCGTCGTAACGGCGTAACGGCGTAACGGCCTAGCGACATAGCGGCGTAACGGCATAACGGCATAACGGCGTAGCGTCGTAACGACGTAACAACGTAGCAACGTAGCAACGTAGCGACGACACGGCACAACGACCGTCACCGCGCGGCCAGCACGCGGTCGATCATCTCGCCGATCCGCCGCGCGAGCCCGTCCATCCGCTCGGCCGGCACGCCACCGTAGCCGAGCACGAGCCCGTTGTAACCCGCCGCGGTGCCCGGCAGGCAGAACGACGACAGCGGCCGCAGGATCAGCCCGTGCGCCTGCGCGACGCGGCTCAGTTCCGTGTCGGCCACCGGCACGTCGAGCCGTGCGGACAGATGCATGCCGCCCGCGCCGCCCGACACCGTCAGCCGCGTATGCAGCCGCCGCGCCAGCGCGTCGTGCAGCGCGTCGCGCCGCTCGGCATACACGCGGCGCATGCGCCGCAGATGCCGCGTGAAATGCCCGGCGTCGATGAAATCCGCGAGCGCGCGCTGCTCGACGGCGCGGCCCTGCAGCATCAGCGCGCCCGCCGCGTCGCGCAGCGGCTGCGCAAGCGCGGCCGGCACGACCATGAAGCCGAGCCGCAACGCCGGAAACATCACCTTGCTGAAGGTACCGAGGTAGATCACCGGCGCGTCGTCGGCGAGCCCCTGCACGGCCGCGTGCGGCGTGCCGTGGTGGCGGAACTCGCTGTCGTAGTCGTCCTCGACGATCCATGCGCCGGCCGCGCGCGCCTGCGCGACGAGCGCGAGCCGCCGTTCGAGGCTCATCACCGCGCCGAGCGGATATTGGTGCGACGGCGTGATGTAGACGAGCTTGGGCGGACGAGCGCGCCAGTCGTCCGGATGCGGCGCGAGCCCCTGCGCATCGACGCCGATCGGCTCGACGCGCAGGTCGGCCGCGAGAAACGCATTGCGCGCACCGTGGTAGCCGGGATTCTCGATCCATGCGACATCGCCCGCGTCGGCCAGCGCGCGGGCGCACAGGTCGAGCGCGCCCTGCGTGCCGTCGGTGACGATCACCTGCGCGGCGTCGCAGCGCACACCGCGCGACGCGCGCAGATAGCCGGCGATCGCGTCGCGCAGCACCGCGTCGCCTTCCGCGGACTGATAGCCGAGCTGCGCCAGCCCCGCCGAGCGCCATGCGCGCTCGACGCAGCGCCGCCACTGCGCGAGCGGGAAGGCATCGACGGCCGGCACGCCCGGCATGAACGGCAGCGATTCGTCGAGGCCGCTCGTCGCGCGCTCGGCCTGCGCGACGCGCCGCGACAGCACCGCCGTAGCGCCGGCGGGCGCCGCGGCGGCGACCTGCGACCCGCGCAACCCCATCCGGGCGACCACCGTGCCCTGCCGCGTGCCGGTCACGAACCCTTCCGATGCGAGCCGCTCGTACGCGTACAGCACCGAATTGCGTGCGATGCCGAGCTCGTCGGCCAGCGTGCGCGATGCGGCAAGCCGCGTGCCCTCGGCGATCCGGCCGCTCAGGATCGCGTCGCGCAGGCACGCGTACAGCCGCTGCTGCTGCGACATCCGCATGGCCGCGTGCGGCCCCGCTTCGCGCTCGAAGGTCGACAGCAGCAACGCGTAATCCATCGTGGCTCCAGATTGTGTGGATGTCATGGGTCTACACATGGTGCCACGAACTTTCTATCGTAGAGGTCTGCGCGCGTTTCCGGTCGTGCCGGCAACGCTTCACTTCATCCATCCTCGAAAGGTTCGCGACCATGAACGCTACCGACACCGGCCTGACCGTACGCCCCGTGCGCGAAGACGATTTCGACAACTGGCTGCCGCTGTGGGACGGCTATAACCGCTTCTACGGCCGCTTCGGCGATACCGCGCTGCCGCGCGAGATCACGCGGCTCACGTGGTCGCGCTTCTTCGACGGCTACGAGCCCGTGCATGCGCGTGTCGCGGAACGCGACGGCCGGCTCGTCGGGCTCGTGCATTTCCTGTATCACCGCAGCACGACGCTGGCCGGGCCGACCTGCTATCTGCAGGATCTCTTCACGCTCGAGCGCGAACGCGGCAAGGGCGTGGGCCGCGCGTTGATCGAAGCCGTGTACGACGCCGCGCAGGCGCAGCGCGCCGAACGCGTGTACTGGCAGACGCACGAGACGAATCGCACGGCGATGCGGCTCTACGACACCGTCGCGGAGAAAACCGGATTCGTGATCTACCGGAAGGTCTTGCCGCGCTGATCATGCGGCGTGCCGCAGGCCACACGCCGCGCGGCCGCGGCGGTTTCAATCCAGCGGCCGCGCCTTGATCCACAGGAACAGCGGCACGCGCGACCACTGCTTCAGCGTGTCCGTGTCGGCGCGATCTGGCAGCGGCTCGCGCAGCGACACGATCGCGAAGCCGGCCGCCTCCAGCGCATCCATGTAGGCCTGGAGCGGCAGCGACCAGCCCGCGAAGTGCATCGACAGCCCGTCGCGCGTTTCCACGCCCTCGAAATGCTCGCTGCCGAAATACGTGCCTTCGAGCACGAACGGCGCGTCGGGCTGCGGCCCCGCGAAACGGCCGCGATCGCGGAACGGATGCACGAGCGACACGAACAGCAGCCCGCCCGGCTTCAGCACGCGACGTGCCTCGCGCAACGCGGCCGCCATGTCGTCGAGGTCCATCAGCACGTTGTATGCCATCACGATGTCGAAGCTGGCCGGATCGAACGGCAGCGAGGCGGCATCGGCGAGCGCGTAGCGGTGCGCCGATGCCGCGCGACGCGCGGCGTCGAGCATCGCGGGCACCGCGTCGCTCGCGGTCACGTCGTAGCCGAGCGCCTTCAGTTCGCGGCTCACGCGTCCCTCGCCGCAGCCGATCTCCAGTGCGCGGCCGGTACCGCGGCCGAGGTAGGTCGCCAGCCCGTCACGATACTTCCAGAACGCATCGTGGCCCGGCCTGCCGGCCCAGTCGATCCATTGGTCGGCGACGTGCGTCCAGTGTTCCGTGATGGCTTTGCTGTCGGTCATGTTCGCTCCCGATCGGTGTTCGTCGTGCTGGCCCAGGATGCGCATGGTAAGCCGAAGCGGCGGTGCGCGTGAGCGCGTTGCGCGGCTCGAGGCCGCCGCGGCCGGTTTCCGTTTCCGGCGGCGGCGTTCTACAGTGGTTACGACAGACGACATGCGCCGCCGCACATCGTTCGCGTTCGGCGCGCGTGCCGATACCCCCCCGATTCCGAGGAACGTCCATGCCGAGTATCGTCGCCGGCCCCGCCGATCTGCCGCCGAGCCCCGTCGCTGCCGAAACGCGCATGGTGCACGACGTCGCCACGCTGCGGCCGTCGGACTATCGTTCGGCCGACGGTGCATCGTGGGTCATTGCCACCCTCACGCCGGCCCCGGACAGCGGCAAAAACGTGACCGGCAATACCTACTTCGATACCGCGAAACGGCAAACCGTCGCAGTGCCCGACGCGCGTCGGCGTTACGCGAACCGCGGCACCTGGCAGGTTATCGCGAGTTCCAGCCCGGCGGTGCCCGCCACCGGCCGCTACGACTGGCTCACGCTCGCATGGCTGCCGATCAACGGACGGCCGCTGCCGCAAACGCCCGAGCATCTGTATTCGCCGTTCATTCGCGGCGGCACGATCGTCTATCGGTGGAATCCGGACGCGCAAGGCGGCGAGCAGTTCGGCAACGTGCGGATGATCTTTCCGGCGTGGCAGCAGCAGGTCGCGGACGTGCTGCGCGGCGCGCCCGGCGACGTCGCGCAGGCGGCGGCGCCCGCATCGGCGCTCGATCGCGTGCAGCAGGACGGCAATCCGATGGCCGCCGTGCTCGACTTCGCCGCCGCGCTGCATGAGGAACCGGCCGACCGGATCGCCGCGCGCCTGCCGGCATTGCTGCGCGCGAGCGACCTGCACGAAGTGTCGGCGATCGTGTTTCAGTGCATCGCCGCATCGCGAGAAGCGGACCGGCCGCGCTTCGTCGAGGCGATCAACGGGTCCGTCGCCTCGATCGACGACGGCGCGCGCTTGCTCGCGGTCGCCTACGGCGCATTCGCGGCCGGCAGGGCGAAGCCGCGTCCGTTCAGTGATGCCGAACAGGCCGCGCGCATCAACGACGTGTTCACGGCCTTGAAGCAGCGGACGTCGGCACTCGGCGTGCCGGCCGGACAGGGTTCGCCGTGGTACGAATTCTTTACCGCGTACCGGCTTGGCGGTGCGCCTTCCGGCTCGAGCGGAAGCAGGCAGTAATTACCGGGCCTGCGCGATCGTCGGTCGGCCTGATGCGTCGCGAGACTTCGACGAAAACGACGTCGTCCTGAATGCCGGCGCCCGGCATGCGATTCGCACGCGTCGGGCGGCGCATGGCGCTCGGTCACCAAGGGAACCCGTGTGCGTCCCGTAGGGTCGAAACGTCACATGACCGTCGACGGCATCGCGTCCGCCGGTCGATCCACGATCCCCGCACCCTTTTCTCCCCATGTTGAGCATCGGTCCCTTCTCGATCCGCGTCGTCGCGGTAGCCGCCGCCGCGCTGCTGGCGTGGCTCGTTGCCCGCTTCATCCAGCGCCGCCCGCCCGATGGACATCACAAGAGCGCGTCGAGCCTGATCCTCGACGTGCTGCTGCTCGGGCTGGTCGCCGCGCGTATCGGCTATGTCGCGCAATGGTGGCGCGACTACGCGACGACGCCGCGCGCCATCGTCGCGCTCGGTGACGGCGGCTTCGACTGGCGCATCGGCATCGCTGCCGCGCTGGCGTTCGCCGTCTGGCGGCTGCGTCGCCTGCCCG
The DNA here is from genome assembly GCF_000949135.2 of Burkholderia sp. USMB20. GTDB lineage: Bacteria > Pseudomonadota > Gammaproteobacteria > Burkholderiales > Burkholderiaceae > Burkholderia. The sequence goes on along the minus strand of NZ_JTAN02000002.1, from coordinate 120,356 downwards.
CGCTGCGCAAACCCGTGGCGGCCGGCATCGTCGCGGGCCTCGCCGCGTGGGGCATCGCGCAAGGCACGCTGGCGACACTGCAGCGCACCGCGCCGCCGTTCGCCGCGCTGCAGCTCGAAGCGCTCGATGCGACGCCCGTCCTGCCGCAACGCTTTGCAGGCAAGCCGGTCGTGGTGAACCTGTGGGCGACGTGGTGCGCACCGTGCCGGCGCGAGATGCCGCTCCTCGAACAGGCGCAACGCGATCATCCGGGCCTCACGGTGCTGATGCTCAACCAGGGAGAAAACGCGCGGGCCGTGCGCGCGTTCCTCGAACAGCAGGGGCTGCGCTTCGACAACGTGCTGCTCGATCCGTCGTTGCATGCGATGCATGCGTACGGATCGCGCGGGCTGCCCACGACGCTGTTCTTCAATGCGAAAGGCGAGCTCGTCGAATCGCACATGGGCGAGCTCACCGCCGCGCGATTGAAGGATGTGGTGGCGCAGCGTTTCGGTCAGTGATGCCGTCGGCCGCCTGCTCGACGCCACGATCGATCGTCGATGGCAGCGCGCGTTCCCGCAGCCGCGACCGACTCGACCGCCGACACGCCGGCACTTCGACCACCATCGGCAACGCTCACGGCCTCGACAACACCATCACCCGCCCCGACACGCGCTGAAGCTTCAGCCACCCCGTGTCGGCGGTAAACCTGAGCTGCTGCAACGGGAAATCGAATCCCGCCTTCTGCGCGGCGCTGACCACCGCATCGGCGATCCAGCGAATCAGTTCCTTTCCTTCGTCGGTCGTCTGGTGACCGTTCTGGACACCATAGAAATAGCGGTTCCCTGCGTTGACCTCGTTCTGCAGCTGCATCCAGTGCCCCGGGAGGCCGGGCAGGGTCCTGAACAGGTCGGCCACGCGCTGCGTCGTCAGGCCGCGCGCCCACAACGCGCCGTTCACGGCGGGCCGCGCCAGGTTGTGACGGTCTGCGTCCTGTGCCTGTCCCTTGATCTCGCCTTTCAGACTATCGGGTTTCGTCATCGCACTGTCCTCGTGAGGGCCCGGTAAAGGGCCAATTGAATGAATAAATCCGCCGAATAGCGAGCGCACGCGCGTCTTGCACGATACCGCTAATCTCGGAATTGATCGCCTGTCAGGTATATCAGGCCGCGCTTGGCAATGTCGCGCGCAAAAATCAGCCGCGTCCGATAGGCGTCGCGACAGCAGGCCGATATGCTTCGTCGGGTGCGGTGCCGGTGAAATGCCCTGTTCAAGTTCGGAGTGAGCCGGTCATTGAGCTTCGTCGGCGCCGCACCCCGCTTCGTTGCGAGCCGGCTTCGGCGCGGGCGCCCGAAGATGGCCGTGGGCGCGGCCACGACAGGGAAAGACGATGTCGAAACAGCACGCTGCCCTGAGCGAACGCCGAGCGTCTGCGTAGAAACCGCATCTTCCCGTCATTCCCGTCATTCCCGTCATTCCCGCCTGCACACCCCGCCATTATTCAAAAAAGCGCGACACGCATCGATATAATTTCCGAGATATATCGAACGGCACTCCATTGAATATTCACCATTAAATCGAACTGTTTCGGTTTCCGATTTTCTGAACAATTCCCATTCCCGGTCGAATATTTTTTCATTTATTTTTCGCCATGCTGACTGAACCGTGTTTGAAACTGCAAGCGTTTGCGAGACACGGTGAAGTGCCTTATCCATCGACTTCCAGGAGGAAAGCATGGCCGAATCTCAAACGTCTTCGAATCGCGCCGGCGAGTTTTCGATTCCGCCGAACACCGACTTCCGCGCGATTTTCTTCGCGAATGCTGCCGAGCAGCAGCACATCAAGCTCTTCATCGGCGACAGCAAGGAACCGGCCGCTTATCACAAGCTGACCACGCGCGACGGCCCGCGCGAAGCCACGCTGAATTCGGGCAACGGCAAGCTGCGCTTCGAAGTGACGGTAAACGGCAAGACGTCGGCCACCGATGCGCGCCTCGCGCCGATCAGCGGCAAGAAATCGGACGGTTCGCCGTTCACCGTCAACTTCGGGATCGTCGTGTCGGAAGACGGTCACGACAGCGACTACAACGACGGCATCGTCGTGCTGCAGTGGCCGATCGGCTGACCTGACGCACGATCGGCGGCCGCGCCGTGCCGGCCCGCCGTCGTCGGGCCGGCCAGCGGTTCGCGCTCATCAAGCGGGCCTCACGCAGCACCCCAATCCAAAACAGCGTTATCACAGGAGACTTCCATGCCGCTTCTTTCGGCTTCGATCAACAGCGCACCCGTCGTCACGTCCGAGACGTACGTCGACATCCCCGGCCTGCATATCGACATCGCCAAGGCAGAGATTCGCGACGGGAAACTGCAGGTCATCCTCAACGTGCCGACGCCGTACGCGACCGGCAACAATTTCCCCGGCATCTATTTCGCGATCGCGACCGACAAGGGCGTCGTCGCGGACGGCTGCTTCACCTATTCGTCGAAGGTGCCCGAAAGCACCGGGCGCATGCCGTTCACGCTCGTCGCGACGATCGACGTCGGCAGCGGCGTCACGTTCGTGAAAGGGCAGTGGAAAAGCGTGCGCGGCAGCGCGATGCATATCGATTCGTACGCGAGCATTTCCGCGATCGGCGACACGGCCGCGCAATCGTCGTCGCAAGGCGGCGGGAATCAGGGCACCGAAACCGGCGGCGGCGCCGGCAACATCGGCGGCGGCGGCGAACGCGACGGCACGTTCAACCTGCCGCCGAACATCAAGTTCGGCGTGACCGCACTCACCAACGCGGCGAACGACCAGACGATCGACATCTACATCGACGACAACCCGAAACCGGCCGCCACGTTCAAGGGCGCGGGCGTGCAGGACCAGAACCTCGGCACGAAAGTGCTCGACTCCGGCAAGGGGCGCGTACGCGTGATCGTGACGGCGAACGGCAAGCCGTCGCGCATCGGCTCGCGGCAAATCGATCTCTTCAAGAAGTCGTACTTCGGAATCGTCGGCTCGGAAGACGGCACCGACGACGACTACAACGACGGCATCGTGTTCCTGAACTGGCCGCTGGGCTGAACCCGGCGATGCGCGGCGCGGCAACGCGTGCGCGCCGCCGTCGAACGCGCAATGGCGACGACGCCAACCGCCCCGGCCACCCGTTGTGAAGCGATTCATTCGAGCAGTCATTTGCAGTCCCACGCCGCGCTCCGCGCGCGACCACGGCGAGATCCGCTCACCGGCCGCGCGATGCGAGACATTCCATCAAGACGAGGAAGACATGTCACAACCGTTTACCCATGACGATCTCTACGCCCTGCTGCAACTTGCCGGCAACGATGCAACCGCCGTGCAATCGAACGGCGATCAGGCCGTGCTCGACCGGATGCGTCAGTTCATGACCGCGCAGCTCGTGGAAAAGCTGCCGCAATACGATGTGTTCGTCGACATTGCAACGATCCCGTACAGCTTCGACGTCGGCAGCTGGCAGAACAAGGTGAAGGCCGATGCGGCCGGGCAGGTGATCGCCTGCACGGTGACGTGGGCCGGCGCGCCCGGCGTGCTGCCCGGCGCGGCAGCGAAGTTCGGTGTTGGTGCGGTGGTCAATTACTTCTCGAAGGCGACACCGCAGCCGCAACCCACGCAGCCGGACACCACGGCGACCGGCGGCGGCGAACGCGACGGCATCTTCAACCTGCCGCCGAACATCGCATTCGGCGTGACGGCGCTCGTCAATTCGTCCGCGCAGCAGACGATCGAAGTCTTCGTCGACGACAACCCGAAACCGGCCGCAACGTTCCAGGGCGCCGGCACGCAGGACGCGAACCTGAACACGCAGATCGTGAACTCGGGCAAGGGGAAGGTGCGCGTGGTCGTGACGGCGAACGGCAAGCCGTCGAAGATCGGTTCGCGCCAGGTCGACATCTTCAAGAAGACCTATTTCGGGCTGGTCGGCTCTGAAGACGGTACGGACGGCGACTACAACGACGGCATCGCGATCCTGAACTGGCCGCTGGGTTGACGGGCTGACCGTTAAACGGAAGGCAAGCGCCGGGCGCTGATTGGCCCGGCGCTTGCCTTTATTGCTTCCGATGCCCGCCGGGAACATCGCACACGGGCATGACAAGCACCGGATGGATAGCCTGAAACATGACGTGGTCGCGCCTGCACCCGGCACGCCGGGCGAGCACGGGCGACGTCGCGACATCAGCCGTCGTGCCGGGCGCCACGTTGTGACATCGCGAGCGGCGCCGTCAAGCTGGCCGCGGCCAACTGCGTGCGCGCGGCGTAGGCCACGCGGTTGAACGCGACACGCTGCTCACCCTTCAGTTTCGCTGCCTTCGACGCCTGCACGAGGCCGATCGGATCGACAAGACGACCGTGTCGGCGGACCTCGAAGTGCAGATGCGGGCCGGTCGCGGTCCCGGTACTGCCGACCGCGCCCACGCGTTGACCGCGGGCGACCCGCGCACCGGTTCGCAGCGTGGGCTCGAATGCCGACAAGTGCGCGTAGTACGACGCATAGCCACCGTCATGACGGATCACCACGTACTTGCCGTAACCGCGCGGCTCGGTGCCGATGAACGTCACGACGCCGCGCTCGGAGGCATGGACGGCGCGCCCTGTCGGCGCGGCAAGATCGACGCCCGAATGCACGTGGCGCGCACCGGTCACCGGATGCACGCGCGCGCCGAAGCGCGAACTGGTGCGTGTCGACCGGACCGGCATCGCGAACCGGGTGCCTTCGAACGGCATGCCGTCGAGATCGTAATAGGCGCCCGGCACCCCCGCTCCGGGGGCGAACCACACGGCCGCGACGCGCCGGCCGCGAAAGCGGATGTCGAGCGCCGTCACGCGCACGCCGCCCGGCAGTGCCGCATCGTCATCGGGTTCGAATGCGACACGGAAGGTGTCGCCGGTCGCGCCGTGCAGCTTCGGGTCGATACGACCGGCCAACATGCGCGTCAGTTGCGCCGCGACACCGTCGGGCAATTCGGCACGCGCCAGCGACGCACGCAGGCTGCCGGTGATCGCACCGGCCCGCGTGCCGCTCTCCTGCTCCGCGAGCACGAACGGTTGCGCGGACGCCAGATCGACACGACGCGATGCGAATGCCGAAGACGCACCGATCGCGGGCAGATGCGATGCAAACCCATAATCGAAACGCCCTGCGTAACCGCGCTCGATCGCACCCCGCGCCGCATCGCAAAGGACAACGTACGGCGCACAGGCGCCGGCACGCACGACGAACCTGCCGGGATAGGCCTCCGCACGCACACGCACCGCCTGCGAATCCGCCACGATGCGCGGCACCACCGTCGACGCAAGCAAGCCGCCCCAGACGGTGCGGGCGGAATTGAAGAAGGGCACGTCGACAAGGTCGGCCGCTTGCGCCGCCACGGGCGCGGACGGCTCGGCACCGGAGGATGCCAGCGCCATCGCGCCCTGTGTGCCGGCAAGCCACGCCGCCGCAACGACACCGCGCAGCAGCGCGCGGCGAACGGGAAAGCGGATGGCGCCGCGTTGCGCGGATCGACCTCGTTCGCGTGCGAGACGTAAACACAGGTCGAACCGCATCGCGTCGTCACTCGCTATCTATGAAAACTGGAAATGAACCGGGTATCGCGGAGGAAAGAGCGTCGCGATCCGGAAGCCTGGAGGCGAGTGTACTGGCGCGACCAACACCGCTGAATAGGACCGATCCGATTTGGTCAGATGTTGTCTTAGTACATGAACGAAAGATAAAAGTCGCCGCAAAAAATGCGCGGGATGCGCCCCTTCGGTCGCGTGACACCGCGCATGGCTGTACAGTCGAGGGTTGCCCGCGCACGCACGCATGCCCGCCCGGCCACGGCGGGTGCGCCGCCCGTCGCGCCTTCTGTCCTCAACCCGGAATCCCGTCATGTTTCTCGATCATCTTCATCCGGAACGCTGGACGTTCCTGTGGAACGCGTTGTCCACGCTGTCGCTCAGGCTCTGCGCCGCCCTCGCGCTGCTCGTCGCGGGCTGGTGGCTGTCGAAACGCATCGGCAACTGGCTGAGCCGGCTGCTCGCGAACAAGGAGCGCGTCGACGACACGCTGCGGCCGATCCTCTGCGACGTCGCCGTGTGGGGCATCCGCATCGTCGCGATCGTCGGCGCGCTGTCGCAGCTGGGCATCGAAACCGCGAGCATCGTCGCGGTGCTCGGCGCGGCCGGCCTTGCGATCGGGCTCGCACTGCAGGGCACGATGCAGAACATCGCGGCCGGCATCATGCTGTTGCTGCTGCGGCCGTTCAAGGTGGGCGACTACATCGACGGCGGCTCGAGCGTCGCGGGGACGGTGGACGAAGTCGGCCTCTTCATGACGCGGCTGACGAAGCCGGACGGCATCTGCGAATACGTGCCGAACAGCGCGCTGTGGGGCAGCGCGATCCGCAATTACACGCGCAATCCGACGCGCCGTCTCGATCTCGAGGTGGAAGTGTCGGTGCACGACGACATCGATCGTGCGCTCGACGCGCTGCGCGCGCTGGCCGAAGCCGATCCCGACGTGCTGACGGAACCGGCACCGGACGTGATGGTGATGCGCTTCGACGACAGCACGGCGATCGCGAACATGCGCGTGTGGACGCACACCGACAAGTTCTGGGCGATGCGCTGGCGCCTCGCGCGCCAGGTGCGCAAGACGCTCGCCGATGCGGACTGCGCGTTGCCGATCCGCACGCGCGAACTGCACATCGTGCATGAAGCCGAACAGCAGCGCCGGTCCGACCCGCGCCGCGTACAGGCGTCGTAAGACGCCGGGGCGCACGAGCGCGCACGGCGCGCTGCGTCGTGCGCCCCGCTCGCGTCACATCCTGACGATATCGAGCAGCGCCTTCTTGCCGCTCTTGTAAGTGAATACCGAGATCGCACCGTGCTTCAGGTCGCCCTGCGGCGTGAAGCTCGTTTCGCCGATCACGCCGCGATAGTCGGTCGCCGGCATCGCGGCCAGCACCTTCGCCGGCTCCGTGGAGTTCGCGCGCTTCATCGCGTCGACGATGATGTACACCGCGTCGTACGAGAACGGCGCATACACCTGCATCGGCTGGCGATAGCGCGCCTCGTAACGCTTCACGAACGCCGCGCCGCCCGGCATCTTCTCGAGCGCGATGCCGGCTTCCGAACACACGACGTTGTCCGATGCCGGGCCCGCGAGCTTCGGCAGGTCGGTCGAGCACACGCCGTCGCCGGCGAGGATCTTCGCGCGCATGCCGAGCTGGCGCGCCTGCTTCGCGAGCGGACCGCCCGTCGCGTCCATCCCGCCGTACATGATCGCGTCGGGGTTCTCGCCCTTGATCTTCGTGAGGATCGCGCGGAAGTCGATCGCCTTGTCGTTGGTCGCATCGCGCGAGACGATCTTCATCCCGGCCGCTTTCGCCGCCTTTTCGAACTCGGTCGCGAGGCCCTGCCCGTACGCGGTCGAATCGTCGACCACGGCGACCGTCCTGATGCCCAGCTTCTTCGCCGCGTACATCGCGAGCGCGGGCCCTTGCTGCGCATCGGTCGCGACGACGCGATAGGTCGTCTTGAAGCCCTGCTGCGTGTAGGTCGGGTTGGTCGCGGCCTGCGAGATCTGCACGACGCCGCCGTCGCGATAGACGCGCGATGCGGGAATCGACGTACCCGAGTTGTGATGGCCGACGACGCCGACCACCTTGTCGTCGACGAGACGCTGCGCGACCTGCGTCGCGGTGCGCGGGTCGCCCGCGTCGTCCTGCGCGTCGAGCTGCAGCGTGACCTTCCTGCCGCCGATCACGAGCCCCTTCGCGTTGATTTCCTCGACCGCGAGCCGCGCGCCGTTCTCGCTGTCCTTGCCGAGATGCGCGATCGCGCCGGTCAGCGGCGCGACGTGCCCGATGCGCACGATCTCGTCCGCGTGCGCGGACAGCGCGAATAGTGCACACGCCAGCGCGACCGCGCATGCCGTCTTGTTCCGATGCCGATTCCGATTCATGTTCGTCTCCTTCCTTGTCGCTGTTGGTTCGTGATCCATACCATCGTCGATTGCAGGCAAAGCGAGGCGGTCACGCGCGCCCTTCGAAGCCGAGCAGCACGTTCACCGCGTTGATACCGATTTCCTCGACCATGTAGCCGCCTTCCATCACGAACAGCGTCGGCAGGTTCAGGCGCGCGAGCGCTTCGCCGATCCGCAGGTAGTCGGGCGAGCGCAGCTTGAAATGGCTGATCGGATCGTGCTCGAACGTGTCGACGCCGAGCGACACGACGAGCAGGTCGGGCGCGTGCTTCGCGATCGCGGCAGTGGCCTGGCCGAGCGCCGCCGAGTAGGTATCCCACTGCGTGCCCTTCGGCAGCGGCAGGTTCAGGTTGAAGCCTTCGCCCGCGCCCGCGCCGCGCTCGTCGGCATGGCCCGAGAAGTACGGATACGACACCGCCGGCTCGCCGTGCAGCGACGCGAACAACACGTCCGAGCGCTCGTAGAAGATGTCCTGCGTGCCGTTGCCATGATGGAAGTCGACGTCCAGCACCGCGACGCGCGCCGCACCGCTCGCGATGCCGTGCTGCGCGGCGATCGCCGCGTTGTTCAGATAGCAGTAGCCGCCCATGTACTCGCGGCCCGCATGGTGGCCGGGCGGGCGGCACAGCGCGAACGCGGCGCGCATGCCGCCGTTCGACAGCAGGTCGGCGCCGGTGAGCGCCGAGTTCGCACTCGCGCGCACCGCGTCCCACGTGCCGGCGTTGATCGGCGCACCGGCATCCATCGCGAAGAAGCCGAGCTTGCCGTCGATGAAGTCGGGCAGCGTCGCCGCCGACGGCATCGCGCGCACCGGCCACACGAGCGGCAGCGCCTGGCAGGTGCGGCCGGTCGCGGCCCATTCGTCCCATGCGCCGGCGAGAAAGTCGACATAGCGCGCGCTGTGCGCGCCGGCATAGCTCGCGCGGTCGAACGCGCGCGGCGCGATCACGTCGCCGAGGCCGGCCGCGCGGACCTGCGCGAGCACCGTTTCGGCGCGAAGGGGGTTCTCGAACGAATCGGTGATCGCGCCGTCCTTCAGTTCGACGCCGCGATGCAGATGGTGATCGCTGCTGTAGACCGTGAGCATGGTTGACCGTTGCAGTGAAGGCTGTGAGGGGTGGCAACAGTCTATTGAGGCCAGCCGGCAATAACTTTGCTTTTCAACTCTTCGTTTCGTACAATTTTGAGAAAACCGTCTACGGAGACCCGGAAATGAGCAAAAATCGCGCTTCGGTGGAGCTGGACGGCGTCGATCGCGCGATGCTCCGCCTGCTGCAGGAAGACGGCGCGCTGTCCAACGCGACGCTCGGCGAACGGTTGTCGCTGAGCGTCACGCCGTGCTGGCGGCGGCGCAAGCGGCTCGAGGACGAAGGCGTGATCACCGGCTACCAGGCGAACCTCGACCGCCGCGCGCTCGGCATGAACGTGTTCGCGTTCGTGCAGGTCACGTTCAACATGCATTCGGACCAGGATTCGGATCACTTCGAGGACGTGATGCGGCGTCACGACGAAGTGACGTCGTGCCACAAGATCACCGGCGCGGCCGACTACATCCTGCAGGTCGTGGCCGCCGATCTCGACACGTATGCGGAATTCGTCGAACGCGTGCTGCGAAAGCAGGCCGGCGTGTCGTCGATCCAGTCGAGCCTCGCGCTGCGCGAGGTCAAGTTCTCGTCGCGCGTGCCGGTGCCGGACGCGTGATCGATCAAGCGCCCGCGCACGGGCATCCGCTGTCGACCTTCATCCCATGGAGCGCTACCGCATGAAACATTGCATTCCTTCCGCGCCGCTTGCTGCCGCGATCGCTCTCGCGTTTGCATTGGGCGCGTGCGCGACGCAACCGCCTGCCCCGCTTCCACCCAATGTCGCCGGGCAGGACACGCAAGGCGCGCAGACCGCCCAGGCTGCCGAAGCCGCCCCGCCGATGGTCGGCGGCGATCGCGACGCGCACGGCTGCATCGGCTCGGCCGGCTATGCCTGGTGCGAAACGACCCGACAATGCGAGCGCCCGTGGGAACTCGCGAAGGCGCATGGTTTCGCGAACTCGGCGCAGGGGTACGAGCAGTTCTGCCGGAACGGCGCAGCGAAGTGAAGGAATGCGATGTGACCGGGTCGCGATGCAACGTCGCGCCCCGATGAAGCGCGAGCGCGATGCGCGCCATGCCCGTCGCGCGCGTTTCGCCCCGCTGATCCCGCCTTTTTTCCCGTTCCGCGCACCGTCATTCCGGAAACCCGGACACACAAAAAACCCCACGAAATCAGGGATATTCCGCGCGAGCGACACGGCAATCGAGTTCGGTTATATTACGCGCCCCTTGCCATCCCGCCCCGCGGAACGCATTGCGCGCGGCCGCTTTCGACGCGGCCTGAAACGCCTTCCGGCGAGGCCCGCAGCAAGGGCCTGCGCGCCCGTCGCACGACCGTGAAGCAGCTGATTGCACGAGCACATGAAGCCGATCCGAAGGTGTCCTTCGCAACGGCTTCGCGTGCGCAAATGCAACGGTGAACACGGTCGGTCCGGAAATCCGGATTCGCGGTCCGGATCTCCGGATGCGCGATCCGGTTGCGAATCCGCATCGGCCGGGCGGCATGGCAAACCGATGCATCCAAGTTGAAAAAGGGATCTGCTGTGATCAAAACGTTACGGGTAATACTGTCGGCGCTCGCGCTGTGCGTCGCGACGTCGTCCGCGCATGCCGCCGATACGAAGAAGGTCGACGTCCTGCTGGTGGGCGGCGGCATCATGAGCTCGACGCTCGGCGTGTGGCTGCACGAGCTGCAGCCCGACTGGTCGATGACGATGGTCGAGCGCCTCGACGGCGTCGCACTGGAAAGCTCGAACGGCTGGAACAACGCGGGCACCGGCCACTCGGCGCTCGCCGAGCTGAACTACACGCCGGAGAAGGCGGACGGCAAGATCGACATCTCGAAGGCGATCGAAATCAACGAGTCGTTCCAGATCTCGCGCCAGTTCTGGGCCTGGCAGGTCCGGCAGGGCGTGCTGAAGAACCCGCACTCGTTCATCAACTCGACGCCGCACATGAGCTTCGTGTGGGGCGACGACAACGTCCGCTTCCTGAAGAAGCGCTACGACGCGCTGCAGGCGAGCCCGCTGTTCCGCGGCATGCAGTATTCGGAAGACTACGACCAGATCAAGCAGTGGGTGCCGCTGATGATGGAAGGCCGCGACCGCAACCAGAAGGTCGCGGCGACGTGGACGCCGATCGGCACCGACGTGAACTTCGGCGAGATCACGCGCCAGTTCGTCGGCTACCTGAAGACGCAGCCGAACTTCTCGCTGTCGCTGTCGAGCGAAGTGCGCGAGATCACGCGCAACGCGGACGGCACGTGGCACGTGTCGTGGGTCAAGCTGCACTCGGATGAACCGCCGCAGGCCGTCGACGCGAAGTTCGTGTTCATCGGCGCGGGCGGCGGTGCGCTGCACCTGCTGCAGGCGTCGGGCATCCCCGAGGCGAAGGACTACGGCGCGTTTCCCGTGGGCGGCTCGTTCCTCGTGACCGACAACCCCGAGGTCGTGAAACGCCACCTCGCGAAGGCGTACGGCAAGGCGTCGGTCGGCTCGCCGCCGATGTCGGTGCCGCACCTCGACACGCGCATCATCGACGGCAAGAAGATCATCCTGTTCGGGCCGTTCGCGACGTTTTCGACCAAGTTCCTGAAGAACGGCTCGTACTTCGACCTCGCGAAGAGCACCAACCTGCACAACGTCGCGCCGATGATGCGCGTGGGCGTCGACGAATTCCCGCTCGTCGAGTATCTCGCCGGACAGCTGATGCTGTCCGACGACGACCGCTTCAACGCGCTGAAGGAATACTTCCCGGACGCGAAGAAGGAAGACTGGCGCCTGTGGCAGGCCGGCCAGCGCGTGCAGATCATCAAGCGCGACCCGAAGAAGGGCGGCGTGCTGAAGCTCGGCACCGAGATCGTCAGCTCGCAGGACGGCAGCATCGCGGGCCTGCTCGGCGCATCGCCGGGCGCGTCGACGGCCGCGCCGATCATGCTGAGCCTGATGCAGAAGGTGTTCAAGGACAAGGTAGCGACGCCCGAATGGCAGCAGAAGCTCCGCCAGATCGTGCCGAGCTACGGCACGAAACTGAACGACAGCCCGGCGAAGGTCGTCGAGGAATGGACCTATACGAGCGGCGTGCTGCAGTTGTCGCCGCCGCCGAAGATCGACCTGACGGTGCCGTCGCAGGCGACGGGCACGGCTCCGGCGCGTCCCGCGAAGGCGGCGGCCGACATGGCGCTGTAACGCGTCCGGTCCCGTTTCGCCACATCGCACGGCCGCCCTTCGGGGCGGCCGTTTTTCATCGCCAATGCGGACGGCGCAGCGTGCTGCGTCGTGCGTAGGCTTCGCCGGCTGCCATACCGCCGGCCGCACCACGGCCGCACGCCCGCTGCCGGGGCCGTCCGCCACCGGTCGTCCGCCACCGGCCGTCCGCCGCCAGCCGAACCGCTGCCGATCGCCACGCTGCGGGCCGCGCGGGGCCGGTCGCCCCAGCCGCCCTCCCGCATCCGCTAGAATTGCGGGCACGCGCGACACCGTCGCCACCGATCCACCATCCGCATCGACGCGGTCCACGCGACCGCCGGTGCGGCCCGCGCCCGAGCCGCGCGAGCGCCGCACTTCGTTGCCGCGCCCGCCCGGGCGCGCCACCAACCGAATTCAGCTGGAGAAAGACCGTGTTTACTTGCCGAAACCAGAGCTGCGGCACGCAGTGGGAAACGTCCGACGTCGTCATCAAGGACGAAGGCCAGGGGCTGCTGTTCCGCTGCCCGCTGTGCGGCGCGCGCAACTATCTCGAGCGCTTCGAGGACGATGAAGGCAACGTCGCCTACGAACAGATGGAAGGCAAGCCTTACCTCGGAGACCTCGAATGACGCAGCCGACCGCCACGCCCTTCAGCGCGCTGCCGCTGACGCCCGCCACGCTCGCGAACCTCGCGCAGCTCGGCTATGTCGACATGACGCCGATCCAGGCCGCGAGCCTGCCGATCGCGCTGGCCGGCCAGGACCTGATCGCGCAGGCGAAGACGGGCAGCGGCAAGACCGCCGCGTTCTCGCTCGCGCTGCTGGCGCGCCTCGACGCGCGCCGCTTCGACGTGCAGGCGATGATCCTGTGCCCGACCCGCGAACTCGCCGACCAGGTCGCGCAGGAAGTGCGCCGCCTCGCGCGCGCCGAGGAAAACGTGAAGGTGCTGACGCTGTGCGGCGGCACGCCGATGCGCCCGCAGGCGCAGAGCCTCGAGCACGGCGCGCACATCGTCGTCGGCACGCCGGGCCGCATCATGGATCACCTCGACCGCGGCAACCTGAAGCTCGACGCGCTGAACACGCTGGTGCTCGACGAAGCCGACCGGATGCTCGACATGGGCTTCTTCGACGACATCGCGAAAGTCGCGCGCATGTGCCCGACGACGCGCCAGACGCTGCTGTTCTCGGCGACCTACCCGGACGGCATCGCGAAGCTGAGCCAGCAGTTCCTGCGTAATCCGAAGGAAGTGAAGCTCGAGGAGCGCCACGACGACAGCAAGATCCGCCAGCGCTTCTACGAAGTGACGGAAACCGAGCGGCTGCACGCGGTCGGCCAGTTGCTGAACCACTACCGGCCGGTGAGCACGATCGCGTTCTGCAACACCAAGCAGCAATGCCGCGACCTGCTCGACGTGCTGCACGCGCAGGGCTTCCACGCGCTCGCGCTGCACGGCGAGCTCGAACAGCGCGAACGCGACCAGGTGCTGATCCAGTTCGCGAACCGCAGTTGCTCGGTGCTGGTCGCGACTGACGTGGCCGCGCGCGGGCTCGACATCGCGCAGCTCGAGGCCGTGATCAACGTCGACGTGACGCCCGACCCCGAAGTGCACGTGCACCGTATCGGCCGCACCGGCCGCGCGGACCAGGAAGGCTGGGCGCTGAGCCTCGCCAGCATGGACGAGATGGGCCGCGTCGGCGCGATCGAGCAGGCGCAGAAGCGCGACGTCGAATGGCATCCGCTCGCGGAACTGAAGCCGGCCGGCAACGACACGCTGCTGCCGCCGATGGAAACGCTGCAGATCCTCGGCGGACGCAAGGACAAGATCCGCCCGGGCGACGTGCTCGGCGCGCTGACCGGCGATGCGGGGTTCGACGGCAAGCAGATCGGCAAGATCAACGTGACCGAGTTCTCGACCTATGTCGCGGTCGAGCGCGGCGTCGCGCGCGACGCGCTGCGCAAGCTCAATGCGGGGAAGATCAAGGGCAAGCGGGTCAAGGTCCGGTTGATGGACGAAGAGTGACGCGGTGATGCCGGCGCGCGCCGCAATCCTTATGCGGCGCGCCCGCCCAGCATCGCCAGATACTGCCGTACCGTGCCCCATTCCCCGCCGCTGCGGCTGAGCGCGACGAGTTCCGACCCCGGCACGCTGCCGGCGAGTTTCCGGTACACGACGTTCGGCGCCGCGATCCGGCTGAGCGGCGCCGGCACCAGCGCCACGCCGAGACCGGCGCCCGTCAGCGCCAGCACCGACAGCGTGCTGCTTACCTTGTGCGCGATGTGCGGCGTCTTGCCGAGCACCCGCCGCAGGATCGCCAGCTGCCCTTCGTCGTCGCCGTCGGCGGCATAGAAAATGAACGGTTCGTCCGCGAGCGCCGCGACGCTCACCGAGCGCCGCTTCGCGAGCGCATGCCGGTCGCTCATCATCACGTCCCACGCCCAGCTGCCGACCGTGCGCACGGCCAGCTTCGGATCGAACGCCGTGCCGAAGGCCGGGCAATAGCCGATATCGAGCCGGCCCGCGAGGATCGCGTCCTGCTGCGCGGCCGGCGCCATTTCGTGCAGGTCGAGCGCCACTTCCGGCCATGCCGCGTGAAACGCGATCAGGTCGTCGGACAGCCGCCCCGTCGCGACCGCATTGCCGACGAAGCCGATCCGCACCACGCCCGTCTCGCCGCGCGCCGCGCGCTGCACGACCGTCTTCGCGCGCGCGGCCTGCTCGAGCGTGTGCCGCGCTTCGGCCACGAGCAAGCGGCCCGCGTCGGTCAGCAGCACCTTGCGGGTGCTGCGCTCGAACAGCGTCGCGCCGAGTTCCTCCTCGAGCGCGCGGATCTGCGCGCTCAACGCGGGCTGCACGATATGCAGCCGCTCCGCCGCGCGGCCGAAATGCCCTTCTTCGGCAACCGCGAGAAAGTAGCGCAAATGGCGAAGGTCCATACGGTCGATTGACCACCCGAAACGATTAATCTCGAAATCTAATCTATTGGAATGAAAAATCAAGCGCGCGCATCCTGATGGTCATCCGCTGCGTCGCAGCCCACCTGCAAGGAGCCTCGTCGTGTCCGACCGCAACCGCATCGATGTTCACCAGCATGTCGTCCCGCCGTTCTGGGCCGCAGCCCTCCCGTCGCACGGCGGCGATCCGTCCGGCTGGGGCAGCCCGACCTGGAGCCCGGAAGCCGCGCTTGCGTTCATGGACTCGCTGGAGATCCAGACCGGCGTGCTGTCGCTGACGGCGCCCGGCGTGCAGGGCTGGAACGGCCAGGTCAAGCGCGACATGGCGCGCCAGGTCAACGAATACGTGGCCGGCCTCGTCGCGCAACGGCCGACCCGCTTCGGCAACTTCGCGACGCTGCCGCTGCCCGACGTCGACGGCACGCTCGCCGAGATCGATCACGCGTTCGACACGCTGAAGGCCGACGGCGTCGTGCTGCTCAGCAACTACGGCGGCACCTATCTCGGCGATGCGGCATTCGACGCCGTGTGGGCCGCGCTGGATCGCCGCCACGCGGTGGTGTTCATTCATCCGGCCAAGCCCGCGATCGACGTGCTGCCCGGCATGCCCGGCCCGCTGCTCGACTACCCGTTCGATACGACGCGCACCGCGCTGCAGCTCGTGCTCAACGGCGTGATCGCGCGCTACCCGAACGTGCGCATCATCCTGTCGCACGCCGGCGGCTTCCTGCCGTACACTGCGTACCGCTTTGCCGAACTCGCGCCGGGCGTGCGCAACGACGTGCCGGATCGCGACGGGCTGCTCGACCTGCTGCGCACGTTCTACTTCGACACCGCGCTGTCGTCGCCGTCCGCGCTGCCGAGCCTCACCGCGTTCGCGCAACCGGATCGCGTGCTGTACGGCAGCGACTTCCCGTATGCGCCGCCGGCCGTCAGCACGTCGTTCACCGCGGCGCAGGACGCGTATGCGGCGCTGGGCGCCGACCGGCACGCCGCGCTCAACCGCGCGAACGCGCTGCCGCTGTTCCCGCGCCTCGCCGCACTCGCGCGATAACGCGCGACGCAGTGCCGCGTGACGCCCCATCGCGGCCGCGTCACGCGTGCAACCGCCCGCGGCCGTCCGTGCCGCGCGGCACCGTCAGAACGGAATGACGGCCTTCGCCCAAACGGCCTCGCCGGCCGGCCGGTTGCGCACGAAGAATTCCTTCACGACGCGCGCTTCCAGGCTGACCTTGCCGAACTGGTAACGGACACCGGGGCCGATCGCGAACGTCTGTCCGCGAAAGCCGTCGCCCGCGACCGGCTGGCCGTTCTGCATGTCGTCGGTGGTCTGCTTGACGAAGTAGCCCGACAGTCCGACGCGCGCCTTCGGCGTGACCGCATAGCTCGCCGAGTAATCGATGTGGAACAGGTTGCCCGAGTGGTAATGGGTGTCGTTGTTCGGCGAGTTGAAGCTGTACGTGATCTTCGCGGACACCTCGACCTTGTCGTTCGGCAGCCACGTCACGCCGAACACCGGCCGCGCGGTGTAGTAGTTCTTGCCGGTGTTCAGCGCCGCATGCATGTCGTACTGGCCGGTCGGGAACACGAATTCGATCGCCGCGACGGTGCGCAACGCGCCCGATCCCCACGCGATCAGCGCGGGGCTGACGATCAGGTCGCCGAGATTGGTGCGGTCGAACGACGCGCCGCCCGCATCCAGCGCCAGATGCTCCATCGGCAGCACCGCATACGCACCGTAGCGCCCGCCGAGCACCGACAGGTTCGACATCCACACGACGCGCGGAATCAGCACGTCGGCATCGAGCTTGAATCCGGGCACCGAACCGTTGCCGTGCGAATCGTTGAAGCGCGACGCATGGTAGTGCGTGTAGTACAGCAGCGCGTACAGCCCGGCGGGCGGCAGCGCGCCGGCGAAGAACGCTTCCGCGCCCTCGCCGATCGTGTCGCCGCCACCCTCCGTTGCAAACGCGCCGCTGCTCAGCGCCATGCCCGCGCACGCGGCGAGCGAAACCAGTCCGAAGGCAGCCTTTCGTTTCATCGATGTCTCCAATATTCGTTCTACTGAATTGATTTTTTATGGTCGTCCCGCGCGCCGCCCCCGCCGGCTATTCGCTGAAATGCTCGATCACGAGCCGGTTGAAGCGCGCCGCATGCTCGATCTGCGTCCAGTGTCCGCAGCGGCCGAACACGTGCAGCTGCGCATTCGGCAGCAGTTCCAGCAGCCGCGTCGAGCTGTCGAGCGGAATCACGCGGTCCTCGCGGCCGTGCACGATCAGCGTCTCGTGCGGCAGCGCGCGCAGTTTCGCCTCGTCGCTCGCGAGCGCATCGACCCAGCGCTGACGCGGCGCGGGAAACATGTTCGCGAACGCCTCCTGGTAGCCGGGCCGCACGCTCGCGTCGTAGCGCAGCTTCGCGAGCTCGTCGTTCACCAGCGTGCGATCGAACGCGAAGATGTCCAGCAGGCCGCGCATGTTCGCGATCGACGGCGTATAGCCCCACACGGCATCGAGCCCTTCGGTGAGCGTGAAGCGCGTGCCGGCCGCGCCCATCAGCACGAGCCGGCCGACCCGTTCGGGCGCGCGGATCGCCAGCGCGAGCGCGAGCGCGCCGCCGAACGAGTTGCCGATCACGTGCGCGCGCTCGACGTCGAGCGCATCGAGCAGGCCGAGTGCGTGGTCGACCCAGTGGTCCATCGAATACACGTAATCGCGCGGCCGCTCGGTTTCGCCGAAACCGGCCATGTCCGGCGCGATCACGCGAAACCGCGCGGCAAGCGCGGGCATCGTGAGCCGCCAGTTCGCATAGGCCGTGACGCCCGGCCCCGAGCCGTGGATCAGCAGCACCGGCGGCCCGTCGCCGAGGTCGTGATAGTTGGTGTCGAGACCGGCCGCGACGATCCGGCGGCCCAGTTCGGGATTGCTTGACATGATGCTTCTCCAGTCGGTTTCGGTGGCGCGCGGCGCGTCAGCGCCCGCGTTTCTTCGCGCTCTGCCCGCCGATCCCGAAATGCGCCTTCGGCATCTCGGTGATGATCACGCGCACCGATTCGAGCGGTGCGTCGAGCGAGCGATGGATGGCTTCGGTGACTTCCGCGATCAGGCGTTCCTTCTTGTCGTCGTCGCGGCCTTCCAGGATGTACAGATGAGCTACCGGCACGATGGCCTCCCGTTGCATTCGGAACGTTCAGATGAAGCGCAGGCCGACCGAGCCGATGTCCTGCACGCGCAGCGTCACGTTGTCGCCGGCCGCGACGGCCACCGCCTCTGTGATGCCGCCCGACAGGATCAGGCTGCCCGCCGGGATCGATTCGCCGCGCGCGCCGAGGTGGTTCGCGAGCATCGCGATCGCCGCGGCCGGATGCCCGAGCACGGCCGCGCCGGCACCGAACGCGACCGGCAGCCCGTTTTTCTCGAGCACTATGCCGAGCGTGCGCAGGTCGACGCCGTCCACCGGCAGCGGGCGGCCGCCCGCGACGAAGCGCGCGGCCGACGTGTTGTCGGCCACCACGCTCTTCAGGTCGAACTTGAAATCGCGGTAGCGGCTGTCGATCACCTCGATCCCGGCGACGACGAAATCGGTCGCGGCGAGCACCGCGCCGACGTGGCAGCCGGGCCCCTTCAGTTCGGCCTTCGTCACGAACGCGATTTCCGGCTCGACCTTCGGATGGATCAGCGCGGACGTGTCGCACTCGCCGCCGTCGGGCAGGTCGTAGACGTCGGTGAGGAAACCGAACACGGGCGTGTCGACGCCCATCTGCCGCATCTTCGCGTGCGACGTCAGGCCGGCCTTGTAGCCGACGATCCGCGCGCCGCGCGCGAGCTGCCGGCGGCGGATCGCATCCTGCACCGCGTAGGCGTCGTCCCAGTCCATCTCCGGATGGCGGTCGGTGATCTTCGGCGTGTCGCATGCTTCACGCATGCAGTCGTCGAGATGCGCGGCGAGCGCCTCGATCGTGTCGGTCGACAGGTTCATGCGGCCTCCCGCTTCGCTTGCGCCGCGCGCGCCTTCGCGAGCGTCAGCGCGGTGTCTTCGATCATGTCCTCCTGGCCGCCGACCATCCCGCGCCGGCCGAGCTCGACGAGGATGTCGCGCGCCGGAATCCCGTATTTGTCGCCCGCCCGCTTCGCGAACAGCAGGAACGATCCGTACACGCCCGCATAACCGAGCGTCAGCGCGTCACGGTCGATCCGGATCGGGAAATCCATCATCGGTACGACGAGATCCTCGGCGACGTCCTGGATCTTCCACACGTCGACGCCGGTTTCGATGCCCATCCGCTCGCACACGGCGACGAACACTTCGAGCGGCGTGTTGCCGGCGCCCGCGCCGAGCCCCGCCGCCGCGCCGTCGATCCGGTTCGCGCCGGCCTCGATCGCGGCGATCGAGTTCGCGACGCCCATCGCGAGGTTGTGGTGACCGTGAAAGCCCAGCTCCGTGTCGGGCTGCAGCGCGTCGCGCACCGCGCCGAGGCGCGCCTTCACGTCGTCGGGCAGCATGTAGCCGGCCGAGTCGGTGATGTAGATGCAGTTCGCGCCGTACGACTCCATCAGCTTCGCCTGCTTCACCAGCCCTTCCGGGCTGTTCATGTGGCTCATCATCAGGAAGCCGACGGTATCCATGTCGAGCTTGCGCGCCATCGCGATGTGCTGCTCGGAGACGTCCGCCTCGGTGCAGTGCGTCGCGACGCGGATCGTATGCACGCCGAGCGCGTGCGCTTCCTTCAGGTGATCGACGGTGCCGATGCCCGGCAGCAGCAGCGCCGACACCTTCGCGCGCTTCAGCAGCGGGATGACCGCGCCGAGGTATTCCGCGTCGGTATGCGCGGGAAAGCCGTAGTTCACCGACGAGCCGCCGAGGCCGTCGCCGTGCGTGACTTCGATCAGCGGCACGCCGGCCGCGTCGAGCCCGCTCGCGATCGAGCGCATCTGGTCGAGCGTCATCTGGTGACGCTTCGGGTGCATGCCGTCACGCAGCGTCATGTCGTGGACGGTGATTCGCTTGCCTTTGAGATTCATTTCCGTTCCTTTTCGTCCGGTCGTGGAAGTCGCGTCCGCGGGCATCAGGCCGCCTGCGCGGCCGATGCCAGCGTGAGGCGGCCGGCCAGCAGTTCCTCGGCGAACATTTCGGCGGTGCGCGCGGCGGCGGCCGTCATGATGTCGAGGTTGCCCGCGTATTTCGGCAGGTAGTCGCCGAGGCCTTCGACCTCGAGATAGACCGACACACGATTGCCGTCGAACACCGGCCCGTTGACGAGCCGGTAGCCGGGCACGTAGCGCTGCACGTCGGCGATCATCGCGTGCACCGATTCGACGATGCGCGCTTCGTCGGGTGCGCTCTCCGTCAGGCAGTGCACGGTATCGCGCATGATCAGCGGCGGGTCGGCCGGGTTGATCACGATGATCGCCTTGCCCGCCTTCGCGCCGCCGATCTGCGCGACGGCCGCGGCCGTCGTGCGCGTGAATTCGTCGATGTTCTTGCGCGTGCCGGGGCCGACCGAGCGCGACGATACGGTCGCGACGATCTCGCCGTACGCGACCGGCTGCACGCGCGAGATCGCGCGCACCATCGGGATCGTCGCCTGGCCGCCGCAGGTGACCATGTTGACGTTCATCTCGCCGGAGCCGATGTGGTCCTTCAGGTTGACCGGCGGCACGCAGTACGGACCGATCGCCGCCGGCGTCAGGTCGATCATCAGCACGCCGAGCGCATTGAGCTTGCGGCTGTTCTCCGCGTGGACGTACGCGCTCGTCGCATCGAACGCGATCTGCACGCCGTCCGCCTGCACGTGCGGCAGCAGGCCGTCGACGCCGTCCGCGGTGGTCTTGAGGCCGAGTTCGCGCGCGCGTTTCAGGCCGTCGGAATCGGGATCGATGCCGACCATCCACACGGGTTCGAGCACGGGGCTGCGCATCAGCTTGGCGAGCAGGTCGGTGCCGATGTTGCCGGGACCGATCAGCGCGCAACGGATCTTTCGGGTCATGGGGAATGCCTCGTTAGCGTGGAAAAGAGAACGGGCGGCGCTCACGCGAACCGCACCGAACACGCGCCGATCCCGCCGATCGACACGCGGAAGTTGTCGCCGCGCGCGGCCGGCGCCATCGCGGCAAGCGCGCCGGACAGGATCACTTCGCCGGCCTTCAGCGGAATGCCGAGGCGGCCGAGCGTGTTGGCGAGCCACGCGACCGCATTCACCGGCGAGCCGAGCGCGGCCGCGCCGGCACCGGTGCCGATCACGTCGCCGTTCTTCTCGAGCACCATCCCGCAGGTCGACAGGTCGACGCTGCGCGTGCTCACGGCCTTGTCGCCAAGCACGAACACGCCGCACGACGCGTTGTCGGCGACCGTGTCGCCGATGCGGATCTTCCAGTCGCGAATGCGCGAATCGACGATCTCGAAGCACGGCATCACGCATTCGGTCGCCGCCAGCACCATCGCGTTCGTCACGCCCGGGCCGAGCAGGTCGCGCTTCAGCACGAACGCGATCTCGCCTTCGGCCTTCGGCTGGATCAGCGTGTCGAGCGCGATGCACTCGCCGTCGCCATACACCATGCCCGACAGCAGGTAGCCGAAGTCGGGCTGGTACACGCCGAGCATGTCCATCACCGCCTTCGACGTGACGCCGATCTTCTTGCCGATCACGGTCTCGCCCGCGTCGAGGCGGCGCTGCACGAAGCGCTGCTGGATGCGGTACGCGTCGTCGACCGACAGGTCCTCGTGCTGCGACGTCAGCGGCGCGATCGGTTCGCGCGACGTCATCGCGTCGTACAGCCGGTCGCCCAGCGTGGTAATCAACGTGGAGTCCATAAGAGTGTTCCGGTCAGTAACGGTTGGGTCAGAGCTTCACGCAGACGTTGCGCAGCTCCGTGTAGAACTCGAGCGAATGCACGCCGCCCTCGCGGCCGATGCCCGATTGCTTCGCGCCGCCGAACGCGGTGCGCAGGTCGCGCAGGAACCACGAATTGACCCACGCGATGCCAACGTCGATCGACGCCGCGACGCGATGCGCGCGCGACAGGCTGGTCGTCCAGATCGCGGTCGACAGCCCGTACGCATTCGCGTTCGCGCGGCCGATCACTTCGGCCTCCGAATCGAACGGCATCACGAGCGTGCACGGCCCGAAGATCTCGTCGCGCGCGATCGGCGAATCGTCGCCGAGGCCGGTCCAGATCGTCGGCTGCACCCACGCGCCGCCGCGCAGGTCGTCGGGCATGTCGGGCACGCCGCCGCCCGTCACGATCGTCGCGCCGAGTTCGGCCGCCTTGCGGTAATACGACAGCACCTTGTCGCGATGCTCCTGGCTGATCAGCGGGCCGAGGCCGGTCGATGCCGCTTCCGGGCGGCCGGGTTGCAACTGCTCGGCGCCGGCCTTCAGCGCCGCGACGAAGCGCTCGAACAGCGGACGCTCGACATACACGCGCTCGGTGCCGAGGCAGACCTGCCCCGCGTTCGCGAAGCACGAGCGCAACGTGCCTTCGACGGCCGCGTCGAAGTCGCAGTCGGCGAACACGATCGCCGCGTTCTTGCCGCCCATCTCGAGACTGACGGGCCGCGCGCCGTCGGCCGCGGCCTTCATGATGGCCGCGCCGGTGCGCGTCTCGCCGGTGAACGTGATCGCGTTCACGCCCGGATGGGTCGTCAGGAATTCGCCGGCGGAAGCCGGCCCGAAGCCGTGCACGACGTTGTAGACGCCGCGCGGCACGCCCGCCGCGTTCATCACTTCGCCGAGCAGCGCGGCCGTCTGCGGCGTCTCCTCCGACGGCTTCACGACCACCGTGTTGCCGCACGCGAGCGCGGGGCCGACCTTCCACGTCATCAGCAGCAGCGGCAGGTTCCACGGACAGATCACGCCGACCACGCCGACCGGCCGGCGGATCGCGTAGTTGAGCGCGCCGGCGCCGTCCGGCGTCGCCATCTCGAAGGTTTCGCCGGGCACGTTCTTCACGACGTCGGCGAACACCTTGAAGTTCGCGGCGCCGCGCGGAATGTCGATATGGCTCGCGAGGCTCACCGGCTTGCCGGTGTCGGCCACTTCCGCTTCGAGGAAATCGTCGAAGCGGCGCGTGATGCCGTCGGCCACCGCATACAGCAGCTCGACGCGCTGCGCGACCGTCAGCCCGCCCCACGGGCCGGCCAGCGCCGCGCGGGCGGCCTGCACCGCCGCGTCGACGTCGGCGCGGCTCGCTTCGGCCACGCGCGCGATCACCGCGTTGTCGAGCGGCGAGCGCTTGTCGAACCAGCGCTCGCCCGCGCGATAGTCGCCGTCGATGAAGTTGCGGACGCGCCGCGGTTCCGGCTGCCCGCCGGCGGGGCCGCGTGTCGCGGCGTTGGGTTCGGTGTCGTACATGATGGAGTTACCGATAGTCGTGAATCCGTGATCCGTGGGTTCGTGAAGCGTGTTCGCGTGCGATGTCGTGCCGCGCCTTTCCGTGTCGCATGCCGCGCGTCACGACCCGCCAAGGCCGGCCGCATCGAGCCCCGCCTGCGCGCATTGCGCGTCCTGTTCCTCACTGCCGCCCGACACGCCGATGCCGCCGATCAATGCACCGTCGTCGACGATCGGCAGCCCGCCGCCGAACGCGACGAAGCGCGGTCGCAGCACGAGGCCCTGCCGCACGGCGTCCGAGTGCGACGCCAGGGCGGCGTGCCACGCGCCGGTCGGCAGACCGAAGCTCGCGGCCGTGTACGCCTTGTCGATCGCGATGTCGATCGAATGCAGCGGCGCGCCGGGCATGCGCACGAACGCCGCGAGCATCCCGGCCGCATCGACGACCGCGACGTTCACGCGCACGCCGAGCCGCCCGGCGGCCTCGGCCGCCGCCTGCGCAGCGCGCGCGGCGGCAGGCCAGTCGATCGTGCGCAGCTCGACGCTGCGGGTCGTATCGTTTCGGTTCATGGCGCTGCGCTCCTTCGCGGGTCAGGTATAGACGGTCGTGAACGCTTCGTTCAGCTCGCCGGAGTGGAAGAAGATCCCGCGCCCGAGTTCCTCCTCGGTCCACGTGGTGACCGGGCGATCGGGTTGCGCGAGATAGCCGAGCCCCGCGAACGTCTCGTTGCGGTTGCCGCTCGGATCGAAGAAGTAGAT
Source organism: Burkholderia sp. USMB20 (assembly GCF_000949135.2). GTDB lineage: Bacteria > Pseudomonadota > Gammaproteobacteria > Burkholderiales > Burkholderiaceae > Burkholderia. The sequence continues at coordinate 96,074 of NZ_JTAN02000002.1, read as the reverse complement.
CGTGGTGCCGCGCGTGATCCCGTGCCGCGTCGGCGCGACGTCGATCTTCACCTTGTTCTTCGCCATCACGTCGGCCGACTTCAGCACGTCGGCCCAGTCGTCGAGGAAGAACGCGATGTGATGCAGCCCGTTGCGCGGGCCACCGACGAAAGCGATGTCGTGCGGCGTCGTGCTGCGGAACATCCACGTCGCGGCCTGGATCGTGTTGCCCGGGCCGACCATCACCTGTTCCGCCAGATGGAAGTCGAGACACTCGGCCATGAAGCGCGTGTTCTCCTCGACGCGGTTCACGCCGGCCTCCGGATTCAGCTCGCACATCAGCAGGCAGTGGTCGAGCCAGTGCACGGCCGAGCCCGGCACGTCGTCGGGCCACGGATCGGGGTTCAGCGAGCCGACCGCGGTGCCCACCAGCTCCTTCTTCGCGAACAGGCGCAGCTCGTGCCCGCTCGGCAGCAGGAACCGCAATTGACGCCCGACCGCCGGCAGCGCGCCTTCGGGCAGCATCTCGGTCGCGATTCCGTATGCTTCGATACGCTGCTGCAGCGCGTCCAGATCCGCGTCGTGCTCGACCTTGTACGCGGCATGCTTGAGCCCCGCCTGATCGGACAGCGACAGGATCAGCGAATACTTGTCCCATTCGTCCCAGCATTTCAGGTAAACGTTGCCCGCAGCGTCGCGCATCGTCTCCTGCATGCCGAGCACGCGCACGTAATGACGCAGCGCCGCTTCCATGTCCATCACCTTCAGACTGACATGACCAATACGCATCACACCCATGATGTGTCTCCTCCTGGTTTCCTGATTACTTGTCGATCGCCGGCGCGCCTGCACAGGACGCGCCGCAGAAGAACGGCTTTTTCAACCGGCCGGCCACTTCGAGTTCGACGTCGCCGTCCGGCACGACGCGGCACGCCAGCGCGTAGCCGTCGCTTTCCTCCTCCGCGCTCACGTGCGCTCGGCTGATCGGCCCGAGCTTGCGCACCGCGCCGCGCAGCACACGCACCTTGCAAACGCCACACCCGCCGTTCAGGCAGCCGACCGGAATGCCGCGCCGGCCGAGCTTCGCCATGCCGGCCAGCAGCGACTCGCCGGACACGCACGCATAGCGCTCGTCGGTCTGCGCGATCCGGACCGTCCCGCATACGCGGCCCGCGTCCATGTCACACCCGCCGGAACAGCGGGCTGCGCGTCTGTTGCGCGTCCGCCGCCGAGATGAACTTCTCGTGATAGATGTCGCGCTCGAACAGGCGCCCCTGCATCAGCGTCGTGATGCACGCGTCGATCATCGCGGGCGGTCCGCACAGGTACGCCTGGTGCCCCGAGAAGTCGCCGTCGAAATGCGCCTTCGCGACGTCGTGCACGAACCCTTGCGCGACGTCGCCGCCCGCATCCGGCGCGCCTTCGGACAGCGCCGGCACGTACGTGAAGTTCGGATGGCGTGCGGCGAGCGCGCGGAATTCGTCGTGGTAGTACAGCTCCTTCGCGTTGCGCTGGCCGTAGACCAGCGTGATCGGCGCGGTGACGCCGCTCGCGAGCAGGTCCGCGATCATCGAACGCGGGCTCGACAGCCCCGATCCGCCCGCCATGAAGATCATCGGACGCGCGGCCGAGCGGCGCACGAAGAAGCGGCCGTACGGACCCGACAGCCGCACGCGGTCACCCGTCGCGAGCTGCTCGTGCAGATAGCCGGTGCCGAGCCCGCCCGGCACCTGCCGCACGTTCAGCTCGATCTCGCCGGTGGCCGCGACCTCGGCCGGCGCGTTCGCGATCGAGAACGCACGGCTCTGCCCGAGGCCGGGAATCTCGAGCTGCACGTACTGGCCCGCCTGGAAATGGATCGGCTGCGACAGCTTCAGGCGGATCGACTTGATGGTCGGCGTGAGCTGCTCGATGCGCGTGACGTCGGCCGCGAAGTCCTTGACCGGGATGATCTCCGCGTCGGGCTCCTCGTCGACGTCGGCCTCGATCACGGTGTCGGCCTGCAGCGTCGCGCAGCACGCGAGCGCCTTGCCTTCCTCGCGCTCGAAATCCATCAGCGCGAACGGGTTCGCGTCGCCGAGATCGGTTTCGCCGTCGAGCACGGCGACCTTGCAGGTGCCGCACAGGCCGTGACAGCACGCGTGCGGAATGTAGATGCCCTGGCGCAGCGCGGCGTCGAGCATCGTCTGTCCTTCCTCGACCTCGATCGTCACGCCCAGCGGCTCGATGGTAAGTTGATGGCTCATGATGGTTCGCTCGTCCGCGTGGCGGTCAGAAGCTCGCGCCGCCGAGGCCGTCGAGGCCCGGCGTGCGGAAGCTGATCAGGTCCTTGTGCCCGAGGCCGTTGTCGGCCAGGCTCTTCGCTGCGTCGGGCGTCCACGGCTCGCCGGAGCGAAACCACGCGACGCGATCCCAGTCGATCTTCGCGAAGTCGGGGTGATAACCATAGACGGGCGGCAGCACCTTGTCGGCCAACGCGCCGAACGGCAGGTCGGGCGGCAGCGGCAGGCAGAACGGCGCCGGGAACATCAGGTGGTCTTCCCAGCACACGTAGAGCAGCGGCGCCGGAAACCTCCCGACGGCATCCTTGATCGGGAAGTCGTAGGGTTTGAGCGCGATGACGGCCATGTTTGTCTCCTGTCGGCCCGCGTTCGCGCCGTGGCGCGCGCGGGTCCTGTTCAAGGTTGCGTATCGATTGCGGGTCAGTTGCGGGTGGCCTGGCCGCGCCAGGCCGCGAAGTTCTTCTGGTCTTCCGAGCCATCGAAATCGAGGTTGTCGCGGCCCATCTGAACTTCGTAGTAGTCGAGCACCGCGGCGAGCGGATCGAAGCCTTCCGCGCTCGGGTCCGCATCGGGCGGGAAGCAGTTGCCCTGATGGATCTGGTGCACCGGCAGCCACGCCTGCACGTATTTCTGCGGCTCGTGGTCGAAGATTTCCTTGCAGTGATCGCTGCAGAAATGGAACTTGTTGCCGAGGTAGTTCGACTCGCGCGCGCCGATCTTCTTCGGGTTGCCGGGCTCGGTGAACAGCATCGGGATCTGGCAGGTCTGGCACAGCATCGGCAGCGTCTTCATGTAGAAGCGGTTGCCGGCTTTCGCCTGCTCGCCCCAGTAGTCGAAACGCGGCCGGTAGTAGCGGTCGAACGAATCGGGATACTTCGCGGACAGCCACGCCATCTCGTCTTCGGTCGGCACCCAGGTGTGGAACGCGGACGCCGCGTTGAAGCCGTAGAACGTCGACCAGGCCTGGTGGCTGATGTGGTCCTTGCCTTCGCACGCGTCCTGCCAGCCCTTCGGCTCGCGAATCCCGTAGCGTGCGAGATCCTTGAACAGCGCGCCGCCGTTCTGCTCCGCGTACATCTCCCACGATTCGCGCCAGCTCATCACGCGCTTCGGCTGCATGTAGTCCATCATCATCGCGACCAGCGTGAGCAGCCGGTAGCCGCGCCAGAACCACTTGTCGATCCAGCGCTGCACGATCGGCACGTTGTCCGGGTCCTGTTCGAGCAGGAACTTGATGCACTCGATGCCGAGCGTCATGTGACGCGATTCGTCCGACTGCGCGGAGAAGCCGAACGTGACGGTCGACATGTCGCCGTTGTACGCGGCGCCCGACATGAACGGCACGAACAGCAGGTTCGTCAGCACGTATTCGAACGAGAAGCTGACCGCGGTCAGGAACTCGAACGGGCCCGACGAATACGCATCCTCGAAGAACGACTTCGGCACCGACAGATACCAGACGCGATCGAACCAGTGGTTCGAATGATGGAAACCGTTGAAGAACTTGTTGTACGTCGACATCGCGTGCGTTTCGGTCTGGTAGTGCCGCAGCTCGTCGATCGACTGCATCTGGCATGCGATGCGCGCGCCCTCGCCGGTGAAGTGCCGGCCGACGTGCGCGAAGCCGCGATGCGCGAGATATTCGAGCGGCGTCACGCCCTGGATGAACAGCTTCAGCGCGTTGATGTAGCGGGCGTCGGTCACGCCGAGGAATGCGTTGTTCTGCGTGAACGCGTCGATCACCGCGTACAGCTTCTTCTCCTTCTCGCCCTGGTATTTCCAGTACGCATCCATCGTCAGGCGGAACGGATCGACCCACTTGTCCCAGTCGTGGATCTTGATGCCTTCATAGCGGTCGTACGGGAAGACCTTCTCCATCGGCTGGTAGGTCGTCTCCCAGCCGAGGCCGCGCGTCATTGCCGCGTAGCGGTCCTTCAGGCCGAGCTTTTTTTTGAGCGTTGGCGTGTCCATGCGTGTCTCCGTGTTGTCGGTGCGCGTAGCGCGGCGTTCAGTGCGACCAGCTCAGCGTGAACTGGTCGTCGTCCTCGTCGATGTGGCCGGACAGCGTGATCAGGTTCACCTGCAGCTGCTGCAGGTCGAAGCGCGTGCCGGTCAGTTCCTCGATCGTGTCGCGGCGGATCGTCAGCCGGTCCGGCGCGTCGATCTTGACCATGCCGGGCGACTCGACCACCACCGCGCGCGGGTTGTCGGCGACGATCGCGTCGACGATCGGTCTGGAGTCCTCATTGGCCTGAAAGGCGATGAATACGTTGGACATGCTGGTTATCCTTGGGATGTGAGGTGAATGCCCGTCGTCAGAGCGCGATGCCGAGCTTCGCGACACGCGCGTGGAACTGCTCGCGCACTTCGTCGAGCGCGGCCTGGCCGGCGTCCTGCAGCGCGCGTGCGGCGACCGGCGCGAGCGCCGCGTCGGCCCGGGCCGACCAGTCGCGGGTCCAGCGGGCGAGCAGCGCGCGGTTGTCGTCGGATTCGGCGGCCATCGTCTTCACGACCGCGTCGATCCAGCGGTTCGATTCGGCGTGCCATTCGGGCATGAACGCAGTCAGCATCGCGACCGCCGAGCCGCCCGCGAGCGCGATCCGCTCGTCGACGAAACGGTCGTAGACGAGCGGATAAAGCAGCCCGTCGAGCGCGAGGTTCTGCGCGACGAACAGCTCGACCGGGTCGGCCACCACCAGCGTGTCCTCGACGTAGCGGCGCAGCGGCTGCCAGGCGGCGTCGTTCGTCCAGGCCGCCTTGGCCGCGTCGAGCACGTCGGGCTCGGCCATCGCGAGCGCAAGGCGCGTCAGGTACTGCGCGACGCCGAGGTTGTCCATCGCATGGAACATCGCGGGCGCCGTGAACGCGGTGCCGTAGCCGAGCGCGCAGATCTGCGCGTTGTTCATGTTCGCGCCCCACGCGACGTGGCGCAGCGGCACCAGCACGTCGAGCGCGTGCGCGGCGACGTCGTCGCGCATCAGGCCGATCATCCGGCGCGACTCGACGAACTCGAAGTTCGACTCCATCGCGTCCTGCTGGCGCGCCCGCGTGGTCGCCCACGACGCGTAGTAGAACTGGCGCGGATCCTTCAGCGCGTACCAGCTCGCCATCCGGATCGCCGAACGCGACGGATCGAAGATCTCGTGATCCGGATCCCAGGTCGGCCGGTAATGGAAGTTCGCCTGGGGCTGCGCGCCCATCATGCCTTCCTGGTAGCGCGTCGCCGTCTTGTCGCCGCCGATGTGCTGCGCGACGTGCGCGAAGGTGTGCCGGAGCGGCTTGATGTCGACTGTCTTCAGCTCGATGGTCACTTCTTGCTCCTCAATGTCATGGGTTCGCTTCGACGTCGAGCCGCGTGACCTGCTGTTCGCGGCAGAACGCATCGAAGGCGGCAGGAGGCAACGTCAGCTCGACGCACAGCTCCGGCGCACCGCCGATCGACAGCTCGAATTCGACGAAGCCGCGCACGTTCGTGCCCGTCACGCGGACGCACTTGCGGCCGGGGTCGAGCGGGGAAAGATCGGTCGGGTGCTGATTCATGATCGGTGTCGCCTCCATACCGGACTTCAATGCAGCATCCGTGCCACGTTCGGATCGACCTTCAAAAAATCTCGATAATTCAGGGAAAGCCCTGACGCAAAGTTCGAATTCGCGATCCACAATGGCGGTTAACCAGAACGGCAAACGCACGCCGGCGAACCTGCCGGAACCTATATCCGGCGGCCTTTTTCATCATTTGAGCAACTCGGTCGAGCGCATTTGATGAAATGATCAAATCGATCCGCTCACCGCGGCGCTGCTGGCGAAAACTTTGAAAATCACGAGAAATCTCGACGGAGGAGACATGACGCGGCCCAGCCTGCCCCCTTTGCCGCCGGACACCGACCTGCGCAAGCTGATCCATTTTTCGGCGAGCGACGGTCGCATCTGGCTGGCCGGACAGCGGATGGTGCTGCTGCATGCCGGCGCGCTGGCGACGCTGCGCCAGGAACTGATGGAAAGCGTCGGCCCCGCGCAGACGCGGCGTTTCTTCACGCGGGTCGGCTTCGCGGCCGGCGAACGCGACGCCGCGCTCGCGCGCGAGATCCGCAGCGGCGCGTCGCTGTTCGACATGTTCCACGTCGGCCCGCAACTGCACATGCTCGAAGGCGCGGTGCAGGTCACGCCATTGCGTTTCGAGGCCGATCCCGCGACCGGCGCGTTCTACTGCGAATACCGCTGGGAACATTCATGGGAAGCCGACGTGCACCGCCGCACGTTCGGGCCGCAGCCCGAACCGGTGTGCTGGATGTTGATCGGTTATGCGACCGGCTATACCAGCGCGTTCATCGGCCGCACGATCCTGTTCAAGGAAACGACCTGCGTCGGCATGAACGATCCGCACTGCACGATCGTCGGCAAGCCGGCCGACGAATGGCCCGACGCGGAGGAAATCACGTCGTGGTTCAAGGCCGACTCGCTGATCAACACGATCCGCGACCTGCAGACCGAAGTCGAATCGCTGCGCCTCGAGATGACGCCCGACGACGGCCGCACGCGGCTCGTCGGGCGCTCCGACGCGTTTCGCGCGGCCTATGCGCTGCTGGAGACGGCCGCGCCGACCAAGGTCGCCGTGCTGCTCACCGGCGAGACGGGCGTCGGCAAGGAACGCTTCGCGCGTGCGCTGCACGGCCTCAGCCCGCGCGCGGCGAAGCCGTTCGTCGCGATCAACTGCGCGGCGATTCCGCATGCGCTGATCGAGTCGGAACTGTTCGGTGCGGAGAAAGGCGCGTTCACGGGCTCGCAAACCGCCCGCGCCGGGCGCTTCGAGCGCGCGGACGGCGGCACGCTGTTTCTCGACGAGATCGGCGAGCTGCCGCTCGACGTGCAGGCGAAGCTGCTGCGCGTGCTCCAGGAGGGCGAGGTCGAGCGGCTCGGCGCGACCGACGGCCGGAAGGTGGACGTGCGCGTCGTCGCGGCGACCAACCGCGATCTCGAACAGGCGGTGCGCGACGGCACCTTTCGCGCGGATCTCTACTACCGGATCAACGTTTATCCGGTGCTGATTCCGCCGCTGCGCGACCGGCAGGACGACATCGCACCGCTCGCCGACGCGATGCTCGACCGCTTCGCGGCGCTGCACGGCAAGCCGACGCCCACGCTGACCGATTACGCGTACGACGCGCTGCGCGGCTACCGCTGGCCCGGCAACGTGCGCGAGCTCGAGAACCTGATCGAGCGCGCGGTGATCCTGTCGCGGCCGAACCGTCCGGTCGACGCGAAGGACCTGTTCCCCGGCGTCGGCTCGCCCGGCGGCGCGACAGTCGACCGGGCCGGGCAGATCCGGCCGGCGACCGCGATGTCGATCGACTGCGGGTCGATCCTCGACCAGCTGCAAGGCGGCGGCGGCCTCGACGGCCTCGAGCGGGCGCTGCTGCATGAAGCCGTCGACCGCGCGAACGGCAACCTGTCGGCCGCCGCACGCCTGCTCGGGCTGACCCGCGCGCAGCTCAGCTATCGGCTCAACCGCAAACAGGATCAGGAGGACGCGTGACATGAACAGCATCCTGCCCGCCCATCCGTTCGACGATCCGCCGCCGGCGCTCGAACCGGCCGCCGACGACGCCGCCGAACCGCACGCCCGCACGCTCAGCGAGCACGCGTATCACCAGCTCCGGCAGCACATCATCGAAGGGCATTACCCGCCCGGCACGAAGCTGCGCGTCGAGCACCTGAAAGACGTGTACGGCGTCGGCGCGGGCACGCTGCGCGAGGCGCTCACGCGGCTCGTCAGCGATGCGCTGGTCGTCGCCGAAGGGCAGCGCGGGTTTCGCGTGACGCCGATGTCGGTCGACGATCTGGAAGCGATCACGCGCCTGCGCATTCATATCGAGGTCGATGCGCTGCGCGACTCCGTGCGGCACGGCGACGACGCATGGGCGCAGCGTGTGCGGCAGAGCTTCGAGCAGTTGTCGGCCTGGGAGCAGCCGGTGTCGATCGAGCACCGCGCCGCATGGGAAGCGTGCAACCGGCGCTTTCACGAAGCGCTGATCTCGGCGGCCGCGACGCCGTGGACTTACCTGATCCTGCGCATGCTGTCGCAGCAAAGCGAGCGCTACCGACGCGTGTGCATCGGGCTCGGCGATTCGAAGCGCGACGTGCATGCGGAACACACGTGCCTGTTCGAGGCCGCGATGCGCCGCGCCGATGCGCGCGCCGCGCTCGCGCTCGAAGACCATATCGGCACGACACTCGCGGTGGTGCGCAACGCGCCGCCCGGTACGTTGCCGTTCTAGCGTGCCGCCGCGCGGACGACGCGATCACGCCAGCTCGGGATACCCGTGCGCGGCCGCATCCCGCGCAAACCCGGCAATCGTGTCGTACGCGCCCGGCGGCAGGCGCTCGAATCCCTTCAGCCGCAGTGCGCTCGCCCGCGCCGGATCGAGCGCGACCGCGTGATCGAGCGCATCCTGCAACGCCTCCACGAGCCGCCCTTCCAGCGCTTTCGACGCGATCAACGGCAACCCCGGCGCCGACGCCGTCATGCCGATGATCCGGATCTCTTTCAACAACTCGGGCAGCGCGTCACGCACGTACGCGAAGGTCACGCAATCGATCGCCGCGCAATCGGCAACGCCTGCCGCCAGCGCGCGCAGCACGTTCAGGTGCGAGCCGAACGGCACGACCGAACCGAAGAAACGCCCGTCGTGCGCATGCGGCGCGACCGCGTGCCGGAACGCGTTCATCCCGCTGTGCGAATCCGCGCCGTTGAAGGCGGCCCGCAATCCGCGACACGCAGCCAGCGTCGTCGCGCCGCCCGCATGCACGCGCGCCGACGCGACCAGCACGCTGCTGTAGCGCGCGCCGTCGCAGCCGGGGGCATCGAAGGCCGGTGTCGCAATCAGGTGCGCGGTATCGCGCAATCCGAGCATCCGGTACGGATAACCGCACGTCTGCGACAACAGCAGGTCGTTGCGGCGCCACAGCGCGTGCAGATCCCCGAACGGCTCGTCGAGCAACGCGACGCCGGCCGGCCCGCCGGCGCGCGCGAACGCATCGAGCGCGTCACGCAGCAGCGCGCGCCACAGCGCGGCGTGGCGCGGCGTCACGTTGTACATCGGCAGTCCGGCGATCCATTGGCTCATGCGGGCATTCTACGCATTGGCGGCGCCCTGGAGAAAGCCCGTTCGCCCGGGCGTCGCCGGGGTCCGGCACGCGGCCGGGGCCGGGGCCGGGGCCGGGGCCGGGGCGGCCAATGCTTATCGGCCGCGCAGCGATAAGCAAATCCGAATTGCTTGGTTGGCCTGACTACGCGGCCCGGTTAGCGTTCCAGTGTCGCGACGCCGCCGCATGCCGCTGTAGCGGCTGACCGCGAGCCGCGACGCCGGTCGGCCAACCGCATCGCAGCCCGCACCGGCGCGATCGTCCGCTACCGGTTATCCGTATATCGCCCGCTTCACCGGCTTCACCGGCTTCACCCGCTTCAACCGCCCCAGCACCATGGCCGAATACTTCGACGTCGACCACGCGCGCGCGATCGCCGCGCTCGACGCCCGCTTCACTGCCCGTACCGAGTGGCCGACCTGGCTGCTGGTCGTCGCGATCTACGGCGGCTGGCTCGCCGTGCTGCTGCTCGTGCGTGCCGAGCGCCTGTCGCTCGCGGCCGCGACGCCGCCGCTGATCCTGCTCGGCGCGTGGCACATGTCGCTGCAGCACGAGCTGCTGCACGGCCATCCGACGCGCTCCGCGTTCGTGAACCGGCTGCTCGGCTATCCGCCGCTGACGATCTGGTACCCGTACACGCTCTATCGCGACACGCACCTCGACCATCACCGCGACGAGGACCTGACCGTGCCGGGCGTCGACCCGGAAACGAACTACGTGTCGCGCGAGCAGTGGGCGCGGCTGCCGCGCTGGCGTCGCGCGCTGACGGTTGCGCGCACCACCTTCGTCGGACGTCTCGTGTTCGGGCCGCCGACGAGCATCGCCGCGATGTTCGCCGACGCGTTCGCCGCGTTCCGGCGCGGCGACTTCCGCTATCTGCCGATGTGGGCGACGCACGCCGCCTGCGTGGTCGCGCTGCTCGCGTGGCTGCAGTGGGCGATCGGCGTGCCGTGGTGGTACTACCTGCTGGCGGTGACGTGGCCCGCGCTGTCGCTCGCGATGATCCGTTCGCTGTTCGAGCACCGCGTCGCGCGGCATCCGAAGGCGCGCATCGCGATCAACGAGGCCGGTTTTGCGATGCGGCTGCTGTACCTGAACAACAACTACCACCTCGTGCATCACGACCTGCCGAGGCTGCCGTGGTACGACCTGCCGCGCGCGTACCGGATGCGGCGCGACGCCTATGCGGAGAAATGCGGCGGCTTCGTGATCCGCGGCGGGTATCGCGAACTGCTGGCGCGCCATGCGTGGACGCCGACCGACACGCCCGTGCACCCGTTCGACCAGGGCACGGCATCGCTGTCGACGGGCGGCGGTGCGAAGGTCGCCGCGGTCGACGGGTATCTTCAGATCAGTACGTAACGCGCGAGCGGGGCCGCGCTCCGCCGTGAAGCCGCCCGATACGACGACGCGACGACGCGCGCCAAGCCGCCCCGGCGCGCGTTCATTACAAAAAGCCGACAACGCCGAGCTTCATCGGCGAATTGCCAATTCCACCGGCAATGTCCAGAATGACGACTCGTCCGGGGTTCCAACAATCATTCGCCCCGGCTCAGCCTCCCGGCCGCGCGCCGCATTCCCTACGACGATGCAACCGAACACCTCGCCGGGCGCGATCCGCTCGATCGGCAACGACTGGTCCGTCTCCGCGGTCACCGCGGGCTTTCTCGCGGTGCTGATTTCCTACGCGGGCCCGCTCGCGATCTTCTTCCAGGCGTCGCAGGCCGCGCATGCGTCCAACGAGATGGTGGCTTCGTGGGTCTGGGCGATCTCGATCGGCGCGGGCGTGTCGGGGCTGTTCGCGAGCTGGAAACTGAAGGCGCCGGTCGTGACCGCGTGGTCGGCGCCCGGCACCGCGCTGCTCGTCGGCCTCTTTCCGCAACTGACGCTGAACCAGGCCGTCGGCGCGTACATCACGGCCGCGCTGATCATCCTCGTGATCGGCATCACCGGCTATTTCGACCGGCTCGTGCGCCATATTCCGCGCGGCATCGCGTGCGGGATGATGGCCGGCATCCTGCTGCCGTTCGGCATGCGCGCGTTCTCCGCCGCGACCGCGCAGCCGGTGCTCGGGTTCGGGATGATCGCCGCGTACGTGATCTTCAAGCGCCTGCTGCCGCGCTACAGCATCGTGCTCGTGCTGCTGACGGGCGCCGCGCTCGCGACGCTGCTCGGGATGGCGCATCTCGGCAACGTGTCGCCGAGCATCGCGCGGCCGATCTTCATCGCGCCCGAATGGACGCTCGGCACGACGCTCAGCCTCGCGCTGCCGCTCGTCGTCGTCAGTCTCACCGGCCAGTTCCTGCCGGGGATGACGATCCTGCGCGTGTCGGGCTACCACACGAGCGCGCGGCCGATCATCACGGCAACCAGCGTGATGTCGCTCGCGGTCGCGTGCTTCGGCGGGATCACGATCGTGGTCGCGGCGATCACCGCGGCGCTATGCACCGGCAAGGACGCGCACGAGGATCCGGACCGGCGTTATATCGCGGGCATCGCGAACGGCGTGATCTACCTGATCGGCGGGCTCTTCGCGGGGACGATCGTCACGCTGTTCTTCGCACTGCCGAAGGCGTTCGTCGCGATCCTCGCAGGGCTCGCGCTGATCGGTGCGATCGGCGCGAACGTGCACGGGATCTTCGAGGACGAGGCGCATCGCGAAACGTCGGTGATCACGTTCCTCGCGACCGCTTCGGGGATGACGTGGCTCGGGCTCGGGTCCGCGTTCTGGGGGATCGTGATCGGGTCGGTCGCGTATGCGGTGTCCGGCAGGGCGCGGCGGCAGGCGTAACGCGCATCCTTTCTGCCGCCACCCCGCTCACCGCGCGTGCGCGCGCACCAGGGTCGCGAGCGCGTCCGCCAGTGTCGTCGTGCCGTACACCCGCTCCGACACGCCGGCCTCGACATCGATCTGCCCCGCGTTGTGCACGTCGTACAGATCGACGATCAATTGCGCATGCCGTTCGCTGAGCCCCGCGCGCAACAGCGTCGCGGTCCATGCGTCGCGCGGCAGTTCGCGCGCGACGATCTCGCGGTCGGCCGCCGCGCCGAGCGTATCCGCGATGTCCCGCACGCTCGCGCGCTGCGGCCCTTCGATGCTGACGATACGCGGCCCGTTGCCGGTTTCGGCGGAATCGAGCAGCAACTGCGCCGCCGCGACACCCACATCGGGCGCCCAGACCGTCGGAAACACCTTGTCGACCGGATGGTGAAAGCTCGGCAGCACACCGGTTGCGAGCGCGACGGGCAACACGCGCGTCCAGTTCTGCAGGTGCTCGGCCGAGCGCAGCAGCGTGAGCCGCGTCGGAACCGTCTTCACCGCTTCTTCCAGACGATGAAAGAGCCGCGTGATGCCCGTGTTGCCTTCACGCTCCGCGCCGTAGTCCGACAGCGCGAGCAGCGCCGGCGGCGGATTCGCGGCAAGTGCGCCGGTCACGATGTCGATCGTCCGCTCCATCGTTGCCGCGGGGTCGCTGTCGGCGACCGGCACCGGACACAGCATCTGCACGGCTTGCGCGCCATCGAGCGCCGCCGCAACCGCGCGTGCGTCGGTCAGGTCGGCAATCGCGACGTCGCAGCCGAGTTGCGCGAAACGATCGCGCCGGCGTGCGTCGCGCAGCACCGCGCGCACGGGATGGCCTGCCTGACGCAGGGTCGTTGCAGTCGACAGTCCGACGTTGCCTGATGCGCCGAAAATCACGAACACGATCCGCTCCTGGGGGATGAAGGTGATGTGATTGTCGGTGCGCAGCGCCAACGTGACGCGCACGGACGGATGACGCGAGCAGGAAAGGATGACGGATCAGGCGCGTGCCGGGTTCGTCCGCTGCATGGCAGGAACCGGACGTTGTACGACACGGTGTCGAACGCTTGCGGTCGAGGCTCGCATGGTGCTGCCAGCCACGCTCATGCAGTCGAAACGAAGCATTGTCCGCGCGTGACGAATCGAGCACTCACCGATCGTCGTCGCGCACGCGCGGACATTGAGCCACCGCGCTCGATCAACGGTCGTCGCCGTCATAAGCGAGCCTCAGCCCACCCCGCGCCCCTGACCGCGCGATCTCCGTCGGCGTCGCGCCCAGCACGCGATTCATCCAGTTCGCCATGTGGCTCTGATGCGCAAACCCGGCTTCGAGCGCGATCTGGCTGATGCTGAGCCGGCCTTCGAGCAGCAACGCCTTCGCACGCTCGACCCGGCGCCGCACCACGTACTGATGCACCGGCATCCCGAGCGTCTCGCGAAACAGCACCTTGAAATGCGGCACGCTGATCGACACGAGCGCCGCGAGTTCGGCGAGCGTCATGCGTCGCTCGAGGTTCGCCTCGACATAGTCGATCACGCGGGCCGCCGCCTTCGGCGCAAGCGTACGCCGGCGCTCGCGGAACGCCGGTTGGCTGTCGACCAGCCGCGCGACGAGCGCCGTGCACAGGCTCTCCGCATAGAGCGGGTCCGACGCGTCTTCCGCCTCGAGTTCGGCGGCCATCGCCCACGCGATGTGCTGCAGGCGCGGATCGCGCACCTGCAGCCGCCGGCGGATCTGCGCCTGCGACGGCTTCAGTTCGAGTTGCTCGAACGTGCGCCGCACGAACGTGTCGCTGAGCGCGATGTGCAGGATCCGGCAGTCGGCGCTGTCGGTCCACCGGCCCGGCACGCCGGCGGGAATCACGTCGACGTCGCCGTGCGCCTGGATGCGCGACACGCGTTCGCCGTCGCACACGCAATCCGCGCGCACGGGCGAACCGATATGCACGCCGATGCGGTGATGCTCGGCGGCCGGAATCCGGTACGTGCCCGCGCGAATCTCCAGCAGCGACGCGCCGAAGCCGCGCCAGCCGAGCCCGCGGCTGGAGCGCAGGCTGACCGGCACGCCGTTGTCGGTCGGCGCGGCGAGAATCGGATCGCTCATGGTTCCCCTCCACCAGATCGGGTGTCGAACGCGCATTGTGACGCTTTTCCGCGGTGCTTGCCGGGCGCGCACGCCCGTTCCCGCACCGCGCGGAAAAAGATCATCCGTTTCTGCTCCAGCCGATCCGTGCCTGCGCGCCAGCAAGCGCCGACACGCCTACGATCGCCTCATCCGACACCTACGGAGCCCGTCATGCCCGATTGCCGCCCGTTTCGCGCGACGTTCGCCGCGCCGCCGCCGTCCGGGGCCACCCGCGTTGCTTCCCGCCGCGCTTCTCGCCCCGCTTCCCGCCCTGTTTCCCGTCCTCGTTCCGGCAGTATCCGCGCGACACTCGCCGCACGTTGCCTGCGCATGATCGGCTGGTACCGGCTCGAGCGGCTGCTCGCGTCGATTCCCGACAGCAACGACGACTTCGGGATCGTTTAACCGCCGCGACACAGGGCACACGCGCCGCCCGCGTCGGCCTACTTGCGCCGCCGCTCGTGCGGCGCGACGGTCGCGCCGTCGATCACCGGCGCGCCCTGCTTGATCAGGAAATCGCGAAACAGCCCCGTCACCTGCGAGATCCGCCGGTCGGCGAGCGTGACCACATACCATTCGCGCTCGATCGGGTTACCCGGAAACGGCAACTGCCCGAGCAGCCCCGTGCGCAACTCGAGTGCACACGCGTGCAACGACAGGAACGCGACGCCGAGCCCCGCTTCGGCCATCTGCTTGATCGCCTCGTTGCTCGACAGTTCGGAGCCCACGTGAAAGCGATGGCCGGCCGTCTTGAACAGGCTCTCGACCGTGGAACGCGTGCCCGCGCCGCGTTCGCGCACGAGCAGGTGCGCGGATTCGAGATCCTTCAGCGCGACGCGCTTGCGCTGCATCAGCGGATGGCCGGGCGCCGCGACGAACACCATCGGATGCTTCGCGAATTCGACCGCGTGCGTGCGCAGCTCCTTCGGCGCGCTGCCCATCACCGCGAGATCGATTTCATGCGTCGCGAGCATGCGGATGATGTCGTCGCGATTGCCGACCTTGAAATAGGTCTTCACGTGCGGACGCGTCGCGGTGAATTTCACCAGCAGCGGCGGGATCAGGTACTCGGCCGTCGTGATCGCGCCGATCCGCAGCGTGCCGCCGAGATCGCCCGTCAGCGCGGCCACTTCGTCGCCGGCCTCGCTCCACAGATGCAGGATCTCGCGCGCATAGCGCGACACGATTTCACCGGCGGCGGTCAGCTGCACGCCGCGCCCCACCCGCTGCAGCAGCGCGGCGCCCACCGCCTCCTCGAGCAGGCGCACCTGCAGCGACACGGCCGGCTGCGTCAGGTTCAGCTCCTCGGCCGCGCGCGACACGCTGCCGAGCCGCGCAATCATGTCCAGCGCCTTCAGCTGCCGGAACGTCGCGGTCTTTCCTATAAGTGAATACATATGAGTCGCTTATAAACATTAAATTGTTCGCGTAGGTTCAAAACTATATCGTCGGTTCTTGAGCAATGTCATCCGAATCGTCATCAGCGGGAGCCACAACATGGACACCATCACGCCTACCCTTGCAACGGATCGCGCACCGCGCGTGCCGCGCATCGTGATCGTCGGCGGCGGCGCCGGCGGCCTGCAGCTCGCCACGCGCCTCGGCGACACGGTCGGCCGCCGCGGGCAAGCCGACGTCGTGCTCGTCGACCGCTACCCGACGCACTTCTGGAAGCCGCTGCTGCACGAAGCCGCGTCCGGCCATCGCGATCCGGCCTCGCACACGATCGAATACGCGGCGCAGGCGAAGCGCCACGGCTTCCGCTTCGTGCAGGGCGCGCTGCAGCGGGTCGACCGCGCGGCACGCACGGCGACGATCGCCGCGGTGCAGGACGCGGACGGCACGGAGATCCTGCCGCAGCGCGAGCTCGGCTACGACGACCTGGTGCTGGCAGTCGGCAGCGTGACGAATTTCTTCAACGTGCCGGGCGCCGCGCGCCACGCGTTGCCGCTCGAAAACCTCGACCAGGCCGAGGACTTCCGCCGCAAGTTCCTCGCCGCGTGCACGAAGGCGAACCACCTGGCCGAGCAGCAGCCGGCGCGGCGCGCCGCGCCGATCTGCATCAACGTGATCGGCGCGGGCGCGACGGGCGTCGAACTGGCCGCGGCGCTGCGCCATGCGATCCAGCAGCTGACGACGTATCGCTTCAAGGCGCTGGTGTCCGCACGCGACGTGCACATCCGGCTGATCGAAGGCGGCCCGCGCATCCTGCCTGCGCTCGACGCAAGGCTGTCGGCCAAGATGCACGCGCAACTGCGCACGCTGAACGTCGACGTGCTGACGGACACGCGCGTCGCGGAAGTCGGCGCGGACGCGGTCACGACCGCGGCCGGCGAGCGGCTCGCGAGCGACATCACGATCTGGGCGGCCGGCGTCGCGGGCCCCGCGATGCTGCGGGAACTCGGCGACATCGCGCTCAACCGGTCGAACCAGGTGATCGTGACCGAGACGCTGCAGACGCCCGACGATCCGCACGTGTACGCGTTCGGCGACTGCGCCGCGTGCCCGTCGGCCGACGCGGGCGGCTTCCTGCCGCCGCGCGCGCAGGTCGCGCACCAGCAGGCCGTGTACCTGTGCGAAGCGCTCGCGCGGCGCCTCGCCGGCAAGCCGGTGGCGGGCTTCACGTTCCGCGACGCGGGCACCGTCGTGTCGCTCGGCCAGGCCGGTGCCGTCTATCAGGCCGACCTCGGCGTGCGTTCGCGCTCGCTGATCGTCGACGGGCTCGCCGCGATCGGGCTGTACAAGTTCCTGTACCGCAAGCACCTGTTCAGCGTGTACGGACTGAAGCGCGCGCTGTTCCAGTCGCTGAGCCACTGGCTGCAAAGCCGCAACCAGCCGTCGATCAAGCTGCACTGAGCGTCGACGGCCACGCGGCATCGCAAGACGGCGTATCGGGCGCACCTCGCCCGATACGCCGTTTTTTCATGTGCACACATCCGGTGCATTCATATCGCGCACGCGGCGGGTGCGTCACGTCGAACGCCATCGATACGATGCCATTCGTCCGGAACACATGGATCGCATGCATCCCGCGCCGGTACTGGCTCGCCGCCCGATTCATCAGCCAAACCCTATGAGTCGGCTATAAATATTAATTGGTTGCAATTTCCGGATCGACGCTAAGGTGTCGGGCATTCCCGTCCGCGAACGGACCGTCACGTCTCAGGAGAGGAATCACCGTGGTCATCGAAGCCATCGTCACCCGTCTCGACGCCGCATTCGCGCAGATCGAAGCGACACCGGATTCGCACGAATCGCGCAACCAGCGCGATGCGATCATCCAGTGGCTCGACAGCGCGTCGGAGCAAGGATATCGACTCGGTCTCGTCACGACGCTGCCGGCCGCCCGCCTCAGCGACATGTTCGAAGGCCAGTTCGGCCGCGCGAACCTCGACCGCTTCTCGGTCGTCGTGACCGACGCCAATCAGCAGGACTCCGTAGCAAATCAGCATCCGTTCGACGTCGCGCTGCAAGCGCTGGGCGTGCCGCCCGAGCGCGCGGTGGCCGTCGCGAGCAGCGAACCGGAACGCCGCGAAGCCGAGACGTTCGGCCTGTCGCGTTGCGTGCGCATCACCGACACGATGCGCTCGATCGCATCGGCAGGCGTGCACTGAGCCGAGCACCGCATACGGGCCGGCTCGCGCCGGCCGGTCGCGATCGCGCCGATGCCGACGATTGCCCGACCGAATTCCGACATTCCGCCGTCAAGGCGGCCTGCAAACACTTCCAGGCTCGACCGATCCTGCCCGGCGACCGGATGTCGGCGATGGCCGCGAAACTGCGATGGGACGTGTATCGCAATGGCTCGCGGCTCATCGTGAAGATGATGCTTGTACAACGAGCGCGAGATGGAATTCCACGCGGCGTGCGACGGCGCGAAGATCGCCGCGGGCAGTCACTTCTACGACTACGCGGTACGCGGAATTGAAGCGCCGTTACGGGTATCCGTGACGCGCCGTCAGTCCACCGGGTAATCGAGATCGTGCCAGCGCTTGGCCGATTTCCCGCCGGAGCCGAGGTGACCGCCGGGGAAGCGCATCACGGCGATCGCGTGCAGCGCTTTCGTGTCGAGCGCGGGGTCGCCGCAGCTGCGCCTGACCTTGAGATCGCGGACGCGCCCCTGCTCGTCGAGCCAGACCCGCACGATCACGCGCCTTCTCGACGCGGGAGTCGGCACACCGCGTGACAACAGGCGATCCATCAGCGACATGAAGTTCTCCCCGATCGTCGAATGCTACGGTTATCGCCGCGTGCATCGATGAACGACGCACGCCGGTGTGCGCGCCGCGTCAATGCCGGGCGGCTGTGCTCATGTGTGCCGGCGCGCCCTTCGGCTTCGCGGCGACATGCGCCTTCGGCTCGGCGCCGGCCGCATGTTGCACCTTGCCGGTCTTCGCGGGAGCCGCGTGTGCGTTCGGCGCAGGTTTCGCGCCGGCATGCGCCGCGACCGGCGCCTTCGACTGCGACTGTGATTGCGAACGAACGGTTTGCCGCCCCGGCTTCACGGCCGCCGCGCTGCTCGCCGCCACGGGCGGATGCTTGACCTGCTGCGCGTACGCGTTGACGTCGTGATCGCTCATCCACGATTCCGTGTAGGCCGCCGACGCGGGATGAGCCAGGTTGAGATACGCGACCGATGCGACGAGAAAGGCACGAACATGCGTGCGACGATTGAATGCGGTAATGACGAATGCTCCTTTGCGAATTGGCTCGACGCCCTGTATCGGCGCCGTCGTGGCGGCACGATAAAGGAGCGCATTCCGCACCGCAAGCGTCTGCCGGAGATCCAAACGATTCTTGACGTTTGAACGATCGATCCGGTGCGGGCGAGCTCGAACCGGCGCGGCAGCCGCGCGGTCGCTTCGGCATGCACATGTCGTCGCGCACGGGGCCGGAACGCTGAAAGCCAATCCCCCCGACGACGCCGAACTAGGATTCGCCGACGGTGTCGAACGTGCATCGCCGGAGATTCACATGAAACGCGCCACCCCGTTCGCCCTCCTGATCCTGCTTGCCGCCGCCAGCTTGCCGGCACTCGCCGGCAGCGCCGCGTCGCCGGTCCCGCAGCAAGCGAAAAACTGCGTACCGTCCTCCACGTCCGGCGGCACGGCGCCCGGCTCCCGCGCTGCATCAAAAGCGCCGCCGATTCGCGTGTGCGTCGGCGACTCCGACACGCAGCTGAACCTGCCTTGGTTCCTGACCGACGTCCTCACCGCCGTGGACACGCATCAATCTCCCCGCGACCTGCTCCACAAGATGCGCGACGATTTCTGAAGCGCTGCTGTCGCTGATGCACGCGCTGGAACAACTCGCAGCACGCGGGCTGGACCTCGTTCAAGGCGCGCCGATGCCTGGATCGCCGGAGATGACGCGCGATGCAAATATTTCCTCGCAAGCATCAATTAAGAAATTACGCGATTTTTGAATATCAATATTTCGTAATCGAGGGCTGCACGCCTTATACTTGCCGCGCACCATCCTCGTGCCAAGAGAAGGTGTCTTCTGTCCCGGCCGCTCACCGATGCGGCCGGTTTTTTTTCGTGTGCGATACCGATATACATGCGTGGTCGGGGTATGTTACGGAGAAGCGCCTCGAATCCAGCGCCCCGCCGCGATGCCGCTTCGTGCGTTTCGCGAGCGTAGAATCGCTTTGCGTCCCGATATCGGCGCGAGCCGCGGTGCCCCGGCCGGGCACGGCGAACGCATCGCGTCTAACCATCGACCGGTTCGATCTGCATTCTCATGCGTACAACAACAAGTACGACCCGAGGACCTGCCGCGCCCGCACTGCCCCCGAAGCCCGCATTCCAGCGCAGCGGCGCGTGGCCGCACGTCGTTTTCCCGTTTGCCCTGATCGTCTGCATCCTCGTGTTCGTGGTCGCGCTCGTCGTTGCCGGGCGCCTGGCACGCGACGCGATCGCGCAGCACGAACGCGTCGTCGCGAACGACATCGTGATATCGGTCGACCGCGTTCTCGACGGAATTCGCTCGCGTCACCCGGCCGAGCTGGACGCGCTGGTCGGGCGACCCTGCATGACGATCTTCAGGACGCTCGCCGAAGTAGGCACTCACCTGCGCTATCTTCGGGCCGTCGGGCTGGCGAACGACGGTCGCGTCACATGCTCGTCGGCACTGGGCGCGATCGACGTCCCGCTCGCCGCATACATTCGCGCGCCCGAGCCGGGGATGACGGCCATCACGCTGCTTCGGCAAACGCCGTTTCAGCATCGCGTTCCGGTGCTGGCGGCGTTTCGTGCGACCGCGCCCGAATCCGGCGTCCTCTATGTGGTCGAAGGCGACTATCTGGCGGACATGCTCGCGCACGGCGCCCGCTTCGGTGCGGAAACGGCCACGCTGTCGATCGAAGGCGCCGGAAGCATCGATCAGCGTGGCGCGTTCGTGCCGCCGTTCGGCGCGGCGCCGCCCACTGGCAGCGCGATCGCGTCGAGCGCCTGGCCGTTCACGGTCTCCGTCACCTCGTCGGAACCCTACGTTTCGCAGGTGCAGCGGCGCTACGGACTGATCTGCGTGACGATCGCGCTGCTGGTCAACGGCCTCGTCGCGGCCGCGTACCTGCTCGCGATGGCGCCGCGCCGGCTGTTGCTGAAGGCCGTTCGCAATGCGCTGAAGCGCAACGAGTTTCATGTCGTCTATCAGACTATCGTCGATGTCGAAACGCGCAGGACCGTCGGCGTCGAGGCGCTGCTGCGCTGGCAGCATCCGAAATGGGGGCCCATCAGTCCGGCGGTGTTCGTCCCGCAGGTGGAATCGAGCACGATCCTGCCGAAGGTGACCGAATTCGTGCTGCGCACGGCCATCTCGGAACTGTCCGCGCTCGCGCCGTCGATGCCGCTGCATGTCGCGATCAACGTCGCGCCGAAGGATCTCGAACGCGCGCGCTTCGTGTCCGTCGTCGAAGACGCGATCCGCCGGCTTCCGCCGGGCTGCACGCTGGTGCTCGAAGTCACCGAGCGCATCCTGCTCGAGAAGAATCCGCGCACCACCGAGATGTTCGCCACGCTGCGCGCGAAAGGCGCGAAGTTCGCGATCGACGACTTCGGCACGCATCACAGCAACCTCGACATGCTGTCGCGCTTTCCATTCGACTACGTGAAGATCGATCGACAGTTCATCTCCCGGCTGACGACGGGCAACGCGAAACTGATCGAAGGGATCGCCGCCGTCGCGCACCACTACGGCCTGAAGATCATTGCCGAGGGCGTGGAGACGGAGGAGCAGCATCGCGCGCTGCATGCGGTCGGGATTCAGTATGCGCAGGGCTATCTGTACCAGCGACCGCAGCGACCGGAAGACCTGAAACGAGAATTCGCGCCGATGCCGGCCTAGCGCCTGCGCTGCGGCAACGCTGCCGCAGCTGCCGGCCGACGCGCTCGCGCACTCGACAGACGAATGCGTACCGCCCGAACGTCATCCTGCCTGCGCGCGACGCCGATTGCTTCACGCGGTCGATGCCACGCGCACCACGTGGCGGATCCGGCGCCGCGTCCTGCCACCCGATGCCAGCGGCGCCGCTTCGGCGGGAACCGCGCGAGAAGCGCTAAAATCCGCCGCCTGGGCATCCACGACGAGCAAGTGTTTTGACTGCGTTCGAGCAGGGTTTCATCCTCACCCGCCACTGGCGGGACACCGCGTCCGGCATCGAGATCGAGTTCTGGCTGGCAACCGAACACGGTCCGCGCCGCGTGCGGCTGCGCCCGCAGGAAGCCGTCGCGTTCGTGCCGGCCGAGCAGCGGGCGCTCGCCGAACGCACGCTGGCCGGCGAGCGCGATGCCGAACTGCGCCCGCTCGCGCTGCGCGACTTCCGCCAGCGCGCGGTGGCCGGCCTCTACTGCCGCCGCTACCGCCATTTGTCCGGACTCCAGAAACGCCTCGCCGCGGCCGGCGTCGACGTCTACGAAGCCGACGTGCAGCCGCCCGACCGCTATACGATGGAGCGCTTCATCACGGCGCCCGTGCAGTTTCGCGGCACGGCCGGCCGCGACGGCACGCTGACCGACGGCGAACTGAAGCCCGCGACCGGCTATCGTCCCGCGCTGCGCTGCGTATCGCTCGACATCGAGACGAGCGTCCACGGCGAGCTGTATTCGATCGCGCTCGAAGGCTGCGGGCAGCGGCAGGTCTACATGCTCGGCCCGCCGAACGGCGACGCGCGCGCCGCGGACTTCAAGCTCGACTACTGCGACAGCCGGCCCGACATGCTCGCGCGGCTCAACGACTGGTTCGACGAACACGATCCCGATGCGGTGATCGGCTGGAACCTCGTGCAGTTCGACCTGCGCATCCTGCATGCGCACGCGGAGCAATACGGCGTGCCGCTGAAGCTCGGGCGCGGCGGCAGCGTGCTCGAGTGGCGCGCGCACGGACAGCAGCCCGACCATTTCTTCGCGGGCGCGGCCGGCCGCCTGATCCTCGACGGCATCGACATGCTGAAATCGGCGACGTGGACGTTCCCGTCGTTCAGCCTCGAATACGTATCGCAATCGCTGCTCGGCGAAGGCAAGTCGATCGACAATCCGTATCAGCGGATGGACGAGATCCAGCGCCGCTTCGATCACGACAAGCCCGCGCTCGCGCACTACAACCTGAAGGACTGCGAACTCGTCACGCGCATCTTCGACAAGGCCGACCTGCTGTCCTTTGCACTCGAACGCGCGACCGTCACGGGCCTCGCGGCCGATCGCACCGGCGGCTCGGTCGCCGCGTTCACGCACCTGTACCTGCCGCGCATGCACCGGCTCGGCTACGTCGCGCCGAACCTCGGCGACGTAACCGGCCAGAACAGCCCCGGCGGCTTCGTGATGGATTCGCGACCCGGCCTGTACGACTCGGTGCTCGTGTTCGACTACAAGAGCCTTTATCCGTCGATCATCCGCACGTTCCTGATCGATCCGGCCGGTCTGATCGAAGGGCTCGCGCATCCGGGCGACGACACGTCGGTGCCCGGCTTTCTCGGCGCGCGCTTCTCGCGCACCGCGCATTGCCTGCCCGACATCGTGCGGCGCGTGTCGGAAGGCCGCGACGAAGCGAAACGCCAGCGCAACGCGCCGTTGTCGCAGGCGCTGAAGATCATCATGAATTCGTTCTACGGCGTGCTCGGCTCGACGGGCTGCCGGTTCTTCGATCCGCGCCTCGCGTCGTCGATCACGATGCGCGGCCACGAGATCATGCACCGCACGCGCGAGCTGATCGA
Organism: Burkholderia sp. USMB20; assembly: GCF_000949135.2. Classification (GTDB taxonomy): domain Bacteria; phylum Pseudomonadota; class Gammaproteobacteria; order Burkholderiales; family Burkholderiaceae; genus Burkholderia. The sequence goes on along the minus strand of NZ_JTAN02000002.1, from coordinate 72,531 downwards.
GGCGCAGGGTTACGAAGTCATCTACGGCGATACCGATTCGACCTTCGTGTGGCTCGGGCGCGAGCACGACGACGACGCGGCCGCCGCGAAGGGCCGCGCGCTCGTCGAGCACGTGAACCGCTGGTGGCAGGCGCACCTGCGCGATCGCTTCGGGCTCGAAAGCGCGCTCGAACTGCAGTACGAGCGGCATTACCGGCGCTTCCTGATGCCGACCGTGCGCGGCGCGGAAGAAGGCAGCAAGAAGCGCTATGCGGGCCTCGCGCGCGCGGCGGACGGCGGCGAGGACCTTGTGTTCAAGGGGCTCGAAACGGTGCGCACCGACTGGACGCCGCTCGCGCAGGCATTCCAGCGCGAACTCTACCGGCGGGTGTTCAAGCGCGAGCCGTACCAGGATTTCATTCGCGACTACGTGCGGCGCACGCTCGCCGGCGAATACGATGCGCAACTGATCTATCGCAAGCGCGTGCGCCGGCCGTTGAGCGAATATCAGCGCAACGTGCCGCCGCACGTGCGCGCCGCGCGGATCGCCGACGAATTCAACCAGGCGCGCGGCAGGCCGCTGCAGTATCAGCGCGGCGGCTGGATCAGCTACGTGATGACGACGGCCGGCCCCGAACCGCTCGAAACGATGCGCTCGCCGATCGACTACGCGTTCTACGTGAGCCGCCAGCTGCAGCCGGTCGCCGATGCGATCCTGCCGTTCCTGCGCGACGATTTCGAACGCGTGATTTCCGGGCAGGGGCAATTGTTCTGAGCGCGATGCGCGGCGAGCACGGCTGCCCGAGCCGAGCGTCTCGCCACCGGACCCGGCGATGCCGGCTAAAATACCGGCCTGCCGCGCCTTCCGCCGCGGCCGGAGGACCTTCATCATGACCGCACGTCGCGGTGCCGCGGTCGCCATCGCGCCCGGTCACGAGACAGCCAGCCTGTCCAAAGCCCAGCAAACCTTCAATACGCTCGTCAAGCACATCGAAAAGCGGCGCGAGCGTCTGGGCGCATGGGAAGCCGTCACGCCGGCCTTCCAGAAGAAATTCGTCGACGGGCTGTTGCCGCTCGAACAGGAAGCGACCGCGCTGCGGATCAGGCTGCTCCATCTGCTCGACGACGCGTTCCTGCAGAAAGGCCTGAGCAAGGCCGAGCAGCGCATGCTGTCCGACCTGATCGCCGACATGGCGCGCGACTTGCTGAACGTCAGCGACGACGCGGCGCTGAAGATCATTTACAACCGCCATCGCGCATCCGACGACGCCGCCAGCGCCGCGGCCGACCCCGAGCCGATGAAGCGGGAGCCGAAGCCGATGCCCGCCGCGGAACCGGCCGACGATCTCGACACGCTGTCACCCGACGAGCTCGCCGAGCGCATGCAGGCCGAACTCGACGCCCAGTTCGAGCGAGACATGGCCGCTCACGCGGCACGCGAGGCCCAGCGCGCGAAGCGCAAGAAAGCGCCGAAGCAGTCGGCCGCGCAGGCGAAGCGCGAGGCCGAGCAGGCCGAATCGAGCAAGTCGATCCGCGAGATCTATCGCAAGCTGGCCAGCGCGCTGCATCCCGATCGCGAAACCGATCCGCAGGAACAGCAGCGCAAGACCGTGCTGATGCAGCGGGTCAACCACGCGTATGCGAAGGGCAATCTGCTGCAACTGCTGGAACTGCAGCTGGAGATCGAACAAATCGACCGACGCGCGATCGACGGCCTGAGCGAAGCACGGCTCACGCGCTACAACGGCATCCTGGAGGAACAGCTGCGCGAGCTCGATCAGGAGATCCGGCACGTCGAGAACGATTTCCGGCGTACTTACGGCATCGCGTCGTCCGTCAAGATCGCGCCCGATACCGTGATCCGCATGCTCGCGCGCGACATCGCCGGCATGCAGCGCGGCAACCAGGACCTGACCGTCGCGCTGCGCGAGTTCGAGGATCCGGACTACGTCAGGGACTGGTTGAAGGACATGAAACGCCGGCCGGTATCGTCGCGCTTCGACGACGATTCGTTTTGAGCGAAGCCGGCGTGGGCCGGCGCGCGGCGCGCACGCGCCGTCACATCACGGCGACTCGCCGATCCCGCCCATCAGCGTCATCAGCTGCTCGCGCAGCCACTGGCTGCCCTGATCCTGATCGGCGCTGCGATGCCAGTAGCAAAAATATTCGAGCCCCGGCATCTCGAACGGCAGTTCGAGAATCCGCGCCGGATAGCGCTGCAGCAACCGAAGCGGCGCCGTCAGCGCGAGGTCGCCGCGCATCGCGATCAGCGGCGCGACCATGTAGTGCTGCACGCGCATCTGGATGTTGCGGCGCAGCCCGAGCCGCGTCAGTTCGGCATCGACGTGCCCGCTGCCCTTGCGGCGGCTCGACACGTGGATGTGCCCCATCGACAGGTAGTCGTCCAGGGTCAGCGTGTCGCCCTTGAACGGGTGGTCGTCGCGGATCATGCACGCGTAGCGGTCGCGCACGAGCAGCGCCTGGTGCAGGTGCGGGTCGCCGATCAGCGGCGCGTCGATCGCGATGTCGACGGAGCCGTTCGCGAGCGCGGTCGCCACTTCGCGGCGGTCCATCGTGTAGCTGCGCACGTGCATGCCGGGCGCATGCGTCTGCAGCAGTTCGCCGAGGGCCGGCAGCAGCAGCGCTTCGGTCAGGTCGCTCATGCTCAACCGGAACACGCGCTCGGACGAAGCGGGATCGAACACGTCGCCTTCGTGCGCGCTCGAATCGAGCAGCTGCAGCGCCTCGCGTACGCGGCCGACGATGTTCTCGGCCAGCGGCGTCGGCATCATCCCGGCCGGCGTGCTGACGAACAGCGGATCGTTCAGCGTCTTGCGCAGCCGCGCCAGCGCGTTGCTGACGGCCGGCTGCGTGAGGTTCAGCACCTCGGCCGCGCGCGTCAGGTTGCGCTTGTTGTAGATCGCCTCGAATACGACGAACAGGTTCAGATCAATCTTCGAAAGGCGCATCGCCGGATCTCCTTGCCGGCATCTTAATACGGCGTGCGTCTCCCGTTCGCCCACGTCGCTGGCTCGCGCGGTGCGCCGCTCAGCCGCGCGGCGGCCGCGTCAGGTACGGTTCGGTCGAGCCGCGCACGGCGTCCTTGATCTCCATGCGCGCGATCGCCTGCAGGTGCACCTCGTCCGGACCGTCGGCGAAGCGCAGCGCGCGGCCCCAGGTCCACAGGTCGGCGAGCGGCGTGTCGGGGCTCAGGCCCGCCGCGCCGAACACCTGCATCGCGCGGTCGCATACGTTCGTGTACACGGTCGGCACGAGCGCCTTGATCATCGAGATTTCCTTGCGCGCCGCCTTCGCACCGACCTTATCGATCATCCACGCGGCCTTCAGCACCAGGAGGCGCGCCTGGTCGATCTCGATGCGCGAGCGCGCGATCCATTCGCCGATCGTGCCGTGCCGGTTCAGCGGCTTGCCGAACGCCTCGCGCGACTGCGCGCGGTCGATCATCAGCTCCAGCGCGAGCTCGGCCGCGCCGATCGAACGCATGCAGTGGTGGATGCGGCCCGGCCCGAGGCGCGCCTGCGCGAGCGCGAAGCCGCTGCCTTCCTCGCCGAGCAGGTTGCGCGCCGGCACGCGCACGTTGTCGAACGTGATCTCGCAGTGCCCTTCGGGCGCGTAGTGATTGACCACCGTGATGTTGCGCACGATCGTCACGCCCGGCGTGTCGCGCGGCACGAGGATCATGCTCTGCTGCTGATGCGATTCCGCTTCGGGATCGGTCTTGCCCATCACGATGAAGATCTTGCAGTTCGGGTGCGCGGCGTTCGTGATGAACCACTTGCGGCCGTTGATCACGTACTCGTCGCCCACGCGCTCGATGCGCGTCGTGATGTTGGTCGCGTCCGACGATGCGACGTCGGGCTCCGTCATCGCGAACGCCGAACGGATCTCGCCGCGCAAGAGCGGCAGCAGCCACTGCTCGCGCTGCTCGGGCGTCGCGAACATGTGCAGCAGTTCCATGTTGCCGGTGTCCGGCGCGTTGCAGTTGAACACCTCCGACGCCCAGCTCACGCGCCCCATGATCTCGGCGAGCGGCGCGTATTCGAGGTTCGTCAGGGCCGTGCCCGGCTCGTCGGCCTTCAGGTGCGGCAGGAACAGGTTCCACAGGCCTTCGGCCTTCGCGCGCTCCTTCAGCGCCTCCATGAACGACACGGGATACTGCCCCGCATGCACTTCTTCGTTCCACTGACGAATGCGCGGCACGATGTGCGCGTCCATGAACGCGCGCACGCGTTCGCGCAGTTCTTCCACTTTCGGGGTGTAGCCAAAGTCCATGATCGACTCCTCGAGATTCCGGTTTCCGTTCGTTCGGTTCAGAAGGCCGAGACACCGCCGTCGACGGCGACGGCCTGCCCGGTCAGATAGGTGTTTTCCTTCGCGCACAGCGTGAGCATCGTCGCGACGATTTCCTCGGGGCGGCCGAGCCGCTTCATCGGCGAGCCCTGCGCGAGAAAGTCCTGGCGCGCGCCGAGGTCGCTGTCGGTGACCATCGGCGTCGCGCTGTAGAACGGGCACACCGCGTTCACGCGAATGCCGTGGCGCGCGTATTCGAGCGCGGCCGTCTTGGTGAGCCCGACCACCGCGTGTTTCGACGCCGCATAGGCGGCCAGCTTCGGCGCGCCGCCGAGCCCGGCCATCGACGCGACGTTCAGGATCACGCCTTCGCGTTGCGCGAGCATCTGGCGAATCTGGTGCTTCATCGCGAAGAACACGCCCTTCGCGTTCACCGCGAAGCTCAGGTCGAGATCGGCTTCGTCGGTATCGATCAGCGCCTTCATCGGCGGGGCGATGCCGGCATTGTTGATGCCGACGTCGAGCCGTTCGAAGCCCGCGACCGCCGCCTGGACCAGCAACGCGACGTCGGCTTCGACGCGCACGTCGCAGCGCTGCGCGATCACGTCGGCGCCGGCTGCGCGCAGCCCCGCGGCCACACGTTCGAGCGCCGCTTCGTTCAGGTCGCCGAGCGCGAGCCGCGCGCCCATCGCGGCCAGCTCGCTCGCGAGCAGCGCACCGAAGCCGCTCGCAGCGCCGGTGATCATCACGGCCTGCCCGGCATAGCTGTCGATTTTCATCGCGCGCTCAGATCGTCAGGCCGCCGTCGACGACGATGCATTCGCCGTTCGTGTAGCTCGCCGCATCGGACACGAGATACAGCACGGTGCCGGCCATCTCGCGCGGCTCCGCGTGGCGGCGCAGCGGGATCTTCGTCATCCAGGTTTCGTAGATGTCCTTGTCGGCGAACAGCGCGCCCGCGAACTTCGTCTTCGTCAGGCCCGGCAGCAGCGCGTTCACGCGGATGCCGAACGGCCCGCACTCCTTCGCGAACGCCTTCGTCATGTTGACGACCGCGGCCTTCGTGATCGAGTAGATGCCTTGCCGGTCGCCCGGCTGCAGCGCATTCACCGACGCGGTGTTGACGATCGCGCCGCCGCCCTGCGCCTTCATCAGCTTGCCGGCCTCGACCGACATGAAGAAGTAGCCGCGGATGTTCACGTCGACGGTCTTTTCGTACGCGGCGAGATCGGTGTCGAGGATGTGCCCGAAATACGGATTCGCGGCCGCGTTGTTCACGAGGATGTCGAGCCGGCCGTGCTTGCCGCGGATCGTCTCGAACGTCGCGGCGATGTCCTCCAGCCGCCCGACGTGGCACGCCAGCGCTTCGGCGCGGCCGCCCGCCGCGACGATTTCGTCCGCCACCGCCTGGCAGTCGTCGAGCTTGCGGCTCGACACGATCACGTGCGCGCCCTGCTGCGCGAGCAGCTTCGCGATTTCCTCGCCGATGCCGCGGCTCGCGCCCGTCACCAGCGCGATCTTGCCCGTCAGGTCGAACAGATTCGTTGCCATGTTGCTGTGCTCCTCCATTGATGTGTTGTCATGCCGCCGCGCGGCGCTTCCGTCGCGGTCAGCGCTGCGCGCCGATCACGTCGACGGCCATCTCGGCCAGCCGGCCGGCCATCGCGCCGACGCGCAGCGCCTGCTCGCTCGACGCGTTGCCCTGCAGCGCGCGCGCCTTCACGCCCTGCGCGATCGCCGCGAGCCGGAAGAAACTGAACGCGAGATAGAAATGCCAGTCGCGGATCGGCTCGATGCCGCGCAGCTCGCAATAGCGCGCGACGATCGCCGCTTCGTCAGGAATGCCGAGTTCCGAACGATCCTGGCCCGCGAGCCCGCGCACCTGGCCGCCCGACGGCAGCCGCAGGCACATGCAGAAATACGCGAGATCGGCGAGCGGGTTGCCGAGCGTCGACAGTTCCCAGTCGAGCACGGCCTGCACGCGATAGCCGTCGCGCGCGAACATCAGGTTGTCGATCCGGAAATCGCCGTGCACCAGCGCGGGCCGGCCGGTGTCCGCCGGGCACGCCTTCGGCAGCCAGTCGATCAGCGTCTCCATCGCGTCGAGGCGCTCGGTTTCCGCCGCGCGATACTGCTTCGTCCAGACGCCGATCTGGCGCTCGAAGTAGTTGCCGGGGCGGCCGTAGTCGGCAAGGCCCACCGCGTCGACGTCCACGTCGTGCAGCGCGGCCATCGTGCGCAGCAGCTCGTCGTAGCAGGTCGCGCGCTCGGCCTTCGGCAGCTCCGGCAGCGCCGGATCCCAGAAGATCCGGCCGTCCTCGAAGCTCATCACGTAGAACAGGCTGCCGATCACGTCGCGGTCTTCGCAGAGGTGATACGGATGCGCGACCGGCACCGCGGTGCCCGACAGCGCACTCAGCACGCGGAATTCGCGATCGACCGCATGCGCGGATTTCAGCAGCTCGCCGGGCGGCTGGCGGCGCAGCACGTAGCGGCCGCTCTTCGCGTGCAGCAGGAAGGTCGGGTTCGACTGGCCGCCGGCAAACTTCTCCATGTCGAGCGGGCCTTCGAAACCCGGCACGTGCGCTTCCAGATAGCGCGTGAGGCGGGCTACGTCGAGGGGCTGGGAAGGATTCGTCATCGTCGCGATCGTTCGTGGGGTCAGCCGTAGGTGCGCCACGTGTGCCGTTCGGGATCCTCGAGATGCGGGATGCCGTTGAACGACGCAAGGTGGAACGCTTCGGCGTTGAAGAAAAACTGCGAAAGACTGCTGTTGCGGATCTGCAGGTTCAGCGCGATCGCGCTCGACGGCGGTGCGGCGAGCACCTGCTGCACGGTCACCGCGATCGGGCCGCCGGAGCTCACCGCGAGCACGCGCTGGCTGCCGCCGCCGCGGATCGCAGCGCGCGCGTCGGCGACGCGCTGCTGGAAATGCGCCCAGGTTTCGGGGGCGGTGTCGCCGAGCCTGTCGTCGGCCCACAGGTGCAGCACCTGCCGCAGCGCGCGAAAGTGCTCCTTCATCGAGCCGGCTGCGAGCCGCGCGATCTCCGGATAGTCGTTCGCCGCCGCCGCGAACAGCCCGTGGAAGTCGTATTCGTTCAGGCCGGGATGGCGGTCGACCGCCACGCCGTCGCGGCCCATTCCGCGCAGGATCGCGGCGACCGTCTGCGCATGCCGGTTCATCGTGCCGCAGATCACGCGATCGAACGCCAGGCCCTGCCGCGAGAAGTATTCGCCGAGCCAGACGCCCTGCTGCTCGCCCGCGGCGGACAGCCGGTCGTAGTCGTCCGTGCCGAACGACGCCTGCCCGTGCCGTACCAGAAAGAGTTCAGCCATTGCCTGTTCCGCCTGAATGAAACCGAAGGATCAGCATAGCGACCGGGTCCGCATTTTTGAAATTTATTTTCTGAATCGGAGGCTATTCATCTCATGAATTCCCGGTATCCAAACAGTGCGCTTTCGCCGGGTTGCGCTGACGGCCGTGCATCGAGGCACAGGAATTGCGCAAGCAGGCACCGTCAAGTCGAACAAGTTCAGGAGGGGTGCGATGCTCGGTACAATCCTTATCATCGTTCTGGTTCTGCTGCTGATCGGGGCGTTTCCGGCGTGGCCGCATAGCCGAAGCTGGGGCTACTGGCCATCGGGCTCCCTCGGGCTGATCGTCGTCATCGTCGTGATACTCGTGCTGCTGGGCCACATCTGAGTGTGACGACGCGTGCCTGTCGGGCGGGCACGCGTCGTTCGGTCCCGGCGCCGTGGCTTCTTTACAAACGCAAGCAAGCGGGGAAGCCCGGCAACGGCGCGCGATCGCGGCCCGCGCCGCCGCCGCGCGCACTTACTCCCGCGTCCACCCGTTCTGATAAAGCTCCCCGGCCAGCACGCCGAGACGCGACGCGAGGATGTAGTTCTCGCCATCCTCGATCAGCGCCGAACGCACGTCGCGGAACAGCTTCTCGATCGGAAACTCGCGCGTGGTGCCGTTGCCGCCGAACAGCTGGAACGCCTCGTGCGTCACCTTCATCGCTTCCTCGGTCACGCTCACCTTGGCCTGCGCGGTCGCGTACGGATGGCTCTGCGGCGACATGCGCGAGAACGCGAGGCTGCGCCGCGCGATCGCGCGCGCCATCTCCAGCCGGCGCAGCATCTCGCCGATGCGCAGGTGCGTCATCTGGTGATCCATCAGCAGCGCGCCGCCCTGCTTGCGCTCGTGGCAATACGCGAGCGCGAGTTCGAACGCCGCGCGCGCGACGCCGACGAACACCTGGCACATGTGCGTGCCCGCATACGACCACGTCGACGCGAGATTGCCGAGATAGTCGTCCTTCAGCGCGATCGCGAAGCGCTTCGGCACCTTCACGTTGTCGAAATAGATCTCGCCCTGCGGCAGCGAGCGCTGGCCGATCTTGTCGAGCGGCTTGCCGCGCGACACGCCCGGCAGATCGAGCGGCAGGATCATCGCGATGCCGTTGGTGAACATGCTGCGCTCGCCTTCGCCGTAAAACCCGTCGCCGTAGTCTGCGGCCATGTACGCGAGCGCGACCTGCGCGACCGAGCCGTTCGAGATCCACGCTGAGCTCTGTCCGTTGATCACGATCTCGTCGGCGCCGACCTTCGCGGTCACGTTGCCGACCGGCTGCCTGCCGTTCCCGGCGAGCTCCTGCCGATACAGGATCGCCGCGTCGGAGCCGCGATCGGGCTGCGTGTTCATCCAGCAGCCGACCTTGCCCGCGCACATCTCGACCAGCTCCTGGCTGCCGACCGAATGCGCCATCATCAGCGGCATCGTCGCGGCGCCGATCGACACGGCCAGACCCGAATCGCCCCAGCCGAGTTCCTCGCCGATCAGCGACTCGATACGCACCGCGGTCTCGGGCGGAAACTGCGCGATCAGTTGCGGATCGAGCCCGAGCTTCGCGCTCTCGACGATCGCGGCCCAGTACGGCGAGCCGGGTGCGATCGCCTCCTCCGGCGTCATCCGGTCGAGCTCGCGCCCGATCGGCCGCAGCACGTCGCGCGCGAAGCGGTGAACCGTGTGCTGGATCGCGTTTTCCTCTTCGCTCAGCGGCGTCTCGAAGCCGGTCAGGCCGACCAGCGGCAGCGCCGCGGACTTGTTCAGACGAATCATCTCCGTTCTCCTCCTGGACTCCATTCATGTCGACCGGGCAGCAGACGCACCCGGCCATCCCACATCTAGTAACACATACCAAACATAGGTCATCATGACAAACACAGGAAGCAAAAAAAAGACAGGGTATTCCCCTGTCTCGTTCACCGCATCGACTGTGCGCTGCGCGTCGTTATTTTCCCGCGGGCGCCGTCAGCGTGCCGTACGCGATCGCGCGCGACGTCGCGATGAAATACGTGTCGAGCGCCTGCGTATGGCGCCCGGTGCCGTACTGCATCGCGAAGCCGTCGGCGAGCGCGATCAGCATCGTCGCCGCATGCCGGCTGTCGGCCGCGCCGAATTCCGGATTGACGGCACGCAGCAGTTGCGCGAGATCGTGCGTCAGCGTCGCATACCACTCGTCGTATAGCTTGAAGCATTCGGGATCGGTGGCCGCGAACGACAGGAAATGCCGGAACAGTGCGTTGTACTTCGCATCCTTCGCATCGGAGATCGAGCGCTGGATGATCTCGTCGAACACGTCACGCGGCGACGCGTCGCTGCCGAGCGCGCGCTTCATGTCGTCGAGATAGGTATCGATGACCGGCTCGATGACGGCCCGCAACACGGCGATCCGAGTCGGGAAGTAGTACTGCAGATTGCTGACGCTGATGCCGGCGGCGGCGGCGACCGCACGCTGCGAGAATTCCAGCGGGCCGCCGTCCAGCAGCAGCTTGCGCGCGACGCGAATGATCGTGTTGCGCGTGCGCAGGCCTTGCGCCCGCAAACCGTCGGGGTTGCCCGCTGCTGCGGTGGCAGTCGAAGTGCGCCGTTTTCGGGGGCTGCGCTGCTCGTTGGACACTGTCATCGTGTTCGTCGTGAAGATGGCGTTTCGGCTTCGTCGAATGGACGCTCCGTACCTTACGGAGCGCAAACGACTATACCCGATGCGAGCCTCATTTTCCATCGAGCCGCCCCACTGCCGGGCGGTCCGGCCGGATCCGCGCCGGCGCGCCGCGACGAGCGTGCGCGCCGCTAGGTCGCGCGCACCTTGCGGTTCACGCGTTCGTCGAGCAGGTTCGCGACGCCGAGCATCGCGGTCATCGCGCACCAGCGCAGCGGCTCCCGCGGCACCGACGGCGTCTTGTGTGTCAGCGTGTCGAGCAGCGGCGATCGTCCGTCGTGAATCCGCTCGGCCAGCACGCGCCCGATCAGCGACTGCGTGCCGACGCCATGCCCCGAGCAGCCGGCCGTGTAGAACACGTTGCGGTGCGTGCCGGCCGCACCGACCACCGGCAACGCGTCGCCGGCGAACGAAATGTAGCCGCTCCAGCAGGCGCGCACCGGCACGTTGCCCAGTTGCGGAAAACGCGCATGCAGCGTTTTCGCGAGCGCGCGATACGCGTCGTCGTCCGGCACGTTCGGCGTTTGCGAACCATACACGTAGTGCAGCCGCTTGGTCGTCAGCAGCAGCGTGTTGCGCGCGGTGAGGCGGTGGCTTTCCATCGTCAGGTGCGGCGTCACGATGCCCTCGCGATTCGGCCAGCCGAGCGCGTCGAGTTGCGCGTCGGACAGCGGCTCGGTTTCGAGCGCCGACACGCGCAACGGCATCACCTTGTCGCCGAGCAGGCCGAGTTGCGGCGTGTACGCGTTGGTCGCGAGCACCAGCACCGGCGCGCTCGCGCTGCCGCGCGCGGTGCGCACGCGCACGTGCTCGCCTTCGTCGAAGCCGAGCAGCGCGGTGTTCTCGTACAGCTTCACGCCGGCCGCGAGCGCCGCGCGCCGCAGCCCCATCACGTACTTGCCGGGATCGAGCGTGCCGCCGCCCGGCACGTACGCGCCGAACAGGAAGGCCGGCGGAATGCCGCGCGCACGCATCGCGGCGCCGTCGAGGAACTGCGCGGGCGAACCGAGCGCGATGCCGGTTTCCATGCTCTCGCGCAAGCGCTTCTCCTGCGACGGATGCACGCCCGCGCGGATGATGCCCGACGCACGGTAGTCGCAATCGATCGCGTAATCGGCGAGCTTGCGTTCGACGTACGCGACGCCTTCGTCGTAGAAACCGACGATTCGCTTCGCCTGGTCGTGCCCGACGCGCTTGACAAACAATTCGTACTCGAGCCCCTGGCCGCCCGCGAGATAGCCGGCGTTGCGCCCGCTCGCGCCGAACCCCGCGAACTCGCGCTCGAGCACGACGACGCTCGCGCCGCGCGCGGCCAGCTCGAGCGCCGTCGACAGGCCGGCGAAACCGGCGCCGACCACGATCACGTCCGCGCGCACGTCGCCCTCGAGCGGCGGCTGCAGATCGGCCGGCGCGTCGATCCAGCCGCCGACCGGCCGGTATTTCTGCAACGCGGCATCCGCGCGGACTTCCTCGCCCCACCGCGCGAGCGGGCTCGCCGCATCCGCGCCGGCTGCCTGCATCGCCGCCGCCGCACCCACGCCACCCACGCCGCTCACGCGGCCCGCCGCGCGCGCGCCGGGCTGCCGCGCTGTCGGGTCCGTCTGTCCGGCCGTCGTCGCACCGTATGCGTCGCTCATGTCCGCCTCCGTCAATCCCTGCTGAGTATGTGAATCGCCAGCGCCGCTTCCTCGATGCCCTGCAGGCCGCCGCCGTTTTCCTGAATGGCGTGGCGCGCGCCCTGCACCTGGCGCGCACCGGCCTCGCCGCGCAATTGCGTGACCAGTTCGTAAAGCTGCCCGATGCCGGTCGCGCCGAGCGGATGACCCTTTGATTCGAGGCCGCCCGACGTGTTGATCGGGATTCGCCCGCCGAGCGTGAACTCGCCGCGCTCCGCGGCCGGGCCACCTTCGCCGAGCGGCACGAAGCCGAGGTTCTCGGCCTGGATGATCTCGCCCATCGCCGACGCGTCGTGCACTTCGGCGACGTCCATGTCCTCCGGCCCGACGCCGGCCTGCTCGTACGCCTGCAATGCGGCGAGCCGGCCGATGTGCTTGTGCGGCTCGTCGATCCGGCGCCGCGAGAAGCTGCGGATCACGCTCGCGGCGACGCGGATGCAACGGCTGCGATCGGCACCGATGCGCGCGAGCCCTCCCTCGGTGCAGAGGATTGCCGCGGCCGCGCCGTCCGACAGCGGCGCGCACATCGGCAGCGTGATCGGGTACGTGATCGGCGGCGCCGCCAGCACCTCGTCGATCGTGAACGGCTGGCGGAACTGCGAGTACGGGTTGTGCACCGAATGCGCGTGGTTCTTCGCGGACACGGCCGCGATCTGCCGCTGCGTCGTGCCGTACGTGCGCATGTGATGCCGGCACAGCGCCGCGTAGATCTTCATGAAGCGGCTGTACGGCCGCCCGGATTCCGAGCCGGGCGGCGGCTCAATCCCCTCGCCGAGCCGCGCGAGCGTCGCGAAGTTCTCGTCGACGCGCGCGACGTCCCAGCCGGCCTCGAACAGCGCGAACGATTTCGCCTTGTCCGAGACGTTCATCTTCTCCGCGCCGAGCGCGAGCGCGACATCGCACGCGCCCGACTGCAGCTCGCGCACCGCGAGGTGCACGGCCGTGCTGCCGGACGCGCACGCGTTCTCGACGTTGAACATCGGAATGCCGTCGAGCCCGATCTTGCCGAACACGACCTGGCCAGGGATCGATAGCTGCCCCTGCAACGCGCCGTTGGTGATGCCGGAGTAGAACGCCGCGCGGATCGCGTCGGCATGGCAACCGGCATCGCGCAACGCGCGCTGCAGCGCCTCGCGCGCGAGGTCGTCGACGCTGCGGTCGGGGTGCCGGCCGAACACGGTCATTGCGATGCCGGCGATGTAGATTTTGCTCATCGTCTGGAGTCCATATCTATTCCGGTCAGATCCGGCGTTGCCGGCCTTGCCAGTACTGTTCACGCAGGTCCTTCTTCAGCACCTTGCCTGCCGTGCTGCGCGGCAGCGCCGCGATGAAGTCCACGCTCTTCGGCGCCTTCACCGAGCCCAGCTGCGCCTTGCACAGCGCGATCAGTTCCTCGGCGCTCACCTGCTGGCCCGCGTTGAGCTCGACGACGGCCTTCACGGCCTCGCCCCACTTGTCGTCGGGCACGCCGATCACCGCGCAGTCCTGCACGGCCGGATGCGCCCAGATCACCTGCTCGACTTCGCTCGGATAGACGTTGAAGCCGCCGCTGATGATCATGTCCTTCTTGCGGTCGGTGATGTGCAGGTAGCCGTCCCGATCGAGATGGCCGATGTCGCCGGTATGCAGCCAGCCGTCGACGATCGTCTCGGCCGTCTTGTCCGGCGCGCGGTAATAGCCCTTCATCACGAGGTCGCCGCGCACGCAAATCTCGCCGGTTTCGCTCTGCTTCAGCACGTCGCCGCGCTCGCCGACGATCTCGACGCGCACCAGCGGACTCGGGCGGCCGACCGACGCCAGCCGTTCGTCCGGCGCCAGCGCGCCGTCGACGAAATGCTCGGCCGGCGTCAGGTACGAGATCGACGCGGGCGCTTCGGTCTGCCCGTAACCGCCCGTCATCACCGGGCCGAACACGTCGATCGCGCGCTTGAGCTTCTCGACCGACATCGGCGCGGCGCCGTACAGGAAATAGCGCAGCGACGAGAAGTCGACCTTGTCGATGCCGGGAATGTCGAGCAGCCGGTAGATCACGGTCGGCGGCAGGAAGAACTCGGTCACGCGGTGCTTCACGATCGCGCCGAGCAGCAGCGCGGGGTCGGGCTTCGGCAGCACGACCACCGTGCCGCCGCGCGCGGTGCACGGCAGCGACATCATCCCGGCCGTGTGCGTCATCGGCGCGGCAGCGAGATTGACCGGCCGCTCGGCGCCATACGACATCGCGATCATGAAGTTCGCGAAGTACGTCTGGAACGAGCGGTGCGTGTTCATCACGCCCTTCGGCAAGCCGGTCGTGCCGCCGGTCGCCGACAGCGTGATGACGTCGTCCATCCCGTAGTCGACCACCGGCGGCGTCGCCGGCCGTCCTTCGCTCCACGTCGCGAGCGACGGCGCCCACGGCAGGTCGGCGTCGATGCACACCCACAGCCGCACCTTCGGCAGGCTCGGCCGCAGCGCGTCGATCGCAGCCGCGAACGCGTGGTGGAAGAACAGCACCTCGCAGTCGAACGCGTCGAGCACGTACTGGTTCTCGGCCGGCGCGTTGCGGCCGTTGACCGGGATATACGCGAGCCCCGCGCGCCACATCCCGAGCGCGCAGCTCCAGCCGGTCACGTCGTTGTCCGCCCATACCGCCGCCTTCGCCTCCTTCGCGAAGCCGGCGGCGAGCAGCCCGTTCGCGATGCGGCACGACAGCTCGCCGATCTCCTGGAACGTGTAGCTGCGCTCGTCCTGGATATACGCGATGCCGTCGGGATTGATGCGCCACCCGCGGTCGTAGAAATCGATAATGGCCATGTCACGTGTTCCGTTGAATGAAGATCGGCGCGGCGGCCGTCACAGCTGCGTGACCGTCGCGCGCGCGAGCCCGCGCTGTTCGAGGAAGCCGAGCAGGTAGCGGTGGCCGAACGCCTTCGAGCCCGACGCGAAGCCCGTGCGCGCGACGTCGCCGTCGAGCAGCTTGAGCACGCCCGCCGCGTGGATCGCGCCGGTCGAGATGTACGGCGTGATGCCGTGCACGGTCGCGCGCACCGACGCGAGCTGGCCGCGGCCAATCGCGAAGTCGACGCTGCGCTGGATCGTCGTGCGCTCGCGCGGCGGCATCGTCGGCGTGGTCGAATCGACGACCTGCTTGAGGATCGCGTCCTGCTGCTCGCGCGGCAGATGCTTGTATTCGGCTTCCCATTTCTGCCCGAACTGGTGCACGAGCTTCATCACGTTGTTGTCGTAGAAGCCGACGCACGAGATGCAGCTGCGCACGCGCGGGTCGCGCTCGAAATAGACCGGCAGCGACGTGCCGCCCCACGGCAGGCAGAACACCGGCTGCATGAGTTCCGGCGTCGCGACGGTGAACGACGCATCGGCCGCGTGCGGCACCAGCGCCTTCTCCCACAGGTAGCAGGACTCGTGGCGCGCGCCGTCGAAGATCGTCGCGGTCGAGCCGATGCTCACGCCGGCCGCGCCGCGCGGGCCGCGGGTCAGCGTGGCCGTCTCCAGCGCGTCGATGCCCGGCGTTTCGAGCGCGAGTTCGGCGGCGATCTCGGCGAACGTGTACATGTACGCGTTCGACGACGACACCAGCAGCCCGGCCTGGCGGTACAGCTCGCCGAACTGGTCGCGCACCGCGCGGATGTACGACTGCTCGCCGGTCGTATCGAGGTGGTGACAGCCGGCCTTCAGCGCGGCCTCGACGCCGACGAGCCCGAAGCTCGAGAACGGCCCGACGGTATTGCAGACCACCTTCGCGCCGCGAAACGCGTTCACGAGCGAATCGACGTTGTGCTCCGCCTCGATGATTTCGTATTGCGCCGATTCGAGGCGCACGACGCGTTGCGCCATCATTTCCTTCGCGCGGCCCGCGTTGCGCGCGATCGCGGTGAACGGGATGTTCTGGTCGATCAGCCAGTCCATGATCAACATGCCGGTGTAACCGCTTGCGCCGTAAACGACGACGGGGTGCTTGGCCATGGTTGTCTCCTGAAACGTGAGTTGTTGAAAATCGGGTCGGTCGGACGTTCGCTACTGCTGCTTCACACTCGGGTGCTTTTTATAGAACACATTACCAATCTTAGGTCACTATGACAAAGTAAACGACGAAGAAAAAGGCAGGGTATTCCCGAGCGCGGCGCGTCGTCCGCATCATCGGGCCGCAACGCCTGCGCCACCCGCACCGTCCGGCGACAGGCCGGCCAGGTAGTGCGCAACGGCCCGCGTGTCGTCGCCGGACAGCGTCGCGGCCACGCCGTTCATCACACCGGTCGGATCGTGGCGCTGGCCCGACCGGAATGCCGCGAGCTGCGCTTCCAGGTAAAGCTGGCCCTGGCCCGCGACGCGCGGCACGTGGTCCTTGCCCGTCAGCGCCGCGCCGTGGCAGGCCTGGCAGCTGCGGGCCGTGACGAGCGCCATCCCGCGCTGCGCGAGCGCCGTGTCGGCCGCCACCATCTCGTTGCGCGCGGGCGCCTGCCGCGCGAAATAGGTCGCCAGCGCGTCGATCTTCGCGTCGTCGAGTTCACGCGACAGCGGCCCCATGTACGCGTTGCGGCGCTGGTCGCTCGCGAATGCGCGCAGCTGCGCGGCGATGTAGCTCGCCGGCTGGCCCGACAGCGACGGATACCACGCGTTGCGCGACTGCCCGCGCGTGCCGTGGCAGAAGAAGCAGGTCTCCTGCTGCTGCGGCCACGCGCCGCCGTTCGCCTGGTCCTCGCTGCCGATCGCGGTCATCGACTTCTCGTAACGCATGCCGTCGATCAGGTCGGGGCCGTACAGCGTGCCGGCGGCCGCCACGCCCGCGATCGCGAGCGCGACGCCGATCATCCAGGTTCGTTTCATTTACGCCTCCCTGCCGCGGCCGGCCAGCTTGCCGAGCGCCTGCAATGCCGCGCGGTGCCCGGATCGCACCGCGCCGTCCATCGCGCCGGGCCACAGGTCGGCCGTCTCGGTACCCGACCAGATCAGCCGGCCGGCCTCCGGGCGCAGGTACTTGCCCCATTTCGTCCAGAAGCCGGGCGGCAGCGGATGGATGCACTGCAGCGTCCACGGATCGACGCGCCCCCAGTCGTAGTCGTGAAACTGCGTCGGATGCAGCGCCTTGTCGCCGAACGCACGCGCGAAGATGGCCGACAGCGTCCGTTCGGCGGCCTTCGGTTCGGCCGGCAGCGCGCCCGGCGCGACGAACGCGGCGAGCACGCCGACCGAGCCGTCCGGCGGCGAGTTGTCGTACGCCATGAAGACCGGGCCGCCGACCTCGAAGATCTGTCCGTTGTAGCCGTCGCCGCGCCAGAACGGTCGGTCGTACACGTGGACCGTCTTGCGCATCGGCGCATTCGCGGGCCAGTTGCGCTGCAGTTGCGCGCGGCCGGCCGGCAGCGGCGGATCGAACACGATCTGCTCGCAGAGCGCCGGATTCAGCGCGACGATCACGCGCCGCGCGCGGAGCACGCCGCGATCGGTCTGCACGTCGACGACGTCGCGATCCCAGCCGGAAATCCTGCGCACCGGGCAGGACAGCTGCACCTTCGTGCCGAGCTCGCTCGCCATCCGCAGGCTCAGCACCTGCGAGCCGCCGACGAAGCGCGTTTCCTGTGCGCCGCCCTTGGTCGACTCGAGCTTCGCGTAGTCGCAGTCGGCACTGTTGATGATCGACAGGTAGTGCAGCAGCCCGAGCTGCGCCGGCGCGCCGCCGAGCGACAGCTTCGCCGCGACGGCGAGGAAGTAGCCGTCCTCGTAGGTCACGCCCTGTCGGCGCAGCCAGTCGCCGTAGGTCAGCTTGTCGAGTTCCGCCGCGTGCTGTGCGGTCCACGGCTCGCGCGACGGCACGCCGCGCGCGAGCGCGCCGAGCTTCGCGCCGATCGCGTCGTCGCCGCCCGTGCCGCCGTGCAGATCCTGCGCGACGCGCGTGTCGCCGGCGAGCACGACCGTCTTGCCCGCGTAGAAGGTCGGGAACGTGTCGACGCCGAGTTCGCGCGCCAGGTCGGCGATCGCCGTCTGGCCGGGGCCGATCCACTGGCCGCCGGCTTCGGACACGACGCCGTGCCCGAGATCGTGGTTGTAGGTCCGCCCGCCGACGCGGTCGCGCGCCTCGACGACGACGAACGCGTCGCAGCCGGCGCGCTTCAGGTCGCGCGCGGCGGTGAGCCCCGCGAGGCCGGCGCCGATG
Organism: Burkholderia sp. USMB20; assembly: GCF_000949135.2. Lineage (GTDB taxonomy): Bacteria > Pseudomonadota > Gammaproteobacteria > Burkholderiales > Burkholderiaceae > Burkholderia. The sequence goes on along the minus strand of NZ_JTAN02000002.1, from coordinate 54,406 downwards.
ATCACGACATCGAGGACGCCGTTCGCAGCCGCGGCGGGCATTGCACCGTCGGCGAACGACATCTCCCCGGCCGCGAGCGACGCGGCGCCCGCCGCCGCGAGACGCAAAATCTGTCGCCGGGTGTGCGCGTCCGGCTTGTGCTTGCGATTCATGATAAGTACTCCATCCTTCCTTGCTTTTCTGTCAGCGGATTCGATTCATGGCGCAGCCAGCACGCCGTCTTGCGAAAACAGGATCGGCCTGCCGCGCGCATCGATCAGCGCGGCGGTGAGCGCCGCGCGATCCGCGCGCTGCGCGACGTCGAACGGGCCATCCGCGACGCGCTGCGCGAGCGTGAGCCCGTCGAGCCCCACGCCGACCAGCCCGCCGCCGGTCGCGACGAGACCGGTGATCGAGCTGCGCGTGCCCGTCTTCAAGGCCGTCCACGTCGCGCCGCCGTCGCGGCTCTCGAACAGGCTGCCGAGCAGCCCGCCAACCACGAGCCGGCCGTCCGGCATCGCGACGCCGGACCACAATGTGCCTTTGCCGCCGGTCGGCAGATAAGTCCAGTTCGCGCCGGCGTCGGTCGACTTGAGCACCATCCCCTGCTCCGACACGATGTAGAGCGCATGCGCGGCGTCGGCGAACACGCGGTACAGGTTGCGGTCGGCCTTGCCGCCGCCCGGCGGCTTCGGCAGCGTCGTGCGCGTCCAGGTCCTGCCGCCGTCGTGCGTCTGCAGCATCAGCGACCACAGGCCTACGGCGATGCCGTCCTGCACGCTCGTGAAGAGCACGGAGAACAGCGGTTGGTCGACCGACGTATCGAGCCGTTGCGTGACCCATGTGTCGCCGCCGTCGTCGGTCGCGAGAATCGCGCCCCACTGGCCGACGGCCCAGCCGTGCTTCGCATCCGCGAACGACACGGCCGACAGCGTCGCCGCTACCGGCACCCGGCGCGCCTGGCGCCAGGTCTTGCCGTCGTCGTCCGACAGCAGCACGATCCCGTGCTCGCCGACCGCGACGATGCGCGAGCCGGCGCGTGTCGCATCCGTCAGCATCATGTGCGTCGGCGCGGCCCACGAATGGGCGGGCTTCGCGGCCCAGGCCGCGACCGTGCCTCCGTCCTGCGACTGCGCAAAGGCCGTCACGGCGGCGCAGAGTGCGGTGCAGGCAATAAGCGTCTTGATCATCGTGAGTCTCTGAAGTGGTGTACGCGGGCATCAGTGGTTGAACAGATTCGACCAGCCGGCATTCGCTACGCCGAGCGCAACGGCCGGTGGCTGGTCGGCACCCCGCGCGGCCGCTGCCTGTCGCCCGGCGTTGCCGTCGGTCGACGACGGCGCGACGCGCGCTTCGTCGGCCGCAGTGTTGCGCACGCCGATGCGTCTCGCGTCGACAGCGAACGCATGAGCCGACGCGTTCCGGTCCGCGGCCGCTTCGTGAAATCGCGGGAAGGCAACCGCCGCGATGCAAAGTGCGGCGCACGCCGCCAGCGTCTTGACCATGATCGAATCTCCGTCAGGATGTTCGTGAGCTTCAGTGACTGAACAAGCCCGGCGCGCGCGCCGGCTTGCGGCGCGGGAACCAGCGTTCGAGCAGCGACGCGAGCGCCGGCAACGCGGTCATCGCCATCACGAGATTCACGATGAACATGAACGCGAGCAGCTTGCCCATGTCGGCCTGGAACTTGAGCGCGGAGAAGCTCCACGTCGCGACGCCGATCGCCAGCGTGATCGCCGTGAAGATCGTCGCGACGCCCACTTCGAGCATCGCGTGCTGCACGGCCTTCACGATGTCCTGCCCGCCCGCCAGATGCACCTGCAGCCGGTTGTAGATGTAGAACGCGTAGTCGACGCCGATCCCGACCGCCAGCACCATCACCGGCAGCGTTGCGACGGTCAGCCCGATCTGCAGTTCCTTCATGAACCAGTAGCCGATGAAGGTCGCGACCGACAGCGGCACGCAGCATGCGAGCATCGCGCGCCAGTCGCGGTACGCGAGGAATACGAGGATCAGGATCGCCGCGTACACGTAGAGCATCATCGGCAGCTCGCTCTTCGCGACTTCGTCGTTGGTCGCGGCGAGCACGCCCGCATTGCCGGCCGCGAGCCGGACCGTGATGCCCGGGAACGGATTGGCCGCGCGGTACTGCTTCACGTCGTCGAGGATCCGGTTGATCGTCGTCGCCTTGTGATCGGTCAGGAACAGGTGCACGGCCGTCATCCCGCAGTCGCGGCTCATGAAGCCCTTCACGCGCGACACGTCGACCGACACCGCGCCGTAGTTCTCGGCATCGATCGGCACGACGTTCATCTTCGGGAAATCCTCGTTGTAGCCCTGGTTGTAGGTACGCAGCATCGCCGAGTACGACTGCACCGACACCACGCCCGGTTCGGTGCGCATCGCGGCCGAGAAGTCGTCCTCGTACAGGCCGGCCGCCGGGTTGTCGCAGGCCTTGCCGGTGGATTCGAGCGCGACCGTCAGCCAGTCGAGGCCCATGTCGTAGTTGCCGGCGATCGACGTCGCGTCGCGGTTGAAGCGCGCGTCGACACGCAGTTCCGGCGCGCCCGGCTGCAGCGTGCCGATCACGCGATCGCGGCTTTGCCACGCGGCGAGCGCGAAGATCCCGACCGTCAGCGCGACGGTGAGGCCCGCGTACTTCGGCTCGGCCACCCGCGCGAGCACGCGCAGCGGCCTGGCGCGTTGCTGCGCGCGCCTGAGCGAATCGTCCGCATAGGTCTTCGTGAAGTTGAAGCAGGACGCGGCGACCGGCAGCAGGATCAGGTTGGTGACGATCTTGTACGCCACGCCGAGCGACGCGGTGATCGCCAGCTCGCGCACCATCGGGATCGGAATCAGCAACAGCGTGACGAACGACACGAACGCGGTAATCAGCGCCAACACGCCGGGGATCAGCAGCCCGTTGAAGCTGTGGCGCGCCGCGTCGAACGAACTCTGCCCGTGCGCGATCTCGCGGACGATGAAGTTCACCTGCTGCACGCCGTGCGACACGCCGATCGCGAACACGAGGAACGGCACCAGCACCGCGAGCGGATCGAGGCCGAAGCCGAGCAGCTTCAGCGTGCCGAACTGCCAGACGAGCGACGTCAGCGAGCATGCGACCAGCAGCACCGTGAAGCGCACCGAATGGCAATACCAGTACACCGCGAGCGTGGTCAGCAGCAGTGCGACCGCGCAGAAGCCGAGCACGGCCGTCGCGCCGTCGGCGATGTCGCCGATCTGCTTCGCGAAGCCGATGACCTGGATTTCGTAGCCGGCGTCCTCGAACGGCTTGCGCACCTTCTGTTCGAGCAGATGGTTGAACGCGACGTAGTCGAGCACCTTGCCGGCGCTGTCGCGCTCGTTCAGCTCGGCGGTGATCATCGCGCTGTCCTCGCCGTGCGACACCAGCGTGCCGACGTAGCCGCCGAGCGTCGTCGCGCGGCGCACGCGGGCGACGACGTCCGGCGTCAGCTGGTCAGGCGTGATCGTGCCGGGAATGATCGGTTCCGCGCGAAAGCCCTCGTCGGTCACTTCGTTGACGAACGCGTTCGGCGTCCACAGCGAGCGCACGCCGATGCGGTCGACGTTCGGCAGATACGTGACGGCCTGCGTGACGTCGTACAGCCGCCTGAGCCCTTCCTTCGACCAGATCGATCCGTGCTTCGCGCGCACGACCACCGTGATCCGGTTCGCCCCGAGCAGGTCGTTGCGGTATTGCTGGAACGTGCGGATGTACTCGTGCCCGATCGGCATCTGCTTTTCGAAGCCGGCATCCATGCGCAACTGCACGGCGAACACGGCCATCGCGACGGTGAACAACGCGATCGCCGCGAGCACGATCGCGCGATGACCGAAGAAGAGCCGTTCGAGGCGGCTGACCAGACGATTGAGCACGACATTACCCCTTCATGATTGGCGGCGGCGCACGCCGCCCTTAAGCACATCGGCGTCAGAAATTCCGCGTGACGAACAACCCGACGAAATTGCGGTCCGCGTACGGCTGGCCGACCGTGTTGTGGCCGCCGAAGAACGCGGTGAAGTTGATGCCGGCCTGCCAGTTCGGCGGGTTCTGGTTGAACAGCACGTAGACGTTCACCGACTTCGCGCCCTGCATGTAGTTCGCCGTGAAGGTCGGCGTATAGCCGTACAGGCCGTCCGAGAACGTGACGCCCGGCGTGACCTGCCAGCCCGGAATCAGCGTGCCGTCATAGGTCCAGTTGAAGTCGATCGTCGCGCCGACCGAGCTCGCGGTGCCCTGGCCCATCCCGATCGGATAGCCGAGCGCCGAGCCGTTGTTCAGCCACGGCAGGTAGCCGGCCTGCGGCACCTGCGTGACGGTCTGCCCGTCGATCGTGCGCGTGACGCCGCTCGATTTGAGCCCCGGGTAGTAGATCCACGTGAGTTCCCAGGTGAGCGCGGCCGAATCGGCACCGAGCCATTTCAGGAACGGATACTCGCTGCGCGTGAGCGCGAGCAGCCCGTTGATGTCGTACTGGAATTTCTTCTTGTCGACCCACTGCGAGCAATTGATGCCGGCCACGCCGTTCGTGTTCAGGTCGAGCGGGCCGCCCGCGCCGTAGCAGCTCGACAGCGCGACCGCGTCGCGCGGCCGGTACGACAGTTCGGTGCCGATCGCCCAGGGCCCGAGCCCGAAGTTCGCGCTGACGCCGAACAGCTGGCGCCGGCCGAGATACGACCATTGCTCGGTGCCGTTCGCGAGCGACGCGAGCACCGGTGACTTGTCCGTGTAGTTCAGGTAGTAGAACGCGAAGTTCGCGTCGAACGAGCGCGGCGAGTAGTTGAACTTCACGCCGAACTGCGGCCGGTATTTCGCCGGCAGGTTCGTGACCGACGGCAGGCCGATGCTGTTGAACGGCGGCCCCGCGAAGTCGCCGTTCACGAGCCCGTTCCTGATCGTATCCAGCGTGCCCTGGTTGCCGGCGGCCGCCCCGCCGCCGATCGCGTTCGCGATCGTGCCCGCGCTCGGGCCGGCCACGTTCAGGTTGTTGGTGTTCAGCGTGAACGGCTCGGCGCCGCGGCCGAAGCCGTTCGTCACCGACCAGTACGAGCCGACCGGCGGGTAGCGGTTGCCGTTCCACTGGAACTGGTAATAGCCCTCGGTGCTGAACCCGTGCGACAGGTCGGCGGCGAAACTCACCATCGGCGCGGGCAGCAGCGCCTGCTTGAGCTGCGAGCCGGGGATCAGCAGTTTCTGCACGTCGAGCGAGTTGGTCGCGTTGATGCCGCTCTGCGCGAACATGCTCTCGCCCCAGTTGATCACCTGGTTGCCGAGCCGCACGTGCGCGTTGCGCCCGCCGATCGTGAAATCCTTCTGCGCCCACAGGTCGAGCAGTTGCGCGTTGTAGACCACCTGCGCGGACGCGGTGCTCGACAGCGGCGTTCTCGCCGTGTTCCCGGCGAGGAAGTCGTACATGCCGGTGCCGCGCACCATGAACTTCAGCCCTTCGCTCGGCATCTTCAGCAGCAGTTCGCTGGTCGCGCTGAGATAGGTGCTGAACGGCTGGCCCTTGCGGTAGTTCAGGTCGCCGCTGTCCGCGTAGCCCCATTGATTGGTGTTCGCAGCCGCGCCGCAGCCGTATGCGTTCGGGTCGCCGGTGAGCGAGCAGCTCGGGCTCTTGGTCCGGATCCCCGCGCCCGCCGTCAGGTTCGTGACCCACGAGCCCTGCAGGCCATTGATACCCGTCGTGAAGTCGTAAGCGTATGCATTCGACGCCGCGGCACCCGCGAGCGCAATCAATACTGTAGTATTCCTTACCAATCGTGCCGGTTCCATGATCCTTCTCCGCCCCTGTCCGACGCCGGCGCGCGGTCGTTGCGCGCGCCGGTCCCTTGTGGTCCGTCAGTCGACGGCGATCACCGTTCGCTGACCGAGCGCAGCGATTCGGCCGTGTAGGAATCCTGCTTGAAGCGCGGATCGTCGGCGTGCTCGAGCCAGCGGACGTCCTTGCCCTGCCCGATCGACGTCGCATCGAGCACGTAGCGGCCGTTGTTCATGTCGTACTGCGCGAGCGGTTCGTTGTCGCAGGTGCCGCCCAGCTCCCAGACCGGGATCGGATAGCTCTCCCGCACCTTCCACAGCTTGCCCTGCGCGTCGTAGTCCTCGCCGACCAGCGCGAGCCAGCTGTCCTCGTCGAGATAGAAGGTCTTCTTCGATGCGACGTGCCGCGCGCTCGGCTTGAGCGTCGCCTCGACCACCCACACGCGGTGCGTCTCGTAGCGCCGGCTCGCGGCCGCGATGCCGTCCGGCGTCGCGACGTCGTGCAGCTTGCTCTTGAACTTGTACAGGCCGAACGCGTTGTACGGGACGATCATTTCCTTCTTGCCGACCAGCTTCCAGTTGAAGCGGTCGAGCGCGCCGTTGATCATGTTGCCTTCGTCGATCAGGTACTGGTTCTCGAAGCCGATCAGCGGCGCATCGTGCGTATAGGCCGGCATGCGGCGCACGCGGCGCTGGCCGGGGAAGTAGTAGTACGTCTCAGATGCCTTGTCGAAGTACTGGCGCTGCACGAATGCCTGGCCGGCCAGCGCGGCCGGCGAATTCATCTGGAAGTACACGGCGGCGCTCAACTGGTCGACGTCCTGCGGCGATAGCTTGCCGAGCTTGCCCGACGGAAAGTAGTACGTCTGCGGGCCGACGGCGTCGATCCATTCGCTGCTGCCCGGACGCGGCGACACGGTCGTCGCCATCTGCGCCCAATCGACGCCTTCGCCGCGATAGCGCATCTCGTAGTTGAGGATCGCCTCGATCCCGCTCTTCGGTTGCGGGAACGGCACGCCCGGCAGCACCGCCGATCCGAGCGTCTCGCCGGCCGGCCCGAGCTTCGCGGCCGCGAGGTTCGCCTTCGAATTCTGCTCGACGGCGTCCGGCAGCTGGCATTCGCGATGGGACGGATAGACGTCCATCCGGTAGCCTTTCTTCTGCTTGATCAGCGCGACCTGCCCGGGCGACAGCTTGTCCGCGTACTTGTCGACGTTCGCCGCGTCGATCGAATACAGCGGCTTCTCGTTGCGGTGCTTCCAGAAATCGGCGCGTACCTTGCCCCACTCCCAGCCCGCGTCGGGCGACTGCTTGCCGGCGTAGGCCGGCACCGTGCCGTCCTTGCTCGCCGATCGATCGGCGCCCGCCGGCGTCAGGTCGTCCGCCGCGACGGCCGTGCCGATCGCGAGACACGCAGCGGCCGCGAGTGCGGACACGGCCCAGAATCGATGCTTGATCATCATGGTTCTCCTTCCCACCGCGCGTTCGTTTGCCCGACACGGGCCCCGCGCATTCACTCCGCCCGCGCTCGTCACCCGACGATCGCGTCGCTCCCTGATGGCGGCCGGCCGCGATGACGGCCGGCCGCCTGCCTGTTCCGATACGATTTCGTCATTCCTCAGGACTGCGATTCATGATGCACGCTCGTCGAGAAGGAATGACGTGCTGCCGCCGGGTTCAGTCCTTGCCCGACCCGGCCACCGCGACCGCACGCACTTCGACGCACATCCCCGGCAGCGCCAGCTGCGACACGCCGACTGCCGTCCAGGACGGATAGCGGGTCGGGAAATACACGTCCTTGACTGCCGCGAAGCCCTGCGTGTCCTGCTGAAGATCGGTGTGGAAGGTCGTCAGTTCGACGACGTCGGCGAGGCTCGCGCCGGCCGCTTCGAGAATCATCTTCAGGCTCTCGAATGCGATCCGCGCCTGCGCCGCCACGCCGTCCGCCGGCTGCATCTGCGCGTCGAGACCGACCTGGCCCGACACCCAGATCGTGTCGCCGACGCGCGTGGCCGGCGAGAAGTGGTACGCGTCGTACCACGGCTGGAACGGAGGCGGAACGATCGATTGCCGCTTCGGGTTGGCTGACATGATGAAAAACTCCTTGCTCAGACGAGTTGACGGAAACACGGTGCGCGGAACGGGTCGCCGGCCTTCAGCCCGGCGAGTTCCTCGACGAACAGCACGCCGGCCGGCGTGAAGCCCGAGCGGCTTTCATCGGGCAGCGGGCTGAACACGGCGTCGTCGCCGAAGAAGCGCAGCACGAGCGTGTGGCGATCGGGGAACGCGGCATCGACCGCGCCGCCGCCGTGCAGCACGCCCGGATGCAGCAGCAGCACGTCGCCCGGCTTGGTTTCCCACGACACGATGTCGTACGCATCGGGCGCCACGCGCCGCTCCGCCTCGATGTTCGGCAGGCGCGGCCACACGTCGCCGCCATGCAGCGGGTCGGTCGGGTCCTCGGCGTTCTGGAACGTGGTGCCGTCATGGCGCACGCCGTGATGCGAGCCGCGCACGATCTCCAGCGCGTTGCGCTTCGGCACGTGCTCGAAGCTGATCCACGCATTGCCGAAGTGCATGCCTTGCCACGGCAGGTACGACGTGTCCTGGTGCCACGGCGAGCGTGCGCTCTTGCCGCCGGCCTTCATGAACAGCTCCTCGGCGAAGTACCACACGTGCTTCGAGCCCCACAGGTCGGCGAACAGTTTCCCGAACGGCAGCGTGGCGACCAGTTCGTCGAGCCGCGCCTTCGCATACGGGTTCGCGTTGTCGTTGTGCGACCGGTATTCGGTGCCGTCGAGCAACGCCGCTGCCATCGGCCCCGGGTTCTCCATCCCCCAGTCGAACACCGCGCGGCATTGCGCGAGCTGCGCCGCGTCGAGTGCGCCTTCGACGAGAACCGCGCCGTCCTCGAAAAAGGCCTTGCGCATGAGTGCATCCATCGTAGATCTCCTGATTCGTCCAACCACTGCCGGCCAGCGATCGCTCACTGCCGACGCCTTCAGTAGAACATGGTGACAATGTTAGGTCATCATGACAAAAATAAAGAAAAGAAAAAGACGGGGTATTCCCTGTTTCGTCTGCATGTTCGCGGGTCCGTCACGACGGCTGGCCGCTCCGCCATGACAAACCGCTTTCAGCCGTCATACAACCCGGCGACGAAGCGCGCCCGGCGCTTCGCCGTTACGTCATTCGCACCCGCGGCCGAACACCGCGTGCGTGAGGAAACCGACCAGCGCCGCATCGGCCAGCGTGTCGGCGTTGCGCCGCCCGTCGGCCGCACAGCATGACTGCATGCCGTCGCCCAGCGCGGTCAGGCCGAGCGCCAGCACCTGCGATGGCAGCGGCAGCGACACGTCGACGCGCGCCGCGAACGCGTCGATGCACGCGGTCGCGAGCGCCTGCCGCTCGCGCAGTAACGCGCCGAACTGCGCGCGGAATGCCGGATCGCGCGCCGCCTGCAACTGCGCCTCCAGCCACATCAGCCGCGACGCATGCCGCGCGGCCCCCGGCCGCCAATACGCGAGCATCGCGCGTTGCGCGTCCTCGGCCGAACCCGCCGGCAATCCGGCGAGCCGTTGCAGCGCGGTCGCGGTGTCGTCGTGATCGCGCCGCAGCAACTCGAACAGCATCTCCGTCTTGCTGCCAAAGTGTGCATAGAACGCACCGCGCGTATGCCCGGCCGCCGCCGCGATGTCCTCGACGCTCGCGGCCGCATGGCCCTTCTCCGCGAAAATCACACGCGCGGCGCCGAGCAGGCGTTCGCGCGTCGCATCGCGCCGCTGCGCGCGGGTCAGGCGAGCCGGGGCCATCCGTACGCTCCATGAGCGTCGCGGCCGGCCCGCCGCACATCGCGAGCCGTCAGCGCTTCCTTTGCATAACTACTCATTTCGGATACGACAATACGTTTGCGCTCGCCGTGCCGCGTCCGGCGTCGCGCTCAAGTGCGCAATACGCGTAATAAAGCGCGGCGGTCAGGTACGACCAGGTGAGCAATGCCAGCACGTAGAAATTGAACACGACGTTGGTTTCCTCGCCCGGGATCTTGTAGAAGTCGTAGATGCACGCGATCGCCAGCGAAGCGACGAGCGCGATCGTCGTCGTCAGCGCATGGAACGCGTGGCCCGCACGCGCGAGCCGCAACACGAAACCCGCGAGATAGATCGACATCAGCGTCCACATCGTCACGTAGAAGTACGGCAGCGCGTGCTGCAACGCGCCGGCCACGAGCGCAATCGTCCCGAGCGTCGCGAGCACGAACAGCGTCACGTCCTGCCGCACCGATGGCCGGTAGCCGTGCGTGACGGCCATCAGGCCCGCGACCGCGATCACCGGCATCCCGAACCCGCGCGAGAACGCGTCGAGGAAGTGCGAAACGAAGTACGACACCGGCGATTCGGTCGCGAAGAAGATCACGGCATTGGATGCCGAGATCGTCACGATCCACCACTCGAAGCCGAGCAGGAAGTTGCGCTTGCGGACGAACTTGAAGCCGTACACGCCGGTCGTCGCCGCAAGCGTCGCGCTGGCAAGACAAAGGACAAGTGATCTGTGATCCATGGTTCGAACTCCCGAGGTCGATTGCTGCCGTTGACGTTGATTCACCGTGTGCCGGGACCGAGGCTCGCGAGATAGGTCGCGACCGCCGCCCGATCGTCCGCCGACATCGCCTGCGCGACGCGCTGCATCGTGCCGGTGGCCTCGATACGGACACCGTTCGCGAATGCGTCGAGTTGCGCGCGCAGGTAGTCGGCGCCCTGCCCCGCGAGCCGCGGAAACTGCGCCTGGCCGGTCAGCCGCGCGCCGTGGCAAGCGACGCACGCGCCGCCCGTCACCAGTTGCTCGCCCTTCGCGCGCAGCCGCGCGTCCGGCTTGAAATAGCGGTTGTCCTGCGGCGCCTGCTTCGCGTAGTAGTCGGCCAGTCGCGCGATCTCGGCGTCGCTCATCGTCATCGCGAGCGGTGCCATCGTCGGGTTCGCGCGTCGTCCGCTCGCGAATGCGTGAAGCTGGGCGACCACGTAGGGTGCGGGCTGGCCGGCGAGGCTCGGATACGCGTCGCTCAGCGACGTGCCCTTCACGCCGTGACAGCCCATGCAGACGTCGGTCGTGCGTGGCCACGGGCCGCCGTCGGCGTCGTCGGCCTGCGTCGTCGTATCGATATGGCGCTGCAGGCGATAGAAGCCGAGCACCGCGGGGCCGTAGACGGCCAGGAGCACGCCGGCGATCACGAGCGCGGCGAGCAGCAGCATGCGTTTCTTCATCTTCGGTCTCCTACGCGCGACGCAGTGCATTGAGCGCCTGAAGCGCGGCCTGGTGGCCCGAGCGCACCGCGCCGTCCATGTAGCCGGCCCAGATGTTCGCGGTCTCGGTGCCCGACCAGATCAGGTTGCCGCACGGCGCGCGCAGCGCGTCGCCGTGCGCGGTCCAGAAGCCGGGCGGAATCGCCGATACGCAGGTGATCGTCCACGGGTCGGCGAGCCCCCAGTCGCGATCGTGGTACGACACCGGCGCACGCGCGTCGTCGCCCCACGCCTGCGCATAGAGGTCCATGTGCATCTGCTTCGCGGCCTGCGGGTCCGACGGCATCAGCGCATTGCGCACGAACGCGTTGATCACGCCGATCTCGCCGCCCGGCGGCGAGTTGTCGTAGGCCCAGAAGATCGGCCCGTCGGTCTGGAAGATGTGGCCGTTCAGGCCCTTGTCGCGCCAGAACGGGCGGCGATAGACCATCGCCGTCTTGCGCGCCGGCGAATGCGCGGGCCATGCGCGCTGCAGCGCGCCGCGCTTGTCGGGCAGCGGCGGATCGAACTGCACCTGCTGGCACAGCGCCGGGTGCAGCGCCATCACGACCTTGCGCGCGCGCACCGTGCCGCGATCCGTCTGCAGCGTGACGACGGCGCGATCCCAGCCGACGATCCGGCGCACCGGCGACGAGAGCCGCACCTTGTCGCCGAGCTGTTGCGCCATCCGGATGCTGAGAATCTGCGAGCCGCCGACGAAGCGGGTTTCCTGCGCGCTGTGCCGGATCGAGTCGAGCTGCGCGTAATCGCAAGCGGCGGAGTTGATCATCGACAGGAAATGCAGCAGCCCCATCTTCGCCGGCGCGGTGCCGCCCGACAGCGAGATCGACGCGTTCCAGCCCATCCGGTCCTCGGGCTTGATGCCCTGCTGCGCGAGCCAGTCGCCGACCGACAGCCGGTCGAGTTCGGCCGCCTTCGGCGACATCCACGGCGCGCCCGACGGCACGTCGCGCGACAGCCGGCTCAGCTTCGCGGCGATGGCCTCGTCGGTGCCGAACGTGCCGTCCAGGTCGATCTCGGCGCGGCCGTCGCCGCCGAGGATGACCGTCTTGCCCGCGTAGTAGCTCGGAAACGTGCCGACTTCCAGTTCGCGGGCGAGATCCGCGACGGCCGTCTGACCCGGGCCGATCCACTGGCCGCCGACTTCCGACACATGGCCGCCGCCGATGTCGTAGTTGAGCGTGCGGCCGCCGACCCGATCGCGCGCCTCGAGCACGACGAAGGATTCGCAGCCCGCGTAGCGCAGGTCGCGCGCGGCGGTCAGCCCGGCGAGCCCGGCGCCGACGATCGCGACGTCGAGCACGTCGCCGTCGGTGCCGGCGACCGGTGCGGTATCGGCACCGGCGCGCGCCGCGCCGAGCGCCAGGCCGCCGGCCGCGACGGACGCGCCGGCGATCTTCAGCCACTGCCTGCGCTGCGGGTCGGCCGACCCGCGGGAGGATGACTTGCTGGACATGATGGTTGGGTTCCTGCCTGCAAAAGGGCGCGAACGACCGCGTGCCCGGCGGCACGCGACTTTCGTCCGCGCGAAATCCGACGACCGAATGCGTCGAGGCCGGTGCGTACGCCTGCCTCGCCGCGTGCCGAAGGTCCCCGTCACGATAAGGATTCGTCGGCTCGCTTAATTAGTAAATGTTGCAAAAGATAGGTCATGATACATAAAACTGGATCGAGAAAAAAAGACAGGGTATTCCCCTGTCGCGCGAGCGATGGCAGCCGTCCTGAAAGGCGCCGGACAGCCGGCATGGCCGGCCCGGGCCGGCCGCTTCCCGTCTCCGGTCGACGGCATGGGCGGTACGGTAGTATTGCGATTCGATGGAACCCCGATGCACCTGAACAAGCGGCCATGTCCGATATTTCCTCCTCTCCCGGCGCCGGCCAGGCGCTCGTCCTGATCGCCGAGGACGAACCCGAGATCGCCGAGATCCTCACCGCGTATTTCGCGCGCAGCGGCCTGCGCACCGTGCACGCGGCCGACGGCCGCCGCGCGCTCGAACTGCACCTGTCGCTGAAGCCCGACCTCGTGCTGCTCGACGTGCAGATGCCGCACGTCGACGGCTGGAAAGTCCTCGCCGAGATTCGCCATCGCGGCGATACGCCGGTCATCATGCTGACCGCGCTCGACCAGGACATCGACAAACTGACCGGCCTGCGCATCGGCGCGGACGACTACGTGGTCAAGCCGTTCAACCCCGCCGAAGTCGTCGCGCGCGCGCAGGCCGTGCTGCGCCGCTCGATGGCCGGCTCGCGCCAGGAAGAACAGCGCGTGCTGCGCGCGGCCCCGTTCGAGATCGATCTCGAGCATCACGAAGCGACGGTCGAGGTCGACGGCACGCGGCACACGCTCGTGCTGACGCTCACCGAATTCAAGCTGCTCGCGCAGCTCGCCCGCACGCCGCGGCGCGTGTTCAGCCGTGCCGAGCTGATGGCCACCTGTCTGCCGGAAGGCGACACGCTCGAACGCACGGTGGACAGCCACGTCAGCAAGCTGCGCAAGAAGCTCGACGATCTCGGCATCAACGGCGTGCCCGTCAGCGTGCGCGGCGTCGGCTACAAGCTGTGGAGCGGCGAGTGAAGCTCGACGGATTGAGCCGGCAGATCGCGCTGACGATGGGCGCGATGGCGTTCGCGGTGACGCTGCTGGTCGTGCTGACGGCCTACGGGTTCTACTACCTGCTGTACCTGTACCAGCCCGCGTCGTTCGAGCAGACGAACTGGATCCCGACCGGCCCGGAATGGGTGTGGCTGATCGCCACCACGGCGGTCGGGCTCGTGCTGTCGGTTGTCGTCGCGATCCACTTGGCGCGCCGCATCCTCGTGCCGCTGAACTCGGTGACCGACAGCATCCGCCGCGTCGCGCGCGGCGATCTCGGCGCGCGTGCCGTCGCCGGCGATCGTTCGCTGCACGAAGCGGCGCTGCTCGCCGACAATTTCAATGCGCTCGCGAGCGAGCTGCAGCGCGTGACCGACGAACAGACCTTCTGGAACGCCGCGATCGCGCACGAACTGCGCACGCCGGTCACGGTGCTGCGCGGCCGCCTGCAGGGGCTCGCCGAAGGCGTGTTCACGCCGAGCGAAGCGCAGTTCCGCAGCCTGCTCACGCAAGTGGAAGGGCTCACGCGGCTGATCGAGGATCTGCGCGTGGTCAGTCTCGCCGACAGCGGCCACCTGAGCATCGAGATCCGCGAAGCCGATCTCGCGGCGGACATCCGCGCGGTCGTCGACGTGTTCGCGCACGCGCTGCAGGCCGCCGGCCAGCATCCGGTGCTCGATCTCGACGCGCGGCCGATGCGCTGCGACCCGGTGCGGATCCGTCAGGCGCTGCTCGCGCTGCTGGAAAATGCGCGCCGCCATGCGGTGCCCGGTGCGATCCGGATCGAGACGCGCATCGAGGGCGGGATGTGCCGGCTGCGGGTCGAGGACGACGGCCCCGGCATTCCGGCCGACTTCGCGCCGCACGTGTTCAAGGCGTTCCGGCGCGTCGACGATGCGCAGCCCGGCGGCAGCGGCCTCGGGCTCGCGGTCGTCGCGGCGATCGCCCATGCGCATCGCGGCGGGGCCGTCTGCACGCCGGCGGCCGGCGGCGGCACGCGGTTCGAGGTGTATTGGCCCGACCATCTCGAGCCGACACCCGATGAACGGCGCTTTCCGGCGCAGTCGGCCGCGCCGTCGAACCCGCTTCCGGGCGCAAGCGACTGATCCGGCCCGGAGCCCCGCCCGCCGGGCCATTGCATCGAATGGCTGCACGCGCAGCCTTGTTCGTCACGCGTTCGGGTCACGCCCCACGCGTTCGAGCGGCGGCTCGAATTCCAGCAGCGTGTACTCCGCGACCGACACCGTCGATTGCCCCGCCGGCCCCTTCACGACGACCGCACGCACCGCGCCGGCCCGGTCGAACTTCAGCCGCGTGCCGGCGCTCACCTGACGCAGCGCTTCCAGCTCCTCGACCCGCGTGATCGCGAGCTTGCGCACCGCGCCGGACACGTACACCGGCAGGAACACGAGCGCGATGAAGATCGACACCGTGTCCTTCGACGCGCTGTCCAGCACCGGCTGGCCCGACAGCACGCGCGACAGCGAGGTCGCGCTGACGAAGATCGCGAGCACCGTCGCGCCCGCGCCGAGCGACGAGAAGCGCTCGGCCGCCTGCTTGGTACGCGCCTTCACGAGCGCGCGCGCCGGCGCGGACGGCACCAGCCATTCGCGCTTCGCGCCGTAATACCCGGCGATCCCGAGGAACAGCGTCATCGCACCGCTCACGATGAGCGCGCTGAACAGCGCGTCGAGCATCACGCACACGAACTCGAGCACGAACACGGCAAGCAGCGGAATCAGCAGCAGCCGGAACGAATAGCCGTCGCGGCCGTGCCCCTGGATCCACCATTTCACCGGCTGGAGTTGCCAGAAGCGGTTGTCCCGGTGGCGTGAAAGTCGTTGTTCCATGTCCGTCCATTCCCGACTGTGCGATTGCGCCGCGTCACTGCATCATGACGGCACCGGCGTCGAAACGCGTTCGACCCATGCCGTGCGTCGTGTCCGTGCGCGGCCATCCCGCATCATGCCGCAACCGTTCGTGGAAAACCCGCACGGCGCCCCGAGCCGGCACCCGAATGCGGCGAAACCGAACACCGCAGGTTATCGATTGATCCAAAAGATTCAATAGACGATGCCTCCTCCGGCGCGCGATGCTGGCCCGGCCAGTGAACGCGGCGTCATTGCAACGACGCGCACAAGAATGGAGTGAGACACATGCCGACCGATCACCGTCAACGACGCCACACGCTGTGGCTGCTGTGCGCGCTTTCGTTCATCCTCTACGTCGACCGCGTGAACCTCGCGACCGCGGCCGGTGCGATCAAGGCCGAACTCGGGCTGTCGAACACCGAACTCGGCATCGCGTTCTCCGCGTTCGCGTATTCGTACGCGATCTGCCAGATCTTCGGCGGCTGGATCGCCGACCGCTTCGGCGCCCGCATCACACTGATCGGCTGCGGGCTGATCTGGGTCGCGTCGACCTTCATGACCGGGCTCGTGCACAGCCTCGCGCTGCTGTTCGCCGCGCGCCTGCTGCTCGGGATCGGCGAAGGCGCGACGCTGCCCGCGCAGGCCCGCGCGATCACGCACTGGTTCACGCGCGAACGGCGCGGCGTCGTGCAGGGCTTCACGCATTCGTTCTCGCGGCTCGGCAACGCGGTCACGCCGCCGATCGTCGCCGCGCTGATGACGTGGCTGTCGTGGCGCGCGGCGTTCTTCGTGATCGGCGCGGTGACGCTGGTGTGGCTCGTGTGGTGGATCGTCGGCTTTCGCGAGTATCCGGTCGGCGGCAGCGGCGACCACGACGCGCACCGCGCACGCGCCACCGCCGCCGCCACCATCGCCGCCCGGCCGACACCGGCGCCGGGTCCGACGCCGTGGGGCCCGCTGTTCCGCCGGATGGCGCCGACGATCTTCGTGTACTTCTGCTACGGCTGGACCGCCTGGCTGTTCTTCACGTGGCTGCCGACGTTCTTCCTGAACGGCAAGGGCCTCGACCTGAAGTCCACCGCGCTGTTCGCGTCCGGCGTGTTCTTCGCGGGCGTCGTCGGCGACACGCTCGGCGGCTGGCTGTGCGACCGCATCTACCGCAAGACCGGCAACCTCGCGCTGTCGCGCCAGAGCGTGATCGTCGCGAGCTTCACCGGCGCGCTCGCCTGCATGCTGCCGCTCGCGTTCGTGCATTCGACGGCCGGCATCACGCTATGCCTGTCCGGGTCGTTCCTGTGCCTCGAACTGACGATCGGGCCGATCTGGGCCGTGCCGAGCGACATCGCGCCGACGCACGCGGGCATCGCGAGCGGGATGATGAATGCGGGTTCCGCGATCGCGGGGATCCTGTCGCCGATCCTGTTCGGCTATCTCGTCGACCACACCGGAAGCTGGACGGTGCCGTTCGTCGGGTCGGTCGCGATGCTCGTGATCGGCATCGTCGCCGCGCTGCGGATCCGGCCGGATCGTGCGCTGTCGGCATCGACGCCGTCGCTCGCCGAAGCGCCGGCCGCGCCGTCGGCACGCTGACGCGGGGTGGCGGCGGTTCGCCGCGCGGTATCGGGCTTGGTCCTGCTCGGCGTGGATTGTCCCGACCTGCCCTGATCGCCGTCATCACGCACCGCGAGCGAAGCTCGCCGGTGCGTGACGCCGCAACGTAGCCGCCCCGCCTTCCATCAATCGCCCGCGCCCTGGCCGCCTTCCCGATGGAACAGCGCCAGAAACTGCTGCGCCGGAATGCTCAGCGGCCGATCACGCCGCACGAGGCTGCCATACGACGGCAGCTTCTGGTCGAGTTCGTAATCGATGATCGCAACCAGCCCGTGCTCCGCGTTGCGCTGCGCAACTGTCAACGGAATCACGCCGAGCATCCGCGAACGGTCGACGAGGTTCATCGTCGTCAGGATCGACCCCGTTTCGACGAGCCCGCGCGGCATCGGCTGGTGACGCGCGCGGAACTCGCGCTCGACCACCTCGCGCGCCGGGCTGCCGGCCGGCTGCAGGATCCACGTGTAGTCGAGCAGCGCGTCGAATTCGACCGGCCCCGCGCCCGCGAGCGGATGGTCGCGGCCCGCGATGATCGCGAGCGCCTCGTCGTCCACCACGCGGAAGTCGCAATCGGTGCCGACGTTGCGGCCGATCACCACCTCGAGCACGCCTTCGCGCAACTGCGGCATCAGCCGGTCGCTGGTATCGACCGCGATGTCGATCGCCAGCAGCGGATAGCGCGCCTTCAGCTGCACCAGCGCCTCGGTAAGCCGCCCCGGCGACGCCGCCATGATGCTGCCGATCGCGAGCCGCCCCGCGCTGCCGAGCTGCAGCTCGCCGAGCTCGCGATTGAGCGCCTCCATGCTGCCGCGAATCCCGCGGAAATAGCCGAGCACGCGCTCGCCGGCCGGATTCAGCACGAGCCCGCGCCCGACGCGATCGAAGAGGCGCTGGCCGAGCGCGCTTTCCAGTTCGGCCAGCATCTTCGTCGCGGCCGGCTGTGTGAGGCCGAGCTGCCCGGCGGCCGCGCGCAGCGTCGAGCATTCATCCACCGCGAGCAGCAGCGCGATCTGCCGCATCCGCAGCCGGTTCAGTAATTGGGGAGTCGAGTCTCGTCGATCGATCGAGCCCATTTCGATTACTCCAGGTTATCGATTCATCAAGAGTTTTCAATTTACCGACTCATTCCGTCTACCTAGCATGAACCCCATACACCAACGGCCACACGCCGCCACCGGAGACACCGCATGAACATGCAACCGCCCGCCGCCCGCCACGGAGACGCCGCATGACGACCGCCGCCGCCGTGCCCGCCGCTGCACTGCCCGCCGCTTCACTGCCCGTCGTCGCGCTGACCCTCGGCGACCCCGCCGGCATCGGCGCCGAACTGATCGCGAAACTGCTCGCGCGGCCCGACGCGACGTCCCGCGCGAACCTCGTGCTGATCGGCGACCGCTGGCTGTGGGAAGCCGGCCAGCGCGTCGCCGGCGTGACGGTCGACGTCGAACCCGTCGCGTCGCTCGCCGCCGTGCGCGGCCGGCCGTCCACCGCGCGCGCCGCGTTCGTCGCGCTCGACACGATCGATCGCGCGCAGGTCACCGTCGGCCAGCCCGGCGCGGCCGGCGGCCGCTCGACGCTGACCGTGCTCGACCGCTGCCTCGACGCCGCGCTCGCCGGCGACATCGACGCGATCTGCTTTGCGCCGCTGAACAAGTACGCGATGAAGCTCGGCGGGCTCCGGCACGACGACGAGCTGCACCACTTCGCCGCCGCGCTCGGCGTGACCGGCTACTTCTGCGAATTCAACACGCTCGGCGAGCTGTGGACCGCGCGCATCTCGTCGCATATTCCGCTGAAGGATGCGGCGGCCCAGCTGAGTGTCGAGCGAATCGAACAGGCATCCGAACTGATCTACCGGTCGCTGCTCGCGAACGGCGTCGCGGCGCCGAAGGTCGCGATCGCCGCGTTCAACCCGCACGGCGGCGACGGCGGCAGCTGCGGCCGCGAGGAAGTCGACATCATCGAGCCGGCCGTGCGCAAGCTGCAGTCGCGCGACTGGCCGACCGACGCGCCGTTCCACGGCCCGTTCCCCGCCGACACGATCTTCCTGAAGGCGCAGGCCGGCGACTACCAGGCGATCGTCACGATGTACCACGACCAGGGGCAGATCGCGATCAAGCTGCTCGGCTTCTCGCGCGGCGTGACCGTGCAGGGCGGGCTGCCCGTGCCGATCACGACGCCCGCGCACGGCACCGCGTACGACATCGCGGGCCGCGGCACGGCCGACGTCGGCGCGACCTGGCAGGCGCTGCAGATCGCGTGCCGCATGGGCGCCGCGCGTCGCACCCCCACCGCTTCGGCGTGACGCTCGCGCGCCAGCCGCACACGACACACACGACAACATCGATTCCAGGAGACACCTACATGAAGATCCGCTCCGTGCGCGCCCGCGTATTCCAGTGGAAAGGCAAGACCGTTCCGCCGCAGGGCAACTTCTGCTCGAACGCGATGGACCTGCTGTACGCGCCGCAGGAAACCATGAGCACGTTCCGCTTCCATGCGTGGACGGTCGTCGAAGTCGAGACCGACGACGGCATCGTCGGCCTCGGCAACGTCGCGCTCGCGCCGCACGTCGCGAAGGCGATCATCGACCAGTACCTCGCGCCGCTCGTGATCGGCCAGGACCCGTGGGACTACGAGTACCTGAACCAGCGGATGTACCGCGCGACCCATGCATGGGGCCGCAAGGGCATCGGCATGGCGGCGATCTCGGCGGTCGACATCGCGATCTGGGACATCCTCGGCAAGAGCGTCGGCAAGCCGGTGTTCAAGCTGCTCGGCGGCCGCACCAAGGAGAAGATCCCCTGCTACTACTCGAAGCTCTACCGCACCGACCTGAAGGCGATGCAGGAGGAAGCGCGGCAATACCTGAAGGAAGGCTTCCGCGCGTTCAAGATGCGCTTCGGCTACGGGCCCGCGCACGGCCAGCAGGGCGTGGTGGAGAACCTGAAGTCGGTCGCGGCGATCCGCGAGGTGATCGGCTACGACAACGACCTGATGCTCGAGTGCTACATGGGCTGGAACCTCGAGTATGCGAAGCGCATCCTGCCGAAGCTCGAGAAGTACCAGCCGCGCTGGCTCGAGGAGCCGGTGATCGCCGACGACATCGACGGCTACGCGGAGCTGAACCGGCTGACGAGCATTCCAATCTCGGGCGGCGAGCACGAGTTCTCGCTGTACGGCTTCAAGCAGCTGCTCGACCGCAAGGCCGTGTCGGTCGTGCAGTACGACACGAACCGCGTCGGCGGGATCACGATGGCGCACAAGATCAACGCGCTGTGCGAGGCGTACAGCGTGCCGGTGATTCCGCATGCGGGCCAGATGCACAACTATCACCTGACGATGAGCACGCTCGCGTCGCCGATGAGCGAGTACTTCCCGATGTTCGACGTGGAAGTCGGCAACGAGCTGTTCTATTACATCTTCGACGGCGAGCCGGTGGCCGAGAACGGCTTCCTGCAGCTGCGCGACGACGTCCCGGGCCTCGGTCTCACGCTGAAGACCGAGTTCCTCGACCAGTTCGACATCGTCGAGTGAGGGCGCCCATGAACGCACGCTACCAGGGCGTCTTTCCGGTCGCGCCGACGATCTTCGACGCGCATGGCGCGCTCGACCTCGACGGCCAGCGCCGCTGCCTTGACTTCATGATCGATGCCGGCTCGCAAGGCATCTGCATCCACGCGAACTACTCGGAGCAGTTCGCGCTCGGCGACGACGAACGCGACCTCATCACGCGCACGACGCTCGAGCACGTCGCCGGCCGCGTGCCGGTGATCGTCACGACGTCGCACTTCAGCGCGCGGATCTGCGCGGAACGCAACCGCCGCGCACAGGCACTCGGTGCCGCGATGGTGATGGTGATGCCGCCGTATCACGGCGCGACGTTCCGCGTGCCCGACGCCTCGATCCGCGCGTTCTTCCGCGAAGTCGCCGACGGCCTCGACATTCCGCTGATGATCCAGGACGCGCCCGCGAGCGGCGTCGCGCTGCCGGCGTCGCTGCTCGCGACGCTCGCGCGCGAGATCGACGCCGTGTCGTACTTCAAGATCGAGACGCCCGGCGCCGCGTCGAAGCTGCGCGAGCTGATCGCGCTCGGCGGCGACGCGATCGAAGGGCCGTGGGACGGCGAGGAAGGCATCACGCTGCTCGCCGACCTCGATGCCGGCGCGACCGGCGCGATGACGGGCGGCGGTTATCCGGACGGCATCCGCCGCATCACCGACGCGTATTTCGCCGGACGCCGCGACGAAGCGTGCGAGCAATACGCGCGCTGGCTGCCGCTGATCAACTACGAGAACCGCCAGTCGGGCTTCCTGACCGCGAAGGCGCTGCTGAAGGAAGGCGGCGTGATCGCGTGCGACCGGCCGCGCGCGCCCTGGCCCGAACTGCATCCGCAGGTGCGTGCTGGCCTGCTCGACGCGGCACGGCGGCTCGATCCGCTCGTGCTGCGCTGGGGCCGCTAGCCATCGTTTCGTACCCGCAACGCGCGTTGCGTTGCGCATCGGCGTGACGGCGGCCCGACAGAAGGCCGCCGCCGCTCATCACATGGATCGGAGACACCATGACTCTGCTGAACCCCGCCACCCCGGCCTATGAAGCCGGCGATGCCATTCCGCGCCGCCGCTGGCTGCGCGTGATTCCGCCGCTGCTGCTCGCCTGCATCGTTTCGTACATGGACCGCGTGAACATCGCGTTCGCGATGCCGGGCGGGATGAACGCCGAACTCGGCATGAACGCGACGATGGCCGGCCTCGCCGGCGGCATCTTCTTCTTCGGCTACCTGTTCCTGCAGATTCCGGGCGGCCGGCGCGCCGCGCTCGGCAGCGGCAAGAAGTTCATCGCGTGGTCGCTCGTGAGCTGGGCCGTTCTGTCGGTGCTGACCGGGCTCGTCACCCATACGTGGCAACTTTTGGCGCTGCGCTTCCTGCTCGGCGTGGCGGAAGGCGGGATGCTGCCGGTCGTGCTGACGATGGTCAGTCACTGGTTTCCCGACCGCGAACGCGGCCGCGCGAACGCGATGGTCATCATGTTCGTGCCGCTCGCCGGCATGATTACCGCGCCGCTGTCCGGCTTCATCCTCGCTGCTTACGACTGGCGTCACCTGTTCTACAGTGCCGGCGCGCTGTCGCTCCTGTGCCTGTTCGCGTGGCTGATGTTCGCCGACGACAGCCCGGAAACCGCGCGCTGGGTGTCGCCGCGCGAGAAGGCGTACATCCTCGACGCGCTGCGCGACGAACAGGCGCGCAAGCAGGCCGCCGGCACGCCGGCCGCCGCGTCGTTCGGCGCGATACTGCGCAACCCGACGATCTGGCTGCTGATCGCGATCAACTTCTGCTATCAGGTCGGCATCTACGGCTATACGATGTGGTTGCCGACGCTGCTGAAAAACCTCACGCACGGCGGGATGGGCAAGGTCGGCCTGCTCGCGATGCTGCCGTATGTCGCGATGGTGATCGGGATGTTCGCCACGTCGTATTTGTCGGACCGGACCGGCAAGCGCCGCCTGTTCGTGCTGCTGCCGCTCGTCGGCTTTGCCGCGTGCCTCGCGCTGTCGGTGCTCACGCATGCGTCGATGATCGTGTCGTTCGCGTTCCTGATCGGCTGCGGCTTCTTCCTGCAGGCGGCGGCCGGCGTGTTCTGGGCGATTCCGCCGAAGCTGTGCAGCGTCGAGACGGCCGGCAGCGCGCGCGGCCTGATCAACGCGCTCGGCAACCTCGGCGGCTTCTGCGGACCGTATGCGGTCGGCGTGCTGACCCAGCACGTGAGCGCGGCTGCCGGCGTGTACAGCCTCGCCGTCACGCTCGCGGTGGCCGGCCTGCTCGCGCTGACGCTGCCCAGGCGCTGCGAAGACTGACCGGACACGCACCGACACCGACGCGCGCACGCGCGAACGAATCAACGGAGACACACCATGAACGACATCCTGTTGCTGGTGCAGAAATGCGCCCACACCTTCAGCTTCTACGACCTCGAGACGAAAGCCGCGCTCAAGCACATCGTGCTGCCAAACTTCCCGCACGAGTTCACCGTCGACGTGAACGACCGCTTCGCGTACGTCGGCATCTTCGGGATCGAGACCGCGTGGTCGCGCGGCCATGAAGGCGATCACCGGATCGCCGAGATTGACCTCGTCGAGCGCACGCACACGCGCATGCTCGACCTGTGGCCGTACTACCGGCCGCACGGGATGGCGGCCGATCGCGACGGCCGGCTGTACGCGATGAGCGAGGCGCACGACATGCTGCTCGTGTTCGACGCGCCGACCCGGCAGGCCGTGCCGAACATGGCCGTACCGTCCGGCGGCGTGAAGACGCACCTCGTGACGCTCACGCGCGATGCGAGCCGCGCGTACGGCGTGCACCTGCTGTCGAACACGGTCACGCAATTCCATCCGCGCGACGCCACCGTCGCGCCGCGTGCGGTGATGCCCGGCCCGCGTCCCGAAGGCAATGCGCTGTCGAGCGACGAGCGCACGCTGTTCGTCGCGAATCGCGGCGACGACACGCTCGTCGAGATCGACACCGACACGATGACCTGCGGCCGCCGCGTGAAGACCCGCAGCGATCCCAACCGCATCTACCGCACCACCGCGCCGGACGGCCGCGACCTGCTGCTGCTGACCAATTCCGGCGAGCGGTCGATCTCGGTGTTCGATGCACGGCAGCTGGAGGAAATCGAACGCGTCGCGCTGCCCGCGAACCCGACCGCGCTGTCGTTCCATCCGTCGCGGCGCGTCGCGTACGTGTCGTTCCAGGACGACTACGTGCGCGAACTCGATCTCGATGCGTGGCGGTTCGTCGGTGCATTGCCGACGCTGCGCGAACCGGATGCGTCGTATGTGCTCGCCGGCACGCGCTGAGCGGCGCGACGACGCACCGCCGCCCGACGCGATGCCGGCGGCGCTCGTCGACGCGCATCACCACCTTTGGCAGCTCGGCGCGGGCGCGCACTACCCGTGGCTGCAGGACCGGTACGATCCGGCGCACTTCATGTTCGGCGACTACGCGGCGCTGTGCCGCGATTTCGGCGTGGACGACTACCGGCACGCCGCGCAACGCGCGCCGCTCGTCGCGAGCGTGCACGTCGAGGCCGAACGGGCGCGCGACGAGGCGCTCGCGGAGACGCGCTGGCTGCACGAGGTCGCGGCCGCGCACGGGCTGCCGTCGGCCGTCGTCGCGTGGGTCGACCTGCTGGCCGACGACGCGCACGAGCGGCTCGCCGAACAGGCCGCATGGCCGCGCGTGCGCGGCGTGCGGTTCAAGCCGCGCACCGCTGCGTCGCCGGACGCGGCCGTCGACGGGCCCGGCACGCTGCGCGACCCGCGCTGGCCGGCCGCGCTGGAACGCCTGGCCGCGCATGGCCTGAGCTGGGACCTGCGCGTGCCGTTCTGGCATCTCGGCGACGCGGCCGCGCTGCTGGCCGATGCGCCCGGCGTCGACGTCGTGCTCGAACATGCCGGGCTGCCGTGGGACCGCTCGGACGCGGGGCTCGCGCGCTGGCGCAGCGGCATGGAAGCGCTCGCCGCCTCGCCGCGCGCGACCGTCAAGATCTCCGAACTCGGCTTGCGCGATGCGGTGTGGAACGACGCGGACAACGCGCGGATCATCCGCGACACGATCGCGATATTCGGCTGGCAGCGCTGCCTGTTCGCGAGCAATTTTCCGGTGGCGGGGTTGCGGGTGTCGTATCCGGCGCTGCTGCGCACGTTTGCTCGCGCGATGGCAGACCTCGACGATGCGGCGCGCCGCGCGATCTGGCATGACAACGCGATGCGTGTGTACCGGATCGCGTGAGCGGGCTTGACGCATCGGCCGGATGGCCAGAATCGTACGTATCCGGTTGACCGCAGGATGATTCGAAAGGTATACGAAAGCATTGCGCTTCGCGCGTCGATGGCCTTTCGAGTCAACCCATCCGGCATGATCAACCGCAATGGAAACACGGCCGGCTTCGCCGCGGCCGGTACACTTGGCGACATGAGCCACTTTCGCATTACCTATGACGGGCCGGCACTCGAATCGTCCGAAATGGACGTGCGGGAACTCGCCCCCGCCCTTCTCGCCGTCGGCGACTTGCTCGAGGCCTCGGCCAAGGCGCTCTGCGGAGACCAGGTTCGGCCACAGGTGAACGTCCGGGGCAGCTTCAAGACCGGCAGCTTCGGCATCGACTTCACGCTCGCGAACTCGCTCCTCGGCAGAATGCGCGACATGCTGAGCGGCAGCGAAGGCGCGGCACTCGCCAATGCCGTCACGATTCTGACCGCGCTCGGCATTGCCGGCCCGAAAGTCGGAAAGGGCCTGTTCGCGGTACTCAAGTGGTTACGCGACCGCCCGATCCAGCGCGTTCGGATGAACGAGCGCACCGCCGCGCTGCACGTCGATGGCGAAACGCTCGAGATCGAACTGTCCGTCCTCACCCTGCTGCGGGACGTGAGTGTCCGCGAGGCGACCACCCGTGCGCTCATGCCGCTTTCGCGCGACGGCGTGACGATTTTCTCGGCCGGCACCGACACGGACGTGTTCGAGACCGTCACCCGGGACGAGGTCGACTGGTTCCGCGTACCCGAACAAGCCAACGTACCGATCCTCGACGAGTATCGCAAGATGGCGTTTTCGATCGTGTCGCTCGCGTTCAAGGACGACAACAAATGGCGTCTCTACGACGGTGCCGCCACGATCCACGCCGCGATCACCGATGCGAATTTCCTGACGCGCGTGGACAACAACCAGATCAGCTTCAGCAAGGGCGACGTACTCGTCTGCAGCGTGCGCGTACAGCAGTGGCAGACCGCCGACGGAGCCAAGACCGAATACGAGGTCACGAACGTCCTCGAGCATCGTCCGGCCGCGCGGCAAATCCAGTTGCCCGGCCTTTGACCGGCATGCCGCGCTCGTGAATCATGCGCTGCATGCCATCGAACCCGCTCTCGAACGCGCTCCGACCATGCCCCCTGCGATCCGCCTGCGCCCGGCGTCTGCCGCCGACCTGCCGTTCCTGCTGAGGCTGCGCCGGCTCACGATGACCGAGCATCTGCAACGCGTCGGCGCGCCCACCGACGACGCAGCGCACCACCAGCGCATCGTGGCGAATTTCGACGATGCGATGATCGTCTGCGAAGGCACGGATGCCGATGCCGACTCGATCGGCTTGCTGAAGGTGACGCGCGCCGCCGACGAATGGCACGTCCACCAGATCCAGATCCTCCCGTCGCGACAAGGCCGAGGCATCGGCGAAGCCGTGCTGCGCGAACTGCTGAGCGAAGCCGCGCACGAGCCCGTGCCCGTATCGCTCAGCGTGCTGCACGGCAACCCGGCGCGGCGCCTCTACGAACGGCTCGGGTTCCGGCTCCGTTCCGAAACGGACAGCAGCGCGAACCTGATATGGCACGCATGACGCCGTGCGGCCCGGCCAGCCACTCACGTAGCGCACCGGACGCCGCCGACGCAGCCCCCCGCCGCACACCTCGCAAAAAAAACACGGGCCCTCCCGCCGGGAGGGCCCGCTTGCAGACCGTCCAGCCGGACGATCAGTCGTCGTCGCGGCTCGCCACCTTCTGCGTCACGCCCCTGAGCTTCGGATACGGCTGCGATCCCATCATGCCCTTCCACAACACGCGGTTGAACTGATCCGCCGGCACCTCGTCGGCAT
Organism: Burkholderia sp. USMB20; assembly: GCF_000949135.2. GTDB lineage: Bacteria > Pseudomonadota > Gammaproteobacteria > Burkholderiales > Burkholderiaceae > Burkholderia. Next base: position 27,625 of record NZ_JTAN02000002.1, on the reverse strand, counting down.
CGTCGAAATCGAACTTCGCCGTCACCTTCGCCCAGTACGCCGCATCATGCTTCGGCGTGACGTCCGGCCCGGCCGCGTAGTGCAGCAGGTTCTCGCCCGCCCCGTCGGCCAGGCGCAGCCCGGTGCCCTTCAGCGCCGTCGACGCGACGGCCGTGTAGGTCCACGACGCCGGGCCGTGCACGTCGAACACGTCGGTCATCGGCCGCTGGTACGCGGTATTCAGGTTCATGTGCTGCGTGCCGAGCACGTCCTCGATGGTGCGCAGCGCATTGACCTGGCTGTAGCGCGTCCGGATCACCGCGCCCTGCTTCACGTACGGCCCGACGATGTACGCGGGCCCGCGATGCGAATCCACGTGGTCGGGGCCGTCCTGCACGTCGTCCTCGGTCACGACGATCAGCGTGTCGTTCGCATACGGGCTTTTCGCGACGGCTTCGAGCAGCCGGCCGACCGCCAGGTCGTTGTCCGCCTGCTGCGTCTCCGGCGTGTTCACGCCGGCGAGCGCCGTGCCGAACGCCCCCATGTGATCGTGCGACAGGCGCACCAGCGACAGCGTCGGCAGGTTGCCACCCGCGACGTACTGGTCGAACTCGCGTTTCCACTCGTCGAGGCGCCACTGGTCCGGATAGTTCTGGTCGAACCCGCGGAAATACACGTCCGTCATCGACGCGAGCCGCGGGTCGAGCGCCGCGGCCTGGACGACGCCGGCCGCGTGCGGATCGACGATCGGGTTCGCGGCCGTGCCGATGCTGCCGACGTTGTTCACGAGGAAACCGTAGTTGCGTACCGTGCCGCCGCCGGCCAGCACCGCGTCGAAGATGTAGCCGCGCTGGCGGCCGAACGGCGCGTCGGACGACGCATGGTTGCCGGTGCCGGGCAGCAGGTTCGCCGCGCCGCCCGGCAGGGCGGCGGCCGCGTTGCTGTAGTTCGTGGTGCCGGCCGGGCCGGCCGCCGCATCGCGCTGCTGCACCGTCTCCCAGTTCACCGGCACGTTGCGGTTCGTGCCCTCGCTCTCATACGACAGGCCGCGATTGACCGCCGCGTAGTTGATCTGCTGGGTGATCGTCTCGGTGTTGGTGACGCGCCCCTGCAGCGCCCACGACCAGCCGTCCATGCTGCCGTCGCCCGGGTTCATGAAGTTGTCGAGCGTCACGAACTGGCTCGCCAGGCGATGGAAGTTCGGCGTGATGTTCCGGCCGAACTGGGCGAGCTTCGGATCGCCGTTGGCGCCGTTGCCGATGTCGCCGAGCACCTGGTCGAACGTGCGGTTTTCCTTCACGACGTAGATCACGTGCTTGATGTGACGGCGCAGGAAGCCCATCACTTCGTTGTCCCTGTCGTTGTCTTCCGGGCGATAGAAGTTGTTGCGCGCGGCCTGCTGCGTCAGCGTCGGCAGCTCGTGGGCCGCCGGTACCGGCGCGCTCACGAGCGACGCGCGCTCGAGCTGGAACTGGTATTCGTTCGACGCGCGCGACGCGGCGGCCTGCGCGGGCGTCGCGCCGAACAGGTGGTCGGGGTTCGGGCCGGTGGTGCTCTTGCCGTTCACCACGTACATCCACGTGCCGTCGGCGCTGAACGTCACGTCGTGCGGCTCGAACGCGGTCGGAATCAGGCCGGTGACGCGATACGCGCGCTCGCCGACGAGCGGGATCACGGCGATTTCGTTCGCGCCGGCATTGGTCGCATACAGCGTGCGGCCATCGCGCGACAGCGTGACCGCGTACGTCGCCGCGCCCGTGTGCGCCTGGCCGTGCGCCAGCACGCCGGCCGGCGCGCGCGCGTCGATCCGGGTCACGACCGCGTTGGTGTTCGTGTCGATCACCGCGACCTGGTCGGCGTTGTCCTGCGCGACGAACAGCCTCGATTGCGACGCGTCGAGCGTCATGCCGAGCGCATTGCCGTCCAGCTTGATGCGCTTGAGCAGGCGGCCGCGGGACGGCGACGACACGTCGATCGCGACGATCTCGCGATCGCGATCCGACGACACGTACGCGACGCCGTTGCCCTTCATCGCGACCGCGAACGGGAACGTGCCGCCGGCGTCGCCGCTGCGGCCTTCGTTGCCGGAGAAGAACGGCCGCAGGTCGTGCTCGTAGCGCACGTTGCGGGTCGCGGTATCGATCACGCTGATCGAGTCGTTGTAGTTGTTCGCGACGACGAGCGTCTTGCCGTCGGCCGACAGCGCGAGCCCGGCCGCGTTCGGCTGCACGCGAATGCCGACGCCCTTGCCGGCGTGGCCGAGCGCGATCGTCGTCGACAGCGCCCACGCGCCGCCCTGCTGCGCGTAGACGTAGACCGCATCGTCGCTGCCGCCGGTCGCATAGAGCGTGCTCCCGTCATGCGAAAACGCCAGGCCGACGAACGCGTTGGTCTGCTGAAGCACCTGCCTGAGCACCGGGCGCGTCTTGTTCGCGCCCGCGACGTCGTACAGGAAGATGAATTGCGTCGAGGCCGCGGTGTCGACCGAACCGTCCGGCTTGTACAGCGAGTTCTGGCCGGCGGTGATGATCGCCAGCGTCTTGCCGTCCGGGCTCAGTTGCGAGCGCACGGCTTCTCCCGCGACGAAATGCGGATAGGCCGGCAGCCCGGGATTCAGGAATTGCTGGACTGCGCCGCGCACGGCGAGCGGCGTGACGAACTGACCGCTCGGCACGCGGGCGGCATCGGCGGCGTCGAAACCGTCCGCATGCGCGTGCGACACAAGCAACACGGCCGACATGACGGCTCCGAGCCGGAGCGCGCGCTTGACCTGGCTATTTTTCATAGGAATCCTCTGTACTGATGGGGCGATTACCGTCTGACGTGTCCGGCATGATCCTGGCGTTGTCTGCCCGTGTCGCGCGGCGGCGAGGGCCCTTGCCAATCGATCGAGTGCATTGCGTCGACGATTGCCGACGTGCCGGCATTACATCGCCGCCCAATGTCAAGCGGATGACCGGCTCCGTTGCGGGCCGGCTTCTTACACATCGTTACAGCGAAGGCATTTCGATGACAGCCATCGCGGTGTCATCGTGGCCGTGAGGGGCTCGCTCTCAAGGCGTCCACCGGTAAACGGTGATGCTGTTCCCTTTCACGTTGTTCTTCGTCACCACGTACTCGCCGTTCGCGCGACGGTATGCACGCACGCTGTACATCGCATCGATCGCGCTGCTGGTATCCACGGTCGCCGGGCTCGCGTTGACGAGCGTCGTGTCGAGATTGCCGGTGTCGAGATTGAATGCGTCGATGTTCGGCCACAGCGGCCCGCTGCTGCTGAACCAGTAGCCGACGAACAGGTGGTTGCCGGCCGCATCGATCGACTTCGCGCCGCTGTGCGGCAGCGTGATCACCGGGTTCGGCTTCGTCGTGTTGCCCGCGCGCCAGCCGTGATACACCTCGATGCGCGTGCCGATCGACGTCCAGTCGGTACTGCCGACGACGCCCTGCGCGAGCACCATCGTGTCGCTGTCGGCGAGATAGACGATGCGCGTGAGCGGCTGGATGCTGGGCGGCACCGGCGTCGGCACGCCCGGCCCCCACGACGGCTTGCCGCTCGCATCGAAACCGGTCAGCGGATAGTGATAAATGGCGCCGGTCTTGTCGAGGCCGGCCCATACGCCGCCGTTGCTGTCGAGGCTGAAGCCGGCCGACACGCGCCGGGTCGTGTTGAACGCGGGCCCGGGGATCGATCCGTCCGGAATCGCGACGTAGCCGTTGGCCGCGTTGAAGTGGAAGAAATAATAGACCGGCGGATTCTGCCCCGCCGCGACGAGGATCCGGTTCGCGCCGACCGACGTCAGCAGCCCGAAGTGCTCGTCGCGCTGCGTGTCGCCCATATTGATGCGCGGGTCCGACGGATACGTGAACGGATCGACGGTGTTCGCGACGAAGGTGCCGCCCGCGGTGCCGCTGTAGACGTGCGTGGCGCTGTAGAACAGCGCGCCGTCGGTGACCGGGTCCGGCGCGGCGATGCCTTCGAAATTGAGTGACTGCAGCGTCCACCGCAGGCTGCCGGTGCTGCCGTACGCGTGAATGTCGGTCGCGCCGTTGCGGCCGAGATCCCAGCTGCCACCCCACGGGTTGTTGAGCACGTACAGGTTGCCGGCCGTGTCCTTGCCGATGCCGGCCACGCGGGTGAAGCGCTGCGCGCCGACTTGCCCCTTGGTGCCCGTCGTCGTGTCGAGATAACCGCCGCGCACGCCGAACGTGCCGGCCAGCGCGGGCCGGCCCGCGACGGTATAGCGCTTGATGTTCATGTCGGGGCCTTCGTCGCCGACCATCAGCTGCCCCGTCGCCGCATCGAAACAGAGCGCAGACGGCTGCGACCCGGCGGCCAGCCGGATCGTGTTCAGCAGCGCACCGGCCGGGCTGAACTCGACGACCGCGCCCGCGCTCTTCTGCGCGACCCAGACGTTGCCCGCACCGTCGACGGCGAGCGCGCCGGGCGCCGATACGCCGATGTGGCGCTGCCACACGCCGTCGGTCGTGAACACCCGCACGCGATTGCCGTAGAAGTCGCTCGCATAGAGCAGCGAGCCGGCCGTGGCGAGCCCGGTGACGACGTCGATGCGCGGCTGGTCGGTCGCCGTCGTGACCTGAATCAGCTTGTCGCGGAACCGCGTCGCGCGGTTGTAGCGCCCGACCGCGCCGCTGCCGTATCCGTTGCCGGGCTGCAGCGCGACGAACAGCGACGTCGCGTTGCCCGTGATCGCGCTGCCCTGGAATTCGGAATGCGTGCCGATCGAGCCGGCGCTCTTGCCGTTCTGGTAGATCGCGACGCCGCCCTCGTCCTCGTCCCACATCGACGCGGTGTAGATCACGCCTTCGGGCGCGACCCACATCGAACGCGCGACGTTGCCGACGTGCGCGGCGAGCGTGCCGTACGTGTTCGCCAGCCAGTCGGTGGTGTTGCCCGCGTATCCGGCCGGCGCAATCGTGGCGATCGCGGCGGCGAGCAGCACGGCCTGAATCGGTTTTCCGGCGACCATGGCTGATGCTCTCCTGAATGGTGGAATCATTCACATGATGGGGCGGCCGGATGGTTTGAAATCGGCAGTGCGTAAATACTGCCGCCTAAATCATCCGGTGCAGTCGCTATTACATCGCGCGCGCATTCGATAATCGGCTGCAGCGAGAATAGCGTTATATAAATCGAAAAAAATTGCGGACCGACGGCGCAGACGGCGCACGCGATTGCGCGAGAGTGAATGACCACTTACGCGCGTACCTTGATATCGAGGAAATCCGGCGTTCGCCGACGGGAATATCACCGCGGGTCCGAATGCGGCGTATCGGGAATGGGGAGGTTTTTCGGCGAATCGGGAAAATCGCCACAGGCAGGTAAAGGAACAACTGCCGGCGGGTATTGCCGGCAGATATTGCACCGGCCTGTATCCAGGTCGAATCCAGGCCGGTGCAGATCATTTCATTTGAAACGGGGAAATCACGCGGACGTCGCCGTCTCCCGCACTTCCACCTGCCTGATCTCGCCGCCGCCGTCCGGATCCGTGTCGTCGCGCGAATCGCCGAGCTGGCCTTCCCACTTCGCGACCACCGCAGCCGCGATCGAGTTGCCGACCGCGTTGGTGGCCGAGCGCCCCATGTCGAGGAACATGTCGACGCCCATGATCAGCAGCAGTCCGGCTTCCGGCAGATGGAACTGGCCGAGCGTCGCCGCGATCACGACCAGCGATGCGCGCGGCACGCCCGCCATCCCCTTCGACGTCACCATCAGCATCAACAGCATCGTGATCTGCGTGCCGAGCGGCAGGTCGATCCCGTACACCTGCGAGATGAACAGCACCGCGAACGTGCAGTACATCATCGAGCCGTCGAGGTTGAACGAGTACCCGATCGGCAGCACGAAGCTCGAGATCCTGCGATTCACTCCGAACCGGTCGAGCGCGTCGAGCAGCTTCGGATACGCGGCTTCCGAGCTCGCCGTCGCGAACGACAGCAGGAACGGCTCGCGGATCAGGCGGATCAGCGTGAACGCGCGCTTGCCGAGGAACGCCACGCCGGCGAGCGTCAGCACGCCCCACAGCAGCGCCAGCGCCAGGTAGAAGCTCGCCATGAACTTCGCGAACGTGAGCAGGATGCCGAGCCCTTCCGTCGTGATCGTCGACGCCAGCGCCGCGAACACCGCGACCGGCGCGAACCACATCACCGCGCCCGTCACCTTGAGCATGACCTGCGCGAGATCGTCGATCACGCCGGTCAGGCGCTTGCCGGCGTCGCCGAGCGCGGACAGCGCGGTGCCGAAGAAGATCGAGAACACGACGATCTGCAGGATCTCGTTGTTCGCCATCGCCTCGGCGATCGATTTCGGCACCAGGTGGACGACGAAATCCTTCAGCGTGAATGCGCCCGTCTTCAGGTTCAGCGCCGCATCGGCGGCCGGCAGCGGCAGGCTCAGGTGGCTGCCCGGCTTCAGGATCGTCGCGGTGATCAGGCCGAGCAGCAGCGACGTGAACGACGCGATGAAGAACCAGCCGAACGCCTTCACACCGACGCGGCCGACCGACCCGCTGTCGCCCATCTGCGCGATGCCGACGGTCAGCGTCGCGAACACCAGCGGCGCGATGATCATCTTGATCAGGCGCAGGAACACGTCGGACAGCAGCGACACGTAGCCGGCGACGTCCCTGGCCATTTTCGGGTCGGGAAACGCGCTATGACAGGCGTAGCCCACGGCAATGCCAAGCACCATCGCGATGACGATGTACTTGGTGATGTTGTGCTTCTTCTTCATTAGCAATCCAAATTACAGAACGGGTGTTTCCAACGGCAGGTCGATCGCCGGCATTGAAACGGGGATGGAATTCCGCGAGCGCGGTGCGCGCCGTTTTCGAATGCCGGAGCCCGTCCGTGGGCATGGCCACGGCGAACAGGGGACGCATTCTATCGCAAACGCCGGACAATCTTTCAAATCTGAAAGCTAAGGGCGGAATGCGACGCGCGGAACTAGGCGGAGTGGGGCTTCGCCGGTCTGGGGCTTCGGGCTTCGGGCCTCGGCTTCGGGCTTCGGGCTTCGGGCTTCGGGCTTCGGGCTTCGGGCTTCGGGCTTCGTGCTTCGGGCACCGTCGCGCCCGCCCGTCAGTTCGGCCTTGTGCGGGGCGTCGGCGAACCCCCGGCGTGACGCATCACGCCGGCGACGTGCCGGGTCGCGGCATGAACCGGCACAGGCACAGCGGCACCACGACCAGCGCCGCGCCGGCGAGAAACGTGGCCGACGCGCCGAAACGCGCCCACAGCGCGCCGGCGATGCTGCTCGCGAGCAGCATGCAGATGCCGCTCACCAGGTTGAACACGCCGAACGCGGTCCCGCGCAGCGTGGCCGGCGAGGTTTCCGACACCATCGCGGCGAGGATGCCCTGCGTGAAGCCCATGTGCAGCCCCCACACGGCCACGCCGGCGAACATCGAGAGCGTCGACGTGCCGATGCCGAGCAGCAGGTCGGCCGCGATCAGCAGCACCATGCCGGCCGCGAGCAGCACGCGGCGATCGAGCCGGTCCGACAGGATGCCGACCGGCCAGGCGGACGCCGAATAGGCGACGCTCATCGCGACCATCACGCCCGGGATCCATGCCGCATCGAGCCCCGTCTGCTGCGCACGCAGCACCAGGAATGCCTCGCTGAAGCGCGCGAGCGTAAACGTCGCGCCGGCCGCGACGACGAACCAGTAACCGCGGGGAAACTCGCGCAGCGCGTTCCAGCGCAACGGCGAGCGAAAGCGCCGGTCCGGTTTCGACTGCTCGGGCTCCCGTACGCCGAAGACGATCAATGCGATCGCGACGAAGGCCGGCACCACGGCGAACCACAGCACGGTCCGGATGCGGTCCTCGAACCAGAGCATCAGCACGATCGCGAGCATCGGCCCGAGAAACGCGCCCACGGTATCCATCGACTGACGCAGGCCGAAGCAGGCGCCGCGGATTTCGGGCGGTGCGACGTCGGCCACGAGCGCGTCGCGCGGCGCGCCGCGAATTCCCTTGCCGACGCGGTCGAGCAGACGGGCCGTCACGACCACGGCCGGCGTGGACGCCAGCGGAAACAACGGCTTGGTCAGCGCCGCGAGGCCATAGCCGATCAGCAGCAGCCCCTTGCGGCGCCCGAGCCAGTCGCTGATCGCGCCGGAGAACACCTTGACGATCATCGCCGTCGCTTCGGCCGCCCCTTCGAGCACGCCGAGCGCGGCGACGCTCATGCCCATCGTCGACACCAGATAGATCGGCAACAGCGCATGGATCAGTTCGGACGACAGGTCCATGAAGAGGCTCACGAGGCCCAGGGCCCACACGGTCCGTGGAATCGCAGGCTTGCCGGCAATCGGGGTTGGAGCGCTCATGATCGATCTGCATCGAGGTTGCGGGCGGTGCGACTTGCCACGGGGTTCCCTGTCCCGACAGGACAGGCGCGCCGCGGCGCGGGAACACGTCAGCGCCGGTAATCGGCACACCGCGCGGCAGGACTCGCGTGACTGTGCCGACTGCCCGGGCCGTCCGCGACCTCGACACGCGGCGCGGCCGCTGCCCGTTCCGTCAGGCCGCGCACGCCGGCAGTATCCGACCGCTTCGTGACACCGACCGTGACGAGATGCCACGGCCGCCGGAAGATTTCAGGATACAGCGCGCCATGCCAGACCGGCACGCGCGCCGCCCCGCCGGTCACCACCTCGTAGTCGGATCGACAGACTCGCAATACCGAACGGTTCGATGACCGTGCCGGATCAATCCCGACGAACCTCCCCGCGCGACGCGCCCCGCTGGCGCTTCAGTCGCCGTCATTGCCTGGCCGCACGCCGTGCTCGTCCGGATCCGGCACGAACGCATCCTTCGGCGTCAGCAAACATCAGACAAAAACAAGAATCCCGGTTATCGCGCAACACTTGTTGACCCTTACTTCCTTTCAAATGATAATGCGTCGCGTTTCGAGATTACGAATCATTACACAGGGCAGGTTGGGAAATGAAACACGTGTTGCACCCGGCGCGACGGGCCATTCTGGCCGCCATCGCGTGCCAGCCGATCATGGTCGGCGCGGCCTTCGCACAGGAAAACGCAAGTGCACCGACCGGCACGGCCACCGACGTGTTGCCGGCGGTGTCGGTGAACGCCAGCGCGCTCCGCGATCCGGGCGAAGGCTACAACCCGACGAACGCGGTCAGCGCCACCAGGATCGACGCGCCGCTGCGCGATATCCCGCAGACGGTGAACGTGGTCACGGCCGAAGTGATGCGCGACCAGCATGCGAACTCGCTGCAGGACGTGCTGAAGAACGTCGCGGGCGTCGGGTTCTCGACCGGCGACGGCCAGCGCGACCAGGTCACCATTCGCGGCTTCTCCGCGATTGCCGACCAGTTCGTCGACGGCATTCGCGACGATGCCCTGTATTTCCGGGATCTCTCGAACGTCGACCGGGTGGAAGTGGTCAAGGGCCCGGCTGCCGTTCTTTACGGCCGCGGATCGTCAGGTGGACTGATCAATCGCGTGACGAAAAAACCCGGGATCGACGTGACCAACTTCGGGATCAGCTACGGTTCGTGGGCCGATCGCCGGGTGGAGGCCGACGTCGGGCGCGTCCTCGCGAACGGCGCGGCCGCCTTCCGGATCACCGGGGCACACGAGGAAGCGAAGAGCTATCGCTCGCAACAGTTCCTGAATCGCACGGCGGTCGCGCCGTCGTTCGAGTTTCGCATCGCGCCGAAGACGACGGTCCTGCTGCAGGCGGACTACCTCGAAGATCGTCGCGTGACGGACTTCGGCATTCCGGCCTATCACGGACGACCGGTCGACGTGCCGGCATCCGCGTATTACGGCGCGGCGAACGCCGGCGACGTGGACTATACGCGATCGCGGGTCTATTCGAGTACCGCGACGATCAAGCACGAGTTCAACGACCAATGGTCGATCCGGAACGCCACCCGCTACTATCACTACTCGCTCGACCGGAACAACACGCTGGTCGGCAGCGTCAACGAGGCGGCCCGGACGTTCACGCTGAATCACGGCAACGTCTATCGCGAGGAACACGGCTGGTTCAACCAGACCGATCTCACGCAGAAGGCCACGCTGTTCGGCATGAAGCACGAGTTGCTGTACGGGATGGAATTCGGCCAGCAGAACAAGGATCTCGTCAGCTACTCGGCGCCCGTCACCGGCGCGAACGGCAAGCCGATGAATTTCGACCTGTTCGCGCCCGCCCTTCCGACGCTGCCGCTGCACACGTCGACCACGCCGACGGCCAACAACCTCGGCATCTTCAAGACCCTCGGGTTCTACACGCAGGACCTGATCAGCTTCAACGAGCAGTGGAAGGCGCTGCTCGGCATCCGCTACGATCGCTTCGAGCAGGAGACGCTCGACCGCCGTCCGAAGCAGCCGGGCCTGTCGCGCACCGATACGGCGTGGAGCCCGCGCGTGGGTCTCGTCTGGCAGCCCACCCGAACGCAGTCGTACTACGTGTCGTGGAGCCGCTCGTTCCAGCCTTCCGGCGAAGCGTTCTCGCTGGCGGCCAACAATGCCGAACTCGCTCCGGAAACCACGACCAACACCGAGATCGGCGCGAAGTACGACTGGCTCGGCGGCAAGGCCACCACGACGATCTCGGTGTTCCGGCTGGACCGCAGCAACATCAAGGTCGCCAATGCAAGCAACACAGCGCTGATTCCGATCGGCGAGCAGCGGACCGACGGCGTGGAACTCAGCGGGGCGGCGGAACTCGGCCACGGCTGGCGCGTGCTCGCGGGCTATGCCTACCTCGATGCCACCGTCACCCAGTCGACGGCCGCGTTGCAGGGCAAGCGCGCCACCCTGACCCCGCGCCACTCCGGCAACCTGTGGCTCACCAAGAATCTCGGCAGCGGCTTCGGCATTGGCGGCGGCCTGAACCTCGTCGGCGCGCGCATGGCCGATCCGCAGAACACGGTGACGCTGCCGGGTTACGTGACGGCCGACATGATGGCCTGGTATGCGCACGGACCGATGTCGCTCCAGTTGAACCTCTACAACCTGTTCAACAAGGGCTATATCGTGTCGGCCCACGGCTCGAACCCGAACCTCAACATGCCGGGGGCGCCGCGCAGCGTCATGGCGACGTTGCGATACGAGATGTAGAAGCGGCGCAGTTCCGACGAGGCGTGCCGGGCGGATCGACGACCGTCACCGACCGCCGCCTCGGCAATATCGGATCACGAGCGTCCTGATCCGCGTGACGGCGCGCGGACGGCGTACATCGTCCGGCAAACGCGTTCGTCGGGCATGCACCGGCGTGGCGGGGCCGGTTGAAGCAAGCGACGCGGTCGGCACGCGCATCGCCCCGATCCTTCGTCCCGTCCGCCGCGCGTTCAATCTGCTGCAGCCGTACGCGCGACTTCGCGCATACCTCGACTTCAAGCCCGCGTCAGCTTCGCATGCCGCCGCGCGCGGTCGTTCACGATCTGATGGCGCCGGTGATCCGTCATCTTCTTCCAGTCGCGCGCTTCGTCGCGCGTTCGCAGGCATGCCACGCAATAGCCGGTGCGACCGTCGAACGAACACACGTCGACGCAAGGGGACTTGACCGCCATGCTCATCGCCCTCGCGTCGCGGGCACGACTTCGACGGTCACGTGCGACAGGTTCCTGAACCGCTGCAGCACGCCGTGATAGAAGCGCGCATCGCGCTTCGGATCGTCCGTCACCACCGACACGACCGCGCTCATGTGTCCCGGCCCGAGCCGCCACACATGCAGGTCGCCGACCCGGTCGCCCGTGCCTTCGATCGCACCGCGCACGTTGTCCGTCAGGCGGCGATCCGAATTCATGTCGAGCAGGATCCCGCCCGTATCGCGCATCAGGCCGTACGACCAGTTCGCGATCACCAGCGCGCCGATGATGCCGGCCAGCGGATCCATCCAGACCCAGCCGAACGCCCGCGCGAGCAGCAGCCCGACGATCGTCAGGACGGAGACGGCCGCGTCGGCGATCACGTGGATGTACGCGGAGCGGATGTTGTGATCGCGCGCCGCCGCCGCGGACGTGCCGTGGTCGTGCTCCTCGAACGCCAGTTCGTGCTCGCGGCCGTTCAGCCGGACGATCGCGTTGAATTCATGCGGCTCGGGAATGGCTTCGGTCGACTCCAGATAGCCGCCGCGACTTTGCATCGCGAACACCTGACGGCTGCCGTCCGGGCGGATCGTCGTCACCGACACCGTGCTCGAATCGACGAGCTTCGTCTCGCGCGTCGCAGGCGCGACGCGGAACACCGGCGGAACGCCCTCCTCGAACACCGACACGACGAATACGCCCTGCTGATCGAAGATCTGGTGCGCTTCCTGTTCGTGGTCGTGCGCGTGATCGTCGTGATCGTCATGACCATGCCCGTGATGATGACCATGACCGTGGCCATGATGGTCGCCGCTCAGCAGCCACACGCTCGCGATGTTGACGAGCAAGCCGGCAACCGCGATCGGAATCGCCTCGCCGAAATGAATCGGGACCGGCGCGAGCAGGCGTGCGACCGCCTCGTACCCGATCAGCAGCGCGATCATCGCGAGCACGATCGCGCTCGTGAAACCCGCGAGATCGCCGAGCTTGCCCGTGCCGAACACGAAGCGCGGGTCGCGCGCATGCTTGCGCGCGTAGGTATAGGCGAGCGCGGCGATCAGCATCGCGCCCGCGTGCGTCGACATGTGCAGGCCGTCCGCGATCAGTGCCAGCGAACCGAACAGGGACCCGCCGACGATCTCCGCCACCATCATCGCCGCGCACAGCGCGATGACCATCCAGGTCCGGCGTTCGTTCTGCTCGTGCGCGGCGCCGAGAAAGATGTGGTCGTGCCCTGCGCCGAAGGCGTCATTGCTGAAGCTGTTCATTCCGCCTCCGGTTACTTGAAGTAGCTGTGCACGACTTCGATCAGCTGTTCGGTCGCGCTGCCTTCGTCGTCGTGACCTTCGGCGTCGACCAGATGGCTGCGGATGTGATCCTCGAGCACGACCGCGAGCAGGCCGTTCATTGCGCCGCGACCGCTCGTGATGAGGCGGAGGATTTCGTTGCAACCGCGCTCGTCCTCGAGCGCGCGTTCGATCGCTTCGACCTGCCCTTTGATCCGGCGGACACGGTTCAGCAGCTTCTGCTTTTCCTGGATGGTGTGGCTCATGGTGGTCCTTTCATATACCGGGGGGGACTATATATCAAATCGCGTTTCCCTATAGGGGGAGGGGGTATTTTCCGGAAAAAACCAGACGAATGACGCGCGCCTCGCAGGCCGCCCCGCCGCCAGTCACCGCAGCCGCCGCCAAAGTTAACTTGTAGAAGTCGTAATGCATGAGTAGCATTTGCTACATGAATTCACTCACGACCTGGTCGCTCCTCGTGCTGACCCTTCCCACGCAGAACGCGACGGCTCGCATGCGGTTCTGGCGCGCGCTCAAGGCAAAAGGCTGCGCGGTGCTGCGCGACGGCGTCTACCTGCTGCCCCAGTCGGAAGCGCATGAACGGATGCTGCGCGAGCTCGCGGACGCGATTGCCGACAGCGGCGGCAGCGCTCACCTGTTGCGCGCGCCGAGTCTCGATGCGTCGCAGGAGCGGGAATTCCGCGCGCTCTTCGATCGCGGGGAAGACGACGCCGCCTTTATCCAGGCCCTTGCGGACGCCCGCAAGACCCTCGCCGGACAGTCGGCCTCGGAACTGACGCGCTTGCTGCGCCGCATGCGCAAGGATTTCGACGCCATCCGTGCGATCGACTATTTCCCGGGCGACTCGGCCACCCGCGCCGAAGTCGCGCTGCAGGATTTCGTCGCGCTGGTCGACACCGTGCTGTCGCCGGGTGAACCGCACGCCGCGGACCGCGCGATCCGGCCGCTGGCGATCGGCGAATTTCAGGGCCGCACCTGGGCGACGCGGCAGCGAATGTGGGTCGATCGCGTCGCCAGTGCCTGGCTGATCCGCCGCTTCATCGACGCGCGCGCCCGCTTCGTCTGGCTCGCGTCGCCGGCGGATTGCCCGGCCGACGCGCTGGGCTTCGATTTCGACGGCGCGACGTTTACGCATGTCGGCGAGCGCGTGACATTCGAGGTGCTGCTGGCGAGTTTCGGGCTCGACAACGACCCCGCGCTGATGCGGCTCGGCGAAATCGTGCATGCGCTCGACGTGGGCGGCCCCGCGGCGCCCGAAGCGATCGGCTTCGAGGCCGTGATGGCCGGCACGCGCCAGCAGGCAGAGAACGACGACCGGTTGCTCGAGCAGATGGGCGCCGTGCTCGACGCCCTGTACGCACACTTCACGTCGAACGGCAAAAACCACACCGCGGCCAGATCATGACCACCTCCATCGCCACCACCGAACCGACCTACTCGCTTGGCCAGCTGGTCGCCTACATGCTGCGTCTCGGCACGTTCGGCTTCGGCGGGCCGGTCGCGCTCGCAGGCTACATGCGTCGAGACCTGGTCGAACGTCGCGGCTGGATCACGGAAGCCGACTACAAGGAAGGGCTCACGCTGGCCCAGCTCGCACCGGGGCCGATGGCGGCCCAGCTCGCGATCTATCTGGGCTTCGTGCACTACCGCCTGCTCGGCGCGACGCTCGTCGGCTTCGCGTTCGTGCTGCCGTCGTTCCTGATGGTGGTTGCGCTCGGCTTCGCGTACTCACATTTCGGCGGGCTGTCCTGGATGCAGGCCGTCTTCTACGGCGTCGGCGCCGCGGTGGTCGGCATCATCGCGATGAGCGCCTACAAGCTCACGACGAAAACCGTCGGCCACGACAAGCTGCTCTGGGCGATCTTCGTCACGCTTGCCGCCGTGACCTTCATCACGGAATCGGAAATCGCATGGCTGTTCGTGGTCGCGGGCCTGGTCGGCTGGCTGTGGCGTGCCCCGCCCAAGTGGCTGCAGCGCGGCGGGCTGAACGCGGTTGCCGCCGCCAACCTGCCGGCAGCCAGCGGCATATTGAGCGGCATCGACCTGCCGCAGCTCGTTCAGATCGGCGCGTTCTTCATGAAGGCCGGCGCGTTCGTGTTCGGCTCCGGGCTGGCGATCGTGCCGTTCCTTTATGGCGGCGTCGTCACCGAACATCACTGGCTGAACGACAAGCAGTTCGTGGATGCCGTGGCGGTCGCGATGATCACGCCCGGCCCGGTCGTGATCACGGTCGGCTTCATCGGGTATCTGGTGGCGGGCTTCCCGGGCGCACTCGTCGCCGCACTCGGCACGTTCCTGCCTTGCTATCTGTTCACGGTCATCCCCGCGCCTTACGTGAAGAAGTACGGGCACCGTCCGGGCGTCAAGGCGTTCGTCGACGGCATCACCGCCGCAGCCGTCGGGGCGATCACCGGCTCCGTCCTCGTCATCGCGAAACGCTCGATCGTCGACCTGCCGACCGCGCTGCTCGCGGTCGCGACCGTGCTGCTGCTGTGGCGTTTCAAGAAGTTGCAGGAGCCGGTCGTCGTCACGGCTGCCGCGCTCGTCGGGCTCGTGGCCTACCCGCTGCTCCATCATTGAGCCGCATTGCCGGGAGGCGGCCATGACGCATCGGACGACGTTCGTCCGCCATACAGGAGGCGTGCCGTGAAATGGATTACGCGCGAACGGCCGAAGGTCGACCGCATCGCATGTCCGTGGCTGATTGCGCGGTTCATCGACGATGCGCCGGAATTTCTCTACGTCCCGGGTCCGGACGTCCTGCGACTGGCGGACGAAACGGGCGCGGTGCCCTACGACGTGCCGGGCGTCGAGCTGGGCCACCATGGTGAACGCTGCAGCTTCGATGCGTTTCTCGACCGGTACCGGCTCGACGCCCCGGCGCTGCTCAAGCTCGCCGCGATCGTGCGCGGCGCCGATACCGGACGGCTCGATCTTGCGCCGGAATCGGCCGGGCTGTACGCGATCTCGATCGGCCTGTCCGGACACTTCGCCGACGATCACGAGCAACTGCGGCACGGCATGGTGATGTACGACGCGCTCTACGCGTGGTGCCGGCGTGATGCACGTCCCTAGCAGCCGCCGCGCGTCGACGCTCGCCAGCCGGATGCTGCCGGCGGGCGCGGACAAGGCCGCATGGCTCATCCTCGCCAGCCGCGGCATGCGCGGTTTCTGCGATGGATTCATTGCCGTGCTGCTGCCCGCGTATCTGCTGTCGCTCGGGCTGTCGCAACTGGATGTCGGCCTGATCGGCACCACGACGTTGACGGGTTCCGCGATCGCGACGATCGCGGTCGGCATGCTCGCGAGCCGCTTCACGCAGCGCCGCATGCTGACGCTCGCGGCGGCACTGATGGCGGCGACGGGCATCGGCTTCGCGAGCGTCTCCACGTGGTGGCCGCTGTTCGTCGTCGCCTTCGCCGGCACGCTCAATCCGAGTTCCGGCGACGTCAGCGTGTTTCTGCCGCTCGAACAGTCGCGCCTGGCGCAAGCCGCCGACGGCGACGCTCGCACGGCGCTGTTCGCCCGCTACAGCCTCGTCGGCGCCGTATCGGCAGCGCTCGGATCCCTCGCGGCAGGCCTGCCGATCGCGGTTGCGTCACATACCGGAATCTCGACGCTGGGCGCGATGCGCGGCATGTTTCTGGTCTATGCGGCCACCGGTGTCGTCGTCTGCATGCTGTATCGGCGGCTGCCGCGCCAGGCAGTTCGCGCTGCGCAGGCAGCGCCCCCGCTCGGCCCGTCACGCCCGATCGTCGTGCGGCTGGCGATGCTGTTCAGCGTCGACGCATTCGCGGGCGGTCTCGTCGTCAACTCGCTGCTGTCGCTGTGGTTGATGCAGCGCTTCGGGCTCTCGATCGCGGCTGCCGGCCAGTTCTTCTTCTGGGCGGGCCTGCTCTCGGCCGGCTCGCAGCTCGCGGCCGCGCCGCTGTCGCGCAGGATCGGCCTGCTGAACACGATGGTGTTCACGCATATTCCGTCGAGCGTCTGCCTGATCGGCGCCGCGCTCGCGCCGTCGTTGCCGCTGACGTTGACGCTGTTGCTGATGCGAAGCGCGCTGTCGCAAATGGATGTCCCGACCCGAACCGCCTATGTGATGGCGGTCGTCACGCCGGCGGAGCGACCGGCAGCGGCCAGTTTTACATCCGTCCCGCGCAGCCTCGCGGCCGCTGTCGCGCCGACCTTGGCCGGCGGCCTGTTCGGTCTCGGCTGGCTCGGTGCGCCGCTGGTCGCATGCGGCGCGCTGAAGATCGCGTACGACCTTTCGCTGCTCGCAGCGTTTCGCCACGTCGAACCGGACGACGGCCGGGCACGGTAAGCGCGGCCACCGTCGAACAGCGAACGAGCGGGGAACCGTGCAAAGCGATGCCGCCGCGCCAATGCGGTGGCGGCCGTCGCGGGAGGCAATCATGAAGGATCCTGGACGCTGGCGCTACGGCCTGCCGCTGCTCGTCGCGCTATTAGGCGGGCTCGGCACGTCGGGCCTGCCGATTCACCGGGTCTTCGCCGCGGGCGAAGACGCCTCGACCGGCGCCCTGCCGCTGAAGCATGTCGCGGACATCGCGTTGCCGGGCCGCGCGACACGACTCGACTACGCAAGCCTGGACCCGAGCCGCAACCTGCTCTTCATCGCTCACCTCGGCGACGGCGAAGTGATCGCTTTCGATACGCATGCATCGCGCGTGACCGCCCGGATCGCAGGCGTATCGTCGGTACATGGCGTGCTTGCCGTGCCGGCGCTGTCGCGCATCTACGCGTCTGCGACCGGCTCCGACGAGATCGTCGCGATCGACGCCGCGACGCTGAAAATCGTCGCGCGCATGCCGGGCGGGCATTATCCCGACGGCATGGCCTATGCGGCCGACCTGCACAAGCTGTACGTATCCGACGAATACGGAAAAACGGAGACGGTCATCGATGTCCGGAGCAACCGGCGCGTCGCGACGATCCCGCTCGACGGCGAAGCCGGCAACACGCAGTACGACCCGGTTTCCCGACACATCTTCGTGAACGTTCAGACGCGGCGCCAGCTCGTCGAAATCGATCCGGCGACCGACCGTGTCGTCGACCGTTTCGACTTGCCGGGTGCGAAAGGCAATCACGGATTGCTGATCGAGCCGCGCGCCGGCCTCGCCTTCATCGCGTGCGAGGACAACGACGCGCTCCTCGTCTTCGATATGCGCGCACGGCACATCGTCCGCGCGTTCGACATCGGCGGCGGCCCGGACGTGCTGGCGTTCGATTCGGCGTCGGACGTGCTCTATGTTGCGGGTGAAGCCGGCATCGTTTCGATGTTCAGCGTCCGGGGCCGGAGCGTTGCCAAGATCGGTGAAGGCCGGCTCGGGCCGAATGCGCACGTCGTCGCTGTCGATCCGGGCACGCATCGCTCGTATTTTCCGCTGAAGGATGTCGGCGGCCGGCCGGTGCTGCGCGTGATGGAAGCCGGGAGCGTGGCAAAGCCGGCCGGCACGGTGCCGCCGGGTGCAGGAACGTAACGGGCGAGCATGATCGGCGGCATCCGTCGTCGCGCAGTATCTCGTCCGGTTCGATTTGACACGATCGGCAGCCTGTCGGTTGTCGGCGCCGCCGCCGCGCGTCAGGCCGAACCGATTCTCGCCGGCACGCCGCCCACGATCCGGTCGCGGCGTTCTCCGTCGAACGAAAACACGTCGCGCTCGGCCAGGCTGATCGTTGCCCGCCGGCGGGACGACGCATCGCCCCGCCGGCCGACGCTCGCCGGACGCATTCACCCGGCTGCCTGTTACCGGTCGTACTCGAAGGCCTCGGTGAAGAGCGTGTCGACCGGGTCGGACCAGCTCAAGTTCACGAACGAGAAGTCCGCGCTGCCCGTCCAGCCGGCCACCGACGGGAACGCGACGCCCTGGTCGCCCGGCACGTTGAGCGTGACCGAGGCGCCCGGCTGGACCGGCGACGCCGATGCCGAACCGTTGACGAACGTCGCCGCCGGCTGCCCGGCCGCGGTTGCGCGAATCTGCACGTTGCCGCGTTTGACGAACGGCAGACCCGATTTCGACGTCCAGCCGAGCGGGAAGGTCGCGCCGCCCGCGAACGTGCTGGCGGAGCCCGGCGTCAGCTTGTCGCGCGTGGACTGCGCCAGATCGTGCCACGCGTACTGGCGCAGCGCGTCGGGCGACGGCGACGGCGTACGCAGCCGGACCGTGTAGTGCCGGGCCGGCGTCGACGTGTTGCCGTTCTGGTAGATGTCGATCGTATAGGCGCTGAACGGCTTGATGTCGGCCAGCTCCGCGGTGCTCAGTTGCGGCTTCGCCCATGCGGTATTGTTGCGCGGCGCGTCGCCGGGCCACGTGAACAGGCCCTGGTTGGCCGGGTCCTGCGCGACGCCGGCCAGACGGAAGTTGTTGCGGCACTGCGGGTTCTTTGCCAGTGCGGCGAGTTGCGCCGGCGTCTGCCCGCTTGCGATCTGCGCGCGGATGTTCAGCGTGTCGCAGGTCCCGCTCGACGGCTGGAGAAACACGCCGTTGCGCAAGCCGGGGCCGTTGACGATCGCGAAGTCCACCGCGGTGCCGGCCGCGTCGACGGCACCCACCTGCAGGTTGAGCGAATCGACGAACGCGTTGGTCCCCGTCGACGGATTGGCCGGATTCAGCCAGTCCCACTTCTGTGCGTTCGCATTGACCTTGCTCAGTACCGCGCGCTGATTGCCGACCACGCGCCAGCCGGTATCGCCGTTTGCGAGACTGCCCGCCCGCACCGCGAGCTGTACATGCTGCTGCATGCCGTCGCGAATCCCGTCGCTGCGCGTCCACGCGAGCTTGACCCACATCGTGTCGCTGGCAACGACGCGGATGACTTCCGGCAAGCTGAAGCTCGCGTTGTTCATCGCATCGTCGGCCACGATGCCCGGCGTGCCGCCTGCCGGCGCGCCGAACTCCTGGTCGACCGACATCCCGTTGTTGAGGTACGCGGAAGGCACGCCTGCATTCAGCGCGCCGGACGCGACGTCGTCGACGAAGATCCGGCCGCATGCCGATACGCTGCCGCCCGTGCGCGCAGCGCCGGTCGAACCGGCGAAGCACTGGTTGAGCGCGCTCTGCAATGCCGCCAGATCGCTGGCGCTCGGCAGGTTCGACACCACCGCGCCATTGATGGTCGCGGCGGCCGGCAGGCTGGCCTTGTCGCTCGCCTGCGGCGCGACGCCGGGCGCGAGCTGAAGCTGCACCGGCGTATCGCTGGACGCGCCCGCCACCGAGCTGATCTGGACGCCGCCATCCGGCAGGACGTTGATCTTGATCTGGTCGAGCAGCCGGTCGAGACCCGGCGCGCCCGCCGTCAACGGGCCGGAAATCAGGTCGACGCCCGCATTGCCGGTGGCGGCCAGCAGGTCGGCCAGCGCCGACGAATAGGCTTGCACCGTGCTGGCGACGGCCTGGGCCGTGACCTTGCTTTGCAGCAAACCGGTGTCGGCCAGCAGCTTGGTCGGGTTGTCGCCGACGATCGTGGCGGCGATCGCGTTCGTGATCGGCGTGATGTTGATCGTCTGCGTGCCGGCCGTGGCGCTGAGTGCGATCAGCGTGGCCTGCGAGTCGGCGACGTTGCCGTATGCGGACAACGCGAAAGGCGCGGTCAGGCCGGTCACCGTGCAATGAAACGCGCCGGTCGACGCATCGGCCGGGCAGTCGACCGCTTTGCCGGTCGCATCGACCAGTTTCACGGTGGCGGCCTGCATCGCGGCGCCGGCGGCCGCGACCCCGCTGACCGTCTGCGCGGCGGGCGGTGCGGGTGGCGAGGAGGAATCGCTGCCGCCGCCACAAGCCGACAGGACAAGCACTGCAATACCGGATACGACAGGTGTGAGTTTCATTGCGTTTCCCCCGAGCCCCTTCTGGTTGATGCGTGTCACATACATTGCGCGTGCACGCTGAATGGCGAGGATTCTCGCAAAGACGATTTTCTCGATCATCATTCAGGTGGATGAAAATCGGGAAATAACAGGGCATGAAATGCAAATAACCTGTGTTAGCCTGAAAAAAATTCGGTATTCGAAGCAATATCGTCAGACAAAATCAGAATACGAAGATCGCGAAGCGACGGGGTGAACACATGCAACGAGACCAACTCATCGGGGACCTCTATGAGGCCGCGCTGCATCCGGACGGTTTTCTCGAAGTTTTTCACCGGGTATCCGAATCGCTCGGCGCGGACGTATTTCACATGTTCAGTTGGGACGTCGCGCGCAATGCCCCGAAATTCTCGATCTATTCGCCGCGCGCGGAATTCGACGAGATCATCGCGCTCTACGATCAGTATTACGGCGCGCTCGATCCGCGCCGCGGCTTCGTCGAGAACGCACCGCTCGGCGAATTCGTTTGTTGTCAGGATCACCTGACCGAGCGCGACGTCGAACGCAGCGAGTTCTTCCAGGACTATCAGATTCCGTCGGGATTTCGCTACCTGATGGGGATTCGCTTCGCGCGCCCCGGCAGCGACAACATTCTGCTCGGGTTACTGCGCGCGCACGGCCGCACACCCTATTCTTCAGAAGAACGCGCGACCCTGACCGGTATGGCCGGGCATCTGCAGCGCTCGATCAACCTGTGGCAAGACGCGCGAGTGCTGCATCGCGACGCCACGCTCGGCGCCGAACTGATGGAGGAACTGGGCCTCGCCGTCTTTGCGCTGGACCGGCACGCGCGCGTCCAGTTCGTCAACCGGGCGGCCGAGTCGATGCTGCGCGCCACCACCTGCCTCAAGCTCGAGAACGGGCACCTGAGCGCGACGAGCGCGCCTCAAAACGAGGCGCTCAAGGCGGCGCTGGCGCGCGTCGCGAAGACCCGCAAGAGCGAGAGCCTTGCCCTGTCCGGCACGTTGGCCGCGGCGCACGAGATTTTTCTCGGCATCGCGGCATTGTCCGGACAGGCGCTCCATGCCACGTTCGGCGATGCGACGATACTGATCACGGTCAGGCGACGCAGCGGCGCCCCGCTCGTCGTCGCACAACAGCTGCGGCAATCGTTCGGCTTGTCGAGCGCCGAAGCCGCGGTCGCCGAAGCGTTGATCAGCGGCAAGACGCCCGACGAATGTGCGGCGAGCGCCGGCGTGTCGCTTGCGACGGTTCGCAGCCAGTTGCGTGCGATCTATGAAAAGACCCACTCGCGGAATCAGGCTGAAGCGGTCGGACGGATGCTGTGGGTCCTACCGCAACACAAGCTCACGAATTGATACGTCGAAAACGGCGAGCGGGGCAGCGGTCAAAACGCTTTGGCATTTTTTAAGCTTGTCGGTGGAGGACATCCGCGTTCCTTGAGCAGGATCTTGGCTGAACCCGATGAGAATTCGTCGGAACTCGGTGGTGCTGCTAAATCATTGGCGGCTATACGATGGACGCGATACTTCCTCGTCCCATGCAATTTGCATGGTTCGTTAGCCCCGGCAAGTTTCACGGCCATTGTCGGGGCCTTTTTTGATTTCAGTTCCTGTCCCACTCGCTCGCCGACGCGGCCATGCCGACCTCCGATCGGCTGTCGCGGAGCGCGACGGCGAGACGGCTGGTGTGCACACTCGCTGCACACATGCCGGCCATATTCCCGGTGTTTCAGGGCCGCTCCAATTGCCCCAATGGCGTCCGTTCCAGCAGGACGGCGAACAGATGAGTGCTCGGCCACGGCCAGCACGGCGGCCGGGGTGATTTGGTATGGGAGGTATCCGGAATTTCGTGTGTGAGGCGGGTTAAAACTCAGACTCCGATGCTGAGTCGTTCCGGGTAAAGCAATGCAAGCTGCGGCATCACGCTTCTCCAGGCGTGCCGGGAGCCTGTCCACTTGGCAACGACGTTGCGCAAGGCCAACCGGATCGGCACGAGCGCGTGCCGACATTTGCGCCTGCGGCGGATCCAGGCGTGGTGCGCGAGGCTGAGGGGGCGGACAGCACGTCTGGCGCACGGCTGGATCGGCCCGCGACTCACCATCGAACCGATGGAGCGCTGGCGGCGCCATAGCATGGCGTCGAACGCTAACTATTCGTAATACTTACGAAATCAGAAGCATGCGCAAACCCTGTTGGTGTGCAGTCAATGCGACCCTGCTGATCTATCCGGCGGGTAGCGTTTAAACAGCACCGATGCATTGACGCCGCCAAACCCGAACCCGTTGGACAGTGCGATCTCGACGGGAACGCGCCGTGCGGAAGGCCCGATCAGGTCAAGTCCGGCCGCGGCTTCGTCGGGGTGCTCGAGATTCAGCGTTCCGGGCAACACGCCATCCCGGAGCGCGAGAATGGAAAACGCCGCTTCGATGGCGCCCGCCGCCCCGAGCAAATGCCCGGTTGCCGACTTGGTCGAGGAAATCGCCGGGCCTGCGCCCACGCCGAAGACAGTCTTCAGCGCCTCGATTTCGCCGGCGTCGCCGACCGGCGTCGATGTCGCATGCGCATTGACGTAGTCGACCTGCTCCGGGGCGATTTCGCCCATCGCCAGGGCCAGCTTCATCGCTCGCATCGCGCCGGATCCGTCGTCGGGACCGGCGGTCATGTGATAGGCGTCCGCCGTGGTTCCGTACCCGATGATTTCCGCGATCGGTCGGGCGCCACGTGCGAGGGCATGGTCCAGGGACTCGACCACGAGCATGGCCGCTCCCTCGCCCATGACAAATCCGTCACGATCGCGGTCGAACGGGCGCGAAGCGCGAATCGGCTGATCGCCGAAGCCGGTCGACAACGCTCGCGCCGCCGCGAATCCGCCCAGGCTGACCTTGTCGAATGCGGCTTCGGCACCGCCCGCCAGCACGACATCGGCCTCACCGGTCCGGATCATGCGCATCGCGTCGCCGATCGCCTGCACGCTCGCCGCACAGGCCGTCACCGGACAGCCGAGGGGCCCACGGAACTGATGCTTGATCGAAATCTGGCCGGCCGCCAGATTCGAGAGAAAGAACGGAATGGTGAACGGCGACAACCGCCGCACGCCACGCGTCTCGCCGATCCTGACCGCCTCCGCCAGCCCGGGAAACCCACCGATGCCCGACGCCACGACCGTCGCTGTCCGCTCGCGCTGATGCTCGGCTTGCGGAGCCCATCCGGCTTCCGCGAGCGCCTCGTCTGCAGCGACCATCGCCATCTGGATGAAGCGGTCCATCTTCCTCAGTTCCTTGTTCGGCACCGAGAGTTCCGGATCGAAACCGCCGTCGGGATCGTCGGCCTTCCCCTGGACGGTCCCGCCGACCTTGGCGGACAGTTCACCGACGATGTCGTCACCGAGCCGGCGAAGCCCGGAGCCGCCTCCGATCAGGCGCTGCCACACCAATTCCTTACCGCAACCCAGCGGGGACACAATGCCAATACCGGTTACCACCACTCGAAGCGTCATTTCACCTTCCCCTCACGGACCAGGACCAGCTGACCCACATCGTTAAAGCCGTTCATCTTCAGGCACACCTTTAGTAATGCTGTATTGCGCCGAGCCACTTCAGGAGAGAGCCGGGGCCGCCCGACTCGCGGCGGACCCTGGACCTTCCCGATGCGCGTCGCGAATTCGCTGCGCTCGTCAGAACGCGTGCGACACATGCGCACTGCGCGACATGTTGAGCGGCACGTCGTACTCCAACGCGTCGAGGTTCAGCGCTGCGCGCGTTTGTTGATCTATCTCGATCCAGAACGGCAAGGTCGGCTTGCCTTCGATCATTTGCGGCGGCGCAGCGCGATGCACATTGACGCCCATGCGCTTCAGAAGCCGTTCGTTGCCGAGCACCGAGAATGCAATGAGACGGTCGGCGCCATGTGCGTGCGCGACACGGACGATTTCGGACATCAGGGAGCGCGTGTTTTGCCACGATTCTTCCGCCGTCAACGGCTCGCCGCTCGGCATGCTCATCGCGAAGCGGGACAGTTCCCACACATTGCGCGTACTGGGAAGGGAAGCACCGCCCATCAAATCCGGAAAAACCTCACCCAGCAGATAAGGCTCGTCGGTCGGCAACAACCGGCCGCAACCGACGATTTCGCCGCTGCGGTCGAAAGCGACGACATAAAGGGGGGCCGCGTGATCGAAGTCGTCAAATTCGATGCCATCGTCCGTAGGCAACGACCAGCCGAGTTCCTGTATGAAGACCTTATGCCGAAACTTCGCAAGTCGATACATCGTCTCGTGACTCAAATCAGCGCTTTTTCCCGACAATAAAGTCAGCATCGCGAATGCCCTCTCTCTTATCTTCAGAATTGTTAGGCGCGATTGGACCCGAAATTGAAAAGACGAAAAAGCTGCCCGAATGGGCAGGTGGCAGACGTCTGGACGCCACTTCAACACCCGCCGCCAGATAACAATTCAGTATCCGACACCATGCTTGCCGCTCGATATCTCAAATATTGACGACGATCCTTGAATAATTTATAAAAAATCGATCAGCGCACCAACCACGAAATACAGCCCCTTTAGGGACAAGATTGACCAAAAAGGTAATGATATGCAGGCCTGGACAGAGAAGTATCTGAATGGATACGCTGGGGAAAAATCCGTGGCTGACGTGTTTCTGGAGTTCACGGCAGACGTGCGAGCACTTGGATTCGAGTACTGTTCGTTCGGTCTGCGCGTTCCGTTGCCGGTGAGTCATCCGCGGTTCATGCTGCAGTCCAACTATCCGGAGACGTGGGTCGAGCGCTATGTGAGCCAAAACTATTTTGCCGTCGATCCGACGGTCCGGCATGGGCTCAGTCACCTGACACCCCTGATCTGGCGCGCCGACAGCCAGACACAAAACGTCGAATTCTGGGACGAAGCGGAGCACTTCGGCTTGCGCCACGGCTGGTGCATGCCATCCATCAGCCGCACCGGGGCGATCGGACTCGTGACCATGGTGCGATCGGGCGAGCCGATCGAGGAGAGTGAACTCGCGGAAAAGGGATACCAGATGTCATGGCTCGCGAACATCGCCAACTGCGCGATGAGCATGCATCTGCTTGCGCAGCTTGCGCCCGAATATGCCGTCGAGTTGACGGCACGCGAGCGCGAGGCGTTGCAATGGTCCGCCGCGGGGAAAACCTACTCCGAGATTGGCAAGATCATGTCTGTCGACGAGCGGACCGTGAAATTTCACCTCGTCAATGCGATGCGCAAATTGAATTCGGCCAACAAGACCGAGGCCGCGGTCAAGGCGGCAATGCTGGGGCTCTTGTTCTGACGTCATTTGCTTCGTCGCTCACTCGCTGAATAGCGAAGCAGCGCGTTGGTCCTGCTCACTGGGGGGCAAGGCGCGTTACAACCGGTAGCCGACGCCAGGCGTTCGAGAATGTCGAGGCCCTTGTCGAGCGCGGGTGCGCGATAGCAGTCGATAGCGTCGATCGAATCCGGCAAGTCGCAGCCCGATAGCAGGCTGCGGGTCGTTTGCGTCATCGGTGCGAGTACTGAAATTTCCGTCGATCGACTCACCGGGCCGACAGTGTGACCGCAATCTCCGCGGTCAGCGTTTCAGCGCCCGAGTTCGACTGGATGCAGGTGACCGGCGCGGCGCCGCAAGCGTCGATGCCAGTCGCCAGTTTCACGTAGTGTTCGTCGGGACAGAGATTGTTCGCCGGATCGAAGCCGATCCAACCGAGATGGTCGACATAGACTTCAGCCCACGCATGATCGATTGCCTGGATTCCGTCGTCGCCTATCAGATAGCCGGAAGTGAAGCGCGCGGGAATGCCGAGCCGACGGGCCACGGCGATGAATACATGAGCATGGTCGCGACAGGTCCCGTGGGAACTGATCCACGCAGCTTCTGCATCGGTGGCGTCGTCGCAATTCTCCGACCGGGGTGCGAGGCGATCGTGCACGATGTCCATCAACTCGTGTAGTTGCAGAAGACGGTTTTGCGTGCTCTTCAGGGCAGAGGCAAGCTCCATCAGCGAGTCCCCGGGACGCGTGAGAGGCGACTCGCGCAGGAACAGCCACGGATTCGTACGATCGTCTGCAGAACCAAACACACTATCCTTGTTGTGCGTCGTCACTTCGCCGCGTGAAACGATGACGATCTCCTTGCGGTCGTTCGGGTGACACACAAGGTCGACATGGTTGCCGAATCCGTCGATGTACGACAATGCCGGCTGCATGTCGTTTGCAAGCAATTCCCAGGACCCGACCGTCTGACCGGGATTCGACGACGGCCGCAATCGAAGGCGCTGCAATGCCTGCTGCAACGGCTCGTCGACGGTATAACGCAGGGTATGGGTGATCCCGATATGCATTGCGGTACTCAATCGAAGTTGTAGGCCTGGGCGATTTCGAGCCCCAGTCGCTGGTTGCGCCGAATGAATCCGGTCAGAAACTCGTGCAGGCCGTTCTTGAAGACTCGTTCGATCGTACTGTCGGAAAGCATCGTGAGCGTCTGTGCGGCGGTCCCGTGGCACGCGTGAGCGATGCCATGCTCTTTCACGAGCAAATTGAGACTCGACATGACGCGTCCGTAGCAATAGCGCAGCGAGCGCGGCATGCGGCCGTTCAGGACCAGGTAGTCCGCGATGTTCAGCGGCTTGTACTGCACACCGTACACCCAGCGGTACGAGTTGTTTGCCTCGACCGACCGCAGGATCGATTCCCAGTGGTTGGTATCGAGGATCGTGCCCACGTGCGACACCGACGGCAGCAGCAGGTGGTATTTCACGTCGAGGATCCGCGCGGTGTTGTCGGCCCGCTCGACGAACGCGCCGATCTGCGCGAAATCGAAGATCTCGTTGCGCAGCATCGTGCTGTAGAAGCTGCCGAGGATCAGCGCGGTTTCGCGCTTCACTTCGTCGAGCACC
>NZ_JTAN02000001.1:542500-565861 GCF_000949135.2 Burkholderia sp. USMB20 | reverse complement strand
CACTCAAAGCTGACAGGAATATGAATCACTTCATAAACCTGACTTACTTTAGTGTGAGACTCTTGATACTTTCGCTATCTGATCCGAAGATCAGCTCGCCTCCATCAAGCGCCCACACTTATCGGCTGTTAATTTTTAAAGAGCATTTCTGCGAGGACCCGGAGGTTTTCTCAGCAGCGCTGCGTTTTCAGCAGCAGAGAAGCGAGATTATGAACCGCCTTTTTCAGCTCGTCAACAACTTTTTAACTGCTTCGTTGCGACGGCTGGGGTTCAACTTCCTGCACCGCCGAGGCCGCTACGACCCGCCCGACAGCACCGCTTCCCTTCTCCCCCCGCGCTGCGTTTCCGTTAGCGCGAAAGAGGCGTGATTCTAAGCACCTGCCCTCGTCTGCGCAACCCCTTTGTGAAAATATTTTGAAAAGCCCCGTGCGCTGCCGCGCACGGACTTGGGATGCCACGCTCCGGGGCGCCCCCTTCTTTCGTCCTATATATAGGCGGTCGACGACATCCCCTGTTCCTCCGCGCTCCGTATTGGCGTCGCGCTCTCGTCATCCGGCTGCGGAACAAACGAAGGGGCGCACGCCGTCGAGTATCATGCCGCGATCGAACAACGCACTCACACCGACGATGGACAGCACCACACAATCCGGCGACGCCGATCTCCGCGATGAATACGCCGCGCTGCGCGAGCGCGCCATCATGCTCGAAGAACAGGTCCCGCCGCTCCTGCAACGTATCTCGGATGTCCTGCCGCGCATCAGCGGCGAGTCCGAACTGGCGGACGAGCATCGTGAACGGCTCGTCGGCGCGCGCAACGCAGCGATGGTCTCGATCGAAAACTATCAACAGGCGATCCCGTTCCTGCAGACCGCCGACTCGATCATCGAGCAGCTCGACAAGACGCCCGAGCGCGACGAGGACTTCGAGTGGCGCGAATCGCTGCTGCAGCGGCTCGACGAACTGATCGACGTCGCGGTCGTGATGATCGACGATGCGCAAGGCTACTTCGAGCAGGCCGATGCCTGCGATCTCTCCAGCGTGCCGAAGTCCATTCTCGAAGACTGAGCATCACGGCCGTGAGGCATACGGTGCGTCGACTGCCTATGTCGATGCGCACGCCACCTGCTCCGCACATGCCGACCGGCTGTCCCTGCTCGACACCGTGACGTCGACAATCCGATGCGCGTCCCGAAAAAGCTCACCCTTGCTGCCAAGGGTTCACGGGTATCAGCGAGCCGCGGCCCCTGACTGGACCGTATCGAGAACGATCGTCTCGCCGACCACCGGTACACGGATATACCCGCCCTCCGCATCGCCATACGCGTGTGCGCTGCCGTCGATCACGTACTGCGCGGTCAATGCGCACAGCGTGGCGTCCCGCGCGTCGACCGATCGCAGCGTCGACACGTCGATTCCGAGTTGCGCGAGCAATTGCCGCCGCTGGTTGCGCTTCTGCTTCGCCGACGCAATCGCCTTGCCGAGCATCGCGCAGGTAATCGCGTACGGATAAGTCTCGAAGCTCACGCGCCCGCCGGCATACCGTGCGTCGGTCAGCAGCGGATAGGCGCCGGCCAGCGCACGGTAGACGCGCTCCCCCGTGAACATCCAGTCGAAAAAGCCCGACGTGCTGGCCACGGCCTGCTCGCGCGACGGCGTCGGGAAACATGAGATCCGTTCACGCGCGAGCGCCTGCTCGGCCGCCCGGCGTCCGCTTCCGGTCCACCACAGGCTCGGCGCGTCGACGCCGACCGCCACCACGTCATGCTCGATACACAGCGAAGGCAGCGCTTCGGGCGCGATCCGCGCCTCGCGCCGGACGATCGTCGAGCCGCGCAGGATCACGAGGTCGCACTGCTTCCTGTCGCCGCCCACGTCGACGCCCGCCACCGCAGGCAGTGACCGCTCGGCGGATCGGGATCGGGCCGCCCGCATGGCCGCGCGTCAGTCGGCCGGCCGCGCGTCGTACGCGGCATCGAAGATCCCTTCGAGGCCCGGATGTACGCCGCGCATCCGGTCGACGACCGACTTCGCCCAGTCGAAGTACGCCTGCTTGCGCTCGAGCGGCCAGTCCGCGGGCGGATGCCGGGCGATGTCGCGCAGGTTGCAGATCTTGTCCGCGAGCTTCACGAGCTTCGCGCGGCGGCTGATCGTCGCCGCATGCTCGACCTGCAGGCGCTTGCGCTCGTCCTTCGGCAACGACTTGTCGTCGGTGACTTCCATCACGATGTCCGCGACGTCCTTGCCGAACAGCCGCAGCAGTTCCTGCTCGGTGGTCTCCGTGTCCTCGATCGTGTCGTGCAACACCGCCGCGACGATCACGCGCTCGTCCTCGATGCCGGCTTCGTTGGCCAGCACAGCGGCCAGCGCAATCGGATGGTTGATGTATGGCGACGCCTCGTCGTCCTTGCGCCGCTGATTGCGATGCTTGTCCGCCGCGAACGCAATGGCAGCTACCAGCTTGTTCATGTCGATCCCTCGTGTGGCCGGACCCGTGACCGGCAGAACCGGTCGCGTGCATTTCGGAACCGCACATACTACCTGTACGCGATGACCATTCCCACGTATCGGGACATCGGGCCGCCCGGTGTCATGCGCCGGCTGCCTCGCGCTGCAGCGCGACCACGTTGACCTGCGCGCCGAACACGTCCCGCACGAGCGGCAGCAGGTGATCGTGGTGCGTCAGGAACAGCACCTGGGTTCGCGTCGACAGATCGCGCAGCGCCTCGAGCCCCGCCTTCGCACGTGCATCGTCGAAGTTGATGAACAGGTCGTCGGCAACGAACGGCAGCCCGGTCCTGCTGGCGAGTTGCAGTTCGAGCGCCGCGATCCGCAGCGCGAGGAACAACTGGTCGCGCGTCCCTTCGCTCAGGCCGGCGACCTCGACCGACGCGCCCTTCGTGCGCCGCGCATACAGCGCGGGCGGCGTCCGTTCGGTGTCGACGGTCAGCCGCGCGAATTCGCCCAGCGTAAGTCCCGCGAAAATCTCGCCCGCCCGGCGCAGCATCGGCCCCTGCTTCTGGTCGCGATAACGATCGGTCGCCCACTTCAGCAAGCGACTCGCGGTCGCCGCTTCCAGATACTGTTCCGCTGCATCGCCCATCGCCGCGAGCGCTTCCTGCCGCTTTGCTTCGGCCACGGCCGCATTCGCCTGGCCGTCGATCGCGCCGAATGCCTGCCGGGCCACGACCTGCTGCTGCGCGAGCGCGTTCAGGCGCGTGCCGACGTCGCCCAGCGACTGCTTCACCGCTTCGAGATGCGCGGGCACGTCGGCGATGTCCTGTTCAGCGACCTCGGCCTCGACGGCCGGCTGGGACAAGCCGTCGCCGTCGCGCACCAGCGCCTCCTTCGCGGCATCGACGGCCTGTCGAAGCTGACGCTGCCGGTCCGATTGCTCGGCCAGTGGCAGCGCCGCGTCGATCGACGCGACGCCGGCCAGTTGCAGCAACGGCTGAATGCGCGCATCCGCGCCTGCCACCGCGGCGGCGGCATCGGCGACCTTGCCGTCAGCCTGCCGCACCGCGTCGTCGGCACGACCGATCGCACGCGCGGTTTCCCGTGCGGCCGCAACGCGCATCGTCAACCGGCGCGCAACGTCCAGCCAGTCGCCGCTCGCCAGCCACGCGGGCTCGAGCGCTTCGGCCAGTCGCCGTGCGCCGGCCTCGAGCGCGGCCAGCTCCGCGCGGATCGCGGTCATCCGGTTGCGCGGCACATCGGCGTCGGCCAGTTCGGCGGTCACCGTATTCGCGAGTGCGAGCGCACCTTCCGCGGCAGCCAGCGTCACCGCATGGGCGGACAGCTTCGCGTCGGCAAGCGCGTCGCGCCATTGCACGTGCCACGCATCGTAGGCGGTCTGGGCCTGGCCGGCGCGCGAACGAGCCGTCGCGCATCCGCGTTCGGCTTCGCGCGCGCGGTCCTCCAGGCTGTCCTTCTGTGCGAGCGTCTTCTCCGCCGACTGCACGAACGTCCCGGCGATCGCGATCAGTGCCGTCAGGCCGTCGGCGTCGCCGTCGCGCGATACCATGCGCAGCGCCGAACGCAACGCGGCTTCCGCACCGGCGCGTGCATCGCGGATCGTCGCGAATTCGCGGCGCAGGCGGTCGAGCTCGAGCTGCGCGGCAAACACCGTGTCGCGCTTCGCGAGCCAGTCGCCCATCGCCGCCAGCGGCATGCCGGGCACGCCGGCCGTCGTCGCCAGTTCGGCCCACGCGTCGCGATGTGCCGCCAGCTCGCGTTCGCGCTCGTCCACGGTCGCCTGCCGGCGCGTCAACACGACGTGCGCGGATTCGACCTGCTGACGCAGCGATTGCAGTGTCGCCGCCGCTTGCGTGGCGCCGAGCTGCGCATCGACGAGTTCGTCGGCAAGGCGAATCGCATCGTCGACAGCCGGCGCGCCGGTTGCGAGATCCACCGCGCCGCTGCGAACGTCGCCCCAGGCGCCATCGCGGCGAGCGCGCGCCGCCAGCACCTCGGCGGTCGTGACGACCTTGTGGGTCTGAGCGAAATGCTTCTCCTGCAGTTCGAGCCGCTCGTGTTCTTCCTGCGCGCCGTCCCGTGCATCGCGTGCGGCGGCGGCCGCGCTCGCGCGTTCGCTCGCTTCGGTCAGCAGCACACCGAGCCGAGCCGCCGACGGCACGTCGAGCGCACGCAGCGCGTCGACCGGCTTGCGCCACTGGCTGAGCGCATCGAGCGCGTCGGACAGCGTCTGCTCGGCGGCCGCGATGTCGCGTTCGAGTGCCTGTTCACGCTGCACGCTATTGCGAAAGCCCTGCGCATCGGCGAGCGCCGCACGAAGCGCTTCAGGCACATCGACGGTCGACAGGCGCGCCAGTTGTTCCCGTGCCTGCGCGAGTTCCTGCGTGCGCTCGTCGAGCGACTCGCGCGCGCCGGCCAGCGCCTGATGCAGCGCGCCGTGGTCGCGCAGCAGGTTCGCGACCGTCTTCAGCGACAGCGCGGTCGGCAGGGCCGCGCGCAGCGACGTCTCGTCGGTTGGCCAGCCGAGCTGTGCGGCAGCCGAACCCGCGGCGGACAGATGCCGCTCGACGTCCGCGCCGAGCAACAGCAGATCCTGTGCATGATTCATGCATGCGCCGCGCAGCCGGTCGAGCGCTTCGATATCGGCTTCGAGCGCCAGC
Organism: Burkholderia sp. USMB20; assembly: GCF_000949135.2. GTDB lineage: Bacteria > Pseudomonadota > Gammaproteobacteria > Burkholderiales > Burkholderiaceae > Burkholderia. Next base: position 560,729 of record NZ_JTAN02000001.1, on the reverse strand, counting down.
GCATCGACATCCGGATCGATCGCATCACGTGCCTGCCGTTTCGCGAGCAGGTCCGCGCGCCGTTCCTCGAGCACCTTCTGTTCGGCCGCGAGATCGCCTTGCGCTTTCAGCAAGTCGGCATACGCGGTCGGCGGCAGCTCGACGACGGCCCCCAGTTCGGCCAGCGCCGCTTCCTTGATCGTCAGTTCCTTCAGGTACGGCGCCAGCCGCCGCACGCGCTCGAGCTTCGAGCGCAATGCTTCAAGGCGACGCTGCTCCGCGCGCGCCTGCTCGATCTCCTGCTCGACCGCGTCGCGCGCCTCCTTGCGATCGACCCAGTCGCGCGTGCGCACCTGGACTGCCTTCAGTTCGCCAACTGCTTCGTTGAACGAAGTCTCGGCCTGCGCGAATGCGCTGCCGCTGCGCCGCGGCGCCCACAGCTCGGCCGCGCGCGCGTCGAGTTCCTCGCGCACGGGGCCGAGCGTGCCGACACCCGCCGCCGATTCGAACAGCACCTGGCCGAGCTTGTCGGACGCGTCGAGAATGCTCCGGCCGCCGTCGACGAGCCGCCCGTGGTCGAGCCCGAACATCTGTTCGAAGAACTCGCGCGTCGCGCCGTCGAGGATGGCGTCGAGATAGTCGTCCGGCAGCTTGTCGTCGGCGGGCGTGCGCAGCGGACTGCGCCCGCGGGCGCGATGAAAGGCGAGCGCGCCGGCGCCGCCCTCCAGCACGCCGCCGATCCGCAGTTCGGGCGTCGCATGCAGGAAGTCGAGCGGGGTCTGCAGTTTCATCCCGAACAGCAGTTCCGACACGGCCGTCCGGATCGTCGACTTGCCGGCCTCGTTCGGCCCCACGATCACGTGGAAATCCTGGCCGGCCGACGGAAAGCGCAGCGTCTCGTCGGTGAACTTGCCGTACTTGATCAGGTCGAGCTGGCTGATTCGCATCGCTTATTCCCCCCTCGCCAGCCGCGCGAGCAACGCGGGACCGACCTGCTCGACCAGCGCCGTGAGTTCGCCGGCGCGCGCCATCGTCAGCAGCGGCACCTCTTCCTTCACGTCGCTGCGCACCTTGCCGACGAACGGCTTCAGGTCGCGTTCGAGCAGCGCGAGAAAATCCGGATCGTGTGCGGCATCGGCCAGGATCTGCTTCAGATCCTCCAGCGCCTCGAGTTGCTCGCTCTCGCCTTGCGGCTGCACGGGCGCGGACGTCGCGAGCCGGACCTTCTCCAGCCACAGCCGTTCGTTGCCGATGATGCCGATCTGGTTCAGCACCTCCGCACGCAATTGCGGCGCACGGCCGAAGAAGAGACCGTGCGCGGGCGTGCGGCCCGTGACCGTCACGCGCACCGCGCGCGGCACGTGGCCATCGACGCTCAACAGCGTCTCCAGCGACTGGCCGATCTTTCTCGACAGGTCGGCGACCGTCAGGCAATCGGACGCGTCGACCGACAACGCCTCCCAGCGCAGCACGTCGAGGTACAGACGCTCGACGTGCGTGCGGCCCTGCTCCACCGTCACGAGTACCGCGCCGCGGCGGCCCGTCTCGCGGATATGGCGCCCCTGCAGGTTGCCGGGAAACACGATGGTCGACGGCCCCGACCAATGCTGGAATTCGTGCACGTGGCCGAGCGCCCAGTAGTCGTAGCCTTTCGCATGCAATTCCGCCAGCGAGCACGGCGCATAGTTCGCATGCGCCGCATAGCCTTCGAGCGCGGTGTGCAGCACGCCGATGTTGTAATGGCCCGGCACGGGATCCGGATAGCCGATCGCGAGATTGTCGACGACGGCCTTGTCCTTGAAGCTCTGCCCGTGCAGCGCCACGTCGAATTCCGGCAGCTTGAAGGTTTCCGGCTTGCGGTGGCCGAACACGGTGACGTTGTCGGGCAAGGTCAGCTTCTTCGTCATCTCGCTTTCGGCATCGTGATTGCCGCCGAGCACGAATGCGCGAATGCCCGCCTTGCGCAGGCGGCCCATTTGCTGGCCGAAGAAAATGCCGGTGTTGTGGTCCTTCCAGTCGCCGTCGTACAGGTCGCCGGCGATCACGAGGAACGCGACTTCCTCTTCGATCGCACGATCCACGAGCTGCCGCAGCGCCTCGCGCGACGCATTGCGCAACTGCGCGGCCGGCGCATCCGGATACGCGCTCAAGCCGTGCAGCGGGCTGTCAAGGTGAATGTCTGCGGCGTGGATGAACTTCACGAAGATTCCTCTGGTTCATGACGAAAGGGCGATGTCGACCGGCATTGTGCGCCGTCGAACGACGCGCGGCCGCTGGTCGCAGGCCGGACCGCCGCCGGATGCGCCGTCGCGGGTGGCGGCGCTCGTCCGCACCGATCGTGCCGCCCGTCGCCAGCGGGTCGGGATGGTACCTGAAAGCGGGCGCCGCGAATTCGTCCGGCCTCGCGCCCACCGTGCTCACCCCGCACGCGTCACTCGCCGCGCGGCATGGGCGGTGACGCGCAAGCCGCGAGCCACGGCACGCAGGCAAGCGCGAGAAGACGGAACGGGATGGTCATGGTCGTGATGCCTCGGAATGTTATCGGACCACGCCGGGCGGGCCGCGGCGGCGCTTTGGAGTCGTCTGTCGTCACGCTGCCGATCGGACATGCTTGCCTGCATCGACCGGTGCCGCGCAAGAACGACCGTCGACCGGGAGCCCCGCTATTTAAGCATGGCGGGCAGGCAATGGGCAGAGGGTGCGCGGCACGCCTGTTCCGGTTCGCGGCACACTGACGCGGCCGCGATGCGCGGCTCGCGCCAAAAAAAAGACCCGGCCCGCATCGAAGCGGGCCGGGCCTTGGCTGAAAGCGTATCGCTTACAGCGCGCCGCCTTGGGCCGACGCCGAACCCTTCACGCCGACCGATGCGCCGCCCTGCACCGAGTTCGCCGCACCCTCGAGCGCTTCGCCGGCCTTCGCCTTCGCGCCGCCTGCGACATCACCCGCCGTCGACACCGCGCCTTGCGCGTGGCTCTTTGCCGAGGATGCAACGTGCTTCACGTGCGACTTCGTCGTGTGCACGGCCGATGTCGCGGCATCCTTCGCCGAACCTGCAGCCGAGCCGACCGCCTGCGTCGCACCGCCAACCGCGTTGCCCGCTGCCGAGCCGACGCCGCCGACCGTCTTGCCCACGCCGTTCAGCGCACCGCCGACCAGGTTGCCTGCGCCCGAACCCGAGCCCGCGGCATTCGCGCCTGCACCCGCCTGCACGCCCACGCCGCCGCCGAGCAGCGGCGTCTGGACTTGTGCACCGACGCCGGCGGAACCTTCTGCGCCCGTCTGGGCCGTTTGTGCGAAAGCGGCCGATGCGATTGCCGTCAGCGCGGCGCCAAGCAGAATCGTGCGAATCTTGTTCATGGTCATTCTCCCCAAAGACGTTGTTGCTGCGGGCCGCCTTCGTGCGGCTTGTCGCATGCCTCACCGCGACGTGCGGCAGGTGGAGCCAATGTAGCCGCACCCACGCCCGAAACCATCGAATTGCGGGGACTGTTACTTCCGTTGCAAATGCTGACGATTGACTCACACTGTTTGACAATCATCGCGGCAGGCACGTGATTGGCATCGTCCGATCGCATGCCTCGGCGCATCCGGTACGCCGCATCGGCTAGCAGGGAAACCGGCCGTTCGTGTAGGTATCCCAAAGAACGCGTGACGGCCAGCCGTCGGTGCGGCCCGACAGCCGGCTTCGCGCGATCAGCTCGATGTCATCCGACACGCACGCCGCGATGTCGGCATTCCCCGATGCCCGGAACGCGAGCCTGAACGCCTTTTCCCTCAGGGCATCCACGGCCGGCTTGTCCAGCACGGCGCCCGGATCGCCGTCGATTTCGTCGAATGCCGTCATCCAGCCGGCGTCGAACGGCTCCGCCTCGCGGCTGGCCAGCGCGCGATCGCAATCGACGTCGCCGAGAAAATCGAAAAACCCCGGGCCCGACAGGATGGCGTCCATTTCGAGCAGATGCGCGTTCGTCACGGCGCCCCCTTGCCACGATGCGTGGCCGTTCTGTTCATCGATCGTTGCTGCCATGTGCCGCCTTCATGTTCCGCATTGGTGACGTGCAGCACCCTGCCCGCCGCGACCGGCAGACCGGAGCCGCAGGTGGGCGCTGATCGGCGCGGTGCCGCGCGACGACGCGCAATCAGCCCTATTCGCTCTTGTTCGACTGGATCAGCCGCAGAATCCGGCTGTCGTACGGCGACTGCATGACTTCGGCAATGCGGATCCCGGATGCGGCAGGGTGCAGCGGATTCAACAGGAAGTTGTGCGCGTGCGGCACGACGACGCTCGGTACGCGCAACAAGGCGCTCGGCTGCGTGTGCAGCCACTCGGTGCCGGCGCTGCGGGTCCAGTCGACGTCCTCTCGCCAGTCGGCCGGCGCATCGCCCTCCGCGATCTCGGCAACATCCACCGATTCAGGCACCTCGACCCGAAGCAGCTGGTAGCCGCTCGGCAATTGCGCAACGGTGGCGATTTCGAAGTGAACGAGCGTCTCGAGCAGCGCGAGCGCCGGATGCTCGGCGAGATAGACGACGGGCTGCCCGGCAAAATGCCAGCGCCCGCCGGCCCGCAATCCGCCGATGCCTTTCAGGTCCGCGTAATTGCTGATGCGCCACAGCGTCGTCAAGCGAAGTACCCCTCGTCGATCTGCGTGAGGGCTTCCTCGACGAGCCGCGCGCCATGCTCGGTACTCGCCATGTCGAGCGACGTGCGTCCGCCGAAGCGCTGGAGCCCGTTGCGCAGCCACGCCATCGCCTTGTCCTGGTCGCCGAACGTGGCCGTCGCCTGCGCGACGATGCGCGCCAGCCGGATCGCCTTGTCGGACTCCTCCTGCGACAGCCGTTCGTGCGCCTGGCGGCGATGGCTCAGCGTGCGCCGCGGGATGATGAAGGCGAGTTCGTCCGACTTCAGGCCGCGCTCCGACAGCCGGTCGATCACCGCGACGTCGACGCGCGCGCTCGCCAACTCCGCGAGATCGGCGCCCGAGCGCACGCGAATCGCGAGCAGTTGCTCGAGGATCGTGAACTCGGCCTGGCGCGGGTGCGCGACGCCCGAAGGGTGAAACGCGATCGTACTCATGACTCTTCTCCGGCAATTTGCCCAATCATTATAGGCGTTTTGCCGAAGACGGGCGGATTCGGTCGTCAGGCGGTCGACGACCGGTCGACGGCGGGCAATTGCGGGTGTCGGCGAAACGGGGCTTCCCGCTCGCCGCCCCGGCACGCGCGGCCGGAGATGCGCGTCTGGAGCGGGATCGTGAAATTCAAGTATATGAAGTCGCTGACTGACGTCATGAAGTTGTCACGTAACAACTTTTCTAATGAATATTCCATCGACGAAACGGCGCCCGCCACGTCCGGCCACCGAATTCGACATGCGTCGCACCGGTTGCCTTCCCCCCGCCCCGCCCGCCACCGACACCGATCAACCGGCCCACGCCGACGCTCGGATCACGCTGCAGAAATTGCCTGCATGGAAATGCGGATCCTTGTCGGCCAGCACATCGGCCTTCACGTTGCCGAACGTCGTGTCCGGCTTGTGCCGGATACCGTCGTAGAACGCCTGGATGATGTCTTCCTTGAAGCGCGGCCTCCTCGGATGCGCGCGGACGACGGCTTCTCGCTCGACGTCGCTGTACTCCGGATACGTGAGGCCCAGCACATCCATCTCGACACCGGCGGTGACGAGCGCGACGACCGGATGCATGTGCTGCGGAATGCCGGGGGTGGTGTGCAGTGCGATCGCGGTCCACACGAGGTCGATGTCCTGCTGCGAAATGCCCCTGCTCTTCAGGAAATCGCGCGCGGCATTGGCGCCGTCCACTTCGAATCGCTCACATGCGCTGCTGTGTCGATGCGTGAGCCCCATGTCATGGAACATGCAGCCGCAATAGAGCAGTTCGGGATCGTAGCTCAGCCCGCGGCGCTGGCCCGCGAGCGCACCGAAGTAGTACACGCGGCTGGAGTGATGAAACAGCAGCTCGGACTCGGTATCCCGTACGAGTTCGGTGATCTCGCGCGCGAGCTGGCTATCGGGAAGGGTGATGCCGGCGACGTTCACAGTCATGATCGATCTCCTTGGAAGACAGCATTCATTCTGCGGAGACCGTCGTTTGGCATCAATCGGCGTATTACGCCAAATCGTGCCATTTTGCTCGATCGACGGCCACCACTGCCGGAACCATCGAATCGCACCCGCGTAATGCGCCGATGCCCCGCCCGTCGCATCGCACCGCGCGTCTATACTGCTACGCGTCACATTCGACACATCGACACATCACGCAACCGAACATGCCGAAGGTCGTGGGTATTTTCGCGGTACCGGGCGTACAACTGCTCGACGTCTCCGCGCCGCTCGACGTATTCGCACAGGCAAACGCCGAAAGCGGCAAACCGTTCTATACGCTGCGGATCATCGCGAGCGAGTCCGGCCCGATCCGCGCGTCATCGGGCGCGCAATTGCTGGCCGACTGGATCGCTCCCGACATTCCCGATCGCATCGACACGCTGCTCGTTGCCGGTGCACCGGGTGCCGGCCGGATCGCGCTGCGCACCGACGTGCTCGCGTGGCTTCGATCGGCCGCCGTGCAAAGCAAACGGTATGGCTCGATCTGCACCGGCGCATTCATCCTCGCGGCGACCGGCCTGCTGAAAGGACGACGCCTGACGACGCACTGGGCCGCGGCCGATGCGCTCGCCGCCGCCTATCCGTCGCTCACCGTCGAAGCGGATGCGCTGTACGTACGCGACGGCAAGCTGCGCACCGGTGCCGGTGTCACGGCCGGCCTCGATCTCGCGCTTGCGCTGGTCGAGGAGGATCTCGGCCGGGAAATCGCGCGGCGCGTCGCCGCGCAACTCGTCATGTTCTTCAAGCGCCCGGGCGGGCAGCTCCAGTTCAGCCGCAGCGGCGCGGCGCGCCCGGCGGGGCGTTCGGTGCTGCAGGAAGTCCAGCGCTGGATCGCCAGTCATCCGGAACTCGAGCACTCGGTGGCGGAACTCGCGAAGCATGCGGGCATGAGCCCGCGCCACTTCGCACGGCTCTTTCGCGCAGAGGTCGGCATGACGCCGGCCTCGTGGGTCGAAGCGACCCGCGTCGCGGCGGCTCGCCAGTTGCTCGAAAACGGACATGACACGCCGAAGCAGGTCGCCGCGAAATGCGGCTTCGCGAATGTCGATACGCTCAGACGGTCGTTCGCACGGCATGTCGGGATCACGCCTGCCGAATACCGGAAACGGCAGGCGATCGTCGACGCGTGATGTGGTACGCGCGACGAGACGGCACGGGCATTCCCGTCGATGCGCGAAGGAAGGCTGGTCTCGATTTCAACGCGATGGGGCGTGCGGCTTTCCTTGCCCACCATCAATACTTCGTTATCCGATTCAATTGAGCTTTCTATCGGCCAAGCTCGGGGCCAAGGTCGGCGTTCGGTCGCCATACGCTCCTGTCCTGTAGCGCGCCGGCCCGTCGTACTTGCGTCGACATGCCATGCTCGACTCACCGCCGCCGCGACGATCATGCCCCACCGCAACCCGTGACCGCCGTCAGGCACGCCAACAATCGTCCGACAAAACCCGTTTTTTCCGCGAATCGTTTACCCAGTTGCAATAATCATTCGCTGGAACGCCTATTTCCGACCGGTATCGCGATCGCTACGATGCAAATCAACCGCTCAACGCAACAAGCGAAGCGCGAAATCTACGAAAACCGGAGGTCATCATGAAGTCGTTCATCTACGCAGTCACCGCTGCCAGCGCCCTGTCCGCATCGTTTGGCGCATTCGCTCAGTCGAACCCGTCGGACCAACTGACGCGTGCCCAGGTCCGCGCAGAGCTCGTGCAGCTCGAACAGGCCGGGTACAAGCCGGAAGTCTCCGATGTCCACTACCCGAATGCGCTGCAGACCGCGCAGGCGCGCGTGACGAACGGCGACGCGACGGGTTACGGCGCACAGGCCGCCGCCGGCGTGCGTGCCGGCCGCGCGATCGCGGTCAAGCAGAACGCTCGCGACTCGGTCTATTTCGGTCAGTAAGACTGCCGCACGCGACGCATTCCGCGATACGCCCGTTGCCGACGCAACACCCCGCTCCCGTCCATCGGGGCGGGGTGTTGTGTTTTTGGGCGCACGCGTCATGCGCGCCGCACGACGCCCGATCGACGCGCGCGCGCGAATCGGCCGCCGCATCGCGCCGTTCACGCAGACCGCTGGCGTTTGCGCATAGAATGGCCGCGTGGTCGGCGCCGGCCGAAGCGAACGCGAGCGAGACCTCGACTCACCGGGCATACCGCACTCGCTGGCCGACCCGATGCCGCACTCATCGCATTTTTCGAAAAGGAGCGGTTTCATGTCTCAAACATCCGGTTCCATGATCACGTTTCGCCGTCCGGACGGCCAGGAACTGCAGGGCTACCTCGCCACGCCGGAAAAGACCGAAGGCGCACCCGCGGTCGTCGTCATCCAGGAGTGGTGGGGCCTGAATGACCAGATCCGCGGCGTCGCCGATCGCCTCGCGCGCTGCGGCTACTTCGCGCTCGTGCCCGACCTGTATCGCGGCAAGTCGACGGTCGAGGAGGAAGAAGCGCACCACCTGATGACGGGCCTCGATTTCGGCGACGCCGCGTCGCAGGACATTCCCGGCGCGGTGCACTACCTGAAGACGCACGCGTCGCGCGTGGCGGTCACCGGCTTCTGCATGGGTGGCGCGCTCACGCTGCTGTCGCTGCAGTTCGCCGAGGCGGCCGCCGGCGTCACGTGGTACGGCTTCCCTCCGCTCGACTACCTCGACCCGTCGAAGATCAAGGTGCCGCTGATGGGTCACTGGAGTACGCAGGATGCGTTCTTCGCGATCGACCAGGTCGATGCGCTGGAGAAGAAGCTGACCGATGCAAAGGTCGACGTCGAATTCCACCGCTATCTCGCGCATCACGCGTTCGCGAACGAAACGGCCGTCGGCCCCGGCCGCATCGGCGGCACGCAGTTCGATCCGGTGTGGTCGCAGATCGCGTGGGATCGCACGCTCACGTTCTTCGGGCGCACGCTCTGGGACAAGCAGCAGTAATACCGCAGCAGGCATCCGCCACTGCCGTGCAGCGATGCACGTCAAGCAAAACGCCACGGACTTGCATCCGTGGCGTCGTCGTATGCGGCAAGGATTGCGTTACGCGAGCGGCGGTGGCGCGCGCTCGACGCTTCGCACCGAACCGACGATCTCCGATATCGAAAGCAGGGTTTCCATAACGGCGCGCATCGAGCGATGCAGCCGGTCGGTGAAGTCGTGCCGTGTCTTTTTCACCATCAATTTAGGTATGCAAAGGATCTTGCGCAGCCGGAACCTGGATTCAAGGACGATGCGTGTGCCGCATCATGCGATCCGGCACACGTCGTCCACCTTCGCTCAGGACTCGCAGGAACCGCGCAGCGCAGCCTCGTCGGCGGACAGCATTTCAGGCACGCATTCACGCAGGAAATCGACGAAGGTACGGATCTTCGCGTCGAGGTACTGGCGCGACGCGTACAGCGCGTAGACCGTCAGTTTCTGCAGTCGGTACTCGGGCAACACGCGAACCAGCGCACCGCTCGCCAGTGCGGGCACCGCGGTCGACATCGGCAACGAACCGATCCCGAGGCCGGCGCGCAACGCGGCGCCAAGCGCGTCGGCGATGTTGACCTGGAAATCCGCCAGCGGCAGTTCGAACGTCTCGCGACCGTCGGGGCCGTCGAGATGCCAGCGGTCGCGCGGAAAGATCGGCGTGACGATCTGCAGGCACGCATGCGCTTCGAGATCGCGCACGGTGCGCGGCGTCCCGCGTTCCTTCAGGTACGCCGGCGACGCGCACAGCACGCTGTGCACATCGCCGAGCCGCTGCGACACCAGCCCCGAGTCGGGCAACTCCGTCGCGCTCAGTTGCAGCGACACGTCGTAGCCTTCGTCGATGATGTCGGGCACGTGCTGCGACAGCGTGAGCTCGACGGCCACCGACGGATAGCGCTGCCGGTATCGCACCACTGCGGGCACCAGGTAGGCCTGGCCGAAACTGGTCGTCGCGTGCACATGGAGGCGCCCCGACGGCTTCGCCTGCGCATCGGCCGCCTCGGCTTCCGCTTCGTCGATATAGCCGAGGATGCGCTGGCATCGGTCGAGATAGCGCTGTCCGGCGTCGGTCAACGCGATGCGGCGCGTGCTCCGGTTGAGCAGACGGGTGCGCAGGTGCGTTTCGAGTTGCGCGACCGAACGCGATGCGTAGGCGGTGGTGATGTCCAGGCGCTGGGCCGCGCTCGTGAAGCTGCCCTCCTCCGCCACCCGGACGAAAATGCGCATCATCTGTAACGTGTCCATCGACATGTCCCCGGGATTGAAATCGCTTCGCAGCGGCGCCCGCCCCGGCACGGGCCGGTCTGGCGCGAATCGTGCGGAACAGTACCGCAGCGATGCAGGCGTGTCCAGTTTGCCGTGCGCCGCGCGGCAGGCCGTCGTTCACGCGACAACCCATGCCGCAGGACGACCGGCACCGGAGCGATGCAGGCCGCATGGCGGCGGCCTGCCGGGCACGCATTGCGCGTGCCGCGTCGCGCTCACGCCGGGTCGAAAGGATTGCTCAGCACGATCGTGTCGTCGCGCTCGGCGCCCGTCGTGATCATCGATACGGGCGCGCCCGCGACCGCCTCGACGCGTGCGATGAAATCCTGTGCGGCACGCGGCAGCGCCGCACGCTCGCGCACGCCCTTCACGGTCCCGTCCCATCCGGCGAACGTTTCATAGACGGGCGTTGCGCGCGCCTGCGCATCGAGGCTCGCGGGCAGATGGTCGACGCGTGCGCCGTCGAGTTCATAGCCGACACACAGCTCGATCGACGCAAAGCCGTCGAGCACGTCGAGCTTCGTGAGCGCGAGCGAATCGATACCCGAGATCCGCACGGCCTGCCGCAACTGCGCGGCATCGAGCCATCCGCAGCGGCGCGGCCGGCCCGTGTTGACGCCGAATTCCTGTCCGCGTGCGCGCAGCGTTTCGCCGGTGGCGTCGTTCAGTTCGGTGAGGAAAGGGCCGCCGCCGACGCGCGTCGCGTACGCCTTGGTCACGCCCAGCACGTGACCGAGTTTCGACGCGCCGAGGCCGGTGCCGGCCGCCGCGGCCGATGCAACGGTGCCCGACGACGTCACGAACGGATACGTGCCCCAGTCGATGTCGAGCATCACGGCCTGCGAGCCCTCGAACAGGATGCGCTCGCCGCGCTCGTTCGCGTCGTTGAGGTCGGCCCACACGGGACGCACGAACGGCAAGATCTTCGGTGCGATGTCGACCAGCATTGCAACCATGGCGTCGCGCGAGCACGGCTCGAGCCCCAGGCCGCGGAACCATGCATTGTGGTGATCGACCAGCACGTCGAGCTTGTCGGCAAGCCGGTCCGGCTCCGCCAGATCGGCAACCCGCAGCCCGCGGCGCCCCACCTTGTCCTCGTAGGCCGGCCCGATCCCGCGCAGCGTGGTGCCGATGGGTTCGCGACGCAGACGCTCCTGCGCCTGGTCGATCGCACGGTGAATCGGCAGGACCAGCGTGGCGTTCTCCGCAATCGACAGATTGTCCGGCGTCACCGACAGCCCAAGCTCGGCCATCCGCCCGATCTCGGCCAGCAGCGCCTCCGGATCGAGCGCCACGCCGTTGCCGATCACGCCGCGCTTGCCGCGCACGATGCCGCTCGGCAACAGCGCGAGCTTGTACGTCTTGTCGCCGACGACCAGCGTATGGCCCGCGTTGTGGCCGCCGTTGTAGCGTGCGACAAGATCGGCCTGCGCCGCCAGCCAGTCTACGACGCGCCCCTTGCCTTCGTCACCCCATTGGGCGCCCACCACCACCACGTTCGGCATGCTCCACACTCCATGTGAGAAATTCAGACACATATTCCGGCCGGATCGGCCGTTTGTGTGCCATATTGGCGAAGCATGATCGCCCGATCAAACGATTAAATCTGAGCATTCGCGTGAGTAAAACTCACGCTAAACGATGAATGGCCCGACGACTCCCTCCGTTGAATTCGCTGCGCGCGTTCGAAGCCGCGGCCCGGCACGGCAGTTTCACGCTCGCCGCCGACGAGCTGTGCGTGACGCATGGCGCGATCAGCCGGCATGTCCAGCAACTGGAGGCGTGGCTTGGCCGGCCGCTGTTCGAGCGGCACAACCGGCGGGTCGACCTGACCGATGCCGGTCGCGCGTACCTCGCCGAGGTCGGTGCATCGTTCGACCGGATTGCGCTGGCCACCGCGCAGCATTTCGGCCAGGGGCAGCAGCGCGTGCTGCGCGTCAGCGCGCCCGCGACGTTTTCGCTGCGCTGGCTCGTGCCGAAGCTGTCGTCGTTCCAGGTCGCCCATCCGGCCGTCGAAGTGCGGCTGTCGACATCGAACGAGCCGATCGAGAAGTTGCGCGACAAGGTCGACCTGATCGTCCGCGGCGGCCCGCAGGCAATCGACGGCTATGTCGCCGAGGAATTCCTGTCCGAAGTCAGGCTACCCGTATGCGCGCCGAAGCTGCTCGAGGGCAGGCCGTTGCGTACGCCGGCCGATCTCGCGGGCTTCACGCTGCTGCATGCGGCGACCTATCCCGGCATGTGGCCCGAGTGGCTCGCGGCAGCGGGGCACGCGAATCTGGTGCCGCGGCATTCGCTCACGCTCGAGCATTTCTATCTGACGCTGCAAGGCGCGCTCGACGGTCTCGGCGTCGCGATGGGGCCGATCGCGCTCGTCGCGGACGACATCGCCGAAGGCCGGCTGGTGCAGCCGTTCAGCGAACCGGCACTGCCGCCGTGGCGCTACTTCACTTATGTGGCGGCTGCGCGCGCGGAGGACGAAGCCGTGCGGGCATTCAAGGACTGGCTGAAAGTGACGGGGAATGCGGCGGCAGCGAACGCGCGGCGCTGACCAGGTTCTGACGGCGACGATCGCTCGGTCGGTGTGGGTTTCGGGCGCCGTTGCGACGCCGCGTATTGCTCATGCTTGAACGTCTTTCGCCTCGCCCTTTATCCAACGTTTTTTTCATTCAGCAGGATTACTACTAGTCTGAACAGGACGGACAGAGCAGGAAGAGTCAACGCATCGAGATGGTTTCCATTTCATCTAAAAACAAAGGACATCGAATCATTTGATGCGGATGTGATACCCGCATGGGTGCCCGGACACGCATCGCGTTTCCGCAGCACAAACGACAAACCCCGGCTCGAGCCGGGGCTTTTCTCGCGACGGACGCTTATTGGCTGGCGCCCGCGGCTTCGCCCGCCTTCTTCTCAGCGTTCTGCAGGTTCTGCGGGTAGTTCGGATCGTTGGCCGCCGGCTTGTAACCCGCGTCTTCGAGCTTCTTGAGTTCGGCGTTGTTCTTCGCGCGCGCTGCCTTGTGTTCGGCTTTGCGTTTTGCCCGTGCTGCCTTGCGTGCTTCACGCTTCGCAGCTTTCGCATCCGAAGCGGCGGATGCGGCCGGTGCGCTGGCGTCGGTCTGCGCGAACACCGGAGCAGCCGAGCCGAAGAGGAACGCCGCTGCCGTAGCAGCCAGCGTCAGTTTTTTGATCTGGATTCGCATCGCTGAACTCTCTTTTCTGATTGGTCACGGAGTGAAAGTACATCGAGATACCGCCCCTGCCCCTGGCCGGTCTTCATCTCGCGATCAGGGCCTTTGCATCATAACCGCGTTGCAAAAAATGTGGCGCTATCGTGCGCACATTCTTGGGGATACATGTATGGGAAACGTCGCATCGTCACGTCTCCCGCGTGCCCGCCGGATCCTCGTTTCGCAGCGACACGGCAATACATCACGCGACGTGTGCGACCGCCGCAAACATGTGACGAAGCGGATTGTTCCGTCGATACGATGCAGGTTGCCGATGAGGACGAGATCCGCTTCGGCGCACCGCGCCCGCGTACGACGCCGACTGTTTCATCCGTGGAATTTGCTGCTCCCGCAACGCGATCGTTGCCTCATGAGCGGAACATGCGACGGAATCGCGGACCTGTGCGCCATGTTGCGATTTGCGGCCGCGCGAACGACGGCTCCTCCCATAAATGACCACGAATCGTTCCATGCCGAGTCCGCCCCGTTCCACTACACGTCGGCCCGATACGATGCGAACGATCGGGTAACCGGTGGCCGCTTGCATGGTTACCTGTTCGGCGCGATTCGTCGCCACTTCTGGGAAGATGACATCTGCCGCACAAGGTGAGCGCTTCGATCGGCATTCGTTCACGATCGCGCATCTGCATCGTACGATGCAGTCGCATGAGCGCCTGCGCTGCGCGCGTCATCGTATCTGCATCACGAAGCGTTTTGCGCCTGTGCGACAAGCACGCCGGCGCGTCTGGCGCTGCGCGCATACGCCACAGCTTTTCCATCGGGTGCCCTTATCTCGTGCGGACGCGTCGCACGGACGGTCCATCAACCTGCGAGGAGCTAGTCGGTGAGCCTTTACAAGATCCGACAACTTCCGACGGTGAGCATTTTCGGGATTCGAGTATGTTTCCAGCGAGCGTGAGCCTGGTTGACTCGCCTCACGTTCGGAACCATGCCGGGATCGCCGTGACCGAAGCGCGTTTGATCGTCGTGTCGACCGGCACAGGGATGCAATTCTTGTCCGGTCTGTCGAGATCCCGTACCGATTCCGATACAGGCCCAAAGGTAGAAAACTATGAGGCCAAATGAACGGAGCAAGGGCTCGGGGTTTCGTCCGCGCACCGGTCACTGACTGAAAAGTGTCGGACGAGCCGGCGCGCGATAGCCGAAGACTTATCCACGGAAGCGCGGGCACAGACGCAAAAATAACCGCTTGCGGATGAATTCCGGTCATTTCTCACTGCCCTGAAGCCTACCCGCAGTATTCCTGTGCGGGTGCGATGGCCGTTTTCTACGGGTAATCCCGGACGGAGAAACCTCCCGCTGTGCGCATTTTCCGATCCCATAGATGGGAACCTATGTCCCGAAAACGCGGATTCCATCCCATAAGTTTCTACGTTTGAGCGCTTGTTAGTAGGTACTCACCCTCTTGCGAAGCCTTGTCAGGCCTGGGAGGCTCGCAGAATGAGGTCACATATCGGGGGATCCACAGGCTGGAGACCCGGATTGCTGTGCCCGTCGAGCCCGCTGGAGTCCCTTTGGTAGCGGTTTATGGGGGTTGTTTTTCTGCACAGGCACACGTGTGTTTACATCTTTGGTAAACAACGTTTACTTCTTTAACTACTTTTAGACGGCTCACAGCCTTGTCTGGCAAGGGTTTGACAGGTGTTCGGTACCCATTTATGGGAGCACAGGCGGAAGAGTATGGGGTTTCAGGTCTGTGGATTTGGGGAATCGGGTACCGCGTTGTGGGAAATGGGGGTTGTGGATATGGGGCACGCGTAGCCTGTTATGGGAATTCGGACCAAAAACACTTCAGGTAGCCCTCTATGGGGGAATCCATTGGTAGCCATTTATGGTGCGTTCCAGCTGATCGGTTGGTGCCGCCGGGCACAGCATTTTATGTGGGGTAGCCGGTTATGGGGCGGACTTCAGGTAGTCGTTTATGGGTGCCTGTATTGACCGCGTGATCTCGTTTGGCTCGTCCCTATAGTTGTGGCGTCCCATAAACAGGATCAGGCCGGTAGAAAGGTTACCTTCTGTGGGGGAATCTGAAGGTAGTCATCCATGGGGAGCATTTTCGCCTGTCGGACACCGTTGAACACAAAACGCCACGCCGGTGGATTTCGACAGGTACCCATTCATGGGGCGTGTCGAAGGTAGCGCGTTATGGGAGGAACGCAGATCGTGTTGCATGGCACCACGAATCGGGTTCGCCAATCCAGTTCGAGTCGATTGTTTCCCATGAATGGGTACCTTTGATAGGGCAAGTCCCATGCCGGATCCTGGCGACAAACCACACAGGTAGAAGGTTTTGGGAGCTGTTATTGACCAAAAGGTATATGGATATGGGGCTCCGAACAAATAGGAAAAACTAGTTTTTTCCTTTTTTGACAGGAACTTAGCATCGATAGTGAAAGTGATACCGTAGAAAGAGACGTTGCTCGGTGGCTGGAAAAGGTATAAAGTCCGCCATCAACACGGTCACCTTCTCCGGACATCACGATGCCGCGCAAGCCCGCAATCAAAGGCTCCGACAAGCAGGTTTCGCTATTTCAGACGCCCGAGCCTCCCGATCTGCTGCGCAAGGCGGTCCAGGCCATTCATATCGCTCCGAAGTCCGGAAAGATCGGGCTGCAGCAGCGCAAGATGTTCAGCTCGTTGATCAAGAATGCCCTTCGTCAGGAAGCGTTCGAGCCCGGCCGGACGAGCTTCTCGATCTCGATCGCCGCGCTCTCGCACGAAAGCGGGTTGAACAGCAACAACACGAAGTACGTGAAGGACACGGTCAACTCGCTGATCAGTACCGTCGTCAACTGGGACTACCTTGCGGCCGACCGCTCGACGGTGTGGAAGGCGTCGGGCCTGCTCGCCGGCGCCGAACTCGAGCAATCGGTGCTGAAGTACAGCTTCTCCGACCAGATTCGCAGCGAGCTGCTCAATCCGGAGATCTACGCGCTCATCGATATGCGGATCGCGCGCGAGTTTCGGCGCTCGCACTCGCTTGCGCTGTGGGAAAACACGGTGCGCTACGAGGGGATCGGCATCACGGCGAAGATTCCGCTGCCAAAATTCCGCGATCTCATCCTCGGTCAGGACAAGGCGTCGCAATCGTACAAGGAGTACAAGCTCTTCAAGAGCAAGGTCCTGGTGCCGTGCATTCAGGAGGTGAACGAAGTTTCCGACCATACGCTCGAGCTGATCGAACACAAGTCAGGTCGCAGCGTGGAGGCCGTCCAGTTCAAAGTGACGCGCAAGCAGAGCGCGGATATGGTCGAGGAAGGCGACGTCAAGAACGAAGCACTCGTCGACGAAGTCGCCAAGTTCGGCATCCCGCGTTCGGAAGCGCGCCGGCTGATCACGCAGTACGGTGTGCAGCGCATCAAGGCGGCAATCGCCTATACGCTCAATCGGACTACGAAGAAGAATGCAGCCCCTGTCGACAACGTGGCCGCGTATTTCCGCAAGGCGCTGACACACGGCTATACGCTGGCCGACGGTCAGGGGACCGAAACGGCCGCGCCGGCAAAGGAATCCGCGCAGAGCAAGCAGGAACAGATTCGCGACAAATACCTGGCGGCGAAGGTCGACGAAGCCGGTGCGTATTTCCGCGAACTGGAGATCGACGACCAGACCAAGCTGATCGAGCGCTACAACGAGACGGTGGCCGGTTCGAAGGATCTCACGCTGTCGCCGAAGAAGAAGGCGAGCAAGCTGGCGCAAACCAGTTTCTTCCGTTGGCTGGCGATCGACACCTGGGGCGAACCGACTTCGGACGACCTGCTGGAATTCCTGCTGAAAAGCAGTCTCGCGACCAACTGATCAAGGCCTCGCAGCCTGGCATGCGCCGCGCGCCGGACTTCATCCGGTTGCGCGGTGCCGTGCAGGCGCGGGGCCTTTGTCTTGGCGCGGCTACTTTTGCGCGGCGTCTGCCAGTTCGGCGACGTACGCGTCGATTACGGTCTTGAGCCGGTCGGCGAGTGCTTCCTGGTGAGACGCATCGACTCCCTTCAGTTGCAGATCCAGACGCCCGTCCGGATAGGTCTTCAGCTGACCGATCGCGCGTGATTCGAGCGCGAAATCGTGACGGACGCTGTAGCGCGTGCGCCCCGCCTTCTTGTTGCCGTCGCTCTGCGCGCGCAGGAAATTCTCGAGGTCGCGCACCGACTTTTTCCGGTCGATCACCGCGGTGAGCAGCCGGTCGGCAGCCGGTTCGCCCAGGCGCTCGAAAATCAGCTTCAGGAAGTACGCCGCCTGCAGGCCGACCACATCGTTCGCGCTGGCCATCCGTTCGAGCAGCGTGTTGGGCAGAGCGTTCAGCGACAGCGTCTTGCTGATCGATGCCTTGTCCTTGCCGATCTTTTCCGCGAGCGTGTTCTGGTCGGGGAAGACCTTTTCGTCGAGAAGACGCTTCCACGCGACCGCGTCGTCGAAGATCGTCTGGCGCTCGTGGTCGTGGTTGGCGCGATACGCGATCGTATAGAGCTGCTCGGGCGTGTGGTCCGTGCGAAACGTCGCGTTGATCGTCTCGTCGCCGTTGATGCTCGTCGCGCGCAGGCGGCGTTGCCCGTCGATCACGACGAGCTTGCCGGGAAACTCCGGGAGCCGCGTGACCTTGATCGGCTCGATCTGCCCTTCCCGCTTCAATGTCAGTGCGAGCTCGTGCAGGC
>NZ_JTAN02000001.1:0-540000 GCF_000949135.2 Burkholderia sp. USMB20 | reverse complement strand
CCCGGTGGTGCCGGATTGCGAATCCACGGGTGTTGGGAGAAATCGAAGCGGGCGCCGGGCCGATGTTGAATTTATCGGGCGTCCAAAGACTGCGTCGAACTAATGCTGATTCTGTGGACAGCCTCGGATGACCGTCTCCGATGGGCTTGGCCAATGTCTATCGCAGCGCATACGAAACGGGGATCTGCAGAAACTGCATCAAGAAGATAAGGTGCATTGCCATCGTCGGGCCGGCCGTGTCTATCTGGATAGCTTGGAAGGTCAGATTCCCGGCCTCACCGATCATCGTCACCGACCATCAACAACGCGTTCGCTACCAAGCCCCGTATCGCGACGAAAATTCATCGCGACGTTTCCGCCCAGAAACCGTCGCGGCCATCGAACCTACTTCGTCGCTTGCGACGCGCAGGGTTGCCACCGGCGTGTCTTCGTTTCGGAAGTCTTTGCCGGCTCATCGACCGATCGCCACCACCGCTCGCCGCGATGCGGCTTATTCAGATCGAGTCGCTCGCCCATCCTGGGCGTTGACAGCTCGACGCCATGCACCATTGCCAGCGCGGTGACGCGTTCGAACGGCTCCTGCCAACGGTGCATCGCGAGATCGAACGTGCCATTGTGAATCGGCATCAGCGTGCGACCGCGCAGGTCGATATGCGCCTGCACGGTTTCTTCCGGCTGCATGTGCACGTAAGGCCATTGCGGGTCGTATGCGCCGGTCTCGATCAGCGTCACGTCGAAGGGCCCAAGACGCTCGCCGATTGTCCGGAAACCGTCGAAATAGCCGGTGTCGCCGCTGAAGAACACTCGCAGATCGTCGACGACGACGACCCACGACGCCCACAGCGTGCTGTTGCCGTCAAACAGGCTGCGCCCGGAGAAGTGCTGCGCCGGTGTCGCGATCAGCGTCAGGCCGTCGACGTCGATGCTCTGCCACCAGTCGAGCTGCCGTACCTTCTGCGAGTCGATACCCCATTCGATCAGGCGGTCGCCGACGCCCAACGTCGTGACGAACACGCCGGTGGTGGCCGCAAGCGCGAGCACCGTGTCACGGTCGAGATGATCGTAGTGATCGTGAGACAGTATCACGCCGCGCAACGGCGGGAGGTCCTCGAGCGCAATCGGTGGCGCATGGAAGCGCTTGGGGCCGACGCGCCGGAACGGCGATGCACGCTCGGCAAACACGGGATCGGTCAGCCAGAACTCACCGCGCAGTTTCAACAATAACGTTGAATGCCCCAGCCGATACAGGCTGCGGTCGGGGGCCGCGTCGAGTTGCTCGCGGGTCAGTGAATCGATGGGCAATGCGCCTGTCGGAACCGTGTTGCGCGGCTTGTTGACCAGCATGTTCCATGCGATACCCAGTGTCTTGCCGAAGCCTTCGACCGGTCGCGGTGCGACGTTGCTGAAGCGTTCGCCGTTGTGCTGCGGCGACTCGCCGGACAGCGTGCGGCCACGCCTGGCGGCGGCGAAACCCAGTACGCGATGAAGAAAAACGAGAGGCGAAGCCATGTCGATTCGTCCGGAAATAAAAGTACACCGAGCAGTGTAGTTTATCCCTGGGAAAAGTAAACTCGGCGGTGTAAAATTTTTTGTATGGATACGAGCACTTCTCCTCAGCGCCTGACCGACCGAAAGCGTGCGGCAATACTCGCCGCGGCGATCGAGGAATTTCTCGCGGCCGGCTATGACGCAACCAGCATGGATCGCATTGCCGCGCGCGCCGACGTGTCGAAGCGAACCGTCTACAACCACTTCCCGGGCAAGGAAGCATTGTTCGCGGCGATCCTGCATCAGCTGTGGGACGCGACACTTACCGCCGGCGCGCCGGCTTACTGCGCCGACGTGCCGTTGCGCGATCAACTGCTCGCGCTGCTGGGCCGCAAATTGCGCTTGCTGAACGACGAAGCGTTTCTCGCACTCGCACGCGTCGCGATCGGTGCGGCCATCCACTCGCCGGAACGCGCGCGCGACATGGTCGAACGCATGGGCGAGCGCGAAGAAGACGTGACGGTCTGGATTCGCGCGGCCGCAGCGGCCGGCCGGCTTACGGTGACCGATCCGGTATTCGCTGCGCATCAGTTGCACGGAATCGTGAAAGCGTTCGCGTTCTGGCCGCAGGTGACGATGGGTCAGCCACCGCTCGGTGTGCGGGAGCAGGAGAAGGTCGCGGAAACTGCCGCCGACATGTTTCTTGCGTACTACGCGCGTGCGGACCGCGCTGGTGCGAGTGCCGGGCAGGACTGACCGCACATCGTGCGAAGCGCGGAGTGGAACAGGCGCGTCGATATACTCGATGTGCGCTGCTTCTGCCGCCTCGAAGAATGTGCCATTCGACAACGGAAGAACGCAGGCCCGGGCACACACGTCGACCTAGCCCGTTTGAGCCGTACCGATGTGTGCGGCGGGCGCATTTGAAACCGAACGCGAGCGAACCCCGATGAAGACGCTGTTGATCGTCTATCACACGATGACCGGAGGCACGCAGCAGATGGCCGAGGCGGCCGCAGATGCCGCGCGCCAGCAACCCGGCGTCGACGTCAGGTTGCAGCGTGCGGATGCGACGAGCGCGGATGACGTGCTCGCCGCCGACGCCTACCTCTTCGCGACGCCGGAAAATCTCGCCGCGATGTCCGGGCTGATGAAGGATTTCTTCGATCGCTGTTACTACGCGGCACTCGATCGGGTGAACGGCCGTCCGTATGCGGCGATGATCTGCGCAGGCAGCGACGGACAGAACGCGCTGCGCCAGATCGACCGGATCGCGACCGGATGGCGGCTCAGGAATGTGGCGCCGGGCCTGATCGTCTGCACCCATGCGCAGACACCGGAGCGCATCCTCGCGCCGAAGACGATCGGCAGCGAGGATCTCGCGCGCTGCGCGGAGATCGGCGCGGGTCTTGCCGCAGGGCTTGCTCTCGGCGTGTTCTGATTGGCGACGATCGAGCCGGCCGCCGCGAAGCCGCAATTGCGCGCAACGACCGGAGCGCGACGCCTCGTGTGCCGCGTTCGATGACCGCGAGTGCTAGCGATGCGCACGATTCGCGGGACACCACTCCAGCGAACCGCATTGCCGTTCGCGGCAGCGACACCCAGCGATACCAAGCGACACCAACAGCTTGTCGATGCCCCGGTCAACCTTTGCCGATACTGGCGGCCGATGATGTTCGGGCCACAGGCTTTTCACGTGAAGCGCACTGAAGCGAGAAAGTGCAGAAAGCGACACTACGTAACGCGTGTGTCGATACCTGTCGAAAACACCGCCATAATGCGCGTCACGACTGCGCGGACGCCTTGCCTGCCACCCGGATCCGTCAAATCCGAACCGGTGAGTCAACCGACTGCCGCGCGTACCGGTATACTTCCACTCCTGCCTTTGTCCGGCATCGTGGCCGGGTGCCTGAAACAGTGGTGGTGGCGATGCGGCCCCGCAATGATCCGCATCGGTGGCAGTCGAGCCGCAGGCGATGCGGCGAACGCCGATGTGCGGAATGGCCGCACGAACCACACCTTATATTCCTGGTGGATTGAATTTATGGGTTTTGAACAACTTGCCGAATTGCGGGCGCAGCTCGCAGCCAAGGCCAAGCAGGAGCGCAACGCGAAGCGACCGGCTACGCAACCGGACGCAGGCGCGAAGCCGAAGTCCGGCGATCGGCCCGCTCGTGGGGCCAAATCGGGTGCCGGGGCCAAAGCGCCGTCCGGCGCGAAGCCTGCTTCGGCGAAGCCGTCGACGCCGGTCGATCCGGTCATCGTCGCAATCGGCAAACTGCAGCGCCGGTTCCCGCGCGCGTTCCCGAAGAATCCGGCTCCCAAGGTGCCGCTGAAGGTCGGTATCTGGGACGATCTCGCCCGCGAGGCGCAAGCCGTCGGCCTGAGCGAAGCCGAACTGCGCGAGGCAATGTCCACGTGGTGCCGCGGCAATCGTTACTGGTCGTGTCTCGTCGAAGACGCGGTGCGGGTCGATCTGCAAGGTAACGAAGCCGGACGTGTGACGCATGACGACGCCGCGCGTGCGCGCCGGCTGAAGTCGCGTCGTCCGGGCAACAAGGGCGGCGCACAAGCAGCGAAGGGCGCACCGCAGCAGCCGAAGGCCGATGCACAGGCCGATGCCGCCGCGCCGCAGCCGGCAGCCGTGGAAGCACCGGCCGATGCAGCACCGCAGGCCGAGCAGCAAACGGCCGCGAGCGAGTAACACGCGATGCGTCGCCGTGCGATATGCGCGGCGACGGCCGGCCTTCACCGCGCATATCGCGCATCACATGACGGACCGACCTTTCCTTGTCCGGGCAGGTCGGGACTGCCACCGCTGGCCGCACAGCCAGTCAGCCTTACCCGATCAGCATCGAACTGCCAATCGAACCGACGACGAAAGCACGTCGGCGGACGCGGCGTGTGCAACGTGTCGCTTACGCCGGGCGCGCGGCGACCAGGCATCGGGGAGTGTCGGCACGCATCAAGAATGCACGGTGCCGTCCCATCCGGAGAACGATGCACAGGCGGGCGTCCCGCGCGACTGCGTATACACGCTTGCGCGCGGACGATCGATGCATGCGCCATCGAGTGAGTGACCAACGCACATCCGCTTGCGTTCAATCACGATAATTCGTGTTCCTAATTTAATCGGATCGGAGATGAAACCCGGATTCGCACCCACGCGAATATGTCTCACGTGAACTGTTGTCAGGCGCGATGTGCGGCCGTATTCGAGAGACGGACGTTGAGATGTCCGGATGCGCCGCCGCGGCCGGCCGCTCGTCAGTTGGCGACCCGTAACACAAACGCGATAATCTCCCCGGCACGAATCGTCGGGCCGGCCTGCGTTGCCGCCCGCGCATGACGCGACAGGTACCTGAAAGCCTGCGTAATTCGTCCGACATTCCCCGACATTGAAAGGCACCGGCAAACCGCAAGCGCCACCGCATCGCACGCAACCTGCCGATTCCATACGCCCAACGCCCAACGCCAAGACTGCATCATGAACCCGAGACATTCCGCGATTCTCGTCGCGCTCACCGCCGCCGCGCTGTTCGGCGCCGCGACGCCGCTCGCCAAGGCACTGATCGGCGCGATGTCGCCGTTCATGGTCGCGGGCCTGTTCTATCTCGGCAGCGGGATCGGCCTGGGCGTCGGGATCCTGCTGCGCGGGTTGCGCCGCCGCCGCGCGCCGGCCGAGGACGCAGCGCCGCTGCAGCGCGCGGACCTGCCGTGGCTCGCCGGCGCGATCGCGGCCGGCGGCGTCGCGGGTCCGGCGCTGCTGATGCTCGGGCTGTCGAGCACGCCGGCCGCCACGAGTGCGCTGCTGCTCAATCTCGAAGGGGTGCTGACGGCGGTCATCGCGTGGGTCGTGTTTCGCGAGAACGTGGATCTCCAGGTGTTTCTCGGCATGGTTGCGATCGTCGCGGGCGGCACGCTGCTGTCGTGGGTGCCGGGGCGCGCCGGCGTGCCGGTCGGCGCGTTGCTGATTGCCAGCGCATGCCTGTGCTGGGCGATCGACAACAACCTGACCCGCAAGGTCGCCGCGAACGATGCGATGGTCATCGCGTGCGTGAAAGGCCTGGTCGCCGGGCCCGTGAACATCGGCATCGCGCTCGCGACGGGTGCGTCGCTGCCCGCCGTTCCGGCCACGGCCGCCGCGATGCTGACCGGCCTCGGCGGCTACGGGATCAGTCTCGTGTTGTTCGTCGTCGCGCTGCGCCATCTCGGCAGTGCACGCACGGGCGCGTATTTTTCGGTGGCGCCGCTGTTCGGCGTCGTGCTGTCGTTGCTGATCTGGCCGGCGCTGCCGTCGGTCACGTTCTGGATCGCGGCCGTGCTGATGGCGCTCGGCATCTGGCTGCATGTGCGCGAACGGCACGAACACGAGCATGCGCATGAGCGGCTCGAGCATACGCACCGGCATCGGCACGACGAACATCATCAGCACGCGCACGACTTCCCGTACGACGGCGATGAACCGCACACGCATCCGCACGTGCATCTGCCGATCACGCACAGTCACGCGCATTTTCCGGACATTCACCACCGCCATCGACACTGATCGCGCGGCACGGGCGCACGACCCGCGCTGTGTGCCACGCGCATCGCAAGGTAACCGTTTATGGGGCCGTCGTTCGTGTCCGCTGCACGGCTTGCGCGTCGATCGATGAGGCGAACCGTAGCGAGTCAGTCGTCCGTCTGAATCAATCGGATCAACGACCCGTCCGGGTCGATCAGCGCGCCGACGGTGCCGCCCCATGCCTCGCGTTTCGGCCGATGCACGCGCGGCCAGCCGGTCGTTTGCTCGGGAATGCCGGCGGCGAGCACTGCGTCGAAAAACGCACCGACGTCGGCGAGCCGGAAGCAGCAGCTGAACCAGCTCGTGGCCGGATCGAGACCGGGATGCGGAAAGAATTCCAGCAGCAGGTCGCCGCGTCTCAGGATCATCCAGCCGTCGTCGCGCCAGGTTTCGACGAAGCCGAGCTTCGCGTAGAACAGCGACGTAACTTCGAAATCGCGCGACGGCAGATTGGGACTCGCAAAGTTGGTCAAGGCGGTTCCTCCAGTGGGCGCAGCGATCGAACGAACGCGCGGGAAAACGTGCGGACGGATGTCGCGCATGGTCGGTCAAACGATGCGCACCGGCAAGCCGCGCAAGCCGCCGCCGCGACTATCGTCCCGCGGGAAAGCAGAATCCGAAATCCTCGCAGCCCGGGCATCCGGGGGCGGGCCCGGGCGGCAGGCCGAGCGATGCGGCCGCTTCCTGCGCGAGGAATTTCTTCCAGCGCAGGTTCGCGACATTGCGTGCGGCGAGCGCGGGGAAATAGCGGTCGAGCAGCGCGGACACCGCGGCGCGTCCGTCGAGGCCGAGATCGCGCCACAGGTGATCGGGGCGCAGGCACGCATGCGCGATGATGGTCGCGACGCAGTCGGCATCGTCGCGTGCGACGGCGCAATGCGCATCCTGCATCAACCGCGCGTGCAGTGTCGCGACGAACTGCGCGTGCGCGGTCGGCAGCGGCGCGATGGCGGCCGCCGACACGAGCGCGGCGGCATCGTCCGAACCCAGGTGCGGAAACTGGCGGGCAAGCAGGCCGCTCAACCGTGCGGGAGACAGACCGAGCAGCGCGAGCTCGTTGCGGCATGCGCGTGCCGCAACGAGCGTGCCGAACAGACGTGCATCCGGAGAATCGGCGTCGGCCGCCCCGGCCAGCAGCGATTGCAATATGCGCTCATGCGCGTGCTCGAGCATGGACGTCATCGTGTGCGCCCGCGCGCCGGTCGAGCGTCGCACGCCGCTTGCGGGCGCGGCGCACGACGGATCGTCGGTGCGGTCGACAGGGCGTTCACTCGACCCCGACGATCACGCTCGACGCCTTGAAGATGGCGGACGCGGCCCTGCCGCTCGCGAGGCCGAGACGATCGACGCTGTCGTTGGTGACGATCGCGACGATCTCGGCGCCGCCCGCCGCCTTGATCACGACTTCCGAATTGACCGCGCCTTTCGCGATCGACGACACGGTGCCCGAGACGCAGTTGCGGGCCGACACCTTGCTGCTGTCGACGTCGACCATCACGATCACCGACGATGCCTTGACGAGCGCAAACGCCTTCGTGCCGGCCGCGAGGCCCAGCGATGCGACGCTGCCATGCGTGATCACCGCGACGATGTCGAGGCCGTCCTGGGTACGCAGCGTGATTTCGTCGTTGACCGCACCGGGCTTGACGGCGCCGATCTGGCCGGCGAATTGATTACGGGCGCTGGTTCGCATGATGACTCTCCGGGAAATGGGCCGCCCGACGGGCGGCCGGCGAATGACGGAAACAGCGGACGAGTTTACCGGCAATGCAGGCGACGCGCGACGTCGGCATCGGCATACCGGACATGCGAAATCGCGCACGATGGCGCGGGACGGCAGACGTGTCGTGCACGCCGGCTGCCGCCCCGCGCGCGCTTACTTTGCGGCGGCCGGCGCCGCGGCCGGCGTACCCGCTGCGGAAGTCTGCTGCGCCGCAGCGGGCGCAGCGTCGCCTTCCCATCCGCCGCCGAGGGCGAGGAACAGCTTGACCTGGTCGGCGGCGACCTGGCCCTCGGCCGCGGCGACCTGCGCGCGCACGCTCGTCAGCGTGCGCGTCGCATCGAGATCGGAGATGAACGACTCGCGGCCGGCCGTATAAAGCCGGTGCGTTTCGTCAGCGGAACTGCGCGCCGATTCGTAGGCCGTGCGCAGCGCATCGGTGCGCTGCACGTCGGCAGCATAGGTCGCGAGGCTCGACTGCGTTTCGCGCAGCGCGTTCAGCACGACGCCGTCGAAATGCGCGAGCGCGCCACCGGTCGCGGCTTCGGCCTCGCGCACGCGCGCGCGCTGGCCGTTGACCGGGAACGACCAGCTGATCAGTGGTCCGAACGACCAGCGATTGGTGGTGGACGAGAACAGGTCGGCGGCGACGCCGACCGAGCCGGCCGACGCGCCGATGCTGACCGACGGATACAGCGGGCCGTCGCGACGCCGATCCGCGCGGTCGCGGCGGCGAGCTGGCGCTCGGCCTCGCGCACGTCGGGGCGGCGGCGCGCAGCAGCGCGGCGCCGTCGCCGATCGGAATCGGCTGGCGCAGCTTCGGCAGCCGCTCGCATTCGGCGACACCTTCGGCAGGTCGGCCGGCGAACGCGCGAGCAGCGCGGCGAGCTGGTACTGCGCGATCTTGCGCGGGCCTTCGAAACGCGGGATGTCGGCCGCGAGCGTGCGCACCTGCGTGACGCCGCGCGTGACGTCGGTCTGGTTGCCGCGCCCCGCGTCGCGCAGCCGCTGCGACAGCTTCACGCGCTGCTGCTGCAGCGCGAGCGACTGCTTCGCGATCGCGAGCTCGTCGCCGGCGGAGCACGACTCGACGTAGGCGCGCACGACGTCCGCGACGACCGTGATGCGCGCGAGGTCGGCGGCCGCCTGCACGGCTTCGCTGTCCGCGCGCGCGGCCTCGACGCCGCGCCGCAGCTTGCCGAACAGGTCGAGCTCGTACGACACGCTGATGCCGACCGCGCCCTCGTTCACGACCGGCAGCTTGTTTTCGAGCAGATACTGTTCGGCCGATTCCTGCGCGCGCTGCACGGCGGCTTCCGCGCGGCCGGAAAAGCCGCCCTGTTCGTTCGCGACTTCCAGCGCCGCGCGCGAACGCGCAAGGTTGGCCGCGGCGACGCGCAGGTCGGTATTCGATTTCAGCGCGCTGCGCACGAGTTCGTCGAGCACGCGGTCGTCGTACAGCTGCCACCAGTTGCCGGGCACCGCGTCGCGCGACACGAGCGTGCCGTTCGCATCGTCGAGCGCATGGTTCGCGAGCGGCGCATTCACGTACGCCTGCTGCGGCAGCCTGTAGTCGGGGCCGACGGATTTGCACGCGCCGAGTGCGAGCGCGAGTGGCGCGAGTGCCGCCGCAAGGCGCAGGCCGTGCCGCTTCATTGCGATGCTCCCGTCGCGCTGACGGCCGCGGGTGCGGATGCCGCGGAGGCGCCGGCGGTCGGCCTGGCGCCAGCGTCGCGGCGCGTGTCGGTGCGCATCGCGACGGTCGCGGTGCGCCCTGCGATCATCCGGAAGTCGTCGGGCACCTCGTCGAGCACGACGCGCACCGGCACGCGCTGTGCGAGCCGCACCCAGCTGAATGCCGGGTTCACGTTCGGCAGCAGGTTCGCGCCCTGCGTGCGGTCGCGATCCTCGATCGCGGCGACGATGCTCTGCACGTGGCCGCGCAGCGGCCGCGGCTCGCCCATCACGACGATGTCGACCGGCTGGCCGATGTGGATGCCGCGCAGCTTGGTTTCCTCGAAGTAGCCGTCGACGCGGAACGAATTGCGGTCGACGACCGACAGCACCGCGCGGCCGGCCGGCACGTATTCGCCGACGCGCGGCGCGCGATCGTTCAGGTAGCCGTCGACGGGACTCACGATCGTCGTGCGCTGCAGGTTCAGCTTCGCTGTGTCGAGCGACACCTGCGCGTCGGCGACGGCGGCTTCGCCCTGCTCGACGCGCGTGCGGCTTTCCTCGACCTGTTCGCTGGCGACCAGGTTGCCGAGCTGCTGGTTGCGCGCATATTCGCGCTTCGCCTGGGCGAGAGTCGCGCGGCGCTGCGCGAGCGTCGCTTCGGCCAGCCGTCGCGCGAGCGCGTAGCGGGCCTGGTCGATCACGAACAGCACCTGGCCGCGCTTCACCTCCTGGTTGTCGGTGACCTGCACCGCGGTGATGAGCCCCGCCACGTCGGGTGCGACCTGGATCACGTCGGCGCGCACGTGGCCGTCGCGTGTCCACGGCGAGAACATGTAGTAGTTGATGATCCGCCACAGCACGAGGGCGGCCACGACGACGACGATCAGGGTGAGCAGGATCTGCCCTGCCGAGAGCCAGGTTTTTTTCACGGTTAGCTAGCCACGAGATGGTGAGACACGATGACGACCGCGGCAAGCACGAACACGTAGATGCCGAGGTCGAAGATCGAACGGTGCCAGACGAGGCGGTAAAAGCCGACGCGTTCGAGCAGCGCGCGCACGACGATGTTGATCAGGTAGGCGATCAGCATCAGCACGAGCGGAGCCGGCACGAATACGCCGAAGATGTCGATTTCGCCGATCATGGTCGCGGTCGGAAAGACAGGTTGGAAAGCGGGATCATGCGCGTGCTCCGTCCGGTGCGGCTTGCGGCGGCTGCGCGGATGCGGCCGGGTACAGCGACAGGCGCAGGCCGACGAGCGCGTGCAGCGTATCGCGCAGCCGGCGGTGCGTCGCGGGCGTGACCGGCGCCGCGGGCGTGCCGGGCGTCGTGCCGCCGTCCACCGGCGCGGCGGAAGTGCCGGGCAGGTTGCGCCCGGCCACGCGCTGCAGCGCGTCGTCGATCGATGCGAGCAGCGCGGGCGGTGCCGGCTGGCGCGCATTCGCGGCCGCGCAGCGCGCGTAGTGATCGTTGACGCCGGCCAGCACGCGGTCGATCGCGTCGGGCACGTCGCCCGTCAGCTTGCGGCGCGAGCGGCGCAGGTCGAGCGCGTTCAGCGCGATGCGCAGGTCGCGGAAGCTCTCGATCGACGGATGGCGGTGGTCGTCCGACGCGCCGAGGCGCGGCAGCAACTGCGTGACGCGATCGAGCATGCGCGACGCATGGTTGCGCTGGTCGTCGAGCGGCTGCGTCGACGCGGAGCGCGCGACGTCCTCCCAGCCCGAGCGCAGCAGGCGCCGCACCGCGAGCTCCGCGCCGAACGGCCGCGTCGCGCGCGTCCATACGTACGCGAACAGCAGCCCGGCGACACCCGCGAGATTACTGTTCAGGAACACGAAGAAGTCGGCGTCGTATGCGCTCTGGATGCTGATGAAGGTGGCGGTGTTCACCGCGACGAGCATCGTCACCATGTTGAATTGCGGGCGCGGCAGCAGCGTGCCGATCAGGATGAACGGCCCCGCGAACATCAGCACGAGCATCGGGAAGTCGTGCACGTGCGGCAGCACGACGAACAGGTACAGCCCGGCGAACACGACGCTCGCGGCCGTCGACAGGAAGAACTTGAACACCAGCGGCGCCGGTTCGTCGAGCGCGGCGAAGAAGCTGCACGACACGGCCACGAGCGTGACGGCCGCGGCACCGTCGTGCCAGCCGGACGAGATCCACAGCGAGCACGCGAACACGATCGCGAGCACGACGGTCAGCGTCGAGAACAGCATCATCCCGCGATCGAAGAAGCGTTCGGTGCCGCCGAGCCGCCAGTGCCGGTAGCGCGGCTGCCAGACGCCCGACTCGTTCGCGATCAGCGCGCGCAGCGAGCGGCAGTCCTGCCAGATGTCGATGACCTGGCGCAGCCGCCACAGCGCGTTCGACAGCAGCGCGCCGTCCCAGCTCGCCAGCGCGCCGTCGGCCGGCTGCAGCGCGGCGATGCGCTCGCGCAGGTGGTCCGCGACCGGGTCGTGGGCCATGTCGCCGTCGCTGCCGGCCTTCACGGCCGGCAACGGCGCGTCGAACCACTTCGCTGCGTCGGCGAGCAGCGCGTCGAGCGCCGGCGGCCGCACGTGCAGGTCGCGCATCAGCGCGATCAGCGGATCGGCGAGCGACGACATCAGCGGCAGGAACAGCTGCATCCGGCCGGCGAGCGCCTGCGCGCGGGCGAGCACGCGCGGGTGCGCATGGTCGTAGCTCAGCTGGCTCAGCAGGAATTCGAGGCCGGTGATGGTCGCGGCGAGGCGTTGCCGGCACGCGGACAGTGCCTTGCCCGCGATATGCCCGGACAACGTCTCGCGGCCGTAGAACGCGGCGTCCTTGAACCATGCGTCGGTGCGCTCGATCAGCGTCGGCGCGAGCCGGTTCGGGAACACGGCACTGCCGACCACGCTCGCGCACACGATGCCGAGCACGATTTCCTCGGTCCGCGCGATCGCGACGTCGAAGATCGTCGACGGATCGGTCACCGTCGGCAGCGCGACCAGCGGCATCGTGTAGCCGGCCAGCATGAACACGTAGCTGCGCGCGGTGCGGTCCGAGATCGCGAGATAGAGCAGCGTGCCGCACCATGTCGCGACGATGACGCTGAACAGGAACGGCGTCTCGACGAACGGCGGCACGAACAGGATCGCGGCGGCCGCGCCGAGCGCGGTGCCGAGCGCTCGATACAGCGCCTTCGAGCGCGTCGCGCCGACGAACGGGTTCGACACGATGTAGACGCTCGCCATCGCCCAGTAAGGGCGCGGCAGCTGGAAATACAGGCCGAGGTACAGCGCCAGCATCGACGCGGCGAACGTCTTGCCCGAGAACAGCCAGTCGCGAAGGCTCGGATAGGTCATGACGCGGAATCGGCTGGGTGGGACGGACGCGACGCCGGATGCTGCGCATCGGCCGCGTTGAACGCGTTCAGCACGCGCAGCGTGGCTTCGAGATCGGCGCGCGTGACGCCCTTGAGCACCTGGCCGCGCAACACGCGCAGGTCTTCTTCCATCTTCGCGGTGACCGCGCGGCCGGCGGCCGTCAGCGAGATCGTCTTCGCGCGGCGGTCGTGCGGATCCTCGTCACGACGTGCGAGGCCGGCCGCGCACAGCTGGTCGAGCAGGCGCACGAGCGACGGCCCCTCGATGCCGACGTGTTCGGCGAGCGTACCCTGGCGCACGCCTTCGCCGAGGCGGCCGGCGATCAGCAGCGGCGTCGCGCAGGCTTCGGATACGTTGTACGCGGTCAGCACGCCGTCGCTCGTGCGGCGCCACTTGCGCGCGGTGAGCACCAGCAGGCTGCTGACGGCGAGGCGGAGGTCGTGCAGATTGGTCATGGGCGAGATGATAGGAGCAAAAACATTCGATAGCAAACTATCGGTTTTGTCACCCGGGTGTCATGCCGCATGCCGGGGCGCCGACCTGCAATGCGCAAATCCCGCCTACCGCACGTACGGCAGCAACGCGCGCAGCCAGTACGCGACCGCCACCGCGCCGCCGTCCGGCGTGCCGATCGCGCGTTCGCCGAGATAGCTCGCCCGTCCCGCACGCGGTGTCATGCCGGCCGTCTGCTGCGCGCCGCGTTCCGCGGCGTCCACGGCGGCCGCCCATGCGCTCGCGGGGTCGCGGTCATGGTCGAGTGCGTGGTCGAACGCATCGGCGGCGGGCTGCAGCGCGTCGAGCATCGTCCGGTCGCCGGCGCGTGCGCCGCCCAGTTCGGCGATTGCATCGGCTGCGCTGCGCAACGCCGCGGCCCAGTCGCGTGCCGACGGCTCGGCGGTATCGGCCGCCGCGGCGAGGCGCCGCGACGCGCGCAGCAGCGCGGTCGCGTAGAACGGTCCCGAACTGCCGGCGATCGCGCGGCGCAATGCGGCGCCGAGCGCCGCGAGCGTGCCGGCCGGCGAGCCGTGCGCGGCGTCAGGCAACGCGAGGATCGCCTGAGCGGCGCGCCGCATGCTCGCGCCGAGATCGCCGTCGCCGGCGGCCGTGTCGAGTTCCGTCAGGGTCGCCTCGTGGTCGATCAACGCCTGCGCGACCGCACGCAGCGCAGGCTGCAGCCGGGCGGCCCATGCGCGACCGGCTGCATCGAGCGGCGGCAGCGGCTCGTCGTGCGCGGCGGCCGCGGCCACGCGAATCTGCGCGTTGACGGCGCCGCCGCCGGGCCATGCGCGCGCCTGCGTCGGCGCGTCGAGCAGGGCGATCCGCTCGTCGTTCAGGCGCAGCAGCGAGATCGAGCAGCCGGGCATGTCCAGCGCGGACAGGAACGTGCCGGCCCATGCGCGCGCGACGGTGATACCGCGCCGGCTCAGGTTGTCGTACGCGGCGCGCAGCACGATCGCCAGTTCCATGTCCGGGGTCGCGCCGAGACCGTTGACGAACAATGCGACGCGTTCGCCGCGATCGAGCACGAGGTCGGTGACGATGCTCGACAGCAGCGTCTCGACGAGCGCGTCGGCCGGCATCGGCGCGGTGCGTTCGACGCCTTTCTCGCCATGGATGCCGAGGCCGAGCTCGATCTCGTGTTCGGCGAGGCTGAAGCCCGACTTGTCGGCGCCGGGGATCGTGCAGCCGTCGAGCGCGACGCCCATCGTGCCGAGGTCGGCAGCCGCGTCGCGTGCGATCGCCGCGACGCGGACAAGCGGCAGCCCGCGCGCGGCAGCCGCGCCCGCCAGCTTGTGGATCAGCACGGTGCCGGCGATCCCGCGCCGCTGCCCGCGCTCGACGCGGCCGCGCAGCGACACGTCGTCGGCGACGATCACCGTCTCCACCGGAATGCCGTCGGCGCGCGCGAGTTCGGCGGCCAGCCCGAAATTGAGGCGGTCGCCTGTGTAGTTCTTCACGATGAGCAACGCGCCGTTCGGGCCGGCGCTCGCGCGGATCGCGGCGAGCACGGCGTCGGTCGGCGGCGACGTGAACACTTCGCCGCAAACGGCCGCGCTCAGCATCCCTTCGCCGACGTAGCCGCCGTGCGCGGGCTCGTGACCGCTGCCGCCGCCGGACAGGATCGCGACGGGGCGCCGCGACGGCTCGGGCAGCGGCTGGCGGACGAGCACCTGCTCGTCGCCGAGGATCGCGACATGCGGCGACTGCCGCGCGATGCCTTCGAGCATTTCGCGCACGACGTCGGACGGGTGGTTCACGAGCTTTTTCATGGCGACGGTTTCCTGACGATGGCGGCCAGCCCGGCGGCACGCGTGCGGTGCCGCCGGGGCTGCGTACTGTGGATGGTAGGCGGTGAATGGCAGGCGGCGCGCGCCGAATGCAATGCGCCGCGCTTAGCGTTACGTAACATCGAAGCATTCGTAGCACGAATGTAACGATACCAGCCCCGCTCATGGGCATGAAACGTATCGATCGCGATCGCGGGCAGGCGCTTGTCCGGGCCCGCGGGCGCCGGCACGGCGGCGGGAATGCCCGTGCGCTCGCGCCAATGGCATGAAAAATGCTGTTTCTTCCTCCGGTCCTCAATCGAACCTTCCATCGCCCGGACCGCGAGGAGACCACCATGTATCGCACCCGCATTGTCACGTCCGCGGCGTTGCTCGCCGCCGCCGGCGTGCTGGCCGCCTGCGGCGGCAACGACGTCGCCGCGCCGTCGAGCGCCGCCGCGAGCACCAGTGGCGCAACCATCGCCGGCGACGCGCCCGGCAGCAACACGCCGGACGGAGGCTGGG
Source organism: Burkholderia sp. USMB20 (assembly GCF_000949135.2). Classification (GTDB taxonomy): domain Bacteria; phylum Pseudomonadota; class Gammaproteobacteria; order Burkholderiales; family Burkholderiaceae; genus Burkholderia. The sequence continues at coordinate 524,406 of NZ_JTAN02000001.1, read as the reverse complement.
GCACCAGCGGCGCCCCGGGCACGCGCGGCGTCGTGAGTACCGCCGGCGCGCTCGCGGTCGGCGTCGGCTCGACCGTCAGCGCGGCGTCGTTGCCGGTACTCGGCAACGCCGTGACGCGCAGCGCAGGCGACACGATCTCGAGCGTCAGCACGATTTCGCGCGCCGCGACCAATGCGCTCAGCGACGGGCTCGGCAGGATCGGCTCGACGTCCGATCCGGTCGGCACGACGGTTGCCGGCCTCGGCGACGTGGTCGGCGCAACGGCGAATCCGGTCGCGGGCCTCGCGCAGACCGTCCGCGCGCTCGGCTCGGGGCCGCTGGCGCCGCTCGCGCCGGTGACCACCCCCGTCGGCGCGGCGCTCGACACCGTGGCCGGCGGCCTCGGCACGGCGGGCAAGACGGTCGGCGCGACGCTGGCGTCGGGCGCCGTGCAACAGGTCACGCAGCCGCTCAGCTCGGCCGTCACGCCGCTCGTCATCACGGCCGGCCAGGCGACGCAGCAGATCGGCGCGACCACGGGCCTCGGGCAGCCGGTGGCCGGCCTGCTCGGGCAGGTCGGCGGCGTGCTGGCGACGACCGGGTCGCGGATGGGCTCCGTTTCGTCGCAACCGGCGGTCGGGGCGGTGGGCGAAGTCGTCGGCGCGCTCGGCAATACCGTCACGAACGCAGGTGGACTCGTGAACGCCAACGGCCCGAACGGCGTCGCGCCGATTCCCGGCCTGATCGTGAGTCTCGCGGGCGCTTCCGTCACCACCGTGCAGAACGGTCCGTCGAACGGCGCGCCGGGCGGTTCGAGCGCGTCCGGCCCGCTCGGCGGCTTGCTGTCGGGGGCCGGCTCGACGCCGCTCGGGTCGCTGACCGGTGCGCTCGGCGGCGCGGCCGGTGCCGGCGTGGCGAGTCCGCTTGCTCCGGTGACCAATCTCGTGTCGACGGTCACCGGTGTGGTCGGTGGCGGCGTGGGCGGCGCCGGTTCCGCGGCGAATCCGCTCGCGCCCGTGACGTCGTTGCTCGGCGGTGTGACGGGCGGCGTCGGGAAATAGCGGCGCACCGCGCGGCGAGCGGCCGGACGACGCGCGGCTCGCCGCTGCGGGAACGCGCGCCGCATCGCCTTCGCCGAGCCACGCCGTCGACGATGCGCGACGCGCCGACGCGACCGTCACCCGCAGCAGCTGACGCGCAGCGCCGCGTGCCGCCGCGCGATCGCGCCTACTTGGCTGCCGCGATCGCTTTCGCGCGAATCAAGCGCGCACGCAGCACGTTGCGGCTGATGCCGAGCAGGCGCGCAGCCTGGATCTGGTTGCGGTGACTGAAGTCGAACGCGACCCGCATCACGGTGTCCTCGATATATTCGAACAGGTTCTCGTGCGCCTCGTCGAACAGCGCGCACAGCGCCAGCTCGAGCGCTTCCCCGGCAGGCACCCGGCTCGCCGCTTCCCCCGCGGCCGTGACCGGCACGCACGACGATGCCAGGTTCAGGTCGGTATCCTGCAGTGCATCGTGACGGCTCACCAGCAGCGCGTGATGCATCACGTTCTCCAGTTCGCGGATATTGCCGGGCCACGAATGCGCTTCGAGGCGGCGTGCCGCGCGCGGATCGATGCTGCGCGGCCCGTGGCCGAGGCGGCCGCGGTATGCGTCGAAGAAGTGGCGCGCGAGCGGCAGGATGTCGCCGGGCCGTTCGCGCAGCGATGGCACGTCGAGCCGCACGACGTTGAGCCGGTAGAACAGGTCGCCGCGAAACCGTCCGTCCGCCACCGCCTGCTGCAGGTCGACGTTGGTCGCGGCCACCACGCGCACGTCGATCGGGATGCCCGCGCGCGAGCCGAGCCGCACGACCTCGCGTTCCTGCAATACACGCAGCAGCTTGACCTGCATCGATAGCGGCAGGTCGCCGATTTCGTCGAGAAACAGCGTGCCGCCGTTCGCGGCCTCGAACCAGCCCGGCTTCGTGCCGGCCGCTCCCGTGAATGCACCTTTCTCGTGACCGAACAGTTCGCTGTCGACGAGCGTGTCGGAGAGCGCGCCGCAATTCACGGCGACGAACGGCCCGCCGCCGCGATGGCTGACGTCGTGCACGTGGCGCGCGATCAGCTCCTTGCCGGTGCCGGTTTCGCCGACGATCAGCACGTTCGCGTCGCTCGGCGCGACGCGCCGCACGCGCTCGAGCAGCGCGAGCGAACGCGGATCGACGAAGACGTGCGCGCGTGGGCGGGCCGGCGCGTGGTGCGCCGGACGGGCGGGAGCGGGCGCGCTATGCGATTCGTCCGGCTGCGCGGTGACGACACGAAGATTGACCGGACGTGGCGTGGCAAACAGTGAAGTCATGGCGATGAAGGCGTAAGTCGATCGAACGGGCCGGACCCGCGCCGGCGGGCGCCGCGGTCCGGTTGCTGCCCAGTCAGCAGAGTGTTCAGTGTTTTGCGCCGCACGGGAAACATCGATTTCTGATAACGAAAGCGGGATTGCTGCGCAGGATGCAACGGCGCGGGAACGTGCTGCCGCGACAGCGGATTCGACGGTATCGCGCTCGACGCGATGCGCGCGGCGCGTTGCAATCGGACGGCTGGAGTGCGCGACACTGCTGATTGAGCAGCAGCGCATCAGCACGGCTGTTTCCGCGGGTTCATCGCCGTGCGGAATATCGATGTGACGTGATTTCCGGAGCGCTTTCCACGATCGGTCATATGGCTGCGGAAGCCATGCCAGGCGGGCGCTCGAACGATATTTCGTCATGCAGAGGATCGACGCAATCGCGCCTGCGTCGACAATGGCACGCTCCTTGCAAACCCGACACGGTATCGGCGCGGCAACGCGCAGCTCGACAACGGGAACGCATGGCATGAGCAACACCCTCAACGTCGTCGCCATCTCGGGCGGCCTGCAGCGGCCGTCCCGCACGCTGGCGCTGACGAACGCGATCGTCAGCGCACTCGGCGATACCGTGCCGATCGACGCACGGTCGATCGAACTTGGCGAAATCGGCAGCCGGCTGGCCGGCGCGCTGAAGCGCGCGCAGGTACCGCCCGATCTCGACGCGCTGATCCGCGCGATCGAGACGGCCGATGCGCTCATCGTCGCGAGCCCCGTGTATCGCGCGTCGTACACCGGTCTCTTCAAGCACCTGTTCGACCTCGTGCATCACGAGTCGCTGGTCGATGTGCCGGTGCTGCTCGCGGCCACCGGCGGCAGCGAGCGGCATGCGCTCGTGATCGACCATCAGCTGCGGCCGCTCTTCAGCTTCTTCCAGGCGCGCACGCTACCGATCGGCGTGTATGCGGCCGAAAGCGATTTCGACCGCTACGAGATCGCGAACCCCGCACTGCGCGCACGCATCGCGCTCGCGGTCGAGCGTGCGGTGCCGCAGCTGCGTCCGCGCGCGCTTGCCGCCGCGGCCGCGTAGACCATCTCTCGTTTTTCCATTCGATCAGGACTTCTCATGAGCATTCAAGAACCTTCGGCCGACGGCGTCAAATTCGCATACTGGGTGCCGAACGTCAGCGGCGGCCTCGTCGTCAGCACGATCGAGCAGCGTACCGACTGGAGCCTCGAATACAACCAGAAACTCGCTCGCACGGCCGAAGCGGCCGGCTTCGACTACGCGTTGAGCCAGATCCGCTTCACGGCCGGCTACGGCGCCGAATACCAGCACGAGTCGGTGTCGTTCAGCCAGGCGCTGCTGCACGCGACGACGAAGCTCAAGGTGCTCGCGGCGATCCTGCCGGGGCCGTGGCATCCGGCCGTGGTCGCGAAGCAGCTTGCCACGATCGACCACATCTCGAACGGGCGCATTGCGATCAACGTGGTGAGCGGCTGGTTCAAGGGCGAGTTCACCGCGATCGGCGAGCCGTGGCTCGAGCACGACGAACGCTATCGGCGCTCGAAGGAATTCATCCAGGCGCTGAAGGGCATCTGGACGCAGGACAATTTCACGTTCAAGGGCGACTTCTACCGCTTCAACGACTACACGCTGAGCCCGAAGCCCGTGCAGAAACCGCACCCGGAGATCTTCCAGGGCGGCAGCTCGCGCGCGGCACGCGACAACGCGGCCAGCGTGTCGGACTGGTACTTCACGAACGGCAATACGCCGGAGAACCTGAAGGCGCAGATCGACGACATCCGCGCGAAGGCCGCTGCGAACAACCATCGCGTGCGGATCGGCGTCAACGCCTTCGTGATCGCGCGCGATACCGAGGAAGAGGCGAAGGCCGTGCTCGACGACATCATCCGGCACGCGCATGTCGAGGCGGTGAATGCGTTCGGCGATGCGGTGAAGGAGGCCGGCAAGGCGTCGCCGGAAGGCGAGGGCAACTGGGCGAAATCCACGTTCGAGGATCTCGTGCAGTACAACGACGGCTTCCGCACGAACCTGATCGGCACGCCGCAGCAGATCGCCGAGCGGATCGTCGCGCTGAAGGCGATCGGCGTCGATCTCGTGCTCGCCGGGTTCCTGCATTTCATCGAGGAAGTCGAGTACTTCGGCAAGCGCGTGCTGCCGCTCGTGCGCGAACTGGAAGCGCAGCGGCAGGCGGTTGCCGCGTGATGCGCGGCGCCTGCGCGCTGAAGTGCTGAGGCGCTGAGGCAGGCCGCGCACGGGGCGAGCGAACGGACAGCCTGCGATGAGCATGGCAGGTGAGGCACCTGACGCTTCCCCTATCGAAACAGGCGGTCGACGGATGCCTGCGCGGCGCCGTCGATCCATGCAGATTTTTGCCGGAAACTTCATGTCCACGGAAATCATCGAAGAACACACGCGGCCGCAAGCAGACGCTGCGCCCGTTCCCGTCATCGGCTCCGATGCCGAAGCGCTCGACGTCGCGCATCAGGTCGCGGCGCGACTCGCCGAACATGCGGCGCTGCGCGATCGCGAACGGAAGCTGCCGTACGACGAAATCGAGCTGTTTTCGTCGAGCGGACTGTGGGGGATCACCGTGCCGCGCGAATACGGCGGCGCGGAAGTGTCGAACGTCACGCTCGCGGAAGTGATTGCGATCGTCTCGCAGGCGGACCCGTCGATCGGGCAGATTCCGCAGAATCACTACTGCCTGATCGAGGATATTCGTCTCGAAGGCAACGATGCGCAAAAGCGCTTCTTCTTCGATCTCGTGCTGAAGGGCGCGCGCTACGGCAACGCGTTTTCGGAAGCGGGCGGCAAGAACGTGCTCGACATCCAGACCCGCGTGCGCCGCGACGGCGACGGATTCGTGCTGAACGGCCGCAAGTTCTACTCGACCGGTACGCTGTTCGCGCACTGGATTCCGGTGCTGGCCCTCGACGAGGCGGACCAGGCGGTACTTGCATTCGTGCGGCAGGGCGCGCCGGGGCTTACCGTGGTCGACGACTGGAGCGGCTTCGGCCAGCGCACCACCGCGAGCGGCACGGTGATCGCCGAGAACGTGCGCGTGAGCGCGTTCGAGATCTTCCACACGCAGCGTTCGTACGATCGTCCGACCTTCGCGGGCCCGTTCGCGCAGATCACGACGGCCGCGATCGATCTCGGCATCGCGCGCGCCGCGCTGCAGGACACGATCGCATTCGTGCAGCAGCATGCGCGGCCCTGGATCGACAGCGGCGTCGAACGCGCGAGCGAGGACCCGCTGACGATCGCGCAGATCGGCGACATCGCGTACCGCGTGCATGCGGCCGAAGCGCTGCTCGCGCGCGCGGGGCGCTTCGTCGACGTCGCGAAGCGCGAGCCTGACGAGGACACGGTCGCGCAGGCGGCGATCGCCGTCGGCGAGGCGAAGATCGCGACGACCGAGGTATCGCTGCTCGCGGCGAGCAAGCTGTTCGAACTGGGCGGCAGCAAGTCGACGCTCGCGAAATACAACTTCGACCGCCACTGGCGCAACGCGCGCGTGCATACGCTGCACGATCCCGTGCGCTGGAAATACCACGCGGTCGGCAACTACTACCTCAACGGCGTGAAGCCCGCGCGCCATTCGTGGAACTGACGAACCCGCGCCGGCGTCGTCGCCGCGACGTGGTTCCGATGCGCGCCGCGGCGCGCATTTTCGTACGGGCGCACGCAGCGGCCCGCGTCGAGGCCATGCCACGGACGCGGCACACGCCGCGCCGCCTCAATCATGACAAGGTGAATCGATGAGTCATCCAGCCACACCCGCGCAGGCGCTGCCCGCGCCGGGCACCGCGCCGCAGGCAGGCGGCCTGCGGCGCAATTACCTGAGCCTGCCCGAGCTGATCGCGCAGTCGATCGGCCTCGTCGGCGTGTCGGGCGGGATCGGCGTGCTGATTCCCGCCGTGTTCGCGACGGCCGGCAACGGCACCTGGCTCGCGTACCTGTTCGCGATCGTCGCGCTGCTGTTCTCGTCGTGGAGCATCTCGGTGTTCGCGCGCGATTCGGCGTCGCCGGGCGCGCTGTATGCATACGTGTCGGCCGGCATCGGGCCGACCTGGGGCGCCATCTGCGGCTGGTCGCTGTTGATCGCCTATGCGGTGGCCGCGGCGGGCATCCTGCAGGGCACGATCAACACGTTTCTCGTGCTCGGCCGCGAAACGGGGCTGCTCGGCGGCGCGACGCCGCTCGGCACGGTGCTCGGCCTCACGGTCGTCACCGCGTTTGCCGCGTGGTACATCGCGTTTCGCGATATCCGGCTGTCCACGCGCTTCACGCTGTTCGTCGAGCTCGCGACGCTGCTGCTGATCGCCGCCGTCGTGATCGGAACGATCGCATTCGGCGGTCATCCCGTCGATCGCGCGCAGCTCACGCTCGAAGGCGTGAAGCCGACGCAGCTGCAGCTCGGGATGGTGCTGGCGTTCTTCAGCTTCACCGGGTTCGAGAGCGCGACCGTGCTCGGCGCCGAGGCGCGCGACCCGTTCCGCGCGATTCCGCGTGCGGTGCTGATCAGCGTGGTCGGGCCGGCGCTGCTGTTCGTGGTCGGCGCGTACGGGATGGTCGGCGCGTTCCACGGGCAGACGCCGCCGCTCGATCGCGTCGACGGTCCGCTCGCGGTGCTCGCGCATCGGCTGGGCGCCGGGTGGGTCGGGGTGCTGATCGACGCCGGGGTGGCGCTCAGCTTCTTCGCGGCATTCTTTTCGTCGATCAACGCGGCGGCGCGCATCGTCTACACGTTCGGGCGGCAGGGCGTGCTGCATGCGTCGACCGGGCGCGCGCACGAGACGAACGCGACGCCGCACGTCGCGGTCGCGCTGATCGCGGTGCTTGCGCTGGCGACGGCGCTGGTGCTGACCGCACGCGGCACGGCGCTGCTCGATTCGTACGGCTATCTCAGCTCGATCGCCACCTACGGCTGGCTGCTCGCGTACGTGCTGGTCGCGATCGGCGCGCCGCTCTATCTGCGTCGGCAACGCAGGCTTCGCGCGCGGCACGTCGCGATCAGCGTTATCGCGGTCGTGCTGCTCGCGATTCCGCTCGCCGGCAGCGTGTATCCGGTGCCGGACGGCGTCTATGCATGGCTGCCTTACGTGTTCGTCGCGTTGCTGGCGGTCGGGCTCGCGTGGTTCGTGGTGCTGCGCGTGCGGTTTCCGGAGCGGCTGCGCGACCTGGAGGCCGAATTGCTGACGAAGTGAACGCGCGGCGGCGCGATGCACATCGGTACGTGCGTCGCGGCCGTCACGCCACACCCGCCATGCTCGACGCCTCGACGAGCATCTGCACGCCGAGGCCGCCGAGCACCGCGCCCATCGCCCAGCGTTGCGCGAGCAGGAGCGCCGGCCGCCCGTGCATGAACTTTGCGATGCCGCTCGAGCCGATCGCGACCAGTCCGTTCGCCGACACGAACGCCGCGATCAGTAATGAACCGAGAAAGAGCGACTGGCCGAACACGCTGCCTTGCCGGTAATCGATGAACTGCGGCAGCAGCGACACGAACAGCATCGCGAGCTTCGGATTCAGCACGCTGGTCGTCGCGCCCATCGCGAGCAGCCGCAGCGGCTGCTCGTTCGGCAGCGTCTTCACCTCGAACGGTGAACGGCCGCCGGGCCGGACGGCCTGCCACGCGAGGTAGAGCAGATACGCGGCGCCCACCACGCCGAGCACGGTGCCCGCGTACGGCACGCTCAGGAACAGCGTCGTGATCCCGAACGCGGCGCCGAACATGTAGAACAGGTAGCCCACCGTCACGCCCGCCAGCGAAATCAGCCCGGCGGTGCGCCCTTGCGCGATCGAGCGCGACATCACGTAGACCATGTTCGGCCCCGGCGTGATCGCGAGCATGCCGCCGATGACCAGGAATCCGTAGAGCGAGCCGGAGGTATGCATGGTTACAGCTTCCCGCGATGAATGTCGATGACGTCCATTGTCCGGCGTTGGAGGAGGACAGTAAAACGGGATAAACTGAATCGATTGATCAGATTTTCTGAATGACATGAAAAAGCTCGACCTCGATGTGCTGGCGATGGTGGTGGCCGTGGCGGAGTCCGGCTCGTTCGCGCAGGGCGCGCAGGCGGTGCACCGGTCGCCGTCGGCGCTGAGCATGCAGATCAAGGCGCTGGAGGATGCACTCGGCAAGCCGCTGTTCATCCGCGACACGCGCAACGTCACGGCCACCGACGACGGCCGCATGCTCGCTGAATACGGCCGCCGGATGCTGGCGTTGCGCGACGAGGCGTGGGCGTCGGTCGTGCGGCCGGAGATCCGCGGGCGCGTGACGATCGGCGTGCCGGACGACTACATCTCGTCGCTGCTGCCGCAGGTGCTCGGCAAGTTCGCCGCGATGCATCCGCGCGTCGAAGTGCGCGTGATCGGCCAGCCAAGCAGCGCGCTGGTGCCGATGCTGAAGGACAACACCATCGATCTGGCCTGCCTCACGCGCATCAAGGGCGTGACCGGCGAGCTGGTGCGGCGCGAGCCGATCGTGTGGACCGGCTCGGCGAAACGGAACGTATGGGAAGAGCGGCCGCTGCCGGTCGCGCTCTTCACGCACGGCAGCATGGCGCGCGATCACGCGCTCAAGGCGCTGAACCGGCAGAAGATTCCGTTCCGGATGTCATACGAAAGTCCGAGCTTCCTCGGCTTGCTCAGCATGGTCGAGGCCGGCCTCGCGATCGCGCCGCTCGCGCGCTGCAGCATTCCCGCGCATCTCGTCCGGTTGTCGCAGAACGAAGGGCTGCCGCCGCTCGACGCGATCGAGGTCGTGCTCGCGCGCAGCGCGCAATCGGCGCGCCCGCTGTGCGACTACCTCGCCGAACAGATTCTCGATGAATGGCGCGCGTGAGCGCGCCGCGCGGCTGCCTGCGCTTCAGCACGTCAGCACGATTTCAGCAGCCATTCCCGAAACGCGACCAGCGACGGCAGCGTGTCGTTTTCCGGCGGATACACGAGGTAGTAGCTGCGCTGGCTGGTGATCGCATCGCCGATCGATACGAGCTCGTTGCGGCTGAGCTCGTCTTCCACCAGCACCTTCGGCACGAGGCCGATCCCCATTCCCGCCCGCACGGCCTGGATCAGGTGCGACGTCAGCTCGAAACTGGGACCGATGCGCATCTCGCGATGATCGAGCCCGAAATGCGAGAACCATTCGGCCCACGCGTGCTGATTGCTCGTCACGCCCAGCAGCGTCTGCCCGACCGCCCATGCCGGCGCGCGCGGGCCGGCCTTGCGGCGCCCGACTGACTCGGGGCTCGCGATCGCGATCAGGAACTCGTTGTACAGCCGGTGCGCGTGCAGGCCGGGCCAGTCGCCCGCGCCGACGGTGATGGCCGCGTCGAGATCGTCGGTATGGAAGTCGATGCCGCCGATCCGCGAATGCAGGTGCACGGTCACGCCCGGATGCGCGGCATAGAAATCGTGCAGGTGCGGCAGCAGCCATTTCGAGCCGAAGGTCGGCAAGGTCGCGAGCCGCAGCGTGCCGGCGCCGGCCTGGTGCGACATCGCCTGCAGCGTCGCGCCGCGGATGCGCCCGAGCGCGCCGCTCAGCTCGACGAAGTAGCGCCGGCCGACTTCCGTCAGCTTCACGGAGCGGCCTTCACGCCGGAACAGCGGCACGCCGAGCTGATCCTCGAGCGTCTGGACCTGCCGGCTGATCGCGCTCTGGCTCAGCGACAGCTCGTCGGCCGCACGCGTGTAGCTTTCGTGGCGCGCGGCGGCCTCGAACACCAGCAGCAGCGACATGGACGGGGTCAGGCGACGGTAATTCATGAGTTTTATGCAAGTTTTGCTGGGGGAGAATTCGTTTGTTTCTCGCGCTGATTCGCACGATACTGGATTTCCGGGCTGCGTGGAATCTTGCTCAAAACTCATGTTTTAGATCGAGGCCGCGCACCGGCTCCCTCCACATTGCGCTTTCATCCCATGCCGATCGCTCCGTTGCCCCGTCCCGCCAGCCCGCCCGAGGGGCGTTACCGCGACTTTCTTGCCGCCCTCCAGGCGGCCGGATTCGCCGGCGAAATCCGTGCGGACCATGCGAACCGGACCGTGCAGGCGACCGACAACTCGATCTACCAGCGCCTGCCGCAGGCGGTGATCTGTCCCGCCCATGCGGACGACGTGCGGCTGCTCGCGCGCCTGCTCGCCGAACCCGCGCACCGCGACGTCGCGGTGGCGGCGCGCGGCGGCGGCACGGGCACCAACGGGCAGTCGCTGACCGACGGCGTGGTCGTCGACCTGTCGCGCAACATGAACCGGATCCTCGAGATCAATGCCGGCGAGCGTTGGGTGCGCGTGCAGGCGGGCGTCGTCAAGGACCAGCTCAACGCCGCGCTGAAGCCGCATGGCCTGTTTTTCGCACCCGAGCTGTCGACGTCGAACCGCGCGACGGTCGGCGGGATGATCAACACCGACGCGAGCGGGCAGGGCAGCTGCACGTACGGCAAGACACGCGACCACGTGCTCGCGCTCGACTTCGTGCTGATGGGCGGCGAGCAGCTGCACAGCGACGCGCTCGCGGACGACGAACTGGAACGCCGCTGCGCACGGCAGGACCGGGTCGGCAAGGTCTATCGCACCGCGCGCCGCATCAGCGACGAAAAGGCCGCGCTGATCGACGCGAAGTTTCCGAAGCTCAATCGCTGCCTGACCGGCTACGATCTCGCGCACCTGCGCGAACCGGACGGCCGCTTCAACCTGAACAGCGTGCTGTGCGGCGCCGAAGGCTCGCTCGGTTTCGTGGTCGAGGCGAAGCTGAACGTGCTGCCGATCCCGAAGTATTCGGTGCTGGTCAACGTGCGCTACGCCGGCTTCATGGACGCGCTGCGCGATGCGCGCGCGCTGCTCGAACTCAAGCCGTTGTCGATCGAGACGGTCGACTCGAAGGTGCTGATGCTCGCGATGAAGGACTTCGTGTGGAGCAGCGTGGCCGAGTATTTCCCGCAGGACGATGCGCGTCCGACGCTCGGCATCAACCTGATCGAATTCTGCGGCGACGACGCCGGCGACGTCGATGCGCGCGTGCGTGCGTTCGTCGAGCATTTGCGCACCGACACGAGCGTCGAGCGCCTCGGCCACACGCTCGCGACCGGCGACGACGCGGTGAAGCGCGTGTACGCGATGCGCAAGCGCGCGGTCGGCCTGCTCGGCAACGTGCAGGGCGAGGCGCGCCCGCAGCCGTTCGTCGAGGACACCGCGGTGCCGCCCGAGAATCTCGCCGCGTACATCGCCGAATTCCGCGCGCTGCTCGACGGCCACGGGTTGCAGTACGGGATGTTCGGCCACGTCGACGCGGGCGTGCTGCACGTGCGTCCGGCGCTCGACATGAAGGACCCGAAGCAGGCCGCGCTGGTGCGGCCGGTGTCGGACGCGGTGGCCGAACTCACGCAGCGGCATGGTGGCCTGTTATGGGGCGAGCACGGCAAGGGCGTGCGCTCCGAATATGCGCCGGCGTTCTTCGGCGAACTCTATCCGTCGCTGCAGCAGCTGAAAGCCGCGTTCGATCCGCACAACCAGTTCAACCCGGGCAAGATCGCGACGCCGCCGGAGCCCACGCTGCGGCTCTTGAAGATCGACGAGGTGCCCACGCGCGGCGATCACGACCGGCAGATCGACGAGCGCGTATGGCAGCACTACGGCACGGCGATGCACTGCAACGGCAACGGCGCGTGCTACAACTTCGATCCGGACGACGCGATGTGCCCGTCGTGGAAGGCGACGCGCGAACGCGTGCAGTCGCCGAAGGGACGCGCGTCGCTGATGCGCGAATGGTTGCGTCTGCAAGGACAGGCCGGCGTCGACGTCGTCGCGGCCGCGCGTGCGCGGCAGCCGTTCCTGCGCGGTTTCGCGCAACGCTGGCGCAACAGCCGCGCGGCGCGCAACGGCGAAGCCGACTTTTCGCACGAGGTGTACGACGCGATGGCCGGCTGCCTCGCGTGCAAGTCGTGCGCGGGGCAGTGCCCGGTCAAGGTCAACGTGCCCGAGTTCCGCTCGCGCTTTCTCGAGCTGTATCACCAGCGCTACTTGCGGCCGCTGCGCGACTACCTGATCGGCTCGCTCGAATTCACGATGCCGTGGATGGCGCGCGTGCCCGCGCTGTACAACGGCCTGATGCGCGCCGGCTGGGTGCGCACGCTGCTCGAGCGGCACGTCGGCATGGTCGATAGTCCGCTCCTGAGCCGCTTCGACCTCGCGGCCGTGATCCGGCAATGGAAGGTGCGGCCGGCCGAGCCGCAGGCGCTCGCCGCGTTGAGCGATGCGCAGCGCGCACGCAGCGTCGTCATCGTGCAGGACACGTTCACGCGTTATTTCGATACCGAGCAACTGGCGACGCTGATCGAACTGGCCGCGCGTATCGGCTTCCAGGTGTGGCTCGCGCCGCTCGCGCCGAACGGCAAGGCGCTGCACGTACAGGGCTTTCTTCGCGCGTTCGGGCAGGCGGCGATTCGCAACGCGACGCAACTGGCCGCGCTCGCGCGCGCGGGTGTCGCGCTCGTCGGCCTCGATCCGGCGATGACGCTCACGTATCGGCAGGAATACCTGAAGGTGACGGGGCTCGCCGACGTGCCGAAGGTCGCGCTGCCGCAGGAGTGGTTGCTGGACGCGATGCCGGAGGCCGGGGCGGGCGCGCACGGCGTATCGGCAGCGTACCGGCTGCTGCCGCATTGCACCGAGAAGACCAACGCGCCCGACAGCGGTAAGCAGTGGGCGCAGGTGTTCGCGCGTCGCGGGTTGCGCCTGGCGGTTCAGGCGGCAGGGTGCTGCGGGATGTCGGGGACCTACGGGCACGAGGCGCGCAATCTGCAGACGTCGCGCACGATCTATGCGCAATCGTGGGCCGCGCATGTCGATGCGCCGGAAGAGGAGGGTGAAGCGCTGGCGACCGGGTATTCGTGCCGCAGCCAGGTGAAGCGCATGTCCGCGCGGCAGGTGCGTCATCCGCTGCAGGCGCTGCTCGAGCACGTGCGTGCGGCGGCGTGACGGGCGGGCCGCGAGCGCGGCGCGGCAGCGCGCGTGACGGTGTCGAGCGGCACCGACGATGCCGCTACCGACCGCTGCGGCTCAGGAGCCGGCTTTCGCGGTCTTTCGCGTGCGCGGCTTTGCCGCCGGAAACGCGCCGACGCCGCGCGGCCGTTTCGGCTCGATGCCCGTCTTGCCGATCACGTGCCGGAAATCGATCTCGTGCGCGGCGAGCGCGCCGATGAGTGTCGCGATGACCGCGAGGTGGGAAGGGACGGTGCCCTTGCTCGAATAGTTCGTGATGGAACTCTCGTTCATCCGGATCAGCCGGGCGAACTCGCGCGCCGTCAACTGCGCTTTCTTCAACTCCTGTTGAAATTCCGCATACGCCATTGCACACATGTCGCCTCGTCTCCGCAAAACTTGAATCGGCCCCGCGCGACGCCGGCGCAAACGGGTGGCGTTCCCGTCGTGCCGGCGTCGCGAGGCGTTACATCTTCACCTGGTCGAGGAAGGTCTTCTTGCCGCTCTTGTAGCCGTAGATCGAGATGATCCCGTGCGTCAGGTCGCCCTTCGCGTCGAACGTCGTCGTGCCGATCACGCCTTCATATTTCGTCGACGGCATCGCGGCGAGGATCTTCGCCGGGTCCGTCGAGTTCGCGCGCTTCATCGCGTCGACCGCGATGTAGACCGCGTCGTACGCGAACGGCGCATCGAACTTGATGCCCTGGTTGAAGCGCTTCTCGTACTTGGCGAGGAACGCCGCGCCGCCCGGCATCTTCTCGAGCGCCGCGCCCGCCTGCGAGCACAGCACGTTGTCGGCGGCCGGGCCGGCCAGCTGGGCGAGCGAGTCGGTGCACACGCCGTCGCCGGACAGGATCTTCGCGCGCAGGCCGAGCTGCTTCGCCTGCTTCGCGAGCGGGCCGCCGGTGGCGTCCATGCCGCCGTACATGATCGCGTCCGGGTTCTCGCCCTTGACCTTGGTGAGAATCGCGCGGAAGTCGACGGCCTTGTCGTTGGTCGCGTCGTGCGACAGCACCTTCAGGCCGAGCGCCTTCGCCTTCTTCTCGAATTCGTTCGCGAGGCCCTGGCCGTACGCGGTCGAATCGTCGATCACCGCGACGCTCTTCACGCCCTTCGACTGCGCGTAGCTCGCGAGTGCCGGACCTTGCTGCGCGTCGGTCGCGACCACGCGATACGTGGTCTTGAAGCCCTGCAGCGTGTAGGTCGGGTTCGTGGCGGACGGCGAGATCTGCACGATGCCCGCGTCGCTGTAGATCTTCGACGCCGGGATCGACGTGCCCGAGTTCAGGTGGCCGATGACGGCGACGACCTTGTCGTCGACGAGCTTCTGCGCGACCTGCGTGGCCTGGCGCGGGTCGGCCGCGTCATCCTGCGCGTCGAGCTGCAGCGTGATCTTCTGGCCGCCGATCGTCAGGCCCTTCGCATTGATTTCTTCCACCGCGAGGCGCGCACCGTTCTCGTTGTCCTTGCCGAGGTGCGAAATGCCGCCCGTCGTCGGTTCGACGCTGCCGATCTTCACGACCTGGTCGGCCATCGCGCCCGACGCGGCCGCAAATGCGGCGGCCGCCAGTGCGACGGTGATCAGGGGTTTGCAGCGCATGCCGACAGTGCTTCGTTCCATCTGCCATCTCCGTTGATTGATATTTCTGGTGCCGTCCGGTTTGCCGCGCGCCCTTGTGAGGCGGTCGGTGTGCCGGACGAATCTCCGTGACCCGTGACGGGCCCGGCTTGCATGTCGCCCGGGGCTCGCACGAGCGAGCGGGCGATTGCGTCCGGCGACACGCAATTCGTATGAATATATCCGAACGCGCTTGCGCCCGCTTCCGCGAATTGCCCGGCCTTGCGCAAATGTGATGCGATGGCGCGGCCGTTTCGCGATGCGTCGCGCAGGTGTGAGCGTCTTGCGCCGTCGATTGCTTCGATTATTCGACCGGGCCGATCCCGATGACCATGGACAGCGCGATGCAATCAATCCGGCACTGTTCGGTCGATTTGTCTGCACAGTTTCGTCGCCGTGGCGCTGCACGAGATGCCGTCATCCGCTTGTTGCAACTAACGGTCAAGCCCGGCCGCGGCGGCGAATTGCGAATGGCGACGGGTCGTTCGGCGCAGCGTGTACGTCCGGCTTTGCAGATGACGGGGCCGGCTCGTTCGGCTCGTCCGGACCGGCGTTGCCGTTCGGCGCGGCCGCATGCCTACGTCCGTCCGCGCAAGGCCACGAATATCACGCAGGCAATCGCCAGCAGGCCGCCGCACACCGTTTCGATGCCGGGCCGCTCGCCTGTCAGCGCCATCGACAACACCGTCGCGACGGCCGGTGTCAGGTACAGGAAATTGGCAGCGCGTGCCGCGCCGAAGTAGCCGAGTGCGAAGGTCCAGGTCGCGTAACCCAGCGCGGCGGGAAAGATGCCGAGCACCAGGACGGCGAGCGCCGTGTCGCGTGACGCGCCGCCGCCGAGCGACGCGAGCGCGCCGGGCAACCATGGCGTGAGCAGCAGCGCACCGGCCAGCAGCGTATACGCGGTGCAGGGCAGCGCGCCGTAGACGGGAATCAGCCGCCGCTGCAGCACGAAATAGCTGGCCGAACACAATGCCGCGCCGAGGATCAGCGTGCTGCCGGAGCCGAGCACGAGGCCGCCGGGCTGGCCGTGCGCGATCACGGCGATGCCGGCCAGGCTGACCAGCGAGCCGAGCCATCCCCGGCGATTGAAGCGTTCGCGCAGAAACACCGCGGCCAGCAGCGCCGTGAAGATCGGCAGCGTGTTCACGATGAAGCTCGCCGCGCCGGCCGACACGGTCTGCTCGCCGGTATTGAGCAGCGCGTTGTAGAGTGCGATGCCGAGCAGGCCGCAGACGAGAAAGCGCAACGCGTCGCGTCTGGCCGGCATGCGAGGCCGCCGCCATGCGAGCCATGCGATCGCGAGCACCGCCGCGGTCGCGAAGCGCGCGGCCGCGAGTTGCAGCGGGGCCAGCCCGTGCAGGCCGATCCGGATGAACGGGAAGGCGGAGGCCCACGAGACGATCGTGAACGCCACCGCGCCGGCCGCGACGAGCGGCAGTCGCGCGCTGCGCGACGAGGGGGAGGAAAGCGTGTTCATGCGGCAATGGTGTGGCGACGCGAGATGTTAAGCTAGCGCACAGATCAACCAGCGGGTATGAATATGGCTCACAGCTCGGTGCGACGCAGGGCCGATGGCCCGGCGCGCACGCAGCAGCATGCGGCGGACGCGCTGCCGTCGGTCGCGCCGGCACCCGGCCCGCGGCCGCCGCTGGCCAGCCTGGAAACCGTCTGTGCGGTGGCGCGGCTGGGCTCGTTCCTGGCGGCCGCCGACGCATCCGCCGTCACGCACGGCGCGATCAGCCGGCGCGTGGCGGCCGTCGAGAACTGGCTTGGCATGGCGTTGTTCGAACGTCATGCGCGCGGCGTGCGGCTGACGCCGGACGGCCAGCGTTTCGTCGGCCGGATCGAACAGGCGTTCGCGATCATCGACGGCGCGGCCGACCAGTGGCGCTCGCCGCGTACGCCGCGACTGGTCAGGATGAGCGTGGTGCCGGCATTCGCGCAGCTCTGGCTGCTCGAGCGCCAGCACGCGCTCGAGAGCGAGGCGCCCGCGTTGCGCATCGAGCTCGGCATCGAGCTTCGCAATGTGGACATCGCCGCCGGCGAAGCGGATCTGTCGATCCGGTACGGGCGCGGCAACTGGCGTCAGCTCGAAACCAGCGCGTTCATGCCGGAGACGCTCCATCCGGTCGCGCATCCGCGGCTCGCCGCGCAGGTGGCCGCGCGGCGCCGTCGCAACGACGCCGCCGCGCTGCTCGAGATGCCGCTGCTGCACGACTCCGACGTGACCGGTTGGCGCACCTGGTTCGACGCGCTCGGCATACCGTTCAAGCCGCGCGCGCAGGATCGCCGTTTCGAGGACTACAACCTCGTGCTCGCGGCGGCCGAGGCGGGGCTCGGCGTGGCGCTGGCGCGAACGCCGCTCGCGGATGCGTATCTCAAGCGCAGCGCGCTCGTCCGCGTGAGCCGGCATGAGGTCGAGTCGCCGCTCAGGTATCACTTCGTGCATGCGAAGGGCGAGAATCGTCCGGAGGTGCTCGCGCTGATGGAGCGGATGCGGGCCGCGCTGGGATAGGCGGCTCGGGTGTCGAGGTGTGCGACGCAGGCGGCGCGGACGGCGCCGCCGCTCGACCCGGGCTACCGGATCGTCGACAATGCGACCGCGGAAAATTGCGGGACCCGACAGATTAACGAGAATCGAGCGTGTTGAACCGTTCGAATGCAGAGGGAATGAGGAATGAATAGACCAGACAAGTCGTCGAAAGCGCGTGCGGCGCTCGACCAGCTGTTTTCGGGCATGGCGCCCGCGGACGCGCAGCAGCGCGCGTCGCGCCCGGGCAACCCGTTCGAAGCGGCAGGCGACCCGACCGGCGCCGACGGCCGCGTCGAAGTCACGTTGTCGACGAGAATCCAGTTGCGCGGCTATCCGGGCGCGGATGCGTTCATGAAGCGCATGGCCGAAGCCTGGGGCCTCGCGTGGGGCCCGTACGACGCCGTGCGGGCGACGGCGACGCTGCCGGCCGGCTGGCGCTCGCGCCGGCTGCCGGAAGTCACGCAGATCGTCGACGAACGCGACGTGCTGCGCGCGGAAAGCAGCTTGCAGGGCGGCGAGCTGTCGTATCTGAAAGTGCATCCGCGCTATTACATCGATGCGCGCAAGGGGGTCGGCTGGCGCAAGTCGTCGAAGGCGTCCGACGATCCGGATCTCGACGGCCCCGACTGGAACTGCTACGTGATGGACCGGGAAAAATCCGCCGAGGTGCACGAGCTGACGACGTCGTCGTCGAAGGCCGATCTGGACAACGCGCGTGCGACGTTGCTGAAATGGCTCGACGAGCACTACCCGAAGCATCGCGATCCGTTCGCATACTGGACGGATTGCGAACGCCCGCTGTAAGTCCGCACGGCGCGCGGCCATCGCGGAGCACCATTGAAACAGAACGGTCCGGTCCCGATTCTCTGGGCAGCGTTCGGCGCGGCGGTCGGCTCGACCGTCATCGAGCTGCTGCTCTGGCCGATTGCCGGAGAAGACCCCTTTCACAACCTGCTTCGCGACGCGCGCCTGACGGCCGCCCTCGTGATGGGGCGAGCCGTGCTCGGCGCGTCCCCGGGCTTCGATCCGACGATCATGGGCGTGGCGACGCTGGTGCATGCCGCGTTGTCGCTTGCCTATACGGCCGTGCTGGCGAGGATGGTGCGCAACCTGTCGCCCGGCGCCGCGCTGGTGGCGGGCGGCGCGTTCGGACTGGTGCTCTACGGTATCAACCTGCACGCGTTCACTGCGATCTTCCCGTGGTTCGTTCCGGTGCGCGGCGCGATCACGCTGGTCGCCCATGTGGTCTTCGGCGTGATGGCGGCGGGCGTCTACTGCATCGTCCGGCGTTCGGCGCGCGCATGATCGTCGGCGGTTCGTGTATCACGCATGCGTATCCCGACCCCAGGAATAATCGGGCATGCCACATCGTCTAACGGTCGGGTGACCCTATACGAAGCCGCGCGTCGTCCGTGACGCCAAGGCTCGGGTGGTCGGGGGCAACAATGCAGGAGCCGATCATGTGCAACTTGTTTCGGGTCGGGATGGGCGTCGTCTGTCTCGGCTGCTCCATGTGCGTGCTTGCGCAAACCTATGACGACTCGCCGGACGAAGGCGCCCGCTGCCGTGCGGTCGTCATGCAAGCGGAAATCGACGGCACGGAACAGCAGATCGTCGGGCGCGCGTGCCGGCAAGGCGACGGCACCTGGCAGATGATGCAGAGCACGGACGGCAGCATCGTGTGGTATCCGGATACCGCCTATCCGTACGCCGATCCCTGGTACTGGGGACCGGCGGTGTTCGTCGGCACGGGCGTCAGCTTCGTCTTCATCGACCGTTTCCATCATCGCCATCACTTCGACCACTTCGGTCACGTCGGCCACTTCGACGGGGGCATGCGTGGCCGCGTCGGTGCTCCGATGGGCACCGGCTTTCACCGTGGCCCGGTGTTCGTCGGCGGTGAGCACGGGTTCGGGGGAATGAGGCGGCATTGAGCCGGCGTACATGGCGCGGCGCACGCACGCCGCACTGTGCGTGTGCCGCTTCTTCGCGATGGGGCGGTGCCGTCAGAACTTGCTGTACGTGGAATCGAGCCAGGATCGGCCTGAATGCGAAAACTCATCACCCACCTCAATGCCATCGCCCGTACCCACCTAACTGCTCGAAATCCCGCCCTCTCGGCTTGACACTCAACACGGTTACTCAGGTCACCCGACCGTGGCCGCGTGATGACGACCTGGCAGCGGTGCCTGGGCTGTTGCCAGCATTTTTATGCGGAAGTATCCTCGGTCGGAAATTCGTGGCGAGCCGATCCGAGACAGCGGCACGCACTTGAAGCAAGCGGCGCGTTCGAACCGGGAGGGATCGAATCGCCATCGGACGTGAATTTTTGCCATCGTGAAATCTGAATCTGCCTCGGCATTGAGCTTTTCCACGCCCCAGGAAAGAACCGGGACGCCTCATTCCTTGTTCGAGGATCTCTACGCGATGATCGTCGGCATGGTATTCGTCGTAACCGGCCTGGTGCTGCTGAAGGCCGCCGGGCTTGTCACGGGCGGAATTGCGGGCATTGCGCTGCTTGCAGCGTATATCTTTCCGTTGCCGGTCGGCCTGATATTCACGCTCGTGAATATCCCGTTTTTCATCTTCGCCTACTTTGTGATGGGGGCGCGCTTCGCGATCAAGTCGACGGTCGCGAGTTGCGGAATCACACTTGCCTTGATGACGATGCCGGTAACCCTGACCATTGCGTTCGTCAGTCTGCCTTTTGCAGCATTTACCGGCGGTACGTTGTGCGGCATGGGCGTTCTCGCGCTTGCGCGGCACGGTGTCGGTGTCGGCGGAACAGGTATCGTTACCCTATGGCTGCAACGCGAGCGCGGCATCAACGCGGGCATTACGCAGATGTGCATTGACGCCACCATCCTGCTGGTGTCGATGTCGACGATACCGGCCAGTCGTGTCGGTTGGTCGGCGCTCAGTGCCGTGGCAATGAGCGGAATGATCGTGGCATGGCACCGCCCGGGACGTTATACAGGTATCACGCAGTGATTCCAGGCGGATTGCACGGCGCGGCACGGCGTCGGACAAGGGCGGTGGTCGTAGCAGAATCTAAGAACTGCTTGCCGGCGGCGTAGAGCGAGGCCGGACGGGCGAGCAGCGCGAATGACCGGAATCGTTTCATTGTTGGATTCCCCCGTTGGTCGATAGGTCCGACGAATCGCTGAACGATATGGACGGCGCATCGTCAAGGGAACCAAAAAAAGTCGAATCGTGATGAGGCGCGGTGGCGTATTGCCGTATCGTTGCGTGTGCAACCGTCAAGCGGCGCGCTCGCCGGGCGCTCACGCATCGTGCCGGCGCGATGCATTCCTGAGTACGAGGGCCATCAGCTGCCGGCGGGAATCGACGCCGAGCTTCGCGAACGCGCGCTTCGCATAGGTATCGACGGTGGACGTCTTGAGTCCCATCGACTGCGCGATCGCCGCCGACGTCATGCCCTGGATGAACGATGCGCACACGTGCATCTCGCGCGCGGTCAGTCGTTCCTGCAGTTCCGGAAGCCATTGCGCGACGAGGTCGAGATCGAGTTCGTCGCGCGGCGCCTCGTCGGCGGAGACCGCGCCGAGCAGCCGCTTGTGCGCGGAGGCCATCGGCAGCACGACCTGAGACAGGTGCTTCAGCAGGCTCAGCTCCTTCAATGAAAACGGCGGCAGTCGCCGCGAACGCGCAACCGAAATCGAATAGCGCGTGCCGCCCGTCACGCCCGCGACCACGCATTCGTCGTGGATGTCGCCGGCGTCGAAGAACAGGTGCCGCAGCTCGCTTGCAACCCGCTGCGATGACACCTGCAGCAGCTGCGTGTCGCTTTCGCTGTCGATGGCCGCGTACGTGACGTCCTCGCTCGCATAGCTGCGGTAGTAGTGGCGCATCACCTGCGCGACGAGCTCGGGCTCGCGGCCGAAGCTGCCGATCCAGCCGACGCTGCGGCGGCCCGACGCCGCACCGCGTTCGTAGTCGAGATGCACCGCGTCGAAATCGACGTAGCGCACGAGGGTGTCGTACACGGCGCGCATGAACTGCGGCGTCCCGATCGCTTGCGCGATATCGCCGAGCGTATCCGTCACGAACGCGACGTGACTCAGCGGGAGATCGGGGGTGGGAAGCGCAGCGCTCATGGCGTCGGGTGTCGAAAAACTCAGGTGGCGCTACAGGTATCACGAAAATTTTCGACTGCCTACGCGGGAATCTACCCAAACGGCCCTGAGCAACGATGACGTTTGTCCCGGTTTTCGGGACTGACGGTGCGGGCTGCGATCCCTACATTGACCCTTGTGCTGAACACCGCCTGACGGCGTTGACGCGGTTCCGGACCCGGACCTTGCGCCACGGCCGATACCCATCACAAGGAGAATCCCCATGCGTATCCGTATCCGTCGTCGCGCGGCCCTGCGTGCCGCGCTCGTCACGTCGGTAGGGCTAGCCGTCGCGACCAGCCTGTCCGCCCGAGCGGGCGATACCAACCTGAACGTGTACAACTGGTCGGAGTACGTCGCGAAGGACACCGTGCCGAACTTCGAGAAGCAGAGCGGCATCAAGGTCCGCTACGACAGCTACGACAGCGACGATACGCTGCAGACCAAGCTGCTCGCGGGCAGCTCGGGCTACGACATCGTCGTGCCGACGTCGAACTATCTCGCGCAGCAGATCCAGGCCGGCGTGTACCAGAAGCTCGACAAGTCGAAGCTGCCGAATCTCGCGAACCTCGACCCGGTGCTGATGAAGATGATCGCGAAGGTCGATCCGGGCAACCAGTACGGCGTGCCGTGGGCGTGGGGCACGACGGGCATTGGTTACAACGTGGAAGCCGTGAAAAAGCGGCTCGGCGACGCCGCGCCGACCGACGGCTGGGCGCTGCTGTTCGACCCGGCGAACGCGGCGAAGCTGAAGGGCTGCGGCATCTCGTTGCTCGATGCGCCGGACGCCGTGTTCGCGGCCGCGCTGCAGTACATGGGCAAGGATGCGAACAGCAAGAACCCGGCCGACTATCAGGCCGCCTACGACGTGCTGAGGAAGATCCGGCCGTATGTCACGCAGTTCAGCTCGGCCGGCTACGCGGACGACCTCGCGAACAACGACGTGTGCGTCGTGCTCGGCTGGTCGGGCGACGTCAGCATCGCGCGGCGACGCACGCTCGACGCGAAGCGCTCGTACGAAATTCGCTACGTGATTCCGAAGGAAGGCGGGCTGCTGTGGTTCGACGTGATGGCGATCCCGAAGGATGCGCCGCACCCCGAAGCCGCGCTGAAGTGGATCAACTACATCGAGGAGCCGAAGACCAACGCGGCGATCACGAACGAGATCTTCTATCCGAGCGCGAACAAGGCCGCGAAAGCGTTCGTGACGCCTGCGATCGCACAGGATTCGGGCATCTACCTGTCGGACGCCGCGATCGCGAAGACGTCGCTCGCGATGCCGCGCAGCGCCGACATCGCGCGGATGCAGAACCGCCTGTGGCTGCAACTGAAGTCGGGCGGTTGAGGGCGACGATCATGGACCATTTCGTATCCGCCCGGCCGGCCGCCATCGGTCAACGCATCCGGCCCGCGCACGACGCCTTCGTGCGCATCGAAAACGTCGTGAAGAAGTTCGGCGACAGCACGGTCGTCGACAACGTGAACCTGACGATCGCGAAGAACGAGCTGTTCGCGCTGCTCGGCAGCTCCGGCTGCGGCAAGTCGACCCCGCGGTCGCCTGCTGCTCGCGCGACGTCGCCGCGATTTCGGCGACCGACGTCGTCACCTGCAGCGACGACTGCTGCGCCTGCGACACGAGGCTCGCGAGCTGTTCGGCCATCCGGTTGAAGCCGTCCTGCAGCGTGCCGAATTCGTCGCTGCGGCGCAGGTCGAGCCGCTGCGCGAGGTTGCCGGTGCGCATTGCGTCGTGCACCTCGACGAGCCGCGCCATCGGCCCCGTGATCGCGCGGAACAGCGCATAGCCGGTCGCGAGCGCGACCAGCAGCACGACGCTCAGCGCGGTCGCGAGCGTCGCTTCCGCCGTGTTGACCGACGTGCGGATCTGCCGTGCCGAATCGTCGGCCTGGCCGCGGTTTTCGTCGACCAGCGCGTCCGCGACACGGACTAAGTTCTCCCACGCCGTCGTCACGTGCACGAAGTTGGCCTGCGCAGCCGCGCGGTCGCTCGCCGCCGCATGCGCTGCGTCGTTCAACAGCGGCAGGTACTGGTCATATGCGGCCCGGAGCGCGGCGAAGCGCGCCTTGTCGTCGTCGCGGAACAGCGTCGCCTCGTATTGCGTCGACGCCTGATCGAAACGCCGCAGCGCTTCCGGAATCCGATCGAGATCGCGCTTCGTGCCGTCCGAATCGCCGTCGCTGAAGATCGCGCGTTCGACCATCGTATAGCTTTGATTGGTCGCGGCGCGCAGCGACGTCGACAGGTACAGGCCCGGCACCGAATCCCGCTGGAGGCTGTCGGCAGCGGCGTCGATCGCCGTCAATCGGGTGTATGAAATCGCGGCCATGAGCAGCATCAGCACGAAGATCGCGCCGAAGCTGAGCACGATGCGCTTGCCGAGCGTGAAGCGTCCGCCGCGCAGCAGGGCGGGCAAAGGGGGCGTGCCGGCGCGGGGCGTCGTCGCAGTGGCCATGTCTATCTCCCGTAGGGCTTGGGTCGTCTGGATCCGGCGGCGCGAAGTGCAGAGAAAACGATTCGGTCGCGGGTCGGCGCGATCGATCGAATCGTTCCGGATGGGTGCCCGATTGCCGACGCCCCGCATGCTGTCATGCGGCGCGCCTGATCGCAATCGAATTTTTTACGCATTGAGCCATGCTTTTTTCATCCCATTAAAGATAGGTCAATACGCAGACGTTTGCGGAAATTTGAAAGGGAGCAGGGGTAGGTTGCTGCCGGTATTTCGGCTGGCCGGCCGACGATGGGGCATCGGCGGCCTGAAATGCGGAACAATGACGCATGATCGAATCGTCTGAAATCTAATTGAAATGTTTCCGATATGGGGATGTGAGCATGACTATCGATTTTCGTGTCGCCCGACTCGTGAAAGCCACGCAAAGACTCTGTAAGTTGGTGAAGAGGCGGCGGGAGAATGAAGCGATGAAGAAGACGAAATAGTTATATCAAGTTGATAAGTGCATGCCACGTGTCTTCCTCAAGAGTCGTTATCCTTATCAGATAACTTCGTTGGCTGCGGGAGAGTCAGTCCAACCATGCCATGTGGCGAGGCGTTCTTTGAGTATGGCGCGATGACATACCGCGTTCCCACTGCTCTGCCGCTTAAGCCGGACTCACCATAGCGACGACGGAAAGCTGCAGCTTGTGTCGGCACTTTGATTTGGCATTGCGGATGATTTGCGATGAGAGCGCAAAGTCGAACGACAAACATGTAGTCGAACGGCTCCGGCTTATCATCCTCGCTCAGCCTGTCGGACGAAGGGCTGGAGGATGCGCTATATGACAGCATTGCGATGCGGGCGTTTGCCGGGATTGATCTGGCCGTCGAGAACGTGCCGGATGCGACCACGCTGCTGAAGTTCCGGCGCCTGCTTCTCGCACATGACCTGACGCGCAAGCTGTTCAACGAAATTGGCATCTCGCTGTGCGAACGCGGGCTGATGATGAAGGAAGGCACGCTGGTCGATGCGACGATCATCGAAGCGCCGCCGTCGACCAAGAACGCCGAGAAGCGTCGCGATCCGGACATGCATCAGACGAAGAAAGGCAACGAGTGGCACTTCGGCATGAAGGCGCACATCGGCGTCGATGCGGTTTCGGGGCTGTCCACAGTGTGGTCGGCACGTCCGCCAACGTGTCGGATGTTTCGCAAGCGCACGCGCTGCTGCACGGTCACGAGCAAGAAGCGTTCGGGGACGCGGACTACATCGGCGTAGACAAGCGCGATGAAATGAGGAGCAAGTCCGTGAAGTGGCGCGTGGCACAAATACCCGCGCACACCCTCTCCCGTACCGGCAACCACCAGGCAAACTGTACCGGTACTGTACAGAATACCGTCGCTACACTGACTCCATCCCAGTCCCGAACACGAATGGAGAATCCGCGATGGACTTCCTCACCCTCAGCGCATTGCCCGCCGGCATGCTGTTCGCGCTCGTCACGTCGATCACGCCCGGCCCGAACAACACGATGCTGCTCGCGTCCGGCGTCAATTTCGGTTTCCGCCGCACGATGCCGCACCTGTTCGGCATCAGCATCGGCGTCGCGATCCTGATGCTGTGCGTCGGCTTCGGCCTCGGCGAAGCATTCCGCCGCGTGCCGGTCCTGTACACGATCCTCGAAGTCGCGAGCGTCGCGTACCTGCTGTATCTCGCATGGCGCATCGGCACGTCAGGAGAAGTGAAGGCGCAAGGCGCCAAGCCGCGGCCGATGACGTTCCTCGAAGCCGCCGCGTTCCAGTGGGTCAATCCGAAGGCGTGGATGATGGTGCTGACCGCCGCGACGACGATCCGCCTGTCCGCCGACTACGGGATGAACGCCGCGTGGATGGCCGTCGTGTTCATCCTGATCGGCTTTCCGTGCATCAGCCTGTGGGCCGCGTTCGGCCAGGGCCTGCGCCGCTTCCTGTCGAACCGCCGCGCACTGCGCATCTTCAATGTGACGATGGCCGTGCTGCTGATCCTGTCGCTATATCCGCTCGTCGCGCATCTGCTGCCGCAGTAAGCACTCACCAGCACACCCGTTGAGCTTCACGCCGTGCAGGCGTACCCTTTTGGTACGGGCGCGCGCAATCGCTACGGCGGTTGCGCCGCATCTGCATGGAGGTGGCCGATGAAGCCAATGCTGAAGACTGGCGAGCACATCGAAGGCATGCACTGGATCGCCGAATACCACCCGCTCACGCACGAGATCCGCGTGCTGCGCGAAAACATCGAAGTGGGTACGTACTGCGCGCCGCCCACGCTATTCGGCGACGAGGAAGCGCTGGGCGCCGCGAACCTTGCCGATCATCGCAGCCAGGAGGCCGCGCTGCGCGCGTATCTGCGCAACTTCGTCAAGGAACACGACGCGGAGGAGTAGCGGCGCGGCGGCCGGAATGACGACGGGCCGCCGAAGTGAACTGACCCCACGAAGTTGGACGGTTGAAGCCTAGGCGGCCGAGGGCTGAGTTCTGTATTGCACGGGACTCAGCCCATTTAATTTGAGCTTGATCCTGAACCACTCGATGCCGGAAACGTTCGTCGTACTTCGTCATGAAAAACACCCCAAAGATTGGATCTAGTCCAACTTTTGGGGTGCAGTTCAAAGCGGCCCGGTCTGTCGTTGCGTGTGAGCCGTCTTGCGACCCACCGCAGCATCCCGATCACACGCGGGGCCGGCGCATCGCCCCGGCCCCGCATCCGCTCAATGCCCGAGCGACTCGATCTTGCCGGACGGCTGCGCGACGCCGTGCGGCCGCGCCGCCTGCTTGATCAGCAACGCGAGGCACGCAAGCAAGCCCGCGACCGCGATCGTCGCGAACACGCCCGCGAACGAGAAGTGCCGGCGCGTCAGTTCGGCGACGAGGAACGACCCGGCGATCCCGCCGAAGCGGCCGACGCCCAGCATCCATGCCACGCCCGTACCGCGCCCTTCGGTCGGATAGAACGCGGCGGCAAGCGCCGGCATCGACGATTGCGCGGTGTTCATCAGCACGCCGGCGATGAACACGACCAGCACGAGCATCCCCACATTGCCTGCCGCCTGCCCGATCGCATACACGCTGATCGCGGTCAGCGCGTAACACACGGCAATCACACGGTTCGCGTTGAAACGGTCCATCAGCACGCCGCACAGCACCGCGCCGACGCCGCCGAGCGGGAACAGCGCGGAGATCAGCGTCGCGCTCTTCGGCGTCAGACCGGCATCCTTCAGCAGAATCGGCATCCAGTTGATCGACGCGTAGAAGATCACGAGGCCCATGAAATACGCGATCCACAGCATCACCGAGCCGACGATGTACGAGCGCGACACCACGACGCCGATCCCCTTGCCGCCCGTCTGCGGCGCGGCTTCGGTCATCGCGAACGAGCCGGCGTTCAGCGCGTCGCGCGAGATCCGTGCGAGCGTCGCGCGGATCCGGTCGACGCCCTGACCTTGCGCGACCATGAAGCGCACCGATTCCGGCATCTTCAGCAGCAACAGCACGCCGAGCAGCAGCGGCGTCACGCCGCCGAGCATCAGCACGCTGCGCCAGCCGAAATGCGGGATCATCCACGCGGCGAGAAAGCCGCCGAACGCGGCGCCGAGCGGGAAGCCGCAGAACATCAGGTTGATCACGGTCGCGCGGCGCTTGTCCGGGCAGAACTCGCCCATCATCGTGACCGCGTTCGGCATCGCGGCGCCCAACCCGACGCCAGTAATGAAACGCAGGATCGTCAGGTGTCCGATGGTGTTCGAGAACGCGGACACGAAGCACGCGACGCCGAACAGGAACACCGAGCCGAGCAGCAGCGAGCGGCGCCCGAGGCGGTCGGACAGCGGGCCCGACACGAGCGCGCCGCACGCGAGGCCGAACAACGCAGCGCTCAGCACGGGTGCGAGATCGGGTTTGGTGAGGTTCCATTCGCCCAGCAGCGAAGGTGCGATGAAGCCGATCGCGGCCGTATCGAAGCCGTCGAGCAGCACGATCACGAAACACATCAGGAACACGAGCCACTGGAAGCCGCCGAACGGCTGCTCGTTGATGAAGGTCTGGACATCGACCACGGGTGTGCGATTCATCGCGTGTCTCCTATGTAAACAACGCAGCTTGATGGCCGCGCCTTTCCTTGTACGCGCGCCGATTCGTCGCCGGCGCGTCATGCATCGTCGACACCGGCCGGCAGCGGCAGGCGTCGCGATCGGGTCACGTCCGGCGCGAGCCGGCCGTGTTGTTCAGCTGCGCCTAGGCGGCCGCATCCTGTTCCTTGAAGATCTTGTCCGCGAGATGGAACGCGGAATTCGCGGCCGGCACGCCGCAGTAGATCGCGGTCTGCAGCAGCACTTCCTTGATCTCGTCGCGCGTCACGCCGTTGTTGCGCGCGGCGCGCAGGTGCAGCGCGAGTTCCTCGCCGCGGTTCAGCGCGACCATCATCGCGATGGTCAGCAGGCTGCGCGTATGGCGCGGCAGGCCGTCTCGCGTCCAGATCTCGCCCCACGCATAGCGCGTGATCAGGTTCTGGAATTCGTCGGTCACTTCGGTGCGGTTCTCGATCGAACGGTCGACGTGCGCGTCGCCGAGCACCGCGCGACGCACCTTCATCCCTGCTTCATAACGTTGCTGGTCGTCCATCGTCGGTGCCTCACGCGGTCAGGAAGTCGAGCAGCGCGCGGTTGAAGCCGTCGGTGCACTCGATGTTCGAAATGTGCGCGGCGTCGAATTCGACGTGACGCGCGCCCGGAATTGCAGCAGCCAGCGCACGGCCCTGGTCGGGCGGCGTCGACATGTCCTTCGCACCGGTCACGACGAGCACCGGCAGCGCGATGCCCTTCACTTCCTCGCGCAGGTCGGCCGCGTTCAGCGCGTCGCAGTTCGCGGCGTAACCGTCCTTGTCGGTATGCACGAAGGTGTCGCGGATCGCGTCGAACAGGCGCGGCTCGCGTTCGACGAATGCGTCGGTGAACCAGCGCGGCAGCACGGCGTCGGCCAGCGTGGCCATCCCTTCGGCACGCGCCTTCTGCGCACGCGGCGCCCACACTTCCGGCGAGCCGATCTTCGCGGCGGTGTTCGACAGCACGGCGCGCACGATGCGCGACGGGAAACGCGCGGCGAGCGCGGCGCCGGTCAGGCCGCCCATCGAGATCCCGCAGAAGTGCGCGCGCTCGATGCCGACGTGGTCGAGCAGGCCGATCACGTCGCCCGCGAGCTGGTCGACCGTGTACGAGCCGGCCGGTGCTTCGGAATGGCCGTGGCCGCGCGTGTCGTAGCGCAGGATGTTGAAGTGCTGCGTGAGCGGGCGGATCTGCGGCGCCCACATCTGCAGGTCGGCGCCGAGCGAGTTCGAGAAGACGAGCCACGGCGCGTCGTCGCGCGCGGCACGGTCGATCCGGTAATGCAGTTTCACGCCGTTGACAGTGGCGAAAGGCATCAGTGTTCTCCTGGTTGTGTCGTGCCCGCGTGCAGCGCGAGCACGGCGTCGACGCAGGCCTGCGCCTCGCCGACGTAATGTGCGGGATCGAGCAGCCGCGCGAGCGCGTCGCGCGACAGATGGGCCGATACGGTCGCATCGGCGGCGAGCACGTCGAACAGCGTCGCGCCGGTGCGCACGGCTTCCTTCGACGCATGCTCGACGACATGATGCGCATCGAGCCGGCCGATCCGGTCGCCAAGGGCGAGCATCACGGCTTCGCCTAGGATCAGCCCGTGCGTCAGCTCGAGGTTCGCGGCAAGGCGCTCGGTGTTCACGTCGAGGCCCGCGACGATCTGCGCGATCTGCGCGAGCGCGCCGCCGGTCAGACGCGCGAGGTCGGGCAGCGCATCCCATTCGGCCTGCCAGCCGCCGAGCGCGCGCTCGTGCTCCTGCACCATCCCCGCGAACACGGTCGCGACGAGGTTCGGCGCGCGCACCGCGGCAGTCAGCACGGCCGCGCAGCCGACCGGGTTGCGCTTGTGCGGCATTGTTGACGAGCCGCCCTTGCCGGCAGCCGCCGGTTCGCCGAGCTCGCCGACTTCGGTCTGCATCTGCAGCGACACGTCGCGCGCGATCTTGCCGAGCGTGCCGGTCAGCATCCCGAAGCACGACGCGGCTTCCGCGATGCGGTCGCGCTGCGTATGCCACGGCACGGCCGGCAGCGCGAGCCGCAGGTCGGCCGCGAGCGCGGCGCTCACGCCGGCCGCGTGCTCGCGCAGGCTCGCCAGCGTGCCGGCGGCGCCGCCGAACTGCAGCACCAGTGCGCGCGCACGCAATTCGGCGAAGCGCGCGCGATGGCGCAGCAGCGCGTCGAGCCATTGCGCGAATTTGAGGCCGAGCGTGATCGGCAGCGCCTGCTGCAGCCACGTGCGGCCGATCATCGGCGTCGCACGATGCGTGCGCGCGAGCGTCGCGAGCGACGCGCACGCTTCGTCGAGCAGCGGCTCGAGCACGTCGAGCGTGTCGCGCAGCTGCAGCACGGTCGCGGTATCGATGATGTCCTGGCTCGTCGCGCCCCAGTGCACGAACTTCGCTGCCTCCGGGTCGTCGGCCTTCACTTGCGCGGTGAGCTGCTTGACGAGCGGGATCGCGAGATTGCCGCCGAGCGCCGCGCCGTGCGCGAGCGCTTCGGCGTCGAGCCGATCGGCGTCGCACGCGCGTTCGATCGGCGCGACCGCGGTAGCGGGAATCACCTGCTGCGCGGCGAGCGCGCGCGTGAGCGCGGCCTCGACGTCTAGCATCCGCTGGATCGTCGCGCGGGGCGACCAGATCCGGTTGAGCGGCTCGGTGCCGCAAATGAGGGAGGTCAGGCGGGCGCTGTCTTCGAGCATGGCATCAGATTGGGGAAACGGCGTGCGCTTATTGTCTACCCAAGCGTGCCGGCGTGCGCGCGATCGCGCGCGCCGGCACGCTTGCCGGTCAGGCCGCGGCCTTGCGCGTCGCGTCGATCAGCGGCACGCCGGTCAGCTTCTGCAGTTCGTCGAACGACAGGTCGGTGAAGATTTCGCTCACCGCGAGGCCGTCGGCCGTCACGTCGAGCACCGCCAGATCGGTGTAGATGCGGCTCACGCATTGCACGCCGGTGACCGGATACGAGCACTGCGCGACGATCTTGCTCTCGCCCTGCTTCGTCAGGTGCTCCATCATCACGAACACCTGCTTCGCGCCGATCGCGAGGTCCATCGCGCCGCCGACGGCCGGAATCGCATCGGGCGCGCCCGTATGCCAGTTCGCGAGGTCGCCGTTCGCCGACACCTGGAACGCGCCGAGCACGCAGTAGTCGAGGTGGCCGCCGCGCATCATCGCGAACGAATCCGAGTGGTGGAAATACGCGCCGCCGGTGAGCAGCGTCACGTGCTGCTTGCCGGCGTTGATCAGCTCGTCGTCTTCCTCGCCGGGCGCGGGCGCCGGGCCCATGCCGAGCAGGCCGTTCTCGCTGTGCAGGAAGATCTCCTTGCTCGGATCGAGGTGGTTCGCCACCAGCGTCGGCACGCCGATGCCGAGGTTCACGTACGCGCCTTCGGGAATGTCCTGGGCGACGCGCTTGGCCATTTCATCGCGGGTCAGTCGTTTCATGTCGGGTCTCCTCGGTCAGGCAGCTTGCGATGCAGCGTGTTCGGCAGCCAGCTCGGCCGCATGCGCGGCCTGCGGCACTTCGACGACGCGCTGCACGAAAATGCCCGGCGTCACGATGTGTTCCGGGTTCAGCCCGCCGAGCGGCACGACTTCCGACACCTGGACGATCGCGACCTTCGCGGCGCTGGCCATGATCGGCCCGAAGTTGCGCGCGGTCTTGCGATAGACGAGGTTGCCCCAGCGATCGCCCTTGTACGCCTTGACCAGCGCGAAATCGGCGTGGATCGGCGTCTCGAACACGTACGACTTGCCGTCGATCACGCGCGTTTCCTTGCCTTCCGCGAGCTTCGTGCCGAAGCCGGTCGGCGTGAAGAAGCCGCCGATGCCGGCGCCCGCCGCGCGGATCCGCTCCGCGAGGTTGCCCTGCGGCACGAGCTCCAGCTCGATCTCGCCCGCGCGATACAGCGCGTCGAACACCTGCGAGTCGCTCTGGCGCGGGAACGAGCAGATGATCTTGCGCACCTGCTTCGCCTTCAGCAGCGCCGCGAGGCCCGTCTCGCCGTTGCCCGCGTTGTTGTTGACGATCGTCAGGTCGCGCGCGCCCTGTTCGATCAGCGCGTCGATCAGCTCGGACGGCATGCCGGCCGTGCCGAAACCGCCGATCATGATTGTCGCGCCATCGTGGATGTCGGCCACCGCCGACTGAAGCGATTCGAAAATCTTGTTGACCATGTCTCTTCCTGATACGAACCCGCGGCTCGATGCGCGGCCTGTCGAGGGGACACGCGCGCGTGTCGCGTGCCGCGTCGAAGGCCGTCGTCGACCTTCGGCATTTGTTCGCTATTCGAACCGAGATTCGATTAGCGAACGATGGGCCGATCATAGAGTCGCGCACAGCGCGTTGTCAAGGCGGGATCCCTCGGGGGGCGTCTGGTCGTCGAACGGCAGGCCGACGTAGTTTTCGGCGAGCGACTGCGCGGCGGCCCGCGAGCGCGTCACGTACTTCAGCTCGGCAAACTTCAGGCGATTGACGAACGGCGAATCCTCCGGGGACGCATGCAGCATGTTCGTCATGAAGTACGAGAAATGCTCGGCGCGCCACACGCGTTCGAGACAGGTCGCCGAATAGCGCTCGAGCGGCGTCGCGTCGCCGTTGCGGTAACGGGCGCCGAGCGCGCGGGACAGCGCGCGGACGTCGGCCACCGCGAGGTTCATCCCCTTCGCGCCGGTCGGCGGCACGATGTGCGCGGCGTCGCCGGCGAGGAACAGGCGGCCGTGCTGCATCGTCTCCGACACGAAGCTGCGCATCGGCGTCACGCTCTTCTGCGTGATCCGGCCCTCGGTCGGCGTCCAGCCGGTGTCGTTCGAGAAGCGCGTGTGCAGTTCGTCCCAGATCCGCGCGTCGGACCATTCGGCGAGGTCTTCGTCGGGCTTGCACTGCAGGTAGAGGCGCGTGACCGTCGGCGAGCGCATCGAGAACAGTGCGAAACCGTTGTCGTGATGCGCGTAGACGAGTTCGTCGAGCGACGGCGCCGCGTCGGCGAGGATGCCGAGCCACGCGAACGGATAGACGCGCTCGAACGTGTTCAGCCGCTCGGCCGGAATCGTCTGGCGCGCGATGCCGTGAAAGCCGTCGCAGCCGGCGATGTAGTCGCAGTCGATGCGGTCTTCGCGGCCGTCGGCATGCTTGAACGTGACGAACGGGCGCTCGCTCTCGACATCGTGCAGCGCAACGTCGCTCACTTCGAAATGCATCGCGTGGCCGTGCTCGACGCCGGCCGCGATCAGGTCGCGCACCACTTCGTGCTGGCTGTAGACGGTGATCGCGCGCCCGCCGGTGAGCGCGCTCAGGTCGATGCGATGGCGCTGGCCCGAGAACAGCAGCTCGATGCCGTGGTGTTCGAGCCCTTCGCGGCGCATACGGTCGCCGAGGCCGGCTTCGTTCAGCGTGTCGACCGTGCCCTGCTCCAGCACGCCGGCGCGGATGCGATTCTCGCAATATTCGCGCGAACGCGCCTCGACGAGGATGGAATCCACGCCTTGCAGGCGCAGCAGATGGGAAAGCAAAAGGCCGGACGGACCGGCGCCGATGATGGCGACCTGGGTGCGCATTGTTCGTCTCCTGAACAGTAATTCGAATCGTGGAACACATTTGAGCGCTTTCCCGACTATGCAGCAACGCGATTCAGGAGATATGTTCTATACGTTTTCCAGATACTGGCCTGGCGATGGATACGCTCGATCTGAACCTCATTCCCTACCTCGTCGCGCTGGACGACACGCGCAACGTCAGCCGCGCCGGCGACCTGCTCGGCGTGAGCCAGCCGCGCGTGAGCACCGCGCTCGGCCGCCTGCGCGAGTATTTCGGCGATCCGCTGTTCGTGCGCACGTCGCGCGGGATGGAGCCGACGCCGCGCGCGCTCGCGCTGCTGCCGGCCGCGCGCGATGCGCTCGCGCAGATCGAGCGCGGCCTCGTCGCGCCGCACGACTTCGATCCGGCGGCGAGCACGCATACGTTCTCGATCGCGCTGTCGGACGTCGGCGAGATCGTGTTCCTGCCGAAGCTGCTGCAGGCGTTCGCGACGCGCGCGCCGCACGCGAACCTGCGCTCGGTCTCGCTCGCACACGACGAAGTCGGCCGCGGCCTCGAAGCCGGCTCGATCGATCTCGCGGTCGGCTATTTCCCCGATCTCGACGGCAACAACTTCTTCCAGCAGCGTCTGTTTACACACCGGTTCGTCTGCCTGATGCGGCGCGGCCATCCGCTCGAACAGGCGCGCCCGTTCACGGCCGAGCAGTTCCTCGCGTGCGGGCATGCGGTGGTGCGCGCCGAAGGGCGCAGCCAGGAGGTGCTCGAGAAATACCTCGCGAAGCAGCGCATGCAGCGCCGCGCGGTGCTCGAGACGCCGCACTTCATGAGCCTGCCGTTCATCCTGAGCCGCACCGACCTGATCGCGACGGTGCCGCATGCGATCGGCTATGCGTATGCGGCGGAGCACGCGTTCATCGTGCCGGTCGAGCCGCCGGTGCCGCTGCCGCGCTTCGACCTGAAGCAGCACTGGCATCGCAAGTTCCACAACGATCCGCGCACCGCGTGGCTGCGCGGCGTCGTCGCGTCGCTGTTCAACGACGAGCAGGACGAGTGGCCGAAGTGACGCGGGGTGTGCGGCAGGCCGCACGCACGACCCGCGAAAGCATGAAACAATGACCGGATATCCGCGCCGCCACAGGCGGCCGCATTCGATGGAGCGACTAGATGGGTAAAAAGAACGCGCGGCCCGAGCCGGCCGCATCCCGGCCGAGCCGCGAAGAAGCGGAGGATGCCGTTCGCGTGCTGCTGCGCTGGGCCGGCGACGATCCCGCCCGCGAAGGGCTGCTCGACACGCCGGCGCGCGTCGTGCGCGCATACGAAGAGTTCTTCGCCGGCTATGCGCTGGAACCGCGCGACATCCTCGCGCGCACGTTCAGCGAAGTCGACGGCTACGACGAGATGATCGTGCTGAAGGACATCCGCTTCGAGAGCTATTGCGAGCACCACATGGTGCCGATCATCGGCCGCGCGCACGTCGCATATCTGCCGAACCATCGCGTCGTCGGCATCTCGAAGCTCGCGCGCCTCGTCGACGCGTTTGCGAAGCGCCTCCAGATCCAGGAAAAGATGACCGTGCAGATCGCCGACACGCTGTTCGACGTGCTGCAGCCGAAGGGCGTCGGCGTGATTCTCGAAGCCGCGCACCAGTGCATCTCGACGCGCGGCATTCACAAGCCGGGCGTCGAAATGGTCACGTCGCGCATGCTCGGCACGTTCCGCACCGATCCGTCGACGCGGCGCGAATTCCTGTCGATTGTCGCGAATCCTTCTTCAGTCAACCTGACGAATACGTAATGCAGTCCACGAAGCAAGCGGCACACGCGCCGGTCGTGCTCGTGACCGGCGCCGCGCGCCGGGCCGGGCGCGCGTTCGCCGAGTATTTCGCCGCGCACGGCTATCGCACCGCGGTCCACTACGACCGCTCCGCCGATGCCGCACAGGCGGCGGCCCGCGCGATCGCCGAACGCGGGCATGATTCGGTCGCGTTGCAGGCCGACCTGTCGGATGCCGCGCAGATCACCGCACTGATCGACCAGGTGTATGCGCGCTTCGGCCGCCTCGACGTGCTGGTCAACAACGCGTCGGTGTTCTGGCAGGACCATTTCCCGAGCTTCGACCTCGCGGCATTCGACCAGGCCTGGGCCGTCAACTGCCGCGCGCCGATCCTGCTCACGCGCGCGTTCTACGAACGGGCCCGCGCGGCCGGCACGCAGGGCGTCGTCGTCAACGTGGTCGACCAGAAGATCAAGGAAAACTTCCACCGCGACCATTTCAGCTACACGGTCGCGAAGGCCGCGCTCGGCAACCTCACGCAGATGCTCGCGCTGTCGTCGTCGCCGGTGCTGCGCGTGAATGCGGTGTTCCCCGGGCTGATGCTGCCGAGCGACGACCAGACGCAGGCCGACTTCGAACACGCGAGCCGCGCATCGACGCCGCTCGCGCGCATCGCCGGCCCCGACGACGTCGCGAGCGCGATCCTGCTGCTGACGGGCAGCGCGTACAACGGCGTGGATTTCGTTGTCGATGCGGGGCAGAACCTGATCCGCGTCGATCAGGACGTGCTCTACAAGCATCGCTCGCCGGCCGGCAAGCACTGACGAAGCGGGGGTGCGGCGGCAGCCGTGCACCCTCTTGGCACACCGGTGTGCGGGTGTTGGTGCGCGCCTTCGCCTTCGCTGCGCCTGCGTCTTCGCCGCGCGAACGACAGTTTCGCCGTTCGCGCGCCGCGTTACGGCTTCTCGCCGCTGCCGCCTTCGCGGACCTTGCCCTGCGCGACGCTCGTGCCGTGCGGCACGCTGTGCGTAAGCCACACGTTGCCGCCGATCACCGAGCCGCGCCCGATCGTCACGCGGCCGAGAATGGTCGCGCCCGCATAGATCACCACGTCGTCCTCGACGATCGGATGCCGCGCATTGCCCTTCACCAGCGTGCCGTCCCCATCGGCCGGGAAGCTCTTCGCGCCGAGCGTGACGGCCTGGTACACGCGCACGCGCTCGCCGATGATCGCGGTTTCGCCGATCACGACACCGGTGCCGTGGTCGATGAAGAAGCTCGGGCCGATCTGCGCGCCCGGGTGAATGTCGATGCCGGTGGCCGAGTGCGCGATTTCATTGATGAAACGGGCGAGCAGCGGCACACCGAGTTGGTGCAGCGCATGCGCGAGCCGATGGTGCATCATCGCGAACACGCCGGGATAGCACAGCAGGATCTCGGTGATGTGCTGCGCGGCCGGATCGCCCGCGTAGGCAGCCTGGATGTCGCTGACCAGCAGCGCGCGAACCGCCGGCAACTGCCGGCCGAACTCGCGCGCGATCTCGAACGCGCGTTCGTCGAGTTCCGCGAATGGCGTGTCCGCATGCTCCGGCAGGAACGGCAGCGCACGGCGGATCTGTTCGGACAGGATCCGCAGCGTGCTTTCTAGCGTGTGGCCGACGTAGTAGTCGACGCTTTCGTCGGTCAGATCCGGCGCGCCGTAGTGCGTCGGGAACATCGACGCACGCAGGCCGGTGACGATCTTGCAGATCGCGTCGCGCGACGGCAGCTCGCGGATGCCACGCGGATGACGCGTGCGGTGAAGTTCCTCGCGCGATTCGCGCAAGCCGGCAACGATTTCTTCGAGGCCCCACTGACGGGCGGGTGATGTCGACATATGCCAATGCAGGCAGCCGCGCGCGATCGCACGGCCGCTAATAAAGTGACGGGTTCCGCAAGATTACCGCGTTTTCGCCGGGCAGCGGCACGCCGGGGGATCGGCCGGACGGCCGCCGCTGCCGCCGCGCGACGGCGTCAGATCGTGACGCTGCTCGCGTCGATCCAGCGCACGGCCCAGTCGCGCGCATGCGCGATCGCGTCGCCTTCGTCGTTGAACTGGAGCTCGCTCGGGAAAAAACGGTTCGCGACGAGTTCCCCGTCACTCGATCGGGAGATCACGACGTAGGGCTTGAACGACCCGTCAGTGGCGCGCGCGGGCGCGCAATTCAACAGATAACCGCGGTGCGTGAAGGCAGTAGTCGCTTGCATGAATCCGCCACCTCTAGTCCCTTTGCTTGTTGTTCGCTACCCGTCTCTAAGGGTGCTGCGGCGCCCGGTGCGGGCAGAGTCGGCGCGTACTGCATCCCCTGTCGCCGCTTCGCAGGAAAAGAATCATACTCTGTAGAAAACGGGTGTTCTAGCTGAAATAAATCATGACAAATCAGTGCGCGCCACGCGACTGCGGCGATCGCCCGCGCACCATTTTCCCGTCTTGCCCGGAACGGGATTTGCTTCGATCCGGAGCGCTACGCCGCCAGGAGAGCCGTGATGGAAACGTCAGCTCAAGCGCACGCCGCGCATCCGCGCAGCATCGAACTCGACAACGACGACACGCACGACAGCACCGTCGACACCGACGGCAAGAATCGCGAGGCGGCGCGTCTCGCGAGCGGCAACCCCTTCCCGCCCGACCAGATCACGGGCAGCAACGCGTCGCTCGTCAACGCGATGCCCGAGGCCGGCGACGGCTTCGCCGGCTTCGACAGCCGGCCGGGCGGCAATCATCCGGCGTTCGCGCTGCGGGCCGGCTACATGGTGATCGAGAAGGGGTTCGACGCGCCGTCGCACGCGGGCGACGCGCCGTACGGCCCGGTTCACCGGATGTACGGCAGCGCGCACTGGCCCGGCCACGGACGCCGGCCGGAACGGGTGATCGAAATCACCGCGGTGCCGCGGTAACGCACGCAGCGTTTGAATCGATCGTTCGTCCGGCGGGTTGAAGGGTGCCGACGGACGATGGCGGCAGATCGGCGTGCGCGTTTGCGCGCGCGCCGCTCGGTCGGTGCGCAGGCAGTGCGATCTTCAGAAGCGGCGCTGAAATCGATATCAGCGCCCGGCTCGGGTTCGGCACGCGGGATTTCGCGACGTCGATGCATCTGCGTTGATCGAAGTCACGTCCTCGCGATACGGATGCGATTCAATGCCCATTCGCGACCACCGGCACGTCGCTGCAAAGTCCCTGCCGTTGGTTTACCCTGCCTCGCAGCGACGCACGGCCGGCCCGGCCGTTCGGCCGACTTCCGTTCAATCCGCCACTCGGAGACACTATGTACAAGCGCATTCTGGTTGCCATCGACGGCAGCGACACCGCACGCCACGCGTTCGACGCCGCCCTCGCGCTCGCAAAGGAGCACGGTGCCGAACTGCAGCCGTTCTACGTCGTCGAAAACGCCGCGATCTACTACAACGTGCCGGGCTACGACCCGTCCGTGCTGCGCGATCAGCTGATCGCGCAAGGCAATGCGCTCGCGGCGGATTTCAGGAAGCTGATGCAGGCGGCCGGCGTGAAGGGCGAGACGCTGACGAGCGAGGCGTCGTCGCTCAACGACGTGTCGATGCTGATCCTCGACGGTGCGAAAGCATTCGGCGCCGACCTCCTCGTGCTCGGCACGCACGGCCGCCGCGGGTTCCGTCGCCTCGTGCTCGGCAGCATCGCCGAACAGTGCGTGCGGCATGCGACGCTGCCCGTGCTGCTGATCCCGGCCGCCGCGCATACGGACGATCAGGAGGGCTGATCGGTGTCGGCATCGGCATCGGCATCGGCATCGGCATCGGCATCGGCATCGGCATCGGCATCGGCATCGGCATCGGCGTGCGCGGCGCGCCGCGCATGCGCAGCGGCATGCCTGCACGCAGGCTGCTGCGATGCCCGCGGCATGTGCGCGCGGTCGCGACGTTTTGTCGCCCGACAGCGGCAACTTGCGGTGGGACAATGATTCCGTCGATTCAATGCCGGAGTAAACGATCATGTTGACGCCCGTCGCCACACGCCCCGCCGTTCCGTCCCATGCAGGCACCTGGGCGCCCCGCCAGGCCCCGCACTGCTCGTCATGCGCAATGCGGCACCTGTGCATGCCGCAGGGCCTCGCACCCGACGCGCTCAGCCGCCTCGAATCGGTCATCTGCGCGGCGCGCCCGGTCAAGCGCGGCGAAGCGCTGTTCCGCGAAGGCGACACCTTCGACAACCTGTACGCCGTGCGCTCGGGTTCGCTGAAAACCGTCGCCACGCGCCACGACGGCCGCGAGCAGGTCACCGGCCTGCACCTGGCGGGCGAGGCGCTCGGCCTCGACGGTATCTGCGACGACACGCACCCGCGCACCGCGGTCGCGCTGGAAGACAGCTCGGTCTGCGTGATTCCGTACAGCGCGCTCAAGTCGCTGTGCTCGGAAGCCGGCACGATGCAACTGCGCATGCACAAGCTGATGAGCGAGCAGATCGTGCGCGAAACGTCGCAGACCATGCTGCTCGGTTCGCTGAACGCCGAAGAGCGCGTCGCCGCATTCCTGCTCGACGTGTCGGCGCGCTACCTGAAGCGCGGTTACTCGCCGTCGGAATTCAACCTGCGGATGACGCGCGAGGACATCGGCAGCTACCTCGGCATGACGCTCGAAACGGTCAGCCGCACGCTGTCGAAGTTCCAGAAGCGCGGCCTGATCGAAATGCACGGCCGCCTCGTGCAGATCGTCGACTTCGACGGCCTGCACCACGTCTGACCCCGCGCGGCGCGTGACCTGCGCGCCGCCGCCCGCCGCGACCCGCCACGATCCGCCGCGCCCGCCTCGATCAGTCGAGAAACAGCGCGGCGCGCGCCTTCAGTGCCGTGCTGAAGTCGTCGAGCCAGCCGATCGACAGGCGCCAGCTCTGCCAGTACAGATCGATATCGACGGTCCGCCCGCGCGACATGTCGACCAGTTCGCCCGCCGCCAGCTGGCGATCGACCATCCGGTCCGGGCACATCCCCCATCCCAGCCCCGTTTCGCAAGCGCGCAGGTAGCCCGCGACGTGCGGGATCCAGTGTTGCGGCGGATCGAGATCCGCGCGCGTCACGCGCCGGATGAAGCGCGCCTGCAAGCCGTCCTTCGAATTGAACATCACGCACGGCGCGCGGCGCAGCGCATCGCGCGTGATGCCCGCACCAAAATAGCGCGCGTAAAACGCCGGCGAACACACCGCGCGATAGCGGATACGCCCGAGCCGCGTCGACCGGCATCCCTGGATCGGCTCGGCCTGCGCGGTCACCGCGCCCTGCACGCTGCCGTCGCGAATCCGCGCGGCCGTATGGTCCTGGTCGTCGATCACGAGGTCGAGCAAGGTCTCGCGCTCGGTGCAGAACGGCCCGACCGCATCGATGAACCAGGTCGCGACGCTGTCGTCGTTGACGGCCACGCGCAACGTCGGCCATGCGCTCGCGATCTGGCCCGGCAAGGCGGGCATCCGGCCGCCCAGTTCGGCCTCGAGCAATTGCACGCGCTCGGTATGCCGGCACAGCAGCGCACCCGACGTCGTCGCGACGCACGGCTGCCCGCGCTTGACGAGCACGCTGCCGACGCGCTCCTCCAGCAGTTTCACGCGCTGCGATACCGCCGACGGCGTGACGTTCAGCTCCTTGGCCGCCCGCTCGAACGAACCGTGCCGGATCACCGCCGCGAGGGCATCGAGCAATGCGTAGTCGAGCATTAGATTTCCTTAATCTGCATTAGGTGAATTAGCTTCTCTTATGTTCCAGCTCATCGCAGACTAGCGCCAACCGATTCACCCGTCTACTGCGTCACCGCTCCCCATCATGAACTGGATCGCTTTTTCCCACGGCGCCGCCCTGTGCGGGTCGCTCATCGTCACCATCGGCGCGCAGAACGCATTCGTGCTCCGGCAAGGCATCATGCGCTCGCATG
This sequence comes from Burkholderia sp. USMB20, assembly GCF_000949135.2. Lineage (GTDB taxonomy): Bacteria > Pseudomonadota > Gammaproteobacteria > Burkholderiales > Burkholderiaceae > Burkholderia. The sequence goes on along the minus strand of NZ_JTAN02000001.1, from coordinate 482,974 downwards.
TCGGCAAGATCGTGCTGCTGTGCGCGCTGTCCGACATGATCCTGATCGGCGCGGGCGTCGGCGGCGCGTCGGTCCTCGTCGAACGCTATCCGACCTTCGTCCACGCGGTGCTGTACGTCGGCCTCGCGTATCTCGCATGGTTCGGCTTCAACGCGCTGCGTCGCGCGTTCAAGCCGGGACACGCAACGCTCGACGTGCGCGGCGACGCCGTCGCGCCGCCGCCGCAGAGCGCGGTCGCGATCGTGCTGATGACGCTCGCGTTCACGTGGCTCAACCCGCACGTGTATCTCGATACGTTCCTGCTGATCGGCACGGCCGGTGCGCGGGAGCCGGAGGGCACGCGGCTGGCGTTCGCGATCGGCGCGATGTCGGTCAGCGTCGTGTGGTTCCTCGGGCTCGGATACGGTGCGCGACTGCTCGCGCCGTGGTTCCGCAAGGCCGTCGCGTGGCGCGTGCTGGACGGCGCGATCGGCAGCATGGTGCTGTTCCTGGCGGCCGTGCAGTTGCGATAACGGCCTCGGTGAATGATCGATCGCGGGCGGCAACTTGCCGCCCGTTTTTCGTTCCGCCGCGGCGAAGCGGCCGGGTCCGCCCGTCTCTCCCGCTGCCACGCCCGGTCGCAACAAAATTCGGTTCCCGATCGAACGCGGCGGCACGAATGACCCACGCAGCAGACGATGCGTCCGCCGTCCGCTGCAATTCCTCCGTCTTCACGGCCGCGCGCCCGCTGCACGAATCCGGTCGATCGGCGAGAATGTTCCAGCGTCCCGCGACAACGGCGAACGTGCTTCACCCGACCGCCGTCCCGTCGCATTCATCGCGGCCAATCCCGTCGTTCCAACCCGTCACCCTTCAGATTCCGGAGAGCAACATGGCACTACGCACCCTCGGCACCTCGGACATCCAGGTTTCCCCGCTCGCCTTCGGCGGCAACGTCTTCGGCTGGACCGTCGACGAAAACGCATCGTTTGCGCTGCTCGACGCGCTCGCCGACACCGGCATCAACTTCATCGACACGGCCGACGTCTATTCGGCCTGGGTACCCGGCAACCGCGGCGGCGAATCGGAAACGATCATCGGCAAGTGGCTGAAGCGTTCCGGCAAGCGCGACCAGGTCGTGATCGCAACCAAGGTCGGCCTGCTCGACGCGCGTGCGGGCCTCACGAAAGACAACATCCTGAAGGCCGCCGACGATTCGCTGCGCCGCCTGCAGACCGACTACATCGACCTGTACTTTTCGCACCGCGATCTGGCCGACACGGCCCCGCTCGAAGAAACGCTCGCCGCATACCAGACGCTGATCGACGCGGGCAAGGTGCGCATCATCGGCGCGTCGAACTACAGCGGCGCGCGCCTGCGCGAAGCCGCCGACATCAGCAAGCGCGACGGCCTGCCCGCGTACCAGGTGATCCAGCCGGAATACAACCTGATCAACCGCGCCGACTACGAGCGCGATCTCGAACCGGTCGTGCGCGACCTGCAGCTCGGCGTCGTCAACTACTACGCACTCGCGAGCGGATTCCTGTCGGGCAAGTACCGCAGCGAGGCCGACCTGAAGAAGAGCGTGCGCGGCGATCGCGTCGCCCGCTATCTCGATGCGCGCGGCCTGCGCATTCTCGCGGCGCTCGACGATGTGTCGGCGAAGCACGGCACGCAGCCGGCCGCGATCGCGCTCGCATGGCAGATCGCGCGGCCGACGATCACCGCGCCGATCGCGAGCGCGACGTCGCTCGAACAGCTCGCGCTGCTCGGCGAGGCGATCCGCGTGCGGCTCGACGATGAGGACATTCGGAAGATCGACTCGGCCAGCGCGGTCTGACGTCGCGTACAAGCAGATGACGGCTTGAATCGCGGCGTTTCGCGCTTCAAGCCGCCGGTGCGACGCGCGGGTGACGCGAACAGGGATGTCGGCATCGCTCGCGCCGCGCGCGCGGGAAGAGCGCCGCGAATCACTCGACCGGCGCGCGGTTTCGGCAAGACGATCCGACAACACGCGCTTCTGCTCCAACACAACGAAAAAAATCCACGACACACCGCTGCCCCAGGTCTTCGGCGGCACGCAAACATGCATACCGCCATCGCTTCGCCAGCGCGCGAGATGCGAGCTCGATGAATCACGCGAGCACCGCGCAGCTTCAACGAGACGATCCGGCGGCACGCGACTTTTATTCCGTATAACGAAGCAGCTGTGCGTCTCACCGTTCGAACCGAACCGAACAACGTACCCCGAACACGCCCGCACGTTTTGCCTTTCCCGGCCATATTCGTTGACTCACACGGACATCCGGCCGCAACGCGCCGCCGCGAGCGCATCCCGGGCCCGCCCCGGGTCTTTCACCGATTGACCGCGCCCGCCGGCGTATCCGAGACTGCGCCGCTCGGGCGGTCATTGGGAGAACGTCATGCCGGATATCAGCACGGGAATCGTGTCGATCTCGACGCGCGCCGTACGCGGCGACGAACGCGTCGACTTCTGGGTCGACCATGTCGCCCGCTCGCTCGTGCGCATCGAATGCAGCGGTAAATCGTCCGAAGGCATCGACGCGTCGCTGCGCAAGCGCGACCTGGGGCTGCTGGGCGTGTGCGACATCGTCGCGAACCGGCATGCGGTCGTGCGCACGCCGCACAACATCCACGCGGACCCGCGCGACGCCGTGTTCGTGTGCCTGATGCACGAAGGGCAGGGCTATACGTTCCAGGACGTCGAGTGCATCCGGCATGCGCCCGGCGACATCGTGCTGTACGACACGTCGATGCCGTACGGCCACGGTTTTCCGGCGAACATGGCGATGACCGTGCTCGACGTGCCGCGCGACGTGTTCGAAGCGCACGTCGGCCCGTGGCGCCATCGCAGCGTCGTCAAGATCGACCGCGACGACGGCGTCACGTCGTGGGCCGCGCGGCAGCTCTACGCGCTGCTCGCCGAACCGCATCAATCGATGCCCGACGCGCGCGAACGGCGCGCCGCCGCGATGCTCGACCTGATGCGGTCGATGCTGCGGCTGCGCGACGGCGACGCGTCGCCGACCAAGTCGACCGTCCACACGCTGTCGCGCGCGAAGGCATTCATCGACAGCCATCTCGCCGACGACGAGCTCGACACCCGGTCGGTCAGCCGCGCGATCAACCTGTCGCCGCGCCAGCTCGCGCGCATCTTCGAAATCGAAGGGATGCCGCTCACGCGCTACATCCTCGCGCGGCGTCTCGAACGCTGCCGCGCCGATCTGCGCGACCCGTCGCTGAAGCACCTGACGGTCAGCGAAATCGCGTTCCGCTGGGGCTTCAACAACAGCGCGCACTTCAGCCGCAGCTATCGCGCGCGCTTCGGCGAGACGCCGAGCGACACGCGCGCGCCGGACAACCCGCGCTAGCCGCTCGTCGCCGGGTTCTCCCGCTGCGCAATCCACGGCCAACGGTCAGCGCAACGAGATCGCTGCATGAGCCGCCGCGGCGCCCCGCCGTGTCCGCGCGAAGCAAGCCCGGCGTCCGCCCCGGTCAAACGGGGACACGCGCCCGTCGCTAAGCTGGCTTCCTGCGCGGCGGTGCTCGTTCCGCCGCCTGACAGCGAGGAGACAAAGCGGGATGGAGACGTACGACCATATCGTCGTCGGCGGCGGTTCGGCCGGCTGCACGGTGGCACATCGACTGGTAAAGGCCGGCAGGCGCGTGCTGCTGCTCGAGGACGGCCCGAAGGACGACAACCTGTTCATCCGGATTCCGGCGACGTTCATCCGCGTGCTCGGCACACAGCGCACGGTCACGTTCGAAAGCGAGCCGCAGGCCGGCGCGGCGGGACGCAGGACCTACGTGCCGCAGGGCCGCACGCTCGGCGGCGGCAGTTCGGTCAACGCGATGCTGTACGTGCGCGGCACGCGCGCCGACTACGACGAATGGGCCGCGCTCGGCTGCACGGGCTGGCGCTGGAGCGACGTGCTGCCGGTGTTCAAGCGCGCCGAGTCGCACCTGCGGCTGTCCGAGCCGTTCCACGGCACCGACGGGCCGCTGAAGGTCGGCGACACGCGCTTCCGGCATCCGCTGAGCCTCGCGTTCGTGAAGGCCGCTCAGGAAACCGGCATCGCGTACAACGACGATTTCAACGGCGCCGCGCAGCACGGCGCCGGCTTCTACCACACGACGATTTTCGACGGGCAGCGCGGCAGCACCGCGGCAACCTATCTCGCCGACGCGCTCGGCCACCCGAACCTGCGCGTACTGACCGGCTGCCGCGTGACCCGCGTGCGCTTCGATGGCCGGCACGCGACCGGCGTCGAATGGCGGATGGAGAATGGTGCGACCGGCTCGGCCACCGCGCGCGGCGACGTCGTACTCGCCGCCGGCGCGCTCAGTACGCCGAAGCTGCTGATGCTGTCGGGCATCGGACCCGGCGCGCACCTGCGCGCATACGGCATCGACGTGCTGCACGACAGCCCGGAAGTCGGCGCGAATTTCCAGGACCATCTCGAGGTCTCGATCTACGGCTACAGCCACGCGCCGATCAGCCTGTTCGGCGAGGATCGCGGGCTGAAGGCGCTGCGGCACGGGCTGCAATGGATGCTGACCCGCACGGGCCTGCTGACGTCGAACGTCGTCGAATCCGGCGCGTTCGTCGATACGACCGGCAGCGGCCGCCCCGACATCCAGTTCCACGTGCTGCCGACGCTCGTCGGCGACGTCGATCGCGAACCGCTGCCGGGCCACGGCCTGTCGATCAATCCGTGCCTGTTGCGGCCGCGTTCGCGCGGCTCGGTGCAACTGCGCGGCAATGATCCGGCCGCGCCGATCCGGTTCGACAGCGGCGCACTGTCGGATCCGGCGGACGTCGACGGCCTCGTGCGCGGCGTCGCGCTCGCGCGGAAGATCATCCGCGCGCCGTCGCTCGCCCGCATCGTCCGCGAAGCCGAAGCGCTGACCGACGACGCGCTGGCCGACTACGTGCGGCACCGCGCGAAAACCGTCTATCACCCGGCCGGCACCTGCCGGATGGGGAGCGACGAAAGCGCGGTCGTGACGCCTCGTCTCGCGGTGCAAGGGATCGACGGATTGCGGATCTGCGACGCGTCGGTGATGCCGCGCATCGTATCGGGCAACACGAACGCGCCGACGATCATGATCGCGGAACGCTGTGCCGAGTTCATGCTCGCGGAGTGACGCGGCGACTCACGCCGCGACCGGCATGCAATGAAAACGAAAGCGGCGCGTGAGCCACGCGCCGCACCGGCATCGGTTTCGCTGCTTCAGCGTCAAGCGCTGCGCAGCGCCATCGGCGACGCACCGTAGCGCTCGCGAATCGCACGGCTGAAGTGCGCCTGGCTCGAGAACCCCCACCGAAACGCGATCTCGCCGATGCTCGTCTTGCGCAGGCGCGCGTCGGTCAGCTCGCGATGCGCATGCGTCAGCCGCTCGGACCAGATGTGCTGCGTGATCGACTCGCCTTCGGCCGCGAAGAGCCGGCCCAGGTGCCGCAACGACAGCCCGACCGCATCGGCGACCGCCTGCGGCCCGAGCTCCGGATCGCCGAGACGGGCCGCGATGTACTGCTTCGCGGTCAGCAGGTACGACAGCGACGCGCGCGATGCGCCTGCGCCGTTCACTTCCGCGTCGATGAGTTCCGCGACCAGCATGCGCGTGTGTTCGACGAAGCGCGCGGCGTCGTCTTCGACCGGCGCCTTCATGAAGCGCTCGACGCTCGCGCGCAGTGTCGCGCCGAGCATCGCGCCCGCGCCCGGTTTCGGCGCGATCCGCAACGGCAGCACCGCCAGCTCCGCGTCGAATCGATCGTCGAACGTAGCAATCGGGATATCGATCAGCAATTGCCGCATCGGCGTCAGGAATCCGAACAGATAGGGCACGCGCGTGTCGTACACGACGACGTCGCCGGCTTCCGCGAGCAGGCAGCGCTCGCGCTGGATGAAATACGCGCGACCGCTCAGGATCTGGCACGCAAACAGCGACTCCTTCGGCAACTGGCGCACCAGCGCGGGGCTGCGCTCGATCACGTGATCGCGCCCGCTGATGTCGGCCACGCCGAGCCCCGGCAGCGCGAGGTCGGTCTTCTCGACCTCGAGCCCGGCCGGCGACAGCGACGAGCAGCGCAGGCCGACCAGCGTCGCGGCGTTGAACGCATCCCAGTAGTCCATGCGGTCGCGCACCGGCACGTCGGCCGTCGAGCCGCGCGTGCATGAAAGAACGGTCGAATTCGTCACGTCGCCTCCTGCGGGCGCCTGTCGTGCGGAGCGGCACGGATTGGGGAATGGTTCTTGTGATTACAGGTGCGGCGCGATGTCCGGCCCGCGATGTCCGGCCCGATCAAGCAATTCGTCCAGCCCAGTCAAGAGCGGTGCGCACCGGCTGGCTAAAGTCGACCCCACGACACCTAACCACAAGGAGACGAACCGTGGTCGACCAAGCCGTATCCGAATTCTGGCAAAACATCGCGCCGATTGCCAATCCGTTCAAGCCCGATGCGCTGCCGGAAGCGTACATCCCGAACGCGGCGACCGAGGACGCGCGCTATTACGTTCCGTTCACCGAAACGGTTTCGTCGCGGCCGCTGTGGATCTCGCCGTCGCAGAACAAATGGTGCGACATCCTGATGGCGAAGGAAGCCGGGCTCGTGAACCGGCACTACCACCCGCACGAGGTGTTCGCTTACACGCTGTCCGGCAAGTGGGGCTACCTGGAGCACGAATGGACCGCGACGCGCGGCGATTTCGTGTATGAAACGCCCGGCGAAGGCCACACGCTCGTCGCGTTCGATCATCCGGAACCGATGCGCGCGTTCTTCATCGTCAAGGGCCCGCTGATCTGGCTCGACGACGAAGGCAACCCCGACGGCTACTTCGACGTGCATTCGTACATCGCGATGTGCAAGGCGCATTACGAGAAGGTCGGCCTCGGCGCGCACGCGATCGAGAAGCTGTTCCGCTGACGCGCGACGAGGCCGCCCATGACATCCCGCCCTTCCCCCAAACTCGCATGGACGTACGAGAACAGGCTGCTGCTGATCCTGTTCATGACGTTCGGCTTCGTGTTCTTCGACCGCCTCGCGCTGTCGTTCCTGTTCCCGTTCATGTCGGCCGAGCTGCACCTGTCGAATACGCAGCTCGGCATGGTGTCGTCCGCGCTCGCGCTCACGTGGGCGCTGTCCGGCGCCGCGACCGGCGCGTGGTCCGATGCGCGCGGCACGCGCAAGCCGCTGTTGATCGCGGCCGTGCTCGGCTTCTCCGTGTGCTCGGCGCTGTCGGGGCTTGTCGGCGGCTTCGCGAGCCTGATCGCGTTCCGCGCGCTGATGGGCATCGCCGAAGGCCCCGTGCTGCCGCTGTCGCAATCGCTGATGGTCGAGAGCTCGACGCCGAGCCGCCGCGGGCTGAACATGGGCCTGCTGCAGGGCTCGGCCGCCGGCCTGCTCGGCGCGATGATCGGCCCGCCCGTCGTGATCGGCATCGCGACCGCCTACGGCTGGCGCGAGGCGTTCTACGTATCGTGCATTCCGGGCTTCCTGATCGCGTTCTGCATCTGGCGCTGGGTGCGCGAGGTGCCGCCCGGCGGCGTACGGCACGCCCAGGCCGAAGGCGCGGCCACGCACGGTACGCAGACGGTCGGCGGCGCCGCGATCGACCGCTGGGCGCTGCTGAAGGAGCGCAACATCCTGCTCTGCGTGCTGATCAGCTGCTTCTTCCTCACGTGGTTCATCGTGATCATCTCGTTCGCGCCGGTCTTCCTCGTCGAGAGCCGCCACCTGTCCCCGGCCGACATGGGCGTCGTGATGACGTGCCTCGGCGCCGCGTGGGTGTTCTGGGGCTTCGCGGTGCCGGCGATCTCCGACCGGATCGGCCGCAAGCCGACGATGATCGCGTTCGCGCTGGTCGCCGCCGCCTGCCCGGTCGTGATGATCCACGTCGATTCGCTCTGGGCGCTCGGCGCGCTCGTGTTCGTCACGTACACCGGCCTCGGCTGCTTCACGCTGTTCATGGCGACGATCCCGGCCGAAACGGTGCCGCCCCGCGCGATCGCCAGCGCGCTCGGCCTGATCATGGGCGCGGGCGAGCTGATCGGCGGCTTCGTCGCGCCGACCGTCGCGGGCTTCGCGGCCGACAAGTACGGCCTGCAGTTCGCGATGTGGACGTCGGCGGCCGGCGCGATCCTCGCGTGCGTGCTGTCGTTCGGCCTCGTCGAAACCGCACCCGCGGTGCTGCGCAAGCGCGCGCCCGCCGATGCCGCTCCCCGTCTCGATACGCAAAACCTCGGAGGACGCTGACATGCGCGCACTTCAATGGCACGGCCCGCGCGACATCCGCCTGGTCGATCTCGACACGCCGCGCGCCGGGCCCGGCGAGGTTCGCATCGCGGTCGCGTATTGCGGCATCTGCGGCAGCGACCTGCACGAATACGCGGACGGCCCGCACGCGATTCCCGTCGACGCGCCGCATCCGCTGTCCGGCCGCACCGCGCCGCTGACGCTCGGTCATGAGTTCTGCGGCACCGTCGTCGAAGTCGGCGCGGGCGTCACGACGCTGGTCCCCGGCGCCCGCGTGGCGGTCGAGCCCGAGTATCACTGCCACCAGTGCGCGTATTGCCGCGCGGGGTCGTACAACCTGTGCGTATCGATGGGCTTCGCCGGCCTGATGGGCGACGGCGGGATGGCCGATTTCGCGGTCGTGCCGGCCTACATGCTGCACCGCCTGCCCGACGACGTCAGTCTCGAACAGGCCGCGGTGATGGAACCGGCGGCCGTCGCGCTGCACGCGCTGCGGCGCGGCGAGCTGCGGCTCGGCGACACCTGCGCGGTGTTCGGGCTCGGGCCGATCGGCCTGCTGCTGATCATGCTCGCGAAACTGCAGGGCGCGACGACCATCGTCGCGGTCGACGTGTCGCCCGAGCGGCTCGCGGCGGCCGCGCGCTTCGGCGCGACGCACGCGTTCGACGCGCGCTCGCTCGACGCCCCGGTGCTGCGCGACGCGATCCGCGAAGCGGCGGGCGGGCTCGGCGTCGACGTGAGCTTCGAGGCGGCCGGCCTGCCGGCCACGTTCGAGGCGGCGATGCAGGGGCTGCGCAAGGGCGGCCGCCTCGTGATGGTCGGCCTGATGCCGCACGCGAGCTTCGATGCGTTCCGCGCGGTCAACGACGAGCTGACCTTCACGGCGAGCGTCGGCTACCGGCACGTGTACGAAGATCTGCTGCGGCTGATCGGGTCGGGCGCGCTCGATCTCACGTCGATCGTCACGCGCACCGTCTCGCTCGAGGATGCCGTCGCCGACGGCTTCGACGCGCTGCTCGCCGATCGCGCGCAGATCAAGATCCTGGTTGCGCCATCGCGCCGGCATGCGCGCCCTGTTCACACCGTCGGGAGCATCGAACATGAACCGCCCCTGGTCGTTTGACGGCAAGACCGTCGTTGTCACCGGCGGCACGTCGGGCATCGGCGCGCGCACCGCGTGGCGTTTCGCGGAAGCGGGCGCGTCGGTCGTCGCGCTCGGGCTCGATGCCGCCGGCCCGCATGCGCCGGCGCATCCCGACATCCGCTGCGTGGAGCTCGACGTGACCGACGACGCAGCATTGACACGGCTGATCCGCTCGCTGTCGCGCGTCGACGTGCTCGTCAACGGCGTCGGCATCAGCCGGCACGCGGACGAATACCGGATGGACCAGTTCGAACTCGTGCTGAACGTGAACCTGACGTCGGTGATGCGTGCGTCCGACGCCGCGCTGCCGGCACTCTCGGCGAACGGCGGCAGCATCGTCAATGTCGCGTCGATGTACACGTACTTCGGCAGCAAGGACCGCCCGGCATACAGCGCGAGCAAGGGCGGCATCGCGCAACTGACGCGCTCGCTCGCGCAGGCATGGGCCGAGCGCGGCATCCGCGTGAACGCGGTGGCGCCCGGCTGGATCGACACGCCGCTCAGCAGCGGGCTGATGGCCGACACGCAGGCGTCGCGGCGGATTCTCGATCGCACGCCGCTCGCGCGCTGGGGCACGGCCGACGAGGTCGCCGACGTGATCCTGTTCCTGTGCTCGCCCGGCGCATCGTTCGTCACCGGTGCGATCGTGCCGGTGGACGGCGGGTATTCGACGGTCTAGCGCCGGGGGCGCGCGTGCATCGGCGCAGGAGGCGTGCGTCGGTGTCCGCGTGCCGGAATGCCGGCGTGGCGCCTCCGGCTCCTGTTTTCAGGTCCTGTTTCCTGGCGCGCCCCGATCGACCGTTGCACGTTTCACTATCTTCATATCAATCAGTAGTCCCATCAAAAATATTCCGGCGTGACCGGACATGTGAGGAGCACTTTGGAGATGACGAAAAAGACCTTGCTCGCCCTCGCGGCCTGCACGATTCCGGCCGCATCGTTCGCGCAGAGCAGCGTGACGATGTTCGGGCTGCTGGACGCCGGCCTCAGCTATGTGAGCAACGAAGGCGGCCACGGCAACGCGAAATTCGACGACAACATCTTCTTCCCGAACCTGCTCGGTTTCGAGGGCAAGGAGGACCTCGGCGCCGGCACGCGCGCGATCTTCCGGCTCGTCAATCAGTTCTCGCTCGCGAACGGATCAATGATCGGCGGCGGCCTGTTCGCGCGCACGGCCTATGTCGGGCTGCAGAACGACCGCTACGGCACGCTGACGCTCGGCAACCAGTACGAGTTCATGGTCGACGCGCTGGCCGCGAGCGGCAACGAGATCGCGCAGGATCTCGTCGGGCTGTACGGCTTTCGCAACGGCCCGTTCGACAAGCTCGCGCTGCCGAACAACCCGACCGGCGCGTTCGACTGGGATCGCGTCGCGGGCAGCAACCGCGTCGGGAATTCCGTGAAGTACACGAGCGCGTCGATCTCAGGCCTGACCTTCGGCGCGCTGTACGGCTTCGGCAATGTCGCGGGATCGATCGGCGCGAACAATACGGTCAGCGTCGGCGCGAGCTACGACAACGGCCCGTTCGGCGCCGGCGCGGCCTATACGAACCAGAAGTACGGCGCGGCGGGCGGGCTGCCGGCCACCACCGTGCGCAACTGGGGCGCGGGCGCCCACTACACGCTCGGCACGGTCACGGCGAAGGCGCTCTTCACGACCGTGCACAACGCGTGGAACGGCACGGGCGCGTGGTCGGCGGAAGCCGGCGCCGCGTGGCATCCGTCACCGGTCTGGGTGATCGGGGCGAGCTACACGTACATGAAGGGAAACGACACGCTCGACAACGCGCATGCGCACCAGCTCCTGGCCGCCGTCCAGTACTGGCTGTCGAAACGCACGATGGTGTATGTCGCGGGCGTGCATCAGCGTGCAAGCCACGGCAGCAACGCGCAGATCAACGGCGTGATGGATGCGAACGGCGCGTCGAGCGGCGCGCTGCAGTCGGTCGCGCGGATCGGGTTCAGTACGCGGTTCTGATCGACGTCGGCGTTGAACGGAAAACGCCCGCCCGGTCGATGCCGGGCGGGTTTCCGTTGGCGGGTCATGTCGTCAGAAGCGAATGGTCACCGATTTCGGCTCGGTATAAGCGTCGATGAACGACGAGCCATACTCGCGTCCGATACCGGAGCCCTTCGCGCCGCCGAACGGCACGGCCGGGTCGACCAGCGTGTGCATGTTCACCCACACGGTGCCGGCTTCGATCCGCGGCACGTAGCGCAGCGCCTTCGACAGGTCGTTCGTCCACAGGCTCGCGGTCAGCCCGAACGGCGTGTCGTTCATCATCGCGATCAGTTCTTCCTCGTCGTCGAACGGCACGAACGCGCCGACCGGCCCGAAGATCTCCTTGCGATACGAAGCCGATTCCAGCGAGCGCGGCAGCACGATCGTCGGCTTCACGTAGAAGCCGTCACGCGCATACGCGCCGCCGCCGGTGACGATCGTATCGCCCTCCGTGCGCGCGAGTTCGAACGCCTCAAGACACTTGCGGAACTGCGGCTCGTTGCAGACGGGGCCGATCATCCCGGCGTCGTCCATCGGGTCGGCCGGCTGGAAGCTGTCCAGGCGCGCCTTCATCTTCTCGACCACTTCGTCGAACTTCGTGCGATGCACGAAGAAGCGTTCCGCCGACGCGCACACCTGCCCGCTATGCAGGAACCCGGCTTCGACGATGCCGTCGAGGATCTTGTCGACCGGCGTATCCGGCAGGAACGCCGCCGCGTTCTTGCCGCCCAGTTCGAGCGTGAAGCGCGTGAAGTTCGCGTTGACGGCCTCCTCGCCGATGATGCGGCCGGTCGGCACCGACCCCGTGAACGACACTTTCGCCACGCGCGGATCGCGGATCACCTTCGCGCCGACCTGGCCCGTGCCGTTGATCACGTTGAGCGTGCCGGGCGGCAGGCCGGCTTCGGTCGCCAGTTCGGCGATGCGCAGCATCGTGAGCGGCGTGAACTCCGACGACTTGATGAGCACCGTGTTGCCGGTCGCGAGCGCCGCGCCGAATTTCCACACCGGGATCATCACCGGGAAATTCCACGGAATGATCCCGAACACGACGCCCAGCGGTTCGCGCAGCGTGAACGACGTGTAGCGCTCGCCGTTCATGCTCGGGAACGACGGGGCGAGCGTTTCGCCCGCGATCTTCGTCGCCCAGCCCGCGTAATAGCGCAGCCAGCGAGCCGACCAGCCGACTTCGATCACGCGCGACAGCCCGATCAGTTTGCCCGACTGCGCGGTTTCGATCTGCGCGATCTCTTCGCCGTGCGCGTCGATCAGGTCGGCGAAACGCAGCAGGATGCGCTCGCGATCGGCCGGCGTCAGGCTGGCCCACTCGCCGTGGAACGCGCGATGCGACGACGCGACCGCGGCCTCGACGTCGTCGTCGGTCGCCTGCGCGACGGAGCCGATCACCGCGCGCGTCGACGGATCGCGCACGTCGATCCGTTCGCCGCGGCCGGCTACCGCGTGGCCGTCGATGTAGTGACCGTGTTCGCGCGCGAGAAACGCGCCGACTTCGTCCAGCATCCGTACCCGTGCCATCTGTATCCCTCCGGAATTCGAATTGAGTGAAAGGCCCGACTTGCCGGCCGCTCTTCGATTCTAGGGACGCGTCGCGCACGCGGATCGGCGTTGCGTGCACACTTTTGGCCTCAGCGTGCAGACTGGTGCGACGCAGCGGTTTCCCTGTGGAAACCACCATTGACGCTGAAAGTCGCCGCTGCCGACGATGATTGCGTTTCGCCCCCGCGTCCGCGCCGAATGCATTAAGCTCGACGCATTCCCCGGCCCTCTCCCTCTTCCGGCAATGGCACACGAACTCGTCGTCGACGCCAGCAACAGCAACGCGAATCTGCGCGACCTGATCGCGGACAGCTTCCTGCCGCTGGTCTTTCACGACACCGGCCCGCAGTTCCGGATGTCGGTGCGGGTTGCCACGGTCGGCGGCCTGCGGATGGCGGAGGTCGACACCACCGCGATCCGCGTCGATCGCGACCGCTCGCTCGCGTCGCGCGCCGACAGCGACTGCTACAAGATCCTGTTCCAGATCGCCGGACAAAGCCGCGTCACGCAGCGCAACGCGGCGTCGACGGTCAATCCCGGCGAGTGGGTGATCTACGATGCGACGCAGCCGTACATGATCGAATCGGCGAATGCGTCGCGCTTCGTCGCGGCGTTGACGCCGCCGAGAAGCGGCACGATGTGGCGCTGGTTCGTGGAGCGCGCGGGCGTGCAGGTCCGTCGAACCGTCGGCAATGCGCAATTGGCGCTTCAATCGATCCATTACCTGATGGACGGGCAGGTGCCGAACGATCCGGAAAGCCTGTTCGGCTTCGAGCAGTCGACGCTGATGCTGCTCGATTCGGTGATCCGCCGCGAGGCGAGCGATTCGCTGAGCGGCGCCGATGCGCGCAGCGCGACGCTGCGGATGAATGCGGAAATCCATCTGTCGCACCACTACAGCGATCCCGACCTGTCGCCGGACAAGCTCGCGAGTGCGCTGAACGTGTCGCGGCGCACGTTGTACAGCGCGCTGGCCGCGACCGGGCGCACGCCGCAGAGCCTGATCCAGGAATACCGGCTGCAGGCGAGCAAGCGCGCGCTGGAGGATCCGGCGGATCCCAACCGCAACCTGCAAGAGCTGGCGATCGCGTGCGGCTTCTCGGACATCACGCATTTCGGGCGCGCGTTCAAGGCACGGTTCGGATGCAGCCCGGGCGCGTATCGCGTCGCGTGTCGCGGTATTTCGGAGGCGTGAAGCGGGATCACCGCGAACTGCAGCGATTTCGATGAACGATCCCGGGGTCGACGCGCGCGTGCTCCGGGGAATATGCATCATCAGCAGCCTGGCATCGCCGCCCGGTGTCGACCACACGTGCATTCGTATCGTCCCGGCACCGTTCGACGACGTCGGCCAACGCACATGCGATCGTCCACTTGCGATTCCGGCGTGTCGGCTCGACGGTCCGTTACTGCAAAAAATCGGCGATACCACGCGTATCGCCCCGTCCGGCCTCCGCACAAGTCATTCAACATGATCAGCATTCAATGCGACGCTTGAAGCCGGCACTATGTGCAACACGCGCCACAATCAGGCCCAACTTCCACCCGACGAGCTCCGCATCTTCACCTGATTCCATCACTCGAAAATAATATGCACTACTACGGTGCCAATCCATAGTGCTGACTACCCATTGATGCATCATTTGATGTCTGACATTCTGGAAGCGTGTCAGCGATGCATGGAATGTAACAAACATGAATGGATTTCGTCTTGAAAATGAAATTTCTTGCGCATGCAACGTAGACGGCCCGGACCTTGCGCCCCCCACACGTTCGAAGACGGAATCTCCTGTTGTTTCGCCCGACGAAACAGCCCCCGCACGCCCCGACTGTCTCAGGATTGCCCGCCTGATCGATGTCCTTCGGACACCGGCATGCCATTTCGACGAGAACGGGCGGGTCGTGAGCATCAACGATGCATGGCTTGCCTACGCGGATCGCTCCGCCGAGGCCACGTATCGACTCCAATGGACGGAGTTGATCCATCCGGAGCACCGATGCACCGCCGAGTCGACACTTCACGCGGCGCAACCCGGCTCGGTACACGAAACGCTGGAGTGCCGGCTGGCGGGTTCCCACGGCATCGACCAGTGGTTCACCGTCAACCTTCACCGTGTCGACGACGGATGGCTCTGCACCTGCACGAATATCCATGACCTGAAGGCCAAGGAAATCGAACTGAAGAGTCACACGTCGATACAGACAGACATGCTGAATATCAGCATCGACTGCATCAAACTGATTTCGCCGACAGGCAACGTGCTGCACATGAACCGCGCCGGATGCCAGGCGCTGGGCGTCGACGAAGACTCGGGATTCGGGATGCCGTGGCTGCCGCTCCTGCCCGAAGACGTGTGGCCCGACGGAAATGTCGCGCTCGAATCCGCCAGGAACGGTGTGTTCGGCAGGTTTCCCGGGCGCAGCGAGCGTCCGGGGCGCGACGTTCAATACTGGGACAACATGCTGACGCCGATCTTGGACGCCGATGGAAAAACGACCGCCATTCTGTGTGTTTCGAGAGACGTGACGCGCGAGCGCGTGGCGCTCGATCTGCTTCGGCGCAGCGAAGAAAGGCTGGCCATCGCGGCCCGCGTCGGCGGACTGGGAATCTGGGACTACGACATCGCATCGGACACACTGCACTGCGACGAGAACTGGCATCGAATCATGGGCCACGCTCCCGGGAGGGCGATTACCTCGATCGACCAGTTTCGCGCGTTGATTCATCCGGACGACGTCGACAAGGCGATGAAGGTCACTCGGACCGCGGAGGAATTCAATTCGTTCGGCAGGGATTATCGCGTCGAGTATCGCGTCATTCAGCCCAACGGCGAGATTCGATGGGTTCAGTCCACCGCCTATCCGCAGCATGAAGACGGCGTGACCCAGCGAACGATCGGGTTCGTGCTCGACGTGACGAAGATGCGCCTGGCAGAGCGGCGCCGGGAGGCATGGCTGCACTTCATTTCCCACGACATGCGCTCGCCTCAGGCATCGATTCTCGCGTTGATCGATCTTCAGCGAGCCGCTGAACCGGCCCCGCCCGCCAAGGACCTGCTCGATCGAATTGCCGCGTACGCGCGCCGTACGCTGGCACTGGCCGACGACTTCGTTCTGCTGGCGCGCGCCGAAGCACCGACCTGGTCACTGGTGGAAACGGATATCGGCAGCGTGGTACTCGATGCGATCGACGAACTGTGGGCACTCGCTCAAGCGCGCGGCATCCGGCTCGACGTGAACGTCGGGGACGAGATCTGCATCGCACGCGTGGAACCCTTCCTGCTGATGCGCGCGGTCGTCAATCTCGTGAGCAATGCCATCAAGTTCAGTCCTGGCAATGCGACGGTAACCGTGCGCCTGACCGGCGTCGAACATGGCTACGCCATTTCCGTTGCAGACCACGGGCCCGGCATATCGGCCGAAGCCCAACAACGTCTGTTCGAGCCATTTCAACGCCTGCAAGTCGAACCGCCTCGTTACCCCTCGGGCGCCGGTCTCGGGCTGGCTTTCGTGAAGACGATCGCCAAGCGCTACGGCGGCAACATCGATTTGCATACCCGCCCGGGCGAAGGCTGCACGTTCATCCTGACGTTGCCGGGTGTCTCGTCGACAAATGTTGCCACCTGATGCCCGGCCACCACGAAACCTTGCCTCGCGAGAAGCGGAGCAGATGGAAAATCAGGTTTGCTAAATGATCAGTTCACGGTCGGCGCCGAACGTTTTCTCTCGAAGCGCATCGAAGAAGCGCCGCATTCACTCGCCCGGTTCAGCCGTCAACTGCCGCAACTGTTCGAGCAGCTTGACCGCAGGACTCGGCAACAAACCGTGCCGACGCCGAAATGCGGTCAACGTGCGCCGCCCGACCACCCCCGGCAATTCGAGCGTATCGAACACCCCCGCCTTGCTCTCCGTCACGTACATCGGTTCGGCCATCCAGCTCAGAAAACCGGATCGGGCGACGAGACTCTTCAGCACGGTGATCGATCGGGTTTCGACCACGACGTTCGGCAAGCCGAGCCCGTTTGCGACGAACACCTGCTGCATGTGCTCGAACGGCGCGGTGCCGCGCGGCGGGATCGCCCACTGCTGATCCAGCGTATCGGCCAGCGTGATCCCGGGCTTTGCCCGCAGCGGGTGATCGAGCGCCGCCACCACGTAGCTGTTGTCCTCCCAGCGACAGTCGTCGATCGCGACGATCTCCTCGGTGTCGGGCATCACCATGCTGAGTGCGAGATCGATTTCGCGCTGCACCAGCGCCTCGGCAAGACGATCCCAGACGCCTTCGATGACGTGAACGCGCAAATTGGGCCACTTCTGCAACACGCCGCTCACGGCGAGCGGCAGCACGAGGCTCGCGATGCTGCCCACCGCACCGCAGCGAATCGTCCCGCGTGCGAGCCCGCGCATCGCGTCGATCTCTTCACGCGCCTGCTCCGCCTCGCGCTGCAACAGAATCGCGTGCGGCAGCAGCGCCTCCCCCACCGCCGTCAGGTGCATGCCGCGCGTATGACGCTCGAATAAAGGGGCGCCAACCTCGTCTTCGAGCCGGCGGATCGCGCGGCTCAAGGCCGGTTGGGTGACGTGCAAGGTCTCGGCCGCGCGCCCGAGACTACCGGCCGAAGCGATCGTGACGAATGCGTGAAGCTGCTGGAGATTGAAAGTCATGCCTGAAGGTAATGCCTTTTTGTGAAATCGGCAATTTCGGATTCTTCCTGATGTTTCGATAATGCGTTCACCAGAACCGTACTGAACGACAGGAGACTTCAATGGAGCTCAGCCTCCCGCCGCTATGCGCCCCGGCAGTTTCCGCCGCGCGCGCTTGCGCCCGGTCCGGGTGAGAGCGCATGTCGGTCGCCTTCGCGCTGCACGCGCTGAGTGAAGCCCGTCTCGCCGAGGACATCGGCGTCGAAAAAATCCAGGAGACAAACGATGAAGACAGTGTCGATGCTCATCGACGGTGAGGTAGCGTCACGCGCGCCCGCCGACGACGGCGTCGAGGATGCCGAGGCAGCGGTGGATGCCACGGCCCGCGCATTCCCGATCTGGTCGGGATTCGGCCCGCTCAAGCGGGGCAGCGGCTTCCGGTGCTTCGGCGGCCGCGCGGGTGTCGCGGAATTCACCGACTTGCGGGGGATTGCCCTGCAGAGCACTCTCCACCACGATCCGTTCTGAGGAGCACGCCATGCAGATCGCCATTCTGGGTGCCGGTGCGATGGGTTCGTTCTTTGGCGGCCGCCTCGCGCTTGCGGGGCATTCGGTCAGCCTGCTCGATATCGACGACGCTCATCTCGCATCGATTCGCAGCCACGGCCTGCGGCTTTCGACCGATTCCGGCGAGCAAATCGTGCGCGATCTCGTCGCACTGAGGCCGGAGGAGGCCGGCAAGCCCGTCGACCTCGTCATCGTCTTCACGAAGACGATGCATACGACCGCCGCACTCGCTGCTGCAAGCGCCGTACTCGGCCCCGACACCGTCATCCTGTCGTTGCAGAACGGCCTGGGGAACGCAGAACGGCTCGCCCGGTCCGTCTCGCCCGACCGGGTCATGGTCGGCGTGACCACGTGGCCCGCCGACAAGTCGGAGCCTGGCGCCGTCAGCTCGCATGGCCAGGGCACGATCCGGCTGATGAACGCGAACGGCACGCATACGAGCGCGCTCGAACAGACCGTGCATGCGTTGAATGACGCCGGCCTCTCGTGCCATGTCGATCCCGACGTCTGGGCCGCGATTTGGGAGAAGGTTGCATTCAACGCCGCCCTCAACAGTCTGTGTGCCGTGACGCAATGCACGGTCGGCGAATTGACGAATACTCCAGACGGAGAAGAGCTGGCGCTGAAGATCGTTTCAGAGGTGATGGCCGTCGCGCGTGCGCTCGGCATTTCGGCAAGTGAAGCGCACGTGGCGTCGAATGTGCGCGATGCGCTCGCCCATCATCGTACGCATCGGCCATCGATGCTGCAGGACGTGCTGGCCGGCCGGCGCACCGAGATCGAAGCGATCAATGGCGCGGTGGTCGAGGCCGCTCGCAAGGCCGGGGTGGAGGTGCCATATACGAACAGCCTGGCCTGCCTCGTCAGGCTCGTCGACGCGCGTACACGTCAGTCGGGCGGCGCGACGGCTCGACACTGAAGCGCGTGGCGGTTGCCGCCGGGCGCTTCGTCGAAGCGTCCGTCAACACATCCACGCAGCTGGCCGCGGTGTGGAGCGTCACGCAAATCGGCGCATCGGCGGCCATCACCCGTTCCTCTCGACCTCGTTTCGACCGCACCCTGAACTTCTCGAGGAACGACTCATGCGTCGATACATGCGCACAGCGCTTAGGGCGATCGCATCGAGCGGTGTGCCGGGCCCGAACGTCGCCGCGACGCCCTTCGCCTTCAGATGGCGAATATCCGCGGCCGGAAAGATGCCACCCAACACCACCGGAATCCGGGCGCGATGCAATGCCAGTTCGTCGAGCAGCCCTTCGACGAGCTCGAGGTGGGCGCCGGACAACGACGAAATGCCCACGATATCGGCGCCATGCGCCTGCGCGACTGCCGCCACGGACGCCGGTTGCTGAAACAGCGGCAGGCGCAGGACGTCGAATCCGGCGTCCTCGAGCGCGGCTGCGACGACGGCCGCACCGCGGTCGTGTCCGTCCTGGCCGAGCTTGGCGATCGCGATGCGCGGCCTGCGTCCCGCGCGTTTTGCCAGGCGGTCGACGCCGAACCGGTGATGCCGGCGAGCGAGCTGACCGACACGGCCGCGTGTACGGGCGGGTTCGGAATGCGCTTCAGCGCGTCGCTGACGACGCTCGGATCGCCGCATTGAATGTGTGCAACACGTCGATCACTTTCGACTATCTGCCGGGCAGCGGTGGGACCTCATGACGCAATCCGTGTGCAATGGTTGCGCGGCACGCGTCAGACGGATCGCGACGGGTCGAGCCGTTCTTTCGCTCCAGGACCGATAGGAAACTTCATCGCGTCGTGGAAGGGATTTTTTCTATCTTTGACTACCACGGCGCGAAGCACCCGACCAGAGCAATGCAAGCAATTGCCGCGAAGGCAGAACCGGCTCGTCAGACGCACGCAATCCGGGCAAGCGATGCCACGCCACGCCGGGTTCGCGATGATGCTGTTGGTGATAGTTGATGTTGTACGGCCAGATAAAGAAGCGGCCCAGTAACCCGACGCGCCACGAATAAGTCCAGTCATTCCAGCCAGCCGTGACACCCGGCCCGCCGCTGTGCTCTGCAATACTACGGATCTTCTGCACCAGCGCCCCAATTGTCACAAGAGGAACGAACCAAAGCGCCGCAAGCGTCAACAGTTCGCGTACTGTGCATACATGCAGGAGCGGCACGAGCAGGATGCCCCAAGTCGCTATCGCCGTAAGCAGCGGCAGTGACATGGACGCACCACGCCCGTTCGCACGCCGGTATGCGCGCATGTTTTTCACCATGTTGACCAGGAACAAATCACCGAGCAGTTGCCGGACGAGCGGGAGTGTGTCGAGTGGCTCGAATTTCCATGGCTGCGCGTGGTACAGATAATTCCGCTCTGGATCTTCCGAAGTCCCGACGTGACGATGGTGTGCGAGATGCAGCGGGCGATAAAACTCGATGGGCACGAGTCCCGGTACGCCGATTGCCAAGTTGATCAGAAAGTCGTTCGCGAAACGGCGGCGGGTCAAATGATAGTGTGTCGCGTCGTGATACAGAATGAATAACGCGTGTTGCCGGGTCGCGACAACAACGGCAGCGACGAGGTAGCCTCCCCAATGCCCCACCGATAACGCAACTCGCAGCGTAACTACGATACATAGCCATTCAAGCAACAATGCGGCGGCCGTACGCAGGTCAACGTCGAGACGAATGAGCACGGTCGTCGCACCGCCAACGCCAATACCGAGTGCGAGTCCCGCGAGCATGTCCGCGATCAGATGCTGCC
This sequence comes from Burkholderia sp. USMB20, assembly GCF_000949135.2. GTDB lineage: Bacteria > Pseudomonadota > Gammaproteobacteria > Burkholderiales > Burkholderiaceae > Burkholderia. The sequence goes on along the minus strand of NZ_JTAN02000001.1, from coordinate 462,079 downwards.
CGGTCGTCAAAACCGTGAGCGCCAGCATTGCGCTCCACGCAGCGTAATAGCGCGCTGCACGGACACGTAGCGCAGCCAATACCACGGTTACAGCCACAGGCAGCGCAACATGCCCGCATGGATTCGCGGCGAGTGGCGTGTCGATCCGATACAGCCACGCGATCCATCCTGTCGCAGCCGGCGACCGGCTCACGGCAGTCGGCCATAGCAGATGACTGACGATGCACAGGCCTGCGGCAAGCGCACCTGCGAAAAACGCGGGCAGCAGCCAATTTCGGCAACGGCCGAACCAGACGATCGACGGCATCACGAGCGCGTAACTCAAATAAAGCGGCACGCTGGCGGACACGCGCGGAATGACCGCATCGTACGGCCCCGGACGCAACAGCGCCACGGGTGCCATTGGCGCGTGTGTGACCCAGAAGTACAGCGCACCCGACACGACGACATAGATTGCGAGCCAGCGCCACGCGTCGAACGCTGACGGTATATAGGAGGCGGAAACAGGAGGTATGGCGCGCATGTGAAAAAAGGAGCGGCTCAATCGCGTATCATGATAAATCGTTTCAGCTCGCATGAATAACGACGCTATGCCGCTTCGAGCCAGTTCCATGACACGTGCGCAGCTGCGCGACGTCGACGTTGCACATATGTACGCGCTCTACTCGACCTGTTACCGGGATACGGAACAGGCACGTTTCGAACACGATCTCGACGACAAGACACATTGCGTCATCATGCGCGATGACACCGGCAAGCTGCGCGGCTTCTCCACATTGAAACTATATGAACAGCAGTGGTGCGACACCACACTGCGCATCCTGTTTTCCGGCGACACGATCGTGGATCCGGCCTGCTGGGGCAGCCAGCAACTCGCGTTTTGCTGGATTCGACTCGCAGGTGAGCTCAAACGCAACTCGCCCGACGTGGCACTATACTGGTTTCTGATCTGCAAAGGGCATCGTACGTACCGCTACTTGCGAGCGTTCGCGCATGACTTCACCCCGCGATTCGACCGACCGACTGAGCCCGTGAATCAGGCACTGCTCGATCATCTGGCAGTTGAGCGCTTCGGGCACGCATACGACGCCGCGTCCGGCGTGCTCAAGTTTCCGGTACCGCAAGGCCGCCTCGCCCCAGCCCTCGCCGAAGTGCCGGACGTGCATCGACGGCTGCCGGATGTCGCCTATTTTCTGGAGCGCAATCCAGAATACGCATGCGGCAACGAGCTCGCCTGCCTGTGTGAACTGACGCCGGAAAACCTGCGCCCGATGGCAAGACGAATCTTCACCGGTGAATGAGCCGATGACGCGGATCCGGCTAGCCACAGCGGTCGACAACGAACGGCTCCTCGCGTTTCAAACACGTTACGCGATGCTAAGCGGAATGCCGCTTCGCTTCGATCGCTCGCCGGATTACTCCGCACTGCATCGGTGTCATTCGAACGACTATCGAACCTGGCTCGCGGAGGACAGCGCCGGGCGCGTCAAAGGAATAGCCAGCATGGTCGTTCGCGACGGCTACATCGCCGGCGAGAAACAGCGCATCGCTTACCTCGGCGACTTGCGCATCGCACCCGATCGCGAACTGGCGCACACGTGGGTCGACTATGTCGTCGATCGCCTCGCTGATCTCGCCCGGCACGAAGATGTGCAGCATACGTACTGCTGCGTCATTCGCGACAACAGGATCGCAACGCAATCGCTATTCAAGACAGGCAAGCGGACCCGGCTCGGATTTCGACATTGGCGCGGCTACAGTAACGTGTCGATCTATGCGCGGCGTATCGCTGCGCGGAGCGCCGGCTCCGTCAGGATCACGAACGCGTCGGCCGCCGACGCCGACGCGCTCCGCGCATTTCTGGACCAGGAGTCGCGTTCCCAACCCTTCGGTTGCGTCTTTACGGCGGACGAATTCGCGCGCCGCCTGAACGTCTGGCCCGACTTTGGAATCGAGCGCTTTCTGGTCGCACGTAACGCGCAGCGGCGTATCGTGGGCTGCGTTGCTCCGTGGGATGCAGGACGTATCAAGCGCATCGTGCTGGAACGTCTGCCGCGCTCGCTCGGTGCGCTGCGTCACGGCTTCAACGCCATCGCGCCGTTGCTCGGACGCCCTCCCATCGCAGCACCCGGCCAGCCGCTTCAGGACATCTACCTGACTCATCTGCATGTGAGCGGACGCAACCCGGACATCGCACAGGCACTGCTCGATGCGGTCTGGCAACGAGAGCGGAGCCGCTATGCGTTGCTGCAGCTTTGCCTGTACGATCACGACCCGCTATGGCCCGCCTTGCACGGTTATCGGTACACCGCACTGCCGATGGATCTATACACGCTATCCACGCCCGGCGCGCGCACACTTGATCCGGGCGGCACCGAAGCGATCCCGGGATTCGAAATCTATCTCGTCTGACCGCTCGCGACCGCAGCCGCTCGCGTGTCGTTCAGGAGCGCAACGAGTGCAAGCCAGAAACGCCCCGCATCGAAGCCGGCGCCGCCGAGTACAGGCTGGCCATGGTCGAGATGCGGCACGCACACTTGGGGCATGCCGCGAATCGTCTGGTGATCGAGGTAGAACTGTCCGTCATGCGCACAACCGGGACGGTAGCGGTCGAGGCATGAGTGATGTGCGTCGAACCGGGACGTGCGTTCTATCGACCAGCTCACGACATGCACACAGTGCAGGCCACCGGGCACCGCAGACAACAGATTCGCGATGCCCGCGTCGCGCCCGCTGCCGATATCGCGCGAGCCTGCATGCAGCCAGCGTGTGCGCAGCAATCTCCCGGCGGCTCGACCCAACCATGCGGGATCGATGCGCGCCCCCCGTTGCTCGAGCAGGCCATCGACGATCGCACTCGGGCCGACGGGCGGCTGAACGAGTGCGATACCGTCGCAGCGAGCACGAAGCCCTGAATCCGCATGCAGAGCCGCCAATGCATCGAGCCCGCCCTTGCTATGGGTAAGGACGATAAAACGGCGATCAGCGGGCAAGCGCGCATACAGGTTGCGCACGATATGCGCGCCCTGCTCGGCAACGGCGCGCGACGAGCGGACCGGCACACGAAGGACTGAGTACCGCGCGGCACGCAACGCCCGCGCAGCATGCCCGAAGCAGGCAGGTATCCATTCGGAATAGAGTCCCGCAACCAGCACGATGACGGTGTCCGGGAATGCGTGAGCGCCATGCGCGTGCCAACATTCGATGAAGCGCCCGGTCCAGTCGAGTGCTGCGGGCGCCGGTTCGAACGGCGTCAACGGGTAGTGTTGCCGCCACTCGTCGAAGCCGGACGGCGACCATGCCGGACACCGTGCGCTCATGCCGGCTCCGTTGTCACGCCATCGGCAGCGAGCGCCGCGCGGGCAGCAGCCAGCGTGGCTGGATTCCCGATTCGGGCAGGGTGAAAACGCGGCGAGAACCATGCCAGCCACGCAGGCAGCACGCGGGTAACGATGCCCGGCGCGCCGAACAGCCACCAGCCAAGCTGTGCCCAGCTTCGCCAATTGCCGGCGTCGCGGTCGGCACGCGCGAGACGGACGATGAAATAGCCCAGATCGACGACGAAGCATGCCGTAACGCCGAGCATCGCCGCCGTCCGCATGAAATAGCGCTTGATCGCGCCGCCGCCGCAAGCGCGAAATACGTCGAACGCGACGGCCTTGTGTTCGGTTTCCTCTATCGCATGCCACCGCCAGATCGCGGCCATCGACGGGTCGACGCCGTCGAGAATGGCCGGATCGCGCAATAGCAGATCGGCCAGAATGGCCGTGTAGTGCTCAAGACATGCCGTGAAGGTCAATTGAAGCAGCGGCGAAGCGACACGCCGGCATTGTTGCTGCCGTCTCCGCATGAGCGCCTCGAGTGCGTCGACCGGCATGCCCTGGCGAGCCAGGCGCCGGTTATACGCGCGGTGCTCGCGGATATGAGCGGCTTCCTGGTACAGGAAAGCATCCACTTGCGCGGCGAGCGTGCCGTCGGCCGGCAGCGCGTCGCAGTACTGCCTCACGCTATCGACAAAGAACTTCTCGCCAAGCGGAAACATGATCGAGAACGCGTCGAAAAAGCGCGTCACGCGGCGGTTGTCACGATACCAATAGCGCGGAATGTGGTCGGCGAAGCAAAAACGCGGATTGCGCCGACGGATGTCTGCCGCGTCGTTGCGGCGTTCATGCGTTGAATCGTCGGTTCGTTTGGCGTACATGGTCGTGGCCGATCGTGGCGTAACGCGCAGGGTCAGCGCAGGCGGGCGTATTGTTCGATGATGGCGATCGAAGGTATGCTCTGCGTCGCCGCCACCATCCATGTCCGAATTGTATGTTCGTTGCCAATGCAAGCGCCATAGATAATCGTTCGCGACGGTTCGATCGGCTGAATCTCTGCGTGCTCGCGCTGCAGAGCGTTGCATGGGCCGGCATCCTGACGTGGCTGTCGCATGGTACGAGCCCCTTGCGCTGGGTGTCGCTCGTACCGTTCTGCCTGATCATGCAAGGTGTGTTTTCGATGATGCACGAAACATTCCACGGTTTCGGGCATCGGCGCGGGGAAATCAACTACTTGATGATGTGGTGGGCATCGACGATGTTCGGCGCCGCAGCAACGCTGATCCACGTGAATCATCTCGGTCACCACGTGCGGAATCGAACGCCTGCGGAGCGGGTGGACTTCGTCGAGCCGGACGTTTCGCTGTGGCGCAAGCGAATCGAATACTACGTGGCGATCGTCGGCGGCATTTGGTTGGCGAGTTTCGCGGGCAGCTTCGTCCTGGCCGTGCTTCCGAGTCGCATCCCGCATGGTTGGGCGAAGTACGGACACGACAACACGTATGCGGCTGCGTTCAGGGACTTCGACCAGGCCGACTTTCGACGAATTCGATACGAAACCCTCGCAGCCGTGGCCGCGTGGATTGCACTGGGTGCATTGCTGGACTGGCGCGTGCTCGACATCGCGATTGCCTACCTCGCATTCGCGTTTTCGTGGTCGTCGCTCCAATGGGTGTATCACATGCACACGCCGCTCGACGTTGTCGAGGGCACATACAACATGCGTGCCCCCGCACTGATCCGCTGGGCGTTCCTCAACTTCAACTACAACCTGACGCATCACCGGCATCCGAGCCTGCGCTGGCAGGAGCTTCATGCATGCTCCGACGCAGCGGAGACGCGACCGCTGTGGTACGGTTGGCTGCATGTGTTCGAGGCGCCCCGGCGTTTGCCCAGCGATCCAACACAGCTCGAAAAGACCTATTTCTGACGAGAGGACGCACGTGCGTGCACAGGATGCGTGGGCCACGTTTGGCGCGGCAGCAGAACCCTTCCGTCGCGCGTGGCTCAGCGCGCTCGATGCGCCGGGCGACGCGCAGGCGGCCTATCTGTCACGCTTGCTCGCCGCGAATCGGAACACGACGTTCGGCATTGCCAACGGGTTTGCCGATATCGCAGATCCGGCACAATTTCGCGAGCGCGTGCCGGTGGCCCCCTACGCCGGCATGTCCCGATGGATCGATCGTGCACTCAAGGAGTCCGCTCCGATCCTGACCGCGCAAGCGCCACGCTTCTTCGAGCGCACGAGCGGCGGCAGCGAGCAGCAAAAGCTCATTCCCTATACGCCGGCCTTTCTCGAAGAATTGCAGTTCGCGCTGATCGTCTGGCTCTCCGATCTGCATCGCGCCGTGCCCGGCGTCGCGGCCGGGCGCGCGTACTGGTCGATGTCACCTCCAATGCACGCGCGCGAACGCGCTCCCAACGGCATCATGATCGGATCGGACAGCGATCTCGAATACCTGGCCGACAGCCCGCTCGTCGATCTGCTACCGACGCTCGTCGCACCATCGCTATCGGGTGACGGTCGGGCGTGGCGCAACGAAACGTTGCGCGCGCTGATCGCCGCTGATGATCTGGCCTTCATCAGCGTATGGAGCCCGACCTTCCTGACCAGTCTGCTTCGTCCGCTGTTCGACGAAGCCGAACCGCAACGCCGCGATACGCTCACCTTCCTGTTCGATTCGCTGCCGTCGAACCGTACGGCAGCGCTGCGGCGCGCACTCGACGATGGCCACTGCAGCCGGCTGTGGCCGCAGCTCGCGGCAGTGAGTTGCTGGATGGACGGTCCAAGCAAACACTACGCCGCACATGCCCGCACCTTGTTTCCGCAGGCCGCATGGCTTCCGAAAGGCTTGTTTTCCACCGAGGCGGTGGTCAGCCTGCCGTTCGGCGATATGGCCGGCTGTCCCCTCGCCGTCTGCAGCCACTTCCTGGAGTTCCTGCTCGACGATGGAACCGCGATAGGCGTGGAAGAACTGAAGCCGGGCGATACGGTCGAGGTCGTCGTGACGACCGGAGGCGGCCTGTACCGCTATCGGCTCGGCGATCGGGTCCGTGTGACCGGATATGCGGGACGAACGCCATGCGTGGCCTTCGTCGGGCGGGCTGGCACGCAAAGCGATCTGGTCGGTGAAAAGCTGGACGAAGCCTGTCTGGCTGCGTCGCTTTCCGAGGTGCTGCAACCGGGCGATGAAGGTTGCGTGATTCCGTGCGCAGACGCGGATCCGCCCCATTACCTGCTGTTGCTTGCAAGCGTTACGCAGGACGTCGCCGCCCTGCGTGATGCGCTGGAACAGGCTCTCGCCCGCGCTTTTCACTACCGACACGCACGCACGGTCGGCCAGCTTGGCCCGTTGCGCGTGGTTCGTATACCCGGGGGTGCCGCCCAGCTGGCGGATCTCGTCCAGCGAGCCCACGAGCGTGCTGGCATCCGGGCTGGCGACGTCAAACCCCGCGCACTGGTGGCCAAGCCCGCCGTGGCGGACGCACTCCGCGCATTCATCGAGGACGCGTGCTCATGTTGAACATATCGATCGCATCAACGTGCCCCCCGTGCGACGAATCCGAGCCGGACGCCGATGGCGAAGCCTTCGGCGCGCTCGTCGAGCAATGGTACGTCGCGGGCACCGAAGCCGAGGTCAAGCGGGACAAACCGTTCGGCACGCGCGTACTCGGCCTCGGCATCGTGCTATTCCGGGCGGCAGACGGCGAGATCGTCGCGCTCGTCGACCAATGCGTGCATCGCGGCACCCGGTTGTCGGCCGGGAAAGTCATCGACGGCTGCCTCGTCTGTCCGTATCACGGCTGGCATTACGACCAGCACGGCAGCGTCACCCGAATTCCCAGCATCGACGGCGCAAGCGCCGAATCGACCGGTACGACCTACCCATATCGTCAGCGCAGGTTGCCGGTGCTGACTCGGCACGGCCTCGTCTGGGTCTATCGCGGGCGAGGTGATCCAGCGCTGAAGCGGCCGTTCGACATGCCACACCACGGCGAACGGCCGTGGCAGTCGTACTACATGGTCAATACGTTCGATGGCGATCTCGGTGCGCTGGTCGAGAACTTCATGGACGTCCCGCATACGGTGTTCGTGCATGACCGGATCTTTCGCTCATCCACTGGGCGGCGACTACGGGCGACCGTCGAACTGAAGCAGCAGAGCGTCGAGGTCACGTATCACGATGATGGCGACAAGATCGGCATGCTGGACTGGCTGACCAATCCGTCCAGGGAACCGCTTCGGCATACCGATCATTTTTATGCACCGAACGTCACACGGTGCGACTATCACTGGGGTAGCCGTTCGAGTTTTCTGATCATCAGCCAGATCACGCCGCTCGACACGCGTCGATCGCGTGTCTATACATACATCGCCTATCGCTTTTCCTTGCCGGCTGCGGTGCTGCGCGCGCTGAAACCGCTGCTGCACCTCTACACGCATTCCGTGATCCAGCAAGACGTGCGAATCATGCGCGCGCACCGCGAGGGACTCGACAACGCCGCAGGCTTCACGCCGTCGAGCGTGCGCGCCGATGTGGTCCACATTGCGATCGGTCGGTTGTTGGCCGCGACGCAGCGTGGCGAGCCGTTGCCCGATGCGCAATGCGGCACGAAGCCGATGGAATTCGTGATCTGAGCGTCACCGGCGCGATCGGGCGACGCGCCCGGCTCGACCGGCGCACCGCCCACGTGCCCCGTATTTCCGTTAGCCTCCCGTCTGGTCCTGGCTCGCGATCAGGCGTGCTCCGCATGCCAGCAAGTCGCCGTCGCATGCGGCGACTTGCCCGTCGAACCGGGCGTGACCCGACACCGTCGCAATGAAGGTCAGGCCGTGAATCTCGCAAATCGCGGGATCGTGCAAGCGTGCAATCGCGCGCCCGTTGATTCGCGAGTTCGGCGCCCCGGACACAACGCGTCCGCCGTGGCTGTGCACATCGCCTTCGATGATGTATCGCTTTTGACCCATGACGTGTCGATCCGGTCCGTCAGAAATCCCAGCTGAACGTCTGCGGATGCGCTTGCCGCGACGCGGCGTCCGACGGCGTCAGCATGACGATCGTGGCATGCAGCGGATCCCGCAGGTTGATCAGTGCGCTCGTCTTCCCGTCGCCATAACCCATCATCAGCGCCAGCGCGGTCTGGACCCAGATCGAGCTCGTTCCGGTGTCGCCGCCGATACGGCGTTGCATGTCGAATGCGTCTTTCGGATCGTCAATATCGATATGCTGCGGGTTGTCGTGCAGCGACTGCACCAGCAACGCGAGATTGGCGGTCGAAGAGCCGGTGTCGTAGAACATCCGTCCCGGCTGCTCGCCGGGCGCAAGCGTGCCCACTGCCTGCTGCCAGCCGGCGCGGATCTTTTCGATTCGCTCGCCCTTCTTCAACGGCGCCCCGTGCCCGTTGCTCAGATCGACTCGCACCGGCCGATGCAGATTGGCCAGGACCGGCCATTTGTCGTACTCCTTCAGTTGCCACGTCGTCCACGGAATCGGCACCCACGGGTTCGGCTTGAAGCCGTCCGGTATCTTCAGCGACGCGGTCTTCCAGAACTCGGGGAGCTTCGCCTGCCAATAATCCACCGGCATCTCCTTTTCACCCTTCTTCCAGTAGGCTTTCTGAAGCTGCCAGAAATAATTCCACAGCTTGATCACGTCAAATCGGGTCTGGGTGTTGTCGATTGCCTCTGGTGCGTCCACCACATATGGACGAATCAGTCGGTCAACGCGATCCTTTCTCGTCACGAGCAACGCAACGTAACTGTCCGGATTCTTTGGTACGAAGTTTCCGTCTTTTGTGGACAAACCCAGGTAATCGGCGCCCGGAGTACCCAAATAGGATCGCGTGTTGATTCCATCCTCAACCAGCAACACTACTGCCGGCAAGTCCGGCTCGCGGTCAAAAATATCAAACGCTCTAGAGACTACATCGTCCCCATACGCAGTATGTATTTCATCGAGTCTCGTATAAATTGTATTGCCAATCCCCGCCCCGTTATCCGCACTACTGATGTGGGTTGCCATCCGGCCCGCATCCGGATCACTCTCGTTTCGGGGCGGCCCGGCCACTATCACGGGAATCGGCCAATAATCGACCCATCCGCGCAATGTATAGCCGAAAACGTTGTTCTCGCGCTTATGTCCCGCAAAGCTTCGATCACTACTCGACCACGGATATTGTTTGGGATCTTGCAGGAGCAACGTTCCATTGGTCCCTGCCTCGTCCAGCCGCATCAATAGCGCACGCTGGCGAAACCGGTCAACGGCGACGCCAAAGCGTCGTATCTCCAATGTGAACCGTGCGTCCCGAGATCCGTCCCCGGCAACGACAGCTTCATTTACGCTGGAGGGACGAGCGGCAGCCGGCGTGTCTCGAGGCGGCGAGTCTCTACGCAACGAGGCACCATAGGCGATACTGACGCATGCCGCCAACAATAGCGGCGGCAAGATCAACAGCGACAAGCGTCGATACATTGCAATATTCCCTCCCAAAAATCCCTCCCTTCCAACAACAAACTCCAAGACTGCAATCCATAAGAGAGTCAGGATTGCGAGTGCGAGCAAAAATATTCGTGAAGCCGGTGGTCGTGCGACGTTTGTCGTAATCATGGCGCATCAATTTGTCAATGTACCGATCGTGCTTCTTTTGCATCTTCGCTATTTCGATCTTTCCTGGTTTCACTGACCACACCGTCAGGAAAATCCTTGGGCACGATATTGTCTTCCGGGAAAACTCCGCTTTCGTAATAGCTGCAATTGGCTTTTACTATTTCGGACGTTACGGGGTCGAGCTTTTTGCCGAGTTTTCTCTCGGCTTTTACTATATCGCTCTCCGGAAGTCTCCAATCAGCAATTGCCCGCAGGAGTTTTGCCCAGTCCGGATCGTCCAGCGCACGTGCCTGGCCTACCGATACATCGAACGCGGTCGCACAGCGGTGATTTCTACGACCGCTCATGACCGCCGAGTGATATGAGCTTTCTCCCTGATGATTATTCATCAGCCGAACCTTGGCTTCGTTGAGCGTCTCCTGCCGATAGACGACGATGTGCCCGGGCGACGGCGGTACCGTCGACACGACCCGGCCTACCTTGCACTGATCGTCTGGATCCTTGCCCGCATTCAACGACGCCTCGACCTCGGCGGTGGTCGGCAGCGTCCCATCCTCGCTCGTTGGCCATTCGATGGTTTGTGCGGGCAATGGCTGCAACGCACCTTCGCCACTGTTCGTGCTCAAGGCAATTTCCGCTTCGAGCTGGTCAATGGATTGTTTGCCGGGCGCATACTCGCCAGCATTATTTGCCGAAAGCGGCGTTGCCTCCGTTCCAGGCAGCACATTGCCTTCCATTTCGGGATCGAACGGTGGCGTCAATGCTTCGCCATTGATATTGCGCTCGGTACCGACGCCTATCTGCGTCGATTTCACCCATGTCGTGAAGCCGCCGGGCAAGCCATGGGATGTTTCACCCTTTTCCCGCATCGTAAAGTTTCCGGGCGGCGTACCAACCTGAACCGGCTTGCCCTGCCGCAGACGCCGGGTAAAGACACGCTGCCGGAAAGCCGCCGACAGCAGATCGATTTTCTCAGGCTTGCTTCCCCGCTGCGCCGCACGCACGTGGATTGAGTCGGGCAAGCCCGAGCAACCCATGCCATTGACGCCGCGCAGACCGACGGTCGCATCCTCCGGGCTGAAGTACATATACACTTTGCCGCGATTGTCGCGCTCGGCGAACACGACGCATTCGTTGCCTTGCAACCCGCTCAGGCGCGTCGCCTGCACGGGATCCCACGTCGGGCCGACGATGCCGAAATTGTCCCGACCTGGCTCGTACTTCAATTGATCGAGTGGTGGCGTCGAATATTTGCCGCTCGCCACAAACCCGGCCAGGTTTGCCAGGGTCTTTGCACGCGCGTAAGCCGTCTGCTGCTGGTCCCCGCGTTGCAGCAGCCGATCCATGAACTCCTCGCTCAAGCTGTAGGGCGAGTCGATCAGGACCAACGTGTCGGCAGGACGGTCAGCCGGGCCACATTGGTTGGGAATCAGCCCCTCGACGAGATAGGCCTGGGCGAGCAGCGATATCAGCGTGCCCTGACTGTGCGCAATGATGTTGACCGTCCCGTCCGGGTCGATAAGGCGGATTTGCCGCACCAATGCCGCGAGCCGCCGAGCTGCCAGCAACATGTAGTGCCGATTTTCCGCCTCGCGAAGCGGGTGCGTCGGGTCGCCCTGCATCCGGTCGAGAATTTTCGTCGTCATTCCCCCTTTGAAATTCGAGTCGAACATGTCGGGGATGTTGTTGGTCGCGTTGGCGAAGAATCCGCCGTTGCGCGCGCGGTGCTCATCGAGGCGGTTGCCGAACCGGTCGACGTACTGGCCGTTGACGGTTTCCTTATTGGGGTCCCGGGGCAAATCCTCCTTCCCGACGCGTAACCCCCAATAAAACGGAATCAACGGGCTCCTTGTCTCTTCGCTTTCCTGCCGACGATAGATGGCGTCGTCCATGTTCTTCATCATGTCGGCAACGCTCACCTGGCTCGGGTCGTTCGCCATGCGGCCGTGCGAGTACTCCGCGCCCTTGAAATCGGTGCGACCGAGGCGGTCGTTCAATCCATCGCACAGTCCGCCTTCGACCGTGCCGAAATCCGTTCCAAGGTCATTCACGCCATGGATCAGGATCGTCGTGCACGGGAAGCGATTTTGTACGTCGGTATTGACGAACGCATCCTGCGGCCGGTTGCAATTGAGAATCGCCTGATGTTCGCCGACGATCCGGGGCGACGAGGTTGTGGTATCGGACATGATCGCCTGCCTTAAACGTCGAAAACCTGAATGTGTGCAATGTGCATCGCGTCGCTCGATGCCAGCTCCGTCAACCCGTGTGCATCCGAGACCCCGTTAATGACCTGGCCATTGCGCAGCGTGATCTTGTACGGACGATTCGGCACGGGATGCGTACCGTCGTCACCGTCTGTGCCGGGGTACCGCAAGCGGAACTTCTGATCGGCTCCTCCGCGATTGAACGCCGGCGGCGCAACGTGGTCCGTGTTCGGGCCGACGAAATCATGTCCCGCCGTGTGCGCGGTGAACGCACCGTCGGAACCGACCTCGACGCCGCCACCGACTTTCACGTAGCTTCCGTCTTCCGCGACGAGCCGGATCGACTTGCCCGAGATCAACACCTCGTCGCCGACCGACATGATCTGTATCCCCTTCTGAGCAGTCGCCGCAAGCGTGTCCTGTTGCGCCTGCAAGACAACGGGGCCCTCGCCGGCAATCGCACGGACGCCTTCTCCGCGCCCGAACAGGTGGATGCCCTGGCCCGCCGTCGTGATTACGCGCTGACCGCCGGCGAATTGCAGGTTCTGCCGTGCGATCTGATCGATGTTCTCGCCGGCGTAGGTCACGTAAGTCTTCGGGGTGATATTGAGCGCGCCCGCCTTTGCGCCGAATGCCATCAGCGCCTGAGAGTCGTCCGCGTCGGCGTTCGACGCACGATCGTCGCCTGAAGCGTGGCCGCCCGGCGTCCATCCCTTGAAGGCGGTCACGACAGCTTGCTGCCCCGTCGCATCGGTCGCCGTGCCGCCGTGCTGTCCGGCGTAATCTCCCAACGCCTTGAACAGCTCAGCGCATTCGCCGAGCAACTCGACGAGTTCATTGCGGTCAAGCTGTCCGCCGCTCGCCTGCGTACGCGCGTAAGTCGTCAGAAGCATCCCTTGCGCCGCGCGCAACGCAGCTGCCGCGTCCGTGCGCAATTCGGCGCCTTGGCCGCGGTCTGCACCCTGTCCGTTGTCGCGTGGTTGCGTCAGGTAGCCGAGATTCAACTGGCTATGCCCATGCTCCGATGCAAGCTGCGCGCTGATTTGCTGCGGTGTATCGTCGAGACGAAGCTGGTTGTAGCGTTGCCCCTTGATTTCCTTCGTCTTGATACCGGAGAGAAAGCGATTGCCCGGCAGACTGCCCGTATGAGTGAAACTCGCCGGCATGTTCGCGCCGTTTGCCAGCACGCCGATGATGACCAGCCTGTCCGGATCCCCGCCGAGGCTCCCGAGCAGAACTTCGGTGCCCACCCGCGGCAAGAAAGTCTCCCCGAAATTCGGCCCGGCCAGACTGGATGCCACGCGGATCGGTGCGCTGTCGCTCTCGTTGCTGTTCGTTCCGGCACCCTGCGCGTGCGCATGATCGCGGGAATCCTGACCGAGAATCTGCACGAACACGCAGCCATTCTCGTCGCAACTGACCTCCTCGCCTTCGGCCCCGACCACGCGCCCGGTAATCAACGGCGTCGGCGGAAGGTCGGTCTTGGGATCGTAAAGCGGCGTGAGAGGCGTGCCACGCGGCACGCACGAGAACGTATTTTCGTAGCGCGTATCCTGCCCGGACGGGTCGCCATCGCTCAGCGAGCGTGGCTGCTGAAGCGTGTGGCTGGCGGCGAACAGCGTCTGCGCACGCTCGTTCAACCCTTTGGGCAGATTGTTCCAGATCTCGTGGTGCAGTGACGTAATCACGAATTGCTGCTTGTCGGACGGGAGCGTGCCCCACTCGTCCTCTCCGGCGATCGTGATCCATGAGCCGACTGCGAGGTCGCGAATTCCGCTCACGCCGTCGTATCGAACCGCCTGCGCTTCATGAGCCAAAATGCGATCTTCCGTCATCCGTTCGTGGTCTGCCCACGAGTCCGCCATATGCGGGACGTCGATCACGAAGTCCGATAGCAATTTCGCGAGATCGTTACCCGATTCGCCTTGATCGATCCTTGTCGATGCGCTCGACTGGTCCACGCGGGCATATCGGTAGTCCCACGAAGGTCGCCCCGATTCCCCCGAAATCAGTTGCTGGCGCATCGTCAGAGCGGTGATGGTGTCGCGCTGTTCCGTTCCAGCGTCTCGTGGATGGACGCGCACTGTACCTGCGGCGGACTCGCTCAGTTTCTGAGGGTCATCGCAGAACACCAGCGTATGCACGGGAGGATCGCCGTCTTTCGCCTCCCCGCTCACCCGTCCGGCGCGCACGAACAGCGTGATGCCGTCGCGACGTGCAATCCGGGAGATGAAACGGGCATCAGATTCGTTGACCTGGCGTACGAAAGAGCGACTTGGATAGCGGGATCTGTCGAGTTGGGACAGGTCGAACTCGAACGCCTGCGCGAGGGCAACACTACGCTGTCGCCATTCGCTCAGGACGACTCCAAGTACATCGACAACGCTGACGTTACGGAAGATGCGGGAATTGGTGCGCTTTTGCAGCAGGTTCACCGCGTCGGTCACGGTGAACTGGTAAACCGTCAGCTCCCCGTCGGTCCGGCCGATCTGAACGGCGCTGACGATTGCGTTGATGGCATGCAGTTGGCCGCGATCCGTGACGATACCGACTGAGACCGGCGCACCAATGAAAAGCTTCGGAGGCAAATCGCCCTGCTGCGAAATGCAGGTCAGATAGCCGCTGATGCCGGTCATCATGCTTTCGCGGATGCTCGCGTGCTGCAACGCGATCTTCGACGCCAGCGCGTGCCGCGCCTTACCCCAATTCAGCACGACCGGCCGGCGATTCGCATCGATTCCCGATACGAATTTGCGGAACGACTCTCGGATATCCACGACGGTCTCTCAGTTTGATTCGTTATGACCCGCCGGATGTTGCTGTTCTAAATAGCTGGCGGCTGCGCGCGAGTTTACCAAAATGTGACGCGGAAATAACAATCGGGGATGCCGACTAACAATTTTTCATGTTATTCGACGAAGAACACTATATTCCGCCGCTCTATCTGGACCGACGCGCAGTGCTCCGAACGTCGGATGTCTCCCGGGCCCCGCCCAAGGCGCGTACACGCTTCCATCGCTGTGTTCGTCTTGGCTAGACGGGCCGAAGTGAATGCTGATGCTATAAATGTGCATATAGCGTGCAATAAAAAGCAGTCGTGGAATCCGATATCACCGGCAGTTCCAGCGATTTCGCCTAATTCATGGCGTCATTGCGAGGACCGACGAGCATCGCTCCGATCATCTCGGCGAAGCGATTCGCTCTCGCTTTGCACATCCACATCCATATGCAAACGCTCGCGGGGCTGGCCCATGTACACCGTAACATGATGAGCCGTTTGGCAGGCTCCGAGAGCGTACAGAAGTTCCTTGGAGACGCGCCTCGGATCATGCGGGCAGCAACCGATATTTCCGGCGACGTACAGAGCACGCTCTTCTGGTATCGCAATGCCCGTTGCCAATCCGCAATGCCACAGCAACGATCTCCCGTCTCGAGACGCTGGGCGCCATTTAGGCGGAACTTCCCGTCAACCTCGAGCAGTAGCTATTGGATTTGGAAATTAATAGTTTTGTTCAAGTACTGCAAAAAAGGGCCACCGTTTTTCTGTAGGTTCGCAAAATAGGTGGCCTCTCGGGCCCCTATAAATCAAAGACTTGACCACCTTTTCTGCAAATGTTTCGCTCCACGAGCGGCAGAAAAGGTGGCCTTTTCCTACAAAATCCGCAGAAAAGTTGATCTCCGAAGAAAGAGCGCCATACAACTCACATAAAATCAAAGACTTGCGGCACTTCGTAGGGCAGGATGAGCAGTGCTCGGGCAGTTGCAATTCCCCGCAGATGAAACAAAGTCATGCTGGTCAGCGCATCCCGCACATAGCCAAACCGCTTTTCGAACTCCTAGTTGGTGTCGAGTAACACATACTTCATTCCCAGTCCGTCAGGCGTGCCTCGATGAACACTGAACCAGCCGTCCTGAGCCGCGATGTGTCGTAATACGTGACGCGGCTTGAGAAGTTTCGGCTTCATAAGCTTGAGTCGGGTGTTGCGCTCGCCGTCGTCGATCAGATCGGACTCAGTCACCGCCAGCATCCGCACGGCTGCGGCGGGCGCCGGCCGGTTCGCCGACACGGACACGATCACTGCGATCAGGCCGTCTTATTCTCCACCAGATTGAGTTCCCGAATCATGCTTTCGCGAATGGCGAACTTCTGTACCTTACCCGTGACCGTCATCGGCATTTCCGTCACGAATCGAATGTAGCGCGGCACCTTGAAATAAGCGATTCGGTCACGGCAAAAAGCGCGAATCTCATCCTCCGTCGCGCTCTGGCCCGGCTTAAGCACAATCCACGCACAGACCTCTTCGTCGTACTTCGGGTCGGGTACGCCAACCACCTGCACTGCCTGTACCTTCGGATGGCTAAAGAGAAATTCCTCAATCTCTCGCGGATAGATGTTCTCCCCGCCGCGGATAAGCATGTCCTTGATACGCCCGACGATGTTGCAATAGCCCTCTGCGTCGATCGTTGCCAGGTCGCCGGTTTTCATCCAGCCATCGCTGATCGAATCTCGCGTTCGGATTTCGTCGTCCCAGTATCCAAGCATCACCGAATAGCCACGCGTCCAAAGCTCGCCGGTCGCGCCCACCGGCACAATCCGGCCGTCGATGTCGACCACTTTGCATTCCAGATGCGGCTGTATCCGGCCTACGGTGGAAACCCGCTTCTCCAAAGGGGTCGTTGTTTCACTCTGGAACGAGACCGGACTGGTCTCGGTCATACCGTAGGCGATAGTGACCTCCGTCATATTCATGTCGGTCGATACACGTTTCATGACCTCGATGGGACAAGGCGCGCCTGCCATGATGCCCGTTCTCAGGCTGGAAAAATCGTAGCTGGCGAAGTCCGGGTGATCAAGCTGGGCGATGAACATTGTCGGCACGCCGTGCAGAGCAGTGCAACGTTCGTCGCTCACTGCCGACATCGTGGCAACGGGTTCGAACGCTTCACCCGGGAACACCATGCGGGCGCCGGTAGATACGCAAGCCAGTACAGACATCACCATACCAAAGCAGTGGTAAAGCGGCACGGGAATGCACAGCGTATCCTGCTCGGTGAACCGCATCGCTGCCGCTACGTGGCGTGCGTTGTTCACGATGTTGCGGTGTGTCAGCGTAGCCCCCTTGGGCGCGCCTGTCGTGCCGCTGGTGAACTGGATGTTGATGGGATCATGGCAGTCGAGCTGTGCCGTGATTGCGTCCAGTTCGGAGACCGGCACGTCTGTGCCAAGCGACAGCAAGGCCTTATAGGTCAGCATGCCGGGCGCGGATACGTTATCGAGACGGATCACGCAGCGCAGCGCGGGTAACCTGGCGGCCAGCAGCGCGCCGGGTTCACAGTCCGCCAGTTCGGGAGCCAGCGTCCGCAGCATCTCCAAGTATCGTGACGTCTTGAACGATTCCGGAGCAATGATCGCCTTGCATTGCACCTTGTTCAGTGCGTACTCGAGTTCGGCTAACCGATAGGCCGGGTTGACGTTGACCATGATCAGACCCAAACGGGCCGTTGCGAACTGGGTCACCAGCCACTCGGGGCGATTTGGCGACCACATGCCGACGCGGTCGCCGCGACGCAGGCCGAGCGCATGCAGGCCGGCTGCCATGGCGTCCACCGCGTCGGCAAGGTCCAGCCAACTCCAGCGGATGCCGTGCTCTCGGAACGCTACCGCGGGGCGGTGACCATGTCGATTGACCGTATCCGCGAGCAACGCGGACACGGTCAACTCGCTCAAAGGAGGCATGGTGTCGCCCCGCACATAAGACAGCCCGTCGCGGGGCATGATCGCAGCGCGCCCGGGCAAGTTCGCTTCTGACTGTGTTTTCATTCTCGTCTCCAAGGTACCAAGTTCATTCGCCAGCCGGCACATCCAGTCCACTATTTATTTGACGTAGCCATGGTGTTTGCCTCACCGATCGTGATGCCGATACGCGACGACGCGTCTCCGAGCGAGCGGGAACAAGACGCGCCCCACTGACGTATCGCAGGTGCACCGTCGGTATCCAGGCGAGCGCGGCTCGGCGGACAACCGAACATCGCCTTGTACACGCGGCCGAAATGTTCGGTAGTGTGGAAGCCCGTCGCGACGGCAACTTTCGACACATTGAGGTCGGTGTCCATCAGCAGTTTGTGTGCGAACTCGATCCGCAACGTCATGTAGTACTTCATTGGCGTAGTCGCCACATGCTGCATGAATAGCCGCTCGAGTTGCCGCGTCGACATTCTGAGCGCCTGCGCAATCGCGCGGCACGACATCGGCGTCGTCATTGATTCGCGCATCAGACGTATCGCCTCGCAGACGAGGCCGTTCATCGGCCGCGCGACGGCATGTGCGTTCATGATCTGGCGTTCGCTGCCATCACGCAGCCGCGCATGCAACCAATGCCCTCCGATTGCGTCGGTCAGTTCGGAACCGTGATGCAAGCCGATCCATTCAAGCATCATGTCGGCGATCGCGCCCTCGCCTGCACAGGTGATCGTATCGAGCTCGATCGTAAAAATTTGCGTCGTCGCCCTCACCTCCGGGTAGGCGCTACGGAAACGCTCGATTCTGTTCCAATGGATGGCCGACGAACGGCCGTCAAGCAGTCCCGCCGACGCAAGTATGTCTGCTCCGCCTTCAATTCCGCCTATCTGCACGCCTGACGCACGTTCGTTCCGCAACCAGGTTCGTATGGCGAGATCGTCCTCGTCGCTCATCGCATCGAGGTTCGCGAAGACGAAAATCGTCGAAAACGCATCTCTTTCGCAACCGACCGGCTGAGACGGCGTCGACATGCCGTTCGCAGCCCGCACTATCCCCCCGTCAATGGAAAGCACGACCCACTCATACAGGGCGCGTCCGTCCAGCCGGTTAGCGAGCGACATCAGTTCGATCAATATGCCAAGCCCGAGATGAGAGAACTGCGGCGTCACCAGTAAGCCGACGCGACGCGACGAAGGCTCCGCGCGCGGCGGGTTTATGTTCATTGAGCTCATATCGATTCGATAACGATGCTGGGCCAACCGCTCGGTCGAAGACATCGGGTCAAGGCTTTTCGACGCCGCTCGTCGAAAAATAAAGCGGAGTCCCGCTCGGCGAGCCGATGACCGTGGTCAGCGCCACTCGATCCGCGCGCTGCTTGCCTGTAAAGCTAAAACCCCCGTCCGCGCTCGCCAGCATGATCCCGTCGAGCGACGCGCCCACTACGCGCTTGTCGGGCAGTTGAACGATATCCGTGACCGAACTGCGAAAGGGAGTCTTCGATGCGGCCCAATTCACGCCGCCGTCCGTACTTCGATATATCGCACCGCGAATTCCACCGACGAGTAACGTACCGTCCTCCAGCGCAACGCCGGTCCAAAACGAGCCGACGTAACCCGTCTCCGCGTAGGTCCAGTTCTCCCCGCCGTCGGTCGAACGCATCACGCGGCCCTGCTCGCAGGCCACATGGAGCACCCCTTTGCCGTCCGCAAAGATCGCGTAGAGATTCCGATCCGCCTTTTTCGATCCTGGTGGCGGTGGAAGCGTCACCGTGTTCCACGTTGCGCCACCATCGATCGTATGCAGCATCAGTGACCACAAGCCGACCGCCCATCCTTCACGTGCATTCGCAAAATAAACGGAGAACAGAGGCTGGTCGACTGTGATGTCGTTGCGTTGCAGCGTCCATGTCTCCCCGCCATCCTTGGTGCGAATGATCACGCCCCAGTGTCCGACCGCCCAGCCATTGCGCTCGTCCGTGAAAAATACCGATGTCAATGTCGAGTCGACCGGCACCGACGATGCCTGTCGATAGCGCTTGCCGTCGTCATCCGACAGCAGAACGACGCCGTGATCACCCACCACGACGAGACGCTTTCCCGCGTGCGCGGCGCCGAGCAGTTGCGCCTCCGTCGCCGCGCTCGTCTTCTCTGCCGCGTGGAGTTGCAATTGCGGCTTGATATCCGACTGCGTCCCCGCCTGACAAGCAAGCGGCAGCGCGGCGGCCGCGATCAGCGCGGAAATGCACAATTTGCGTCGAACGATCCACTTCATAATCAAATCCTCTCGTCAATGGTTCAGCACGCCGGGGGAGCGAACAGGACGGCGACGCGGGAAGATCCGCTCGAGCACCACCGCCAGCGCGGGTAGCGCAGTCATTGCCATCACCAGATTCACGATGAACATGAATGCCAGCAGCTTGCCCATGTCGGCCTGAAACTTGAGCGCCGAGAAGCTCCATGTCGCAACGCCGATCGCGAGCGTGATCGCCGTGAAGATCGTCGCCATGCCTACTTCGAGGATCGAATGTTCGAGCGCCTTCACGATGGGCTCGCCGGCGGCGAGATGACCTTGCAGCCGGTTGTAGATATAGAACGCGTAATCAACGCCAATGCCAACCGCCAGAACCATGACAGGCAGCGTCGCAACGGTCAGTCCGATGTCGAACGCCTTCATGAACCAGTAGCCGATGAAGGTGCCGACGGTGAGTGGCAGACAGCAGGCAAGCACCGCGCGCAAATCGCGATAGACAACGAACACGAGCAGAACGATGGCCGCATAGACATAGAGCATCATCGGCAACTCGCTCTTCGCGACTTCGTCGTTGATCGCCGCCAGCAGGCCGGCGTTGCCTGCAGCGAGCCGTACGTGAATGCCCGGAGTCTGGTGAGTGTCGCGGAAGCGCTTGACCGCCTCGATCACACCGTTGATCGTCGTCGCCTTGTGATCGGCCAGATACATGTGAATGGCCGTCATGCTGCAATCCTTGTTCAGATAGCCGCGAACCCGACCGATTTCGGTGCTCAACCCCGCGTAGTTGCCTGAATCGATGGGCACGACGTTCATCTTCGGGTTGCCCTCGTTGTAGCCCTCGTTATAGGTTCGCAGCATGTCGGGATATGCGCTGATCGACACGATTCCCGGCACGTCCTTGAGCGCGTAAGTCATTTTGTCGTCGAACGTTCCGACAGCGGGGTTCTCGCAGGAATTGGGGGGCGCCTCGACGACGACCGACAACCAATCGAGTCCGACGTCGAAGCTGCTCGCGATTGCAACCGCGTCACGGTTGAACCGCTCATCGGGGCGAAGCTCCGGCGCACCGGGCTGCAGCGTGCCGACGACGCGATCGCGGCTCTGCCATACCGCCGTGGAAAACACGGCCACAACAATAGCGACCACAAGCCAGGCATTGCGCGGCTCTGCCACGCGCGCCAGTCTGCGCAGCCATGTCGAACGCTGCTCACGCTTTTTCATCGCCTTGTCGGCATACTCCTTCGTGAACTGGAAGCATGACGCGGCAAGCGGCAGCATGACGAGATTCGTCAGGATCTTGTAGGCCACCCCGAGCGATGCGGTGATCGCAAGTTCGCGGATCATCGGGATCGGAATCGTCAGGAGCGTCACGAACGACACGAGCGCGGTCACGAGCGCGAGCGTGCCGGGAATGAGAAGTCCCGTGAAACTGTGGCGCGCCGCTTGCAGCGACGATTTGCCGTGAGCGAGCTCTCGCGTAATGAAGTTGATCTGCTGGATGCCGTGCGATACGCCGATCGCAAATACCAGAAACGGAACGAGCACGCCAAGCGGATCGAGACCGAAGCCGAGCAAGCGCAAGGTGCCGAACTGCCAAACGAGCGACGTGAGCGAGCACGCGATCGGCAGCAGCGTGAAGCGAATCGAATGGCAATACCAGTAGACCGCAAGCGCGGTCAGCAGCAGTGCGATCGCGCAGAACAGCAGCACCGCCTTCGCGCCGTCGGCGATATCGCCGATCTGCTTGGCGAAACCGATGATCTCGACATCGTAGTTTGCGTCTTCATACGGCTTTCTCAACTTCGTTTCCAGCAAGTGGTTGTACTCGATGTAATCGATCTTCCTGCCGTCCGCACCGACTTCGCCGATCTCGGCCGTAATCATGGCGGCCGTCTCGTCGCGCGAAACGAGCGAGCCGATAAAGTTTCCCTCCACCGTCGATCGCTGGATCTGGTTGATGATCTCGGGTGTCAATCCATCTGGCGTGACGGTGCCCGGGATAATCGGCTGAGACCGGAATCCGTCCTCGGTGATCTCGTTGACAAAACTATTCGGCGTCCAAAGCGATTGAACGCCTAGCCGATCGACGTTGGGAAGATACGCAACTGCTTGCGTCACGGCGGCAAGCCGGGAAAGACCCTCCTTGGTCCAGATCGTGCCGTGCTTCGCCTTTACGACGACGGTGAGACGATTCGCGCCGAACAGGTCTGCACGATATTTGTTGAAGGTCTGCACGTACTCATGGCCGATCGGAATCTGCTTTTCGAAGCCTGCGTCCATCCGCAGTTGCATCGCGAAGAAAGCCATGACCGCAGTAAAAGCGGCGAAGATACCCAGTACGAGGAACCGCTGCGAGAAGAGCCTCTCCTCGAGATATCGGATGCTGTTGACTATCACGTCCTCACTCCTGTCTCGTCCATGGTTAGAAATTGCGCGTTACGAACAGGCCGACGAAGTTGCGATCGCCATACGGTTGCGACAGTGCATTACCACCGAAATACATCGTGTAATTGATGCCAGCCTGCCAGACCTGCGGGTTCTGATTGAAGAGCAAATAGAGATTGACCGACTTCGCGCCCTGCTCGTAGTTGGCGGAAAACGTCGGGGTGTAACCCGAAATGGCGTCGGAAAAAGTCACGCCCGGCGTCACTTGCCAGCCCGGAATCAACGTGCCGTCATAGGTCCAGTTGAAATCGAGCGTCAGGCCGACCGAACGGGCCGTCCCTTGCCCCGCAGCGATCGGATAGCCGTTTTGACCGTTCTGAAGCCAGGTGCCGTAACCCGCATCGGCAACCTGATAGACGCTTTGTCCGTTGGCGGTTCTGAAGTAATTCGTATTCGGATTCAGGCCCGGGTAATCAATCGCCGTCACTTCCGCGGTAAACACAGCCATGTCCGCGCCGAGGTACTTCAGAATCGGGTATGTCGTCTTCGTCAAGTTCAGCTGCGCGTTGACGTCGAGCTGAAATTTTTTCATGTCCCTGTACCCGGGACAATCGACGCCTGCGGCTCCATTCGTTTGCGCGTCCGTGGGGCCGCCGGGCAAATAGCAGAACGACATCGCGACGGCGTCATGAGGCCTGTATGAGAGCTCCGCGCCGATCGCCCAATCGCCGAGCGGAAAGTTCGTGCTTGCACCGAACAATTGCCGATTCTGCAGATACGACCAACGCGCCGCGCCGTTCGCCAGATAGGACAGCACCGGCGACTTGTCGGTGTAGTTCAGATAGTAGAACCCGAAGCTGATATCGGCGCCCGGCGGCTTGTAACCGAGCTTGACGCCGTATTGCCGGTGATTGCCCGGCAGCACGGTGTCGTAAGGCAAGCCGATCGGATTCGTCGGCAGGCCGGTATATGCGCCGTTCAGGAGATTCTGGCTGATCGTGTTGATCTGGCCATTGTTGTTGCTGCTGCTCGTTGGCCCGGTTATCTGGGCAATGGTGCCGGCATCGATTCCGCCGACGTTGAAGTTGTTCGAGTTGAGCGAGCCGGGCAGCGCACCGCGGCCGAATACGTTCGAGGTGGACCAGTACGAGCCAACGGGCGGGTAGCGGTTGCCGTTCCATTGCACCTGCCAATAGGCTTCCGTGGAGAATCCCCACGGCAGGCTACTGGCAAAACTGATCATCGGCGCCGGAAGCAATGCCTGCTTCAACTGCGTGCCGGGAATGAGAAGCTTCTGGATGTCGAGCGAGTTCGTTGCGTTGATACCGCCCGACGCGAAATAGCTTTCACCCCAGTTGATTACCTGGTTGCCGACTCTCACATGTGCTGCCTGTCCGGCGACGTTGAAGTCCTTCTCCCCCCAGAGGTCGAGCAGCTGTGCATTCTTGACCACCTGATCGTAGGCGCCGGGCGACAATTCGGTGCGAGCCGTGCTGGAAGCCGCGAAATCGTACATGGCCGTCCCGCGGATCAGAAATTTGTAGCCCTCGGACGGCATCGTGAGCATCAACTCGCTCGTCGCGCTGAGATACCCGCTGTAAGGCTGGCCCTTGTGGTAATTGAGATCGCCGTTGTCCCCGTTCGACCATTGAGCGACGTTCGCTCCCGTGCACCCGTACATCGTCGGATCGCCGGTCAGCGAGCAACTGGGATTTTTCGTTCGTATCGCAATGCCGCCGGTGATGTTAGACACCCAGGAAGCCTGCATATCGCCAATGCCCGTATCGAACGTGTACGCCGAGACTGGTGCGGAAATCAGCACGCCGCACATTGCAGGCAACAATTTTCCACTCACCTTGCATTTCATTTTTAACCCCGCCGCATAAAATCAGGATTCCGCAATATATCGAATAGTCTGTTTTCGACGGGCGTCGCGCATCCGATCTTGCGCGACGCCCGGCGTTTGTCTCGCGCGGTCAGCGGCTGCTGATGGCGCCCAGGTTTTCGCCCGTGAAGTACCGGTCCGTCAAGCGCGGATCGATCGCTCCCGGCGGATAGAACTTGATATCCTTGCCCGATCCGACAACAGTCTCGTCGAATACGTAGCGGCCGCTGATGAGGTCGTTATAGACGGATGCGGCCGGCGCACATGCGCCGATTTCCCATTCCGGCGTGATGTAGTTCTCTTTCGCCTTCCAGATCTTGCCTTGTGCGTCATAGTCATCGCCCACGGCGACATTCCAGCTGTCTTCGTCGACGTAGAGCATCTTCTTCGGCGTCGAATGACGCATCCCGGACTTGACCGTTCCCTCGATTTCCCACACGCGATGCAATTCGTACCGGCGCATATTCGGGTTGACGAAGGACGGACCCATCGCCGCTTCGAGTTTCGCATCGGGGCGTTGGATCGCGAAACCATTGTATGGAACGTAGACCTCCTTCTTGCCGACGAGCTTCCAGTTGAAACGGTCCGGGTTGCCATAGAAGACGAAGGAGATATCCGCCGGATACTGGTTTTCGAAGCCGATCAGCGGAGCGTCGTACGAGTAGGCCGGCAGACGGCGCACGCGGCGCTGGCCCGTGAAGTAATAGTAAGTGTCGGTATCCTTGCCGAAGTAATACCGTTGCATCGTGCCTTGTCCCGCAAGCGCGGCTGGCTCGCTGTAGAGATAGTAGACACCGATCTGCAGCCCGTCGTCGTCCTTGGGCGAGTGTTGCCCCTTCCCGGCCCAGGGGTTGTAGACGAGCTGACTCCAACGCGTGACGATGGATTGGCTCGCACCGGGCCGAGGCGATACGACTGTGTACGCGTCCGGCCATTCGGCAGCCACGCCCTGGTAGTGGGTAAGCCAGTTCCACATCACCTCGATTCCGCTTTGAGGGATCGGGAATGGCACGCCCGGCAGCGTTGCATTCTCGAGAGACCAGCCATCCTTGGCGATCGACGATTTCAGCGCGCCTTGCTTGGTATTTTCCTCAACGAACGACGGCAGACTGCATTCGCGATGGGTCGGGTACACCGGCATCGTGTAACCCTTCACCTGCTTGAGCATCTGAATCTGACCGGGGGTGAGCTTGTCCGCGTACTTGTCGACATTCGACGCGTCGATGACAAATAGCGGCTTCTCGTCTCGATACTTCCAGTAATCGTTTCGCACCTTGCCGTATGTCCATCCGGCCTTCGGTTTCGATTCACCTCCAAAGGCCGGGATGGTCCCGTCTTTGTTTCCGGACTTTTCGGCACCCACGGGCGTCAGGTCCTGCCCTAACCTGCCGGCATCCTGCGACGATGCCGACCACGCTGCATTCGACATCAGCCCCAATGCAGCAAGGGTGACAACTGCTCGACAAATTTTCATTTGAATACTCCTTCAGGAAGAGGAAACCACTAGCGGAAGAAAGTTGGCGGGCGCATTGTCCGAATCCGGTTACCGATGCGCATCGCGTTGAACACTTCCGTCATATTTATTTAGGTTTCCTCATCATGTGATTGAAATGACCAGCTGAATCTTCAATTGGTGACGACTGCACGATCCCGTCCCTGAGCCAGACCGACGATCGCTGCGCAACGGTCACTCGGGTCCAACACCTCCCACATCGATATATACCGTCCAGCCGGTACAGTACACGCGACAAAAGAAATTGCAACTTGGTTCTTGCACCAACACGACCGCCTGGACGGTGCACTTCGTTTTGATATCTGCCATTAGGGAAGCAGGCAGATGCGTGAACAAGGATCCTGCAAACGGCAAGGCGCCCGATGGAGGAAAAAGTCCTCTTGCGCTTTCGTCATAGGGAATCGGCCACCCAGCATCGTCCTGCTTGCTGGATAATTTCGTCTGATCAACTGTCGCTGAGGAATCGCCCCAACTGGGTATAAACCGCCGGTCGCGCGTGCCTCAGCCATGCTGCGAAGATCACACCCGCGACAGCGATCGCCGGTGTCGTCCACGGAAGAATCGACACGACGGTCGAGGACGTACCGGCCATCAGCGATACATTGCTGATCATCGCGTACAGGAAGTAGCCAAACCCGGCAAAGCTGATGGCCGGGAAAACGGCCCACCGGACGAACCGTGTTTCGCGCTCACGGCGAGCGCCGAAGAAGCGGATCACCGCGAGCGCTGTCAATGCCTGCACGCATACGATGCCGATTGCGGACGGAATGCTGAGATACGGCGCGATCACCATGACCGGGTCGACGCGATAGACGGCAAACAGAACGACCAATGCGATCATGATTACAGATTGCATATTCGCCGCTCGAATAGGCAATCCTTTTTTCTGGCTCAACTGACCAAGCCATTTGAACGCGATGCCATCTCGGCCGAGCGAATACCAGTAACGTACGGTCGCGTTGTTAAAGCTGATGATCGCGGCGAGCATGCTGGTGATCAGCAGTGCGTTGGTGACCGCCACCATCTGCTTGCCGAGCACCCGCTCTGTCACGGCGAACCACAGATCCGCGGGGGACTTCACCGCAAGGGCGACGACTTCGGCATAACCGAACGCATTGGACATCTGCACCGTCGACACCACGTAGATCGTCATGATCACCGCGACGCTGACATACGTGGCGATCGGAATCGACCGGCCCGGATTCCGGACGTCGTTCGCGTAGATCACCGTCGTTTCGAATCCCATGTATGCGACGATGACGAAGACGAGCGACGTGCCGAATTTCCCGGTGAAGACGCTCTCGGGATGCAGCGGTGCCAGACTGAAATGCTCGATCCCACCGCCAGTCGCCGCGACCTTGACGTTGAATACGACAATCAGCCCGATCTCGATGATCATCAACAGGAACAGCACAGCGCCGTTGAACTGGACATTGTTGATCGCGAACACGTGCACGACGGCTGCCGCGGCGAGCGTACTGAGCCACCATGGCACGGCCAAACCGGTGAGCGTGTTGATGAAATAGCTGATATAGAACCCGAGCAGCGCGTAGCATGCGAGCGTGATCACAAAATATGACGCGACCGCCATGAACGCTGCGCCGACGCCCGCCGGCCGGCCGAGGCCTTGCCCGACGTATGCGTACAGTGCGCCCGCATTGCGCACATGGCGGCTCATCGCCGTGAACCCGACGGCGAAGAACAGGTAGATCAATCCGACGCACAAGTAAGAACCGGAGATACCGATTCCGTTACCGTACGCGACGCCATACGGAACACATCCGATGAGACTGGTGAGCGGTCCGTTTGTCGCGAGAACGAAAAACACGATCGCGATCCAGTTTAAAGGACGCGAGGGTGAGGCTGCAGGTGCTGCCGCTGACGTCTCCATGTCTATTCCTTGTCGATGAGGTATGAAATGCGTCACGAGCCCGAGTGCCCGGTGAACAGCGCGCGCCGGCGCTCGGAATCCGGATCTTTTTCGATGCGGCATGTTTGGTTGAATATCCGTGTCGAACGCTCCTCCGGTGTGTAGCGCGGCCATACCGAGCCACCACGCACGGACGGATCGCCGTATCGCGCAAAATCTGCCCATGCGCGCTGCACGCGCAGGGCCAGTCCGAACCGGGCGCCGGTCGCGTCGTCCGAATACCGCTCGCTCGGGAGGTCGACGCGATCCCAGGCGGGTAGCGGGTAATCGAGCGTGCCGAATACGAAAGGGATTTCAGCGCCGTGGATTGAGTAACTGCCACCACAACACCGGAATTCCCAGTCGAACCGATACATGAACGTATTCGCATGCCGGCTATTGCGTTCCGCAAGCGCCACCGCGGGCATCCAGAACATCACGTCGGTCAGGTCCCGGCCGATTGTGCTCGGCTGGATCGAATGGGTCCGCGATGCAACCGCCGCCGCTGTCCTCGCATCATCCGGACCGAGGCTGAACGGCCTGAGCCCGTTCTCCAGCGCATGCCGGTAGCCGGCCAACTCCAGCGGGCCGTGCGTGAGTAACCGCGGTTCCAGGAAGTACGCCGCCTCGTGCCGCGTCGTTCCGATCATCATCGGCAGCGATACGTCGCGAATTCTCGATGCATCGATAACGACGCCGTCATCGACCGGCCAAAACGCGGTATATCCGTATCGCTCGACCAGTCGACGCGTAGCCGCGAGGAACCGGTCGTCCTCGATCCCGTCGAGCGATCGGGTGTCAGCGCCGAGCATCGACAGGAACGCGTCGGCCCTGGCGTTCGCCTGCTCCCGCGACAGCGTCGTGAGAAAAGCGCCGCTCTGGATGATCGACTTATGGAACAGCCCGTCGGCCGACGGCATCATCGTGAGCGCGCAGATCTTCCCGCCGCCGCCCGATTCGCCGAAAAGCGTGACGTTGGCTGCGTCGCCGCCGAACGCGCCGATGTTCGCTGCGACCCATTCGAGGGCCAGCACGATATCCTGCTGCCCCACGTTCGCGGCATTCGAATAACTCGCGTCCTGATCGCACAAGTATAGGTACCCGAAAGCGTTGAGACGATGGTTGATCGACACGACCATCACCTGCTGCTCTTCGGCGAGTGTCCGTCCGTCGTACAGCGGCAAATTTGCGGAGCCGGACAGATAGGCGCCGCCATGCAGCCACACCATCACCGGCAGACAATCGCCAGGCGCCGCCGACGCGGGCGCCCAAACATTGAGATTGAGGCAGTCTGTCGAATGGCCTCCATCGAACTGCCAGGCCGGCAAGTCGTCATTGGCTTGAGGACACGCATCGCCATAGGCACGGCAATCGAGAACGCCATCCCATGCAGGCGAGGGCACGGGCGGCCTGAATCGCAAGTCACCGCCCGTCGGTTTTCCATAAGGAATGCCAAGAAACTGGACGCAGCCGCGCGTGCGGCTGCCTCTGATCTTTCCCTGGGGGAGCGCCAACACCTCATCGCTACGTTCGGGACAATTATCGATCGCAAGAAAGCTCGTGTGCTCGTTCATCTTCTATCAATACCAGAGAGCAGAGGGATGCTCGGGTTGTCTTGATCAAACTAAACCGTCCAGACGGTACAGTAGCAAAGCCAAAAAAAATTCCAAGGGAAATTTGTATAATGCACCGTCCAGCCGGTATGGCCCACTTCGATACTTGATCCCACCAAATCGTGATGAAAGAGACTATTGATAGCGATACAGGCAATACAAAGAGAAAAATATTCCAAGCCTCGCAACAAATCCTGCAGGAAAAAGGCATCTTGGGACTAACCCTAGCCGAGGCTGCGTCGGTTGCCGGCATCAGCAAGGGGGGGCTGCTTTATCACTTCTCGAACAAGTCCGAACTCCTGGCCGGACTGCTGCACTTCGAAGCGACAACTTTCGAGCAGGCGGTCACCGCTGCCGCGGAGGCGGACGGACAGCCAGGTGCGTGGACGCGCGCGTACATCATCGCGAGCTCTGAACAGGCACTCCAGGGAAAAAGTCTGTCTGCCGTGATCGGGAGCCTGCTTCTGGAACCGAGCCTGCTGCCCGTCTATGCCAGCCATGCGGCTCGCTGGGCGGAATTGCTGAATCGGGACCAACTGCCGGAACGGACCGCCCGGATCATTCGCTTTGCCGTAGAAGGCCTGTGGTTTGACGAGGTGTGCGGGTTGAAACCGCTGGATCCAAAACAACGCACTGAATTCATCGACGAGCTTCTTGCGATGACACACTCGCCCAACCACAACCAATAACCCCAGACAATGTTTTGCTCCGTTCTATCCGGCGTCGATGCGGGGATCACGCGAGGCAGAACGATAGCGGGGAGGGAAACTTGCGTGGCATTCGCGAGGACACGGCCAGTAGCATGAAGCTTTCACGTGCGACAGCCGTTCCTCCCCGTCGCGAACCTTGCGCAGCTCGATCGGCGCGGCCTGCGGCGCTCACGTGTGCGAACGCGTCGCTCACGCATACCACCGGTAACCGTTTATCGCGCAGTCCCCTTGCCCCGTTGTGTCCGCCCATTCCGGCCGCCGCCCGAGCGCGTCGAACAAACTCAGGATTTCCGCTTTTACCTCCTGCACGGCGTCGCTGACGAGCGGCGTATCGTGCCAGCCCAGTGACAGGTCGCGCACGAGCAGCCGGTGCGCGACGGTCGACAGTTCGACCTTGCGTTCCTCGATCTCAACGTGCACGGCCGCCGCGATGCCGGTGACTCGCGTCTGAATATCCGCGGCAGTCCAGCTCGCGTTGCAGCCTCATTGCTATCAATTAGAACAATTAAATAGTCTTGTTCAAATGCTGCAAAAAAGGCCACCTTTTCTGCAAACCTACAATCCCCTCCCATCAACATCCGCCCCCCAATAATCCTCCTTGACACCCTATCTTTCGATATATATCTTTAGATATGTTTTACGACATATAGGACACGATCATGCGACACAACTCCTCCCGCGGCCATGCCCGATGCGACGGTCATGGTGCGCATGCGGGCCCTGACTGGTACACCAGTGTCTGGCAACTGATCGGCCGCCATCGGCGCGGCCACGATCCGTTCGGCGGCGGCCCGTTCGGTGGCCGTGGCGGACGCGGCGGCTTTGGCGATTTCGGCGACGACGGCATGCCGCGCGGCCGCCAATTCAGCTCCGACGATCTTCAGCTGCTGCTGCTCGCGCTGGTCGCCGAGCAACCGAGCCACGGTTACGAACTGATCAAGGCGCTCGATACGCGCTCGAATGGCTTCTACAGCCCGAGCCCCGGCATGGTGTATCCGGCGCTCACGTATCTCGACGAAGTCGGCTTCGTCGCGTCGCAGGCGGAAGGCAATCGCAAGCGCTATGCGCTGACCGACGCCGGCCGCGCGCATCTCGATGCACAGCGCGAACGCGTCGACACCTTGTTCGCGCGCCTCACGCACCTCGCACGCAAGATGGAATTCATGCGTCGCGCGTTCGCCGGCGAGGCGGCGGGCAGCGAGGCACAGGACGACACGCAGCCCGGCTGGCTGCCGGAGTTCGTCGAGGCCCGCCTTGCACTGAAGCGGGCGCTGCTCCACAAGAGCGCGGCCGATGCCGACGAACAGCGGCGCATCGCGGCAATCATGCGCCGCGCGACGGCCGAAATCGAAGGTGGCACCGGCGCGTAACCCGCGCCGTCCCGTCAAAACCCAAGGAGTACGGATTGATGCAGAACCCCTCCGAACGCGCCGTCACCCGCGTGCGCCATACCCTCAAGTTCCGCCTGCTGCAGGTCGTGCGCGTGCACGCCGTGACGCCGCACCTGCTGCGCGTCACCCTCGGCGGCCCCGACCTCGCGGATTTCGAATCGTCGTCGTTCGACGATCACGTGAAGGTGTTCTTCCCGCCGCCCGGCGCCGAACGGCCCGCGATGCCGACGCTCGGCGCGAACGGCCCCGAGTTTCCCGAAGGCGAACCGAAGCCGGTCGCGCGCGATTTCACGCCGCGCCGTTTCGACCGCGCCGCCTGCGAACTCGATCTGGAATTCGTGCTGAACCATCCGGGCCCCGCATCGCAGTGGGCGGCACAGGCACGCATCGGCCAATGGCTCGGTATCGGCGGACCGCGCGGATCGTTCGTGGTCCCGATCGATTTCGACTGGCATCTGCTGATCGGCGACGATACGGCGCTGCCGGCGATCGCGCGGCGTCTCGAGCAATTGCCGGCCGGCGCGCGCACGGCGGTCGTGCTGGAAGTCGCGGATCGCACCGCGCAGATCGCGTTCGATACGCGTGCCGACGTGCATGAAATCTGGCGCTTTCGCGCCGAAGCCGACGCCGCGGACGGCGACCTGCTGCTGAACGCGGTGCGCGAGCTGCCGATGCCGTCCTCCGGCGACGGTTACGTGTGGGCGGCAGGCGAAGCGCAATCGATGCGCGCGGTGCGTCAGCACCTGACCGGCGAGCGCGGCGTCGACAAGTCGCGCATCCGCGCGGCGGCCTACTGGAAGCGCGGCGCGACGGCCGTGCACGAAACGCTGGAAGACTGACGCGAACGGGTGCCCGCGCACGGGCGGGCTTGGCATCGGCGGGGCGGCTGGTATATATCTGTGTCTGCGACGCCGCTGTCGGGCGACAGCCGCCGCAGCCCGCCCAGGAGCGCCCGGTCATGACAAGAGAAAGCCACGCTTCGCCTTTCCTTCGCAACCTGAAGATCGCCGGCTATTGCAGTCTGGCGGTCGTCGTGCTCGCGCTGTTCGTCGCGATGTGCGCGATCCTGAAGGAAAGCGCGCTCGACCGTGACGCCGCACGGCATCCGGGCGAGACACCCGAATTGCATGAAGCGGGCGGCGGCCCGTCCGCTTCGGCGGAAGCGGCCAAGACGCCCGGTTGACGGCGTCCGGCCTACACTTCTCCCGCGTAGTCCTGCCGCTCAGGGCGTGCGCTCACGCCCCATCAGCACCGCGTGCACGACGTCGCCGATCCGTTCGAGCAGTTCGACCACGCGTTGTCCGTACAGGTGCGCGGCCAGCGCGCCGGCCGTGCCGACCAGCACGCCGCCGGCCATGTCGAACGGCCAGTGCACGCCCGCATACACACGCCCCCATGCAATCGCGACGGCCATCGCGGCCATCACGACGCCGGTCAGCCGCGTGGTACCGGCGAGCATCATGCCGACCGCGAGACTCCAGGCAAACGTCATGTGATCGCTTGGAAACGAGCTGTCCGGCGCATGCGGAATCAGTTGCGTGCCGATTCCGGCCATGAACGGCCGCGGCGAAAACCAGAAATGCCCGATCACCTGCGCGAGCGCCAGCGCCACACACGTGCCGACGCCGGCCTCGATCGCCTGGCGGCGCGTCGGGCGTTCGCCGAAGATCCAGGTCAGCAGCAACATCGCGGGCAGCGCATAGACGAGCCAGTCGGCGGCGAAGATCGCGAGGTGGGCAACGCCGGGGTGCGGCGCGGCGCCGGCATTGAAGGCGGAAAACAGGGTGAGATTGAGGTTCTGCATGAATCCGGTTGCGTGGGATGTCGTGACGGGACCGGCGGTGCCGGTCGGATGCGAACGATGCTAGTGCTCACTCGCTTAAGCAGTGCTTAATGCGCCGGGCGACCGGTGACCAGGACCGAGGCCCGCGCGCGAACGCACTTAGAGCCTGTACTGCAACACAAGTTCACACAATTGTCACATTCACGCGCGACTGTCTCCCGTAAAAGCTCACTGACCATCCCGTAAAAGCTCACCTTTTTCACATCGTGGCGTCACCGACCCGTGCGAGTATCGGACCGCTCAGGCGCGCCATGCCGTTTGCACCGTTCGTCTCAATATTTGCCTCGCAAATCATTCGAAATCGGCAACAATTAATTCCATATGCGGCATCGCACAACGGCAACGCACAGGCATAGGATTACGAGCTTACGAGCACTCATCCACGAAGCGATCAACAACAAGGAGTCCGCATGAAACCCAGCGATGTCCGATCGAAAGCGTTTGCGATGCCGTTGACCAGCCCGGCCTTTCCGATGGGCCCGTACCGTTTCGTCGATCGTGAGTTTCTGATCATCACGTACCGCACCGATCCGGACCGTCTGCGTGAAATCGTGCCCGAGCCGTTGCAGGTCAAAGAGCCGCTCGTCCATTACGAATTCATTCGCATGGCCGATTCGACCGGCTTCGGCGACTACACGGAAAGCGGCCAGGTGATCCCCGTCGAGTACAACGGCCAGGCCGGCGGCTACACGCTCGCGATGTATCTCGACGATCACCCGCCGATCGCCGGCGGCCGCGAGCTGTGGGGTTTCCCGAAAAAACTCGCGTCGCCCACGCTGCACGTGAACACCGACCACCTGCTGGGCACGCTCGACTACGGCAAGGTGCGCGTCGCGACCGGCACGATGGGCTACAAGCACAAGGAGCTCGACATCGACGAGCAGACGAAGCGCCTCGCGGGCCCGAACTTCCTGCTGAAGATCATCCCGCACGTCGACGGCACCGCACGCGTGTGCGAACTGGTGCGCTACTACATGCAGGACATCAGGATGAAGGGCGCGTGGACGGGCCCCGCGTCGCTCGAACTGGCACCGCACGCGCTCGCGCCGGTGGCCGACCTGCCGGTGCTCGAGATCGTCGAAGCGCGCCACCTCGTCGCGGATTTGACACTCGGCCTCGGCGAAGTCGTCTACGATTACCTGGCTCAGTAACACGTCCGCAGTCCTTTCTCCCTGTCAATCCTTTCACCACGGGAATTCGAAATGAGCAACCTGAATGGCAAGACCGCAGTCGTCACGGGCGCCGCAAGCGGCATCGGCAAGGAAATCGCGCTGGAGCTCGCGAAAGCGGGCGCGGCCGTGGCGATCGCCGACCTGAACCAGGACGGCGCAAACGCGGTTGCCGACGAGATCGTCAAGGCAGGCGGCAAGGCGATCGGCGTCGCGATGGACGTGACCAACGAGGAAGCGGTCAACAGCGGCATCGACAAGGTGGCCGACACGTTCGGCTCGGTCGACATCCTCGTGTCGAACGCGGGCATCCAGATCGTCAACCCGATCGAGAACTACGCGTTCTCCGACTGGAAGAAGATGCAGGCGATCCACGTCGACGGCGCGTTCCTGACGACCAAGGCCGCGCTCAAGCACATGTACAAGGACGATCGCGGCGGCGTCGTGATCTACATGGGTTCGGTGCACTCGCACGAAGCGTCGCCGCTGAAGTCGGCGTACGTGACGGCCAAGCACGGGCTGCTCGGTCTGGCGCGCGTGCTGGCGAAGGAAGGCGCGAAGCACAACGTGCGCTCGCACGTCGTGTGTCCGGGCTTCGTGCGCACGCCGCTGGTCGACAAGCAGATTCCGGAGCAGGCGAAGGAGCTCGGCATCAGCGAAGAGGAAGTGGTGAAGAAGGTGATGCTCGGCAACACGGTCGACGGCGTGTTCACGACGGTGCAGGACGTCGCGCAGACGGTGCTGTTCCTGTCGGCGTTCCCGAGCGCCGCGCTCACGGGCCAGTCGTTCGTCGTCAGCCACGGCTGGTTCATGCAGTAAGGTCCTCGCCTCTGTAACGGGAGGCGACTTCCACACCACCATCCATACCAAGGACGGCGTGCCGTCGGTCGACGCCACGCCATCCATCTCCGCCGTCCACGGCGGGATTTCTCGGAGCAACTGATGAAACCGCACGCGCGTACAGAAAAGCAGGCCGTCGATGCGGCGGACCTGCATCACGAAGCCGGCGCGCCGGCCGCTGCGCGGTCGCTGCCGTACGAAACCATCGCGCTCGTCCTGCAGGGCGGCGGCGCGCTCGGCGCGTATCAGGCCGGCGTGTTCGAAGGGCTGCACGAAGCGGGCGTTCCGCTCGACTGGATCGCAGGCATCTCGATCGGCGCGCTCAACACCGCGCTGATCGCCGGCAATGCACCCGAACATCGCGTCGAGCGGCTGCGCCAATTCTGGGAAACGATCTGCCAGCCGGCGTTCTTTCCCGCGATTCCGGCCGCGTTCGAATTCGCGCTGTTCAACAGCATCGACCAGGTCCGCACGTTCTTCACCGCATCGCAGGCCGCAAGCGCGATGATGCAGGGCCAGCAGGGCTTCTTCTCGCCGCGCTTCCCGCCGCCGCTGCCGGGCGTGTCCGATCATCCGGAAAAGATCAGCTGGTACGACACGTCGGCACTGCGCGCGACGCTGCTCAAGCTGTGCGATTTCGACCGGATCAACTCGGGCGAGACGCGCGTGTCGGTCGGCGCGGTCAACGTCGGCACCGGCAACTTCGTGTACTTCGACAACTCGCGCATCCGCCTCGAACCCGAGCACTTCATGGCGTCCGGCGCACTGCCGCCCGCGTTTCCGCCGGTCGAAATCGACGGCGAGTATTACTGGGACGGCGGCGTCGTGTCGAACACGCCGCTGATGGAAGTGCTGCGCGCGCGTCCGCGGCGCGACACGCTCGCGTTCCAGGTCGATCTGTGGAGCGCGCGCGGGCCGCTGCCGCGCACGATGGCCGACGTCGCGGAACGCACGAAGGACGTGCAGTATTCGAGCCGCACGCGTTTCGTCACCGATACGCTGCAGCGCGAACAGCGCTACCGCAACGTGCTGCGCCACGTGCTCGAGCAGGTGCCGGAAGAGCAGCGCAAGAACGACCCGTGGTGCATCGAGGCCGAAGCGATGTCGAGCGGGAAGAAATACAACATCCAGCACCTGATCTATCAGCAGAAGGCGTACGAGCACCACTACAAGGACTATCAGTTCGGTCTGTCGACGATGCGCGACCACTGGTGCGCGGGTCTCGACGACATCCGCAAGACGCTCGCGGTCAAGGACGGCCTCGCGCTGCCCACCAACGACGCGGGCTTCGTCACGCACGACATTCACCGCCGCCGGTGATGCCGTATGCGACGGACCGGCGCGCAGGCTGCGCCGGTCCGTCCTTTGTTCCGATTCGACATGCCGATCTTCATTGCGCTGTTCGCGCTCATCGCCCTGGGATGGGGCGCCGTCCACCTGTTTCACGTCATCGCCGCGCAGTTCGGCCAGCCGGTCGCGAACGCGGCCGCCGTGCTCGCCGCCGCGATCCTGATCGCGCTGATCGCATGGTGGATCAAGCGCCGCCGCGACATCGCACCGAACACGAAGGAACAAGGCTGGACCCACATCGTGCATCGCGCGTGGGGCGAGCTGCGCGTGTCCGCGACGCAGGGGCTGCTGTGGCTGTCGCACGACGGCGCGGACGGCCGCTATACGTTGTCGCAGCTCGACGGCTGCGAGGCGGCGCCGATCGGCGGCCGCTGGCATCTCGTCGTGCGCGTGCGCGACGCGGTGCGCGGCGAATGGAAACTGCCGATGATGGACAAGCGCGATGCGCAGCGCTGGGCGCGCGTGCTGATGCTCGCGAAGGACAACCGGCTGTAGGACGGCGGCGCGGTTCCCTGAGCGCCCTAGCGCGCGCCGAGCGCCCACAACGCGTCGAGCACGTGCTGGGTCGACCGCTCGACCGGGCCGGCCCGATGCGCGATGCCCAGTTCGCGCCACAACGCCGGACGCAGCGGCCGCATGACGATGCGTGGGTCGGGCAACGGGGCGCCCGCCTCGTGCGGCAGTAGCGTCGCGCCGTAACCCGCGGCGACCAGGCTCTTGATCGCATCGTTGTAGTTGAGTTCGATGCGCGGCTCGGGCCGGTGGCCGCCGAGCGCGAACCATTCCGTCGTGAGCCGCGACAGGCGGGTGGTCGCATCGTTGAGAATCAGCGGGCGCGCGGCCAGATAGGCCGGCGTCACGCGTGCCGGCAGCCGCCAGTCCGCGGGCAGAAAGGCCAGCACCGGATCGCGCCGCCACGCGCGGATGGACAACCCCGCGACCGCCGCCTGCGGCAGGGCGACCAGCCCGACGTCGAGCGAGCCCTGCGCAAGCCGCGCCAGTGTGTCGTGCGACGTGAGCACCGCGATCTGGACATCGATGTCCGGATGCTGCTCGCGCAGCCGGGCCACCGCCTGCGGCAGCAGATGGGCGATCGCCCCGGTCGACGCGCCGAGGCGCACCCGCCCGGTCAGGCCCTGCACCTGCCGTTCCACGTCGTCGAGGGTCGACTCGACCTCGGCCAGCAGACGGCGCGCCCGCTCCACCAGCACCGCACCGATCGTCGACGGCTGCACGTTGCCGCGCGTGCGCGACAGCAATGGCGCACCGATGCGGCTTTCGAGTTCGGCGACATGAAGGCTGACCGTCGGCGGCGCAAGATGCAGCAGCTGCGCGGCGGCCACGAAGGATCCCTGGTCGGCGATTGCGACCAGCGTACGCAGCCGGTCCAGACTGATCTCGCGCATGCCCACCTCTCGTTCAGGAAAACTGAATCCGGTCATCAGGAAATTCAACTTTTCCTATTCTAGGCGTTCGATGGACGATACGGCTTTCCCGATGCCCGAAACGAGGAACGCGACCATCATGAGCCTCCCTACTGTCTATATCGACGGCGACCAAGGTACGACCGGACTGCAGATCCACGAGCGCCTGCGGGATCGCACCGACCTGCGGCTCGTCACGCTGCCGGATGCCGAGCGCAAGGACCCCGCGCGGCGCGGCGAAGCGATCAACGCGTGCGATATCGCGATTCTGTGCCTGCCCGACGCCGCCGCGCGCGAAGCGGTCGGCTTCATCCGGAATCCGGCGGTACGCGTGATCGATGCGAGCTCGGCCCATCGCACCGAACCGGAATGGGTCTACGGTTTCCCCGAGACGGCCGACGGGCACGCGCAGACCATCGCACGTGCACGGCGCGTCACCAATCCGGGCTGCTATCCGACAGGCGCGGTCGGGCTGCTGCGGCCGCTGCAACAGGCCGGCCTGCTGCCGCGCGACTACCCGGTGAGCATCCATGCGGTGTCCGGTTACTCGGGCGGCGGCCGCGCCGCCGTCGACGCATTCGAATCGAACGACGCCGCGCGCGCGAAACCGCTGCAGGTCTACGGCCTCGCGCTCGCGCACAAGCATGCGCCCGAGATCCAGCTGCATGCCGGGCTCGCGCATCGTCCGCTGTTCGTGCCGGCTTACGGCGCCTATCGGCAGGGCATCGTGCTGACGGTGCCGATCGAGCTGCGCCTTCTTCCGGCCGGCGTGACTGGTGAGTTGCTGCACACGTGTCTCGCGCACCATTACGCCGGCGCACGCCATGTCGAGGTCACGCCGCTCGCGGATACGCGCACGATCACGCATCTCGATCCGCAGGCGCTGAACGGTACGAACGACCTGCGGCTGAGCGTGTTCGTCAATGACGATCACGGTCAGGTGCTGCTGTCCGCCGTGTTCGACAATCTCGGCAAAGGGGCATCCGGCGCGGCCGTGCAGAATCTCGACCTGATGCTCGGCGCGGCGAGCGCTGCGCAAGCGGCTTGAACGCCGGAGCCGCGGGTGTGAGCCGCGGGTGTGAGCCGCGGTTTGGGTGCGGGTGCGGGTGCGGGTGCGGGTGCGGGTGCGGGTGCGGGTGCGGGTGCGGGTGCGGGTGCGGGTGCGGGTGCGGGCATCATCGTCGGTCGGGCGCGTGCCTCGCGGCCATCGACGTATCGCTGCCTGTTGCGTCGTGTCGGCCCATGACGCGATGGCACGCCCAAAACGGGCATGTGCCGACGTCGCAGACATGCCCCCGTAAAAGCTCACCTTTCGCCGATTTCAGCCCGCATCGTCGCTCGCCGCGGCATTCAACCGGGCGAGCGCCTCCGCCAGAAAATCGACGCACACGCGCACCTTCGCCGAAGCCGCGACGCGTTCCGGATAGACCGCCCAGATGTTCGCCGGCTGAATCACGTCCGGCAGCACGCGCCGCAGCGCGCCGCGTTCGATCAGCGGCCCCGCCTCCCAGATCGAGCGCAGCACGATCCCGCGCCCGGCCAGCGCCCATTGCACGGCCACCTCGCCGTGGTTCGTCGACAGCGCGCCGCCGACCTTCACCGTTGCCGTTTCTCCGCGCAGGTTCAGCCGCCACACGCCGAGCGGATGGTCGCGCTCCTTGATCGCGAGGCAGTCGTGCGACGCGAGATCCGCGAGCGTGCGCGGCGTGCCGCGTCGTGCGAGATAGTCGGGCGACGCACACAGCACGCGGTAGTTCGCGGCAAGGCGGCGCGCGATCAGGTGATCGGCGATCTCGTCGCCGATGCGCACGTCGAGGTCGTAGCCTTCGCCCGCGACGTCGACGAGCCGGTCGAACAGATCGAGCCGCACGTTCAGCTGCGGATAGCGCGCGGAGAAGTCGAGCAACGCCGGCGCGACGACATGGCGGCCGAAGCCGAAGCTGCTCGAAATGCGCAGCGTGCCGCGCGGCACCGTGCGTGTGGTCGAGACGTCCTCGACGAGATGATCGACGTCGTCGAGAATCTTCTCGGCACGCGCGAACACGCGTTCGCCGGCCTCGGTGACCGTCACGCGGCGCGTCGACCGATGCAGCAGCCGCGTGCCGAGCTGCGCCTCGAGCAGCGCGATGCGCTTGCTCACGTACGCGGGCGACACCGCGAGCTGCTCGGCGGCCGCGCTGAAGCTCGTCAGGCGGACGACCAGGCTGAAGACGCGCAGGTCGTCGAGATTCGGCGATTTGTTCACGATTCGTGGAAAGTCGATTAACCTTTCGCACGATTTTAATCTGAATGGAAATAAATAAAATGGCGTCACGTTCCGCTGCGCACGCTGCCGGCGGCCCGAACAGCCAAGGAGGCTTGCATGAGCGACAAGACGTACAGGATTGCCGTCATCCCCGGTGACGGCATCGGCCGTGAAGTGATGCCCGAGGGCCTGCGCGCGCTCGACGCCGTGACGGCGCGCTTCGGCATCCGTTTCCAGTTCGAACAGATCGACTGGGCGAGCTGCGACTACTACGCGCAGCACGGCAAGATGATGCCGGACGACTGGAAGGCACAGCTGTCGGACATGGACGCGATCCTGTTCGGTGCGGTCGGCTGGCCCGCGACGGTGCCCGACCACATTTCGCTGTGGGGTTCGCTGCTGAAATTCCGCCGCGAGTTCGACCAGTACATCAACCTGCGGCCCGCGCGCCTGTTCGACGGCGTGCCGTCGCCGCTCGCCGGCCGCAACGCGGGCGACATCGACTTCATGATCGTGCGCGAGAACACCGAAGGCGAATATTCGTCGGTCGGCGGCACGATGTTCGAAGGCACCGAGCGCGAAGTGGTCATGCAGCAGTCGATCTTCACGCGTCACGGCACCGAGCGCGTGCTGAAGTTCGCGTTCGAGCTCGCGCAGCGCCGCGCGAAGCGCCTGACCGTCGCGACGAAGAGCAACGGCATCGCGATCAGCATGCCGTGGTGGGACGCGCGCGCGGCCGAGATGGGCGAGCGCTATCCCGAGATCGCCGTCGACAAGCAGCACATCGACATCCTGTGCGCGCGCTTCGTGCTGCAGCCCGACCGCTTCGACGTCGTGGTCGCGTCGAACCTGTTCGGCGACATCCTGTCCGACCTCGGGCCGGCCTGCACGGGCACGATCGGCATCGCGCCGTCGGCGAACCTGAACCCGGATCGCACGTTTCCGTCGCTGTTCGAACCGGTGCACGGCTCCGCGCCGGACATCGCGGGCCAGTACGTCGCGAACCCGATCGCGATGATCTGGTCGGCGGCGATGATGCTCGACTTCCTCGGCAACGGCGCGGGCCGCGAACGCGAAGCGCACGATGCGATCGTCGCGGCGATCGAGGACGTGCTGCGCACCGGGCCGCGCACGCGCGATCTCGGCGGCCAGGCAGGGACGCAGGAAGTGGGTGAAGCGATCGCGGCGCGGATCGCCGGCTGACGGAACGATGCGCAGGGTGCGCGCAGGTGGTCGATGGATGCGTGTTCAGGGGTGAGCAACACGACCGGCTGCCGCGCACCCTGGTTGATTCCGATGCGCGGGCCTGGATGCGCGCGTGTCGGTATCGATGTCGATTTCGAACGGTGAGCAACGCGATGCGGTGACACGCACGGTCACGTGTCGATCCATCGCCGTAACCGGCATCACGTCGAAGTCGAGCGGTGAGTTGCATCGCGCATCGCTACACACCGATCGAATCCCGCCAGTGTCGATGTCGCATTCGATTCGCGTGCGGGCAACGCAACGAAAGCGCGAGCACTGCAATGCGCACGGCGCTTCCGTCAGCGCAATCGCGCCGTTTCCTGCGAAGATTGATCGGTGAGACGCGGGACGTGAAGAATCACACCGTCCCGCACGGAATCGCTCCTTCTCCCGAAAACTCTCACCTCAATACACGGCTCCCGAATTTCCTCACCGTTGAGCACCGGCGGCACGCTCGATGCGTGATCGAACGCGTTCACGCGTCGTCATCGTGCTGCGTCACAGCCCGAGATCGGACAGGCCGGGATGATCGTCCGGACGGCGGCCGAGCGGCCAGTGGTACAGCCGATCCGCTTCGCGAATCGGCAGATCGTTGATGCTCGCGTGGCGATGCGCCATCAAGCCGTTTTCGTCGAACTCCCAGTTTTCATTTCCGTATGAGCGGAACCAGTTGCCGG
Source organism: Burkholderia sp. USMB20 (assembly GCF_000949135.2). Lineage (GTDB taxonomy): Bacteria > Pseudomonadota > Gammaproteobacteria > Burkholderiales > Burkholderiaceae > Burkholderia. The sequence continues at coordinate 419,755 of NZ_JTAN02000001.1, read as the reverse complement.
CGTCGTCATGCCATTCGTACGCGAATCGCACCGCGATGCGATTGCCGCCGAACGCCCACAGCTCCTTGATCAGCCGGTAGTCGAGCTCACGCGTCCATTTCCGCTGCAGCAGGCCGACGATCTCGTCGCGGCCCGTCACGAACTCCGCGCGATTGCGCCACCGGCTCTGCGGCGTATAGGCGAGCGACACGCGCTGCGGGTCGCGCGTGTTCCACGCATCCTCCGCGGCGCGCACTTTCTGGCGCGCCGTGTCGAGCGTGAAGGGCGGAACGGGCGGACGAACTTCCGGGGAAGCGGACATGGGATGCTCCTGTTCAAGGTTGGGCTGCGCACGAACGCAGCCGGTTGGGACGCGTTACCGCGACGCTCGAGACACCGTATCGAGCAAGCATTCGGCGGCTGCGCGCGCATCGCGCGCCGCGACGGCATCGCCGCTGACGAGCGCCACGGCAATCGCGCCGTCGATCAGCACCAGCCATTGACGTGCGAGGCGGGCCAGCCCGCGGCGCTCGATCCCGTCTGCGTCGGCATACGCGTCGAACCGCTCGCGCACGAACGCGAGCAAGCGCGCCTTGTGCATGCGCGCGACGATGCGCACCGGATCGTCGGCGTCGGCAATTTCACCGGACGCGTTCAGGAATGCGCAGCCGTGAAAATCGGGTTCCACGAACCAGTCGCGCAGCACATCGAACATGCCGAGCAACTGCGCACGCGGCGACTTGCCCCGCGCCAGCGTCGCGTCGACGAACCAGCGCATCCAGCGTTCGTCACGGCGCTCGAGCGCGGCCACGACCAGCGCCTCCTTCGATTCGAAATGCGAATAAAAGCTCTTTCGCGCGGCACCGGATCGCTTCACGATCGCATCGACACCCGTGGCGTGGATGCCGCCCGAGTAGATCAGCGCCTCGGCCGCGTCGAGCAGCCGGTCGCGAACGGCCGGTTCACCGGAGAGGTCATCATGTGTGTTCATGGGTTTACGGTAGAACGATCGTTCTCCCTCGTCAACAGCCGCGTGAAAAGGCCCTGCCGTCGGAAGGGCCGATCGCCGCATGGTCCCGATGGCGAGCGGCGCATTGCAGCCGGCGTTTACGACATTTTTTCTTGAAGCCGGCGCGGGGGGCTCACTACACTTCGGTCACCCTGTCTGGCCGAAAGGACATCATGCAGCGACCGGAATCCGCACGCTCCGCGCGTGCCTATGCGGCTTATGCGAAGCGGCTCGACGGCCGCGTGGTGGTAAGGCGTTTCGATCCGCGCAGCGATTCGTATGAGTCGCTGACCGCGTTGCTGCATCGTGCGTACGCGCCACTCGGCGCCGCGGGCTTCAACTGTCCGGGGGTCGACCAGCCGGCGTCGGCGACGCGCGAACGCATACTCACCAGCGAGTGTTTCGTCGCGCTCGGCAACGCGCATCTGGTCGCGACGATCACGATGCAACCGCACGATCCCGATTCGCGTTGCGATCCGTATCGCAGCCGACGCGTCGCGACGCTCGGCCAGCTGGCCGTCGATCCGGTCTGGCAGGACCGCGGAATCGGCCGTGCGCTGCTCGCGTTCGCGCAACGGCGGGCTGCCGCGCGTGGCGCGACGCACATCGCGCTCGATGCGCCGCATGCGGCTGTCCGGCTCGTCGACTTCTATCGTCGCGAAGGGTTTCGGTTGATCGACGTGATGCGGTTTGCAGGACACAGCTACGACAGCGCGATCCTGTGCAAGGCGGTTGGCGTAGCAGGCGAGCCGATGCCTGTATCCGACACGACATCGATCGACGTCGCGCAGCGCGCCGGAGCGGCGTCGTGAGACACGAAAGCGACGACGATCGCGCGCGGCTCGCACTACGTCACGCCCGCACGCGGGCAGCACTGCGCATGCGCGGGCTGGCGAAGCTGACGGCCATCACGATCGCGGTCACGCAGATGCTGACGCTCGCGTTCGACAGCCTGCTCGTGTTGCTGGGCGACACGCCGGAAGCCGCGACATTGCTGCTGTTCCGCTTCGTCACGTGCGCGCTGGTCAGCTTCTGGCTTCAGGCGGACGCATCGCGCGCGTATCGGCATGCAGCGCAAAACGGACTCGTGACGGTGTCCGGTGCGCATGGCGATCTGATCGAGATCGCACCGCAATGCCCGAAACGCTGGCTCGTCGTGTTGAGTCTTCAACTCGAGCCGCGACGGTCGAACGGTGAGCGGATCGAATAGCAGGCAGCGCACCGATCGATGCCAGCTGGCGGGCTGATGGGTGAGTTCGCACGTCGGTGATCGGCTCACGCCTCGAGGCCGGGCTGTGACCGGGTTGCGTGGTGACGTGCTGGCGCTGACGCAGGGCAAAACCATGACACGCGATGATGCGGCAAGGGCCCACTATTCAGGCACGACAAGCGAAAACGGAAGGGCAGGAAGAAAGGCACGCGCCGAGCGACGCGACGGAGTGGGCAGCGGAGCGGCGCTGATGGGTGAGGTGCATGCGCGATTGCATGTCACCGATGAGTGCTGCGGAATCGAAGTGCGATCGCCCTCGTATCGCTGACGGGAAACGACGTGCAGCCCGTTGAATTCCACGCCTGCGCGACACGCGGCAGCATGATCGAGCCGCCGTTCGGTACGCAAACACAGCTCCCGAATATTCTCACCTTACGCGTTTGTCGAAGCGGCCCAGCCCCGACAAACGCTCATGCCCGCACGAGCGGAGCAGCCGGCAAACGTACCGAACCGCCCCGCCGGCACTCAGACCGTCCAGTCGAGAATCACCTTGCCGCTTTCACCGGACAGCATCGCCGCGAAGCCTTTCTCGTAATCGTCCGCCGCAAAGCGATGCGTGATGATCGGCGACAGATCGAGACCGCTTTGCAGCATCGCGACCATCTTGTACCAGGTCTCGAACATCTCGCGACCGTAGATGCCCTTGATCTCGAGCCCCTTGAAGATCACCTGGTTCCAGTCGATCGCCGTCTGCGCGGGCGGAATGCCGAGCAGCGCGACCTTGCCGCCGTGATTCATCGCCTCGAGCAGGCTCGTGAACGCGCTCGGCACGCCCGACATCTCGAGACCGACGTCGAAGCCTTCCGTCATGCGCAGGTCGGCCATCACGTCGCGCAGCGACTCGCGCGCGACGTTGACCGCGCGCGTCGCGCCCATCTTGCGCGCAAGTTCGAGCCGGTAGTCGTTGATATCGGTGATCACGACGTTGCGCGCGCCGACGTGCTTCGCGATCGCGACGGCCATGATCCCGATCGGGCCCGCGCCGGTGATCAACACGTCCTCGCCGACGAGATTGAACGACAGCGCCGTATGCGTCGCGTTGCCGAACGGATCGAAGATCGACGCGAGATCGTCGGAGATCTCGGGCGGAATCTTGAACGCGTTGAACGCGGGAATCGCCAGGTACTCGGCGAACGCGCCTTCACGGTTCACGCCGACGCCGACGGTGTTGCGGCACAGATGCCGGCGCCCCGCGCGACAGTTGCGACAGAAGCCGCACGTGATGTGGCCTTCGCCTGACACGCGATCGCCGATCGCGAAGCCGCGCACTTCCTGCCCCATCTCGACGATCTCGCCAACGTATTCGTGACCGACGTGCATCGGCACGGGAATCGTCTTCTGCGCCCAGTCGTCCCACTTCCAGATATGGATGTCGGTGCCGCAGATCGCCGTGCGGCGAATCTTGATCAGCACGTCGTTGTGTCCGACTTCGGGGCGCTTCACGCGCGTGAGCGTGAGGCCCGGGCCGCGTTCGAGCTTTGCCAGTGCTTTCATGGTCGCGCCTCCGTCAGACGATGCCGAGCGACTTGCCGACGCGCACGAACGCGGCGACCGTCTGATCGATCTGTTCGGGCGTATGCGCGGCGCTCATCTGCGTACGGATGCGCGCGCGACCGCGCGGCACGACCGGGAACGAGAAGCCGATCACGTAGACGCCTTCGGCCAGCAGCTTGTCGGCCATGTTGGTCGCAAGCTGCGCGTCGCCGAGCATCACCGGGATGATCGGATGCGCGCCCGGCACGAGCGTGAAACCCGCGGCCGTCATCTGCTCGCGGAAACGCGCGCCGTTCTCGCGCACGCGTTCGCGCAGCTTCGCCCCTTCGTCGCTGCCGAGCAGTTCCAGCACCTTCAGCGACGCCGCGGCAATGCTCGGCGTCAGCGTGTTCGAGAACAGGTACGGGCGCGAACGCTGGCGCAGCAATTCGACGATCTCGCGGCGGGCCGCGACGTAGCCGCCCGATGCGCCGCCCAGCGCCTTGCCGAGCGTGCCGGTGATGATGTCGACGCGACCGTCGACGCCGCAGTGCTCGGGCGTACCGCGGCCATGCGCGCCGATGAAGCCGACCGCGTGCGAATCGTCGACCATCACGAGCGCGCCGTAACGATCGGCGAGGTCGCAGATGCCTTTCAGGTCGGCGATGATGCCGTCCATCGAGAACACGCCGTCGGTCGCGATCAGCTTGTGGCGCGCGCCCGCGGCGTCGGCTTCCTGCAGCTTCGCCTCGAGGTCGGACAGGTCGTTGTTCTTGTAGCGGAAACGCTTCGCCTTGCAGAGGCGGATGCCGTCGATGATGCTTGCGTGGTTCAGCTCGTCGCTGATCACCGCGTCGTTCTCGTCGAGCAGCGTCTCGAACAGGCCGCCGTTCGCATCGAAGCAGCTCGAATAGAGGATGCTGTCCTCGGTGCCGAGAAACGATGCCAGCGCGCTTTCGAGCTGCTTGTGCACGGTTTGCGTGCCGCAGATGAAGCGCACCGACGCCATGCCGAAGCCGTCCTGGTCGAGACCGGCCTGCGCCGCGGCGATCAGGCGCGGATCGTTCGCCAAACCGAGATAGTTGTTCGCGCAGAAATTCAGCACGCCGGCACCGCCGGCGAGCCGCACGGCCGCCGCCTGGGGACTCGCGATCTCGCGCTCGGTCTTGTAAAAACCGTCCGCGCGGATCTGGTCGAGCGTCCCGCGCACCTGGGCGAGAAAGGCATCACGCATCGCAAAGCTCCTGACAGGGATTCGCATCCCGTCGCGCGCCGCTCGTGGCGGCGGCGCAACGGCCTGCTACTGTTATAGTCGGTCGTTCGGTTGACCGCATTTATCCGATATTCCGAACTAGAATTCGAAATACCGAACAACTCTAAGCGAACGGAAACCAAATGGCAAGTTCCTCCGCGTCGCGGCGCACGCCTGCCGGCGCCGCACCGCAAGCGCCGGGCGTGACGCCGCCGCGCGTCGGCGAGCAAATCCAGCGCCTGCGCAACGAGCGCAAGCTGACGCTCGACGACCTGTCGCGCGCGGCTGGCGTATCGAAGTCGATGCTCTCCGAGATCGAGCGCGACAAGGCCAATCCGACGATCGCGGTCGCATGGCGGCTCACGAATGCGCTCGGCATCACGCTCGACGAACTGTTCTCTCAGCCGAAAGCGCCGGAGACGATCCGCGTGGACGGCCCGCACGACATCCCGACGCTCGCCGGCCACGACGGCCGCTATCAATTGCGCGTATGGGGCCCGATCGACCTGGCCGGCAAGTTCGAGTGGTACGAACTGACGCTGCCGGGCGGCGGCGCGCTCGTGTCGAACGCGCACGAACCCGGCACGCGCGAGCACCTCACCGTGCTGCAGGGCGCGATGGAAATCGAAGCCGCGGCGGCGAGCCGACGCCTGAAGGCGGGCGACACCGCGCGCTACCCGGCCGACACGCCGCATGCGATCCGCAACCCCGGCAAGGCCGAGGCGCGCGCACTACTGATCGTGATTCATCGCTGACGATGCGGGTAGCTGGCCGAAAGGCCAGTTGCGGAGAACACTGTATATTTGTACAGTATACGGACATTCCGCCATGCATGGCCGGGGCGGCGCACCGAGGCGCCCGCGCCGGTCGACAGGAGCCTGCGATGACAGAAGAACAAGATTTGGCCGCGCTCAGCTTCAAGGCTGCCGCGCACGACCTCGAACTGATCGTTCGCCATATAGCCGGGCGCTACATCCGTCAGCGCGTCCCGCTGTCGTGGCGCCTGCTGCACGCGATCGAAGCCGAGGCGCTCGCCGATCTCGGCTTTGCCAGCCGGCACGAGCCCGGCATGCGTCAACTGTTCGAACGGCCGTCGGACATGACCTTTCCCGAAACGGACGATCCGATCGACTTCGGCCGATCGAACGCGCTGCCCGCCGTGTTCTCGTTCGCGGTCCTCGCGTATGAAGCCGCGGCCAAATCGCAGGAAGCGGCGCCCCGCGAGCGCGTTCACCGCCCGTCGAAGGCGTGGGGCGACTGACGTCAGGCCCCGAGCGTCCGTCACGGTGGGCGGCTCCCGCATCCTGCTGTCCGCGACGTTGCGGAAAGGGCTACCATATACGCAACTAACGGAATAAATAACATGTCCCTTCCCACGCCCTCCGACACCCCGGCACGCCCGGAAGAAAAGGATCTGTTCGACCGCGGCGCGTCCGACTGGATCATCTCGCCCGAAGCCGCGTTCGACGCGTGGCTTGCCATGCAGGACTACCGCCGTTCGTCGGCCGACGTCTACCGCGCGCAATGGGGCGCCTTTCTTGCGTGGCTGCGTGCAAACCAGAAAAACCTGGCCACCGTCGATACCGCAACGATCGCGAACTTCGTCGGCGAGCTTCCGATCCGGAAAACGCAGCGAATGCGTTATTTGCGGCTGATCGAACGCGTGCTCGACCACATCCGGCGCACCGAGTTCGCGTCCACCAACCCGGCCCGCTTCATTGCTCAGGATGGCGAAGCGAACTGGCGTCAGGCACGCGACAACGAGCCAACCGGTTTCCTGACGCCGGCCGAACGCGCAAAGTTGCTGGCCTACCTGTTTTCACCGATCGGCGTGTCCGGCTCCGCGTACTGGAAAGAGCGCCGCGACCGCGCGCTCGTCGCCGCGTTTCTCGGCGCCGGCGTGAAGACCGGCGAAGCACGCGTGCTCACGATTAGTTGCATCGATACGAGCGGAACGTCGCTGCAGATCCCGTCGACGCATCCCGATTTCGCGCGCGAAACCCATCTGGCGTCGTTCGCGATCGCGTTGCTCGAAGCATGGCTCGTGGAGCGCAAGCGCCAGGAGATTCCCGGCGAGCTCGTGTTTCCCGCATCGCATGCCGGGCGGCCGATGCACAAGGCGACGATGCTGCGCGCAATCGACGCGATCGTCGAATCCGCGGGGCTGACGTCGTCGCGCACCGCGCGCGCGAGTCCGCAAACGCTGCGCAACACCTATGCGGCCGAGCTGTTCGAACACGACGTACCGCCCGAGCGGGTCGGCAAATGGCTCGGCTTCGTGCGGCCGATCTCGTCGAACCGGCTGCACCGCGCGTGGAAAAACTGGCGTGACGATCTCGCGAATGGTGACGCTTCCGACCAGGACGAAACTCACTGATGCCGAACCGGCTGCTCACGCGACGTGATCCGTGAGCAGCCTTGTGCGGCGTAGCCTCACCGTTTCCCCGCTCCCGAAAAACCTCACCTCACGCGTCCCGCATCACCTCACCTGTGCGATCGCTGTGCCGACCGGCGCGTCAATCTCGTGCAAAGCGTGCGATCGCTTCGAATCGTGAAGGCCAGGGCCCCGACGCATGTTCGCATTCGGGGCACGATACTTCGAACCCGTCGTCGCCGTGCGACAACTCCGGTTCGCCATCGCAATGCGGGCACTGGGTCGGCACCGGAATTTCATGGTCCAGTGACGTCCCGATCGCGGAAAACGCATCGGCATCCAGCTGACCGGCATCGGCCAGGCGCCGGATCAGCGCGGAAATCTCCGGGTTCATCCCGCGGCTCGCGCGCAGCGTATTCACCTCGCGCGTCGCGCGCTCCAACTCGTCGCCCTGGCTGCGAAGCTGTTCCTCGAGCCGGTCCGCGCGGGCCTTGGTCGAACTCAGTTGCTGAAGGAAATCGAATTCCTTGCGTTGCACGTCGCGCAAACCGCTCTGATAGGTCGACGCCATGCTGCGCAGCGAGTCCAGCTCGACCAGCATCGGTTTGACGCGGCGCTCGGCTTCGGCCACCGCATCCTTGATCTGCTGCGCATAGTGTTCGGTGCGCTGCTGCAATTCGGCTTGCAGCGTGTCGATACGGTCGCGCAGCGCCGCGTTCTGCGTCTGTTCGGCATCGACGCGGCCGGCCATGGCGGCCAGTTCCTTTTCGAGTCGGGCGACTGTGGTGAGCAGCGTCGCCTCGTTTGCCGAACCGTGCGTCGATTGCGAGGCCAGTTGCACCTCGAGCTCGGTCACACGCGCCTGCAGCTGCTCGTTGCGGGCTTCGCTGCGCGTCAGCGCGCCCTCGAGGGTTTCCTGGCGAACCGTGGCGTCGCGCAGCCGCTGTTCCGCATCGGTCACGCCGGCGCGGATCTGCTCGCGGTCGACATCGAGACTTTCCCTGGCCGCTTTCAACGCCTCTTCATATAGCGCGCCGAGCAATGCGCCGGCCTTTTCCTCGACCGCTTTCGGAATCGCCGCACCGTCGAGCCGAACCTTCGACGCGGCACGGATCCGTTCCCAGAAATGATCGATGTCCTTCGGAATGTCGCTGGCACTGCCGGTCTGGGTCAGATCGCGGACATTGGCGGCCGACGGCCGGATGCCGAGATCGAAAAACAGGCGCTTGCAGGCATGCAGCGACAACTCCTGGCGGCGCGCGCCGCTCGCGCGTAGCGATTCGAGTTCTTCCCGGATGGCTTCACGTATTTCATCCAGCGTCATGGCAGGACTCACAGACATTGAAATGTTGTGATCATAACGGAACACGTATTTTTTGATACCTGTTTTTGTTGGCCGCGATGAATTTGCGTCGCTGTGCACAGAAATCGGCGCTGTGAGCCGATCTGGATGAGCCAGCGTCCCGATCCCGTGAAACAAAGCGAAGAAAACGAGCCAAGTACTTGTGCTGAAAGCGTTTTTTAGCAAGCCCCGAAAAAGGGCATTTGTTTCACATGATGGGCGTCACGCTCGCTGTCGGTGTTCAGGGGTTGGGGTCTCTGTGGAAAACTCGACGACCGATGTCTTGAGAGTATTAGAAGTAAACACCCTTGAACCCTTAGTTAAAAACGTTAACGCCACGGCACAGCCTTATGTAGCAAGGCTTTCCGGCCGAGAAGGTGAAGTTTTACGGGAACCAAGGTGATCTTCTGCGGGAGCTGAAGTGATGGGGTTCGGGGATCTGCGTGAGCCGATGCAGGAAAGGTCGTGAGCGGATTCGGGATCACAGTGAAATGCGAGATTTCCCAAAGGTGAGGCTTTTCGGGGCTGCACTGCCATGGAACCCGCGCTGTGCCTGAGCGCACAGTTTTCTGCCTGTGCAGACATAGGTGAGAATTTGCGGGACCTTGCTAGCGCCCCTATTCTGCCCATCTTTTGGGCAGTTTTCATGAAAGGTGAGGTTTCACGGGACTCCGCAGGGATTTGCTGTGAGGATTTCCGGGAAACGACGGTCATTTTGCACAGCAAAAGTGCCCTGTGGGGCCTGTGAAGCCTGAAAGGTGAGGCTTTTCGGGAGCGAAATCCGGGTTTTCCTGCCCGGATCCCGTTGAGGTGAGCTTTTTCGGGACATCGATCACAGGCTGCCGTTTGCCTGATAGGTGAGCCTTTTCGGGAGCGCCATTTGCTCGAAAATAGGGCAAAGGTGAGGCTTTTCGGGACCCATAACGGGGCGAATTCGCTGAAAAGCCCGCCGGGACTGGCAGAAATCTGATTTTTGCTGTGCCACTTTTTGGCACAGGTGAGAGTTTTCAGGAGTCGATACACAGCTGCCGCCGACGTTCGCCTGCCGCAAAGGTGAGGCTTTTCGGGGGACGATCGCCGGACGCAGCGGAACGCCTGCTGCACATAAGTATCGGACGGCATTGACATTTTTGATACCGCGGCGGTTACGGTGAGGTTTTTCGGGAGCCGTATCCGCGTCCGTTGGAGCGCCGCTTTTTTCAATAAGGTGAGGCTTTTCGGGAGGTCCTGGCTGGCGATCCCGCGTGTGCCGGGGACTCGTCTGGATCCGGCGCACAGAATTCGGAGCCGTTGAGGTGAGAATTTTCGGGACCGAACGGTTTCTGTGCGCTGTACAATGCGCGCCCGGGCCCGAGAATCGGCTTCGATGGCCTCGCGGCGCATCCTTTTTGGCGCGGTTTCCGGGTTCCGGGCGTGGTTGCGGTCGCCCAGGTCAGCCGCGCCTGTACATGCATACAGGCCGGTGCGGGCCTGTCCACTCGATGTCGCGACGTCCAGTGGCGACCCTGTGACGAGGACCCGGAAGTGCAGTCGCAAAATTACGACAAATCGGAAGGTGAGCCGATACGGGAGCAAGTTTCGCACGTGTCGAGCACAGGCGAAAATCTGTGAATCCGCGCATCCCGCGACACGTCTGGACGAGTCCGAAACGCTGTAAATCCGGACCGGTGAGGGTTTTCGGGAGAGGGTTGGGGTGAGTGCCGTTTCACACGCGCACTTCACCCGCTATGGTGAGCATGTCGTTCTGGACGCACATCACCACAGGCGCTATCCTTCCGTGAAACTTCTCCTCCGACCCGACGCATGGCCACGAAGCGCGCCAAGAAAACCGATGTGGATGTGGTGAGTGCCAGTTCAGCCGAATTGCGTAAGGCCGTCGAGGCGATCGCAATTCAGCCGAAGAGCGGCAAGATCACGCTCCTGACCCGCAAGCTGTTCAACGTCCTGCTCGCCGTCGCGCAGCAGGCCGACGACTCCGGCGATACGTATCGCGCGCTGCTGTCGGATATCGTCGCCAACTCCGCCTTCGATTCGAACGACACCGCGCTGGTGAAGGAACACCTGCGCCGCATGGTGTCGGTCCAGGTTGAATGGAGCACGGGGACGTCGAGCCAGAAGCCGGGCCGCAAGTGGGGGATCTCGACGCTGATCGCCGATGCCGAAATTCTCGAGGATCCGGCTACCCGCCGCGTGTGGGTCGAATTCTCGTTCGCACCGAAGATCAAGAAGAAGCTGCTCGACCCGGTCCAGTACGCGCGTCTGAGCCTGCAGTTCCAGAGCCAGCTGCGCAGCAGCGCCGGTCTCGCTCTCTACGAGATCTGCGTGCGCTACCTGACGAACCCGAGCCACCTGACAATGCGCGAGCCTTGGGAATGGTGGCGGCCGATCCTGTCGGGCACGCCCGATACGGAAGCCGGCGACGAGGCGAAGCGCGAGTACAAGTACTTCAAGCGCGACTACCTGCGTCCGGCGATCGCCGAGGTCAATGCGGTCACCAACATCTTCGTCGAACTGATCGAACATCGCGAAGGGCGCCGGGTCGCGGAGATCCAGTTCCGCGTGACCGAGCGCAAGCAGCCGATGCTCGCGCTCGACGAGCATCCGAACGTGTTCGACAGCACGCTGGTCGACCGGATGGTGAAGCTCGGGATTCCGCTCAAGGAAGCGCAGACGCTCTACGCGGACAGCGAGGAAAACCGGATTCGCGCCGCGCTGCAGATGACCGAGCAGCGGATGCGCAGCACGACGCTGCCGCCGGTGCGCAGCGCGCCCGCGTTGTTCAAGGATGCGCTGAAGAAGGGTTATGCGCCGCCGGTCGAGTCCGTCGACGCGCTGCCGTCGGGCGCGCCTGCCGCGAAGGTCGTCGCGGCGCAGCCGGACGATCTGAAGGCGCGTCTGTTGAGCGAATTCGCGGCGTTCCGCCGCAAGGAAGCGAAGGTGCTGTACGAGGAGCAGGGCGACGCGGAGCGCGAAGTGGCGCGCGAGTCGTTCGAGTCGGAAGTGCTGCCGACGATGGGCTCGCACCTGCGTGACGACTGGCGCAAGCGCGGCCTCGATTCGAAGCTGGCCGAGACGGCGTTTTTCGACTGGCTGGCTCAGAAGACCTGGGGCGAGCCGACCGACGGCGACCTGCTGTCGTTCACCCTGAATCAATCGCGGGCCGCCTGAGGCCTGTTCAGGCCCCTCTGACGGGCCGCCGCCGGCCGCCCGCCCAACCGGCGGGCCCGGCGCATCGCCAGGCCCTGCCGGCCGTTTCCATCAGTCCGACAACAGCATCCGCTCGAGCTGCTCGAGGATCGCGTCGCGCTTGTCCTTCGGGAGGCCGCGCAGGCGCAGTTCGATGCGGTCTTCGCCATACGACTTCAGGTCGCCGACCGACTTGCCGCCGAGCTTGATCTCGAGACGCTGCGCATAGCGCTGGCGGCCCGCCGGCTTCGGCGTTTCCTGCGCCGCGACGCGGCCCTTGACGATGTCCGACACCTGGCGCGTGCTGAGATCGTCGGACACGATCTTGTTGATCAGCCGCAGCGTCGCCTCGGTGCCGCGCGCGTTGTGATAACGGCCGACCTGATACGCCATGTTCGAACCGAAACGATCGGGGCGCGCGACCATCTCCTGCATCACGCTTTCCGGCAGCTTGCCGATCGACAGCGCGACCGCGACCGTCGACTCGTCGAGGCCGAGATGCTCGGACAGTTCCTTCTGACTCAGGAAGTGCTTGTCGTCGAGGAAGCGGCGCCACACGACGGCGTTGTCGAACACCGTCTGCGAGTCGCGTTGCACGTTCAGGTCGTAGCCGAGCTTGTAGCTCTGGATCCCGATCGGCACGTCGATCACGATCGCCTTTACCGACTCCTTGTTCGCTTCCTTCAGCGCGCGCACGCGGCGGCCGCCGTCGCTGACGAAATACGAGCCCGGATTGTCATAGTCCGGAATCACGTGGATCGCCTGCTGCTGCCCCTGCTTCGCGAGGTTGACCGCGAGTTCGGCAATCGACGACTTCAGATAGAAGTGCCGCGGGTTGAACGGGCTATGCTTGATCGCCTTCAACGGCAGTTCGATTACCTGGCCGGGCGCATAGCGGTTCTCGAGGCGCCACGCGCGATATTGCGGCGACTCGTCGATCGACGGATCGAGCAGGACGTCCGGAGACGGTGGCGGCGTGATGTCCTTCTTGGCGGACTTCGTCGGGGCCGGCGTGGCCGTCTCGGATTTGACGATGCCGTCGATGGCATTCAGCCGATCAAGCGCCGTGCGCTTCTCGCTCGTCGTGATATCCGGGCGCGCTTGGAATCCTTTTGCAAATTGGGAGGGTTTCATGTGACTCCTTTATGCGCATAAAGTCAGGGCAGCATGGCGACGATTTCGTCGGCACATGCGCGAATTTCCGCGGCGGCCAGCTTGGCGCCGCGATCGTTCATCTGCAGCACGGTCTGACCGAGCGCCATTGCCTGCTTGTACGCTTCCCGGGTCGGGATTTGCGTCTTCAGCAACGGGAAGCCGAGCTCCTCGAGCGCACGCTTGAGCTCGCGGGTCAGCATGCGCTTCTCTTCGGTCTTGTTCAGCAGGAAGACGGCACGGAGGTCTTCGTTCATCACCTGCGCCTGCTGGATCAGCTTGACCAGCCCGACGCTCGACCAGTAATCGGCCGGCGACGACGAAGTCGGGATCACGGCGATCGATGCGGCCAGCAACACGACGCCGGAAACTTTCTCGGTGATCGACGGCGGGCAATCGACGACGATGATGTCGTAGTCGTTGATGAACTTCTTGATCTCGCGATGGATCTGGCCGCCGGCTTCGGCGAGATTGACGACCGGGAACGGGATGCCGGCGTCGCTGTCACCGGATGCGCTCGACCAGTGAATCAGTGTGTTTTGACCGTCTGCGTCGATGACGAGGACGCGCTTCCCTTTCTCATGGAATGCCGCGCCGAGGTGCATGGCAATCGTGCTTTTGCCGACGCCACCTTTTTGTTGAGTGACTGCAATGATTTCCGCGGCCAATTTTCACTCCTGTTTTTGGTCGTTGGAATTTTACAGGACGATATTTATATTTCAATGAAATTGTCGTTTGCCAACTACGCGTTAGCCATTCGGGCTATCGGTTTATGCGCATAAACGAATGGAGACGCTGGCTGACTGCAGCGGATGGCGGCGAGATTGCTGCGGTGGATGATGAGCGGATGGATCGTCGTGACGACAGGCGTTTCTGCTCGTCGTTCGAGAAGCTGATCGGCGCAATGTGTTGGCGCCTGCCCTGTCGTTAGCCGAACGTGCGGGGCCTTGGTGACGGGGGAGTTTTTGCGCATAAACTTCGGCGGTGCTGGAGAGCATCTGCGAGTCGGCGTCCTCGCTTGAGCACGAGCCTGGATGACGAACGCGGCGCGACTCAGGCCGGCGCGATACTCGCGCCGTGTGCCGTGCAGCGTGCAGCGTGCAGTGGTGAAGCGGTGAAGCGGTGAAGCGGTGAAGCGGTGAAGCGGTGAAGCGGTGAAGCGGTGAAGCGGTGGCCGCCCCAAGCGTTTATGCGCATAAACCATCGAGAGGCTCGGCAGCGATCGGCGGGCCCCACGTCGGCAAGCGCGCATTAATACGTCCCGCGACAATGCCCCGGACGGACTCGATCGCGTATCGCACCGCTGATCGTTCGAGGTATCGAAGTGTCCGGGCCCGTCGCGATATCAGTGGACCTCCCCACCTCGCGAAGCGATAGCTTTATGCGCATAAACCCGGCGACGGATAAAACCAAAACCGTACGGTGGCCCTCGCGTGAGAACCTGCAACACGCCGTAGTGGTGAGTCGTCGTTCATCGGCGCTCGCCACCGCAGACGTCCTTGGCGATTGCCCGTGCAACGCACTTTATGCGCATAAAGGCATCACGCGCTCTGCCCGCTCGTCGGCGCGAACGATTCCCCCCGCACGCCGCACCGTACTCCAACTCCCCTTTCGCCCGCGCGCCGGTCCCCGCCGAAACGCACGCAACCAGACTGGCTACAATACGTGCCTTTCCAATCCAGGTCCGAATGATGATCACGATCTACCACAACCCCCGCTGCTCAAAGTCCCGCGAGACGCTCGCACTGGTCGAGACGTTGAACACCGCCGGCACGCAGGTGAATGTCGTCGAGTATCTGAAGACGCCGCCGACGGTCGAGGAACTGGAAGCGTTGCATCGTCAGCTCGGGCGCCCGGTGCGCGACATGCTTCGCGACGGCGAAGAGCCGTACAAGACGCTGGATCTGGCCCGTGCGAGTCTGACCGACGCGGAGGCCTATGAAGCGATTGCGGCTCATCCTATTCTGCTGCAGCGTCCGATCGTCGTGTATCGAGGCAAGGCGGCCATCGGTCGTCCGCCTGAGTCGGTGCGCGCGCTGTTCGAATAATTGTTGTTCGGCGTATTTTTCTTATCGCATCATCCCGGCGCGAGCGCGCCGGGAATAAGCGGCTGAATTCGCGAGCCGCAATCGACCACCGTGGCTACGCTGCCGATGGTCATCAAATGAGCCGCGCGTAGCGGAAATCACGAGACGCATCGGATCGACCGCTTGAATTCGAGTAGCACAACCGTCCACCGTGGCTGCCCTGCCAGCATTCATCGATGGAACCACTCATAGCAGCAATCACGAGACGTGCCGGATTGGCCTACTCAATTCGAATACCGCAACCGTCTACCGTGGCTACGCTGCCAGCCGTCATCAAACAAACCACTCGTAGCAGCAATCACGAGAGGCGTCGGATCGATCGACTGAATTCGAATATCACAACCGACCACCGTGGCTACGCTCCCAGCCGTCATCAAATGAACCGCTCGTAGCAGAAATCACAAGGCAGCAACTCAGCCCTGCCCGTCGCCCGACGACTCATCCCGATCGCCACCCGCTTCATCCCCCATCCCCCGCCCCGCCGCCGCATGCGCTGCCGTCCGCAGCAGCGCGATCTGCCCGCGATACACGCGGCATCCGCTGCAAGTCGGCAGATGCACATGCACCTGCATGCGCTCATGAAGCGTCAAGGACCGGTCGAGCGCATCCGACAGCAGTCGCGTCACGTCCCTACATTTCCCCGGCAGCATCTTCGGTCGTCATTCCTTTTTCGCTGAGGCAGGTGCGCAGGCGCGTACGCGCCCGATACAGCAGCACGCTGCAATGATTCGTCGTCAACGTCAGTTCGCTGCAGATGTCGGCAATCTCGACGTCGAGGAATTCGCGCATCATGAACACGCGCCCGATGTGTTCCGGCAAGTGGTCCAGGCAGACCTGGAACAGCATCCAGAACTGCTGTTGCTGCAATAGCGTTTCGGGGCGCGGCCACGGCTGCGGCTTCGTGTGCGGCGCCCAATGCCCGTTTTCCTTGAAGAGTTCGCGATCGAGCGCGGATTCGCCGTCGAGTTCCGCATCGAGCGCGGACAGGCTCACCGTCCGCTGCCGCGCGCGCAGGATGTCGATCAGCTTGTTGCGCAGGATGCCGAACACCCAGGTCTTGTGGGCGGACCGTCCCGCGAACTCGCCCGCGTGCGACCACGCGGTGGTCAGCGCTTCCTGCACGGCATCCTCGGCCGCATCGGTGTCGCGGAGCTGGAGTCGCGCGAAGCGCAGCAGGTCGCGCCGCAGTTGCGCGAGATAGGCAGGGTCGTCGTACGCGGACAGCATGGCAGGTCGGGAGCCTTACGAAGCGAAAGCGCTCGCGTGCGCGCCACCGGGCGGGCGCATCGCGGTGTGCGAGCAGCTTACTGGGCGAGACGCTGCGCTGCAACGCATGTTCCGTCGCGAATTCACGAGGCCGGCTGGCGCGCTGCGCTATGCTTGCCGAAGCCTGGCGTCGCGCGCCGCGAAATCGCGACGCGGGCGGTCTGTAACATCAGACCATAACGGTCAAGTTATCCACAATTTCTGTGGAAAACCTTGTGGAAAGTCGGCCGGTCGGCCCCGTGGGACGGCTCGCGGGCTGGCTTGCCTATAAACAGACCTTTGTCGCCTGTCCAGAATCAATCGACCCGATTCCTTACTCACCGGAAGGAGAAAGCCATGTCCTATCGTGTTGCAGTCGTCGTCGGCAGCCTGCGTCGCGGTTCCTGGAACCGCGCGCTCGCGCAAGCCGTGATCTCGCTCGCCCCCGCCGATTTCTCGTTCGAATTCGTCGAGATCGGCGAACTGCCGCTCTACAGCCAGGACTACGACGCGGACTTTCCGGAAGTCGCGAAGCGCTTCAAGCAGTCGATCGAGGCGGCCGACGCGCTGCTGTTCGTGACGCCCGAGTACAACCGCTCGATCCCGGGCGTGCTGAAGAACGCGCTCGACTGGGGCTCGCGCCCGTGGGGGCACAACTCGTGGTCCGGCAAGCCGGGTGCGGTGCTCGGCACGTCGCCGGGTGCGACCGGTACCGCGCTCGCGCAGCAGCACCTGCGCAACGTGCTCGCGTATCTCGACGTGAAGACGCTCGGCCAGCCGGAAATGTTCATCAAGCACGACCCGGCGCGTATCGACGACGAGGGCCAGATCGTCAGCGAAGACACCCGCAAGTTCCTGCAGGGTTTCGTCGACCGCTACGTCGACTGGGTGCGCGTGCTGAAGGCGGCCTGACCGCCGTTTCCTTGCCGCCGCCGGCACCGGCCCGCATGCCGCGGGTCAGGCGCCGGCGTGCCGTGCGTCGCGCGCTTCGCGGATGCCGAGCAGAATCTCGTCGAGCAGCGCGATGTCGAACGGCTTCGACAGCACGCGCACGTCGACGGTACGCGTGCGGTCGAGTTCCTCCGCGTAACCCGTGACGAGGATCACGGGCAGCTTCCCCGGCCGCTTGTCGATCGCTTCGGCGAGATCGATGCCGTTCAGGCGGCCCGGCATGTGGATATCCGAGATCACCAGGTCGAATGCGTCGTTCGCGGCCGCGCCCTCGATCAGGCGCAGTGCGTCGTCGGCGGTGGGCGCATAGGTGACGCGGTGCCCGAGCAGCGTGAGCAGCGCCTCGGTGCCGGCCGCGACTTCGCTGTTGTCCTCGACCAGCAGCACGTGCAGGCCGGCAAGCCCGCCCGCGTCGTGCACGGCGGCCTGCGGTCGCGCGACGATGTCCTCGACGCGTGCGCGCGGCAGGTAGAGGCGCACCGACGTCCCGGCGCCGACCGCGCTGTCGATCGTCGCGAGTCCGCCCGAGCGCTCGCAGAACGCGAACACCTGCGGCAGCCCGAGCCCCGTTCCCATCCCCTGCGCCTTCGTCGTGAAGAGCGGCTCGAACGCGCGCGCGAGCACGTCGGGCGGCATGCCCGAGCCTGTATCGTCGAGCGAGATCTGCACGAAGTCGCCGGTCAGCGGAAAGCCGTCCTCGCGGCGCAGCGTCACGTTGCGCGCGCCGACCGTGAAGCGGCCGCCGACCGTCATCGCATCGCGCGCGTTGACGGCGAGATTGATCACCGCGAGCTCGAGCTCCGCGACATCGACCCGGATCGGCCATACGCCGGGCTCGATCGCGACGACCAGCAGCGATTTCGAACCGAGCGACGTCTTCAGCAGTTCGCGGCACGTGCCGAGCCATTGACCGACGTCGATCGTCTCGCTGTGCAGCGGCTGCTTGCGCGCGACGCCGAGCAACTGGCGCGTGAGCGACTGGCCATTCTTCAACGCGCGTTCGATCGCGCCGAGTTCCTTGTCGAGATGCTGGACGCCGCGTCGCCGCGCGATCTGCACGTTGCTCGAGATGATCATCAGCAGGTTGTTGAAGTCGTGCGCGACGCTGCCGACCAGGTTGCCGAGCGCCTGCATCTTGCGCGACTGCCGGTACGCGGATTCGATCGAGCGTCGCATCGACGCTTCGGCCTGCCAGCGGTCCCAGGCCTCCTCTTCCGCCTTCAGCCGCTTCAGCGACAGCCAGATCACCGACCACAGCGCGATCGACGGCGCGAACATCGAGATGAACAGCACGCTCAGGTGTTCGTACCATTCACGCCAGATCGCCGACGTGCGGTACGCGCAGGTCACGTACACGGGGTAGCTGCCGACCTGGCGGTACGCGACGATCTCGCTGCTGGCGCCGTCGTGGCGCACCCGCACGACGCCCGCGCGCGGATCGCTTTGCGCGTTGCCGAAGGTCGCCGTGAGATCGGTGTGCGCGAGCGACGGCGGCGGCGGATACGACGCGATCACCGCGCCGTCGGAACGCGCGAGCGCCATCGTCATCGGGGTGGCCGCGCCGCCGAGCAGGTCGCGGTAGAACGCGTTGAAATACGACGACTTCAGCGCGATCGACACCATGCCGGCGAACGAACCGTCGCTATGGCGTCGCGCGACGCCCGTGTTGAACACGGGGATGTTCTCGAGCTTGAGCGGCCCCATCATCAGCTTCGAGATGTGTTCGATCACCCGGCCGTCGCGGATGCCGGCGAAGTCGTCGCGGTTCGCGATCGACGCATAGGGCGCCGGATAGTAGAGGCTGTTGGCGAGCAGCATCCCGCTCGCACCGAAGATCGACACCGCGGCCACCTGCGGATAGCCGCCGCCGATCGTATTCAGCGCTTCGTGGATGTCGGATTCGTGGCGGCGCACGGTGGCGTCGTCCATGTCCTGCACGAGGTCGACGATGCGCGCATCGAGCGTCTCGCTCAGGTCGAACACCTTGAGCGCATGTTCCTCGGCGACGCGCACGGTACGCATCGTCACGTCGCTCGCCGCGGCTTCGCGGGCCTTCAGGTCGTTGTACGCCATGACCGACACGTAGATGCACGGCAGCACGATCGCCGCGACCAGCAGCACGATCAGCGTCACGCGCCGGACCGCGAAATCGTGCTCGGGCGCGCCGGACGCATAGTTGCCGTCGTCCTGCCAGTCGTCGGCGGGCGGTGCGGTGTGCGTGCGGGAGTCGGCGGGACGTTCGGACGTCATCGAAGAAAGCGGGTGAAGCGGAGGTGTTCCATCATAAACGAGTTGCGCACGTGCGCCGTACCGCCGCACCGATGTGCAACCTGGTGATTCCGACAGGGGCACGGTGAAAGTTTGAAAACGCTATGAATCCGGCAGCGCAAACGTACACAAAGAAAAATTTTGCGTGCTTATCTCGAAAATGGTCGCGGCTGTTTTCGGAATGCAGGGCGAATGAATCGATTTTGTTCGAAATGGTGAAAATGGCGAGTTGCACCGCCTTCGGTTTACTCAGAGAATCGCGCCTTGCTTTCCCCATGACAGATATATGCGCCCGCCGGCGTTTGCGGCGCGGTGTGTCGCGTGCCTGGCGCCGCGGCGCCCGCGCGCGGCCGCACGGCGGTGGCCGCGCTTGATCGCATGGCGCCTAAAGAAGCGCGCCGCGCGGTCGTTAACGCGAGAGAGACCATTCCGTATACCGCTTCGCCGCCATGCCTTTGCCGATCGTGATCGCCGACGACTCCTTGCTCGCTCGCAAACTTCTGACAAAGGCACTCCCGGGGGACTGGGACGTCGACGTCACGTATGCGGCGAATGGTCGTGAGGCCCTGGCGCTCTATCGTGACGGCAAGGCTTCCGTGATGTTTCTGGACCTGACGATGCCCGACATGAACGGCTATCAGGTGCTCGAGACACTGCGCCACGAAGATCTGAACACGTTCGTGATCGTGGTATCCGCCGATATCCAGCCGCAGGCGCAAGCACGCGTGCGCGAGTTGGGCGCGATCGCATTCGTTGCCAAGCCCGTGACGTCGGAGGCGTTGCTGCCCATTCTCAAGGAGTATGGGTTGTATGCCTGAATCGGTGTTCACGGCGGAGCAACGCGACGCGTTGCAGGAAATCGCCAACCTCGCGATGGGCCGTGCCGCCGCACGGCTTGCGCTGCTGCTCGGGCACTTCATCGAGCTGTCGGTACCGCGCGTGCGCGTCGTGAAGGCCGCCGATGCGGGCGACGCGCTGCGCGAGATGACGGGCATCCACGAGAACGTGACGGCCGTGCGCCAGGGATTCCGTTCCGACATCAAGGGCGAGGCGATCGTGCTGTGCCGCAGCGCGGGCGTCGCGCGGCTCATGTCGCTGATGGAGCGCACGTTCGGCGACGGCGTGTATGCCGGCATGGCCACGCAGGACGAACTCGTGTTCGATGTCTCGAACGTGCTGATGAGCGCATGCGTCGCGTCGATCCTCGACGAACTCGGCCGCAAGCCCGTGTTTTTCCCGCCGGGGCTGCTCGGCGCGAACGTGTCGTTCGACGACGTGTTCCAGCCGACCGCGCTCGCCTGGAGCGTCGCGCTGCTGCTCGAAGTGAACTTCGGTCTCGAGGATCACGCGTTCCGCGCACATTTCGTGATGCTGATGGCGGAGGACTCGATCCGGCTGATGGGCGACGCGCTCGACGCGTTGCTGTCCGCGCTATGAACGCGACCCCCGCCGCCACCGCCACTGCCGCGTCGCTGAGCGACCTCGTGATCGAACGGGTGGGCTTCGGCCTGTTCGTGCTCGACCGCGCGATGACCGTGCTGATGTGGAATCGCTTCATGCAGGACCACAGCGGCATCCCGGCCGCCGACGTGATCGGCCGCAACCTGTTCGACTGCTTTCCGGCGCTGCCGCGCGCGTGGCTCGAGCGCAAGCTCGAGAGCGTGTTCCAGCTCGGCAGCTTCGCGTTCAGCTCCTGGGAGCAGCGGCCCTACCTGTTTCGCTTCGAGCACGACCGGCCGATCACGGGCGGCGTCGACTACATGCAGCAGGATTGCACGTTCATGCCGCTCACGCGCGGCCGCGAAGTGGAGGCCGTGTGCGTGACGATCTCGGACGTCACGCACGTGAGCGTGATGCAGCGCGAGCGCGAGGAGGCGGTCGCGAAACTGCGCGAGCATGCGAATCTCGACGGCCTCACCGGCATCGCGAACCGGCGCTTCTTCGAGGCGCGGCTCAGTGACGAGTTCGCGCGCTGGCAGCGCTACGGCGGCGACCTGTCGGTGCTGCTGTTCGACCTCGACCACTTCAAGACGATCAACGACCGGTTCGGGCATGCGGCCGGCGATGCGGTATTGCGCGAGACGGCGCGCCGCGTCGCGTCGATCGTGCGCGCGCAGGATACGTTCGGCCGTTTCGGCGGCGAGGAATTCGCGCTGCTGCTGCCGTGCACGAATCTCGACGAAGCGATGCGGGTCGCGGACAAGGTGCGCCACGCGATCGGCAGCACGCCGGTCGACGCGGAAGGCGTCAGCGTGCCGGTGACGGCGAGCGTCGGCGGCGCGTGCGCGACGGCCGGCGCGCTGGCGTGCGACGTGCTCGTCAACGAGGCCGATACCGCGCTCTATCGCGCGAAGCGGCTCGGGCGCGACCGGTCGATCGCGTACGCGTAAGCGCGGCGCGGCCGCAGCGCGGTTACCTGCGGCGTACCGCACACCGCACACCGCGCGTGCCGCGCCCCCGTCAGCTTTTCGCGATATCCGCCAGCACGCCGGCCAGCACGGCCGGCTGCGACACGAACGGCGAATGGCTGCTGTCGAGCTGGTGCACGTGCGTCGGATTGCCGGGCACGAACGCGTCGGCTTCGTCGATGAAGCGCTGCTGCAGCGCGGGCAGGATCACGCGATCCGCCAGGCACTTGATGTAGTGACGGTCGATCGCGCCCCAGCGCGCGGCGGTCGTCGGGATCGCGGTCGCGAACGGCGCGGCCGGCACGTCGCAGGTCATCAGGTTCGCCACCGCCTCGAAGTCGGCCTGCGGCACGTCGTCATACAGTGCGCGCTTCACGAGCGCGCGATACGCGGCATCGCCGCTGTGCGGATCGATCCGCAGCGCGCCCGCGACGCGCGGGCTCGCGAGCATCAGCGGGCCCAGCATTTCGCCCTTGTTCTCGGGCGCACGCACGTAGTCGAGGCCCGGCACGCCCGACGCGGGCATGAACGCCGCGAGATAGACGATCTTCGCGATCTTCTCCGGCGCACGCTCCGCCGCGGCGGTGATCGCGAGGCCGCCCATGCTGTGCCCGACGAGCACGACCTTGCCGCGGCCGAGCGCGTACGCGTCGTCGACGGCCTGCATCACCTGCGTCGCGTAATCATCGAGCGTGGTGTTCGCGACCGGCGACGGCTCGGCGCCGAAGGCGTCCTTGTCGAGCGGCCGTTCGAGATAGGATGCGGGAAAGCGGGCTTTGATGCCGTGCGCGGGCAGGTCGCGCGCGATCGACAGGTAGCCGCGCGCGGCGAGCGCGGCCGCGACGTGCGCGTAGCACCACTCACCGTGCCACGCGCCGTGCACCAGCACGAAAACGGGATGGTCGGATGGCGCGGTGGCGGTTACGTTCGTCTCCATGGTGTCCGTGTGTTTTTTCGAGAAAGATGTTCATCTTAGACGAAGCCGCGTGGACGAAGCTGCGCGCCCCGGCATGAACGCACGGCCCGGGCGTGCGCGGGCTCGCACCGGCTGTCGGGATGCGGCGCTTTTGTCTCGTACAGGCCACATTTCGTCTCGATCTGATTTGAATTTGCGCCGAAGCGCGCTAATTTGACGCTTTGCTCCCGATTGCGCCCCATGAACGTCGATTACCTCTTCTACCGGCGGCCGGACAAACCCGGCCCCTATTCCCTCGACGACCTGGGCGAGACCGCGCCGCCGATCGGCCCGAGCGACATGGTGCGCGCGGGGATCGCGCGCGTGTTCGAGCAGATCGACTGGCAGGAATCGCCCGACGTGCCGGGCGCGTGGTTCGGCACCGGCGGCCCGTCGTTCCAGTTCACGGCGGAGCCCGACGGGCGCGTAACGAGCTTCATGGGCTCGCGGCTCGAACGCCGCTCGATGCTGCAGCTGACCCGCGAAATGGGGCTCATCGCGCTCGACCTGCAGCGCGACATCGTCTACGGCTGACGGGCGGCGCGGTGCCGCTCCCCGCCGCGGCCGGTCTCCCAAGCCCCGCGCGGGCCGCCGGGCGCGGCGCGTGTCCGCCATCGAACGTCAAAGATTGCTATACTTTCGCCCAATTCCGGCTTCCGGCCGGTAATTTGTGCCTGTCTGCGTCGATCGTTCGCATATCTCGCACGCATTTGACGCCCTGACCAACCCAGCCGGGCATGGCTTCTTCAATCGCCCCGCGTGGGTGTCTCCGTGGAGCTCGTCTTGGCCGTTTCCAATCTCGTCGTGGACGAACAAGAAACCGACGCCGCTGCCGTCACATCGGGCAGTTCTTTCTATCTGGCGATGCGCATCCTGCCGGCCGTGCAGCGCGATGCGATGTTCCAGGTCTACGCATTCTGCCGTGCGGTCGACGACATCGCCGACAGCGACCTGCCGCGCGCCGAGCGCAACGCGGGCCTCGATCGCTGGCGCGCGGACATCGACGCGTGCTTCGCCGGCCAGCCGCCGCGCCATCTGGTCGCGCTCGAGCGCGAGATCCGCGCGTTCGACCTGAAGCGCGAGGACTTCCACGCGATGATCGACGGGATGGCGATGGACGCCGCCGAGGACATCTGCGCGCCGGACGAACCGACGCTCGACCTGTTCTGCGATCGCGTGGCGAGCGCGGCCGGCCGGCTGTCGGTGAGGATTTTCGGGATCCCGGAGGCGGCAGGCATCAAGCTGTCGCACCACCTCGGCCGCGCGCTGCAGCTGACGAACATCCTGCGCGACATCGACGACGACGCGGCGATCAACCGCTGCTACCTGCCGCGCGAGCTGCTCGCGCGCGAAGGCATCGCGATCACCGATCCGGCGACGATCGTGCGCGACCCGGCGCTGCCGCGCGTGTGCGCGACGCTCGTCGAGCGCGCGCTCGAGCACTTCCGCGAAGCGGATGCCGTGATGGATACGTGCACGCGTGCGCAGGTGAAGGCGCCGCGCATCATGTCGGGCGCGTATCGCTGCATCCTGGAGGCCGCGATCGCGCGCGGCTTCGCCGCCCCGCGCGCGCCGCTGCGCAAGCCGAAGGCGCGCATGCTGATGATCGCCGCGCGCTACGCGCTGTTCTGAGCCGATGCCCAGAACCGTCCACGTGATCGGTGCAGGACTCGCGGGCCTGTCGGCCGCCGTCGAGCTGCAACGCCGCGGGCGGCGCATCGTGCTGCACGACGCGCATGCGCATGCGGGCGGCCGCTGCCGCTCGTGGTTCGACGGCGTGCTGAACACGACGCTCGACAGCGGGCTGCATCAGGTTTTCGCGGGGCAATCCGCGACCCAGCGCTACCTGCGCGCGATCGGCGCCGCCGATCGGCTCACGGGGCCCGCGCTGCCTGAATGTCCGGTGGTCGACGTCGCGTCGCAGCAGCGCTGGACGCTGCGTTTCGGCAACGGGCGCTGGCCGTCGTGGCTGTTCGACGCCGCATCGCGCGCGCCGGGCACCACGCCGCTCGATTATCTTGCGCTGGCCTCGCTCGCGTTCGCGCGCACCGGCCGCTCACTCGCACAGACGATGCGCTGCGACGGCGTGCTGTGGGACCGTTGGCTGCGGCCGTATTTCCTCGGGGTGCTGAACGTCGAGCCGCGCC
This sequence comes from Burkholderia sp. USMB20, assembly GCF_000949135.2. Taxonomy (GTDB): domain Bacteria; phylum Pseudomonadota; class Gammaproteobacteria; order Burkholderiales; family Burkholderiaceae; genus Burkholderia. The sequence continues at coordinate 394,657 of NZ_JTAN02000001.1, read as the reverse complement.
ACGCGAGCGCCGAACTCGCGCGCGCGGCGCTGTGCGGCACGTTTGCCGCGGGCGGCCCCGGATGGCGCCCGCTCGTCGCGCGCCACGGGCTCGGCAGCGCATTCGTCGAACCGGCGCTGCGGATGCTGCAGCACGGCGGCGCGCAGATCCGGCTGAATTCGCGGCTCGATGCGTTCGAATTCGGCGCGCACGGCAACGCGGTCGATGCGGTCGCGATCGGCGGCGAGCGCGTCGATCTCGCACCGGGCGACGCGGTCGTGCTGGCCGTGCCGCCCGAGGTCGCGCAGCCGCTCGTCCCGGATCTCACCGCGCCCGACACGTTCAGTGCGGTCGTGACCGCGTATTTCGCGGTCGATACACCGGCCGACGGCCCGCTGCAGACGACCGTCGTCAACGGCGTCGTCGACGCGGTGCGCACCGGCGGCGGTCCGCTCGCGGCGACCATCCGCGACGCGGGCCGCTGGCTCGACATGCCGCGCGATGCGCTCGCGCGGCGCATCTGGGAAGACGTCGCGCGCGTGACCGGCGCGAACCCGGAAACCATGCCGGCGTGGCAGCTCGTGGTCGAGCCGCGCGCGGGGTTTGCGGCGGTGCCGTCGCAGGAAATGAAACGTCCGGCCGTGCGTACGCGCTGGACCAATCTCGTGCTGGCGGGCGACTGGATTGCCACCGGCTTGCCCGCCACGATCGAGGGCGCGATCCGTTCCGGCCAGCTGGCCGCGGACGTGCTCCAGACACAGTAAGCAACAGAGGGACCGATGAACGATCTCACCGAAATGGCCACCCTGTCCGCCGGCACCGTGCCGGCCGGGCTCGACGCGGCCGTCGCCGGCGCGACCGACGCGCTGCTGGCCGCGCAGAACGCGGACGGACACTGGGTCTACGAACTCGAGGCCGATTCGACGATTCCCGCCGAATACGTGCTGCTCGTCCACTATCTCGGCGAGACGCCGAACCTCGAGCTCGAACGGAAGATCGGCAAGTATCTGCGCCGCATCCAGCAGGCCGACGGCGGCTGGCCGCTGTTCACCGACGGCGCGCCGAACATCAGCGCGAGCGTGAAGGCGTATTTCGCGCTGAAGGTGATCGGCGACGACGAGAACGCCGAGCACATGCAGCGTGCGCGCCGTGCGATCCACGCGATGGGCGGCGCCGAGATGTCGAACGTGTTCACGCGCATCCAGCTCGCGCTGTACGGTGCGATTCCGTGGCGCGCGGTGCCGATGATGCCGGTCGAGATCATGCTGCTGCCGCAGTGGTTCCCGTTCCACCTGTCGAAGGTGTCGTACTGGGCGCGGACCGTGATCGTGCCGCTGCTGGTGCTGAACGCGAAGCGCCCGATCGCGAAGAACCCGCGCGGCGTGCGCATCGACGAGCTGTTCATCGACCCGCCCGTCAACGCCGGCCTGCTGCCGCGCCAGGGCCACCAGAGCCCCGGCTGGTTCGCGTTCTTCCGCGTGGTCGACCACGCGCTGCGCGCGGTCGACGGCCTGTTCCCGAACTACACGCGCGAACGCGCGATCCGCCAGGCCGTGTCGTTCGTCGACGAGCGCCTGAACGGCGAGGACGGCCTCGGCGCGATCTATCCGGCGATGGCCAACGCGGTGATGATGTACGACGTGCTCGGCTATGCGGAAGATCATCCGAACCGCGCGATCGCGCGCAAGGCGCTCGAGAAGCTGCTCGTCGTGCACGAGGACGAAGCGTATTGCCAGCCGTGCCTGTCGCCGGTGTGGGACACGTCGCTCGCCGCGCATGCGCTGCTCGAGACCGGTGACGCGCGTGCCGAGGAAGCCGTGCTGCGCGGCCTCGACTGGCTGCGCCCGCTGCAGATCCTCGACGTGCGCGGCGACTGGATCTCGCGCCGCCCGCACGTGCGGCCCGGCGGCTGGGCGTTCCAGTACGCGAACGCGCACTACCCTGACGTCGACGACACGGCCGTGGTCGTGATGGCGATGGACCGCGCGCAGAAGCTCAGGCAGACGGACACGTATCGCGACTCGATGGCGCGCGCGCGCGAATGGGTCGTCGGCATGCAGAGCAGCGACGGCGGCTGGGGCGCGTTCGAACCGGAAAACACGCAGTACTACCTGAACAACATTCCGTTCTCCGATCACGGCGCGCTGCTCGATCCGCCGACCGCCGACGTGTCGGGCCGCTGCCTGTCGATGCTGTCGCAGCTCGGCGAGACGCCGCTGAACAGCGAGCCGGCCCGTCGCGCGCTCGACTACATGCTGAAGGAGCAGGAGCCGGACGGCAGCTGGTACGGCCGCTGGGGGATGAACTACGTGTACGGCACGTGGACGGCCCTGTGCTCGCTGAACGCGGCCGGCCTGACGCCGGACGATCCGCGCATGAAGCGCGGCGCGCAGTGGCTGCTGTCGATCCAGAACAAGGACGGCGGCTGGGGCGAGGACGGCGACAGCTACAAGCTGAATTACCGCGGTTTCGAGCAGGCGCCGAGCACCGCGTCGCAGACGGCCTGGGCGTTGCTCGGCCTGATGGCGGCCGGCGAGGTGAACAACCCGGCCGTTGCACGCGGCGTCGACTACCTGATCGCTCAGCAGAACGAAGAAGGCCTGTGGGACGAAACGCGCTTCACGGCAACCGGCTTCCCGCGCGTGTTCTATCTGCGCTATCACGGCTATCGCAAGTTCTTCCCGCTGTGGGCGCTCGCGCGCTATCGCAACCTGAAGCGCGCCAACGCGACGCGCGTGACGGTCGGGATGTAACGCGTGGCGCCGACGCAGCACAACGGCACGTTGCCCGTCATCGCCGTCACAGGAATGGCGTTCGAGGCGCGCATCGCGCGCGGTCAGGGCGTCGAGGCCGTGTTCGCCGCGCGGGCCGACCGCCTCGAGCGCGCGCTGGCCGAGGCGACCGCGCGCGGTTGCGCGGGCATCGTGAGCTTCGGCACGGCAGGCGGGCTCGCGCCCGATCTCGCACCCGGCGCGCTCGTGATCGCGGACGCGATCGACGGGCCGTTCGGCCGCGTGCAGACCGATCCGGGCTGGAGCGCGCGGCTCGTCGCCGCGCTGCACGACACGCCGGTATGGGCACGCGTCACGCGCGGCACGATGGCGGCGGTCGGCGCGCCGGTCGTCAGCGAACAGGAAAAGACGTCGCTGCATCGCGCGAAGGGCGCGCTCGCCGTCGACATGGAATCGCATATCGCCGCGGCCTTCGCGGCGTCGCGCGGCGTACCGTTCGCGGTGTGCCGCGCGATCGTCGACCCGGCGTGGCGCACGCTGCCGCGCGCGGCGACGGCCGGCCTGCGCGACGACGGCAGCACGGCCATCCTGCCGATCCTGCGCGAACTGCTGAAGCAGCCGTCGCAGCTCGGCCCGCTGCTGCAGGTCGCGGGCGACGCGCGCGCGGCACGCACGACGCTGATCCAGGCGCGGCACGCATTCGAGCGTGCGGGCGCGATGCGGATCGTCTGAGCGGCGTTCGCCGCTTCTCCTCTCCCCCTTCCGTTCCCGTTTTCCTGACGCACAAAAAAAGCGCGCTGCGTGATGCAGCGCGCTTCGGCTTGTCGGCGGGTTCCGTGCCGCGTTACTGCGCGGCCGGTGCGCTCGCGGGCAGGGTCGGCATCGCTGGCGCGATCGGCGCGCCGTTGGAGGCCGGCGCCGTCGTCGCCCCGCTCGGCGCCGTCACGGGCGCAGCGGCCGAGGCCGCGGCAGGCGCGCTCGCGGGCATCGCGCCGTCCGCACCCGGATCGTCGTACTGCGGCAAGCCCGCCGCCCCGGCGCGTTGTTCGGCGCGCCGCCGACTCGCCCGGATCCTCGTAGTTCGGCAAGCCCGGCACGGCCGGCGTGGCCGCCGGCACCGCCCCCGCTTCACCCGGCTCCGTGTAGTTCGGCGGCGCGGCCGACGCCGACTGGCCGTGATACGTCAGCGACTTGCGCTGCTGCAGATACGCATCGCGGACGAACGAGTACGGATCGAGTGCCGCCTGCTTCAGCAGATCGGTCGCGCCGAGCAGATCCGAGCGCGCGCTGATGAATTGCGCGATGTACATCGGATTGCGCACGGCCGGCTCGATGTAGTTGAGCAGGTTGAAGCGGACGTCCACCGCGCGGCCGACGCCGTCGCGGATCGTGCTCGGCCCGAACACGGGCAGCACGAGGTACGGGCCGGACGGCATGCCCCAGCGCGCCATCGTCAGCCCGAAATCCTGGTGGTGCTTCGGCAGCCCGGCCGGCGTCGCGATGTCGATCAGGCCGGCGACGCCGAACACCGAGTTCATCGCCACGCGCATCAGGTCCTGCGTTGCATCGGTGATGCGCAGCTGCAACAGGTTGTTCGCCATGTTGCCGAGATCGCCGAGGTTCGAGAAGAAATTGCTGATCGCGGTACGCACGGGCGTCGGCGTGATCTTCTGGTAACCCTTCGCGATCGGCACGGCGATGTTCGTGTCGACCGTGTCGTTGAACTTGTACATCGCCCGGTTCATCGGCTCGAGCGGGTCGTTGGGGTTGCGGTTCGGGCCCGTCGCACAGCCGCTCAGCACTGCGCTGGCAGCGACGGTCGCCGCAATGATTCGCACCTTATTCATTGTTTCCTTGCAATTGGTTCTTGGCGCGTTTGACGCGCGGTTTGCCCATCAGGACGGGCTGAAACACCACGGCGCCGATCAGGGTGCAGGTCAACGCCAGCGCGAGCAGCTTGCCCATGCTCGACGTGCCCGGATGATGCGACAGCCAGAGGCTGCCGAAGGCGGTTGCGGTCGTCGCGGCGCTGAACAGCACCGCGTGCGTGAGGCTCGAATGCAGCAGGCCCGTCTGGCCCGCGCGCCACGCCATCACGAAGTACACCTTGAACGCGACGCCGACGCCGAGCATCAGCGGCAGCGCGATGATGTTCGCGAAGTTCAGCGACATGCCGAGCACGACGCACATCTCGAGCGTGACGAGCCCCGACACGAGCAGCGGCACCAGCGTGCGCAGCACGTCGCCGAAGCGGCGCAGCGTGATCCACAGCAGGATCGTGATCGAGAGGATCGACCACAGCGCCGCGTGCAGGAACGCGTTGATGATCGTGTCGGCCGAATGCAGGATCGAGATCGGCCCGCCGGTCGCGCCGGGTTCCGCCGCCTTCACCGTCTTCGCGAAGCGGCGCAGCATCGTGTCGTCGTTCGGATCGACGCCCTTCGGCACCTTCGGCGAAATCTGCACGAGCGCGTGGCCGTCCGGCGCGACCCAGTCGCGCACGATCTGCGGCGGCAGCGATTCGCGCGTGATGTCCTGCGGCTGCAACAGCGTCGCGAGCTGGTTGAGCGCGATGCGCAGCGTGTCGGAGAACGCGCGTTCGGCGCGGTCGCGCGCCGCGCTGTCGGCGGCGGCCAGCTTCGCGAGCGATGCCGACAGATGCTGCGCGGCGGCGGCACCCGGGCCCGGGTGATCTTCCGCCGCGTAGCCGAGCAGGTCCGACACGCGCTTGAGCGCGGCGACGCGCTGCGCATCGGTCGCGGCCGGCGCGGCCGGCTGCGTCAGCGCGGGCAGCAGCTCGCTCGCGGCCGCGGCGATCGCCGCGCGCTTGGCCGGCTGGTCGGCCGGCACGAAGGTCGTGAGCGTCGTCGTGCGGCCGACTTCCGGCAGCGCGTCGAGGCGCTTCGCGGCCGCGTCGGCCTCGGCGAGCGACGGCGCGAGCAGCGTGACGTCGTTGACGGCTGCTTCGGGCGAATCCTTCAGCGCGAGCAGCGTCGCCATCGATTCGCTGTTCGGATCCTTCAGGTGCAGCGGGTTGAAATCGAAGTGCAGGAACGCGAGCAGCGGCAGCGCGCCGATCACGACCGCGAGCGTGCCGATCAGGATCGGCTTGCGATGGCGATCGAGGAAGTCGTCGACGGGGGCGAGCCACGGAAAGCCCGGCGTCTTCGATTCGCCCGGCGGCGCGAACAGGCGCAGCAGCGCGGGCAGCAGCGTGAGCGTGGTCAGCAGCGCGACGAACATCCCGACGCCCGCGATCAGGCCGAGCTCGGACACGCCGCGATAGGCCGTGGGAATGAACGAGAAGAAGCTCGCCGCAACCGCCGCGGTGGCGAGCGCGAGCGGCATGCCCATCGAGTGCGCGGCGCCGACCAGCGCGTGATCGATGCGCGGATCGCGGAAGCGTTCCTCGCGGTACTTCACGCCGTACTGGATCGAGAAGTCGACGCCGAGGCCGACGAACAGCACCATGAACGCGACCGAGATCATGTTCAGCGAACCGACCATCGCGAGGCCGAGCGCGGCCGTCACGACGAGGCCGACGAACAGCGTGACGAGCACCGAGCCGATCATCCGCTTCGAGCGCAGCGCGAGCCAAAGGATCACGAGCACGGCGAGCAGCGTGAGCACGCCGTTGAGCGCGGCGCCGTCTTGCACCGACGCGAATTCGTCGTCGGCGAGCGGCTGTTCGCCGGTCAGGCGCACGACCGCGCCGTAGCGTTGCTCGATGCCGAGCGCTTTCGCCGTGTCGCGGATCACCCGGGTCGTTTCGGCACCGGCCTTCAGCGCGCCATAGTCGACGACCGGCTGCACCGTGACGAACGCGCGTGCCGGCTGGCGTGCGGCATCGCTGTCGACCAGCCCGCGCCACGAGAACGCGGCGGGCCTGCCGGCCAGCACGTCGTCGACCGCCGCGGCGCTGCGCGCGAGCAGCTTCGCCATCGCGGGCAGCTTCACCTGGCCGGTCAGGAGCGGCTGGCCGAGCGTGGTGGACAGCGTGGTCGCGAGCCCGGTCAGGCTCGGGTTCTTCGCGAGTTCGTTGACGAGCGGCCGCGCGCTCGCAAGCTGCGACGTCGTATCCGACACTTCCTGCGGCGACAGGAACAGCAGCCCGTTGTGCTCGAAGAACGGGCCGCCGCCGGGTTCGGCGACCTGGCCGATGCGGCCGGCGTCGGCCTGCTTGCGCAGGGCTTCGGTGAGCGTGTGCGCGGCGGCCGTCGCGAATTCGGGGGCCGGTGCCTCGACTACCGCGAGGATCGTGCCGTTGCGTTGCGGGAAGGCCTTGTCGACGGCCTGGCCGAGCGCGGCCCACTGCGGTTCCGCGTCGACGAGCTTGCTGATGTCCGTGTTGATCTTGAAGTGCTGCGCGACGTAGACGCCGCTGAAGACGGCGATGACGAGCGACAGCACGACGACCCAGACGGGGCGGCGTACCGACAATGCGACGAGTCGGACGATGAGAGAAGTCACCATGTGGCGGTGGGGAGGGGCTGGCAAGGACAAGGCAAAGAGTATACCGGCGCCACGTGACGTCGGTCGCCACGTTGGAGCGTAAAGGGGCGGGAAGGATATTTGCTGCGCCGGGAGGGAATCGCCGCGAATCGTCGGACGAATGGTCGGCGGAAATTGACATAATCGGCGCCGATCGCGCTGCGGCCGGCACCCTGTGACAAAAGGGGCTGAAAGGTAACAGTCGGTCACCGCGCGGCAGGCGGGCCGCCGGGCCGCTATACTTCGACCCACCGGCCGATGCGATCGATGCAATCCGCCGTCCGTTTTTTTTTACCGAGTGCGAATATCCGTATGAAACGTCATCTGTTTGCTTTCGTCGCGGCGGCCGCCGTGTCGGTTTCCGCTTTCGCGCAGAGCGCGCCGGTCGACATCGTCCGTAATGCGGTCGAAGGCACCGTCAACGCGATGAAGGCCGATCCGGGTGCGCGCGGCGGCGACATGGCAAAAGTCACGCAAGTCGTCGAGCAGCGCTTCCTGCCCGCGACGAACTTCGAGCGCACGACCCGCATCGCGGTCGGCGATGCCTGGAAGCAGGCGACGCCGCAACAGCAGCAGGAGCTGTACAAGCAGTTCAAGCTGCTGATGACGCGTACCTATGCCGCGTCGCTCGCGCAACTCGGCAACCAGGACGCGAAGTTCTCGTTCAAGGCCGGCGGCGCGTCGGGTGCCGATGCGCTGGTGCAGTCGACGGTCACGACGCCGGGCGACAGCCAGTCGGTCGGCTACCGGCTCGGCAAGGTCGGCAGCGACTGGAAGATCTACGACATCGACATGTCGGGTGCGTGGCTGATCCAGGTCTACCAAGGGCAGTTCAAGAGCCAGCTCGCGTCGGGCGGGATCGACGGCCTGATCGCGTATCTGCAGAAGCACAATTCGCGGACGAATTGAGCGTCGCTGCGCGCAGTCTGGATTTTGGATGAGTGAAAGGCGCCTCCGGGCGCCTTTTTCGTTCGTGGTCAGTCGAGCGGTCGAGCGGTGATTCCACTGCGCGATGCCGACTCGTCGAATCACATGCGAAGCGAGAAAAAACAGCATCGTAGGGCTAATCAATGTGACCGACGCGCACAGTGCCTTTTGCGGCGCCGCACGTCGCCGCCCTACCGCCGCCGATGCTCGACCGCGAACTTGATCAGCTCCGCCTGCCCTTCGATCTCGAGCTTGCGCTTCAGGTTGAGCCGATGCGTTTCCACCGTGCGGACCGACAGCCCCGTCTGCTGCGCGATCTGCTTGCTCGACAGCCCCTCGGCCAGCGCATCGAGGATGTCGCGCTCGCGCGGCGTCAACCGGTCGAGCGGCGACGCGGTCGCGCTTGCCTGGATCATCCGCGCGGCGAGCCCTTCGCTGAAGAACGTCTGCCCGGCCAGCACCGAGCCGATCGCGCGCACGATCTCGCTCGCGGGCGAATCCTTCAGCAGGTAGCCGCTCGCGCCGGCGCGCACGGCCTGCGTCACGTATTCGATGTTGTCGTGCATCGACAGCATGAGCACGCGAATCCCCGGAAAGCGCTCGTGGAACACGCCGGCGAGCGTGATGCCGTTCATCCCGTTCATGCCGACGTCCATCAGCGCGAGATCGGGCTCGAGCGACGCGGCGAGCGCAAGCGCCTCGTCCGCGTTGCCGGCTTCGCCGACCACCGACAGGTCGGCCGCCTCGAGCCGCATCCGCAGGCCGTCGCGCACCAGCGGATGATCGTCGACCAGCAGAAGGCGGGCAGCGGGCCGGGCGGTGTCGGGGGCGCTCATGGGCAAGGGTCTCCGGTTATGGGGATCGTGTTCAGGCGGCGCGCAGCGGCACGCGCGCGGCCACGACGGTGTGGCCGACCTGCGACGTGATCGTCAGCATGCCGCCCAGCGCGTCGAGCCGCTCGCGCATGTTGCGCAGCCCGATGCCGCGGCGCGCGTCGGTCTGCGTACGCTCGGCGTCGAAGCCGCAGCCGTTGTCGGCGATGGTCAGCGTGACGGCATGCGCGCCGACGTCGAGCGTGACGGCCGCGCGCGACGCCTGCGCATGATGCACGATGTTGCTGAGCGCCTCCTGCGCGATCCGGAACAGCGCCGTGTTGACCGGCGCGGGCAGCGGCCGCGCGCCGCTGTGCGCGACCTGCGTATAGCCGATGTCGATGCCGCTTTCCGCACCGAGCTCGCGCACGAGCTGTTCGAGCGCGGCGGCGAGGCCGAGATCGTCGAGCATCGCCGGGCGCAGCGCGTGCGAGATGCGGCGCACTTCGCGCAGCGTGTCGCCGAGCCGCCCGACGCCCGACGCGAGCGCCTGCTCGGCCTCGGGCATGCGCGCGGTGCCGCGCTCGAAGCGCGCGAGCGCGGATTCGAGCATCAGCTTCGCGGACACCATCATCTGGCTGATCCCGTCATGCAGCTCGCGCGACAGCCGCTCGCGCTCCTGCTCCTGCGATTCGACGACGCGCTGCGCGAGCTGCTTGAGCTTTGCGTCGGCGCTGCGCGACTCGCTGACGTTCAGCACCAGCGCACAGACGGCGATCGCCGCCGCGCCGGTCAGCGCGATCGCGGTGAGCCAGCTCATCGTGCGCTCGATGTTCGCGGACGCGCGCGCGTCGATGCGCTGCAGCGCGGTGTCGACGTCGTCGAGATAGATGCCGGTGCCGACCATCCAGCCCCAGCGTTCGAGCGCGACGACGTAGCCGAGCTTCGGCGCGGGCTTGCCCGTCGACGGCCGCTGCCACGTGTAGCGCACGTAGCCGCCGCCGTGCGACGCGGCGCCGATCAGCTGCTGGATCGTCAGCGCGCCCTGCGGGTCGCGCATCGACCAGTAGTTGTGGCCGACGCGCTCGGGCTCGCGCGGATGCATCAGCGCATTGCCGTGCAGGTCGTACACGAAGAAATAGCCGTCGGGGCCGAAATCCATCTTCTGCAGCATCGCGAGCGCCTGCGTGCGCAGCAGTCCGTCGTCGCGCGCATTGCGGCCGCTCGCGTCGTACAGCGGCATGATCGCGCTCGTCGCGAGTTCGACGTAATGCTTCAGCTCGACTTCCTTGCTCGACAGGTAGGCGGCCTGGATCGTCGCGTGCTGCGTGCGCGCGAGCGACGTCGCCTGCTGGCGCACGCCGAAGCCGATGCCGGCGATCGCGAGCAGGAACGGCACGATGGCCAGAAGGAAAATCTTTGCCTTGAGTCTCATGGTGGTGTGAAGCGGGCGCGGGCCGGCGGGCGCGCGTGTCGCGCGGCGCCGGCGAGCCGACATTGTCGGCGATTTCGCCCGCGGCCGGCGCTGCGGCGGCCGGGCGCCAGCCGTGGCTCAGGCGCGCCGCAGCGTGCGCTCGCGGACGGGCCGTCTGCACGACGACCTGGTTGCGCCCGCCTTCCTTCGCGCGATACAGCGCGTCGTCGGCGAGCTTCAGTGCGGCCTGGATGCTGTCGTCGAGTTCCGGATAGCAGGTCGTCACGCCGATGCTCGCGGTCAGGCGGTCCGACGCATCCGTGTCGTGCAGGATGCCGAGATCGAGGATGGCGGTGCGGATCGATTCGGCGATCGTCACGGCGCCGGGCGTGTCGACGTCCGGCAGCACCACGACGAACTCCTCGCCGCCGTAGCGCGCTGCATAGTCGGCCGGGCGGCGCAGGCATCCGGCGATGCAGCGGCCGACCGCTGCGAGCGCATCGTCGCCGGCCTGGTGGCCTTGCGTGTCGTTGTAGCGCTTGAAGTGATCGACGTCGACGAACAGCAGCGACAGCGCGTGCTGCGAGCGCGCCGCGCGGCGCCATTCGCGCGCGAGCGTGACGTCGAGCATCCGGCGGTTGTCGAGGCCCGTGAGGCCGTCGGTGCGCGCGAGCGCTTCCAGCTCGGTTTCCGCGCGGTGACGCTTGCGCAGCTGGATGTCGAGCAGCATCGACAGGCCGACGAAGCCGAGCGCGAGCAAGGCCATCGCCGAGCCGATCGGGATCGCGCGGTCGTACCAGGCGGCGTAGGTGTCCGCCTCCGAGCGCGCGACCATGATGATCAGCGGCAGGTGGTCGAGGTGCCGGAACACGTACAGGCGCCGCACGCCGTCGATCGACGCGGTATCGGCGAAGCTCCCTTCGTTGGCGGTCATGAACCGGCGGAACGTGCTGGCCTTGCTGATGTTGCGGCCGACGATCGCCGGATCGTAAGGCTGGCGCGCGAGCATCAGGCCCTTCGTATTGATCAGCGCCATCGACCCGCGATCGCCGAGCGAGAGGCGCGAGAACAGGTCCTGGAAATATTCGAGCCGGATCGACATCACGGCGACGCCGCCGAACGACCCGTCGGGCCGCGTGATCCGCCGGCTGAGCGCGATGCTCGGCGAGCCGCCGCGCAAGCGCGAGCGGTACGGGTCGCTGACGTACAGGCCGACGTCCGGGTTGTCGCGGTGCACCGTGAAGAACGATTCGTTGCCGAAGTTGGCCTTGCGCGGCACGTCGCTCTTGCCGTCGACCGCGATGTCGCCGTTCGAGTCGAGCACGTAGATGCCGCCGAGATACTTGGCCGTCGTCGCGCGATCGAACAGCACCTGGCGGCGCAGCGGCATCGGCAGCGCGAGGACCGCGGGATCGTTCTCGCCTTCGACGACCGCCTGCAGCGACAGCGCATAGAACTCGATGTTGCGCTCGATGTCCCACGACGCCATCAGCGCGATGTTCTGCTGGGTGGTGCGCGCGCGATCGCGTGCGTCGATCCGGCCTTCGTACAGCAGGATGCCGCACAGCAACAACAGGATCAGTGCGATCAGCAGCCCTGAATAGAAGATCAGGTGCGGCAGCAGGAACCGGCGCAATTGGGCGGCGACGCGGCTTGTCAGGCCGGATTCGCTGGGCATTGCGTAGTCGGTTTCTGCCATGGTCCGTGGATCGATGGGCATCGTCGCCGGGGCGGCGGGCCGATGCGATTGTTCGTATGATTTGCCGGCGATGATCCGGAATGCACCCCCCGGTGCGCATTCCGCCCGACCGATCTGGAACATGGTGCCGACGATCTGCGATGGCGGCCGGATAAGCCGCTGCATCACCTGCTCACCGGCAAGAGTTGCCGCGATTCGACGATCCGACGAATCGGGCGGCGCGGATTGGTCCGAGTATAACGCGCGCATTCGTGCACGCGGAAAATGTTGCGGACCGTTGATCCGGATCAAATTATCGCCCTGGCAGAGACTTGCCAGTCGCGTGGGGAACGTTGCAGCGCAAGGCTTTGCGCCAGGAGGGGGCGGCGCGCGTTCCGTGGTTGCCGATTTACCTGCTTTAACGGCAGGCGCACGCGGAACCTGAAGTCGTGCGATTTGGGTCGATTATCCGTTTCTGCGTTTGCATGAATTCGCATATGAAAACGGGCAGCCGTAATGGCTGCCCGCTTCGTGAAAACCGCATGCGGGAAAGCCCGCATGCGAAGGCTTACGCGCCGTGCTGTTGCGCCTTGTACGCGAGCCGGAACCGATGCAGCAGCGGCTCGGTATAACCGCTCGGCTGCGACGTGCCCTGCAGCGCCAGTGCGCATGCGGCCTTGAACGCGGTCGACTGGTCGTAGCCGGGCGCCATCGGGCGATAGTTCGGGTCGCCGGCGTTCTGCTGGTCGACGACGCGCGCCATCCGCTTGAACACGTCGAGCACGAAGGCCTCGGTGATCACGCCGTGGCGCAGCCAGTTCGCGATGTGCTGGCTCGAGATGCGCAGCGTCGCGCGGTCTTCCATCAGGCCGACGTCGTGGATGTCCGGCACCTTCGAGCAGCCGACACCCTGTTCGACCCAGCGCACGACGTAGCCGAGAATGCCCTGCGCGTTGTTCTCGACCTCGCTCAGGATTTCGCTCTCGCTCCACGCGGCGCGCTCGACGACCGGCACGGTCAGCAGCCCTTCGAGCAGCGTGTCGCGTTCGCTTGCGTACGTCGTCTTCTCGAGTTCCTGCTGGATGGCCTGCACGTCGACGAGGTGGTAGTGCAGCGCGTGCAGCGTCGCGGCGGTCGGCGACGGCACCCACGCGGTGTTCGCGCCGGCGCGCGGATGCGCGATCTTCTGCTCGAGCATCGCGTGCATCAGGTCCGGCATCGCCCACATGCCCTTGCCGATCTGCGCGCGGCCGCGCAGGCCGGCCGACAGGCCCGCGAGCACGTTGTTGCGCTCGTACGCCTGGATCCACGCCGACGACTTCATGTCGCCCTTGCGGATCATCGGGCCCGCTTCCATCGCGGTGTGCATCTCGTCGCCGGTGCGGTCGAGGAAGCCGGTGTTGATGAACGCGACGCGCGCGGCCGCCGCCGCGATACAGGCGGCGAGGTTCACGCTGGTGCGGCGCTCCTCGTCCATGATGCCCATCTTCAGCGTGTTGCGCGGCAGGCCGTACAGATCCTCGATGCGCGCGAACAGCGTGTCGGCGAACGCGACTTCGACCGGGCCGTGCATCTTCGGCTTCACGATGTAGATCGAGCCGGTGCGCGAGTTGCGCTTGGCCTTCAGGTCGTGCAGCGCGCACAGCGTCGTGACGACACCGTCGAGGATGCCTTCCGGAATCTCGTTGCCGTCGCGGTCCAGCACCGCGCCGTTGGTCATCAGGTGGCCGACGTTGCGCACGAACAGCAGCGAGCGGCCGTGCAGCACCAGCGTGCCGCCGGCCGGCGTGGTGTACTCGCGATCGGCGTTCAGGCGGCGCGTGAAGGTCTTGCCGCCCTTCGCGACCTCCTCGACCAGCGTGCCCTGCATCAGGCCGAGCCAGTTGCGGTAGAGCTGGACCTTGTCGTCGGCGTCGACCGCCGCGACCGAATCCTCGCAGTCGATGATCGTGCTGACCGCGGCTTCGAGCACGACGTCCTTCACGTTCGCGAGATCGGCGCGGCCGATGGGGGTCGACGCGTCGATCTGGATCTCGAGGTGCAGGCCGTTGTGCTTCAGCAGGATCGCGGACGGCGCGCCGGCCGCGCCCTGGTAGCCGACGAACTGCGCCGGCTGCGCGAGGTGCACGACGCCCTTGCCGGTTTCGACGGCGAGCTGGCCGTCTTCCACGCGATAGCGCAGCGCGTCGCGGTGCGAGCCGCTCGCGAGCGGCGCCGCGTTGTCGAGCACGCCGCGCGCGTAGTCGATCACGCGCTGGCCGCGCGTCGGGTTGTATGCCGTGGTGCGCTCGGCGCCGCCGTCTTCCGGCAGCGCATCGGTGCCGTACAGCGCGTCGTACAGGCTGCCCCAGCGTGCGTTCGCGGCGTTCAGCGCATAGCGCGCGTTCGACAGCGGCACGACGAGCTGCGGGCCGGCCTGCGTCGCGATCTCGCTGTCGACGTTCGCGGTGGCTGCCGCGACGTTCGACGGGACCGGCACGAGGTAGCCGATCTCTTCGAGAAATGCGCGAAACGCGGCGTGGTCGCGCACCGGGCCGGGGTGCGCGCGATGCCACGTGTCGAGTTCCTGCTGCAGGCGGTCGCGTTCCGCGAGCAGCTCGCGGTTGCGCGGCGCGAGGTCGTGTACCAGGGCCGAGAAACCGCTCCAGAACGCGGCCTTGTCGATACCGGTGCCCGGCAGTGCTTCGTTTTCAATGAACTGGCTCAGCGCTGGCGCGACTTGCAGTCCTGCATGGTCGATCATCGTGATTCCTCCCGGGGAAAAAATTCGCGCGCGGCTTGGCTGACTCATGTCGCGACGCTTTGTACGCCGGCGCGGGCGATCAGCGCGTCCTGCTCGGACTTTACGCCAGACACGCCGATCGCGCCCGCAATCCGGCCGTCGAACGCTACCGGCACGCCGCCTTCGAGCAAGCCCGTCAGCGGCACGCTGAGAAACGCGGTGCGGCCACCGTTGATCATATCCTCATACGCTTTCGTCTCGCGCCGGCCGAGCGCCGCCGCGCGCGCCTTGTCCTGCGCGATGACGGCGCTGGCCGGCGATGCGCCGTCCAGGCGCGCGAACGCGAGCAGGTGGCCGCCGTCGTCGACGATGGCGATCGATACGGCCCAGCCGTGCCGTGCGGCTTCCACGCGGGCGGCCGCGAGCATGCGTTCGGCGTCGGCGAGCTGGAGTTCGGGTTTGGTTTGCATCATGTTCCTCCGGAATCAGCGGTCGGTGGAATCAGTCGACCCGTCGGTCGTCGACGAGCTCGATCCAGTGGCGCACGCGCGTGCGGCCTGCGCCGTTCAGGTGAGTCTGGCAGCCGACGTTGGCCGTGACAATCAGGTCCGGCCGCGCGGCTTCGAGCGCGTCGAGCTTGTTGTCGCGCAGCCTGGCCGCGAGTTCGGGCTGCGTCAGCGCGTAGGTGCCGGCCGAGCCGCAGCAGAGATGGCCGTCGGCGACATTCGTCAGATCGAAGCCGAGCCGCGTCAGGATGCTTTCCACCGCGCCGCCGAGCCGCTGCGCGTGCTGCAGCGTGCACGGGCAGTGGACCGCGACGCGGCGTCGCGTCGATTCGGCCAGCGCGTCGAGCGGCTCGGCCGCGATCACTTCCGCGAGGTCGCGCGCCAGTGCGCTGACGCGCCGCGCCTTGTCCGCAGAGACGGGGTCGGAGCGCAGCAGGTCGCCGTATTCCTTCACGAACGCGCCGCAGCCGCTCGCCGTCAGCACGATCGCCTCCGCGCCGGCTTCGATCGCAGGCCACCACGCGTCGATGTTGCGGCGCGCGCGCGCGAGCCCGGCATCCTGCGCGTTCAGGTGATATTCGGTCGCGCCGCAGCAGCCGGCTTCGCGCGCGGGCGTCACGCTGATGCCGAGGCGGTCGAGCACGCGCGCGGCGGCCGCGTTCGTGTTCGGCGACAGCGAAGGCTGCACGCAGCCTTCCAGCATCAGCACGCGCCGCGCATGGCGTACCGGCGGGCGCGGCGTGGCGGCGGGCACGGCGGCCGGAATCTTGTCCTGCAGCGTGCCGGGCAGCAGCGGGCGCAACGCGCGGCCGGCCTTCAGCAGCGCGGCGAAGGTTGCCGGCCGCGGCACCACGTGACGCAGGCCCGCGCGCAGCAGGCGCTCGCGCGCAGGCCGCCGCGCGCGCTTCTCGGCTTCCGCGCGGCCGATGTCGAGCAGCGTGTGATAGCGCACGCCGGACGGGCAGGTCGTCTCGCAGTTGCGGCAGGTCAGGCAGCGGTCGAGATGCTGCTGCGTGCGCTCGCCGCACGGCTCGCCTTCGAGCATTTGCTTGATCAGGTAGATGCGTCCGCGCGGCCCGTCGAGCTCGTTGCCGAGCACTTGATAGGTCGGGCAGGTCGCATTGCAGAAGCCGCAGTGCACGCACGCGCGCAGGATCGCTTCCGCTTCGTCGGCCCGGTCGAGGGCCTTGCTGGCTTCGCTGAGATTGGTTTGCATATCGGCGGTTCGAAGTCGGGTTGGCGTCAGACGTTCGCGTACAGGCGGCCGGGATTGAAGATCGCATGCGGATCGAGCTGCGCCTTCAGCTGTCGATGCACGCGCAGCAGCGCGGGCGGCAGCGGATGGAACGGTTCGGGCGTCGTGCCGGGCGTGAAGCAGGTCGCGTGGCCGCCCCACTGCGCGGCGAAGTGCTGCACGTCGGCCGGCGCGGCGTCGCTTTTCAGCCAGCGCTGCGCGCCGCCCCAGTCGACGAGCAGCGCGCCGGGCAGCGCATCGAGCGGCGCGGCCGCCGGCACCGATACGCGCCACAGCGCGCGCGGATCGTCGAAGAACGGCAGCGACAGGTCGCGCAGCCGCGCCCAGAACCCGTCGTCGCGATCGTCCATCCGCTCGCCGCCGATCGTGTCGCGCGCGGCCTTCACCGAGCCCTCGCCGCCTTCGAGCCGCACGCGCAGCACGCCGTCCGCGTGGCAGGCACCCGCGAGCGGCAGCCCCGCGCGACGCCATGCCGCGACGCGTTGCACGGCTTCGGCGGCAGCGAGCGTCAGCGCGAGATCGCCGGTCGCACGCGGCTTCGGCAGCACCTTCAGCGATACCTCCGTCACGACGCCGAGACAGCCGAAACTGCCCGCGAGCAGCCGCGACACGTCGTAGCCCGCGACGTTCTTCATCACCTCGCCGCCGAAGCGCAGGTGTTTCGCATGGCCGGTGATCACGCGACAGCCGAGCACGAAGTCGCGCACCGCGCCGGCCCACGGGCGGCGCGGCCCCGACAGCGCCGCCGCGAACATGCCGCCGAGCGTTGCCGTGCCGCCGAACGTGGGCGGCTCGCACGGCAGCATCTGGCCGGCCGCGTCGAGCATCGCTTCCAGTTCGGCGAGCGGCGTGCCCGCGCGTGCGGTGATGACGAGTTCGGTCGGGTCGTACGCGACGATGCCGCGGTGCGTGCGCACGTCGAGCGTGCGGCCTTCGACCGCGCGGCCGACGAACGCCTTCGTGCCCGCGCCGCGGATGTGCAGCGGCTGGCGCGCGTGGATTGCGGCGTCGACCTGCGCGACGAGCGCCGCGCTGTCGTCGATCGATTCGGGTTCGCGTTCGCGTCGCATCAGAAGCGCTCCAGTTCGGGAAACGGCAGCTTGCCGTGATGGACGTGCATCGCGCCGAACTCGGCGCAGCGGTGCAGCGTCGGGATGTTCTTGCCGGGGTTGAGCAGGCGCTGCGGATCGAACGCGGCCTTCACCGCGTGGAAGAACGTGATTTCGTCGGCGTTGAACTGCACGCACATCTGGTTGATCTTCTCGCGCCCGACACCGTGTTCGCCGGTGATGCTGCCGCCTGCCGCGACGCACAGTTCGAGGATCTTGCCGCCGAGCGCTTCCGCGCGGTCGAGCTCGCCGGAACGGTTCGCGTCGAACAGGATCAGCGGATGCATGTTGCCGTCGCCCGCATGGAACACGTTCGCGACCGGCAGCGCGTATTGCGCGGACAGCGCGGCGATCCCTTCGAGCACGCGCGGCAGCTCGCGGCGCGGGATCGTGCCGTCCATGCAGTAGTAGTCGGGCGACATGCGGCCGACCGCCGGGAACGCGTTCTTGCGGCCGGCCCAGAAGCGTTGCCGCTCCGCTTCGTCGCGCGCGACGCGGATCTCCGACGCGCCCGCGTCGCGCAGCAGCGCGGCCACGCGTTCGGCGTCTTCGTCGACATCGGTTGCGGCGCCGTCGAGTTCGCACAGCAGGATCGCCTGCGCGTCGACCGGGTAGCCGGCGTGGATGAAGTCCTCGGCCGCGCGGATCGCGAGGTTGTCCATCATCTCGAGCCCGCCGGGGATCACGCCCGCGCCGATGATCCGCGCGACCGCCGCGCCGGCTTCGGCCACGTCGTCGAAGCTCGCCATCAGCACCTTCACGCTCGACGGTTTCGGCAGCAGCTTCACCGTCACCTCGGTGACGATGCCGAGCATCCCCTCGGAGCCGGTAAACAGCGCGAGCAGGTCGAAGCCGGGCGCGTCGAGCGCATCGGCGCCGAGCGTCAGCGTGTCGCCGTCGATCGTCAGGATCTCGACCTTCAGGATGTTGTGCACCGTCAGCCCGTATTTCAGGCAGTGCACGCCGCCCGCGTTTTCGGCGACGTTGCCGCCGATCGAGCAGGCGATCTGCGACGACGGGTCGGGCGCGTAGTAGAGGCCGTAGGGTGCCGCGGCCTGCGAGATCGCGAGGTTGCGCACGCCCGGCTGCACGCGCGCGATGCCGGCGTCGGCGTCGATTTCCAGGATCCGGTTGAACTTCGACATCACGAGCAGGATGCCTTTTTCGAGCGGCATCGCGCCGCCCGACAGCCCGGTGCCGGCGCCGCGCGCGACGACCGGCACGCCGTGCGCGGCCGCGACGCGCAGCACCGCACGCACCTGCTCGACCGTGTCGGGCAGCACGACCGCAAGCGGCACCGTGCGGTACGCGGCGAGGCCGTCGCATTCGAACGGCTTCAGCGCCTCGCGCTCGTGCAGCACGTCGAGGCCGGGCGCCGCCGCGTCGAGCGCGGCGACGAGCGTGTCGCGGTCGACGGTCGCCAGCGGGCCGTCGATCCGTTCGTCGTAGATGAAACTCATCGTGTGTCTCCGTCTCCACCATCTTCATCGTGCAGGCGTCCGCGGGACGCGCGGCACGCCGATGGACGGCATTCTTGGCGGGCGGCGGGGGCGTGTCCAGATGCCGCCGACGTGGTCATACCAGTTTTTGTTCGAGTGCCTTTGAGGGGCAGCTGGATGTGACGTAAAACGCAATCAGCACAAGGGTTTGTGCGAAAATCGGCGAGGTCCGTCCGAAGTGGTCATACCAGTATGGAAATGCAGAATCGACAAGCGCCGGCGCGCAATGTCGCCGATGTCGTCGCCGAGCGGATCGAGCAGCTGATCGTCGACGGCGTGTTGAAGGCCGGGCAGGCGCTGCCGTCCGAACGTCGGCTGACCGAGAAGCTCGGCGTGTCGCGCACGGCCGTGCGCGAAGGGATGAAGCTGCTGCGCGCGCGCGGGATCATCGACACGACGCACGGCAAGGGCTCGTTCGTCGCGAGCCTGACCCCGCAGCGCGAAGTCTCGCCGATGATGCATCTGCTCGGCTCGCAGCCGCGCACGCTGTACGACCTGTTCGAGGTGCGCGGCATGCTCGAGACCGAAGCCGCGCGGCTCGCCGCGCTGCGCGGCACACCCGCCGACTTCATCCTGATCAAGCGCCGCTACGAGGAGATGACGGCGGCCGATGCGCAGGATCTCGATCCGGCCGCGCGCGCGAAGCTCGACCATGCGTTCCATCTCGCGATCTGCGAGGCGTCGCACAATCCGGTGCTCGTCAACACGCTGCAGTCGCTGACCGACCTGCTGCTCAGCTCCGTGTTCGCGTCGGTGAACAACCTCTATCACCGCGAGCCGCTGAAGAAGCAGATCGACCGCCAGCACGCGCGGCTCTACAACGCGGTGACGGGGCGGTTGCCCGACCAGGCCCGCAAGGCGGCGAGCGAGCATATCCGGCAGTGCGTCGAGTATCTGCGCGAGATCGAAGAGGAGGAGCAGCGGCTCGTGCGCTCGACGTTGCGGCTCGAAGGGTGGACTTGAGTCACTCGAACCAGCGTGGCCGATGACGTCAGGACGTGTGTCAAGCATGTTAAGTTGACGGTGCGGCCTATTCGATGCGTGGCCCGACACGACCTGTTTAGCCGCTGCGCGACATGCGCTCAGGCGGTTGAATCGGGCGAAATTGGGGTGTAGTTCGTACCCGAAACGCGCAAAAAAGCCCGCCGAAGCGGGCAATCCTCTCGATGAAGAGGGGGAGATGCGAATCCGCGAGCAGACAGCCGCGATCAGCGCTCAGCGTCGGCTCAACCTTTCGTCGCCCCAAACGTGAGTCCCGCGACGAAATGCTTCTGCATCGCGAAGAACATCGCGACCGACGGCAACGCTGCGAGAATCGACCCGGCCGAAACAAGGTTCCAGGAAGTCGTCCATTGCCCCTTCAGCGCCGCCACACCCGCGGTAATCGGCGCGGCCTCGTCACCTTGCGTGAGACACAGCGCCCAGAAGTAATCGTTCCACACGAACGTAAACACGAGAATCGCGAGCGCGGCCAGCGCCGGCCGGATCAACGGCAACACGATCCGCCAGAACACCGTCCACTCTCCCGCGCCTTCGATCCGCGCCGCCTCGATCAGCTCGAACGGCAACTGCTTGATGAAATTGCGCAGAAACAGCGTACAGAACCCCGTCTGAAACGCGACGTGAAAGAGAATCAGCGCCTCGACCGTATTGAACACCCCGAGCCTGAGCGACAGGTCGCGAACCGGAATCATCAGCACCTGCACCGGCACGAAATTCCCCGCGACGAAGGTCCCGAACAGCGCGGCATTCCCGCGAAACCGGTAAGTCGCCAGCGCGAATCCGGCCATCGCCGCGAGCGCGATCGACCCGAGCACCGACGGCACCGTGATCTGCACGCTGTTCCAGAAGTAATGCAGCATCGGCGACGTGGTTAGCGCGTCGCGATAGTTCTCGATCATCGAGAAGTGCCGCGGCCAGCCCCAGTAGTGACCTTCGACCAGCTCCTCGGTCGAGCGCACCGACGTGACGAACACCGCGATCATCGGCAGCAGCCAGATCACGAGCGCGACGGGCAGCGACAGCTTGTACAGCCGGCGCGATACCGGCTTCCAGTGGGCAACGGGTGTCGGAAACATGATGGATGGTTCCCCGGAAGGTCAGGTCACTGCTCGTTGCGCAGCATGCGGCGCAACTGGAACACGATGTAGACGAGCATGATCGCGAACAGCACGACCGCGATCGACGCGGAATAGCCGAGCCGGTAATACTTGATCGCCTGGTCGTACATGTAATACGCGAGCACGGTCGAGCTCTCGAACGGGCCGCCGCCCGTCATCACCGAAATCAGGTCGAAGCTGCGCAGCGCGCCGATCACCGTGACGACGATCGCCATGAACGTGGTCGGCCGCAATTGCGGCAGCACGACGTGCCACAGCAGCGCGAAGCCGCGCGCGCCTTCCATCCGTGCCGCTTCGATCTGCTCCGGGTTCACCGACGTGAGGCCGGTCAGGTACAGGATCATGCAGTACGCGGTCTGCGGCCACAGCGCGGCGAACACGATGCCGAAGGTCGCATAGCGCGCATCGCCGAGCACCGGGATCCCGTGCCCGGCGATCAGTGCGAGCAGCCCGAAGGTCGGATCGTAGAACCACGAGAAGATCAGGCCGACGACCACGCCCGACAGCACGAACGGCGCGAAGAACAGCGACTTCACGAGCCGGATGCCGGCGACCGCCTGGTTCAGGTACAGCGCGAGCGCGAGGCCGAGCGGCGGCGCGAGCATGAACAGCGCGAGCCAGATCACGTTGTTGCGCAGCGCGGTGTAGAACGTCGGCGCTTGCAACAGCTCGGCGTAGTTCGCGAGACCGACGAACGTGCGCTCGGTCATCCCGTCCCAGTTGCAGAGGCTCAGCCACAGCGTCGACAGGATCGGCCAGATCACATAGACGGCAACCATTGCGCACGCGGGCGCGAGAAAGAGCCACGCGGCGCGCCGTTGTCGCCGCACGGCCGGCGACGGCCGGCGCGCGCGCAGCGCGACAGGCGAGCTGCGGGCCGGCGGCGCGTCGGCGGGCGGTGCGGCCGGGGCAGCCGCCGTTGCGACGGGTCTGGACGTGATCGGACTGGACACGGCAAGCCTCCTGGGCGGATGCGGCGGCACTCGGCCGCCGCAGGGGTCACGCGGTTACTTCTTGTAGATCCGCTTGCGGGTCTGTTCGAGTTGCGCGAGCACGGTGTCGAGCTGCGCGGGATTCGCGACGAACTGCTGCATCCCCTTCATCCCTTCGTCGGCCATTTCCTTCGTCATGTCGCGGTCGTAGAACTGCGCGACGCCGCCCCGGGTGTCGGCGAGGATCCGGAAGCCGATGCGCGAGATCGGATCGGCCGGCTCCGGCGACTTGCCGTTGGCCGACAGCGAACCGAGCCCTTCGGCGAGCTTCGCGCCCATCTCGGGCGTTTCGACGAACGCGAGGAAGGTATGCGCGTCGGCCTTGTTCTTCGCCTTGGTCGGGATGTGCAGCGATTCGACCGGGCCGTCCTCGGCGGTCGGCACCTTCGGGTCGATGACGGGGAAGCGGTAATAGCCCATTTCCTGCTTCACGTTCGGCGGAAAGCCGGCGGCGATGAAGGTGCCCATCAGCATCATCGCGGCCTTGCCCTGGAACAGGAACGGCTGCGCGCCGTCGAGATCGTAGGACAGCGCGTTGTCGATGAAGTAGCCCGAGTCGATCAGCGATTTCCACGTCGTGTAGACCTTCTTCACGCGTGGATCGGTATACGGCACGTCGCCGGCCATCAGCTGCTGGTGGAATGCGTTGCCGTTCAGGCGCAGGTCGAGATAGTCGAACCAGCCGGCGAGCGTCCACGCGTCGCGGCCGCCGATCGCGATCGGCGTGATGCCGGCCGCCTTCAGCTTCTTGCATGCATCGAGAAACTGGTCCCAGGTCTTCGGCTCGTCGGCGATGCCGACCTTGCCGAACAGGTCCTTGCGGTAGAACAGCCCCCACGAGTAATAGACGGTCGGCGCCGCATACTGCTTGCCGTTATAGGACGATGCGCTGCGCGTCGACGCGTACATCGCGTCCCAGCCGTTCTTCTTCCAGTCGCCGCTCAGGTCCTCGAACAGCCCGCGCTTCGCGTAGTACGCCATGCGCTCGCCCGCGTGCCAGTTCACGACGTCGGGCGCGACGGTCGTGAGCCATGCGGGGAGCTGCACCTTGTACGCTTCCTCGTCGACGAAGGTGGGCTTCACGTCGATGTCGGGATGGGCCTTGTGGAATGCTTCGATCGTCGACTGCCAGACCGCGCGCTGGCTGGCGCCCTTGAACGCGATGTTGATCGTCAGCGTGCCCGCGTCGGCCGGCGCCGCGGCGCCGAACGAAGCGAACGCGATGGCGGCGGCGGTCGCAAGCCGGGCGGCGACGCGAAGGGGGCGATGTGTCATGGGTGTCTCCATTCCTGTCTGTCGTTGTGCGTGACCGGCGCATCGCGGCGCCGGGGGCGGTTGCTACGAACGGCTGCTACGAACGGCTTCGATACACGGCGACGCCTTGCGGCTCGACCTGCGCGGCGCCGACCACGAACGCGGACGGCGGCACCGCATCGATCGTGTGCGGCGTGTTGCCGTAGTTGAATACGTAGGTCAGGCCGCCGCGCCGGCTCACGCGCACGCCCTCGCCGAGCGGCGACGGTGTCAGGCCGGCTTCGGCCGCGACGTCGGCGAACAGGCGCGCGGTGGTCGCGTCGTCGAACAGCGCGGCCCAGTAGTGCAGCGTGCCGTGCGACACACACGCCGGATGACCGTCGGCGAAGCGCGCGCGCACGACGCTGCGCGCGTCGTCGTCGCGCAGTTCGACGAGGTCGCGCCAGTGACGGGCGTCGCCGGTGAGCGGCGCGCCGTCGCGCAGCGTGCCGTCGATCCGCTCGGTCACGTTCGGCCGCAGCGATTCGACGCGCCACACGCGTACCGGCAGGATCGACGCGAGCGGGCCGGGCGGCAGCGTCGGCGGAATCCGCAGGTCGGCGGTCTTCGAGCCGGTGCGCGGGCCGAACACCGCATGCGCGCCGGATGCGGCGAGCCGTGCCGCGAAGTCGTCCGGCACGACCGGCAGCGGCGGCACGACGACGAGCCGGTAGCCGTCGAGCGGCGCGTGCGCGGATACGATGTCGACGTCGAGGCCGAGCGAACGCAGCGCCGAGTAGTACTCGAACGCGAAGCGCGGGTAGTGGAAATCGGCGCCTTGCGGCTGCACTTCGAACAGCCACTTCGCTTCGTAGTCGAACACCAGCGCGACGGGCGCACGCACCGCGCCGTTCGCGTCGGCATCGGCACCTGCGTCGAGCACGGCGGCGATCTCCTGCGCGACGCGCTGCGCTTCGCGGCCGCCTTCGTCGAGCCGGTCGTCGGGCGTGTGCAGGCCCGCATGCATCTGCTCCTGCGCGAACG
Source organism: Burkholderia sp. USMB20 (assembly GCF_000949135.2). Classification (GTDB taxonomy): domain Bacteria; phylum Pseudomonadota; class Gammaproteobacteria; order Burkholderiales; family Burkholderiaceae; genus Burkholderia. The sequence goes on along the minus strand of NZ_JTAN02000001.1, from coordinate 370,144 downwards.
GCGCCTGCCGCCAGCGGAAGTACGACACGCAGCCGGCGCCGTGCGCGAACGCTTCCCAGCTCCACAGCCGCACCATGCCCGGCAGCGGCGCGGGGTTCCACTGCGCCCAGTTCACGGGGCCCGGCTGCTGCTCCATCACCCAGAACGGCAGCTTCGACATGCCGCGATAGAGGTCGTGATTGAACGACGCGAAATCCGGATGGCCGGTGCGCAGCCAGCGCGCCTTCACGTCGGGCGCGAACCATTGCTCCTCGAGCGCGCCGAGCGGATAGCTGTCCCAGGTCGCGACGTCGAGGTCGCGCGCCACGTCGTAATGATCGAACTCGGTGAAGAGCTGCATGAAGTTGTGCGCGACCGGGCGGCCCGGCGAATGCGCGCGGATCACGTCGACCTGCATCCGGTGATAGCGCGCGACTTCATCCGACGCGAAGCGCCGGTAGTCGAGGCGGTGCGACGGATGCGCTTCGGTCACGGTGCCGACCGGCGCATCGACTTCGTCGAAATGACGGTATTCCATGCTCCAGAACACGGTGCCCCACGCGCGGTTCAGCGCGTCGATCGTGCCGTAGCGCGCCTGCAGCCATCCGCGAAAACGCACGAGCGCGGCGGGCGAGTAGCTGACGACCGTCTGGTGGCAGCCGAGCTCATTGTCGGTCTGCCAGTAGCGCACGGCCGGGTGGCGGCCGTAGCGTTCGGCGACCGCGGTGCAGATGCGGCGCGACGCTTCGAGATAGGTCGGCGACGAGAAGTCGTAGTGGCGGCGCGAGCCGAACTTGCGCGGCCGTCCGTCCGCGCCGATCGCGAGGATGTCGGGGTGACGGTCGACGAGCCATTTCGGCGGTGTCGCGGTCGGCGTGCACATCACGATCTCGAGGCCGGCCGTGCCGAGCACGTCGACCGCGCGGTCGAGCCAGCCCCAGTCGTATTCGCCCGGCGACGGCTCGATGCGGCTCCATGCGAATTCGGCGATCCGCACCTGCGCGATGCCGAGGGCCTTCATCCGGCGGGCGTCGTCGGCCCACATCGATTCCGGCCAGTGTTCCGGGTAGTAGCAGACTCCGAGGCGCATGCCCGATCCTTATGCGTAGTGGTGGACGGGAAGGTCGGCGCACGCGGGCACCGCGCGGCCGTCTTCGGTGAAGAGATGGCAGGCGGCGGCCGGCGCATGCGCGTGCACGCGTTCGCCGCGGCGCAGCGGGGCGTCGCCGGGCACCTTCGCGATCAGCGGCGTGCCGCCGGGCTGGTCGAGGTGCACGTAGGTCTGCTCGCCGAGGCGTTCGACGAGCGCGACGTCGCACGCGAGCGTCGTCGCGTCGTGCGCGGCGCCGAGCGTCAGGTGTTCGGGGCGGATACCGAGCGTGACGGCCGCGCCGACCGCGAGCGCGGAACCGTCGCGCGGCAGCGTGAAGGTTTCGCCGGACAACACGACGGTGACGATCGTGCGCCGCGCGTCGCAGGCGGTGACGACGGCCGGCAGGAAGTTCATCCGCGGCGAGCCGATGAAGCCGGCGACGAAGCGGCTCGCCGGATGGTGATAGAGGTCGAGCGGCGCGCCGACCTGCGCGATGCTGCCGTGCCGCGCGGTGTCCGCGCCGGCGTGCAGCAGCACGATCTTGTCGGCGAGCGTCATCGCTTCGGTCTGGTCGTGCGTCACGTAGACGACGCTCGCGCGCTCGAACTGCCGGTGCAGTTTCGCGATCTCGATGCGGGTCTGGCCGCGCAGCGCCGCGTCGAGGTTCGACAGCGGCTCGTCGAACAGGAACACGCCGGGCTCGCGCACGATCGCGCGGCCGATCGCGACGCGCTGCCGCTGGCCGCCGGACAGCGCCTTCGGCTTGCGCTCGAGCAGCGTGTCGAGCTGCAGGATCCGCGCGGCGTCGCGCACCTTCCGGTCGATCTTAGCCTTCGGCACGCGCGCGAGCTTCAGCCCGAACGCCATGTTCTCGTAGACCGTCATGTGCGGAAACAGCGCGTAGCTCTGGAACACCATCGCGACGCCGCGTTCGGCGGCCGGCACGTCGTCGACGCGGCGGCCGTCGATCGACAGCTCGCCGTCGCTCAGGTCCTCGAGGCCCGCGATCATCCGCAGCAGGGTCGACTTGCCGCAGCCGGACGGGCCGAGGAACACGCAGAACTCGTGCGCGCCGATCTCCAGATCGACGTCGCGAATGACCGGCGCGTGCTCGCCATAGGCTTTCTGCACGCGTCGCATCGAGATGCTCGCCATTGTCTCCGCTCCATGTTCTAATGCGCCTTCGTCGATGCTTAAGCGCTTAAGCATCGCGATCAAAAAAAGAGCCGATCGCGATCGCGGCCGAGTCGCGCCCGTCGGTCGGGCGGCAGGGTGTGCGGCGATAGTGCGCCGCTTCGGTGAGCGAAGCAAATACTGGATCGACGTCTCATATAGTGGGCAAATCATGGCGACACTGGATGAAGTGGCCCGTCGCGCCGGCGTGACGGCCGCGACGGTCTCGAACGTGCTGCGCGACCGCGGCCGGGTCGGCGAAGCCACCCGCGCGCGGGTGCTCGAAGCGGTGCAGGCGCTCGGCTACCGGCCGCATCTGGCCGCGCGGGCGCTGGCGGAAGGGCGCGCGCCGACGGTCGCGCTGATGGTGTCGAGCATCGCGAACCCGTTCTATCCGGAGTTCGCGCTCGCGGTCGAGCGCGCGGTGCGGCGTAACGGGCAATTCCTGATCGTCTGCAATACGAACGAAGATCCGTTGCAGGGGCGCGCGTATCTGGACCAGATCGCCGGCACGATTTCCGAGGGGATTCTCGTGACCAACGCGAACCTGCACCTGCCGGATCTGGTCGACGTCGCGCGGCGCGGCGTGCCGGTCGTGCTGTGTCTGTGGGAGCGGCCCGATGCGCCGCCCGAAGGCCTGCCGTGCGTCGCGGTGGATTTTCGCGAGGCGGGGCGGATTGCGACGCGGCATCTGGTCGAACTCGGGCACAAGACGATCGGCGTGATCGTCGGCGGCTCGGCGAGCGGCGTGCAGGCGGCGCGCTACGACGGCTTCGTCGACGTGATGCGCGAAGCGGGGCTCGACGCGTCGATCGTCGCGGCCGAACCCGATTCGATCGAAGGCGGTGTGCGTGCGGCGGGCCGGCTGCTCGACGCGCATCCCGGGCTGACCGCGCTGGTCGCGACCAACGACCTGCCCGCGATCGGGGCGCTGCACGCGGCCGCCGATCGCGGCCGGCGTGTGCCTGACGATCTGTCGATCGTCGGCATCACCGATATTCATCTGGCGAGCGATACGCGTCCTACGTTGACGACCGTCGCGATTCCGACCGCCGAGGCCGCGGGGCTCGCGGTCGAACTGCTCAACGCGTTGCGCGAGGCGGGCGGTCAGGTCGACGATGCATCGCGCGTGCGGACGGCGTCGGTGCCGCGGCTGGTGGTGCGCGGGACGACAGGGGCGGTGCGCGATGGCTTAGCGGGAGAAGGCGGCCACGCGGGGCGCGTCGCGTAGTGTCATGCTTGCCGAAGCCGAAGCCGAAGCCGAAGCCGAAGCCGAAGCCGAAGCCGAAGCCGAAGCCGAAGCCGAAGCCGACGGGCTAAGCCTGAGTAGAGGCCGGCCGCGGGTCGGTAGATGGAATCACACGAGTGGCTCGATCACGCCCCAAGGCGCAGATCATCCTCGACGAGCCGCATCACGATGCGCCGGGCCGAATCGAGGTGCGCGACCGTCATCGCGCGCGCGCCACGTGCGTTGCGTTCGCGGCACGCTTGCAGGATTTCTTCATGCTCGACCTGGAATGACGGCGTATCCGCGAGCAACGTTGCCTGAAGTCGCTCGTAGCGCTCGACCTGGCTGCGCAGCTCCGCGATCGCCTTCAACTGCCGCTCGTTGCCGCAGCATGAATACAGCAGCGCATGGAATTCGCGGTTCAGCTCGCCTTGCCGGCGCGGCACGTTCGATTCGCCGAGCAGCCGGTGCACGAGTTCCGCGCGCGCGAGCGTTTCGTCGTCGAGCCGCTTCACGCTGCGGTAGATCGCGTCGCCTTCGAGCAGCGTGCGCATGTCGTAGATCTCCTGCACGTCGGATGCGCTCAGCATCCGCACGACAGCGCCGCGATTCCTGAAGATATCCAGCAATCCTTCGCGTTCGAGGCGCTGGATCGCCTCGCGCATCGGAATCCGGCTGATGCCGAAGCGTTCGGCGAGGTCGCGCTCGACGAGCCGCTCGCCTGCCTGCAACTCGCCGTTGATGATCATCTCCCGCAACGATGCGGCCACCGCGTCCGCCGTCGAATCGAGTCTGGCTTCCATGTTCCTGCGCTCCTCACTTTGGAATAATGGTATACCAAACCGCATTCCGGTGCCACAATGATGACCTCACGTTCCGATATCGAAGGAGAGCGAGATGGCGCATGGCGAACACAAGTACCGCGTGGCAGTGGAGTGGACCGGCAACCTGGGAACCGGCACGTCGGGGTATCGCGAATATGGCCGCGATCATGTGATCCGCGCGGGTTCGAAGCCGGACATTCCGGGCTCGTCGGACGCGGCGTTCCGCGGCGACGCGGCGCGCTGGAATCCGGAGGATTTGCTGCTCGCGTCGGCCTCGGCGTGTCACAAGCTCTGGTATCTGCATCTGTGTTCCGATGCGGGCATCCGCGTGCTGGCGTATGTGGACGACGCGGAAGGGACGATGCTCGATAGCCCCGGGCCGGGGCGCTTCACCGAAATCGTGCTGCATCCGCGCGTGACGATCCAGGCGGGCGACGATCGCGAGCTGGCCGAGCGGCTGCATCATGATGCGCATGCGAAGTGCTATGTGGCGAACTCCGTGAACTTCCCGATCCGGTGCGAGCCGGTGATCGAGGTCGCGGAAGCGTGATGCATGCCGGGGAGAGGGCGTTGAAGCGTTCTATTCCCCAAGCAATGCAAGCGTGACGTGCCATTTCGTGCTGGCAGAGGTCGGGAAGCCGAAGCCGCGGCTTGCACCCGCGCTCTCGCCTAGGCGACGTGTTTTCGCTGGCGAGGTATGACGAGAGATCCTCGCGGTTCATCGCTCAGAGAAACCGATACTCGTTTGTATCCGGAAATTGATAAGTCGATCGAATTGACTATTCGTATTCCTTATTGAATAAATCTGAGGCGCTCGCGGTGCGTGTCAATTGGACGCGTCTGAAATTCGAAATTTGTGGTTTCAATTCAACGGTTTGGCAATTGTTGATAGTCGTTCTTTTGGTGCTTCGGTAGGCTCGGGTTCAAGAACCAATGAACGGACGCGGGCCGCGTCGAGAAGAATGAACAAGAATACGCACCGCCTGGTGTATTCCAGGCTTCGGGGTATTGTGGTGGCCGTTGCAGAGACGGTGACGGCCGAGCGGAAATCGGCAACGGGCGAAGCCCGTGCACGATGGCGTTCATCGGCGTCCGGCACGCGCGCCGTTGCGGCGGGCGTCGCCGTGCTCGGCATGCTGCCCGCCTTGTCCGGTGCGCAGATCGTCCCGACGCCCGGCACCACCACGCAGGTGATCCAGACGCCGAACGGCTTGCCGCAAGTCAACGTGGCGCGGCCGTCGAGCGCAGGCGTCTCGGTCAACACCTACAACCAGTTCGATGTGCAGAAGGCCGGTGCGATCCTGAACAACTCGGCCACGATGGTTCAGACGCAGCAGGCGGGCTGGATCAACGGCAACCCGAACTACGGCGCCGGGCAGGCCGCGCGGATCATCGTCAATCAGGTCAACAGCCCGAATCCGTCCCAGATCCGTGGGACAGTCGAGATCGCAGGCGCCCGTGCAGAACTGGTCCTGGCTAACCCGTCCGGCATCTTCGTCGACGGCGGGGGATTTCTCAATACCAGTCGCGCGACCCTGACAACCGGCGTGCCGTTTTACGGTGCCGATGGGTCGCTCGCCGGCTACAACGTTAATCGCGGCCTCGTGACCGTTGCTGGTGCAGGCCTGAATGCGGCCAATATCGATCAGGTCGATCTGATTGCGCGCGCGGTGCAGGTGAACGCAGCGGTCTACGCGAAGAATCTGAACGTGATCGCCGGCGCGAGCCAGATCAATCACGACACGCTTGCCGCGACGCCGATCGCTGGCGATGGTCCCGCGTCGTCGGTTGCCATCGATGTAAGCCAGTTGGGAGGCATGTACAGCAATCGAATCTTCCTCGCCTCGAACGAGAACGGCGTAGGGGTGGCCAGCGCCGGTACGATCGCGGCGCAGGCGGGCGATTTGACGCTGCAGTCGAACGGCTGGCTCGTACTCACAGGCAAGACGACCGCGAGCGGCAATCTCGCGCTGTCGGCGACCGGCGGCATACAGAACGACGGCACGACGTACGCGCAGCAATCGCTGTCGGCCAGCACAACCGCCGATCTCACGAACAGCGGGACGCTCGCGGCGCGGCAGAATACGACAGTGAATGCCGGCAGCGTCAACTCGACCGGCACGCTCGGCGCGGGCGTAAGCAACGACGGCACCGTTGGGCACAGTGGTGACCTGAGCCTGACAGCATCGGGCCAACTGAGCGCAATCGGCCAGAACGTCGCGGGCGGCAACGCATCGCTGACCGGCGCCAGCGTGACGCTTGCCGGCTCCCGGACGGCGGCGAACGGCAATCTCTCGCTGAACGCGACGGCCGGCGACGTGAACTTGTCGAACGCAACGACGAGCGCGCAAGGCGCGATTCAGGCGAATGCGTCCGGCACGGTGATCAACGATCACGGCAGCCTGTCGAGCGGCGGCAGCACGACATTGACCGGCGGTAGCCTGTCGAATCAAAGCGGCAAGGTCTCGTCGCAGGGTCCGCTGTCGGTCAACGTGGCAGGCCAGATCGCCAACCAGTCCGGTGAACTGATCTCCGAAAGCACGGCCGACCTACATGGCGGCGCTATCGCGAACAACCAGGGCACGATTCAAAGCGCGGCCGGCATGACAGTGTCCGGTGCGTCACTGGATAACACGGCAGGGCGGATCACATCGCTCAACGGCGATGGCTTGTCGGTGACGACGAGCGGCCAATTGACCAACGCCGCAGGAATGACCTCCAACGGCGCACAAGGCGGTGTCATCGGCGGCAACGGCGATGTTTCGGTTCGCGGCGCAAACGTTGTCAACCGCGGTGCGATGACTTCCAACACGAATTTGCGTGTCGCGGGCCAGTCGGTCGACAACAGCGGCGGTACGCTGCAGGCTGCACGAAACGTCGCGGTGGATGCCGGTGCGCACCTTGCGAACGACGGCGGGGCGATCGTCGGCAATACGGCCACGGTGAGCGCGACGACCCTCGACAACAGCGCCGGCACCGTGCAGGCCGACCAGGTGTCGTTGAACGCGACCGACCTCGTGAATCATGGCGGCACGATCACGCAGACCGGCGCCGGCGCGATGAGCGTGAACGTGTCGGGTACGCTCGACAACTCGAATGGCGGCACGCTGCAAACGAACAGCACCGACCTGACGTTCACCCCCACCGCGCTCATTAATGACGGCGGCACGATCACGCATGCAGGCAACGGTACTCTGATGCTCGGAGGCGGTTCGGGTTCCGTGTCGAACGTAGGCGGTTCGATCGCGAGCAACGGGCGCGTCGTCGTGCAAACCGGCACGTTGAACAACACGGCGGGCTCGATCAACGCGCAGAACGGACTGACGGCAACCGTCGGCGGCACGTTGAACAACGCGAATGGCAAGCTGTTATCGAACACGGACCTGAGCGTCACCAGCGGCACACTGTCGAACGATCGCGGTCAGCTCGGCGCCAGCACGAACGCGACGATCCGCACCGGCTCGATGACGAACCAGGGCGGATCGATCGTTGCACCAAACCTGTCAGTCACCGCCGATTCGACGCTCGACAACAGCGGCGGCAAGCTCGAAGCCAATCAGCTTGCGCTGACGGCAGCGAACCTCGTGAACCACGGCGGTACGATCACGCAGTATGGATCGTCGGCGATGGGGATGAACGTCAGCGGCACGCTCGACAACTCGGCTGCCGGCGTGATTCAGACCAACAGCACGGACCTGACGCTCACCCCTGCCGAGTTGAACAACACGGGCGGCACCATTACGCACGCTGGCACGGGTACGCTGACGATCGCGCCCGGTAATGGATCGAGCGCGCTGAACAACGCGTCGGGCACCATCGTGACGAAGGGACAAGCCATCGTCAACGCGGCCGCCTGGAACAACGTGAGCGGTATCCTCGCCGCGCAACGCGGCATCAACGCCACGATTACGGGTGACGTGAACAACGCGCAGGGCCTGCTGCGATCGGATGCGTCGCTGTCGTTGAAGAGCGGCGGCGCCTTGTCAAACCGAAGCGGCCACATCCAGGCGGGGCAATCGGTTGCAGGCGACACCAGCACGCTCGCCATTCAATCGGCCTCGATCGACAACGCGGACGGCGCCATTGTCGACCTCGGCGCGGGCAAGATGACGGTGCAAGGCGGTAGCCAGATCGCCAACAGCCACGCCGGCGGTGTAGCGGGCATGGGCGCGATTACCGGTAACGGCGATGTGACGGTCAGCGCAGCGTCGATCAGCAACACGCAAGGTGGTCAGCTCAGCGGCGCATCGCTGCATGTTCAAGGCGACACCTTGGACAACAGCGGCGGCACGATTGGCAACGTCACGAATTCGAACGGCGACGTGAACGTCACGACAACCGGCGCGATCACGAACACCAATGGCCAGATCAGCTCGACGCACGATCTGTCGGTCGCGGCGGCCACGCTGCTGGGCGGCGGTACATATAGCGCGACGCATGACGCCAACGTGAGCCTTCAAGGCGACTATACGGCGACGGCCGACACCCAGTTCAATGTAGGCCACGACCTCGGCTTCACGTTGCCGGGCACCTTCATGAACAACGCGAACCTGCAGTCGGTCAACAACCTGAGCGTCAACGCGGGCAACATCGTCAACGTAGGTGCCCTGACGGCCGGCGGCCTGCTGCACACGCAATCGACGAACCTGACCAATACTGGTGCGCTCGTGGGCGCCAGCGTTTCGCTCAACGCGACGAATACGATCTCGAACCTCGGCGCGACCGCGCTGATTGGCGGTTCAGACGGCAACGGTACGCTGGAAATCCTCGCGCGCGACATCGAGAACCGCGATGACACGACCGCGACCGATTCGATGGCGACGACGGCCATCTTCGGCATGGGCAAGGTCGTGCTGGCAGGCGGCAAGGACGCGAGCGGCAACTACACGAATGCGGCGCTGGTCAACAACGTATCGGCGCTGATCCAGTCCGGCGCAGACATGGAACTGCACGCCGACAAGGTGACGAGCACGCGCCGCGTGATGAAGACCTCCACCAGCCAGATCGATCCGGCATCGCTCGCACAGTTCGGCGTTCCGATCAGCGGCCGCACGGGCCAGGTTGGCGTGAAGGATCCGGAGAGCATCGGCGGCGTCTATACCGAGCCGCCTCATGGCGGTCAGTGGAACAGCACGTATCAGTTCACGACCTACTACGCGGATAGCGCGACGGCGACGACCGTGACGGACCTCAGTCCGGCCGCGCAGATCGTTTCGGGCGGCAAGATCGATGCATCGTCGGTCGGCACGCTGCAAAACTACTGGAGCAACCTCGCGGCGGTCGGCGACATCAAGATGCCGGCCCATTACGACGCCGACGGCTGGGCAGCATCCGGTCAGACACTGCCGGGCGTGACGGTTTCCTACTCCGGGCAATATCACTACAACAACTATGACAATACGGAGCACGATTGGCAGCTGCCGTTCGGCAATGCGCCGTTCGTGACCGGGCATCCGGGTGGCTACACACAGGCGGCGCCTGCGTCGATCAAGGATTACACGCTGCCCGGCTACTTCTCGACGATGAGTTCGAACGGCACGATTTCGGGTACGGGTGTCAGCGTCAACAACACGGCCGGTAACGCATCGATTCCGTCGCTCGGTTTGCTGCCTGGTCAGTCCGTACCGGGTCTCACGCCGACGAATTTGAGTGGTAACGCTAGCGGCGCGAAATCGGGGGCGTCGTCGGTGCACGGAGGTCCGCCCGCGCCGGTCAACCCAATCATCGCGAGCGCGACCGCGCTGAACGTGCTCGACAACCTCACGATTCCGCAGGGAGGGCTGTTCAAACCGACCGCTGCGCCGAACGCAAGCTATGTGATCGAGACGAACCCGGCTTTCACGAACCAGAAGAACTTCATTTCGAGTGACTATTTCTTCGGTCAGCTCGGTGTGGACCTCACGCACATCCCGAAGCGACTCGGCGACGGCTTCTACGAACAGCAGCTCGTGCGTAACGAAGTCACTGCGCTGACGGGCAAGGCGGTGATTGGACCGTACGCGGACTTGGAGACGATGTACCAATCGTTGATGGCAGCGGGCGCGGATTTTTCGAAGTCGCTCGATTTGCCAATTGGCGCGAGCCTGTCGGCCGATCAGGTGTCGAAGCTGACCAGCAACGTGATCATGATGGAAACGCGCGTGGTCGACGGTCAGACGGTGCTCGTGCCGGTCGTGTATCTCGCCAAGGCCAGCCAGCAGAATATCAACGGCCCATTGATCAGCGCGACGAACATCGATTTCCAGAACGCGCAGTCATTTACCAATAGCGGAACGATCAAGGCGGACAACACGCTGGCGATCCAGGGCAAGCAGATCGACAACGCGTTCGGCGCGCTGCAAAGCGGCGGGCTGATGTCGCTGAAGACCGAGAACAACATCGACCTGACGTCGGCGAACGTGAAGGCCGGCAGTCTGCAGCTGGACGCCGGGAAAGACCTGATTCTCGATACGGCAACGAAGACGAACACGCGCGTGAGCCGCGACGGTGCGACGAGCGTGGTGACAACGCTCGGGCCGACCGCGAAGCTGGATGTCGCGGATGATGCATCGATCGTCACCGGCGGGAACTTCAAGCAGAGCGCGGGCAACCTGTCGGTCGGCGGCAACCTCGGGATGAATGTCGGCGGCAACTGGGATCTCGGTGCGGTCCAGGCGGGCGAGCACAAGATCGTGCAGCGCGCGAACGGCGTGTCGAATACCGACATCAACAAAGTCACCGGCAGCTCGGTGGCGGTCGGCGGGCAATCGATGATCGGCGTTGGCGGAGACCTGACAGCCAAGGGGGCACAGGTCGATTTGGGCCAAGGCGGCACGATTGCCGCCAAGGGCAATGTGACGCTCGGCGCGGCGAGTGCGACGTCGACCGTGAACAGCAACAGTTCGGGCAGCGACAGTCACGGCAGCTACGCGGAGACGCTGCACACGTCCGATCAGGCGCTCACAGGCACGACGCTCAAGGGCGGTGATACGGTCAATATCGTGTCGGGCAAGGACATTACGCTCTCCGGCAGCGCGATCAGCCTTGACAGGGGTAATGCGAACCTGCTGGCGGCCGGCAACGTGAACGTCGCCGCAGCAACCGAGACGCACGAACTCAATTCGCATGAAACGCATAGTCATAGCAATGTTGTGAGCGGCGTGAAGATTGCGAGCGGGATCGACCAGACCATGACGTTGAATCAGGCCAGTCTCGTATCGGCGGACGGCGTGAATATCGTCAGCGGGAAGGACGTCAACGTTCAGGGCAGTACCATCGTTGGAACGAACGATGTTGCGCTCACTGCTGCGCGCAACGTCACGATTGCGACGTCGCAGGATACCTTGCAGTCGTCGAGCTACTACAACAAGGAGGAATCGGGGCTGATGTCGGGTGGTGGCCTGTCTGTGTCGGTCGGCAGTAGCTCGCTGAAGACGACCAGTCAGACGAACGAGGTATCGAACAACGGCAGTCCGATCGGCTCGCTGAAGGGCAACGTCAGCATCACGGCCGGGAACGACCTGCACGTGACGGCAAGCGACCTGATTGCCGCGCAGAATCTCAGCGGCACAGGTGCGAACGTGACGATCGACTCGGCGCAGGATACGCATCGCCGCGGCGAGACACAGGAAGCATCGAAGAGTGGCTTGACGCTGGCGTTGAAGGCGCCGGTGATCGACGCGGTGTCGAATGCCGTGGGGCAATCGCGTGCGGCCGGCAATAGCCAGGATGGTCGTGCGGCAGCGTTGCACGGGATGGCAGCGGCAAGCGCGGCGTGGGATGCAAACGTGGCCGCGGGCGATGTGGTCCGGGCGCTGGGGGCGGGCGAAACGCCGCAGTTCAAAGTCGAAGTCAGCGTCGGCAGTAGCCACAGCGAGAGCGCATTCACTGAGGACAGTGTGACGAATCGCGGCTCCAGCGTCACCGCGGGCGGAACAGCTGCGTTCGCGGCGACCGGCAATGGTCAGTCAGGCAGTGGCAATGTGACGATCGCCGGCTCGAACGTGAACGCAAACGAGGTGATTCTGGCAGCGAAGAATCAGGTCAATATCGTCAATACAACGGACACCGATTCGACGCGCAGCACGAACGAATCGAAGAGCGCGAGCTTGGGCGTGTCGGTCGGCACAGGCGGCTTTGGTATTTCGGCGGCGATGTCGAAGGCCAACGGCGACGGCAACAGCGATCTGGCCACGCAGAACAGTAGTCACGTGAATGCAGCAAACGGCGTGACGATCATCTCGGGCGGCGACACGAACATCATCGGCTCGAACGTGAAGGGCAGTCAGGTGAACGCCGACGTGGGCGGGAATCTGAACATCGTCAGCGTGCAGGATACGCTGACGAGCGCGGCGCATCAGTCGAGTTCGGGTGGCGGCTTCAGCATCAGTCAAGGCGGCGCCAGTGCGAGCTTCAGCCAGAGCAAGGGCAATGCCACGGGCAGTTATGCGGGCGTCAACGAGCAAGCCGGAATTCACGCGGGCGATGGCGGCTTCAATATCAACGTCACCGGCAATACCGACCTGAAGGGCGGGCTAATCGCGAGTGAAGCGGATGCGTCGAAGAGCACGCTGACGACGGGTTCGCTGTCCTTCTCGGACATTCAGAATCAGTCGCACTACGATGCGAGTTCAAGCGGCTTCAGTGCAGGCGCGACGACCGGCGATGGCGGGATGAATTACAGCACGCATGGCAGCGCGTCGGGGAAGAATGCTGGCGGCGCCGCGCCCATGCTCGGACAGAGCGACAGCGGCAGTGATAGTGCAACGACAAAGAGCGGCGTAAGCGCGGGGACCGTCACGATTACGGATGCGGCAAACCAGAAGCAGGACGTGGCGAGCTTGAACCGCGATACGACGAATACGAACGGTACGGTCGCCAAACTCCCCGACATGCAGAATCTCTTGAGCAATCAAGCGGACATGATGGCTGCGGCCAGTGCGGCTGGCGAAGCGGTGTCGCGCCGGATCGGGGACTACGCGGACAAGATGATGAAAGACGCCGCCGCGAACGGTGATCAGGCCGGTGTCGACGCTTGGAAGGAGGGCGGAGCGAACCGTGCATTGATGCAAGGTGCCGGTGCGGCGTTGGTAACGGGGTTGGCGGGCGGAAATGTGGTAGGTGGTGCCGCCGGTGCGGCGATTGCTTCGATCGCGTCGGGCAAGCTGAATGAGCTGAGTAGTGCGATCGCAGGCAGCGATCCGACCGGTAACGTCAATATGAATCAGGCACTGGGCAATATCGTGGCGAATGTGCTTGCGACAGGGGCTGGTGCGGCCGTCGGCGGGGAATCGGGAGCGTTCTCGGGGTACAACGTGGATCGGTTCAATCGGCAGTTGCATCCTGAGGAAAAGACGCTGGCGAAGCAGCTAGCCGAGAAAAGTAAGGGTAAGTACACGCAGGCGCAGATCGAGGATCAGATGCGGATCATGGGCGTGGACACGTTCGCGAATGGGCATGAGTCCGGCGCGCCCGATACGTTGGTGGGCCAAGGGCCCACGGATTCAGGGGCGAAGTGGATGTATGCGGGTTCGACGGCGGATGGCAAACCGATCCTAACGCAGGTGACGGCGCAGACGAACCCCGAATTGCAGCAGTACATTGTTGCGAACGCCAACTCGGCGACATCGAGTCAGGTGCCGAGCCAGTTCAACTATGATCGGCCGTCGAGTAACGGATGGCGGGGCAACGTGACCGGACCATTTACGAAATTCGATCAATCGGATGTGAACTATGTGAGGAACACGACGGCGGATACGGCGTCGATGGTTTCGACGAATGCGGGGCGAATCGGTGCGGCCGCAGCAACAGGAGCGGCGCTTCCTACTCCCGTTACCCCTGCCCTTGAGGCTATCGCGTTTGGATCGACGGTTACTGGATGGGTGGCGGATTTCGTTACACAAATGGCCCGTCCCAACCCAGGCAATTATGTCGCAGGGGGCGTCGTGGATCTGACGCTCGGGGGGGTAGCGAATAAATATCCATTAGCTGGAACTTTCTTTACAGAGTTCGGGAATTGGATCAAGGGTACCGGCACATTCAATGATGCAGGAAAGAAACTTAACGATTCAGTGGAAAATAGAAAATGAAGATCATAAATGATGGGAATTTCGCTCCTTGGTTTCGTGTCGGATTGTGGGCGGCTGGTATAGCTATAGCTGCTACAGCTTATTATTTGCTATCCGGGTTGCTCATGTTCTTCGGGGTTGTCGTCGGAATGATTGTTCTAGCGACTGGAACATACGCGGAGCGTGCGAACATCCTGCACTTGAAGCCATTCGACAACAGCTACAAGAAAGCCCGCGATAGCTACAAAGCAAGCCGTAGCGAAGATCACGATAGGGGATTATGAACTCGCCAGGCAATGGAGCGGCAACGATTATTGGAGTTGGTGGTGTTAGTGCTAGGAAGAATACCAATATCGGTGGCGTTGGTGGCGGTTGCAGCGTAGATCAAGGTAAAACGCGAACAGGATTATTATGATTTAATTGGTATGGTTGCCGCTCGTACATTTTATTAATGTGCGTCTTTGGGTAATCAGTATGCCGGTCACGTTAAAATGAAACTCCTCGAAGACGGCAATTTCACGGGGTGGCTTAGAGTTGTCCTTTTTTTGATTGGCTTAGCCCTGGCCGCGGGGGGGCTCGGGGTTGACAAAATGCCCCGATGGATCAGGGCTGCGGCATTCGTCTTTGGCTTTGCGATGATGGCCATTGGAGGCATTTCCAGTCGAGCGCATATGCTGAAGATCAAGCCCTTTGATAACAGCTACAAAAAGGCGCGAAAGAGCTACGAAGTGAAGGCCGACGAACCGGACAAGAAGTGATGCGCCGATAACATACTCGACTGAATTGTCGCCAACGATCAGATATCTAGAAAAACACATGAGAACTATTCTCCGGGGGAACTCTGCTGCTGAGGCACTGCTGCTTATCGCGACCAGTGCGTCGGCACAGGAAGCTCCTCGCCCGATCATTCCGGGCAACGACCAACAAACTCGACAGCACGAAGAGGCGCGCGAACGCGAACGAGCAGTCTCCGCGCCCGGGGTGCGATCGGAAGTGGTGGCGAGTGCCGAGTATCCAACACTGCCTTCGGAAACGCCTTGCTTTCAAATCGAGCGTTTCATACTCGACGTACCGGATGCGTTGCCTCCCTCCCTGAAATCACAAGGCGCATCGGCATTGCCGATGGACCGCTTCGCATTCGCGCGTGAATGGCTTGGGCACTACTCGGGCCAGTGCGTCGGCAAACAGGGTCTCGACATGCTCGTCAAGGGCCTGTCGCAAGCGATCCTTGCGCGCGGGTATGTCACCACGCGCGTGCTTGTGCCCGAACAGGATCTGTCGACCGGCACCCTCAAGTTTTCGCTGATCCCCGGCGTAATCCGCAACGTGCGTTTCGCCGACGAAAAACTCCGCGGCACGTGGAAAACCGCCTTCCCGACTCGCGACGGCGAACTACTGAACCTGCGCGACCTCGAACAAGGCCTCGAACAGATGAAGCGCATGACGAGCCAGGACGTATCGATGCAGATCGTCCCAGCCGACGTTCCCGGCGAAAGCGACGTGGTGCTCGACGTAAAGCGCACTAAGCCCTGGACGGTCGTCGCTTCGATCGACAACTCGGGCACGCGCGCTACGGGCCGCCTTCAGGGCAATTTGTCGCTCGGTATCGACAATCCCCTTGGCCTGAACGATATCTTCAACATTGGCGTGAGCCAGGATCTGGAATTCGGCGACAAGCGACTCGGCTCGCATGGCTGGAACGGCTTCTACTCGATCCCGTGGGGCTATTGGACCGCCACACTATCGGCGTACACCAACACGTACTACCAGCAAATCGCCGGCGTGAACCAGACGTTCATCGCGAGCGGCAATTCGAAGACGGTTGATTTCAAGCTGAACCGCGTGCTGTCGCGTGGCCAGAACGATGTGTTCGGCGCGCAGTTCCGCTTGTCGCGCCGCTTCAGCCAGAGCTTCATCGAGGACACCGAAATTCCGCAGCAGCGCCGCAACAACACGTTCGTCGAATTCGGGCTGACCGATCGCCATTATTTCGGCAATGCGCAGTTCGACGGGACGCTCGCGTACCGGCAGGGCATCGGTGCGTTTGGCGCGCAGGACGACAGCCTTGCAGCGGACGGCGGCCCGACCTACCGCTACAAAATGGCCGTGCTCGACGCGAATCTGTCGGTGCCGTTCACCATCGCGCAGCAGCCGTTCCGCTACGTGACGACGTTCCACGGGCAGTACACGGGCAACACGCTGTACTACATCGACGACCTGACGATCGGCAGCCGTTACACCGTACGCGGATTCGACGGGGAGACGATGCTGGCCGCCTCCCGTGGCTTCTACTGGCGCAACGAACTGCAGGCGCCGATCGGCCAGACCGGGCGGGCGGTGTATGCGGGCATCGACTACGGCCGCGTATGGGGCCCCCAGCCGGTCACGCTCGTCGGCACGCAACTGGCGGGTGCAGTCATCGGCGTGAAGGGCAGCGTCGCGACTCGACTGGGCGCCTACGGTTACGACCTGTTTGCCGGCACGCCGATCTACAAACCGTCCGGGTTTCCTACGGCACGCGTGACGGTTGGTTTTCAGGTCACCGCACAGTTCTGATGAAGCGCGCGCAATCCGGTACTCGGCCCGGCGTCGTCGGAGACGACGCCGGCGAGGATCGAGAACTGACGGCTTTGCTGATCGCCTAGCTCGTGGCGCTATTGCCGGAGAGCCACGACCGGCGCCCCGGTGATCCAAGCCGCGGCGGCGAACCCTGCCCCCGCCTCACAACACGACCCCGTACACCTCCCGAGCCGCCGCCCGAATCGCATCGGCCATCACCTCGACAGCCGGCGACGGCAGCCGGTCCGTGCGTGTGATGATCCCGAAATCGTCCATCCGGCAATCCATCTCCAGCGGCAGCACCGTGACGATCCCGTGGCGCGCGTAGTACAGCGCGACGTCCTCCGCGAGCACCGCGATCATGTCGCTCTGCTCGATCAGCTGCGTGATGAACAGCAGCGCGGCCGTCTCGACCACGTTCGCGGGCGGCGCGAGGCTCGCGCGCTGGAACACCAGCTCGAAGCGGTGACGCAGCACGCTGCCGGCCGGCGGCATGACCCACGCGGCGCGCTGCACGTCGGCGAGCGACAGCGGCGCCTGCGCGAGCAGCGGATGGCCCGGCCGCACGACCGCGGCGACCGGCTCGCCGGTCAGCGGCTCGTAGCGCAGGTGCAGCTTGTCGTGTTCGGCGGACAGCCGGCCGAGCACGATGTCGAGCTTGTCCTGCGCAAGGTGTTCGAGCAGCACGTTGCTCGTGTCGATCGTCACCGACACGCGCACGTTCGCATGCGTCCCCTTGACGGCCGCGACGGCCGGCGGCACGAGCCGCAGCCCCGGCGACGTGATCGCGCCCACCGCCACGTGCCCGAGATGGCCGGCCTTCAGCGCGGCCAGCTCCTCGCGCGCCTGGTCGAGGCTGCCGAGCGCCGCGCGCGCGTGGCGGATCAGCGCGTCGCCGTACAGCGTCGGCCGCATCCCGCGCGGCAGCCGCTCGAACAACACCGCGCCGATCGATTCCTCGAGCTCGCGCAGCAGCTTCGACGCGGCCGGCTGCGTCATGCTCAGCGCGGCCGCCGCGCGGTGGATGCTGCCTTCGTCGGCGAGCGCGACGACCAGCAGGAGCTGGCGCGTCTTCAGGCGGCTGCGGTTTCCCCACGGGCTGGCTTCGGGCATCGTACGGGTTTATATCGATATCGGAATCGATATCGTAATCGCCTAAAACGTCATTAGCCAGTTATCAAAATTCTGCCTAGACTGCGCCGGTATCCCGTCACCACAGGACTGACGATGTCGGCAACGAAACCCAGGCTGCGCTCCACCCAATGGTTCGGCACCAACGACAAGAACGGCTTCATGTACCGGAGCTGGATGAAGAACCAGGGCATCCCCGATCACGAGTTCGACGGCCGGCCGATCATCGGCATCTGCAACACGTGGTCCGAACTGACGCCATGCAACGCGCACTTCCGCAAGCTCGCGGAGCACGTGAAGCGAGGGATCTCCGAAGCGGGCGGGTTCCCGGTCGAGTTCCCGGTGTTCTCGAACGGCGAATCGAACCTGCGGCCGTCGGCGATGCTCACGCGCAACCTGGCGTCGATGGACGTCGAGGAAGCGATTCGCGGCAACCCGATCGACGCGGTCGTGCTGCTCGCCGGCTGCGACAAGACGACCCCCGCGCTGCTGATGGGCGCGGCGAGCTGCGACGTGCCGGCGATCGTCGTGTCGGGCGGCCCGATGCTGAACGGCAAGCTCGAAGGCAAGAACATCGGCTCGGGCACGGCCGTGTGGCAGCTGCATGAAGCGCTGAAGGCGGGCGAGATCGACCTGCACCACTTCCTGTCGGCCGAGGCCGGCATGTCGCGCTCTGCCGGCACCTGCAACACGATGGGCACCGCGTCGACGATGGCATGCATGGCCGAGGCGCTCGGCGTCGCGCTGCCGCACAACGCGGCGATTCCGGCGGTCGATTCGCGCCGCTACGTGCTCGCGCACATGTCGGGCATCCGCATCGTCGAGATGGCGCTCGAAGGGCTCGTGCTGTCGAAGGTCCTGACGCGCGCCGCATTCGAGAACGCGATCCGCGCGAACGCGGCGATCGGCGGCTCGACCAACGCGGTGATCCACCTGAAGGCGATCGCGGGCCGCATCGGCGTGCCGCTCGAACTCGAGGACTGGATGCGCATCGGCCGCGACACGCCGACGATCGTCGACCTGATGCCGTCGGGGCGCTTCCTGATGGAGGAGTTCTATTACGCGGGCGGGTTGCCGGCCGTGCTGCGCCGGCTCGGCGAAGGCGGGCTGCTGCCGCATCCGGACGCGCTGACGGTCAACGGCAAGTCGCTGTGGGACAACGTGCGCGAAGCGCCGAACTACGACGACGAGGTGATCCGCCCGCTCGACCGGCCGCTGATCGCCGACGGCGGGATCTGCATCCTGCGCGGCAATCTCGCGCCGCGCGGCGCGGTGCTGAAGCCGTCGGCGGCGAGCCCCGAGCTGCTGAAGCATCGCGGCCGCGCGGTGGTGTTCGAGAACCTCGATCACTACAAGGCGACGATCAACGACGAAGCGCTCGACGTCGACGCGAGCTCGGTGCTGGTGCTGAAGAACTGCGGGCCGCGCGGTTATCCGGGGATGGCCGAGGTCGGCAACATGGGGTTGCCGCCGAAGCTGCTGCGCCAGGGCGTGAACGACATGGTGCGGATCTCGGATGCGCGGATGAGCGGCACCGCATACGGCACGGTCGTGCTGCACGTCGCGCCGGAAGCGGCCGCGGGCGGGCCGCTGGCCGCCGTGCGCAACGGCGACTGGATCGAGCTCGACTGCGAGGCCGGCACGCTGCATCTGGACATTTCGGATGACGAACTGCAGCGGCGCCTGTCGGACGTCGATCCGACCGCGGCGCCGGGCGTGGCCGGGCAGCTCGGCAAGGGCGGCTATGCGCGGCTGTATATCGATCACGTGCTGCAGGCCGACGAAGGGTGCGACCTCGACTTCCTGGTCGGCACGCGCGGCGCGGACGTGCCGAGCCATTCGCATTGAGCGGCGCATAGCCGTGCAGGGACGCGGATTGTGGCGGGGCCTGAGGGAAACAAGTTGACGCGCCGGCCGTGGTCGAGCGGGAAGCATGGGGGGCACCCAAGCACTAAAGCGCTAATGCGGGCCGACCGCAAAGCATGGGGCGTACGCAAGCGCTAAAGCGCCAACGTAGGCCGACCGTAAAGCTCGGGGCGTACGCAAGCGCTAAAGCGCCAACGTACGCCGACCGCGAAGCATGGGGCCCCCGTAAGCGCTAAAGCGCCAACGGTGGCCGACCGCAAAGCATGGGGCCCCCGTAAGCGCTAAAGCGCTAACGGTGGCCGACAGGAGACAAGATGACGACGCAGTACCCCCCCGCGCACGCCGTGGCGGACCAGTCCGATTCGCCGACAGCCGTCGACGAACGGCAACTGACCCGCGTGCTCACGCGCAAGCTCGTGCCGTTCCTCGCGCTGATCTACGTGGTCGCCTACGTCGACCGTACCGTCGTCGGCTTCGCGAAGCTGCACATGAACGCGGCGATCGGCCTCGGCGATGCCGCATACGGACTCGGCGCCGGACTGTTCTTCATCGGCTACTTCCTGTGCGAGGTGCCGAGCAACCTCGCGCTCGGACGCTTCGGCGCGCGCGTCTGGTTCGCACGCATCCTCGCGACGTGGGGCGTGATCACGATGGCGATGGCGCTGGTACAGGGACCGACCAGCTTCTACGTGCTGCGCTTCCTGCTCGGCGCGGCGGAAGCCGGCCTCTATCCCGGCATCCTGTACTTCCTCACACAATGGTTCCCGATGCGCGACCGTGCCCGCGTGATCGGCCTGCTCGTCCTTGCGCAGCCGCTCGCCGGCATCGTGACGGGCCCGCTCGCCGGTTGGCTGCTGTCGACGCACGGGCTGTTCGGCCTGTCGGACTGGCAGACGCTGTTCGTCGTCAGCGGCTTGCCGGCCGTGCTGCTCGCGTGGCCCACGCTGCGGCTGCTGCCCGAATCGCCCGCGCATGCGCGCTGGCTGAACGACGACGAGCGCCGCTGGATCGCGCGGCAGCTCGCCGCCGATCGCGACACGTATCGCCCCGATTCGCACGGCAATCCGCTCGCCGCATTGCGCGACCGCCGCGTACTGCTGCTCGCCGCGCTGTTCCTGCCGTTTCCGCTGTGCATCTACGGGCTGTCGCTGTGGCTGCCGACGATCATCCACGCGTTCGGCACCGGCGATGCGGCGACGGGGATGCTGTCCGCGGTGCCGTACCTGTTCGCGGTGGTCGGCCTGCTCGTCGTGCCGCGTCATTCGGATCGCAAGCGCGAGCGTTACTGGCACATCGTCGTCGTGTCGGCGGCCGCCGCCGTGACGATGGCCGCGAGCGCGTGGGTGCGCGAACCGGCGCTGCAGTTCCTGTTCATCTGCCTGACCGCGTTCTCGCTGTATTCGATCCAGGCCGTCGTATGGGCGCTGCCCGGCGAATTCCTCACCGGCACGAGCGCGGCGGTCGGCATCGCCGCGATCAATTCGCTCGCGAATCTCGGCGGCTACCTGGGGCCGTACGGCATCGGCCTGATCAAGGCGTCGACCGGCAGCCTCGCGGCCGGCCTGTACTTCCTCGCGGCGACGTTGCTGTTCGCGGTGCTGATGACGTTCGTGGTGCGCGCCGCGCTGCGCGCGCCCGAGCCGGCCGCGGGCACATTCGCCGGCGAATCCTGAACCCCGTGTTTTCCGGCTGAACGCCGCTTCGACCGACGCAGGACCGAACCATGACATCGAGCAGCACGCCGCGCTATCGCGGCATCTTCCCCGTCGTCCCGACGACGTTTTCCGAGACCGGCGAGCTCGACCTCGCAAGCCAGAAGCGCGCGGTCGACTTCATGATCGACGCGGGCTCGGACGGGCTGTGCATCCTCGCGAACTTCTCCGAGCAGTTCGCGATCACCGACGACGAACGCGACGTGCTCACGCGCACGATCCTCGAACACGTCGCCGGCCGCGTGCCGGTGATCGTCACGACGTCGCACTACGGCACGCAGGTGTGCGCGGCGCGCAGCCTGCGTGCGCAGCAGCTCGGCGCGGCGATGGTGATGGCGATGCCGCCGTATCACGGCGCGACGTTCCGCGTGCCCGAAGCGCAGATCTTCGAGTTCTTCGCACGCGTGTCGGACGCGATCGACATCCCGATCATGATCCAGGATGCGCCCGCGAGCGGCACCGCGTTGTCCGCGCCGTTCCTCGCGCGCATGGCGCGCGAGATCGAGCAGGTCGCGTACTTCAAGATCGAGACGCCGGGTGCGGCGAACAAGCTGCGCGAGCTGATCCGGCTCGGCGGCGACGCGATCGAAGGGCCGTGGGACGGCGAGGAGGCGATCACGTTGCTCGCCGACCTGCATGCCGGCGCGACCGGTGCGATGACGGGCGGCGGCTTTCCGGACGGCATCCGGCCGATCCTCGAAGCATTCCGCGAAGGGCGGCACGACGAGGCGTTCGCGCGCTATCAGACGTGGCTGCCGCTGATCAATCACGAGAACCGCCAGTCCGGGATCCTCACCGCGAAGGCGCTGATGCGCGCCGGCGGCGTGATCGCGTGCGAGCGGCCGCGGCACCCGATGCCGGAACTGCACCCGGACACGCGCGCGGAGCTGCTCGCGATCGCGCGCCGGCTCGATCCGCTCGTGCTGCGCTGGGCGCACTGAGCAAGTGGCGAAGGAGAAACGCAGATGAGCGACGTGATTTCACTGGGCGTGATCGGGATCGGCAAGATCGCGCGCGACCAGCATTTGCCGGCGATCGCCGCCGAACCGGGTTTCGTGCTGACCGCGTGCGCGAGCCGTCATGCGGAAGTCGATGGCGTGCGCAACTACCAGGACCTGGGCGCGCTGCTGGCCGCCGAGCCCGAGCTCGACGCCGTGTCGCTGTGCGCGCCGCCGCAGGTGCGCTACGCGCAGGCACGTGCCGCGCTCGAGGCCGGCAAGCACGTGATGCTCGAGAAGCCGCCGGGCGCGACGCTCGGCGAAGTGGCCGCGCTGGACGCGCTCGCGCGCGAACGCGGCCTCACGCTGTTCGCGACCTGGCATTCGCGCTGCGCGAGCGCGGTGGAACCGGCGCGCGCGTGGCTCGCGACGCGCACGATCCGTGCGGTCCAGGTGCGCTGGAAGGAGGACGTGCGGCGCTGGCATCCGGGCCAGCAGTGGATCTGGGAGCCCGGCGGCCTCGGCGTGTTCGATCCCGGCATCAACGCGCTGTCGATCGTTACGCGGATCCTGCCGCGCGAGCTCGTGCTGCGCGAGGCGACGCTCTACGTGCCGAGCGACGCGCAGATGCCGATCGCGGCCGACCTCGAGTGCGCCGATACGCACGGCGTGCCCGTGCGCGCGGAATTCGACTGGCGGCACGGCCCCGTCGAGCAATGGGAGATCGCGGTCGACACGTCGGACGGCGTGCTCGCGATCAGCCGCGGCGGCGCGCAATTGTCGATTGCGGGCGAGCCGGTCGAGCTCGGGCCGCAGCGCGAGTACCCGGCGCTGTATGCGCAGTTCCGCGCGCTGATCGCGCGCGGCGCAAGCGACGTCGACGTGCGGCCGTTGCGGCTCGTCGCCGACGCATTCCTGTTCGGGCGGCGCGTCGGGACCGACGCGTTCGGCCGCTGACACCGTGCCGCCGCGAGCGCGACCGCGCACGACGAAACGCGCACGACGAGAGTTGAAGACCCAAGCCAACAGACAAGGAGACACCGCATGAACCGCACGACTCACACGATCCGCCGCCACACGTTGCGCGCGCTGCTGGCCGCGCTTTGCCTCGCGCCGCTCGGGATGCAGGGCGCCGCGCACGCCGACGCGCCGCTGAAGATCGGCTTCCTGGTGAAGATGCCCGAGCAGGCATGGTTCATCAACGAGCAGAACGCGGCGTCCGCGCTCGGCCAGAAGGAGAACTTCTCGGTCGTGAAGATCGGCACGCCGGACGGCGAGAAGGTGCTTGCCGCAATCGACAACCTCGGCTCGCAAGGCGCGCAGGGCTTCGTGATCTGCGCACCCGACGTGCGCCTCGGGCCGGCGATCGCGTCGCGCGCGAAGCGCTACAACATGAAGTTCGTGACGGTCGACGACCAGCTCGTCGACTCGACCGGCAAGCCGCTGCCGAACGTGCCGCACCTCGGGATGTCGGCGACCAAGATCGGCAACCAGGTCGGCCAGGCGATCGCCGACGAGATGAAGCGGCGCGGCTGGAAGCCGGAGGAAGTCGGCGCGCTGCGCGTCACCAACTACGAGCTGCCGACCGCGAAGCTGCGCACCGACGGCGCGACGCAGGCGCTGCTCGCGAACGGCTTCCGCAAGGAAAACATCTTCGACGCGCCGCAGAAGACGACCGACGACGAAGGCGGCTTCAGCGCGGCAGCGCCTGTGCTCGCGCGCCATCCGAACATCAAGAAGTGGGTGGTCTACGCGCTGAACGAGGAAACCGTGCTCGGCGCGGTACGCGCGACCGAACAGCTGCACATCCCGGCCGCGGACGTGATCGGCGTCGGCATCAACGGCGCAGGCGAGGCGTTTGCCGAGTTCCAGAAGAAGGAGCCGACCGGCTTCTACGGGACGATCGCGGTCAGCTCGACGAATCACGGCAAGGACAGCACGCAGAACCTCGTCGACTGGATCCGCAACGCCAAGACGCCGCCGGCCGACACGCAGACGAGCGGCAAGCTGATGACGCGCGCGAACTGGCAGGCCGTGCGCGCCGAGCTCGGCATCTGAACGTGCGGGGCGACGACGCGATGACGATGCAGATGATGACGGCCAGTTCGCGCCACGACGACGTGGCCACGCCCGGCACCGCGCCGCCGCCGCCCGGCGGCGCGCTGCTCGCGCTCGACGGCATCACGGTGACGTTCCCGGGCGTGCGTGCGCTCGACGGCGTGTCGCTGTCGGTGCGCGCGGGCGAGGTGCACGGGCTGATGGGCGAGAACGGCGCGGGCAAGTCGACGCTGCTGAAGGTGCTGTCCGGCGTGAATCAGCCGCAGGCCGGCACGCTGACGCTGAACGGCACGGTGCAGCGCTTCGCGTCGACGCGCGCCGCGCTCGAGGCCGGCATCGCGATCATCTACCAGGAGCTGCATCTGGTACCCGAGCTGACGGTCGCCGAGAACCTGATGCTCGGCCAGCTGCCGAGCCGGCTCGGCGTGGTCGACGAGCGCGCGCTTGCCGTGCGCGCACTCGATGCGCTGGAGCGGCTCGGCGAGCACATCGACCCGGACATCCCGGTGAAGTATTTGTCGATCGGCCAGCGCCAGATGATCGAGATCGGCAAGGCGCTGATGCGCGACGCGCGCGTGATCGCGTTCGACGAGCCGACGAGTTCGCTGTCCGCGCGCGAGACCACGCAGCTGTTCCGCATCATCCGTTCGCTGCGTGCCGAGGGCCGCGCGATCATCTACGTCACGCACCGGATGGAGGAAGTCGACGCGCTGTGCGATCGCGTGACGGTGTTCCGTGACGGCCGCCGGATCGAGACGTTCGAATCGGTCGCCGAGCTCGACCGCGACCGCCTGATCGGCTGCATGGTCGGCCGCTCGATCGAGGACGTGTACGGCTACCGGCCGCGCACGGCCGGCGACGTGCTGATCGAGGCGAAGGGGCTCGTCGGGCCCGGCCTGTCCGAGCCGGTGTCGTTCGCCGCGCGGCGCGGCGAGATCGTCGGCTTCTTCGGGCTCGTCGGCGCGGGCCGCTCGGAGCTGATGAAGCTGCTGTACGGCGCGGCGCGGCCGACGGGCGGGCATGTCGAGCTGGGCGGCAAGCGCGTGGCGTTCGCGAGCCCGCGGCACGCGGTGCGCGCCGGCATCGCGCTGTGCCCCGAGGACCGCAAGCAGGAAGGCATCGTCGCGATCGCGTCGGTGGCCGACAACCTGAACATCAGCGCGCGCCGTCATTTCAGCCCGGCGCGCGTGCTGCTCGACGCGCGGCGCGAACGCGAGCTGGCGCAGCAATACATCGAGCGGCTCGCGATCAAGACCCGCGACGGCGAGACGCCGATCGGCGCGCTGTCGGGCGGCAACCAGCAGAAGGTCGTGCTCGCGCGCTGGCTGGCCGAGCGCATCGACGTGTTCCTGATGGACGAGCCGACGCGCGGCATCGACGTCGGCGCGCGCGCGGAAATCTACAACCTGTTCTACGAACTCGCGGAAGCGGGCCGCACGGTGATCATCGTGTCGAGCGATCTGGCCGAGGTGATCGGCGTGGCGGACCGCGTCATCGTGATGAAGGAAGGACGGATCGCGGGCGAGGTCGCGAAGGCGCAGGCGACACCCGACGCGCTGATCAAGCTCGCGCTGCCGCGCTAGCGGCCTGCAGTCAACCGGAAAGCAAACGTTATGAGCCAGGCAATGCAACCCCAACGCACTTCCCCGTCCCCCGATGCCGCAGCCGCGCCCGCGCGAGCGCGCGGCGGCGTGTGGCAACTGATCAACCGCTCCGGCATCGTGATGGTGTTTCTCGTGCTGTTCGCGACGCTGTCGCTGACCGTGCCGGACTTCCTCACGCCGCGCAACATCCAGGGCCTGCTGCTGTCGGTCACGCTGATCGGCTCGATCGCGGTGACGATGATGTTCGTGCTCGCGCTCGGCGAAGTCGACCTGTCGGTCGCGTCGATCGTCGCGTTCTCGGGCGTCGTCGCGTCGACGCTGATCACCGCGACGCACAGCGTCGTGCTCGGCATCGCAGCCGGCGTGCTGGCGGGCGGCGCGGTCGGGCTCGTGAACGGCGTGCTGATCGCGCGCTGGCGGATCAACTCGCTGATCGTCACGCTCGCGATGATGGAAGTCGTGCGTGGGCTCGCGTTCATCACGTCGAACGGCGACGCGGTGATGATCTCCGAAGAGCGCTTCTTCGATCTCGGCGGCGGGTCGTTCCTCGGCATCTCGTATCCGATCTGGAGCAACATCGTCGGCTTCGTCGTGTTCGGCTTCCTGTTGCGCAAGACCGTGTTCGGCAAGAACGTGCTGGCGGTCGGCGGCAACGGCGAGGCCGCGCTGCTCGCGGGGCTGCCGGTGATGCGCATCAAGATCGCGGTGTTCGTGCTGCAGGGTCTCGTGACCGGCTTCGCCGGCGTGATGCTCGCGTCGCGGATGAGCCTCGGCGACCCGAAGACGTCGGTCGGTCTCGAACTCGGCGTGATCTCCGCGTGCGTGCTCGGCGGCGTGTCGCTGACGGGCGGCGTCGCGACGATCTCCGGCGTGCTGGTCGGCGTGCTGATCATGGGCTCCGTGCAGGATGCGATGAGCCTCTTGAACGTGCCGACCTTTTACCAATATCTGATACGCGGCGGAATTCTGTTGCTCGCGGTGCTGTTCGACCAGTATCGTCGCAACCAGCGGCGCGCGATGAAGATCTGACCCTGACGCACGCGCGGCCGCCTACGAATGCGAAAGATATCGGGAGACGGCATGCAACAGACGCATCCGGGCGCGGCGGCGCTGCTGGTCGACAGCCGCAACACGCTCGGCGAAGGCGCGACGTGGTGCGACGCGACGCACGCGCTGTACTGGACGGACATCGAAGGCGCGCGGCTGTGGCGCTGCCGCGCGGACGGCTCGGACCTCGCGCAGTGGCCGATGCCCGAACGGCTCGCGTGCTTCGCGCTCACGCATGATCCCGACGTGCTGCTGGTCGGGCTTGCGACGCATCTCGCGTTCTTCGATCTGCGCAGCGGCGAATTCACGCGGATCGTCGACGTCGAACCCGACCTGCCGACGCGGCTGAACGACGGCCGCTGCGATCCGTTCGGCGCGTTCGTGTTCGGGATGAAGGACGAAGGCGGCGATCCGCCGCGCGCGGTCGGCGGCTTCTACCGGCTCAATCCGGACCTCACGCTCGAACGGCTTGGATTGCCGGCGGCCGCGATCGCGAACAGCATCGCGTTCTCGCCGGACGGCGCGAAGATGCATTTCTGCGATTCGATGGTGCGCGAGATTCTCGTCTGCGATTACCGGGCGGGCGGCGACGTGGCCAACGTGCGGCCGTTCGCGCGACTGACCGATGCTGATGGCGACCCGGACGGCTCGACGATGGATCGCGACGGCGGGCTGTGGAACGCGCAATGGGGCGGCCGGCGCGTGGTACGTTACGGGCCGGACGGCATCGAGACGGATCGAGTGGCCGTGCCGACCGCGCAGCCCAGCTGCGTCGCAATCGACGGTGAAGGCCGCTTGTACGTGACGAGCGCGCGTGTCGGGTTGGGCGACGACGCGCTGGCGAGCGATGCCGATGCCGGCGGCGTGTTCGTCGCCCGGACGCGCCATGCGGGGCTGCCGACCGCGCGATTCGCAGGCGCGCCGCGCAACTGATCGCGCATTCGCGCACTGTAAGGATCCCGTTCATGGGATGCCGCTGACGCGGCGGCGTCGCGTTCAGGCCCGCGGTTTGCCGCGCTTGCGTGCGCGCGCCGTGCCGTTCCGGCTTCGCGGAACGCCCGTTCCGCCGCCGACCTGCTGGTAAGATGGCCCGCAATCCCATCCCGCCCGCACCATGAGCTCCACCCCGACCAAGCCCGCGAACCCGAAAAACGCCGCGAAGAACGCTGCCCGCGCGACGGGCGACAAGCCGAAGGCGCGCGTGCAACAGCGCCTGACCTACGTGATCGGCGGCCTCGACCGGCTGCTGCGCCGTCACATGACCGACGCGCTCGCGCCGCTCGGCATCACGCTCGCGCAATACACGGCGCTGTCGGTGCTCGAGGCGCGCGGCGCCTCGTCGAACGCGCAACTGGCCGAGCGCTCGTGGATCACGCCGCAATCGGCGAACGAGGTGATGAGCGTGATGGCCGCCCGCGGTTTCGTCACGCGCGAGGCCGACCCGTCGCACGGCCGCATCATCCTGCTGACGCTGACCGACGCAGGCGCGGCGATGTTGCGTGAATGCGAAGGCGTGCTGCGCCCGCTCGAGGCGCGCATGCTCGGCGACATCTCCGCCGACGACGCCGCGCACGTGCAGCGCGCGCTCGAACTGTTCTCGCGCAACCTGCGCGGCTGATCCGTTTCCGAACCTGACGGCGCGGGCCCGTGCGGCCCGCGTTGGCCGTGCACGCGCCGTCGCCGGTCGCCCGACCGTGCCCCGATTCCGTGGTCACCGCCGCTTTCCGCTCCGGGTTTACACCGGCGCTCATGCCGCTTGCAATATCAGGTAGCCTGATATTAAATGAAGCCGTCCGCAGCAGGAATGCTGCGCACCGAATCGCACAGGAACGAACGACAGGAACAGACATGAGCAAGTACGACAACCGCTGGCAGACCGTGAAAGTGAACGTGGAGGCCGGCATCGCGTGGGTTACGCTGAACCGGCCCGAGAAGCGCAATGCGATGAGCCCGACGCTGAACCGGGAGATGCTGGAGGTCCTCGACGCGGTCGAGTTCGACGACGAGGCGAAGGTGCTGGTGCTGACCGGCGCGGGCGCCGCGTGGACGGCCGGCATGGATCTGAAGGAATATTTCCGCGAGATCGACGGCGGCTCCGACGCGCTGCAGGAAAAGGTGCGGCGCGACGCGTCGGAATGGCAGTGGCGCCGCCTGCGGATGTACAACAAGCCGACGATCGCGATGGTGAACGGCTGGTGCTTCGGCGGCGGGTTCTCGCCGCTCGTCGCCTGCGACCTCGCGATCGCGGCGGACGAAGCGGTGTTCGGGCTGTCGGAGATCAACTGGGGCATCCCGCCGGGCAACCTCGTCAGCAAGGCGATGGCCGACACGGTCGGGCATCGCCGCGCGCTGCACTACATCATGACCGGCGACACGTTCACCGGCGTGGAAGCGGCCGAAATGGGCCTCGTGAACAGCAGCGTGCCGCTGGCCGGCCTGCGCGACGCGACGATCGCGCTCGCCGCGCGGCTGATGGACAAGAACCCGGTCGTGCTGCGCGCCGCGAAGCACGGCTTCAAGCGCTCGCGCGAACTCACGTGGGAGCAGTGCGAGGATTACCTGTATGCGAAGCTCGACCAGGCGCAGCTGCGCGATCCGGAGCGCGGCCGCGAGCAGGGGCTGAAGCAGTTCCTCGACGACAAGACGATCAAGCCGGGCCTGCAGGCATACAAGCGCTGATACAGGCGCCGAAGCAATCGCCAACGCAGCCGCAAGAGACAGGCAAGGCAGGAGACGACATGACCGACAGACGGATGCTGATCGCGGGCGAGTGGTGCACCGCCCGCGACGGCCGAACCTTCGACCGATTCAACCCCGCGACGGGCGCGCTTGCGTCGCGCGCGCCGGCGGCCGGCCCGGTCGATGCCGACGCGGCGATCGACGCCGCGCACCGCGCATTCCCCGCGTGGGCGGCGCTCGCGCCGACCGAACGGCGCCGCCGGCTGCTGAAGGCGGCCGACCTGATGGACGCGCGCATCGACGAGATCATCGCGACCGGCGTCGCCGAAACCGGCGCGACGCCCGGCTGGCTCGGCTTCAACGTGACGCTCGCGGCGAACATGCTGCGCGAGGCCGCGTCGATGACGACGCAGATCGACGGCGACGTGATCCCGTCCGACGTGCCCGGCAATCTGGCGCTCGCGATGCGCGTGCCGTGCGGCGTCGTGCTCGGCATCGCGCCGTGGAACGCGCCGGTGATCCTCGGCACGCGCGCGCTGGCGATGCCGCTCGCGTGCGGCAACACCGTCGTGCTGAAGGCGTCCGAGGCGTGCCCGGGCGTGCACGCGCTGATCGGCGCGGTGCTGGACGAAGCGGGGCTCGGCGCGGGCGTGGTCAACGTGATCACGCACGCGGCCGCTGATGCACCCGAACTCGTCGAGCGGATGATCGCGCATCCGCACGTGAAGCGAATCAACTTCACCGGGTCCACGCACGTCGGGCGCATCATCGCGCGCCATGCGGCCGCGCACCTGAAACCCGTGCTGCTCGAACTCGGCGGCAAGGCGCCGGTGCTCGTGCTCGACGATGCCGATCTCGATGCGGCCGTCGACGCGATCGCATTCGGCGCATTCTTCAACCAGGGGCAGATCTGCATGTCGACCGAGCGCGTGATCGCCGCGCGACCGATCGCCGATGCGCTCGTCGAACGGCTCGCCGCGAAGGCGCGCACGCTCGTCGCGGGCGATCCGCTCGCAGGCCATCCGCTCGGCACGATGGTCGACGCGGCGGCCGCCGCGCGCGCGGCGTCGCTCGTAGAGGACGCGCGTTCGCATGGCGCGCAGCTGCCGCTCGGCTGCCGCGTCGAAGGCGCGACGATGCAGCCTGCGATCGTCGACGGCGTGACGCACGACATGCGGCTCTACCGCGAGGAATCGTTCGCGCCGGTCGTCGCGATCCTGCGCGCGGACAGCGACGACGAAGCGGTCGCGCTCGCGAACGACAGCGAGTTCGGGCTGTCGGCGAGCGTGTTCAGCCGCGACATCGCGCGGGCGATGACGGTCGCGCGCCGGATCGAATCGGGGATCTGCCACATCAACGGGCCGACCGTGCACGACGAGGCGCAGATGCCGTTCGGCGGCACGAAGGCGAGCGGCTACGGTCGCTTCGGCAGCCGCGCGTCGATCGCCGAATTCACCGAGCTGCGCTGGATCACCGTGCAGACTACGCCGCGTCACTACCCGTTATGAGCGAGCCGACGATGAATGTTGCGACGCCCGCCAGCGGGCAGGTAAATGAAACGGGCGGCGTGCGTTATCGCGCGGCGGCCGTCGCGGTCGGCGCGGCCGAGATTCGCCGCGCGGAAAACGGCGCGTGGTACCTGCGCTCGCGCGAACCGCTCGGCGACTACCCGACGCGCGTGACCGACTGCCTCGTGCGCGGCGCGCAAGCGCACCCCGACCGCATACTGGCGGCACGCCGCGGTGCCGACGGCCGCTGGATCGCGCTCACCTACGCGCAGATGCTCGAACGCGCCCGCGCGATTGGACAGGGCCTCGTCGATCTCGGGTTGTCGGCCGAGCGTCCGCTCGCGGTGCTGTCCGGCAACGATCTCGAGCATCTGCAGCTGATGTTCGCGGCGATGCTGGCCGGCGTGCCGTACTCGCCGATCTCGCCCGCGTATTCGCTGGTGTCGACCGACTACGGCAAGCTGCGTCACACGCTCGGCATGCTGCGGCCGGGCGCGGTATTCGTCGCGGAACGCGCGCCGTTCGCGCGTGCGCTCGACGCGACGTTGCCGGCCGATGCGGCGCTGATCGTCGCGCAGGATGCGGACGTCGACGCCGAAGGGCGAGCGGTGCCGCTGTCGCGCCTGCTCGCGACCGTCCCGCGCACGATCGACGCGATCCATGCGGGGCTCGGCCCCGACCATCTCGCGAAGATCCTGTTTACGTCGGGTTCGACGAAGCAGCCGAAGGCCGTGCCGACCACGCACCGGATGCTGTGCAGCAACCAGCAGATGCTGCGCCAGACGATGCCCGAGCTGACGCGCGAGCCGCCGGTGCTGGTCGACTGGCTGCCGTGGAATCACACGTTCGGCGGCAGTCACAACCTCGGCATCGCGCTGTACAACGGCGGTTCGCTGTACATCGACGACGGCCGCCCGGTGCCGGGGCGCTTCGACGAAACCGTGCGCAACCTGCGCGAGATCGCGCCGACGATCTACTTCAACGTGCCGAAAGGCTGGGAAGAACTGACCGCCGCGCTCGAACGCGATTCGGCGTTGCGCGACACGTTCTTCTCGCGCGTGAAGCTGTACTTCTTCGGCGGCGCGGGGCTGTCGCAGGCCGCGTGGGACCGGCTCGACCGCGTGACCGAAGCGCATTGCGGCGAGCGCATCCGGATCATGGCCGGCCTCGGGATGACGGAGGCGTCGCCGTCGTGCCTGTTCACGACGGGGCCGCTGATGCGCGCCGGCTATATCGGCCTGCCCGCGCCCGGCTGCGACGCGAAGCTCGTGCCGTGCGGCGACAAGCTCGAGCTGCGTTTCAAGGGGCCGAACGTGATGCGCGGCTACTGGCACGCGGACGTCGATCCGCGCGACGTGTTCGACGACGAAGGCTATTACCGCAGCGGCGATGCGGGGGTCTTCGCCGATCCGCAGCGGCCGGAACTCGGGCTGCTGTTCGACGGCCGGCTCACCGAGGATTTCAAGCTGAGCAGCGGCACCTTCGTCAGCGTCGGGCCGTTGCGCGCGAACGCGGTGTCGAGCGGCGCGCCGTACGTGCAGGACGTGGTCGTCACCGGCATCGATCGCGACGACATCGGCCTGCTGGTGTTTCCGCGCGTCGAAGCGTGCCGCGCGCTGGCGGGGCTCGCGGCCGATGCGTCCGTGACCGACGTGCTGCGCGCGCCGGTCGTGCGCGCGGCGTTCGCGGCATGGCTTGCCGTGCTGAACCGGCATGCGAGCGGCGGCTCGACGTTCGTCGCGCGCATCCGGCTGATCGATACGCCGCCTTCGCTCGATCTCGGCGAAGTGACCGACAAGGGTTCGCTGAACCAGGCGGCCGTGCAGAAGCATCGCGCGGCGACGATCGACGCGCTGTACGACCCGGCGCGACGCGATCCCGACGTGATTTACGCGTAAGCAGAAGCAGACCGAAGCAAACCGAAGCAAGCAGGCACGACGACCGGCCGGCCACGATACCGGCAGGCATTCTTGCGGCCAGCGAATCAGGCTGCCTGATAAGGGAGGCCGTTCGGACGACACCGCGCGCGCCGCTCCGCCACTGGCCGGCGGCGGCGCGCGGCGGCCGTTGCAGGGCCGACGACTACAAGACATGGGATTGGAGACAGACACGATGAACACTTACGTTGCCGAAAAACCCACGGTCGCGACCACGCTCGCGCTGTGTTTCGCGATCGCCCTTCTCGAAGGGCTCGACCTGCAGTCGGTCGGCGTCGCCGCGCCGCGCATGGCGCGCGAATTCGGGTTGAGCGTGTCGCAGATGGGCATCGCGTTCAGCGCGGGCACCTTCGGGCTGCTGCCGGGCGCGATGCTCGGCGGGCGGCTCGCCGACCGGATCGGCCGCAAGCGCGTGCTGATCGCGTCGGCCGTGCTGTTCGGGCTGCTGTCGATCGCCACCGCGCAGGTCTCGACCTTCGCGATGCTCGTCGTCGTGCGCGTGCTGACCGGCATCGGCCTCGGCGGCGCGATGCCGAACCTGATCGCGCTGTCGTCCGAAGCGGTCGAGCCGCGCTCGCGCAGCAGCGCGGTGGCGACGATGTACTGCGGCATCCCGTTCGGCGGCGTGATCGCGTCGCTGATCGGCGTGCTGCTCGCCGGCGACACCGAATGGCGGCACATCTTCTACGTCGGCGGCGTGGGGCCGCTGCTGCTCGTGCCGCTGCTGGTGTGGTTCCTGCCGGAATCGCGCGCGTATCTCGACGTCGCCGGCACGCCGGCCGCGCGCACGAGCGTCGCGCGCACGCTGTTCGGCGACGGCCGCACGACGTCGACGGTCGCGCTGTGGATCAGTTACTTCTGCACGCTGATCGTCCTCTACTTCCTGCTGAACTGGCTGCCGTCGCTGATGGCCTCGCGCGGGCTCGATCGCGCGCACGTGGGCCTCGTGCAGATCGCGTTCAACGTCGGCGCGGGGCTCGGCGCGCTCGGCATCGGCGCGGCGCTCGACCGGATGCGCGCGTCGCGCGTGGTTGGCGGCATGTACGTCGGGATCGTGCTGTCGCTCGCCGCGCTCGCGGCCGCGCCGGGCTTCGCGTCGCTCGCGGCAGCCGCGTTCGCGGCCGGGATGTTCGTGGTCGGCGGGCAGTCAGTGCTGTATGCGCTCGCGGCGATCTATTACCCGACCGCGATGCGCGGCACGGGCGTCGGCGCGGCGGTGGCCGTCGGCCGGCTCGGTTCCGTCGTCGGGCCGCTCGCGGCCGCGACGCTGCTGGCCGCCGGCCGCAGTGCGCCCGTCGTGATCGGCGCCAGCATCCCCGTCACGCTCGTCGCGGCCTTCGCCGCATTCGTGCTGATTCGCCGCCCGCAAGCCGGCGACTGAGCTTTCGTTTTTTTCGATGCGCGCCGTCAGAGCGCGCGATTCAACACGGTCTGGAGACGCAACGACATGAAGACGAAGACAAGGAACGGCCTGCTGGCCGCCGGCGCGTGCTGCGCGCTCGCCGCGACCGGCGCGCACGCGCAGTCGAGCGTGACGCTGTACGGGATCATCGATACGGGCGTCGAGTTCGTGTCGCACGCGAATGCGGCCGGCGACCACGTCGTGCGCATGCCGGGCGTGACGGGCGAGCTGCCGTCGCGCTGGGGCCTGCGCGGTACCGAGGATCTCGGCGGCGGCTACCAGGCGGTATTCACGCTCGAAAGCGGCTTCAACGTGCGCGGCGGCGATCTCGGCCAGGGCGGCCGGCTGTTCGGGCGGCAGGCGTTCGTCGGGCTGAAGAGCGGCTTCGGCACGCTCGCGTTCGGCCGTCAGTACACGATGACCTATCTCGCGCTGCAGGGCGCGGACATCATCGGCCCCGACATCTACGGGCTCGGCTCGTTCGACGCGTACGTGCCGAACGGCCGCGCCGACAACGCGGTGACCTACGTCGGCACCTATCGCGGCGTGACGCTCGGCGCCGCGTATTCGTTCGGCCGCGACGGCGCGGGCACCGGCAACTCGCCGGGGCAGGGCACCTGCGCGGGGCAGGTGCCGGGCGATGCCGTCCAGTGCCGCAACTGGTCGGTGATGCTCAAGTACGACAGCGCGTATTTCGGTGCGGCGGCGTCGTACGAGGAGCAGCGCGGCGGCACCGGCGCGGCCGCGAACTTCTTCGATGGCGTGGCGCCCGTTCCTTTCACGAGCAGCGGCGGCAAGGACGCGCGCACGCACGTGAGCGCGTATGCGCAGGCGGCGGGCGCGCGGATCGGCGCGGGCTGGATCGGGCGGCGCGTGTCGACCGGTTCGCCGGCCGCGCCGGGCGCGCATTCGGACCTGTTCTTCCTTGGCGCGTCGTATGCGATCAAGCCCGATTTCGTCGTCGACGGCGAAGGCTACCGGATCGTCAACAGCGCGCACGACACGCGCGCGACGATGGCCACGCTGCGCGCGACCTATCTGCTGAGCAAGCGCACGGCCGTCTACGCGCAATCGTCGTATCTGTGGAACAGCGCGCATGCACGCTACGCGGTCAGCGGCGGCGGGCCCGGCACGACGCCCGGCGCGGGGATGGGGCAGCTCGGCGCGATGGTCGGCGTGCGGCACATGTTCTGATCCGGCAGCCAGACGAACGGGAGCTATCTTGAACAGGAAATCTGCATTCCTCTGTATTGCGCCGCTGTCCGCGGCGGCCATGCTCGCCGGCTGCGGCGGCGACGATTCGGTCAGCGCCACGCCGACGCACCTGAGCGCCGCGACGCCGGCCGCGATGGCGCAGACGTGCGACGCGCTCGCCGCGAAGCTCGCGTATGCGAACACATCGTTCACGTCGGTGACGACCGCGGCCGCCGGCACGCTGACGGTGGCCGGCAAGCCGATCGCCGAGCACTGCGTGATCGACGGGAAGATGAACGAGCGCGTGAGCGCGGTGGACGGCAAGACTTACGCGATCGGCTTCGAGATGCGCTTGCCGAAAGCGTGGAACGGCCGCTTCTTCTACCAGGCGAACGGCGGGCTCGACGGCAACGTCGTGACCGCGACCGGCGAGGTCGGCGGCGGCGGGCCGTTGACCGATGCGCTGAACCAGGGCTTCGCGGTGATCAGCTCGGATTCCGGGCACAGCGCCGCGCAGAACCCGCTGTTCGGCCTCGATCCGCAGGCGCGGCTCGATTACGGCTACGGCGCGGTCGACGCGCTCACGCCGATGGCGAAGCAGGTGATCCGGCTCGCATACGGGAAGACGCCCGACCGCAGCTATTTCGGCGGCTGCTCGAACGGCGGCCGGCACGCGATGGTCACGGCCGTGCGCAACGCGGGCGACTACGACGGGATCATCGCGGGCGATCCGGGCTTCCATCTGCCGAAGGCGGCGATCGGCGAGATGTACGGCGCGCAGCAGTTCGCGAAGATCGCGTCGGCGACCGGGACGAACGGGCTGCCCGACATCCGCAGCGGCTTCACCGATGCCGAGCGCCGGTTCGTCGGCGCGAAGATTCTCGACAAGTGCGATGCGCTCGATGGCGTGGCCGACGGGATGGTGCAGGACGTCGCCGCGTGCCAGGCGCATTTCAGCGTCGAGACGGACATCCCGACCTGCGCGAACGGCACGCGCACCGGCGCGTGCCTCACGACCGCGCAGAAGAGCGCGCTCGAGAACGTGTTCGCGGGCGCGCGCAACAGCGCGGGCACGGCGCTCTATGCGAGTTTTCCGTACGATCCGGGCATCTCGGGCCCCGGCTGGGCCGCATGGAAACAGTCGAATTCGGTCATGCTCGACCCGGCCGCGATGGCGTTCACGTTCATGACGCCGCCGAAAACCGCCGCGACGCTCGCGAACCTCGCCGGCTTCGCGCTCGGCTTCGACATGGACAACGACGCGCCGGCGATCTTCGCGACGAACGGTGTGTACACGCAATCGTCGTGGTCGTTCATGACGCCGCCCGACGAGACCAACCTGTCCGCGCTGAAATCGCGCGGCGCGAAGCTGCTCGTCTATCACGGCACCGGCGACCCGGTGTTCTCGTTCAACGACACGAGCGACTGGTACGGGCGGCTCGCGCAGGCGAACGGCGGCGACGCGTCGGGCTTCGCGCGCCTCTATCCGGTACCGGGCATGAACCACTGCTCGGGCGGGCCGGCGGCCGACCAGTTCGACATGCTGACGCCGCTCGTCGCGTGGGTCGAGCAGGGGCAGGCGCCCGCGGCGATCGTCGCCACGGCGCGCGACACGACGAACGCGGTGCCGAACGCGGACGTGCCGACGTCGTGGGGCGCGGGACGCACGCGGCCGCTGTGCCCGTACCCGCAGGTCGCGCGCTACAACGGCTCGGGCGACGTGAATTCGGCGGCGAGCTTCAGTTGTCGATGATGTAGGGAAGAGGGATGTACCGACGCGCGGAAGCTTCGGTACATTCGCCGCTGTTCGGCGGCGGATGGCGCGAGCGTGCCGGTCCGTCCGGATGGAAACGGCGGTGCGCCGCGCATGACGATCGAGTTTGCCGCCCGACGCGGCTTCCGGGGATACACTGTGGCGCTTTCGCGTCGGCGAGACACGTCCCGGCCGACGTGCGCCGCCAGCTATCCTTCCTCCGATTCGACCATGCAAACCGTAGCGGTACTCGACTTCGAAACAACCGGGCTTTCTCCGAACATGGGCGACAGGGCGACCGAGATCGCCGTGATCCTTCTCCGCGACGGCGAGATCGTCGACCGTTACCAGAGCCTGATGAACGCCGGCCGTCGCATTCCGTCCGACGTCGTCGCGCTCACGGGGATCACGAACGACATGATCGCGTCGGCACCGCCGGTGTCGAAGGTCATGAAGGAAGCCGCGGCATTCGTCGGCAGCCATCCCGTCGTCGCGCACAACGCCGGCTTCGACAAGCGGTTCTGGCAGGCCGAACTCGGGATGCTCGGGATGGCGGCCGAGCATGCGTTCGCATGCACGATGCTCGTCGCGCGGCGCCTCTACCCGCACGCGCAAAGTCACCGCCTGTCGAACCTCGCGACCATGCTGCGCCTGCCGCAGACGGGCCGTGCCCACCGCGCGATGGTCGACGCGGAGATCGCGAGCCATCTGTGGTGCCGGATGCAGCGCGACATCGGCGAGACTTACGGGTTGCGGCAGGTCGATCACGGGCTCATGTCGCGATTGCAGACGACGAGCAAGGCGAAGGTCGCGACGTTTTTCGGTTCATTGGCTGCCGACAGGCGCTGACGTTCAAGCGTCACTCGCCGGGATCCACCGGCACCTCGAGCCCGACCTTCACGCGACTCATGCTCACCAGCGTCTTGAAGCGCTTCACGTTGTTGTTCGCGAAGAACAGCTCGCGCGTGAGCGCGTTGTACTGATCCATGTTGCGCACGGCGAGGATCAGCACGAAATCCCATTCCCCGGTCACGTAGTAGCACTGCTGGATCTGCGGGCAGCGCTCGAAGGTCCGCTTCATCGCGTCGAGCTGGTCGATCTGCTCGCGCTCGACCTCGACGTTCACGACGATCGTCAGCGGATGATCGACCTTCTCCGGCGCGACGACCGCCGTGTAGCGCTCGATCACGCCGTCCTCCGCGAGCCGCCGCAGGCGGCGGTTCACGGCGGCGGTCGACAGGTTCACGCGGGCGCCGAGTTCGGTCTGCGGCGTGTGCGCGTCGCGCTGGACTTCCATCAGCAGCTTGCGATCGAACGCATCGAGTGGGGTGGGCATGATGGCGCGGCAGCCTCGAAAGAATGAGAAATTTTTGCGTCCGGAGCGCCGATTTGGCGATTTTATTGACCGGGATGCGCAATATTATTTTTCGGACCGACGGCGCGCGCAACCCGTATGCGCCCGCACCGCATCCACCGCCGGGCCGCCCGCGCGGCCCATTTCCGGAGCCCTTCCCGCCATGCTGATCGCCAATCCCCGCGCGTCGCGCACCGACTATCCCGACACGCTGCGCCGCATCATGAACATCGCCGCGGCCGACGAGAGCGGCGCGTGGCTCGCGCACTGGCCGCTCGTCGGCGCGGCCCGCACGCCGTTGCGCGCGCTGCCCGATCTGGCCGCGCGGCTCGGCGTCGCGAGTGTCAGCGTGAAGGACGAGGCATGCCGTTCGCCGCTCGGCAGCTTCAAGGCGCTCGGCGCGCCGATCGCGCTGATGCGGCTCGTGAAGCGGTTGCGGCGCAACGAGGCGCTCGATCCGCGGGGGCTCGTCACGGGCCGCTACGCGGCGTCGCTGGCCGACCTGACGGTGATCAGCGCAACCGACGGCAATCACGGCCGCGCGCTGGCCGCCGCCGCGCGCGCGATCGGCTGCCGCTGCGTGATCGTGCTGCACGCGCACGTCGACGCGGAGCGCGAGCATGCGATCGCCGCGCACGGCGCACGGATCGTGCGGATCGCCGGCAACTACGACGAATCGGTCGTGCACGCCGCGCAGCTCGCGGACGCGAACGGCTGGCACGTGGTGTCGGATACGTCGTACGACGGCTACGAGGCGATTCCCCGCGACGTGATGCAGGGCTACGGCGTGATCGCGGCCGAGGCGCTCGCGCAGCAGGCGGCGGGAGAGGGCGGCCTCGGCGGCGACGGCAACGGCGATAACCGGCCGTTCACGCACGTGTTCCTGCAGGGCGGCGTCGGCGGCCTTGCGGCCGGTGTCGCGAGCTATCTGTGGGAGCATGCCGGCGCACGGCGGCCGCATTTCATCGTCGTCGAGCCGCGCCAGGCCGATTGCCTGTACCAGAGCGCGCTCGCCGGGCGCGCGACGAAGGCGACCGGCAGCGTCGACTCGGTGATGGCGGGGCTCGCGTGCGGCGAGGCGTCGCCGCTCGCATGGGACTTTCTCGAGCCGGGCATCGATCACTTCATGCTGATCGACGACGACGACGCGGTGCAGGCGATGCGCGCGCTGGCCGTCGGCAGCGAACGTGACGTGCCGTTCGTGTCCGGCGAGTCGGGCGCGGCGGGCATCGCGGGGCTGACCGTGCTGATGCGCGATCCGGCGCTCGCACGCCAGGTCGGGCTCGATGCGAACGCGCGCGTGCTGGCGATCAACACGGAAGGCGCGACCGCGCCGACCGTCTACCGGCGGTGTGTCGGCGAGACGGCCGACGCGGTGCTGGCGCGCCAGCGCGACTGGCTGACGCGGACCCGCGCGGCCGCAGAAACCTGAGCGACCCGAACGACATGACGACCGACGAGGCAAGCACGATGGACGCACTGGACGCAATGGCGGAAAGCACGCTGCAGGGCCGGCTGAAAACCTGGCGCCGGCATCTGCACCAGCACCCCGAGACGGGTTTCGAGGAAGTGAACACGTCGGACTACGTCGCGCGGATCCTGACGACGCTCGGGCTCGACGTGCAGCGCGGGATCGGCGGCACGGGGCTGGTCGCGAACCTGACGGTCGGCACCGGCACGCGCGCGATCGGCATCCGCGCGGACATGGACGCGCTGAACATCGCCGAGCACGCGCCGGGCCGCGAACATGCGTCGCGCACGCCGGGCAAGATGCACGCGTGCGGGCACGACGGCCACATGTCGATGGTGCTCGGCGCCGCGCAACTGCTGGCCGAGCGCAAGGACTTCGACGGCACCGTGCGCTTCATCTTCCAGCCGGCCGAGGAACATGGCCGCGGCGCGAAGGCGATGATGGCCGACGGGCTGTTCGAGCGTTTCCCGGTCGATGCGATCTTCGGCGCGCACAACATGCCGGGCATGCGCGCCGGCACGTTCGCGACGCGCACGGGCGGCATCATGGCGAGCGAGGACAACTTCGTGATCCGGATCGACGGGCGCGGCACGCATGCGGCGCGCCCGCACATGGGCATCGATCCGATCGTGATCGGCTCGCAGATCGTGCTCGCGCTGCAGACGATCGTGTCGCGCAATCTCGATCCGGGCCGGCAGGCGGTGATCTCGTGCACGGAGTTCATCACCGACGGGCTGCGCAACGTGCTGCCGTCGACGGTGACGATCAAGGGCGACACGCGCAGCTATGCGCGCGACGTGCAAACGCTGCTCGAAACGCGGATGCGCGAGATCAGCGAAGGGATCTGCCGCACGCACGGTGCGGCGTGCACGTTCGAATACACGCACGAGTTCGCGCCGACGGTGAATTCCCCGGAATGGGTCGACACGGCCGTCGAGGCCGCGGCGCACGTCGCGGGTGCCGACGCGGTGAACGCCGACGTGCAGCCGATGATGATCTCGGAAGACTTCGGTGCGTTCCTGCAGGCGGTGCCCGGCAACTTCGTGTTCATCGGCAACGGCGAAGCGGCCGAGCGCGGCGGGGTGCCGCTGCACAACGCGACGTACGATTTCAACGACGAGATTCTGCCGGTCGGTGCGCGGTATTTCGCGGAGGTGGCGCGACGGGCGTTGAAGGCGGCGTAGCAGGCCTCCGACGGTCTGTTCGCAGGCCCCCGCTACGTGTTCGGTTCGCCCGGCAGGCCGTTACGCTTCGGCCGCCCGCGTGGCCGACACGTCGGCCGTGCCGGTGCGATCGAGAATCGCCAGCACTTCGCGCGCGGTGTTCTCCGAATGGCTGCGCAGCACCTGCGGCAGCCGCGCGTGGTCGGGATCGGCGAGCGCGGCCATGATCGCTTCGTGCTCGTGCAGCGATTCGGCCCAGCGCAGCGTGTCCGCGTTCGCGGCGCCGCGCGCGCGGTGCACCTTCGACATCAGCGACGCATAGATGCCCGACAGCACCGGGTTGCCGGCCGCGTCGATGATCATCTGATGAATCTGCTGGTTCAGCCGGAAATACTCGACCCGCTTGCCGGCCTCGTGACACTCGACCATCCGCCGGTGCTTCGCCTGCAGCGCGGCGAGCGTCGACGTGCCGATCCGCTTGCGCAGCAATTCGCCCGCCATCGCCTCGAGGCCGTGCAGCAGTTCGAACGTCGACACGAGATCGTCGATGTCGATCGACGCGACGCGATAGCCGATGTACTGGCGATGCGTGACGGCGCCTTCCGCGACGAGCACCTTCAGCGCTTCGCGCAGCGGCGTCTTCGACACGTCGAACGCGAGGCTCAGTTCCTTTTCGTCGATCCGCGCGCCGGGCGGCAGTTCGCCCTCGTCGATCATCACGCGCAGGCGCGCGGCGATCTCCGCGGCCATGCCGCGCGTGCGCAGAAGCAGGGGATTGCGGGGTGTCTGGCTCATGATGGCGCAAGCTTATCACGATATCGGGGCTTACCCTGCACCACGATAGTGATAAAACAAATTCAATGAAACCAAGCGTTTACGCTAACAGTAATTATAAATTTCTAATCCTATACTCGGCTCAACGTTGCGCGACGTCCTGACCATCCTCGTTCATCCCTGGAGTCCGTTCATGTCTTCAACCTCCGGTGTCGCTGCCCTGACGGTCGGCAAGTCCGCCGTCCGCTGGAAGATATTCGTCGTCATGCTGAGCCTCATCGCGATCAACTACGTCGATCGCGCGTCGCTGTCCGTCGCCATGCCTTACATCTCGCAGGAGTTCAAGATCGGGCCGGCGATGGAGGGCCTGATCCTCAGCTCGTTCTTCTGGACCTATGCGGTGATGCAGATCCCGGGCGGGATGCTGGCCGACCGGTTCAAGCCGCGCATCGTGATCGCGACGGCGACCGTGTTCTGGGGCTTCTTCCAGGCGATCGCCGCGCTGTGCACGAACGCGCCGTCGCTGCTGCTCACGCGCCTCGGCCTCGGCGCATCCGAAGCGCCGATCTATCCGGCCGGCGGCAAGCTCAACGCGATCTGGATGACGCAGACCGAGCGCGGCCGCGGCGCCACGCTGCTCGACGGCGGCGCGCCGCTCGGCGCGGCCCTGGGCGCGGTGCTGATCGCCGGCCTGATCGCGCTGCTCGGCTCGTGGCGGCTCGCGTTCGCGGTGGCCGGCGTCGGCACCGTGCTGGCCGGTTTCCTCGCCTGGTACTACATCCGCAACACGCCGCGCGAGCATCCGGGCGTCAACGATCTCGAGGCCGACTACATCGAGGCGTCTCACGCGAGCGACCTCGCGGCCGAGCCGGCCGGTGCATCGGGGCGCTCGCGTGACTTCTTCAAGTACCGCTCGGTGTGGTGCATGTTCTTCGGCTGGATGTGCTTCAACAGCGTGTTCTACGGGCTGCTCACGTGGATGCCGAACTACCTGCACAAGGTGCACGGCTTCGACATCAAGCAGATGGGCGGGTCGACCTTCATCATCTTTTTCTGCGGCTTCGTCGGCGAGCTGCTCGGCGGCTGGATCGCCGACAAGTGGAAGGCCGCGGGCGGGCGTCCGAACGTCGTGATGCGCACGCTGTTCGGCATCGCCGCGGTGATCGCGACCGTGTCGATCTTTTCCGTCGCCTACGTGAAGAGCCCGGTCGTGTGCGTCGCGCTGCTGTCGACGACGCTGTTCTTCCTGCGCTGGTGCGGGCTGTACTGGTGCATCCCGTCGTCGCTCGGCACACGCAACAAGATCGGCTTCCTCGGCGGCCTCATGAACCTCGGCGGCAACATCGGCGGCATCACCGTGCCGATCCTCGTCGGCGCGATCGTGCAGTTCACCGGTTCCTACTTCCTTGCGCTGATGGTGTTCGCGGCGGCCGGCGTCGGCCTGCTCGTGTGCTCCAGCGCGATCGACTACGAAAACAAGCTCCCCGTCTGACCGACCCCTTTCACTGCATCGACTGCATTTACTGGTAGAGAGAAAACCACCATGAAGAAACGTACCCTGCTCGGCATGCTCACCCCTTCGTCCAACACGTCGCTCGAACCGCTGACGAGCGCGATGGTCGCCGGCCTGCCGGGCGTGTCCGCGCACTTCGCGCGCTTTCCCGTCACCGAAATCTCGCTGACGGGCCAGGCGCTCGGCC
This sequence comes from Burkholderia sp. USMB20, assembly GCF_000949135.2. Classification (GTDB taxonomy): domain Bacteria; phylum Pseudomonadota; class Gammaproteobacteria; order Burkholderiales; family Burkholderiaceae; genus Burkholderia. The sequence goes on along the minus strand of NZ_JTAN02000001.1, from coordinate 325,951 downwards.
AGTTCGACGACGACAAGATCATCCAGGCCGCGATGCTGCTCGCCGACGCGAAGGTCGACGTGATCGCGTGGAACGGCACGTCGTCCGGCTGGCTCGGCTTCGAGGCCGACGAGCGGCTGTGCCAGCGCATCACCGCGGCGACCGGCATTCCGGCCACGACGTCGGTGCTCGCGCTCAACGAGATCCTGAAGAAGACGAACGCGCACGAGTTCGGCCTCGTCACGCCGTATCTCGACGACGTGCAGACGAAGATCGTCGACAACTATCGCCGCTCGGGGCTGAACTGCATCGCCGAGCGCCACCTGAACCTGAAGGTCAATTTCTCGTTCTCCGAAGTGACGGGCGACCAGATCGGCGGGATGGTGCGCGAAGTGGCGAAGGCCGGCCCGCGCGCGATCTCGATCTTCTGCACGAACCTGAACGCCGCGCACCTGGTGCCGGCGCTCGAGGAAGAGACGGGCATTCCGATCTACGACACGATCTCGACCGTCGTGTGGAAGTCGCTGCAGCTCGCCGACTACGACACGCGGCAGGTGAAGGGCTGGGGGCGTCTCTTCAGCGACGTGATCTGAGGCGCGAGTCATGTCGAACGATCTCGATTTCGTGATCCGTCACGCGGACGTCGTGACGGCGGCGGACCGGTTCTCGTGCGACATCGGCATCCGCGCGGGGCGCGTGGCCATGCTCGGCCACGGGCTGCCGCGCGCGCCGCGCGAGCTCGATGCGAGCGGCATGCTCGTGATGCCGGGCGGCGTCGATGCGCACTGCCACCTCGACCAGCCGATGCCCGACGGGCTGAAGATGGCCGACGATTTCCTGTCCGGCACGCGCTCCGCGCTGTGCGGCGGCACGACCACCGTCGTGCCGTTCGCCGCGCAGGCGAAGGGGCAGTCGCTGCAGGCGGCCGTCGACGACTATCACCGGCGCGCGGAAGGGCGCGCGCTGATCGACTATGGTTTTCACCTGATCGTCGCCGATCCGACGCCGCACGTGCTGGCCGAGGAGCTGCCGCGGCTGATCGCGAACGGCTACACGTCGTTCAAGGTGTACATGACCTACGACGACCTGAAGCTGAACGACCGGCAGATGCTCGACGTGCTGTCGGTCGCGCGCGAGCACGGCGCGCTCGTGATGGTGCATGCGGAGAATTCGGACTGCATCGGCTGGCTGACCGAGCGGCTGCTCGGCGACGGCCACGTCGCGCCGCATTTTCATGCGCACGCGCGGCCGGCCGTGGTCGAGCGCGAGGCGACGCATCGCGCGATCGCGTTCGCGGAACTCGTGGACGTGCCGATCCTGATCGTGCACGTGTCGGGCGCCGAGGCGATCGAGCAGATCCGCTGGGGACAATCGCGCGGCCTGCCGATCCTGGCCGAAACCTGCCCGCAGTACCTGTATCTGACGGCCGCCGATCTCGGTCATCACGGTCACGACGGCTACGAAGGCGCGAAATGCGTATGCAGCCCGCCGCCGCGCGATCCGGCCAACCAGCAGGCGGTGTGGAAGGCGCTGAAGCAGGGCGTGTTCTCGGTATTCTCGTCCGATCACGCGCCGTTCAACTACGACGATCCGTGCGGCAAGCATCCGGGCGGGCAGGCCGTCTCGTTCGACCATATCCCGAACGGGATTCCCGGTCTCGAGACGCGGCTGCCGTTGTTGTTCGATGGCGTGCGCAAGGGGAAGCTGTCGCTGCATCAGTTCGTCGAGCTGACGTCACTGCGGCCCGCGAAGCTGTACGGGCTGTATCCGCGCAAGGGGACGATCGCGGTCGGCGCCGATGCGGATATCGTCGTGTGGGATCCGGACAAGCGCGTGCGGATCGCGAATGCGTCGCTGCATCATGCGGTCGACTACACGCCTTATGAAGGGACCGAGGTGACGGGCTGGCCGCGTCATTGCCTGTCGCGCGGCGAGCTGCTCGTCGAGGACGGCCGGCTGCTCGCCGCGGAGCCGGGGCGCGGGCAGTTCCTGCCGGCCGGCAAGCCGTGTCTTGATTGACGTCGCGCGATGCGATTGCGATATGAGCGCCCGCGCGACGCGGCGGGCGCCGTTTCAACAGGAGCTACGATGAGCGTTTTCCTCGCAATGCGCGGCCTCGCGGCCGCGGCAATCGTCGCCGGATCATGCGGCGGCGGCCCGGCGCTGGCTGCCGGCGGCGCGCCGCAGGACCCGCCGAGCGTCGTGCCCGAGTCGGCCGGCGTCGATTCGGCGCCGCTCGTGCGGCTGTCCGAATGGCTGCGCCGCGACCGGATGGACGTGCGCAGCCTCGTCGTCGTGAAGGACGGCAAGATCGTGTTCGAGCGCTACGGCGACGGCCTCACGCGCGACAACAACTACGAGCTGTATTCGGTGACGAAGACGATCACCGCGCTGCTCGCCGGCATTCTCGACGGCGAAGGCAAGCTCGGCCCGTCGACGAAGGTCGCGCCGCTGATCGCGGCCGCGCGGCCCGATCTCGCGAGCGAACTCGCGGACAAGCAGGATATCGAGCTGCGGCACCTGATGTCGATGTCGAGCGGGTTGCGCTACACGACGCGCGAAGGCACCGATCCGCTGTACTACGACGCGCCCGACCGGCTGCAGGTTGCCGTGACGAGCCGCGCCGCGCAGCCGCCCGGCACGCACTTCGACTACATCGACGTGAACCCGGTGCTGGTCGGCACGGCCGTGTCGATCGCCGCGCGGGAGCGGGAGGACGACTTCGCGCGCAAGCGGCTGTTCGAGCCGCTCGGCTTCGCGCACTACCGCTGGAGCGGCGCCGACGGCACCGGCGCGGTGGCGGGCGGCTGGGGCCTGCGGCTGCGCGCCGTCGACATGGCGAAGATCGGCATGCTGCTGCTCGACAACGGCCGCTGGAACGGCAAGCAGGTCGTGCCGGCCGGCTGGGTCGGGCAGATGACGACGCCATCGCCGGCCGCGGCCGACTACGGCTACTACTGCTGGATCGGCCATGTCGTCGAGCACGGCACGCCGGAATTCGGCGCGATGGGCTTCAAGGGGCAGTTCATCACGGTGCTGCCCGCGCAGCGCGCAGTCGTCGTGATGACGAGCCTGCTGCCGACCGACGGCGGCTTGCGCGACGCGACCTACCTGAACCTCTATCGGCGGATGGTCGGCGACTACATCCTGCCGGCGCTCACGCCCGCGCGGCCGCCGGTCGAAAGCGCGGCAGCCACGCAGGCGCTGCGCGACGAACTCGAGCGCAGCCAGCAGACGAAGGGGGTGCCGGGTACCGCCACCGCGTTCAACGATGCACCGGAGATTTGATGAGGATTGCAAACTTCATTGACCATTCGTCCGCGTGGCGTTCCGATGCGCGGCGGCCCGCTGCGCCGTTCATGCGCCGGCTGCTCGCGCGGGTTGCCGCGTTGCTGATCGGCGGCGGTGCGCTGATGTCCGCATCGGCACCGGTGCTGTCCGCGGCGCACGCGGCCGACGCGTTGCCGCTGCCGCCGCTGCATGAAACCGGCATCACGGTTGCCGTGCCGGAAGACGTCGGCGTCGATTCGCGCAAGCTCGTCGCGCTGTCGCGCTGGATCCGCGAGCAGAAGCTCGACGTGTACAGCCTGCTCGTCGTGAAGGACGGCAAGCTGATCTTCGAGCGCTACGGCGCGAACGCGTCGCGCGACTCGACGTACGAGCTGTACTCGGTGACGAAGGCCGTGACGTCGCTGGTCGCGGGCATCCTGGTTGATCAGGGCGCCGTGCATGTCGACGAGCCGGTGGCCGCGCGGCTCGCCGCGTGGCGCCCCGAACTCGGCGGCGCGCTCGCGGACAAGCGCGGCATCGCGCTGAAGCACGTGCTGTCGATGGCGAGCGGGCTGCATTACGACTTCAGCCCGAAGGACGATCCAATCTACTACACGGCGCCGGACCGGCTGAAGCTCGCCGCGTCGGCCGCGCCGAAGGTCGCGCCGGGCACCGCATTCGAGTACACCGACGTGAACCCGATTCTCGCGTCGGCGATGTTGAGCGCGGCGGCCGGCGAACCCGTCGAGCGCTATGCGCGCACGCACCTGTTCGGCCCGCTCGACATGAAGCGCGCCGCATGGGAGCGCGCGGACCGCACGGGGCTCGTGTCGGCCGGCTGGGGGCTGCGGCTGCGTGCCGTCGACATGGCGAAGATCGGCATGCTCGTGCTCGACGGCGGGCGCTGGCAGGGGCGGCAGGTGGTGCCGCAGGCGTGGATCGCGCAGATGACGGCGCCGCGCGTGTCGCCGCACTTCGGTTACTACTGGTGGATCAACAACATCGTCGACAGCGAGCCGGAATTCGACGCGATGGGCTTCAAGGGGCAATTCATCACGGTGCTGCCGAAACGCAATACGGTGATCGTGATGACGGGCGTGCTGCCGGTGGACGGCGGCCTGCGCGACGCGGAGAACGTGAAGCTGTTCCGGCGGATGGTGAACGGCTACATCCTGCCGGCGCTCGATGGCGGTGCGGCGCCGGGGCAGGGCGGCGGCGATACGCGTGCGGCGCTGCGCGACGAACTCGAAGTGAGTGCGCGCACCGCGGGAGTGCCCGGCACGCAGGTCGATCCGACCGATCTGCCAAAGTAGGCGCGTCGATACGTGTGGGGCACTGCGTGTGGAGCGGGAAGTGAGTGCGCGCTCCGTGGGCGTGCTGGGCGCGCAGGTCGATTCGACCGATTTGCTGAAGTGGCCGCGTCGATACGTGTGGGGCGCTGCGTGTGGAGCGGGAAGTGAGTGCGCGCTCCGTGGGCGTGCTGGGCGCGCAGGTCGATTCGACCGATTTGCTGAAGTGGCCGCGTCGATACGTGTGGGGCGCTGCGTGCGGAGCGGGAAGTGAGTGCGTGCTCCGTGGGCGCGCTGGGCACGCCGGTCGATTCGACGGATCTGCTGAAGTAGCGTCGGGCAGGCGTCCGGTCGGCCCGATGCAGGCGAGCCGGACGCACCGCGTGTCTCACATCACACCAGTTCACCCAGGCACGCGTCGAACTGCGCGACGAGCGTGTCGACATCGTCGGCCGTCGTCTGCGGACATACGAGCATCATGTTGTGGAACGGCGTGATCAGCACGCCGCGGTTCAGCAGATACAGATGCACGATGTGCTCGAGTTCGCTGTCGAGCTGCTCGCCGGCGATCGTGCCGTTGCGCGGCGGCACGGGCGTGAACTGGAACTCGGTGCGCGCGCCGATGCGCGTCACGCACCACGGCAGCCCGTGTTTTGCGATCGCCTGTTCGAGCCCGGCCGCGAGCCGCGCGGCGAGCGCGAACATATGCGCATACGCGGCATCGGTCGCGACGTCGGCGAGCGTCGCGCGCATCGCATGCATCGCGAGCATGTTCGCGGTGAGCGTCGTGCCGATCCCGGAATGGCCGGGCGGTGCGCTCAGCTTCGCCTGTTTCGCGCGTTCCGCGAAGTCCGCGCTGAACCCGTACACCGCGCACGGCACGCCGCCCGCGATCGGCTTGCCGACCACCAGCGCGTCCGGTTCGAGACTGTGCGCGGCCGCGTAGCCGCCCGGGCCGCTGCTGATCGTGTGGGTTTCGTCGATCACGAGCAGCGTGCCGTAGCGGCGCGTGAGTTCGCGCGCCGCCTCCCAGAAGCCCGGCTCGGGCAGCACCATCCCGATGTTCGTCATCGCCGGCTCGGCGAGCACGCATGCGACGTCGCCATCCTTCAGTGCCGCCTCGAGCGCGGCCAGATCGTTGAACTCGACCACGCGTGTGTTCGCGAGCAGGTCGTAGGACTGCCCGAGCAGGCTGTCGCGCTGCACCGCACGGCCGTCGACGAGATCGACGAACACGTCGTCGACCGTGCCGTGATAGCAGCCGTTGAACACGACGATCGTGTTGCGGCCGGTGGCCGCGCGCGCCCAGCGCAGCACGAAGCGATTCGCGTCGCTCGCGCTCAGCGCGAACTGCCAGACCGGCAGCCTGAAGCGGCGCGCGAGTTCGCGCGACACCCAGGCGGCGTCCTCGCTCGGCAGCATCGTCGTGTAGCCGCGCGTCGCCTGTTCGGCGAGCGCGCGTGCGACCGGCTCGGGCGCATGGCCGAACATCGCGCCCGTGTCGCCGAGACAGAAGTCCGCGTAACGATGACCGTCGACGTCGGTGAAGGTCGCGCCGCGCGCCTCCTTCACGACCAGCGAGAACGGGGTCGACCAGTCCTGCATCCAGTGCAGCGGCACGCCGAACAGCAAATGCTCGGACGCTTCCGCGGACAACGCGCGGGAGATCGGCATGGCTTCGGTGAATGCACGGCGCTCGCGATCGAACAGCGCGCGGGCGCGGATGAGGTCGACTCCGTGGCGGGTCTGCAATTGAGGCTCCTGTGACGGTTTGAATGGAATGTTGACGTCTCCGCGAGCTTGTCATATTCCATGCGCGTGGTCGATTCGGACTCGACCGTGTATCCGTCAGACGTGGAGTTTTTGCGCATAAACATACGACAACGGATATCTATGTAGGCCGATCAGGAAGTGAGTGTGCGCACACATACGGGGCGAGGTATCAGCAAAAGTGGGGTAAACGACCGTCATGTACGCGGTGGCGACCACGTCTGGACTTCGCAATGTAGTGTGACGACGTATGAGTAGAGATATGCCGTCCGGCGTGTCGATACCTGGACCGCTGAAGGAGTCGCGCCCACGGCCGCAAGCCGCCGCCCTTCGTCTTCACCCGTCCGATCGCTCGCGTCGCGCCTTCATCGGCTGGAACGGCGCGCTCGCCGACCGTCACGTCGCCGGGGCCGATCCATGCATTCAACGTGAGCGCGATGACGCTGACGAACGTGTCGATCGCGGGCAGGTGGTCAACACGACGATCGGCGACAAGCGGTGATGTGACGGGGCAGGAGAGCGATCGCGTGCGGACGGCCGATGCATGCGATCGCGACGCGTCATGCGAGCGTCTTGACCATGTGGTGTTCATCGTAGAAGCGGCCGTCGACGAACAGCGAGCGCGGTTCCGTGCCGAACCGGACGAACCCCTGCGACGCGTACAGCCGTTCCGCGGTGCCGTTGATCTCGTTGACGCACAGCATCAGTTGCCTGCATTCCCACGCCTGTGCCGCGTGCGCGGCCGCGCCGTCGAGCAGCGATTGCGCAATGCCGCGGCCGCGGTACGCGGGGTCGACGAACACGCCCCAGATCGTCGCCTTGTGCGCGACCTTGGCGCGCGCGTCGCGGCGCACGCCCGTGATGCCGACGAGCGATGCGTCGGCGAATGCGCCGAACACGGCGCGCTCGTGGGTGGGCGTGATGCGCGTCGCGAATTCGTCGAGCGGGACGCCGGCTTCCTCGTCGCGGGTCGGCAGGAACGAAGTTGGCGACGTGGCGACCGCGCGCAGGCGGACGGACTGGAATTGCGCCGCGTCGGCGGCATCGAGCAGGCGGATCGTGATCATCGGTCGGTGTTGTCGTTGGTGTGCCGGAAGGTCGGAATCTGCGGCGCGTTGCGTGGCAGGGCATCGACCATGCTAATCGGAAACACACGCATTTGCTGGTGCGATCGACACGCCGCATCGACAGGCGTGAAGCGCTGTACCGAGGCGCGAATGATGGCGGGGATGATGCGTGGAGAATCGATGCGTGTTCGCGAAGTCTGCGGGCAATCGCACGCGGCGCCGAACGCATGCACGCGGAAATGTGCCGGATGATGCGAACGCACCTGCCGTTGCATTGGATGCGACCGCGACCGCGGGTGGCGCGCGACGTGAGGAACGTGACGACGCAGTGCCGTGCGCGACAGACATGTCGCGCCGACTCGTGGAAGGGGATGAAGTGAAGCGCGTGCCCTCTGTTGCGCCGAAGCGCCGCCGAGCACGCGAAATACGTCCGCGACGTGAAGTGTCCGCGATACGTGTGATGCGTCCGATCAACTCAGGCGCACGCGACCCGCATCGACACCGCCTCCGCGACGTGCGGTGTCCGCGATACGTGTGATGCACCCGACCAACTCAGGCGCATGCGACCCGCATCGACACCGCCTCCGCGACGTGCGGTGTCCGCGATACGTGTGATGCACCCGATCAACTCAGGCGCACGCGACCCGCATCAATACCGCGACAACTGATTCCCGTTGATCTGCACGCGATCGCCCGGACGCAGGTCGCCCGGCGACTGCACGTCGAACGAGCGCGTCGAGCCGTCGCTCACCCGCACGTCGATCCGGTAGCTGCTCGGCGGTTGGGCCGCGCCCATCTGCTGACCGATCTGGTTGCCGGCGACGGCGCCGCCGAGCGCGCCGATCACGGTGGCCGCATCGCGGCCGTGGCCGCGGCCGAACTGGTTGCCCACCAGGCCGCCGACCAGCGCACCGACGACGGTGCCGGCGACGCCCGACGTGCCGACCGAGCCGTTGATCGGCTGGATGTTCGCGACGGTGCCGTATTGCGTGCCGTAGCCGTTGCCGTACTGGCCGCCGTAAGGCTGCGGGTTGCCGTACTGGTCGTACTGCGGTGCCTGGTTCGGATAGGCCGGCTGCTGCGGCTGCACGTAACCCGGTTGCGAATACGCGGGCTGCGCGTAGCCGGGCGTCGCGTACTGCTGCTGCGGATAGCCCGGTTGCGCGCCGTAGTAGCCCGGCGCGACACAGGCGGTCAGCGGAAGCGCCGCCACGGCGACGAGCGTGGCGAACAGAACGGTCTTCGTGGAAGGCATGCGCATCATGATGTTTCCTGCATCGGCAACGTGTTCGCCGACGAATACCGGGACGGGTGGCGAACTCGGCGTGAGTATAAGGAAAGGGCGGATGCACGTCCGGTGCGGCCGGGTAACAACGTGTAAAGTCTGTTGCCGCGCAAATCGCGGTGCGGCGCGGCCGAGATTCGACGATGCGGTTCGCCGTCCGGCAGCCGCGTGAGGGCGCCGATTGCGCGACGATCGGCACCGGCGCACGCCCGCGCGGTGATCACGCCCCATCTTCGCGCCACGCCCGACAGGCAGCTCGCCCGCATATCGCGAAATCGAATGCGCGGCATCGCGACATTTAATTGGCCACTGGCCGCCCCGTCCGATATCGTGACCGCACATCCCTGCCAACGGTCGCGCCGTGCCGGCTGCGGTGCCTTCCCCTGTCCGCGTCGGCGTCGCGCAGCGGCCGCCCCACTCATTCCGACTCATGACCGATCGCTTCTTCACCAACGCCGTCGATGCCGGCGGCCGGCCCGTCAACCTCGTCGTCCATGACGGCCGCTTCGTCGCGATCGGCGCCGCTTGCACTGCTGCGCCCGGCGCCGAAACGATCGACCTCGGCGGCCGCGTCGTGCTGCCCGGCTTCGTCGACGGCCACATCCATCTCGACAAGAGTTTCGTCGGCGATCGCTGGGTGCCGCACCAATCGGTCGACTCGCTGCGCGAGCGGCTCGTGGTCGAGAAGCGCCAGCTCGCGGCCGCGCCGCCGATCGTCGAGCGCGCGAATGCGCTGATCGCGCAGGCCGCCGCGTTCGGCACGATCGCGATGCGCAGCCACGTCGACGTCGACGCGACGACCGGCCTGTCGAACCTGCATGCCGTGATGGCCGCGCGCGAACAGTGGCGCGGAATCGTCGACATCGAACTGGTCGCGTTTCCGCAGGCCGGCGTGGTGACGTGCCCGGGCACCGCCGCGATCCTCGATGCGGCCGTGCGCGAAGGCGCGGACGTGGTCGGCGGGATCGACCCGACGACGCTCGACGGCGACGCGGACGGCCAGCTCGACATCGTGTTCGGCATCGCCGAGAAGCGCGGCGCGAAGATCGACATCCACCTGCACGAACCGGGCGAGACCGGCATCGCGCAACTGCTGCGGATCGCGGCGCGCACGCGCGCTGCCGGCCTCGGCGGCCGCGTGAACGTGAGCCACGCGTATGCGCTCGGCCAGGTCGAACATGGCGACGTCGAGCGTGCGGCCGCGGCACTCGCCGACGCCGGCGTGTCGATCCTGACCAACGCGCCGGGCGACTGCGCATTCCCGCCGGTTCAGCAACTGCGCGACGCGGGCGTGCACGTGTTCGCCGGCAACGACAACATTCGCGACGCGTGGTGGCCGTACGGCAACGGCGACATGCTGCAGCGCGCGATGATGGTCGGCTACCGCTCGGGCTTCCATACCGACGAAGCGCTCGGCATCGCGCTCGACATGGCGACGCACGCCGGCGCGCGCGCGCTCGGCCTCGCGCACTACGGCATCGCGGTCGGCTGCGACGCGAGCTTCGTCGCGGTGCGCGCGCCGAATGCGGCGGCGGCCGTCGCCGGCGTGCCGGCCGAACGCTGGGTGTTCCGGCGCGGCGAAAGCGACACCGGCGCGCCGTTCGCGCCGGCGTTGCGTTTCACGCGCTGACGACCCGATCGCCGTCGCGGTGCGTGCATCGCGATGGCTTCGTACTGACTGACCGATTGACCGACCAAACCGGAACCGACATGACGAACCTGCTGATCCGCAACGTCCGCACGCACGCCGACGAAGCGCTCGACATCCTGATCGAAGGCGAGCGCATCGCGCGCGTCGGCGCGTCGCTCGACGCGCCTGCCGGCTGCGCGATCGAGGACGGCGCGGGCGCGCTCGCGCTGCCCGGCCTCGTCGAAGGCCACACGCACCTCGACAAGACCCACTGGGGGATGCCGTGGTATCGCAACGCGGTGGGGCCGCGCCTCGTCGACCGCATCGAGAACGAGCGCCACTACCGCGCGACGAGCGGCCATGACGCGGGCGCCGCGTCGCTCGCGCTGTCGCGCGCGTTCCTCGCGGCCGGCACGACGCGCATCCGCACGCACGTCGACGTCGACACCGAAGCCGGGCTGCGCCATCTGCACGGCGTGCTCGCGACGCGCGAGACGCTGCGCGGCCAGGTGGAGATCCAGATCGTCGCGTTTCCGCAGTCGGGCGTGCTCAAGCGGCCCGGCACGGCCGCGCTGCTGTCCGACGCGCTCGGCGCGGGCGCCGACCTGCTCGGCGGCCTCGACCCGTGCGCGATCGAAGGCGATCCGGTCGAAGCGGTGGACGTGCTGTTCGGAATTGCCGAGCGTCATGGCCGCGGCCTCGACCTGCATCTGCACGAACGCGGATCGATGGGCGCGTACTCGCTCGATCTCATCTTGCAGCGCACGGCCGCGCTCGGCATGCAGGGCAAGGTCACGATCAGCCACGGCTTCTGCCTCGGCGACATCGCCGACCGTGAGCGCGACGCGCTGCTCGCGCGGATGGCCGAACTCGGCGTCGCGATCGTCACGACCGCGCCGGCCGCGGTGCCGGTGCCGTCGGTCGTTGCGTGCCGCGCGGCCGGCGTGACCGTGATCGGCGGCAACGATGGCGTGCGCGACACGTGGACGCCGTACGGTTCGCCCGACATGCTCGAACGCGCGATGCTGATCGGCATGCGCAACGATTTCCGTCGCGACGACGCGCTCGAAGTCGCGCTCGACTGCGTGACGCACAGCGCGGCACGCGGTTGCGGCTTCGCTGACTACGGCCTGGAAGCAGGCAAACACGCGGACGTCGTGCTCGTCGATGCGCTGACGTTCGCCGAGGCCGTCGTCGCGCGGCCGGCGCGGCGGCTCGTCGTGTCGTCGGGGAAGATCGTCGCGCGCGACGGCGCGCTGGTCTGAACCGGGCGCCGCATCGTGCCGGTTATGATCGGGCTTACTTCAGCCTGATCTTCCGGGAGATGACGATGCGACGCACCCGCACGATGGCCGCACGGGCCGCAAGATGGATCGCCGCGGCGACGTTCGCGGCGGCGGCCGCGCACGCAATGGCGGCCGGCCAGGATGGTGCGGGCGGTGCGGACAGCGCGCAGCAGGAAGCGAATCGCCGCACGGTGCTCGCGTTCTACGAGAAAGGCCTGAACGAGAAGGATGCGGATGCCGCGCTCGCGTACGTCGGCGAACGGTACGTGCAGCACAACCCGAACGCGGCCGACGGCCGCGACGGTTTCCGCAAGTTCGTCGCGTTCCTGCGCGACAAGTATCCGCAGTCGCACAGCGAGATCAAGCGCTCGTTCGTCGACGGCGACTACGTGATCCTGCATGTGCACGCGGTGCGCGAACCCGGCACGCGCGGCAGCGCGATCGTGGACATCTTCCGACTCGAACACGGCAAGATCGTCGAACACTGGGACGTGAACCAGCCGGTGCCGGAGCAGGCGGCGAACGGGAACACGATGTTCTGACGGGCGTCGTTTTTCTCGACAGTCACCGCCGCCCGGTCGATGCCGGCCCGCACTGCTGCGCTCATTCCTGCTCGTGCTCCAGCATCGTCGCGAGCGCCTTCGTCAGTTCGCTGACCATCGGATCGGCCGTCGGCCGGTGCAGGATCGCGATGTCCATGTGCTCGATCGGCGCGAAGCCGCCGTGCGCGTCGGTCAGTACCACGTGGTCGTCGGTCACCACGCGCGCGGGCAGCACGCTGATGCCGAGCCCGTCCGCGACGGCCGCCTGGATCCCGCTCAGGCTCGACGTCGTGAAGCTGATCCGCCAGCGGCGGCCGCGTTCCTCGATCGCCTTGATCATGTCGTCGCGATACAGCCCGCGCGGCGGGAACACGACGATCGGCACCGGATCGAGGTCGATCGTCGGATGCTGCGCGCTGTCGATCCAGCGCAGCTTCTCCGGCCAGCGCACCACCGCCTCGCGGCTGTCGCGCCGCTGCTTGATCAGCACGAGATCGAGCTCGCCGCGATCGTAGGCCGCGCAGATGTCGCGGCTCAGCCCGCACGTCACCTCGAGCTTCACCTGCGGATGATCGCGCTTGAACGCGGCGAGCGCATGGGTCGTGCGGCCCGCCGCGAAATCGTCGGGCACGCCGAGCCGGATCGTCAGCGCGACGGTCGCGCCCGACAGCGCTTCCAGCATCTCGTCGTTCAGCGCGATCATGCGCCGCGCGTAGCTGAGCACCGTCACGCCGGCGTCGGTCGGCCGCACGTCGCGCGTGCCGCGGTCGAGCAGGCGATGCCCGGCGATCTCCTCCAGCCGCCGCACCTTCTGGCTGACCGTCGACTGCGTCGAATGCAGGCGCGCGGACGCGGTCGTGAAGCTGCCGCAGTCGGCGACCATCACGAGCGCGCGCAACAGGTCGAGGTCGAACAAAGGTCTATTCATTTCTGCACTTTTGCGGATTCGAGCATTTCATTTTCAAATGTGTGCGACGACTTTTAACATGGCCCGAGACCGCGGGCAATCGCGGTTTCGCCGGACCCGGCGCGGCCGTGCGGGCGGACCTGCTTTTCAAACGGATGGCGATCGTCGGCACGCTCGGCGGCGCTGCGCGGCCTGATGGCGGCGGGAGCGCGGTAGCATCGAGGTGGTATAGATCGGAAGGCCGCTTTTCGGCAGCCAGCGATGGGTGGCGGTCTGATTCACCGTGAAATTTGGACCGCCACGGCTTGTGGATATCGAATCGAACCTACTCTCGGCCGACTGTGCGCATTATCGGGTAAACGCCTGAGCGTCAGAAAAATTACCGTAAATTGTTGCATATGTCGTGTTACATCGCTCTTTTTTGGCGATCTCTCCGTCCAATTCTCCTGGTCGGCCGCACCTCCATTCCTTCCGCTTGCGCTTGAAAATCAAGCGGTCTAGACTGCATCGCAGATTCATCGAAGTCCCCGTCTTTCGCGTACCGCGCCGGGCCAGCCGGCACGACGCTCCCCAACGGACGCCCGGCGCCTTCCCACGCCACGTCGAGACCAAAAGGACACACCATGAACCGCACTGCAAGGCTTCTCGCTTCCGCTCTGGCGTTCGCGCCGCTCGTCTCGTTCGCGCAGGACACGGCGACGATCCGCTGGGGCATCGATCCCACCTATCCGCCGTTCGAGGCGAAGCAGCCCGACGGCTCGCTCGCCGGCTTCGACATCGACCTGCGCAATGCGATCTGCGAGCAGCTGCGCGCGAAATGCGTGTGGGTCGAGCAGGGTTTCGACGGGATGATTCCGGCGCTGCGCGCACGCAAGTTCGACGTGATCATGTCCGCGATGACGGCCACCGACGAGCGGCTCAAGCAGATCGACTTCTCGAACAAGCTGTATGCGTCGCCGGGCGCGCTCGTCGCACCGGCCGGCTCGAAGCTGCTGCCGACGGCGGCGTCGCTCGCCGGCAAGCGCGTCGGGATCGACCAGGGCACGACGCAGGAGGCGTACGCGAAGGCCGAATGGGCGACCCAGGGCGTGACGATCGTGTCGTACCAGAACCAGGACCAGGTGTATCAGGATCTGGTGAACGGCCGTCTCGACGCGACCTTCCAGGACAAGACGCAAGCCGGCTATTCGTTCCTGAAGACGCCGCGCGGCAAGGGCTACGCGTTCGCGGGCCCCGACGTGACCGACGTGCGCATCACCGGCTACGGCGTCGCGATGGGCGTGCGCAAGGGCGACGCCGACATGAAGAAGCGGCTGAACGACGCGATCGTCGCGATCCGCGCGAACGGCACGTATCAGAAGATCGCCGCGAAATACTTCGACTTCGACATCTACGGCGCGAAGCAGCAGATGACTTCCGCGCCGTGACCCCGTGACCCTGCCATTCCATGACCCCGTGGCTCAATCAATCGACAGGCAATCCATGACGAGTATCCAGGAACGCGTCGCGAAAGCCGTGACGCCCGAACTGATCGCCGCCTTCCGCGACGAAGGCGCGGTATGTATCAAGGGCATCTTCTCGCCCGACGAAGTGGCCGCGCTGCGTGCCGGCATCGACGCGAACCTCGCGCAGCCGAGCGCGCGCGCGAAGGTCGCGAGCCGGCCCGACGATCCGGGCTGGTTCTTCGAGGACTTCTGCAACTGGCAGCACAACGACGCGTATCGCGACTTCATCGTGCGGTCGCCCGCGCCGTCGGTGGCCGCGGCGCTGATGGGCACGCAGACGGTGCGGCTGCATCACGACCACCTGCTCGTGAAGGAGCCCGGCACGCGGCAGCGCACGCCGTGGCACCAGGACCAGCCGTACTACAACATCGAAGGCGACGACAACGTCAGCATGTGGATTCCGGTCGATCCGGTGCCGCTCGAATCGACGCTGGAATTCGTCGCGGGTTCGCACCAGGGGCCGTGGCTGATGCCGCGCACGTTCATGGACAAGGAAGCGAAGTGGTTCCCGGAAGGCAGCCTCGCCGACCTGCCCGACATCGAAGCCGACCGCGCGGCGTTCCCGATCCGTCACTGGGCGCTCGAGCCGGGCGACATGGTGTGCTTCCGGATGCTGACGCTGCATGCGTCGGGCGGGACGCAGAACCGCCGGCGCGCGTTCTCGATCCGCTTCGTCGGCGACGATATCCGTCACGCGCCGCGCCGCTGGAAGACGTCGCCCGATTTCCCGGGGCTGGCCGACGAACTGCCCGACGGCGCGCCGCTCGAGCATGCGCTGTTTCCGGTCGTATGGTCGCGCGGCGCGGGGCAGGTCGGGGCGATCTGAGCGGCGCGGATCGACGACGTCGCGCGACATCGAGCGACGTCAAGCCACGTCAAGCGACATTCAGCGACATTCAGCGACGTCTTGCGCGCGGTGGCCGTTTCTTCGCGAAGCGGCGCGCCGCGCATGGTCTCTTACCCGCGCTGAAGAAGGTTCAGGTCTGGTGACGTCCGGCGCCCGGCTTGAAGCGCGAGCCGAGCCGGTAGCGGTTGCCCGGATGCAGGAAGTGCACGAACGTGACGGGCAGCCCGTTCGTCCAGGTGCGGCGCGTGAGCGTGAGGCACGGCTCGTCGGCGCGCATGTCGAGCAGCCGCGCCTGTTCACCGGACGGCAGCGACGCGTCGACCACGTGCTCGATCTCCAGTTCGTAGTGCGACACATTGTTGAACAGGTATTCGGACGGCGGCTCGGCCTGGAAATCCTGATCGATGAATTCGGGCGCGGCGGCCGGGTTCACGTAGCGATCCTCGAGCTGGATCGGGCGGCCGTTTTCCTCGTGTACGCACACCACGTGAAACACCGGCGTGTTGACCGCCAGCCCGAACGCGGCCGCGACATCGAACGACGCGGGCTCGCGCGACTGGCTCAGTACGCGGCAGCGGTACTCGTGGCCGCGCGCGCGGATCTCGTCGCGGATGTGCGCGATCATCAGCAGGTTCGACTGCGGCTTCACCTCGGCGACGAAGGTGCCGACGCCCGCGATGCGCTTCAGCACGCCTTCCTCGGTCAGCTCGCGCAGCGCGCGGTTGACCGTCATGCGCGCGACGCCGAACTGCGCGGCGAGATCGAGTTCGGATGGAATGCGGTCCCCCGGGCGCCAGTCGCCCGCATCGACGTTCTGGCGAACGAGCGTCTTGATCTGCTGGAACGGTGCGGTGGTCTTCGTGACCATCGGGGGATCCTCGGGGAAGGGCAATCGCGAAATTCTATCCCGGATCAGGGCGCGGGCAGTTCGCGAACGTCGGCCGTCGGCACGGATCCGAACGCATCGCTCAGCGCATGGCCGATCAGTTGCCGCGCGGCCGCCTCGGGCGTCGACAGCGCGCCGCTCGCCTTCAGCTCGTCGAATTTCTCGCGCATCGGGAAGTTCGCTTCGCTGGTCGAGCGGATCGTTGCCTGCATGCCCGTATCGACGACGCCCGGCGCGACGCTGCAGATCCGCAGCGCGCGGTTCGCATCGAGCGCGACGGCGCGCGCGTGATGATCGAGCGCGGCCTTGGTCGCGCAGTAGACGCTCCAGCCCGCGTACGCGTTGCGCGCGGCGCCGCTCGACACGTGCAGGATCCGGCATTCGGTCGGCGCCGCTGCCGCCTGCACGAGCGCGGCCGACAGCATCAGCGGCGCCGCGACGTTCAGGCCGACCGCGCGCGCGACGAGCGCCGGATCCTGCGCGTCGAGCGGCCCGATCGGATCGACGATGCCCGCGTTGTTGAAGAGCAGCACGATCGACGCGCCGTCGACGAAGCGGCGCAGCGTGTCGCCGGCGAGCCAGGCCGCGACGGCCGACGTGTCCGACAGGTCGAGTTCGATTTCGGCGAAACGGTCGCCGGCCTGCGCGGCGAGCGACGGATGACGGCTGCGCGACACGCCGAGCACGGCGATGCCTTCCTGCAGCAATTGTTCGGCAAGCGACGCGCCGAGGCCGCGCGTGTGTCCGGTGACGATGGCGCGCACGTGCGGCGCGAGAGAGGAGGCGATCATGGCGGTGAACGAGTGAACGGTTGAAGCGTGTTGACAGGCGCGGCGCGCAGGCGGGGCGGCACGGCGTGCGGGACGGGCGATGCACGGTATTGACCTGGCGGACGAATCCGGCCGAGCGCCGGGCCGCGTGTCCGGGTGAACGCGTATCGTAGCGCCGGCCTGCGCGACGCGCAAACGCGGGACGACGCCGCGCGCGAGCGTGGAGCCTGCGTTCGTGCGGCCGAACGCAGGCGTCGTCGTGCGCCGCCGCACGGCCGAACCGTTGGCCGAAAACCGGCCGCGGCAAGTGCGCGCGCCGTGGCGGCGAGTGGCGCCGGGCCTCACGTCGCGAGCTATCATATGGCTCGCCCGTTCGCGACGCCGGACGGGCCGCGACCGTTTCCCTTCACCTGCTGTACGCTGCGACGTCATCCATGAACACCACGCCGGACATGCCCACGCCCCGCGCCCTGCGCGAACTCACGCCCCTCGAGGCCCGCATTCTCGGGGTGCTCGTCGAGAAGCAGCACACGGTGCCGGACACCTATCCGCTGTCGCTGAATGCGCTGACCGCGGGCTGCAACCAGAAAACCGCGCGCTCGCCGGTGATGAACGTCAGCGAGGACGAAGTCACGACCGCGCTCGACGGGCTCAAGCACCTGAGCCTCGTGATGGAGGGCAGCAGCAGCCGCGTGCCGCGTTTCGAGCACAACGTGAACCGCGTGCTCGGGATTCCGAGCCAGGCGATCGCGCTGCTGACGATCCTGCTGCTGCGCGGCCCGCAGACGGCCGCCGAACTGCGCCTGAACAGCGCACGCCTGCACGGCTTCGCGGACATCTCGTCGGTCGAGGCGTTCCTCGACGAACTCGCGGCGCGTGCGCAGCCGCTCGTCGTCCGGCTGCCGCGCGCGCCCGGCGCGCGCGAGAACCGCTGGATGCACCTGATGTGCGGCGAGGTGAACGTCGCCGACTACGCCGGTGCGGATGCGGGCGGCGGCGCGGATTCCGTTCCGCCGTCGGAGTTCGAGGCGCTCAAGGCCGAGCAGAAGCGGCTTGCGGATGAAGTGGCGCGGCTGAACGCACTCGTGCAGCGGATGGCGACCGAACTCGGGATCGACGTCGATACCCCGGGCGACGCTGGCTGATCGCCGGCCCGAGCCAACTCGATACCGGCGCGCATGGGAATCGCGGACGGAGAAGCGATTCAGCCGATGCTGATTCGCGTGGCACCTGCGTCGACGAGCCGGAACAGCAGATCCTCGACGGCCGCGCCCGGCGCCGAGCCCAGGTCCGCATTGACGCGCCATCCTTGCTCCGTGCCCGCCGGTTCCGACAGATAGTGAACGATGCCGTGCAGGCCGTCCTCGGCCGGCTCGCCTGCGTCGTCGGCGTCGAACCATGCGAAGAACCATGTCCTGAACGCGTCGGTGGCCGCGGCCTCGCCGATGCCGTCGGCTTCGATCGTCGCCCAGTCCCACACGAACGGCCGGATCGTCACGGCCGCCGTTTCGAGTTCGAACGCGAACGGCTCGAAGTCCAGTTGCGCGGTCGAGTCGACCATCGCCGGCTGGCCGGCCGATTCGCCTTCGGTGTGGACGATGTCGGCGCGGCACGGCAGTGCGAGCGGGCCTTCGGTGGCCAGCGTGCCGTCGGCTTTCCGGTAGGCCGGTTCGACGACGGCCGCCGGTTGCGCTGCCGCTTGTGCGAGCAGGTCGGCGTAGGGCTGGCGGATGGCGCTGAGCAGTTCGGATACGGTCATCGTGGCGTGTCGGGTCATGTTGCGTACGATCAATCACAGACAGGTGGTGCGTCGTGCCGCCTGCGCCGAAGGCGAGGCGTCATCGGCAGCGGACAGCCATGATCGTACGGTACGTCGGCCACACGCGACCACTCGGCCAAACGGCCGGCGCCCCGGGTCGCGTTGCGGCTGGCGACCGGCGGCGCCTGCATGACGCCCGTTCCATGAAGCCCTGTCGACAGGCCCGGAAACGTCGGCAGGCGCGCGCCCGAAACGCGCGGCATCGGCGCAACGCGCCGAATGCCCGGGCGATCCGTTGCGGATCGCCGTTCTTTCGCCCGGCCTCTTGACGCAGGTCGCATGCCCGCGCCGCGCCTCGCTGCCGCCTTGCGCGAGTGCCATAATCGAGCCTGCACCTTATTCCAGACGTCCCCCGGAGAATCACCATGCAGAACCTCGACAATCCTTCCCATGATCGCGAGGTAGGCAGTGCCGACGCGACGCAGGACACCACGCGTATCGACGACGTCCGCATCGGCGCCGTGCGTCCGCTGATCTCGCCGGCGCTGCTGCAGGACGAACTGCCGGTGCCGGCCGCCACGCAGACGCTCGTCGAGGACACGCGCCGCGCGATCGGCGACATCCTGCACGGCCGCGATGACCGGCTGCTGCTCGTCGTCGGCCCGTGCTCGATCCACGATCACGATCAGGCGCTCGAGTACGCCCGCCGCCTGAAGGCTGCCGCCGATGCGCTGAAGGACGACCTGCTGATCACGATGCGCGTGTACTTCGAGAAGCCGCGCACGACGGTCGGCTGGAAGGGCTACATCAACGATCCGCGCCTCGACGGCAGCTTCCGCATCAACGAAGGGCTGCGCGCGGCGCGGCAACTGCTGCTCGACATCAACGCGCTCGGCCTGCCTGCGTCGACCGAATTCCTCGACCTGCTGAGCCCGCAGTACATCGCGGACCTGATCGCGTGGGGCGCGATCGGCGCGCGCACGACCGAGAGCCAGAGCCATCGTCAGCTGGCATCGGGGCTGAGCTGCCCGATCGGTTTCAAGAACGGCACCGACGGCGGCGTGCAGGTCGCATCCGACGCGATCGTCGCCGCGCGCGCGAGCCATGCGTTCATGGGGATGACGAAGATGGGCATGGCCGCGATCTTCGAGACGCGCGGCAACGACGACGCGCACGTGATCCTGCGCGGCGGCAAGAACGGGCCGAACTACGACGCCGAGCACGTCGAGGCGAGCTGCGCGGTGCTGCGCAAGAGCGGGTTGCGCGAGCAGGTGATGGTCGATTGCTCGCATGCGAATTCCAACAAGTCGCACGAGCGGCAGATCGAGGTCGCGCAGGATCTCGCGCGGCAGCTGTCGCAGGGCGAGCACCGGATCGTCGGCGTGATGGTCGAGAGCCATCTCGAGGCCGGGCGCCAGGATCTGAAGCCGGGCGTGCCGCTGCAGTACGGCGTGTCGATCACCGATGCGTGCCTGAGCTGGACGCAGACGGAGCCGGTGCTCGATGTGCTGGCGGAGGCAGTGCGGCATCGCAGGGTGTATTCGCGCAACGCGTAAGGCGGTGTGACTGCGCGGCGGGGCCGGGGGGCATCCGCCGCGTAGTCCGTGCGCCGGTGACGACCGGATGCCCGTCTCCGACGTTCTCCCGATCGACATGCCGCGGCGCGCGCTTTTCCCCGCCGCGCGCACATCCTGTCCGCACGGACATTGATCTCCATCCGTCTCGCCCCACCTGTCACGTCGCACTCCGAACGCACGATCCGGCGAATGCCGCTACCATGAAGCCGTGTTGCACGCTGCGGTCCGGCCACGCCGGTCCGTCATGCACACACGCAGTGGCGGCGCGGCTGGCCGCCACGCGACCGACGAAGCGCGGGGCGCTCACCGATCAGCCGTTGCGCCCGCGGCGCTTCGCTCCCGGAATCAACAACAACCGAACCGGAGTGCAATACATGAAGTTCTACAAGACCCTCATCGCGGCAACCGTCCTCGCATCGAGCGTCAGCGCGCACGCGCAGATCGCCGGCGCGCAGCCGCTCAGCGTGACCGTCGAGCAATCGCAGGCGCTGCTCGAAGGCTGGAGCGTGAAGAAGAGCGTGCTCGGCAAGGCCGTGTACAACGACCAGAACCAGAAAGTCGGCACGGTGCGCGACCTGATCGTCGCGCCGGACGGCTCGGTGTCGGCGGCGATCGTGTCGGCCGGCGGCTTCCTCGGCGTGGCCGCGCATGACGTCGCGGTGCCGATCGCGTCGCTCGACGTGCGCAACGGCAACATCTACCTGCCGGGCGCGACGAAGGACGCGTTGAAGGCCACGCCGGCGTTCCAGTACGCGAAGGTGCCGTCGCCGCCGAAGCCGAAGAAGGCCGACGACAAGCACTGATCCACGCGGCCCGGCGCGCGACCTGCGATGGCCGGCCGGCCGCGCGCCGGACCGCGCCACGTCGCGTCGCGCGTCGATTCATCTCGGGCGCACCGCGCGCCCACGCTCGGCCTACGTAATTCTACGTAGCCCCGCATACGTAGTTGTGCGCTTGTAAGCTGCCCCCGTCGCGCGGAATACTACGGCCCATCGCCGCGGCATCCACGAGACGCGGCACGACGCATCGACGTCACGCGGGTTCGGCGCCTGGCCGGATCCACTCAAAACCACATTGGAGACCAGGAGACGCCATGAATCGGGCTTCCAGTACCCTGCTATGGATCGCCGTCGCGCTGCTCGGCGCATTCGCGTTCGGGACGATCGCACTTGCGCACGGCGAACGCGTCAGCGCGCTGTGGATCGTGATTGCCGCAGTCTGCGTATATCTGATCGCATATCGCTTCTACAGCCGTTTCATCGCCAGCAAGGTCATGCAGCTCGACGGGCTGCGGATGACGCCGGCCGTCCGGCACAACGACGGCCTCGACTACGTACCGACCAACAAGTACGTGCTGTTCGGCCATCACTTCGCCGCGATCGCCGGCGCCGGGCCGCTCGTCGGCCCCGTGCTCGCCGCGCAGATGGGCTACACGCCCGGCATGCTGTGGATCCTGGCCGGCGTCGTGTTCGCCGGCGCGGTGCAGGACTTCATCGTGCTGTTCATCTCGACGCGCCGCGACGGCCGCTCGCTCGGCGACCTCGTCAAGATGGAACTCGGCACGGTGCCCGGCGTGATCGCGCTGTTCGGCGCGTTCCTGATCATGGTGATCATCCTCGCGGTGCTCGCGCTGATTGTCGTGAAGGCGCTGACGAATTCGCCGTGGGGCACGTTCACCGTCGCCGCGACGATTCCGATCGCGCTGTTCATGGGCGTCTACACGCGCTACATCCGTCCGGGCCGCATCGGCGAAGTGTCGATCATCGGCTTCGTGCTGCTGATGGCGTCGATCGCGTTCGGCCAGACGGTGCACGATTCGGCGGCGCTCGCCGCATGGTTCACGTTCAGCGGCACGCAGCTCACGTGGATCCTGATCGGCTACGGTTTCGTCGCATCGGTGCTGCCGGTGTGGCTGCTGCTCGCGCCGCGCGACTACCTGTCGACGTTCCTGAAGATCGGCACGATCCTCGGCCTCGCGATCGGCATCCTGGTCGTCGCGCCGGAACTGAAGATGCCCGCGCTGACGAAGTTCGTCGACGGCACGGGCCCGGTGTGGTCGGGCAACCTGTTCCCGTTCCTGTTCATCACGATCGCGTGCGGCGCGGTGTCGGGCTTCCACGCGCTGATCTCGTCGGGCACGACGCCGAAGCTGATCGACAACGAAACCAACGCGCGCTTCATCGGTTACGGCGCGATGCTGATGGAATCGTTCGTCGCGATCATGGCGCTGGTCGCCGCGTGCGTGATCGAGCCGGGCATCTACTTCGCGATGAACGCGCCGGCCGCCGTGCTCGGCTCGACGCCGGAAGCCGTCGCGAACACGGTCACGCAATGGGGCTTCGTGCTGACGCCCGACATGCTGACGCAGACCGCGAAGGCCGTCGGCGAAACGACGATCATCGCGCGTGCGGGTGGCGCGCCGACGCTGGCCGTCGGCATGGCGCACATCCTGCACCAGGTGATCGGCGGCGAAGCGATGATGGCGTTCTGGTATCACTTCGCGATCCTGTTCGAGGCGCTGTTCATCCTGACGGCGGTCGACGCCGGCACGCGTGCGGGCCGCTTCATGCTGCAGGACCTGCTCGGCACGTTCCACCCGGCGCTCAAGCGCACCGAGTCGCTGCCCGCGAACCTGGTCGCCACCGCGCTGTGCGTGGCCGCGTGGGGCTACTTCCTGTACCAGGGCGTGGTCGATCCGCTCGGCGGCATCAACACGCTGTGGCCGCTGTTCGGCATCTCGAACCAGATGCTCGCCGCGATCGCGCTGGTGCTCGGCACCGTCGTGCTGTTCAAGATGAAGCGCGAGCGCTACGCGTGGGTGACGATCGTGCCGACCGCATGGCTGCTGATCTGCACGCTGACGGCCGGCTGGCAGAAGATCTTCGATGCGAACCCGAAGGTCAGCTTCCTCGCGCACGCGGCGAAGCTGCAGGCCGCGGTGGACGAAGGCAAGGTGCTCGCGCCGGCGAAGTCGATCGCGCAGATGCAGCGGATCATCTTCAACGACTACATCGATGCGGCGCTGGCCGGCCTGTTCATCTTCGTCGTCGTGGCGATCGCGGGGTACGGGCTGCTCGCCGTGCTGCGCGCGCGCCGCGAGTCGAAGCCGACCGTGCGCGAGACGCCGTACGAAGCGATGCCGGCCGCGCAGGCGCTCGGCAGCGGACGTTAAAGGGAGGCCGCGATGTTCACCGATCTCGGCAGCGACCTGCGCAGCGCGGGGCGTTACCTCGGGCAGGCGTTGCGGCTGATGGTCGGCCTGCCCGACTACGACACCTACGTCGCGCACATGCGCGACACCCATCCGGACCGCGAGCCGATGACGTATGAGGAATTCTTCCGCGAGCGTCAGAATGCGCGGTACGGGTCGGGGGCGGGGAAGTGTTGCTGAAGCGGGCCGGCGAAGCCGGCCGGTAAGGGCACCACCAAGTGCAGTCCGGTGACGGACCAGGAAGCGCCGCGAAGGCATTCGCGGCGCTTTTTTATTTGGCGGGCCGGGGCGGGCATGTTTGCTGCCTGTCGTGGTTGCGGCGGTTGGCCGGCTTCAGCGCGGCTTGATCCGGCCGCCGGTATCATAGGGCTCTGCTTTTTTCCGAAGAATCCGCGCAGGAGAACCCGTCGTGCATGTCGGTGAGCGTTTCAACAGCATTTCCCATCTCGTCGGCGCGGTATTGTCGGTGGCAGGGCTGGTCGCGCTGGTGACGATGGGCGCGCTCGACCGCGATCCTTACAAGATCGTGAGCTTCAGCGTGTACGGCGCGATGCTGATCCTGCTGTACGGGATCTCGACCGCGTATCACAGCGTGCGCAACCCGCGGCTCAAGGCGATCCTGCAGAAGTGTGACCATTCGGCGATCTATCTGCTGATCGCGGGCAGCTACACGCCGTTCACGCTCGTCACGCTGCGCGGCCCATGGGGCTGGTCGCTGTTCGGCGTCAGCTGGGGGCTCGCCGCGTTCGGGATCGTGCAGGAGCTCACGCTCGGACGGCGCACGCGCATCGTGTCGATGATCCTGTACGTGCTGATGGGCTGGCTCGCGCTCGTCGCGATCCGCCCGCTGATCCATGCATTGCCGCCGGTGGGTACCGCATGGCTCGTGGCCGGCGGCGTCATCTACAGCGCCGGGATCTACTTCTTCATCAACGACGAACGCATCCGCCACGGGCACGGTATCTGGCACCTTTTCGTGCTGGCCGGCAGCCTGTGCCAGTTCGTCAGTGTCGCGATGTATGTCGCGTGAGCGACGCGGGACGGCGGCGAAGGCGCGGTCGCATGCGGCGGCGCCCGTGTCAGCCGGAGCAGGCGCGCCGCGCGTTCTCCGTGGTCGTCGGCATCAGGTGCGACCGGCCGCTGGCGCGACGTCGCGCAGCGCGTTGAACCCGACCCACCCCCAGTAGACGCGATGATGCGCGATCAGCCCGCCGCGCAGATCCATCACCTCGACGAGATCGACCTGATCGCCGTCCGGCGTTTCGCGCGGATATTCCCACGTGAGTTGCTGGCCGTTCGAAAAGAACAGGCCCGTGCGGTACCAGCGTCCGAGCCGGTTGCCCGGATTGCGCAGCCCTGCCGCGAAGAACGCGCCGATCGCGGGCTTGCCGTGCAGCACGCCCGAGCCGTGATCGGGCAGCGTGGCGACGATCAGCGGCGTTTCGAGGATCGCGTCGTCCGCGTACAGCGACATCAGCGCATCGAGGTCGCGTGCGACGACGGCGGCGTGCCAGTCTCGATGGATGCGGTGCGCATCGGTGTCGGCGTGGGTCATGGCGGGTTCCGGCAAGCGTGGATAACGGCACCACTGTATTGATGCAACGCTGCCGGACGTTTCACCGCAGGCCGAAACGTGGATGTTGCGTGCGCGGACCGCGACCGCAACCGCGACCGCGACCGCAACCGCAACCGCAACCGCAACCGCAACCGCAACCGCAACCGCGTTCAGCCGTTCGCGTCAGCCCCCCAGCGCGCCGAGATTCAGTTCATGCGACTTACCGATCCACACCGCGCTGTCGCGATGGTCGCGCAGTTCGTCGTTGGTATTCGGATGCAGGAAGATATCGAGCGCGCCGTGATTCAGCACGAGCCACGGCACGATGGTGTCGAACCGCGTGGCGTCGAACGCGATCTGGTACGACCAGGCCGGATGCGGGCCGACGAGGCGTTCGTGAAAGCGGCCGAGCTCGATGATCGCGCCGAACCGCTCTTCGACGACGAGGCGAAACGCCCAGGCCGCGTCGCGGCTGGCGGCGTCGAAGTAGACGTGTGCGTGCCAACTGTTGATCGCGGTGGAATCGATGTCAGCCATGACGGGACTCGTGAGAAGAATAGGAAAGGGATGAGCGCCGTGACATACGGCCGATGCGCAATTATCGCGCTGACTCGTCGGACACGTCTTGTCATTGAGCGATAAATCGGCGCGGAGGATTTGTCGTGCGTCAGAGAAACTGGTGCGTTCGTCGAAGCATTCCCCGTTCATGTCCGCATGTGCGGCATCGCGCCGACAGCCTTGCCAGTGCGGACGCTAACCGAAATCGCTCCGGCAATACGTCATTTCGAAAATGGCAAAAGCGATTCGCGCACCCGCATCGAATCGTCTGCAAAAACGCGATCAGGTCGTTGAATGAAATAAAGAAATTCCGCTCTGGTGGCATTGGCGAATCAAGCGGGTCGCGCCTCGGCTATGAGTGCCGAAAATATCAATTGCTGAATCGGCTATTCAAGCGTGCGGCCGCGCGACATACGATGGTTTCACCGCATCGACGTCGAAGATCGATGCGGACGCAACCATATGGAGGCCATGATGCGATCCGTTGTTTCCCTTGCAGTGCTGTCCGGCGCGCTTGCCGCGCTGCCCGCCGCGAGCTTCGCGCAGTCCGTCGATACCGAGTGGCAGTCGAACGTCGCGCCGTTGACCTGGTCCGCGGCGCGTGCCGAAACCGACGTGCAACTGATGCAGATGACGCGCGCCGGCTATCGCGCGACGACGGCCGGCAACCAGAACTATCCGCTCGCGATGCAGCGTGCGCTCGACCGCGTGCGGAACCCGGTGCCCGACCGCTCGCGCGACGAGAAGGCCGCGATGGAAGCGCGGGCGGCCAGCGCCGCGCAGAGCGGCCATCCGGTAAAGGCGTTCTTCGTGAAGACCGCGTACTACCTGAAAGGCGAGAACACGTTCTGATGCGGGAGACGAGCATGGCATGCGCGAACCGACTCGCCGACGCGTGGCGCACGTCGACGATCCGCCGGCTGCCGCGCGCGTGCGCGACGCGGCGGCGTGACGATCCGTACGCCGCGCGGCGCCGCGCGAACGGCCATCGCGCCGCGCGCCCCGGCGCCGTCGCGTGCCGCACCGGGTGGCCGCGCTTCGACGCGGACGACGTTGCCGCCAGCGAGAGCGGATCATGAAGGCCGTCCGGAAAAGCCGTCGCCATCCGCCGCTGACGCGCGAATGGCTGCTGCCGTTGCCGCCCGCACATGTGCGCGACATCTCGCTGAAATGCCACATGGCGCTCGTCGCGCTGCGCGGCGAGCACGGCAGCGAAACGTTGCTGATGCGGTTGCGCACGAGCGTCTACCTGGTGTTCCTCGCGCTCGACGACGCGGTATCGGCGGACGCGAGCATCGACCTGTGCGTCGATGCGGAGCGCGTACTCGATGCGAGCGTCGAGCGCGCGGCGGAAAGCGGCGCATGGACGCTGCACGACGACGAATGCGCGGTGCTCGAGCGCATCCTCGCCGCGAACGACGCATGCGTCGCGACGCTCACGCGGCACCGGCTCGCCGAGCTGTGGCGTCACGTCAGTGCGTTCGCGTCGGCCGACCAGCCGGCCCTCGTCGCGCAAGCCGCGGCGAAGATGCGGGAACCGGCCATTCTGCATTGAGCGTCGTCGACGCGACCGGCGCCGCGCGATGTTTCATACCTGTCCCATTCCCCGGCGCCAACGCTCGCCGTCTAATGTCATGACAGGAACCGGACGGGTTCGGTCGATGACGAGCCATCCTCGCGTGGGCGATGATCGTGCGTGTCGGCGTGAACGCATCCGTTTCGATCAGGAGGAGCGATGGCGCTATACAGGATCGGCGGCTACTTCACGTGCGGAAGCGGCCGCGCATTCAGCGAGAACCTGCCGCCGGGCAGCGAAGTGACGATCGCGGGCATCTATCGATGCACCGTATGCGGCGACGAGATCGGCATTGCGAAGCGGCAGACGCTGCCGTCCGAAGACGAGCATCGGCACGATCTCGATCCGCCGTCCGACCCGCTGCTCGACCCCGGCCCGACCGCCTGGCAATTGATCGCGGCCGCGGAGTCGAGACACTAGGCGAGCGGCGTTCGCCCGCTCATGCGTGCGCGGATGCGCGCCGCTCCCCGCACGAAGGCCAACACAACCCAAGCCCGACAAAACAAAAGCGCCACGGAGCGAACTCCGTGGCGCTTCTTCGATGCCGGCCGATGCGGAGGCGCGAACCTCCGCATGGCGACACGCGCTTAAGCCGCCGTTGCCGGCTTGGCCGGCTTCTGCAGCTTGCCCTTGCCGGCGCGCTGGATTTCCTCGAGCTTGATCTCGACGTGGCGCGAGAACACGTACTCGGCCGGACGCTGCTTCGCGATCGAGATGTCCGGCGCGAACGCGCCTTCGGTCTTGATGCCCTTCCGGCTCACGGCGAACGCCTTCAGCGGATGCGCGATCGTGTCCATCACGGCGGTGGCTTCGAAGCCGCAGTGGACCATGCAGTCCGCGCACTTCTCGTAGTTGCCGACGCCGTAGTTGTCCCAGTTCGTGTCTTCCATCAGTTCCTTGAAGGTCTTCACGTAACCTTCGCCGACCAGATAGCACGGCTTCTGCCAGCCGAACACGGTACGCGCCGGGTTGCCCCACGGCGTGCACTTGTACGTCTGGTTGCCGGCCAGGAAGTCGAGGAACAGCGACGACTGGCTGAACGACCAGCGCTTGCCGCCTTCGCCGCGCTTCAGGATTTCGCGGAACAGGTTCTTCGTCTTGTCGCGGTTCAGGAAGTGCTGCTGATCCGGCGCGCGCTCGTATGCGTAGCCCGGCGACACGGTGATGCCGTCGACGCCGATCGGACCCAGCGTGTCGAAGAACTTCGCGACGCGCTCGGGGATCGCATCGTTGAACAGCGTGCAGTTGATGTTCACGCGGAAGCCGCGGCGCTTCGCTTCCTTGATGGCCGCGACCGCCTTGTCGTACACGCCGTCCTGCGACACTGAATGGTCGTGCATTTCCTTGTCGCCGTCGAGGTGGACCGACCAGACGAAGTACGGATTCGGCTGGTAGTCGTCCATCTTCTTTTCCATCAGGAGCGCGTTCGTGCACAGGTACACGAACTTCTTGCGCTTCATGATGCCCTTGACGATCTCCGGCATCTCCTTGTGGAGCAGCGGCTCGCCGCCGGCGATCGACACGATGGGCGCGCCGCACTCGTCGACGGCTTCCAGGCATTCCTCGACGGACAGGCGCTGGTTCAGGATCGGGTCCGGATAATCGATCTTGCCGCAGCCGTTACAGGCGAGGTTGCAGCGGAACAGCGGCTCGAGCATCAGCGCGAGCGGATAGCGTTTGTTGCCGGACAGGTGTTGGCGCATGATGTATGCGCCGACGCGGACTTGCTGGAGCAGCGGAATAGACAAGAGATGTCCTCCTTAAACTTCGCGGGCGACAGCTTGCGTAAGCTTCGCCGGCAACTTGAATTCGACTTTTTCCTCACGGCCCGCCATCGTCGTGACATCGACGGGCCCCAGCGCGCGCAGCGCGCCAATTACATCCTCGACCATTTCCTCGGGTGCCGACGCGCCGGCGGTCAGGCCGACCGTCTGCACGCCCGCGAACCATTCGGCCTTCACTTCCGAGCCGTCGGCGACGAGATAGCTCGGTACACCGCTTTCGGTGCCGATCTCGCGCAGGCGGTTCGAGTTCGAGCTGTTCGTCGCACCGACGACCAGCAGCACGTCGACCTGGCCGCTCAGCTCGCGCACGGCGGCCTGGCGGTTTTGCGTCGCGTAGCAGATGTCGCGCGTGTCCGGGCCGACGATGTCGGTAAACCGGCGCTGCAGCGCTTCGATGATGCCGCGCGTGTCGTCGACCGACAGCGTCGTCTGCGTGACGTACGCGACCGGCGTGTCGACCGGCAGCGTCAGCGTATCGACTTCGGCCTCGCTCTGCACGAGGATCACCTCGGCCGGGATCTGGCCGATCGTGCCCTCGACTTCCGGATGGCCCGCATGGCCGATCAGGATCAGCCGGCGGCCCGCCGCGACGTACTGGCGGCCCTGCACGTGCACTTTCGTGACGAGCGGGCAGGTGGCGTCCAGCACGTCGAGCCCGCGCGTTTCCGCGTCGCGTTCGACGGTCTGGGCGACCCCGTGCGCGCTGAAGATCGCCACGGCGCCGTGCGGCACCTCGTCGAGCTCCTCGACGAATCGAGCCCCTTTATTACGCAGGTTTTCGACGACGTGCCGGTTATGCACGATCTCATGACGCACATAGACCGGCGCGCCGTGCTGTTGCAGCGCGCGATCGACGATCTCGATCGCGCGGACAACCCCCGCACAAAAGCCGCGGGGCTGGGCAAGGATGACTCGCATAAGTGAGCGAACTCCGACGACAGACGCCGGGTTCGAAGAGCTGGCACCGCTCGCTCGCCCCGGCTTGATGTTATGAAGGCAGGAAACGAACCGGCCAGGCCAGGCCCCGGAACCCCGAATTAATCGCGCATTTTAACCCTATCGGGCCGTCCTTGCTCTGGTGCTGTATCGGCGTGTTGCATCCGCCGCAGCGCCGCGTCGGCGCTCGCGCGCGCGGAACCCGGTAAACTGCGCGGTTTCGCGGGCAGCCCGTCCGGCTGCCCGGCATCGCGCTCATTTCAAGGCCATTCGATGACCGTCGATTCTTACGCGTATTGCCCTGCCGCCGATGCGGTCAAGGATGTTTTCACTCCGACCCTGATTGAGATCGAACGATCCGGGGCTGCTGGCGCCGGCGTCCGGCAGGAGGCGTGCCGATGATGCTGGCGATTACCTTTCTGGTGTCCGGCCTGTCGCTGCTGATCTGGATCGTGCTGCTGGTCGCGCGCGGCGGCTTCTGGCGCGCGCGACCGCGCGGGCCTGCCGCGGAAGCGCGCGGCGCCGCGGCCGAGGCCGGCTGGCCGGCGGTCGTCGCGGTCGTGCCGGCGCGCAACGAGGTCGACGTGATCGCGCAAGCGGCGACGTCGCTGCTCGAGCAGGATTATCCGGGCGACTTTCATCTGATCATTGTCGACGACCACAGCGACGACGGCACCGCCGCCGCAGCCCGCGCGGCCGCGCTCGCGATCAACCGCGCCGACCGGTTGACGGTGCTGGCCGCGAAGCCGCTGCCGGCCGGCTGGTCGGGCAAGGTGTGGGCGCAGTCGCAGGGCATCGCCGCGGTGCGCACGCTCGGGCTGCCGGCCGACTACCTGCTGCTGACGGATGCCGACATCGGCCATCCGCCCGACGCGGTGGCGCAGCTCGTCACGCGCGCGCAGGCCGAACAGCGCGATCTCGTGTCGCTGATGGTGCGGCTGCGCTGCGATTCGTTCTGGGAAAAGGCGCTGATACCGGCGTTCGTGTTCTTCTTCGCGAAGCTCTATCCGTTCTCGTGGATCAACAATCCGCGCAACCGGACGGCCGGCGCCGCGGGCGGCTGCATGCTGGTCAAGCGCAGCGCGCTGGAAGAGGCCGGCGGCATCGAATCGATCCGCGGCGCGCTGATCGACGACTGCAGCCTCGCCGCGCAGATCAAGCATCGCGGCAGCGGCCGGCATCCGATCCGGCTCGACCTGGCCGAGCGCAGCGTGTCGCTGCGTCCGTACGACAGCTGGCGCGACATCTGGAACATGATCGCGCGCACCGCGTTCACGCAGCTCCATTATTCGCCGCTGCTGCTCGCCGGCACGCTGCTCGGGATGACGATCATCTATCTCGTGCCGCCTGTGGCCGCGCTCGCATACGGCGCGCGGGCCTGGCCGGCGTGGCTGGCATGGGCGTCGATGTGCACCGCGTATGCGCCGATGCTGCGCTATTACCGGCGCTCGCCGCTGTGGGCGCCCGCGCTGCCGCTCGTGGCGCTGTTCTACGTCGGCGCGACGTTCGCGTCCGCGTGGCGCTACTGGCGTGGCAAGGGCGGTCAGTGGAAGGCGCGGGTGCAGGCGCCGGTGGAGCGCTGAAGCGGGCCGGCGGATGCCGGCCGTCAGGACCACCGGATTGCTGAAAACAGACAGCCCGAATCGACGTGAGCCGATTCGGGCTGTTTGCTTTCCGGCCGACGTCCGGTCGCCGCTGCACGCGTGCTTACCGCTGCGTCAGCATCATGTACATCTGGATCACGACGTCCGGCGAGAACGTGAACGGCACCCAGCCGTAGCCGGTGTGGCGCGCGACCAGCAGACGATCGCCGTTCGACTGCTTCTGCACGGCCATCATCGGGTTCTTCGTCGTCACGAAGCGCCAGCCGGCCGGGATGCCCGGCGGCGGTTCCGGCTGCATCGACGCGCGCGCATGCGCGAGTTCCTCGATCAGCTGGCCCAGCTGCTCCGGGTGCAACGTGATCGACTGGCCGTTGACGGTCAGCGTCAGTTCGTTCTGCGACGGGCGCGCGACGTGCAGCGTCGCCTTGTCCGCGGGGGCGTCGGTGGCTGCTTCGGCCGCGGGCGCGACTTCGATCGCGGTGTCGGCGGTGGTGGTCGCGACGACGTCGGTGATCGCGTCGGCCGCCGCAGCGGCGACTTCATCGGCAGCAGCCGGCGCGGTGGCGTTCGTCATCGGCTCAACGGCGGACTCGACGGCCGGTTCGACCACGTCAGCCGCGACGGCCGGCTCGGTGGCCAAAGCTGCCGCGTTCGTCGCGGCGTCCTTCACGACGGCTTCGACCAGCGCTTCCGCGTCGGCGATCGCCTTCGCGTGACGCTCGGCGGCCGCTTCGGCCTGCGCGATCGCTTCGGTATGGCGCTGCGCGACGGCCTCGGCCTCGGCGGTCGCCTCCGCATGGCGTTGCGCGGCCGCGTCGGCTTGCGCGATCGCTTCGGCGTGACGCTGCGTGATCGCTTCGGCTTCGGCGGTTGCCTCGACATGGCGCTGCGCAGCCGCTTCCGCTTCGGCGATCGCCTGCGTGTGACGCTGCGCGAGTGCCTCGGCCTCGGCGATCGCGGCCGCGTGGCGCTGCGTCGCGGCCTCGGCTGCGGCGGTCGCCTCCGCATGGCGCTTCGCGGCGGCTTCGGCTTCCGCGGCGGCCGCCGCATGACGCTGCGCGGCCGCGTCCGCTTCGGTCGCGGCGGCGTGATGACGCTGCGCGGCGGCCTCGGCTTCGGCGATCGCGGCCGCATGACGCTGCGACGCGGCTTCGGCATCCGCGTGGCGCTGCGCGAGCGCCTCGGTCAGCGCGGTCGCTTCGGCGTGCCGCTGGACGGCGGCCTCGGCCTGCGCGGCGGCTTCGGTGTGGCGTTGGGCGGCGGCTTCGGCCGCGGCGGTGGCGTCGGCGTGGCGCTGCTGCGCGGCATCGGCGTCGGCGGCTGCGGCCGTGTGGCGCTGCGCGGCGGCCTGTGCTTCGGCTTCCGCGGCGGCGTGACGTGCGGCGGCGGCCTGGGCTTCCGCCGCGGCGGCGCGCGCGAACGCTTCCGCGCTGCGTGCCGCCTGCTGCGCGGCGTGGTGATCGTGGAGGAGCTGATCGACGCCCGCGTTGAGCGAATCGATCTGTTCGTTCAGGTTCATGCGTGTCTTCTCTGCGTAAGACCCGCGATTTTAACCGCTGCGCCGGTGCCGGTCCGTCAGCGACGTGTAACAAAGTGCGCAAAGCGGCGTGAAATACGCCGCTTTGTGTTACTTCAGGTAGCCCGCCGAGCCGAACCAGTCGAGTGCATCGCGCAGTCCTTCGCGGTACGGACGCGCGCGGTAGCCGAGCTCGCGCTCGGCCTTCGCGGACGTGAAATACATCTTGTTCTTCGACATCCGCAGCCCGTCGACGGTCACGAACGGCTCCTTCTTCGTGAACTTCGCGACGGCCTCCGCACCGACGGCGAGCGGGTAGAGGGGCCAGCGCGGCAGCGCGATCGTCGGCGCCTTGCGGCCCGTCATCTGCGCGATGTCGGCCAGCATCTGCTGCAGCGGCAGGTTCTCGCCGCCGAGGATGTAGCGCTCGCCGATCCGGCCGCGCTCGAGCGCGAGGAAGTGGCCGTGCGCGACGTCGTCGACGTGCACCAGATTCAGCCCGGTATCGACGAACGCGGGAATCTTGCCGAGCGCGGCCTCGACGATGATGCGGCCGGTCGGCGTCGGCTTCACGTCGCGCGGGCCGATCGGCGTCGACGGGTTGACGATCACGGCCGGCAGCCCTTCGTCGGCGATCATCCGCTCGACCGCGCGCTCGGCCAGCACCTTGCTGCGCTTGTACACGCCGATCGCCTGCTCGGCGGTGAGCGGGCGGTTCTCGTCGGACGGATCGCCGGCGCTCGTGACCTTCAGCGTCGCGACGCTGCTCGTGTAGACGATCCGTTCGACGCCTTCGGCGCGCGCCGCGCGCATCGTCGCGACCGCGCCTTCGAGGTTCGCGCGCTCGATCTCGTGCGGGTCCGGCGCCCACAGCCGGTAGTCGGCCGCCACGTGCAGCAGGTAGCGCACGCCGCGCAGCGCGGCGCGCATCGACGTCTCGTCGCGCATGTCGCCGGTGACGATCTCGGCGTCGAGATCCGCGACGTTCGTGCGCGGGCTGGTCGGGCGCACCAGCACGCGCACCGCATAGCCTTTCTGCTGCGCGATGCGTGCGACGGCCGAGCCGACGAAACCGGACGCGCCGGTGACGAGAACGAGATCGCGGGAGGTATCAGTCATGCGTTTCCTTCAGGGCCGCGCGCGGGCGGCACGGCGGTTGTGCGTCGGCGAGATTGTACGTGGTCGGCGCGCCCGGCGACGCGAGCGCCGTCCTCGGGCACGCACGCATCGCCGGGCAGCAAACCCGCAGTTGCATGCTCGCGCGGGCGGCTGCACTGGCGACGGCGCCGAGCCGGCCCGCCGGGCCCGTGTGCGAAGCGGCCGACGCGACTACAATGCCGGGCTTGAATGGATTGCACGACGGGAGGGCGACGCGATGAGCCGCAATGAACTGGACGAACGGATCGAGACCTACTACGTGCGGGTGCGCGGCGTCGTGCAGGGCGTCGGTTTCCGTCACGCGACGGTGCGCGAGGCGCATGCGCTGAAGCTGCGCGGCTGGGTCGCGAATCTCGAGGACGGCAGCGTCGAGGCGATGATCCAGGGCCCGGGCGCACAGATCGACCGGATGCTCGCGTGGCTGCGCCACGGGCCGCCGGCCGCGCGCGTGACCGAGGTGACGTTCGAGGAGCGCCACGTCGAAAAGCGCTTCGAGCGCTTCCAGCAGCAGTAACGCGCAAGGCTAAAACAACATGACGGGGTATCCGGAGGCCGGGCGCGGCATCGCGCTGTCGGTGATGGCGTCGACGCTGTTCGCGCTGATGTCCGCCTACGCGAAACTGCTCGCGCCGCTCACGGGGCTCGACATCTTCGCGTGGCGCATCCTGTGGACCGCGCCGGGCGCGCTCGCACTGATCGCGCTGCGCGGCCGCTGGCCGGCGCTCGTCGAACTCGTGCGGCGCGGCGTGCGCGACTGGCGCCTGCTGGTCGCGCTGCCCGCGAGCGCGGCGCTGCTCGGCCTGCAGCTGTGGCTGTTCCTGTGGGCGCCGCTGCACGGACGCATGCTCGAAGTGTCGCTCGGCTATTTCCTGCTGCCGCTGACGATGGTGCTCGTCGGCCGCTTCTACTATCACGACGGCTCGATCGCTGCCAATGGGCGGCGGTCGCGCATGCGCGGCGCTCGGCGTCGCGCACGAGTATGGGCGACGCGCGCGTTCGCGTGGCCGACGCTCGTCGTCGCGCTCGGCTATCCGCCGTATTTCGTGCTGCGCCGCCGGATCAACGCCGATTCGCTGGCCGCGTTCGCGCTCGAGATCGTGCTGCTGTGTCCGGTCGCGTTCGCGATGGTGTCGGCGAGCGCGACGCCGGTCGCCAGCCATCCGCTGCTGTGGTCCGTGCTGCTGCCGGGGCTCGGCGTGCTTAGTACGCTCGCGCTCGCGAGCTACCTGAAGGCGAGCCGGATGCTGCCGATGGCGCTGTTCGGGATCCTCGGCTACGTCGAACCGGTGCTGCTCGTCGCGGTGTCGCTGCTGCTGCTCGGCGAGACGCTGAGCGCCGCGCAGCTCGCGACGTACGGGCCGATATGGGCGGCCGTTGCATTGACCGCGTGGCACAGCGCGATGCTGATGCGGCGCTTGCCCGCGCGCGGCTGAGCATCGCCGCCCCGCCGCGCGACGGCGGCAACGAACGTGCCGCGCAGCGCGCATTGCTTGCGTCGCGTCACGCGATGCCGGCGTCGAACTGGCATCGCGCCGACATCCGGCTGACGTCTGGCTGGCGGCCTCGCCAGCGTTGCATCGCCGATGTCACGCCTGTAATCGAACAGAAGATTCCGTTGCACTTTGTTACTTAGGGTATCTCCCGACCGGCCGCTAGACTGATCTGACCGCCTCCTCTTCGTATGCGGCTTTTCCATGAACGGTCATTTCCGTGCCGGGCCGGCCGGGTTGGCGCGATACGAGCATACGCGTAGCGCCGCCGATTGCGTTCGCCTTCTCCCTTCCGAATCCTCCTTCGGTGCATGCCGCACCGTCGTCGTGCAGGTGCGGCCATGTCGTTGAACGCGCCGCCTGCCGTCCCGATGCCGCCGACCCGTAGCGTCCGCCTGATCGAAGTCGATTTCTTCCGCGGCATCGTGCTGCTGATGATCGTCGTCGATCACATCGGCGCGAGCGTGCTGTCGCGCGTGACGCTCCATGCATTCGCGCTGTGCGATGCGGCCGAGGTGTTCGTGTTCCTCGGCGGCTTCGCGACCGCGACCGCGAGCGCGTACGGCGCGATCGCCGACCGGCACGGCGCGCGCGCGGCGCAGCGGCGGTTCGTGCGCCGCGCGATGCAGATCTACCGCGCGTTTCTCGCGACGTCGACGCTGATGCTCGTCGTGTCCGCCGTGCTCGACCATTACGGGATCGACACGCCGAACCTCGCGCTCGACGACGTCAGCGTGATGCTCGCGTCGCCGCTCACGGGGCTCGCCGAACTGCTCACGTTCCAGCGCCAGCCGTATCTCGCGTCGGTGCTGCCGATGTACGTGCTGTTCGCGCTCGCGTCGCCGGTGATCGTGCCGTTCGCGCGCCGCCATCCGTGGCTGCTCGTCGCGTTCGGCGCGACGTCGTGGCTCGCGGCGGGCTGGCTCGGCCCCGAGCTGCTGGACACTGATGCGTTCCGCTGGAACTTCAACCCGTTCGCGTGGCAGCTGATGTTCGTCGCCGGCGTGCTCGCGCGCTGCCAGCCTTTCTACCGGTACGTCGCGCTCGGGCGGTGGAGCGCCGCGGCGACCGGCGTCGCGTGCGCGATCGTGCTCGGTTGTGCGAGCTACAAGCTGTTCTCGGGGCTGCCGTTGCCGGAAGGTATTCTCAAGCGCGATCTCGCGCTGCCGCGCATCGTGAGCTTCGCGGCGATTGCCTGGCTGATGGCCGACTGCGTACGCTACGGCTGGATCGCGCGCATTGCGCGGGCCGTGCAGCCGGTCGTCGCGGTCGGCCGGCGCGGCCTGATCTGCTTCGTCGCGGGCGCGGCGATCTCGCTCGTCATCGATTCGCTGCTGCATCCGGTCGCGAACGGCGCCGAGCTGCGGCATATCGGCGTGGGCCTCGCGGCCGACGCATGCGCGGTCGGGCTGATGATGGCGGTGGCCGGTTCGGGAACGTGGTTCGCACGCCGGCGCGGCGCGGCCGCGTGAACGGTGCGGGAAAACGCGCAGGCGGCACGCAACGTGCCGCGCGGTGCGCTCAGTGAGGTGAGCCGATACGGGAGCGGGGGACGACGGTCGCGTCGTCGGATTCGGCGTCGTCGCGTTCGTCGGACTTCGGATCGTCCTGCTGCGCGAGCACCGCGTCGGCTTCGGCCGCGGCCCGGGCGGCGCGCAATGTGGTGCAGCGCTGCGCGTGCCGGATGTCCGACAGTATCCTCAAGAGCCGAGTCGTCTTGTTTTTCATGATCTTCTCCCGCCAGTGCGCATCACGACGGAGCGGATGCGCCGTTGCAACCAGTGTAGGACGTGCTGGCCGCGCTGGCGGGAGAATGTGGCGTGCACGCCGCACGCCGAGGGATAGTACTTACTGCGCCGAGGCCATCGCCTGCGCCTGCACCGCTTCTTCCTCGCGGCGCTCTTCCGCGCAGCGCTGATGCTGGCGCGACAGGCGGTTCATCATCGGCAGCAGCAGCAGGGCGAGCAGCATGCCGATCGCGGCGAGCCAGCCGAGCTTCTCGAACAGCGACAGGTACAGCGGCAGCGATTCGGTGGCCGGCAGGTCGTGCGACGGCATCTGCGCGAAGTTCGCGACGACGCTGCCCAGATACTGCGACACACCCGTCGCGACGAAATACGCGCCCATCATGAAGCCGCTCATGCGCGCCGGCACGTAGCGGGCGATCATCGCGAGGCCGAGGCCGCTCACCAGCAGTTCGCCGAGCGAGTAGAGGCCGTAGCCCCACACCATGAACCACGACGACACGCGGCCGTCCACCGCGTAGCGGCCGCTGATCGTGAACACCAGGTAGCCGGCGGCTACCGCGCCGAAGCCGAACGCATACTTCGCGGCGACCGGCAGGTCACGGCCGCTCTTCGAGAACGCGTTGTAGACCCACACGAGCACCGGGCTCAGCATCATGATCCAGATCGGGTTCAGCGCCTGGAACTGCGCGGCGCTCCACGTGAACAGCGTCGTACCGAACAGGATGAAGCGCGGATCGACGTTGCGCAGCGCGAACAGCGTGAGCGACGTCGACATCTGCACGTAGAAGATGAAGAACAGGATCACCTGGCCGATCAGCACGAGCGCCGCGATCAGGCCCGCGCGTTCCGAACGCTCCGACTTCGCGATCATGTACGCGAAGATCGCGAGGATCGCGAACGCCGCCGTCCATACGCTCGCGACCGCGAGCTGCTTGTGCTGCAGCACGTACAGCGTGACCAGCGCGAGCGCCACGCCGCCCGCCGCCACGCCGCCGAGGCGCTTCCAGCGGATCGGTTCGTCGTCGGGCTGCGAGCCGATGTGCGCGAGCGTGCGGTGCATCAGCATGAAGTTCAGGATCGCGAGCAGCATGCCGGCGCAGCAGACCGCGAACGCGGTGTGCCAGCCCCAGTGATCCTTGATCCAAGGCGTCGCGAGCATCGACACGGTCGAGCCGATGTTGACCGCCATGTAGTAGATCGTGAACGCGCTGTCGATGCGCGCATCGTCGCCTTCGTAGATGCGGCGCACGAGGTTCGCCGCGTTGGCCTTGAACAGGCCGTTGCCGACGACGATCACGCCGAGCGATGCGTACATGTACGCCAGCGCGTCGTTCGGGATCGCGAGCATCAGGTAGCCGGCGCACAGCACGGCCGCGCCGATGATCATCGTGCGACGGGCGCCGAGCACCTTGTCGCCGATCCAGCCGCCGATCGACGGCGACGCGTAGACGAGCGCGGTGAACGCGCCCCAGGTCAGGTTCGCATGGCTGTCGGTGAAACCG
Source organism: Burkholderia sp. USMB20 (assembly GCF_000949135.2). Classification (GTDB taxonomy): domain Bacteria; phylum Pseudomonadota; class Gammaproteobacteria; order Burkholderiales; family Burkholderiaceae; genus Burkholderia. The sequence goes on along the minus strand of NZ_JTAN02000001.1, from coordinate 286,944 downwards.
AGCCGGTCGACCATGAAGAGGACCAGGAGCGCGGCCATACCGTAGTAGCCGAAGCGCTCCCACATTTCGATGAGGAAGACCGTCGTAAACGAACGGGTCTGTGAAACAGGTGCGTGCATCATCAATCTCGTTTGAAACGGACGGCGCGGATCGCGCGTCGCCTTGGGGGTCGAACTGGCGCCGGAGCACGGTGGCCGGGTAGGCTTTGCGTCGGCGATGGAGCAGTCGGGCGGGTTAGCCCGGGCCGGGGTCGGACTCCGCCCGATAAGGCGGTGCGAGGCCCCGACCGGCGCGCGAGTGGTAACGTTTGCCGGTCCGGTGCGTCAGGTCCGCGCCACTCAGGGAAACTCCCGATATGGCAGCAGCTTTCAGGAAAATTTGTCTCATCATCTATTTGTAAGCTTTGCGCCCGTTCTCCGAAAATTCCCGGAGAGCCGCTTGCAGCTTGCCTGTGAAGCCGGCGAGTCTGGCAAGATAGCGCGTCGTTTCGCCCGCTTCGTGCCCTGTTTAGTGCACCGGGCTCAACACCGAAGACGTGTGCGAACCCGAAGATTAAGCTATCTCGTATTAACTTAGTTACTTTCCATCAAACATTTTTTGACGACCACTTTTCGGCCTGCTATGGTTCCCCCCACTGAAAACTCGCGAGCGGCAGACGCTGCCGCACTCGGCAGCAAGATTCGCGCGTTGCGCCAACGACTCAAGCGCACGCTCGACGACACCGCTACCGCCGCGGGGATTTCGAAGCCGTTTCTGTCTCAAGTCGAACGCGGGCTCGCGTCGCCGTCACTGACGTCGCTGGCCGGTATCGCACAGGCGCTCGGCGTGACGGTGCAGTACTTCGTGGATACGCCGAGCGAGGAACGCTCGGTCTGCAGAGGCGATCAGTTGCGCTTCTTCGGATTCGCCGATTCGGCGAACCTGTTCGCGAGGCTGACCAACGTGACCGAAGGGCGTCAGCTCGAGGCGATCCTCGTGCGGATGCCGCCGGGGCAGAAGCGGTCGGAGGTGACGACCCATGCAGGAGAGGAATTCCTGTATGTGATTGAAGGGGAAGTGTCGCTGACGCTGGAAGGCAAGACGTTCGTCCTGCAGGCCGGCGACAGTTCGCACTATCAGTCGACGGTCCCGCACAGCTGGGTCAACACCGCGAAGGTCGAGTCGGTGGTGGTCTGGGTCGGTACGCCGCGGCTGTTCTAACGCACAGGTATTCCTTCGTTTCCAAGACGGAATGCCTGTCGAAAGAAACGTAAGGAATACTAAGATGCAATACGAGAATCACGGGCCTCCTCAATCGCTGTACCCGTCAGCGTCTCACGCGTAACCGCGGCATCCGCCGCGCATCGCTCGCCGAACAACTTTCTCAAGACTGCCACGATGAAATCCTTGCATGCCATGTCGGCCGTGCTGGCCGCGCTCGCCCTGACGACGCCCGTCGCCCACGCCGTTACCGTTCCGTCGAACGTCACGCTCGCTCCTCAACAGGACCTGACGCGCCAGGTGCCCGCCGAAGTCGAGTCGCTCGACCCGGCGCACATCGAATCGTGGACCGGCAACACGATCGGCCTCGACCTGTTCGAAGGGCTTGCCCGCATCGACGCGGCCGGCCAGGTCGTGCCGGGTGTCGCGCAGTCGTGGGAGCGCAAGACGCCGCAGACCTGGATCTTCAAGCTGCGCCACGATGCGAAGTGGAGCAACGGCCAGCCCGTGACGGCCGCCGATTTCGTCTACTCGTGGCAGCGCCTCGTCGACCCGAAGACGGGCTCGAAGTACACGATCCTCGTCGAGTTCGTGAAGAACTCGAAGGACATCATCGCCGGCAAGGCCGCGCCGACGACGCTCGGCGTGCGCGCAGTCGACCCGTACACGCTGGAAGTGACGACCGACGTGCCGGTCGCGTTCTTCCCCGAACTGACCGCGATGGTGCCGCTCGCGCCGGTGAACAAGGACACCGTCGCGAAGTTCGGCGACGCATGGACGCGTCCCGGCAACATCGTCAGCAACGGCGCGTACCAGCTCGTCGACTGGCAGCCGAACAACCGCATCGTGATCTCGAAGGACGCGAAGTACTGGAACGCGCCGAAGGTCGTGATCAACAAGGTCACGTACCTGCCGATCGAAAGCGACGAAACGGCGATGCGCATGTACCAGGCCGGCCAGATCGACTACAGCTACTCGATCCCGTCGGGCATCTTCCAGCAGGTCAGCAAGCAGTTCGGCGGCGAACTGCGCCCGGGCCTGCAGCTCGCGACCTACTACTACTACCTGAACAACAGCGACGCGGCGCTGAAGGACAAGCGCGTGCGCCAGGCGCTGTCGATGGTGATCGATCGCGACGTGCTGACGTCGAAGCTCACGCAGGCCGGCGAGAAGCCGATGTACGGCCTGATGCCGAACGGCACGAAGGGCGTGCACCCGTTCACGCCGGAATGGGCGTCGTGGCCGATGGCCAAGCGCGTCGCGACCGCGAAGGACCTGCTGAAGCAGGCCGGCTTCTCCGATGCGAAGCCGCTGTCGTTCACGCTCACGTACAACACCAACGACCTGCACAAGAAGGTCGCGCTGTTCACCGCATCGGAATGGCGCACGAAGCTCGGCATCGACACGAAGCTCGAGAACGTCGAGTTCAAGGTGCTGATGAAGGAGCGGCATGACGGCAAGGTGCAGATCGCGCGCGACGGCTGGTTCGCCGACTACAACGACGCGATGACCTTCTTCGACCTGATCCGCTGCGGCAGCTCGCAGAATACCGTCGGCTACTGCAACAAGCAGGCCGACACGCTCGTCGAAGAAGGCAACCAGAAGCTCGACGACAAGGCGCGCGCCACGCTGCTCACGCAGGCGCACGACGCGGCGATGAACGACACGCCGATGGTGCCGCTGTTCCAGTATTCCGCGGACCGGCTCGTGAAGCCCTACGTGGGCGGCTACTCGCTGAAGAACGTGATCGACATGCGTGCTTCGCAGGACATGTACCTGATCAAGCACTGAGCGGAGCGATCATGCTGGCCTACGCATTGAGACGCACGTTGTGGGCGGTGCCGACGATTCTCGCCGTCATCACCGTCTGCTACCTGCTGCTGCACTTCACGCCCGGCGGTCCGTTCGATACGGAGAAGCAGCTGTCCGCGGCGACGCTCGCGAACCTGAACGCGAAGTACCACCTCGACGAGCCGCTGTGGAAGCAGTACCTGCTGTATCTCGGTTCGCTGCTGCACGGCGATCTCGGCCCGTCGTTCCGCTACGTCGACTGGTCGGTGAACGATCTCGTGAAGAAGGCGCTGCCCGTGAGTCTCGGCGTGGGCGGCATCTCGATCCCGCTCTCGATCGGGTTCGGCGTGCTGCTCGGCACCGTCGCGGCCGTGCGCCGCGACAGCATGATCGACCGCTTCGTGATGCTGATCGGCAACTTCGGCAACGTCGTGCCGCCGTTCGTGCTCGGCCCGGTGCTGGTGTGGATCTTCGCGATCCTGCTGAAGACCTCCGCCGGCAACGGCTGGCTGCCGGCCGGCGGCTGGGGCGACGGCGGCTGGCAGTACCGGCTGCTGCCGATCGTGCTGCTGACCTTCATCAACGTATCGCTGCTCGCGCGCGTGATGCGCGGCTCGATGATCGAGACGCTATCGAGCAACTTCATCCGCACCGCGCGCGCGAAGGGCCTGCCGGGCTCGACGATCGTGCTGCGCCACGCGCTCAAGCCCGCGCTGATGCCGGTCGTGTCGCTGTTCGGCACGGTCTGCATCACGTCGATCACGGCGGCCGTCGTCACCGAATCGGTGTTCGCGCTGCCGGGGCTCGGGCAGCTCGTCGTGAACGGCGCGATCAACCGCGACTACACGCTGGTGCTCGGCCTCGTCGTGCTGACGACCGTCTGTGCCGTGCTGTTCAACCTGCTGGTCGACCTCGCGTACGCGTGGCTCGATCCGCGTATCCGTTATTGAGCGAGGCACTGCGATGACTCCGACTACTCCCGTCGTCAGTCTGCCTGTGCAGACCGATTCGCCGCCGCGTTCGCGCTCGCCGCTCGCGCTCGCGTTCGCGCGCTTCCTTCACAACCGGGCGGCCGTGTTCAGCCTCGTGCTGCTCGCGCTGATCACGCTCGCATGTTTCGTCGGTCCGTGGCTGCTCGCGGCCGATCCCGCCGCGAGCGACTGGGGCTCGATCAGCCTCGCGCCGACGCTCGCGAACCAGCACTGGTTCGGCACCGACGAGCTCGGCCGCGACCTGCTCGTGCGCACGCTGATCGGCGGCCGCGTGTCGATCGAGGTCGGCCTGCTCGGCACGCTGGTGTCCGGCCTGTTCGGCGTGGCGTGGGGCGCGACCGCCGGCTTCGCGGGCGGCCGGGTCGACTCCGCGATGATGCGCGTCGTCGACATGATGTACGCGATCCCGTACCTGCTGATCGCGATCCTGATGATGACCCTGTTCGGCCGCTCGTTCATGCTGGTCGTGCTGACCATCAGCGCGTTCTCGTGGATCGACATGGCGCGCGTCGTGCGCGGCCAGACGCTGTCGCTGCGCAATCGCGAGTTCGTCGACGCGGCGCGCGCGATCGGCGTGTCGCCGGCGTCGATCGTGCTGCGCCACGTCGTGCCGAACCTGCTCGGCGTGGTCGTCGTGTACGCGACCGTGTCGGTGCCGAACATCGTGCTGACCGAATCGGTGCTGTCGTTCCTCGGCCTCGGCGTGCAGGAACCGATGACGAGCTGGGGCGTGCTGATCCAGGACGGCGCGCAGAAACTGGAATCGATGCCGTGGCTGCTGCTGGCACCGGCCGTCATGCTGTGCGTGACGCTCTACTGCGTGAACTTCGTTGGCGACGGCCTGCGTGACGCGCTCGACCCGAAGGATCGCTGAAGATGGCTGCTCTGTTGGAAGTAGAAAACCTCGGCGTGCGCTTCTCGCGCAAGGACGCACCGCCGATCGACGCCGTGAGCGGCGTGTCGTTCTCGCTCGAAGCCGGCAAGACGCTCGGCATCGTCGGCGAATCGGGCTCGGGCAAGAGCCAGACCGTGATGGCGCTGCTCGGCCTGCTGGCCGGCAACGGCGCGACGACGGGCGCCGCGCGCTATCGCGGCGACAACCTGCTCGAGATGGATACGCGTGCGCTGAACGCGGTGCGCGGCGACCGGATCGCGATGATCTTCCAGGATCCGATGACGTCGCTCAATCCGTTCCTGACGATCGAGCGGCAGATGACCGAGACGCTGCAGCTGCATCGCAAGCTGTCGCGCAAGGAAGCGACGAAGCGCGCGATCGAGGCGCTCGAGTCGGTGCGCATTCCCGATGCCGCGCGCCGCATCCGCATGTATCCGCACGAGTTTTCCGGCGGCATGCGCCAGCGCGTGATGATCGCGATGGCGCTCCTGTCCGAGCCGGAAATCCTGATCGCCGACGAGCCGACCACCGCGCTCGACGTGACCGTGCAGGCGCAGATCATCGACCTGCTGCGCGAGCTGAACCGCGAGCGCGGCACCGCGATCGTGCTGATCACGCACGACATGGGCGTGGTCGCGGGCCTCGCGGACGACGTGATGGTCATGTATGCGGGCCGCACCGTCGAATACGCGCCGGCCGACTCGATCTTCGCGGCGCCGTCGCATCCGTACACGATCGGCCTGCTCAACGCGCTGCCGCGCCTGACCGACGCCGACGACGCGCCGCTCGTCGCGATTCCCGGCAATCCGCCGATGCCCGGCACCGCGCCGGCCGGCTGCGCGTTCGCGAAACGCTGCACGTATGCGGAGGCGCGCTGCGGTACCGCACGCCCCGCGCTCGAAACCTATGGCGCGGCGGGCGCGGTGCGCGCGTGCCACCGGCCGCTGGCCGATCTGACGGGAGGTCTGCGATGAGCGTCGATGAACGCCGCAATGCCGGCGCGACGGGCACGACGAGCGATACGCTGCTGTCCGTCGACGATCTGAAGGTGCATTTCCGCGTGCCGCTCGGCGGCTATCCGTGGTCGCCGAAGGGCACGCTGCGCGCGGTCGACGGCGTGTCGTTCGACGTGAAGCGCGGCGAGACGGTCGGGCTCGTCGGCGAGTCGGGCTGCGGGAAGTCGACGCTCGCGCGCGCGCTGATCGGTCTCGTGCCGATGACGGCCGGCACGGTGCGCTGGCGCGGCGAAGCCGTCGCGCCTGATCACCTGCGCGGCACCGCGATGCGCCGCGAAGTGCAGATGATCTTCCAGGATCCGCTCGCGTCGCTCGATCCGCGCATGACGATCGAACAGATCGTCGCGGAGCCGCTCGTCACGCACCACGCGGGCCTCGGCCGCGCCGAAGTGCGGCGCCGCGTGGTCACGATGCTCGAACGCGTCGGCCTGAACGCACATCACCTGCTGCGCTATCCGCACGAGTTTTCCGGCGGACAGTGCCAGCGCGTCGGCATCGCGCGCGCGCTGATCGGCGAGCCGAAGCTCGTGATCTGCGACGAGCCCGTATCGGCACTCGACGTGTCGATCCAGGCGCAGATCGTGAACCTGCTGCGCGACCTGCAACGCGAACTGTCGTTGTCCTATCTTTTCGTCGCGCACGACCTGGCGGTGGTGAAGGCCATCAGCCAGCGCGTGCTCGTGATGTATCTCGGCCGCGTGATGGAGTTCGGCACGCGGCATGACGTGTACGGCGTGCCGCAGCACCCGTACACGAAGGCGCTGCTCGATGCGGCGCCGACGCCGGAGCCGGCGCGCGAGCGTGCTCGCCGTCCGATGCTGCTGGCGGGCGAGATGCCGTCGCCGCTCAACCCGCCGTCCGGCTGCGCGTTCCGCACGCGCTGCCCGGTCGCGATCGACGCGTGCGCGCAGGACGTGCCGCTGCCGGAAGTGCGGCAGGGCTCGCCGGCGCGTGTCGCGTGCATCCGGGCGGGCGTGGCGGCGTGAAGTGACGCAGCAAACATAACCAGGCAGGTCAACAGGGGTAGGGTGCGGCGCGAATGATCTTCGCGCCGCGGGTAAAGGCGCGTCCTTAACCGGGCTCGCCGGGGGGCTGGAAGCGGATCGCAACCGGCGTGGACGACATCAACACAAGACGAGAATGACGATGAACAAGCAAAAGACGATCGGGACAGCATCGAAGATGCTGCTTGCATGGGGCTTGCCGGCGCTGGCCGGCGTATCGCTGAGCGGCGTGGCGTACGCCGACGACGCGGCCCCCGCACCGCTGACGGTCGCGCAGGCGGCGCCGTCCGCCGGCGCAGGCACATCGGTTGCGCAGGCAACGACCCCGAACGCCATTATCAACGCCGAGGCGACCCAGGCCGTCACGCCGCCCGACGAGCCTTCGGCACAGTCGAAGTCGAACGGCTTCATTGCCGACAGCCACCTGAATTTCCTGTTCCGCAACTATGCGGACACGCTCGACAACAAGGGCGGCCCGCACCGTCACGCGTGGGTCCAGGGCGCGATGGCGAACTTCGAGTCGGGCTACACGACCGGCCTGATCGGCATCGGCTTCGACGCGTCGCTGTATGCGGCGCTGAAGCTCGACGGCGGCGCCGGCGCGGGCAGCATGGTGCACATCGCGAAGGGCGGCGGCGGTTCGAACCAGCTCGCATGGGCCTATCCGGGCATCTACGACGTGAAGGCGCGCATCTCGAACACGGTGGTCAAGTACGGTTTGCAGGCCGTCGACAACCCGTTCATGGAACAGCACGACAACCGCGCGCTGCCGCCGACGTTCCTCGGCGCGACGATCGTCAGCAACGAATTCAAGAACGTGATGCTCGAGGCCGGCAGCTTCACGAAGACCGATGCGCGCGGCCACACGACGCTCACCAACCTCACGACGCAATACGGCGGCACGCGCATCAATCGCCTGACCTACGTCGGCGGCACGTGGGACTATTCGCCGGACGGCGAAGTCGCGCTGTACGCCAACCAGGCCGACGACGTGTGGCACCAGTACTACGCGTCGGTGAAGCACAGCATCGGCGATACGAAGTCGATCAAGTGGACCGGCTTTGGTAACGTTTACTCGACGCACGACACGGGCGACGCGCTGCAGGGCAAGATCAACAACAACGCGTACAGCCTGTCGGTGGCCGCGCAGCACGGCCCGCACGAACTGCTGCTCGGTTATCAGCAGGTGCTCGGCGACCAGTTCTTCGACTACCTGAACGAAACGAACGGCATCTTCCTGACCAACTCGATGGACGTCGACTACAACGCGCCGCACGAAAAGTCGCTGCAGCTGCGTTACACGTTCTACGGCAAGGAAGCGGGCCTGCCGGGCTTCAAGGCGATGGTCTGGGGCGTGACGGGCTGGGGCGCGGACGGCAGCGCAGGGGCTGCGAACGATCCGAGCAAGTCGAGCATCTACTGGAGCAACGGCGCGCCGGTGCAGGGCCGTCACCACGAGTTCGGCTTCATCCCGTCGTACACGTTCCAGAGCGGCAAGCTGAAGGACACGAAGGTCACGTTCATCGCGATGTGGCACACCGGTTCCACGCATACCGCGGACGCGACCAACAAGGAATACCGCCTGGTCGTGAACGTGCCGCTGCACGCGTTCTGATCGAAGGGGGGACGCAACGTCCCCTTCAGTCGTTTTCGTCTCGCGCGGCCGGCCTGCGACCCGTTCGATCAGGCCGGCTTGTGCAACCCCGCCACCGGATCGTTCGCGGCGGGCATGTCCTCCACCAGCGACGTGAGCTGGCGGCCCGTGTCGCGCCAGGCGTCGAGGCCGCCGCGCAGCGGCAGCGCATCGGTGAAGCCTGCGTCGAGCAGGCGCTTGGCCATCAGCGCGGCCGTCACTTCGTTCGGGCACGAGCAATACACGACGAATTTCTGCGAGAACGGATAGCGCGCGACGATGTCCTCGATGTGCCGTTCGTCCGCGAACTGCGCGCCGGGAATCGTGAACGGGTCGAGCTTGCGGTGTTCGGGCGAACGCACGTCGAGTACCACCGGCGCGGCCGCATCGCGCAGCAGTTCTTCGAGCTCGTCGACGCCGATCCGCGCAGTCGCGAGCTGGCGGATCAGCGCGCGGCGGCGCATCCAGCGCACGGCCGCGTAGACGGCCAGCAGTGCGACGATCACCAGCAGTACCGCGCGGCCGAGCCGGCTCGCGCCGGCGAACAGCCAGTCGATCTGCCGATAGAACACGAGCCCCGCGAGGAGCCCGACGATCGTCCACAGCGCGGCGCCGAGCGCATCGTAGCCGGCGAACGTGCGATAGCGCGTGCCGAGCGCGCCGGCCATCGGCACCGACACGAGCGACAGCCCGGGAATGAAGCGGGCGACTGCCAGCACGCGCACGCCGTAGCGGCCGAAGAATCGTTCGGTCTTCTTCACGCAGGTATCGCGCGACAGCGACAGCCGGCAGATCGTCTTCAGCGTCGTGCCGCCGTAGCGCCGCCCGGCGACGTACCACACGGTGTCGCCGATCAGCGCGCCGAGCACCGACAGCGCCAGCACCGTCAGGAGCTGCGAGCCGATCATCGCCGGATTCATCGCGGCCATCGCGCCGAACAGCACGAGCGTCGGCATCGCCGGTACGGGCAGGCCGATGGCCGCCGCGAGCACGTTGGCGAAGACGAGAAGCGGCCCGTATTGGGCGACGAGGTCACGGAGCATGACGGCTGGCCGAAAAGGAAGCGCGTGTGGAAGGTACGAAGATGGGCCGATTATCGGCCATTTTCAAGCGGACGGCGGGGAATGACGCAAAGCGCCTGACGGCGGCAGGGTGATGCGGGCGGATCGGTGAGCCGGTGCGTTGTGCGCGGCTCACCGGTCGACATCACGAAGGGGTAGGGGTGCGGACGAGCGAGGCGGCGCCGTGGTTTTCGCCAGGCAGTTCGGCGCCGTGCGAGCGGATCGCCGCGATCAGCTCGGCCGGCGTGATCTCGTAGCGAACCTCGCGGTGAATGCCGGGCTTGCGCTCGTCGATGTCGATCAGCAGCACGCTCTTGCCGTCGTCGGTCGATTCGAGCCGGAGCGAGCGCAGTTCGCGGCCGTCGGCCGGGTCATGTTCGGTGAGCAGGGTCATTGCCCCGGATGAGCCGGTAGTGCGCATCGAACCTATCCTCGTATCGTGTGTGCCAGGTTGGCGAAGATGTCGTTGTTGAATGCAGCTTGACGAAGTTTAACGCGAATGGGCCACAACACGGAGCATTTTCGTGGTCCCTGAATGAGGGCTGCACCGGCCATCCTTCTGATGTTTGAGCCACGCCGGGCGGGCGTTTTGGCCGGATCGGACCGATCCGCGCCCGGCGCCCGGCCGGTGCGCGGCCGGGAGGCGCGGGCGCCGTCAGAAGCGGTCGGCGAGGCCCATCGCCGGGTCGCTGACCGAGTGGCGGCCCGTTTCGACGCGGCCGGCCACGCGGCGGGAGAAGCTGGCGTCGCTGTCGGTGGTGACGACGAAGTCGTACCAGTGGCCGGTCGAGTCGAGCTGCCAGTGCAGCTCCGACCGGCCGCCGGCGCGCACCGTGACTGTCCACGTCGTGCCGGCGTCGCTGCCGTGCCCGCGACCCTGGCTGATGCCGTCCTCGTTGCCGTGGCCGCGCTCGTCGTTCGCACCGCGGCCGGACAGGCCGTACACCTTGTTCGACTTCACCGTGAAGCGCACCGGGCCGCCGCCGTCGTTGTGCAGCCGCAGATGCAGGTTGCCGCTCGCGCCCGCGTCGCCGACCCGGATCTCCGGATGCGACGCGCGCGCCGGCCAGCCGGGCCAGGTCGCCGGTGAAGCGGCGGTGATAGCCGTTCGGGCCGAGCACCCACAGGTGATATTTACCGTCGTCGGCGGCGAGCGCCGCCCAGCCGCCGCGGCTCCACGGCGACACGACCCACATCGGCACGCGCGGGCCCGGCCGTACGGACGGCCGTCGGCCGCGGGCCGGCTCGACGTGGCCGGCGCGAAGTCGTGGTACTCGACGGCGACGTCGGCGTCCGCGAGCGAGCCGTCCGCGTTGCGCGACGGCACATGCGGGCCCGGCGAGTGCCGGGCAGGGCGCGGCCAGTCTAGGGAGCGCAGATGACGTCGGCGTGATGTGGAAATGACAGGGTGTGTCGCGTTTATGACGTTGCGTGCACAACTAATCTGCGACGCGCGGGGAAGACGTCGGAGTGGTCGAAAATTACCGATTGCGCTTGGCGACAACGGTCGGGAATTGCCGATTTCGTGAAGCTGGCGTTACGCGATGTGGTTGTGCGTGCAACGGCATCGTGTCGTGCGGCAACCATGTTTCATCGGCGTGAAATCGGATAAGCTCGATGCGTTGTTGCATACGCGCGGCAATATGCCCCGCCCGATACCTTCGACTCCATCCAGTCATGACCGATATCACGATCCGGCACAGCGAGACGCACGACGTTGACGCGATCCGGCACATCATCGCGCACCCCGCGGTGTACATGAACACGCTCCAGCATCCGTTTCCGTCGCACGAGAAATGGCAGCAGCGGCTCGAACGCCTGCGCGAACAGGGCGTGAGCCTCGTCGCCGAACTCGACGGCGCGGTGGTCGGCCATCTCGGGCTGCATCCGGAGCAGAACCCGCGCCGGCGTCATGCCGCGTCGCTCGGGATGATGGTCGATGCGTCGCATCACGGGCGCGGCATCGGCAGCCGGCTCCTGGCCGCCGCCATCGAACTCGCCGAAAACTGGCTGAACATCACGCGTCTCGAATTGACGGTGTTCGTCGACAACCCGGCGGCGATCGCGCTGTACGAAAAGCACGGCTTCCGGATAGAAGGCGAGGCGCCGGACTATGCGCTGCGCGACGGTGCGTATGCATCGGTGTTTCAGATGGCGCGGATCAAGGGGCGGCTGTAATGGAAGCGTGCTGAGGCGCGTGTGGGCCGGCGCGCGTCGTTGCATCGGCCGCGGCATGTGCATGCATTGGCCGTGTCGTGCGCCTTGTCGTGCCCGCCTCTGTGTACCCGATCGCGTGCAGCGACCGACGGCAGTCAATGCAGCGCCGCATGCAGCGCAGTGGGTGGTCGCGTCGACCGCGCAGGCGCGCACGTCGGCGACGCCACACTTCATATCCATTCGAGAATTCGTTCGTTTTCAACCGGCCGCGCGAATCGTATCGTCGAATGATTTGCCGGTCGCCGCGGTCGTCGCAGTTGGTACTGCTGCGCGGTGTGCGCATGCAGCGACCGGTCGGGGCCTTTCGCGTCGATGCCTGCGTGATCCCTACGCGATGCCCACGGCCGATGCCGGCATGCGCGGTGCCATCCGTCGATGCCCTTCGTTGCTGCATCGCTTCGTCGTGTGTTCGCTTCGCCGTTTCGTGCGCATGGGCCGGCCGTCGCCGCGTACCGGTTCCGCCGTCGCGCGACGCCGCTATCCGCAACCGTCTCTTTCAACGGAACCCGCCTTGATGAAAACCGTCCTCCGTAACCTGACTGCCGCCTGCCTGTTCGCCGCCGCGGGTGCGGCGTTTGCCGCCAACGCGCCGCAGGGCTCTCCCGTATCGGGCCCGTCGAGCGGCGGCGCGCATCTGCCGCCCGGCATCGCTTGGCAGCAGGGCGACGTCGATGCCGCGTTCGCGCTCGCGAAGCGCACCGGCCAGCCGCTGCTGCTGTACTGGGGTGCCGTATGGTGCCCGTCGTGCAACCAGGTGAAGTCGACGATCTTCAGCCAGCAGGCATTCAAGGCTCGCTCGTCGTTCTTCGTGCCCGTGTATCTCGACGGCGATACCGAAAGCGCGCAGAAGCTCGGCGAGCGCTTCAAGGTGCACGGCTATCCGACGATGATCCTGTTCCGTCCGGACGGCACCGAAGTGACGCGGCTGCCGGGCGAGGCCGATCTGGAGCGCTACATGCAGGCGCTGTCGCTCGGGATGACGGCCGCGCATCCGGTGCGGCAGACGCTCTCGACCGCGCTGAACAACGGCGCGGCGCTGACGCCGGCCGAATGGCATCTGCTGGCCGACTATTCCTGGGACACCGACGGCGCGCTGCCGGTGCCGGCCGATCGTGTCGCGCTGACGCTGCAGACGCTGTCGCAACGTGCGCGCGCCGCCGGCGCGAAGGCGGACGCCGCGCGGTTCGCGCTGAAGTCGGCGGTGGTGGCGGCATCGGACGATCCCGCACAGGCCGGCGCGCTCGACAAGGCGGCGCTCGCCGACGCGCTGCGCGCGGTGTTGCGCGAACCGGCGCTGGCGCGGGCGGATTCGGACGTGCTCGTCGCGGCACCCGCGCGCGTGGTCGCATACCTCGGCGGCGACGCCGCGCAGCGCACGACGCTGCGCGACGCGTACGACACGGCGCTCGCGCGCCTGTCGACCGATTCGACGCTGTCGTCGATCGACCGGCTGATGGCGCTGCACGGCCGTGTGCTGCTCGCGCGCAATGACGCGCACGGCGGCGCGCCGCTCGCCGCGCCGGCGCTGGTCGATACCGCGCGCAAGCAGATTGCCGCATCGGTGCAGGGCGCCGCGAACGCGTACGAGCGGCAGGCGCTCGTCAGCGAAGCGGCGGACACGCTGACCGACGCGGGGCTGTACGACGAATCCGACGTCTTGCTGAAGGCCGAGTTGCCGCGTTCGGCGACGCCGTACTACTTCATGTCGGGGTTGGCCGCGAATGCGAAGGCGCGCGGCGACAAGGCCGCGGCGCTCGACTGGTACCGCAAGGCATACGACTCGGCGAGCGGACCGGCGACCAAGCTGCGCTGGGGCGCGACCTATTTCGCGAATGCGGTCGCGCTGGCGCCGGACGATTCTGCACGGATCGAAGCGATCGCCGCGAGCGTGCTCGCGCAGGCCGGCAAGACCAAGGATGCGTTTTATGGGGCGAACCTGCGCGCGCTGACCAAGGTCGTCACGCAACTGAATCGCTGGCGCGGCGGCGGCGCGCACGATGCGTCGGTCAGGTCGGTCGTGAAGCAGTTCGACGGGGTGTGCGCGAAGCTGCCGGCGGGCGATCCGCAGGCAGCGGCATGCGCGAAACTGATCGAGCCGGTGAAGGCGTGACGGCTCGCGACGGAGCGGTCGGGCGGGCGGGACGGCCGCGTCGTTGCGGCGATTACCGGGCCGACTCCGGTGATGCACCGCGGTCGTTGCCATATCCGGCACCTTGCTGGCGCGCGATCATCGCTTCGGCGGAAACGATGCTGGCCGGATAGAACCAGTCGCTCGGCTGGAAGCCGGCCTGCTTGAGCGCCTTCACTTCGGCGCGGACCTGCGCGCGCGTGAGCGGCGGGTTCGACTGCGCGTGCGCGGCGAGCGGGGCCGATACGGCCAGGGCAACGGCAACTGCGTGAATCAGGCGCTTCATGATCGTGACCTCCATGTTTCCAACTGGGCGGCCGGACTTCGTTTGACGAAGCGGCGACGGTTGAAAGCAGTGTAGGCCCGACCACGCGCGGGAAAAATGCGATCGCTCCCAACGCAGTGTTCTGCTGCCGGAAACAATGAACGGTGAATGAACGGTGGAGCGGACGACGCCGGATGGCGGCGCGTGACGGGCGACAGGCCGTCCGGTCTGCACCGCAATGTGGCGTCGAGCGGTTCCGGTCGGTCGGGGACGAAGTGGCGGATGCGAATCCCGGCGATCCGTGCTGGTTTGCAAGCGGAGGTATCGGGAAGGTGCGGCGCGTCGCGACAAGCATCGCGTCGTGGTGCCGCCGCCGCTGCGGCAATGCCGGCCGGTCGAACAGCCGCGAACACGCGGAGGGAGGAAGGCGCGCCGGCCGCGTCGATGCGGCCGGCGGGGTTGGGCGGCGTTCGGAACGCCGCCCGATGCGGGCGCTTACACGAGGCCCGTCGTGTAGTACACGGCGATCACGAAGAACACCGCGAGCGTCTTGATCACGGTGACCGCGAAGATGTCGCGATACGACTCGCGGTGCGTGAGGCCCGTGACCGCGAGCAGCGTGATGACGGCGCCGTTGTGCGGCAGCGTGTCCATGCCGCCGCTGGCCATCGCGACGACCCGGTGCAGCACCTCCATCGGAATGTTGGCGGCCTGCGCGCCCTTGATGAACAGGTCCGACATCGCGGCGAGCGCGATGCTCATGCCGCCCGACGCCGACCCGGTGATGCCGGCGAGCGAGCTGACCGACACGGCCGCGTTCACGAGCGGGTTCGGAATGCTCTTCAGCGCGTCGCTGACGACGAGGAAGCCCGGCAGCGCGGCGATCACGCCACCGAACCCGTATTCCGATGCGGTATTCATCGCGGCGAGCAGCGCACCGCCGACGGCGGCCTTCGAACCGGCCGCGAAGCGGTCGCTGACGCGCTTGAACGCGGTCAGGACGACCAGCACGATGCCGAGCAGCAGCGCGGCCTCGACCGACCAGATCGCGACGACGGTCTTGATCGACGTCGTGACCGGCGTGTGCACGCCGGGCAGCACGTCCGGCGCGACCGTGTACGACGCTGCGCCGTACCACTGTGGAATCAGCTTCGTGAACGTGAAGTTCGACGCGCCGACGAGGAGCAGCGGCAGGATCGCCAGCGCCGGATTCGGCAGTGCCGTCGCTTCGACGCGCTCCGGCTCGTTGACGAGCGACGTGCCGTAGCCTTCGCCCTTCGCCATCGCCGAACGGCGGCGCCATTCCAGGTACGCGAGGCCGACGACGATGATGAACAGCGAGCCGATCGTGCCGAGTGCGGGTGCGGCCCAGGCGGTCGTCTTGAAGAACGTGGTCGGGATGATGTTCTGGATCTGCGGCGTGCCGGGCAGCGAATCCATCGTGAACGAGAACGCGCCGAGCGCGATCGCGCCGGGCATCAGCCGCTTCGGAATGTTGCTCTGGCGATAGAGCTCGGCCGCGAACGGGTACACCGCGAACACCACGACGAACAGCGACACGCCGCCATAGGTGAGCAGCGCGCACACCGCGACGATCACCGCATTCGCGCGCGAGCGGCCGATGTAGCGGATCGCGGCGTGCACGATCGACTCGGAGAACCCGGACAGTTCGATCACCTTGCCGAACACGGCGCCGAGCATGAATACCGGGAAATACAGTTTGACGAAGCCGACCATCTTCTCCATGAAGATGCCGGAGAAGACCGGTGCGACGGCGGCGGGTTCGATCAGCAGGACTGCGCCGAGCGCGGCGATCGGCGCGAACAGGATCACGCTGTAGCCGCGATACGCGGCGAACATCAGGAACGCCAGCGCGGCGAGGACGATCACGAAAGACAAGGGAGTCTCCTAATAGCTTGGAATGGCTTTGGTTGTTGTTCGATCGCGGAGCGCGCCGCGGACCGGCCCAGGTTCTTGCAGATTTCGTGCCATCGGCCGCATTGCGCCGCCGGACATGGGTCCGGCGCAGGCCGGCGGGCCCGCGCCGGCCAATGTCTGAAGATTCTACATAAATCGTCTCCATCCGGAGACGCTTTGGCCGTCGGGACAGCCGATCGAAGCGGGCAGGGCTTTCCCGGACAAGGCATTCCGGCGTGTCTCCAAAATGAGATACTGCGTCCCGTTCCGGAGACATCCGGCCAAGCATACGCGGAGACGACGACACGATGATGAACGACTGGGCGCGCCTGCCCGTCAATTACGGCGACGTGCTGCTGCGCGCCGCCGAGTCGCTGTTTCGGACCTTCGAGGATTCGAGTGCGGGCACGGTGGTCGTCGATCGCGACGCGCGCGTCGTGTGGATGAACGAGCGTTATGCGGCGCGCTTCGGGTTCGCCGATCCGCAGCAGGCGGTCGGCCTCGACTGCGAGGCGGTGATTCCGAACAGCCTGATGCGCGAGGTCGTGTCGACCGGACAGCCGATCCTGCTCGACATCATGGAGACGGGCCGCGAGCCGCTCGTCGTCACGCGCCTGCCGTTGAAGAACGAGGCGGGCGAGACGGTCGGCGCGATCGGCTTCGCACTGTTCGACCAGTTGAAGACGCTCACGCCGATCTTTTCCCGTTACGCGCAGCTTCAGCAGCAACTGATCGCGACGCAGCGTTCGCTCGCGCAGGCGCGCCGCGCGAAATACACGTTCGCGAGCTTCGTCGGCACGAGCGCCGCAAGCCTCGAAACCAAGCGGCAGGCGCGGCGCGCGGCACAGGTCGATTCGCCGGTGCTGCTGCTCGGCGAGACGGGGACCGGCAAGGAACTGCTCGCGCATGCGATCCACGCGGCATCGGCGCGCGCGCTCCAGCCGCTCGTGACCGTCAACGTCGCGGCGATTCCCGACACGCTGCTCGAAACCGAATTCTTCGGCGCGGTGCCGGGCGCGTATACCGGCGCCGACCGCAAGGGACGCGTCGGCAAGTTCGAACTGGCCGATCGCGGCACGCTGTTTCTCGACGAGATCGGCGACATGCCGTTGCCGCTGCAGGGCAAGCTGCTGCGCGTGCTGCAGGACAAGGAGTTCGAACCGGTCGGCTCGAACCGGATCGTGCGCGCCGACGTGCGGATCATCGCCGCGACGTCGGCCGACCTGCCGGCGCTGGTCGAGGCCGGCCGCTTTCGCGCGGATCTCTATTACCGGCTCAACGTGCTGACGATTCACGCGCCGCCCTTGCGCGAGCGCGCGTCCGACATCGCGGCGCTCGTCTATGCGACGCTCGAGGAACTCGCCGCGCAGCACGGCCGTGCCGCGCACTGCGAACTGACCGACGATGCGCTGCGGATGCTGTGCGCGTACCCGTGGCCGGGCAATGTGCGCGAGTTGCGCAATACGCTCGAGCGCGCGCTGATGCTGTCGGATCGCTCGGTGATCGATGCGGGTGCGCTCGCGCCGTTCCTCGGGCCGGTGCGCGTGGCGCCGGACAGCGTGCCGGCGGGCACGCGGGCTGTTCCGTTGCCGCTCGGCCGGGACGCGGGCGACGCATCGGGTGCCGCCGGTGTGCCGGTCGTTTCGTATGCCGATGCATTGGCCGCGTGGGAGCGCCAGTTCCTGATCGACGCGCTCGCGGCCTGTGACGGGAAGGTCGTGGAAGCGGCCGCCCGCATCGGCATTGGCCGGGCGACGCTCTACAAGAAACTCGCGGCGCTCGGGATCGACCGCTAGCAAGCGGCGGCGGATGCGCCCGGACATGACGAACGGCACCGGTGAAGTGCCCGACAGGAGACAACGATGAAGCGAATCGGCATTGCCGGATGGCTGGCCATACTGGCGGCGACGTCCTCGTTCGCTCAGTCGGGCGACGAGGATTCGCCTGCGGTGCGGCGCAACTGGTACAACGATCCGTTCGTCGCGTTGTCGCGGGGCTTCGCGGAATGCCCGCTGCCGCTCGGCCCGTGGATGACGCGTGCCGAGATGACGGACGACGCGCATTACCGCGCCGAGCGCGGGACCACCTGCTGGCTCGCTCACCGCTGCACGAAACCGAATTCCTATATGTATGACGCGCCGATCGCCGAGGCGGCGAAAGCGCATTTCGCGGGCACCGATCGTCTGCAGGGCACGAGCCTGTGGATCACCGTGCAGCGGCGCTTCATCTATGTCGAAGGGTGCGCCGATCCGGCATTCGATCGGGAGGCGCTGGCGCGCGAACTCGGCGCGCTCCCCGACGTCGAGCAGGTGTTCGTTCGCATCACCGACGATCCGCACCGGGCCGTGCCGTACAAGACGCGGGGACGCCCGGACCGGACGCCGGACCGAGCGCGGGACTGAACGTGTGACGACGGTGCGTGGCATACTCGCGGCATTCAAAAATCGGTTGACGGAAAGAACAATGAATCACATGCTTGCGTCGGTCTGTCGGTGGCCTCGAACGCATTGGCGTCGGGCCGGATTGTTGGCCCTAGTTGCGGGGCTCGGCGGCTGCGGCGGTGGGGCGCCGCTGTTCACTTCTGACGGGCGCCCGACTACGCAGGTGCAGTGCACCGGCAGCGACTGGAGCAATTGCACGGACAATGCCCGCGCCATCTGCAATGGGGAATACGACGTTCTCCAGCAATCGACCGATGACGCCGTGCGAAATCTTCTCTTCGCATGCAAGAGGAAAAGCGGCTATTGATCCCGATATGCCTGGATAAGGAGACCATAATCGGGTGAAGCGCTTTTCCATTCGCTTGGAGTCGGCTATTTTTCATGAATAACACTCACGGAGTCCCATCCAATATGGCGACCTACAGGCAACTGACAGCGCAGCTCGAAAGACTTCAGCAAAAGATCGACAAGGAACGCGAAAAGGCGATTGCCGATGCGATTGCCGCCATTCGCGCGAAAATCGAGGAGTTCGACATTACCGCGGAAGAGCTCGGTTTCCGGCCGATCGGCACTGCTGCCGCCGCGAAACCGAAGCGTCCGTTGCCGCCGAAGTACCTGAATCCGAAGACGGGCGAAACGTGGAGTGGCCGCGGGCGTGCGCCGGCATGGCTCGGCAAGAACCGCGCGCGTTTCCTGATCAAGGACTGACTCCCGAAAATCCTCACCTTTCGTGCGCTGACTGACGGTGCGAACGGCCATGCGGCCGTCGCACCGTTTTGTTTTTTGGGTGGCGGCAGCACGACTTGAAACCGCGAATTGAACGCCAATGCCGCGCGATTGACGGATGCCGTTTTGCGAATTCACCGCGATTCGACCGGATATCGCCGCGAATTCCGGTAAACAACCCCGCAATTACGCGGCATGCGCGCATTGGCGTTGTCGATCGCCGCGGTGCTGACGTACCGCCGATTGCCGTCACCTCTCGCGCATTGGCGCATTGCGCCGTGCAATTCCCGAAGTTGCTCACCATGGTTCCTGTAAATCCTCACCTTTGAAGTGACGGCCGGATGACCGCATCGTGTCGCCTTCGCCCATTGCGTCGTGCGAAGGCGTCGGCGACCGGCCCATGTTGCGGGCATTGATGCGCGTCGCACAGTCGGCCGTTCGGCATATAGGCAGCCGCATCGGGTTCGCCTATGCTTGGAGTTCGCGTCGACCGGTGCACGGCCATCCGTGCCCGTGTGCCGGTCGTGTCGTCTTTCGTTACCGTATGGAGCCGATGTGACCGTCCGCCATCTCGATGCGTTGTTCCAGCCCAGGTCCGTCGCGGTCGTCGGTGCATCGTCGCGCGCGGGCAGTATCGGCGCGATGGTGTGGGCGCGCGTGCTCGACGGCGCGTTCGAGGGGCACGTGTGGCCCGTCAATCCGAAGCATCGCGAACTGAACGGGCACACGGTCGTGGCCGATGTCGACCGGCTGCCCGCGCCGCCGTCGGTCGCCGTGATCTGCACGCCGCCTGCCACGTGGGCCGGCATCGTACGCAAGCTCGGCGAGATCGGCACGCGCGTCGCGGTGATCGTCGGCGAGGCGCGCACCGACGCCGATCGCGCCGCGCTCGATCGCACGCTCAAGGCCGCGAAACCGTTCGTGCTCCGAATCGTCGGGCCCGGCAGTCTCGGCGTGCTGTCGCCCGCGCGGCATGCGCATTTCGGCGCGCCGGCCTATACGGCACGATCGGGCGGCGTCGCGTGGGTGTCGCAATCGAACGCGCTGACGAACGCAGTACTCGGCTGGGCCGATGCGCGAGGCCTCGGTTTTTCGCATGTCGTCGCGCTGGGCCGCGAAGCCGACGTCGACGCGGGCGACGTGCTCGACTACCTCGCCAGCGATCCCGGCACGCGCGCGATCCTGCTGGAACTCGACACCGTGTGCGCCGCGCGCAAGTTCATGTCGGCAGCGCGCGCGGCGGCGCGCAACAAGCCGGTGCTCGCGCTGCGCACTGGGCGCGCCGATCCCGGCGACGCGCTTTACACGGCGGCGTTCCAGCGCGCGGGGTTGGTGCGTGTCGATGCGCTTGACGATCTGCTCGACGAGATCGAGACGCTCGGCGTCGGGCGCGTCACCGCGCGCGGCGCGGCGACGCTCGTGACGAGCGACGCAGGCGTCGCGAAACTCGCGGTCGATGCGGTCGCGGAGGTGCGCGACGTGTTGGCCGACTGGCCGGCTGCGGCCACGTCGGCGGTCGCTGCCGCGCTGCCGCATCTGGCCGCGCCCGGCAATCCGCTGACGCTCGGCGACGATGCGCGTCCCGAACATTTCGGCGCCGCCATCGAGGCGCTCGCGCCGTTTCCGCAAACGGGCACGCTGTTCGTCGTGCATTCGACGTCTCACAGCGCGCCGGCCGACGCGGTCGCGCGCACCCTGATCGAATCGCGGCAGTACGCGTACCGCGGCATCCTCGCGTGTTTCTTCGGTGCGGTCGACGCGGCGACGCGCGACGCGCTGCACGCGAACGGCATTCCCGTGCACACCACGCCGCAGCGGCTTGCGCGCGCATACGCACGGCTCGTCGACTACAACCTCGGGCGGCAGTTGCTGATGCAGACGCCCGAGGGCACGCCGCAGCAGCCGGCCGAATGCGTTGCATCCGCGCAGGCCGAGGCGCGACGGATGGTCGAGGCCGGCGAGCATGAACTGGCCGGCGAAGCGGCGTTGCATTGGCTCTCCCACTTCGGCCTGCACGGCGAGCCGGCCGATTCACCGGCCGACGAATCGGCCGGCGCCAGAATCGTCGATGTCACGGTCGACATGTACGACGATTCGAACTTCGGCCCGGTGTTCCGTTATGCCGTGCCGCCGGCGGATGGGGTATCGGCGCCGTTCGTCGTGTACGGGCTGCCGCCGTTGAATACGGTGCTCGCCCGCGCGGTGATGGAGCGTTCGCCGTATGCGCGCCGCACGCCCGTCGAACCCACGCTCGATGCGCTGACGGCACTGTCGCAAGTCGTTTGCGACGTGCGCGAAGTCGTCGCGATGTCGGTCACGCTGCGCGTGCTGTCCGATCGGGCATACGTGGTCGCGCCGCGTATCACGGTGGCGGCCGGGCGCAGCCGGCTCGCGATCATGCCGTATCCGCGCCATCTCGAGCAGACGCTCGAATGGCGCGGCGAGACCGTGACGATCCGTCCGATCCGTCCGGAAGACGAGGAAGCACACAATGAACTGCTTGCCGCGATGACGCCGGACGATCTGCGGATGCGTTTCTTCGGCGCGGTGCGCAGCTTCGATCATTCGCAAGTCGCGCGCATGACGCAGATCGACTACGACCGCGAGATGGCCTTCATCGTGTCGTTCACCGACGTGTCGGGCCGGTCGCACACGCTCGCGGTGGCGCGTGCGGTTACCGATCCCGACAACGAGACGGCGGAGTTCGCGATCGCCGTGCGGCCCGATCAGAAGGGCAAGGGGCTCGGGCGGCTGATGATGACCCGCATCATCGACTATGCGCGATCGCGCGGCACCGGATGGATGATCGGCGAGGCGCTGCGCGAGAACACCGCGATGATCTCGCTGGCGAAGGCGTGCGGCTTCGCCGTGTCGACGACGGAGGAACCCGGCGTGGTGGGGTTCAGGATGAAGCTGCAACCGTAATTGCGTGGGTGAGCGTGCTCGCGCGTCCGGCGGCAGCGTGCAGAGCCGGTACGGCATGCATGATGTCGATGATGCACAGGCGCTGCCGAGCGAATTCGTCGTCGTTCGGTGTGCCGATCGTTCGGCTGGTTCTCTCGACTGCGCGGATCGGTACAACGTTCGCCCGGTGACCGGCGGGGAATGTCGAGCGCGTCGAGTCACGGCATCCGCGGCGGGCGCGTTGCGTGCGCCGATGACCTCCGCGTATCACCGGTTCCGGGGTGTCATGGTCGAGCGCATGAACTCCGGCATTTCGCATGCGCAGGATCGGAAACAGAGCAGAGGTGAGACTTTTCGGGAGCCGCGAGTGAGCTTTTCCGGGAGCTGTCGGGTGAGCCGATACGGGAGTGCTCGGTGAGCCTTTCCGGGGAGCTGCCGGTGAGCCCTTGCAGGAAGCCCTGGTGAGCCTTTCCGGGAGGCCCCGGTGAGCATCTCCGGCAGGCATCGGTGAGAACGTTCGGGAAGGGGTTGGTGAGCGTCTCCGGGGGCTTCAGGTGAGCTTTTCCGGGATGCCTTGGTGAGCGTTTACGGGACGCTTCGGTGAGACTTTTCGGGAGCTTGCGAACGCAGTGCTCCGGCTGGCGCGGCGCCGGCTTTTGCCGGCGTCCGCGCCGGTGCGGGCACGCATGAACCGTGCCCGCAGCAGCGTTTATGCAGCGAGTTTCGACGCCGCGTCGTTCACCTGCTCACGCGAAATCGCGAGTTCTTCGAGGTGCGCGTCGGCATAGATGCCGCCGGTTTCGCGCTCGAGGCGGGCGATCGTCAGCGCGCAACGCGCGATGTCCTTCGGCATCGCGATGAAGCGCTTGACCGATTCGCCGGCCGTGAATGCATCGAATAGCGCGCCGCGCACGTCGTCCGGAAGCGTCTTGGTCCATTGGTACGGCTTGCCGTTGAACGTGATCGACGGCGGCAGCGTGCGTTCCTTCTTGGTGGCCGTGATGAGGCCGTAGGTACGTGCGGCGTCGCCGATCTGCTCGGGCGAAAAGAGTTCGTCGGGCGTGATGTCGAACTGCTCGATGTAGTTCTCGATCGCCCGCATCGCTGCGGCACGGTCGTCGCGCTTCTTCTGCGCGCGCGCGACGATGTCGCGCAGCTCGTCCGCTTCCTCGGACGTGATCGTGAAGCTCGCCTGCTTCTGCTGAAGTTCGGAGAAACGCTGGAATTCTTGATCGTTCAGAAGTTTGGCCATGACATCCATCGGATACGACGGCCGCGACAGCCGGCCGCCGTAGTTTTTGAGAGGGCCGCTATTCTAGCGTAGCGCGGCGTCCGCGCATCCGGAAACGGTCTGCGGAATGCCGGTACGAACGCCCGTGCGACCGGCGCGCATCGCATACCGCGTGGGCGGCGTCGCACTGGCCTGCCCGACCCGCTGACCGAACGACCGCCCGCCGCGCCCGACCGCCCGACCACTTTCAACGCGGTCGCCCGCTCAACCATATTCAGCAAGTCTCCGCGCGGCACATCGACAACTGGCCTGCCGTATCGCGCAGCCTTGCGACGACCACCTCCACGGACGGCGCCATGTGCGAGTCGATCCGGCGCATGTACGGGCAGGTCAGCACCGCGATCGCATGGCCGGCCGGGCCGAGGATCGGCGCGCTCAGGTCGGTGACGCCGTATGCCTGGCGGCTGTCCTGGCGCACGTAGCCGGACTGGCGGATGGACTGGCACGCGTGCGCGAGTTCCTGCTCGTTCATCGGCGTTTCACCCTTGACCTTGCGATGCTCGACCAGCATGTGCGCGCGCTGCTCGGTACCCTGGAACGACAGCATCACGCGTCCCGACGCCGTATCGGCAAGCCCGACGCGCGAGCCGAGCCGCACCGACACGCCCCACGGGCCGGGGCCGTCCACCTGTGCGATCACGAGCAGGTTGCCGCGATCGTAGACGGTCAGATGGCACGACTGTTCGGCCGCATCGGCGAAGCGCTGCATCAGCGGCAAGGCCTCGGCGATCAGCCGGTTCATCGGCGGATGGCGGTGCGCGAGCGCGAACAGTTTCAGGCTGAGCGTGTAACGGTCGCCGCCGCTCGAGCGCATCACGTAGCGGCGCGCGACGAGACGTTCGAGCATCCGGTAGATCTCGCTCGCGTTGCGGCCGAGCTCCTTCGTGATTTCGGTGCGGGTGAGCCCTTCCTTTTGTTCCGACAGGAGTTCGAGAATGTCGAGCCCCTTGTCGAGGGCGGGTGCGCGATAGCGGTCGGCTGCGCCCATCGACGCCCGTGCGTCGCTGCCGGGGAGCGGGTTATTGGTCGTTTGCGTCATGGTAGGAAGTCCGGGAATGGCCAATCGGTTGGCGACGCACGCTGGCCGGTTTGCACGCAGATTCGCGAAGCCGCATGCGGATGTGACTGCCGTCCGGACGAGCCTGACAATAAACGTTCAGTGTGCAATGCGGCGTCTTTTTGCCGATCGTTGTCCAGCAAGAACGGATCACATGCCGTTCCCGATGACAGGGTCGTAAGAAATATTCGACATTCATCTTTCGGTATCGAAGGACCGCAGCATTGGGCGTAAATCCGGATGGTTCGGCGGCCCCGATGCTGCTGTGCAATCTCCGCAGGCGCACCAATAGTCGGTATCCGTCGCGCGTCATTTCACGGCGGGCCGCCGATGGTACAAAGAGCGGCGGGCCAGCGACGGTGCGGCCGCGCGTGAAGCCGACCGGCATCGGCCGGCACATGGCGCGGATGCCGGGCCGTCGTCGCCGATGCGCAGACCGGCGGCCGCCCGTTCGATGCGCGTCGCACCCGGTGCGGCGCCGCGATCGCTGCGCCTGCGCGAGCCTCGCGTGTCGATTGGCCTGCCGGATTCGGGGGCCGACGCGCGTCATCGACGATCGGCATTCAGTCCGGCGCGTGGCCGTCAGCGGCCGCGTCGGCCGGTATCCTGTCACATTCGACAACAGAGGTTGAGCACGATGAAACTGCTTCGCTATGGCCCGTCGGGCCAGGAAAAGCCCGGTATTCTCGACGCGGACGGCCGGATTCGCGACCTGTCCGCGCACGTGCCGGATCTTGCCGGCGACGCGCTGTCCGACGCCGGTCTCGCGCGCCTGCGCGCGATCGACCCGGCCACGCTGCCGCTCGTCTCCGGCGAGCCGCGCATCGGCGCCTGCGTCGGGCGCGTCGGCAAGTTCATCGGCATTGGTCTCAACTATGCCGATCACGCAGCCGAAGCCGGCATGCCGGTGCCGAAGGAACCCGTGGTGTTCGGCAAGTGGACCAGTTCGATCTGCGGCCCGAACGACGGCATCGACATCCCGAAGGGCTCCGTGAAGACGGACTGGGAAGTCGAACTGGGCGTCGTGATCGGCGCGACGTGCAAGGACGTCGACGAAGCGCGCGCGCTGGATTACGTCGCCGGCTACTGCGTCGTCAACGACGTGTCCGAGCGCGAGTGGCAGATCGAGCGCGGCGGCCAGTGGGACAAGGGCAAGGGCTTCGACACGTTCGGCCCGATCGGCCCGTGGCTCGTCACGCGCGACGAGGTGCCCGATCCGCAGCGCCTCGACCTGTGGCTCGAGATCGACGGCCACCGCTATCAGAACGGCAACACGCGCACGATGGTGTTCACCGTCGCGCAACTGATCGCCTACCTGTCGACCTGCATGACGCTGCAACCGGGCGACGTGATCACGACCGGTACGCCGCCGGGCGTCGGGATGGGCATCAAGCCGTCGCCGGTGTTCCTGAAGGCCGGTCAGACGGTGCGCCTCGGGATCGCGGGGCTCGGCGAGCAGTTGCAGAGCACGCGCAACGCGCAGTGAGCGCTCGCGCGGCGCGGGCGAGGCTGGCGGACGTAACCGGCCGGCTATCCGCCAGCGCCGCCGGACCCGTCGCCGGATCGCCGGCGGCGACCGACGCGAGTCGAACGCCGACCACGATGCAACAAAGACAAGGGCCCGGTTCCGCATGACGCGGAAGCGGGCCCTTGTCGTTCATCCGCGTTGGGACTCGGCGGATCAGACGACGTTGCCCAGCTCGCAATGGGCTTCGAGGCGATACCCGTCGGGATCGACGACGAACGCCGCGTAATAGCCGGGGCCGTAGTGCTCGCGTTTGCCCGGCCCGCCGTTGTCCTGTCCGCCGTGCTGCAGCGCGGCGCGGTAGAACGCATCGACTTCCACCGGCGACGCTGCGCGAAACGACAGGTGCAACCCTGAATCGGGATCGGCGACGACTGGACGCGCCGCGTGCTGCAACCACAGCACCGGTTCGCTGGTGCCGTAGCCGAGGGATCCGTCGTCGCTGTACAGCCGCTTGTAGCCGAGCGCGCCGAGCGTGCTGTCGTAGAACGCGCGGCTGCGGTCGATGTGGGCAACGCCGAACGAAAGGTGATCGATCATCTGTGGCTCCTTGAACTGAAGGGGGGCATCAGTGCAGCAAACCTGTTTATAACCACCAGGCCATCCGCTTGTGACGAAGCGCGCCGAGCATGCTGTCGTGGAACGCGCGGCTGTGGCCGGTGTGGACAACGTCGTGCGAAAAAAGATCGATCATCTGTGGCTCCTTGAACTAAAGAGGGGACATCACAGCGGCAAACCTGTTTTTAACCACCATGCTGGTTATGTTAGGAAGCGTCCGGATGCTTGTCAACCGGCATGGTGGTTAGATACGATCGCGTCATGAGCAAAACGCAACCTTCCGTCACGACGGACTGCCTGGTTCCGGCGCCGTCCGAAACGCTGAGCATCGATTTCGCGAACACGCTGTACTGGCGTGGCGCCGACGTGCCGACCGAAACCTTCGGCACGCTGGACGACCTGTTCGCATGGTGCCGCGAGCAGGCGGGCGTACCGGCCGGCCTGGCCGACGCATGTCGCGTCCGTGAGCAGGAGACAGAGAAGGGCGACGAGCCGGCGACGCTGGCGCGCGCGCTCGCGCTGCGCGAGGCGTTGTACCGGCTCTTTCACGCGCAGGCCGAGCGGCGCGAGCCGCAAGCCGACGATCTCGCGCTGCTGGGCGGTTTTCTGGCGGAAGCGGCGCCGCGCGTCGCGCTCGCGCGGATCGACGGCGGTTACGCGTGGCGGATCGGGGCAGCGGGCGCGACGCTCGCGGGGCTGCTGAGCCCGGTGCTGTGGTCGGCGACCGACCTGCTGGGCGGCGCGCGCCTCGCGAAGGTCAAGCGCTGCGCGAACGACGCATGCCAGTGGCTGTTCATCGACGACAGCAAGAACGGCAGCCGCCGCTGGTGCTCGATGTCGTCCTGCGGCAATCGCGCGAAGGCGTACCGCCACTATCACAAGGCCGATTGACGGCAGCGCGCGTCCCTGTGCGTCACGCGTCGATCGCGCCCATCCCGCCCGAACCTATTTCGCCGACAGCTTCCGCCACAGCGTCGTCTTGCTGATGCCGAGCATCGCGCACGCGCGATCGCGATCGCCGCCGCACGCATCGAGCACCGCGCGGATCTCGTCTGCTTCCGCGCGACGGCGGCGCGCGTGGAGCGTCTGCGCGTCGGTGGCGTCGGCATCGGCCGCATCGGGCAGCGCCGCGAACAGCTCGGGTGCGATCGCCTGCAGCGCATCGGGCGCGAGTGCCGCGCATGCCGCACCCGGATCGTTCTCGTCGACCTCCTCGGCCAGTTCCACCGCGATCCGCTCGATCACGTTCTGCAATTCCCGCACGTTGCCGGGCCAGCGGTAGCGCGCGAGCGTCGCCTGCGTCGCGCCGAGCACGCGCGTCGCATCGTCGGCCTCGCGCACGCGTTCGGCCAGCCGCGGCTCGCGCCGCGCGGCCTGCACGAGCAGCGTGGCCGCCAGCGCCGGAATGTCGGCGGCGCGCTCGCGCAGCGGCGGCAGGCCGACGTTCAGGATGTTGAGCCGGTAATACAGGTCCGCGCGGAACGTGCCGGCCTCGACGGCCGCGAGCAGCGGCCGGTGCGTCGCGGCGATCACGCGCACGTCGATGCGGATCGGTTCGGTCGAGCCGAGACGGATCACCTCGCGCTCCTGCAGCACGCGCAGCAGCCGGCTTTGCAGCGACGGCGGCATCTCGCCGATCTCGTCGAGAAACAGCGTGCCGCGGTGCGCGGCCTCGAACAGCCCGGTCTTGCCGCCGCGCCGCGCGCCGGTGAACGCGCCTTCCTCGTAACCGAACAGCTCGCTCTCGAGCAGCGCCTCCGGAAATGCGCCGCAGTTGATCGCGACGAACGGATAGCTGCGCCGCACCGACAGCGCGTGCAGGCTCTGCGCGATCATTTCCTTGCCGGTGCCGCTTTCGCCGAGCACGAGCACCGTCGCATCGGATTTCGCGTAGCGGCGCACGAGATCGCGCACGCGCGCCATCGGCGCGGACGCGCCGACCACGTCGTCGAGCGTGTAGCGCGCCGCGAACTGCTGCGTGTTCGGCTGCGAACGCAGCGCGCGGTCGAGCCGTTCGACCGCGCGCGATTCCTGGAACGTCAGCACGCTGCCCGACGTGACGCCGCGATCGACGAGCGGCCCGCGATGCACGACGTAGCGCACGCCGCGCACGGTCGCGAGCGCGTCGCCGTCCTCGCCGCGCAGCGTGCGCAGTTCCGGACGCAGGTCGACGAGCGCGCGGCCGACTGCCGCCGCGGGTTCGACCCCGAGCGCCGACGCGAGCCGCTCGTTGATGGCTTCGACGCGGCCGCGCGCGTCGAGCGCGACCACGCCGTCGCGCAGGTGCTGCAGCAGGTTGTCGAGCCGCTGGCGGCGAAACGCCTCGGCGTGCGTCGCGTACGCGACCTCGAGCGCCGTCTCGACCGCCTTGCGCACCGACGCGTGCGAATACAGGAACACCGCGCCCATGCCGGCGCTCGCCGCGAGATCG
Organism: Burkholderia sp. USMB20; assembly: GCF_000949135.2. GTDB lineage: Bacteria > Pseudomonadota > Gammaproteobacteria > Burkholderiales > Burkholderiaceae > Burkholderia. Next base: position 257,892 of record NZ_JTAN02000001.1, on the reverse strand, counting down.
GTGACGAGGCCGGGGCCGACGATCGTCTCGATGCCGCGGTCGTGCAGGTCGTGCACGCAGGCTTCCGCTTCCTGCGCGGACTGATATGACGCAAACTGCACGTCGAGGCCGTAGGCGGCGACGAAGCGGCGCACTTCGGGTGGCGTCTCGCCGGCGCTGACGAGCGCGATCCGCGACGCGTCGCGCCGCGCGCGAGCGAGCGCCTGCATCACGTCGAAGCCGGTCGGCGACACGACCACGACCGGCACCTGCGCACGCGTTTTCAGGAAGCCGCCGTTCGAGCCGGCTGCGACGATCACGTCGGGGCGCGCGGTGCCGGCCTCCGCGATCGCGCTCAGCGCGTCTTCATAGGCCCGCGTGACGATGCGCACGTCGGCGCGTTCGTCGAATTCGCCGGCGATCTCGCGAAACAGGTCGCGCAGGCGGCTGATGCCCATCGCCCAGATGCGCGGACGCACCGTGCGGTCGGCCGGGCCGACGGGCTTGGTCGAGGAGAGGTCCATGGCGACCGATTATGCGCGCGCGATTTCATTTTTGAAACATGAAATTGCTGAAATGAAATCATCGGGCGCTGCCTCGCCCGTGCCGGTTGCTTAAGAATCAGTGGGTTAGCCCCGATTCACGAGCTGGCCCGGTCCTTGCTGTTCATGGTCATTCCTTCAGGAGGCCGTTCATGAGCAACACGCATCTTCAGAGCGCCGGCGCGAAATTCCGCGCGGCAGTCGCGGCCGAGCAGCCGCTGCAGGTGGTCGGCGCGATCACCGCGTACGCAGCCAAGATGGCGCAGGCCGTCGGCTTCAAGGCCGTGTACCTGTCGGGCGGCGGCGTCGCCGCGAATTCGCTCGGCATTCCCGATCTCGGCATCAGCACGATGGAAGACGTGCTGATCGACGCGAACCGGATCACCAACGCGACCGACCTGCCGCTGCTCGTCGACATCGATACGGGCTGGGGCGGCGCGTTCAACATCGCGCGCACGGTCCGTTCGTTCATCAAGGCCGGTGTCGCGGCCGTCCACCTCGAGGACCAGGTCGGTCAGAAGCGTTGCGGCCACCGTCCGGGCAAGGAAGTCGTGCCGACCGACGAAATGGTCGATCGCGTGAAGGCCGCGGTCGACGCGCGCACCGACGACCAGTTCGTGATCATGGCCCGCACCGACGCGGCTGCTGCAGAAGGGATCGACGCCGCGATCGAGCGCGCGATCGCCTACGTGGAAGCCGGCGCGGACATGATCTTCCCGGAAGCGATGAAGACGCTCGACGACTATCGCCGCTTCAAGGCCGCGGTGAAGGTGCCGATCCTCGCGAACCTGACCGAGTTCGGCTCGACGCCGCTGTTCACGCTCGACGAGCTGCGCGAGGCGAACGTCGACATCGCGCTGTACTGCTGCGGCGCGTATCGCGCGATGAACAAGGCCGCGCTGAATTTCTACGAGACGCTGCGCCGCGACGGCACGCAGAAGGCGGCGGTGCCGACCATGCAGACCCGCGCCGAGCTGTACGACTTCCTCGGCTATCACGCGTACGAGCAGAAGCTCGACGAACTGTTCGCGCAGGGCAAGAAGTAACGCGGCCCGCGCGCCGGGACACGGTTCCCGGAACGCTTTTGCATGAAGCCGGGCCGCGCGCACGAGCGCGGCGCCCGGCCGACATGACACCCCAGATACCCATTGGAGAACGGAAACATGAGCGAGACGAAAGACGCAGCAGCACCGGCCGCCGCAGGCGCATTCAAGCCGAAGAAGTCGGTGGCGCTGTCGGGCGTGACGGCCGGCAACACGGCGCTGTGCACGGTCGGCAAGACCGGCAACGACCTGCACTATCGCGGCTACGACATTCTCGACGTCGCCGAATCGTGCGAGTTCGAGGAAATCGCGCACCTGCTCGTGCACGGCACGCTGCCGAACCTGACCGAACTGGCCGCATACAAGACCAAGCTGCGCGCGCTGCGCGGCCTGCCGAGCGCGCTGAAGGCCGCGCTCGAGCAGATCCCGGCGTCGGCTCATCCGATGGACGTGATGCGCACCGGCGTGTCGGTGCTCGGCACCGTGCTGCCGGAGAAGGACGATCACAACCTGCCGGGCGCGCGCGACATCGCCGACCGCCTGATGGCGTCGCTCGGCTCGATGCTGCTGTACTGGTATCACTTCTCGCACAACGGCAAGCGCATCGAGACGGAAACCGACGACGACTCGATCGGCGGTCACTTCCTGCACCTGCTGCACGGCAAGACGCCGTCGAAGTCGTGGGTCGACGCGATGCACACGTCGCTGATCCTGTACGCGGAGCACGAGTTCAACGCATCGACGTTCACCGGCCGCGTGATCGCGGGCACGGGTTCGGACATCTATTCGGCGATCACCGGCGCGATCGGCGCGCTGCGCGGGCCGAAGCACGGCGGCGCGAACGAAGTCGCGTATGAAATCCAGAGCCGCTACAGCTCGCCGGACGACGCCGAAGCCGACATCCGCCGCCGCGTCGAGAACAAGGAAGTCGTGATCGGCTTCGGCCATCCGGTCTACACGATCTCCGATCCGCGCAACAAGGTGATCAAGGGCGTCGCGCACAAGCTGTCGAAGGAAGCGGGCGACCTGAAGCTGTACAGCATCGCCGAGCGCCTGGAATCGGTGATGTGGGACGCGAAGAAGATGTTCCCGAACCTCGACTGGTTCAGCGCGGTGTCGTATCACATGATGGGCGTGCCGACCGCGATGTTCACGCCGCTGTTCGTGATCTCGCGCACGTCCGGCTGGAGCGCGCACATCATCGAGCAGCGCGTCGACAACAAGATCATCCGCCCGAGCGCGAACTACACGGGTCCGGAAGACCTGCAGTTCGTGCCGATCGAGAAGCGCTGATCTTCGGCCGCGCGCGCCGGCGTCCGTGATGCGGGCCGCCGGCGCGCGCAACGTCTTACCCCGAATTCCGCCCCACATCATGAATACCGCCAACCGCAAACCCCTGCCCGGCACGTCGCTGGACTACTTCGACGCGCGTGCCGCGGTCGAAGCGATCGCTCCCGGCGCATACGACACGCTGCCGTACACGTCGCGCGTGCTCGCCGAAAACCTCGTGCGCCGCTGCGATCCGGCGATCCTCGCCGAGTCGCTGACGCAGATCATCGAGCGCAAGCGCGAACGCGACTTCCCGTGGTTCCCGGCGCGCGTGGTGTGCCACGACATCCTCGGCCAGACGGCGCTCGTCGACCTCGCGGGCCTGCGCGACGCGATCGCCGAGCGCGGCGGCGACCCGGCCAAGGTGAACCCGGTCGTGCCCGTGCAGCTGATCGTCGACCACTCGCTCGCCGTCGAGTGCGGCGGCTTCGATCCCGACGCGTTCGCGAAGAACCGCGCGATCGAGGATCGCCGCAACGAGGATCGCTTCCACTTCATCGAATGGACCAAGCGGTCGTTCGAGAACGTCGACGTGATCCCGCCGGGCAACGGCATCATGCACCAGATCAACCTCGAGAAGATGTCGCCGGTGATCCAGACGCAGGACGGCGTCGCGTTCCCGGACACCTGCGTCGGCACCGACAGCCACACGCCGCACGTCGACGCGCTCGGCGTGATCGCGATCGGTGTGGGCGGGCTGGAAGCGGAGAACGTGATGCTCGGCCGCGCATCGTGGATGCGCCTGCCCGACATCGTCGGCGTCGAACTGACCGGCAAGCGCCAGCCCGGCATCACGGCAACCGACGTGGTGCTCGCACTGACCGAGTTCCTGCGCAAGGAAAAGGTCGTCGGCGCGTATCTGGAATTCCGCGGCGAAGGCGCGGCGAGCCTCACGCTCGGCGATCGCGCGACGATCTCGAACATGGCGCCTGAATACGGCGCGACGGCCGCGATGTTCTTCATCGACGGCCAGACGACCGACTACCTGCGCCTCACCGGCCGCAGCGACGAGCAGGTGAAGCTGGTCGAGACCTACGCGAAGGCGGCGGGCCTGTGGGCCGATACGCTGAACGACGCGCAGTACGAGCGCACGCTGACGTTCGACCTGTCGAGCGTGGTGCGCAACATGGCCGGCCCGTCGAACCCGCACAAGCGGCTGCCGACGTCCGACCTCGCCGCGCGCGGGATCGCTGGCCAGTGGGAAGAGAAGGCGGGCGAGATGCCCGACGGCGCGGTGATCATCGCCGCGATCACGAGCTGCACGAACACCAGCAACCCGCGCAACGTGATCGCGGCCGCCTTGCTCGCGCGCAACGCGAACGCGCGCGGCCTCACGCGCAAGCCGTGGGTGAAGAGCTCGCTCGCGCCGGGCTCGAAGGCGGTCGAGCTGTATCTGGAAGAAGCGAACCTGCTGCCGGAGCTCGAGAAGCTCGGCTTCGGCATCGTCGCGTTCGCGTGCACGACCTGCAACGGGATGTCGGGCGCGCTCGATCCGAAGATCCAGCAGGAGATCGTCGAGCGCGACCTGTACGCGACGGCCGTGCTGTCCGGCAACCGCAACTTCGACGGCCGTATCCACCCGTATGCGAAGCAGGCGTTCCTCGCGTCGCCGCCGCTCGTCGTCGCGTATGCGATCGCCGGCACGATCCGCTTCGACATCGAGAAGGACGTGCTGGGCCACGACCAGGATGGCAAGCCCGTCACGCTGAAGGACATCTGGCCGACCGACGAGGAAATCGACGCGATCGTCGCATCGAGCGTGAAGCCCGAGCAGTTCCGCAAGGTCTACGAACCGATGTTCGCGCGCGCGGCCGATGCGGGCGAGCGTGCGGCGCCGCTGTACGACTGGCGCGCGCAGAGCACGTACATCCGCCGCCCGCCGTACTGGGAAGGCGCGCTCGCCGGCGAGCGCACGCTCAAGGGCATGCGTCCGCTCGCGGTGCTCGGCGATAACATCACGACCGACCACCTGTCGCCGTCGAACGCGATCCTGCTGGATAGCGCGGCCGGCGAATACCTCGCGAAGATGGGCTTGCCTGAAGAAGACTTCAACTCGTACGCGACGCACCGGGGAGACCACCTGACCGCGCAGCGCGCGACCTTCGCGAACCCGACGCTGATCAACGAGATGGCGGTCGTCGACGGCGCGGTGAAGAAGGGCTCGCTCGCGCGCGTCGAGCCGGACGGCAAGGTCATGCGGATGTGGGAAGCGATCGAGACGTACATGAATCGCAAGCAGCCGCTGATCGTGATCGCGGGCGCCGACTACGGCCAGGGCTCGTCGCGCGACTGGGCCGCGAAGGGCGTGCGGCTCGCGGGCGTCGAGGCCATCGTCGCCGAGGGCTTCGAGCGGATCCACCGCACGAACCTGATCGGGATGGGCGTGCTGCCGCTCGAGTTCAAGGCGGGCACGAACCGCACGACGCTTGGCATCGACGGCACCGAGACCTTCGACGTGATCGGCGAGCGCACGCCGCGTGCCGATCTCACGCTGGTGATTCACCGCAAGAACGGCGAGCGCGTGGAAGTGCCGGTGACGTGCCGGCTCGATACGGCCGAGGAAGTGTCGATCTACGACGCGGGCGGCGTGCTGCAGCGCTTCGCGCAGGACTTCCTCGAATCGTCGCAGGCGGCTTGACCGGGTCATCAGGGACAACGCAAACATGGCTCACATTCCTCAAATCAGGATTCCCGCGACCTACATGCGCGGCGGCACCAGCAAGGGCGTGTTCTTCCGGCTGCAGGATCTGCCGGATGCCGCCCAGGCGCCGGGCGCCGCGCGCGACGCGCTGCTCTTGCGCGTGATCGGCAGCCCCGATCCGTACGGCAAGCAGATCGACGGGATGGGCGGCGCGACGTCGTCCACCAGCAAGACGGTGATCGTGTCGAAGAGCACGCGGCCGGGGCATGATGTCGACTACCTGTTCGGGCAGGTCGCGATCGACCGCGCGTTCGTCGACTGGACCGGCAACTGCGGCAACCTGTCGGCGGCGGTCGGCCCGTTCGCGATCAGCGGCGGCCTCGTCGATGCGTCGCGCGTGCCGCGCGACGGCGTCGCGACCGTGCGGATCTGGCAGGCGAACATCGGCAAGACGATCGTCGCGCACGTGCCGATCACGAATGGCGCCGTGCAGGAGACGGGCGATTTCGAACTGGACGGCGTCACGTTCCCGGCCGCCGAAGTGCAGCTCGAGTTCATGGACCCGGCCGCCGACGAAGAGGGCGCGGGCGGCTCGATGTTCCCGACCGGCAACCTGGTCGACGACCTCGCCGTGCCGGGTATCGGCACGCTGAAGGCGACGATGATCAACGCGGGGATTCCGACCATCTTCGTCGAGGCCGAGGCGATCGGCTATACGGGCACGGAGCTGCAGGACGCGATCAACGGCGACCCGAAGGCGCTCGAGAAGTTCGAGACGATCCGCGCGCACGGCGCGCTGCGCATGGGACTGATCGATACGCTCGACGAGATCGCGACGCGGCAGCATACGCCGAAGGTCGCGTTCGTCGCGAAGCCGGCCGACTATGTCGCGTCGAGCGGCAAGCGCGTGAATGCGGGCGACGTCGACCTGCTGGTGCGGGCGATGTCGATGGGCAAGCTGCACCACGCGATGATGGGCACGGCGGCGGTCGCGATCGGCACGGCCGCGGCGATCCCCGGCACGCTCGTCAACCTTGCGGCGGGCGGCGGTGAGCGTAATGCGGTGCGCTTCGGGCATCCGTCGGGCACGCTGCGCGTCGGCGCGGAAGCGCAGCTCGAGAACGGCGAATGGACCGTCACGAAGGCGATCATGAGCCGCAGCGCGCGCGTGCTGATGGAAGGCTGGGTGCGGGTGCCGGGGGATGCGTTCTGAGCGTGCCGCGGTTCGTGCGTGCAACCCTGCAGCGCTGAACCGGACCGATCCCTGCGAAGCGGACCCGCTGCGCAGGGATTTTTTCGTTTGGCGCATGCGTGACGAAGGCAATTCGCTATTCAACGCGTGGGATCGGTGACCGTACCGGTGCGCGGAAGCGTGCCCCGGTCGTGACGCACGGATCCGCGCTGGCGTGAGTCATCGCAGATCGATCCCAAAGCATGGGACCCACGTGAGCACTAAAGCGCTAACGTGGATCGACCGCGAAGCATGGGATCCACGTAAGCGCTAAAGCGCTAACGTGGATCGACAGGAGAATCGCATGTCGCTTGATGCGCCGCTTGCCGGCGTCCACATCGTCGAATTCGAAGGCCTCGGCCCCGGCCCGCTCGCGGGCTGGATGCTCGCTGGGATGGGCGCGCGCATCACGCTGATCGCACGTCCGGCCGGCCGCACCAGCGCACCGGACGCGCTGCTGGGCCGCGACGGCGACCTGCTGCGCGAAGGCAAAACGATCGTCGAGCTCGATCTGAAGACGCCGACCGGCCGCGATGCGGCGCTCGCCCTGATCGCGCAGGCCGACGCGCTGATCGAGGGCCTGCGTCCCGGCGTGATGGAACGCCTCGGCCTCGGGCCCGACGATTGCGCGCGCCACAACCCGAAGCTCGTGTATGGGCGCATGACGGGCTGGGGCCAGGGCGGCCCGCTCGCGACGGCCGCCGGGCATGACCTGAACTACGTCGCGCTGACGGGGATGCTGTCGCTGTCGGCACCGCGCGACGGCCGGCCCGGCGTGCCGCCGACCGTCGTCGGCGATGCGGGCGGCGCGCTCGGGCTCGCGTTCGGAATCGTCTGCGCGCTGTTCGACGTGCGCGGCGGCGGCCCGGGGCGCGTGGTCGACGGCGCGATCGTCGACATCGTGTCGATGCTCGGCTCGCTCGCGTTGTGGGCACGCGCGAACGGGCAGCTCGATGGCGCGCAGCCGAGCCTCTTCCACGATGCGCCGTTCTACGACGTGTATCGATGCGCGGACGGCGAATGCGTGACGATCGGCGCGCTCGAGCCGCCGTTCTATGCGTTGCTGGTCGAGCGGCTCGGGTTGAGCGATGTCGATCCGGCGTCGCAGTACGATCGCGCACGCTGGCCGGCGCTGAAGGCGCGTTTCGCGGAGGTGTTCGCGCAGCAGCCGTCCGCGCACTGGCGCGCGCTGCTCGAAGGGACGGACGCGTGCTTTGCGCCGGTGCTGAGCGTGGCCGAAGCGGTGGAGCATCCGCACAATGCGGCGCGCGGGATCTATCGTACCGATGCGAGCGGCAACGTTCGGGCGCGCGTGGCGCCGCGTTTTCTGCCGTTGACGGGCGATGAAGCTTAAGTGCATCCCAAGTCGGATATATCTCGGATAATGCCGACCGCATCGAGGTATTGAGACAGAAAAAAATAATCCTCGTTGTCGGTAGGAGTTTCGAATTCGTCTGATTGTTTTTCCTTTCTCGATCACGCAAATTTTTGCGTCGAACAATCCTTATCCATTCGTCGAGAAAGGACATCCAGATGAAGAACGAGCAGAGCGCGCCGACTTATCTCTTCGCCACCATCGGAGCGCTCACTGAGCGCGGTGGTCGCGTGACCCAAGCTACCAGCGGCCTTGCTGTCGCTGGGCTTGCTGTTGCCCGAGTTGGCGATGTCGTCACGTACGAGGGTGGCAGTGAGGCAGTCATTACCGACGGCGCCGGCAATTATGCGGTTTGCCGAGAAAAGCCATTTGCACTGGTAGGTAGCCGATTGAGCAATGGCGATCGTATCGTCGAAACACTTCAGCGGTTATGGGGCATTCATGTTCCGGCGGGCGAGACCGTCGATGGCTTGTTCGATGCGGCTTATGTGCCTTCGCCTGAGCCGCCGCGCTACCGGCTCGCGGTGCGAGGCGCAACGACTGCGCGAGGTGGCGTGCTGCGCAACGCAACCGGTGCATGGAACACCGGTGTCCGGCTTGGCAAGGCCGGTATCGTGGGTAATCAGGTCCACTATGCGGACGGTTCGACCGCGCGAATCGTAAGCGGTCTTGCGCTGGCGGATAACCGTGACTTCGAGCCGCTGGCTTTCGTCGGAAGCGAACTCGATAACGGCGACATCATTACGGACAGCCCGGAGCGCGAGGGTCTCGTATCCGCCTTTACCTTCACGCTGGTGAAGCGTTCGACTACGGCACGCCCAGGAGACGTCGCGTGATCCGCTATTTCCTTGCGAAGGGCGATCAGGGTGGCAGTGCGAGCATTACGGAAGGATTGGAGCACGTCACGTGTTCCAATCCGCCGCCACGCGTGCATATCGCGACGCTCTACATGAAAACGTACTGCGCAGCGTGCAAGCAGGAAGGATTTATTGCGCCGGCAGGTCCACGCTGGCCGGGTACCGGGCCGAATGGCAAGCCTTGGGCGTTGAGTGGTGACATCAACGTCTGTGGTTGCAATCCGCCGCCCGTTTTTTATGCGGAGCGCGGCATGAGCATGTCTTTTACGGCAGAGGAAGCGGCCACTCTTGTTACTCCACACGCTCGCACACATAGTCGGGCGCACGTGGACGTAGATGACGATCTCGAGTGCTACTTCGAAATCCGTGATGCGATGACCGATACGCCTGTCGAGGGAATGATCTACAGGCTCTCGAGTGACGAGCATTCCCTTGTCTGCGACGCGGCGCTAACGGAAGGGGAAACTCGCGCCTTCTCGGTGAAGGCGCATCCGAATCTCATCTTCGTGGCATGGCGCGAGGGTGACGTACGATGAGAGGCAAGATTGATGGGAACGTGCGATTACTTGCCGCGATTGCGTATGGGGAGGCGTCCACGGCGAACGATTCGCAGGAAATCGGAGGGATTGCGTTTGCCGTCGCAAATCGGTGCCGAGCGTGGGGAGGAAAAATGGTGTCGGAACTGCGTGCGGCGGACCCGAATTACTCGTATGCATGGGATGGCTCCAACGCAAGATTCAACAAATTGATGCGCACGCCTGACAGCGAAATTGTGTTGAATCCTGGCATGGCGCTGGCTGTTGACTGGGCTCAAAAAGCATTGGCCAACGAGCGGCCGGACCCCTCGAATGGGGCATTTTGGTGGGACGGCCTGGACTTCAAAACCAATTACGGAAACCATCCCAAGGTTCGTGATGGCTTCAAATGGGGTTCGCAATCGGACAACATTTTTGGCGTGCCGGAGAAGCGGCGCGAGGTCATCGTTCGATGGAAAATCCGAAATAAAAGGACCGGGAAGATCGTCGATGGGGGTGAGCGCGGGCGTTACGATTCGGTGTGGGTTTCGACAGCCGCGCACGGGGATACGGTATTTTGGAAGCACAATCCCGACTATCTGAAGGCGAGCGGAGGAAAAGCATACCGATGAAACCCGCAATGACCTTGGTGGCAATCCTGGTTGCCTTCGCAAGGAGCGCTCATGGCGCTACGATCTACGACAGCTATGACGAGTTCTATGCGGCCCAATCGAGTGCATTGTTTGGCAGTCCAGTCGAGCAACGCGCAAGCGTTCTATATTCCTATCGCGGTAATGGAGGCGTATACCAGGATTTTCAAATCGACTTGGACGGGAAGACGGTACACGTCACAGTAGCGGAGCACCAGATATCGATTGGCGGCAGGATCTATCGCTTTTCGAACGCAACGACTTTCCCTGGTGAACATCCAGTGGATATCTACCCCGGAAGCGCGAGCATATTTTTTTCTGGAGCCGCGGACCATCGTCCGTCGGCTCTTTGTGTGGAGGGAAACAGCAACGGGTCTGGTGAATCTGGCCGCCATCGCCAAATCTACTTGCTGACCAACCCGTTCGAGTCTAGAAAAAGCGCGGCATTTCTTCATTTGCCGAGTCTGCTTTCGTCCTGTCGGGCCGTATTGGCAACAAAGGCCGGATTGCTTGCATTTCCGAAGAACAGCTATCTGTTCGATGATGCACAAGAGACCCGTCTCGGCCTATTAATTTCGTACTACACGTTTGAAAAGCGGCGCTTTGTTCCGGCCCTGAACGAGGTTCGGCTTCGATTTACGCGTCCCGAGATTCCATTTCAATTTTCGGTTCAGGGCGAGCAATAAGACAGCCGAACGATTCGCCGACGAATCTGCCTCACGCCGTTTCCTCCCGCGCATCCGGCATCTTGCCGTCGCCGACGCGGTTGATCGTGCCTTGCGCGATCGCGACGAGCCGTTCGTGATCGCCGTCGATGACGAACACATGACACTGGCAGGTCGCCTGGTGCCGGCCCGCGTAGACGACCTTCGCGCGCGCAACGAGCGTGCCGTTCACGGCCGGCCGCAGGTAGTTGATCTTGTATTCGGCGGTGATGACGCGCGGGCCGAGCACCAGCGCGCCGGCGAACGTCAGCGCGTTGTCGGCGAGATAGCCGATCACGCCGCCGTGCACGAAGCCGTGCTGCTGCCGCAGTTCTTCCCGCACGGGCAGGCACAGCGACACTTCGTTGTCGCCGATATGCATCAGCTCCGTGCCCAGCAGCATGCTGAACGGTTGCGCGCGCAATGCGCCGCGCGCGTGGTCCGTGATGTCCGTCATCGACTTCCCCAATGCGTGTCCGCTTGCGCTGAACTCTAGGAAGGGGGCCGCGGATAAGCAAGGAAATTCGTCCGCATTTCATGCAGATGCCAGCGCGATGCGACGTGATGATTGCGTCGAACGCGCGTGTTGTCCTCGTTTGCCGGCGATTCGACGGGAATGGCGGGCACTGGCCGGGCGCCGCTCGCCGGATGTTCCTAAAGTCCGACGAAGAAATGCCGCTAATGCCGGGGCATTGCTTCATCGTCGGCTCTCCAGGAATCTCCCCCATGTTCGGAAAAATCAAGCTCGCGTCGGGTCTGCTCGGCGTGTTGACCGTGTTTTGCCTCTTTCTGTTCGCGATCGAGGCGCTCGGCTTCTGGGCGCTCGCGTCGACGCGCAGCGGCGTCGACGATCTGTCGAACGTCGCGATCGCGCAGGTCGACGCGGCCAGCCAGGCGACCGAGCGCCTGCTCGACGCCCGCGTGAACCTGTCGCGCGCCGGCACGCGGATGGTGCGCGGCGGCCCGAAGCCCGACGAGATCATCCGCCATGCCAGCGCTTCGCTCGGCGAAGCGGACAAGGCGTTCGCCGCGCTGACGGCCGCACAGGCCGTCGACGCGACGAACCGCGCGCGCGTCGCGGCGCTCGCCGAGCGCTATCGCGCGCTGCGCGGCGCGCTGGGCGAACTCGTGCAGTTCCTCGACGCCGACAACATCCAGGCGTTCCTCGACCAGCCGACCCAAGGCTTCCAGGACGCGTATCTCGCCGAACTGCACCGCTTCGCCGACTACGGCGGCGCGTCGAGCCGCGACGCGCTCGCCACGATCGACAGCGGGATGCAGTGGTTCAAGTGGGTCGGCATCGTGCTGCTGGTGGCGATGCTCGCGGCAAGCGCGGCCATCTACGCGGCCGCGCGGCGCACGGTCGTCGCGCCGCTGGACGAAGCCGGCCGCCATTTCGAGCGGATCGCGCAGGGCCGGCTCGACGAGGCCGTGCGGGCGGGCGGCGTGTTCGAGATCGACCGGATGCTGCGCGGCCTCGCCGCGATGCAGGCGAGCATCGCGGACACCGTGCGCACCGTGCGTCACGCATCCGACGCGATCCACCTCGGCGCGGGCGAGATCGCCGGCGGCAACGCGGACCTGTCCGCGCGCACGGGCACGCAGGCCGCGTCGCTCGAGGAAACCGCCGCGAGCATGGAGGAACTGACCGCGACCGTGCGCCAGAACACCGACAGCGCACGTGCGGCCAGCGCGCTGGCCGACGCGGCGCTCGACGCGACGCGCCACGGCGGCGGCGTGGTCGACAGCGTGATCGACCGGATGCGCGGCATCGCGCAGAGCTCCGGGCGGATCGCGGAGATCATTTCGGTGATCGACGGCATCGCGTTCCAGACCAACATCCTCGCGCTGAACGCGGCGGTCGAGGCCGCGCGGGCCGGCGAGCAGGGCCGCGGCTTCGCGGTGGTCGCGGGCGAAGTGCGCTCGCTCGCGCAGCGCAGCGCGCAATCGGCGAAGGAGATCAAGGCGCTGATCGAGGAGTCGGTCGCGCAGATCGACGGCGGCTCGGAACTCGTCGAACGGGCCGGCGACGCGATGCGGACGGTCTCGGCGTCGATCACGCGGGTCGTGCAGACGATGTCGGAGATCACGGCCGCGTCGGTCGAGCAGACCGTCGGCATCGAGCAGGTCAACCAGGCCGTCACGCAAATGGACCAGCTGACGCAGCAGAACGCGGCACTGGTGGAGGAAGTCGCGGCGGCGGCTGCGTCGCTGAACGACCAGACCGCGCACCTGATGCAGGCGGTGTCGGTGTTCGAACTGGGCGACGCGCGCGCGGCTCGCGGGGTTCGCGACGAGCGCGGGTCGGCGTCGCCGGCCGACGCCGGTTACGAAACGGCGGGCAGCGCCGCGTAAGCGGTCGCGAGGTGGTAGGGCGTCGTCGACGGCATGTCGGCGCGCGACACCTGCCCGTCGGCCGTCTTGCACTCGAACCAGCCGCGCGGATGCAGGAAGCGCGCGGCGAAGCGCTCGATCTGCCGCGCGAGCGGCGCGGACGCCGGCGTGCCGCCGTGCGTCGCGAGCGCGCGCAGGTATTCGGTCTGCGCCCAGATCCGCTGCGTGCCGTCGAGGCATGCGCCTCGTGCGTCGACCGCCGCGCACACGGCGCCCGTCTGCGGATCGACCCCGTGCTGCTCGGCGAACGCGAACGCGCGCGCGAGCGCGTCGGGCAGCCCGGTTTGCGCGAGGCGCGCGCCGGCCGCGTCGACCAGATAGAACCACTCGAACTGATGGCCGGGCTCGAAGCGGTTGTCGGCCGCCCCGAGCGGCAGCTCGGCGACGCAGCCGGTCACGGTATCGACGAACGTGCGTTCGACGGCCTGCGCGGTGCGCGCGAGCGCATCGTCGAACGCCGTGTCGCCGAACGCATCGGCGGCCGCGAGCCACGCTTCGGTCAGGTGCATCAGCGGGTTTTGCAGCGCGCCGCTGCCCGACGACGAGAAATCGGCGTGACGCGCGGCGTCGAGCAGCGCGTCGCCCGGCTGCGGCGCGAAGCGGTCCTGGATCAGCGCGGCGGTGTCCTCGGCGGCCGCGCGCGCCGCGGCGTCGCCCGACGCCGCATGCCACGCGGCACACGCGAACACGACGAACGCGTGCGTATAGAGGTCCTTGGTCGTGTCGAGCGGCGCGCCTTGCGCGTCGACGCTGTAGAACCAGCCGCCGTGGCGCGGGTCGCGGAAGCGGCCGCACAGCGAGTCGAACAGCGTGGCCGCGTGCGCGATGTTGCCGGCCTGCGCGAACACGAACAGCTGCCGCGCGCAGGCCATGGCGCGATAACGGGTGACGGGCAGCGGTGCATGGCTGGCCGGATCGACGGCCTCGAACGGTAGCCGCAGCGTGTGGTCGAACCCTGAACCCTGCCAGATCGGCAAGACGACGTGCGCGAAATGACGGCGCAGCTGGGCGGCCTGGGCGGAAGCGGAGTCGGAAACGGACATGACGGGGTTATGCGCTTGGATCGAAACGTGTCGGCGCGGCCCGGAGGATCGGCGCGGCCGGGGCCAAGGATAAAACATTCCGCGCGGCCGACGCCAAAAAAGAGAGAAATCGGATGCTCGGCAACCTGGAACTCGTGATGCGGCTGGTTCTCGCGGCTGCGCTCGGCAGCGTCATCGGCATCGAGCGCGAGCGCCTTTCCTGGGCGGCCGGCCTGCGCACGCACATGCTGGTCTGTGTCGGCTCGACGCTCATCATGATCGTATCGGCATTCGGTTTCGCCGATGTGCTTGGCAGCAGCGACCACGTCGTGCTCGATCCGTCGCGGATCGCCGCGCAGGTGGTATCGGGGATCGGTTTCCTCGGCGCGGGCTCGATCCTGCTGCGCGGCGAGATCGTGCGCGGGCTGACGACGGCCGCGAGCCTGTGGTCGGTCGCCGCGATCGGCCTCGCGGTGGGCGGCGGCCTGTACGTCGCGGCGATTGCCGCGACGCTCATCATCCTGATCATCCTGGCCGGCATCAAGCCGCTCGAGCGGCGCTACTTCACTGTGCGGCAGCGGCGCCAGCTCGCGCTGACGGTGGTGAGCGGCGCGCTGACGTTCGATTCGCTGCACGCGGCGCTCGGCCCCGACAGCGCGCGCGTGAAGCAATTCATCGTGCAGCGCGCCGACGACACGGGCGAGCACGACGAGGTGCGCATCGCGCTCGCGCGCGTGTCCGATCTCGAATACCGCGCGATCTGCGACAAGCTGCGCGGGCTGTCGTGCGTGACGCGATTCGAGCAAGGCGGCGGGTTGCCGGGCGACGAATAGACGGCATCCGATCGGCCGGATCGGCGATCGGTCATGCGACAATGGCCGGTCACTGATTCCGTTCGACCTTCGGTTCCGCGCTCGCGGGCCTGCAATCCGACTCCATGACCGAATCCGTTTCCGTGCCTCGCTCCCGTTCCCATTCCCGCTCCGACCGTTCATCGGCCCGTTCGCGCCCGCGTTCCGTCGCGGCCGCGGCAGACACCGCCGCCAAGGCAACCGCGCGGTCCGGCAACGCGGGCGGCGATGCGCCGCGGGACGAACACACGCTCGACCTGTTCGGCGATCCGGTGCGCGAGCCGGCTGCGCGTGCGCCGGCCGTCTCGCGTGATGACGCGGTGGCGGACGCCGAGACGGTGGCCGCCGTTGCGGACGGCGAGGACGCCGCCCGGCAGGCGACGCTGGACGGATTCGCGACGCCGGGCGCCGCTGCCGGTGCGGTCGAGCCGGCGCCCGACGTCGCGACGGCGACGGAGCCTGCTTCGACGCGGGGAAACGGCGATGCGGTCGGTGCCGATGTCGTGCCCGCGCCCGCGGCCGACACGACGATGCCCGGCGGGGCGCGGCGGTCCGATGGTGACACCGCGCGCGCAGCCGGTGAGCCGGCAACCGACGGCGGCCAGATGAAGGCCGGGCGCGTGTCGGAAGCCGGCGGCGCGGCCGGGACGAACGCCGATCGTTCGACCGCGAATGCCGATGCAGTGGGTGGTGCGGTCGAGGCCGTCATCGCCGATCGTCTCGTGAAAGCGGGCGGGGAGGCCGAAGGTGCGGCCGTGCCGGTCGCACACGATGACGCGGCGCGGGCGCCCGGCGAGACCACGAAGGGGCGTCGCGCATCCTCCGGCGGCAAGCGACGTGCGACTGCCGGCACGCGCGAAGCGGGAGCGCCAGCGGTGCGTAGTGCGCCGGGAGCAGCGGCTGTCGGCGCCGGGGCGGAGGCGACTCCGGCGCAGCACACTGCGCCGTCCGCCGAACCGCAGGCGACGGCCGAAACGCAGGCGAGCGCCGAACCGCAGGCGAGCGCCGAACCAGCCGAGCCGGTCGCTGCCGCGATTGCCGCGAGTACCCGTGATGCTGCGCGAGCAGCCGCAGCGCCGGCCTCGCCGGTCGTGCAGCCGGTGGCTTCCGCGGCGTCGTTCGTGACGAAGCCGTCGGCGGATCGCGCGCAACCGGCCGCGTCGAGCGGGCCTGCCTTCGATCCCGACACGCATCTGCGCCCGCTGTCGGATCGGCTCGCCACCCTGCAGGCCGAGACGGCTGGCGTGAAGCAGGCGGCCGATCGCGAGATGCGTCGCGTCAACCGGCTGCTGCTGGCGCTGGCGATCGTCGTGTTCGCGGGGCTCACCGCACTGGTGCTGCAAACACGGCAGATCGCGCACCTGAAGCAGGAACTGGATGCCCGGCAACAGCGGATCGACCGGCTGGCTGCCGATCTGTCGACGCAGCAGGCAACGCTGATGACGCTCGCGGAACACCAGGAAGCGATGCTGTCACAGGTCGACCGGCTGCAACGCAATGCGAACCGCGAGGCGGCGGCCGCGAAGCGCGTGCGTCGAACGCACTGAATCGTCCGACCCTATCTGCAAACCCCGGCCTGGCAAGGCGCGTCGCGGGAGACCGTCCGTTGGCGGTTGCACGGGTGCGGCAAACTGATGCGGCGCGCTGGCAGAGTTCAGGGAAAACCCTTAGAATGAAGTCCATCTAAGGGAAAACCCTAGCGCCATCTGTCAGGAGTCTCACATGAGCTTCATTCTTGCCCTGCTGCAAAAGATCGACGACCTGTTCGTCTCCCCGCACCTGCCGCTCGACGCGGAATATTCGTACGCTGCGCGTCGCGCCGAAGCCGAGCGCGTGCGTCGTGCGAACCTCGTGCCGATCGTCCTGTATCGTCGCTGATTCGCTGATTCGCTGATTCGCTGATTCGCTGATTCGCTGATTCGCTGATTCGCTGATTCGCTGATTCGCTGATTCGCTGATTCGCTGATCCGCTGATCCGCTGATCCGCTGATCCGCTGATCCGCTGATCCGCTGATCCGCTGATCCGGCGCGGCGCTGGCCGCCACTGCCTGCCGCTTTCCGCCGTCGCATCGCGCGCCGGTGTGACCGTCCCGCTACACTGGAAGTCCGACTTCCCTCGCGACACCCGGGCCATGCTGCAGATGCGGCCGATGACGGCCGGTGAATTCCACGCATACCGCACGCGCGCCATCGACGGCTACGCGCGCGATCTCGTGTCATCCGGGCAGAATGCGGCCGACGACGCGGCGAGCCGCGCCCGCGCCTGCTTCGATACGCTGCTGCCCGACGGCCTGCTCACTTCCGGCCAGACACTCGTCCAGCTGATCGACGCCGCCAGCGGCGACGCGGTCGGCGATCTCTGGTACGCGATCGTGCCCGAAGGGCCGAACCGCACGCTGTTCATCTACGACCTCGACATCGTCCCGTCCCGGCGCCGCCAGGGCTGGGCCACGCGCGCGCTCGATGCGCTGGAGGCCGAGGCGCGCCGCCATGGCGTCACCGAGATCGGGCTGTCGGTGTTCAATCACAATACGGCTGCCCGTGCGCTGTATCGGGCGTGCGGCTTCGCGCCGATCACGACGACGCTGATCAAGCCGGTCGTCTCTGGCTGAAGCGGCCGGCGTGCTTCGGCGTCGCCCGTTCCTGTTTCGTCGCCTTCCTTCTTCCGGTTTTATCTGCCCGACGCAGGGCCGGCGCTCCGTGCCAGCGCTTGCGCAGATGACCAGTCGGCACGCTGCAACCATTCCCGATCCCTTATGCGACGAGCGCTGGAGGTCCATCGGACCATCCGGCGCGCGTCGCGGCCAGCATCATCGCGCCCGCCCTTTCCATCTCCTCAGCAGCAACGCATTCGTCACGACGCTGACGCTGGAGAACGCCATCGCCGCCCCCGCGATCACCGGATTCAACCAGCCGAGCGCCGCGAGCGGCACGCCGATCAGGTTGTAGACGAACGCCCAGAACAGGTTCTGCTGGATCTTCCGGTACGTCCGCTTGGAGATGTCGATCGCATCGGCGACGAGCGCCGGGTCGCCGCGCATCAGCGTGATGCCGGCCGTGTGCATCGCGACGTCGGTGCCGGTGGCCATCGCGATGCCGACATCGGCCGCGGCGAGCGCGGGCGCGTCGTTGATCCCGTCGCCGACCATCGCGACGATTCCGCCGTGCGTACGCTTCAGTTCGGTCACCACGCGTGCCTTGTCGTCGGGCAGCACCTGCGCATGCACTTCGCCGATCCCGAGCGACGCCGCGACGGCCGCCGCGCTGCCGCGGTTGTCGCCCGTCACGAGCACGCTCGCGACGCCGCGTGCCGACAGGGCCGCGACCGCGTCGCGGGCGCCGGGCTTCACGGTGTCGCCGAACGCGATCAGCGCGAGCAGCGCACGCGGCGCATCGGCGCGCATCAGCCACGAAATCGTGTTGCCCGCGCGTTCGAGTTCCGCGGCACGCGCGTCGAGTTCGGGCGGCACGACGATGCCGAGTTCATCGCGCCAGCGCGTGCTGCCGAGCGCGAGACGCTGCCCGTCGACGCGCGCTTCGACGCCGCGTCCGGCCACCGCGCGCGCATCGGCCGCGACGATCTCGGCCGAACCCGCGCCGCCGCCGCGGGCCAAGACGTCAGCATCGTGTGCGGCGACCACCGCGCGCGCGAGCGGGTGATCGCTTTGCCGCTGGACCGCGGCCGCGAGCGTGAGCGCCTGCTCACGCGGGATGCCGACGGCGTCGAACGCCGTCACGGACGGTTTACCTTCGGTCAGCGTGCCGGTCTTGTCGAACGCGATCACGGTGGTGCGCTGCGCGAGTTCGAGCGCCTGGGCGTCCTTGATCAGCACGCCGTGGCGGGCCGCGACGCCGGTGCCGGCCATGATCGCCGCGGGCGTCGCGAGGCCGAGCGCGCACGGGCACGCGATGACGAGCACCGCGACCGCGTTAAGGATCGCCGTTTCGGTGCCGGCGCCGGCGATCAGCCAGCCGATCAGCGTCAGCACGGCGATGCCGAGGATCGCCGGCACGAACACTTCGCTGACGCGATCGACGAGCCGCTGGATCGGCGCTTTCTCCGCCTGGGCGGATTCGACGAGGCGGATGATGCGTGCGAGCGTCGTTTCCGCGCCGATCGCGGTGGTTTCGACGACGAGCGCGCCTTCGCCGTTGATCGACCCGGCCGTGACCGGGTCGCCGTCGTCCTTCGGCACCGGCAGGCTTTCACCGGTGATCAGCGATTCGTCTACGTGCGAGCGGCCTGACACGATCCGGCCATCGACGGGCACACGCTCGCCGGGACGGATGCTGACGGTCGTGCCGACGCGCACCTGCGCCAGCGGCACGTCGCGTTCGACGCCGTGCTCGACGATGCGCGCACGGTCAGGACGCAGCGCGTTCAGCGCGCGGATCGCCTCGGTCGTCTGGCGTTTCGCGCGCGCTTCGAGCCATTTGCCGAAGCGCACCAGCGTGACGATGACGGCCGATGCCTCGAAATACAGGTGGCCGGGGTGCGCGGGGTCGCGCAGCAGCATCCACAGGCTCAGGCCGAACGCGGCCGACGTGCCGAGTGCGACGAGCAGGTCCATGTTGCCCGTGCGTGCCTTCACCGCATGCCAGGCGGCGCGGTAGAAGCGCGCGCCGAAGCCGAACTGGACGATCGACGCGAGCACGAGCTGCAGCCAGCCGGGCAGCATCGCGTCGAAACCGAACGGCGCGACGAGCATCGGCACGACGAGCGGCGCGCTCAGCACGGCCGAGCCGATCACGAGATTGCGCTCGCGGATCGCTTCGCGTTGCTTGCGGGCGTCGGGGGCTTGCGCGGCGGCGTCGGTGCCGGCGCGGGCGGTGGCGTCGGTCGAGGCGCCCGCGTCCGGCGAGGCGGCGAGCGACGCCTGGTAGCCGGCCGTCGTGACCGCCGCGATCAGCGTGGCGGCGTCGAGCGCGCCGGTGCCATGCACCGACGCGCGTTCGGTCGCGAGATTGACCGACGCATGCGTGACGCCCGGCACCTTCTCCAGCGCCTTTTCGACGCGCGACACGCATGACGCGCAGGTCATCCCGTCGATGGCGAGTTCGAGGCTGGCGGATGCCGGAGACGCGGACGGGGCAGGGAGTGCAGCGGTATCCGGTGCGAGCGGCGTCGCACCATAGCCGGCCTGCCTGACGGCATCCGTCAGTTGCGACGCGGAAACATCCGCTGCGGCGTCGATCGTCGCGCGTTCGGTCGCGAGGTTGACCGTTGCGCGCGTGACGCCCGGCACTTTCGCGAGTGCTTTCTCCACGCGCGACACGCACGACGCGCAGGTCATGCCGTCGATATCGAGTTCGATCGTGGTGGCGGTGGCGGTGGCGGTGGCGGGCGTTGCCGTTACCGGCGGTGCTGCGACGCGCGTCGCGTGCCCCGCGGGCGCGGCCGCCGCGGCTGCGCCCGTCGCTTCGCGCACGGTAGCGCGATAGCCGGCGGCGCCGACCGCATCGACGAGCTGCGCCGGCTCGACCGCATCATGCGCGATGACCGTGGCCGCATGCGCGTCGAGATCGACCGCGGCCTCGACGACGCCCGGCACCGCAGCCAGCGCACGTTGCACACGGCCGGTGCAGCCGCCGCAATGCATGCCGTCGACGGTCAGTTCGACCGTTTGCAGGGCTGCGGTGGCGAGTGGTTCAGTCATGTCGGATTCCCCAAGAGCGCGGATCGAGCCGCGAATGATGGCAGTATCAACATTCCCATGATGGGAAGGTCAAGGGGGCGACGATTCGGCGCACGGACGTGAATAGCGGCTCGGCTTACCGATACGTTATCTGGTGTCGGGGCGCGAAAAACGCAATGCCCGGGTCCGGACGGAACGCCCGCCATTCACGCATGCGTCATCGACCGCGTGATCATGCGCAGAGCTTGGCACTCGCAAGACGGTTCAGGCTGACGCCCTGCTCCGCAGCCTGGATGACCAGTGCCCGGTGCGCCTGTGGCGGGATGCGGACCTTGAATTCGCCGCTGTAGGTCCGATCGGCGATCGGTTCGGGGACTTTTTCTCCATTCGCCGTCATGTCGCGCACGACGTCGGCGACCAGCCGGCGAATGCCGGCCAGCGCGCCTTCCGGCGTCTGATCGAGCCACGACAGGGAAGGGAATTCCGCACAGAGGCCGACGTGCTCCCCGTCCTCCGGGGACCACGTTACGCGGTACGTAAAGTGGTCTTGGGTCATGATTTCTGTTCCTTCAGTCGGTCGATCGCATCGAGCACCTGCCGGACCTGATAGGCCTTTGCCTTCCCGCGATCGTTCTGGATATTGACCCGCGGATCGCCTTGCCACGGTGTCTTGAAAATGGCATGGCTCGAACCGGATTGGCGGGCCTGACCGAAGTGCGCCTCGCAGACCTTCCGCAGATCGTTGAATCACACATTCGCCGGCTCACGCCTCAGTTGGTCGAGGATCTTCCATTCGTTTGCCATGACGAAATGGTGTCAATAATGACACCATAAGTCAAGACGGACGAAAGCGTGATGGAGGCCGGCCGGGTCGTCGATGCTGCGTCGATTCCGGCCGATCCCAGCGGCGGCCGGGACCGTCGATGCCGCAACTACTGCTGCGCCCGTTATTCGGCATATTGGGGGATGCCCTTAGGCGCTATGATACCGGCCTGACATCAGCGTCGGCCCGGCGAAGCGGCGACCGGGCAGGCTGGGGTGCCTTGCCTTCGCCGATCGTGAGTCGAACAAGGCGTTGACTGACAAGAACGATATTCGGCCAGTATTCAATGATTGAAAACCTACGAGAATCAATTGCTCTGCGGCGCGCGGCAGGCGCGTCGCTGGCCCTGGCGACGCTGCTGGCGGGATGCGCGTCGCAACCGGATGCGATCCAGCGGAAAACCGGCTGGATGCGCGCCGAAGTGGCCGACTCTTATGTATACGCGTATCCGCTCGTGCTGATGGACGTCGCGAAGGAAGCCGCGACGGGCGGCGACGGCGCACAGCCGGGCCAGGCGCCGCTCAACACGCTGCGTCACGCGCAGGCGCTGCCGCCCGTCGGCGCGCTCAACCCGCCGCTGCCGGGCGTCGACACGCTCGACTCGACCGGCTGGCTCGACGTCGGCGCCGAGCCGGTGATCGTGACGCTGCCGGACACCCGCGGCCGTTACTGGGATGCCCGCGCGCTCGACATGTGGACGAACGTGCTGTGGTCGGCGTCGAGCGTGGCGGCGCGTGGCGCTCGCGGCGCCGTGCGAGCGCAAACGATTGCCTTCGCCGCGAAGGACTGGCAAGGCACGTTGCCGAAGGGCGCATTGCGGATCGACGTGCCGTCGGCGAACGCGTGGCTCGAAGTGCGGCTGCAGACGAGCGGCGGGCGCGACCTCACGAACGTGAAGAAACTGCAGCGGACGATCCGCGTGGTGCCGCTGTCCGTCTATACGGGCAGCGCGCGCGGCGCGTCGGTCGCGGTCCATGCGGGCAGCGCGCCGTCGGAAGCGGCGAGCGGCGGCACGCCGGCCGAGCAGGTGGCCGCGCTCGACCCGAAGGCGTTCTTCACGCGCTTCGCGCAGGCGCTGCAGGACAACCCGGCACCGGCCGACGATGCGCACGCGCAAGAACAGCTGAAGGACATCGGCGTGACGGCCGGCTACCCGGTGCTGTGGACGGGCGATCGCCTGAACGCCGCGACGGCCGGCGTCGCCGAGGCGCGCGCGCGGCTCGCGACACCGCCGTCGAACCTGCTCAACGCGAACGGCTGGAGCTGGATCGGCGACACGGCCGGCAAGTACGGTCAGGATTACACGCTGCGCGCGTACGTGGCCTACACGCAGTTCGGCACCGCGACGCGCGACGACGAGACGCTCGCGTTCGTGCGCGTCGACAGCGACGGCCATGCGCTGAACGGCGCGAACCGCTACGTGCTGCACTTCGCGCCGGGCGCGTTGCCGCCGGTGCGCGGGTTCTGGACGCTCACGCCGTACGCGACGAACGGTGCGCTGCCCGACGTCGGCTCGGCGCGCCGCTCGCTCGGCGACCGCGACCGGTTGCGCCGCAACCACGACGGCTCGATCGACGTGGTCGTGTCGGCATCGCCGGGCGGCACGCATGCGGCCAACTGGCTGCCGGCGCCGCGCACCGATTTCGCGCTCGCGCTGCGGCTGTACGCGCCGAAGCCGCAAGCGAGCGACGGCTCGTGGATGCCGCCCGTCGTCGTCCGGAAATGAACCGACGGGCGCCGCCGCTGTCCGATCCGCGGGCGCGGTGGCCGCGCCCGAACGTCGTTCCGTCACCACCTGAGCCTATACTTTCGGGATAGCGTGCACGGCCGTGCCGGTTTTCCGGCGCGGCCAGGCATCCATTCCCGAGGCATCCAAGCATGGCAAGCGCAGACAAAGAAACCGTACCCTCTACCCTCCATGCCCTCGGCGGCGTTGCACGCTCGCGCCGGACCCGGCGTATCGGCCTCGGCGTGCTGATCTTCCTCGTTTTATTCGGACTGCTCGGGTTCTTCGCGGCGCCGCCGCTGATCCGCCACATCGCCGAACAGCAACTGAGCCAGCAACTCGGCCGGCCGTCCACGGTCCAGCGCGTCGCGCTGAACCCGTACACGCTGAACCTCGAAGCCGACGGCGTGCACGTCGGCGAGCGCGGCGGCCAGGGCGACTTCATCGACATCGGCAAGCTCGTCGTCAGGCCGTCGTGGTCGTCGCTGTTCCGCGGCGCGCCGATCGTCAACGAAGTGCGCGTCGACTCGCCGCGCTTCCATGTCGTCCGTTACGACGCGCAGCGCTTCAACTTCACCGACCTGATCGAGAAGTTCTCGACGCCGTCCAAACCCGAAAGCAAGCCGACACTTTTCTCGGTGTCGAACATCCAGGTCAACGACGGCCGGATCGACTTCGATGACCGCCTGCTGAACGAAAAGCACGTGGTCGACAACTGGACGCTCGGCATCCCGTTCATCGCGACGCTGCCGTCGAAGACCGACATCTTCGTGCAGCCGAGGCTGCGCGCGCGGTTCGACGGCAGCCCGATCGCGATCGACGGCAGGACAAAGCCGTTCGCGCAGTCGCGCGAGTCGGAAGTCGCGCTGACGTTCGACCGGCTCGACGTGCCGAAGCTGATTTCGTACGCGCCGGCGAAGCTGCCGGTGATCGTCACGAGCGGCCTCCTGAGCAGCGACCTGAAGCTGAACTTCGTGATGAGCGGCGACACGCCCGCGCTGCGCGTGTCGGGCACCGTCGATCTCAACGACGCGAAGGTGACCGACCGCGCGTCCGCGCCGCTGTTCGCCGCGCGCGGCGTGCACGTCGCGGCCGCCGGCCTCGAGCCGCTGCGCAACGTGCTGCATTTCGACGAGATCCGGCTCGACCAGCCGGTCGTCGACCTGGCGCGCGACAAGCAGGGCGTGCTGAACGTCGAGAAGCTCGCCGGCCAGCCATCTGCCGCGCCGAAGGCGGCCGCCGGCAAGCCGGCCGCTGCCTCGTCGGCCGCTGCCGCATCGGGTGCCACCGCATCGAGCGAAGCCGCCGCCGTCGCCGCCGCGAGCGGCGCGAAGGCCGAAGCCGCCGCGAAGGAAGCGCCGCCGCTCGACCTGACGATCCGTCATTTCGCGATCGACGGCGGCACGATCAACGTCGACGACCGCGTGCCGGCGACGCCGACCGCGCTGTCGCTGACGAAGCTGGCCGCGACGCTCGACGGCTTTGCGCTGCAGGGCAAGACGCCCGCGAAATACACGTTGTCGACGTCGTTGTCGCGCGGCGGCGACCTGAAGGCCGAAGGCGCGTTCAGCCTGGCGGCGAAGCAGGCCGACACGAAGCTGACGGTCGATGCGCTCGCGCTGCCGGCGCTGCAGCCGTATCTCGGCGAGGCGACCCGCGCGCGCGTGCTCGACGGCACGCTCGGCGCGAGCGTCAACGCGAAGGCCGACTGGGGCAAGACGCCGCTCGACGCGCAGGTCGCCGACAGCACGGTGAGCCTGAAGTCGCTGAAGCTCGCGACGCCGGACGCGAAAGCGCCCGCGATCGTGCTGCCCGACGCGAGCGCGAAGATCACGAAGGTCGACGTCGCCGCGCGCAGCGCGGAAATCGCGAGCGTCGACGCGACCGGGCTCGCGATCGACGTGAAGCGCCTGAAGGACGGCAAGATCGACCTGGCGGCGCTCGCCGAACCCGCGCAGGCGGCGGTGCCCAGGCGCACGGTCGCGCGCAAGGCCGCGGCGGTCGCGCCGTCGTGGCATTACCGGATCGACGCGCTGAACGTGAAGGAATCGTCCGCGAACTTCACGGACCTGTCGACGCCGCGCCCGGTGAAGCTCGCGATCAAGCCGCTCGACCTGTCGGTGCAGAAGATCAGCGACGACCTGACGAAGCCGCTGCCGGTGCAGCTGAAGGCGACGCTGAACCGCAAGGGCTCGGTGAACGTGTCGGGCGACGTGACCGCGCAGCCGCTGAAGCTCGGCCTGAAGATCAACGGCAACCGCCTCGACGCGGCCGCGTTCGAGCCGTACTTCGGCAGCGCGCTGAACGCGACCATCGCGAGCGCGCTGCTCAACGCGCAGGGCAACCTGACGTTCGCGCAGGTGAAGGACACGCCGCGCGCGACCTATCGCGGCGACGTCGCGCTGGTCGACGTGCGGATGCTCGACAAGGCGACGTCCGACCCGTTCGCCGGCTGGCGCTCGCTCGCGCTGTCGAACCTGAAGGTGAACCACGACGAGAAGGGCACCGACGTCGACGCCGCGCGCGTGACGTTCTCGAACTTCTACGGCCGCGTGCTGCTCGATGCGCAGGGTCGGCTGAACCTGAAGGACGTCGTCGCGAAGGAGACGGGCCCCGCGCAATCGCTGACGCGCGACGCGAGCAAGCCCGAACCGGTGCCGCTGTCGCCGGGCATGACGCCGCCGGCCGCCGCCGCGCAGGCCTCGTCGGCCGCGGCCGCGCAGCAGGCGTCGGCGCCGGCCGCCGCATCGGCGACGGTCGTCGTGAAGGCCGCGCCGCCGCCGCAGAATCCGGTGCGCATGCATTTCGGCGAGCTCCTGCTGCAGGACGGCCGCGTGACCTACACCGACAACTTCATCAAGCCGAACTACACGGCGAACCTGGTCGCGATCAAGGGGACGGTCGGCGCGTTCGGCACGGACTCGACGACGTCCGCGCCGGTCGACGTCGCCGCGAACCTCGCGGGCAACGGACCGATCTCGATCAAGGGCTCGGTGAACCCGCTGATCGACAAGCCCGCGCTGGATCTCACGGCGACCGCGCACGACATCGAGCTGACCAACCTGACGCCGTATTCGGCGAAGTACGCCGGCTACCCGATCACGAAGGGCAAGCTCAACGTCGACCTGCACTACCAGCTCGCGAACGACCAGCTTCAGGCGAACAACCACATCTTCATCGACCAGCTCACGTTCGGCGATCACGTCGAAAACGACACGGCGACCAAGCTGCCGGTGAAGCTCGCGATCTCGCTCCTGAAGAACACGCGCGGCCAGATCGACGTGAACCTGCCGGTGTCGGGCTCGCTGTCGAATCCGGAGTTCAGCGTCGGCGGGCTGATCTGGCGCGCGGTGCTGAACCTGATCGCGAAGGCGGTCACGTCGCCGTTCACGCTGCTCGCGAATGCGTTCGGCGGCAGCGGCGGCGAGGATCTCGGCTACGTCGAGTTCGCGCCGGGCGCGTACGAGCTGACCGACGCGCAGCAGAAGAAGCTCGATACCGTCGTGAAGATGCTGACCGAGAAGCCGTCGATCCGGCTGGACCTGATCGGCCGCGTCGATCCGGCGAAGGACACGCCGGGGCTGCGCGACGCGTACGTCGAACGGCTGGTTCGCCAGCAGAAGCTGAAGGACGTGGTCGGCCAGGGCGAGAGCATCGATCCGATGTCGGTGAAGGTCGAACCGGCCGAGTACACCAAGTACCTGACGCGCGCGTACAAGGACGCCGACTTCAAGAAGCCGCGCAACCTGATCGGCCTGCAGAAGACGCTGCCCGATGCGGACATGAAGCAGGCGCTCGCCGATCACGCGCCGGCCGACGACAACGCGCTGCGCGCGCTCGCGCAGCAGCGCGCGCAGGCCGTGCGCCAGTACCTCGACGGCAAGATCGATGCGAGCCGCATGTTCGTCGTGGCGCCGAAGCTCGATGCGAAGGGCATCGAGGACAAGGGCGCGACGACGCGCGTCGACTTCGGCCTGCAGTAAGCGTTACGCCATCATCCGCCGCCGCCGCGTCCGATCGGCAATCGGGCGCGGCGGCGCGCGTCCCGTCAGCGCGCCTCGATCGCCGGTTCGCGCTTGTCCAGTTCCTTCCTCGCGGCCAGCGGCAGGCGGGCATCGTCCCAATGCGTGAGCCATTCGACTTCCTTCGCGGTGAATACCTGGCCGTAGTTGCGCAACGCGTACTGCAGCGCGTCGACGACGTGGTGGCGAATGATTTCGGGGGTGCGTGCATCGTCCAGCACGAACCGGAGAGCTTCCAGGGTCGACATACTCGTGCTCCGGGTCAGGGAAAACCCTTTATCACACGCCAATAGTCATACGCCAAGCGTGAAAAAAATTCGCGCGGCGGGCGACGGCGCGCCCGATGCACCGACCCGGTGCGAACCTCGCGCGCACACGTCGCAGCGTGCGCCGGGTCGCTTTCTTTTGCGACCGCGTCGTGTCACTTGCGATTGGTTACGTTTGACAGAAAACAGAAAGCCCCGCTTCACGCGCGCGCCCCACGGCGCGGCGATATTTTGCGCGCCTGATGGCAGGTCACGCAGTTCAACGTCAATCGATGAGGTGGGGTGATGATTTCCAGGTTCGCTAAGCAACGAAAAATGGCGGTGATGGTGGCGGGCGCGCTGGCGCTCGCAAGCGCCGGCGCCTACGCGGCGCAGCAGGAAGGCAACAGCCAGGGCGATGACGCCGGCCACGGCCGGCGCGTCGTGAAGCACGTGCTGCTGATCAGTGTCGACGGCCTGCACGAGCAGGATCTCGCACGCTGCATCGGCGCGAACACGTGTCCGAACCTCGCCGTGCTCGCACAAAGCGGCGTCACGTACACGAACGCCTATACGCCCGGCCTGTCGGACTCGTTCCCGGGGCTCGCCGCGCTCGTGACGGGCGGCTCGCCGAAGACGGCCGGCCTGTTCTACGACGTGTCGTACGACCGCAACCTGTACGCGCCGAGCGACACGACCTGCTCGGGCCAGCAGGGCTGGAACGTCGTGTTCGACGAGACGACCGGCATCGATGCGTTCAACGGCGGCGCGCTCGTGCATCTCGACGGCGGCGGCGCATTCAATCCGCAGGCGATTCCGCATGCGAAGGTCGACGGCCAGTGCGTGCCGGTCTATCCGCACAACTACGTGAAGACCAACACGGTGTTCGAGGCCGTCAAGGCCGGCGTGCCGAACGCCTACACCGCGTGGGCGGACAAGCACGCGTGGGGCTACGACTGGCTGAACGGCCCGTCGGGCACCGGCGTCGACGATCTGATGCGCACCGAGATCAACTCGATCGACCCGGCGACGAACACCGCCTACACCGACGTCTATTCGCACACGGCGCGCTTCGACAACCTGCACGTGCAGGCGCTGGTCAACCAGATCGACGGCCGCGATTCGACGGGCACGAAAAACGCGCCGGTGCCGACGCTGTTCGGCGCCAACTTCCAGACGCTCAGCGTCGCGCAGAAGGCGCCGGTCGCGAAGGGCGGCGGCTACCTCGACGCGAACTTCACGCCGAACGGCCAGGTCGCGAACGCGATCACGTACGTCGACAACTCGATCGGCCGCATCGTCGCCGAGCTGAAGCAGCGCAACCTGTACACGTCGACGGCCGTGATCGTCACGGCGAAGCACGGCCAGTCGCCGACCGATCACACGAAGCTCGTGAAGAACGGCGACACGCTGACGAAGCTGCTCGAAGCGAACAACTACGTCGACCCGAACGGCAACTTCGGCCAGAACAACACGACGACGGGCAACCTGAACGACGGCTCGGGCCTGGTCGGCACGGGCTTCGTGCAGACCGACGACGTCGGCCTGATCTGGCTGCGCGACCGCAGCCAGCGCACGGCCGTGGTACAGACGCTGAAGGCGAACCTCGGCTGCAACGCGCCGGGGATCTGCGCCGACGGCCCGCAGGCATCCATCCTGTACGGCGCGGCGCTGGCCGACCGGTTCGGCGATCCGGCCAACGGCCGCACGCCGGACATCATCGTCCAGCCGAATCCGGGCGTGATCTACACGTCGAGCACGAAGAAGGACGAGGAACACGGCGGCAACGCGCCGGACGACAGCCACCTCGGCCTGCTCGTGTCGTACCCGGGCCTCCATCGTGCGCGTACCGTGAGCGATGTGGTCGGCACGAAGCAGGTCGCGCCGACGATCCTCGGGCTGCTCGGCGCCGAACCGAAGCTGCTGCACGCGGTCGTGGCCGAGAACACGCACGTGCTGCCGGGGCTCGGCATCGACCACTGACGCAACGGGACGGGCGGCACGGCGCCGTGTTACCGGCGCCGCCGTGCCGTCCGGGCGTGCCCGGCCATGCCGGGCACGCTCAGCGCTCCGCGCATGCGCCGAGGATCCATTCCCTGAAGCGCCGCAACGCGGCGCTCGTCTCCAGGCGCTCCGGCGCATAGCACAGGTAGTGCCCCTGCGCATCGACGTCGACGGGCGCGTCGAACGGTTCGACGAGCGCGCCGCTCGCGAGCGTGTCGACGATCAGGAAGCGCGGCACGAGCGCGAGCCCGAGCCCGGCTTGCGCGGCCTGGATCAGCACCGAATACTGTTCGAAGCGCGGCCCGGCCAGCGCGTTCATCCGGGCGACGCGATGGCGCTCCGCCCAGAGGGACCACGCGATTTCCGCCTGCTCGTGCACGAGCCGCGGCGCGGCGGCCGTGTCGGCGGGCGTGCGCAGCGCATGTCGCGCCGCGAATTCGCGGGAACAGACCGGCACGAACGTGCGGCCGTCCAGGTAATCGCAGCGGACGCCTTCCCATGCGCCGTCGCCATAGCGTATCGCCGCGTCGAGTCCGAACGGAAACACGTCGCCGTGCGCGAGATGGCGGCGAAAACTCAGCGTGACGTCCGGCGCGCCGGCCAGAAAGCGCGCGAGGCGCGGCACCAGCCACTTCGTCGTGAAGGTCGGCACGCTTGCGATCGTCAGCAGGTCGCTGTCCTCGCGCGCGCTCAGCAATTCGATCGACGCGTTGCCGATCTCGCGCAGCGGGCCGATCACGCGTGCGTGATAAACCTGCCCGGCCCGCGTGAGCGCGAGATTGCGCCCCTCGCGCACGAACAGCTTCACCCCGAACAGCGTCTCGAGATTCGCGATCTGCCGGCTGACCGCGCTCGGCGTCAGGCCCAGCTCGCGCGCCGCATACGAGAAGTTCAGGTACTTCACGGAAGTCGCGAACGCGTGCAGCTCCGCGACGTTGGGAAACAGGTGCTTCACGGCGAACTATTCCTTGCGCGCACAGATCGATGCGGGCGTTGTACGTTTTTTTCATGACGATGCCATGTCGGATCCGCACACTGCGGCCGTCATGACAACGCGTGCCGGCCCTGCCCGGCGGGCGTTGCGTGACTCGTTCCGTGTCCGTCAGCGAGATTCGCCATGCATCCGCCAGCCGCTCCGGCCCTTGCCGAAGCTATTCCGATTCGTCGTAACAAACGGCCGCGCGCGATCGCGGGACGCCTGCTGCTGCAGGCGCTCGTCGCGGTCTTCGGGCTGTACCTCGCGTTGCCGATCGTGCTGCTGCTGATCGGCTCGGTCGGCCAGTCGTGGACGAACACGCTGCTGCCGACCGGCATCACGTCGCACTGGTTCGCGGACCTGGCCGCGAATCGCAGCTTCACCCGCGCATTCGGCACGAGCCTCGTCGTCGCGCTCGCCTGCTGCGCGATCAATGCCGTGCTGGCGCTGCCGCTCGCCTATGCGCTGCATCACCGCGCACTGGCCGGCCGCGGCTTCGCGGCGCGCATCGTGATGCTGATGCCGATCGCGGTGCCGGCGCTGACACTCGGGTTCGGCTACATCGCGATCTTCAGCGGCGATGCGCTGCCGTGGCTCGGCACGCTGCCGCTGATGATCGCCGCGCACGCGGTGCTGACGCTGCCGTACCTGCTGCAGACGCTGCTGAGCGACCTGCGCCACCTGGGGCTCGCGCATCTCGAGGCGTGTGCGGCGACGCTCGGTGCGACGCCGCTGCGCCAGTTCTTCACGGTCGTGCTGCCGAACCTGCGGCACAGCCTGTTTTCCGGCCTCGTGATGGTCGCCGCGCTTTCGATCGGCGAATTCCAGATCTCGAACCTGATCGCGGGCTTCCGTTACCGCAACTATCCGATCGTGCTGCTGCAGGCGTTCTACGGCGCGTCCGGGATGGCCTGCGCGGCCACCGTCGTGCTGCTCGTCCTTGCCGTGCTCGCGACGCTCGCCTCCGTCCTCACCGTGCAACGCCTGAAGTGAAACCGTCATGAGTCTCGATTTCGAAAACGTCAGCTTCCAGTATCCGGGCGCCCGTCACGGCGTCGACGCGGTCACGCTGTCCGCGGCCCAGGGCGAACTGCTCGCCGTGATGGGCCGCAGCGGCTCCGGCAAATCGACGCTGCTGCGCCTCGCCGCCGGCCTGCTCGACGGGTACGGCGGCCGTATCGCGATCGGCGGCCGCGACATGGCCGGCGTGCCGGTGTGGCAGCGCGAGGTCGGGATGGTGTTCCAGCACTACGCGCTGTTTCCGAACCTGTCGGTCGTCGACAACGTCGCCTATGGCCTGAAGATGCGCGGCATGGCCGCGGCGCCGCGCCGCCGCCGCGCGCTCGAGATGCTCGAATGCGTCGGCCTCGCCGCGCAGGCCGGACGCAGCACGGCGCTGCTGTCCGGCGGGCAGCAGCAGCGCGTCGCGCTGGCTCGCGCGCTCGTGATCGAACCGAAGCTGCTGCTGCTCGACGAGCCGCTCGCGGCGCTCGACGCCGGCATTCGCCACCAGCTGCGCGACGAGATCCGCGCGCTGCAGCGCGCATGCGGCGCGACGACGCTGCTCGTCACGCACGACCAGGACGAAGCGCTCAGCATGGCCGATCGCGTGGCGATCGTCGACGGCGGACGCATGCTGCAGGCCGGCACCCCGCGCGACCTGTACGAGCGTCCGGCGACCGCGCAGGTCGCGCGTTTCGTCGGCCATTCGACGCTGCTGCGCGGCCGCGTGCTCGCGCATGGCGCGGTCGACGTGCGGTTCACGACGCTGCGCGCGGATACGGGTGCGCACCGGCCGGGCGACCCGGTCGAGGTGCTGATCCGGCCGGAACACCTGCAGCCCGATCCGCCCGAGTCCGTCGCGAACCGCATCGACGGCCGGGTCGGCGAGGTGCGCTACTTCGGCGCGACCCAGCGTTTCGACTTCGTACCGGCCGGCGCGACCGACGCACTGCTCGGCGAAGGGCGCGAGCTGCCGGCGCGCTGCGTGTCGATCGAGCCGCGCCATCTGCTCGTGCTGCCCGCCGCGTGAGCGCGGGCGACCCATTCATTCAACGGAGAATCACGATGTCTGCACGCCGCCACTTCCTTCATGCGACGCGCCGCCGCCTGCTGGCGCTCTGCGCGTTCGCGACCCTCGCGCCCGCGCTGGCCCATGCCGCGCCGCTGTATCCCGGCGAGGACGCGCTGTACGAGAAGGCCGCCGACGAAGGGCTCGTCGTGTCGTTCGACACGGGCCCGGAATGGGCGAACTGGAAGTCGCTGTTCGCCGAATTCCGCAAGCGCTACCCGAAGGTCGAGATCACGTACAACGACATCGGCTCGGCCGCGACGGTCGTCGCGCTCGACAAGTCGCGACGCCGCCCGCAGGCCGACACAGCGTACTACTTCGCGGCATCGGCGCTCGATGCGACGGCCAAGGACGTCGTCGCGCCGTTCAAGCCGGTCAATTTCGACAAGCTGCCCACGGTATTCCGCGCGGCCGACGGCCGCTGGTTCGCGGTGCATTCGCTGAACATCGCGCTGCTCGTCAACAAGAAGCTCGTGAAGAACGTGCCGCAGCGCTGGTCGGACCTGCTGAAGCCCGAATATCGCAATGCGGTCGTCTATCTCGATCCGCGCTCGACCGGGCAGGGGCAGGTCGCCGTGTTCGCCGCCGCCTATGCGAACGGCGGCAGCGTCGACAACCCGAAGCCGGGCGCGGATTTCTTCGGCAAGCTGAAGCGGGCGGGCAACGTGCTGCGCGTCGAGGGGACGACGCCGTACGCGAAATTCGTCAAGGGCGAGATTCCGGTCCTGATCGGCTACGAGAACGACGGGCTCAAGGCCAAGTACGCGGACGGCATGGGTGACGCGGCCGAAGTCGTGATCCCGCAGGACGGCAGCGTGTCGGCGCCGTACGCGATGAGTCTCGTGAAGAACGGCCCGAATCCGGCCGCCGCGCAGTTGTGGCTCAACCTCGTGATGAGCGACGTCGGGCAGGGGCTGTTCGCGCAGGGCTTCGTGCGTCCGGCCGTGCCCGGCACGCCGGTCGCGCAGGATGTCGCCGCGAAGCTGCCGAACGCGCCGCAGGTGCGTCCGCTCGACGTCGCGAAGGCCGCGGCGCACAAGGCCGAAGTCGACCAGCTCTGGTCGCAGGCCACGCTCGGCAAGTAAGGGGCGCGCGATGCGGGTTTCGTCCATGCAGCGCGGCGTCCTGCGCCGCTACGGCGCGGTGCCGGCGGCCGGGCTGTTCGCGGTGTGCTTCGTGCTGCCGCTCGCCGCGCTCGTCGGCGCCGCGTTCGACGGCGGCGGTCGTGCGTTCGCCGCGGTGTTCGGCGATCCGCTCGTGGCCGACGCGATCGTGCGTTCGCTGGCGCTCGCGCTCGGCGCCGGCACGCTGTCGGTCGCCGTCGGCGTGCCGGTCGCGTTCGTGCTGGCTGGGCAGTCGCCGGCGCGGCGCCGCTGGTCGCTCGCGCTGCTCGGCGTGCCGCTCGCCTTCTCCGGCCTCGTGATCGCGTACGGCTTCATCCTCGTGTTCGGCCGCGCCGGCTTCGTGACGATGCTG
Source organism: Burkholderia sp. USMB20 (assembly GCF_000949135.2). GTDB lineage: Bacteria > Pseudomonadota > Gammaproteobacteria > Burkholderiales > Burkholderiaceae > Burkholderia. Next base: position 223,780 of record NZ_JTAN02000001.1, on the reverse strand, counting down.
CTGGCGTCGCTCGGCGCGGACCCGACCGTGGTCGGCGGCGCGATCTACACGATGCCGGGGCTCGCGTTCGCCTACGCGTACTACCTGATCCCGCGCGTCGCGCTGATGCTCTACCCGGCGCTCGCGAATCTCGACCGGCGGCCGCTCGAGGCGGCGCTGACGCTCGGCGCCCGGCCGTGGCGCGCGTGGTTAGACGTCGCGTGGCGCGAGCTGTGGCCGTCGATCGCGTCGGCGTGGTGCCTCGTCGGTGCGATCGCGCTCGGCACGTACGGCACGGCGCTCGCGCTGGCCGGCACGCAGGTCAACATCCTGCCGCTGCTGATGTACCTGAAGCTGTCCGACGGACAGACCGATTTCTCGCAGGCCGCCGTACTGTCGATCGTGCTGACGGCGCTTTGCACCTGCGTTCTTGCACTGGGGGAAGGACTTGCACGGCAACGACGTCATTGAATGGTCGGACGACACGCGCGCCGCGCTGGCGCAGCTCGCGCAGCGACAGCGCGGCGCACGCCGGCACCGGATGCCGGTCGGCGTGATCGGGCCGCGCGACGCGACCGACGCGCAGCTCGCCGTCGCCGAGCGGATCGCGCACGCGATCGCGGCGACGGGCATCGCGATCGTCGGCGGCGGCAAGCAGGGCGTGATGGAGGCCGCGGCGCGCGGCGCGCGGGCCGCGGGCGGATGCGCGATCGGGCTGCTGCCCGAGGACGATGCGCGGGACGCGAATCCGTACCTGTCGGTCGCGCTGCCGACCGGGCTCGGCATCACGCGCAATGCGCTGATCGCACGCGCGTCGCTGTGCCTGATCGCGGTCGGCGGCGGTCTCGGCACGCTGTCCGAAATCGCGCTGGGGCTGCAATGGGGCAAGCCGGTGTTCGCGATCTGCGATGCGCCGCAGGTAGCGGGCGTCGAGCGTTTCGACGAAGCGGATCCGCTCGTCGCGCAGGTTGCGCGATGGCTGTCCGGTTCGGCGTAGGTCGGCATCCCGGCTGACGGGAACACGCAGACGCGCGTGCGGATCGGCATGCGGCACACGTTCCGGGCGCGGCGCGGTACCTTCTCCAGCGATTCCGATACGGCTCTCGCGCGATGCGAGGGCCGTTTTTTTACGGCCGGCGGGTGAAGAAGGCGAGGGCGGTGCGGGCGTTCCGGCGCGGGGCGTCGGCTGCGTGCCGGGCGCGCGCCGGCTTGAAATGGGGGGCGTCACGCGCCATATTGGCCGCGTACGCTGTTCTTCAACGATGCGAAAAGGAAATCCGATGCGTCTGCTGCTTGCCCTCTTGCTGCCGTGGTTCCAGTTTTTCACGATCGGCCGCCCGATCGCCGGCGTGATCTGCCTGATCCTGCAGCTCACGATCATCGGCTGGCTGCCGGCCGCGATCTGGTCGGTGTATGCGCTGAGCCAGTACAAGACCGATCGCAAGATCGAGGCGGCGCTGCGCGAGCGGCGGTAAGCGGCGGCAGTTTCCCTCGACCGCTGCTTCCGGAGTTCAAGGGGCTCGATTCCTATTTCGGTAGAAATTTATATAATTCAGCTACGATGAACGGCATGATTTGTATAGATTTCTGCTGAAATGAACGCTTCCTGCACGATGGATGCACTGCGCTAGGCGAGGGCGACACGATGGACAAACGCTATAACGCGATGTCGCTTCCCGATCAGCTCGCGTTGCGCCGGCAAGCGATCGAGGACGTTCTCGCGCATCCCGAGTGGTCGCTGCGCGAATCCGTGCGTCATCTGAAGCAGACGATGCGGCTGACGAGCGCCGAAATGGCGAAGCTCGCCGGTGTGTCGACAAAGACGATTCAGGATATCGAGCAGGGCCGCAGCGACGGGACGGTTCAGACGATGAACCGTATATTCGGCATGCTGGGATTGAAGCTCGGCGTAGTGCGGCGGGCGCCGCAATAACGCACGCGGAGGAAGAGGCAGCGGATCACGCATCCATCGGGCGATCGATGCGCGCCGCGCCCGGGCCGCGCGCGTGACGCGATCGCCCGGCCGGCGCGCTGCCTTTTACTTCACCGCGAACAGCGTCAGGTTCATGAAGATCTTGAACGCATAGCCGAGCGTGACGGCGCCGAGCACGCCGCCCGCCCACAGGACGACGAACCACATCCAGCCGCGCATCCGCGGCCGCGGCGCGTCGGGCCGGCGCGCGGCGGGATCAGTGGTGGTAGTAATGCTGGTCTTCATGGCGCACCTTGCCTCGGAATACCCAGTAACCCATCGTCGTGTAGGCGATGATGATGGGGAGGATAACCGCTGCGCCGACCAGCGTGAAGGTCTGGCTCGACCGCGGCGCCGCCGCTTCCCAGATCGTCATCGTCTGAGGAATCGCATACGGGAACATCGTGACGAGCAGGCCGACGTAGCCGAGCAGCACGAGTGCCAGCGCGAGCACGAACGGCGTCATGTCGTGCCGGTTGCGTACCGCGCGACGCATCCACACCGCGCACCCGGCGACCAGGAACGGCACCGGCAGCAGGCGCCAGAACAGCCCCGAATCGAACCAGCGTTGCGCGACCGACGGATCCTGCAGCGGCGTCCACAGGCTGACGACCGCGATGAAACCGAGCAGCACGACGGTCAGCGGCCACACGACGCGATGCAGGCGGCGCTGCAGGTCGCCTTCCGTCTTCGCGACGAGCCAGCAGCAGCCGAGCAGCGCGTACGTGACGATCAACCCGAGGCCGGTCAGCAGGCTGAACGGCGTGAGCCAGTCGAATGCGCCGCCGGCGTACACGCCGTCCTTCACGTCGATGCCCTGCAGGAACGCGCCGAGCGCGATCCCCTGGAACAGCGTCGCGCCGGCCGAGCCGCCGATGAACGCGAGATCCCACAGCTGCTTCGTGCGCCGTGCCTTCGCGCGGATCTCGAACGACACGCCGCGGAAGATCAGGCACACCAGCATGAAGATCAGCGGCAGGTACAGCGCCGACAGCACCGTCGAATACACGATCGGGAACACCGCGAACAGCCCGGCGCCGCCGAGCACGAGCCACGTCTCGTTGCCGTCCCACACGGGCGCGACGGTGTTCATCATCAGGTCGCGTTCCTTCTCGTCCGGGAAGAACGGGAAGACGATGCCGATGCCGAGGTCGAAGCCGTCGAGCACGACGTACATGAAGAGCCCCAATGCGATGATCGCGGCCCAGATTACGGTGACGTCCATAGGTTTTCTCGTTTGCGAAAGTGGGTGGGCTCAGACGGTCTCGATCAGCTCGTCGACGGCCGACATCGGGCGGCGCGCGGTGTGATCGGGGCGCGTGTCGGGCTCGCCGTGCCGCGCGTCGTGCTTGACGTCGGGCAGCGCGGGGCCGGCCTTCATCAGCTTCAGCATGTAGTACACGCCGGTGCCGAACACGAGGAAGTAGACGATCACGAACGTCATCATCGACAGGCTGACCTGCTGCACCGACAGCGGCGACACGGCCTGCGCGGTGCGCATCACGCCATACACGACCCACGGCTGGCGGCCCGCCTCGGTCGTCACCCAGCCCGCGAGCAGCGACACGAAGCCGGTCGGGCCCATCACGAGCGCGAGGCGCTGGAACCACTTCGATTCATACAGGCTGCCGCGGCGGCGCAGCAGCCACGCGAGCGCGGCGAGGCCGATCATCGCGAAGCCGAGGCCGACCATGATCCGGAAGCTCCAGAACACGACCGTCGAGTTCGGACGATCCTCGGGGCGGAATTCCTTCAGCCCGCGGATCTCGCCGTCCCAGCTGTGCGTGAGGATCAGGCTGCCGAGGTGCGGCACCTGCACCGCGTAGCGGGTCGTTTCGGCCTTCATGTCCGGAATGCCGAACAGGTTGAGCGCCGTGCCGCCCTTTTCGGTTTCCCACAGCCCTTCGATCGCGGCGATCTTCGCGGGCTGGTGCTTCAGCGTGTTGATGCCGTGCTGGTCGCCGATCACGGCCTGCAGCGGCGCGAGCACCAGCAGCAGCCACAGCGCCATCGAGAACATCTTCTTCACGCCCTTGTCGCGGCGGCCCTTCAGCAGGTGCCACGCGCCCGTCGCGGCCACCACCAGCGCGGCGACGATGAACGCGGCGATCGCCATGTGGAACAGGCGGTACGGGAACGACGGGTTGAAGACGATCGCGAACCAGTCCGTCGGCACGATGCGGCCGTCGACGATCTCGAAACCCTGCGGCGTCTGCATCCAGCTGTTCGACGCGAGGATCCAGAACGTCGAGATCAGCGTGCCGATCGCGACCATCAGCGTCGCGCCGAAGTGCGCGCGCGGGCTGACGCGGTTCCAGCCGAACAGCATGATGCCGAGGAAGCCGGCCTCGAGGAAGAACGCCGTCATCACCTCGTACATCAGCAGCGGGCCGGTGACCGAGCCGGCGAAGCTCGAGAAACCCGACCAGTTGGTGCCGAACTGATAGCTCATCACGACGCCGGAAACCACGCCCATCCCGAACGCGACCGCGAAGATCTTCGACCAGAACAGGCAGAGTGTCTTGTAGTACTGCTTGCCGGTCTTCAGCCAGCGATATTCGAGCACGGCGATGAAGCTGGCGAGGCCGATGCTCAGCGCCGGGAAGACGATGTGAAAGGAGACGGTGAACGCGAATTGCAGGCGGGCCAGATCGAGGGCCGAAAATGCGGTGTCCATACCAGTTGACCGAGGCTTGACGATACCCGCCGGCGGGGTGCCGGCGGACCCCGGCCGGAGGGGGCATCGGGGTTGGCTGGAGTATGTGCCGCGATGTTGCGCCGCGAAATGCGCCAACTCGTCGCAGATGTCCAGCCCGGCGCGCGTGGTTTCGGGATAAATCGTTGATTCGTATCAAGATCGCGGCGCGCGCCGCAGGTGGCGGTGGCGTGGCGGTCTGCCGCACGTGCGGCAATATGGCGCGTCGCATCACGGGAACGATGCGGCGTGCGCGAAGGTGCCGCGCGTTGGCACGCGCGGCCTATGCTGCCGATGCCGATGCCGATGCCGATGCCGATGCCGATGCCGGGTGTCCGGCCGCCGCCGCGTTGTTGACGATGCCGCGCCGGCGTGGACTGCGTCGCGTCGTGCCGGTTGTATCCGGATCGTGCACCGGCGGCGCCCGGTCACGCGGCTTTCGCGCGGCGCGAAGCATCGGCAAGCGCTGCGCGAATTGCGTACACTCTGAGTCTCGTTTCGGCAGGGCCGGGCGCATCGGTACCGGTCCGCGTTCACTCAGGGCACGAAGATGATCGATTTACGCAGCGATACCGTGACACGTCCGAGCCAGGCGATGCTGGCCGCGATGACTGCCGCAGAAGTCGGCGACGACGTATGGGGCGACGACCCGACCGTGCTGCGCCTGCAGGCGGTCGCGGCCGAGCGGGCCGGCAAGGAAGCCGGCCTGTTCTTCCCGAGCGGCACGCAGAGCAACCTCGCCGCGCTGATGGCCCATTGCGAACGCGGCGACGAATACATCGTCGGCCAGCTCGCGCACACCTACAAGTACGAAGGCGGCGGCGCGGCCGTGCTCGGCAGCATCCAGCCGCAGCCGATCGAGAACGCGCCCGACGGCACGCTGCCGCTCGCGAAGATCGCCGCGGCGATCAAGCCGCTCGACAATCACTTCGCCCGCACGCGCCTGCTCGCGCTCGAAAACACGATCGGCGGCCAGGTGTTGCCGGACGGCTATGTGCAGGAAGCCGTCGCGCTCGCGCGCAGCCGCGGGCTGGCCACGCACCTCGACGGCGCGCGCGTGTGCAATGCGGCCGTCGCGTCGGGCCGTCCGATCGCGGAACTGTGCGCGCCGTTCGATACCGTGTCGATCTGCTTCTCGAAAGGGCTCGGCGCGCCGGTCGGTTCGGTGCTGGTCGGCAATCGCGCGCTGGTCGAGCGCGCGCAGCGCTGGCGCAAGGTGCTGGGCGGCGGGATGCGGCAGTCTGGCATTCTCGCGGCGGCCTGCCTGTATGCGCTCGACCACAATGTCGAGCGGCTGGCCGACGATCACGCGAACGCCGCGCATCTCGCGGCAGGCCTCGCGCGCATCGAGCCGGTGAAGGTGCTGTCGCATGCGACGAACATGGTGTTCGCGCAATTCCCCGAAGCCGATTGCGCGCCGCTCGAGGCATGGCTCAAGGCGCGCGGGATCCTCACGCAGATGCTGTACGCGTCGCGCTTCGTCACGCACTGCGACGTGTCGCGCGCGGACATCGATACCTTCATCGATGCGGTCGGCGCGTATTTCGCGCAGCGGCGTACGTAAAGCCGAATGCGCCGGCCGGCGGGGGGCGCCGGCGCGTCGTGGCGCGAAGCAGGAGCAGGGAGGCGACGGGGGCGGCGATGCAGCCCGTCTGTCGATATCTGGCGTGCCGGCGGGTTACGCTTGCCGGAGCATGTCGGCGGGCGGCGTGCCGTCGCGGAACAGGGTTTTCAGTTGCGTGCGCAGTTCGGCGCTGTCGGTGTGCTGGTGCACCGAGACCGCGTGTTGCACGGCGGCCTCCAGCAGTTCGTCGTCGGAGTCGGCGGAAATTGCGACCGAGCAATTCATCGCGCTGGGAAACTCGCGGCAATCGATATAGCGGCGGGGCATGATGTTCTCCTCACGGGAAAGGGAACGGCCGGATGTGCGTGATCGGCCGCGCGGCGCGTTCGCGGGGCCGATGGAAAAAGTATAGGCGGCGCGGCGGCGTTTCTCTTGGCCACGCATGCCGCGCATGCCGCGCGACGTGCCGCGCCGGCGGTGTCGATCACCCGTTGGTCACGGCAGCGGCGCGAGCAACCGGCGCGCCGCTTCGACCACCCGTGCGGACAGCGACGCCATCGTCGGCGATTGCACGGTCCATGCGTGCCAGTACAGCGTGATGTCGGTCGGATGCAGCGGCGCGAGATCGACGAGCCCCTGCGCGTCGAGCGGTGCGCCGCCGAGCAGCGGCTCCGGCACCATCGCGTAGCCGAGCCCGTGCCGCACCGCCGCGAAATGCGCGTGCGTGCCCGGCACGTAGTGGCACGGATACGCGCCTTCGGGCAACCCGAACTTCTCCTTCAGGAACGAGGACTGCAGCGTGTCGCGCCGCGAATACGCGACGACCGGCGCATGGCGCGCGCCCGTGCGGTTCAGGCCGCGCGGAAACCAGCGCAGCGCGAACGCGGCGGCCGCGAGCAGCCGGTAGCGCATCGTGCCGAGCGGCGTCGCGACGCAGCCGCGCATCGGCTTCGGCTCGGTCGTCACGCAGCCGACCGCCATCCCGCTTTCGAGCAGCGCGAACGTGTGGTCCTGGTCCTCGACGATCAGCTCGAACAGGATGCGCTCGCCCGCGAGCACCGACGTCAATGCGGGCAGAAACCAGGTGCCGAGGCTGTCGGAGTTCAGCGCGATCGTGACCGAGATCGGCGATTCGCGCTCGGTCGCGAGCGTGCTTTGCAGGTCGGCCTGCAGCAGCGCGACGCGGCGCAGGTGCTGCAGCACGCGCTGCCCGGCCGCCGTCGGCCGGCACGGCCGCGTGCGCAGCACGAGCGGCGCGCCGAGGCTCGCCTCCAGCGCGCGGACCCGCTGCGTGACGGCGGACGCGGTCACGTGCAGGCGCACGGCGGCCTGCTCGAAGCTGCCGGTGTCGGCGACGGCCAGTAGCGCGGCGGCTTGCTTCGGATCGATCGTCAGAGACATGTCGACGCAATTCTTGTGAACGTAAGACGAGAACAGGCGGTAGTGTAAGGCAGCACGCGAGACGGACCGGATGCGGCGTGACGTCTCGCCGCGTGCAACGACGCCGGTGGCGCGCGTGTTTTGAACTACGCTGTATGAACGTGTGCGCCGCGAGCCGGTGCCACACGCGGTGCGGGTTGCACGACCCGCACCCTTCACCCGACCGACACGCCCAGCCGACGGAGCGACTTCGCGATGATCTTCCGGCAACTCTTCGACCCGCAATCGTCGACCTACACGTACCTGCTCGCCGACCGCGCATCGCGCGAGGCGCTGCTGATCGACCCGGTGTTCGAGCAGGTGCGCCGCGATGCGGCGCTGCTCGACGAGCTCGGGCTGCGGCTCGTCGCGACCGTCGATACGCACGTGCACGCCGATCACGTGACGGGTGCGTGGCTGCTGAAGCAGCGCACCGGCAGCGCGATCGCGATTTCGGCCGCGAGCGGCGCGCAGGGCGCCGACCGCTACCTGAACGACGGCGATCGCTGCGCATTCGGCCCGCGCTACCTGACCGTGCGCGCGACGCCGGGCCACACGAGCGGCTGCATCAGCCTCGTGCTCGACGATGAATCGATGGCGTTTACCGGCGACTGCCTGCTGATTCGCGGCACCGGCCGTACCGACTTCCAGCAGGGTGACCCGCGCGCGCTGTATCGCGCGGTGCACGGCCGGCTTTTCACGCTGCCGGCCGCATGCCTGCTGTATCCCGCGCACGACTATCGCGGGCTCACGGTCACGAGCGTCGGCGAGGAGCGGCGCTTCAATCCGCGCCTCGGCGGCGATCTCAGCGAGGACGATTTCGCGGGCTACATGCGCAACCTCGGGCTCGCGCATCCGCGCCAGATCGACGTCGCGGTGCCCGCGAACCTGCAGTGCGGACTCGCCGCGAATGCGCCCGACGTGCAGGCGGCGCCCGACTGGGCGCCGCTCGTCTATACGTTCGCCGGATTCTGGGAAATCGATCCGCAGTGGCTCGAGGATCACCTGCCGGCGGTGCAGGTCGTCGACGTGCGCGAGCCGGACGAATTCACCGGCCCGCTCGGCCACCTGCCGGGCGCGACGCCGATTCCGCTCGGCGAACTGGCCGCGCGCACCGGCGAACTCGCGCGCGACCGGCCGATCGTGACCGTGTGCCGCGCGGGCGGCCGCTCCGCGCAGGCGACCGTGATCCTGCTGAAGGCCGGGTTCGATGCCGTCGCGAACCTCGGCGGCGGGATGCTGCGCTGGCGAGGCGAAGGCCGCGTCGTGATGGATGGCCGGTCGTAGCGGCGCGATGCCGCGCAACGGAAAAAAATGTTCGGCCCAGTGTCGATTCGGCCCGGCGCCGTTCGTCGTCAAGGTATCCGATCACGTGGCGCCGCATGACGCGGCGCCGAAACCCCGAGAGACCCGCGATGACGCCGACGCTTTACGCCCATCCCTTTTCGTCCTATTGCCAGAAGGCGCTGACCGCGCTGTACGAGAACGGCACGCCGTTCGACTATCGCGTGCTCGCGCACGACGATCCGAAGCCGATGCAGGAACTGGCCGCGCTGTGGCCGCTGAAGCGCTTCCCGGTGCTCGTCGACGCGGGCCGTACCGTGATCGAGGCGACGATCATCGTCGAGTATCTCGATCTCTACCACCCGGGCCCCGCGCGGCTGGTGCCCGACGACCGGCGCGCGGCGCTGGAAGTGCGGATGATGGATCGTTTCTTCGACAACTATGTCGCGACCCCGCAGCAGAAGGTCGTGTTCGATGCGTTGCGGCCGGAACACGAGCGCGATGCGCGGGGTGTCGCCGATGCGCGCGCGATGCTCGAAACGTCGTACGCATGGCTGGATCGCACGATGGCCGATCGCGAATGGGCGGCCGGCGACCGCTTCAGCCTCGCCGACTGCGGCGCGGCGCCGTTCCTGTTCTACGCGGACTGGACGCACCGGATCGATCCGTCGTTCGCGAACGTGATCGCATATCGCCGGCGGCTGCTTGCGCGGCCGTCGTTCGCGCGTGCGGTCGACGAAGCGCGGCCGTATCGCTCGTTCTTCCCGCTCGGGGCGCCCGACCGCGACTGACGTGCGCGGCCGCCGTCGCCGCGGCGGCGACGATCCGGACGGCGGCGCGCGCCGGGCGCGATGCCGCCGCGCAGGGCCGGCAGCGTGTGCCCGGATGTCGTGTCGACAGCAGCGGATGCATGGCGGCGCCGTCCCGTTACATCGCCGTATGCTTGACCGACTGCGCGAGCGTCAGCAGTTCGTCGAACTGCGTGATCAGCTCGAAGCACAGCAGGAACGCGAGCGTATAGGCCGGCGCGGGGAAGCGCCGGATCGCCTCCAGCACCTGCGGCGCGAAGCGCGATCGAATCGCATCGCGCGTCAGCAGCCACGCGAGCGCGATACCGATCGCGGCGCCGGCGATCAGGTCGGTCGGGTAGTGATAGCCGAGATACGCGCGCGGCACGCAGATGAACACGACCGCGTACAGCAGCGAGAACACGCCGGCGCGTCGCGCGATGATGAAGATGCCCGTCGCGATCGCCATCCACAGCATCGCGTGATCGCTCGGAAACGAACTCCAGGCCTGCAGCGTGGCCGCACGCAATTCCTCGGACGGGAAGTGCAGGTGCAGGTCGGGGTTGTAGATCGGCCGCACGCGGAACGGCAGGACTTTCGCGAGCAATCGGCCGAACGCGAGCGCGACGAGCCCGCTCGCGACCGTCGCGATGACCAGCTCGCGTTGCCGTTCGCGCTGCGGTCCCGGCTGGAACCACAGCCAGCACAGCACGGGAATCAGGACGAAGCCCTTGAACGTATAGAGGCCGGCGATCACGCGGATCGCATGATTCATCAGCGGTCCGAACGTAATGTGGGTGAGGAAGATCTGGATCGTGGTGTCGAAATTGTTCATGTTCTGCGACCCCGGCGGACACGCAGCACAGGACATGCGACCGGCAGGGATCAGGAAGCGCGCTCGCACCGGAGCGCAATGGGGGGCAAGTATGTCACCGGTAATTTCGAAGAAAATGGGAAAAAATACCGGGAATCCCCTGAGAACACGTCCTTTGCCGATGGGGCCGGATTGCGGAGGGCCGTGCGGTGCGGCCGTGATAAATGATCCGATGATTGCGCGCGGACGCCGGGCGCGGGCGAAAAAATAATCGGTTGAACTGCGCAATCCGGCGACGCGTTCCGAGTATTGCATCGGATGAACGAATGCCGGCTGTCTCTTGCACGAATCGGCCGTGCCGCGCGGGGCCGCACAGCACCGATCGAAAATAAAAGAAAAGGCGGGCAAGCCCTGCGGACCCGCCTGCCGTGCAATCGCACTGCCGAAAATCGACGGCGCCACGTGCGCACGGCCGGTGCCGCTGGCGACGTTGTCGGCGCCGGCGCGATCACCGCATGCCGGTCAAGTTGCGCGAGCAACGAACCGCCAAGCGCGGCGCCGCCCGCCATCCCGATGAACATGCCGAGAACAGCACCGCGTCGAGGCGGCTGCGCGTCGAACGATGCGACACGTGAGCCGCAAGCGCCGCGGCGCGCCGTCAACCGCGCCGGATGCCTTCGGGCAGCGCGCTGATGCGGCGCACTTCGGGCGAGTCGAGCCACGCGCGGGACGTCGCGCAATCGACGAACATGTCGGTCGCATCGTCGCCCCAGAACAGGTCGCCATCGAGTTCGAAGGTCGGCACGCCGAACACGCTATGCGCGATCGCCTGATCGGTGTTCGCGCGCAGCGCGTCCTTCACCGCTTGCGCGTCGACCGCCGTCACGCCTTCCGGAAAGCCGACCGCCTCGCACAGCGCGGCGAAACCCTCTGGCGTCGATACGTCCTGGCCGTCGCGCCAGATGTGCCGGAAGATCCGCCGGATCGCATCGGGCGTGTTGCCCATCGCGATCGCGAGACGCAGCGGCCGGATCGGGTTGAACGGATGCGCGGGCGGCATCCGGAATGGAATGCCGAGCTTGTCCGCGCGGTACTGCGCGTGGCGATAGGTGAAGATGCGCTTTGCCGCGATCTCGGCCGGCGCTTTCTGGCCCCAGTGCGTGAGCACGGCGCCGAGCACGATCGGTTTCGGCTCGTAGGCGGCAGCCGGCGGCAACTCGTCGAACCGTTCCTGCTGCAGGTAGGCGAACGGCGAGACGAAATCGAAATACCAGGTGGCGGTGCGCGGGGCGTTCATCGTGGGTTCCCTTGTGCGTGTCCGGACGGCAGTGGCATGGGCCGCGCCGGCGGGCGGCGCGCTGCATGCGGCAGCGGTCAGTGTCGCATGCGGCCGGCGTTTGCGCTGCCGCGTCGCCGGACGCGCGTGCCGGCTAGGGCTGCGCGGGTTCGTCCGCGGCCGCGGTGAAGCGCGCGAGACTGTCGCGCACGGCCTGCGCGTCGTAGCGCGCGCCGGCGCCACCGAGCGCGACGGTCGCCTTCTGCGCGAGCGGCAACAGCAGCGCGAGCGCCGCGGCCATCGCCGGCGCGGCGGCCAGCCGCGATTTCGGGCCCGACACCGTGAGCGCGCCGACGCAATCGCCGGCCGCGCCGAACACCGGCACGGACGCCGAAGCCGTCTCCGGGTCGCGCTCGCCGTACGACGCGGCCCACAACTGTTCGCGTATGTCGTTCCAGCGCGCATCGTGCGGGTCGGTGAACGCGAGCAGCACCTTCCCGGACGCCCCCTGGTGAACGGGAAACTCCTCGCCGACCCGGATCGACACGCGCACCGTGCGCGTGGGTTCGACACGATAGAGCACCGAGCGCATCTCGCCGTGGCGCACGTAGAACGATGCCGTTTCGCCGAGTTCGCGGCTCAGCGTCTCGAGCAGCGGCTCGACGACCGGGCCGACCCGGAACGAACGCTGGTACAGCGCGGCGAGCCGCAACGGCTCGTGTCCGATCGCGTACTGGCCGTCGTCGAGCTTGCGCATGAAGCCGCCGTGCTCGAGCGCGGCGAGCAGGCGCAGGATCGTGCTCTTGTACAGCCCGGTGCGGCGCGACAGTTCCGCGAGCGACAGCCGGTCGTCGGTTTGCCCGAAGGCATGGAGGATCGCGAACGCGCGATCGAGGACGGCGACGCCGCTGGAGGCGTCGGCCGACGAGTCGGGTGCTGCGCCGGTGGGTTCTGCGGGGAGCGAGGTCGGAGGCACGGCTTGCAGGTCCTTGGGTGACGGTCGATCCACTATATCGTTCTGCCTGATAGAACACAAGTTCCAGAAAATCGCAATTTCACTGGTATACCCCGCTTACAGGCGATTCGACGCGCCTCTAAAGTTCCGTCAAACAGAACGTTGTTCTTTTAGATAGAACTATGAGGTGTCGAATGAGCGTTTCCGGGTATCCAGAGGTGCTGGTCAGCGAGGTCGGGCCGCGAGACGGCCTGCAGAGCATCAAGGCCGTGATGCAGACGGCGGACAAGCGGCGCTGGATCACCGCGCTCGCCGCGGCCGGCCTGCGCGAGATCGAGGTCGGGTCGTTCGTGCCCGCGCGGCTGTTGCCGCAGATGGCCGACGTGCGGGAAGTCGTCGCGCATGCGCTGGCGATTCCCGGGCTGCACGTCGCCGCGCTCGCGCCGAACCTGCGCGGCGCCGAAAGCGCGTTCGAGGCGGGCGTCCACAAGCTGACGTTGCCGGTCTCGGTGACCGAGGCGCACTCGCTGGCGAACATCCGCAAGACGCCCGCGCAGATGATCGACGAGGTGCGCGCGATCGTCGCGCTGCGCGACGCGCGGTTTCCGTCGGTGCAGATCGAGGCCGGCGTGTCGGTCGCGTTCGGCTGCACGCTTGCCGGCGCGGTCTCCGACGACGAGACGATCGCGATGGCGGCTGCGATGGCCGAATGCGGGGTCGACGAGATCGGTCTGTCCGATACGAGCGGCTATGCGAATCCGGTGCAGGTGCGCCGGCTGTTCACGCGCCTGCAACGCGAAGTCGGCGACAAGGCCGGCGGCGCACACTTCCACAACACCCGCGGGCAGGGGCTCGCCAACGTCGTTGCCGCGCTCGACGCCGGCGTGACGACGATCGACGCGAGCCAGGGCGGTCTCGGCGGCTGCCCGTATGCACCGGGCGCGACCGGCAACATCGTCACCGAGGATCTCGTGTTCCTGCTGGAGTCGATGGGGATCGACACGGGCATCGACGCCGATGCGCTGCTCGCCGCGCGCGCGATCCTGCACGCGGCGCTGCCTGCCGAGCCGCTGTATGGCCACGTGCCGGACGCGGGGCTGCCGAAGGGATTCCGTTACGCGGACGGCCGTGCGCCGTCGGCGGCCCAGCCGGAAGGTTGCCTGACGGGAGTCGCGCAATGAACGATCGCCAACCGGCCGCGGCGCTGCCGTACGAAGGCGTGCGCGTGATCGAGATGACGCACATGGTGATGGGCCCGACCTGCGGCATGCTGCTCGCGGATCTCGGCGCGGAAGTCATCAAGATCGAACCGATCGCGGGCGACAGCACGCGTGCGCTGCGCGGTTCCGGCGCGGGCTTCTTCGGGATGTTCAACCGCAACAAGAAAAGCCTCGCGGTCGACGTGAAGGATCCGCGCGGGCTCGAGATCGTGCGGCGGCTCGTCGCGACGGCGGACGTGTTCAGCGAGAACTTCAAGAGCGGCACGATGGATCGGCTCGGGCTCGGCTACTCCGCATTGTCCGCGCTGAATCCGCGCCTGGTGTACGTGTCGCACAAGGGTTTCCTGCCGGGGCCGTACGAACATCGCACCGCGCTCGACGAAGTGGTGCAGATGATGGGCGGTCTCGCGTACATGACGGGCCCCGAAGGCCGGCCGTTGCGTGCGGGCTCGAGCGTGAACGACATCATGGGCGGGATGTTCGGCGCGATCGGCGCGATGGCCGCGCTCGCGCAGCGCGAACGCACCGGCCGCGGCCAGCAGGTGCAGAGTTCGCTGTTCGAGAACAACGTGTTCCTCGTCGCGCAGCACATGATGCAGTTCGCGGTGACGGGGCAGGCCGCGTCGCCGATGCCGAGCCGCATTTCCGCGTGGGCGGTCTATGACGTGTTTTCGGTGAAGGACGGCGAGCAGATCTTTCTCGCGGTCGTATCGGACACGCAATGGGCGCTGTTCTGCGACGCATTCGGCCTCGCCGCGCTGAAGGACGATGCGCGTCTTGCAACCAACAACTTGCGCGTGCAGGCCCGCGAGTGGCTGCTGCCCGAACTGCGTGCGCGGCTCGCCGAGCATTCGGCCGCGGAGATCGGCGCGATCTTCGAATCGATCGGCCTGCCGTATGCGCCGATCACGAAGCCGCAGGACCTGTTCGACGATCCGCATCTGCTCGCGACGGGCGGGCTCGAAGCCGTGACGCTGCCGGCCGACGCGAGCAGCGCCGGCCGGCCGGTCGACACGCGCACCGCGCTGCTGCCGCTCACGCTCGCGGGCGAGCGCCTGCGGCTGCGCGCGGCGCCGCCCGCGCTCGGTCAGGACACGTGCGCGTTGCTCGGCGAACTCGGCTATACGCCGGACGAGGCCCGGGCGCTGATCGAAGCCGGCGTCGTCGCCGGATCGCACGGACACGGCGCGGACGGCCAACCGCCGGACGTGGCGGCCGATGCGCCTTCGGCGAACGAAGTGGCGAGCGCGTAGCGCCGCCGCGATCCATCGAACGAACAACAGGCGTCCTGCCCGTGCGATCGCGCGGGCGAGGAGCGCCGTATCCACGGAGACAACCATGACATCCGCTTCCCCGGCGCTGGCCGCCGATCGCGAAACCGACGCGTCGATCGAGCAACGGGCCGTGCGCAAGGCCGCGTGGCGTTTCATTCCGCTGCTCGCGCTCGCGTACTTCTTCAACTACCTCGACCGCACGAGCGTCGGGTTCGCGGCGCTCACGATGAACCGCGATCTCGGCTTGACCGCGACGCAGTTCGGCTGGGGCGCGGGGATCATGTTCGCCGGCTATTGCGTGTTCGAGGTGCCGAGCAATCTCGCGCTGTATCGCTTCGGCGCGCGCCGTTGGCTCGCGCGCATCATGATCACGTGGGGGCTGATGGCGGCCGCGACCGCGCTCGCGACCGGGCCGACGAGTTTCTATGCGATCCGGCTGCTGCTCGGCATCGGCGAAGCCGGGTTCTTTCCGGGCGTGATCTTTTTCCTCGCGGTGTGGTTTCCGGCGAGTTACCGCACCCGCGTGCTCGCGTGGTTCACCGTGTCGACACCGCTGTCGTCGCTGATCGGCGGCCCGTTGTCGACGTGGCTGCTGCAGCTCGACGGCGCGCTCGGCCTTGCGGGCTGGAAGTGGATGTTCATCGTCGAAGGGCTGCCCGCGTGCGCGCTCGGCTTTTTCGTGCTGAAGCTGCTGTCCGATTCGCCCGCGGATGCCGCGTGGCTGTCGAGCGACGAGCGTGCCGCGCTGCAGCGCGCGTTCGAGCGCGAAGGCGCGGCCGCCGGACGCAAGAAGCACTTCGGCGTCGCGCTGCGCGACGTGCGCGTGTACGTGCTCGCGCTGATCTCGTTCGGCTTCACGATGGGTTCTTACGGGATCGGCATCTGGTTGCCGCAGATGCTCAAGGCGCACGGCATGTCGACGATGCAGACGGGCTGGCTTTCCGCGGTGCCGTACTTCTTCGCGACCGTCGCGCTGCTGTGGTGGGCGAAGCGGGTGGACCGGCGCGGCGGCCCGGTCGCGAACCTGGCGATCGGGCTGGCCATCGGCGCGGTGGCGCTCGGCGTGTCGACCCACTTCCTGACGCTCGGGCCCGCACTCGTCGGCATCACGCTCGCGCTGATCGGCACGATTGCCGGCCGCACGATCTTCTATACGCTGCCTTCGCGCTTCCTGTCCGGCCAGGCGGCGGCCGGCGGGCTCGCGCTGATCAATTCGATCGGCGCGCTCGGCGGATTCGCGGGCCCTTATCTCGTCGGCTACCTGAAGGACGGCTTCGGCACCTTCACGGCCGGGATGCTCGGCCTCGCGATCGTGCTGGCGATCACGACGCTGCTCACGCTGTCGCTGTACGCATTCGACCGGAGCGAATGACATGGATGCGACCATTTCGATCAAACGACGCCGGTTGCTCGGTGCGGCCGCCGCATCGCTCGCGCTCCCTGCATGGGCCGATACGCGCGCGCCGGCTGAAAACGGACCCTCCCGCATGACGACCCAAGGCAACTATCTCGCAGTGCGAAGCGACTGGCTCGCATCTGCGCTCGAACCCGCACTCGATCCGGATCTGCCGATCGTCGATGCGCATCATCACTTCTACGAGCGGCCGGGCTGGATCTACATGCTCGACGACTATCTGCAGGACGCGCGATCCGGCCACAACGTCCAGGCATCCGTCTACATGCAGGCGCTGACGCGCTATCGCGACGCGGGCCCGGCCGAACTGAAGCCGGTCGGCGAGACGGCCTACGTCGCCGGCGTGACGGAGCCGCTGCAACGCAGCGGCCCGGCCGTCGCGAAAGGCATCGTCGGGCACGCGGACCTGCGGCTCGGCGAGCGCGTGCGCGACGTGCTCGAAGCGCATGTCGACGCGGGGCGCGGACGCTTTCGCGGCGTTCGACACCTGAGTACCTGGGATGCCGATCCGTCGCTCGCCAATCCGCTGTCGGCGGTGCCGCGCGGGCTGTTGCTCGACCCCGCGTACCGGGCCGGCGTCGCGCAGCTCGCGCCGCTCGGACTGTCGTACGACGCGTGGCTGTTCTTTCCTCAATTGCCCGAGCTGTTCGATCTGGCGAAGGCGAACCCCGACACGCGGATCGTCGTCAATCACTGCGGCGGCGTCGTGCGGATCGCGAGCTACGCGGACCAGCGGCCGGAAGTCTTCCAGCGCTGGTCGGCGTCGATGCGCGAACTCGCGCAGCTGCCGAACGTATTCGTGAAGGTCGGTGGCCTCGGCATGCGGATCAACGGGTTCGATTTCGAGAAGGGCACGCGGCCGCCGTCGTCCGAACAGCTCGCCGCCGCGTGGAAGCCGTGGATGCTCACGTGCATCGAGGCGTTCGGCGCGAAGCGCTGCATGTTCGAGAGCAATTTTCCGGTCGACAAGGGCTCGTATTCGTACGTGAACGGCTGGAACGCGTTCAAGCGGCTGACCGCACACGCGAGCCCGGACGAGCGCGATGCGCTGTTCCGCGGGACCGTCTCGCACGCGTACCGGCTCGGTTGACGCACCGAGCACGTCGCGTCGCGCTGGCTAGCCCGTCTCGACCAGCGCCGCCAGCCGGGCGAGCGCCATGCGCCAGCCGGTCTCGTTGTCGGCCGCCGGCACGCCGGGCGGCACACCGTCGTGCACCGCGTCGACGCGTGTGCCGCCAGCTTCGTCGGACAGCGTGATCGTGATCGTCATCGCGCCGCGCAGCATCGGATCGTCGGTTTCGAACACGTCGATTTCGACGATCCGTTCGTCGGGCACGAGCGTCACGAAGCGGCCGTGATAGGTGTCGGTGTGCGCGGTGGTCTTGCCGGTGCCGTCCGACGGTTCGTCGTAGCTCAGCGACACGCGCAGCGCGCCGCCTTCGCGCGCGTCGTAGGCGAGCACGCGGCACGTCATGCCGTCCGGCACCTTCCATTGTTCGACGGCGTGCGGATCGAGCAGCGCGCGGTAGACGCGCCCGCGCGGTGCGTTCAGGTGCCGGCTGACCCGGGTCGAATGCGTGTGCATCTGCAGCATGTGGCCTCCCGCGGAGCGCGCGCGACGGTGCACGCCGGATGCCGGCGTGTCGTCACGCTTCCTTCAGGAATCCTAGGCGCGCGCGCGGCGGCATGCAATGGCCCGCGCACGTGCTAATTCAGCGCAATGCGGACGCGAATTCGTCGAGCTGCGTGATGCAGGTGTTCCAGCCCTCGAAGAAGCCGAGGGCCTCGTGGCGCTCGCGCGTCGCGGCGTCGGGATGCATCACGCGCGCGTCGTAGCGGCAACCGGCGGCGTCATCCGCCATCGTGATGATCGCCGTGAAGCCCAGCCACGGCACCTGCGGCCGCCAGCCGCCCGCGAGCATCGACGTGAACGCGATGCGCGCTTCCGGCACGATGTCGAGGAAGCAGCCGGGGTTGTCGCTCGTGCCGCCGTCGGGGCCGCGCATGAACGTGTGGAAGGCGCCGCCCGGGCGCAGGTCGAACGCACGGACTTCGGTGGTCCACGGTTTCGGGCACCACCATTCCTTCAGCAGTTCGGGATCGGTCCACGCGCGCCAGAGCGCCTGGCGCGGCGCGCGCAGCGTGCGCGTGATGACGAGGTCATGAGCTTCGGCGGGGGCGACGTGGCGGGTTGACATGCGCGTGTTCCTCCTGGTGACGGCGTTCGACGAATTCCACGAGACGATTGGCCCGCGCTTCCCACAGCGCGCGCTGCGCGGCGAGCCACTGCTCGGCTTCGGCCAGCCGGCCGCCGACCAGCTCGCAGGTGCGCGTGCGGCCGGTTTTCCGGGTCGTGACGAGGCCGCTGCGCTCGAGCACCGCGACATGCTTCATCAGCGACGGCAGCGCCATGTCGAACGGCGCGGCCAGTTCCGAAACGGTCCGCACGCCGTTGCCGAGCGCGCTGACGATCGCGCAGCGCGTCGGATCGGCGAGCGCCTGGAATACGTCGGTGATGCCGGGTTGAAAGTTAGCCATGCGGCTAAGTATAGGCAATGCAACGGGAATTTTCGTCGCTTAGGATGATGGGGAGGTAACACCCGCCGACCAGGCCGGGCGTCGTGTTGCCGGGCATCCGCCGCTGTTTCGCATGTATCGGCAACACGGCGGCATTCCATTCGATCCGGGCGCACGTCGGCCGAACGCGTGCCCCGCCTGATATACCGGAGAGGGTATGACAGAACCTGTGACCGTCCGCCGTGTCGACGCGAGCGAAGCCCGCGCCTGCATCGACGCGCTGGCCGACGTGCTGATCGATTGCGTCGAAGGCGGCGCGTCCGTCAGCTTCATGTTGCCGATCGAACGCTCGACGGCCGTCGCGTTCTGGACGCGGGTTGCCGACGGCGTCGCGCGCGGCGAGCGCATCCTGCTGATCGCCGAGGACGCGGCCGGCCGGATCGTCGGCACCGTGCAACTCGTGACCGCGCAGCCGGAGAACCAGCCGCATCGAGCGGACCTCGCGAAGATGCTCGTGTCGCGTCATGCGCGCCGGCAGGGCGTCGCTGCGCGGCTGATGGCGGCTGCCGACGACGCCGCGCGCGCCGCCGGCAAGACCGTGCTCGTGCTCGACACCGTGACGGGCGGCGATGCCGAGCGCCTGTACGAGCGGGCCGGCTGGCAGCGCGTAGGCGTCGTGCCGAACTATGCGCTGATGCCCGACGGCGCGTTGTGCGCGACGACTTATTTTCACAAGCAGCTCGCGTAACGGGGCCGGATGCGGTCGCGATCCGGGTCGCGACCGGCGCGTGTGCGCAGCGGCGCAGCGGCGCGGCAGTACCGGCGCCGGAAGCCGGGCGAACCAGAAAAGCCGGCCGCCGCCGCCGCGGCTCCGATATATTCGTGCTGGAACACGTCACCGCCACGCCAACGGAATTGCCGCCTCGATGAAACGCTCCCGTATCGCCTTCGCCCTCACGGGCCTGCTCGTCGCGGTGCCGATCGCCGCCTACGCGCTCGTCAAGCCGCTGCGCGTCGTCGCGCCCGCGCTGCTGCCCGGCGTGTCATGCCCGAGCGCGGACATCTGCACCGACGATGCCGCGAAGCTCGGCATCGCGCAGCAGCTCTATCGCGACGGCTACGCGCGCGCGGCCGCGGCCGTCGGCCCGTTTCGCGACGCGCCGCGCGTCGTGTTCTGCTCGACGCGCGCGTGCGCCGACCAGTTCGGTCTCGGCGAACGCGCCGCACTGACGCTCGGGGATTTCGGCGTGGTCGTCGCGCCGCGCGGCTGGCAGACCTACTTTCTCGCCCACGAGCTGATCCACCACCGGCAGGCCGAAGTGCTCGGCAACCTCGCGGTCGCGACCAAGCCGCGCTGGCTGATCGAGGGGATGGCGTATGCGTTGAGCGACGATCCGCGTCATCCGCTGTCGGAGCCGTTCGAGTCGTGGCGCACGCAATTCGCGGCGTGGCATGCGGCGCTCGGCCAGCGGCCGTTGTGGGACGCCGCCAGGGCCGTGCAATAGCGATCGCGCGCGACCGGCGCCCGTCGTGCCGCTACGCCGGTACGGCCGGATCGTCGGGCTGCGCGCCGAGCGTGCGCCGGCCCGCGTCGAGGACCTCGTCGGCCAGCGCCGGATCGGTGCCGGCGATCGCGCGCGACAGCACGAGCGCACCGACCATCTGGCTGAAGACGGCGATCGCGTCGCGGCGCGTATCCGCCGCGGCCGGGCCTTCGGCGGCCACCATCCGTTCCAGCCGGTCGAGATACGCGGCGACGCCGTGCGCGTAGCACGCGCGCGCCGCGTCGGTCAGCCGGGGTGCATCGCCCGCGAAACCCGACAGCGGGCAGCCGGCTTCGACGTTGTCGCGATGCGCGGTCGACAGGTACGCCGTCGCCTGCTTCGCGACGCTGCCGGCGTTCGGTGAATCCGCGCGGTCCTGGATCGCTTTCTCCATCACCGCGGCGACCAGCGCATCCTTCGATTTGAAGTGGTTGTAGAAGCCGCCCTGCGTGAAGCCGGCTTCCTTCATCAACTCCGTCAACCCCACCGCGTCGACACCGCGCACCCGGAACAGCCGCTCGGCGGCCGCGACGATCGCGTTGCGGTTTTCGGCGGCCTGTTGTCTCGAGACGCCCATCGATCCCTCCCTCATTCCGGCAATTGCGTCGATTGAAAAACACAATGGTGATCGCCATTGACGTGTCGAAATCGCACTGACACAATGCACCGCAAAGACAATGGTGATCGACATTGACATCGAGTGTAGCCGACTTCGCGAATGAAGCGAAGCGACCGGCGCGGCACGGATGGATATCGGTCCCGGTGCGGCGTGGCGTGGGCGGCGGACTGCGCGGCTTCCGGCACGGCACCGGCGGAGCAACGGTTCGGTCCGCGATGGCGGCGTGGTTTATCACCGGATCCCGGGCGCGCGGCGAACCGGCGCGAGCGGGATCCTTTCTCCGAAAGGAACGAGCATGAAGATCGAAGGTGCAGTGGTGTTCGTCACGGGCGCGAACCGCGGGCTCGGCCGCGAGTTCGCGAAGCAGGCGCTCGAACGCGGGGCGCGCAAGGTCTATGCGGGCGCGCGCGATCCGGCCAGCGTGACGCTGCCGGGCGTGGTGCCCGTGCGGCTCGACGTGACCGATCCGGCGACGGTCGCCGCGGCCGCCGATATCGCGCGCGACGTCACGCTGCTGATCAACAACGCGGGCATCGCGCGACTCGGCAGCCTGACCGACGACGGCGCGCTCGACGCGTTGCGAGATCACTTCGAAACCAACGTGTTCGGAATGCTGGCGATGTCGCGCGCCTTCGCGGGAACGCTGGCCGGCCACGGCGGCGGCGCGATCCTGAACGTGCTGTCGGTCGCGAGCTGGGTGAACCGGCCGATCCTGTCGGGCTACGGCGTGTCGAAGTCGGCCGCGTGGGCGCTGACCAACGGGCTGCGCCATTCGCTGCGCGAACAGCATACGCAGGTCGTCGGGCTGCATGCGGGGTTCATCGATACCGACCTGACGGCCGGCCTCGACGTGCCGAAGGCCACGCCGGCCGACGTCGTGCGCCAGGCGTACGAGGCAATCGAAGCAGGGGAGGAGGAAGTGTCGACCGACGAGTTCACGCGGCAGGTGAAGGCCACGCTGTCGTCGGGCGTCTATCTGGAAGAGCCGGCGCCGCGTTGACTCGGCCGGCAGCGCGACCCCGCCGCTCGCTCGATGAGCGCGGCGGCGGGGCGTTTCGTCAGACCGTCGTGTCGATGATGCCCGGGATCTTCACGTCCGGGTTCACGTCCGCGTCGTAGTCGACGCCGGCGATCTCGAAGCCGAACAGGCGCAGGAATTCCGTCTTGTAGCCCGCGAAGTCGGTCATTTCGTACAGGTTCTCGTTGGTGACCTTGTCCCACATCGCGACGACCTTGTCCTGCACTTGCGGGTCGAGCTCCTTGTAGTCCGCGCGCAGACGGCCTTCCTCGTCGATGTGCGGCGTCGCGCCGTACAGGCTGTCCTTCAGGAGCCCGTACACCTGTTCGATGCAGCCTTCGTGCGTGCCGGTTTCCTTCATCACCTTGAACAGCAGCGACAGGTAGAGCGGCATCATCGGGATCGCCGAGCTTGCCTGCGTGACCACCGCCTTCAGCACCGACACGCGCGCGTCGCCGCCATGCGCGGCCAGCTTGTCGCGGATCGACAGCACCTTCTTGTCGAGATCCTTCTTCGCTTCGCCGATCGAGCCGTTCCAGTAGATGTCGTGCGTGATCTGCTCGCCGAGATACGTGAACGCGGTCGTCTTCGCGCCGTCGGCCAGCACGCCGGCTTCATCGAGCGCGTCGATCCACATCTGCCAGTCCTCGCCGCCCATCACGGCGACGGTGCCGTCGATCTCTTCCTGCGTCGCCGGCTCGAGCGACACTTCGCGGATCACTTCCTTGTCGGTGTCGAGGCCGCGGAACGTGACCGACTTGCCGACCGGCTTCAGCGTCGAGCTGATCGTTTCGCCCGTCTTCGGGTGCGTGCGGCGCGGTGCCGCGAGGCTGTAGACAACCAGGTCGACCTTGCCGAGATCCTGCTTGATGGTGTCGATCGTGATCTGCTTGACCTTGTCGGAGAAGGCGTCGCCGTTGATGCTGCGCGCATAGAGCCCCTTTTCGGCGGCGAATTTCTCGAACGCGGCGCTGTTGTACCAGCCGGCGGTGCCCGGCTTCGTCTCGCTGCCGGCGCGCTCGAAGAACACGCCCAGCGTGTCCGCGCCCGAGCCGAATGCGGCCGAGATCCGGGCGGCGAGGCCGTAGCCGGTCGACGCGCCGATCACGAGCACCTTCTTCGGACCGTTGGCGATCGGGCCGTGCGAAGTCACGTAGTCGATCTGTTCCTTGACGTTGGCTTCGCAGCCGACCGGATGAGTCGTCACGCAGATGAAGCCACGCACGCGCGGTTTGATGATCATGGGAGAACCTCTAGTCAGAAAGGCGCGGACGGCCTGAAATCGGAAAAATCCCGCGCATTGTAATGGAAGCGGGCGCAACGGCGGGAAAGGTGAGCCGTGGCCGCGGTCGCAGTCGCCCGCGGGCGGGACGGTCGAGGCAGCCATTCGCGTCGCCGCCCGATATTTCTCTCTTGACAGAAATAACTGAAAAAAACTAAATTCCCCGACATGGAACTCACACCGATTGCCGAACGATTCATCCTCCACTGGGGCGAAATGGGCTCGCGCTGGGGCGTCAACCGCACCGTCTCGCAGATTCACGCGCTGCTGTACCTGGCCGGCCGGCCGGTTGCGGCCGACGAGATCGCCGAGACGCTCAACGTCGCGCGTTCCAACGTCAGCACGAGCCTGAAGGAACTGCAGGCATGGCGGCTCGCGAAGGTCGTGCACGTGCTGGGCGACCGGCGCGACCATTTCGAGACGTCGACCGACATCTGGGAACTGTTCAAGCTGATCGTCGAAGGGCGGCGGCAGCGCGAGATCGAACCGACGCTCACGGTGCTGCGCGATTGCCTGACGAGCCCGGAGATCGCCGACGAGAGCCGCGAAACCGAACAGCGCATCCGCGACACGCTGCAGTTCGTCGAGACGCTCACGACCTGGTCGGACGAGATGCTGCGGCTCAAGCCCGACACGCTGATGAAGGCGCTCGGCATCGGCGCGAAGATCAGCCAGACGGTCAGGCGCAAGTCGTCGAAGTAAGCGGTACCGGACGTGCGGGCACGCAGCCCGCTTTTTTTGGAAGTGAAATTTCTGTCTTTACAGAAATAACTGTAGGTAGAGGATGAAAATGAACAGGGCATCGCGATCGATCCGCCGGCATGCCATACCGCGGAGTGCGACATGAACATCCTCCTCTGCGGCGCGAACGGCTTCATCGGGCGGGCGCTGGGCGCGCGGCTCGAAGCCGGCGGCCATCGCGTGCTGCGCGGCGTGCGGCATGCGGTCGGCCCGCACGACGTCGCGATCGACTTCACGAAGGACGTCGATCCCGATGCGTGGCTCGCCCGGCTCGACGGCGTCGACGTGGTGATCAATGCGGTCGGGATCCTTGCGGACCGGCGTGACGCGACGTTCGACGCCGTGCATCGCGCGGCGCCCTGCGCGCTCTTCACCGCGTGCTGTCGTGCCCGCGTGCGACGCGTGATCCAGATCTCGGCGCTGGGCGTCGAGCGCGGCGACACGCCGTATTTCGCCAGCAAATACGCAGCCGACACCTTCCTGCGGACGCTGCCGCTCGATTACCGGATCGTGCGCCCGGCGCTCGTCTACGGCGCTTCCGGCACGTCGGCACGGTTCTTCCGGATGCTCGCGAGCCTGCCCGTGCACGCATTGCCGGCGGGCGGCCAGCAACGGCTGCGCCCCGTGCACATCGACGATCTCGCCGAACTCGTCGCGCGGCTCGTCGATGCGCCGGCGGCCGGCAACCCGGTCATCGACGCGGTCGGCGGCGACGAAGTCGAGTATCGCGAGATGCTGAGCGTCTATCGCGCCGCGCTGGGCTTCCCGCCGGCGGCGCGCATCGCGCTGCCGGGCCCGCTGGTCGGTGCGGCGGCCGCGCTGCTCGGCGCGCTGCCGGGCGCGATGCTGACCCGCGACACGTGGACGATGCTGCGCGGCGGCAACACCGGCGATCCCGCGGCGCTCGCGGCCGTGCTCGGCCGACCGCCGCGCGGGCTGAGGCATTTCATCGGCGCGGACGCGCCCGCGCTGCGCCGCGACGCGCTCGCGATGTGGCGGCGGCCGCTGCTGCTGGGCGCGCTCGCGATCGTCTGGATCTGGACGGCCATCGTCAGCGCGTTCATCCATCCGCGGCACGACAGCCTCGCGATGCTCGCCCACGCGCACCTGACCGGGCTGCCCGCGCTGATCGCGCTCTACGCGGCCAGCGCGCTGGACTTCGCGTTCGGCGTGGCGACCGTCGTCGCGCCGTCCCGCCGGCTGTGGGCCGCGCAAGGCGCGCTGATCGTCGCGTATTCGGCCGTCATCGCGGTCACGATGCCCGGCCTGCTCGCCGAGCCGTTCGGCCCCGTGCTCAAGAACGTGCCGATTCTGGCGATCCTGTTGATCCTCTTTTCAGAAGAAGAACACGCATGAACACCTATCTCGTGATCAAGACGCTGCATATCCTGTCCTCGGTGCTGATGGTCGGCACGGGTTTCGGCACCGCGTTCTATCTGTTCTTCGCGAACCGCACGCGCTCGGTGCCGGCGATCGCCGCCGTGTCGCGCCTCGTCGTGCGCGCGGACTGGTGGTTCACGACGCCGGCCGTGCTGTTCCAGCCCGCATCCGGGCTGTGGCTCGCGCATACGGCCGGCTGGCCGTGGACGACGCCGTGGCTGGTCGCGTCGATCGTGCTGTATGCGGTCGCGGGCGCGTGCTGGCTGCCGGTCGTATGGCTGCAGATCGAACTGGCCGCGATGGCGAAGCGCGCGCATGCGAACGGCGATGCCGCGCTGCCGGAACGTTACTGGCGCTATGCGAAGCGCTGGGAGCTGCTCGGCTATCCGGCGTTCTTCGCGATGCTGAGCGTTTATTTCCTGATGGTGCTCAAGCCGATGTGAGCGAGGCAGCGCGGCCTGCAACAGCGATTTCGCCTGACGCGCTGTCGATTCTCGCGGGCTCGTGTATAACTTCGACGGGAGCGCGTCCGGGCCGTGTCGCGCCTCCCGAACGCTTCGCATTCGACCTCACAAGGAGCCTGCATGCTGCACATCCTCGGCAAGATCCCGTCCATCAACGTCCGCAAGGTGCTGTGGCTGTGCACCGAACTGAACCTGCCGTTCGAACAGGAAGACTGGGGCGCGGGCTTTCGCACGACCAACGACCCGGCGTACCTCGCGCTGAATCCGAACGGCCTCGTGCCGGTCATCAAGGACGACGACTTCGTGTTGTGGGAGTCGAACACGATCATCCGCTATCTCGCGAACCGCTATGGCGGCGACGCGCTCTATCCGGCCGAGCCGCAGGCGCGCGCGCGGGTCGATCAGTGGATCGACTGGCAGGGCACGGACCTGAACCGCTCGTGGGTCGGCGCGTTCCTCGGCCTCGTGCGCAAGTCGCCCGATCACCAGGACCCGGCGGCGATCGCGCAGTCGATCGCGGGCTGGACGAAGCACATGCAGATACTGAACGCGCAGCTCGAAGCGACCGGCGCGTTCGTGGCCGGCGACCGCTTCACGCTCGCGGACATTCCGATCGGCCTGTCGGTGAACCGCTGGTTCGGCACGCCGTTCGAGCATCCGGATTTCCCGGCAGTGAAGCGCTACATCGAGCGCCTGGCGACGCGCGAAGGTTTCCAGCAGTACGCGGGCAGCGCGAACCCGTAACGCATCGCGTGTCGCGCGCGGCGCGGCGGCGTGATTTGCCGCCGCAGCGCCGCCGCGCCGCGGCCGTCACGAGCCCGATGCCGGTACGGCCTCGAGCACGCGCGCGAGAAACGCCTCGTGATTCCATGCGGATTCCGGCCGCGACAGCCCGAGCCGCACGACCACCAGCTCGCGACTCGGCACCACGCTCACGAACTGGCCTTCATGGCCGACCGCATGAAACGCGTCGACGGGCAGCGGGCTCGCGTGCGCATCGCGATCGTTGAACGGCTCCGGCACCTTCACCCACAGATGCGCGCCGAATTCCTGGCGCGTCGACAGCGGCGTCGCGCGCGTCAGGTAGCGCACCCAGCCTTGCGGCAGCAGCCGCTGCCCGTTCCACACCCCGTCCTGCCGCAGAAGCTCCCCGAAGCGCGCCCAGTCGCGCGCGCTCGCATACATGAACGACGCGCTGCCGAGCGTGCCGGCCGCATCGGGCTCGAACACCGCGCTGCGCATGCCGAGCGGCGCGAACAGCGCGCGGCGCGGAAACGCGAGGTAGTCGTCTTCGGTGCCGCCCATCGCCTCGCGCATCACGCGCGCGACGATCGCGCTCGTGCCGCTCGAGTAGTACCACTGCGTGCCGGGCTGCGCGGCGAGCGGCATGGCCGACGCGAAACGCGCGGTGTCCGGCTGCGTGAACAGCATCACGGCGACGTCGGACAGCGGGTCGTCGTAGTCCTCGTTGAATTGCAGGCCGCTCGTCATCCGCAGCAGCTCGTCGAGCGTAATCGCCGCGCGCAGGTCGCCGCTGTCGCGCCATTCGGGCAGCAGCGCCGACGCGTCCGGCGACAGCTTGTGCTGCGCGACGAGCATGCCGGCCAGCGCGGCCGTCACGGTCTTCGTCATCGACCAGCCGGGCAGCGGCGTGTCGGCCGCGAAGCCGGGCGCATAGCGTTCGGCGATCACCTGGCCGCGCCACATCACGACGACCGCGCGGGTGCGCCGCGGCCGCGCCGGATCGGGTTCGTCGAACGCGCGGTCGAGCGCGGCCTGCAGCTTGTGCGCGTCGATGCCGGCGGGCGGGTCGGCCGGCGCCGCTTCGTGCGCGGGCGGCGGATCGGTGGCGGGCGGTAGCGCGGCCGGCAGCCCGCCGGGCGACGGTCCGAGCGCGAGCGTGCAGCCGAGCCCGGGCCGGAAGTCCGCCTCGCGTTGCGCGAACCCGGCGAAGGTCGCGACGGCGCGATGATGCTCGGGATCGATCGACGGACGCACCAGCTTCAGCAGCGGATGCACGCCGGCCATGATGTCGACGTCGATCACCGACGCGGCCGGACGGCCCGACACGAACACGCCCGAACACAGCGCCTTCGCGGCATAGCCCGTCGCGATGGGCGCGAGCCGCGACAGCATGTAGCCGGTGTAGCCGGCCGCGGCGACGAGCGCGACGGCGGCACCGCGCAGGATCAGCGATTTGAAGGGGATCGTCATGCGCGAGCGTCCTCGGTGGCGTGCCGGCCGGCAACGATGGCAACGATCCGGCAGTGTCGCAGGTTCGCGCGAGCGGTGGCAATCGTGGGGGCGGGTGACGCCGGGCGGCGTCGGTCAGGCGGCATGGTGCCCGGCGTCTGCGAATCGCATGTGTCGATCGCGCAGGTTCGAACGGGCCGCACGCGGCCCGTTCGCGGGATGCGTCATTGTGCGTTGTCGTTGTCCGAGCGCAGTGTCCAGACCGTCGCGGTATTCGTGTTGTCGTCGACGGCCGCGAACTCCGGCTGGCCTTTGCTGCCGCGCCCGAACGCGAGCCCGAATGCCGCGCCCGGCACGGTATCGACCTGCATCTGCGCGACGAAGCGCCCGTCCACCGTGAATTCGACGATCTCGCTCGGTTGCAGCGGGTCGGGGTTGACCGCATCGCCGTTCGCGGTCACGAGATGGCCGTTCGGCGCGAGCGCCAGCGCGAGCGGGCCGTGCAGGTGAGCCGCATCGAAGTAGATCATCCGTCCGACGCCGCCGTTGCGATTCGTCGTCGCGGCATTCTGGATCGCGAACACCGCGTTGTCGCCGGTCGAGGCGACATACAGGACGTCGATGTCGGGATCGTACGCGAGGCCGGTCGGGCCGACGACGAGCGCAGCGGGATCGGTCCGGTTCACGTAGCCCGATGCGATGATCTGCGAGCCCGGCAGCATCCTGACGCCGTCGCTGCCGATCATCAGCTCGATCCGTGCGACCGTCCCGTTCAGCACGTTCGACACGAACGCGGTCACGCGCTGGCCGCGGTCGATCACGGTCATGTCCCACGGTCCGTCGAGCAGTGTGCTGCTCGACAGTTGCGTGACGAGATTGCCTTGCGGACCGATGACGAGCAGCGAGCCCGGGGGGACCACGGTCTTGCCGTCCGGCGCCGGCACGTTGCCGACCAGCACGAAGCCGCTGCGCAGCACCGCGAGCGCGGTCGTCAGGCCGACATTGCTGCCCTGGAAGAACGTTGCCGGCGTCTTGCCGGGCGACAGCTTGACGACCGTCGTGCCGGTGCCTTGCGTGTTCGATGCCGCGTTGAAGTTGGATACGACGACGTCGCCCGGTTTCAGCGTGCTCCAGCTCGGCACGCCGCGCGGCACGAACGCGATGCCGTACGGATTGACGTCGCCGTTGGCGGGCACGGTCGACGCCGTGACCGACGAGACCGGCAGGATGGAATTGCCGCCGCCGGCCCACGCGAAAGCCGACGACAACGCGATCAGCCCCGCGCCGAAAGCCGCGCGGCATAGCGTGCGCGCCATCGTGCGGCGGGCGTGGGCGAGGATCGGCGGATGAACGGCAAACACGGGCGGGGCGGGCGAACGACAGGAGGGGAGAGGGTCCATGGCATGACTCCGGTTGATGATCGCGAGCAGTCATCCCGGCTGCCGGCCTGCGCAGCGCGCGGATGTCCGGCGCGGATCCGCGGTCTTGACGTGCGAGTCCGCACTCGAAATAAACGGATCGCGACGGCCGGATATTCCATCCGGCGACGGGCATTGCACGCGAGTCGGCGCGCATTGTTCGCCGCCATGGCGACACGGCCTGACAAGTTGAAATCCGGACCGCCGTCGGCCGATAATCGTCCGGCATCGTTCCCAGTCAAACCGCAATCGCAAACATCGGAAAACGCCCATGTCCTACGACAACAACAACCCGTTCGCCCGAATCCTGCGCGGCGAACTGCCGTGCGTGAAGGTCGCCGAAGACGACGCGACCCTCGCGATCATGGATCTCATGCCGCAGGCCGACGGTCACGTGCTCGTGATCCCGAAGGAGCCGGCCGCGCAGATCTTCGAGCTGTCCGGCGACGCGGCCGCGGCCGGCATCCGCATGACGCAGCGCGTCGCGGCGGCCGTGCGCGCGGCGCTCGGGCCGGACGGCGTTTTCATCGGCCAGTTCAACGGCGCGGCGGCGGGCCAGACGGTCCCGCACGTGCATTTCCACGTGATTCCGCGCTGGGAAGGCGTCGAGCTGCGGATGCACGCGCGCGACATCGCCGATTCGGCGACGCTCGAATCGGTCGCCGAGCGGATCCGCGCGCGTTTCGTGTAACGCGCAGACGGCGCGTGGTTCGGGCGGCGCCAGCGGGCGCGTGCCGCGACGCCGTGCGCGCCTGTTTCAGCGGTCACACCACGTAACACGTGTAACCGCTCGCGAAACGTGTCCCGGTGGCCCCGGCGCTAGACTCCGCGCATTGCCGCATCGAGCGACGGGAAGGGCCGGTTGTCTCTTCCGTGCCGGCCGTCGCAGGCTGCGACGGCGTGGTTTTCGCGAGATGCAACGTGCCCTCTTCGCCGGGAATCGAGTCATGTACAAAATCCTCATCACGTTTGCGCTGATCGGTGGCCTGTCCGGCTGCTATGTCGCGCCGCCTTACGGCTACTACGCGCCCGCGCCGGCCTACTACGGCTATGCGCCCGCCTATTACGCACCGCCCGTCAGCGTCGGCATCGGCGGCAACTTCCGCATTCGCTGACCGGGCGGCAGGCGCGGGCGCCGCCCGCACATCGAGCGGCCCCGTCGTTCGGCGCTTGGCCGCCGCTTCCCGCACGGACGACTCGCGCGCCGCATGACGGGCGCGTGCGCATGGCCCGCCCGGGTTCCTATACTTCACAGGAAAGCCCACTCCGGCGAGGCAGCCATGGCCGTTACGCGCAAGGTCGCAATCGTGGCGAGCGTCTCCACGCTCGTCTATCTCGGGCTCGCCGTGCTCGGCATCGGCGGGTTCGCCGCCTTCTTCTCGCATCCGCAATTGACCGTCATTGCCGTCGCGACGCTCGCGCTGGCCGTCGCCGCGTTGTTCACCGAAGGCAACCTGAGCGCCGGCGAACGCGTGAACCGCGACAACCGCTGGGTGCTCGCGGCGTTCGCGGCCAGCGGGTTCCTGCTCGCTTACTTGCCCGCGCTGACCGACCGGCTCGATGTGTGGACCTTCGGCGGCGACACGGTGCGCTGGATCGGCGTCGTGCTGTACGTCGCGGGCGGCGTGCTGCGCATCTGGCCCGTGTTCGTGCTCGGCAAGCGCTTCAGCGGGCTCGTCGCGATCCAGCCGGGCCACACGCTGGTGACGGACGGTATCTATCGGAGAATTCGCAACCCGAGCTATCTCGGCCTGCTCGTCAATGCGGCCGGCTGGGCGTGTGCGTTTCGATCGGGCGTCGGGCTGCTGCTCGTCGCGTTGACGATGATCCCGCTGGTTGCCCGCATCCGTTCCGAGGAAGCGTTGCTGCGCGCGCAATTCGGCGCCGAATACGACGCGTACTGCGCGCACACGTGGCGGCTGCTGCCGGGCGTGTACTGACCCTCGTTCGTCCTGGATGGCCCGGTCGATCCCGGCCGGCTCGTGACGCACCCGCGATGTGTTGCCACGTGTGTCGGAACCCGCGCGACGGGCGCTTCTGGCACCGCCTTCGAGTGCGGCCGGCCCACGGCCGGAGCCCCTGCCGGCGGGCTTTGCAGGCGGTTTTCGGCAACCTTTTCCGGTCCTGTTGCGGTAAACAACTTGTTACCAGAATGTCGACGGCAAGGGGGCGCGACCGATGCTATTCTTCGCCGCAAGCTCATTGAAATGAATTGGTCCGGGATTCGGCACAATGCCGGCATCGACGTCGATCGATTCAGATCGTCGTAACGAGCGGACCTTTAATAACCAGATTGCGAACAAGGAAGAATACGGGAATGTGGAAGAAAATCGCCCCCACTCTCGTCGTCGCCGTGCTGACCGGCGCGACCGCACTGCCGGCAATGGCCGGTGACATGAACAACGCGCTTGGCGGCGCGCTCGGCGGGGTCGCCGGCGCAGCGGTCGGCGGCGCGGTCGGCGGCAGCACGGGCTCCGTGATCGGCGGCGCGATCGGCGGCGGCGCGGGTGGTGCCGTGACGTCGAACCGTCGCGAACGCACCGGCGCGATCATCGGCGGCGCACTCGGCGGCGGCGCGGGTACCGCGGCCGGCAACGCGATGGGCGGCCGCACGGGCGGCCTGCTCGGCGCAGCCGTCGGCGGCGGCGCCGGCGCGGCGCTCGGCGGCAACCTGTCGCGCAACTCGTACGACCGCGGCGACTATGGCGATCGCGGCCATCGTCACCGCAAGCATCGCCATCACCGCGACTGGGACTGATCCCCGCGGGCGCGGCACGGTGCGCGGTTCGCGCACTGGCGCGCCCGACGCGGTGGCACCCTCCGACAGCCGGCCCGGCAGCTTCAGCCGGGCGGCCGTCGCCGGCAAGACCGGCACCTTCTCCCCTTCGGCAGTTCATGCCCAGCCTCGTTCGACGGGTTGGCGCCTCTCTCCCGCCTGACTTTTCCCGCTTGTAGACGGCATCTCCCGTTGCATCGACATGCAGCCGGGCAGGTTCGGCCGACCCCGTTTCGATATTGCTGATCGACGCGTTGGCGTCCGGTCATCAGGATTTCCCTCATGCGCCGACGCATCTGCGACACGCGTTCGCCGGCCGTCGCGCACCGCGGCGGGTAGTGGGAAATCGAATGGATGGCATCGCAACATTTAATTGGTCGATCAGGATCGACTTCGCTATCGTCAACGCTGCCCGCGTACGGAATCGAACCGTGCCGTCCCCCGTGCCCCGCCGCATCACCCCGAGTGTCCGCGGCCCGGCCGCCGGACCTGCAAGCATGGGGCGCCCCGCCCGCTGAACCGGGCGGACCCGTCGCGAAGCCTGGCCGACCGAACGAAGGCGCCCGCGCTTTCAAGCCACCCCGGCAACGATGTCCCGCCGCCGCATGCGTGCCCCACGCGCGTGCCGCGCCTGCCGTTGCGACCCGGGGCCGGACCAACCCATTGCCTGGATGCTTTATGTCTAAGACAACGTATTACGCGCCGCATGGCGGCCACCCGCCGCAGACCGATCTGCTGACCGATCGCGCGATGTTCACCGAGGCGTATGCGGTCATTCCGAAGGGAGTGATGCGCGACATCGTCACGAGCTGGCTGCCGTTCTGGACCAACACGCGCCTGTGGGTGATCGCGCGTCCGCTGTCGGGTTTCGCCGAAACCTTCTCGCAGTACATCGTCGAAGTGAACCCGGGCGGCGGCAGCGACAAGCCCGAGCAGGACAAGAACGCCGAAGCCGTGCTGTTCGTCGTCGAGGGCGAGGCCGAGCTGACGCTGCAGGGCAAGCAGCACACGCTGAAGCCGGGCGGCTACGCGTTCATTCCGCCGGGCGCCGACTGGACGCTGCACAACGTCAGCGATGCCGCCGTGCGTTTCCACTGGATCCGCAAGCACTACCAGGTCGTCGACGGCATTCCGCTGCCGGACGCGTTCGTGACCAACGAGCAGGACGTCGAGCCGATCCCGATGCCGGGCACCAACGGCGCGTGGGTGACGACGCGCTTCGTCGACATGAGCGACATGCGTCACGACATGCACGTGAACATCGTGACCTTCGAGCCGGGCGGCGTGATTCCGTTCGCCGAGACGCACGTGATGGAGCACGGCCTGTACGTGCTCGAAGGCAAGGCCGTCTATCGCCTGAACCAGGACTGGGTCGAGGTGGAAGCGGGCGACTTCATGTGGCTGCGCGCGTTCTGTCCGCAGGCTTGCTATTCGGGTGGCCCCGGCCGCTTCCGTTACCTGCTGTACAAGGATGTGAACCGTCACATGAACCTGACGCTGAATCCGGCGCGTTAAGCGTCGCGCGCGTTGGATCGGAAAGCCCGCTGGCCTGTGCCGACGGGCTTTTTTCATTGTGACCCGTGACCCGTCCGGAAACAGATTGACACTTTTTGCGGACGCGCAGAAGTGCCGGATGGAGCAAGGAATCGAGCGGAAGCAGAATCAGCCGCTAAACCGAAATCGGGCCCGCTACCGCGCGGCCTCTATTACATTGTCGACAGACAGACTGGCGGTCGCTTGGGATGGCTCTATGATTTCGCGCGCACGGCGCAACGGTTCCGATTCCGGGCACCGCCATCGAGGCATATGGAATCGTCGAGGTCAGGTAATGAAAGCGGTCCGCTACAGCATCAATGTCCTTGCAACGGGCGCTCTCGGCGTGCTGCTCGCGCGCTGGTTCGTCCGACTTCCAATCGAGACGTCGATCCCGTCAACCATCGAATCGATGATGGCGCTTTTCGGCGTCGACACGATCGCACATGCCGATGATGTTGAAGGAGTCGGGCTCCTTCTCGTTCTCGGTGTTTGCCTTGGTATCGCGGGTCTGATCGTATGGGGCGTGAATCGGTTGATGCGGCGATCGACGCGCCCCGGATGACCGATGACATTCGCACGAATCAACTCGCCCATCTGACGTGGGCTTTTTTCGGGCGATGCGATGCGATTCGATGCGACCGGAGCGGCAGTGCGCGCGTGCTATAGACCCAGCGCGTTCGCGGCCAGCCTCGCGACCTCCAGCCGCGTATCGTGCGGCAACTCATTTTCCATCAGCCACACCGCCGACAAGCCCGCCCACGCGAGGATCCACTGCAGCAGCCGGCGCCGCTCGAGTTCCGCTGCCTCGGCAACGAGCACGACGCGATGCTCGAAGCGCGCGGGATCCACAGCGATGTCGTGCGCGGGATTGCAGAACAGGTTCGCGTAGTCGAACGCGCGGTCGCCGCGCAACCCCTTCGGGTCGATCGCGAGCCAGCCGCGATCGCCGAAATACAGCAGGTTGCCGTGATGGATGTCGCCGTGCAGCACGACGTCGTCGACGGGCGGCACGGCCAGCAGCCGGTGCGCCGTCTCGGCCGAACGCCGCAGCACGTCGTCGTCCGTGTCGTGCGACAGCAGCGCGTGGAACCAGTCGGGCAGCGGCACGGCCGCGGGCGGTGCCGGTGCGCGATGCGCATGCAGCCGCGCGACCACGCGACATGCGATCCGGATCGCGTCGTCGTCGTGTCCCGCGGCGGACAGGCCGGTGAGCGTCGGCGCCGGCTGCGCGCGTTCGAGCAGCACCGCGTCGCTGTCGTGCAGCCACACGCGCGCGGCGCCATCCCCGTTCCACCAGGTCATCAGCGCATTGCCGCGACGCTCTTCGTCGCAGGTCGCGACCTTCAGCATCGCCGGCCGCGTGCGCCAGACGACCGGCAACAGGCCGCCGCTCGCGGTCAGGATCGGGCCGCCGTCGGGAACGAGGCCCCACAGGTCGAGGTATCGATCGAACATCCGACGATGGTACAAGCGAACCGGCTCGCGCGCCCGGTGCGCTCGGCCGTGACGACACGCCATAGGCCCACATGCACCGCGCGAGTGGCCCTCGGCGCGCTTTCCTAAATAAAATTTAGCCAGCCAAACTTTGGCTAAAGAATGTTCCGGTATTCGGGCATCCCCTCGACAATGCGCGCCTTTCGCGACGATCGGCGCCGCTCGCGCGCCGGCCGTCGCGGCACTGAAGAAGGAGCCCGACATGACCGACCCCACCGCCAACCCATCGCCGCCCCCTGCGCCGCCGTCCGCATCGCCGCGCCGCCGCGTGTGGCGCATGCTCGCGGGCGCGCTGCTCGGCCTGACGCTCGCGTGCGCGGGCATCGGTGCATGGACGATTCACCGCATCTGGACGCAACTGCCATCCGTCGAACATCTGGCCGCCTACCGTCCCGCGCTACCGCTGCGGATTTTTTCGCGCGACGGCGACCTGTTGGCCGAGTACGGCGTCGAGCGCCGCGAGTTCGTGCCGCTCGAACGCATTCCGCCGCTGATGCGCCAAGCGCTGCTCGCGGCCGAGGACGCGAAGTTCTACCAGCACGGCGCGATCGACGTCGGCGGCCTCGCGCGCGCGACCTTCGCGAACGTCGTGACCGGGCAACCGGGGCAGGGCGGCAGCACGATCACGATGCAGGTCGCGCGCAATTTCTACCTGACGCGCGACAAGGTGCTGAGCCGCAAGCTTGCCGAGATCCTGATGGCCATCAAGCTGGAGCGCGAATACGGCAAGGACAAGCTGCTCGAGCTGTACATGAACCAGATCTATCTCGGCGAGCGCGCGTACGGTTTCGCGGCGGCCGCGAACGTGTATTTCGGCAAGCCGCTCGACGCGCTGAGCGCGGGCGAGGCGGCCGTGCTCGCCGGATTGCCGAAGGCGCCGTCCGCGTTCAACCCGGTCGTCAATCCGGCGCGCGCGACCGCGCGGCGCAACTACGTGCTCGGCCGCATGCATGCGCTCGGCGAACTCGACGATGCGACCTATCGCGCGGCGCTCGACCTGCCGATCGCGCTGGCGACCACGCCGCCGCCCGGCATCGTCGCGGCGCCGTACGTCGCGGAGCGCGCGCGCCGGATGATGGTCGAGCGCTTTCACGACGACGCCTATACGCTCGGCCTCGACGTGACGACGACGATCTCGATGCGCGACCAGCGCGCGGCCGAGGCCGCGCTCGGGCGAACGCTGCGCCGCCAGCCCGGCAAGCGCGATGCGCGCAACGGGCTCGAAGGCGCGCTCGTGTCGCTGGATGCGGCGACGGGCGACATGCTCGCGCTCGTCGGCGGCGCGGATTTCGGACGCAACGTGTTCGACCATGCATTGCAGGCGTATCGCCAGCCGGGGTCGAGTTTCAAGCCGTTCGTCTATTCGGCGGCGCTGGAGAAGGGCTACTTCCCGGGCGTGCTGGTCGACGATACGCAGCGCACGCTCACGCATGCGGAAACCGGCGCGCGGCCGTGGCGTCCGCGCAATTTCGGCAACCGCTACGAGGGCTTCATCCCGGTGCGGCGGGGGCTCGTGCGCTCGAAGAACCTCGTCGCGGTCAACCTGATGCAGGCGGCCGACGCGCGCTACGTGCAGCAGCACGCGGTGGGCTTCGGTTTCGACGCGCGGCGCAATCCGGCGTCGCTGCCGCTCGCGCTCGGCGCGGGCGCCGTGACGCCGTTCGAACTCGCGAGCGCGTACGGCGTGTTCGCGAACGGCGGGATACGGATGGTGCCGCGGCTGATCCTGTCGGTGAAGCAGCGTCATGGCGGTGCGATGTACGAGGCGACGACGCCTGAAGGCGCGCGCGTCGTGTCGGCGCGCAATGCGTTCGTGATGGACAGCATGCTGCGCGACGTCGTGCGGGCCGGCACCGCGCGCGGCGCGCTCGCGCTGCGCCGCGACGACGCGGCCGGCAAGACGGGCACGTCGAACGGCTCGAAGGACGTGTGGTTCGCCGGCTATTCGTCGGGCATCGTCGCGGTCGCGTGGCTCGGCTACGACACGCCGCGCACGATGGGGCGCGCGACCGGCGCGACGCTCGCGCTGCCGGTCTGGCTCGACTACATGAAGACGGCCGTCGACGGACGCACGCCGGTCGATGCGACGCCGCCGCAGGACGTCGCGCTCGTCGACGGCGATTTCGTGTACGCCGAATACACGCGCGGCACCTGCACCGCCGACATGCCGCCGTTCATCCGCAGCCGTTTTGCCTGTGGCGGTGCGCCGGCGTCCGATGCGCCGGACGGGCGCGGCATGCCCGGCGAGCCGATGCCGGCCGCCGTCGACGCGGCCGAACGCGAACGCGTGCTCGACCTGTTCCGTACCGAAGACTGAGGCGCGCGATGCATACGCTTTATCTGATCGCGATCGTCGCGGAGGCGATGTCGGGCGCGCTGATGGGCATGCGGCGCGGGATGGACCGCTTCGGGCTCGCGCTCGTCGGCGCGGTCACGGCGCTTGGCGGCGGCACCGTGCGCGACGTGCTGCTCGGCCACTATCCGCTCGGCTGGATCGCGCATCCCGAGTACCTCGTGATCACGCTCGCCGCGGCGACCGTCGCGTCGTGGGCCGCGCGGCACGTCGCGCGCATGAAGACGCTGTTCGTCACCGTCGACGCGATCGGCCTCGCGGCGTTCACGATCATCGGCTGCGACATCGGCGCGTCGACGGGCACCGCGCCGATCATCGTCGTGCTGGCCGGTGCGATCACCGGCGTGTGCGGCGGGATGCTGCGCGACCTGCTGTGCAACGAGATGCCGCTGATCCTGCGCGAGGAACTGTATGCGAGCGTCGCGTTCTTCACGGGCACGCTGTACGTCGGGATCCAGCATCTCGGCATCGACGCGGGGTTCGCGACGGCGGTTGCGCTGGCGGCGGGCTTCACGATGCGGATGCTGGCCGTACGGCTCGGGTGGAAGATGCGCACGTTCGGTGTCGCGGACGTCGAGCGTTGAGCGTTGAGCGAGGGTGCCGCACGGACGCGACGATACGCGTGTTCTACGCCGGCACCATGAGCGGCGGCGCCCCGTCACCCGTTTCCACCACCCTCACGGCGGACCCGTAGCACTGCGCGATATGGACGGACGACGTGTTCTACGCCGGCACCATGAGCGGCGGCGCCCCGTCGCCCGTTTCCACCATCCTCACGGCGAATCCGTAGCACTGCGCAATATGGCCGGGCGTCATCACGTCGCGCGGCGCACCCTGCGCGACGATCGTGCCGTCCGCGAGCATCGCGATCGTATCCGCGTGCCGCGCGGCGAGGTTCGGATCGTGGACGATCGCGAGCACGCCGAGCCGCCACTCGCGCGCGACCGTGCGCACGGTATCGAGCAGCCGGTGCTGGTGCGCGAGATCGAGCGCGGCGGTCGGTTCGTCGAGCAGCAGGTAGCGCGGGTCCGGTTCCGCGTCGTCGTCCGGCCACAACTGCGCGAGCACACGCGCGAACTGCACGCGTGCGAGCTCGCCGCCCGACAGCGTCGTCACGTCGCGGCCGACGAGCGCGTCGGCGCCCGCGCGTTCGAGCGCCTGCCACGCGATGTCGCGATCGCGATGCGCGATCACGTGCCGCGCGCCGCCGCGCCGCGCATGCGGATAGCGGCCGAGCAGCACGGTTTCGTCGACGCTGAACGGAAACGCCGGCTGCGCGGCCTGCGGCAGCACGGCGCGCAGGCACGCGAGCCGCGCCGCGTCGATGTGCGCGAGCGGCTCGCCGTTCAGCGTGATGTCGCCGGTCACGCGCACGCCGTTCGGCGCGACGCTGCCGGTCAGTTCGCCCGCCAGGGTCTTCAGCAGCGTGCTCTTGCCCGCGCCGTTGCGACCGAGCAGCGCGGTCACGCGGCCGGGTTCGATCGACAGCGACAGGTCGTGCAGAACGGCGCGGTGCCGGCGGGCGACGTCGAGATGATGGGCAGTCAGCATGATGGGTGCATGAAGGATCAGCCGCCGAGCGCGCCGCGGCTTTTCCACAGCAGCGCGAGAAAGAACGGCGCGCCGAGCAATGCGGTGAGCACGCCGAGCGGAATCTCGGCGGGTGCGGCGACGGTGCGCGCGGCGAGATCGGCGGCGAGCGTCAGCAGCGCGCCGAGCAATGCGGCGCCGGGCAGCACGACGCGCTGGTCGGGGCCGCACGCGAGGCGCACGCAGTGCGGCGCGACGAGGCCGATGAAACCGATGATGCCCGCGCACGACACGAGCGCGCCGACCGCGAGCGCGACCGCGACGAGCACGCGCCGCTTGAGCCGCTGCACGGGCACGCCGAGGTGCAG
Organism: Burkholderia sp. USMB20; assembly: GCF_000949135.2. Classification (GTDB taxonomy): domain Bacteria; phylum Pseudomonadota; class Gammaproteobacteria; order Burkholderiales; family Burkholderiaceae; genus Burkholderia. Next base: position 183,893 of record NZ_JTAN02000001.1, on the reverse strand, counting down.
CGCCTCGGTTTCGCCGAGCTGCAATGCGTTGAGCGCGTCACGGTCGCGCGCGAGCAGCACGCAGCCGATCGCGACGCACGGCGCGACGGCCGCCAGCGCGGACCATTGCGCGCCGCCGAGGCTGCCGAGGCTCCAGAACGTCAGCGAACGCAACTGCGCGTCGTCGGCGACGAACGTGAGCAGGCCGATCGCCGCGCCGACCAGCGCGTTGATCGCGATGCCGGCGAGCAGCAGCAGCGGCAGCGCGAGCCGGCCGCGCGACGCGGCGAGCCGGTAGACGAGCGCCGCGACCGCGAGCGCGCCGGCGAACGCGGCGACGGGCAGCACGGCCGCGCTCGCGTGCGCGGCGAACAGCGCGGGGCCGAGCACGATCGTCGTCGTTGCGCCGAGCGCCGCGCCGCTCGACACGCCGACGAGCCCCGGGTCGGCGAGCGGATTGCGGAACAGTGCCTGCATCGCGGCGCCGGCCGCGCCGAAGCCGCCGCCGACCAGCAGCGCGAGCACGACGCGCGGCGCGCGGATGTCGAACAGCACCGCGCCTGCCTGCCGGGCGGCCGGGTCGCCGCTCAGCGCGGCCCAGGCCTCGGCGAACGGAATGCGGTACGCGCCCACGCACAGCGCGATGACGGACATGACACACACGAGCGCGGCCAGCGCGAATGGTACGAGGCGGCGCGACGCGCCGACGCGCGCGGCGCCGGCACGCGATACGTGTGACCGCGCGGGGAAAGGCGAAGCATGAACAGGCATCGGGACGCTCCGGAATCAGGCGAGCGCATCCGACAGGCGCCGGTGCAGGGTCGTGACGGCGAGCGGCAGGCGCGGACCGAAGCCGAGCAGGAACAGCGCATCGAGCGACACGACGCGCCGCGCGCGGCCGGCCGGCGTCGCGCCGAAGCCGGGCGCGGCGAGCAGCGCGGCGCGTCCGCCGACCGCCGCGAGTCCTTCGTCGGAGATCAGCACGATGTCGGGGGCGGAGGCGGCCAGCGCCTCGGTCGTCAGCGGCTTGTAGTGATCGAAACCCTGCATCGCATTGCGCGCGCCCGCGTAGCGGAGCATCGCGTCGGCGGCCGTGCGCTGGCCGGCGACGAGTGCCTGGTTGCCGGTATGGTTCAGCACGAACAGCACGCGCGGCGGCTGCGCGCCGTCCGGCACGCGCGCGGCGACCGCGTCGCGCGCGGCCTGCCAGTCGCGATCGAAGCGTTGCAGCAGCGCGGTGCCCGCGTCGCGCACGCCGAGCGCCCGCGCGACGCCGGTGATCTTCGCGCGCACCGAATCGACGTCGTGCCGCTCGTCGAACGTCGTGACCGCGACACACGCGCTTCTCACCTGCGCGATCGCGGCGGGCGGGCCGGCCTCCGCCGACGCGAGCACGAGATCGGGCCGTAGCGACAGCAGCCCCTCGGCCGACAGCGCGCGCTGGTAGCCGACCTTCGGCAGGCGCTTCGCGGCGTCCGGGTACGTGCAGGTCGTGTCGGTGCCGACGAGCCGGTAACCGCGCGCGTCGGCGCCGCCGAGCGCGAACGCGGTTTCCGCGAGCGCGCCGCCGATCACGACGATGCGCTTCTGCGCGGCTTGCGGGCGCGCGCGGCCCGGCAGCGCGCCTGCGAGCGCACCGGCCACCGCGCTCGCGAGCACGACGCGGCGTCGCGGCTGGAACGATCGCGCGCTCACCGCGCGTCTCCGCGCGCCGCCGACGGCAGCGTCGCGACGAGCGCGCGCCAGTCGTCGCGTTCGACCTTGCCGGGTTTGCGTTCGCCGAACAGCAGCGCGACATGGTCGCCCTGCCGGTCGAACAGCTCCAGCGACGTGACGATGCCGTCGCTCGTCGGCTTCTTCACGACCCACGCGGCGGCGATCAGGTCCTCGCGCACGTGCAGGTTGAAGCCCGGGTCGAGCACGTTGATCCATGCGCCGACCTCGCGCACGTTCGCGACGGGGCCCGTGTGGATCTGGATCATCCCTGCATTGCCGACGAACACCATGATCGGCTGGCCGCTGCCCGCGGCCCGTTCGAGCACGTGACGCAGCGCGCGCGTCGCCTCGACCGGATACGCGTACCGCGGATCGGCGAGGCGCAGCGCCTGCATGCGGCTCACGCCGAAGCGCTGCGTGATGCCGAAGAACTGGTGCGTGTCGGTCATCGCGTCCCACGCGGCGCGAAAGCCCGCGACGTCGATCCCGGTATCGGCACGCTCGGGCGTTTTCGGTGCGGCGGGCACGACGTCGAGCCCCGGCTCCTGCGACGTCGCGCGCCAGCGTTCGACGAACGCGTCGTACGCCGCGTGATCGCTGTGCGCGCGCAGGTAGACCTTGTGGATCGCATGACCCTGCGCGTCGAAGAACTGCAAACTCTTCAGCGGACCGTGCGCGGTCTCGTCGTGCACCGCGAACGCGGACGCCCAGTGACGGTAGAAGATGCGCAGGTCGATGTCGCCGAGCGCGAGGCCGACCGGGCCGTCGTGGCTCATCTGCGCATATTCGCCGTCCTTCTCGTGGACGGCCGTGTCGTTGCGCGTGAGCGCCATCACGCGGCCGAGGCGCGGCATTTCCTCGAACATCGCCGGAAAGCGCGCGTCGAGCCGCACCACGTGCTCGCCGACGAACGCGGCGAGCGCCTCGCCTTCGCTGACGCCGAGCGCCTGCGCGACGTCGCGGTTGCGCAGCTGGCGCTCGGCCTTGAGCTTGACGAATGCGTCGCGCAACGCGGCGGACGCGCGGGCCGGCGTGGCCGGCTGGCCGGGAAGGGCGGAATGCATCATGTCGGATTCCTTCAAGTAACGGTTGGGCAGGAACGCGCGATCGCGCGCATCAGAAATCCACTTTCATGCTGACGGCGACGGTGCGGCCGGACGACGTATACGCGTCGAGCACCTGCGAATCGGCGGCGATGCCGCGCACGTCCGACCAGTTCCAGTATTTGCGGTCGAACAGGTTGCGGATGCCGATCGTCGCGCTCACATGCTTGTTGAAGCGGTAGCCGCCGCGCAGGTCGACGACGAACGACGACGGCGGCGCGAAGCACGCCTTGTTCGAGCAGTCGGACTTGTCGATGTCCTTGTCGCGTTTCGCGGCCTGGAACAGCAGGTCGGTCTGCACGAACCAGCGTTCGCCGGGTTCGTAGCGCACGCCGAACACCGCCGAGAACGGATTGACCGTGTTCAGAGGCTGGCTCGCCGCGCCGTCGTTCCGTGTCGAGCCCTTCGTGAACGCCATCGCGGTCTTCAGCGTGATGCCGTTCGGCATGATCCATTCGGCGCGGCCTTCGAGGCCGTGGATGCGCGCGTCGGCGAAGTTCACGTACTGGAACACGAACGGGTCGGTCGGCCGGCCGCTGCCCGCGATCGTCGTGCGCGCGATGAAGTTGCGGTAGCGGCCCGTGAACGCGGCCGCGCTGTAGCGCACCACGCCGTAGCCGGTGCCGGCCTTGCCGCGCAGGCCGGCTTCGAACGTGTCGCTGGTTTCGGGCTTCAGGTTCGGATTGCCGATCGACGTGTAGCCGTACACCGGGTTCGAGAAGCTGCTGTTCACCTGGTCGGGCGTCGGCGCGCGGAAGCCGTGCGCGTACTGTGCATACGGAATCAGCGCGGGCGTGATCTCGTAGAGCACCGCGACGCGCGGCGACACCTCGTTCGCGCTCGTCGACACCGCGGTGCCGGTGAACAGCGGATCGTTGCGCGTCGGGCTCAACCGGTACGTGTCGAAGCGCAGCCCCGGCGTGACGAGCAGGCGGCCATAGCCGACCTGGTCCTGCACGAATGCGCCGAACAGCGTGTAGTCGGTATCGGGAAACGCCTTGTTCGGGAATGCTTCGCCGACGCCCGGCACCGTGCCGTCGCGCAGGTTCGTCACGCGCGACAGGCTGCCGTCGACGCCATACAGCAGCTTGTGCGCGAGCGGGCCCGTCGAGAAGCCGCTTTCGGCGAACGCGGCGCCGCCGAACGTGCGCTCCTTGTACTGGTTGTCGCGCGAGCGCGATTTCAGCGGCGCGCCGCGCGTCTCGAACGCGTATTGATCCTGCTTCGCATCCTGGTAGTAGAACTGAACGTGTGCGTTCTGAAACCAGCGGAATGCGTCGTCGCGGAAGTCGTAGTCGATGCTGAAGCGGTTGCGCTCGAGCCGGTCGTGCGTCGTGAGCCCGAGTGTGCCAGGCGGGTTGATTGCCGACAGCACGTCGGTGCTCACGCGGCGCTGCACGGTTTCCGCGGTGAATTTGATCGTGTCGCGCGCGGTGGGTGTCAGCACGAGCTTGCCGAGCAGCGATTCCGAATAGACGTCCTGCGGGTTCGACGTCGTGCGCAGCGTGCTCGCCGAGTTGTTGCCGCCGCGCGTATCGACTTCGTGGCCGCGGCGGCCGTCGGCGACGATCATCCCCTGCACGCGGTCGTTGCCGCCCGCGGCCGACACCGTCGCGCCGACGCTGCGGTCGGCCGAGTCGTAACCCGGCCGGAGCGAGAAGTAGGTGGGTCTGCCGTAGATCGACAGCAGGTCGCGCGGATCCTTCGTGATGAAGTTCACCGCGCCGGTCAGCCCGTCGCTGCCGTACAGCGCCGACGCCGGCCCGCGCAGGATCTCGATGCGCTTGAGCATGTCGAGATCCGCGTAGTCGCCCCGGCCGGCTTCGAGCGGCCCGAACGAGAGCGCGTTCGGCAGGCGGATGCCGTCTTCCATCAGCAGCACGCGATTGCCTTCGAGGCCGCGGATGTTGATGCTCGAATCGCCGTCGCGGCCGCCGCCGAGCGCGGCGCTGCCGGGGCGGTACGCGGTGCGGCGCACCGTGACGCCCGGCTCGTAGCGCAGCGCGTCCTTGATGTTGGTGGCCTGCTGTTCGTCGAGATCGTCGTCGGTGATCACCGACACGGACGCGGCCGTGCGGCTCGCAGCGGTGGCGGTGCGGGTGGCCGTGACGGTGACGGGGTCGAGCAGCGCCGCATTGCCGCGCGTAGATGCGGCGGCGCTGGTCAGCACGGCAGATGAAGGGTTGGCGCCTTGCGGCGACGGATCGGCATAAGCCGGGGCGGCGGACAGGCCGAACGCGCCGAACAGCGCGGCACAGATCGGCCGCCGCGCCAGCGGATAGCAATGCACAGGTGGTCTCCCATTGACGATGACTAGCCCGAAGGCTGGCTGGGTGACGCGTTCACCTGGCTGGCCCGTTCGCGCGCGGCAGGCGGCGAACGGCGAATTGAAAGGAAATTGAGGATTCGTTCAGTGTAAATGAGAATTATTATCAATACAAGAACGTAAAGCTGGGTCTACGGACGTGCGCCGCCGGCGCGGACCGGACGCGCCGCGCAGGGGCAGATTCGGGAGAAGCGGGCCGGCGCGGGCCCGTTATAGGCGTGTGAGCAGAGGCCCTATGCGAGCGATTCGAGGCGAATCAACAGGTTGCGCGCATGCGCGATGTACGCGTCGTGCGTCGCGCGATCGCCGTGGCCCTCGAAGCCGGCCTGTTCGGCGAACGCGAGCTGCTCGGCGTAGAGGTCGACGAGCGCGCTGCGTGCGTCGGGCGGCAGCGCGCGGATCATCGTGACGAGCAGCAGTTCCTGCGCGCGCAGCATGCCGGACAGCGATTGGGGGTTCATGCCGACCTCCTCGAACGACGCGGCGGCGTGCCGCTCATTTCATAGTAGGTGGTCGGCGCGCGCAGTGGAAATCAGCCGGCGGCCGTCGCCGTCCGTGCGTCGCGCACGACCTGCGCGACGCGTTCGACGAATTCGGCGTCGACGCTCGACAGCGCTTCGCGCTTGCCGTCGGGCATCTCGACCATCAGCCGGTACGTGATGTCCTGCGTGGTCCAGGCGAGATAGCCGACGACGGCGAGCATCACGCCGACGACCAGCGCGGCGCTCGATCCGCCGATGCCGCCGGCGATGGCGGCGACCACGCCGATCAGCGAGATCAGCGACGGCACGAGGCGATTCTTCGGGATCTTGACGACGTCGACGTTGCGGATGTCACGCAGCGGGAAGACCTGCCCGGCGGCCGACAGGCCGTTGCGCGTGACCATCACGCCGCGTTCGTTGAATGCGTTTTCCATCGTATGGTGCGTGGACGAAAACGCGCAGCGTAGCAGACTTCGTTGCCGCGTCAAACGAGACCGAGTGCCGCACGATGCGTGCGGGCCGGCCGCGCTGCGGGCAGTGACGGGTAGCGAGGCGTAACCAGGCGTAACGAGGGGAAGTCAGAACTGCAGCTGGCCGTCGCCGTACAGGCGGCCCGGCACGTGCGACGCGACGACCTCGGCGATCTCTTCGTCGGTCGATTCGGCCGGCACGATCTGGCGCCGCGCGGGCGCGTCGAGATGCATCGTCCATTCGACGAGCCGGTACGGGCGGCCCCACGGGCGCTGCATCGCCACCGACACGCGGCAGCTCTGGACCGGTAGCGAATGCTGACGCGTCAGAATCGCGTGCAGATGGCTGAAAACGGTATCTTCGATCATCTTGGCCTCCGATCCTGTCTTGCGGGCAGTTGATGGCGGTGCCGTAGTGGGTCTCAAAAAAAAGAAGCCGCCGATGCTCAGGCGGCCAACAGGGGGGGTGAGAGCATCCTCTCAGCCCAGAATTAAGCGAAACTTAAAAGCCCATAAAAAAGCGCCCCGCATGGAGCGGGGCGCTTCGTGCCGTCGTCATCCGCGCGATGAGCGGACGAGTTAAGCGGATGCTTTAGAACTTGTGACGGATACCGACGCGCGCGGCGATCTGGTTCGTCGCACCGTTGCCCGACGTGCTGAAGTAGCTCGTGCTCGAGCCGATCTGCGCCTGCACGTTGTTGCCAGACGCCTTCTGGCCGATGACCAGCGCGTACACGTCCGTACGCTTGCTGAGTGCGTAGTCGAGGCCGAGGTTGCCCTGGTTCCAGTGTGCCGAGTTGCCGCTTTGCGTGGCGTTCGTGTACGTGTAGCCGACGGCTGCCGACAGGGCCGGCGTGATCGCGTACTTCACGCCTGCTTCATACGCGTTGTAGAACGTGCCCGATGCGCCAGCCGCGATCGGGGTGAACTGCGTGCGCGTCCAGAGCAGCCATGCCGTTGCCGGGCCGAAGATGTAGCGGCCACCGACGCCGTACGTGCGCAGGTCGCGGATGTTCGTCAGCGCGATGTTCGCGATCGACGTCGAGAATGCCGGCGTCGACTGGCTCGGGAAGCGGATGTCCGTGTAAGCGGCGCCGAGCGCGAACGGGCCGTTCGCGTAGTTCAGGCCGAAGCTGTATGCGCGCGACGAACCGGCCGTCGTCGTGGTGCCCGTCGTGGTCGACGGTGCGCCTGCGAAGTCGGTCGAGTTCGAGAAGCCGTACAACGCGCCGAACGTGAAGCCGGCGTAGTTCGCGCTCTGGAACTTCACCGAGTTGTTGATGCGGCTCGACGTGAGCTGGTCGACGTCGTTCACGTGGTACGCGTAGTTACCCGCGACCGTGTTGCCGCCCGTCGAGTAGTTCGAGCCGAGGATGTCGGTCGAGAACGAGTACTGACGGCCGAACGTGACCGTGCCGTATTGCGCCTGGCTCAGGCCGACGTACGCTTGACGGCCGAAGATCGCGCCGCCCTGGCCGATCGTGCCGTTGCCGCTGTTGAAGCCGTTTTCGAGCACGAAGATCGCCTTCAGGCCGCCACCGAGGTCTTCGGTGCCGCGCAGGCCCCAACGGCTGCCCTGGGCCACGCCGTCGTCGTACTTGAACAGCTTGCCGCTGCCGCCGTTCGCGGTCTTGCTGTGGTTCACGTAGCTGATACCGGCATCGATGACACCGTACAGGGTCACGCTGCTTTGTGCGTGCGCCGTGCCAGCCGTTGCTGCGAGGATGGCGATGGTCAACAGTTTCTTGTTCAAAGGATTCTCCGAGCGAATAAATGGCGTGTCCAGTTGCGGTTCCGGCGCTCTCTATGGGCGCTTTCACGGACCGGTCGCAACTTTATCGGCGGGCCACGTAATGAATGTGACAGGCTTGTCATATTACGAATCTGTGGTGCCGATGCGACATTGGATTCTGCCCGGTTGTACAGCAGGGAGTTATACCGATTCCGCCTGAGATTCGATCGGAGTGAGGAATATGCACATGAAATAAGCTTGGTTGGTGCCGGTCCGGCCCCGTGCCACGATGCGCGCTTCAACAACGACACGGGACAAGAGGACACCATGCGACGTTCGATCCTGACCGGCCTCGGCGCGCTTGCCGCGGCGCTGGCCTTTGCCGCGCCCGGCGCGCACGCCGATTCCCAGACGCTGAAGATCGGCACGATGAGCGGCCCCGACGCGCAGATCTGGACCGAGGTGACGAAAGTCGCCGCACGCGAAGGGCTCGCGATCAAGGTCATCGAATTCAACGACTACGTGCAGCCGAACGCGGCGCTCGATGCGGGCGACCTCGATGCGAACGGCTTCCAGCACCAGCCGTTCCTCGACAGCCAGATCAAGCAGCGCGGCTACAAGATCGTCAACGTCGGGCTGACCTACACGGCGCCGATGGGCTTCTATTCGAAGAAGCTCAAGTCGCTGAAGGACTTGCCGGCCGGCGCGAAGGTCGGGATCCAGAACGATCCGTCCAACGGCAACCGCGCGCTGCTGCTGCTGCAGAAGTACGGCGTGATCAAGCTGAAGCCGGGCGTCGGCAGCAACGGCGTGAACGCGACGCCGCTCGACATCGCCGAGAACCCGAAGAAGATCAAGATCGTCGAACTCGACTCCGCGCAGTTGCCGCGCGCGCTGCCCGATGTCGACGCCGCGTCGATCAACACCGACTACGCGGTGAAGGCCGGGCTCACGCCGGTGAAGGATGCGATCGCGATCGAGGATCTGCGCGGGCCGTACGCGAACCTGATCGCGGTGCGCGCGCAGGACAAGGACAAGCCGTGGGTGAAGAAGCTCGTCGCGGCCTATGAATCGGACGACGTGCGCAAGTTCATCGACCAGAAGTTCGGCGGCGCGATCGTGCCGGCGTTCTGAACGCTGCGCCCGGCTGCTCCCCGGCCACGTCGCCGGGCATGCCGCCGGACCGAAAAGCAAATCGCCCGCGCAAGCGGGCGATTTCGTTGGTGCGCGTCGCGATGCGGCGCGCGGGCCGGCCGTTCAGGCGGCCCGGACCGGAGGCGACTCAGGCCGACAGCAGCGACCCGGTGCGGATCGGGTTCGCGCCGGCAATCCGCGCGACTTCCATCCCGGCGGTCGCGAAGCGCACGATCTGGCGCGCGTACAGCACGCCCGACACGCTGCTCTTCAACGTGATCACACGATCGGTCAGCGGATCGACGATGTCGGCGACGTCCTGGCCGGCCTCGATCCATGCGCCGACCGGCGTGCGGAACACGATCACGCCGGACACCGGTGCGACGAGCGGATCGGTGCCCGCGAGCGGTGTGGCCGGATGCGCGAGCGGCGGCAGCGGTGCCGGCGTGCCGTCGATGACGCCGCGCTCGGTCAGGTATTCGACGATCGCCTGTGAGTCCTTCTCCGCGAATTCGTACGACACGTCGCGCTCGCTGCGCAGTTCGACCGTGACGGAAATCGCGCCGTTCGGGATCGGGAAGCGATCGCCGAACCGGTTGCGCAGATCCGACCAGCAGAAACTGTGGATCTCGTCGAACGGGTTGCCGACCGAATTCAGCGCGAGCAGCGACGCCTGCGCGTCCAGGTAGCGCGACAGCGGCTCGACGTCTTCCCACAGATCGGGGTTCGTATACAGGTGCATCACCGCGTCGCTGTCGCAATGCAGGTCGAGCACGATGTCGGCGTCGAACGACAGCTTCTGCAGCGCGAGGCGCTGCGATTCGAGCTCGGTGCGCGGCTTCTGTTCGTCGAGCGCCTCGCGCATCGCGGCGCGTACCGCGGCGAGGTTGCGCTGCGCGTCGTTCGTCAGGCGGCCTTCGATGCGCGGCAGCACGAGCGCCGCGAGATCGTAGAAATTGCGGTTGAAGTTCTGCATCGAGCCGAGCTCGAAGCGGCCGAGGTGATCGCCGAACACGTGCTGCGACAGGCCGATCGGGTTCGGCACGGGGACGATGACCACTTCGCCGCGCAGCTTGCCGGCCGTCTCGAGCGCGGCGATCTTGCGGCGCAGCAGCGCGGCGACCAGCATGCCGGGCAGTTCGTCCGCGTGCAGCGACGACTGGATGTAGACCTTCTTGCCGCCGCGCGGGCCGTAGTGGAAGCTCGTGATCTGGCGTTCGGTGCCGATGGCGGGGGAAATCAGCGGATGGGTCTGCGTTTGCATGATGAGGGGAGGGCGGCGCAGCCGCGAGTGATCCGGTATGCGTGGAAGATCGATTGTACGTTGCCTTCCGCGAACCTATCAAACCGCGCGCCGACCATGTCGATTTCCTTTACGAATCATCGGGTTGGCGCGTAAAAAATAACGGCGCCGCAGCCCTTCGCCCCCGCGTGTCGCGCGGCCTTTCGCCGCGCGCGAGCAAAAAAAACGGGCTCCTTTGAACTGCACCCCAAAAGTTGGACTAGATCCAATCTTTGGGGTGTTTTTCATGACGAAGTACGACGAACGTTTCCGGCATCGAGTGGTTCAGGCGTATCGCATCAAGCTCAAATTAAATGGGCTGAGTCCCGTGCAATACAGAACTCAGCCCTCGGCCGCCTAGGCTTCAACCGTCCAACTTCGTGGGGTCAGTTCACTTGCGGAGCCCGTCTGCGCGGTCGCGAAGCGCGCGTTGCGCGGTGTTACTTGCCGTACACGTCGAAATCGAAGTACTTCTTCGCGATCTTGTCGTACGTGCCGTCCTTGCGCATGCCGGCGATCGCGCCGTCGATCTTCGCCTTCAGGTCGGTGTCTTCCTTGCGCAGGCCGATGCCGGCGCCGTTGCCGAGCGTCTTCGGATCGTCGATGTCCTTGCCGGCGAAATCGAAGTTCGCGCCGCGCGGCGTCTTCAGGAAGCCGATTTCAGCCTGCACCGCGTCCTGCAGCGCGCCGTCCAGACGGCCCGAGATCAGGTCGGCGTAGACCTGGTCCTGGTTCTGGTAAGGCACGACGTTCACGCCCTTCGAGGCCCAGTACGTCTTCGCGTAGGTTTCCTGGATCGTGCCCTGCTCGACGCCGACCGACTTGCCCTTCAGCGATTCGGCCGTCGGCATCAGGCCGGCGCCCTTCTTCGCGACGAGGCGCGTCGGCGTGTTGAACAGCTTCGACGAGAACGCGATCTGTTCCTCGCGTGCCGGCGTCATCGACATCGACGACAGGACGCCGTCGAACTTGCGAGCCTTCAGTGCGGGGATCATCCCGTCGAAGTCGTTCTCGATCCACACGCATTTCGCGTTGATGCGGCGGCAGATTTCGTTGCCGAGATCGACGTCGAAGCCGACCACCTTGCCGTCAGCCCCTTTCGATTCGAAAGGCGGGTAGCTTGCGTCGACGCCGAAGCGTACGGTCGTCCAGTCCTTCGCGTATGCAGTGCCGGCCGATACGGCGAGCAGGGCCACGGTCACAGCCGCAAGAATCTTTTTCACTCGGTGACTCCTCGTTTTGTTCGATGGGTGCGCGGTTGTGCCGCGCCGTAAGCCTTCGGCCCGGCGCGGCTTCGCGTCGGACTGTCCGTTTCGCTGCCCGATGCGGGCGCGCGACGTGCGCAAGATTATCAAGACAAAATACCGGCAGGGCGCCTAGGACAAGCCCCGATACCGGACCCGACGGCCGCGCGCGTGGCGCGTGACCGTTTCAGAGGAAGGAACGATTCAACCTAGCGTTTCGTTGACCGCGCGCTGCAGGCAGGTGACGAATTGCGATACCGCCGGCGTCGGCAGCAGGTCGCGGCGCGCGATGATCGACAGGTCGAAGCGCGGCATGCTTTCGTCGAGATCGGCCGTGCGGATCCCGAGCGGCGCCACCATCGCGGCCAGCGGGCGCGTGAAGCAGCCGATCACGTCGGAGCGGGCGACGAGCCCGAGCGTCACCGCGAACGACATCGGCGAGCGCAGCAGGCGCTTCGGCAGCGGCAGCCCGCGCGCCTCGAACATCCCGACCATCACGCTGTGCGGAAACTGCTCGGCGCCGACCGTGACGATCCATTCCGCGTCGAGCAATTCCTCTAATCGGCGCGCGTGCGCGAGCGGGTGACCTTCGCGCATCACGACGGTGAACTCGGTCGACAGCAGCGGGACCTGCGTGAAATCGCGGTCGAGCGCGGGCACATGGTGCATCGCAGCGATGTCGAGCGTGCCGTTGCGCAGCTGCGCGAGCGCGTCGGGCACCGTCACTTCCTCCAGATGCAGGTTCACGTTCGGCATCGACCGGCGGAAGGCGGTGACCGCGTGCGGCAGCGCGGTCAGCGCGATCGACGGCATCGTGCCGACCGCGACGCGCCCCGACATTTCCCCTTTCACCTGCTCGACGGCCTCGACGGTGCGGCGCATGTCGCCGAGCAGCTGCTCGGCGCGCGGCAGCAGCGCGTGGCCGCACGCGGTCAGCTCGACGCCGCGCACGCTGCGCACGAGCAGTTCCGCGTTCAGCGCCGTTTCGAGTTCGCGGATCGTGTGCGTGATCGCGGGCTGGGTGACGCCGAGCTCGCGCGCGGCGGCGCGCAGGCTCTTGTGATGCGCGGCGGAGACGAAGGCCTGGAGCTGCGCGATGTTCAGGTGGTTGCGGATGCGGGTCATCGATCGGTTCGGATCTGGCGGCGGGCCGGGGCGCCGGCGCGAAGATCGATAGGGTAGCGCGAGGTGACGGCGGGCGCGGGGCGGAACAAAAATCTCGCGGCGGTGCGCGGCACAGTTTCGCCGTGTCCGGCGGTAAACCGATCAGGATTGCAGATGATGTTGCGTGCGTGTTCGAGATGCCGTCGATGTATGCCGCGATACGACATCATCGCGTTTCCGTTCGACGGCGTCCCGGCGTGTCAGGCGAGCGCCAGTTCGACGGCCGCGAGCGTGCGGCGGCGGGTCCAGCCGCTCCCGAGCGGATCGCGAGCCAGTACGGCAGGAACAGCAGGCGCGTGCGCGCGCTCGGACAGTGCACGAAGGTTTCGGTGCGCAGCAGCCGCGCGCCTGACGACAGCCCGACGACCTCGAAGCGCAACACCAGCTTCGCGTCATCCGGATCGTCGTGCCGGACGAACGCCGCGGCGTCGTCGATCGTGCGCACGTCGGGCGTCGGGCGCCAGAAGCGTCCGACGAGCCCGAGCGACAGCGACGTGTCGTCGCGATGCAGCAGCGTGAACGAATCGAAGCCGAAGCGCTCGCGGGCGGCGCCGGCCGGACGCTGGCCCAGCGCGCGGGCGATGGCCGCCGGCGCTTCGCGCACGGCAAGCAGCGCGTCGATGACGGGATCGGCGCGCATGTCGAGCGTGGCCACCGCATCGATGATGCGCGACGGCGGCGCATCGATCGGCCGCGATTCATGAACTTCGACGAAACCGAACGACGGGATGAACGGTGGCTTGCGCGCCGCGGTCCGCGTGTCTGATTCGGAGACGATGCCGAACGGATTCATGAGCGTTCCGGAGGATAAAACGCGATCGTAGCACCGCGTGCGGATTCGCGATGCGCGGCACGCTGCCGCGGTTTCCCGTGTCGGTCGAACGGCCCGGTGGAACCCCCGCCGCACCGACGAAAAAAGGCCCGGAAACGTACGTTCCCGAGCCTGGAGACCATCAACGACGATGGTGGAGGAGACGATGCCGTCCCGATGCGCGCCGCCCTTCGGCAGGCGACGTCGCGCATGATCCGCGGTCAGATCGCCCAGCCGCCGAGATAGAACGTGACGAGCACGGCCGCGATGAGCACGGTGCCGACGTTGAGCTTGCGGAATTCGCCGCTGGCGACGCGGCCGATCACGAGCGTCGAGAAGCCGAGCATGATGCCCGTCACGATGTTCGCGGTCAGCACGATGAACACCGCGCACACGAGGCCCGACATCGCGTCGACCATGTCGTCCATGTGCAGCTTGCTCACGCTGCCGAGCATCAGCAGGCCGACGTACATCAGCGCGGGGGCCGTTGCGTACGACGGCACGAGGCCCGCGAGCGGCGAGAAGAACATCACGACCAGGAACAGGACGCCGACCACCGCGGCCGCGAGGCCCGTCTTCGCACCGGCGGCCACGCCGACGCTCGACTCGATGTAGGCTGCCGCCGGCGCGCCGCCGAGGAAGCCGGAGAAGATCGAGCTGACCGAATCGGCGGTCAGCGCGCGGCCGCCGTTGATGATGCGGCCGTTCTCGTCGAGCTGGCCGGCCTGGCCCGCGACCGCGCGGATCGTGCCGGTCGCGTCGAACACGGCGGTCATCACGAGCGCCAGCACGCTCGGCAGCACGGCCATCGACAATGCGCCCTTGATGTCCATCGCGCCGATCAGCGACGCGTGGCCCGGTGCGCTCAGCGACGGCAGCGCGAAGATGCCGCGGTACTTCACGGCCGGATCGAACGCGAGGCCGATCAGCGAAATCGCGACCACGACGAGCAGGATGCCGCCCGGCACGCGACGCTTCTCGAGCCCGAAGATCGCAGCGAGGCCGACGACCGACATGATGACCGGGAACGCGGTGATCTGGCCGAGCGAGACCGGCAGGCCGGCGCCCGGATTCTTGATCACGAGGCCGACGTCGTTCGACGCGATCAGCAGCAGGAACAGGCCGATGCCGATCCCGGTGCCGTGCGCGACGCCCGCGGGCAGGTTGCGCAGGATCCACGAACGCACGCCGGTGACCGAGATGCCCGTGAACACGAGGCCCATCAGGAACACGGCACCGAGCGCGACGGTCGGCGGCAGGCCCTTGCCGAGCACCAGCCCGAACGCGGTGAACGCCGTCAGCGAAATCGCGCAGCCGATCGCGATCGGCAGCTTCGCCCACAGGCCCATCAGCAGCGAACCGAACGCGGTGGTGAGGCAGACCGCGACGAATACCGCGCTCGTGTCGAAGCCGGCCTTGCCGAACATGCCGGGCACGACGAACACGGAGTAGACCATCGCGAGGAAAGTGGTCACGCCCGCGACGATTTCGCGACGCTGCGTGCTGCCGCGCGACGAAATGCCGAAGTACCGGTCGATGACTCCCTTGGTGCCGAAGTCCGTTTCTTCCGCGCCGACGCCGACCGTCGGCTGCACCGGGGTATCACTCATGAGCTTGCTCCTTTATCAGCATGCTGAAACGGCCCGTGGCGGACCGTCGTCAGGGTGTCTCGAATCTGGTTGGAATGTTCGGCGGCGTCGTGGGGACGCATCACGCGTGAGTCGTGTCGTCGTACGCGCGTCGAAGGGGGCGCGTGTGCCGCGTCGTGCGACGCGTGGTGCGGTCGACCCCGTCACGTGTGCTTTGCCGTAGCGAAGGTTAGGCGAACGGCCCATCACGTCCCATTGGGGGAAGAGCATGCAGCGCATGTCGCAGCGCTTATATCGGCGTGCAACGGGGCTTCGTCGTCGCGGAACGCGTGTATACGCCTAGTTCGAATCCGTTAAGGCGACTATTTGAATGCAGGGTCGGCGGGCAGGGCGGGAGCGGGTGATGCATCGAGTCTTACGAAGGACTTTCGGAGAGGCTGCGCGGGCGCGCGGAAACAGCCGCGCCGGATGTGAAAACGCGGCCGTGCGCAACCCGCATCCGGATGATGCCGGTGCCGCGCGCGGGCCGCGCCCGCGCTCGTCCTGGCCTGCCACTGAATCAGACACGCGCGAGATGCGCGAGGTACGTGCAGAACATGTCGGCCATCGCGGTCGCATATGCATCGATTTCCGCAGGCGTGCGCGCGGTTTCGGAGAATGCCTTGCCGCCCGTCGTGAGCGTCGTCATGATCAATTCGCACGCGAGCGCATGCGTGGCGTCGGGCACGTCGGGCAGCGCTTCGCGCATGAACGCGCTGAAGATCCGGTTGCACGCGTCCTTCACTTCCTGCGCCTCGGGGGCGTCGCGATAGAGCGGCGCGGCATCGTCGAGCGCGATGCGCATGGGCGCCTCGTCGCACTCAGAACGGATGAACGCGTGGACGGCGGTGCGCAGGCGCTCGGGCGGCGTCTGCCGCGGGTCCTGCAGAATCGCGCAGAGCATCCCGGACGTCTGCCGCCACTCGTCGTGCTGGAGCCGGAACAGCACGGCCGCCTTGTTCGGGAAGTACTGGTACAGCGAGCCGACGCTCACGCCGGCGCGCTCGGCGACGCGCGCCATCGTGAAGCGCTGCGCGCCTTCGGTCGCCAGAACCTGAATAGCGGCCTGCAGCACGTCGTCGACGAGCTGGGTCGCGCGGGCCTGCCGAGGCAGTCTGCGCGAGGCGATCGGGGTGTTGCGGCGGTCGGTCATGACGGGTCTGCCAATGCGAATAGTAAAACCTGAATAGTTCGTCATATTCTAGTCGGGCGCCCTGACGCACTCAACCTGACACCGGAGATTCGCATGACCACCCTGATTCACGACCCGCTGGCGTCGCTGCTCGCGCGCCTGTTCGACGAAGCCGAGGCATCGTCGCCCGCGTCGAGCCCGGACTTTGCCGACCTGTCGCACGACGAGCACGCGCGGCTGATGCGCAGCAAGACCGGTTACGCCGATTTCTATGCACGCCTGAAGGACTATCCGCTCGCGGTGTCGCGCGAGACGGGCACGCTGCTGTACATGCTCGCGCGCGGCTGCGGTGCGCGCTCGATCGTCGAATTCGGCACGTCGTTCGGCATCTCGACGCTGCACCTCGCGGCTGCGCTGCGCGACAACGGCGGCGGCCGGGTGATCACGAGCGAGTTCGAAGCGTCGAAGGTCGAACGGGCGCGCGCGAACCTGACGGCGGCCGGGCTGGCCGAACTGGTGGAAATCCGCGCGGGCGATGCGTTACGCACGCTGGCGGCCGATCTGCCGGAGACCGTCGATCTCGTGTTGCTCGACGGCGCGAAGGCGCTGTATCCGGAGATCCTCGCGCGGGTCGAGCCGCGGCTGCGGCCCGGCGCGTTCGTCGTCGCCGACAACGCGGAATACAGCCCCGACTACCTCGCCTACGTGCGCGCGCCGGAGAACGGCTACCTGTCGGTGCCGTTCGGCGGCGATGTCGAGCTGTCGATGCGGATTGGCTGAGCGGCGAGACGTTGCGAGCATGCGAGCCGCGCGCCGCGGGCGGGCCGATCGGTGCCGCCGGGCGACCCGGCGGCACCTGCGTGACTTACAGGCGGTAGCCGCCGCTCGCGTCGATGACCTGGCCGGTCGTCCATTGCGACGCCGGGCTCGCGAGAAAGCCGATCACGCCCGCGATGTCTTCGGGCGTGCCGACGCGGCCGAGCGGGCTGGCCGACGTCATCGTCGCGCGGCCGTCGTCGGTGCGCAGCCAGCTCGCGTTCATGTCGGTATCGACCGGGCCGGGCGCGACCGCGTTGACGACGATGCCGCGTGGGCCGAGTTCGACCGCCCAGTGGCGCGTCAGCGTGTCGACGGCGGCCTTCGACGCGGCGTACGCGGAAATCGCGCTGAAGTTGCCGCCGGCTTCGAACACCCGGCTCGACAGCACGCTCGACAGGTTCACGATCCGGCCGCCGCGGGGCATGCGCTTTACGGCCTGCTGCGTCGTGAAGAACACGGCTTTCACGTTCAGCGAGAACTGACGGTCGAACAGCGCGACCGACGTGTCGTCCAGCGTGCCGCCGTCGGCGACGCCGGCGTTGTTGACGAGCACGTCGAGCGTGGCCGGCAGGTTCTGTTCGGCGACCGCGCGATCGAGGGCATCGTACAGCGTGGCGACGCCGTCCGGCGCGTCGAGGTCGGCCTGGATCGCGAAGCCGCGGCCGCCGAGTTCGCGGATGCCGGCGAGCGTCTGTTCCGCCGCCGCGCGATCGGCGCGATAGTGGACCGCGACGACGAAGCCCTGTCGCGCGAGTTCATACGACGTGGCACGGCCGATACCGCGCGAGCCGCCGGTGACGAGGGCGAGTTTCGATGCTTGCGTGCTCATTATCAGTTCCTGCAAAACCTGTAAAAAGAACGGCGCTGCCGGCCGAAGCGGGCGGCGCCGGAAAAGGGAAACCGTCGTTGCGGGCCGCCGGCAACCGGTCGACGAGCGGCCCGCCGGATCAGCGGATCGCGACCGGGTTGATGTTGACCTGCGTGGAGCCGACGTACAGCGGCTGGCCGAGCACGAACAGGAATTCCCACGCGTTGTCGCGCACCAGCGCGCGGCTGTCGATCAACTCCAGGTTGTAGATGCCGCGCTTCGCGAGCATGTACTGGTTGATCTGGAATTCGTCCTGCGTGTGCGGATTCGGATAGACCTCGGACGCCCACGTGTCGCCGCCGAACGCGACGATGCCCTGGTCGGCGAGCCACTTCGCGGCTTCCATGCCGATGCCCGGTTCGACATCGAGGAACTGTTTGTTGTCCTTGCCGATCAGCTCGAGCCAGCCGGTGTTGAACAGCACGACGTCGCCCTTGCGCAGCGTCAGCCCTTCCTTCTTCAGCACGGCCTGGATGTCGGCGACCGTGAATTCGGTGCCACCCGGCACGATCGGCTTGCCGTAGTAAGCGGTCATGTCGAGCACGACGCCGCGCGTGACGATCGGCGGCACCTTCTCGACGCCGAGCTTCTTCACGCCGTCGACGGTCACGAAATCCGCCGCCTTGTTGCCGTTGTAGTACACGTTGTCGATGCCGATGTGGCCGATGCCGTTCAGCTGCGTGCCGACCCCGGTCCATGCGTTGACGAGTTCGTCGTTGAACGTGAACTTGTTCGGGCCGAGGCTCTTGCCGGCCTGCTGGCCGACCTGCACGTTGTACAGCCGGAAGCTGCGGTGGCGGAATGCCGGCAGGTCCTTGTTCACCGGCACGGCCAGCGGATAGGTCTTGCCGGCCTTCACGAGGCCGACCGCCTGCCTGACGACGTCGGGCGTCAGCAGGTTGGCCGCGCCGATTTCGTCGTTCGCGCCGTACACGGACGGATACCAGTCGGCCGCGGGTGCGGCCGGCGCGGCGTGCGCCGCCTGGGCCGCCGTGAACGGCAGGATCGTGGCGAGCGCGAGCCGGGCGAGTGTTGCTTTCATGCAGGATTCCTTCGGATCGTTTACGCAGCGGCTTGCGCGAGCGTCGGATAGTCGGTCAGGCCCTGTGCGCCGCCGCCGAACAGCGTATTGCGATCGTGTGGCGTGAGCGCGGCGCCGGTGCGCAGGCGCTCGGGCAGGTCGGGGTTCGCGACGAACGGGCGGCCGAAGGCGACGAGGTCGGCCCAGCCGGCGGCGATCGCTTCGCGGGCGCGCTCGGCGGTGTATGCGCCGGCGTAGATCAGCACGCCCGGGTACGCGGCACGCAGCTGCTGCTTGAATTCGACCGGCATCAGCGGCGCATCGTCCCAGTCGGCTTCCGCGATGTGCAGGTAGCCGACGCCGAGTTCGCCGAGCAGCTTCGCGGCGGCGAGGTAGGTCGTTTCCGGATCGTCGTCGACGCAGCCGTTCAGCGTGGTCAGCGGCGCGAGGCGGATGCCGACGCGCGATGCGTCGCCGGTGCCTTCGATCAGCGCCTGCGTGACTTCGCGCAGGAAGCGCAGCCGGTTTTCGAGCGAGCCGCCGTACGCGTCGGTGCGCGTGTTCGCGTTCGAGTCGATGAACTGGTTCACGAGATAGCCGTTCGCGCCATGCAGCTCGACGCCGTCGAAGCCGGCTTCGATCGCGTTGCGGGCGGCGACGCGGTACTGATCGACGATCTCGCGGATTTCGTCGACGGACAGCGCGCGCGGCTCGGAGGCCTGCACGAAGCCCGGCGTGCTGCCGTCTTCACCGGCGATGAACACGCTCACGCCCTTCGCCTGGAGCGGCGACGACGACACGGGTTGCCGGCCGCCGAGCAGGCTCGTGTGGCTCAGCCGGCCGACGTGCCACAGCTGCGCGAAGATGCGGCCGTGCGCGGCGTGGACGGCGTCCGTCACCTTGCGCCAGCCGGCGACCTGCGACGGCGTGTGGATGCCGGGCGTCCATGCGTAGCCCTTGCCGAGCGGCGCGATGTAGGTGCCTTCGCTGACGATCAGGCCCGCACTCGCGCGCTGCGCGTAATACGCGGCCATCAGTTCGTTGGCTTCGTCGCCGGGCTGGCTGGCGCGCGAGCGCGTCATCGGCGGCATCACGATGCGGTTCGGCAGCGTCAGCGCGCCGAATTGCAGCGGTTGGAACAGCGGGTCCTGGGTCATGATGGATTCCTGTCGGTGCCGCGGCCGGCTGGCCGCGGACGGGTCGATTGAGGGTGCGGCGCGCTTAGTCCCACGTCGGCGCGAGGCCGGCCGGATCGACTTCGCGGCCGTTGCGCTCGAGCGCGGCGATCTGCGCCATGTCTTCGTCGGTGAGGCGCAGCGTCTGCGCGAGCAGGTTGCTTGCGAGGTTCTCGCGCTTGGTCGACGACGGAATCACCGAGTAGCCGAGCTGCAGTGCCCAGGCCAGTGCGACTTGCGCCGGCGTCGCGTCGTGACGCTGCGCGATCGCGCCGATCACCGGGTCGCCGAGCACCTTGCCGTACGCGAGCGTCATGTACGACGTCACGTGGATGCCTTCGGCGTTCAGGAACTCGACCAGCTTGCGGTTCTGCAGGTACGGGCTCAGTTCGATCTGGTTCGTCGCGATCGCATCCTTGCCGACCACCGCGATCGCTTGCTTCGTCAGTTCGATGTTGAAGTTCGAGATGCCGATCTGGCGCGTGAGGCCCTTCGCCTTGGCTTCGGCGAGCGCAGTCATGAATGCCTCGAGCGACACGCCGTTGTCCGGGGCTGGCCAGTGGATCAGCGTCAGGTCGACATAGTCGGTGCGCAGCTTGCGCAGGCTTTCCTCGAGGCTCGCCACCAGCTTTTCCGGTGCGTAGTTGTCGACCCAGATCTTCGTCGTGAGGAACAGGTCTTCGCGGCGCACGCCCGACGCGGCGATCGCTTCGCCGACTTCGGCTTCGTTGCCGTAGATCTGCGCGGTGTCGATCGCGCGATAGCCGACTTCGAGGCCGTTACGGACCGAGTCGATCACAACCTGGCCTTGCAGGCGGAACGTACCGAGGCCGAATGCGGGAATGTTGCTCATCTTGTGCTCCTGGGATAGGTGGACCGATTGCGGTATGGAAGTCATTCTGGCGTTTGATACTGATGAGATAAACGCCTTTAGAGGTCAAAAATATTTGATTTAAAGTCAAATATCGGTCGTGGGTCGAGCCGGCTGCCGGCGTGCGTTCGTCAGGCCGTGGCCGTGCGCGCGTTCGTGTCGGCAGCGTCGTTCGCATTCGCATGGAATGCCGGCAGCACGTCGGACGCGATCTCGGCCATCGTCTCGTCGAGCGGACGGCGGTTGCGGCGGAAATGCAGGCCGATGTGCTGCACGCCCGCGTCGCGCATCGCCGCGAGTTCCTCCGTCAGCGCGATGCGCCCGGCGCGCGCGCCGAAGCGGTGCCGCTGCAGCGGCTCGTGCGGATCGTTCGCGAGGTCGAGGTGGATGAAGCTCACGTACGGCTTGTCGCCGGCCACCGCGCGCCAGTTCGCGACCCGTTTCAGGTGATCGTCCGGCGTGCCCGGATAGGCGAGACAGCCGTCCATGTGTTCACCGATCCAGGCGGGCGTCTGCTGCGCGAGACCCGCGACGAGCAGCGGCACCGGCGAGCGCGCGGCCGGCAGCACGTCGAGGCCCGGCGGCAGGTGAGCGCGCGCGCCGTCGCGCAGCAGCGCGATCTGGTCGCGGAAACTCGCGCCGCGCGATGCGAACTCGCGGCCGAACAGCGGATATTCGACCGGCCGGTCGCCGCTCGCGACGCCGAGCAGCAGGCGTGAGCGGCTCAGTTCCTGGATCGTCGCGGCCGATTTCAGCGTCAGCAGCGGTTCGCGCAGCGGCAGCACGACGGCCGCCGTGCCGAGCAGGATGTCGCGCGTGATGCCGGCGAGGTAGCCGAGATACGAGAAGGTCTCGAACACCTGCGCGGCGTCGCCGAACGACGGGTCGTACACCGGCACGTCGCGCACCCAGAGCGCGCGGAAGCCGAGCGTGTCGGCCAGTTGCGCGAGTTCCGCGTGAATTTCCAGGTCGGGCACGCCGGGGCGGCGGCCGTCGTGCTGGCGCTTCGCGTCGCCGGCCGGCGACCAGTCGTTGTCGAGCGGCAGTTCGATGCCGATGCTGAAGCCGCCGGCGGTGAGCTTGTCGAGTGAGGTGGACATGGTCGGGCGTCTCCGTTCAGACCGCGCGCAGGCTGCCTTCGAGCCGGTAGAAATCGAGCGACGCCGCGGTGAAGAACGAGCGCGACGTGCCCGCGGCGAAATCGTCGATGTGCACGACGGTGGCGCGGTCGGCTTCCTGCCACGAGATCGCATAGGTCTCGCCGGCGACGTGCTGCCACGTGCAGGCGACTTCGCCCTTCGCGCCGGCGTATGCGCCTTCGGTGATTTCGTAGCGCATGCGGAGGCCGTCTTCGTCATAGGCGTTGAGCGCGGTGAGGCCCTCGTAACGGACTTCGAACGTCTTGCCGGCGAACGGCGGGCGTTGGGTCGATGCGTTCATGCTGAGTAGCTCCTGCAAAAAGTTGACGTTCAATGGGCGAGTTCGACGGGTTCGGCCGTGCGTTCCGGCAGGCCCTGGCCGCGGTCGAGGCGGCCGCTCAGCGCGGTCAGCGCGAATGCGCCGAGCGTGACGACGGCGGCGATCCAAGGCGTGTGGCCGAGGCCGACGTTCGCGACGATCAGGCCGCCGAGCGACGAGCCGCCCGCGACGCCGAGGTTGAACGCGGCGATGTTGAAGCCCGATGCGACGTCGGTGGCGTCCGGCGCGAAGTGGCGCGCCTGCTTGACGACGTACACCTGCAGGCCCGGCACGTTGCCGAACGCGACCGCGCCCCACGCAAGCATCGTCAGCACCGCGAGCCACTTCACG
Organism: Burkholderia sp. USMB20; assembly: GCF_000949135.2. Lineage (GTDB taxonomy): Bacteria > Pseudomonadota > Gammaproteobacteria > Burkholderiales > Burkholderiaceae > Burkholderia. Next base: position 161,127 of record NZ_JTAN02000001.1, on the reverse strand, counting down.
TGCACCGTGAAGGTCAGCGCGAGCAGCACGATCGCGAGCAGCAGGAAGATCCGCTTGAGCGCCTTGACCGGGCCGACGCTGTCGGCGAGCTTGCCGCCCCACACGTTGCCGATCGCGACCGACACGCCGTAGCCGACGAGCACGAGGCTGACCTGCGACGGCGTGAAGCCGGCGACCTGTTCGAGCAGCGGTGCCATGTAGGTGAACGCGATCAGCGAGCCGCCGTAGCCGACCGCCGTCATCGCGTAGACGAGCAGCAGGCGCGGCTGGGCGAGCACGCGGAACTGGCGGGCGAGCGGCGCCGGCGGCGTTTGCGGAAGACCGCGCGGCACGAACGCCACCGCGCCGAGGAACGCGACGAGGCCGAACAGCGCGACGATCAGGAACGTCGCGCGCCAGCCGAAGTGCTGGCCGATGAAGGTGCCGAGCGGAATGCCGGCGACGAACGCGACGGTCATCCCGCTGAACATCGTCGCGATCGCGCTGGCGGCCTTGTCCTTCGGCACGAGCGTGGTCGCGATGATCGAGCCGACCGAGAAGAACACGCCGTGCGCGAGGCCGGTGAGCACGCGCGCGACGATCAGCGATTCGTAGCCCGGCGCCTGCCAGGCGACGAGGTTGCCGACGGTGAACAGCGCCATCAGCGCGGCGAGCAGCGTCTTGCGCGGCACGCGGCCGGTGAGCGCGGTGAGGAGCGGCGCGCCGATCGCGACGCTCAGCGCGTAGAGGCTGACGAGCAGGCCGGCCGACGGCAGGCTGACGCCGAGATCGGCGCCGATCGTCGGGATCAGCCCGACGATCACGAATTCGGTCGTGCCGATGGCAAAGGCGCTGATGGTCAGCGCAAGCAGGGCGAGTGGCATGGCGGGATCCTGGTTCCAGTGAGGATGGATCGCAGTGTGCCGCCTTTACTTTTGCGGAAAAACTGGTCTATAAACCAAATTGTTTTGATTTCAGATCAACAATGAAGATCACCCTCGACGAACTCCAGGCCTTTGCCGCCGTGGTCGACACCGGTTCGATCACCGCCGCCGCCCAGCAGCTCGACCTCACCGTGTCGGCCACGAGCCGCACGCTCGCGCGGCTCGAGGAGAAGCTGAAGACCACGCTGCTGCGCCGGACCACGCGCCGGCTCGAACTGACCGAAGAGGGGCGCGCGTTCCTGCAGGACGCGCGCGCGATCATCGAATCGGTCGAGAACGCCGAGGAGCAGATGCTCGCGCGGCGCGAGATGCCGTCGGGGCGGCTGCGCGTCGATGCCGCGACGCCGTTCATGCTGCACGTGATCGTGCCGCTCGTGCGCGGCTACCGCGAACGCTTCCCGAAGGTCGACCTGGAGCTGAACAGCAACGAAGGGATCATCGACCTGCTCGAGCGGCGCACCGACGTCGCGATCCGCATCGGCCGGCTCAAGGATTCGACCCTGCACAGCCGGCGGATCGGCAACAGCCGGCTGCGCATCCTCGCGAGCCCCGCCTATATCGAAGCGCACGGCCAGCCGCGCAAGGTCGAGGATCTCGGCAAGCACACGCTGCTCGGCTTCACGCAGCCCGAATCGCTGAACGTGTGGCCGATCCTCGGCGCGGACGGCGAGCCGAGCCGCATCGAGCCCGCTATCTGGTCGTCGAGCGGCGAGACGCTGCGGCAGCTCGCGCTGGAGGGCGCGGGCGTCGTGTGCCTGTCGGATTTCATGACCGCGCAGGATCGCGAGGCCGGGCGGCTCGTGCAGGTGCTCGCGCGGCAGACGCTCGACGTCGAGCAGCCGATCAACGCGGTGTATTACCGGAATACCGCGATTTCGTCGCGGATCGCGTCGTTCGTCGATTACATGATCGAGGTGCTGGGCGGCGGGAGCGGCGGCAGCGATGCGCCGGCGCGGCGCAAGGCGGCGTGGATGGGGACGGTGTAGCCAGGGAGGCTGCGTCGTTGCCGCCGGGTGCCGTTCCCGCGCAGGACGGCTCGGCGGACTTCCGCCGGCCGACGCGAACGGCGGGGCGGCGGACGGTGCGCGGCGGGCGCGCCGATATGATCCGGCACGCCGACGGCGCTTGCGCCGCCGACATGCCGTCGCGTGCGGCGCTTCCTACGCTTCCTCGGACCACGACATGTTGTCGCGCGCCAGCAGCGCCGACGATGCCGCCGGCCCGAACGTGCCCGCGGTGTACAGGCGCGGACGGTCGCCGAGCTGCTTCCAGCCGTTGAGGATCGGCTCGACCCACGACCAGGCGGCCTCGAGTTCGTCGCGGCGCATGAAGTGCGTGAGGCGCCCGCGGATCACGTCGATCAGCAGCCGTTCGTACGCTTCCGCGCGCCGTTCCGGAATCGCCTGCTGCAGGTCGAGGTTCAGGCTCACGGGCACCATCTTCATCCCGCTGCCCGGCTCCTTCGCGAGCATCTGCAGCTGGATCGACTCTTCCGGCTGCAGCTGGATCACGAGGCGGTTGCTGTAGTGGCGCGGGCCGGTCGGGATGATCGAGAACGGCATGTCGGCGAACTCGATCACGATTTCCGACTGGCGGCGCTGCAGCCGCTTGCCGGTGCGCAGGAAGAACGGCACGTTCGCCCAGCGCCAGTTGTTGATGTGCGCACGCAGCGCGACGAAGGTTTCCGCGTGGCTGTCCGCCGGCACGTTCTCCTCGTCGAGATAGCCCTTGACCGGCTGGCCGTCGACCGCGCCGGCCGTGTACTGGCCGCGCACGGTATCGCGCGCGACGTCCGACAGCGCCATCGGCCGCAGCGAGCGCAGCACCTTCAGCTTCTCGTCGCGCACCGCGTCCGGGTCGAGCGACACCGGCGGCTCCATCGCGACGATGCACAGCAGCTGCAGCAGGTGGTTCTGCACCATGTCGCGCAGCGCGCCGGTGTGATCGTAGAAGCCCGCGCGGCTGCCGACGCCGACCGTCTCCGCCACCGTGATCTGCACGCTGCGGATGCTCGGCGCCTGCCACAGCGGCCCGAAGATCGGGTTGCCGAAGCGCAGCACCATCAGGTTCTGCACGGTTTCCTTGCCGAGGTAATGGTCGATCCGGTAGATCTGCGATTCCGCGAAATGCTTGCCGACCGCATCGTTGATCGCCTGCGCCGACGCGAGATCGTGGCCGAGCGGCTTTTCGAGGACGACGCGCGAGCGCGCATCGACGAGGTGCGCGGCCGACAGGTTGTCGCAGATCGTCGTGAACAGCTCGGGCGACGTCGACAGGTAGAACACGCGGATCGCGTCGCTGCGCGCCGCTTCGGCGAGGCGCGCGTAGTCTTCCGGCGCGCTCACGTCGATCAGCACGTACTGGAACAGGTCGAGGAAACGGCTCCACGCGTCGGCGTCGAAGGCCTTGTCGTCGATGAACGGGCGCGATTGCTCGTCCATGAACTTGCGGTAGCCGTCGATGCCCCAGTCGCGGCGGCCGACCGCGATGATGCGCGTCTCCGGCGGCAGGTTGCAGTGCAGGTGCGCCATGTACAGCGCGGGCAACAGCTTGCGGGCGGCCAGGTCGCCGCCGCCGCCGAAGATGATCATGTCGACGGGTTGGTCGGCTTCGGTCTGGTTGGGCTTATTCGTCATGAGTGGTTCGCGGTCTGAAGCGGTGTGAGCGTGGAACGAACGGCGAGCGCCGGGCGCCGGTGGGTTGGCGCGCCAGTACGTGAAAACACTAATAGTGCACGCTTTTGATCGATTGCGGATCGGTTCCCGCGTATGTAACAGGGCTTGCATGACTGCGTTGGCGCGATTATGATTGAGCGCTCACTCATTAAAGGAATCGAACGTGGCCCGACCGCGCAGTCCCGACAAGCACGACGCCATCCTCGCCGCTGCCGCCCGCGCGCTCGCGGAGGACGGCGCGGGCGCGACCACCGCGCGCATCGCGCGGCTCGCCGGCGTGGCGGAAGGCACGGTGTTCACCTATTTCGAGACCAAGGATGCGTTGCTGAACGCGCTGTACCTGAGCCTGAAAGCGGACATGCGCGACGCGATGATGACCGGGTTTCCGGAGCACGCGCCGGCCGAACAGGCGATGCGGCATGCGTGGAACGGCTATGTGTCGTGGGGCGTCGCGAACCCGGACGGGCGGCGCGCGCTGCAGCAGCTCGGCGTGAGCGGCCGTATCGACGACACGCATCGCGCGGCCGGTGCCGAAGGCTTCGGCGCGATCAGCGCGTTGCTGCGTGCGCAAGTCGCCGCGGCGGGCGGGCTGAAGACCGACGACGCGCACGCGTTCTGCGCGGCGCTGTTCACGTCGATCGCGGAAACGGCGATGGAGTCGATCGCGCGCGACCCGGCGTTGGCCGATGCGTATCGCGAGGCCGGGTTTCGCGCGCTGTGGGCCGTGTTGCACGCGGTGTGAGCGGGCGATCGGCGTGACGGAAAGCTGAAGGCGGGTGATCGGCGGCGCCTGGGGTTCGGACGTTGCCGCGCCGACGGAAGGCGGTTGCAAGCAGGCGAGGCGCGGTGAAAACGATCGTCTCATCGCCCATATTAATGAGTGAGTAATCATTCATTTTGCGGTTTCAACTTTGTCGAGGAGTGGAAAATGTCGAAAGTCTGGTTGGTAACGGGGGCCGCACGCGGCCTGGGGCGCTCGATCGCGGAAGCGGTGCTGGCGGCGGGCGATCGTCTGGTGGCCGGCGCGCGCGATCCCGCGCGGCTCGCGGATCTGGAAGCACGGTACGGCGACCGGCTGCTGCCGATGGAGCTCGACGTGACCGACGCGGCGGCGGCGGAGCATGCGGTGGCGGCGGCCCGCGACGCGTTCGGCCGCATCGACGTGCTGGTGAACAACGCGGGCTACGGTCATACGGCACCGTTCGAGCAGATGGGCGCCGACGACTTCCGCGACCAGATCGAAACGAACCTGTTCGGCGTGGTCAACCTGACGCGCGCGGTGCTGCCGACGATGCGCGCGCAGCGCGCGGGCCACATCTTCCAGGTGTCGTCGGTCGGCGGGCGCACGTCGACGGCCGGCTTGTCCGCGTATCAGGCCGCGAAGTGGGCGGTCGGCGGGTTCAGCGACGTGCTGTCGAAGGAAGTCGCGCCGTTCGGCGTGCGCGTCTGCACGCTGGAGCCGGGCGGGATGCGCACCGAATGGGCCTCGGAGGCGAAGCGTGCGGTCGACGGCCTGCTGCCCGACTATCAGCCGTCGGTCGGGAAGATGCTCGAATTGCTCGGCGCGTATGGCGGTCACGAGGTCGGCGATCCCGCGCGGATCGCGGCGCTGATCGTCGAGCTGTCGCGTCGCGACGACGTGCCGATGCGCTTGCTGCTCGGCGGCGATGCGCTGTTCGTGTGCGAGCAGGCGGAAGCGCAGCGCGCAGAGGAGGCGGCGCGGTGGCGCGATACGACGCTGTCGACGATGTTCCCGGACGCGAAGCTGCCGGATGGGCTGCAGGCGTTGAAGCAGGTCGGGTAAGCGCGGGAGCCGGGGCGGCGCGGGTTCGCGCGAGCGTCGCGCCGTGTCGTCGATTACCGATTGCCGATTGCCGATTGCCGATTGCAGACGCAGACGCAGACGCAGATGCAGATGCCGATGCCAATTGCGCGCGGCGACCGGAGGAAGACCGGGCGCATGCACGCCCCGGTCTTCGACGGCGATTGCCGTTGCCGGCGGTCCTCAGCGCCCCAGCGCGTAGAACTCCGCGTTCGGCCGCATGTTCGTCACGTTCGCGATGCGGTTCGACATCCCGAAGAACGCCGAAATCGCCGCGATGTCCCACGCGTCCTCTTCGGTGAAACCATGCGACTTCAGCGTGTCGAAGTCCGCTTCGCCCACCTGGTGCGCGGTCTGCGAAACCTTCATCGCGAAGTCGAGCATCGCCTTCTGTCGAGCGGTGATATCGGCCTTGCGGTAGTTGGTCGCGACCTGGTCGGCGATCAGCGGATCCTTCGCGCGGATGCGCAGGATCGCGCCGTGCGCGATCACGCAGTACTGGCACTGGTTCACGCTGCTGGTGGCCACGACGATCATTTCGCGTTCGGCCTTGGTGAGGTTGCCCGGCTTGTCCATCAGCGCGTCGTGATACGCGATGAACGCGCGAAACTCGTCCGGGCGATGCGCGAGCGTGAGGAACACGTTCGGGATGAAGCCCGACTTTTCCTGGACGGCCGCGATGCGTTCGCGAATGTCGTCGGGCAGGTCTTCGAGCGCGGGCACCGGAAAGCGGCTGACGGGCGCGTGGTCTGCAGCGGTCATGAGGTCTCCTGGATAAAGCGGCACGGGCGAACGCGATGCGCGCGCCACCGGCCGGGGATGAAACGATGCGTCGCCGTCGCCGGCGTCATGCGTTGACGTCCACGACGATGCGGCCGCGCACCTTGCCGCCGATCAGGTCCTCGGCGAGCGGGATGACATTTGCGAGGCCGACCTGATGGCTGATGGTGCCCAGTTTCTCGACGTCGAGATCGGACGCGAGCCTGCGCCATGCCTCCAGACGCTCGGCGCGCGGGCACATCACGCTGTCGATGCCGACGAGCGTCACGCCGCGCAGGATGAACGGCGCGACGGTCGCGGGGAAGTCCATGCCGGCGGCCAGGCCGCAGGCCGTCACCACGCCGCGATAGCGCGTGGTCGCGCAGACGTTGGCGAGCACATGGCTGCCGGCGACGTCGACCGCGCCGGCCCAGCGTTCCTTGCCGAGCGGCTTGCCGGGTGCGCCGAACTGCGAACGGTCGAGGATCTCAACCGCGCCGAGCTCGCGCAGATAGTCGGCATCGGCCGGGCGGCCGGTCACGGCGACGACGCGATACCCGAGCCGCGCGAGGAGGGCGGTGGCGACGCTGCCGACGCCGCCGGCCGCGCCGGTCACCACGATCTCGCCATCGTCCGGGCGCACGCCATGCCGTTCCAGCGCCATCACGCACAGCATCGCGGTGTAGCCGGCCGTGCCGATGGCCATCGCCTGTTGCGGCGAAAACGCGGACGGCAGCGGCACCAGCCAGTCGCCGTCGACGCGTGCCTTCTGCGCGAGGCCGCCCCAATGCGTTTCGCCGACGCCCCAGCCGTTCAGCACGACGCGGTCGCCTGCCCGGTAGTCCGGGTGCGTGCTGTGTTCGACCTCGCCGACGAGGTCGATGCCCGGCACCATCGGAAATTTGCGGACCACCGGGCTCTTGCCGGTGATCGCGAGCCCGTCCTTGTAGTTCAACGTCGAATAGCCGACCCGGATCGTCACGTTGCCCGCAGGCAGCTGCGCGTCGTCCAGCGTCTGCAGCCGCGCGTGCTGGCCGGTCTCGTCCTTGTCGATCACGATGCCCTGGAACATCCGTCCTCCTTTCTAGACCGATCGTCTAGTTAATGGCAAAAAAACTCAGCGGCGAGGCAATCCATTGAAGAAAAACTGTGCGAACAGCGCGAGCGGCACGTCGCTGCGTTCGAGTTTCGCGCGCAGCACGGCGCCTTCCCAGCCGATCCAGAAGAACGCGGCCAGCTCGGCGGGATCGGCCGAGGCCGCCAGTTCGCCGGCTTGCTGTGCCGCGACCAGGCAGTCGGCCAGACGGCGCTGCCAGTCCTCGAACGTCTCACGCAGGCGCGCGCGGAAACGCTCGGGCAGCGCGCCCATTTCCTGGCCGAGGTTGCCGATCAGGCAGCCTCGGCTGTATTCGTAGCGGGCCATGCCGTCGCGCGCATCGTCGACGAACGCGCGCACGCGCGCCAGCGGCGTTGCTTCAGTCTCGCTGAAATGACGGTCCAGCTTGCGCGCGAAGAACTCGGCGTAGCGATCGATCAGCTCGAGGCCGAACGCCTCCTTGCTGTCGAAGTAGTGATAGAACGAGCCCTTCGGCACGCCGGCGCGCCCGAGGATCTCGTCGAGCCCGGTGGCGGAAAAGCCCTTTTCGGTGAGCACCTCCAGCCCGGTGCGCAACAGCATGTCACGTGTCGCGACGAGGTCTTCGTGCTGCTTCGGTGGCCTGCCGCGGCGGCGCGGCGGATCGGTTCGAACGTCCATGGGCGAATAATAGACCGTTCGTCTCAAAAATCAATAGCGGGCGTGTCGATCGCGCCGGGCGAACGCGTGCCGGTGTCATCTTCGATTAGATACGGATACGCTTTTTCGATTAGATGCGGATATTGTGTTGAAACGCTTATGTAGCAAGGGTCTCCGTGGGCCAATGAACGTAAAGGAACTCGCCTTATTGTATGAAGGAAGGCGGCCGAGGAAGTGAAATTGGACTTTCAATTAGATGTGGATACGGCACACGGAAGCCAGCCCGACGGGACATGCATAAATGGGGCAGAGTGCCCCGTTTCGATCGGATTCAAAGATGCGCAACGCCGCTGCGGTACGGACGGGGCCGGCGTTTACTTAGTGCCGAGGTAAGCTTCCTCTATTTGCCGAGCGGCAGCAGCTAATGGATCGTCGTCGCTTTCATCGGCGGTAACCCGCTCGAGGTGTGACGGCGACGTCGTTATCGAAGTGGTCGGTGACACGTTGTATGCCGTCCGCTGAACTTCGTCCAGTGCGTGCGCACGAGTTGCCGCGCCACTTTTCCTCGCTTGCGCCTTGCTTGCACCTACAGCGCCGGCGTAACTGTTGCCGCGACCGCGCTCGATTGCGTCGATTCGTTCCTGTTGCGTGGTTTTCAATCGGCCAGAATTCCTCGCACGTACCGTTTGAAGGTCACTTCTCAGAATATTCTCATCGCGAGTAGCCGCCTCAAGCTGTATCCAACTGCCCTCGCCGAAACGTCGCTTATCCTCGTCAATCATCTCGATTTCAAAGACCTTTTTGTCCGGACCTCTACAGAGGAGTGTTCGAGAGATCTGGACGGTGCGCTTGATTTCGACCGTTAGACGCCTCTTTATAGGATGCCGGGCATGGGCCCTCGCAATTTCCACAAGCTCGGGAGAGCTATAGCGTGCATTCTTGTATCGAACGCGGCCTCGCACACAGGTCGCTTCATGCCATGGAAGGAACGCATCGAATACCTCTTCGGGGTTCCGCACTCGAGCAGCCTGACCACGGCGAAGTTTCTGATAATACTCGTGAAGCTCACGTGGAGTTATGCCGACACCTAGTTGCGCCATCTCTTTCGTGCGCAGATGAGACCGATCAGCCGTGAGGTTGATGGTGTCGATGGCTTTTAGCAGAGCTCTCTCGAAATCATCTAACGGCATGGCGGATTGACGGGATCGCTCACGACGTTTGACACGCTCCAAAACGCTGTTTCTGCGGGTGTAGCCTTGATCGGTTTCGTCAGCAAGTTGCTCGATGATTATTTCGTTCAAGCGCTCACCGACACCCCGGTATTCTGGTTTGCCAGGTCCTGGATTGAACATGCTGGCATCAAGTGATTCGGTCACGGGTATTCGCACTTGCTTGCCTTTGCCGGGGCCATTATCAACAAATAAACCATCGAAGTTGCCGTGCAAAAGTCCGGGTAATGGTTCCAGGCCGAGTGCCTCTGCGCGGTCTGCCATCGAGAGCAGTGACCAGACGAGGCATTGACGGTAACCAGCAGCACGCTCTCGCGACAGCAAGATTTCGTAACCCCATACGCCACCTGAGAGGCGAGATACGGATAGGATGACGCAGATCTCCATCGGCTCAAGTTTGCCACCGACCACTCCGCCGATCGGTATCTTGGGAACCATGCCGTCGGCGTCCAATATCTCGATGGCGCCTTGTGTCATTTCGCTCGAGGTACCTGGTCGCGGGGCGATGTATTGTTCCGTTGCTCTTGGACCATAGCGGTCGGCAACCGAATCATTCTCCGGCGCGATCCATTTGTCGAGATGGTAATAGAGCGTGCCGTAACTTGGTCTATCATCGGCTCGACACTCTAGGAAATGCCGCTTGATCATTCGACGATGGGCGGATGCTAAACCACGCTTTTTCCCCGCCCAATCTTTGGTTACCGCTTCAACCATCTTGGACTTACGGTCTTGATCGGTCCGCTTGGCTTTCCTGACGAAGGTTTTGCCTCGTGAAATCGCACGTGCTTTGGCCAATCGTTCCCTGGTCGATAGTGGCCCAGGCTTGGTAGCGGGCTTCGGTCGTGGCTTGTCCGGACCACCACAATCCGCCGTTCGAGCCAGCATCGCGCGTTGGTCGCCGCCATACCAGATGAATTTTGTCAACAATTTGTCGGTGGCTGCCCTAAATCCCGGGCCACCGCCGACTGCTTCCTCGATTTGCCGGATGCGCTCGTTACGGAACTGCGAGTCGAAGAACACGTAGTCGTTCACGATGTAGTCCGATTCTAGGCCCCTGCCGGTCGTGTCGACCATGACTAGGGCGTTGATAAGCATCATGCGCCTCGCGAACCCGTTAAACGCGCTACTCCGCACCTCGTTCCACGGCGCGTCCATATACGATGGGCGGAGACGATCGTATATTGGGATGACTCGGGAGCACCATGCCTTCATATCGTCATTTGTCTCAAAGGCGATGGGACGCGGCAACCCGCATGCGGGGGGAGGTTGGCCAATCGCTATGACTTGAACACAGAGAACGCGAGAGGACGCATCCCACGCAACCGCTCGATAGGCTGTTCCTTCGTCATTGCCGGCCAATTTGAATGGAGTGAAGCGACGCAGACCCGCAGGCCATTCCATGTCGTGCAACTCGCGCAAACGCGCGATCAGCGAGTCGTCTCCGACGATAGGCCTGACATCTTTCGGGGCAGAAGTGCTACTCATGACGTAAACCTTTCAAGGTGCAGCGGCTTATCCACGCGAAGGTCTTCGCTATGGTCAATATGGAGAAAGCCGAAGGAGACCGCGACCGCGAATAGCTCGAACGCTCGATCAAGCTCAATGCCCATGTACCTGGCATGGCGGTTCAAAATGTCGTCCAGTGTGCCGCGGAGGGAGCGGAGCTTGAGTCGCGTGGCGAGGTGATCTGCTTCGTCATATAGGCTCCACACGTCGAGGTTTGCAATCCAAGACTTCATGAGGGCATGGTTCCCGAACGCGCGCTTCGTGAACTGATCGCCGCGAAGCAACTCCCAGGTCCATCCTCGTTCGCGGAACTTGGCGTGCTCTCGCTCCTGCCGATTCCAGTCCTTTGGGGTAAGTTCGTCTCGGGCGTCCTTGATGGATACACCGTGGTAATGAAGGCGGTATTCAGGAGGGAGTACGAGCGTCAAGACGATGTCGCATGTCATGACGCTATTTATTGGCATTCTGAGGCCTTCTAGTTTGGCGCGATTGTAAAGTTCCTGATCGTAAATTGGATATTGATCGCGTATATCGATAACATATGGATTGAAGTTGAACGCTAATAAAGCTCGCACCTCATTAAGGGAAAGGGCTTCGTGTACCCGTCGAGCCTTGATGCAGCCGAAGGAGGCGCGCGTCGCCGAACTGATATCTGCCGCTTCTCTGAGTGGTGCATAACTTGCTCCATGGGAGACGCCGAACGGGTCACGCATGGGAATTTCGACATGTCTCGGTGTCGCAAACTTCTTTGGGAGTTCGAGGATCTTCACTTGGTTTTTCTCCGCAGATATTTGCAATGGTCCATGAGCGAGACGATTTCCCGATCGGTCAGCGAATCAATCTTGTAGGCCTCCGAGGGCGGATAACGAGGTATCTTGCCGGCGAGCACTTCCGTGCGTATCACTCGGCGGCGACGCATCTCCGCCGTCTCGACATACTTTTCAAGTGCCGCTTTCGTACGTGGAGAGCGGGCCCGCACGGCTGGGTCATTAATTTGCCCGTGAAGGGGATGGCCCCAAAGCAGGAGGCTCTTCGACAAACGAACCTTTGTGCCAGCTTGAATTAGCTCGCGCCATCGCCGCTCGATGTGTAGTGCAGCCGAAATATCCTTGGCAGCCGCATGTTCTTTATCACCTTCTGTTGGCGGCGGGCATGCGCCGTGTTCCCGGAGTCTCTCACTGGTCGCAGCCAGTCCGTGCCGACACGGAAGGAGTCGTCGGATAGCCAGGTGACCAAGTTCCGGATTATCCTTGCGCAATTTCTCGTATAGTTGGCTTGTTTGCGGGAGAAGAGCTATCGACTCGGAGTAGTATTTCTTCCAGTACAGTCGGTTTCTTTCTTTCGTGGCAACGGCCGCTCTCTTGCGTCGCTTTCTGGAATCCTCCGGAAAATTCTGAGCCGCCCCTTGGATCGCATCCTCAACAGCATTCCAATTGCCGAATAGGGCGATGAGCAGAAACAGAGCGTGAATTGGATTTCGAATAGATCTCTTACCACGTATCATGTCTCTGGTGGTTTCATTGCGGAACGGAAATGCAATGTCTGTTCCGAATGCCTTCAATATTGGGTGATCGAAGTAATCTTGGAAATTTTTCCACTCGACGGTGCGTGAATTAGCTAGTCCAAGGCTGATGGCCTTTGCACGAGTCAAAGCTGCAATTTCAGATCCTCGCGTATACGGCGAAAACGTAGGATCGAGCATCCTTGTCCATCCACGCGACAAATCAAGTTCTAAGTCCTCAAAGTCGCTATTGCGCGGACGAGAGATCAGGGCGCGCCCGCAGACACAGCTGTTGCTTGGTCCAGAAAATCTTTTGGTGAATGGAAGTCTATAGAGACAAGACGGACAAAGAGATTGAATGGGCCTGTGATGGCGCGTGCACCATCGAACGCCAGATAATAAGAAATCGCGACGCCAGAAAGCGTCTCCGCAGACGCTGCGGTCTTCATTTAGGCATTGGTCGCAGACGCCAGGGCTCCAGGCTTGGCCTGGGCGTCCGTGTGTATTGAGTCCGACAGTTGCTACGATCCCCGGATATGCGGTGCCCAAATGATGAAGGCGAAGTCGTTGGCCATCTTCCTCTGATAGAAAACGACTGTACCCCGGAAGGAGGGTGTTGTTATCGATCACGCGATCTATCGAGCCGACAAATTCAGTCAGAACATTGACCTGGTCCTCAATTCCGTTCGGAAGTAGCCATGACAGCGGTTCGGAGCCGCCAAGTCGCCTGCTTAGGCCGGAAACAGGATGGTGATGTTGCCTATATATATACGCCGCAAATACTTCTCCAGGGCAAATCGACGATAGTGACAACATCCCGTGTTTTATCAAAATTTGAGATTTCATCGACTGATCAGCAATAAAGTAAGCTAATTTTCAGGTTTGATATCGAGAGCTGATTCACAAGAACCGTATCGCGAGTTCTTCCGCTATTTTTCTCGCGTCATAGGATAGCGGTGCATCTACCCCGGTATGAGCGAGCCTTTGGCCTTCTTCGGCCGACAACGTGGCGATGCCACATGGCGGTCGAACTGTCCCGTTGTTTGAACGGGGGTGCCAGGTTTCGTGCGCATCTGCTTGGGCGTATATTCGATCTCCGAAAGTGCTATTTTTAGTAGTGCAATTTCGACTGGATGCGGACAGACTTCGGGGTGTGTGATGCATTTGAGCATGTGCACAATCATGCTGCCAGATGTTACCCACGTGTTCAGTCGAATATCCTCGAATCCATGTGAATGGACGGCTTCAAAATCCTTCGACAATGCGGCGCGCTTGACTCTGCCGTTTTCAGCCATGTAACCGCGCTCGTGGAGTAATGATATAATCGTATCAACTTGGCAGCGAGGCGTTGTCGAACACAGAAATCCAAACAACGTTTCACTTAGCCGAACGCTGTTGCGGGTCCGCAAAGTATCTGGAAATGCAAGCATCTGGAATTCTTTTGAACTACATGCATCTGCAAGTCGATACCGACATTCGTGCATCGGACACCGAGTCTGTAGTGGAATGCAGTGGAACGATAGCGAACATCGCCGCCCAATAGCCAGATTGGCGTGTTCGCTACACTCCGGGCATTCAATTCCGTAACGATTTGCGGAGTGAAATTGGACCGGCAGCGTTGCGCCGCATGAGCGACTCCGGGCACCGTCGCAGACCTGTGACTCTAATCGATGCGTCGACGCTTTCGACATACAGCCGAAATAGAGTGGGTAAAGCGTCCGCTCCGTCAGCACTTGGCGAACCTCTCCGTAGAAATTGTCGGTCAAGGCGCAGAATCGCGTAAGACGGCACGGGCACGTCTGCAATAACTTCGGGCCGCGGCGAACGGCCTGTCTCGCGACAGATCGAATTTTCCGATCCCTTGTCGTGTTGACGAGTGCCGTCATTATGCTGAATGGCGTTTCGTATGGTATTGATGCGTAAAGCGTTCGAAACATGATGTTCTCCCCACGTGTCACAACGGTTCGGGCATGAGATGCGATGGAAAAAGCTCTTCGAACGAGAGCCAGTCGCCATGACGCAAGAGACTGGACGGTTTGAACCTAACCGGTCTTTGAGAATTTTTGTCCAGCTTTCTGATAGTTCTAACTGCTTCGATGTGTGGCAGATCAATCGCAAGGGCGCTCTTTCCATTTGATTTAAACATCTTCTGGTCGAAGGTCGAAACATTCATGCGAATAAGAAGCTGAGCGATGTAGGTTAATGCTTTTGACAAAAGACCCGGATAACCGAGCGTTAATTCATAAGCTGCTTCCGGGAACCAGGCCGGCATCGGTCCGACATCTACAACACCTAGCGTGGCGTCGAACTGTGTTTCGCAGACAGCGACCCAATGCGAATTAGCAGCGTTGGGCGACCGCGTAATTTCAATTACGCCAGATGAAGTTAGATCACTGACTGAGCCCGATAATTTTGTGAGTGAGAGCGCTGCTGCTCCTGGGGAGGGGAGGCACAGTACGGGAATGCCAGTCGTTCGTGTGAACTGGGCAATCGCATTCCACGTAAGATCGGCCGCCAGAGGACTCACGTTTTCGATGTTTATGCGTTCTACGATCAGTAAGCCAAGATGGGCGGCTGTACCTAATGAGCAAATCGCCGGCACCCCGTCCCGGTTGCGAAACAGCGGGACGCGTGCTGCATTTATATAGTCAGTGTTGAGTGCGCTATCGAATGCACCAATAAAATTATGCACGAAATCGCTCACTTCGCCCCCAATTGGCCACTGCACTCGTAATACTCGAAGCTGGGGATATTCAGCGAGGCTATCTCCAACGGCAACTCGAGCGCTGACCAGTTCACGTTTGAGAAGCGACTCGATCGAATCGCAAAGAGCGGTTCTTCCCATATATGCTGGGATTGCCGCAACTAACCCCCTTGATTTCGCGAAGGGCGCAATACCAAAACAACTAGGTATCGATTTTCGAGCGGCGACTATTCGTTGATGCAGAAAGTTGTTTGTGGCTAGTACGTGATTTCGATATTCAAATGTACGCAGATCTCTGTCGCGATATGAGTCGCGGACTAGCGTAATCAAATGGACAATGATGCCCGCAAGCTGGGAATTGGGAACAATCGCATGCCTGGATTGCCGAACCACGATCTCCGAATCGGATAACCCGGTCAGGTCGTGATCCAAGTAGCTCTCGGCCACAATGTGCATGGCTTCCTGCACAGAGGGGACTGGAGGTATGTTCCCGAGAAGCGGATTGCCGTCATCGGGTAAAGCTCCGTTACGAACGGTTGGCGTAGACATCCGAGAGGTGAGGTTGCGGTCCATTGTCAAACTCCACGCACACATCGGGCGAGTGCTGGATCGACGGCGCAACCGAGGATGTCGCGCGGATGCCGCGGAAGCGTGCGCGGCGCTGAGGCGAGCCGGCGGAGAGCGGCGACGGTTACCCCAGGGAACTGGCTGGGCGTATCGGCGCTGGACTTCGACGTGACTTCATCCGAAGAGGGACGCTTATATGGTCTTGCCCAAGAAGGCTGGGGTAATTCGCGCGGATTTTGACGCGCGTGAGGGCAAG
Source organism: Burkholderia sp. USMB20 (assembly GCF_000949135.2). Taxonomy (GTDB): domain Bacteria; phylum Pseudomonadota; class Gammaproteobacteria; order Burkholderiales; family Burkholderiaceae; genus Burkholderia. Next base: position 145,450 of record NZ_JTAN02000001.1, on the reverse strand, counting down.
TGCCACAAGGCACTGCGGAGTTCTTTGCCATAGTTCTATGCCATAAATGGGTTTCGTACAGACGTGTCTTGACAACGCCTCCCGGTCTATGGCATCCTGCGCACGCGTAAGTAGCACAGGTGGGCCTTTTCGGGGGCGCACCGAATGAACGCCCAAGGACCCGCATCCTTGGGCGTTTTTTCTGTGAGTTCGCTCAGGTATTCGTAAGGCTAGTATCCTCTTTCGATTGATGGGGCGGCGGAACGAACCGCATCCAGCTACTTGACGAGCATGTATAACTTAAAATAGAATATTGTCTACCCGACCCTATTAGGGCGGGTCCGATAGTGCCATGTCATTGCTGCGGCCGTCAAGCATCTGTTCGCTTGTCGGCCTGTTGGCGCTTAATCGGCGGCGTATACCGCGTTTCTGTGCCAATGCAGTGCTTTGTTGCGGCTGCCACCCTGCAGTTGTGCGGCTGGCCTTGTAGTATTCTGATTTTTTGTGGGGGCGTCGCGGCGGCAGAGTGGTGGGCCGCTGCTGAGATGGTTGGCCTTCCCGCGTTCCGCGAAGTGATCGAAAGTGAGGCTTTCGTCACAGTTTAATTTAGTCGGAAACCTTCAAATTTCAAGAGCCCCGTGAGCGGCGAGACGGATATGTCCTGGGCAGGTTTGGCTTCCCGTGTAATCCGGGTCGCGCTAGCTCGAGAGGATTGCAGCTACGGAGAACTAATCGAAGCGCTGGCTGCGATCGGCGTTCACGAAGACGAGCGCCCGCTAATCGCGCGTGTCGCGCGCGGCTCCGTCAAGTTCACTTTGCTCCTTCAGATCATTCATGCAACAGGGGCACATCCTCCAACCTTATGGGCTGAGGCGCTAGCACCGCAAGGTACCTGGGAGGCCCGTGCGCAGGCCGTTCTAGCGGCAGAGCTAGCGCAGCAACCGTGGATTACCCCAAACGAATTGCTGCACCGACTTGCGGTTGTAGGAGCGAGCACCACGGTAAAGACGATGATCTCGCATCTGTCGGCTGGAGACTTCTCGCTCACGTTCTTTCTCCAGTGTATGGCCGTTCTCAGAAGCCAAAGCATGGACGCGTATGTTGATTCTCGCGCCCTCGTTTCGGCTGCGATGCAGGGTGTCCCCCCTACATCGGAGTAGTGGTCTCCCGCCGAAGTCGCCTTGCCAATAACGGGTCAGCGGCTAGAATGAAACCGTATATTGGTAACGGTTTTGGATTTCGGCTCAATCGAGTCCGGCGATTGAGCAGAGTCGCCTAGGGGGCAGAGCAATGACGACGCCGAGCGAGCGTACGGCCGCGGTGCTTAGGACGCGGTCGTTTCTCATGCAGCTGTCGAGGCCGTCGGCCGACGCCGTACCTCGAGACGTAGTCTTGGCCGCCGAAAACCTGCTACGCCACTATCCGTCGTTGGCCGACATCGAGTTGACGTGCGCTATGTATCCGGGATGTTGGGAAATGCCGGTGACACACGCGAAGGCCGACCGCTGACGAGGCTGCGTACGGCGCTCGGGCTCTTCGATCCGCTAGATTGCTCAACTGTACTTTGCACGTTGAAATCCCACCAGAACGGGAGACTGTGATGCCAATCTGGAGACTGCCGCCCTCGCACGAAGCGCCTGACGTCACGCTATCGAGTTGGCGCATCCTCGAGATAGACGCGGGGACTCGGCATTTCGTCGGTGTCGATGTGCTCGATTTCACTGGCCGTGTCAGTTCCGCCATCACGACTTTCGATCGTGCAACGTTACGTGGTCGGACTCAGTCGGGACGAATTTATCAACTTGTTGGCCAAGATGGCTGGTCGCTTGATGCGGAGTACGTGTGGAAACAGTGGTGCGCCTTGACCGAAGTGAAGTCGTACTCGGACGTTACCTCGCGGCTACTCGCCGACGCTGACGGTCATGACGTACTTAATCCTAATAGCATGGACCGTCATTGAGACGAGTGTACTTTGGATGTTCTTCGCGATGCGTGAGATTGTAACGGCATGCCAGCGATGAGCTGATGAGCAAAAGGGCGCATGGAAGACCCTGCTTGCTTTCCGGGCCGAACTGGTCTGTGAGCGTGGGATTGCCGCGGCGACACTTCGGCGAATTTGGCTAACAGTGGACGACATTGGTCAATGAACAAGGCAAAGTACACTTCCATCTACCAGCAACCGGAGGGCTCCCGCCAGCGGCTGAGGCGGCACGTGCGCGCCGGCGACTTGCTGATCGCACCGTTTTTCGCGCGGCGCCTAGGCATCAACATGCAACAGCTTGCTCGACGCGAAAGAAGTGGCAGTGTGTTTTCGGTCGATGTAGACGGAACGCCGTACTATCCGGCCTTCTTCACATCTCCGGGCTATAACCAGCGCCGGTTGAGAAAACTTTGTCGCCTGATTTTCCCTGCGCCAGCGGTTGCTCGATGGGAGTACCTCACTACGAAGTGGGGCGCACTCAATGATCGAACGCCGCTTGAGGCAATGCAAACGGAGGGCGGATTCGCACGGTTGCTGGCGATCGCTAAATTCTGGGCAGCTCAGTGGTGGCGCACGACGGTCGAGATTCGGCGTGATGCGGCAGGCGAGGCTGATGCAGAATCATCCGCTCCGGTCTGCATGGGTACCGTGGAGATTGATCCGGGTGAAGCTGTGTGGCATCGAGCGGCGGAGGCGCTGAGATACTGCGGCAACCTCCGACCGACGGGCCCGTATCCTCGGCTCGATGCAATGACTGTTGTCGTCACAAAGTGTGCGGGTGGCGATTCTGAGCCTCTTCACGAGGTCAAATTTGAGGTAAGGGTGTTGGGCGGTGTGGGGTATGCGAGGGTCGTGAGCTCCAGCGTGGAACTGACAAGATTGAGACCAGTGCCAATCGATGTAACCGACGACGTCGTCGCGATAGTGCGAAAGCTGCTGGCAGCGGCAGAACCGATGTCGCGTCACGGGCGATGAAAGGCGGCGTCGGCGGTCTTTCGCGACGCCCAACTAGCACGGTGGTCGAATCGATCACAATGGCGCTAGTCATCGAGCACTGTTGGTTGCATATCGTCACCAGACCGACGCTTCCGGCAGGCGGTCAGCACTTTCCTGCGGCCGTGCGTGCTATGAGTGTGGTCCGCCCACATATGCGGCTTGTCGGCGTTGGAAAGTGCCGGACGTCCCGCATCGTTCAGATTGCCCAGCACTTGGCGATTAGTTATACAACTTCACGAGCTGTACGAAACCGTTTTGCAGTCGGCGAACACCGAAATCGTGACCGACTGCTTGACTGAAGGCGAAGCCGCCAAATTGAACGCCGCCGCCAAACGTGACTCCTGGCGTCATTTGAGTGCCGTTGACTTCGATCGGAACCTTCGGGGTGAGGTTTCCATTGGCGTCGACAGCAAACAACTCGTCGAAATGCGCGCGTACGATCCCTTCGGCGTCCGGTGTCGGTGCCGAACGTACCGCAGATTGTTGAACGCTTGCCTGCTGCGCCTGGCTGACTGACCCGCTGGCCGATGGCGTCTCAGATGCTGCCTGGCTCGGCGTTGGTTGAGCCGGCGACCCTGCCGCCGAATTCGGTTCGTTACTGTCGTGCTTCTCACCACAGCCCGACATCACCGCGACAGCGATCAACGCGGGGACCAGCACCACTTTGTTGAATTGCATTCGTAATGTCCTTTGAAATGTCAGTGACCTGACATACGGACATAACGGCACCTGGTAGTGAATCTTTACGCCGGCCGTGGCATCAGCGCTTTGTGTCCCAACTCGTTGACAGCGAGATCACTCTTGAATGAGGAAGCGATTCCGATTCCTCGCATCTTTGATCCATGCCGGCGCGCGACCGCGGCCCGACCAGGTCGCACCGGTCTTCGGATCGCGATACTTCGCTTCTACCGGGGCTTTCGCTTGCTTAGCCGATCGAATGCGACGTGCGCCAAAGATGTCCTTCTCGGTAATGCCATACTCAGCTACTTTGGCACGGATGTCGTCGACGACAGCTTGAAACTCCGCTACGCGGGCGGCTTCTGCCTTTTCCGCCAACGCGTCCATTTGGGCTTTCAACACTTTGTAGGTAGCCACGTCTCACTCCTCTGGTTGTGTACGTGCATGATAACGATTTTAGTCGGAAGAAGTAGTACGATTGTTGTGCTAAATCGCACATGGCTGGACTGCAGCCGAGGATCAATGTGTCAGTTGATAGGTCGGACGACTCTAAGAGTTGCCATGCGTTGCAGTAGCGGTAGCGGCACGGCTGTCTCGGCCGTAAGGTGCTTTGCCGAATGATGTTCGAAGATAACAATGTTCTACGGGGAAGAAATCAATGAAATGGGGCGACAGTAAGCGTGACTTTGACGTGATCCTTGCAGTCTGGCCGACATACAACCCGGTGTTCGATGCGTGGGTGATGGAGGAGTTGACCGACAATGGGGAACTCCCTCCGAAATGGCGCGACCGACGTGTGCCAACGGAAGCGGGGCACGTTCGATTAGACGTGTACCTGGTGAAGGAGGCTGCACATGCTGCGGCCACCGTCCTCAATGAGCAGTACGCCTCGGAGCTCCAGAATCGTCATGGAAACGAGATGGTCCGGCAATCCCTCCAGTTGAAGGTCTCCAAGAGCCTTCAAGCGAAGGAGCGTCTCGCCGACGAGGAGTCGTTGATGCTTTCCGAAGCCAAGAGGCGCCACCAAAGCTCTCCTCGACCGGAGGCGTCGGAGCTCGTTCTTGACGAGGCGTCCGAGATTTACCGTGCCGAATTGGCTGCTCAGCTTAACGAAATGCCGTATTTGCCAGTGGTTCTACTGGGTGAACACGGTCGGCGCGTAATTGTGTATCGAACTCCGGATGGAAACTGGACGAAGCCCTATTACGTTTCAAAGCGATCGGCTACCGAAGCGTTACGCGCTCGCATTGCCTGCGGATTTGGGCTGAACTACCGTATGCATTGGGGAAAAGCAAAGGCAAATATTCGCCAGATCTTGTTGCCGCGTGCAAACCAGTTACTGCAATTGGCGAGCGTTCAGCGCATGTTGGCCGATGCTCTTGCTAGAGGTGAGCGAGTCCTCGTGTGTAATGGCATTGTTTTCTGGTACGAGGACGATGGCACAGTCGGGTGGCAAGTGAAGCAAACGGCGGACACAACCGATTCCGAGGGGGCCACCTTGTGGGAGACCGGTACTATCTTGTCAAAGAATCATGGTCGCCTGGTGATTCTTCCTTATATCAAGGAGGATGGCGAGCGGGTGCAAGGCCACACTCGCAACGCTCCGAATGACGGTCTGGCGAAACCGCGTCATCCAAGTCAATACGTCAATATTCATTTCAAAAAGTTGCAAGGTGACCTGATGATTGGTCTACTCGGTGAGTTGCCCTACGAATGACGTGTTGCTCACGGACCATTAGGCGCCCTCGATCGAAATCGAACGCCTTGGTTCTTGCCGCGCGGGCTGCCAGAGGATGTGCCTGCGAAACACATCGGCCAGCCAGATGCGCGTAGCCAGTAAGCGAAATGACGGCGCGAATTTCTACAGGTTGTTCCCGAGGAACAGTTTGAACTGTTTCGGCTTGTCTACTACATCGGTGTCGCGCATATATCGCGCGCGATATCGAGGTTTTCCATCCGCCGAACGCACCGTTGCTTCTCCTTCCGATATCAGAATGGCCAGTGCATCCTTATACATTGATGCCGTCGCAGGGGAGCCATTACACGTTTCCGAGAAGACCAAGGAGAATGGTTTGGGATTGGTTTGGTCGAAGATCCGTCTTGCGAGTTGACCGACGAGTTCCTTGTCCGACTTCGCACGCGCAACGTCATCGAACCTGAAGCCTCCATCGAAATCTTGCAGGAAACCCATAGTCTGAGGGGCAAGCATGTCGAGGCCGGCGCCACCGTAGTGGACGAAGTGATTGCTGTGCTGCCAGTGAACCTGCTTCATAACGTCCTGAGCCCGGTGATGCTGGGACAGATGTACAAGCCAATATTCACCGTGGCCCGCGCCCGTACCGCGAATGAAGAAGGGGGTAAAAAAGCCTGCCCCACAGCCGTCGACCAGAGCTTCGTAGAGGGCGGCCTGAATGAACCTTCGCCAGTCCGCTTCGTTCTGTTTGATTTCGTCGATTGACCTGCCGCCCAAACGTTTGAAGATGTCGACTTGCAAGGTTGACGAAATTTTTCTGGCAAGCTCGTCATTCGTGTACGTCGCGAACGACGACACATGAAAGGTCAGAACGACTTCCGCGTCGCGGGCACTGGCGAAGATCTTGCGGATCAGTGTTGCTGGTACCTCTGCATAACCGTATTGATCGAGGAAGAACAGCGCGGTGCCAGAGCGAGGCGTATGCTGAGCGACGCGGGCGAGAACTTCGTCGACTGCCGCACCGAACTCCGCATGCATGATGTGAATGGTGTCGCCGATTTCCCGCTCGTAGCCCTCCTGACGCAAGACTTCACGCAGATGTCCGAGCGCCTTCTTGTCCTTGTCGATGAAGACGTATCGCACATCGAACAGAATAGCTTTCGGGCGGTCCTCATTTATCTTGAACGACGCCTCTTTTACAGCCTGTAGCAGGCGCAAAGGCGAACCCAGTACAAGTTCTCCCGTTCCATTCACCTGATATCGCCCACCACCGCAGAAGCCATCAACCAAGGTGATGCGGAAGCGGTCGCGTCCACGGGCGTTGAGCAGGCGTTGCTGGAAATAGCGAATCAGATAGTCAACAAGTACCTGGTGTTTCGTCAGGCTGTGCGGTTCGAGCTCAGCTGGACCGTTGGTCCAATCGTAGTGACGTTTTGCCAAGGTGGGGACCTTCGGGATAGATTGAGCGAACTAAACGACAACGCGCGGAAATTGATCCCAGTGTTTGCCGGCCAGAACTCTTCCCGCCTTGCCTTTGCCGATAGCCGCGACGGAGACTTCGGTGCCGTCCTGCCGGATAACCCGGATGGGGGTGTTTTTTTTCAGGACGTCAGTCACTTGGTCGACAGGCGCCCAATGTCCCCATTGCTTGAAGTGGAACGGCACTTTCGCTCGAGCACATTGACGCTGCAAAGCCGCGGGCCAAGCCGGGTCCATCGGGCGCGCCTGCGGGCCGGACTCGCCTCCAGCGATTACCCAGTCTACACGGTTGCCTTTGTCGTTCCGTACCAGATACGGCGAAAGGTCGACGGCCGACAGAAGCGGTTCGCAGGAGAGGAATCTCACGGCGGGCGATGAGAATTCCAATAGGTGCTTGATTCTCTTGTGTGCCGTCGCCTGGTCTTCGACCGTCGTTCCAAGCCAGACGTTTTTCGGGAAATCGTATCCTTTGGGCAATTGCTTGCGGACCAGGTGGATTCGCTTCGTGAGGAGCAGCCAGTCGAGGTTTGGCGTCTGGGCGATAAGGTCAAGCAACCGCCGACGCTCAGCAACCAAGTCGGGGCGGTTCTCAAACACATCGGCCATCGACGCGCAGAATACACGTCTGCGGACCTTTTCCTTGGCAGCGTCCTTATCCCATTTGAGAGGTTCTTTCCAGTGGGCGTCGCTGAAAAAGCGTCTCGGGGTGTGGGGGCCCCATAGTCCTTCTCCGAGGCGTTTTGCCCACGTCTCCGCGTAGCAGTGATCGCAGGCCGCCGATACCTTGACACAACCCCACCAGGGGTTGAAGGTATGATGCGTCCACTCGATGCGAGAATCTTTTCCCATTGCCTGCGCGTGAATGAGCTAACGCGTTATTGTACCCTTCTCCGATGTGCCGAAAAAGGAGCGGGATGGGCAGTGCCATGCGAGAGTCAGGAAAGGCGCTCGATCAGCGACGCATACGGGGGAACACGTGAAAGATGAGGAAAAGGTTGTACCTGACCCGCTCGACGGACTCCCGGCCATGGTAGTGGGGCGCTGGGTGACGGAGGAGAAACATCGGATCATCAAGCGATACATCGATGCGTCCTGGGCTGCACGACAGAAATTCACGAGCCAGCGCACATACATCGACCTCTTCGCCGGAACCGGCCGCGTCAAGATCAAACATACCGACACGTTTCAGGACGGTGGGCCGCTCGCCGCGTGGCAAATCGCTCAGCAGAAACGGGGGGCTTTTTCGGACTTTTTCATCGCCGACGCGAATCCGGAATTCCTCGCCGCGTGCGATGCACGGTTGCGCACGCACGGTGTGCCGCTCAAGTCCAAAGCCGGTCGTGCTGATGAAACCGTTGACTGGGTCTTGCCGCAGCTCAACGACCGTGGCTTCCATCTCGCACTGCTCGATCCGTTCAACGCGGGACATCTGCATTTCTCTATCATCGAGAAGCTCGCCACCAAGCCCACGATGGACATCGTGGTTCATCTCAGCACTGGCGATATCCAACGCAACATTGCGGCGGGCCTTGAAGCGGGCCACTCGCCGCTGGATAACTTCGCTCCCGGCTGGCGTTACGTTGTGAAGAAACAGAGCTCCAAGCATGCAATGCGGGATGCGTTCGTCGGGCACTGGAGAACCCTGGTGAGCAAGGCGGGGATGCACGTTTGTGACACGATGTACCCGGTCCGGAACAGCAAGGAATCGACCATGTATTGGCTATGCCTTATTGCTCGACACCCGCTCGCGGATAAGTTGTGGCGTGAAGCATGTCAGCTGGAAACACGAAGTCTCTTTTGACGCCAGAGCTGTCCGCAGCCGGCTGCAAAGCTGACGCCTACTGGAATCCATCCAGCGTACGGCGCACGCTGGTGGGCTTGTGCGGCAGTGTGACGATAAGGGCTTGCGGACTCTCGTCGATCGGATGCTTGACGCCAATCACCGGACGCCATGCCTAGCCAACAACCTATCGAAGAACTCGGCGACGGATTGCAGTGCGTGCGGGCCGACCTTGCGGTGTTCAAGGTCGACGTCGAGGAATTCATGCCCACCGAAGCGATAGACTTCGTATCCCATCAGCCGTAGGCGACGGTCCTCCGCTACCATCTCTGCGTATCGCTGGGCGTTCGCGATGAACCGACCCGGCGCCAAAGAATCCTGCACTGCATAGTGATGGCGCCCATCAATCTCAATCACGATGCGCACACCTTGCTCCAGCATCAGCAGAAAGTCCATGCGCTGGCGCGCCAGGAACAGCTCATCGCCGCGCTGGCGCCGGGTGTATGGGTCGTAGTGTACATAGACCTGCGGGATGAGAGCCGGCAACCGGTCGCCAAGCGAAACACCGTAGCGCTCGTAGTAGCCTTGAAACACCGCTAACTCCCCCGCAGAGCGGGCACTGAGGACGGCCTGGCGAAGCCGTCGGAATAGCTGATCCTTCGCGCTGCCGGGGTCGGCGATGCCGTACATTTCGGCATACCAGTCCCGCAGATCTTTCCAGAGCAGGAGGCCCGAACTCGGCAAGGGCCGATTGAAGACGAGCACTTTGTCGGCATGCTTGACGATCTCGACGTCGTTATTGACCGCGTCGCGAAAAACCAGCTCCGGCTTTTCGCCGATGGACGCGAAGATCAGGTTCTTCATCGCTCCGGCAACACCAGCCTGCGACCGGACCACGCCGTAGAGGGCGTACCCGGACTCGACGCCGGTCTGCCGAACCGTGAAGCCGTCCCGCCTTAACGCTGCGCTAATTGCGGTGGCCAACTCCGTCTGCTCCACGTCGCGGCGTGTCATGGGGTGCAGAAGCTTGGCCAGCAGCTCGAAGAAGCGCGTCTGGCTGCACGTCAGTGCGCCGCATCGGGTCAGCAATTCTTCGTGCGACCAGTCGTCGTTGTCCAGGCAGTGCTGGACTATTTGCCCTTGCAGACTGGCGCGACCGAGCAGTCCATCCGGATCGTCACGGATGACCGAGACACCGAATACCTCGCTGAGGCAGTTAAGCAATGGCAGTTCGCCGAACAGGGATGCCAAGTGGTTCATGGCCTTGAGCACATCACGCCGGACCAGTTCGCTTATTCGGTGTTCTGCATGGACCGTCATCTCGCTCACCGCCTCCGCGAGATCCTCCGATGGGTACTCGCGCAGCACCCGCGCTGCCAAGTCGAGGAGGGCTTTCTCGCTCCAGGTGAGGATGCGGCGCCGGACGTACAGCCGCTTGCTGTTGAAAGCTTCCGGTGCGTCGCTTTCTTCGACCGCCTGTTGAATCCCCAGGCGGATACATGCGTCGGGAATTTCATAGGCCTTGGCTGATGCGACCGCCCGCGCAATATGCTCCCTCAACGTGTCGAGAGGAACGAGTGAAGCCTGCATTGCTTCTCCACGGTAATGCGATCAACTGCGATATCCAGCCTCCGACAAGACACTGCGGGTGCAACGAGCGTTTGGAGAAGCCGAACTTTCGCGTGCCGACGTTCAACGGAACATAACTCTCTCGGGGTTGAGCCGAAAAGATCTTTCGATGCAAAGGAGATCTTCTGAGCCGAATTCCCCATGCAATTTTTTGCTGGATGAGGCATTTCGAACACTATACTCCCCGTCACGCGTCGGCCGAGCACGAGCCGCCCGACGAGAGGGCCGCCCCTTCCGATTGAAGGGCTTCGGTGAGTGACCGCTGGCGCGGACGGGCATGACCGGTGGCGCGCTGGGGAAATCCGGACGACCACGGGGGTAGGGTTGAGACAGTCCGGTGCGGTGGCGAAGATAGAGCCGCGACCCGAACGTCTATCGGAACCATTCGACCACGGAATGGTGGAAGGGCTGCCAGCGACAGCTGGCAGGGGCTCTGGCCATTCCGGTTCTGCTCACGTGAGGATATCCTCACAAGCAATTCTCAAGGAAACATATCCTCACCCGTAGATATGCTCGACTTTCAAAAGGATATGCTTACGTAAGCATATCGCCCGGGCGCGCGAATCCAGTGTTGCGGCCGCTGCGCGGCTGCTGACCAGAGGAGCGGTGAAGCGCAGGCTCTCCGTCGTTGTTGGTTATTTGGTGCCGCGTAGGCAGCAGTGATCGCTCGGTGAACTGCCCGAGTGCGGTCCGAATGTCGTTGGGGCACGACTGGCGCCCACGTCGGCGAAAGCTCAAAACGGACGGGTGGGTGCTTCAGAGCCCGCAGGCGTAGGTTGCATTGGCTGTACGGTAGGAGCCTACGCGTCCGATGGTCGGGCTGGCATGGGGCGCCGGTTTGTCGAGTGCAGGCGCTGCCAAGCTCGCGTCGATCAACGAGGGATCGCGGCGCGGTCGTCGGGTTCGAACTGCTTCCGACAGCTTCGCTCATTCTGAGCATTGAGTCGTTGGAGTTGCCCCTGTAACTCAGGACACGCGGACACCGTTAGGTTGATGACACCGCAGAACGCATGAGCTCGCGAGGCGAGCGGTATTTCATGGCTTTGTGGGTGGCGCTCATTGTAATGTTCAAACGCAATGGCCAGGCGCGCGAGCGCTCTGAATATGAGAATCGGACCAAAATCTCGTGTCATATCTGGAAAGTTCCATCTTTGAGTGCTGTCCCGGATCCCTTGCATCGGTCAAATCGTCATGGCGCCTCAATTCGAAATCGGCGAAACCCTGGTCGGCGCGCTTTCGCTGCGAGCCATCAAGTCATTTCTCGCGGCTGCGAAGTTCAGCAGCTTCACCGGCGCCGCCAACGCGCTGAACCTTACCCCGGCAGCCGTCAGCAAGCAGGTGCGGGAACTCGAGGACTACCTCGGGACGTCGCTGTTCGTGCGTTCCGGCAGAACCGTCGCGCTCACGGCCGATGGCGAGATGTTCAAGGATGCCGCCCAACTTTCGCTGATCAATCTTCACCAGGCGGCCGAACGCCTGCGCAAGAGAATCCCCGCCCGACAGACCCTGATCGTGTGCTGTTCACCCGCGTTTTCGGCGCTGTGGCTCCACCGGCGGTTGCCTGAATTCCTGCAGGACGAGCCGGATGTCGAGCTCACCGTGCTGGCCACGCAGAATTTCATCTCGATGGAAGCCGGCGTGCAGCCTGACGTCTACATCGCGAAGCTGGCCAGCTTGCGGGACGGATACGACAGCGAGCACCTGTTCGACGACGAGGTCTATCCGGTCTGCACGCCGCACTATCTGCAGCGCCATGGCGCGATCAACTCACCCGCAGGCTTGCTGGACACGTCGCTGCTGGATCTCAGCGCCTATGGCCGCTCGCAGATTTCCGAGCATATCGACTGGAAAGTCTGGCTGGCGCTGCATGACGTCGATACCAGCTGGGGCGCGGAGGTCCCGCGTCAGCTCTTCACCAGCAATGACTACCCGGCCATCGTGCAGCTTGCCCTCGCACATCAGGGTGTGGCCCTGGGCTGGCATCATCTCGTCGGGCACCTGCTCGATAGCGGCGACCTCGTGCGTCCGCTACCGCACTCGACCATCATGAGGAATCGCGGCCATTACCTGTCCGTGCGGAAGGACAAGGCGGACGCGAGCGTGTGCAAACGATTCTGCCAATGGATCAGGCAGCAGCTCGCCGCGCCATCTTCAACGAAAAGTTGAAGGAATGCCGGAGGAAATGTCGCTTAAGTTTGCGACGAAACTGGCATAAATTTCTCTTTACGTCGCACAGGGGCGGCGGGACGTAAGAGGAAATCAGCACATGGGTTTCAAGCGAAGCATCCATGCGGTGGAAACCCATTCGGGTATTCCGATGCGCGTCGTGACCGGCGGCATCCCGCACATTCCCGGCGATACCGTCCAGGCCAAGATGAAATGGCTGGAGGCCAATGACGACGGGCTGCGCAAGCTGCTGCTGCGCGAGCCGCGCGGCTACCCGGCCCACTGTTGCAACATCATCGTGCCGCCGTGTCACCCCGACGCGGACGCCGGCTACATCATCCTGGAGCAGGTCGAGTACCCGATGATGTCGGGCGGCAACACCATCTCGGTCGCCACCGTGCTGCTGGAAATGGGCATGCTGCCGATGCAGGAGCCGGTGACCGAGCTGACGCTGGAAGCGCCGGCCGGCCTGATTCGCATCACGGCCGAGTGCAAGGACGGCAAGGTCAAGAGCGTCAAGTTCAGGAACGTGCCGGCATTTGCCGCGCATCTCGATGCCGTGATCGACGTGCCGCATCTGGGCAAGGTTCGCGTGGATGTCGGCTGGGGCGGCATGTTCTACGCGATTGCAGACGTGCGCCAGTTTCCGGGGCTGGAACTGAAGCCCGAACACGGCAAGGAGATCGCGCGGATCTCGGCCATGATCCGGCAGGCCGCCATCGAGCAATTGCCGGTTGCGCATCCCGATTATCCGGGCGTCGGCATCACGATTTCCCAGCTCTCCGGCCCCACCGACGACCCGCGCGCCGACTGGAAGAACGCGGTGACGATGCCCACCGGGCCGCTTTCGTGGGACGATCCGGCCACCTGGACCGGCGCGATCGACCGGTGCCCCTGCGGCACCGGCACCTGCGCCAAGATGGCCGTGTTGCACGCCAAGGGCGAGCTTCCGCTGCACCAGGACTTCCGGCACCAGGGCATCCTCGGCACCGTCTTCACCGGCCGCCTGGAAGAGACGACCCGCGTCGGCGAGCAAGCGGCCGTGGTGCCGACGCTGGCCGGAACCAGCTGGATCCATGGCATCCACACCATCGTGCTGGATCACGACGATCCGTTCCCGGAGGGCTACACCGTTGGCGACATCTGGCCGAAACAGTAGGAACGGTACGCATGCAGATCATTTCCGCGCAACAGATCCGGTCGGTACTCGACTGGTCCGGCGTGCTGGACGCGTTGCACCGCGGGCATGCCGGCGCCCGGCCTGTCGGTGACAGCTACTTCATCGGGGATGCCGGCTTCGGCCTGTTCAGCCGGGGCGTGATCCTGCCGGGCAGGGGTGCCGGCGTCAAGATCGCGTCGATCCATCCGGCCAATGCCGCGGCCGTCCCACCACTGCCATCGGAGCAAGCCGCGTTTCTCGTCCTGGACGAGCGCACCAAGGGGATCGTCGCGATGCTCGACGGTCCCGAAATCACGCGATGGAAGACCGCAGCCGATTCCGCGCTGGCGGCCCGCATGCTCAGCAGCGAGCACAGCGAGGTCCTGCTGGTGCTGGGCGCGGGTCCGGTTGCACGGTCGTTGACGGACGCTTACCTGCACATCCGGCCAGCCATCCGCGAAGTGCTGTTGTGGAATCGCACGCCGTCGAAACTGGAGTCCGCACGCGCGGCGCTCGACGCACGAAACATCCGCGCACGCATTGTCGAGGATCTCGATGCTGCGGTCGCGCGTGCCGACATCATCACGGCTGCCACCAGCGCATCCACACCCGTGATCCGCGGCGAATGCGTGCGGCGCGGCACCCATGTCGATCTGGTCGGCGGATATCGGCCCGACATGCAGGAGGCAGATTGCGAGGTATTCCGGGGCGCGCGGATCTTCGTGGATGACCGCCAGAATGCTGCGCAGTCGGGCGACATTCAGATCTCGATGCTGGCGGGCGTCATTCGGGAAAGTGACATCGAAGGCGATCTGTTCGATCTTTGCCGGATGCCGGCGTTCGAGCGGTCGGTCGGGGATAGGACAGTCTACAAAAACGCCGGTGGCGCACACCTGGACTTGATCGTCAGTCAGTATGTGATCGAGCAATTAAAGTCGCGCAGATAGCGGGCGTGTGCCCGAGCGGTGGGAAGACCAGCGCAGCCAATATCGCCGCTCTAAGTGGACTCCTAACGCAACGTGTGGCGTCGATTGCCCCCTTCGTCGCAGCGACGCCCGGATGGGGCCTGACAACGCCCCGTTCGATGTCAGCGAGTCGGGCCCGAAGGGACCATGAGAGACAAACCTTGGCCGGCCGCCGCTTTTTTCAGATTCGATCGTCGGACGATCCGATCCGTCGTTTCTGCGCCGATGCGCACGCTACAACAGCGAAAAGTGCACAAAGATGCAAAAGCGATGTGCACTTTCACCCTAGACTACCGCCCTAGCCACCTCGCTTGAGCGGGATGCCCGACGGATGGGGACTTGTTTCGTTCGAATCTTCTGGAAGCAGGTTGCCATCGTCCAGCTTCGCATCTGCGCGTGCGGTTTCTGGATAACGTTCAGGGTAGAGATGGCGTTGCGCAACTGTCTCGTTGAATGTTCCAGACCACCTTGCAATCACCACTGTGGCCAGGCTGTTACCAATCGTGTTACAGGTTGCGATCGCCATAGACATGAATCGGTAGACGCCGAAGATAAGGGCAAGACCTTCGACGGGCAGCAGCCCAGTCGACGTGACTGTCGCTGCGAACACTACGAACGAGCCGCCGGATACCGTCGCCGCGCCCTTCGACGTCAGAAGCATCAGCAGCAGAATGCCGAGTTGATGCTCGAACGATAGTGGCACGTTGTACGCGTGCGAGATGAACATCACGCCCATCGCCATGAAGATCGATGTGCCGTCCAGATTGAATGCATATCCGGTCGGCAGCACCAGCCCGACAGTTTGCTTCGCGCAGCCGAGCCGTTCAAGCTTGATCAGCAGGCGCGGTAGTGCGCTCTCCGACGACGCGGTGCCGAGCACGATCAAAATCTCATCCTTGATGTAGCGCATGAAGCGCCACATGCTGACGCCGGCCAGCTTCCCGATGATCCCCATTACGACGACGATAAACAGCAGGATCACGGCGTAGAAGCTAAATACAAGCTGAGCGAGCGCGACCAGCACGGCTGTGCCGTTACTGCCGACGGCGAATGCGATTGCCCCTAACGTACCGAGTGGCGCAAGCTTCATTACCAGATTGATGAACGAGAAGAGCACCTCCGAAATCTGCTCGAGCCCTTCGTTGATTCGCCCGCGGCGGCCTTCCGGAATTGCCAGAATGCCGATGCCGACCATTACCGCGAGCACGACGACCTGCAGCAGTTCCCCCTTCGCGAATGCACCGATAAAGTTATCCGGCACGAGATGCATGACGAACTCGGCAAAGCCCTGTGGCGCGGCCTTCGTCGCGGCGATCGGCACGTTGCCAGTGGCGACGGACGTCATGCCTTGGCCGACCTGGATCAGATTGCCCGCCATTAGACCGATTGCGAGCGCGATAGTCGAAACGACCTCAAAATAGACGACCGAGCGCCAGCCGACTCGTCCGGCGCTTTTGACATCGCCGGCCGACGCGATGCCATGCACGATCGTCAGAAAAACAAGTGGGGCGACCCCTGCCTTGATCAATGAGAGAAAGATGTCGCCGAGGATTTTCAGTTGCGTTCCGGCCTTCGGAAAAAGTAGGCCAACGACGATGCCGAGCACTAAGGCGGCAAGAACCTGCATGCCGAGCCTGCGATACCATGGACGCTTCGGTGAGGGCGCGACTATTGTTTCGGTTGTGCGTTGTGAGCGACTCATAATGCTTGTCTCCTCCAGAGGCGGTGTCAGATTTCGCGGGACAGCGCGATCGCGCGATCGACCATCTGCGGTGCGAGGCCCAAGTAGTTTGCTGGGTCCGTCATCCGTTCGACCGCGGCGTGGTCGAAATGCCGAGTGACGTCGGGGAGCGCGGCTAGCGCTTCGGCGAGCGTGCCGCCTTTTTCATTTACCGTGCGACATGCGTCGTACACAATGTCGTGCGCCAGCTGGCGACCGGTAAACGGCGCCAGCTGCATCATTACAGCCTCGGCCACAATCAGACCCTTGCTGATGCCGAGGTTTTGCTTCATCCGCTCTGTGTCAACGATCAGGCCTCCGAGCGCAAACTTTGCCTGATGCAATGCGCCCGAGCTCAGAATGAAACTTTCGGGAATCGCGATCCACTCCGCGTGCCACGGCCCGGTCGCGCGTTCAAAATCCTGGACCATGGCGTCGACCATCAGGCCGGCATGCTGCCTTACTGCCTTCGCGGCCGCCAGCATCAGTTCGCTTGAAATCGGATTGCGCTTCTGCGGCATTGTGCTGCTCGCACCGCGCCCCTTGACGAACGGTTCGTACACTTCTGCGAATTCGGTCGAGGCCATGATCATGATGTCGAGCGCAATCTTGCCGAGCGAGCCGGTGATTAGTGCGAGCAGGTTCACTGCCTCAGCGAAGCCATCTCGCGCAACGTGCCATGTCGTTGCGGGTACACCAAGTTTCAGTTCTTCTGCGAGTGCTCTTTGCACCTCGAACCCGTTGTCGTCGAGCGATGCGAGGGTGCCAGCGGCCCCGGCGAACTCGACAACCGCGACGCGGGCGCGTACCTCCGCGAGCCGTTGTTGGTGGCGGTCAAACATTGCGAGCCAAATTGCGACCTTGTAGCCGAATGTGACCGGCAATGCCTGTTGCAAATGGGTGCGGCCCGCCATCGCTGTGTCGCGATGCTTGTTCGCAAGATCAGCAAGGATGCCGCGCAGTTCGCGGATGTCGGTGTCAATCGAATCGAGCCCATCGCGCACCTGCAGCGCCACTGCCGTGTCCATGATGTCTTGCGTGGTTGCGCCCCAATGCACGTAACGGCCCGCGTCGCCGCACATGGCGACGAGCTGGTGCACAAGTGGGAGGATCGGATAGCCGACGATGTCCGTTTCGTCGCGCATGAGGTCGAAGTCGATTCGCTCTATCCGCGATTCGCGTGCGATCACCTCGGCTGCTTCGGCTGGAATTACGCCGACGCGAGCCTCGGCTTTCGCAAGGGCGACCTCGACATCGATATAGCGCTGCACGAGTGCGTAGTCGGAAAACAATGCTCGCATTTTCGCGGTACCGAATGCGTCGCGGAACAGAATCGAATCGACGACGGTGCTGGAAGTGGGGGTAGTGCGGTTCTGCATGACGGCCTCGGGATTGGGTGACGGAACGGAGACGTTTCCGAATCGATAGAACGGTGATGGCTCTAATATGTCCGGACATATAAAGCATAAAATGTCCGGACATATTGTTCAAGCTATGATTTACCCGTGGGGCCCCTCGGGACCGCGTCTAAACTGCGACCAGCATTCGGAATTCAATGGACATGAACAGACCCCATTTCGTTAACATCGCGCGCGACCTGACGGAGGGCATCGTGAGCGGTCGTTTTCCGGTCGGCTCGTACTTGCCGACAGAGCTCGAGCTGCGCGATCTATACAAGACCAGTCGACACACGATCCGCGCGGCGCTGCATGAGCTTCAGCAACTGGGTTTCGTGTCGCGACGCAAGAACGCCGGCACACGTGTCGAATCCGCGCAGCCGCGCAACGACTTCCGGCCGTCGCTCGCGTCGGTCGAGGATCTCGTGCAGTTTGGTTCTGAAAATCAGCGGATTGTGCAGACAGTAGAGCCGGTCACCGTCGACGGTCCGCTTGCGAAAGTTTTGCAGTGCGACGCGGGCGCGCACTGGCTTCGGATTTCGAGTCTGCGTGTCGACCGAGACACGACGCGACCGCCCATCGGTTGGACGGATGTCTATCTCGATCCAGACTACGAGGAAATCGCGGTTGCCGCGCGCGCGGAACCGGGCACACTAATCAGCACACTGATCGAGGCGCGCTACGGGCGATCCGTCGCGGAGATTCAGCAAAATGTGCATGCGATAAATCTCCCGTCCGATATGGCCGGACGGCTGCGCGTACCCACTGGAACGGCTGCGCTTGAGATCGTGCGGCGTTATATCGACTCAGCCGGAGTTGCGTTCGAGGTGTCTGTCAGCGTTCACCCGGCAGAGCGCTTCTCAGTCTCGATGCGGCTCAAGCGGTCCGATAGTTGAGCAAGCGCCTCACGATCCGACGATCCGCAATAACATGCCGAAACGAGCGCTTGCGATGCTTGCCAGGATGGACGACTCGAGCGTCGGAAAATCAAGACTGCAGCAACTCGCGCTCACCTTTCTGGCTTGGATGGGTGTAGCGGTGGACAGTGGGGCCTCGACTTTCACCGTATGGGTAATGTTCGTCCATATCCGTCTATATGCGGCCATAGGCGGTGCTTTGCTTGATCTCGTGGACGAGGCACCATCGATGGAATGTCACTGCAGACGCTGCTAGGTCGATTTCGCTGAATTTCCGGCCTGGACGATGATCTGGGCGAGAATCTCTAACTGTCCGTCGATTTCGTCCTGGCTAACGTCGAACAGATCGAACATACCCATCCCGCGTAGGCTGGCGAAGACGAGCCCAGCAAACTGATGGGGATTCGGGTGGGTGGTGGCGATCTCCGGGAAGCAAGACGTAAAGCGCGCGAAGAACACAGGATCCGAGCGGGCCCGGTTCGCATCGATCTTCGCGAACAGCTCCGGAGACGACTTGCATCCGAAGAAGAGATTCCACGCTGCAATATAGCCCGGAACGCCATAGATCATTTGCCACGCGAGGCGTACGAACTCGTGTGCGCGCTGTTCAAGCGGGAGTTCGTCCGGAGGCCATACGACTCCGTCATCGGAGAGCGGCGCCATCACTTCGTCGATCAGTCGCTCCATCAAGACTTGACGGTTAGCAAAGTGATGTTGCAGGGCACCCAGAGTTACACGCGCACCGCGCGCAATACTCTGAAGATTGGCTGCCTTGATCCCTTTTGCATGCAGCAGATGCATCGCGGATTCGATGATGCGTCGGCGAGTCGCGTCGCTACGCTCTTCTTGAGTTCGGCGCGACCCCGTGCGGCGGGGCGGTGCGGCGTTCAAAGCAGTTCTCATGGCCTACCTACATTCGTCAGGGCAAAGTGTATCGCGGGAAGCTTCGCGGAAAGGATGTCGGGGGTCAACCGAGGGTTTGCGATAAACATGTAACGTTAAATATTTATTGTACATGAACCCGGCCGCTCTTATACTTGCCACAGTCGCATGCGGTCTCGCGAAGTCGATGGGCACGCTTTGCACGTAGATTGGCTCGCCAACAAACAATAAGGGCGTAATGTTTGTTCGGTGGATCGCGCTACGAGTCGTTCAGAAAGTACGACGCTTGGCCTGACCGGGGAGCCAGACAAGTAGCTCAGCGGTGATTGAAAGGGCCAGTTTGTTGGAGTGGCTGTTGAATGATCGACACGTTCGGCACCTTGCTGGACGCAGCGGTCGAGTATCTGCATTCGCCGGTCTCGTCGGTGCAAGTGATTTGTTCTGCTGGTCAGCGGCCACTGTAGTGCCCGAATCACTGGCTAACGTCGTCGGTGCGTCCGATTTTTGATTTGTTATCAGGAAATTCTCATGTCCACACCTGCCGCGCACAAGTCGTCCGAATATCTGTTCACCTTCGAATGCCCTGACCGTCTGGGCATTCTTGCGAAAGTGTCGAACCTGCTGTACGAGCAGGGTGCCTTCGTCACGGAGTCGTTTCATTACGGTGACCCGCAAACCGAAAAATTCTTTGCGCGCATGGTGTTCGACGATCACGTGCTGAAAGGCTCGGTCGACGACCTGCGGACGAAGTTGTCGGTTCTCGCGAAGGAACTGGAGATGGAATATACGATCCGTGCTGCCGACTATCGCCCCAAGGTTCTGATCGCCGTCTCGAAGTATGACCACTGTCTGAATCTGCTGTTGACCAAATGGCGTGCCGGGGCGCTCGCGATCGACATCGTCGGCGTCGTATCGAACCATAACGATTGCCGCAGTCTGGTCGAGTGGTATGGGATCCCATTCCATCATTTTCCAATCACGTCGGATACCAAGCCGCAGCAGGAAGCGCAGATTCTCGACCTGTTCGCGAGCACCGGTGCGGAACTGCTCGTGCTTGCGCGCTACATGCAGATCCTGTCGGACGACATGAGCCGCAAGCTCGAAGGTCGTGCCATCAACATTCACCATTCGTTTCTGCCTGGTTTCAAAGGTGCGCGCCCGTACCATCAGGCTCACGATCGCGGTGTCAAAGTCATTGGGGCGACCGCGCATTTCGTGACCAGCGACCTCGACGAAGGGCCGATCATCGTCCAGGAGGTCAAGGCGATCGATCACACGTACAGTGCGGAAGACATGGTGCTCGTGGGCCACGACAGCGAAGCGGTGGCACTGGCGCAAGCCGTCCGACTGTTCAGCGAGGGACGCATTTTCCTGAACGGCCATCGCACCGTCGTTCTGTAATCGATACGCGCAAGAGGTCTCGCTTGGAACACTATTCATTCTGGTCACTCGCGAAGCACGCGCTGACCGGCCATCGCAACTGGACGCCGGCGTGGCACTCTCGCGAACCGAAATCACGATATGACGTCGTCATCGTCGGTGGTGGCGGGCAGGGGCTTGCCACCGCCTATTACCTTGCGAAGAACCACGGCATCACAAACGTCGCGGTTCTCGAAAAGGGTTGGCTGGGCGGCGGGAACACCGGGCGCAATACCACCGCCATCCGGTCGAACTACTTCTACCCGGAAAGCACGAACTTTTTCGAGCGATCGCTGCAGCTGTATGAAGGCCTGAGCAAGGAGCTCAACTACAACATCATGTTGAGCCAGCGCGGCGCATTGACGCTCGCGCACAATCCGCATCAGATGGATGGCCTCGAACGCTGGTCGAACTCGATTCAGCTGCAGGGTATCGACGCCGAGATGTTCGATCTGAGCCAGATCCGGGAGTACATGCCGGCGCTCGACACCAGCCCGAGCGCCCGTTTTCCGATCCTGGGCGGATTCATCCAGCGTCGCGCGGGCGTGGCTCGACACGACGCGGTCGCATGGGGCTACGCGCGGGGCGCGGACAACCTCGGCGTCGACATCGTCCAGAACTGCGAGGTGACTGGGCTGCGCATGAACGGAAGCCGGATTCGCGGCGTCGAAACCAAGCTTGGCTATATCGAAGCTGACAAGGTCGTCATCGCGGTCGCGGGCAATTCGTCCGTGATGGGCAAGATGGCCGGCCTTTCATTGCCGATCACCAGCGTCGCGCTGCAGGCCATGGTCAGCGAGCCAGTCAAACCCGTCCTGGACGGGTTGGTCGTGTCGCCGCTCGTCCATTGCTACGTCAGCCAGTCCGACCGCGGCGAGATCCTGATCGGCGGCCGGGCCGACGCCTACCCGTCGTACGGCCAGCGTGGAACGCTGCCCGCACTCGAAGACACGCTGAGCGCGGCGCTGAACCTGTTCCCCTCGTTCAGCCGACTGAAGCTCATGCGCCAATGGGCGGGTATCGTCGATCTGTCGCCAGATTCGAGCCCGATTCTCGGCAAGACCCCGGTGACCGCGCTCTACATCAGCACTGGCTGGGGCACGGGCGGTTTCAAAGCCATTCCGGTCGGCGGCGAGACGCTCGCCTATACGGTCGCGAATGATCGGCCGCATCCCCTTATCGAGCCATTCGGCATGGAACGCTTTGCAACAGGCCGCTTCGTCAATGAAGCCGCTGCTGCCGGCGTCGACCACTAAGCGAGAAGAACCATGTTACGCATTCCGTGCCCGTATTGCGGGAGTACACGCGACGAAGACGAATTCACGTTCGGCGGCCCGTACGATCGCGTGCGGCCTGCGGCGCCGCAGAACCTGTCGGATGAGCAATGGGCCGATTACCTATTCACGCGGGACAACACGCGCGGCAATGCCCGCGAGCGCTGGCGCCACACGTTCGGTTGTCGGCAATGGTTCGGCATCGAACGCGATACTGTCAGCCACGCACTGGTGCGTGTCTTCACGTTCGATACCGATTCACGGCATGGTGGAGCGGGCGAGACGATCACCGGAGGTATGCATGAAGTCGCGTAATCGTGTGCCCGTGTACGGACGACTTGCGAACGAGCTGCGCCGTAAGGTGCGCTTCACGTTCGATGGTCGGTCCTATGAGGGGCTGGAAGGTGACACGCTCGCTGCGGCCTTGCTCGCGAACGAGGTCGATATCGTCGGTCGCAGCTTCAAGCTGCATCGGCCTCGCGGCATCATGGGATGCTCGGTCGAGGAACCTAACGGCCTGCTGCAACTCGAGTCGGGCCAGTTCGACGAACCGAACGTTCGAGCCACGATGATGCCGCTGTATCCGGAACTCCAAGCGACGAGCCAAAACGCTTGGCCGAATGCGAGGCGCGATGTCCTGGGGATCATGGACTGCTTTGCGAAGCTGTTTCCGGCGTCGTTCTATTACAAGTCGATGATTTGGCCCAGCTGGCATTTTTATGAGCGCATCGTGCGCCATATCGCCGGTCTCGGCAAAGCACCCAAGGTGCCGGATGCGCAGAAGTACCAGAAGCGCAATGTGCATTGTGATCTGCTGATCGTTGGTGGCGGCCCGGCAGGGTTGTCAGCCGCACTCGTCGCGGGCCGTACCGGCTTGCGGGTGTTGCTGGTGGACGATCGGGAGCAGTTCGGCGGTGCCCTTACCGGGGAACGCTTCGATGTCGATGGGGTGCCGGGCGTGCAGTGGGTGGAGAAAACGGTCGCCCAGCTCCGGCAACTTCCGAACGTGACATTGCTGTGTCGTACCAACGTGAGTGGCTATTACGAGAACAACGTGCTCGCCGCTGCCGAGCGTGTCCGAAATCATCTCGGGCCGAACGGCCAGAGCGGCCGCGTGCGGGAACGCCTCTGGCGTATCCGGGCGCGCTCGGTCATTCTCGCGACCGGCGCAATCGAGCGTCCGCTCGTGTTTGCCAATAACGACCGTCCGGGCATCATGCTGGCATCGGCTGTTCGAGCATACGTGAACGCCTTCGGCGTCGTCCCCGGTTCGCGGATCGTCATTGCGACGAACAACGACAATGCTTACCAGACCGCGCTCGACCTGCATGCGGTCGGCGTCAAATCGATCTGTGTCGTCGATACCCGTGCGCGTGTCTCGGACCGGTGGGTCGCCGAGTTGAATCGACTCGGTATTGCTCACCATGTCGGCTATGGTATTCGCGACGTCGTCGGCAAGCGAAAAGTCAAAGGGCTGAAACTGTCGAAGCACCTCGGCGCTGGCAAGCTGGGCGACGATGTTACCACCGTCGAGTGTGATCTGGTCGCGATGTCGAGTGGGTGGACACCGACCATCCATTTGTATAGTCAGGCAGGCGGGACGCTGCAATACAACGAGGCCAATGCGTGCCTCGTACCGCTTTCTTGCGCGCAAGCCGTTCGCGTGATTGGTGCCGCGAATGGTGATTTCGCGTTGGCGTTGTGCGTCAAATCCGGCATCGAGGCTGCAGAAGCTGCGGTGCGCGATCTCGGCGTCGAGGTGATATCAACCGCCGAGGAGCCGAAGACGCACGCCGCGGAGCGCGAGGCATCGAACATCGAACCGTACTGGTATACGCAGAGCGCGCGCACCGACAAGCAATGGCTCGATTTCCAGTACGACGTCAAGGTGTCCGATATCGAATTGGCGATGAGCGAAAACTTCCGTTCGGTCGAGCACGTCAAGCGCTATACGACGGGCGGGATGAGCGTCGATCAAGGGAAATCGAGCAACTTCAACATTCTCGCGATCATGGCCGAGCTCAGCGGCCAGCCGATCGTCAAGGTCGGGACGACACGTTTCCGCCCGCCGTATCAGCCGGTGACGATCGGTGCCTTCGCAGGCAACACGGTCGGCGAGCTTTATGCCCCCTGGCAGACGCTTCCGTCGGTGTCGTCGCATCGTGCAGCGAATGCTCGGTTCGGCGATTATGGGTGGCGCCGGCCGGACTACTACCCGCGCGGCCAGGAAGATATCGTGGCGGCAACGCGTCGCGAGGTCCTTGCGGTGCGCAACGGTGTCGGCATGTTCGATGGTTCGCCACTTGGCAAGATCGAGGTCCGAGGTCCCGATGCGGCTACCTTCCTGAACCGTGTGTACGTGAACAACCTCGCGTCACTGAAGCCAGGTTTCGCGCGCTACGCGATGTTGACGAACGAAAACGGCGTGCTGATCGATGACGGCGTGGTGGTTCGGCTGGCCGAAGACCACTATCTCGTGCATGCGACGAGCGGTGCCGTTGCGCGTGTGGCACTTTTGCTCGAGGAATACGCGCAATGCGAATGGCCCGAGTTGCGTGTGCACGTCAATAACGTGACGACGCAATGGGCCAACGTGACGGTATCTGGTCCCAAGGCGCGCGACGTGCTGATGCAGATTGAATCCGATATCGATTTCTCGGCTGAACGTTTTCCGCACATGCACTTCCGTACCGGGACGTTCGCAGGTGTGCCGGTTCGGATTCTTCGTGCAAGCTTCACCGGCGAAGTTACGTATGAAATCTCGATCGCGAGTCGCTATGGCAAATCGCTATGGGATCTCGTCGCGTCGGCGGGGAAGCCGTACGGCATGACTCCGTACGGCATCGAGGCACTTGAGGTCATGCGGACCGAGAAGGGTTACCTACACGTTGGCGCGGATACCGACGGGAATTCGAACCCGCTCGACATCGGTTGGGCGAAAGTTATCGAGAAGAAGGCTGACGATTTCATCGGCAAGCGATCGCTGCTACGCCCGGCCGACAAGGCGGACAACCGTCTCGAGTTCATCGGCCTGGAATCGGTCGATCCGAAGGTAAAACTGCCGGTCGGCGGCCATTTCGTCGAAACGGCAGAACGAAGGATCCCGACTGCATCGCATGGCTACGTGACAACGGCATGCATGAGTCCGATGCTCGATAGGGCAATCGGTCTTGGCATTCTTCGTAACGGCACTGCGCGCATGGGCGAAACGGTGAACATCTACGCGAAGGGCGAAATCATCGCCGCGCGGGTCGTACCGACCGCGCATTTCGATCCGAAAGGGGAGCGCCTCAATGGATAAGCTGATTGCCCGTTCGACAGTCTCACAACAGTTTGTCGATTCGAACGTCTTTCCGATTCGGGCGGACAACCTTCAGATTTCGGAGCTGCCGCTCGCGGGCATCATCCGAGTGCAGGGGCGAACGGCGGACGACGCGTTTCGGTCACAGGTCGCCACGTGTCTGGGCGCCGATCTTCCGGCCGCGGAGCGAACGTCCGTTGGTGCTGATGTGCGAATCGCATGGACGGGGCCGAATGAATACTTGTGTTTTTGCGCACTTGCCGCCGAGGAAAAGCACCTGTCCGCACTGACCGAGGCGCTGGCCGGACAATTTGCCACGGTCACGCTGGTATCCGATAGTCGGGTGGCCTTCCTTGTGACGGGGCGCGAAGCCCAGGCGTTCATTTCGAAAGGGTGTTCGATCGATATGAATCCAGCCAGCTTTCCGGCGGATCGTGCGGTCACCACGCGGTTCGCGGGGCTGCCGGCGATGCTGATGCATCGGGGCGGCGGTGACTACGTCATCTATTTCGATATCGGATATGTCGAATTCGTCGTCAAGTGGATGCTGGACGCCGCAGAGGAGTTTCTCGAGCCGGCTGCTTGATACTCCATTGAGTGTCAACGGAGTGGGGCACGTGCCGGGTGGCACCGTGCCTCGTATTGGAAATTCATCAACTTTTTGTAATTTGGATGACTAATCATGGCTGATCTTTTCGAAAATCCGATGGGTCTGATGGGCTTCGAGTTCGTCGAGTTCGCGTCGCCGACGCCTGGCGTACTGGAGCCGCTGTTCGAGAAACTGGGGTTCACCGAAGTGGCGCGCCATCGCTCGAAGAATGTGTCGCTTTACCGCCAAGGCGACATCAATTTCATCATCAATCGTGAGCCGAGCAGTCAGGCAGCGTTTTTTGCTGCCGAGCACGGCCCGTCTGCATGCGGTCTCGCGTTCCGCGTAAAGGACTCGCATCACGCGTATAAGCGGGCAATCGAACTGGGCGCGCAGCCTGTCGAAATTCCCACTGGTCCGATGGAATTGCGCCTGCCGGCTATCAAGGGTATCGGTGGTGCACCGCTTTATCTGATCGACCGCTTCGAGGATGGCAAATCCGTCTACGACATCGACTTCGAATTTCTGCCCGGCGTCGATCGGCATCCGGTAGGCCATGGCTTCAAGATCGTGGATCATCTGACGCACAATGTCTACCGTGGCCGCATGAGCTATTGGGCCGACTTCTACGAGAAGCTGTTCAATTTCCGTGAGATCCGCTACTTCGACATTAAGGGCGAGTACACCGGTCTCACGTCGAAGGCGATGACCGCGCCGGACGGGATGATTCGCATTCCGCTCAACGAGGAAGCGAAGCAAGGCGGCGGCCAGATCGAGGAGTTCCTGATGCAGTTCAACGGTGAGGGTATCCAGCATATCGCGCTCCTCACCGACAATATCTTCGATGCCGTCGATCGTCTGCAGATGGCCGGCATCCCGGTCATGACCGCTCCGAACGAGTTCTACTACGAAGGGATCGAAACCCGGTTGCCGGGTCACGGCGAGAACGTCGCCGAACTGCAAAGCCGGGGCCTGCTGCTCGATGGTACGACCGAGGGCGGTCAGAAGAGACTGCTGCTGCAGATCTTCTCGCAGCCGCTGCTGGGACCGGTATTCTTCGAATTCATCGAGCGCAAGGGCGACTACCGCGAAGGCTTTGGCGAAGGCAACTTCAAGGCACTGTTCGAGTCGCTCGAACGTGACCAGATTCAGCGCGGTGTACTGAGCGCCGGAGTCCAGGAATGAAGATCGACCGCATCCATCACGTAGCGTATCGCTGCAAAGACGCGAAGGAAACGGTTCTCTGGTATCAGAAGATGCTCAACATGGACTTCGTGCTGGCGATCGCCGAAGACTTTGTGCCGTCGACGAAAGCACCGGACCCGTACATGCACATCTTCCTGGACGCGGGGAACGGTAACGTTCTTGCGTTTTTCGAGTTGCCGACTCAACCCGAGATGGGCCGGGATCCGAACACGCCCGCCTGGGTGCAGCACATCGCGTTTCGTGTGAAGGACCGCGAAGAGTTGCTCGCGTTCAAGGCACATCTCGAAGCGAATGGCATCGATGTGCTAGGCGTCACGGATCACGGCGCGTTCCATTCGATTTACTTCTTCGATCCGAACGGGCATCGCGTCGAACTCGCGTGTCCGGACCCCGATGAAGAGGCGATGATCCGCAAACTCGATGCGGTGAAATGGGACATGCTGGAGGAATGGTCCAGGACCAAGCGGGCGCCGAAGCATGCAGCATTCCTTCACGCGAACGAACTCGGACAGTCGAAATGACACACGTCGACCATACGCACGATCCGGCTTTGCGTAGCTGGGTGGAAGCGGCCAACGACCCGACGACGGACTTCCCGATTCAGAATTTGCCGTTCGGGCGATTCCGGCGTGCCGGCGAGATCGACTGGCATGTCGGCGTCGCGATCGGTGATCAGGTGCTCGATCTGAAGCGCGCAGGCTTGGTTCGAACCGACGACATTCACGAACTGATGCGGCGGCCGCGCACTGAAAGGCAAGTGTTGCGTGATGCGATTTCGTTCGGGCTTCGCATCGGAAGCCCAGACGAGGCGCGGTTTCGCGCTGCGCTCGTTCCTATGTCGGAAGCCGTAATGGGGCTGCCGTGCACGATTGGCGACTACACGGATTTCTATACCAGCGTTTATCACGCCACGAATGTCGGCAAGCAGTTCCGCCCCGACAACCCGCTGCTGCCGAATTACAAGTGGGTTCCGATCGGGTATCACGGTCGTGCATCGTCGATCGGTGTGAGTTCGCCGGACCTCGGCCATACGTTCCGACGGCCGCGCGGTCAGACGCTGGTACCTGGAGTGTCCGTGCCGACGGTTGGCCCGACCCAGAAACTCGATTACGAGCTGGAGCTGGGTATTTTTGTGTCTCGTCCGAACGCGATTGGCGAGCCGGTTCCAATCGTCGAGGCAGACGAGCATGTTTTCGGGCTCACTCTGTTCAACGATTGGTCCGCGCGCGATATTCAGCCGTGGGAGTATCAGCCGCTCGGACCGTTCCTCAGCAAGAACTTTGCGTCGACGGTATCGCCGTGGATGGTGACGCTCGACGCGCTCGAACCGTTCCGTGAAACGTACCAGCGCCCGCTCGGAGATCCCGATCCGCTTCCTTATCTGGATTCGGCCGGCAACCGTGAGCGAGGCGCGATTTCGATCGAACTTGAGGTATGGCTTCAGACGGAGAAGATGCGTGCCGCGGATCACGCCGGCGATTGCATCAGTCGCTCGAACTATCGCGATGCGTACTGGACCGTGGCGCAGCTCGTCGCACATCACACCGTGAACGGCTGCAACCTTCAAGACGGCGATCTTCTGGGCACCGGGACGCTTTCCGGTCCGACGCCTGATGCAGCCGGTTCATTGCTCGAACTCACAACGGGCGGGATGTCGCCGATCGTACTCTCGAACGGCGAGACACGCGGGTTCCTCCTCGACGGCGACACGGTCATCTTGCGGGCGTATTGCCATCGCGATGGTTTTCGCCGGATCGGCTTCGGCGAATGCCGCGGCACGGTTCTTCCAGCGGTTGGCAACTGACGGTCGTGCGGAGGAACGTGCAGATGATCCAGGGGAAGGTGGCGATCGTGACCGGTTCGACGAGTGGCATTGGGCTCGCCGTCGCGAGAAGGTTGGCGGAAGGTGGCGCAGGCATCGTCCTGAACGGCTTTCGTCAGGCCGGCGATGTCGAGCCGCTGTGCGCGTCGATGTCGAGTGAGTTCGGCGTACCGGTGCTGTACAAGCGAGCTGACATGAGCAATGCGGACGAGATTGCCGCGATGGTTGCGGACACGGAGCGCGAGCTCGGGGCTGTCGATATTCTTGTCAACAACGCGGGGGTTCAGCACGTTGCGCCCATCGATGAGTTTCCAGTTGTCCAGTGGGAACAGATTCTGGCAATCAACCTGTCGTCAAACTTCCACACCATCCGCGCCGCGCTGCCTGGGATGAAAGCCCGTGAGTGGGGCCGCATCGTCAACATCGCCTCTGCGCACGGGCTGGTTGCCTCACCGTTCAAGTCCGCGTACGTCGCGGCCAAGCATGGGGTGTTGGGTTTGACGAAGACGGTGGCGCTCGAAGTTGCAGAAACGCCGATCACATGCAACGCGATCTGCCCTGGCTACGTCAGGACGCCGCTTGTCGACGGACAGATCCGGGATCAGGCAAAGGCACACAACATGAGCGAGGATCGCGTCGTTCGGGAGGTGATCCTTGCCACCCAGCCGAACAGGCGATTTGCCGAAGCGGATGCGATCGGCGACACGGTGCGATTCCTGTGTTCGTCGGCGGCGGATTCGATCACTGGCATCGCGCTTCCGGTGGACGGCGGATGGACGGCACGATAACGGAGTAGCGATGAGCGAGAGAACGCCCGGATCATTCGCCGCATTCCCTGACGGCGAGCGCAGCAAGTGTGTGTCGGCGACCGATGCGGTGCGGCTGATTCGACCGGGTGCGACCGTCGCGACCGGTGGATTCGTCGGGATAGGTTTTCCCGAGGCGGTCGCGGTCGCTCTAGAGTCCCTGTATCTCGACGCTGACGTACCCGTCGAGCAGAAGCCTGCGGCGCTCACGTTGGTGTACGCAGCCGGGCAGGGCGACGGACAGACAAGGGGCCTCAATCACTTTGGACATCCTGGGCTCATCAAGCGGGCGATCGGTGGCCATTGGGGGCTCGTTCCCAAGCTACAGAAACTCGCGCTCGACGAGCAGATCGAAGCGTACAACCTGCCGCAGGGTGTGATCGCGCATCTGTTTCGCGATATCGCAGCTGGAAAGCCGGGACACCTGAGCCGTATTGGTCTCGGCACATTCGTCGATCCCAGATACGGCGGCGGTCGGCTCAACGCGCGCACGGTAGAAGAACTCGTGTCGATCATGCAGGTGCGCGGCGAAGAATACCTGTTCTATCCGACGTTTCCCATCGACGTCGCGATTCTGCGTGGCACCACCGCGGATCCGGACGGCAACGTTTCAATGGAACGGGAGGCGCTGACCTTGGAAACGCTGTCGATCGCTATGGCTGCGCGCAACAGCGGCGGGCTCGTGATCGTCCAGGTCGAGCGGCTCGCAGCCCGCGGTGCGCTCAATCCGAGGCAGGTGAAGATACCGGGGATTTTCGTCGACTGCGTCGTGCTGGCGCCACCGGAGCAGCATCAGCAGACATTTGCGACCAACTACGATCCGGCCTACTCGGGTGAGTTGCGGGTGAGTATGTCCGGCACCCAGTCGATGCCGCTTGATACGCGCAAAGTCATCGCGCGCCGGGCCGCGATGGAACTCCATGCAGGCAGCGTCGTGAATCTCGGCATCGGGATGCCCGAGGGTGTCGCAGCAGTTGCGGCCGAAGAAAGAATTTCGGATCTGTTCACGCTGACCGCCGAACCGGGCGTCATTGGCGGTATTCCCGCTGGAGGCCTCAATTTCGGCGCGGCCGTCAATCCGCACGCGATCATCGATCAGCCGTACCAGTTCGATTTCTACGACGGTGGGGGACTCGATGTCGCCGTACTTGGCCTCGCGCAGGTCGATGCCGAAGGCAACGTAAACGTCTCGAAGTTCGGGACGCGGCTCGCTGGCGCGGGTGGGTTCATCAACATTAGCCAGAGCGCGAAGAAGGTAGTCTTCACTGGTAGCTTCATGACTGGGTACTCTGGGATTGCGGTCACAGCGGAAGGGCTGCGGATCGATCGTGACGCCTGTGCCAGGAAGTTTGTCGATATGGTCGAGCACCGGACCTTCTCGGGGAAACACGCGATCGAACAGAACCAGCAGGTGCTGTATATCACCGAACGATGTGTGTTCGAGCTGACACCGGACGGTCTTGTGCTGACGGAACTTGCCCCGGGCATCGACCTCGAGCGCGACGTACTGGCTCATATGGCTTTTCGACCGCGTGTAGATGGCCCGCGGTTGATGGATCCGCGGATTTTCCGCGAAGAGCCGATGTACCTGCGCAAGCTGCTAATCGATCTCCAGTTTGATGAACGGTTCGCTTACGACGTAGCAAAGAACGTGCTGTATCTGAACTTCGCGCAACTCGAGATCAGAAGCTCCAAATTGATTGAATCGATTTTTGCCAAAGTCTCTGACGTTTGCAGGCCAATCGCTGCCTCGGGCAACCGCGTTCAGGCGATCGTCAATTACGAAGGCTTCGTGCTGGATCGAGACCTCGAAGAGCTTTATTCGGAGATGGTGCAAACCTGCGTTGAACGCTATTACTCGAGCGTGACCCGGTTTACCACGAGCGCCTTCATGCGCGCGAAACTGGGCGATGCGCTGTCTCGACGCAAGCTTGCACCTTATATGTTCGAAAGTGAGTCGGAAGCAATCGACAATCTTGCCATGCTGCGGGAAGGACGGATGGGGCCGGGCCAATCGTGATGGCGCTCCACGCATCGAACGCTTCGTCAGGGCGGGCCCGTCCGTGTTGCTTATTGGCCGTCAGCCATGCAAGCGGCGCGCGACATCGGCGACCCGGGCGCCATACAGTTTCGCCGTTTCGAGATCGCCGGCTGCCATCTCGTCTGGACCAGCGTCGGCCGGTGATTGAGCCAGTACACCGACGGAGCCGCCCAGGTTATTGACGTCCTGTCGAGACGAGGATTTCGCGTTCGAAGGTAACAGCCCAAGGCTGACCCATACGCCACCGTGCTGGGATGCGAGGGTTTGCAGATAGATCAACGTGACCTGCTTGTCACCGTTGTAGCTGGCGCTGTTGGTAAAGCCACCGAAGACCTTGTCTTGCCATTCACGCGTGTACCACTTCTTCGAGGTGGCGTCGGCGAATTTTTTGAATTGCCAGGGCACCGAACCCATATAGGTCGGCGCGCCAAAGATGATCGCATCGGCATCGGAGAGCGCTGCCCAGCCTTGCTCGTCGACATTGCCTTCCTGGTCGACTGCAACGAGATGTGCATTCGCCCCTTCGGCGATTGCTTCGGCGACGCGCTTGGTATGACCGTAGCCGGAGAAGTAGACAACGATGGCGTTCGCCATGACTGCTCCTGTTGAGATATG
This sequence comes from Burkholderia sp. USMB20, assembly GCF_000949135.2. Lineage (GTDB taxonomy): Bacteria > Pseudomonadota > Gammaproteobacteria > Burkholderiales > Burkholderiaceae > Burkholderia. The sequence goes on along the minus strand of NZ_JTAN02000001.1, from coordinate 112,956 downwards.
GAAAACGGCGGGATGAAAGCGGCGAATGGTAGCGACTGGCAACACCGCGGACAAGAAGGAACCATGATGTCACCTAGTTACCCTGAGGAAACCGAGCTGCGGGAACTGACTCCCGCTGATGCTCAGACGAGTGCCGACCGGTCCGAGGCTTTTAGCGTCTATCAGGAGGGATGTCCTGCGCGATTGGTATTCGAGCGACTGGCCGACAAATGGGCACTGCTTGTAGTGAGATTGCTGAAATGTCGCCCGACGCGTTTCAACCAGCTTCGGCGCGAAATCGAGGGTGTTTCTCAGAAGGTGTTGAGTCAAACCTTGCGGCGACTCGAGCGCGACGGCCTCGTGAGTCGCCAGGTGATTGCGAGTACGCCAGTTGCGGTCGAATATTCACTCACCGAATTGGGGCGGTCCCTGGCGGAGGCAGTCGAGCCTCTGATTGCATGGGCGGTCACTCAAATCGAGGATGTGCTGGACGCTCAACATCGATACGATGCACTATCGGGCAAGCACAGCGAATAGCTAGGGACTCGCAGCATCAGACGTGTGCTCGTTCGAGCGCGATTGCCTGGTCGACAATAGCGATGCATCTGCCGCGACAGCGCGCCGCGATTTCGTGCGGCGCGCACGTTTAAGCCGACGCGTTAGAACTTGTGGCGGATCCCGATACGCACCGCGGTTTGGGCGTCAGTGCTGGACGGATCGCCGAGTGCAGCCTGTGCTTGTGCTCCGAACCCGTGATCATGTGCCAACGCGCCAACCAGATAGACATCGGTGCGCTTCGACAGGAAGTAGTCTGCGCTGAGAACCAGCTGATTTGCGCTGCCGACACCGTTGTTGCGGTGCTGATACTGGAAGCCGCCGGCCAACGACAGCGCCGGAATGACCTGATAGCTCGCGCCACCCTCGTAGGTCGTGGCGCGCGCCTTCGTCCCGCTCGACAACTGAACGTCCGTCACCAGAGCGAACAGCCGGGCCTTGCCGATGTTGTACGCCCCGCCACCGGCGATTTCTCGCGAGTTTGCGGTGCTGGTCGCATTATGGATCGACATGTACGCGAGCGATGCGCTAAACGGGCCATTGTCGTAGTTCACGACGAAGTTGCTGGAGCTGTTCGTCCCCATCGAACCGGCGACGTTGCCGAAGCCATACATCGCGCCAAAGCTAAAGCCGCCAAAGGTCGGCGATTGATACTTCACCGAGTTGTTGACCTCGTCGCCCCAGACACGGTTATCGAGCGTGTAACCGCCAGCTGCATAAGCGGGCAGGCTCCACGCGAGCAAGCCGGCCGGAGTGTTCGCGCCGATCGCGTAGGCGGGCAGGATGTCACCGATAAAATCGTACTGACGGCCCAGCGTCAACGTGCCCCAGCTATTGCTGAGCCCGACGAACGCTTGGCGACCGAACATGAGGCCGCCCTGACCCAATTGGCCATTGCCGACGTCAAAGCCATTTTCCAGCACGAAGATTGCCTTGAGTCCGCCGCCGAGGTCTTCCGTCCCCTTGAGGCCCCACCGGCTACCCTGGGAGGACCCCGAAACGAATTGCACTTCCGACCCGTGGCCAGTCGGTGTCACGACGTTGTTGGTGTAGGTGACGCCGGCGTCGATCAACCCATAGAGCGTGACCGACGACTGGGCAAAGGCGGAACTGCTGCAGAGCAAAGCGGCAGCCAAAACTTTCATTTTCATTAGGATCTCCAAATTAATCGTCGATGAAGTGATTGAGATGCTTGGTTGTATTTATTGAAAGCGGGAACGATTCATTTGAGCGAGATCGTGGTCATCGGGGCGAACTTCCCGCCCTTCGCTTCATACAGGGTGACATTCGCGGCGCGCAGGTCGCCCTTGTCGTCGAAGGCGACTTTCCCGGTCACGCCGTCGAAATCGACCTTTTTCATCGCCGGCAGGTAATCTGCAGGTGACGTCGAGTTCGCGAGTCGCATTGCGTTGATGAGCGCCCACGTTGCATCGTAGGAGTACGGGGCGAAGAGCACTACCGACCCGTACTTCTTGAATTTCTGCTCGAACGACTTGCCCTTCGGCATGCTTTCGAGCGGCTGGCCGGATTCTGCCGACACGGTGCCTTCCGCGGCTCCGGAGCCCGCGAGTTCAATGAACTTTTCGGTTTCGATCGCCGAGCCGACGAGCGCAGTCTTCATCGCAAGACTGGTCATCTGCTTACGCATCGGGCCTGCCTGCGCGTCGACACCGCCGTAGAAAATGGCCTGCGCATCTTTCGACTTGATGGAGGTCAAGATGCCGCGAAAATCGATCGTCTTGTCCGACACGTATTGTCGATCCACGACCTCTACGCCGGCGGCCTTCAATTCGTTCGCTACGACGTCTGCGAGGCCTTGGCCGTATGCGGTCCGATCGTCGACGATGGCCACACGCTTGTAGCCCTTCGTCTTCGCCATGTATTGGGCGATTGCACGACCAACGTAGCTATCGTCGCCGATGACACGGAAGGCCGTCGCGAAACCCTGTCGAGTGAGGATCGGATTGGTCGCGGACGGCGACACCTGCGGGATACCGGCATTCGAATACGCCTTCGATGCCGGGATCGTTGCTCCGGACGTGATGTGGCCGACGACGCCATTCACCTTCTCGTCGATGAATTTCTGAGCGATGGCGACAGCCGTTTTCGGGTCGGCTGCATCGTCTTGAGCGTCAAGGACGAAATGCACCGGTACACCCTTGATCTTGATGCCGGCGGCGTTTGCGTCGTCAATAGCCAGGCGGACACCGTTTTCTGCGTCCTTGCCTACGTGTGCAACCTGCCCGGTGAGCGGGCCGCCGTATCCGATGGTCACGGTCTGGTCCGCGTGAGCGAGGGCCGTGACAGCAGCCATGCAGGCCAGAGCGAGCGCGTTTTTCGTTGCCATTTGCATGTGGTTCACCTTTGCAGGGTATGTCTATGTAAAGAGACCTTCCACACGATGCGTGGCAAGCGATGTGGGAATCCGGTCAGTGGAACTGGACGAGCATGCCTGCGAGTTGATGCGCTGCGACCAAACCTCCGCAAATGGCGCCACAAACAGACAATGGACAGTTCTGTACGTAAGATAAGTATTTCAATATCTTTGATCAACGTCTTTCGGCGAACAAAGCGTAGTGGTTTACGCCCCTGCGGTATCCTTCGGTAACTAGGTGAGTCTGAGGTAGCATCGGCGAGCGTAAAAGCCTAGAATTCACGGGAAGTCGAGGCAGTTTCCTCGTAAGAATTTCGAGGTTGCTTGTGCACTGGACGCATACGATCGAGCGGCGTGTCACCACCGTGTCGGAACACCGTCGCGAGATCGTTGTGTTAATGGGCGATCCTGTCCATTGTCGGGCGCCGTCACGTCCGATCCGTGGAGCGACATATCTGCTTTGTGGGAGAGTGCGAAACAGGGGCAGAGCAGAGAGCGGTGATGTCTCTGCATGAGGCCGGGTGACAACCGGGAATGCTATGCTTGACCGCAATCAACTTGGACCAGTTACGAATGCAGCAGGAAAAAGTGAATGAGAAGCCGACCAGGAAGATGACCAAGGCAGCGCGCCCAGTCGTTGACCGTACCGTTTGGCTTGACGCGGCGAGGGCGATTCTGATCGAGCAGGGCGTTGATGCCGTCAAGGTCGAACCGCTTGCGGCGATGCTCGAGATCAGCCGGAGCAGCTTCTACTGGCACTTCAAGAATCGCCAGGAGCTGCTCGATGCTCTGATCGAGTACTGGACCGAGGTGAACGACCGGACACTGCGGGCGCTAGTGCAGCCAGATGATTCGAATCCGAAGGAGCGCGAGCAGCTCGCGAAGGCGCGCTTGCGGCAGTTGGTGAACCTCTTTATCGACGAGCGGCAATTTTCGTCGGAATTCGATATGGCTATGCGGGAGTGGGCGCGCAAAGACGCGGCCGTCGCAAAAGAGGTAGCGCGTATCGATCGTGAGCGTATCGCGCACCTGCAAAAGATTTTTCAGGACATGGGGCATTCGAAGCCGGATAGCCTGATCCGCGCGAAGATCCTCTATTTCCATCAGCTCGGGTATTACCTGACCGGCATCAAGGAAAGTCAGGCGGTGCGCACGCGCGTGGCGCCGCGGTACCTTGAGGTATTGAGCGGCATCAAGCTCTGAGCAAAAAAATGCGGCAACGGACATAGCGTCCGTGCCGCTCAAATCGGCTCTCGCACCGATGTAGGGTCGATAAATGGCCGGCCTCTCAGGGCCATTGCCATTGTTCCGATGACAGACGTTGGAGGATTGGGGGAATCAGGTCTTACCTGGACACCTTAGCGAATGCGTCTGCCACATATTCGACATTGTTCTCGTTCAGCCCTGCCACACAGATGCGCCCAGTCGATACGGCATACACACCGAAATCGGTTTGGAGCGCCGCAACTTCCTGCGTGCTGAGGCCGGTATACGCAAACATGCCGCGCTGCTTGACGATGTGATCGAAGTTGCGATCTGGCGCTGCTTGTGTTAGCGACGCGTGGAGCTTCTCGCGCATCGTGACAATGCGTGTTCGCATCGCTTCCAGTTCGTCGGTCCATTGCTTGCGCAGGGTGTTGTCCGACAACACGGTCGAAATCAAGCGCATCCCGTGCGTCGGGGGCGAAGAGTAATTTCGGCGAATCGTGAACTTGAGTTGCCCGAGCACGTTCGCGGTTTGCGCCGAGTTTGCGCAATGAATGGTCAAAGCACCGCAACGCTCACCATAGAGCGAAAAGATCTTTGAGAACGAACTACTGACGAGGAAGTTGACGCGCCGGCGTGCGAGATCGCGGACCACGAACGCATCCTCCTCCAGGCCGGCAGCAAAGCCTTGATAGGCGATGTCCACGAACGGGATCAAGTCGCGCTCTTCAACGACGTCGAGAATTTCTTGCCACTGTTCGCGGGTAGGATCGACGCCGGTCGGGTTGTGGCAACAGGGGTGTAGAAGGACGATGTCGCGCGGTTTGAGATTGCGCAGGTCCGCGATCATTCCCTGGAAATCGAGTCCTTTCGACTTTGCGTCGTAGTAGCGGTAACGGCCGACGGTGAAGTCTGCGCCTTCGAAGATGCCGATGTGGTTATCCCAGGTCGGATCCGTCACATGCACCGTGCTCGTCGGGAAGTGGTGGCGCAGGAAATCGGCGCCCACTTTGAGCGCTCCGCTTCCACCGACTGACTGCACGATTGCAAGCGAGTCGCGAAGCGAGTCAGCTTGCTCCCCGAACAGAAGCGCACCGACGTAGGAGCGATACACCTTATCGCCTTCGATCGGCAGGTAGGAAGTTGGCGCGTTTGCTTCGAAGATGCGAGACGCTGCTTCGCGAACGGAAGGCAGAACGGGGATGCGCCCCGCCTCGTCGTAATAGATGCCGACACCGAGGTTGACCTTTTGTGCGCGCGGATCGTGCGCGTACTTTTCCATGAGCCCGAGGATCGGGTCGCCGGAAAAGGGCTGAACATTCGAGAACATAGAAATCCTTCGATAAAAAGGTACAAATCTGGGCAGCACTTGAGGTTGCGAGCTTCTCGCCCCTTCGAATTCGCAAGCGCCGCATGGACGCTTGGTCTGGGTCAGGGAACGATCAACCGGCAGCCATCGGCGATTACTTTTCCGCTTCGCTGGTCAATGACCTCGACGCGCGCGCGAACTACCGGATGCGTTGCGAGCTGGTCGAGCGTGGTCGAGATGAATCGATCGATCGCTGAGCTGTCAGCCTTGAGCACGGCGTCGCGCATGATGCCGTAGTCCACGACGCCAGCAAGGTCGTCGTCTTGCGAGGTCGAATGTTCATACGGCACCCAGACTTCAACGTTGACAAGCGGCTTCGTCGCATGCCCGACATTCGTCGCTGCCCGGCAACCCCGCAGAAATAACCGGCGGCATTCGACCGACAAATCCTTCGACAAATGGGCGGTATCGATCATGGCGACGCCAGGTGCTTCGTGGTCAGTAATGGACATATCTGTACGGAGACTACATCCAAGTGGCGCGCGTATCAATAGGAAAATAAACCCTGTGGAATAAGCTTAGATCGCATGGTAACGTCCGCATCTTGTATTATGTACAGATATGTCCAATGTGCCGGAAGCGAAAGTGTGTGAGGTGACTATGAGTCAGGCAAAAGTGATCGATGGTGTAGCGGTGTCGAAACAACTGCGGGAAGAGGTCTCGAGCCGTGCCGCAGCATTGACGGCGCGTGGCGTCACGCCCGGGCTGGCGGTGTTGCTCGTCGGGGATGACCCGGCAAGCGCCGTGTACGTGAGAAACAAGGTAAGGGCCTGCGAGCAGGCGGGAATCTATTCGCGGCTTGATCGCCTCCCGGCTGTGACCTCGGAAGCGGAATTGCTAGCTTGTATCGAAGAATTGAATGCCGACCCCAGTATTCACGGCATCCTTGTTCAGCTCCCTCTGCCTGCCCATATAGACAGCCACAAGGTGATTGAAGCCATCGCGGCGGAAAAGGACGTCGATGGCTTTCATGTGGCCAACGCAGGCGCCTTGATGACCGGACAGGCGAAGTTCCGTCCTTGTACGCCATATGGCGTGATGAAGATGCTGGAGGCCTACGAGATTCCGGTCGCGGGCAAACATGCCGTCGTTATCGGTCGCTCGAACATTGTAGGCAAGCCGATGGCGCTGATGTTGCTGGAGGCCGGCGCGACGGTGACCGTTTGCCACAGCAAGACTGTGGACTTGGGCTACCACACGAAGTCTGCAGATATCGTTGTCGCAGCCGTCGGGAAGCGGGATGTCCTGACCGCCGATATGGTGAAGCCTGGTGCGACGGTCGTCGATGTCGGGATGAACAAAAATGATGAGGGCAAGTTGTGCGGCGATGTCGACTACGCGTCCGTGAGCGAGGTGGCGGGTCATATCACGCCGGTTCCGGGAGGTGTGGGCCCCATGACGATCACGATGCTTCTCGTGAACACTCTGGAATCCGCCGAACGAGCTGCGGGAAGTTGACGGCGGTTCCTGTGTTAAAGGCCGGTCGCGGTGACCTGCGACTGGGCCGACGTGTGCCGTATTAGTCCCTGACTGAGTTCGCTTTAGATTTGAATGGCTTATGCAGCTCTATAGTTACTTCCGCAGTTCTGCATCGTTTCGCGTACGCATCGCCTTGAATCTGAAGGGGCTTGGTTACGACTACTTGCCGGTACATCTAGTCCGTGGCGGGGGCGAGCAACTCTCGGCCGACTATCGGCGAGTGAACCCGGACGCGCTTGTGCCGACCCTCGTCGATGATGAGGTAGTGATGCAGCAATCGCTCGCCATCATCGAATATCTTGAGGAGCGGCACGCGACGCCGCCGCTGTTGCCGCCGGAGCCCGCGGCGCGTGCGCACGTGCGAGGGCTCGCGCTGCAAATCGCATGCGAAATCCATCCGTTGAACAATCTGCGCGTTCTGAGATATTTGAAGGGGGTGCTGCAAATCAGCGACGAAGCACAACGTGCGTGGTATCGGCACTGGATCGAAGCAGGCTTCGAAACATTCGAGTTGCGGCTTACGAACGATCCGCGAACCGGAGCGTTTTGTTATGGCGATAAGCCTACGGTCGCGGACATTGCTCTCGTGCCGCAGGTCTTCAATGCGCATCGATTCGAGATTGATACCTCCCGATACCCGACGTTACACCGGATCTACCAACATTCGATGGAGCTGCCTGCGTTCATCGACGCGTCTCCGGGACGGCAGCCTGATGCGGAATAGTCTGACGAGCTCATCGGCGAATCTGAGACATGGGGGCGGCACTGTACCAGCCCGCCTCGTCGCGTACAGGGCATTTCGGCCATCAATCTCCCCAAAATTCGGGGCAGAGCCTTTATCCGCAAGCGAATCGGTCGTCGCAAAAACATTAAACAAGTATTGCAACACGTAAAATGATCATCTAGACTGCGGTTATGGATCGTCGTAGACGATTGATTTGAAATGGTTTTTCAGGGTTTATACCTAGATCATGCCGCGTCACATTGACAGAGTCCCTGCCGACGATCAGACCAACGGGTGGAGTGCTTTATTGCCCACCCGCAAGAGCCGGACGCCGTTGTTTGGCGATCACGAGTTCGACTGGGTCATCGTGGGTGCTGGATATGCCGGTCTTGCGGCAGCAAGGGCGTTGGCCACGCAGAATCCATCTGACTCCGTTGCAGTGATCGAGGCGGGCGAAGTGGGCGAAAACGCGTCGGGGCGCAACTCTGGCTTCGCTATCGATCTGCCGCACGCGTCGGCCGTGTCGGAAAAATCTATCGAGGAAGGACGCAGTGCAATTCGAATCGGACGTTATGCGCTCGACGAACTCAATCGCCTGATCCTCGAGCACCACATCGACTGCGACTGGGAGCGACGCGGTCGATACCACGCGGCCGTGACCCCTGCGGTTGCCGATAGCGCGCTGAAGACGTATGCGTCCAACCTCGAGGCATGGGGCGAACCATATGAGTGGCTGACACGGTCGGAGCTCGGGGCGCGCCTCGGAACGCAGTATTACGGCGACGCCATCTATACCCCTGGAACCTATCTCCTGAATCCGGCCGCATTGGTCAGAGGCCTCGCGGACAGCCTTCCGGCCAACGTCGAGCTGTTTGAGCAGTCACCGGTTACGGAAGTGGAGTTCACTGGTCAATCGCCGTATGTCAAAACCGCCCGCGGTCGCGTTCGTTTCGGAAAGCTGATCCTGGCAGTCAACGCGTTCTCGCAATCGTTCGGGGTCTACAAGGAGCGTCAGATCCCCGTGCTGCTGTTCGCGAGTCTGTCCAGGCGTCTATCGGATGAGCAAATCGTGAAAATGGGCTACGACAGTTCTTGGGGAATTACGCCGGCACATGGTGTTGCCGGTTCGACTGTTCGTTTGACACGAGACAAGCGATTGATGATCCGCCAAGGATTCGAACATTCGCCGACGTTGCGCACGACGGATTCACGTCGCGAGCTGGCGCGAAAAACCCACGAACGGCTGTTGAGCCGCCGTTTCCCCCAACTAGGTGAAGTGGAGATCGAGCATTTCTGGATGGGCTGGCTTGCGATATCGCAGAACCATGCGCCGGCTTTCGGGCAGATTTCCGATAACGTCTACGCGACGTCGTGCTGCAACGGTTCCGGCATTGTTCGCCATACGGCTGCAGGGATGCTCATTGCGGATCTTGCGCTCGGTCGAGAGAACCCCTTGATTAATGATTTTCTCGCGCAAGGCACGGCCAACTATATTCCCCCGCGGCCCATTCGCGACGTCGGAATCGGACTGACGATTTCATGGGACACCTGGCGAGGGCGGGGAGAGGAGTGAGTTTCACGAATGAATGAACGATGGTTGACTGTTTGTTAAGCATTACTACGGAGACGATCCAAATGAAGGGCATTAGATTGATTAAGGGTAACGCCATCGCGACTGCGGATCGTGGCGGAGCAACCGATGGCATCGCGGAGATCTCATGGGCGATCGGCGACAACGAAGGCGCGGCATTGCCGTGCGGATTCGGGGCCTGGGATGAAGCTGTTTGCGAGCCAAAGACGCTCGGATACGACGAAGTGATCCTCGTTCTCGAGGGCACGTTCGGAGTCGAATCATCGGATGGCGCCCGGGTTCAAGGCAATGCCGGGGACGTTATCGAGCTCTCGAAGGGGGCTACCGTGAAGTACTTCGGTAGCAAAGCGAAGCTCTTCTTTGTGACCAACTGAGTAATGGAGGAAAGGATGCATAACGCCTCCTCGTCAGGACATCTTCAACGCCGACTCAAGAACCGGCACATTCAGCTCATCGCCCTCGGTGGAACCATCGGAACCGGACTCTTTCTCGGGTCTGCGGGCATCATCGAGCTTGCTGGTCCGGGCGTGATCCTGGGCTATACCATCGGCGGCCTCATTATCTTCTTCATCATGCGGTTCCTGGGCGAGATGCTGGTCGAAGAGCCGACGGCCGGATCGTTCAGCTATTTCGCGAACCGTTATGTTTCGCACTTTGCGGGTTTCATGTCCGGCTGGAACTGTATCGCACTGTACGTGCTCGTCGGAATGCTCGAACTAACCGCGGTCGGGAAGTTCATTCAATTCTGGTGGCCGGGAATTCCCACCTGGATCACTGTGGCGGTGTTTTTCGTGTTGATCAATTCAGCGAACTTCATCAACGTCAAAATCTACGGCGAGTTTGAATTCTGGTTCGCGTTGATTAAGATCGCCGCGGTACTGGCGATGATTGCTGCCGGCGGATACCTCCTCGTGACGACTCACAACCCGAATCAGAGCCTGAGCAACCTCTGGACGCACGGCGGATTCTTGCCGAACGGAATTTCCGGGCTCGGAATGTCCTTTGCGTTCATCATGTTCGCCTTTGGCGGCGTCGAGATGCTGGGTTTTGCCGCAGCAGAGACTGATGAACCGCGCAAGGTGATTCCGAAGGCGATTAACCAACTGGTCTATCGCGTGCTCGTGTTCTACATCGGCTCGATGGTTGTGCTACTGTCCTTGACGCCGTGGAACGACCTGGTCGCGCAACTCAAGGCCGGCGGGGGTACCTATAGCAGCAGCCCGTTCGTACTCGTCTTTTCCGGAATCGGTGAGCATCTTGCTGCGAATCTCTTGAATTTCGTGATTCTCACCGCAACGCTTTCTGTCTACAACAGCATGGTCTATAGCAGCAGCCGTCTACTGTACGGCATGGCGCTCGAAGGCAACGCACCGAAGTCGCTAATGCAGGTCAATAAGCGCGGTGTGCCGGTTCGTGCGATCGTCTATCCCGGTATCGTGACCGCGCTGTGCATCCTGCTGAACTACGTTGCGCCGGCGGGGGTAATCGAATTGCTGATGTCGCTCATCGTTGCGGCCCTTGTGATCACGTGGGTTGTCATCGTGATCGCTCATATAGGCTTTCGGAATGCGAGCAAGAAAAAAGGCATCTCTGCACGCTTCCGAGCGCCGCTCTCTCCGTTGTCGAACTACGTCTGTCTGTTGGCGATGGTGATTGTAGTCGTCGTTATGTTGATGACGCCAGGAATCCGGATGTCCGCTTTGGCGATACCAGTCTGGATCGCCATCGTCTATGGGGCATATCGAGTTATTTCTCCGAAATCGACGACCGTTGCGATTGACGTTTCCTGAATCGAATCGCTGGCCGGACGCGATTCGTGGTCGTCCGGAGTTGTTCGGACGATCCGCAGCTTGGGGTAACTCAGGTCAAGTCCCATCTGTATTGTTGCTAGCGACGCCGGATTTACCGGCGTCGACTATCATCTGGACGACTACTTGCAGTTGTTTTTCGGTTGCTTCCTCATTGGTCTCGAAGAGCCGCATAATCGACAATCCGCGTAGCGCGGCAAAGATTACCGCAGCGAACTGCTCGGGTTCTGGATGAGTTCTTGCGATTTCGGGAAACACGGCCACGAAATGCGCAAAAAATGAAGGGTCGTGCTTCGCTCGATGCTCGTTAATTCGTTTGAATAGTTGGGGCGACGTCTTGCACCCAAAAAAAAGACTCCACGCGGCAACGTAGCTCGGTGGTCCATACACGCTGTCCCAAGCCGAATGCACGAACCGGCTCGCGCGCTCCTCAAGAGGAAATTGGAGTCCCTCATCGGGCCATACCGCTCCGAGTTCGCCAAGCGGCTGCATCACCTCATCGACTACCCGTTCCATCAGTGCGGTTCTTGTCCCGAACTGATGTTGTACGGCACCGAGCGTGACCTTCGCACCCCGCGCAATTTCCTGCAGATTCGTCTCCTGAAAGCCGACCTTCTGCAAAAGCCGGATCGCGGATGCGATGACCTTCCGCTGAGTCGTTTCGCTTCGTTCGGCTTGGGTACGTCGTTTCGACGACGATCTCGCTGGCCGGCTGGATATCTCCTTCATTACTGCTCCCATCTGCTTCGATGCAGCTATTGGCAATGATTGAATTTTACACTTCCGCCTTCGTCTTTAAGGTGAGGCGCGGATGGCGACTCTGCCGATGGCGCCCGCATTGCAGCAGCAGGGTTCTTGCAACTGCTTCATGAACCTGCACTTGCGTCGTTCGGTGCGCCAGTCCTGAGCGGAAGATCCACTGTGGGAGCAGGGGCTCAAGTAATGCGCCGCAATCCAATGTTCGACTCGTCCAGTGACGCTTTGCTGCGTCGGGATGTGTGGGTTTAGGTCTATGTGCAGTGCCCACTGGGGGCTATGACAACATGCCCGATGTAGCACTGAATTTTGATCTACTGCAATGCGAGAGATCTGCGGTATCATGAACGCGACGTTCAAAATGTGAACGTCGAATGAGATAAAAAGCTCGCGTCAGTCGTGCAATCTCATCCCGTCGAAGCCGTTCGGGTTGCCGATCCATAACATGCCTTGCGGGGATCCAGGAGACAAGGAGACGTCACCGTGTCAAAACTCACTTCGCGGGCCTTTATTGCGACGGCGCAGCCGTCGCAATCAATGTCCGAGAGGCAGCGCAAGTTCATCGTCAAACTGACTGTCCTGATTTCGGGCGGGATGTTCATCGATGGTTTCATCCTCGGCGGCATCGGCATTGTCATGCCGGCGATCACCGAAAGCCTGAAGTTGTCCCTCGCATGGCAAGGTCTGATTGGCGCATCGACGCTGATTGGCATCTTCTTCGGTGGCCCACTGGGCGGCTACCTTGCGGACAAGGTTGGTCGGCGGCCGATGTTTACGATCGATCTGGCGATTTTCCTGTGCGGTTCCATTGCGCAGTTTTTCGTCCATGAGGCGTGGCATCTATTCGTAGTGCGATTTATTATGGGTGTTGCGATCGGTGCGGACTATGCGATCGGTTGGCCAATGTTGGCCGAGTTCGCACCATCGCGACTGCGCGGCAGGCTGCTGGCAACCCAGGAAATTGGCTGGTATGTCGGCTATCTGGTCGCATATGCGCTTGGCTGGGTACTGACGATGTCGGCCGCGGCAGATTGGAGCATGATCCTCGGGTTGAGCACGATACCCACGCTGATCGTTCTCCTAATGCGTTTCGGCACGCCAGAATCCCCACACTGGCTGATGAGCAAAGGACGCAGGGCAGAGGCGATGGAGCTCGCTGCGGCATATATGGAAGAGGCCGAGCAGCGGGACCTGCTCGTGCATCGCATCGCGGGTAAGGCCGGCTTCGGTCGACTGTTCGCGCCCGACTGTATCAAAAGCACTATCTTCGTGTCAGTCTTCTGGATCTGCAACGTGACGCCGTATTTTGCGATTGGCACGTTCATTCCGGTCGTGCTCAACCAGCTCGGCTTGCACGACGGCCTAACTGGGGGTCTCGCGCTCAACGGAATCGCGGTCCTCGGCACGATCGTCGCCGCGTGGCTGGTCGAACACGTTGGGCGCCGCAATCTGGCGATTCCGCCATTCTGGATTTCGACCGTTGCACTGGTGATCGTCGGACTCTTTTCCAACGGTTCGACCACGGTGATCATGGTCGCCTTCCTGACGTTCTCGTTCGTGAATGCGATTTCCACCGCGCTGACCGGTGTGTACCCCGGTGAAGTATTCCCGACCGAGGTACGAGGTGTCGGCGTCGGATTCGCGACGGCTGCCTCGCGTGTAGGCGCGGCGTTCGGTACGTTCGTCCTGCCGATCACGATTCAGTCGCTCGGCATTGTGGTCGCGATGTTCATTGCCGCAGGGATCAGCCTGTTCGGCGGCGTCGTGTCCCAGTTGCTTGCACCCGAGACGAAAGGCAAGCTACTGAGCGAGGTGTCCGCAGGCTGACCATTCGGTTTGTGAACAACGGCGAGCGCCGCCGCGTTCCAACAAGTCGGCGCTGGCCGCTGCCGGCCCGACCCCTGCAATCCCGTGTAGTAGACTACATGCCCTTGCCCATACCGACTGGCGTGGGTCGATCCGGATAGCAGAGTAAGGTGATAAGCCACAGTGGCCGTGAACATCGAAACGGGCGAGCAGTCGATAGAATCGGAGGCGCCTGATCTCATCAACAAATCAGTGATCAAGGCAACCGTGCTGCTCACAGAGCTCGGTCTGCATCCACAAGGAATTACGGTCACGGAACTCGCGAAATGCGTTCGGATGTCACGTCCGACAGCATTTCGTCTCTTGCTCAGCCTCGAGCAGACGGGCTTCGTCGAACGAGCCGACAACAAGTACAAGCTCGGTTGGCGACTCGCGCGTCTTGGGCGTTTGGCCGATCCACACGCCGGCATTATTAGCCGCGTACAGCCAATCCTCAAGGCGCTGGCCGAAGAGCTCAACGAAATGATCGGCTATGCAGTGGTCAACGGTGACGTCGATTTCGACCTTATCGCGGAGGCGTCGGGATCGCGCCTGATTACGCTGTCACCTGGCTACGTCGCTCGCGATTTTCCACTGCACGCGAGCGCGACCGGCAAGATCATTCTGGCCGAAATGACCGACGAGAAGATCTCATCGGTATTGCCGGAAACCTTACCGTTGCTCGCGAGCCGAACTATCACGGATCGCGCCGCGCTGATCCGGTCGCTGCACAAAGTGCGCAAGCAGCGATATGCAGTGGTTGACGACGAACTCGAGGAAAGTCTGTTCGCGCTGGCAGTTGGCGTGCGTGACGAACGTGACCGGTTAATTGGTGTGCTCGCCGTGACCGGCCCGACACAGCGCATGCATACTCGCTCGCTGCCCGAAGTCGCCGAACGGTTGCATGAAACGGCCAAAAGGATCGTCGCGAAGTTATTGTAAGGCGCTGGTCGCGTACGCCACCCCTGCTCCTGCAACTGATCTGCAACAGAGAGGGGCCTCAAGATTGCCCCGATCCTTCAGGCGTTGACACTGTTCTTGGCAATAGTTCTGTGCAGCAACTCGAACCTGCTTGTCCTAGGCCGCCGCGGCGAGACCGCCGCGGCGAAATCGACCAGATCGAGGAGCTTCTAGATTCACGCTTCGTGAGTGCGGAATCACGATCGCGCAACTTTGCTGTGATCGTGCGATGCGCGGTCGGGCCGTTTCAATAATGGCGCATCGCTTATCGTCTCAACGTGCGCTGTCAATGACCATGCCGCCGTCCGGAGTGAGCGTATAGCCGGTCAGGTATTGCGCATCCTTGCTGGCGAGGAAAAGCACGACAGGCGCAACGTCATCTTCGGGCGAGCCGTGCCGCCCAAGCGCATTGGTTGCCGGGGGAGTGTCAGCCCCGGCACCCCACGTGTCAGCAACAGGTTGGATATTGTTTACGGTGATCTTGTCGCCCCCCCACTCGCGAGCCGCGGTGCGAGTCAAAGCGCGGATTGCCTCCTTTGCCATGTTGTACGGACCATAGGGCGTCATCCCCAAGGCGGCTGCGGGCGAACCGAAATTGATGACGCGGCCACTGCCGCTGGCCTTCAGATGTGGATAGCACGCTTGCATTGTCCGCAGCGCGGCTATCGGTCCAGTGTCGAAATTGCGTTGCAGTTGCTCCACGGACAATTCGATGATTGGAGATGCGACGACTGAAGGATCGAAGGCGTTGTTCACCAAGATGTCAATCCCACCGTAAGTTGTGACCACTTTCTCAACGGCAGCGTGGATCTGTGCAGCGTCGCTTATGTCACATGGCACACCGAGCGCTGTGCCCCCGGCGGCAGTGATGTCGGCTACAACAGAATCGACATTGGCAGGTGTGAGCGATAGGACGGCCACCTTGGCACCCTCTGATGCGAATAGCTTGGCCGTTGCGCGACCGATGCCGCGACCTGCACCCGTGACGATTGCTATCTTTCCATTGAGTCGTGACATGACTTCGTCCTTTCAGATGACCGTGGCAAGTTGTGTAATTGCGACCTCGCCATAGGGTGAGGGAACTTCCCTTGCGGCATTTTGTGTGCCGAATGAAATGATCAAAAGCGCAAGACCGATGACAGCCGGTACTGCTCCCTTCAACTTGTGCACGCCGAGATGTGCCGAACCGGATAAGAGAAGATGAAAGAAGATGCCGGCATAGGCTAGGTCGCTCAACGGCACACTGATCCGTGACAAAATCACCAACGGCCCGAGGATCTTCACGACGATCATGAGAGGCACGAGGTAAGGGGCGGGATAGTTCAGTGCAGCAAGCGTCTGCCGTACCCAGTCCCGTTTGACGATGTACAACGTTGCAGACGTCAGATAAAGCAGCGATAGGAGTGTTGTGGTGATCCAGTATGCGTAGTGCGCAATCATGAGAGAGTTCCTAGTGTCGATCCATGGAGACTTTCGTCAAGAATGTCGTCTAATATGAAATCCATCAAGTAGGATGATTAACTGTCTATTAGTATGAAAAACCAGACTGAGGAAAGTTGCGAGATAAATATGCATGACGAAATGCGTCGGGCATTTGCGCTGCTTTCTGGCAAGTGGAAGTTAGAAATCATGTGGCTACTCAACCAGCGCGTGTACCGTTTCGGAGAACTGCGGAAAGCGATTCCTGGTATCACCCAACACATGCTGACGACGCAGCTTCGTGAACTTGAAGCAGACGGTCTGGTATCCCGGACTGTTTTCGCGGAGGTACCTCCCCGGGTCGAATACGAGATCACCCAAAAGGCTCGCGGGCTTGGGCCCACAATGGAAGCACTCACGCTTTGGTGGAATGAGTACGGCCGGAGCCTGCCGGTAAAGCCGCCTTCTCGGGGACGTCCGCCCAAAGGCAGCTAGGCCGCGACATTGGCATACACACGGATGGTGCGCAGTCGCCCAGTGCGATACCACCCGGCGCAGCTGCGAGGTGCGTGTTGCGACAACGTCGCGTTTCGAGTTTGGGCCAGTGCGGCGATGCAGCCGCCGCTGTTCACATACGTGACCGTTTTTCGCAGCGCCGAGCTCGGTGATGTGCAGACTGCGCAAGACTAGGGGCGGCCACGGCGCTGGTGTGGGATCGGCGGATCTACTCGCGCCCGCCGACCGGCGAGGAGATAATTCCGCGGACCGCCGAACCGCCGGCAACACCACACGCGTTCGATGGAGAGGATTGTGTCCTCCGCCCGTTGAAAAACTGACGGCTCTCAACCCGCGAGATCCCACTGCGCGGCATCGAGGAACTGGTCGTATGCGAGGCGTTCGAGTACTGCCGGTTCAGCCAGATGTGCACCGCGGCGCTGCTGGGCGCGGTCTGCCGCAGCTTGATCAACCGCTTCGTAGACGGAGCTTGCGGCCAGGAAGGTGGTAGCGGCAGGCGACTGAATGGCCGCCACCTTGGCACAGACGCCGCAGTGTCCACAGGTATTCGGACGTGCGCTGGAAGTTGCACGCGCAACCGAAATAGCCGGAGCACGATGGGGAAAGCACCTCGGGAGCCTGCCCCGTTACGTGGTAGTCCCACTGTTGGTCGACCACGCCGCTGCGACGACCGCCGCCTGCGGACGCAGCCGGCGGTCGCGTTGCCGAAGCGTCTACAGCCAGTTCGTTTCGAACGGGAACGTCGACAGCGGAACGCAGCCGGTGTCGGTCAGCAGAACCTGCTGCTCGAGCTTGACGCCTTGCTCGCCGCCTTCTCCGCCGATGTAGCTTTCGACGCACAGCGTCATCCCGCTTTCGAATCGGCCGTCGTATCCGCCGCTTTCCCAATCGATGCCATACGCAACCGACGGATATTCGTCGACCATGCCGATGCCGTGCGCAAGGCAGCTGTAGCGGTTCTTTCGATACGCGGCCGGCATGTTCCAGCTGCGTTCAGCGAATTCCCGGAACGTCATGCCCGGGCGCAGCAGTTTCATGTTGGTCGTCAACTGCGTGTAAGCGGCGGCATAGAGCCGGCGCTGCTCGTCAGTTGGACGAACGTGGCCGACCGTCCAGGTCCGGGAAATGTCGGCGCAATAGCCGAACGGACCGACGAGATCGGTATCGAACGCGATCAGCTCGCCTTGCTTCATGATCCGTGCGCTGCATTCCTGCATCCACGGATTGGTGCGCGGCCCCGACGCGAGCAGCCGCGTTTCGATCCATTCGCCGCCGAGGCGGATATTCTCGTAATGCAGGTGCGCCCACAGATCCTGTTCGCTCATCCCCGGGGTCAGCACGTCGTGCATGCGCTGGATGCCCTGCTCGCAGACCGCGACGGCGGCCTTGATCAGCTCGAGTTCGTCCGGCGATTTCACGGCGCGCGCGTGTTCCATCAGCGCCTGTCCGTCGGCGACGCGTACACCTTCTTCTTGCAGCGCGTAGACGCCCTCGGGATCGAGTCGGTCGACCGCGATGCGCATCTCCGACGGCGCGTGCCGGCGCAGCAGGTCCGCGACTTCCCGCGCCCATTGCCGGGCTTTGCGCGTCGATTCGGGGCCCGAGCTGAAGTAATTCCAGCAGGTTGCGCCGCGCAACTCGACGTCGAGCGTGCTGCCGTTCCAAACGTGCTCGCAATTGTGGAATTCGAAACCGATGACGGACCCGTGCGCAAACACGATCACATAGCGCGTCGGGTTGCGGCCGGTCCAGATCTGCATGTTAGATGTGTCGGTCGCGTAGCGGATGTTGACCGGGTCGTACAGGATGATGGCCGGACAGCCCCGCTGAACGAGTTCTTTCCTGACCCGCTCGATGCGATACGCGCGTACGCGCTCCATCAGGTCGTTCGGAACGTTGGCGGTACCGTCAGTTTGCATCGTTGTCGCCGCATGAAGCGTGCTTACCGCTGACATTGCTCCTCCAGTTCGTCGTTATGGATCCGTCCGGACTCGTGGCAGCGACGCGCTTGCCGCTCCGGGCGCCAGCGGGTCCTTTGAATCAGTATCGAAACGCCGAAAAGGCCGGTCAACGCGCTATATTTTCACGCTCGCATTAATTTAAATTATGCGAACACGAACAGTATGCGCGACGGCATCGCCTGACCAGTACCGCCTGACTGGCGGGGCGAATGCGGACGACACGGAGCGACGCCGCGCGGTTCGCGACGCGATGAAGATGGCCGGCGAGGCCGTATTCAGCGAACGGGAAGTTCTTCGCGCAACCAGTCGATCAACTGGGTGACTGCGGGCGTGATCGAGCGGCCATGCGGCACGATGACGAAGTAGGCATCGCTTGGCTTGGACGATGTAATCGGAATGCGCACGAGTTCGCCGGTGGCGAGCAGGTCATGCACCAGCCGGCTCCAGCCGAGTGCAATTCCTTGCCCGTATCGCGCGGCCTGCACGGCGTCGGTGTAGAGGCTGCAACGCAGCGTGTAGTTGAGCTTCGGAGGACGGTAGCCGACCGAGCGAAACCAGGATTCCCAGCCCATCCAGCCTTCGTACGTCGAGTCGGACTCGATGAGCGGAAGCTCGGTGAGCGCTTGGAGCGAATTCGGCATCCCGTTCTCTTCGAGGAAGCTCGGTGAGCAGACGGGGAATACTTCTTCATCGAACAGGAAGATCGACGTGCCGTCGACCCACTTGCCGTCGCCGTAGCGCACAGCGACGTCGACTTCCACATGACGAAGGTCCGCCGTAAACATCTGGGTCGTCAGCCGCAGCTTCAATGGCGGGTTCAGGTGCTTGAGCTTGGGCAGCCTCGGCAGCAGGCGGAACTGCGCGAACGGTGCCGTTGACGCGAGCACGAGCTCCTGCTGGTCGGCGCCCGTCGACAGGCGGTCGAACGCGCCGGCGATCCGCTGCATCGACTCCGCGACCGCGAGATAGAGCATTTCGCCTTCGTTGGTCAGCGAGATCGAACGGTGCAGACGATGGAACAGGCGCACGTCGAGCGTTTCCTCGAGAAAGCGCACCTGCCGGCTGACCGCCGCCTGCGTCACGCCGAGTTCGGCCGCCGCGTGAGTGAAGCTGCCGAGGCGGGCGACCGCTTCGAATTCGACCAGGGCAGTCAGCGACGGGACGATCCGCCGATATCCTTTTGTTCCTTTCGTCATTTGAGTCTGTTTTTCGTGCGACCGGGGCGAATCGTCTGTCTCCAAATTGTACCGGTCAGTCGCCGACGTTGCGATGCGGACGGGTCCCGAATTGCGAGTTTCCGTCGCACGGATTCGGGTTAACCAAGGGGGCAGGCGCGTCGGCGGCCTCGCATAACATAAAGTAATGCGAACGGGAAAATATAGCGCGTTGACGGGTGAAATTGCCCCTCCAATACTTCGCTCAAAGTTTGAAAAAAGCATAGCGAAAATCAGCCCCATTGGAGGAGTACGATGTCTGCCATTCCGCTCAAGAGCCACCGCGAACTGCTCGACAGCCGCAAGCCCGGACACGGGCTGCCGGCCGGGCTTCTCGGCCGGCAGGATGTGTTCGAGACGGACGTCGAGGTGTTCTTCGAGAAGATGTGGATCTTCGTCGCGGTGACGGCCGACGTGCCGGAGCCGGGCGACGTCTACGCGGTCGATATCGGCAAGTCGTCGATCCTGATCGTGCGCGACGACGACGAGAACATCCGTGCGTACCGCAACGTGTGCCGCCACCGCGGCGCGCGTCTGATGAAGAGCGCGACGAAGGCCACCGTCGGCATGCTGGTTTGCCCGTATCACCAGTGGACGTACGATCTGGACGGCAGCCTCAAGCACGCGACGCACATGGGCAAGGATTTCGACACGAAGTGCCGCAGCCTGATCCCGGTGCACGTGAAGGTGGTCGGCGCGCACGTGTTCGTCTGCCTCGCCGATGAGGCGCCTGAGGATTTCTCGAAGCTCGAGTCGGTGATGACGCCGCGCTTCGCGCCGCACGACATGCAGCGCACGAAGATCGCGCACGAGATGACCATCGTCGAGAACGGCAACTGGAAGCTCGTGATGGAGAACAACCGCGAGTGCTACCACTGCGGCGGTACGCACCCGGAGCTCACGCAATCGTTCCTCGCGCACGACTTCGGTTTCTGCCCGGACGGCCAGAGCGAGGAATCGCTGCGCGACTACGACGCGTATCTCGAGCACAATGCCGCGCGCAAGAAGGAGTGGGAAGAGGACGGCTATATCTGCGAGGCGTTCGAATCGGTCGACGAGAGCGTCCAGACGAATTTCCGCTCGCAGCGGCTCGTGATTGCCGGCGCGTGCGAATCGCAGACGATGGACACCAAGGTCGCGTGCACGAAGCTGCTCGGCGATCTGCCGCGTCGCGATCTCGGCGACGTGCACATGTGGACCCATCATTCGTGGACGCACGTGATGAGCGATCACGCGGTCGTCGCGTACATCCTGCCGATCGCGCCGGACAAGACGGTGGTGCGCACGGTGTGGCTCGTTCATGCGGATGCGGTGGAAGGCGTCGACTACGACGTCAAGACGCTGACCGAAGTGTGGGACGCCACGACGCGGCAGGACGCCGACCTCGTCGCGATCACGCATAGCGGGACGCAGGATCCCGCGTATGTCCCGGGCCCGTACTCGACGTACACCGAAGGCGCGCTCGACCAGTTCGCGCGGTGGTACGACGCGCGCCTGAAGGCTCACGGCATCTGAGTATCGTCATGACAGTCAGAGAGAACTTTTGCGTGGCCGATCCGGCCGCCGCGGCGACCGATCGTTTCTCGGACCCCGCTACCTGGGAACGCGTGGACGTCCAGTGGGACAGCAGCGAACAGAAGACGCTGGTGTGCTGCCGCGTGCGCGACGAGACGCACGACGTCCGCAGCTTTGTGTTCAGCGCGCAAGACGGGCGCCCGTTCAGCTTCGAGCCCGGCCAGTTCATCACGGTGTCGGCCGACGTCGACGGCGTGCCGGTCAGCCGCTGCTATACGGTGTCGTCGCCGCCGACTCGGCCGTACACGTTGTCGATCACGGTCAAGCGCACGCCGGGCGGCGTGATGTCGAACTGGCTGCATGCGAACATGAAGCCCGGTGTCGAGCTGCGTGCATTCGGACCGTCCGGCATTTTCACGCCGTCCTCCGGGCCGGCCGCGAAGGTGCTTTACCTGTCCGCCGGCTCGGGCGTGACGCCGCTGATGTCGATGACGAGAGCGGCGATCGACCTCGGGCTGAATCGCGACATCGTCTTCGTGCACAGCGCGCGAACGCCCGACGACATCGTGTTTCGCGACGAGCTCGAGCGGCTGAGCGCGGAAGCCGACCATCTCAAGGTGATCCATATTTGCGAGGCGACGGGGGCCGAGCCGGGCTGGAGCGGGCCGACCGGCCGGCTCAGCCTCGATCTGCTGGAACGGCACGTTCCCGACTATCGGGACCGCGAAGTCTTCACGTGCGGCCCGGCGGGCTACATGAACGCCGCGAAGGCGCTGCTCGCGCAAGGCGGTCATGATCCCGCCCGCTATCACCAGGAAAGCTTCAACTTCGCCGAAACGGTCGAGCCTGCCGCGGACGCGGCCGACGCGGCGCAACAGGCGGCGGAGGCGGGCGTCCGCACATATACGGTGCGCCTTGCGAAGTCGGGCAAGACCTTTCCGATGAGCGGCGCGGAGACGGTGCTGTCGGCCGCGCGCAAGGCCGGCGTCGCGCTGCCGTCGTCGTGCAGCCAGGGCATTTGCGGAACCTGCAAGACCGCGGTGCTCGAAGGCACGGTCGACATGCAGCACAACGGCGGTATCCGTCAGCGGGAAATCGACAAGGGGCTGCGCCTGATGTGCTGCAGCCGTCCCACGTCGGATCTCGTACTCGATCTGTAGCGGTGGTTGTCCCAATGCGCGCTGATCCCGATCCGGATCGGCGCGCACTGCCCGACGCCAGTCGATCCGTCGTCCTTCCGGCATTGCCACCGTGTCCGATACCCCGGCTTTCCTCACCTCACGACCGCGCCATTTTGGCTTTCTCACGCTGCCGTCGTATTCGATGATCGCGTTTACCCACGCGATCGAGGCCCTTCGCGTGGCGAACTACGTCGACCGTACGGAGCACTATCGCTGGACGGTGTATTCCATCGACGGCAACCCTGTCGAAGCCAGCAACGGCATCGCGATGCGGCCCACGCAGGCGCTCAACCTTTCCGGTCCGCTGCCCGACGTGATGATCGTGTGCGGCGGTACGCGGATCCGCGAGATGGTCGACGCGCGTACACGGCACGCATTGAGCGCGCTCGCCGAACGTCGGATCGCGATGGGCGCGCTGTGTAGTGGTGCGTACGCGCTGCTGACCGCAGGCCTGCTTGACCGGTACCGGTGCGCGGCGCACTGGGCCGACCTCTACGCGCTGCGTGCCGAGTTTCCCGGTGTCGAGATCACGGACGAGCTCTTCGTGATCGATCGCGACCGGATCACGTGTACGGGCGGCATCGCGCCGATGGACATGATGCTCACGCTGATGTCGAGCGATTTCGGTCCGCATCTCGTCGTCGACGTGTCGAAGCATCTCGTCGTCAACCGGCTGCGCGGCATGAATGAACCGCAGCCGATACCGGTGTGTGCGCGTCTCGAATCGACGCGCGAGGACCTGGTCGAAGCGGTGAAGCTGATGGAAGCCAACGTCGAGGAGCCGCTTTCGTTTCCTGAGATCGCGCGACTGGTCGGGCTGTCGGAACGGCAGTTGCAGCGGGTGTTCAAGGAATTTCTAAATGTGTCGCCGCGCGGCTATTATCGGAGCATTCGCCTTCGGCACGCACGGGACCTGCTGCGCCGCGGCAACGATTTCGTCGGTGATGTGTCGGCACGTTGCGGATTTCCGTCGGCGTGTACTTTCAGCAAGGCGTATCGGAAGGAATTCGGCCATGCGCCTATCGTCGAGCGCCGCGCGCCGAGATAACTGCGGGGAATGAGGCGGCTCGTGCCGGCTCGGCATGCGGCAGCGCCAGGGTGCGGAGCGGGTGGGGGCCGGTTTTCATCGGACTTCACCCACCCGGGCAAGTTACATCGAGTTCGGCTTTGTCTGCATTTTTCTCATTGAGCCAGACGGCGAGTTTCTGGGTGAGGTCGTCGGAATGGCAGCCCGCGCTAGCAGAGGCGCCGCGATGGCTATGTGTCTGCGGTGCGCTGCAGATCGATCGCGATGCCGCACCGCGCCGGCCGATCACGCTGTGCGCGACGAGACAAACGACGCTGCGCCCGGCTGCTCGCCACGATGCTACGACGCCACGACGCCACGACGTGGCGGCGCAACCGACGGACGTGACGATTCGACGTGCGCGTTGCCGTCGCTCTCGTCGATTCCGATATGGCGATGCGGTGCACAATGGATCGAGAATGGCGTCATCGTGACGCCGTGGCGGCGGCCGAGCCGCTCTTGCCAGCCGCCCGGCTGACGCACAAGCTGCACTGATCGAATAATTGAAAGGTTTGCGACGAGACCCGCGCGAGCAACCGGCGGGACTGTCGTCGACGGGTGCGTCGACGCAGCGTCCGACCTCCGTTTTGAGAGTGAAAGCCATGTTGAAGAAGCAATTGTTTGCCGACCGACTTCTCGCGCAGATGCCGTCGCTTCGCGCGCTGCGATGCTTCGTGACGGCGGCGCGCTACGAGAGCTTCACCCAGGCGGCCGAGGTGCTGTGCGTCACGCAGGCGGCGATCAGCCGGCAGATCAAGGAGCTCGAGGATTCGCTCGACGTCGCGCTGTTCGAGCGCACCGGCCGGCATATCGCGCTGACGGATGCGGGGCGCGTCCTCTACAACGCGTCGTACCTGTCGATCATGAACATCGCCGAGGCGGCGGAGGCGGTGCGCCGCACCGACAGGCACGCGCTGATGATCTGCGTGTCGCATACGTTCTCGGCGCTGTGGCTTTCGTCGCGGCTGCCCGCGTTTCGCGAGCAGTTTCCGAACATCCAGCTCCACGTGATCGTCACCGAGCACTTCATGGAACTCGACGGGCTCATCGAGCCCGACGTGATCATCACGAAGAACCCGCCGCGCGAGCCGGAATTCGAAGCCGAGCCGCTCTTTCACGACATCGTGTATCCGGTGTGCGGCCCGTCGTTTCACGAGCGGCATTTTCACGGCCGGTCGCTGAAGCCGCTCGACCTGTTGTCGTGCCCGACCCTGAACCTGTCGATGCTCGGCCGCGCGCAGGTGTGCGAGCACGTCGACTGGCGCGTGTGGCGCAACTGGTTCCAGCAAAGCGACGGCACCGACACGCTGATCGAGAACAAGTCGCTGGAAAGCAACGACTATCGCCTGCTCGTCGCGCAGGCCGAAGCAGGCGAGGGGACGCTGCTGGGCTGGCATCACCTCGTGCACCGGCAGATCGATGACGGCGTTCTCGTGCGTCCGGTGCAGGACGTGCTCGTGTTTCGCGATCGCCATCACTATCTGATCACGCACCGGAATGCGCAGCCGCGCGAGGAATACCGACTGTTCCGTCAATGGCTGAGCGACGAGGTCAGCGTGATGATGCGCGGGTGGCTCGATGTCAGTGTTGCACTCCGTCGGTAGCGGGCCGGACGACGAACAAGCCGAATTTTGATGGTTGGCGTGCAACGGATGCCTTCCGTACTCGACGCGAATCGCGAATCTCTCTCACCACTACAGCTTGATCGCTATACAAGCGCGATCCGCGCCGATGTGGCTTTTGACGCACAGCGTCATCCCGCTTTCGAATCGGCCGTCGTATCCTCCGCGTTCCCATTCGATGCCGTACGCAGCAGACGGATACTCGTCGACCATGCGGATGCCGTGCGCGAGGCAGCTGTAGCGGTTCTTTCGATACGCGGCCGGCATGTTCCAGTTGCGTTCAGCGAATTCCCGGAGCGTCATGGCCGGGCGCAGCAGTTCCATGTTGGTCGTCAACTGAGCTCGACGACGCTGACCGCTATGCAATCGAGACGCTGTGGATGGACACCTGTCACAAGCGTCGCTTGCCCGGTGAAGGCGTTCTTGACGTGAAGGGATTCATCAAAGCGGTTCAGGCGACGGTCTTCGATGGTCCTTGGGGCGTGGAAATTCTATCTGAAGTCGAGCGCAAGCTGCCATTGGAAGAGATGGCAGCGCGCGCGTACAACGCGACAATTCGTCAGTTCGAGGAATGACCGCCCGCGCCAGGAATGAGTGAAGCAGCGGGTACGCCGATACCATTACGTAATACCTGTTCGCTTATTCTGTGCCTCGCTTACTCGAGGAGATGTCGCGTAGTGCCGCTCGCCTGCCCGAGATTCGTCGCGAGGGTTCGTTTTCGGCTACCCTGGTTCCGCTGCAGACGTGGCCAGTCGCTCATCAGCATACCCAGAATGACCTGACGTGGTCGAGCGGAGAAACGGTGCAGAGGCGCAGCCCAGGGTGAGCCGCGCATCATCAATCATTCGCCATGAAAGCGCTCAGTACCGAAGTTTTACCGTCGGCAGCCCTCCGGCGTCCAAGGCCGCATTGAGCCGCACGATCAAAGCCTTACGAAGGGCGTTGTAAAAGGGAGCCTTCTGCGCGTCGAGTACGTTACCAGTGTGATCTTTGATGGCATTATTCCTGATGTCGTCGATACTCTTCAGGAGGTGCGTCGTAAGATCCCGCTCCGGTCCTTTTGGCAGCATCGTTAAGGCGTATGTAGTGGAAATGATTTGGTTAGACAATCTGTCGCGCAAAAGTCCTGATTTCAAGAAAAGTCGCATATCTGACATGGCTTCCATAAAGTCGGTATTGCTTAGCTCATGCGCGAAATCGTCCACAAAACACGGCCGATCGAAAGCTTCGTGGAGGGCGATCAAATGAGCACGCTGTTGGTCATAGCCCAATCCTGCCGCATAGGCTTTGTAGGTTGAATCTACCAACTGTGAGGATCGGTTGAGAACATCGACATAATGGTCCCAACTCCAGTAAGCGATCTTGAAGCTGTACGCCTTTGAAGCGTTTAGCTCGCCTACTGCATCATGTGCTTCTGTGTCGTTCGGCAGCGTAGTGGTAACAATGAAAAGATCGAGCGATGGGCGAAATGAAAGTGCCAGCGCTGCCTCTTTCTCAATAAGGGCCTTTGTCAATTTCTTGCCTGGCTTCATCTCCTTGCATTGCAACCCCAGCTGCCGACCGTCGTACATCTCGCCGTGCACATCTACACCATGCTGACGTTGTCCCTGACGGCCATATTCATGTACCGTCGGTTCGTCGCATATATTGCATACCGCACGTGCCGCAAGGGTCTGGAAGTCTTGCCAATTCGCGGGAGGGGGAAAGTAGAGGTACATAGAATTCTTGTAAATTGAAAGGCTTCGATTATTGATTCCGGGGGAGACGAGGCTACAACGGCGGCTCCGTAGCAGCAGTGATTTCAGTCGGGCGATGGTGTTCCGATGGATCCATGACGCTCGTCTATGAACCTACCGCTTCTGACCTGAGCCACCGTGGCGCTGTCTCACAATACGAGATGAACGTGAGGTGGATGCTGGCTTCCGAGGATTTCCCAACTTGGCGGCGAATGTCTCTACGGCAGACGCTACAGTTGAGAGCAGTGTGCTAGACGCTCCTCCAACGATGCCGGCCGCGGTAAGTAGCGCATCGGTCGAATTGGGAAGATAGGCGGCAAGCAGGGCCGACAGTACGAAACCGGATGGGATCCCCGACAACAGGCGATTGCGCAGATAACTGACGTGCTCCTTTGACGCCGGCTCTTTGCCAAGCACAGTCAGGCGTAACCGTTCATCGTCCCGAAGCTTGGATGCGATGAATGCAAAAACACCTATCGCACCTCCGAGCACGCCGTTGGCCGTGCCGCGCCATGATGGCGGCAGGACGTGCTCGTACAGGTCATATCCCGGCAGCACAACGAGAAGTGCGAACACCATGACGAAACTAACAGCCGAGGTTCCGAGTTCCCAGTTATTGAGCACGTCGTAAGTTTGCGCGCTGGACGTAGCAAGGCTATCGGTCGTGTCCTTTTGCAACTACTTTCTCCCCATCATGAGTCGACAAGCTAATAACGACTAATTGGGGAGAAAATGAAGGGGATATAGCCAGATTTTGGTTCCTATGGACGGTCGCAGGTGGTCGTTCGTGGCGGCGTTGCCAAACGGCCCGGATGGTGACGTTTACAGAGCAAAGACTAACGTAAAGCGCTATTCGTCGCTGGCGGTCCAGTGAAGAACGGATTCGATGCGTCGACGGAAGGGAGTATCAATCTGGCGTGGCGCCTTGCGGACATACCGCTCTGCAACCTCGCGCTGCTGCCCTTCGAGAGACGCAAGGTACGCGACCACTTCATCAGAGGTCGGGCGATACCCGTCTCGGGTGTCCAGCTTCGGCGGCAGAGCCGTCCATACTACTCCGTTGATCCCGGAAGCTTGTGCCCATTGGCCTAGTGCTGGCATCACGATCGGCGGCGCGTCGTCATGTACCCACGCTCCGACATGCTTCGACCAGTTCTTCTCGGGCATCCCCTCTCGCTCAGCCAGCGCACGGCATGCGTCTTGAATGTTCGTCGCTTCCATCAGCGCCCACAGCACGCGGACGGGCGGCCCACCTTCATCAATAACCAGCGTGATTCTTCCGTCTTTCGACTGACGAAGAAATTCGACAGGTACTAGGGGACCGTCGTTAAACCATCCATTTCGAATGGGGAGCTCTCGCGTATCCCAAACGAGAGAACCCCAGCCAAGACACGCTATTGTTTGCATTCTCTGTCCGCATGTTGACCAACACGTGTGGCTGCCTCCAACCTCTCGAGCGCCAATTCGCAATCGATGTTCCGACCGCGACTTGACAATACACAATGCTGCTCCGTCCGGCGCCAAACGGGGTTGAAGTTCCGGTGCCTCCAAAATTCAGCGCTGCCTGCTGATTCGACTGTAACGTCTTGCATCGTACGCACCAGACCGCGATTTTTCTCAAGCCCCTTGAGGCTCGGAGCAGCCGGCTGAACTCGCGCGATCGGTTGTCCGCATTGCTTCTTCGTGCCGTTGTAAAGCGCCAGCTTAGCGAGTGAGCCAATGCCAAAACTGCTTCAGCCATGAACGCCAGCTAATGCGTTCCTGCTTCGGGCTGACAGGCGGGGGAAGTGAGGAATTCCGGTCCTCGATTCGCGGCTCTTGGGCGCTGCGATGCATCGCTTGCAAGTCCCGACGATCACGTTCAAAAACTGCCCTGATCTGGCTCTTGGACATCTGTCCGCTCCAGACCACCCTGTTATTACGAATCCAGTAATGAGACTGGCAGGCCATTGACCAGTTTCCAATCGACGGACGCATGGAAACTCGCCCCTCTCTAAGCTCGATGCGCCATTCTGCGGGGGAGAGAGGCGTCACCACCTTTTCCCCGCATCCACAGCAGCAGAGGTGCACGGCGGCACGATACTTCTCGCTAATATAGAGCCGCCCTGGTTCCAGCACGCGAGGTGCGAGCTCTACCAGTTCCGGCGTGACGCGGTCAATTCGCATCCTCGCCCTCCGTTCTTTCTGCTTTAGCCAACGCCATTGAGCTGATGACAAACTCCAACTGGTGCCAGTCCCAGTTCATCGCATAGAAGCCGAAATGCTGCTTCCACCGCATGACGGCCAGGATGGCGTTGAGCGCATTCGCATCCGCGATCTGGATGTTTTGGTCGTACAGCGCATCGCCAGCGTCTTCCATAGTGGGAGCGCGATCAAAGAAATGCCCGTTTCGACCGGGTGTGGCCACTGTGACGCGGCAAGTTCCGAAGATCTGCTGGGCTGCGGAGAGGGACATGTCCATGCCACAGTCGATGAAAGGCACGCCTTGGGCGATGAGGTTGGCGCAGATCAGCCGCCGCGCTGGGCCTTTGTCGACACAGACGAAAGCGAAGTCAAACTGCGCCAGCAGGCCAACATTGGCTTCCGTCACGTACGCAGGATGTTCGACGATTCCAGTATGCATTGGACCGTACAGTTGCGCGAAATAGGCGACTTTGGAGCTGCCAAAACTCGTCTCGCACGCTGCTGCCGGCGCCCGGAAGGCGTTGTGCAGTTCGAACACGTCGCCATCGAAAAGATGGATTTCCCGCACCGGTGTCTTCGCTACCTGGTCCAGCACGTAGGACCCGGTCCCCCCCAATCCAATGATCGCGATGCGCAAGTTGGCTAAGCGTTCTGAGGCCATAACAAAGTTGCCGCGAGCGGAGCATGCGTCGGGGTAGCGGAACGGAGAGGTCCGAGGCGCGACCTGTGATGATCCGTGCCCGAGAGGGCGTGTGCACTGAGGATCGATCACCCGCGCCTGGTCCGTGATGATGCGCCAGTAGTGCATCAGCTGATCGAAATGCGTCGCGTAACCAGTCCAGCCGTCATCCTTGTTGGAGAAGTAGAACCGAGCAGGAACTTCGGGCGCGACTAATCCCCCAGCGACGTCCGAATGTCGCAACTGTTCTATCGTGCCGCCATTCGCGAAGCACGGGAACGGGCCGTCGAACCACGCTTGATGCGTTGCGGGTGGTGTTACCTGGCTGTCGGTATAGATGAGCGTTGCGATCAGGGTGCCGAGCTGAAGCTGTTTCTTGTCGTCGACAACTGGCACGTCGTGCAACAGCAAGTACGACCCCTGCACCGTCACTCGCAACCCCGCAGCGAGGAACGGAGCGAGCACTGCATCAAGAACGGCCGGTTTTGCGGACATGGCACACCATCCCTTCTTTAACCGGTACGGGCTTTTCGCCCCGTGCCAGCGACAGGCTTTGCCCGTCCGGATAATCGACCGTAACCGTATAAACGATATCGGAGGTATCTGCAGGCGGATCCTGCGGGTACGCCAAGTGCACCAGCTGCGCGTATGTCAGCTTGGCTTCGTGCACCTGGACCTGATCGAGGTTGACGATGATGGTCGTCGTATGTGTCGGGGTAGACATGGTTTTAGCCTCCTTTGACTAAAAAATGTCAGGTTTCGTGTAAGGTGAGGAAATTCTGTCAGATTTTGTGTAAGGTGTAAAGTGCGGTGTAAAATCTGTTCATCGACGAACCGGAAGGAGTCCGCTTGAGTAGCAACGCCGTCCCCCAGAAGGGGCAATGGGCCAACGCGCCGTTAGTCTTTGTACTTGCCCAAGTCCGCTTTTTGCCTAGCGCCGCGGCAGCGCCAGAGCACCTGCGCGACGCAATCACGACACGAATCGGCAGTCGGTTTCCAACTATTAGTCAGACAAATAGCTTGGGAATTGAGATCAACCCGAATGGCGGTCCACCGCGAACGACCCAGTCTGTCGGATATGACCTGGTCAACAGTGACGTAGACGGCATGGTGCGCGTGCAGCCGGGCTCCCTTACATACGCCGTCACGTCTTATGTAGACTCACCGCACTTCCGCGATCAGTGGCTCGAAATCATCGACGCCCTGGGCGACGCGCAAGTCACGACTGTGACGCGCCTTGGCCTGCGCTATGTCGATTTTGTGATCCCCACCCGCGGGCGGCGCCCCGAGGACTACGTCAATGCGCCTTGGAACCTCGCCGGTATGCCCGAACTGCCTGGCGCTGCCCGGGGGCCCGATCTGCACGTTTCGATGGTGGACGTCGCTTTTCCGCCTGGCAGAATGCGCCTGCAGTTCATGCGCGGTGTCGGTGTGCCAACGTTGCCTATGGATCTCCAAGGGATGCTGACGCCTCGGCACCAATCGGTGCATGTCAATGTCGGCGAGTGCGCGGTTATCGACAGCGATCGCTGGATAGACGGGGAACACAACGCCGGTCGAGCCACCGTCGATCAACTGTTCACCCAAATGCATACGGACGTATCGTCTGCGTTCCGCGCCATGATTAGCCCGTTGGCGCATGACGAATGGCAAACTGACAAAGCAAAAGGAGACGCGAAATGATCTATGCCTCCGAGCGCGACGCGAAATTGAGCTCGGCGATCGGACAGGATGCAATCTGGCGTCAGTCCGGGTCCACGGGTGTTCGCGAATTGAGAACGGCTCTTGACTGCGGTACCGCACTACTGACAGTCGTGATCTGTCTTAGCGATTCCCAGCAGCAGTACCTTGGAACAAGCGTCAACGCGGCGGTGCCACTGCCACTTCAACTTGCTTCGGCCGGGCACCCGTCCGAGCCGGCCCTGACGACGCCCGCAGAGATGGTGGAAAAACTGCGCTCGGCATTTGGCTTAAATGTCACGCAGCTCGCGCAGACCTTGCAGGTTGAGCGGATTACGATCTATGCATGGATGCGCACCGAGCGGATGGAGAAGCTCAGTTCGTCCAACCGTAGCCGACTCTGGCGGTTGTACCAAATCGCCAAGCAATGGAGCAGTTACGCGCCGCTGGCCGGGAAATACCTGGTCGAAATCATCCCAGGGAAAGACACAACACTGCTGCAGATGCTCTGCGGCCAGCAACTGGACCAGGGAGAATTCGCGCACGCGTATGAGCTACTGGCGCGAGCCACCAGTCCAACCGCACGTACCCGGCAACACCGAGCAGGCCAGCGCGAAGCGTTGAAGAAGGGCGTCGAAAATCTTCGTAAGAACGCGAACAAATTCGGGATGGATCTGAGTTGACGGGGGCGCAGCTCTATGACTTGTTCCTTGACGAGCTTATAGCAGGCGCAGGAGACAAATCTCTCATGGTCATGATTGCCGGTCCCAATGGGGCTGGCAAGACCACGCTTTGGCGGAAAAAGCTGGAGCCAATGCTGGAAGACGCCTTAGGGGCTGAATATATAAACGCCGACGAGATCGAGCGTGAGTTGAACGAAGCGGCGCAAACGGACCCGCAAGCTCCGCAAACGGTAGAGACTGCTCGGGAGGCGCAAGCCGAGGCGACACGCCGGCGCGAGTTGCTCTTGTCTGCGGCTCCGGGCGCTCAAAGCCACTTCGTCTTCGAAACGGTCTTTTCGGATCCGTACGGGCACAAACTTGACGAACTGCGACGTGGAGTCGCCGCCGGGTACTACGTCATCATGTTCTTTGTTGGACTGGACAATGTGCAGCTTGCCCAACAGCGCGTTCAACACCGGGTCGGCGGTGGAGGACATGACGTCCCGTCCGATGTGCAGCAGGCGCGGTTTCCGCGCGTCTTTACTAATGCGCAAAAAGCGCTGCAAATCGTGCCGCTCGCCGTGTTTTTTGACAACTCTCCAGATCGGCAGGATGGGCAGGGCACGCATCGACCGGTCGCCATTGTAAAGAACGGGGCCGTACTGGCCTTACATGACGAGATGCCTGCGTGGTGGTCGATGATTCTTCCATAGTTCGTGTCGCGCCCTATGTTGGCGCGGCAAGCTCAGGCACGTGACGGCGGTTCGCGCGGGCGCTCATTGCACGACGTGCTCCTTCACGACTGCGTCGCGATACACCTTCGCTATGAGCATTCCGGTCCTCTCGATGGACCGGCCGGCTGCTGCTTCCTCGATGCAATGCAACGCGTCTAGCGCCCAGTTACCGCAGACATCCCTGTCTCGTCGAGCGAACTCGAGTTCCACCGTCATTCCTTTTCTCGTCAACTCAGCCGAAATCCAGTCGAATGCGGTGTCTCCATCTGTCGGTCGCTGTGGCTCGGTAGTGCACGCAGCATTTCTGCATTGGCTTCATCAAACGTGCTGACGCGCATGTACTCGCCGATGTCCGAGAGCAACCTAGGCGGTCAATTAAGTCGCGAGTACAGCCTGAGTGCCCCCATATGGATGACTGGCAAGCAACGCCGAGCAGCGCTCGCGTAGGAAGAAATGCAACTGGTTAATCGCGGGCGTCAGTTGCGCGCGGTGGGCGCAAATCAGGTGCAGCGGCGCAGGCTCACAGTCCTCGGGAGGAAATATCTCCACTAGCCGGCCTGCCTTCAGATCGTCGATGAGGTCTAGTCGCGACTTGTAGACAAGGCCTTCCCCGGCTACCGCCCAGCGACGAACGGCATCGGCATCGTCGCTGACGCGATTGCCCGTGACTGCCACGGTGCGCTCGCCTCCAGGTGGGGTAAATCGCCAGCGCTCATGGAGCTGCTCGCTCCAGACGTACCGAAGGCAATTGTGTCGCCGCAGGTCATCAACTTTGGCCGGTGCGCCATGTTGTTTGAGGTATGACGGCGCGGCGCACAATGCCCGCCGGTTGTTGTCGACCAGCTTCAAGGCCAGCAGAGACGAATCGGGTAGCGCTCCGTAGCGCACGACGGCATCCAACGGCTGGCGGATGAGGTCGGCCGCGCGGTCGCTCATTTTGAGGTGCAGCGACAAACCCGGGTGCTGGTGTTGAAATTCATCCAGCCACGGCAATAGCAGGTTTCGCCCAAAGTCAGATGGGGCGGACAGCCGCAGCGGGCCGGACAGCGCCCCCCGGCCGCTTTCCAGGGCCTGCTGGCCTTGCTCCAGCGCGCCAATCATGACCCGCGCATGCGGCAGGTAGCGCTCGCCAGCTTCCGACAGCTGCATGCTGCGCGTCGAACGAGTGAACAGGCGCGTGTCCAATGCTTTTTCGAGCCGCTGAACTGATGCACTCGCGTGAGCTGGCGCGATATTCAGCTGGCGTGCCGCCTCCGAGAAGCTGCCGTAGTCCACCGTGTGCACGAAGATCTGAACGTCATCGAGTCGTATCATTTTCGCTGAAATGACGAAATTGTTTGGGAAAAACTGGTATTTATCCGCATATCGATGAAAGATAACATGGTCTCAATCACTCTTGGAGACCCTGTGTATGAAAGCCATCGGCTTCTATCAGAACCACCCCATCAGCTACCCGCAGGCGCTGCACGATATCGAGCTGCCCACGCCGGAACTGCGCGACCACGATCTGTTGGTGGAAGTAAAGGCGGTATCGGTCAACCCGGTCGATACCAAGATCCGGGGCGGCGGAGATATTCCGGAAGGCGGTGCCCGTATCGCCGGCTGGGACGCGACGGGAATCGTTCGCGCGACCGGTCCGCTGGCCACGCGCTTCAAGGCAGGCGACCGTGTCTGGTACGCCGGCGATATCACGCGGCCCGGCAGCAACAGCGAACTGCACGCCGTGGACGAACGCATCGTCGGCCCCATGCCGAACTCACTGGACTTCGCCGAAGCCGCGTCGTTGCCGCTGACGACGATCACCGCATGGGAACTGCTGTTCGACCGCCTGCGCGTTCAGGCGGCGGACCCGACCGACCACAACGTGCTGCTCGTCATCGGCGCAGCTGGCGGTGTGGGCTCGATCCTGACGCAACTGGCGCGCGAATTGACTGGTGTGACGGTCATCGGCACGGCCTCGCGGCCGCAAACCCGCGAGTGGGTGCTGGCACATGGCGCCCATCACGTCCTCGATCACCATGAACCCTGGGCGCCGCAATTAGCCGCGCTCGGTATCGAGCATGTCACCCATGTTGCCGGGTTGAACAACAGCGCCGCCTATGTGACTCAGATCGCTGCCGTGCTGCGCCCGGAAGGCCAGTTCGCCCTCATCGACGACCCGGTGGGTCTGGACATCGGTCCGTTCAAGGGAAAATCCATCTCGATTCACTGGGAACTGATGTTCACCCGCGCGATGTTTAGCACCGGCACCATTGCACGACAACACGCATTGCTGCGCCGCGCGGCGCAACTGGTCGATCAGGGGCGGCTAAAACACACCCTGACCCGACGCATTGACGGCATCAACGCCGCAGGTCTGACCGAAGCGCATGCGCTGGTCGAAGCCGGCAACATGATCGGCAAGGTCGTCGTCGCCAACTAGTGAACCCCTTCTGACAACGGAAACCATCATGACATCGCCAATCATTAACACGACCACAATTAGCCTGGAAGCCGCACAAGCATTGATGGCCGAAGCCCGCCGCGCGTGCGCCGCGCGAGGATTCGCCGCGACAATCGCGATTACCGATGCAGGCGGTCACCTGCGCGCGTTCGAGCGTGCGGATGCCGCCCCGTTCCTGACTGTTGACGTCGCCATCGACAAAGCATGGACCGCCGCGTCGTTCGGCATGGCCACGCACCAATGGAATCAGTACATGGCCGAGCCCGCCGTTGCCCCGCTGGCGCACCATCCGCGGCTGATGCCGGTCGGTGGCGGCGTCCCGATCTTTCACGAAGGGCGTCTGGTCGGGGGCATCGGCGTTTCTGGCGGAACATCGGCTCAAGACCACGACGCCGCTGAGGAAGCGCTGCGCCAGGCAGGGTTTAATCAGTAAGCCTGGGCCGTTGAGCGATCGCCTGGCCGTCAATCGATAAACGTTCCACAAAGGCGAAACCGTTGCTCGTGAGGGACCGGCGCGGACGGAAGCTCTGGCGGCTCGAACGGCGGCTTCGGGTCGAACAGAGAAATAGGTCGATGCGGGCAGGCCAACTATCGTGCTGCGAACGCCTGATTTATCTGGCCGGTCCGTCGCTCGCAGGCAAACAGTGGTGGTCGAAATCGATGCATGACGCAGGCTATCGCGCACCGTCGTCAGTTTGGCTCCGCGAGCGAGAGCGCGTTTCCTGGGCGTGGCGGGCCAATACGAGCTCGCGCGTCGCAACTTTTCGGCGATTACGGGATGGTTCGCGCCGATCACATGGCCAGCCAGCCGGAAAAATCGCCGCATCACATGGCGCAGGCGGGTGTTGACTCACACAATTCCGTCGCACGCGGGTCAGCTTGCCACGGCTTTTATCAAATACTCGGCTTCTTTCTGCACGACCGGCCATCCCTCGCGCAGCATCCGCACGGCTTCGTCGACCACCTCATAGCTCAGTCCGCAGTTTTCGATATCCGTGACGCCCATGTGCGCGAGGTCGGAGGGCGATGCCTCTCCAAAGGAAATTCTGAGAAACAGGGTATCCGCCATGGCGCCCGTATCATCCGTCTCGCCGCTCAGGATGTCCTCGGCCAACAGGCCTGCCATGCCGACGAGCACCATCCAATTCTCAGGTAGCTCGGCAGCGGGAAACCCATGGTTCAACGCCGTTCTGCGCATCTCCTCGGGGCAGGTGCGGGGACGGAACTGGCCAAGCCACGCCCTTTCCTCAGGATTACCACTCTCGTTTTTCCACACGACTGCGTCGCCAGCGCCGCCGAAGCGCTCGTAGAGCATTTTGTGGCCCGCTTCGTGGTATGCGGCGTTTCGGAGCTCTCTGGCAGCTATCTGCTCTTCCGTGAATTGAATCATATCGGTGGGTGTGTTTGGTCCAGATATGTCAGGTATGTGCGAAGCGGTGGGCGCAATTCCAATCGAGGTCAGGGGTGACGCGCAATCCAATCGGCGTGACGATCGCATTCTCGCGCCCAGCAAACTGTCCCACTTACGAGCCGGACGACGCTCACACCGCATGCTCCTTCACCACTGCGTCGCGATACACTCGAGCGATGAGCGTCCCCGTCCTCTCGATGTGTCGCCCGGCTGCCGCTTCCTCGATGCAATGCAGCGCATCGAGCGCGCCGTCGCCGCAGACATCGCCGTCTCGCCGCGCGAAATTGAGTTCCTCCATCATTCCGTTCCTGGCCAGTTGCGCGGAAAGCCACTCGAACGCGGTGGCTCCGTCGGTCGGTCGCATGTGGACCGGCAACGTCCTCAGCATTTCGGCATTTGCTTCGTCGAACGCGTTGACGCGCACGTATTCCTCGACGTCCGCGAGCAGCCTTGTGGCGCCTCCTGAGGCATGACCGGCGCTATTGACGGCGGCGCGCCAATCGCGAACGCACAGCGTGAGCGCCCGGACAAGGAATGCCACGTTGAAGTCCCGCCAGAAGCGCGGGTGGGGTTGATAGACGTATTCGAGCGCGAGCGAAACGGTCGCGGCCGTCAGGTCTGAGGCGCCGAACTGGCAGTCATTCATGAAAGAAACCAGTGCGTCGACGGTTCCAGCGTGGGCTTCTCGAGTTGCTTTGAGCTGCATGGGGTACGTGAAGGAGTGGGCTTGGCCCGTATAGCTGCGTAGCCAGCGCATGACGGTGCAAATATTCGCTTGCCCTTGAGTTGCTGGACCACGAAGGCCTCCCGCCGTTTTTCCCGGCCCACGTTTGCAGGCCATGCAGCCCAAGTGCAGCTTGCGCGCCAGAAATCTGTAGGCCATGA
This sequence comes from Burkholderia sp. USMB20, assembly GCF_000949135.2. Lineage (GTDB taxonomy): Bacteria > Pseudomonadota > Gammaproteobacteria > Burkholderiales > Burkholderiaceae > Burkholderia. The sequence continues at coordinate 75,402 of NZ_JTAN02000001.1, read as the reverse complement.
GCGGCGCGGAACCAGATGGTATTCCGCAGTGGCCCAGACTCCGGGCCACGCCGCACCCGAAACCCTCCAGGTCGACGCGCAGCGGGTAATGTCTGAGCAGGCGTCTAGAGACAGATTGAACTTCGCCGTGGCAATCCACATGGCCGGCGGATGCAAGTATCGGCCCGGTACTTAGCGAGGGGGACGCGGTCGTCGCGCGGACACGTTTGCACGCGCACCGAGCATTCGGAGCGGCGGCGATTTCCTCTGCCTTTCGTTGCGCACATTCTATATTTGTCGCAATGGGTCGCTTTGCGAGAGGAGGGGCCGTGAATCAAATCCGCATCGTCATCACCGCTTCGCGATGGGGGCTTCTGGTACTGACGCTTCAATCGGGCGTTGCGTTAAGTCAACAGTCAGTGGACCAGCAACTGGCCGGCGCATGGACATATGTCTCGGTCGACACTGTCCGCCCGGACGGAAGCCGCACACCCATGTACGGACCCAATCCGCACGGGCTCGTGATTTTTGACGGCCATGGTCACTACGCACTGGTGAATTCGCGCAGCGATCTACCCAAGTATGTATCCAACGATCGCATGAAAGGCAGTGCAGAGGAATACCGCGCCGTGGTGCAAGGTTCGATCGCCCACTTTGGTACGTACGTCGTAAACGAAGCAGACAAAACCATCACCTTTCGCATCGACACAAGCACATTTCCAAACTGGAACGGGGTTGAGCAGCGCAGGCCGTTTGTCCTCTCGGGAGACGAACTCAGGTGGACCACGCCGGCAGCCTCGGGGGGAGGAGGCTCGGGTGAGGTCGTGCTAAGGCGAGCCAAATGATCGAGTACAGGGGGAGTGCTCGGAATGACCGCCCCGGGATTGAGCGCCGCTGTCGTGGCGTGCTGGATCGATGCCGGCACGCAAGGCGATCGGGAGGCGCCGGGCGGGTTGTGGCCTTATATGCCTCGTTCTTAGGCGACCTAGAGACAGGCAGACCCTGCTGGACAAGATGCTCCGCTCGCGCCGTTCGCGCCGGCCGCGGCGGGACCTTTCAAAGAGGCTATGCGAATTCTGCGAACGGAGCGTTCGGAATACCCGGTTCGATCTCCCATCGGGCCGCCTATTGACTTGCGGGCGGGAATGTGAAGTAGCCTCCCGGGCGGGCTCAAAGCCGTTTTCGATTAGATGTGGATACGCCATGTACTGCGGGCGTACCGGGCCGGTGTTGGGTACCCGTATCCGCATCTAATCGAAAGTCGTATCCATATCTAATCGAAGATCACATGCCGGCGACCTTTGCCCGCGTTAACCCTGATTAATAAAGCTTATCGCGGTGAAAAATTCCGCATCTTATTGAACCGATATCGGCTCGCTATAGTGGCTCGCTTTCCCGCACGCACCGTTTGCGTGCGGCTGACACGCTGACGATCAGCAGGAGCCGCTTGATGACCACCGACGCCCGATTCACCGAAATCGAGGATCTGATGCCCGCCGCCGGCGGGCTGCGCGAGATCCGCCATCACATTCACCGCCACCCGGAACTCGCGTACGAGGAGCACGAAACGGCGGCGCTCGTCGCGGACAAGCTCGAGCAGTGGGGCTGGCAGGTGACGCGCGGGGTCGGCAAGACGGGTGTGGTCGGCACGCTGCGCGCGGGCGACGGCACGCGCAGCATCGGCATCCGCGCGGACATGGACGCGCTGCCGATCCTCGAGGCGACCGGCCTGCCGTATGCGAGCGGCACGCACGGCAAGATGCACGCGTGCGGCCACGACGGCCACACCACGATGCTGCTCGGTGCCGCGCAACACCTCGCGAAGACGCGCAATTTCTCCGGCACCGTGCACCTGTATTTCCAGCCGGCGGAAGAGCACGGCGTCGACAGCGGCGCGAAGAAGATGATCGACGACGGCCTGTTCGAGCGCTTTCCGTGCGATGCGGTGTTCGGCATGCACAACCATCCGGGCGCGGCGCCCGGCGTGTTCCTCACGCGGCGCGGCCCGTTCATGTCGGCCGGCGACAAGGCGATCATCTCGATCGAGGGCGTCGGCGGCCACGCGGCGCGGCCGCACCTGACGGTCGATCCGGTGGTCGTCGCGGCCAGCATCGTGATGGCGCTGCAGACGATCGTCGCGCGCAACGTCGACCCGTCGCAGCCGGCGGTCGTCACGGTCGGCTCGATGCACGCGGGCACCGCGAACAACGTGATCCCGAACGGCGCGCGTCTCGAACTCAGCGTGCGTTCGTTCAGCCCCGACGTGCGCGCGCTGCTCAAGCGCCGCATCGTCGAGCTCGCCGAGTCGCAGGCCGCGAGCTATGGCGCGACCGCGCACGTCGAGTACATCGAAGGCTATCCGGTCGTCGTCAATACGGATGCCGAAACGGATTTCGCCGCGCAGGTCGCGCGCGAACTGGTCGGCGACGCGCATGTGGTCGAGCAGGCCGACCTGCTGATGGGCAGCGAGGATTTCGCGTTCATGCTGCAGCAGCGGCCCGGCTCGTTCGTGCGGCTCGGCAACGGCGAAGGCGAGGACGGCTGCATGGTGCACAACCCGAAGTACGACTTCAACGATCGCAACCTGCCGATCGGCGCGGCGTTCTGGACGCGCCTCGTGGAGCGTTACCTCGGGCAGTAACCCCGGCGGCGGCACGCGACGAGCGGCCGGCGCTTCCGGCCGCATTGAGAGGAGAGACGAACGATGCAGAAAGACCATCTCGCGCTGCACCCCGCGTCGACGGGCGCCGCCGCAACCGATGCGCATGGCGCGCCGGCCGTCACGAAGCGCGGCGCGATCGCGGCGGCCGTGATCGGCAACTGGCTGGAGTTCTTCGATTTCACCGTGTACGGCTTTTTCGCGGTGCTGATCGGCAAGCTGTTCTTCCCGTCGAGCGATCCGACCACGTCGCTCTTGCTGTCGGTCGCGACGTTCGCCGCCGGTTTCTTCACGCGGCCGCTCGGCAGCGTCGTGCTCGGCGTCTATGCGGACCGCAAGGGCCGCAAGGCCGCGTTGAACCTGACGATCATGCTGATGGCGCTCGGCACCGGCCTGATCGCGATCGCGCCGACCTACGCGCAGGTCGGCGTGGCCGCGCCGCTGCTGGTGGTCTTCGCGCGGCTGATGCAGGGCTTCTCGCAGGGCGGCGAGTTCGGCGCGGCGACGTCCACGCTGATTGAGCAGGGCGGCACGTCGCACCGCGCGTTCCGCGCGAGCTGGCAGCTCGCGACGCAGGGCGGTGCGGCGCTGATGGGTTCGGGCTTCGCGGCGCTGCTGTCGAACACGCTGACGAAGGACGCGCTCGAGGGCTGGGGCTGGCGCCTGCCGTTCCTCGTGGGCGTGCTGATCGCGCCGGTGGGCATGTACTTGCGCCGCCGGCTCGCGGACGATGCGCCCGGCGACAACCATCACGGGATCGAACGCGGCGTGCTGCGCGAGCTGTTCTCGCAGCACACGCGCACGGTGCTGCTGCTGATGCTGACGGTGATGGGCGGCACGGTGTCGACCTACATCCTGACCTTCTACATGCCGACCTATGCGATCCATACGCTCGGGCTGCCGATGAAGCTGTCGATGTTCGTCGGCGTCGCGTCGGGCTGCGTGATGCTGGTGACGTGTCCGCTGTTCGGCTGGCTGTCGGACCGCCTCGGCAGCCGGCGCCTGCCGATCTTCGTCGGGCGCGGCGTGCTGGTGCTGCTGCTGTTCCCGGCGTTCTGGCTGATGAACCATCATCCGACGCTGTCGGTGATCCTGCCGCTGACCGCGCTGATGCTGCTGTTCTATTCGCTCGGGTCGGCATCCGAAATGGCGCTGATGTGCGAATCGCTGCCGCGCCACGTACGCGCGACGGGCATCTCGATCGCGTATGCGCTCGCGGTGACGATCTTCGGCGGCACCGCGCAGCTGATCGCGACCTGGCTGGTGAAGACGACGGGCAGCAAGCTCGCGCCGGCCGGCTACGTGGCCGCGTGCGTGGTGCTGTCGCTGATCGCGGTCGCGATGCTGCGCGAGACGGCGCGCGAGTCGATGGACTGATGCGGGATGCCGCTGTCCGAAGCGACGCGGTGCAATTTCGTTTTCGTCAAATTGACGGGGCTGTGCCGCATCCCTAAATTGAGCGATGCGGAGGGGGCTCCGCGTTCCGAGAGAAGGGCGTTGCAAGCAGAGTCTGAGGGTTGAGCGGGCGGCTTATGCCGCCCGTCTTTATATCCGCGCTATCCGCGAATGATCGTGTTGCCGATCCGGCACGCGAAGTCACCGCTCACCCGCGCCGCGCGACCAGTTCCGACACCGTCTGCGCGGCCTGCTGCAGCGGCCCGAGAAACTCCTTCACCATCTGCTTCGCGGTGTGCCGCTGCGCGTTGCCGCTGATGTTCATCGCGGCGATCACCTGCCCGCGCCGGTTGCGGATCGGCGCGGAGATCGACATCAAGCCCACTTCCAGTTCCTGGTCGACCACGGCCCAGCCTTGCTGGCGCACCTGTGCGATCGTCGCCTTCAGTTCGCCGATGTCGGTGATCGTGCGCGGCGTATGCGCGCGGATGCCGCTCTGCGCGAGCGTTTCGTCGAGCGCCGCGTCGTCGAGCGCCGCCAGCAGCACGCGGCCCATCGACGTGCAGTACGCGGGCAGGCGGCTGCCGATCGACAGGTTGATCGTCATGATCTTGCGGGTCGGCACGCGCAGCACGTAGACGATCTCGGTGCGGTCGAGCACGGCGGCCGAGCAGCTTTCGTGGATCTGCGCGGACAACTGCTCCATCACCGGATCGGCGAGATTCCAGAACGGCATCGACGTGAGATACGCGAAGCCGAGCTCGAGGATCTTCGGCGTGAGCCGGAACAGCCGGCCGTCCGCCTCGACGTAGCCGAGCGTCTGCAGCGTCAGCAGAATCCGGCGTGCGCCGGCGCGCGTGAGCCCGGTGGCCGAGGCGACCTCGGTGAGCGTCTGCTCCGGGCGCTGGGCGTCGAATGCGCGGATCACCGCGAGGCCGCGCGCGAACGACTGCACATAGGAGTCGCCCGGTTTCGTCTGGATGTCTTCGGTTGTCATGAACGGTCGGATTGTCGTGCAGCCGAGAAGATAGCGCATGGGGCCTGACACGCCAACCGCACGGCGGACCGGGCGCTTGACAGGTCGTCCCCGCACTCCCTATGATGCGTTGGACGTTCGATACACGATCTTATGTTCGTATATAGAACATTTAAGCGCATCCCGGCGGGCAAAGCAAGGGGCGCGTTTCACTCACTTCCCAGCTTGCATGAGACCGGAGACACTGATGACCGAAGCTTTTCTGTGTGATGCGATTCGTACCCCGATCGGCCGCTACGGCGGCGCGCTGTCCGGCGTGCGCGCCGACGACCTCGGCGCGGTGCCGCTCAAGGCGCTCGTCGAGCGCAACCGCGACGTCGACTGGACGGCGATCGACGACGTGATCTACGGCTGCGCGAACCAGGCCGGCGAGGACAACCGCAACGTCGCGCGCATGTCCGCGCTGCTCGCGGGTTTGCCGGAAGGCGTGCCGGGTTCGACGATCAACCGCCTGTGCGGTTCCGGGATGGACGCGGTCGGCGTGGCCGCGCGCGCGATCAAGTCGGGCGAGGCCGCGCTGATGGTGGCCGGCGGCGTCGAAAGCATGACGCGCGCGCCGTTCGTGATGGGCAAGGCCGCCAGCGCGTTCGCGCGCCAGGCCGACATCTACGACACGACGATCGGCTGGCGCTTCGTCAATCCGCTGATGAAACAGCTGCATGGCGTCGATTCGATGCCGGAGACGGCCGAGAACGTCGCGGTCGACTACAACGTCAGCCGCGCCGATCAGGACCTGTTCGCGCTGCGCAGCCAGCAGAAGGCCGCGCGTGCGCAGCAGGACGGCACGCTCGCCGAGGAAATCGTGCCGGTCACGATTCCGCAGAAGAAGGGCGATCCGGTCGTCTTTGCGCGTGACGAGCATCCGCGCGAAACGTCGCTCGAGACGCTCGCGAAGCTGAAGGGCGTCGTGCGCCCGGACGGCTCGGTGACGGCCGGCAACGCGTCGGGCGTCAACGACGGCGCCGCCGCGCTGCTGCTCGCGAACGCGGAAGCCGCGAAGCGCTTCGGCCTGACGCCGCGTGCGCGCGTGCTCGGCATCGCGACGGCCGGCGTCGCGCCGCGCGTGATGGGCATCGGCCCGGCGCCGGCCACGCAGAAGCTGCTCGCGCGGCTCGGGATGACGATCGACCAGTTCGACGTGATCGAGCTGAACGAGGCATTCGCGTCGCAGGGTCTCGCGGTGCTGCGCATGCTCGGCGTCGCCGACGACGATCCGCGCGTGAACCCGAACGGCGGCGCGATCGCGCTCGGCCATCCGCTCGGCGCGTCGGGTGCGCGTCTCGTGACGACCGCGATGTACCAGCTGCATCGCACCAACGGCCGCTTCGCACTGTGCACGATGTGCATCGGCGTCGGCCAGGGTATCGCGATCGCGATCGAACGCGTCTGATCGCGCGATGCGGCGAAGCGCGCAGGCGCTGCTTCGCCGTGTTCCCTTTCCCGACTCATCCAGCGAAGTGGCCGGCACGCGTTCGTCGTGCCGGCCACTTCGTCATTCAGCCGGCGAATACTGCGCGATGCGTGCCGCGAGCGCGTCGATCTCGGTGTCCGCGAACACCTCGATGCCATGCTGGCGCAGCAACGCCGCCGTCACACCGGCGCCGGCATGCCGCCGGCCCGCAAAACTCCCGTCGTAAATGAAGCTGCTTCCGCACGACGGACTTCCGTCCGCCAGGATCGCGAAGCGGCAGTCGTGCGCGCGTGCCAGCGCGAGCGCGGCGTGCGCGCCGTCGACGAACGGGGCCGTCACGTCGGTGCCGTGCACGTCGACGATGCGCGCGGCACCCGACAGCACGCGTTGCCCCGATTCGCCTGCCGCGATCTCGGCGGGCGGACGCGGCACGCTCAATCCCCCTGCCAGTTCCGGACACACGGGCACCAGGCGCCCTTCGCGCTGCCACCGTACGAGCGTTTCATGCGCGGCGGTTTTCGCCGAGCCGTTGTAACGGACGGGGTGGCCGAGCACGCACATGCTGACGAGGATCTTCGGCGTGACCGGCGGCTGCGGCGTGTTCTGCAATGTCGTTCTCCGTGCGGGCGGTGTCGGGCGCGCGGAAATGTTGCGCGCGGGTGGCGTTCGCGCGCGTCAGGCCGTCGGCGCTTCCAGGTGGATGTCCTCCGGCTCGAGCGCGTACAACGCCGGGTCGGGCGATGCGCTGACGGTGAAGCCGAGGCGCAGGTAGAAGTCGATCGTGCGCTGCGACGGCGTCGCGGACACGTAGAGCCATGCGGCGCCCATCGTCCGTGCCTGCGCGCGGGCCGCGCGATAGAGATGCTCGCCGAGCCCGCAACCGCGCCAGTCCTGGCTCACGTGCAGGAACTTCAGCTGCAGCATGTCGCGTCGCGGGCCGAGCGGATCGGCGTCCACGATGACCGCCGCGACCAGCCGCGCGCCGTCGAACATGCCGAGACACCAGCCGCCGCGATCGTGGCAGTCGAGCAGGATCGGCGTGTAGTGCTCGGCTTCGCCGTCGGGCCAGCCGCGCACGTCGTAGAAGTCGGGGACGAGCTGCAGTTCGCCGTCGCGCAGCGCGTACAGATGATGAATGCTCTCGCGCCGGTCGATGGTCCAGACGAGCGGCAGTTCGTCGCGGGTGAGCAGGCGTGCCGAGAGTGCGTCGCGTTCGGTGGCGGTGCGGCGTGTCATGCGGTGGTCCGGTGTGCAGCGCGTTGCGTGTGGTTGGGTGGGTGCGGCCGCGTGCCTGCTGCGGCGCCGCGCATGTCGTGCATGTCGTGCGTTTGCGGAATGCGCATCGTGTCGCGATCGCGGAAAAGCGCGGCCTGATCGTGTCTATCGCCGTCATGCGCAGGCCGTGCCGTATTCCGGGGCGGCCGATTCAATTGCAGCCGGGATTTTTTCATCGAGTTCAAATGCCGGTCGAATGGAGCAGACCAGGCAGAGTCGTTTCGCTGCGCGCAACGGCTGCGTAGATTGGCTCGTTGCAAGGGGTTATTCCATAAAGCATCGGTTCACTTTCGCAAAGCGTCGGATGTGATTATCGCCGGATGACTTGATCGAAATCATGCCGATGACCGAATTCGATCTCTCACGCGCGTCCGGATTAAGGTTTTTCCGGAGCTTGCCGACAGTAAGGACGAGACCGTCGTAAAGCGATAAACCGTTTTTCGGCTACTGAGCGTGATTTTCGCGCTGCGCGGATCCTGCAGCCGGATCCGCCTTTCGGAGCCCTGCATGCGCAACAACCAGCCTGTCACCCAACAAGAATTCGAATTTCCCGACGACGTCACGCTGATGTCGACCACCGATGCGGACAGCATCATCACATACGCGAATACGACGTTCGCGCACGTGAGCGGCTTCTCGACCGACGAACTCGTCGGCGAGCCGCACAACGTCGTGCGGCACCCGGACATGCCGAAAGAGGCGTTCGCCGACATGTGGGCAACGCTGAAGAACGGCGAACCGTGGACCGCGCTCGTGAAGAACCGCCGCAGGAACGGCGATCACTACTGGGTGCGCGCGAACGCGGTGCCGGTGATGCGCGACGGGCAGCCGACGGGCTACATGTCGGTGCGCACCAGCGCGCCGCGCGACGAGATCGCGGCGGCCGACGCGCTGTACCGCGCGTTCCGCGAAGGCAAGGCCGGCCAGCGCCGTTTCCACAAGGGATTGGTCATCCGAACCGGGCTGCTGCGCATCGCGTCGCTGCCGCAGACGATGTCGGTGCGCGCGCGCGTTCATTCGGCGCTGTGCGTGCTGGCGCCGCCGTCGTCGGCGCCGGGTGGGCGTGCGGCTGACCGGCGGCGGGCTCGCGGCGTTTGCCGGTGCGGCGGTCGGCGTGGCGGTGGCGGCCGGCCTGTGGCTCGACGCGCAGATCGTGCGTCCGCTGAAGCGGCTGCACGACCAGGCGCTGAATGTCGCGACCGGCGCAAGCCGCCGCGGCGTGCGGATGAACCGCGTCGACGAGATCGGCATGACGCTGCGCACGATCAACCAGCTCGGGCTGATGTTCCGCTGGCTCGTCGACGACGTCAGCGAGCAGGTGCACAACGTGCAACGCGCGAGCAACGAGATCGCGCAAGGCAACAACGACCTGAGTGCGCGCACCGAACAGGCCGCGTCGAGCGTGCAGGAGACCGCCGCGTCGATGGCCGAGATGACGGCCACCGTCGACAGCAATGCGGAGACCGCACTGCAAGCGAACCGGCTCGCCGTGTCCGCGAGCGAGGCGGCCGAGCGCGGCGGGCAGGCGGTGAGCGAAGTCGTCACGACGATGAACGACATTACCGACAGCTCGCGCAAGATCGCCGACATCATCGGCGTGATCGACGGCATCGCGTTCCAGACCAACATCCTTGCGCTGAATGCGGCGGTCGAGGCGGCGCGCGCGGGCGAACAGGGGCGCGGCTTCGCGGTGGTCGCCGGCGAGGTACGGGCGCTCGCGCAGCGCAGCGCGAACGCGGCGAAGGAAATCAAGACACTGATCGGCGCGAGCGTCGAGCGGGTCGAGTCGGGGGCGCGGCGGGTCGACGATGCAGGCAGGACGATGGAGGACATCGTCACGCAGGTGAAGCGCGTGTCGGACCTGATCGCGGAAATCAGCTCGTTCGACGGCCGAGCAGAGCACCGGGGTCGCGCAGGTCGATCAGGCGGTCGTGCATCTGGACAACATCACGCAGCAGAACGCGGCGCTGGTCGAGCAGAGCGCGGCGGCGTCGGAAAGCCTGAAGCAGCAGGCGACGCGGCTCGTGGACGCGGTGAACGTGTTTCGGTGATCGTCGGGCGCGCGTGCCAGCGCGCTCCCGCCACTGCGAGGCAACGCGAAGCAAATCAGGGCAAGGCGGCGAAATCCCCGATTTTCGTTTCGATTTACATGAATTAAACGAGAGAGATTCGCATTCTCGATTCCGGATCGACTCGTGAATCCCGTCGGAACAAGCGCCGGGATAGTCAGATGATTGATGGCGCAAGTATTTGATAAAGCTGGATTTTATTTACATATAAACAAAATGTTCGGCTGAATCAAGATGATGCGAAATTCATGCATATTTACCCGAAGCCGGCATAATGTTTTCGCCGGATTTGCCGAAAGCGCAGGAGTCTGATCGAACGCATGCGGGACGACCGCGATGCGGACGGTCTCGGTTCAATCCACAAGCGGACGCAAAGATCCGCAACCCGGGAACTCCAACACCATGCGCAATAACCAGCCTGTCACGCAACGCGAATTCGATTTTCCCGACGGCGCGACGCTGATGTCGACCACCGACGCGGACAGTTACATCAAGTACGCGAATGCCGCGTTCATTCAGGTCAGCGGATTTTCCCCCGAGGAGATCGAAGGTCAGCCGCACAACGTCGTGCGGCACCCGGACATGCCGAAGGAGGCGTTCGCCGACATGTGGGCGACGCTGAAGAACGGCGAACCGTGGACCGCGCTCGTGAAGAACCGTCGCAAGAACGGCGATCATTACTGGGTCCGTTCGAATACGGTGCCGGTGATGCGCAACGGGCAGCCGACGGGTTACATGTCGGTGCGCACCAAGGCGTCGCGCGACGAGATCGCGGCGGCCGACGCGCTGTACCGCGCGTTCCGCGAAGGCAAGGCCGGCAATCGCCGTTTCCACAAGGGGCTGATCGTCCGTACCGGGCTGATGCGTGTCGCGTCGCTGTTCCAGACGATGTCGGTGCGCGCGCGCGTTCATTCGACCCTGTGCGTGCTGGCGCCGGCCGTCGTCGGCGCGGGGTGGGCGTGCGGGCTGACCGGCGGCGGGCTCGCGGCGTTTGCCGGTGCGGCGGTCGGTGTAGCGGTGGCGGCCGGACTGTGGCTCGACGCGCAGATCGTGCGTCCGCTGATTCAGTTGCGCGACCAGGCGTTGCGCGTCGCGACCGGCGAGAGCCGCACCGGCGTGGCGATGAACCGCGTCGACGAGATCGGCATGACGCCGCGCACGATCAACCAGCTCGGGCTGATTTCCGCTGGCTCGTCGACGACGTCAGCGAGCAGGTGCACAACGTACAACGCGCGAGCAACGAGATCGCGCAAGGCAACAACGACCTGAGCGCGCGCACCGAACAGGCGTCGACCAGCGTGCAGCAGACGGCTGCGTCGATGGCCGAGATGACGGCCACCGTATCGAGCAACGCGGAGACGGCGCTGCAGGCGAACCAGTTGTCGGTTTCGGCGAGCGAGGCGGCCGAGCGCGGCGGACGGGCGGTGAGCGAAGTCGTCACGACGATGAGCGACATCACGGCGAGTTCGCACAAGATTTCCGACATCATCGGCGTGATCGACGGCATCGCGTTCCAGACCAACATCCTTGCGCTGAATGCGGCGGTCGAGGCGGCGCGCGCGGGCGATCAGGGACGCGGCTTCGCGGTGGTCGCCGGCGAGGTGCGGGCGCTCGCGCAGCGCAGCGCGAACGCGGCGAAGGAAATCAAGACACTGATCGGCGCGAGTGTCGAGCGGGTCGAGTCGGGCGCACGGATCGTCGACGGCGCGGGCAAGACGATGGAGGACATCGTCACGCAGGTGAAGCGCGTGTCGGACCTGATCGCGGAGATCAGCTCGTCGACGGCCGAGCAGAGCACCGGGGTTGCGCAGGTCGACCAGGCGGTCGTGCATCTGGACAACATCACGCAGCAGAACGCGGCGCTGGTCGAGCAGAGCGCGGCGGCGTCGGAAAGCCTGAAGCAGCAGGCGACGCGGCTTGTGGATGCGGTGAACGTGTTTCGTTGAAGGCGGGCAAGGCAGGTGACGCGGGCACGGCGGAGACGCGCGGCCCGCGCGTCACCTCCACGGGGGGGCGCAGATCAAATCAGCGCCGGTTGCAACGGCGCACGGTGCTCGCGAACCGTGACGATCCGGTATTCGTTGCGAAGCCCGTCGTCGGTGACGATCTGCGTCTGACGCAGATCGACGACCAGCACGTCGCCCTTTCCGAAGCGCTCGCCGGCATCGATCTTCGCGATGAACCGTTCGTCGTCCAGCGACGCATAGAACGCGGACGTGCCGTCGTGCACGCGCCATTTGTTGCCGTCCTTGAACACGACGGATTCGAGCTTCAACATCTTGAGTGCGATCGTGTCGGTGACGATTTCGCCGGGATCGTCGCTGCTCGCGAACGTACCGAGTTCGTCGCGTTCGATCGAGAGTTCGACGATGTCGTCGCGGACGATGCCGAAGCTGTCGATGCCGTCATGTTCGAGCGGCGAGAGCATTTTCTGCAGGTTGACGCGAACGGCCCGGTTCCGATACAGCCGGACGATGGGTTCATCGACGACGAAGCATTCCTGCTCCGACATCCAGATCCTGACATGCGCTCCGTCCGGCTCGGTGCGATGCGGTTTGCGCCCGCGCAGCGTGCGAATGAGGCCGATCAGCCCGCCGCCACCGATGATCCCCAATGCGGCGAGGATTGCCGGTGCGTTGCTGAACGCATTGGCGTTCGGCCCGGCGAACAGGTCGCGGATCTGGCTCGCGAGCGACTGGACGAAGATCAGCTCTGCATGGAACGAGCCGGCCTTGAAGCCGCCCCTGACCTCGAGACGAACCTCGGAGTGGTCGCCATTGAGTTCCTTGTTGGCGGACGAGAACAGGTCGGCGATCGCGAGCAGCACCGGTGCGAGGTCACGCACGTCCATCCGGTGCTCGCCGAGCGCGGGCCCGTCGTAGACGACGTTGAACGGCTGGTGATTGCTCGGCCCGCTGCGCTTTTCCTCGGGCGGGCACGTACGACGATCGGCTGATCCGACGCTCATGTGCGGGCTCCCTTCGTGCGGGGCGCGATGCCGGGACGGGTGCGAGGAAGCGCGACGAGGGCGCGGTGCGCGGGGGATACGCAGGTCGGGCGGATGGAGGAACTGTTCATGCGCAGGCAAACCGGATCGAGGTGGAACGCTCAATCTAGCGGCTGGCAGCGGAACGAGAAATGAGACTTGAACGAAATTGCCGAACGGCATGACGTTTGGCCGATGCGGCATCGACGTCGCGCACGGAACGCGTGCCGACATCGCGCACGGCAAGGTGACGCGGGCACGGCGGAGAGGAGGTACCGGCCCGCGTCGTGACCGCCCGGTTCCGGCCGGGCGGTCAGGGCCTGTCGCCGAAGCGCCAGGCCCCGAACCGTCAGACGGCGAGGCAGAGGTACTTGATCACGACGTAGTCGTCGATGCCGTAGTGCGAGCCTTCACGGCCGAGGCCCGACTGCTTGACGCCGCCGAACGGCGCGACTTCGTTCGAGATCAGGCCCGTGTTCACGCCGACCATCCCGTACTCGAGCGCTTCGGCGACCTTCCACACGCGGCCGATGTCGCGGCTGTAGAAGTACGCGGCGAGACCGAACTCGGTGTCGTTCGCGAGGCGGATCACCTCGTCGTCGCTGCCGAACTTGAACAGCGGCGCGAGCGGCCCGAACGTCTCTTCCTTCGCGACCTTCATCGCCGGCGTGACGCCCGTCAGCACGGTCGGCTCGAAGAAGCCGTGGCCGAGCGCGTGGCGCTTGCCGCCCGTCACGACGGTCGCGCCCTTCGCGAGCGCGTCCTCGATGTGCGCCTCGACCTTCAGCACGGCCGCTTCGTTGATCAGCGGACCTTGCGTGACGCCCGGCTCCGTGCCGCGGCCGACCTTCAGCTGGCCGACCGCCGCCGCGAGCTTCTGCGCGAACTGGTCGTACACGGCTTCGTGCACGTAGAAGCGGTTCGTGCACACGCACGTCTGGCCGCTGTTGCGGTACTTCGATGCGATCGCGCCCTGCACGGCGGCATCGAGATCGGCGTCGTCGAACACGATGAACGGTGCGTTGCCGCCGAGTTCCAGCGACACCTTCTTGACCGTCGCCGCGCATTGCGACATCAGCAGGCGGCCGACCGGCGTCGAGCCGGTGAACGACAGCTTGCGCACGATCGGGTTCGACGTCAGCTCGCCGCCGATCGCCTTCGGGTCGCCGGTGACGACGCTGAACACGCCGGCCGGCACGCCCGCGCGTTCGGCCAGCACGGCCATCGCGAGGGCCGAGAACGGCGTCGCTTCAGCCGGCTTCACGACGATCGGGCAGCCTGCCGCGAGCGCCGGGCCGACCTTGCGGGTGATCATCGCCGCCGGGAAATTCCACGGCGTGATCGCCGCGCACACGCCGATCGCTTCCTTCGTCACGACGATGCGCTTGTCGCTCGCCGGCGTCGGGATCGTGTCGCCGTACACGCGCTTGCCTTCCTCCGCGAACCACTCGAGGAACGACGCCGCGTAGCCGATCTCGCCCTTCGCCTCGGCGAGCGACTTGCCCTGCTCGGTGGTCAGGATCAGCGCGAGGTCGTCGGCGTTTTCCATCATCAGGTCGTGCCACTTGCGCAGGATCGCCGCGCGCTCCTTCGCGGTCTTCTTGCGCCATGCCGGCCATGCGGCGTTCGCGGCCTCGATTGCGTGGCGCGTCTCGGCCGTGCCCATCGCCGGCACGGTGCCGAGCAGGCCGCCGGTTGCCGGGTTGCGGACCTCGAACGACTCGCCGTTCGCCGCGCCTTGCCATTCGCCGTTGACATACGCCTGCTGGCGGAACAGCGACGGATCTTTCAGTGCCAGGGTTTCCTGAACGGTGCTCATATGAATCGCCTGCCTTGAAAATGACGGATAAAAAGGCCGCCGCCGTCCTGACGACGGCGGCGGCGCATTCAGTTGACGTGGACCGGAACTCAGGCCGGCACGCCGACCGTTTCCTTCAGCACTTCCTCGAGGATCACGAGCGCTTCGTCGAACACGGCCTGCGGGATCGTCAGCGGGAACAGGAAGCGCACGACGTTCGAGTACACGCCGCACACGAGCAGCAGCAGCCCGCGCTCGAGCGCACGCGTCTGCACGCGCTTCGTGAATTCCGCGTCCGGCTCGCCCGAACCCGGCTTCAGGAACTCGACCGCGATCATCGCGCCCGGGCCGCGCACGTCGGCGATCTGCGGCACGTCGGCCTGCAGCGAATTCAGCTTCGCCTTCAGCACGTCGCCGAGTTGCGTCGCACGGTCGCACAGCTTCTCTTCGTCGATGATCTCGAGCACCGCGTGCGCCGACGCGACGGCCAGCGGATTGCCCGCATAGGTGCCGCCGAGGCCGCCGGGAGCCGCTGCGTCCATCACGTCCGCACGGCCGACGACGCCCGACAGCGGCATGCCGCCCGCGAGGCTCTTCGCCATCGTGATCAGGTCGGCCAGCACGTCGTAGTGCTGCATCGCGAACAGCTTGCCGGTACGCGCGAAGCCCGTTTGCACTTCGTCGGCGATCAGCAGGATGCCGTGCTCGTTACAGATCTTGCGCAGCGCGCGCACGAACTCGGCCGGCGCCGGGTTGAAGCCGCCTTCGCCCTGGACCGGTTCGAAGATGATCGCGGCGACGCGCTTCGGATCGATGTCGGCCTTGAACAGCATCTCGATCGCCTTGATCGAGTCGGCCGTCGTCACGCCGTGCAGCGCGTTCGGGTACGGCGCGTGGAACACGTCGCCCGGGAACGGGCCGAAGTTCAGCTTGTACGGGGCGACCTTGCCGGTCAGCGCCATGCCCATCATCGTGCGGCCGTGGAAGCCGCCCGAGAACGCGATCACGCCCGGACGGCCGGTCGCGGCGCGCGCGATCTTGATCGCGTTTTCGACGGCTTCGGCGCCGGTCGTGAAGAACGCGGTCTTCTTCGGGAAGTCGCCCGGCGCGCGTTCGTTGATCTTTTCCGCCAGCTCGACGTACGACGCGTACGGGACGATCTGGTAAGCGGTGTGCGTGAAGCTGTTCAGTTGATCCGCGATCGCCTTGACGATCTTCGGGTGGCGGTGGCCCGTGTTCAGCACCGCGATGCCGGCGGCGAAATCGATGAAGCGGCGGCCTTCGACATCCCACAGCTCCGCGTTCTCGGCGCGGGCTGCGTAGAAATCGCACATCACGCCGACGCCGCGCGGGGTGGCGGCGTTCTTGCGGGCCTGCAGGTCGGCATTCTTCACGGTCATCTCCTTGATGTTCTGTCCGGTGGGATAAAAATCGGCCGCATTGGCAGCCCATGGAGGCGACTATAATCACATTTGGCTCTGGCAATCAGAGCCATTTCAATAAATATTC
The DNA here is from genome assembly GCF_000949135.2 of Burkholderia sp. USMB20. GTDB lineage: Bacteria > Pseudomonadota > Gammaproteobacteria > Burkholderiales > Burkholderiaceae > Burkholderia. Next base: position 59,285 of record NZ_JTAN02000001.1, on the reverse strand, counting down.
AGGAGCCAATCATGCGCGCAAGCGTGTTGTCGGACTGGCTGGCGCAGCGCCTCGTGCGCGGCGGCGAACAGCCGATCTACCGGCAGCTGCATCGGCTGCTGCAGCAGGCGATCCTGTCGCGCGAACTGCCGGCCGGCACGCGCGTGCCGTCGTCGCGGCTGCTGGCGGCCGAGCTCGGGATCGCCCGCAACACGGTCACGCAGGTTTACGAACAGCTTGCGCTCGAAGGTTATGTGAACTCGGCGACGGGGCGCGGCACGTTCGTCGCCGACAGCGCGCCGGACGAGATCGTCGGCGCGTCGCCCGACCCGGCCGCCGGCCCGGCGGTGGCGCCATCGTCCGCGCGGCGGCTGTCCGCGCGCGGCACGCGGCTCGTCGAGGGCGCGGGCGTGTCGAAGCGCCAGGGCGGCGCGTTCATGCCCGGCGTGCCCGATGTGTCGCGCTTTCCGGCGCGCGTGTGGACACGGCTGCACAACAAGTACTGGCGGAGATTGCGCCCCGATTTGCTGACCTACGCGCCGGGCGGCGGCCTCGCGCTGTTGCGCGAGGCGCTGGCCGACTACCTGCGCACGTCGCGTTCGGTGCGCTGCACGCCCGAGCAGATCGTGATCACGACCGGGATCCACCAGTCGATCGACCTCGCGGTGCGGCTCCTGACCGATCCGGGCGACGCGATCTGGACCGAGGATCCGTGCTACTGGGGCGTGCGCAGCGTGCTGAACGTGTCGGGGCTGACCACGCGGCCGATTCCGGTCGACGACGAAGGGATCGCGCCGTCGGCCGCCGATCTCGCCGAGCCGCCGAAGCTGATGCTCGTCACGCCGTCGCACCAGTATCCGCTCGGGATGGTGATGAGCCTCGCGCGGCGCCGGATGCTGCTCGAATACGCGCGCCAGCACGGCTGCTGGATCATCGAGGACGACTACGACAGCGAATTCCGCTACGGCAGCCGGCCGCTCGCGTCGCTGCAGGGGCTCGATACGGCCGGGCAGGTGATCTACGTCGGCAGCTTCGGCAAGACGCTGTTCCCGGGGCTGCGCGTCGGTTACCTCGTCGCGCCGGAGCCGCTCGCGGAGAGCTTCGCGACCGCGAGCGCCGAGCTGTATCGCGAAGGGCAGCTGCTGCAGCAGGCGGTGCTCGCCGAGTTTATCGCGGAAGGGCACTTCGTGTCGCATATCCGCAAGATGCGCACGCTGTACGGGCAGCGCCGCGAGGTGCTGCTCGATGCGGTCGCGCGCCGCTACGGCGACACGCTGCAGGCACTCGGCAGCGATGCGGGGCTGCATCTCGTCACGCGCCTGCCGGACGGGGTCGACGATCGCGCGGTCGCGCAGGCCGCGCTCGAACGCAACATCGTCGTGCGGCCGCTGTCCGGTTATTACGCGGAGCGCGAACGCGCGGCGTCGGGCTTGCTGCTCGGCTATGCGTGCGTGCCGGAGGACGAGATCGCGACGGCGTTCGCGACGCTGGCCGAGGCGATCGACGAGCGGGCGTTCGACGGACTGATTGCGGCGGCTTGACGTGTGCGGCAGTTGAGGTGACGACCAACGCTCGAGACGGCAGAGCGCGATGCGAAAGTCACGTATGAGAGGGAGTCGATATGGATCAGCGTTTTCAAGCAGGTCCAGGTCAATTGTCTCCGCCGCGCGGAGACAATTGCCTCGTCTGGAAAAACCTCGGCTGCAAGCACACAACGGCCCAACTGCCGAGTGCACCGGACCTGCCGTGACTGCCGGTCCTTCCTGAGGGCATACGCACGCGCGTCAAAGCCGGATCAACGCCGCGCCCGCGACCACCAGCGCGCATGCTGCGAGCGCGCTGCGCGCCGGGCCGCTCGCGCATCACGAACCAGCCGATCGCGACCGCGAAGATCGAGCTTGTCTCGCGCAGTGCCGATACCGTCGCGACCGGCAGATGCCGGTACGCGAGAATCACGATTCCATAGGCGGCGAGCGAGATCGTGCCGGCGATCGCGCCTTGCCGCAGCGACGCGCGCGAACCGAACACCACGCGCGGGCCGCCGCGCATCGCACACACCAACACGAGTTGCGGCACGCTCCACAGCAGATAAACCCACGCGATATAGCCGAGCGCGCTGCCCGATACACGCGAGCCGATGCCGTCGCAGATCGAATACGCGGCGATGAACACGCCCGTGAGCAGTGCGTACGGCACGCCTTCGCCGGAGAACCGGAAGCCGCGCCGCAACGCGAGCGACATGATGCCGAACGACACGAGCGCGATGCCCGCGAAGCCGAACGGCGTCGGCCGCTCGTGCAGCATCGCGAACGCCAGCACCGACACGAGCAACGGCGAGATCCCGCGCGCGATCGGGTAGATCTGCCCGAACTCGCCGTTGCGGTATGCACGCGCCAGCGTGAAGCAGTACGCGACCTCGAGCACGGCCGACGTCGCGACGTACGGCCATGCGGCGGGCGCCGGCGCGGGCAGCAGTACGACGCCCGCAATGCCGAACGCGAGATACGGCAGCGACATCGTGCCGAGCTGGACGAGACGGTCTTCGCTCACGTGGAGGAAGGCATTCCAGATCGCGTGCAAGAGGGCGGAGCACAGCACGAGGCCGATGAACAGGTGATCCATGAATGAGCGAGCGGACGAGGGCGGGCGCCGTCAATTATGTGGGTGCCGGGCGCGCTCGCGCGGAATTGTCGATAATAGAACGTTGTTATTCACCGGATGCCGACGATGACCGAAGCCCCCCTCACCTCGCCCGCCGTTCCGCGCCTCACGAGCCTGTCGCATGGCGGCGGCTGCGGCTGCAAGATCGCGCCGGGCGTGCTGTCCGAGCTGCTGAAGCGGGCGACGCCGCCCGCGCTGTTCCCGGACCTGCTGGTCGGCACAGAGACCTCCGACGACGCGGCCGTCTACCGGCTGAACGACGAGCAGGCGATTGTCGCGACGACCGACTTCTTCATGCCGATCGTCGACGATCCGTTCGACTTCGGCCGCATCGCGGCCACCAACGCGCTGTCCGACGTCTACGCGATGGGCGGCAAGCCGATTCTCGCGCTCGCGCTGGTCGGGATGCCGATCAACGTGCTGCCGCACGAGACGATCGCGGCCGTGCTGCGCGGCGGCGAATCGGTGTGCGCGGATGCCGGCATTCCGGTCGCGGGCGGTCATTCGATCGATTCGGTCGAGCCGATCTACGGGCTCGCGGCGATCGGCGTCGTGCATCCGTCGCGCGTTAAGCGCAATGCGGCCGCGCGCGCGGGTGACGTGCTCGTGCTCGGCAAGCCGCTCGGCGTCGGCGTGCTGTCGGCCGCGCTGAAGAAGAACCAGCTCGACGACGCGGGCTACGCGCAGATGGTGGCGACGACCACCAAGCTGAACCGGCCGGGCGCCGAACTCGCCGCGCTGCCGGGCGTGCATGCGCTGACCGACGTCACGGGCTTCGGGCTGCTCGGCCATACGCTCGAACTGGCGCGCGGCGCGAAGCTGACCGCACGCGTGCATTACGCATCGCTGCCGTGGCTGGCGGGCGTCGAGGCGTTCGTCGCCGACGGCGTGTTCACCGGCGCATCGGGCCGCAACTGGGCCGCATATGGCGCCGACGTGCGGCTCGCCGACGGGCTGCCGCCCGTCGCGCAGGCGCTGCTGACCGATCCGCAGACGTCCGGCGGCCTGCTGGTCGCGTGCGCGCCGGATGCCGTCGACGACGTGCTCGCGTGCTTCCGCGCCGACGGCTTCGACCGTGCGGCCGTGATCGGCGAGATGGTGGACGGGCCCGCGCGCGTCGACGTCGCCTGACGCGGTTTTTTTTCACGCTGGATCGCTGTCGGTCGCTAGAATCGATGCCTTCCCTCGAAGGCATCGACGACCGATGAACGATTTCCTGTTCGGGCTGATGATCGCGCTGTCGGTCGGGCCCGTCGCGCTGATGATCGCGAACTACGGGATGCGCGCCGGCACCGCGAGCGGCGTGCGCGCGGCAATGGGCGTGGCGTCGGCCGACGGCTGCTATGCGCTCGTCGCGTTCACCATTGGCGCGATGCTCGCGAGCACGCTCGCGTCGCACCTGCCGCTGTTCCGCTTCGTCGGCGCGCTCGTGTTGCTTGCAATGGGCGCACGCATGCTGTGGCGCGCGTTGCAGGATCGGCGCCGCACGCTGAACGGCGCCGCGCCGCCGCCGGGCGCGCGCCCGTTCACGTCGATGTTCTTCGTCACGCTCGCGAATCCGCTGACCATCCTGCTGTTCTATGGCTATGCCACCGCAGCGGCCGGTGCGCATCGGCACTGGCTGCTCGGTGCCGCCTGCGTGTTTGCCGGCAGTCTCGCCGGGCAACTCGTGTTCGCGTTCGGCGGCAGCGCAATCGGGCGCATCGTGAAGTCGCCGCGATGGCTCGCCGCGAGTCATGTGGTGGCCGCACTGGTCGTGCTCGGTTATGGCGTTGCGGGGATGCTTCGCGTCTAGCGGCTCGAGCGCAGTCGTCGGTCACGATCATTGGCGGAAGATGTGGCGATTTCATATCGATCAACCGAGTAGCATTCCTGATTTTTTTTGTCAGGCGGCATGCGAACCGGGCGTACAACAATCGCGAGACGAAACACCGCCCGCCGTTTCGTAGTCGGGTTCCGCATCGCACACGCGCGTTCTATACTCCCTCGCGCAGTCTCCGAGAGCCGTTCTCACCCAACATCACCGAAACAAGGAACGCCGATGCTGACTCGCTCCATCCTTTCCGCAGCTGCATTCTCGCTTGCCGCCTGTGCGACCGCGCCGTCGATTGCGCAGAACAACCAGGGCAACGCTGCATTCGCCGAGACCGGTGCACAGGGCCGCCCGGTCAAGGTCATGATCATCACGATGTTCGGTCCGGAAGGCCAGGCATGGCTCGACCGGCTCGGCCCGTGGCGCGACATCACCGTGCCCGGCCTGTCGCCCGACTATCCGGCCGTTCACTGCAACAAGCAGGACGTGTGCGTGGTGACGACCGGCATGGGCTATGCGAACGCGTCCGCGACGATCATGGCGCTCACGTTCTCGCAGCGTTTCGACCTGCGCCGCACGTACTTCCTCGTGTCGGGCATCGCGGGCGTCGACCCCGCGCAAGGCACGGTCGGCTCCGCCGCCTGGTCGAAATACCTGGTCGACTTCAGCCTGCAGTGGGAGCTCGATGCGCGCGAGATTCCGGCCGGCTGGAATACCGGCTTTCTCGGCATCAATACGAAGAGCCCGAACGACAAGCCGCCGCTCGATTACCGCACCGAAGTATTCCAGCTCAACCCGCAGCTGACCGATGCCGCGTATGCGCTGTCGCGCAACGTCGTGCTCGCCGACAGCGCGCAGGCCCAGGCCGCGCGCGCGAAGTTCACGTATGCGCCGGCGAATCGGCCGCCGACGGTGATCCAGTGCGACACGTCATCGGGCAATACGTGGTTCTCGGGCACGCTGATCGGCGAGCGCGCGCGCCAGTGGACCAAGATCCTCACCGACGGCAAGGGCACCTACTGCATGACCGCACAGGAAGACAACGCGACCTATGAAGCGCTCAAGCGCGCGGCGAGCGTGAAGCGGGTCGACCTGTCGCGCGTCGCGGTGCTGCGCACGGGTTCCGATTTCGACCGGCCGTATGCAGGGCAGACGAGCGCGGACAATCTGCTGAACTATGCGGACCAGGGTGGTTTCGCCCCGGCGACCGAAAACCTGTACCGCGCGGGCAATCCGCTCGTTCAGGACATCGTCACGCACTGGGGCGAATGGCGCGACGGCGTGCCGCGCCGTTGAAGGCCAGCGTCTTCAGCGAGAGATCGACGCGAAGTTCAATGCGCGTGCGGCGCGGAACGGAACGGCGTCCAGACGGGCGTCGTGTCGTCCCAATGATCGAGCGGCGAAGGAAGTTGATCGTTCATCACAGGCTCCTGCAACTAACTGACTAATCGGGTGTTCGATGGCGGTGTCTCGATGCCGCGCCGCGGATCATCCGCTGCGCGGCGTTGCGCGTTGATCGATGCTCAACGGCCTGCGCCGGCGAGCTGGTTGCCTTCCGGTGTCGGGCGATACGGGCCTTGCGCGAGTTCGAGCCCTTGCGGATACGAATTCGCCTTGCGCAGCCAGGCCAGCGTGCCGTCGCGGCGGGCCTGCTCGACTTCCGCGCTGACTTCGGCGCGCGTGCGCGGGCCGTTGTTGTGCTGCGTGTACCACGACGTGTTCGCGTAGTCGCCGGCGTGCGGGGTGGTCGTATCGGCGAAGGCCGGTGCGGACACGGCGAGTGCGAGTGCGACGGCGGAGAGAAGATGGCGGCGGTTCATGACGTAACTCCTGTGTTGGTCGGAGTTGGCGCGTCGGCGCTTGCTCCGGTCCCGTCAAGCGGGATCTGTTCGATGCGCAACGAGGTGCGCGACAGGGTTTACTCTAGGGGGCCGTTCCGGCGCGATAAATGCGGCTGACGCGAATTGAATTGTCGTGATGGTGGAACAATCGCGATCCGTACTGTCGGCAGGGTTACTCGAAAATCGCGCACAGCCGCCTGCAGCGGGGCTCCCGGCGATGTCGCGCGGCGCGCGCCGTCACGCACGCGGCCGATTTCCGCGCACGGCGCAAAGGTGTGATGCGGATTCAGGAAAGGCGCTGTGCGGCGGGGAAGGCGGCACGAACGTGACGCCGTGGCGGCGCGAAGGCAGGACGGTACGCGGGCCGCACAGCCCGCGCACCGCGGTTCAGACGATTACGCGACCCACTCGTTGATGACCGGCGTGTCGAGCGCCGGTGCGCGCTCGGCTTCCTCGAACGTGCGCTTGCTGCACGTCGCGTCGAGGCTGCCCTTGCCGCTCAGCAGCGGGCAGCGGTCGAACACTTCGGCGATCCAGTCGACGAACACGCGTACCTTCGGCGACAGGTGCCGGCTGTGCGGATACACGACCGAGATCGGCATCGGCAGCGGCTTGAGGCCGGGCAGCACTTCCTTGAGCCGGCCGTCGCGCAGGTGCGGCAGCACCATGAACAGCGGCGGCTGGATCAGGCCGAAGCCTTCGAGCCCGCACGTCACGTACGCATCGGCATCGTTGACCGACACGATCGCGTTCATCTTGACCTCGACTTCCTTGCCGTCGGTCAGGAACGTCCAGTCGATCGTGCGGCCCGTGCGGCTCGAGAAGTAGTTGACGGCCTTGTGGTCGTTCAGATCCTCGATCGTCCGCGGCTCGCCGAACTTCTCGAGATACGCGGGCGCAGCGACCGACACGCACTCGAACAATCCGACCCGGCGCGCAACCAGCGACGAATCCTGCAGCGCACCGACGCGGATCACGCAGTCGACGCCTTCCTGCAGCAGGTCGACCGGCCGGTCAGACAGGCCGAGCTGCAGGTCGATGTCCGGATAGCGCGTGTGGAATTCGCACAGCGACGGAATCACGAGCAGCCGCCCGATCGAGCCCGGCATGTCGATACGCAACTTTCCGTGCGGCTTCCGGTTGTTGTTCTGGAAGCTTGCTTCGGTTTCCTCGACATCGGCGAGGATCCGCACGCAGCGTTCGTAGTACGCGGCACCGTCCGGCGTGAGCGACAGCCGGCGCGTGGTCCGGTGCATCAGCCGCACGCCGAGGAACGCTTCGAGATTCTGGATGATCGTCGTGACGGACGCCCGCGGCAGGCTGAGCGACTCTGCTGCCTTGGTGAAGCTGCTTGTATCGACGACGCGAGTAAACACCTGCATGGCCTGAAGCCGGTCCATCACAACCTCCGCAATCTAATTTGCCGCCCGAACGACAAGGCTGCGCTACCTCATGGGTAAGCGCAGCCTGGATTGTTCGGGGGCGTTGAATTGTGTTGCCGGATTATAGGCATTTATCCGGATGTCTGCCGGACCCAGAATTCGTTCCATCTCGAAATGGATGCTGCATCGTCATGGACGCTTCTGAATTCAGCAAATTCCTGAAAGCCGCGTTGCCCGCCGAAGCCAGAGCCGGCGCGGCACTGACGGTCGCGGAGGTGGAAATCCCCGGCTACGCGCAGGACATCGTGCTGCGCCTCTATCGGCGCGCGGACAAGACCGGATTGCCGGTAGTGCTTTACTTCCACGGCGGCGGTTTCGTGCGCGGCACGCTGGATGACGCCGATTTCGCCGCGCGCTTTTTAGCAGAACGCTTACCGGCTCTCGTAGTGTCGGTCGATTATTCGCTCGCGCCGGCCTTTCCTTTTCCGGCCGCGCCGGAGGATGCGTATCGCGCGGCCGTGTGGGCCGCGACGCGCGCCCGCGCGTTCGGCGGCAATCCGAAGAAGATCGGCGTCGCGGGGCACGATGCGGGCGGCCAGCTCGCGAACTGTCTCGCGTTCATCGCGCGCGATCGCGGCGAAGTGTCGATCGCCGCGCAGGCGCTGTTCGGGCCGATGCTCGACCCGAGCATGACGCGCATCGGCGACGCCGAACGCCTTGCGTCGGACATCACCGCGCGCGAATGCGCGGCCTGTTATCGCGCCTATCTGCCGCAGGCGGCGCAGCGCATGCACCCGTATGCGGCGCCGCTCGAATCGGTGCGCCTCGCGGGCCTGCCGCCGACGCTCGTCGTCACCGCGCAGAACGACGTGCTGCACGTCGAAGCGGAGAAATATGCGGGCTGCCTGATTTCGTCGGGCGTGCTCACGCAGGTGATCCGCTACCCGGACGTCACGCACGCGGCGCTCGCGACGCACGAGGCCGCGCTCGAGGAGGCCGTGCGCTTCTTCCAGTGCCGCTTCCAGGCGCGCCAGCCGAACCGTTCCGAATAACCAGAACCAATCCACGCTTATTGGAGATCCACATGGCCATCCTACGCACCTCCCGCTCCCGAATCGCGACCGCGGCGATCGCGACGCTCGCCGTCGTCGGCCTCGGCACGTTCGGCGCGATGCGCGTGAACGCGAACGCGCCCGAAAAGGCGGCAGCGCCGCTGCCCGAAGTCGACGTCGCGACCGTCGTGCCGCAGACCGTCACCGACTGGCAAGGCTATTCGGGCCGCCTCGAGGCGGTCGAGAAAGTCGACGTGCGCCCGCAGGTGTCGGGCACGATCGTCGCGGTGAACTTCAAGGACGGCGCGCTCGTGAAAAAGGGCGACGTGCTGTTCGTGATCGATCCGCGCCCGTACCAGGCGGAAACCGACCGCGCGGCCGCGCAGCTCGCCGCCGCGCAGGCCCGCAACGGCTACGCGCAGAGCGACTGGCAGCGCGCGCAGCGGCTGATCGGCGACAACGCGATCGCGAAGCGCGACTACGACGAGAAGCAGAACGCGGCGCGCGAAGCGACGGCGAACCTGAAGGCCGCCGAAGCCGCGCTGGAAACGGCGCGCATCAACCTCGGCTATACGCGCATCACCGCACCCGTGTCGGGCCGCGTGTCGCGCGCGGAAATCACACTCGGCAACGTCGTGTCGGCCGGCGCGTCGGCCGCGCCGCTGACGACGCTGGTGTCGGTGTCGCCGATCTACGCATCGTTCGACGCGGACGAGCAGACCTACCTGCAGTACATCAACGGCGCGCGCAACGGCCGCAAGGTGCCGGTCGAGCTCGGCCTCGCGAACGAAACCGGCTACTCGCGCAGCGGCGAGATCGACTCGGTCGACAACCGGCTCGACACGTCGTCCGGCACGATCCGCGTGCGCGCGCGCTTCGACAACGCGGACGGTACGCTCGTCCCCGGGCTCTACGCGCGCGTGAAGGTGGGTGGCAGCGCACCGCACGAGGCGCTGCTCGTCGACGATGCGGCGATCAACACCGACCAGGACAAGAAGTTCGTGTTCGTCGTCGACCAGCAGGGCCGCGTGTCGTATCGCGAAGTGCAGCAGGGCATGCAGCACGGCAACCGGCGCGTGATCGTGAGCGGCCTCGCCGCCGGCGATCGCGTGATCGTGAACGGCACGCAGCGCGTGCGGCCGGGCGAGCAGGTGAAGCCGCACATGGTCCCGATGACGGGCGGCGATGCGCCGTCCGCGCCGCTCGCGGACAACGCGAAGCCGGCCGCACCGGCGAAGGCGGAATCGTAAGCGGCCCGCCGCTTCGATTTCCGCGTTCAACCAGACAGAGCAACCCATGAACATTTCCAAATTCTTTATCGACCGGCCGATCTTTGCAGGAGTCCTATCGGTGATCGTCCTGCTCGGCGGGGTGATCGCGATGTTCCTGCTGCCGATTTCGGAGTATCCGGAAGTCGTGCCGCCTTCCGTGATCGTGAAGGCGCAGTACCCGGGCGCGAACCCGAAAGTGATCGCCGAGACGGTCGCGTCGCCGCTGGAAGAGCAGATCAACGGCGTCGAGGACATGCTCTACATGCAGTCTCAGGCGAACAGCGACGGCAACATGACGATCACCGTCACGTTCAAGCTCGGCACCGATCCGGACAAGGCCACGCAGCTCGTGCAGAACCGCGTGAACCAGGCGTTGCCGCGCCTGCCGGAAGACGTGCAGCGGCTCGGCATCACCACGGTGAAGAGCTCGCCGACGCTGACGATGGTGGTCCACCTGATCTCGCCGGACAACCGCTACGACATGACCTACCTGCGCAACTACGCGCTGATCAACGTGAAGGATCGCCTGTCGCGGATCCAGGGCGTCGGCCAGGTGCAGCTGTGGGGTTCGGGCGACTACGCGATGCGCGTGTGGCTCGATCCGCAGAAGGTCGCGCAGCGCGGACTGTCGGCCGAGGACGTCGTGCAGGCGATCCGCGAGCAGAACGTGCAGGTCGCGGCCGGCGTGATCGGCGCGTCGCCGTCGCTGCCCGGCACGCCGCTGCAACTGTCGGTGAACGCGCGTGGCCGTCTGCAGACGGAAGACGAGTTCGGCGACATCGTCGTGAAGACGACGCCGGACGGCGGCGTCACGCATCTGCGCGACATCGCGCGCATCGAGCTGGACGCGTCCGAGTACGGGCTGCGCTCGCTGCTCGACAACAAGCCGGCCGTCGCGATGGCGATCAACCAGTCGCCGGGCGCGAACTCGCTGCAGATCTCCGACGAAGTGCGCAAGACGATGGCCGAGCTGAAGCAGGACATGCCGGCCGGCGTCGACTACAAGATCGTCTATGACCCGACGCAGTTCGTGCGCTCGTCGATCAAGGCCGTGGTGCACACGCTGCTCGAAGCGATCGCGCTGGTCGTGATCGTCGTGATCGTGTTCCTGCAGACCTGGCGCGCGTCGCTGATTCCGCTGATCGCGGTGCCGGTGTCGATCATCGGCACGTTCTCGCTGCTGCTGGCGTTCGGGTATTCGATCAACGCGCTGTCGCTGTTCGGGATGGTGCTCGCGATCGGGATCGTGGTCGACGATGCGATCGTCGTCGTCGAGAACGTCGAGCGCAACATCGAGAGCGGGATGAACGCGCGGGCGGCGACCTACAAGGCGATGCAGGAAGTGAGCGGGCCGATCATCGCGATCGCGCTGACGCTCGTCGCCGTGTTCGTGCCGCTCGCGTTCATGTCGGGCCTGACCGGCCAGTTCTACAAGCAGTTCGCGATGACGATCGCGATCTCGACGGTGATCTCGGCGTTCAACTCGCTGACGCTGTCGCCGGCGCTGTCCGCGATCCTGCTGAAGGGCCACGGCGACAAGGAAGACTGGCTCACGCGCGTGATGAACCGCGTGCTCGGCGGCTTCTTCCGCGGCTTCAACAAGGTGTTCCATCGCGGCGCGGAGAACTACGGCCGCGGCGTGCGCGGCGTGCTGTCGCGCAAGACGCTGATGCTCGGCGTGTACCTCGTGCTGGTGGGTGCGACTGTGCTCGTGTCGAAGGTCGTGCCGGGCGGCTTCGTGCCCGCGCAGGACAAGGAATACCTGATCGCGTTCGCGCAGCTGCCGAACGGCGCGTCGCTCGACCGCACCGAGAAGGTGATCCGCGACATGGGTTCGATCGCGCTGAAGCAGCCGGGCGTCGAGAGTGCGGTCGCGTTCCCGGGGCTGTCGGTGAACGGCTTCACCAACAGCTCGAGCGCGGGCATCGTGTTCGTCACGCTCAAGCCGTTCTCGGAGCGGCACGGCAAGGCGCTGTCGGCCGGTGCGATCGCCGGTGCGCTGAACCAGCAGTACGGTGCGATCAAGGATTCGTTCGTCGCGGTGTTCCCGCCGCCGCCGGTGCTCGGCCTCGGCACGCTCGGCGGGTTCAAGATGCAGATCGAGGATCGCGGCGCGGTCGGCTACGCGAAGCTGTCGGATGCGACCAACGACTTCATCAAGCGCGCGCAGCAGGCGCCTGAGCTGGGCCCGTTGTTTACGAGCTACCAGATCAACGTGCCGCAGCTCAACGTCGATCTCGACCGTGTGAAGGCGAAGCAGCTCGGCGTGCCGGTCACCGACGTGTTCAACACGATGCAGGTGTATCTCGGCTCGCTGTACGTGAACGACTTCAACCGCTTCGGACGCGTGTACCAGGTGCGCGTGCAGGCCGACGCGCCGTTCCGTCAGCGCGCGGACGACATCCTGCAGCTGAAGACGCGCAACGACAAGGGCGAAATGGTGCCGCTGTCGTCGCTCGTCACGGTGACGCCGACGTTCGGCCCGGAAATGGTCGTGCGCTACAACGGCTACACCGCAGCCGACATCAACGGCGGCCCGGCGCCGGGCTTCTCGTCGGGTCAGGCACAGGCGGCGATCGAGCGTATCGCGCATGAAACGCTGCCGCGCGGCGTGCGGTTCGAATGGACCGACCTCACGTACCAGCAGATCCTGGCAGGCGATTCGGCGATGTACGTGTTCCCGATCAGCGTGCTGCTCGTGTTCCTCGTGCTCGCCGCGCTGTATGAAAGCCTGACGCTGCCGCTCGCGGTGATCCTGATCGTGCCGATGAGCATTCTGTCGGCGCTGACGGGTGTGTGGCTCACGCAGGGCGACAACAACATCTTCACGCAGATCGGCTTGATGGTGCTGGTGGGGCTGTCCGCGAAGAACGCGATCCTGATCGTCGAATTCGCACGTGAACTGGAGCACGACGGCAGGACGCCGCTCGAGGCCGCGATCGAGGCGAGCCGGCTGCGGCTGCGCCCGATCCTGATGACGTCGATCGCATTCATCATGGGCGTCGTGCCGCTCGTCACGTCGACCGGTGCGGGTTCGGAAATGCGCCATGCGATGGGTGTCGCGGTGTTCTTCGGGATGCTCGGCGTGACGCTGTTCGGGCTGATGCTGACGCCGGTGTTCTACGTCGTGCTGCGCACGCTGGCGGGCGGCAAGATCCACGTCGCGGGCAAGGACTCGGCCGGCTATGGCGTGTCGCCTTCCGGTGCGTCGGCTTCGGATGCTTGAGGACAACAAGATGGACAACATGCACAACACGAATGGCCTGATGCGCTTCGCGAAGGTGGCGGCCGCGAGCACCCTGCTCGCGACGCTGCTCGCCGCGTGCGCGGTGGGGCCCGACTACAAGCGCCCGGACGTGTCGACGCCCGCGGCGTTCAAGGAAGCGCCGACGCTCGCGGCCGGCGAACAGGCCGGCACGTGGAAGACCGCCGAACCGGCGGACGGCGAGCATCGCGGCGAATGGTGGAAGGTGTTCGGCGATCCGGTGCTCGACTCGCTCGAGTCGCAGGCGCTCGCCGCGAACCAGAACCTGAAGGCCGCGGCGGCGCGCGTCGAAGAAGCGCGTGCGGCGACCCGCACCGCGCGCTCGCAGTGGTTCCCGCAGGTCGGCGCCGGGTTCGGGCCGACGCGCGAAGGGCTGTCGTCGGCGTCGCAGTTCCAGCCGCAGGGCACCGGCCCGACCACCGCGACGCTGTGGCGCGCGCAGGGCACGGTGTCGTACGAGGCCGACCTGTTCGGCCGCGTGAGCCGCAACGTCGAGGCGTCGCGTGCCGACCAGGCGCAGAGCGAAGCGCTGTTCCGTTCGGTGCAGCTCGCGCTGCAGGCGGACGTCGCGCAGAACTACTTCGAACTGCGCCAGCTCGACTCGGACCAGGACCTGTACCGCCGCACGGTCGAACTGCGTGATCAGGCGCTGAAGCTCGTACAGCGCCGCTTCAACGAAGGCGACATCAGCGAGCTCGACGTGTCGCGCGCGAAGAACGAGCTGGCGACCGCGCAGGCCGATGCGGTCGGCGTCGCGCGCCGGCGCGCGGCGTCCGAGCATGCGCTCGCGATCCTGCTCGGCAAGGCGCCCGCGGACTTCGCGTTCAAGGAAACGCCGATCGTGCCGGTCGCGGTGAAGGTCCCGCCGGGTCTGCCGTCGGCATTGCTCGAACGCCGCCCGGACGTGTCGGCGGCCGAGCGCGCGATGGCGGCCGCGAACGCGCGGATCGGTCTCGCGAAGTCGGCGTACTTCCCGAAGCTCGATATCACGGGCGCGTTCGGCTATGAGGCGTCGACGCTCGGCAACCTGTTCATGTGGTCGAGCCGCACGTTCCTGCTCGGGCCGTTCGCCGGCACCGCGCTGACGCTGCCGCTGTTCGACGGCGGGCGACGGGCGGCCGGCGTGCAGCAGGCGCGCGCGCAGTATGACGAGCAGGTCGCGAACTACCGGCAGCAGGTGCTCGTCGCGTTCCGCGAGGTCGAGGACAATCTCGCCGATCTGCGTCTGCTCGACGACCAGATTCGCGCGCAGGATGCGGCCGTCAATGCGTCGCGCCGTGCGGCGACGCTGTCGCGGACGCAGTATCAGGAAGGCGAAGTGGCCTATCTCGACGTGATCGACAGCGAGCGGTCGGTGCTGCAGTCGCAGTTGCAGGCGAACCAGCTGACCGGGGCGCAGGCCGTGTCGACCGTGAACCTGATCCGTGCGCTGGGCGGCGGGTGGGGTGCGGTGCCGACGGCCGTCGGCGATGCGGCGTCCGTCAAGGCGGAAGTCGCCGCGCGTTGAAGCAGCGGCCCGCCAGGGGCCGTTCGAGCAGGTGGCTGATCGAAGAGCCCCGATTCCGTGGCAACGCGGATCGGGGTTTTTTATTGGCCGTGCGTTATGCCTGCTGTTCGGGCTTCACGTCCGTGCGTTCGGCGATCACCACCGCGTAGCGGCCGACCGCATCGGCGATGCGCTGCGCCAGTTCGGGATCGCGCACTGCACGCGCGAGCGTGACGCCGCCCGTCAGCAGCGCGAGGAACGCGATCGCGCGATCGTCGTCGGGGGCGTCGCCGAGCCCGGACGACACTTCGTCGACGATCTGCCGCAACGCCTGTTCATAGGCGTCGCGCGTGTCGTCGTCGGCGCGCATCACTTCGGGCGACAGGCTCGGCAGCGCACAGCTTTCGCCGAGCGCGCAGGTGCGCCGCGGCCCGAGATAGAACGACACGAACGGACGCCGCCAGCGCGCGCCATGCTCGGCCTTGAAGATCGCGACGCCTTGCCGGAGTTGGTCGAGACCGGCGAGGACCACGCTGCGGAACGCTTCGCCTTTCGATTTGAAATGCCCGTAGAACGCGCCGTTGGTGACGCCCGCCGCCTTCGTCAGCGGACCGATGCCGGAGCCGCCATAGCCCTCCTGGCGGAACAGGCGGCTCGCCGCCTCGAGAATGCGCGCGCGGGTTTCGTGCTTGTGCTCGACGGAATAACGCATGACAGGCTCGCTTCAGAGCGATCGCTCTTTATCGCTTGCATAGAGAGCGATCAGTGTCTAATGTATAGAGAGTGACTGATATTTATATCACGTCACGATTCCGATGACCTGACCTGGAGAACGTGCGATGCCGATTACGCTGACAGTATCTGAAGGGGTTTTCTCGCAGGAAGACGAAGGGCCGGTATTTGCCGAACTGACCGATGCGCTGCTGGAGGTCGAAGGGCTGACCGGGAATGCGTTCTTGGCGCCGAACGTGATCGGCTCGCTCAATGTGCTGCCGCGTCACCGGACCTTCGTGCATGGTCGCGCGGAGCCCGCGGCATTCGTCGAGCTGAAGCTGCCGGCCGTGGCGCTCGCGGCGCCCGACAAGCAGCGGCAATTCGTCGAACGGGCGACCGCGATCGTGCTGCATCGCGCAGGCGGGCGGCTGACGCCGGCGCAGATCTGGGTGAATGTCGTGCATGCGGTCGACGGCGGATGGGGCATTGCCGGGCGACGGTACGACAACGCTGCGCTCGTCGATTCGATCCAGGGTGCGGCGGCTGGTTCGCATTAACCGCAACTAACGGTCAAACCATCCAGCGTTGACCGACGGTGCGGCGATGATTCGCCGCACCGATCAGCCGTGACTGCCTTCAGCCCGCAGTGCCCGCATCAGTTCGCTGGCTGCCTTGCCGAGCCCCGTATGTTTCGGCCGCCGCAGATACACGGGCGGCGGCAGCCCGTTCCGGATGTTCGCGAACACGAGCGGCGCGAGTTCGCCGTCCGTGCTGATCGTGTTCTTCCCGATCTTCACGTTCGCGTACAACTGGTCGTTCGACAGCGTGTTCGGGTTGTCGGATGCGGTGACGCGCAAGCCCGAACCGATCGTTTGACGCGGAGGCGGGCGAAGCGATGCGGGGCAGCCCGTATCGCTTCGTTCAGGAAAGGGGCGGGAAGTGACGGGAAGTGACGGGCGGACCGAATGCCGCCCGCGAGCGTTACGCGGCGACGAACTCGTGCACGTAACGGTTGAACACCGCGGGGCTCGCGGCGTTCATCCCGTGCGACGCACCGGCGACGGTCTGCCGTTGAGCATCGCCGATCCACTGCGACAGCGTGTCGACGTTGTTGCGGAACATCTTCGGGCTGCGCTGGCCGTCGATCAGCAGCGTGCGGCATGCGATATCCGATGCCGTGTGCTGCGAATACGCGGGCAGCGGATCCTGCAGCTGCTTCGGCAGCGTGCTCGCATTGTCGATCGCCATCGTGCGAAAGCGCGACGTGCTCTTCTTCCATGCGCCGGGCAGGCTCACCGAGTCGACGAACATTTCGAGGCCGGCTTCCACTTCGCCTTGCCCGATCAGGTTCACGGCCTGCGTGCGCAGGGCGATCGCGGCGGCCGGCAGCGCGGCTTCGCGCACGCCCGGCTGTTGTAGCGGGCCGCCCGGATCGGCGAGCGTCAGCGTGTCGACGAGCTGCGGATGCTGGCGCGCGACGTTGAACGCGACGCTGCCGCCACGCGAGTGGCCGACGAGATGCACGGGGCCGAGATCGAGCGCGTCGATGAATTCGGCGAGCTCGTCGACGTGGTTCTGCCAGCTGAACTCGTCCTGGATGCCCGCCTCGACGGCCGGCCAGTAATGGCTCAGGCTCGGCGCGATGCAGCGGTAATGGGCCGACAACGACGCGAGTTGCGGATCCCAGTAACGGTAGTCGCACAACGATCCGTGCACGAAGACCATCGGTGCGCCGCTGCCCCGCTCGACATACGGCAGGCTGATGCCTGACGAAAGCGTCGCAAATTGCAGGTCGGGGTTCGCGAGCACCGAAGGCTCGATTCGCATGTTCATGACTGAAAACTCAATGGGTGCGTCATCACATCGCAACTATGCCTCACGGCAAGCTGCAAGGAAAACGCATAATTTTCATCGTGACGATCAATTTTATTGATGGCTCGGCTGAAAACCCTTGTCGCAGCGTGGGGAAGTGCCGAAGTCTTCAATCATCTGATGATTTATTTGGCGGCTGAAAGCACGTGTGAACGCCTGCGCAGGCGCGCATCTGAGCGGGGGGAAACGGGAGAAAGGGCCGCCGAACGCGACCCGCGCATCACCGCACCGCCAGCGCGGGCGCGGTCTGAAGCTCGACGGGAAGGTCGTTGTCGGCGGCGAACTGCATCGCGAAGTCGAACGCGTCGGCGCATACGTCGCGCAATTCGTCCGACACGAACAGGCATTTGGCGCCCCCATCGACGACCGGCATCGCGAGCCGCGACAGTGCGCAGGGATAGCCGGGCCGCCGCTCGCCGACGAACAGCGTGATGACACCCGCGAGGCGCTCGGGCCAGTCGCTCGGTCGGAAGGTTTTCTGCGCGCGCGTGACGCCGCGGATCAGGTGGCCGTCGATGCGGCCGCGTTCGGTGATGTCGATGCGATCCATGCTGTTCTGCGTATCCTCGTTCGCGTCATTCGCCACCGTCGGCCGCCGCGTCGCCGCGCGCGGGAATCCGCAGGTTGCGCAGCTTGTGATAAAGCGTCTTCTTCGGCATGCCGAGCGCGACGCTCGCGTCCGCCACGTTGCCGTTGTGACGCCGCAGCATGTCTTCGATCAGCATCCGCTCGAAATACGCCATCTGCTCGGCAAGCGTGCCGCCGGCCGCCGGCGCGCCGCCGGACGACAACAGGCTGTCGCCGGTCAACCCGAGCACGAAGCGATCGGCCACGTTCTGCAATTCGCGCACGTTGCCGGGCCATGCATGCGTCATCAGTTCGGACACCTGCGCAGCCGTGACGACCGGCGCCGGTTGCCCGAAGCGCCGTGCGGCCGCGAGCACGAAATGCTCGAACAGCAGCGGCACGTCCTCGCGCCGCTCGCGCAGCGGCGGCAGCTCGATCTGCGCGACGTTGAGCCGATACAGCAAGTCTGCGCGGAAGCGTCCGTCGGCCGCGAGTTCGGCGAGATCGGCCTTCGATGCGGCCACCACGCGGCAGTCGACCGGAATCAGCTCGTTCGCGCCGAGCCGCTCGACCACGCGCTCCTGCAGCACGCGCAACATCTTGATCTGCAGCGGAATCGGCATCGTCTCGATCTCGTCGAGGAACAGCGTGCCGCCGTGCGCCCATTCGATCTTGCCGATGCGCTTCTTGATCGCGCCGGTGAATGCGCCGGCCTCATGGCCGAACAGCTCGCTCTCGAACACCTGCTCGGGCAGGCCGCCGCAATTCAGCGCAACGAAATGCGCGTCGCGCCGTCCGCCGAAGTCGTGCAGGCTGCGTGCGATCAGTTCCTTGCCGGTGCCCGTCTCGCCGGTGATCAGCACCGACACCGACGTATCGGCGAGCCGCAGGATCTTCTTGCGCACGTCGGCCATCGCGGGCGACTTGCCGAGCACGAACGCCTCGATGCCCTGCCAGTTGTTCAGTGCCGCGCGCAGCCCCTGCACCTCGAGCGTCAGGCGGCGCTTCTCGACCGCGCGCGCGACGCGCCCCGCGATCACGTCCGACGAGAACGGCTTCTCGATGAAGTCGTACGCGCCGTCCTGCATCGCGCCGACGGCCGTCGAAATGTCCGCATGGCCGCTGATCAGCACGACCGGAATCTGCGCATCGACGGCCATCACGCGTTCGAGCAGCTGCAGCCCGTCGATGCCCGGCATCCGCACGTCCGACACGATCACGACGGGGGCGCCGGGCGCGACGTGCGTGAGCGCGTCGGCGGCCGACGCGAATGCGTCGACCGGGAACCCGGCGAGCGCGACGGCCTGCTCGACGCCGATCCGGACGTTTTCATCGTCCTCGACGACCAGCACGCGAATCTCATCTTCCATGCTCTATCCTCTGTTGCGGCGTTGCCGCCGCGAATTCGATACTGAACTGCGCGCCGCCTTCGTCGCGGTTCGTCGCGGCGATCTTCGCGCCGAACGCCTCGACGATGCGCGACGTGATCGCGAGGCCGAGCCCGAGGCCCTGGCCGCGCGGCTTGGTCGTGACGAACGGCTCGAACAGGTGCGGCAGCACGTCGGGCGCGATGCCCGCGCCGCTGTCGGCCACCGAGAAACGCACGCGGCCGGCGTCGTCCGGCCCGGCGGCTTCGATCACAATGCGCCGCACCGGCGCGTCGTGCACCGCGTCGAGCGCGTTGCCGAGCAGGTTCACGATCACCTGCTGCAACTGGCTCGATTCCGCGGACACCGTCGTGCCGGGCGCGATGTTCACGTCGAGCTGCACGCCTTCGTCGCGGATCCGCGCATCGTAGATCAGGCGCGCATGCGCGACGGCCTCGTTCAGCGACACCGCGACGCGCTCGACGTCGGGTTTGCGCGCGAAGGTCTTCAGCTCGCCGGTGAGCACGGCCATGCTGTCGACGAGCTTGCCGATCCGTTCGAGATTCGCATACGCCGGCGCCGGCTGGCCGCGCTCGAAGAACGTACGCGCGTTGTCGCACAGCGTGCGGATCGCGACGAGCGGCTGGTTCAGCTCGTGCGTGAGGCCCGCGGCCATCTGCCCGAGCACCGCGAGCTTGCCCGCGTGCACGACTTCCTGTTGTGAATCGCGCAGCCGCTGCTCGGTGCGCTCGCGCTCGACGATCTCGCGCTGCATCCGCTCGTTCGCCGCCGTCAGCGCGGCCGTGCGTTGCGCGACGGTCAGCTCGAGCCGGTCGTTCGCGCGGCGCAGCGCATCCTGGGCGTTCAGCCGCGCGACGATCGCCCGGCGCCGCTGGATCGCGTAGCCGGCCAGCAGCGCGGCGATCAGGAACGCGCCGGTGACGAACGCGAACGCGGTCTGCTGCTGGCGCCGCGCGCCGGCGATGTCGAGCAGCACCATCAGCGAATCACCGGCCTGCGGCGCGGGCCGCGACATCACGAGATAGCGCGTGCTGCGGCCGGCGTGACGCGGATCGGGGAACGTGCCGAACCATGCGGCGGCGCTGCGGTCGCCGAGGTGGCGGTAGGGCAGCATGTCGACCGTGCGGCCCGCGTATTGCCGCGACGCCTGGATGTCGCGCTGCTGCTGCGCGGTGATCGGGCGCAGCGCGGTGAACTTCCACGCCGGCTCGGTCGAGATCACGACCACGCCGTTGCCGTCGACCACCATCGCGGCGACGCCCGGCGCGCGCCACGCGGATTCGAGCGGGTCGACGCTGATCTTCACGGCCGCCGCGCCGATCGGCACGCCACCGTCGCGCACCGCGCTCGCGAAATAGACGCCCGGCACGCCGGTGTTGGTGCCGATCCCGAAGAAGCGGCCGCTGCCGTGCGCCAGGGCATCCTTGAAGTACGGCCGGTACGACACGTTGGTGCCGACGAAGCTGATCGTCTCGTTCCAGTTGCTGGCGGCGATCACTTCGCCCTGCAGGTCGATCACGTCGACGGCGCCGCTGCCCGCATCGCGGTTCACGGCTTCGAGATACGTGTCCACCGTGTGCGCGAGCGCGGGCCGGTCTTGCGGCGCGGCCCGCAGCAGCGCGCGCACGCCGTCTTGCCGGGCGACCAGGCCGGGCAGGATCTCGAAGCGGCCGAGTTCGCTCTTGAGGCTCGACGCGTACAGGTCGAGCCGGTGCGCGCCGGTTTCCTCGAGCGCGTCGATCGCGCGTTCCCACGCGAAATCGACCGCCGCGCCCGCCACGCCGACATACAGCACGGCGGCCGACGCCCAGCCCCACCACGGGATTCCCTTGAAGCTCTTCTGCACGTTCGCCCTCATCGATGCCCGCAACCGGCCGTCCGAGACCGGCCGTCCGAGACCGGCCGTCCGCAACTCCGGCCGTCCCAAACGCCCCGCCACAACGACGCGCGCCGCGCGCCGGCAAAGCCGGCGGCGGCGCGTGCGAAGCAGCCTGCGCGACGGTGCGCGCAGCGGCGCGTCATCCGAAGTGCGCGACCAGGACCAGCGTCACGGTGACGACGATCGCGCCGCCGATGCGCGTGGCGATCTGCGCGAACGGCATCAGCTGCATCCGGTTCGCGGCGGTCAGGATCGCGACGTCGCCGGTGCCGCCTTGCCCGCTGTGGCAGGCGTTCACGATTGCGGTGTCGATAGGGTACATCTTCAGCAGGCGGCCGACCACGAAACCGGTGCCCATCAGCGTCGCGACGGTCGACACGATCGTGACGACGTTGACGATCGTGAAGGCGG
Source organism: Burkholderia sp. USMB20 (assembly GCF_000949135.2). Lineage (GTDB taxonomy): Bacteria > Pseudomonadota > Gammaproteobacteria > Burkholderiales > Burkholderiaceae > Burkholderia. Next base: position 37,704 of record NZ_JTAN02000001.1, on the reverse strand, counting down.
CGGTCAGCTTGTCCCACGGCGTCATCGCGACGCCGATCGCGAACAGCAGCGGGTACGTGACAGCGGTCGAGAAGAACTTGTAGACGACGAACGCGCCTTCCTGCAGCGGCGGCGACACCGCGCGCGCGAGCTTCACCAGCACCGCGAGGAACAGCATCGCGACCGGCGCGGGCAGGCCGAACAGCTTGTGCGCCATCAGGCCGACGAGGTACAGCGTGATCGCCGTGATGCCGGCGCCCGCGATGTGCGTGACGTCGACGTGGCCGCGGATCTCCTCGCTTTCCGGCGTCATGTCGCCGCTTTCGCCGACCTGCAGGCGACCGTTGCCGGTCAGGTGCGGCAGGCGCTTGCCGAGCATGTCGAGCGCGCCCGACAGGATGATCGCGGTCAGGCTGCCGAGCATCACCGGCGGCAGCACCATCGCGAACATCTCGCCCTGCGGCAGGTGCATCAGTTCCGAATAGCCGATCGACAGCGGAATCGCACCTTCGCCGACGCCGCCCGCCATGATCGGCACGACGATGTACAGCAGCGTGTGGCGCGCGCCGAGGCCGAGCGCGGTGCCGACCGCCGTGCCGACGATCGCGGCCGCGACCGAACCGGCGGCGAGCGGAATGAAGATCTTCACGAAGCCCTGGATCAGCACGCGCCGGTCCATGCTCAGGATGCTGCCGACGATGATCGACGCGATGAACAGGTACAGGAAGTTGGTCGACTTCGTGAACTCGACGGTGAGGTTCAGCACCGGCTTCGGCAGCACGTGGTAGTAGGTGAGCGCCGACGGCACGAAGGTCGCGAAGATCGCGGCCGCGCCGATGTTGCGCAAGAGCGGCAGGCGCTTGCCGAGTTCCGCGCAGGTGAAGCCGAAGAACGCGAGCACGGCGATCGCCATCGAGATCTCGCCGGGCACCTTGCCCGTCACCGCGAAGCCGACGATCAGCCCGAACAGGATCACGTAGACCGGCAGCGGGATGATGCCGATGCGGATTTCCATCAGCTTCCACCAGCCTTCCGGCCAGAAGCGTGTGCGCGTGGCGGGACCGGCTTCGGCAAGTGCCTCCGGACGGGATTGGGTGGGGATTGAGGTCTGCAAGACGTGTCTCCTGATGTTTGGAATGCCCGCATTGCTATGCGGCATCGTGTGGCGTCTATTAATGCAACCCCCGTGCCAAGCATTCCGGCCTGCCGGAATATTTTTAGGGCATTGATTTATAAGGATTTTGTTTCGTCTGCGGAAAGGGTGGCAACACCCGGCTGGCCGAGATTTCGGAATTCGCCCGGCGGGCAGGCCGAGATTTCGGCCCGATGGCCGGCGGGGCGGCCGCACGCGCATCGGACGCGCGCCCTGGCGCCATATCGCCGCACGCGATTTTCTTCGCACAATCGCTTCGTAGACCGCCTTCCTGCCGCTCTCTATCATCGGCTGATCTTTTTCCGATGTGACGACCGACTGTCCGGAGAACGCCCGCGCGTTCGCCGCGGCGCCGCTCATCCGTCGATACCGTCTTTGGACAGGAGAGTGGTTCCCATGCTGCATGCCGTTTTTTCCGCCCGCTTTTCCCCCGGCCGCGTGGCCCGCCTGCTGGCAGCCGCGCTGCTCGGTGTCCTGATGCTGAACGGCGCCCGTGCCGACACCGCGCCGCTGAAGGTCGGCATCTCGACGAGCCCGCAGATCGACGCGCTGAAGATTGCCGCGAAGGAGGCGAAGGAGCAAGGCCTCGACGTGAAGATCGTCGAGTTCACCGACTGGAATACGCCAAACGCGGCGCTCGCGAACAAGGACATCGACGTCAACTACTTCCAGCACATTCCGTTTCTCGAGAACGCGAAGAAGCAGGGCGGCTATGACTTCGTCTCGATCGCGCCGGGCACGATCATGAAGATCGGCCTCTACTCGAAGAAGGTGAAGCGCTTCGACGAGCTGAAGGACGGCGCGCGTGTCGCGATCGCGAACGATCCGGTGAACGGCGGGCGCGGACTGTTGCTGCTGCAGCGCGCGGGCCTCATCACGCTGAAGCCGGGCGCCGACTACCGCGCGACGACGCACGACATCGTGTCCAACCCGAAGCACCTGAAGATCATCCCGCTCGAAGCGTCGCAGCTCGCGCGCTCGCTCGACGACGTCGACCTCGCGCAGGGCTATCCGAGCTTCATCAAGCTCGCCGGCACGACCGACCCGAACAGCGCGCTGCTGTTCGACGGCACCGAGAACAAGAACTTCGCGATCCAGTGGGTCGTGCGGCCCGAGAGCGTGAACGACGCGCGCATCCGCAAGTTCATCGCGATCTACCAGCATTCGCCGGCGGTGCGCCGTGCGCTCGACAACGCGTTCGGCTCGCTGTACGCGATCGCGTGGTGACGGAGGCGACATGACGACGGCGAACCGCAAGAAGATCCTGCTCAACGCGTTCAACATGAACTGCGTCGGGCACATCAACCACGGGTTGTGGACGCATCCGCGCGACCGCTCCGCGCACTACACCGATCTGGACTACTGGGCCGATCTCGCGAGGACGCTCGAACGCGGCAAGTTCGACGGGATCTTTCTCGCGGATATCGTCGGCGTGTACGACGTGTTCGGCGGCGGCCCGGACGCCGCGCTGCGCGAATCGGTGCAGGTGCCCGTCAACGATCCGCTGCTGCTCGTGCCCGCGATGGCGCAGGTCACGCAACATCTCGGCTTCGGCGTGACCGCGAACCTGACCTACGAGCCGCCTTACCTGTTCGCGCGCCGCATGTCGACGCTCGATCACCTGACGAAGGGGCGCATCGGCTGGAACATCGTGACCGGCTATCTCGACAGCGCCGCGCGCGGGATGGGCCTCGCACAGCAGATCGGCCACGACGACCGCTACGAACGCGCGGACGACTACATGGACGTCGTCTACAAGCTGTGGGAACAGAGCTGGGACGACGACGCGGTGATCCGCGACGCGCAGGCGCGCGTGTTCGCGCAGCCTGGCAAGGTGCGGCGCGTGAAGCACGACGGGCCGTTCTATTCGGTCGACGCGATCCACCTGAGCGAGCCGTCGCTGCAGCGCACGCCGGTGCTGTACCAGGCCGGCTCGTCCGCGCGCGGCGTCGAGTTCGCGGGGCGGCATGCGGAGTGCGTGTTCGTGAACGGGCAGAGCAAGGCCGCGGCGCGCGCGGCGGCGCTGGATATTCGCGCAGCCGCCGCGCGGCAGGGCCGCGATCCCGCATCGATCAAGATTTTCGCGGGCGTGAGCGTCGTGACCGCCGAAACCGAGCGGCTCGCGCGCGAGAAGTTCGACGAATACCGGCGCTATGCGAGCCCGGAAGCCGGCCTCGCGCATTTCGCTAGCTCGACCGGCATCGACTTCGCGAAGTACGGCCTCGACGAGCCGATCTCGTACGTGAAGACCGACTCGATCCAGTCGGCCGTCGACGCGATCTCGCGCAAGAGCACGACCGGCACGTGGACCGTGCGCCGGATGCTCGAACAGATGTCGCTCGGCGGCCGCTATGCGCCGATCGTCGGCTCGCCGTCGCAGGTCGCGGACGAACTGCAGTCGTGGATCGACGAGACGGGCATCGACGGTTTCAACCTGACGCGCACCGTGATGCCCGAATCGTTCGAGGATTTCGTCGACTGGGTCGTGCCCGAGCTGCAGAACCGCGGCATCTACAAGGAAGACTACGATCCCGCGCCGACGCTGCGCGAGAAGCTGTTCGGCGCCGGCGCGCGGCTGCCCGCGTGGCACACGGGCGCACAGCACCGGCCGGCCGCCGTGCCGGCGCCCGAACCCAGGCATCCCGCGCATGCGTGAACGTGACGGAGCGAAGCGATGACGCAATTGTTCGATACGCTGGGTTTCATCGAGGCATCGGCGGTGCGGGCCGGTGCGGGTGCGGACGTGCATGACGCGCATGATTCGCGTAACGCAGCGGCCGCGCGGGCCGACGGCGCCGCCGCCGTGTCGTTCGCACACGTCGGCAAGGTGTTCGCGACGCCGCGCGGCCAGGCCGCCGCGCTGCGCGACGTGACGCTCGACGTGCGGCGCGGCGAGGTGTTCGGCATCATCGGCCGCAGCGGTGCCGGCAAGTCGACGCTGCTGCGGCTCGTGAACGGCCTCGAACGTCCGAGTTCGGGCAGCGTGCGCGTGCAGGGGGTCGACGTCGGCGCGCTCGACGAGGACGGGCTCGTCGCGCTGCGGCGTCGCACCGGCATGGTGTTCCAGCATTTCAACCTGCTGTCGGCGAAGACGGTGTTCGAGAACGTCGCGCTGCCGCTGAAGATCGCCGGCGTGCCGAAGGCCGAGCGCACGCGCAAGGCCGAGGCGCTGCTCGATCTCGTCGGGCTGGCCGCGAAACGCGACGCGTATCCGGCGAGCCTGTCGGGCGGCCAGAAGCAGCGCGTCGGCATCGCGCGGGCGCTGGTGCACGACCCGGAGGTGCTGCTGTGCGACGAGGCGACGTCGGCGCTCGACCCCGAGACGACGCAATCGATCCTCATGCTGCTCGCCGATATCAACCGCCGCCTCGGACTGACGATCGTGCTGATCACGCACGAGATGGAAGTGATCCGCGCGGTGTGCGACACGGTCGCGGTGATCGAGCAGGGCGAGGTCGTCGAAACGGGCCCGGTGTGGCGCGTGTTCGGCGATCCGCGCCACGGCGCGACGCGCGCCCTGCTCAGCACGCTCGTGCACGACCTGCCGGCCGAACTCGCCGCGCGCGTGCAGCCGTTGCCCGAGCTGGCCGCGCTGCCCGACGGCGCGCAAGTCGTGCTGGACGTCCGTTATACGGGCGAAAGCGGCGGCGAGCCGGACGTCGGCGCGCTCGCGGCGGCGCTCGGCGGCTCGGTGCGCTTCCTGCACGGCGGGATCGAGCGCATTCAGGGGCATGCGCAAGGGCGCCTCGTGATCGCGGCGTCGCCGCGCGCGGACGACGCCGGCCACCCGCCGGCACGCGGCGGCGCGGTCGCCGCGTTGCTCGAACGCGCGCGCCGCCACGCGAATCATGCGGAGGTGCTCGGCTATGTTTGAACTCTGGTGGCCCGAACTGCTCGACGCGATCCGCGACACGCTGTCGATGGTCGCCGCGTCGGCCGCGATCGCCGCGCTGATCGGCATCCCGCTCGCGGTGATCCTGGTGACGACCGCGCCCGGCGGCATTTACGCGCGCCGTGGCCTGAACGCGGTGCTCGGCGCGCTCGTCAACGTGTTCCGCTCGACACCGTTCATCATCCTGCTCGTCGCGCTGCTGCCGTTCACGCGCGTGCTGATCGGCACGACGATCGGCGTGTGGGCGGCCGTCGTGCCGCTGTCGATCGCAGCGATTCCATTCTTTGCGCGGATTGCGGAAGTGAGCCTGCGCGAAGTCGATCGCGGGCTGATCGAGGCCGCGCTCGCGATGGGCGCGAAACGCCGCCACATCGTGTGGCACGTGCTGTTGCCGGAGGCGTTGCCCGGCATGCTCGGCGGTTTCACGATCACCGTCGTCGCGCTGATCGGCTCGACCGCGATGGCGGGCGCAGTCGGCGCGGGTGGGCTCGGCGATCTCGCGATCCGCTATGGCTATCAGCGTTTCGACACCACGGTCATGGTGACCGTGATCGTGATCCTGATCGCACTCGTTTCGGCCGTGCAAATCACGGGCGACCGCCTGGTCCGACGCGTGACCCGGCGTACCTGAGCGGCGCCACGAGCGCCGGCTCTTTTCATTGAAGACCCTGAGAGAACGATACCCATGACCTTGCCCATCGGCGCGCCGCGCGAATGGAACGGACAATTCGAGGAAGCCCTGTTTCTGGACGTCGCACGACGCCATCGCCCCGGCTTCCCTGACAAACTGGCGACGCCGCCGCGCGAGCCGCACGGCGCGGACGAGCTCGCCGCCGTCGCCGACTACTACACGAAGATGGCGTCGCACGACCTGTTCATCGTGCAGGTCGTCGCGAAGGCGATCGACACGCTGTTTCGCGATAACCCGCATTTCCAGCTGATCCTGTCGCGCCAGCTCGGCGACGACGGCGCGCACGCGGTGATCGGGCGCGAGCGCGTGACCGAACTGACGGGCCGCGATCCGCTGCCGGAGGTCGAGCGGCTCGTCGCCGCGCACTGGGAACGCATCGGCGACATCGCGGTGCGCGACGTCGCGGGCTTTCTCGCGTTCGAATGGCATTACGAGCTGCACATCCTCGCGAAGCTGTGGATCCAGCGCAAGACCGGCCGCATCGCCGACGGCGCGATGCGCGAGCACGGCGAGAACCGGATCCGTCCGGACGAGGAGTGGCATCGCGTGCAGATCGTCCAGTGGTGGTTCGACACGTTGAACGCGCTGCCGCCCGCCGAGCGCGACGCGCTGGTCGACCGCGTGATCGCGGCCGACGAGGAAACCCAGGCGCGGCTCGACGGTTATCTGCATGACGAATACGCGCACACCGCGCACGTGTTCGGTGCGGATATCGCCGAATACCGCGCGATCTACGACGACTGGCGGCGCGAGATCCTGTCGCGGCTGACCGGCCGCCGGCTCGGCGCGCTGGTGCCGTTGTCGGGCGAAATCGTTGCGCACGAAACCGTTGCACAGGAAGCCGTCGCATGAACGATCCCCGCGGCCCGGCGACGCTGGCGCCGGAAACCGACGCACGCGCGCTCGACGCCGATGCGCTGGCGCGTGCGATCGACGCGCTGCGTGCGACGGCTGCCGAGCGCGACCGCGCGGGCGGTCACGCGGCCGACGAAAAGCAGCGGCTCGCCGACGCGGGCCTGCTGACGCTCGCGGTGCCGCGCGAATTCGGCGGACAGGAAGCCGAGTGGCCGGCGATCTACGACACGATCCGGCGGATCGCGCGCGTCGACAGCGCGCTCGCGCATCTGGTCGGGTTCCAGATCCTGCAGGTGGTGAGCGTCGACGTGTGGGGCAGCGCGGCGCAGCGCGAACGCTATCTGCGCGGCACGGTCGAGCATCGCTGGTGGTGGGGCAATGCGGTCAACCCGCTCGACACGCGGCTCGTGGCGACCGCGACGCCGGACGGCGGCTACCGGCTCGACGGCGTGAAGGGCTTCTGTTCGGGCACGCGCGGCTCGCAGCGGATGACCGTGTCCGCGCACGATCCGGAAACGGGCCGCGCCGTGTTCGGCGTGGTGCCGACCGATCGTGACGGGATCACGGTCAACGAGGACTGGGATCCGATCGGCCAGCGCCAGACCGATAGCGGCAGCGTGCGCTTCGACGGCGTGACGCTCGCGCCGGACGAGGTGCTGCACCGCTCCGAGACGCCGCCGACGCCGCGCGCGACGCTGCGCACGCTGGTGTCGCAGCTCGTGCTGACGAACCTGTTCGTCGGGCTCGCGGAAGGCGCGCTGGCCGAGGCGCGCGACTACGTGCTGGAGCACGGCCGGCCGTGGATCAACGCGGGTGTCGCGCAGGCGAGCGACGATCCCTATACGCTGCAGCGCTTCGGCGACATGCGCGTGCAGGCGGTCGCGGCGGCGGCGCTCGCCGACCGCGCGGCCGTCGCGTTGCAGCGCGCATGGTCGCGGCATGACGCGCTGACGGCCGACGAACGGGCCGAGGTAGCACTCGCGGTGTCGGACGCGAAGATCGTCGCGCAGCGCGCGGCGCTCGAGAACGGCGAGGCGCTGTTCGACGCGTGCGGCGCACGCGCGACGGCCGCGTCGCACGGCCTCGACCGCTTCTGGCGCAACGCGCGCACGCATACGCTGCACGATCCGCTCGACTATCGGCTGCGCGACGTCGGCCGGTTCGCGCTGACGGGCGAATTGCCGCAGGCGTCGCTTTATACGTAGCGTCGGCAAACCGTCCGGCGTCGCCATGCCGCTCGGTGTGGCTTGCCGGCGATAGCCGACGCCCGCGCCCGCGTCCTTGCGGGACTTCGGCATTTCTGCGCGAACCGTGCAATCACCATTCCGCTGCGCTCGCACTCGGCCGCCGGCCGGTCATGGCGCAGCGCATTCAGTCGGTACGACCCGGGAAGATCGCGTAAACCTTCCCCGAAGGCGCCTGTACGACCGACGCACCATCGGCGATCGGTCCCGTGTTTTTGTCGACCGCGTGCTGGCGCCCGCGTGTCCTGAAGCGCCACGCACCGGGGTAGTCTTCGCGCAGCCCGCGCACGCCGAACGCGACTTCGGTGCCGGCCGGGTAGGCGATGTTACCGACGCTCGCCGCACGCGCCAGCGTCGCGTAGTCGAACGCGAGAACGTTGCGTTCCCGATCGAGTCGCAGTTCGGGGTGACGCAGCGGTATCGATGACAATTCGAACACGTCGCCTTCCGCGACCCTGATCTCCCAATAGTCGTTGTCGCGCATGCCGTCCCCATAGGTGGTGGTGCTTCTCATGACGCGCGACCCGGCGGGTACGACACCGCCGGCCACGCGATTGCCGTCGGCCAGGTGGCATGACCAGAGCGTCCTGGTCCGCGCATCGTTGCGCAGCACGATCTTCAGCGGCGCTTTCGAACCGCAGGTCCAACCATCGATCGTCCGGGGCCCGGTGATGGTGAGCGTCAGTGCGGTGAGGGTGGCGAGGTCCCGGTCGTTGCGCGGCGCTTCATCGTCGAATTCCGTCCCGACCGTCAGCGCGACGGCCGCAATGCCGTAGACATCGACCGCATGCGGAAACTCGGCTTTCTCGATCGAGTTCATGTCGCCGGCAGTCGAGAGCGACAGCCGCGTGCCGGGCGGCATGTCGATGCCCAGCAGACGCTCGCTCTTCACGAGCGCGGGATGCTTCGCGGCCTCTTCCTTTCTGATGTTCGCCTCGGCCTGCAGCCCGATCGCCACCATCGCGACGACGAAGCTGCTCGTCACGCACAGGGCGGCGAAGATGGCGGTGGAGCGTCGCCGATATGCTCGAAACGATCGTCGTACAGGCGGAAACAGCACCAGCGCAACGATCCAGAGCACGACAGAGACGGCCGCCAGAAACGAAATGCCGAGAACGATGAAGAAGGTGCCGGAGAAAATCGGAGCGGGAATCATGAGACGGGCGAACGACCGAGCGGAATCATTGTTGGAATGGCCGCGGTAGACCGGGGCGTGCCGGCATCGTCAAGTGAAGGGTGCCGCCGCCGGCGTGGCCCGGGTGGCGGACGACATTTCAGGATCTTGTACGAACGGACGTCATTGTAGTGTTCTGGCGCCTGATCCGAAGACAGCGGTGCGCACACCGTTGTCTTTTCGCCTGCCTAGATCGGCAGACGCACCGTCTGCTTGATGCGCTTCAGCGGAATCTCGGTTTCGACGTTGCGTACGCCTTCGATCTGCGTGAGCGTCTCCATCTGAAAGCGCTGATAGTCGTCGAGATCCTTCGCGATGACGCGCAGCAGATAGTCGTAGCTGCCGGCCATCAGATGGCATTCGAGCACTTCCGGCGCCTGCTCCATCTCGCGCGCGAAGCGCTCGACGGTCGTCTTGTCCTGGCGTTCCAGCGTGACGCGCACGAAGGCCGTGAACCGCAGCTCGACGGCCGCCGGGTTCAGCAGGGCGACGTACGCGTCGATCACGCCCTGTTCCTCCAGCAGGTGAACGCGGCGCAGGCAGGGCGTGGGCGAGAGGCCGGCCTGCTGCGCGAGTTCGGCGTTCGTCTGGTTCGAGTTCCGTTGCAGCGCACGCAGAATGCGCCGATCGATGGCATCCAGCTTGATTGGCATTTTTGACTACCGATGAAGTCGATATTGGAGAATAACGCCAAATCGTGCCTCGAAAGTAGCCGACTTCGCAGCCATTCTCCACGGCAAGTTGCCGATAATCCGATGACTGCCCGGCTCATCGGACGCGCGCGATTCCCGCCCGTCCCGCCTGGCGCCGCTTTCAGGAGAGTTCCGATGCCGCACGTAGCCTGGTTGCCGTTCATGGCCACTTCCCTTCTGATCATTCTGACGCCGGGCCAGGACATGGTGCTCGTGATGTCGCGCACGTTATCCGGCGGCACGCGGGCGGGCCTCGTGACCGCGGCGGGCGTCAGCGTCGGGCTGCTCGTGCATACGATGCTCGCGACGCTCGGGCTGGGTGCGCTTCTTCAGGCATCCGAATGGCTGTTCACTGCATTGAAGATGATCGGCGCGCTGTATCTGCTGTACCTCGGCATCACGCTGCTGCGGTCGTCGGGCGAGCTGACGCTCGCGAGCGGTCGCGACGCGCCGGCGTCCGGGTTGCGCACGTTCGCGCAAGGCGCGCTGTCCAACGTGTCGAATCCGAAGGTCGCGCTGTTCTATCTCGCGTTCCTGCCGCAGTTCGTCCCCGCGGGCGCCGCGCATCCGATGCTGTCGCTGTTCGTGCTCGGCACGACGTTTGCCGGCCTGACGTTTCTCGTCAAGGGGCCGGTCGCGCTGTTCGCCGGCCTGCTGTCGACGTCGATCCGGCGCAATCCGCGCATCCTGACCCGCATGCACCGGGCGAGCGGCGCGGTCCTGCTCGGATTGGGCGTGAAGCTGGCGTTCGAGCGTCGTTGACGATGCTCACTGCGCCGGCAACGCGTCCGCCAGCGCGCGCATCGCGTCCGCCGTCTCCGGATTCGCCGGGAAAAACGCCTCGATCGCGAGCTCCGACAGCGTGACGTCGACCGGCGTGCCGAACACCGTCGTCGTGCTGAAGAACGTCAGTTCGCCGGCTGCCGTGCGCAGCCGCAGCGGCACCGCGATGTCCGCGTAGTCGGCGCGTGCCTGCGTGTCGGCGGGCTGGCCGGCCGGTGCCGGATAGTTCGCGAGTTCGTCGCGCAGCGCATGCAGCGTGCGGTCGCCGCTCGCGTCGATCTGCCGTTGCAGCCGGTGCAGGATATGCGCGCGCCACTCGTGCCAGTTGACGATCTGCGGCGCGAGGCCGTCAGGATGCAGGCTCAGCCGCAGCACGTTGACGGGCGGCCGCAGGAGCGCCGGATCGGCCTGCGCGACCAGCGCGCCGAGCATCCGGTTCGCGGCGAGCAGCGTCCAGTGGCGATCCACGGCGAGCGCCGGGTAGGGCTCGTGGCCGCGCAGCACGGCTTCGACCGCCTGGCGCGCCGCATCGAGCTGCGGATCGGAGAACGGCCGCTCGCGAAACAGCGGCGCATAGCCGGCCGCGACGAGCAGCGCATTGCGCTCGCGCAGCGGCACGTCGAGGCGCTCGGCGAGATGCAGCACCATCTCCCGGCTCGGCCGCGCACGCCCCGATTCGACGAAGCTCAGGTGCCGCGCGGACACCTCGGCCTCCAGCGCGAGCGCCATCTGGCTCAGGCGGCGGCGTTGACGCCAGGTGCGCAGCAGCGAGCCGATACCGGACGCGCGGCCGGCGGACGGGGGCAGCGATTGGAGGGTGGCGGTCGAGTTCATGACGAAGATGATAGGCAATCCCGCGCGTGCCGGGCATTACCTGCGAGGTAAGCATTCCGGATCGGTGTGCAGCGCCGATGCTGCCCGCTGCCTGCGCCCGATGGGCAACTCGATCGACGAATCGGGGAACCGGCCGCTCGGCAGTTGCGCGAGCACGTACGCCCGGCTGAGCGCCGGGAAGATCCGGCCCGTCGTCACCGGATCATGCCGAACGCCTTGCGGATCGGCATGCCGGTGACCGACGGCGTCGCGCGGTCCGCATCGTTGAGCGTCGTGACGACGGACAGCGGCGCCCGGATCCAGTAGCGCACGGCGGTGCGGCACGCGCGCTGCCGGCGAGTTTGATCGGAAGATCTCTAGAGGTGCGCCGATTGCGTGCCTAATATATGTCGTCGTATGACATGGGCCAAAAATTACCTGCAACGAGGGCGCGCGGACACCTCGGGTTTTCCCTTCGGACGGCCGAGGGAGAGGCAAGAATTTCCTGCTTGTGCCGCATGGATAAGGGTTTGCGGCCTGCGGTCGAGTAACTGTGGAGCGACAGGAATATCGCCATGTCGTCAGCAGACATCATATCTGTTGGGCTACAATGAGCGAACCATTCCCGAACCACGGAGCACACCCATGCAACTGACTGGAGAGATGCTGATCGGCGCCGACGCGGTGGCCGGCTCGGCCGGTACCCTGCGCGCGTTCGACCCGACGAAGGGCGCGCCGATCGATGCGCCGGCCTTCGGCGTCGCGACGCAGGCCGATGTCGAGCGCGCGTGCGAACTCGCGCGCGACGCCTTCGACGCGTATCGCACGCAGCCGCTCGCGGCCCGCGCGGCGTTTCTCGAGGCGATCGCCGACGAAATCGTCGCGCTCGGCGACGCGCTGATCGAACGCGCGCACGCCGAAACGGGCCTGCCCGTCGCGCGGCTGCAGGGCGAGCGCGGCCGCACCGTCGGCCAGCTCCGGCTGTTCGCGCGCGTCGTGCGCGACGGGCGCTTCCTCGCCGCGTCGATCGACCCCGCGCAGCCCGCGCGCACGCCGCTGCCGCGCTCGGACCTGCGGCTGCAGAAGGTCGGGCTCGGGCCCGTCGCCGTGTTCGGCGCGAGCAACTTCCCGCTCGCGTTCTCGGTGGCCGGCGGCGATACCGCGTCGGCACTCGCGGCCGGCTGCCCGGTGATCGTGAAGGCCCATGAGGCGCACCTCGGCACGTCCGAGCTGGTCGGCCGCGCGATCCGCGCGGCGGTCGCGAAATGCGGGATGCCGGCCGGCGTGTTCTCGCTGCTGATCGGCCCCGGCCGCGTGATTGGCGCGGCGCTCGTCAGCCATCCGGCGATCCAGGCCGTCGGCTTCACCGGGTCGCGGCAGGGCGGCATGGCGCTCGTGCAGCTCGCGAACGCGCGCCCGCAACCGATTCCCGTCTATGCGGAAATGAGCAGCATCAACCCGGTCGTGCTGTTTCCGGCCGCGCTGGCCGCGCGCGGCGACGCGATCGCGACCGGCTTCGTCGATTCGCTGACGCTCGGCACCGGCCAGTTCTGCACGAACCCGGGTCTCGTGCTGGCGGTCGACGGCCCCGATCTCGATCGCTTCGAGTCCGTCGCCGCACAGGCGCTCGCGAAGAAGCCGGCCGGCGTGATGCTGACGCGCGGCATCGCCGACGCTTATCGCAACGGCCGCGGCAAGCTGGCCGAACTGCCGGGCGTGCGCGAAATCGGCGCGGGCGAGGCGGCGCAGACCGAATGCCAGGCAGGCGGCGCGCTGTACGAAGTCGCCGCGCAGGCGTTCCTGGCCGAACCGGCGTTCGGCCACGAGGTGTTCGGGCCGGCGTCGCTGATCGTGCGCTGCCGCGATCTCGACGAAGTCGCGCGCGTGCTCGACGCACTCGAGGGCCAGCTGACGGCCACGCTGCAACTGGACGCCGACGACAAGCCGCTCGCGCGCCGCCTGCTGCCGATCCTCGAACGCAAGGCCGGGCGCCTGCTCGTCAACGGCTACCCGACCGGCGTCGAGGTGTGCGATGCGATGGTGCACGGCGGGCCGTTCCCGGCGACGTCGAACCCGGCCGTCACGTCGGTCGGCGCGACCGCGATCGACCGTTTCCTGCGGCCCGTGTGCTATCAGGACTTCCCGGACGACCTGCTGCCCGAAGGGCTGCAGGAACGCAATCCGCTCGACATTCCGCGGCTGCGGGACGGGAAGGCGGAGTGATGGCGCAGGACGACTGAAGGCCGCGTCCCGGGAGGGGCGCGTTCCGGCAAGGTTGAAACAAGGCGGCGCACGGTGCCCACGGGTACCCCGCCGCCTTTTTGATGGAGGGCCGGTTTTGCTCGATTAGAGAGCGGGGGGCATCGAATGATGCTTCTCATGATGCGCCGCCTTGACGAGATGGATGGCGGCTTCCACGCCGCCGGAATTTCTCCTACATTAGCGAGGCCTCGGACCCGCCGGTCCGCAGGCGAGCCTGAGAGACCGACAAAAACCAACAAGGAGCCCTCCGATGAATATCAGCAAGCGTGGCGACCACCTGTTCGCGGCCGGATTGTGGAAAGCGATCGGCGACGTCGCGAAATCGGTGCGTACCCAGATCGGCGAGACCAGCGAAGGGCGCGTACTGGCCAATGCGCTGTTCGAATTGCAGCGCGACCTGGGCGGCAGTGAATTCGACGTGACGATCAATCAGGGGCGGCCCGTCACCGGCGCCGATCCGCATTCGCTCGGGTTCGGCCAGGCCGTCAAGCGGTTCCGGCTGGACATGGAGGCGCTGGTATTTGCGCTGAAGCATCGCCGCAGCATCGACGAGCGCGATCCGGGCCTGCGCACCGAGGCGCTGATGCAGGCCAACAGCCAGCTCGCGACCGCGAAACAGTATGCGACGCTCACGCTCGGCCGATTTTTCGATGCGGTCGTGGATCCCGACGTGCTGGATCAGATTCTTGCCGACGATCCGAACACGCGCTTCCGGCGGTCGGCGGCCGGCACCGATATCGCCGCGACCCGTCTCAGGCTCGGCAGCCTGCGCTACCGGATCGTCGGAACCATCGCACAGATGTAATGAAAACGGCCGGCCCGCGAAGCACGGGGCGGCCGTCGAAAGGGGGAGCGCCGGGCGGAACCGCCGGTCCCGCGCGGGCCGGCACGCACTGGATCGCGTGCCGTTGGTCAGCCCGCCGCTTACTGCGGGCCCATCTTCTTGATCAGCACGTCGAGTTCGGCCATTTCGGCGTCGGTGAGGTCGACGAGCGGCGCGCGCACCGGGCCGGCGTCGTGGCCGACGAGCTTCGCGCCCGCCTTCACGATGCTGACCGCGTAGCCCGCGCGACGGTTGCGGATCTTCAGGTACGGCAGGAAGAACTCGTCGAGCAGACGGCCGACCGTTGCGTGGTCGTCCTTCGCGATCGCTTCGTAGAATGCCATCGCCGTCTTCGGGATGAAGTTGAACACGGCCGACGAGTACACCGGCACGCCGAGCGCCTTGTACGCGGCCGCGTAGACTTCGGCCGTCGGCAGGCCGCCGAGGTACGCGAAGCGGTCGCCGAGGCGGCGGCGGATCGTGACCATGCTCTCGATTTCGCCGACGCCGTCCTTGAAGCCGATCAGGTTCGGGCAACGATCGGCGAGGCGCTCGAGCATGTCGGCATTCAGCTTCGAATTCGCGCGGTTGTACACCACGACGCCGATCTTCAGCGCGCGGCACACCTGCTCGACGTGCTCGGCGATGCCTTCCTGGCTGGCTTCGGTCAGGTAGTGCGGCATCAGCAGCACGCCGCTCGCGCCGAGGCGCTCGGCTTCCTGCGCGTATTCGATCGCGACGCGCGTCGCGCCGCCGGCGCCGGCCAGGATCGGCACCTTGCCCTTGCAGGTTTCCGTCGCGACGCGGATCACGTCCGAATACTCGCGCTGCGTGAGCGAGAAGAATTCACCGGTGCCGCCGGCCGCGAACAGCGCGGTCGCGCCATACGGCGCCAGCCATTCCAGACGCTCGGCATAGGTGGCCGGGCGGAAGCTGCCGTCCGCGTCGAAATCCGTCAGCGGAAACGACAGCAGGCCGTGGGAAATGATCTGTTTGAGTTCTTGCGGTGAAGTCATGGTTGGGTCGTCCGTCCAGCGCGAGTGCTGATGGGTTCGTCGGGTACGGCATCCGGGCCATATTGGCGATGTCGTTGTATGTCATCGTACAACGCGGAAAAGCGCGGCGCAAGCGGTTTGCCGGCCGGCGAGAGATAGGGTCTTTCCGGATAAGGGTTTACGCAGCATCGCGGCTTGGTGTTGAATGTCATATGATGACTAACGATTTGACCGGTAGCCTCCCAGGAATTCCGATGACTGCTTCCCCGCTTTATATCCGCGTGCACCCGGACGACAACGTCGCGATCGTCGTCAACGACGGCGGCCTGCCCGAGGGCGCGACGTTCGCCGACGGCCTGACGCTGCGCGAAGGCGTGCCGCAAGGGCACAAGGTCGCGCTGGTCGACCTCGCGGCCGGCGATCCGATCGTCCGCTACAACGTCGTGATCGGCTACGCGCTCGCCGAGCTGCGCCGCGGCAGCTGGGTCAACGAGCGCACGATGCGCATGCCCGAGCCGCCGGGGCTCGACGACCTGCCGCTCGCCACGCGTGCCGCGCCGCCGCTGGCGCCGCTCGAAGGCTATACGTTCGAGGGCTTTCGCAATGCCGACGGCTCGGTCGGCACGCGCAACATCCTCGCGATCACGACGACCGTGCAATGCGTGTCGGGCGTCGTCGAGCATGCGGTGAAGCGGATCAAGGACGAACTGCTGCCGCGTTACCCGAACGTCGACGACGTGGTCGGGCTCGAGCACACATACGGCTGCGGCGTCGCGATCGATGCGCCCGATGCCGACATTCCGATCCGCACGCTGCGCAACATCAGCCTGAATCCGAACTTCGGCGGCGAGGTGATGACGGTGAGCCTCGGCTGCGAGAAGCTGCAGCCCGAGCGCCTGCTGCCGCCGGGCTCGATTCCGGTGGCGGCCGACGGCGCGCCGGACAACGGCGGCGTCGTGTGCCTGCAGGACGCCGCGCACGTCGGCTTCAACTCGATGATCGACTCGATCATGAAGATGGCCGAATCGCATCTCGAACGGCTGAACCGCCGCCGTCGCGAAACCTGCCCGGCGTCGGATCTCGTCGTCGGCGTGCAGTGCGGCGGCAGCGACGCGTTCTCGGGGCTCACCGCGAACCCGGCGGTCGGCTTCGCGGCCGACCTGCTCGTGCGGGCGGGCGCCACGATCATGTTCTCGGAGGTGACCGAAGTGCGCGACGGCGTCGCGCAGCTCACGTCGCGCGCGGCGAACGAGGACGTCGCCCGCGAGATCATCCGCGAGATGGACTGGTACGACCGCTACCTGCAGCGCGGCCGCGTCGACCGCAGCGCGAACACGACGCCCGGCAACAAGAAGGGCGGCCTGTCGAACATCGTCGAGAAGGCGATGGGCTCGATCGTGAAGTCGGGCAGCGCGCCGATCGCCGGCGTCGTGCGTCCCGGCGACCGGGCGCGGCAGAAGGGGCTGCTGTACGCGGCGACGCCCGCGAGCGACTTCATCTGCGGCACGCTGCAGCTCGCGGCGGGGATGAACCTGCACGTTTTCACGACGGGGCGCGGCACGCCGTACGGCCTCGCGCAGGTGCCGGTGATCAAGGTCGCGACGCGCAGCGATCTCGCGCGCCGCTGGCACGACCTGATGGATCTCGACGCGGGGCAGATCGCGACCGGCGCGGCGTCGATCGAGGACGTGGGCTGGGAACTGTTCCGGCTGATGCTCGACGTCGCGAGCGGCAAGCGCCGCACGTGGGCCGAGCAATGGAAGCTCGCGAATGCGCTGACGCTGTTCAATCCGGCGCCGGTGACCTGACGCGCGCCGCGACGGCGGCAGACGATGCGATGCGGGCGCCTTCGGGCGCCCGTTTTTGATGGCGGCGGCGGGTGCGCGGTGCGGCGCATGCGTATTTTCCGCGGCCGGCACGAATTCCTTACCTCGCACGTAATCGACCGCCCACGCGAGGCCGGCGACGATGGCGGCACGCGAACACGAAACGTTTGCGACATCGTCCCCCCATCGACACAAGGAGCCTCGCCATGAACACCGCCGAAACCGCCCAGTCGGCTCACGCCGACGTGATCGACCGCTATTTCGATGCCTGGAACGAACCCGACGTCGCACGCCGGCGCGCGCTGATCGATGCGACCTACGCGAGCGACGCGGCCTATCGCGATCCGCTGATGGCCGGCGACGGCCATGCTGGCATCGACACGATGATCGCTGCGGTGCAGGAGCGTTTCCCCGCGTATCGCTTTCGCCGCACGACCGACGTCGACGGGTTCGGTCAGCACCTGCGCTTCTCGTGGGCGCTCGTGTCGCCCGACGGCGCGGCGGTCGTGAAAGGTTCGGACTTCGGCACCGTCGATGCGTCGGGCCGCCTGAAGTCGGTCACGGGTTTCATCGACGAAATGCCGGCCGCGGCGTCGTGATACGAGCGACGCATGCCCGGCGGCGGCCGGGATCGGGTAACGTTATGCGATTCGTTCCCGATCCCGGAGCCTTTCCCACATGTTGAAGAATCTCGATCCGCTGTTGCACGCCGACATCCTGCACGCGCTGCGCGCGATGGGCCACGGCGATGAACTGGTGATCTGCGATGCGAATTTTCCGGCGGAATCCGTCGCCGGGCACACGGTGGTCGGCCGCGCGCTGCGCATCGACGGCGCCGACTCGGCGCGCGTCGCGCGCGCGGTGCTGTCGGTGCTGCCGCTCGACACGTTCGTCGACACACCCGCTTGGCGGATGGAAGTCGTCGGCGATCCGGCCGCGGTGCCGCCCGTGCAGCGCGAAGTGCAGGCCGAGATCGATCGTGCGGAAGGGCGCGCGGTGCCGCTCACGGGCATCGACCGTTTCGCGTTCTACGAGCGCGCTCAGCAGGCGTATGCGGTGATCGTCACCGGCGAGTCGCGCGGCTACGGCTGTTTCATCTTCAAGAAAGGCGTGCTGTTGAGCGACGCCGGTTAGGGCCTGTTCCGTTATTTATCCGCCAGGGCCGAACACCGTGTTTCGCGGTGCCGCCGCGCCTGCATGACCGCCGCGGTGTAAAGATTTGCTACAACCTTTTTCTTGGACACCGCGGAAAGACCCTCTATGCTGGCCCATTTGCCGCCGGCCCGGCAGGGCCGCGCGACCCCGAACCGCACGGGCACGCCTCGTGTGGACGGCCGAATTGCATACGAGGAGAGAGGCATGACGCGTTCCGTCGATTCCGGCGTCATTTTTTTCGCGCGCCTGGCGCTGGCGGCGTTGTTCTTGTGGGGCGGCGTGATGAAGCTGCTCGGCTACAGCGATTTCATCGGCTATCTGCACGGGCTGAACGTGCCCTATCCGCAGGTGACGGGGCCGGTCGTCGTCACGATCGAGGCGCTCGGCGGCCTGCTGCTGATCGTCGGGTACAAGGTGAAGCCGCTCGCGTTGCTGATGGCGTTCTATACGATCGCGACCGCGATGGTCGGACACAATTTCTGGGACGCGACGGACGCCGCGGTCCAGCACGACATGGTGATCCACTTCTGGAAGAACGTCGCGATCGCCGGCGGTTTCCTGCTGCTGTTCGTGACCGGCGCCGGCGGCGCAAGCATCGACGCGCTGCGCCGGCCGAGTTCGTCGTACGGCGCGCTGCGCTGAATCGAACCGGGCTGGATGGCGCGACGCACGCAAGTCGCTACGCTGAAGCCAAACAAAAGGGCCGAATCCCGCACGCCGCGGGATTCGGCCCTTTGTTCATCCGGCCGGCGCGTGCGCGCCGACGTTCAGCGCGTGTCCTTCGGGTCCTTCGCATCCTTCGAGAACTGCACCGCGATCGCGCCGAGCACGCAGATCGCCGCGACGTACACGACCGGCGCGAGCGGATTCGACTTCATCATCAGCGACACGATCACCGGCGTGAGGCCGCCGAAGATCGCATACGCGACGTTGTACGAGAACGAGATGCCCGAGAAGCGCACGACGGGCGGGAAGCTCTTGACCATCACGAACGGCACCGCGCCGATCGTGCCGACCATGAAGCCGGCGATCCCGTAGTACAGCGGCAGCGTCGACGCGTCGGCCGCGACCTGCGCGAACAGCAGGTAATAGCACGCGGCCAGCACGAGGCCGCCGATGCCGAGCACGCGCTTCGCGCCGATCCAGCCCGCGAGCGAGCCGGCGGTGATGCAGCCGGCCGTCAGGCAAAGCGTCGCGACGCTGTTCGCGAACAGCGTGGTCGCGGGCGTCAGGTGAAACTGCTTCTGCAGCAGCGCGGGCGTCATCAGGATCACGACGACGATCGCCGCCGACAGCATCCACGTGAGCAGCATCGACACGATCACCGCGCGGCCGTGGTCGCGCAGCACGGCCTTCAGCGGAATCTCGGCCGCGAGCGCCTTCTTCGCCTTCATTTCGGCGAACACCGGCGTCTCGTGCAGCCAGCGGCGCAGGTACACGGAGAACAGGCCGAACACGCCGCCGAGCAGGAACGGAATGCGCCACGCGAACGCGGTGACTTCGGCGCCCGAGTAACGGCTGTTGATGCCCGCGGCGACCAGCGAGCCGAGCAGGATGCCGGCCGTGAGGCCCGCGGTCAGCGTGCCGCACGCATAGCCGATGTGGCGCGACGGCACGTGTTCCGACACGAACACCCATGCGCCCGGCACTTCGCCGCCGACCGCCGCGCCCTGCAGCACGCGGAACAGCAGCAGCAACACCGGCGCGAGGATGCCGATCGAGTCGTAGGTCGGCAGCAGGCCCATCAGCAGCGTCGGCACCGACATCATCAGCACGCTCAGCGTAAACATCCGCTTGCGGCCGAACAGGTCGCCGAAGTGCGCCATGATCACGCCGCCGAGCGGGCGCGCGAGATAGCCGGCCGCGAAGATGCCGAACGTCTGCAACTGGCGCAGCCAGTCGGGAATGTCGTGCGGGAAGAACAGCTGCCCGATCGCGGGTGCGAAGAACACGAAGATGATGAAGTCGTAGAACTCGAGGGCGCCGCCGAGTGCGGCAAGGCCAAGGGTCTTGTAGTCGCTGCGCGTGAGCGCGCGTTCGGCGGCGCGAGGCACGCCGCTCAATTCGGAAGCTTGCATGGTCAGGACGATCGGTTTTCGAATGTAGTTGTCGGTGCTGCGTCTCCAGAACCCGCTATCGGCATGGACTGGCAAGGCGCGGCCTGCGTCGTCGAGCGTGCGTCGAGTGCCGGATGGGGCATGTGACACGCACCGTCGCACCGGGATGGGGCACGACGCAGACGAAGCGTCAAAGCGGGTGGGGGGATTCTACAGGAGCGCGAAATGCGCGCGCGCGGGGCCGCGCCGAGGCATGCTTCGAACTTCGTCGAGCCCGAAACGCACGCGGCGCGGCAGGCGGGAGAACCGCTTGCCGCGCCGCGTGTGACGGGGTCTGCGCGATCAGTTGCCGGCGATCGTGTCGACCGGCTTGAACGCGCCGTGCTCGACCTTGTAGATCGTCACCGGCGCATCCTTCAGGTCGCCCTTCGCGTCGTACGCGATGCTCGGCGCCGACACGCCCTTGATCGACACCTTGCCGAGATACGGCGTATAGACCTTCGGGTCGGTCGAGTTCGCGTCCTTCATCGCGGTGAGCAGCGCGATCGTGCCGTCGTACGAGTAGGGCGAATAGGTGATCACGTCTTCGTTGAAGCGTGCCTTGTAGCGCGATGCGTAGCCGGCGAAGCCCGGCATCTTTTCCTTCGGCAGCCCGCCCATGTAGACGATCGCGCCTTCGGCCGCGTCGCCGCCGACCTTCAGGAACGTCGGCGAGCGCGACATCTCGCCGGTCACGAACGCGGACTTCATCCCGAGCTGGCGCATCTTGCGGATCATCGGCGACGACTGCGCATCGCCGCCGCCGTAGAAGATCGCGTCCGGGTTGATGCCCTTCAGGTTGGTCAGGATCGCGGAGAAGTCGAGCGCCTTGTCGTTCGTGAAGTCGCGCTTGACGATCGTGCCGCCCGCGGCCTGCACGGCCTTCGCGAATTCGTCGGCGATGCCCTGGCCGTAGGCCGTGCGGTCGTCGATGATCGCGATGCGCTTGAAGTGCAGCGTCTTCACCGCATACGTGCCGACGATGCGGCCGGCCTGCGCGTCGCTCGTCAGCAGCCGGTAGGTCGTCTTGTAGCCGCGCGCCGTGTATTGCGGCGACGTCGCCATCGAGATCTGCGGCAGCCCCGCGCGATCGTACAGGTCGGACGCCGGAATGCTCGTGCCCGAGTTGAAGTGGCCGATGACCCCGCGGACGTTGTCGTCGATCAGCCGCTGCGCGACCGTCGTGCCGGTGCGCGGGTCGGCCTGGTCGTCCTGCGAGTCGAGCTGGAACGTGACCGGCTTGCCGCCGATCGTCGGATTCGTCGCGTTGAAATCGGCGATCGCGAGTTGCACGCCCTTCTGCATGTCCGAGCCGTAGTTCGACTGCGGCCCCGTCAGCGGTGCGGCGAAACCGATCTTGACGACGTCGGCGGCGATGGCGTGTGCGCCCGACAGTGCGCAGGCAGCAGCCAGCGCGACGTGCGATACCTTCAGCTTCACTTTCACTTCCCCTTGATGGCATGGTTGGGCCGCCGCCGGCCAGCCGGCCGGCGCGGTAAACCGGGCGAGACGTATCGGGTTGCAGGCCTTTCCGAAAGCCGTGCGGGGTGTGCCATGCGCTGCGCGGGTTGTGCCGGAATCGGCGTGCGCGGCGGCGGCGGGATGTCGTCTCGTAACCGTTGATCGAAGTCTAGGTAGCGAAAATGCGCGCGTCTTGCGCGTTCGGAGCGCAGCCGGCGACGATTTCGGCATATCGTCGATAACCCTTATATATGCTGAAATCGTCATGACGAGTGCGCAAACGCGCCAAGACGCGACACGCCGGCATTTTTAGGATGGCGGGTTCGGGCGCGCGTAGTCTCGGCGCCGGCGGGGTGAGCCGATAGCGTCGGCAGCGCCGGCCGTGCGCGACGCCAGGCAACGTGCCGATGCGAAATCGTGCCCGCCGGACGTGCGTGCGGCGCAGTGGTTGCGCGCACAACCGCACGGCGCATGACGTGCTTGCCGGCCCACGCGAATCGCCCGATCGGCGCCGATCGGCCGCGCGTTGCGCTTGCCGCCATTCGCCGGGCCGCCCGATCGCTGGCCCGCGATCGCCACGACGCGTTCGAGACGGCGCTCCTATAATCGACGCCATCAGCCACCCCTTCGCAGATGCCGGGATGACGACCTTGCTTGCCGCACCGCCCATGAGCCTGTCCGATACGTTGCGCTACCAGCCCGACAACGCCGATCTCGGCGCGATGCTCGCGCACTTCCGCCTGCTCGAGCCGGTGTTCGATGCGCTGCCCGACGTCGCGTTCTTCGTGAAGGACGCGAACGGCCGCTACGCGCTCGTCAACCGCACGCTGGCGATGCGCTGCGGCTACAAGGACAAGCGCGACCTGCTCGGCAAGACGACCGACGAAGTGTTTCCGCGCCGCTTCGGCAAGACCTATTTCGAGCAGGACATGGCGACGATCACCGCAGGCCAGCAGCTGATGGACCAGCTCGAGCTGCATCTGTATCCGGGACGCCAGCCGGGCTGGTGCCTAACCTGCAAGGAGCCGCTGCGCGACGCGGCCGGCAAGGTGGTCGGCCTCGCGGGCATCTCGCGCGACCTGAAGGCGCACGAGGGCTCGCATCCGGCCTACAGCAAGCTCGCCGACGTGGTGCAGCACATCCAGGATCACTACGTGCAGCCGCTGAACCTGAAGCAGCTCGCGCAGATGGCGGGGATGTCGGTCGCGCAGCTGGAGCGCTACTTCCACAAGGTGTTTCACCTGACGCCGCGCCAGGTGCTGCTGAAGACGCGGCTCGATGCGGCCACGGCGCTGCTGGTCACGCACGACAAGGTGACCGACGTCGCGGCGCTATGCGGATATACGGATCACAGCGCGTTCACGCGCCAGTTCAAGGCGACGGTTGGCGTGACGCCGACGGAATACCGGCTGATGCTGCAGGACCGGGCAGGGTGAAGTGACGCGCCGGCCGGGCCGGCGGATCTGAAGGGGGGGCGAGACGGGATTCGGCGTGCGGCGGCTCAGCGGTAGCCGAGCCCTTTCAGGACGGCCGTGCCGTCTTCGGTCAGCCGGAAGCTCGGCGCCGTGTCGGCATCGAGCTTGATCATCTCGACGAGGCCGGCTTCCTGCAGCGCGGGCAATTCGGGTTTGGCGTTCGCGCCGATCGGTGCGTGCAGCAGCACGAGCAGCGTCGCGATTTCATGATGGCTGAGCAAACGGCGCAGCATCGTCTTTTTCACTGGGGGGGCGGCCGGGCGGCCCGCGGGTGTATCTACGGCGCTCATCGCTGTCCTCCTTTTCGGGGTATCCATCGGGTACTGGTTGCGGATGGTGCCGTCGGAGACTTAAGCGATTCTTAAAACGGCCGCGACCGCGCGAATGCTGCGGTGCGGTGTGCGTTACCGGATGTAACGCCCGCCGGGCGGCCGTTTCCGGCCGCCGGCGGCTGGCCTTGCCGGGCGGGCGCCGCAGCGGGATTCACCACGATGGTGCGGTCGCGCGGCGCGCGTCGCAGGGGCGTCGTGTTTTTCTCATTCGATTCGACCCCTGGACGAAATTCCGTTGCTCCCTTATTTCCTGCGCTGGGCCTGCGCGGCGAGCCGCACGGCGGCGTTGGCAGCGCCGTAGCCGTCGTAGCCGCCGCGCCGCTCGACGATTTCGAGCGAGAAGCGGTTGTCGACCAGCTCGGTATACGCGTGCAGGAATTCACCGCCGTTTTCGTCGCGGTCGTACAGCAGGTGGTGGGCGCTCAGCGTGTCGATCAGTTCGTCCGGCAACGCGTAGCGCGCGGCCAGATCGTCGTAGTAGTTCGGCGGGATCCGCAGGAACGGCACGCCGTCGGCCGCGAACGCGGCGACCGTCTTCACGATGTCGTCGGTCCGGAACGCGACGTGGTTCAGCCCCGTGCCGTGATAGCGGTCGAGCGATTCGGCGACGGCCGTATGACGGTCGACCGACGCATTCAGCGCGATCCGCACCGAACCGTCCGTGCTGCGCACCGCGCGGCTGCGCATCAGGCCGTACGGATCGGGCACGAGCCAGCTGCGCTCGGCCTCGAAGCCGAAGGCGGTCTTGAAGAACAGGATCCACGTGTCGAGCGCGTCGGCCGGCAGCGCGAGGCAGACGTGGTCGATGCCCGTGAGCGGGCCGACCTCGCTCGGGCCGTCGATGTCGGTCAGCACGAAATCCGATTCATACAGCGTCGGTGCGTTCGGCGTCTCGTCGACGAAGTACTCGAGGCTGCCGTCCGGCGCCTGCACGCCCGGCAGCACGCGCTCGTTCGGGCCGACGCGCCCGGAAAACGGCGCGTAGCCGAAGCCGGCCGCGCGCTCGAATGCCACTTTCGCATCGTCGACGCGGAACGCCGACGCACACAGCGACAACCCGTGCTGCTGGAAGAACGCGTCGGCGAACGAGTCGCGCTCGGCGTTCAGCACGATCGACGCGGCGCCGTGCTGGAACAGCGTCACGTCCTTCGACCGATGGCGGCCTGCGAGCCGGAATCGCATCCGGCCGAGCCATTCGCCGACGGTGGCCGCCGCTTGCGCGTCGACCGCGAACTCGATGAACTGGAACCCGACGTGCGCGGGCGGCGCCGGCGGCGCGAACAGCGGCTGATCGGCGGCCGGCGCGCGGCCGTCCTGCGCGAGTCGCGCGCGCGTCAGTTCTTCCAGATAGAGCAGCGAGCGGTGGCCGTCGGCGGCCGTGATCGCGGTCGGCGCGGCGCGGAAGCCGTCGTTGAAGATCTCGAGCGACAGCGGCCCCTTGTAACCGGACTCGATCACGCGGGCGGTGAAGCGCGCGAGGTCGAAGTCGCCCTGGCCGGGGAACGAGCGGTAGTGACGGCTCCATTCGAGCACGTCCATCGCGAGCTTCGGCGCATCGGCGATCTGCACGAACGCGATCCGGTCGCCCGGGATGTCGGCGATCGCGTCCGGCGAATCGTCGAGCGACAGCGTATGGAAGCTGTCGAGCGCGAGGCCGAGGTGCGGGCTGTTCACCGCGTTCACGAGCTGCCACGCATGGCCGTACCGGTTCACGACGCGGCCCCACGCGAGCGCCTCGTATGCGGCGACCACGCCCGCCTGCCGCGCGGCTTCGGCGAGCGCGCCGAGCTGGTCGACCAGCAGCGCGTCGTCCGCGATCGTGTCGGGCGACACGCTGCTGCACACCAGGATGCGGTCGGTGCCGAGCGCGTGCATCACGTCGAACTTGCGGCGGATGCGGTCGAGATTGCGGGCGAGCTGGGCCGGGCTCACGCCCTCGAAGTCGCGAAACGGCTGGAACAGCACGATGTCGAGGCCGAGATCGGCGGCCATGCGCCGCACGTCGGCGGGCGATCCGTCGAAGTAGACGAGGTCGTTCTCGAAGATTTCGACACCGTCGAAGCCGGCGGCCTGGATGGCGGCGAGCTTCTCGGCGAGCGTGCCGGACAGTGACACGGTGGCGATCGAGCGCTGCATGGGCGAATCCTGCGGATGAGCGGGGTGTGGCGTCGGCCGGGTCGGGCCGGAATGAACCAGTCGTTGAATTACCGGTGAGCGCCATATCCCGAATTTACTAGGGGAGTGAGTGAAATTATACAAACTAACTAGGTGGTACAAATTAGCGAAAACCCGAAAAGACATTGCGCTTGCGCAAGCGCACACTAGCGCCAAATCTTGACGTCAGAGGGCGAAGTCGACTAGCGATTCGCCCCTGTTTTAGGAGCAGAAACACCATGAGCAAGCACAAGGTGCTGGTGCTGAACGGCCCGAACCTGAATCTGCTGGGGACCCGCGAGCCCCATATCTACGGCGCGGAGACCCTCGCCGACCTCGAGCAGCGTTGCCGCACGGCGGCCGACGGGCTCGGGCTGGAGATCGACTTCCGCCAGTCGAACGCCGAGCACCAGCTGATCGACTGGCTGCATGCCGCGCGTCACGACACGCACGGCATCGTGATCAACCCGGCCGCCTACACGCACACGTCGGTCGCGCTGGCCGACGCGCTGTCCGCGATCGCGAAACCCGTGATCGAGGTGCACATCTCCAACGTGCATCGCCGCGAGGCATTCCGTCACCACTCTTATGTGTCGGCGGTGGCCGAAGCTGTGATCTGCGGCTGCGGCACCGAAGGCTACGTATTCGCGCTGCAGCGCCTGTCGACCATTTTTGCCCAAGGAGCCGCACGATGAGCCGCCCGTCTTTTCTGATCGGCCTGATCGGCCAGGGCATCGGCGGTTCGCTGTCGCCCGCGATGCACGAGGAAGAAGGCTTCCGCCAGGGATTCGGCTACGTGTACCGGCGCATCGATCTGGACGTGCTCGGCGTGACCGCCGACGCGCTGCCGGAACTGCTCGATGCCGCGCAGCGGATGGGCTACAACGGGCTCAACATCACGCATCCTTGCAAGCAGCGCGTGATCGAGCACCTCGACGCACTGTCTGACGACGCGCGCGCACTCGGCGCGGTCAACACCGTGCTGTTCAAGGATGGCAAGCGGATCGGCCACAACACCGACTGGTCGGGTTTCGCGAAGTCGTTCCGCCGCGGCCTGCCCGATGCGTCGCTCGAACGTGTCGTGCAGCTCGGCGCGGGCGGCGCGGGTGCGGCCGTCGCGCATGCGGCGCTGCAGATGGGTGCTTCCGAACTGACGATCTTCGACGTCGACGGCACGCGCGCCACCGCGCTCGCGGGTGAACTGCAGCAGCGCTTCCCGGCCGCCCGGGTCACGCCGGGCAGCGATCTCGCGGCCGCGATGCAGGCCGCGACCGGCCTGATCCATTGCACGCCGACCGGCATGGCCAAGCATCCGGGCCTGCCGTTGCCGGCCGAGCTGCTCCGCGCGGGCATGTGGGTCGCCGACATCGTGTATTTCCCGCTCGAAACCGAACTGATCCGCGCCGCGCGCGCGGCCGGCTGCGCGACGCTGCCGGGCGGCGGGATGGCCGTGTACCAGGCCGTCGATGCGTTCGAGATCTTCACCGGACGAACGCCGGACGACGAACGGATGTTCGAACACTTTCAGTCGCTCGTCGCACGCTGACCCTTCTAGCGACCAGCTGAAAAATAGACCAGGAGACAACCATGCAGCACACCACCCACACGAACGCCGCGCCCGCGGCGGCCGGTACGGTCCGGCGGACCTCGGCGCGCTACAAGATCCTCGCGCTGCTCGCGATCGGCACGATGATCAACTATCTCGACCGTACCGTGCTGGGGGTGGCTGCGCCGCAGCTCACCAAGGAGCTCGGCATCAACGCGGCCGTGATGGGCATCATGTTCTCCGCGTTCTCGTGGACGTACGTCGCGATGCAGGTGCCCGGCGGCCTGTTCCTCGACCGCTTCGGCAGCAAGGTCACCTATTACTGGTCGATGACGCTGTGGTCGCTGTGCACGCTCCTGCAGGGCTTCGTGCCCGGCGTCGGGACGCTGCTCGCATGCCGGCTCGGCCTCGGCGTGACGGAAGCGCCGTGTTTCCCGACCAACAGCCGCGTCGTCGCGACGTGGTTCCCGCAGAATGAACGCGCGATGGCGACCGGCACCTACACCGTCGGCGAGTACATCGGTCTCGCGTTCTTCAGCCCCGTGCTGTTCGCGCTGATGGGGGCGTTCGGCTGGCGTTCGCTGTTCTGGGTCGTCGGCGCGGTCGGCATCGTGTTCGGCCTGGTCTGGTGGAAGTTCTATCACGAGCCGCGCAACCATCCGGCCGCGAATTCGGAAGAACTCGCGTACATCGAAGCGGGCGGCGGTCTCGTGCACGGCGCGCGCAAGGACGGCGACAAGGGCGGCAAGCCCGCCCAGGCCAAGTTCAGCTGGGCGATGGCCGGCCGGCTGCTGAAGAAGCGCCAGCTCGCGGGTATCTGCCTCGGCCAGTTCGCCGGCAACTCGACGCTCGTGTTCTTCCTGACCTGGTTCCCGACCTATCTCGCGACCGAGCGCCACATGGGCTGGCTGAAGATCGGCTTCTTCGCGATCATGCCGTTCATCGCCGCGTCGGTCGGCGTGATGTTCGGCGGGATCTTCTCCGACTGGTTGCTGCGCCGCGGCAAGTCCGCGAACCTCGCGCGCAAGCTGCCGATCATCGCCGGCCTGCTGCTCGCGTCGACGATCATTCTCGCGAACTACGTGCAAAGCAACGAAGCCGTGATCGCGATCATGTCGGTCGCGTTCTTCGCGCAGGGGATGGCCGCGCTCGGCTGGACGCTCGTGTCCGACATCGCGCCGGACGGCCTGCTCGGCGTGACCGGCGGCATCTTCAACTTCGCGGCGAACCTGGCCGGCATCATCACGCCGCTCGTCGTTGGCTTCATCGTCGCGTCGACCGGCTCGTTCGTCGGTGCGCTGGTGTTCATCGGCGTGATCGCGTTGATCGGTGCGCTGTCGTACATCTTCGTCGTCGGCGACATCAAGCGGATCGAACTGTAAGCACCGGCTCCACGCACTCTCGGTGCGTTCGCCCGGCGACCTGTGGGTCGCCGGGCTTTTTTGTATCCGCTCGCGACTGCGAAGCGGTTCAGGCCGCCGCGCTCACGCGTGCCGCATCGTGATCCCGAGCGATTCGACCGCCTGTGCGATCGCCGCGACCGCCCGCCGGATGTCGCCGGCATCGATCGCGCCGATGCAGCCGACGCGGAACGTCTCGAGTTGCGTCAGCTTGCCCGGATACAGGATGAAGCCCGCGTCGCGCACCGCGTCGTAGAAGCGGCGGAAATCGTAGGCCGGATGGTCGGGCGCATGGAACGTGACGATCACGGGCGCCTGCACGCCGGCGTCGAGGAACGGCGTGAAGCCGAGCGCGCGCATCGATTCGACCAGCGTCCGGCAGTTTTCCGCATAGCGCGCACCGCGCGCGGGCTGGCCGCCTTCGGCCAGGTACTGGTCGAGCGCGGCGCGCAGCGCGGCGATCACGTGGGTCGGTGGTGTGAAACGCCACTGGCCCGTCTTGCGCAGGTACGCGTACTGATCGTGGAGGTCGAGCGCGAGCGACCGCGAGTTGCCTTCGCACGCGTCGAGCGCAGCACGCCGCACGATCGCGAACCCCATCCCCGGCACGCCTTCCAGGCATTTGCCGCTCGCCGAGATCAGCGCGTCGATCCCGCTGTCCGCCAGCGTGATCGGCAGCGCG
Organism: Burkholderia sp. USMB20; assembly: GCF_000949135.2. Classification (GTDB taxonomy): domain Bacteria; phylum Pseudomonadota; class Gammaproteobacteria; order Burkholderiales; family Burkholderiaceae; genus Burkholderia. Next base: position 8,221 of record NZ_JTAN02000001.1, on the reverse strand, counting down.
CCGAACGAACTCATCGCATCGACGATCAGCCGCTTGCCGTGCCGCCGGCACACGGCCGCGATCGCGTCGAGCGGATTCAGGATGCCGGCACTTGTTTCCAGGTGCACCAGCGCGACGTGCGTGATGCGCGGCTCGCGCGCGAACGCGGCTTCGACCGCGCCGGGGTCGACCGCCGCATTCTCGCCGAACGGCAGCGCGATCGACTCGATGCCGAGCCGGCCGAGGATCTTCAGGATGCGCGCGCAATACGCGCCGTTGTCCGGCACCAGCACGACGCCGTCGCGCGGCACCAGCGTGCCGAGCGCGGCTTCGACCGAAAACGTGCCGCTGCCTTGCATCGGCACGCACACGTATGCGTCGCCGCCGCGCGCGATCGTGACGAGATCCGTGCAGACGCTCGCCGTCAATTGATTGAAAGCGGCGTCCCACGAGCCCCAGTCGTGTTGCATTGCGTGGCGTGTTGTGGCGGACGTGGTGAGCGGGCCGGGCGTGAGCAGAATCGGGTCCGACATGATTTTTCTCCAGCAAAGATCGGATGAAACGCCAGGGCGGCATTTCTGAATGACTTGCATGATATTGGCAAAATGTGTCATTTTTTGGAAATTGTGGCACACGTCACGGCGTTGTCATCGAACGCTGTGATCCTTCGGTTGCCGCGCGAAACCACCTGCAGCGCGGCAGCGAGACGGGCCGGTTGTCGGTCTGTCCGACTGAAAGGAGCCGGATCGTGCCCCGGCCGTTTGGTGTTCCGCCTACGGAGAAGTGAGATGACACTGCAGAATTCCTCGCGCGCCGCTGCCGGCGCGTTCCGCAAGCTCGCGCTGGCCGCCTGCGCCGCCGGTCTGCTGCAAGGCGCCGCGATGCCCGCGCACGCGGCGAACGCGGTCGTGCTGTATACGGCGGACGGTCTCGAGAACCTCTATCGCGATGTGCTGCCGGCGTTCGAGAAGAAGGAAGGCGTCAAGGTCAACATCGTGACGGCGGGCAGCGGCGAGGTCGTCAACCGCGCGAACATCGAAAAGAATTCGCCGAAGGCGGACGTGATCGTCACGCTGCCGCCGTTCATCCAGCAAGCCGGCCAGATGGGCCTGCTGCAGCCGTACCAGAGCGTGAACTACAAGAACGTGCCGGCGATCGCGAAGGCGGAAGACGGCACCTGGGCGACGTTCGTGAACAACTACTTCTCGTTCGCGATCAACCCGGACGTCGTGAAGAACCAGCCGAAGACGTTCGCCGACCTGCTGTCGCCGGCCTACGCGGGCAAGGTCGCATACTCGAACCCGGCCACCGCCGGCGACGGGATGGCCGTGCTGATCCTGACGACGTCGCTGATGGGCGAGGACAAGGCGTTCGACTACCTCGCGAAGCTGTCGCAGAGCGTGAAGTTCCACACGAAGGGCACCGGCTACCTGAACGTGCTGCTGTCGCGTAACGAGATCAGCGTCGCGAACGGCGACCTGCAGATGGACCTCGACGACGCCGAGCACGGCGCGCTGTCCGTCAAGCCGATCTTCCTGGCCGCGAAGGACGGCGACCAGCCGACCACGTTCCAGCTGCCGTACGGCATCGGCCTGATCAAGAGCGGCCCGAACCAGGACGCCGGCAAGAAGCTGATCGACTACCTGATGTCGACCGACGTGCAGTCGAAGGTGCCGGACATGTACGGCATCCCGGGCCGCACGGACGTGCCGCTGGCCGGCAAGAACGGCGAGGCGGTCAAGAAGGCGATCGCGGGCGTGAAGCTGATCCCGGTCGACTGGACCCAGGTGATGGCGAAGAAGCCGGTGTGGATCGAGCGCTGGAAGAAGGACGTGATCGGCAGCTCGGGCAAGCAGCTCGACGTCGTCAAGCCGAAGTGATCGGCGCACGCTGCCTGTATTAGTGAGCAAGAGGATGAACCCGGTGGAAACCACCCTGACCCATCCCGGCGCTTTCGGCGCCGCCGAACCGCAAGCAACGCTGCGGTCCGGCGCGCCGGGCGGCGTGCAGATCGAGCACCTGAGCGTGCGCTACGGCGCACGCACGGTGCTGGAAGATCTGTCGCTGTCGATCGGCGCCGGTGAATTTCTGACCGTGCTCGGCAAGAGCGGCTGCGGCAAGACCACGCTGCTGCGCTTCATCGCCGGGTTCGTGAAGGCCGACGGCCTGACCGGCACGCTGACCGTGGCCGGACGCGACCTGACCCATGCGCCGCCGCACAAGCGCAATCTCGGTCTGCTGTTCCAGAATTACGCGCTGTTTCCGCACCTGTCGGTGTTCGAGAACGTCGCCTTCGGGCTGCGCGCACGCGGCATGGCGTCGCCGGAGGTGACGCGCCGCGTCGCCGACGCGCTGAAGCTCGTGCAACTCGGCGACGCGGGCCACCATCTGCCCGCGCAACTGTCCGGCGGGATGCAACAGCGCGTCGCGCTGGCGCGCGCGCTCGTGATCGAGCCGGACGTGCTGCTGCTCGACGAGCCGCTGTCGGCGCTCGACGCCAATCTGCGCGCATCGGTGCGCAGCGAACTGAAGGCGCTGCACGAGCGCCTGCCGAACCTGACCGTCGTCTGCGTGACGCACGACCGCGACGACGCGCTCGTGCTGTCCGACCGCGCGCTGCTGATGCGCGACGGCCGCATCGCGCAGCTCGGCACGCCGCAGCAGCTGTACGACGCGCCGCGGGACGGCTACGTCGCGCGCTATCTCGGCCCGGCCAACCTGCTGCCGCCGCACGTGATCTTCCCGCTCGGCGACCCGCGTCACGACGTGCGCGGCAAGGTCGCGTGCGTGCGCCCCGAGCGGCTGACCGTGATGCCGCTCGCGGCGGGCGGCCTGCACGGCACGGTGTCGTCGGTCGAATGGCAGGGCGCGGACTTGTCGATCGCGGTCATGATCGACGCGGCGCCCGACGAACCCGTGCGCGTCACGATGCAACGCGGCCGCGGCGCGGCTCCCGAGCGCGGTGCGCGCGTGTCCCTGCATTGCGAGGCAGACGATGTCGTCCTTATCGAGCCCTGAAGCCGGCCTGCCGCCGCACGTGCTCGCGTCGGCCGCCGCGCATGCCGCCGCCGCGCGGCGCCGCAAGCGCATGGGCGACCTGCACCTCGCCGCGCTCGCGATCGTCGTGCTCGGCCCGCTCGTCGTCTATCCGCTGCTGCGGCTCGTGCTGCTGAGCGTGTCCGGCGATCACGGGCTGAGCTTCGCCGCATACCGGACCTTCTTCGGCAACCCCGATACGCGCAACGTGCTGCTGACGACGGTCGGCGTGCTGTTCGCGAGCGCGGGCACCGCATCGGTGCTCGGCGTGCTGCTGGCCGCGCTGCTGTTCTTCAAGCCGTTCCCGGGCGCGTCGCTCGTCACGCGCTTCCTGGAACTGTACGTCGCGTTCCCGTCGTTCCTCGTCGCGTTCACCTTGATCTTCCTGTACGGCTCGCAAGGCTCGATCAGCATCGCGCTGCAGCACCTGTTCCATCTCGAGAACCCGCCGCTCGACTTCCTGTTCGGCATCGGCGGCGTGATCCTCGCGCAGACCGTGTTCTATACGCCGTTCGTCGTGCGGCCGACGCTCGCGTCGTTCGCGACGCTCGACCTGCGCCTGATCGAAGCGGCGCGCAGCCTCGGCGCGTCCGGCTGGATGCTCGCGCGCCGCGTCGTGCTGCCGATCGCGTGGCCGGGCATCGCCGCCGGCACGGTGCTGTGTTTCCTGCTGACGCTGAACGAGTTCGGGATCCTGCTCGTGCTCGGCAGCGCGCGGCTCGTGACCCTGCCGGTCGCGATCTACAGCAGCGCGACCGTCGATCTCGACCTGCCGACCGCGTCGGCCGGCGCGGTCGTGATGCTCGCGCTGTCGCTGGCGCTCTATACGGTTTATCGCCGGGTGAACCGGCGTGCGACGGGAGGGAACGATGTCCGCTGAATTCCATATCGGGCAAGCCGTGCCGCGTCATCGGATCGGCTGGAGCGACACGCTGCTCAAGCATGCGTCGCGCGCCGCGCTCGCGCTGGCCGCGTTCGCCTGCTTCTGGCTGTTCGTGCTGCCGGTCATCGTCGTTGCGCTGTCGAGCGTGTCGACGCAGTGGTCGGGCACGATCCTGCCGGCCGGCTACAGCCTGCGCTGGTTCGAGCGGCTCGGGTCGCCGGAATACGACGCGCTGCTGACGAGCCTCGAAATCGGCTTCGGCGTGTCGGCGATCGGCACGATCCTCGGGCTGTGGCTTGCGCTGGCGCTCGAAGGGCGCGACCGGCGTGGCCTCGGCGCGGTGGTCGACGCGCTCGTGATGGTGCCGAACGGTGTGCCGAGCGTCGTGCTCGGGCTCGCGGTGCTGATCGCGTATCACCAGAAGCCGCTCGACCTGTCGAGCTCGGCGGCGATCGTCGTGCTCGTGCAGCTCGCGCTGATCCTGCCGTTCTGCTATCGCTGCGCGGCCGCCGCGCTGCGCCCGGAGCTGACCGTGCTGCGCGAAGCGGCGGCGAGCCTCGGTGCGCCGCCCGCGATGGTGCTGCGCCGCGTGCTGCTGCCGCAGCTCGTGCCGGCGCTGCGCGCGAGCCTCGCGCTCGGCTTCGCGCTGTCGCTCGGCGAACTCGGCGCGACGCTGACCGTCTATCCGCCCGGTTTCGCGACCGTGCCGATCGTCGTGATCGGCCAGGTTGAGCGCGGCTATTACCTGCCCGCCTCGGCGCTGTCGCTGCTGATGCTCGGCGCGTCGCTCGCGGCGCTGCTGCTGATCGCCGCGCGCGTGCCGCGCGGCAAGCGGGCGGCATCATGAACGCCGCGTTCGCATTGCGGCAGCCCGGCGAGCAGTCGGCCGCGGGCAAGGGTTCGGCGGATCTCGCGGGACGTTCCGTCGACGTCAACGGCCGACGCTACCGGCTACCGGTCGAACCGACCGTCGTCATCTGCGTCGACGGCTGCGAGTACGACTATCTCGAGCGTGCGGTGGAAGCGGGCGTCGCGCCGTTCATCGGCCGGATGATCGCGCAAGGCACCGCGTGGCGCGCCGACTGCGTCGTGCCGACCTTCACCAACCCGAACAACCTGTCGATCGTCTGCGGCGTGCCGCCGTCGGTTCATGGGATCTGCGGCAACTACTTCTGGGATCCGGCCGCCGACGGCGGTCGCGGCGCCGAAGTGATGATGAACGACCCGGCCTACCTGCGGGCCGGCACGCTGCTCGCGGCGGCGTCCGATGCCGGCGCGCGGGTGGCCGTCGTCACGGCGAAGGACAAGCTGCGCCGGCTGCTCGGCTGGCAGATGAACGGCATCTGTTTTTCCGCCGAGAAGGCCGCGCAGGCGAATCTCGCGGAAAACGGGATCGTCGACGTGCTCGACTGGGTTGGCCTGCCGTCGCCGGACGTGTACAGCGCGGCATTGTCCGAATTCGTGTTTGCGGCCGGCGTGCGGCTCGCGCAGACGCGCCAGGTCGACCTGATGTACCTTTCGACCACCGACTACGTGCAGCACAAGTGCGAGCCGGGCAGTGCCGGCGCGAACGCGTTCTACGCAATGATGGACGGCTATCTCGCGCAGCTCGATGCGCTCGGCTGGGCGATCGGGCTCACGGCCGACCACGGGATGAACGCGAAGCACGATCCGGCCACGGGCCGCCCGAACGTGATCTATCTTCAGGATGCGTTCGACGGCTGGTTCGGTGCGCGGGCCGCACGCGTGATCCTGCCGATCACCGATCCGTACGTCGTGCACCACGGCGCGCTCGGCTCGTTCGCGACCGTCTACCTGGCGCCCGGCGTCGACCGGATCGAAGCGATGTGGCGCGTCGGCGGGCTCGACGGCGTCGAGCTCGTACTCGACAACGCGGAAGCGGCCGCGCGCTTCGAACTGCCGGCCGACCGGATCGGGGATCTCGTCGTGATCGGTCGGCGCGACATGACGCTCGGCACGCGCGAGCGCGAACACGACCTGTCCGGCCTGACCGTGCCGCTGCGTTCGCACGGCGGCGTGTCCGAGCAGGAGGTGCCGTTGCTGTTCAACCGTCGGATCGAGCGGGACGACCCTGCACGTCGTCCGCGCAACTTCGACGTCTTCGATTTCGTGCTGAATCGGGTCGCGACATGATGGCTCACCCTCGACAGGATCACCCCGCGTTTCGCGCCGAGACGCTGCGCTGGTGCGGCACGCGCGCGACGCGCGACCGTGTGCTCGACGTCGCCGATCCGTACACCGGCACGCGCGTCGGTACGGCGCCGCTGGCGAGCGTCGACGATGTGCGCGCCGCGTTCGACTACGCGATGGCGTACCGGCCCGCGCTCACGCGCTACGAGCGTTCGCAGATCCTCGAGCGCGCGGCCGCGCTGCTGCGCGAGCGTGCCGAGGAGGCGTCCGACCTGATCACGCTCGAGTCGGGATTGTCGAAACAGGATTCGCGCTACGAGATCGGTCGCGTTGCCGACGTGCTGAAGTTTGCTTCGGTCGAAGCGCTGCGCGACGACGCGCAGAGCTTCTCGTGCGACCTGACGCCCCACGGCAAGGCGCGCCGCGTGTTCTCGCAGCGCCAGCCGCTCGACGGCGTGATCGTCGCGATCACGCCGTTCAATCACCCGATGAACCAGGTCGCGCACAAGATCGCGCCGGCGATTGCGACCAACAACCGCGTGATCGTGAAGCCGTCGGAGAAGGTGCCGCTCTCGGCGTTTTATCTGGCGGACCTGCTGTATGAAGCCGGTTTGCCGGAGCCGATGCTGCAGGTGCTGACCGGCGACCCGCGCGAAATCGCGGACGAACTCGTCACGCATCCGCATGCATCGCTGATCACCTTTACGGGCGGCGTGTCGATCGGCAAGGCGATCGCCGCGCGGGCGGGCTACCGGCGCATCGTGCTGGAGCTGGGCGGCAACGATCCGCTGATCGTCCTCGACGATGCCGATCTGGAACGTGCGGCATCGCTGGCCGTGCTCGGTTCGTACCGGAATTCGGGGCAGCGCTGCACGGCCGTCAAGCGGATCCTGGTACAGCGCTCGGTCGCGCCGGCGTTTACCGAGCTGCTCGTCGAGAAGACGCGCGCCTGGAAGTACGGCGATCCGTTCGATCCCGCAAACGAAATGGGCACGGTGATCGACGACGTCGCGGCGCGGCTGTTCGAGGCCCGGGTCGGCGAGGCGGTCGCGCAGGGGGCCCGCCTGCTGACCGGCAACGTGCGGCGCGGTGCGCTCTATTCGCCGACCGTGCTCGACAACGTCGATCCGTCGATGACGCTCGTGCGCGAGGAGACCTTCGGCCCCGTTTCACCCGTCATCGCGTTCGACACGATCGACGACGCGATCCGGATCAGCAACGGCACGGCGTTCGGGCTGTCGTCGGGCATCTGTACGGACAGTACGGCCGCGGTCGTGCGGTTCGTGAACGAGCTGAACGTCGGGACGGTGAATGTCTGGGAGGTGCCCGGTTACCGGATCGAGCTGTCGCCGTTCGGCGGGATCAAGGATTCGGGGCTCGGCTATAAGGAAGGTGTTCAGGAAGCGATGAAGAGCTTCACGAACCTGAAGACGTTTTCGCTGCCTTGGGAGTGAGCGGATGGCATTGACGGTAGACGAGATTCACGGGCTGTATCGCGAGCACGGCCACGTTGCCTATAGCGGCGAACCCGTCACGCAGCTGGAGCATGCGTTGCAGAGCGGCTTGCTGGCGGAGGAGGCGGGCGCCGACGAGGCGCTGGTCGCGGCGGCGTTCCTGCATGACCTCGGGCATTTGCTGAATCGGCAGGGCGAGACGCCGAGCGCGCGCGGGATCGACGATCTGCATCAGTATTACGTGCTGCCGTTCCTGCGGCCGCTGTTTTCGGACGCGGTTCTGGAGCCGATCCGGCTGCACGTCGACGCGAAGCGTTGCCTGTGTCGCACGGACGCCGGCTACTTCGAGAGCCTGTCGCCGGATTCGGTGCGCAGCCTCGCGCTGCAGGGCGGCATCTTCAGTGAAGCGGAGACGGCGGCATTCCTGCAGCGCCCGTTCGCGGAAGACGCGCTGCGCCTGCGCCGCTGGGACGATACGGCCAAGGAAGAGGGCAAGGCGACGCCGGATCTCGATCACTATATGGAGATCGTGGCGCGCCAGGTGCGCGTGAGCTGACGATTCGGCTGCATCCCTATAAGGCCCCGCACGCGGCAGCGTGCGGGGCCTTATATTTTTCACGAAACCCCTTGCGCGATTGCCGGCAGGTGCTTAGAATCACGCCTCTTTCGCGCTAACGGAAACGCGGCGCGGGGGAAGAAGGGAAGCGGTGCTGTCGGG